>NZ_JBXYYZ010000002.1:0-100375 GCF_057401885.1 Novosphingobium sp. 550D | reverse complement strand
CGCACAACCTTCGTCGGCGCCGGCCCGGAGGGCGGCGCCGACGGCGGCATGAGCGGCCTCAGGACTGATGGCTCTGTTGCAAAGATTGGCGGCAGTCAGAGGTAGGCTGTCGCTCTGCGCCGATCAGGCGGCTGCTGCGAAATGGTGGTTGAGCATGCCCATGGCCTCCGTCAGCGCCGAGGGCCCAATGCCAAAAGCTCTCTCCACAAGGCGCACCTCGCCCCTGATGCCGGGCTGCAGGCACCAGGGGCGAGCCTGTCCTTTGCGCAGGGCTCGCATGACTTCGAATCCCTTGATCGTGGCATAGGCCGTGGGGATCGATTTGAAACCGCGCACCGGCTTGATCAGTATCTTGAGCTTTCCGTGATCGGCCTCGATCACGTTATTGAGATACTTCACCTGCCGGTGGGCCGTCTCCCGGTCCAGCTTTCCTTCGCGCTTCAATTCGGTGATCGCTGCACCATAGCTCGGCGCTTTGTCGGTATTGAGCGTGGCAGGCTTTTCCCAGTGCTTCAGGCCTCGCAGGGCCTTGCCCAGGAACCGCTTCGCTGCCTTGGCGCTGCGGGTCGGCGACAGGTAGAAATCGATCGTGTCGCCCCGCTTGTCGACTGCCCGGTACAGGTAGGTCCACTTGCCCCGCACCTTGACGTAGGTTTCATCCAGGCGCCAGCTCGGATCAAAGCCACGCCGCCAGAACCAGCGCAGCCGCTTCTCCATCTCCGGGGCGTAGCACTGGACCCAGCGATAGATCGTCGTATGGTCGACCGAAATGCCGCGTTCCGCCAGCATTTCCTCAAGGTCGCGATAGCTGATCGGATAGCGACAATACCAGCGCACCGCCCACAGGATCACATCACCCTGGAAATGGCGCCACTTGAAATCCGTCATCGTTCCGTCCGTCCAATCTCCGCCAAGCATGCTCAAGCTTCACGATTTTTGCAACAGAGCCAAGCTTCGAGGTGGTGATCGACTTCCTGCGTCAGGCGGCCGAAGACCCCGACGTCGTCGCGATCAAGCAGACGCTCTACCGCGCGGGCAAGCAGTCCGCGATCATCGCCGCGCTGATTGCAGCGGCCGAAGCGGGCAAGTCCGTCACCGCCGTGGTGGAACTGAAGGCCCGCTTCGACGAAGAACAGAACCTCATGTGGGCCAGCCAGCTGGAACGCGCCGGCGTGCAGGTGATCTACGGCTTCGTCGACTGGAAGACCCACGCCAAGGTCTCCATGGTCGTGCGCAAGGAAGATGGCGGCTACCGCACCTACTGCCATTTCGGCACCGGCAATTATCACCCGGTGACGGCGCGCATCTACACCGATCTCAGCTTCTTCACCGCCGATCCGCGCCTCAGCCGCGACGTAGCGCAGCTGTTCAATTTCGTTACCGGCTATATCGAGCCACAGCAGCCGGAGCTGCTCGCGATCTCGCCCATTGGGCTGCGCGAAAAGCTCTATGAATGCATCGATGCGGAGATTGCCAATGCCGGGAAAGGCAAGCCGGCGGCGATCTGGGCCAAGCTCAACTCCCTGACCGATTCAGGTGTAATCGAACGGCTTTACGCGGCGAGTGCGGCCGGCGTCGAAGTCGTGCTGGTGGTCCGCGGCATCTGCTGCCTGCGCCCGGGCGTGCCCGGCCTGTCGGAGACCATCACGGTCAAGTCCATCATCGGCCGATTCCTCGAACACAGCCGCATCTGGGCCTTCGCCAACGGATCGCGCATGCCCAGCCCCGAGGCGAGGGTCTTCGTCTCCTCGGCCGATGCCATGTCGCGCAATCTCGATCGCCGCGTCGAAGCGCTGGTGCAGATCACCAACCGCACCGTGCATGACCAGGTCCTGGAACAGGTTCTGCTGGCCAACCTGCTCGACAACGAGCAGAGCTGGCTCCTGAAACCCGACGGGACCTATGATCGCATGGAAACGGGAGACAAGCCGTTCAACCTGCACCGCTACTTCATGATCAACCCCTCGCTCTCCGGGCGGGGCGGAGCCTTGGCGTCCGGTGCGGTTCCCAAACTGACGCTGCGCAAGGGCGCGGCCTGAAGCCTTCGATACGGACCCTGATCCGATGAAACCGCGAAACGGAACCGCCGTCCTGTCCGACGCGCGCATGGACTGCGCCGTGATCGACATCGGCTCCAACACCATCCGCCTCGTCGTCTATGGCGGGTCGAAGCGCGCCCCGCGCGGGCTGATCAACGAGAAGCTGCCCGCGCGGCTCGGCCGCGATCTCTCCAGCACCGGGCGCATCCCCGCCAGGGCGATCGACATGGCGCTGGCCGGCCTTGCGCGCTATGCTGTGCTGCTGCGCGACCTCAAGATCACCGATGTCCAGGTGGTCGCCACCGCCGCCTCGCGCGATGCCGAAAACGGCCCGGAATTCCTCGACCGGGTTCGCGCGCTCGGCTTCGAGCCACGCCTGCTGAAGGGCGAGGAAGAGGCCGAGGCGAGCGCCATGGGCGTGATCGGCGCGTTCCCCGATGCGCGCGGCACCGTGGCCGATCTGGGGGGCGGCAGTCTGGAACTGATCTCGATCGATGCCGGCCAATGGGAACATGGCGTCAGCCTGCCGCTGGGCACGCTGCTGCTGCCCCATGTGCGCGATGATGGCGGGGACCGGCTGCGCAAGATCGTGATAAAGGCGTTGAAATCCTCGGATTGGGACACGCCGCATCGCAGCCCGCTCTATCTCGTCGGCGGAACCTGGCGTGCGCTCGCCAAATTCGCGCGGCAGCATATCGACTGGCCGCTCAACGATACGCATGGCTTCGAACTCGATCCCGCGAAGACCACGAAAATCCTCAAGGCGCTGGCACGGACGGACCCGACCGAGCTGAATACGGCGCGGGGCATCTCATCCATGCGCGCCGATGCGCTGCCCGATGCCGGCGCGCTGTTGCAGATTCTGATCGAGGAGCTCCAGCCCGACCGGCTGGTCTTCTCTTCCTGGGGGCTGCGCGAAGGGCTGCTCTACAAGCGCCTCGAACCGGCGGCGCGCACGCAGGATCCGCTGCTGGCCGGCATGGCCGCTTTCGCCACGCCGCGCGGCTGCGCGCCGCAGCGGGCGGCCAGGATCGCGGGCTGGACGGTGGGCGCGGTATCCTCCGCCACGCCAGGGCGAGAACGCTGGCGCCTGGCGGCCACCATGCTCGCCATGGCGTCGCAATCGATCGAGAAGAACCTACGCAGCCGCCAGAGCCTCGACTGGGCGTTGCACAAGCGCTGGGTCGGCCTGAGCGCGGAAGGCCGCGCGATGATCGCCGCGACCGTCCTGTCCAATTCCGGCGAGACGGAGCTACCACCGGAACTGGCCATGCTGGCTGATGCGAACCTGCTGGAAGAAGGCGTCCGGCTGGGCCTCGCGATCCGCCTGTTCCGTCGGCTCGATGGCGGATCGGACAAGCTCCTCGAAGCCAGCGCGCTTACCGCGCAGGGCGGCCGCCTGCTGCTCTCGCTGGGGGAAAGCCGCGCCGCGTTGCGCGGCTACCAGCTCGACAAGGATCTTGCCAACCTGGCCGCGCGGCTTGCGCTGGACCCCGCGCTGGAAGTGGTGCCGGACGAACAAATACGCCGGCACTGACGTGCCGGCGTAGTGATCCCCCTTGTATCCGCCGGAGGGATTTTATTCCCTCTCGGCCTCCCTCAAACGATCAGAACTTGAACGACCCTTGGATGCGAATTTCGCGGCCACGGTTCACATTGCCCGAGAAGTCCGGCAGACCGCCCGGGATGTTGGTGCCCGCACGCGTCGCGATACCCGTCAGCGGCGTCTGGCTGACGAAGCGCGAGCGATAGACTTCGGTCAGGTTGCGGCCCATCAGCGCCAGCCTCCAGGTTCCGTCCTGCGCACCGACGAAGATCGAGCCATCGAGATTGACGTATTTCTCCTGCTTCCCCTGCGGTGCCGATTCCAGCTGGCCGAAGAAGCTGCTGGAATACATTGCGTCGCTGCTGAAGCCGATTTCCAGGCTGTTGCCGACCGGGGTAGTGTAGCTGAAGCCCAGACTGCCGGTCCAGTCCGGCGCCAGCACCAGCGGCCTGCCGCCGAGATCCTGGTTCTGGTAGCGAGCGCCCGCCGGGAAGGGCACAACCCCGTTCGGATCGAACCCGCCCGCAATCGCAGCGGCAAGCGCGGCAGTCGGCGTCAGGTTACAACCCTCGCTCACCAGCTGGCCAGCGTAGCAGCCCGCCAGGAAGGTGCCGTAGCGCGCCTTGTTGTAGTTGAACGAACCGCGCAGTTCGAGCCCGTCAAGCGGCGTGCGCCACTGAAAATCGCCTTCGATGCCCTTGATCGTCGAGGTAGCCGCGTTGATCAGGCGCCGCGCCAGCGAGATCGGATCGAAGGTCTCGACCTGCAGATCCTTGTACTTGTAGGTATAGGCCGTCAGGTTCGCGCTGAAGCGGCCGTTCGAATATTTCACGCCGGCTTCGAAACCCTTGGTCTTTTCCGGACGGTAATCGATCGTCCTGACGCTCGGCGCGGCCTGTCCGTTGCCGGTGTTGAAGCCGCCCGACTTGAAGCCGTTGCGCCACGCGCCGAAAACGGTCCAGTCCTGGTTCGGACGGTAGCGGACGGTGATTTCGGGCGACCAGTTGCTGTACTCGACATCCGAAGCCGTATAAGGCGCGCCCAATCCCGGCACGTCGGCCTTCGGCAGACCGTTCAGCCTTGCCGACACATCCTTCTTCTCGTTCGTGTAGCGTACGCCACCGGCGATTTCGATCTGCTCGATCGGCTTCACGATGACCTGGCCGAACGCGGACAGCGTCTTGCCGTTCACATTGTAGTCGGATTCCGAGCAAGCACCGCAGGCGGCGCCTGGCGAGCTGGAGGCTCCCTTGGTCAGTCCATAGAGATCAATCGCAGAGACGACGGCGTTGAAGATCTTGGTATCCTGGTAATAGGCGCCCATCGCCAGGTTCACCGGCCAGTCGTCCTTGGCGGTGACGAGGCGGATTTCCTGCGAGAGTTCCTTGCGCGTCGACGGCTGCATGGCCACCAGGCCGCCGGCGCTCTGATACATCGCGGTGCCGCTGAAGAAGTCGTCGATCTTGTAGTAGCCCGACACGGAGGTGACCGTGATATCCGGCGCGACCTCGTAATTCAGTTCCAGAGAGGCGAGGTGCTGCACCGCTTTTTGGCCGGTGGTCTTGAACTCGCCGCCATTGAGGTAGTCCGGGATGAACGGCGTCACCAGCGCGATCAGGCGCGGATCCTGGCCGCCATTGGTGGTGACGTCGTCCGCCTTGCAATCGATGGTGCCGGGATAGCCGTTGCCCTGCGGTGTGCCGTACGGGCAGGCGATGCGCTGCTGGCGGGTGAAGATATCGCTATCCGCCGTCATGTGCGAATAGGTGTATTTCAGGCGCGCGGTGAATTCGGCGGTCGGCTTGAACACCAGCGTGCCGCGAACGACGAATTCTTCCTTGTCCGGGCTGCGGCTCGTGGGCGGCGCAAAGGTGAAGCCGGGGATGACCTGGGCGTTGTTCTTAATCCAGCCCTTCATTTTGTTGCCGGCAATCGCGATGCGCGCGCCCAGCGTCTCGGTCAGCGGGCCGCCAACGGCCACCTGGCCACCCCATTCGCGGGCATTGAATTCGTAATCGACCGAACCCTTCACTTCCAGGGAGTCGCCCGGATCGGCCGAACGGAACGAAACCACGCCGGCGGGGGAGTTCTTGCCGAAGAACAGGGCCTGCGGACCCTTGAGGACTTCGACCTGCTGGATGTCGATCTGGCCGAGGCGGATGATCGCGCCCGAGCCGACCTGCACGCCGTCGATATTGATCGCCACCGTCTGGTCGATGGCGGGGTTGTTCGGGCTGGAGCTAAGGCCGCGCAGCGCGATCGCACCACCGGAGTTGGACGGGATGTCCGCGATCATCAAGCCCGGAACCTGCTTCTGCAGGCCGGAGAAGTCCCGCGTGCCATAGCGGTCGAGATCCTCGGCACCCAGCGCGGTGATCGCAGCCGGAACGTCGATCGCGGTTTCGTCGCGCTTACGGGCGGTGACGATGATTTCGGACTGCGTGGGCGCAGAGGCGCCGCTCCGCTCTTCCTGCGCCATCGCGCCGCTGGGCATATAGGCCAAGGCCAGTATCGAGCCGCCCAGCAAAGCCGCGCGCAAACGAGTGCTATTAACGAGTACCTTCTGATCCCCCATGGACCCCTCCCTTTTACCACCCAGCCTCGTTTGAAACGAGGATTCGGCTCGGCGGCGTTGTTATTACCCTAGGGCTAAGGGAGATCCCCCACACCTGTCAAGAGGGCATAGCGTGGGAGGTACGCCAAGCAACGCTAAGGACGAACAATACCGGAACGGCGTGCAAGGGCATCACCTGCGGAGGCCGATGATGCCCAGCTCTTGCCACATCCACGTAAAATCATAGGTAGCCATTGGCTCGCCGACCCCGGATTTTGCTGCGCCATTCTCTATATATTTGAGCCAGTCGGCCACTTTCGCCCGGCCAGCCTTCGTGCGGGCCAGAGCGCGCGGCGTCTTGTTGCCAAGGGCAGGCACCGCTTCATCAAGCGTTTTGGTATATTCGCGTGTCAGCATATCATGAACGATGCGCTCCATTTCGTCCGGCGGGATATCGAGCGGCTCTTCCTGCGGAGCGCGGGCGGCGTCATCAGCCATGAACTGGGCCAGAGTCCGGATTTCGGTCATAGGTGTGCTCACGCAATCACCAAGCCATTCGCCCATTTGCGCAATCGCTTTCTCCGCACGGGCGGCACTATTGACCTCAACGATCAGTTTGCGTCCCGCCAACTCGACATTGGCGAAGACGGGTGTGCCGTCCTCCATGGTCGTCACAAAAGCCTGCCCGCCTTTGGCCGTTCGTGGTTTTCTCTTCTTCGTCACCGGCACCAGCCAGTTCCAGAATGTGTCGCTGGCAGGCTCCAGCCATTGTGCCGCGTTCAGCCTGCGAACCACGCTCTTGCCGATCACGCCCTTGGCCAGGGGGAAGACGATGCGGTGGAACACAAGATCATCGCCATCGGCGTTGACCATATCCGGCATGGTGCCAGGCATGGCTTTGCCCAGACAATCGAGCAGCCACATGTTCGTGAACATCGGGCCTGATGCCCGTAAAATAGCATCCCGGTCGGTCTGGTTTAGTTCGGAGGTGTCCTTTGCATCGTCCGCAAGCCGGCCAAACGCGTCGATCAGTTGTAGGGCGCCATCAGCGCTGAACGGCAACAGCGCGCCCGAGATGCCATGGCGACCGTTCACATCGACAACCCGTGCAGCGATCTTGTCCCAGTTGACGAGGGTCTGTGTCGCGCCGTGTTCGCGGACCGTGACTGGCGCAACATCCCGCAACAGATCACGCAAGGTCATCGACTGACCGGGGACGACCTCGCTAACCTCATAGAGCGACATCATCGTATCCCGCAGCGCGCGCATATAGGCCTTGTTCGGCGCCTTCTCGTTCCAGCCTCGGCGCTTGAGATAGTCATCGACCAGATTGCGACCGTCAGGTTCCAGTTCCTGTGTCAGCAGATCTTCAAAGGCGCAGCCCCATAGCGGCCCTTGCCAATGATCACCGATGATCTCGAATATGGCGTCGGGTTCGAGGCCGGTCGCTTCACATGCCGGACCGAGATGCGCGGACAGCATTTCATCCATCGCCTCGTCCCACGGAGCACGATCCGCATATTTCATCAGCCCGGACAGATCGTGAGCAGATTTCAATCTGGACATTCAGGCAGGCCTTTCCACGCCAAGGCGGCGCATTTCGCGATAGATGGTGGATCTGCCGATGCCGAGTTGCCGTGCTGCCTCTGTCGGCGAGATACGGGCTTCGACCAGTTTGATGGCCGCATCCACCTTGGACATGTCGAGCGGCTGACGGCCAGGCTGCTTGCCCTTGGCGCGTGCAGCGGCGATCCCATCGCGGGTCCGCTCAGAGATTAGCCGCCGCTCGAAATGGGCGATAGCTCCGAACACATGGAAGATGAGTTCGCCGGCGGCCGACGAGGTGTCGATTTTTTCCTCAAGACTCAGGAGGGCGATGCCTTGGCTGCGCAAAGTTTCGACTGTGGCGAGCAGTTCAGTCAGCGAACGCCCAAGCCGATCGAGGCGGACCACGGCGAGCGTGTCACCCTTGCGGGCATAGGCGATCAGTTCGGCCAGTCCAGGCCGCTCCATGCTTTTTCCCGATATTACATCGGTGAACACCTTGATGGCGCCGGCATTCTCCAGTCGCATGGTCTGGCCCGCCACATCCTGATCGCCGGTGCTGACGCGGGCGTAGCCCAGAATGCCGCCCATCTATCGTGTCTCCCAAACGGTCGTTCTGTGGACGCTCTGAAGGGCGACCGCTTCACCCCGCCCATAGCCGTCCACATACTATGTCTCTTTACTCATGGCTGTCCATAGGCGCAGTTGACCTTTTGTGGACGGGAATCGGCATGACGAAGCGCAAGCATCAACTCCTGACCGAGAGCGAGCGCAATCAGATCCTTGCCATCCCGACCGATCGCGACCACTTGGCTCGGCTCTACACCTTCGAGCCTGCGGACATCGAGATCATCGGCGCGCGACGGGAACGACGGAACCAGTTGGGCGTCGCGCTGCAACTCGCGCTCTTGCGCCACCCGGGCATCACACTGGCGCAGTTGATACAGAACAGGGGAGCGATGCCCCATGATCTCGCCGCCTTCGTCGCAGAACAGCTTGGCCTGCGCGTCACGGATCTGGCTGACTATGCGGCGAGGGACCAGACCATGACGGACCATGCTCGCGAGCTAGCCGCGCGCTTGGGACTGCGAGGGCCGACGCGTGCCGATATTCCGTTCATGATCGAAGCGGCCACGAAAACGGCATGGGCGACCGACAAGGGGATGACGATAGCGACCGGTGTTGTCACCGCCCTTCGTGAGGCCCGGATTCTGCTGCCGTCCATCTCCACCATCGAGCGTGCCAGCAGCGCGGGGCGCGCGCGTGCCCGCAAGCAAGCCGCCTATGCCCTGATCGACGATCTCAGCGCTGAACAGGTCCACGCCCTCGACCAGCTCTTTGACGACGCCGGGGGCATGAGCCAGCTCGCTTCGCTCAAGACCATTCCCATCGCGGCAAGGCCCGATCATATCCGCCAGATTCTCGACCGCCTGCGGCAAGTGCGGAAGATCGGCATCTCCCCGGACGTGGCTGGCCGCATCCACGCGGACCGCTTCCGGCAATATGTCCGGGAAGGCCGTGCATCGCCTGCCTATATGATCGAGCGATACGTTCCCTCCCGGCGGCGCGCCACGCTGGTTGCCTTCCTGCTCGATCTTGAAGAGCAGCTGACCGACAGCGCTCTGGAGATGGCGGACAAGCTGATCGGCAGCATCTTCACCCGCGCGAAGAATGCCCAGGCGCGTAGCTATGCCGCCACATCGAAGAACGTGGCGCGGCTGATGCTGATCTTTCGCAGAACGATCGATGCGCTGACCGATGCGGTCGATACTGGCGAAGATCCAATTGAGGTCCTGGACGCATCGGTCGGGTGGAACACCCTGATGAAGGCGAGGCCGGAAGTGGCGAGCATCGCGGAAACCGCCAACCTCGATCCGCTGACGGTCGCGGCCGACCGCTATGCGACGTTACGCAAGTTCGCCCCCGACCTGCTTGAGACGCTCCAGTTCAGGGCCGGAAAGGGCAGTGCGAAAACGATCGCTGCCATCGAAATGCTGCGCGACCTCAACAGGTCGGGCAAACGCGATCTTCCTACCGACGCTCCGATGCCCTTCCGTAAAGAATGGCGAAAAATCGTCGTTGGCGATAACGGCAAGATCAACCGGCGGCTCTGGGAAATCGCAACGATCGCGCATCTGCGCAACAAGTTGCGTTCGGGGGATGTCTGGGTGGAGCGATCGGCGGGATACCGCCAGTTCGACAGCTACCTGCTCAGCGAACCGAAGGCGAAGCCAATCGTGTCGGCTCTTGGTCTGCCACCCACAGCCAGCGAATGGCTCGAACAACGGGGCCGCGAACTGGACTGGCGACTGAAGAAATTTGCCCAGCGCCTGAAGCGCGACGCTCTGGAGGGTGTGCGGTTCCGCGACGGCCGCCTCCAGATATCCCCGGTTCGCACGATCGCGATGCCCGATGCCGAAGCGCTGGCTGACCGGCTCGATGCGATGATGCCCCGCATCCGCATCACCGAGCTGCTGCATGAAGTGGCGCAGGAAACCGGCTTTCTTGCTGCATTCACGAACCTGCGCACCGGCGAAGCGTGCCCCAACGAAAACGCGCTGCTCGCCACCATCCTTGCGGATGCCACCAATCTCGGCCTGTCGCGCATGGCTGCCGCGAGCCAGGGCGTGACGCGCGACCAGCTCCTGTGGACCCATGACGCCTATATCCGCGACGACAGCTACTGCGCGGCGCTGGCCGTGCTCATCAACGCGCATCACCGCCTGCCATTCTCGCGCGTATGGGGCGACGGCACAACGTCCAGTTCCGATGGCCAGTTCTTCAGGGGCGCGAAGCGCGGTGCATCGGGCGGCGATATCAACGCCCGCTATGGCGTCGATCATGGCTTCAGCTTCTACACTCATGTTTCCGACCAGCGTGCGCCTTACCACGTCAACGTGATCTCTGCCGCGACGCATGAGGCACCCTATGTTCTCGACGGCCTCACCAGCCACGGCACCGATCTGAAAATCGTCGAGCATTACACCGACACTGGCGGGGCGACCGATCATGTCTTCGCCCTGTGCGCGATGCTGGGATTTCGCTTCTGCCCGCGCCTGCGCGACTTTCCAGACCGGCGCCTCGCGCCGATCGCGCCGGTTAAGGCCAATCCGGCCATCGCCCCGCTAATGGGCAAGCGTATCCGCACCGACATCATCGCTGAACAATGGGATGACGTGCTGCGCCTCGTCGGCTCGATCAAGGCCGGCCATGTCGCGCCATCGGTCATGCTGCGAAAGCTCGCCGCGTACGAACGGCAGAACCAACTCGACGTCGCGCTACAGGAAATCGGCAAGATCGAGCGAACCCTGTTCATGCTGGACTGGCTGGAAAATCCCGATCTGCGCCAGCGATGCCATGCTGGTCTCAACAACAGCGAACAACGCCATGCCCTGACGCAGGCAATCTACACCTTCCGCCAAGGCCGGATCATCGACCGCAGCCATGAGGCGCAACAATATCGGGCATCCGGCCTCAATCTAGTCATCGCCGCGATCGTCTACTGGAACACGATCTACATGGATGCTGCC
The DNA here is from genome assembly GCF_057401885.1 of Novosphingobium sp. 550D. Classification (NCBI taxonomy): domain Bacteria; kingdom Pseudomonadati; phylum Pseudomonadota; class Alphaproteobacteria; order Sphingomonadales; family Sphingomonadaceae; genus Novosphingobium; species Novosphingobium sp. 550D. The sequence goes on along the minus strand of NZ_JBXYYZ010000002.1, from coordinate 89,161 downwards.
GCCCAGCATCTACGATCAACCTCGGTCGCGGTGCCTGATTATCTGCTCGCCCATACGTCCCCCGTGGGTTGGGAGCATATTGCCTTCTCCGGCGATTTCCTCTGGGATCGCGCAGCCGCTTCCGCTGGCCGCAAGGCCCTCAATCTCCCGCCGGATAGCCGCGTCGCATAAGCGTTCGCTGATTGTTCGCCCTTAGCGTTGTTTAGCGTACCATCCACGCTATGCCCTCAAGCAGCCCCTCCTAGTGTCGGCAATGCTATGGCTGGTAACGTCATCGCTCAATTGGAGTGAACCCCTACAGGCTCAGCAGTCACTCTAGGTACGCGCTGTTTTATTTTTGGCGGGCGGCGCTGTGCCGTACCAATCGCGTCAAAACAACACCTGGTAAAGCTAGAGGCCCAATTGCCGCGCCCGGAACTAAAAACAGAAGATTTTCACCTATTATCAATGTTTTGTGTCAAATCGTTGCCCGGGAAGTGAGCCCGCGGAGCGTTCGATAGACCACCGAACCCGCTCCGCCTCAATTGCGTCGAGACTGACGGAGATACTCCCGGACGACTCGATTTCAGTCGACGCCAAGGATCGCCGACTTATTTTCGACGAGCCACTCATAGAGCCGCGTGGCAGGACGACCCGTCAGATATTCGACAATGTCAGTCTTGCGCCAGACCGTCTCATTGTCTTGCTCGAACTGGAAATAATGGATGAAATATTCATCGGCATCAGGACGCCCGGCATAAGCGCGAACACCTGGGCCACAAAGTCTGCGGAACGTTTCATCGGTCCCATCATAGGTGATGGTCTCGCCAAATGCCTTAGTCATGACGGTTGCGACTTCGTCCATCCACATCACGTCATGACCATTATCGAGATGATAGGTCTGACCGACATGCCGCTGATTGGATGACAGCAGGATCGATGCAGCACACCGCCCGATATCGACCGTGTCGATGAAACCCATGCGTCGGTTGCGCGGCAGCGCGAAAATTCGCTCCGCACGAATGGGACCATTAAACTGGGTAAGGAAGTTCTGCATGAAATAGGCTGCGATATTGATATAGGTGAAAGGCAAACCGCTCGCCTCGAGCACCGCCTTGGCTCTCAGATGCTGGACGGCGGTCCCGCCACCAAAACGCCTCAATGCGTCGGGAACGCGCGCCATTGACATTCCCGGCGGATCTGCCAGCAGACGAACAATGTGCAAAAGGCCAGGATTTGCACGCGCCGCGTAGACCAGATTGGTCATGGCCCGATCTTCATCAAGGAAATCCGGCGAAACGATGAAGAGTCCGTTCAGCCCCGCCAATGCCCGCTCGAGCGAGGGGAGATCATAATAATCTGCAATGACAATCTCGGCACCTGGGAAGGCCTTCTCGAGCGCGGCGCGATGCCCCTCCGAACGGATGATGAGACGAAGCTGCGTATTGGGCGACCGCTCCCTGATTTCATGCGCCATGGGTTTGCCGATATGGGCGTTGGCGCCGAAGATGCCGATCCTTTCCAGAAGAGGCTTTGTGTTCTTTCCGCGCTCCATGCATCCCTCCAGAATGAATTCAAATCGGATTGATAAAGCCATAAGCCAATGTCGTCGCTAAGGGGGAGCATCGGGTCCACTAGATATTTACCCCCATAGCGATGGACCCAAAAACCAGATATACTCTCCAGCAGGCACAAGACCTTAGGAGAGATGATGGTGGTGGCGTTACCGGTCGTCTACGTCGTCGATGACGATGAAGGGATGCTCGAATCGCTGTCCTGGCTACTCGGAACAGTGAATATCGAATGCCGGTGCTGCAACAGCGGCGCCGACTTCCTGAATAAATTCAACCCTTCCCATCCCTCCTGCGTCGTGCTTGACGTTCGCATGCCCGAAATGGGCGGTTTTGAACTGTTCGAGGTGATCCGTGAACGCAACCTGCCGACTTCGGTGATCTTCGTGACCGCCAACGGCAATATTCCGATGGCTGTAAAAGCTCTCCAGCATGGCGCGATCGACTTTGTAGAAAAGCCCTATACGCCGCAGGAAATGCTTGATCGCATCACGCGCACGCTACGCGCTGCGACGACGGATTATGTGCAGCGCGCCGAACGGCAGGAATTCGATAGCCGGCTCGCGCTTTTGTCCAGTCGGGAGATCGAGGTGCTGCGCAAGGTGGTGATCGGCAAGCGCAGCAAAACGATTGCTCACGAACTCGGCATTAGTTGCAAGACTGTGGACGCACATCGAACAAATATTCGCGACAAGTTCCGAAACCAGTCCCTTGCCGCACTGGTGAATGATGTTCTTACCCATGTCCCTGAATGGCGACTGGGGGCGTAACGAAATGCTTTTCCGGACGCCGGCGGAGAGTGAAGAACATCGCTGTGCCTTCATGGATTGCTGAGCGCGCCCAGATTTGCCCGCCATGGTTGGTGACGATCGATCGTGATAATATAAGGCCGAGGCCGAAGCTTTCCCGAGTTGACCGGCGCGCCTGAAAAAGCGCATCGAGCTGATCAGGCGTCATTCCCCGGCCCCGATCCCTCACCACGATCTCCACAAACTCAGTATCGAGAGCATGCGCCGAGACCTCAATCGTGCGATCCTCAACATCCTCGCCCTGAATGGCGTGGAGAGCATTCAGGATAAGATTGACCATCACCTGCTCGGTCAAGGTCTTGTCACACCAGGCTTTCAGGCTTTTGGGCAATGTCGGAAACTTGATGATTGCGCCATGCTCCTGGGCGCGCACGCTCGTCAGCGCTTCCACATCAGCAAAAATATCCCGAAGGGGCTGCATTCGACGTTCCGTACGCCCCTCCGTGGTAAAATTGCGTATGCTGCGCATGATACGCGCCGCGCGTTCGGCTTCCTGTTCGATTTTGCGTATGGCCCAGCTGACTTTGGCGCCGGCATCGTCTTCCGGTATGACCTTGAGGCAACCCGCGGCATAGTTGCGTATGGCGGCAACCGGCTGATTGAGCTCATGCGCGATGGCCGAGCCTAACTCCGCCATCGTACGGAACCTTAGAAGCGCCTGCATTTCGTCCCTGCGTTGCCGCGCATCCTGCTCAGCGACCACGCGCGCGGTTACATCGCAGAAGCTCAACAGCAGTCCGCCGACCAGTTCATGCGACGCAAGATTGCGAAGCCCCGCTTCGTGATAGCGATACTCGCCGTCAGCATGAAGCACGCGATATTCCACATCATGGAGCCCAGTATCGCCCGACGCCACCAGCATGCCGATTTGCCTGTGAACCCGAACGCGATCGTCCGAATGAATCAGTTTACGAAAATCGGAGCCGATCAGATCACGTTCGGAATATCCCAATATCCGGGTGACGGAAGGCGCCACGTAACGAACTCGGCCATGGACATCGGCGATCATCGTTCCGCCGAAGGAATCGGCCAGCAGGCGGCGATAGCGCTCTTCGCGCCGCTGCGCCTCGAATTCTTCAGAAATGTCGCGAAATTGAACGACCATGAGCAGCCGTCCATCACTATCATGGAGCGGGATAGCCGTGGTCTCGATCGGGAATTGTTCGCCAGACCTTCGGATCAGACGCCACTGAGCAGTTTCTATTCCTTTCTCGACGACCAGGATCATTCGTTCGATAGCGCGTTCGCTGCGATATAGGCCTGACTCGCCCATCAGCTTGTTGAGCGGCATGCCGGCCAATTCGGCCTGCGGATATCCGAGAGCGCGGGCTGCGGCGCGGTTGCCCGCTATGACGGTTCCATGATGCGGATCGTGGACAAGGGCGCATAGAGGCGAGTGATCAAAGAGCCATTCATAATCGAACGCCGCCGTACTGGGCATCAATCTCTCCATCATCGATGCGAAGCCGAATGATAAGGCCTTTTACCCGGGATCGCCAGATCGGACACGCCGATCGGCGTTAGCCCCTATTGCCATCAACATTATCGGCAACCTAGATGCGTTGCACTACGCGTCGCGCCACGCCTGCTTCTGCCTTCGACGATCCTTCTGACGCTTGATTACGTCTTTGCCGCATGCGTCCGCCCATTGCCCAGAATCGAGTGGTCCGAAGACATCGCAACAGATGCCTGAATCTGCTGCGCAACTGGAGTATCCATAATGAACGAACGCGAATTCAAGTTTATTTCGGTAAAGCGCGAAGGTTCCTTGACGATCGTTTCGATCGAGCGGCCCGACGTCTACAATGCCTTGAATGCAGATGCCCATGTCGAACTGCATTCGGCGTTCGACGATTTCGCCAACGATGAAAGCCAATGGGTCGCCATCATAACCGGTGCAGGGGAACGCGCTTTTTGCGCGGGCCACGACCTTAAGCAACAAGCGGAAGGCGGAGGTATTCGTTTCCCACAGTCAGGTTTTGGCGGGCTGACATCGCGCTTCGACCTTACCAAGCCGGTGATTGCGGCCGTCAATGGCGTCGCAATGGGCGGAGGGTTCGAGATCGCGCTGGCGTGCGACATCATCGTTGCCGCCGGACATGCCAAATTTGCGCTTCCAGAGCCAAAAGTTGGCCTCGCGGCGCTTGCTGGCGGCGTGCATCGCCTGCCGCAAGCAATTGGTCTGAAACGCGCGATGGGCATGATGCTGACCGGGCGCGTCGTAACGGCGCAGGAAGGCGCCGATCTGGGGTTCGTCAACGAAGTCGCGCAAGGCGATGTCCTTGCCACAGCGCGTCGGTGGGCGGACGAAATGCTGCAATGCAGTCCGATGTCACTGCGCGCGACCAAGCAGGCCGCTCTGTCTGGCCTGGGCCTGACCGATGAGCGGGCGTTAAGCGGCGCCTGGGATTATCCCGCGGTCAAGGCCATGCAAGCATCGGAAGACGGGATCGAAGGGCCCGCCGCCTTCATGGCGAAACGCAAACCAATCTGGCTTGGACGCTGAATTCAAAGGCATAGCTGCGTTGCAACAGCCAAATCAAAGCAATCCGGGACAAGTGATTTCGGACGGACCAGTTTCCGTCCACCTTCAAAATCTTGCCAAACATAACACGGACTATTATAGGTTGCGTTATGGCGCATCTGGGTAATGGCGTGGAATATGGGCTGCATTGCCTGCTGTGGCTGGCAAGGCCACAAGCAGGCTTTGCGAGCAGCCGCGATCTCGCGGATCTGCAAGGCGTCTCACCCTCCTTCCTGGCGAAGATCTTCCCAAAGTTGGAAAAAGCGGGCGTCGTGACGGCTTCCGACGGGGTCCATGGCGGCTATCGTCTGGCGCGGCCCGCCGGCGAGATCAGCGTGCTGGATGTGGTCGACGCCATCGAAGGTCCAAAGCCGCTGTTCGATTGCCAAGAGGTTCGCGGCAAATGTGCGGTGTTTGGCAGCGCGAAACCCGATTGGTCGACGCATGGCGTTTGCGCCGTTCATTCCGTCATGATCCGTGCCGAGCAGGCCATGCGCGCCGAACTCGCGAAAACGAGCCTGGCAAAGCTCGCGGAAACGGTCGCGGGCAAAGCCCCCGCCGGCTTTGCCGAGCAGATTTCCACGTGGCTCGCGGACCGACTCGAGTCGCGGGCAAAGACTCGATCCCGCGCCAACCGGACGGACTCCGGTCGGCATACTGACGCCAGTTAGCACCACATAAATGGACGGGGACGATGGCCATCCTGCCACGGCAGGAACGGGCAACTCGCGCCGATCATAAAATTCCCGGTCCGCCAGGCGATATATCTGCCTCTGCGCTAATTAGCCGCTTGCGCTTCATAACTCGGACTAATATAGTCCTCGTTATAAGCACGCTTCCCGAGAGATGCGCTTTGACCGAATCATCGACCTCCCCACTGCTGAAACTGGAAAAGGAGTATGACTATGGCCCAAAGAATTCTTATCATCGGTGCCGGGTTCGCCGGCATGTGGAGCGCACTGGGCGCCGCGCGTCTGCTTGAGAGCGAAGGCAAGGCCGGCGATGTGGAAGGGCTCTGTTGCAAAAATCGTGAAGCTTGAGCATGCTTGGCGGAGATTGGACGGACGGAACGATGACGGATTTCAAGTGGCGCCATTTCCAGGGTGATGTGATCCTGTGGGCGGTGCGCTGGTATTGTCGCTATCCGATCAGCTATCGCGACCTTGAGGAAATGCTGGCGGAACGCGGCATTTCGGTCGACCATACGACGATCTATCGCTGGGTCCAGTGCTACGCCCCGGAGATGGAGAAGCGGCTGCGCTGGTTCTGGCGGCGTGGCTTTGATCCGAGCTGGCGCCTGGATGAAACCTACGTCAAGGTGCGGGGCAAGTGGACCTACCTGTACCGGGCAGTCGACAAGCGGGGCGACACGATCGATTTCTACCTGTCGCCGACCCGCAGCGCCAAGGCAGCGAAGCGGTTCCTGGGCAAGGCCCTGCGAGGCCTGAAGCACTGGGAAAAGCCTGCCACGCTCAATACCGACAAAGCGCCGAGCTATGGTGCAGCGATCACCGAATTGAAGCGCGAAGGAAAGCTGGACCGGGAGACGGCCCACCGGCAGGTGAAGTATCTCAATAACGTGATCGAGGCCGATCACGGAAAGCTCAAGATACTGATCAAGCCGGTGCGCGGTTTCAAATCGATCCCCACGGCCTATGCCACGATCAAGGGATTCGAAGTCATGCGAGCCCTGCGCAAAGGACAGGCTCGCCCCTGGTGCCTGCAGCCCGGCATCAGGGGCGAGGTGCGCCTTGTGGAGAGAGCTTTTGGCATTGGGCCCTCGGCGCTGACGGAGGCCATGGGCATGCTCAACCACCATTTCGCAGCAGCCGCCTGATGCGTGTTTCGGAAAGTCCCGGACAGCGATTCCGGTAAGTCGCGGACAGTGATTTCGGAAAGTCCCGGACAGTGATTTCGGAAAGTCCCGGACAGTTTGCGCGGTTGGTCATTGGGTGCGCCGGTTTGGCATGAACGTCCCAGCAAACAGAGCTGGGAGGGACCATGCCAAGGCGGAAGCAACCGAGACGAGCGGACATGAAGGACATCAGATCGATACTACGGCTGACCCACGAGAGTGGGCTTTCGGTGCGCGAGGTGTCGGAACGGCTCGGGCTGAGCAAGTCGACCGTGTCGACCTATCTGCTGCGAGCGCGTGAGGCGGGGTTGGCCAGTTGGCCGATGCCGGAGGGCTGCGACGATGACGCAGCGCTTGAACGCAAACTGTTCCGGCAGATGGGACGGCCACCACGGGATACGACCGAGCCGGACTGGCAGCTGGTCTCGCGCGAGATGAAGCGCAAGAGCGTGACGCTGTTGCTGTTGTGGCAGGAATATCGCGAGGCCCATCCCGACGGCTTTGGCTACACCTGGTTCTGCGACAAGTTCGGCGCGCACGAGAAGCGCACTCGCCCGACCTATCGCCACCGGCATGCCGCCGGCGCGGTGATGCAGACCGACTACGCCGGACAGACGATCCCGCTGATCGATCCGGGCACCGGCGAAGTCCACGCGGTGCAGTTGTTCGTCGCGGTGCTGGGAGCATCGAGCTACACCTTCGCGGTGGCGAGCTTGCACCAGCGGCTGCCCGACTGGATCGAAGGCCAGGTCCGGGCGCTGGAGTACTTCGGCGGAGTGCCCACTTCGATCGTCTGCGACAATCTCAAGGCGGGGGTGGCCAAGGCGCTGTGGTTCGAGCCGACCCTGACCGCGACCTTCGCGGCGATGGCGGATCATTACGACACGGCGGTCCTGCCGACCCGGCCGGCAAAGCCGAGGGACAAGGGGAAGATCGAGGGAGCGGTCTTGATCGCGGAAAGATGGATCATCGCCCGGTTGCGCAACCGGCAGTTCTTCGACCTGGCGGTGCTCAATGCCGAGATCGGCCGCTTGCTCGAAGTGCTCAATGGCAAGACGATGCGTCACGTTGGTCGATCGCGCCGCGAGCTGTTCGACGAGATCGAGCGGGCGGCGCTCAAGGCCCTGCCGGTTGCCCCGTTCGAATACGCTGAATGGAAGACCGCCAAGGTCCACCCCGATTACCACGTCGCGGTCGACCGCAACTTCTACTCGGTCCCGCACGGTCTGATCGGGCGCAAGGTCGATGTACGGCTGACCCAGCGGGTGGTCGAGATCTTCCATGACCACAAGCGGGTTGCCAGCCATGTCCGCAGCTCGCAGCGCGGGTTCCACATCACCGTCAACGCGCACATGCCCAAGGCGCACCAGCGTTACGCCGACCGGACGCCGGCATCGCTGATCGACCGCGCGGCCAGGATGGGCACCAACGTGGCGGTCATGGTCGAGCGCATGATGCGCGACCGGCGCCATCCCGAACAGGGCTATCGTTCGGCGATGGGCATCCTCTCGCTGGGGCGCGGCTATGGCGCTGTCCGCCTCGATGCGGCGTGCGACCGCGCACTGGCGATCGAGGCGACCACCTACGCCTCGGTCCTCTCGATCCTCAAATCCGGGCTGGATCAGGCCAGTCCTGCTCGCGAGCCGATCCGGCCAACTCCATCGCACGGCAACATCCGCGGTGCGGTCTACTACCGATGAAAGGAAACGACGATCATGCTGACACACCCCATGTTGGACCAGATGCAGGCGCTGGGGCTCGCCGGAATGGCGAGTGCCTATCGCGAGCTTGCCGAACAGGCGGGCAGCGAAGGGCTGGCCCGCGATGAATGGCTCGGGCTGATGCTCGACCGAGAGATGGCAACGCGCAGCGACAAGCGGCTTGCCAATCGGCTTGCGGCCGCGCGGCTGCGGTTCAGCGATGCCTGTATCGAGAACATCGACTTCGCCGCGCACCGCAAGCTGGATCGCCGCAACGTTCTCGCGCTCGCGCAGGGCGACTGGCTCAAGGCGCACGAGCATCTGATCATCACCGGGCCGACCGGCACGGGGAAAACCTGGCTGGGTTGCGCGTTCGCCCGCCAGGCAGCACGGCTCGACTACTCGGTGCTCTATGTGCGCATGCCCCGGCTGTTCGAGGACCTGGCGATGGCCCGGCTCGATGGTCGCTTCCCGCGCCTGATCGACAAGCTGACCCGCGTCCAGTTGCTCGTGCTCGACGACTGGGGCAGCCATGGGCTGACCGAACAGCAGCGCGGCGATCTGCTCGAGATCTTCGAGGAGCGCTACAAGCGCAAATCCACCCTGATCACGGCCCAGTTACCGGTCGCTCAGTGGCACGAAATGATCGGCGCTCCGACCATCGCCGACGCCATCCTCGATCGCATCGTCCACAACGCGCACCGGATCGTGCTCGAAGGCGAGAGCATGCGCAAAACCCGCGCAGAGCCCCTCTTGACCAAAGCAGAGAAAGCCGAAATCATCGCAGCCTGAACCACAATAAGGCACCTATGACCAAACTGCGCCAGCTGTCCGGGACTTAGCGAAACGCCTGTCCGCGACTTTGTGAAACAGCTGTCCAGAACTTCTGAAATCCGCAGGCTCTGTTGCAAAGATTGGCGGCAGTCAGAGGTAGGCTGTCGCTCTGCGCCGATCAGGCGGCTGCTGCGAAATGGTGGTTGAGCATGCCCATGGCCTCCGTCAGCGCCGAGGGCCCAATGCCAAAAGCTCTCTCCACAAGGCGCACCTCGCCCCTGATGCCGGGCTGCAGGCACCAGGGGCGAGCCTGTCCTTTGCGCAGGGCTCGCATGACTTCGAATCCCTTGATCGTGGCATAGGCCGTGGGGATCGATTTGAAACCGCGCACCGGCTTGATCAGTATCTTGAGCTTTCCGTGATCGGCCTCGATCACGTTATTGAGATACTTCACCTGCCGGTGGGCCGTCTCCCGGTCCAGCTTTCCTTCGCGCTTCAATTCGGTGATCGCTGCACCATAGCTCGGCGCTTTGTCGGTATTGAGCGTGGCAGGCTTTTCCCAGTGCTTCAGGCCTCGCAGGGCCTTGCCCAGGAACCGCTTCGCTGCCTTGGCGCTGCGGGTCGGCGACAGGTAGAAATCGATCGTGTCGCCCCGCTTGTCGACTGCCCGGTACAGGTAGGTCCACTTGCCCCGCACCTTGACGTAGGTTTCATCCAGGCGCCAGCTCGGATCAAAGCCACGCCGCCAGAACCAGCGCAGCCGCTTCTCCATCTCCGGGGCGTAGCACTGGACCCAGCGATAGATCGTCGTATGGTCGACCGAAATGCCGCGTTCCGCCAGCATTTCCTCAAGGTCGCGATAGCTGATCGGATAGCGACAATACCAGCGCACCGCCCACAGGATCACATCACCCTGGAAATGGCGCCACTTGAAATCCGTCATCGTTCCGTCCGTCCAATCTCCGCCAAGCATGCTCAAGCTTCACGATTTTTGCAACAGAGCCCGGCCTGGGATTCATGAATCTCAGCACGCGTGCGTGGGGTAGTGCGTGCCATCGGATGGACCATACTCATGATGCGTTCTCCTCAGTACCAGAGGCCAGAAGGCCCGCCAAAACAGCACGGGCCCGAAACAACGGCCAGCTGCGACGGGGTACATAATCGCACGGAACTCGACACCTAGGGTTTTTCCCTATCGTAAAAATGTCGAATGTCGATTATATTATCGAGATTATGACGAGACACACGTTGCTGAGCCTTGATTCGGTCCATGCTGAAGTGTGGCGAAATCTTCTGTAATGACCAAGTGAAAAATACAATGAATGCGAGAACTTCAAAATGAGTATCAAAAGCTTGGGTTACATGGGATTCGCGGTCAAGGATGTGCCCGCCTGGCGTTCTTTCCTGGCCCAGAAATTGGGCTTGATGGAAGCAGGCGTCACCGATGACGGCGCCTTGTTTCGCATCGATTCGCGCGCCTGGCGGATTGCCGTCCAGCAGGGCGAGGCAGACGATTTGGCCTACGCTGGCTACGAGGTGGCCGATGCAGCGGGTCTGACGCAGATGACAGAAAAACTGCGGCAGGCCGGAATCGAAGTGGTCACGGGCGATGTCGAACTGGCCAAGCGGCGCGGCGTGATGGGCTTGATTTCGTTTGCCGATCCGTTTGGTCTGCCACTGGAAATTTATTATGGCGCCAGCGAGGTGTTCGAAAAACCGTTCATGCCCGGCGCGGCGGTGTCGGGTTTTCTGACCGGCGAGCAGGGGCTGGGTCATTTTGTGCGCTGCGTGCCGGATTCGGACAAGGCGCTGGCGTTTTATACCCAGGTGCTCGGCTTCCAGTTGTCGGACGTCATCGACATGAAAATGGGACCGGACGTGACGATTCCGGCGTATTTTCTGCACTGTAACGAACGCCACCACACCCTCGCGATCGCAGCTTTTCCGCTGCCCAAGCGCATTCACCACTTCATGCTCGAAGTCTCGTCGCTCAATGACGTCGGTTTTGCGTTTGACCGGGTTGACGCTGACGGCTTGATCACCTCCACGCTGGGGTGCCACACCAATGACCATATGGTGTCGTTCTATGCAGCGACCCCGTCCGGAGTCGAGGTCGAGTACGGCTGGGGCGCCCGCACCGTTGACCGCTCCTGGGTGGTGGCACGGCACGATAGCCCGAGCATGTGGGGCCATAAGTCGGTGCGCAACAAAGCATAAACAACAAGCTGACCCACACAGGAGTTTTTGAATGAAGCTTTACTACAGCCCTGGCGCCTGCTCCCTGTCCCCGCACATCGCCTTGCGCGAGGCGGGCCTGAACTTCGAGCTGGTACAAGTCGATCTGACATGATTGAAGGTCGCACCGAAGAGCAAAAACGCGCGGTGATCGAAAAGGTCACGCAGGCGCTGGTTGACGCTGTCGGCGCGCCCAAGGAAAACGTCAGAGTCTGGATCCAGGACGTGCCCAAGGAGAACTGGGGCATTGCCGGGGTGAGCGCCAAGGATCTCGGACGCTAGCTGGCGCGCGGCCCGGGAAGGAAATACTTTCAGCGCCAGTTTTTACACTATTTTTATGGAGAATCAAAATGGCAAGTACACAAACGATCACCATCACACGCAAGGCTCCTGACGTTGATGTCGGTGCCTTGATAGAGCGAGACCGTATTCACGGCAGCTTGTACGCGAACGAGTCGATATTCGAGCTCGAAATGAAGAAAATATTCTACGACGGCTGGGTCTTCGTTGGTCACGACTCCGAAGTGCCAACGGCCGGCGAATACGTGCGCCGCACGCTGGGCCGAGAAGAGGTCTTGATGGTGCGCCAGCGCGATAGCTCCATCGCCGTCATCGCCAACCGTTGCGCGCATCGCGGCAACATGATGTGCATCGCCAACCATGGCAAGGAAAAATACTTCACCTGCACCTACCACGGATGGGTCTATGATTTGGCCGGAAACCTGAAGGACGTTCCCTATCCCGGCGGGTTTGACAAGGACAAGTCGGAGCTGAAGCTGCAGCCCTTGCGCACTGAAGTCTATCGTGGCTTCGTGTTCGCCACCTTCAATGCTTCGGCGCCACCCTTGATGGAACAACTGGGGCGAGGAAAAATCCTGATCGACCGCGCCTGCGACATGTCGCCCACCGGTCGCCTTCAGCTCACGGCGGGCTGGACCAAGCAGCGTTTCGGTGCCAACTGGAAGATGCTGCCCGAGAACGACACGGACGGCTACCACGTCAACGACGTGCATGCTTCCTTTGCCCAAGTGATCGATTCGCACTATGACAGCGCCGCGATTGCTGCAGAAGACAGCCTGCGCTCCCAAGCCAAGGATTGGGGTAACGGGCATACAGAATCGTATCTCTCCCCGACCTACACCGAGTATCTCAAGTGGTTCAACACCACGCCGAATCGTTTTCCGGAGTACATCGCGCAGATGAAGGCCGCCTACGGCGAGGAAAAGGGCGACAACATTCTGCGAGATGGCCCGCCCCACGCCGCGATCTTCCCTAACCTGTTCCTCGGCGAGATGAACATCATCATTTTTCTGCCAATCAACGCCCATGAGTGCGTGCAATGGCACACCCCGATGCTGCTTGAAGGCGCTCCTGACGAAGTCAACCAGCGCATTATCCGCAACTCCGAAGCGGCGATGGGCCCCTCGGGCTTCCTGCTTGCCGACGACAGCGTGATTTCGGAGCGCCAGCAAATCGCCTTGCGCGACCGTGCCGACTGGCTGGACGTGTCGCGCGGTCTGAACCGAGAGCATGTCGATGAGATGGGCGTGGTGGTGGGGCACGTGACCGACGAGTGTACCAACCGCGGCTTTTGGCAGCACTACAAAAAGGTGATGACAGCCCCTTCGCCGTCCCCTGTTTGAGCGTATTGATCACCACCTCATCCGCCCCCCTTCGGGGGCGGCGGATTCACTGAAATTTCGTGTTTAAAAAAGCGTCCTGCGAGCAGGACGCGCAAGGAGATACATCATGACAAGCATCACAGCCGCTGTCGGCACCAAGCAAAAGACTGACGTGATCGGGCTGGAAGAGCACCGCGAAGTCTGCGACTTTTTGTACCGAGAGGCGCGCCTGGCTGACGAATCGCGTTACGCCGAATGGGAGGCGTTGGTTGAGGACGACATGACCTATTGGGTTCCGCGCGGCGAGGGTGATTACGACATGAACAAACATGTGTCGATTACCGCGGACAACCGTTCCCGCTTGCGCGTCCGCATCGCGCAGTTGATGACAGGCAAGCGCCATGCCCAACTGCCGGTGTCGTCGATGCGGCGGATCGTCAGCAACATTGAGGTAGAGCATCATGCGCAGGGCGGCTACCGCGTACTGTCGAACTTTGTGCTTTACGAATTGCGGCGCTCATCGACAGGTCAGATAGAAGTTTGGCCGGGGCGGGTGGAGCACCATCTGCGCCGCCGAGCGGATGGCTCGCTGGGCATGTTCTTCAAGAAAGTGGTGCTGATCCATGGGGACGAGGCTGTTCCCAGTCTGGCATTCATCATCTGACGCGCACCATGGTCACGCGAGTGAAGAAAAAGACCAGGGCCAGAGCCGCGATTGCCGGGCTGGGTTTCAGTGCGATGTCACGCCAGCCCGTCGGCACGATCCGCGAGTTGGCGGCCACTGCGGTGGCCGCCGCTGCCGCTGATGCGGGTCTGCGCCTGCAAGACATCGATGGCTTGTTGCTCAACAAAAGCCCGGCAGCAGAGCCTGAAGAGTTGCCCTTGCGTCTGCAAAACGACCTTGGGCTGCGCGACCTGGGGCTGCTGGCTGCGATGGATTCCGAGGGCTCGACAGCGGTGCAGATGGTGCAGTATGCAGCGATGGCGGTGCGTGAAGGACTGGTCAAGTCGGTGGCCTGTGTGTTTGCCGACACCCCGCTCAAAGGATCGGGGGCAGGTGGGGGTGATGCCTTTGCTCTGGCGATGCCGCTGACCGGTGTCGAGGGTTGGGAGGCCCAGCAAGGCTTCCTGGGGGCCACCGCCGCCTATGCGTTGGCCGCGCGCCGTCACATGGCGCTCTATGGCAGCACGGCCGAGCAGCTCGGCGCCTATGCGCTTGCTTGCCGGCAATGGGCGGCGCTGAACCCGCAGGCCTTCCTGCGCAAGCCGATGACGATGGACGACTACCTCGCATCGCCTTTCGTCGTGGAGCCGTTTCGCGTGTTCGACTGCTGCTTCCCGGTCAACGGCGCTGTCGCGCTCATCGTCACCTCCGCCGACCGTGCTGTTGATGGGCCTCAGCCGCCCGTTTTCATCCACGGCATGGGCCAGGGGCACCGCGGCCGCAGTGGCCTGAGCGGCGACGATCCAGAGGTCTTCACGGGTGCCATCCAGGCCGGCCAGACCGCTTACCGTAGTGCCGGGGTGAATGCCAGTGATGTGACTCAGTGCCAGTTTTACGACGCTTTTTCTTACGCCGGCATCCTGGGTCTGGAGGCATATGGGTTGTGTCCCCGGGGTGAGGGCGGGGCCTTCGTCGCGCAGGGCCACACCGCGCCCGGCGGCAAGTTGCCGGTCAATACCGGTGGTGGGCACCTGTCGGGCTTTTACCTGCAGGGCATGACGCCGCTGTCGGAGGCGGTGATCCAGGCACGCGGTGCCGGCGGCGCGCGGCAGGTCGTGCGCAACGACTTGATTCTGGTGACCGGCAATGGTGGCTGCCTTGACTACCACACCTGCGTACTGGTCAGCCCACACCGCACCCTCGCCTGACTGGAGCCATTGATGGATAGCACCTTTTTTCACCGCTACGACGAGGCATTTCTCGCATTCATCGCTGCTGGCGAATTGCGCATTCCCGTGCATACCGAAACCGGCCGGGCGCTGGGTCTGCATCAGCGTGCCTGGTGTGTCGCTGGAGATCACGGCGTGCAATGGAGGCCCGCGTCTGGCCGCGGGGCTGTTCTCTCTTTTACCGTGACGCGTCGGCCCTACACGCCCGAATTTCCCGTGCCTCTGGTGCATGGATTGATCGAGCTGGCCGAGGGGCCGCGACTGATATGCCGGCTTGACGGCGTCACGCCCGAGGCGGTCGCCGTCGGTCAGGCGGTCCAGGCGCATTTCGACCGACAAGGTCTGGTGTTCCGACCGGCCCTTGACGACGGCAATAAGGCCGACAAGTGAAACTTAAAACCAAGGAGACAAGTTATGTTGGCAAGAGACCTGGTTAAGCGCTGTGCGCGTAACTACCCGACCAAGACCGCCTACCTGTGCGGCGAACGCTCGCGTAGCTGGCGCGAGATGGATCAACGCTCCGACCGGTTCGGCGTGGCCTTGCAACAACTCGGCCACCGTCCGGGCGAGGCGGTGGCCATCCTGACGCAAGAAAGCATCGAGGTGTATGAGCACTTCTTTGCCTGCATGAAGATCGCGGCGCCGCGGGTCGGGCTCAATACAGGGTACGTCTGGCCCGAGATGCTGCACGTGCTGAAGGACAGCGAGGTCAAGTTCCTGCTGTTGGATACGCGCTGCCGGCATCTGCTCGCCGAGCGGCTGGGCGAGCTCAAGGCACTGGGCATCACGCTGATTGGCTATGGTGCAGGCCATGGTCTGGAGCGCGACTACGAAAGCTTGCTGGCGACAGCCGAGGGTGAGCCGCACTGGCCAGCGTTGGCGCCCGACGACATCCTTTTTGTCAGCTACACCTCCGGCACGACCGGTGTACCCAAGGGCGTAATGCTCACGCAGGAGGGCGGTGTCAACTGCATCCTCCACTCGCTGATTTCTTTTGGTTTTGGACCTGACGATGTCTGGTACATGCCGGCGGCATCGGCCTGGGTGGTCGTGATACTGAACGCATTCGGGCTCGGCAACGGGATGACGACCGTGATTCCGGACGGCGGATACCAATTACAGGCTTACCTGCGCGACATCGAGCGTTTTCGCGTTACGGTCGGGATGCTCGTCCCGACCATGCTGCAGCGCGCGATTGTTGAAATCCAAACCAATCCAGTTTACGACCTGTCCTCTCTGCGCATGGTGCTGTACGGCTCGTCGCCCGCCACGCCCAAATTGATCCGTGATGCGAGGGCGACCTTCAAGGGGATCAAGCTGCTGCAGGCCTACGCGATGACAGAAGCCACCGGCGGCTGGATCAGCTACCTGACCGATGCCGACCACGAGCATGCGTTGCGCGAGGAGATCGAGCTGCTCAAGTCGGTCGGCCGCATCGGCATTCACTACGACTGTTCGATTCGCGACGAGTCGGGCCAGCCAGTGCCGATCGGTCAATCCGGCGAGATCTGGCTGCGTGGCAATACCATGATGAAGGGTTACCGCAACCTGCCCGAGGCTACGGCGGAAGCGATGCCGGACGGCTGGCTGCGCACCAACGACATCGGGCGGCTCGACGAGCGCGGCTATCTGTATCTGCTGGATCGGCAGAAGTTCCTGATCATTACCGGCGCGGTCAATGTGTTTCCAACCACGGTCGAGGCGATTCTGGTCGAGCACCCGGCGGTGGAGGAGGTGGCCGTGGTCGGCGTGCCGCACCCGGAATGGGGCGAGGCGGTAGTCGCTGTGGTCGTCCGAAAACCTTCGCACCGCGATGTGACGGTGCAGGCGCTTATCGATTTTTGTCACGGCAAGCTCAGTCGCCCCGAAACGCCCAAGCATGTGGTGTTTGTCGATGAACTGCCCAAGACATCCAACGCCAAGCTGAAGAAAGGCGAGTTGAAGAAATGGCTGTCTGGCGGTGCAGTGCCCCTTCCCTGGCAACTCGAAGTTGCTTGACCTTGTAGTGCCCCGTCAAGCACCTCTAAAAATTCCCCCTGCTTAAAACTTGTAACCCTAGGAGACAAAAATGTTGAAACTACGCAACCCCATGAAATGTTTGATGGCTACCGCCGTCGTGTGTGTGTCCGTCTTGTTGCCGGCGGCAGCTCAAACCAAGCCGCCGTTGAAAATCGGTGCCTATCTGTCCGTCACTGGCCCTGCTTCTTATCTGGGCGCGGTGCCATGAAAACCGTCGAGATGTACGTCGAAGCCATCAACGCCGCTGGCGGCATCGATGGCCGCAAAGTCGAGTTCCAGGGCTACGACGACGAATCGGATGCATCGCGCGCCAATACGCTGGTCAAGCGTCTGATCGAGAACGACAAGGTTCACGTCATCATTGGCGGCTCTACGACAGGCGCGACGATGTCAGCCGTCCCGCTGGTGGAACGGGCCGGTATCGCCATGCTGTCGCTGGCCGGTGGCAGTGTGATCACCGACCCTGTCAAGAAGTTCGTTTTCAGACTGGCCCACAACGATGCGATGGTAGTCAGTCGTCTGTACGACCACATGCTGGGTCGCGGTATCAAGAGCATCGGCATCATTGCCGGTAGCGATGCGTTCGGTCGATCCTGTCTCTCATTCGCGCAGAAATTGGCACCGGGAAAAGGCGTCAAGATTCTGCGCGATGAGTCCTACAACGCCAAGGACACGGACATGACCGTACAGCTGACCAAACTGCGACAGGAACCGGGTTTGCAGGCGATCTTCAATTGCGGCTTCGGCGAGCCGGCGGCGATTGCCACCAAGAACTACAAGCAACTCGGCATCACCGTGCCGCACTACGGAACCCATGCGCTGGCGTCGGACGCTTTCGTCAAATTGGCGGCCGGCGCGGCGGAGGACATGATCATGGCCAACGGCCCCATCCTTGTGTGGGATCAATTGCCGGCCAGCGACCCCCAGCAACCGGTGGTGCAGTCCTATGTGAAGGCCTACCGCGCCAAATTCAACGAAGCCCCTTCCTTCATTGCGGGTATTGCACATGACTCGTTCTTCGCCATCCGGGAGGCGGTGCGGCGCAGTGGCAGTATCGAGCCCGCCAAAATTCGCGATGCCATCGAAAAAGGCAACGCCTTTGTGGGTGTGACAGGGCATTTCCGGATGATGAACGAGACCGACCACATTGGCTTGACCCCCGACTCCTTGCGGATCGTACAGGTCAAGAATGGTCGATGGAAACTCGTTGAATAAGTGTAATGGCTCTGTTGCAAAGATTGGCGGCAGTCAGAGGTAGGCTGTCGCTCTGCGCCGATCAGGCGGCTGCTGCGAAATGGTGGTTGAGCATGCCCATGGCCTCCGTCAGCGCCGAGGGCCCAATGCCAAAAGCTCTCTCCACAAGGCGCACCTCGCCCCTGATGCCGGGCTGCAGGCACCAGGGGCGAGCCTGTCCTTTGCGCAGGGCTCGCATGACTTCGAATCCCTTGATCGTGGCATAGGCCGTGGGGATCGATTTGAAACCGCGCACCGGCTTGATCAGTATCTTGAGCTTTCCGTGATCGGCCTCGATCACGTTATTGAGATACTTCACCTGCCGGTGGGCCGTCTCCCGGTCCAGCTTTCCTTCGCGCTTCAATTCGGTGATCGCTGCACCATAGCTCGGCGCTTTGTCGGTATTGAGCGTGGCAGGCTTTTCCCAGTGCTTCAGGCCTCGCAGGGCCTTGCCCAGGAACCGCTTCGCTGCCTTGGCGCTGCGGGTCGGCGACAGGTAGAAATCGATCGTGTCGCCCCGCTTGTCGACTGCCCGGTACAGGTAGGTCCACTTGCCCCGCACCTTGACGTAGGTTTCATCCAGGCGCCAGCTCGGATCAAAGCCACGCCGCCAGAACCAGCGCAGCCGCTTCTCCATCTCCGGGGCGTAGCACTGGACCCAGCGATAGATCGTCGTATGGTCGACCGAAATGCCGCGTTCCGCCAGCATTTCCTCAAGGTCGCGATAGCTGATCGGATAGCGACAATACCAGCGCACCGCCCACAGGATCACATCACCCTGGAAATGGCGCCACTTGAAATCCGTCATCGTTCCGTCCGTCCAATCTCCGCCAAGCATGCTCAAGCTTCACGATTTTTGCAACAGAGCCGTCTGGATCACGAAAGGGACGACGAATGCCGAGCAAGAAGCACAAGCCGGAAGAGATTATCGGCAAGCTGCGTGAAGTTGAGATCGTGTTGGCGCAGAGCGGAACGACGGCCGAGCCGTGCCGGCGCATCACCCTGACCCGGCTCATCCGCTGCGTGGAGGCAGCGTGATCGGACCGGGAACCGGCGTACAGGTATATTCGGGCTTATAGGCCGCGAGACAATGCTGAAAATATGCCGGTTGCCGACGGTGCCGCTCGAGCCTTGCGAGAAGCGGGGGTCACTGCACGAAAGTGACATTTACGTACGATAGGCGTTGGCAAGCTTGTCGTCATTGACGAGGTCCAGCGGGCACCGGATCTGTTTTCGACATTGCGCGGCGTTATCGACGAGCGCCGCCGTGCAGGGGAGGGGGCGGGTCATTTCCTGCTGCTCGGCTCGGCAAACCGAATTCTGCTCAATCAGAGTTCGGAGTCGCTCGCCGGACGCGTCGCCTATATGGACATGGGTCCGATCGACGCAGACGAAGCGCGGTCAGCCGGACTGGACGATCTCAACCAGTTGTGGGTGCGCGGCGGCTTTCCCGAGAGCCTGACCGCGCCCAACGACACCGAAAGCTTCCGCCGCAGGCTCGACCTGATCCGCACCTATGTTGAACGCGATCTGCCTTTCATGGTTCCTCGCATGCCGAGTGCGACCATCAACCGGCTCTGGACGATGCTCGCCCACGGGCAGGGGGGTCTGTTCAATGCCTCTGGCCTTGCGGGGAGTCTCTCCATCTCGGCACCGACCGTTGCCAACTATATCGACATCCTGTGTGATCTCGGCCTCGTCCGCAGGCTCAATCCCTGGTTTGCCAATGTCGGCAAACGACTGGTGAAGGCACCGAGGCTCTATGTTCGCGACAGCGGGCTGTTGCATGCCCTGCTGCGCCTCGAAAAGCTCGACGACATTCTTTCCCATCCTGTCGCCGGCACCAGCTGGGAAGGAATGGTTATCGAGAACATCATCGGCGCGGTCGGCGATCGCTACGATGCCCATTTCTACCGGACGGCGAATGGTGCGGAGATAGACCTCATCCTCGTGTCCGGCGGCGTTCCCGAAGTGGCCATCGAAGTGAAGCGGTCGACGGCGCCCAGCGTTGAGCGCGGGTTTCACCTTGCCTGTGACGATCTCGAGATCGAGAAGCGCTGGCTGATTTACCCCGGAGAAATGGCCTACCCGAAGCCGCACGGCATCACGGCAATGCCTCTGGTGCAGGCGCTGGAGCAGCTGGTGGCCGGGACTTCAAAACCATCATGAGAATTGCGCCCGGGCTGGCAATCACGGTGCGTGTGAAGTCTCGTCCGCTGCAGCATAATCTGTCGGTTGGCAGCATTCCGCGTTCAAAGCAGATTGCAGCTTAAATTGTCGGTTCACACCAGCATCTTGCGGCTGTCGCAGAAGATCGCCGCGATCGGCAGGCCGCGGTCGACATTCTCGCGCGCGATGATCTTGTAGACGCACTCCTGGGTGAACAGCTCGGGCCATTCCTCCAGACGGTCCTCGTCGATCAGCTCGGCATGGCGCGCCACCAGTCCTCAACCTCCTGGTGAAGATCGCGCGCCCCAGCTTCCTCGAACCCCGTCCGTGCCCCCATCTCAGCTCCCATTTCAGGCGCCCGCTTCGGGCGATGCCAGCCGGATCGCGATCCAGCCGTCGTCGACCTCGACACTATAGGTCTTGAGCGGGATCTGGCACGGGAACACCGTCGCCGCCCCGCTCGCAATGTCGAACGCGCCGCCATGGAACGGGCATTCGATCGTGCCGCCGTCCTGATAGCCGTCGGTCAGCATCGCATTGCCGTGCGTGCAGATGTTGTCGGTCACATAATAAGTGCCCCCGACATCATAGACCGCAAACGGCGGCAGCCCGGCGACATGCGCCGCCACCGGCTCGCCCTCCTTCACCTCATCCACTCGGCACAGGCGAATCAGCTCGCTCATATCATCCTTCTCGCAATCGTCGCTGGGACGCCGGGATCATCAAGACCCCGGCGTCCATCGCCCAAGACTTCAAACGCTCGGTTAGAGCTCGATGTCCATCCCGTAGCCGGCGGCCTCGTTGCCGTGGCCGAAAATGTCGCGGCTGTAATATTCCTGCTGGTTGTCCGCCTTCTTGGCACCCCAGCCCAGCTCCCACAGCCAGCCCGACGGTTGGCGCAGTAGAAGGTCAAAGCCTCGTCGGTCGAATGCTTGCCCAGCTGCAGCGCAACGTCGATCTTGCGCTGGCGGATGATGTCGTGCGCCACCCCCAGATCGTCGAGATCGGTATATTCGAGCATCTTGATCCGCTTCTTCATCGGCCCAAGCGCCGAACGCCACCGAATGTTGGCGCCCGTTGACGTGCATGAAATAAGGCTGCGCCACCATGCCGCCGGGAAGCGGAAGCTTGTACTCGACCGAGCCGGTGAGGCCGAGCATCTCGTAGAAGCGCACCGCGGCAGGAATGTCGTCCTGGCGCAAGATTCAGTGGCCGATGCCTTCCTTGGCGGTCATGAACTTGCCGAACATCGGCCGCCCCGGGTGGAACGCACGCCAGTTGTCGACCAGCGGACCATAGAAGATCTCGGTCGGGTTGCCGCCCGGATCGACCGTCTTGGCCAGGCCCAGAACACGCCGCTCGGCGCATTCCTCCTACGACGCCACGCGAATGTCGAGGTTGTTGAGCCGCAGCTTCTCGACCAGCTCGTTGAACTCGGACGGACCCGCAACCGCCAGCCGATATAGGCCAGGTCGTCGCCGCCATCGATGTGCAGCGTGAGGCGGTGATGCCACTTGTCCATCCGCAGATAAATGCGGTCGCCCTCACCCTCGTCGACGATCTCCATGCCGACGATCGACGCCGCATAATCCTTCCACGCCTCAACGTCGATATGGACAGACCGATATAACCCAGCTCGGTCACTTGCGACATCGCGCTCATCCTCTCTCTTGTCTCTACTTCAAGCCCGGCACCCCAGCCCGGTCCCGCCCCCCGCGCCTTAGTCCAACTCGACCACCTCCGCAACCGCATCAGGACAACGGTTTGCACGGGATTCGCCTGATAACGCCCCGGCCCGAACCGCTTTTGGAGTGGTTGAACGACAGCGTAGATCAGCCAGATCGGGAAAAATGTCGAAACGCGGCTTCAGGCTCGGCGCTTGCGAAGCACGCAAGCGCTGATTATCGACGTGTTCGAGGGCCTGAACGGCGAGATTCGCCTTGTAAGGAGTTCCTCTATGTGCAACTAAAACAAGAGCGCACAGCCGGTCCTTTCCGGCGAATTCCGTGAGACGACCTCCTGGTGGCGCGCCCTTGTAGGTCAATTCCTGTCATCTCCATGTCGGACGCAGTAATGGAAAAACAAGCTACGATCCCCGAGATCGGCAAGACCGTCTCGGTGAACGGCGTTCGTACCAATTATCATGAGCAGGGCGAGGGGCCGCCGCTGCTCCTGATCCACGGCTCGGGTCCCGGTGTGACGGCGTGGGCGAACTGGCGCGCCAACCTGCCCGAGTTGGCCAAGGACTTCCACGTCTACGCACCCGACATGATCGGCTTCGGCTACACCGACGCCCCGGCAGGCGGCATCAAGGACCGGCAGATCTGGGTCGACCATCTCGCCGGCTTCCTCGATGCGATGGGCATCGAGAAGGCGTCGCTGGTCGGCAACAGCTTCGGCGGCGCGCTGGCTATCGCGTTCATGATCGCGCATCCCGACCGCGTTGACCGCGCGGTGTTGATGGGCGCGGCCGGCGTCGAGTTCCCGATCACCGAGGCCCTCGATTACGTCTGGGGCTACGAGCCTTCGATGGAGATGATGCGCAAGACGATCGCCTATCTCTCGACCGACCCGAGCCGCATCACCGAGTCGCTGATCGAGTCTCGCTACGAGGCCAGCAAGCGTCCCGGCGCGGCCGAACCCTATTCGGCCACGTTCGGCCCGAAACCGCGCCAGAACCACCTCAAGATGCTGTGCAGCAACGAGGAGGATGTCGCGGCGATCCCGCACGAGGTGCTGATCCTTCACGGCAAGCTCGACCAGGTGATTCCGCTCGAAGTTTCTGAAAGACTTGTGAAATTGATCAAGAATTCCGATCTGCATGCCTTCGGCAATTGCGGGCATTGGGTGCAGATCGAGCGGGCGGCGAGCTTCAATCGCCTCGTCACCGAATTTGTAAAACAGGGCCTCAACGGCTAGAACGAGCTAGCAAATTAGGAGAGTTGAACATGGCTGTCACAGGAGTCTTGAGGCCCGGATACGTCCAGATGCGGGTCCTCGATATGGAGCAGGCGATCCCTCACTATCGTGACCGCGTCGGCCTCGATCAGGTTGGCGAGACCGAAGGCGACCGCGCCTTCTTCCGCGGCTTCGACGAATTCGATCGGCACAGCATCATCCTGCGCGAGGCGGACACACCCGGTCTCGACGTGATCGGCTTCAAGGTCGCGAGCGACCGCGATCTCGACGTGTTCAAGAAGCGGATCGATGCGATGGGGGTTCGCACCGAGGAGATCCCGGCTGGTGCCGATCCGGGCGTGGGCCGCAAGATCCGTTTCACGACGCCGACCAAGCATGTCTTCGATCTCTATGCGGACATGGAGATTTCGGACACGGCGCCGATGACCAAGAATCCGGATGTGTGGCATCGCGAGCCGCGCGGTATGCGCGTGCAGCGTTTCGACCATTGCGCGCTCAACGGCACCGACATCGTCGGGTCGACCAAGATCTTCGTCGAGGCGCTCGACTTCGAAGTCTCGGAGACGGTGGTCGACGAGAGCAACGGCACCGAGCTAGCGGTCTTCATGAGCTGCAGCAACAAGGCGGTCGAAGACTTGCCTAAAGGCGTCACCGGCAAGATCGACAAGTTTGCCCTACGGCAGGAATTCCGGAACAATTTGGATCGGCTGCCGTGGACGGTATGAACTCCATGGCGCAGGCGCCGCTGCATGGCACTACGGTCGTCGACCTGACTCGGTTGCTGCCCGGCCCCATGTGCACGCAATACCTGGTCGATCTTGGTGCGATTGTAATCAAAGTCGAGCATCCTGTTGGCGGCGATTACGCGCGCCGCCCGCTCGACGCCGCACCTGATGAGCAGCTCGGGCAATCGGCATTCTTCCGGGCTGTCAATCGCGGGAAGCACAGCGTCACGCTCGATCTGACAAGGGAAGTGGAACGCGAAAGATTGATCGATCTGGTGCGCGAAGCGGATGTTGTGCTGGAGAGCTTTAGGCCGGGCGTAGCAGCGAAGCTTGGAATCGACTACGCGACTCTTTCGGCTATCAAGCCCGCGCTCGTCTATGTCTCGATTACCGGTTATGGTCAGTCTGGTCCCCTCAGCGATCTCGCGGGCCACGATCTGAATTACCTTGCATACGCGGGGCTTCTGGATCAGTTGCGTGATGATACCGGAGGGCCGGTTTTGCCGCGTTTCCAGATCGCGGACGTCATGGGTGGATCTCTTCACGCCGTGATCGCGGTGCTGACCGGCATCGTCGAGCGGCAACGGACGGGCCGGGGACGGTTCTACGGCGTGTCCATGACCGAATGCTGCAAGCCGCTGAACATCGGGCCGCTAACGATGTCGGCCGGCGGGCCTTCGCTTCTCGACGGGAGCTTTGCCTGCTACCAGATATATCAGACATCTGACTATCGCCATCTGACCGTCGGGGCCGGTGAACCCAAGTTCTGGGCGAGGCTGTGTGCGGCGCTGCAGAGGCCCGACTTGCAGCCCTTCCAGTTCGACGAGACTCGCCAAGCCTGGCTGAAGTCCGAGCTTGCAGGAATCTTTGGGTCGCACCCACTTGATCACTGGTGCAACCTGCTGGTGAAGGCCGACTGTTGTTTCGCTCCCGTGCTTAGCGTAGCCGAAGCCATGGCGAACGGAAAGGCGGAAGCGGGCTGTGCCGGGATAGCGTCGTCAGACGTGATATTCGAACTCCCGATACAGATCAGCGGATACACGCCCGACTCCACGGCATCTTCACCCGCTCTGGGTGAGCATAATCATCGCTATTTCGGTGAACCGGATGAAGCGCGGGCACGCGAAGAGACCGGGGTCGGCCGGGCCGCAACGGGAGAGACGACATGAACGCCGTAACTTTTCCGACCGTCGACCTGTGTTTCGATGGAGCGCGAGCAACGATCGCGTTCAATCGCCCCGAAAAGCGCAACGCGATGTCTCCGCAAGTTCATGCCGACATGCACTCCGCGCTGGACGAGGTGGAGCGCCGGGGCGATGTACGGCTTATCGTTATTGTCGGGAGAGGTGACAACTTCTGCGCAGGCATGGATCTTGAGGAGTTCCTGCTTGGGAATTTCGGGGACTCCGACATGTTCATGCGAACGATGGATCTGGCGCTGTCGTGGATGAAGCGTCTTCGCCACTTTAACGGCATCACGATCTCGGCGGTTCAGGGCTGGTGCGTGGGCGGAGGCATTTTGGTCGCGGGGCTCTGCGATTTGTCGGTCGCTGCCTCGAACGCGCGTTTCAGCCTTTCGGAAATCAACTTCGCCGTCATCCCCGGTGCAGGTCTGACCTGGATGGTCGCCCGGCACTTGCCACGCAAAGTGGCGCTCTATTACCTCCTGACGGGGCAGGTGTTCGACGGTCACAAGGCGGCGGAGATCGGATTGGTCAATCATGTGGTTCCGGTTGCAGATCTGAGCGGCGAGATTGACAGGCTGAGCACCGAGTTGGCAGCAAAAGACAGGCACGCGGCTGTCGCGATCAAGCGTGTATTCGAGCGGTCCGTCGAAATGGATTTCGACGAAGCAGTTGAATGGGAATCAGCAAAATTCTTTGAACTTTCGTATACATCGCGTCAGAAATGGCTTGACGTCGCACTTCAGGGGTTCTCTAATCGAAAATTCAAACCGGCGCTAGAAAACTATACGACAATAGGAAATAGGAATATTGAATGAATATCGCGAATTGGTGAATCGAACATATAAAGATATAATATCGGGAGAATGCGCGTGCATCAATCGAGCGGGGAATTTGCGTTCTTTTACGAAGGCCTCGCGCGGCAGGAACTGCTGATGCAACGCTGCTCGCAGTGCTCGTTGATCCGCAATCCCCCTTCGACAATGTGTGGACAATGCGGCAGCTTCGAATGGGCGCCCGTCCGGATGAGCGGGCGCGGCACCGTGTTCAGCTTCGCCGTCCACCATCACCCGCCCCTCGAAGGGTTTGTCCTGCCGCATCCGGTCGGCGTGGTTCAGCTTGAAGAAGGCGTTCGGGTTGTGGCCGGCCTCGACGGCATGGAAATAAACTCGATCGCGATCGACAATCCCGTGCAGGTTGAGTTCATAGAACGAAACGGGCGGGCGTCGTTTCGTTTTGGTCCGGCATAGATCGGGCGGATGAAGGGGACGGCATCATGCTTTCAGACAAGACTGCCATCGCAGGCATTGGCGCTACCGAGTT
Organism: Novosphingobium sp. 550D; assembly: GCF_057401885.1. Taxonomy (NCBI): domain Bacteria; kingdom Pseudomonadati; phylum Pseudomonadota; class Alphaproteobacteria; order Sphingomonadales; family Sphingomonadaceae; genus Novosphingobium; species Novosphingobium sp. 550D. Next base: position 62,627 of record NZ_JBXYYZ010000002.1, on the reverse strand, counting down.
CTCGAAGAATTCGGGCCGAAGCGAGCTCCGCCTGGCGTCCGAAGCGGTTTGCTCCGCGCTCGCGGATGCGGGCATCGAGGCGTCTCAGGTTGACGGCCTGTGCACGATGGGGGCCGACAACACTTCCGAAGTGGAAATCGCGCGCGCGATCGGCGCGGGCGAACTGACCTTCTTTTCGCGGATACCCTTTGGGGGCGGCGGTGCCTGCGCTGTGGTGCAGCAGGCTGCGCTGGCGGTCGCCAGCGGACTCGCTTCGACAGTGGTCTGCTATCGGGCCATGAATGAACGATCGCAGTATCGTTTCGGCGGGCCGCTGCCGAGCGCACCGACAGCCGAAGGCGAAGTGACCCACTATCACACGCTGCATGGCCTCGCGACGGCCGCTTCGTTTGTTGCGGTGATGATCCGCCGCTACATGCACCAGTATGGCGCCACCAGACAAGACTTCGCCAATGTCGCAATAGCAGCCCGCAAGCACGCGGCGGTCAATCCGGCAGCCTTCTTCTACGGCAAGGAACTGACGCTTGACGATTACCTCGGTAGCCGGACGATCTCCGATCCGCTTCACCTGTACGATTGCTGCATGGAAAGCGACGGTGCGGTCGCACTAGTCGTGACGTCGGCGGAGCGTGCGCGCGACCTCAAGACCAAGCCGGTAATGGTTCGGGCCGCTGCGCAGGGGGCCGCCCGCGGCAATATTCCGCTCATGGGCTTCTACGGTAACGATATCATTCCGTTTGAGGATACCCGCATCGTATCCGAACAGCTTTATGCCATGGGCGGTCTTTCGGCAAAGGACATGGACGCCGCCATCATCTACGACCACTTCGGACCGACCATACTTCCCGCGCTTGAAGCCAGCGGCTTTTGCAATCGTGGCGAAGCAAAGGATTTTATAAGGGACGGCAACATTGAAATCGGCGGCGGCCTCCCGGTCAATACCCACGGCGGGCAGGTTGGTGAGGCCTATATCCACGGCATGAACGGCATCGCCGAAGCGGTCCGTCAGGTGCGTGGCAGCGCGATCAATCAGGTTGTCGGACTCGAGAACATCCTGGTTACGTCGGGTGGCGGGGTTCCGACCAGTGGCCTGATACTGGGAAACTGAGTCCGATACGGAGAAATTAACGCCTTTAACAAGCAAAAGACCAAAGGGGGAAGGAATGCGAAATCATAACATAGCTGCTTTCTTTGCGCTAATAACCACGTTCATTTTCGCGACCGATCCAGCCATGACGCAGGATACCGGAGCGCCCGGGGAGCAATCATCCTCAATTGGGTCGTCGAACCCATCCCCGGCGGAGACGGATTCCGCGGGGCTGGAGGAGATCGTCGTCACCGCCCAGCGCCGGTCCGAAAGCCTGCAAAGCGTACCGCTGGCGGTCACTTCGCTGTCGAGCGAGAGACTTGCGCAGAGCGGCATCACCAATTCCGACCAGATCGCGTTGGTGACCCCGGGTCTGACGGTGTCGACAGGCGGTGGTTTCCCCCAGCCATTCCTGCGCGGCGTCGGCAGCGACCGGACGGCCAATTCCGAGCCGAGCGTCGCAACCTATATCGACGGCGTCTATATCGCCTATTCGGCGGGCACGACGCAGCAACTGTTCGATGTCGAACGGGTGGAGGTGCTTCGCGGGCCGCAGGGCACGCTCTATGGCCGTAATGCCACCGGCGGCGCCATCAACATCGTTACCAAACGGCCGTCCGATGAGCTGTCCGCCACGTTGTCCGGTTCGCGTTCCAAGCCGTTCGAGGTCGCCTATGCGGAACCGGTCTACAGCGACGTGCGGCAATATCGGTGAGAACGAGCTTCGGCTCAACGGCGTCCTGTTCCATACGGACGGCTACAATTTCGAACCCTCGGGCCGCTCGCGCCAGTCGGCGTATGAACTGCTCAATGCCTCTGTCACCTTCGCACCGGCCAACGACCGCTGGGACCTGACGATATGGAGCAACAACCTGACAGATCAGCGCTATTACAGGACCATCCTTCTGACCACGCTCGGTGAAAATGTGATTTACGGCGATCCAATCACGGGAGGAGCAACGCTCACGTTCCATTTTGGTAGGGGAAATCAGTAACAGGTCCCTTGAATGAGGATTTTTCGAATGCCTGTAACGAGTTCGCCAGTTATTGAATATTTTTGCGGCGTTTTGAAATAGTGAGCGGATTATCAGGAAGAAGGCCACAATTAGGTAAAAAATACGCAGTAAATTATAGGAGAAAGGTAATGGGAAGGTCCAATTATTTGTTATTAACGTCCGGCGCTTTTATGGCTGCGTCTTTCGTAGTGCAACCAGCATGGGCGCAAGACGCGGGAACGAGTGGTGAACCATCATCGCCCAACACTCCATCCAATGCATAGCAAGGAGGTGGGATCGAGGACATCGTCGTCACCGCAACGCGCCGCGAGGAGCGGTTGCAGCAAATTCCGGTCACTGTGACAGCTATAACCAGAAGGTCTCTCGCCGGCGCCGGCATCGTCGATGCTCGCAGCCTCACGCAAGTCGTGCCGGGTTTTACCGGCAACAGAACCGCCTCTGTCATCCAGCCGGTGATCCGCGGTATCGGTTCCGGCGGCGTGTCCGTCGGTGACGAGCCCAATGTCGCTACTTACGTGGACGGTGTGTATCAACCCGATGCTTTCTCGAACTCGATTGAACTGGTCGAAGTCGAACGGGTCGAAGTGCTGCGCGGGCCGCAGGGAACCGTCTTCGGCCGCAACGCGACGGGGGGGTTAATCAACGTTATCACGCCCGACCCAAGCTTTACGCCTCGGGCGCGCATTTCGTCGCGCGTCGGCTGGCTGCGCAACAGTTCGAACGATTACAACCTTCGCGCTTATGCGACGACCGGCTTAACTGACAATCTCGCGATCGACTTTGCCGGCATGTACCGGAAGACCGAAGAATACATCCCGGAACTGTCGACCGGAAGAAAGCTGGGCGGTCTCGACGTCGTGGATCTGAGAAGCAAGTTTCTGTTCCAGCCCAACGGGACCACGCAGTTTGTTTTGACCGCAAACTACACCCGACAGAACAGTACCCTTAATGCCACGCAACCTCTGAATAACAATACCGCTGCCTTGCTGGCGCCCGGAGTGATCCTTCCGGACGGCCCGTGGGAATCGTCCTTATCACTTACGCCTAGGATTGATTACGAAAGGTTCAGTACCTCTCTTCGGGCTAAGTTTGAATTCGAAGATTTCAATATCGAATCGACAACCGCTTATATGCATAATACCGGTAGGCAGCACGCTGACGTAGATTCGACTAATATAAGTATGGGTTATATCAAGTTCGATCTTAATATCGAGGCCGAGAGCCAGGAAATTCGAGTATTGTCCACGAACTCCGAGAAGTTCAACTGGCTGGTCGGGGTTTATGCCTTTCACCTCGACGCGACAATCCCAAACATCGATCTCGCCAATGCACGAGGAATCGGCCAGCCGTTGATCAGTACAATACTTAATCCGGCGGTCGAAACCGGTTCTTTGGCGGGCTTCGCGGAGGGGACGCTCCAGATCTCTGATAAGTTCTTCCTGACCGCAGGCGGCCGCTACACGACCGAAAAGCGGGAATTCCAGCAATCCGTGAACGGCGTACAACTGCCGTACGGTCGGGTTGACAAGACTTTCAGTAACTTCACCTACAAAGTAGCCGCCAGGTACCAGATTACTGATACGACGAATATCTTCGCCAACTACGGAACCGGCTTCAAAAGCGGCGTATACAATGTGGCGGCAACTTCTCCGGTGCCCGTGGAGCCGGAGAAGATCAAGGCTGCAGAAGTGGGGGTGAAGTCGGATCTCAGCCGTTCGCTGCGTGCCAACCTTTCTCTTTACTACTATGATTATTCGAACCTTCAGGTGCAGGCGCGTACCCCCGATGGCAACGCTTACGTTCTGCAAAATGCGGCAAGCGCTGAGGTTTATGGCGGGGAACTCGAAATCAATGTCATACCGACCCAGGGCCTGAACGTTCGCGGATCGGTCGCATACAATCATGGAACTTATGATAAATTTCCCGCAGCTCAGGACTTCATTCCCCGGCCGACCGGCGGTAACATCGTCACATCGAACGATGCATCCGGCAAAACCCTTATCAGGGCCCCGCGGTACACGGCGAACCTCGGCGCGGACTGGACCACGACACTGGCTGGCCGGGAATTCGGGGCATCAGCGAATTTCTTCTACAGTTCGCGGGTTTATTATGACTTTCTTAATCGTTTTTCGCAGAAGCCATATACGATGACTAGCGGAGAAATATGGTTCAAGGCAGCCGACAACTTGAAGCTCTCGATCTGGGGGACCAACCTGACGAATTCGAAAGCGGCCCAGCAGATCAGGCAAGGTGCGCTGGCCACGGATATTCTCTATGAGAAACCGCGGGTCGTCGGCGTTGGCTTAGAAGTCGATTTCTAGCTAGAGGGGCGCCGGCAGTACAGGATCGACCCTGCACATCGAACCGGAGGCAACGGCGCCAAACGACGTCACCATGGGAAAGATGGGCACCTCCAAAAACCCCTCGCAAATCGGGGCCTGATCTGATTCATTGTTTCTTCGATCTTTCGAACCGATACGAAGCATTGAGCGCGGCGGGCGATCCGCTGGAGCGTCTGGCAGCGGTCGTGGACTTTGAGGTCTTTCGCGGTCCGCTGGTTGCCGCGCTGCGTCGCAGTCCTCGCGGCAAGGGTGGTCGCCCGCCCTTCGACCCGGTGCTCATGTTCAAGATCCTGGTGCTGCAGGCGCTGTACTCGCTGTCGGACGAAGCAACCGAATTCCAGATCAAGGACCGCCTCTCGTTCCAGCGCTTCCTGGGCCTGGGGCTCGACGGCACCGTGCCGGACGCGACGACGGTGTGGCTGTTCCGCGAGAGGCTGGTCAAGGCCAGGGCGATCGACAGGCTCTTCGCCCGCTTCGATGCGGCCCTGACGGATCGGGGGTACCTTGCCATGGGCGGGCAGATCATCGACGCGACCGTGGTGCCAGCCCCGAAGCAGCGGAATACTGAGGAGGAGAAAGCGGCGATCAAGGAAGGCCGGATACCCGAGCGCTGGAAGGATAGCCCGGCGGGCTCTGTTGCAAAAATCGTGAAGCTTGAGCATGCTTGGCGGAGATTGGACGGACGGAACGATGACGGATTTCAAGTGGCGCCATTTCCAGGGTGATGTGATCCTGTGGGCGGTGCGCTGGTATTGTCGCTATCCGATCAGCTATCGCGACCTTGAGGAAATGCTGGCGGAACGCGGCATTTCGGTCGACCATACGACGATCTATCGCTGGGTCCAGTGCTACGCCCCGGAGATGGAGAAGCGGCTGCGCTGGTTCTGGCGGCGTGGCTTTGATCCGAGCTGGCGCCTGGATGAAACCTACGTCAAGGTGCGGGGCAAGTGGACCTACCTGTACCGGGCAGTCGACAAGCGGGGCGACACGATCGATTTCTACCTGTCGCCGACCCGCAGCGCCAAGGCAGCGAAGCGGTTCCTGGGCAAGGCCCTGCGAGGCCTGAAGCACTGGGAAAAGCCTGCCACGCTCAATACCGACAAAGCGCCGAGCTATGGTGCAGCGATCACCGAATTGAAGCGCGAAGGAAAGCTGGACCGGGAGACGGCCCACCGGCAGGTGAAGTATCTCAATAACGTGATCGAGGCCGATCACGGAAAGCTCAAGATACTGATCAAGCCGGTGCGCGGTTTCAAATCGATCCCCACGGCCTATGCCACGATCAAGGGATTCGAAGTCATGCGAGCCCTGCGCAAAGGACAGGCTCGCCCCTGGTGCCTGCAGCCCGGCATCAGGGGCGAGGTGCGCCTTGTGGAGAGAGCTTTTGGCATTGGGCCCTCGGCGCTGACGGAGGCCATGGGCATGCTCAACCACCATTTCGCAGCAGCCGCCTGAGGCTCTGTTGCAAAGATTGGCGGCAGTCAGAGGTAGGCTGTCGCTCTGCGCCGATCAATACCGAATGCCACGTTCCCAAAACGTTCTCCGACTTGGCCAAAATCGCAGCTTGGGGCCGACTGGGCCTTATAAGCGTGCGCGCACGCTTATTCTTGCCAACCCCTTAAACTTGAGCCAGTTATGACGCGCTGATTCCGCCTTGGAGTCGGCGATTCATCTGTTGCGTGCGGGGTGGCTCCCCGAGGCGACAGGGCAACAAAAAACCCTCGCTTGGCTGAGCGAGGGCTGTTTGTGCCACCGAAGGTGAGCGCGTCTAACTTGGCTCCCTTTATCGGTGGTGCGGCAGCGAAAGTCAATCTCGAAAGCGTGCTTTCGGGAGCGATGGCGCTTGGCCTCGCGGGACCGACGAAGGGAGGTCCGCTCACGCTCCCCTGACACCCCGGATGCGCCGCCGCGCCCCGCCGCTCTCCTTGACGATCGCCGCCAGCTTGGCCTTACCGGCGATCGGGAAAATGACATCGCAGATGCGCCCCGATGGTTCATTGATCGAGGCGCTGGCGATCTCGACCAGCAGGCGCTCCTTTCCATAGACCCGCTCGATGTCTTTCGCGATATCGCCCACCACCTTGCGTTTCGAGCGCGTTCCGATCTTGTGAACGGTTTCGATCAGCAGGTCGATCATCGCGTCAGTGAGTTGCGCCTCCCGCGACATTAGATAAATCGCATAAAGGCCGAGCTGTCGCGCCGGCGCATGCCGGCGCATCTCCGAGGCCTTTTCACCGGCAACGCGGCGAACAATCTGATCGACCCATGGCTTGCCCGTAGCCGTCAGGAGATCATGGGGAAGATCAAGTCTCTGGATAAAGGCGAGTTTCTCGGTCACGTCGAGAATGTTGTCGAGCGTTGCCTGTCCGGCGTCACCCTTCATCCTGTTGAATCCGGTCGAGCTGTCCGGATCGGCAAGCGAGGCTTCCAATAACGCCACCGCATCTGACGAAAGCCGATCACTGGCTCCGATCAGCCAGGTGTCCAGATAATCTTGCCGTTGTGAGCGAACGACACGTTCAAGCTCCTTGCGCGACGGCCCATAAATACGCCGGTCCCGGCACCACAGGAAAACATGCTCAAGCATGGCATTGATCGACTGGCCGCCCGGGCACAGCTCGCCAGCAATCCATTCCGTCAATTGCGCGCGATCCACCCGCTTCATGCGGTGATATCCAAGATGGATCAGGATCTCCGCACAATGCCGTCGTGCTGTCCGACTGGAAAAGTCATAACCGGCTATCTCGCCAGCCTCGACACCGAGTTGCTCGGCCAGATACGAGAGGCCATCGGTAGGGATTGAGCCGGGATCGATCGCGAAAAACCCCAGGGAAGCGAAGAATTTCAGCTGCGCGGCGAGGCCAAGGCGCGTCAGGGCCGGCTTCGAATTTACAAAATCAATATCGGCAAAGCTCAGGCTCCATCGTCCGATCAAATCCCCGCCCGGAATACTCCGATCCATCAACCCACTCCCTATGATGGAGCGAACTGTCCTCTTCTATGATTTCCATCGTCAATACCGAATGCCACGTTCCCAAAACGTTCTCCGACTTGGCCAAAATCGCAGCTTGGGGCCGACTGGGCCTTATAAGCGTGCGCGCACGCTTATTCTTGCCAACCCCTTAAACTTGAGCCAGTTATGACGCGCTGATTCCGCCTTGGAGTCGGCGATTCATCTGTTGCGTGCGGGGTGGCTCCCCGAGGCGACAGGGCAACAAAAAACCCTCGCTTGGCTGAGCGAGGGCTGTTTGTGCCACCGAAGGTGAGCGCGTCTAACTTGGCTCCCTTTATCGGTGGTGCGGCAGCGAAAGTCAATCTCGAAAGCGTGCTTTCGGGAGCGATGGCGCTTGGCCTCGCGGGACCGACGAAGGGAGGTCCGCATGACCACTTCCATAGGCGCCGTGCTGCGTAGCACTGGCCTCGCCAAGATCGACCGCGCCTTGCTAGCGCGTGCCGAAAAACCGCGCGTCAAAGTCTGGGCCGGCAGCATCGCCGTAGGCCACGAGAAGCGGGCGAAGGCCTACACGCCGATCCGCAATGCTCGCCAGATGCGCGAGATGATCGAAGCCGCAAAGCTCTACGAGCGGCAGACGCTCGCGCAGCGGCGGACAACCACGCCGCGCATTCGTAACGGTGCGATCGGACAGGCCGGCATCCAGATTATCGAGTTCCTGGCCCGCGTCATCGACTATAGCACCGGCGCGTTGTTCCCCAGCCTTCACACCATCATGGAGGGAACCGGCCTCAGCAAAAATTGCGTCGTTCAGACGCTTTCGCGCCTCAAAGAGGCGCGCATTATCGACTGGTTCCGGCGCTACGAGCCGGTTCCCGATCAAGAAGCGCAAGGCGCTGGCCCGCGCATCAAGCAGGCCACGAACGCCTATCGCTTCCTCTTCCCCGCCTTCCTCTCCAAAATCTTCGCCGCTCGCCGCCGTCGCGGCATCGCGGCTGACCCAGCCCCCGCTTGCGAACAGTATCGCCAGATCGAGGCGGCGCGCGACATGGAGCGCATGAGGGATCAGCTGCCCCTATGGGAGCTAACCCGTGAAGAGCGGGACAAGCGCGAGCTGGCCGATATTCTCGCCAGCTTGGGCGAAGCGATTGAGGCGAAAGAACGTGAGTCATCCGCAAGTGAAGATAACCGGCGGAGATATTTATATTGAATGGCCCTAGTCGGGCCATGCGCGATATTGGCATATATCCCGGCCGTTTGCCCGCCTCCGTGAAATGTGTATAAATCCCAATGTAGGGATACCGTTGACGAAAGAAGTTCGATGCAGATGGACGTCGAAGCACGCGCACGTCGGATCGTAGCGGATATGGGCGGCCACTGGCGCGGCTCATATGGCATGGTTTGCTGCCCAGCCCACAACGACCGCAATCCGTCGCTCCAAGTCACCCCCGGCAAGAAGGCCGTCCTGTTCAAATGTTGGGCCGGTTGCAGCCAGGAAGCCGTATGGTCCGCGCTCAACAGCCGCAAAATCAATCGTCACACCAGCGGCGAGACGGTCGATCGCGCGCCTGAACCCTCGCGCCGGAAGCTCGCCCTGCAACTATGGGATTCCGCCGTGCCGATCGCGGGCACCGCGGCTGAACGCTATCTGCGTTCGCGCGCAATCGACCCGACCGGCCTCAAGGTTCGCTTCGCACCGCGCTGCATCGTTGGCCCGCCCGATGCCCGCGAAGAGCATCCTGCCCTTCTCGTGCCGTTCGAGGCCGATGAAGGCATAATCGCCGTGCAGCGGATCTTGCTCGATCCAGCAACCGGCGAGAAACGCTACCATGCGGCGCTGCGCGAGGCGAAATTGACGCTTGGCCTGGTCCGACATGCCGCCATGCGGATCGGCGGCCAGCCACCCGGCGACGTGCTGCGCCTCGCGGAAGGCTTCGAGGAAGCCGTTTCCGTGTCCCAGCTTAGCGCCGGGAAATTTAAGGTATGGGGCGCGGGCGGCATTCGCCGCTATGGCCTGATCGCGATCCCCGAACGCATCCGCAAAATCGTCATCTACTCGCAACACGGCCAGGAAGCGGCACAGGCCATAGAGGACGCGCGCGGCCACCTCACTGCCAACGACCGCGAATTGAAAATCATCCTCCCGCCAGCCCCGGCGCCGATGGACTGGAACGACATTCTTCAGGAGAAAGCCAGGTGCTGATCCGAGGTTTCAAAAAATGGCCGCGAAATCAGCAAATCGCGTTGCCGATTCTCTCTGTTTTCGCGTTCGGTGCGCTGTTCAATCAGATGCAAGCAAGGAATAGCGAGCCAGTTTCGATCCACGTCGAGAACCCGCGCATTATCGACGGCGATACGCTCGAAACGCTCGATAAAAAGCGGGTGCGGTTGTCGGGAATCGATGCGCCGGATGAGGACGGTAAGGGCAATGTGCCCAAGATCGCAGCGCAGCTCTATTTGGAAGAGCTGGTGAAGCAAAATGGCGGCATGGATTGCACCAGCGATTTTCAGGACGAAAAGCTGACGATCGAGCCGATATGCAACACGCGGCGGACAAGCTGGGGCCGGTCTAACCTGTCGTGCCGGTTTCGGTCGAATGGGGCATCTGTTTCGGCAACGATGGTGCGCCATGGATATGCCGTTGATTACAGGCAACATTCAGGGCTGGCCTATGCCCGTTTCATGAAAGATGCAGCCGACGAGCGGCGAGGCCTTTGGGGTGTCGATTACGAGGCGATGAGGAATCTGGCGATCGAGAGGGGCCAGTTGCCGAACAAGTGCAAATGATCGGAGCCGGGAACCTGCCCTATTCCACCCCACGGCTGCGCCGCGCGGCTCCACGGAGCCAGCAAAGCCGTCTCCGCCCATTCGGGTGACGGTCAGGGCTATAAGGGAAGATTAGCATGAATGATGCGATGCGAACGACGATGCAGGCCGCGCCCAGGCACAGTGCATCGCCGCGCGTCGAGGCAATCGCGGCATGGCTGATCGCCGCGCTCATTCTCGCAGGCGGCGGTATCGTTGCACGCCTGATCGTCGATTATCCGCGGCTCCTGCCGAACAGCTATATCGGCTTCCTTATCTACCGCGCTGGACCCACGATTGCGCTGCTATGGGCCTGTGCCGGCGCTGCGATCGCGATCAATGCCGCGACGACACGCCTGATGCTCTTGTCCGCATTGTGCGGATCAATCGTTGCGGTTCTCGCTCTCGCCATTCTCTAGCCGCTAAATGTGCGGCCCTGGGCCGCGCCTTGCCGGTGGTGGCAGCTGCCACCGGGGGGGAACACCAAGGGCACCCGCCCTTTCGTTCCCGAAGCATAATCGACAGGACCGGGTTGCTCGACAAGTTCGGCCAGTTCCGGCGCGCTCACGCGCGCCGGGGCCTCCCTAGTCGCGCCGCCCGCACCACTCCCATCGATTTTGCTTCCCCCTCCCCATCCCGCGCTTCGCCAGCGGGTCAGAGCCGCAGGCCGCAGGCAGCGGCTTCGCCTAAAGGAGTGAAAAATGACCATCCAGACCATCCAACTGAACAAGCTGGCGCTTTCCGACCTCAACGTGCGGAAGGTGAAGCCCAAGGAAATTGAAGCCCTCGCAGCCGACATTCAGGCGCGGGGCGTGCTGCAAAACCTGATCGGCTATGATGAGGACGGCAAGATCAAGATTTGCGCTGGAGGGCGGCGCTACCGGGCCTTGAAGCTGTTGCAGAAGGCAAAGACCATCCCCGGCACTTTCGAGGTTCCCGTTGAAATCCGCAGCAAGGACGAGGCGCTGGAAATCTCTCTTGCCGAGAACGCGCAGCGTGAGGACATGCACCCCGCCGATGCCATCGCCGCCTATCGGGCGATCATCGACAGCGGCAAAGACGTTGACGATGTTGCAGCATCGTTCGGCGTCTCCCCCGCCTATGTCCGCCGCGTGTTGAAGCTGGCGGCGCTGCACCCGACCATTCTCAAAGCCTTCCAGAAAGACGAAATCGGCATGGGCGCGGCGCAGGCTTTCGCGCTGACAGACGATCAGGACCGCCAGCTTGAGGTTTTCAAGCGCACCGGCGACAACGCCCACCAAATCCGCGCCATGCTCACCCAGGAGAAGGTTGCCGATACCGACAAGCATTTTCGCATTGTAGGCGAGGAAGCCTATTGCGCCGCAGGCGGCACCTTCACCACCGATCTTTTCGGAGAACGTCGCTATTGCGATGATGCGGGCCTTGTCATGGACCTTGTGCAAGATCGGCTCGACGCCATCGCCAAGGCGGCGCGCGAAGATGGCTGGCGCGATGCAGAAGGGCAGCTCTACCGGCCTGATTCCTACTGGATGCGCGGCCATCTGGAACCCGCTGGCGAGCGCCATCCGACCGAGGAAGAAACCGCGCAGCTGGTCGAGATCGAGGCGGCAATCGCCAAGCGGGAAAGCGAGGTGGACGAGGACGAGCACGACTATGACGACGAGTTGCGCGCCCTGACCCGCAAGCAGGACGCTATCGTATCGGCTTGCCGCGTCTTCACCGCCGAGCAGAAGGCCGAGCACTCGCTTATCGTCTTCATCGGGCATGACGGTATCGAACAGGTTGCGTTCACGCGCAGCGCCAAGGGCACCGCCGCCGATGGCCCCAAGCCTCCCCGGCCCGACTACTCGCAGAAGGTCATGGATCAGCTGGGCGGCATCCGCACGATGGCGGTTCGGGAAGCCCTTGCCAGCGACCCGGAGCTGGCGCTGGACGTGCTCTTGACGGGCCTATTGGGGCAGGTTCGCGGCAACTCCTATTCGTGGCAACAAGCCGCCGAAATCACCGCCGAGAAGAACCGCTTCCATGTTGACGAGGCGATCATGGGCCATTCCACGATTGCCGACATTGACGAAATCGCGGGGGCCGATCTTGCCCGCTTGGCCGAGACACCCACGCTGGACGACATGCGCCAGATGGACAGCGAAGCGAAATTGCGGCTGCTGGCCTACTGCGTGGCCTCGCAGATCACGAGCCTTTCGTTCCATAGCGACCGCGACCGCCAGCTGGCGCAGATCGTCGGGGCCGCGCAGATCGACATGGCCGACAAGTGGGAACCCAATCAGGTATTCTATGACCAGCTTAGCAAGGCCACGCTCTTGAAGCTGCTGGCCGAAGGTTGCGGCAACGACGCCGCAGAGAATTGCCAGACCATGAAGCGCTCTGATCTTGCCTTGACGGTCAACGAGCGCCTTGCGGGGCGGCGCATCCTGCCCCCCGCCCTTCGACCCTCTGCCTTGCCCGATGCCGCTGATAGCGAAAGCCAAGCGGCATGACGGCATGGGGAGCGCGCTTCACTCCCGCGCTCCCCGCAAACTTGCGGGGCGGTGGCAGCTGCCACCGCACCCATTTTACAGAACGCAGCCGGTAAAATCGGCCGCGTATAATGAGCGGCTAGGGCCGCGCGTTGCCGGTGGTGGCAGCTGCCACCGGGGGAACACCAAGGGCACCCGCCCTTTCGTTCCCGAAGCATAATCGACAGGACCGGGTTGCACGCCAAGTTCGGCCAGTTCCGGCGCGCGCGAGCGCCGGAGCCTCCCTAGCCGTGCCGCCCGCACCACTCCCATCGATTTTGCTTCCCCCTCCCCATCCCGCGCTTCGCCAGCGGGTCAGAGCCGCAGGCCGCAGGCAGCGGCTTCGCCTAAAGGAGTGAAAAATGGCTAAGGAAACGAACCGGATCGACATTTATCAGGCCGTCACCGACGACATTCTTGCGATGCTGGAAGCGGGCACCAAGCCGTGGGTGAAGCCGTGGAGCGGTGGGCCGACCATTCCGCTCCGGCACAATGGGGTCGCCTATCGTGGGATCAACGTCCTCAGCCTTTGGGCCAGCGCTATGCGTCAGGGCTTCGCCTCGCCCTATTGGCTGACCTTCAAACAGGCGTTGGAGCTGGGCGGCAATGTCAGGAAGGGCAGCAAGGGAACCACCATTGTCTATGCCAACAAGCTTGTCGTGAAAGACTCCGAGACGGACAACGAGCGCGCCATTCCGTTCTTGAAACGATACACGGTTTTCAATGCCGATCAGGTCGAAGGACTGGACGGCAAATATCCCGCGCCCGCCCCGATCATCACCAATCCCGAAACCCGCGACGTTGAGCTTGAAGTGATGTTCTCTCGCATCGACGCAACCGTTCGCATCGGCGGATCGCAAGCCTATTACCACACCCGCGACGACTATATCCAAATGCCCGCTTTTGAAGCGTTCCATTCCGCCGACGACTACTATGCCACGCTTGCGCATGAGGCCGTGCATCATGCAGGGCATGAAAGCCGCCTCAACCGAAAAACCCTGATTTCAACGAGTCGCGCCGACTATGCGAGGGACGAACTCGTGGCCGAGCTGGGCGCATCCTTCATCGGCGCGATTGTCGGTTTCAAGGTCGAGGAACGCGAAGACCATGCCGCGTATATCGAGCACTGGTTGACCGCGCTCCGCAACGACAAGCGCGCCATTTTTGAGGCAGCCCGCGAGGCGCAGAACGCCGCCGACTACCTGTTGGCGATGATGACCGACCAAGCGGATTGAATGCCCCGCCCCGCAAAATGCACGAGACGCCGCGCTTGCGCGGCGTCTCATTTCAGGAAAGTGAAATATGGGGGGCTACTCAATGTGGTTTATATACAAATCCCGACATGTTAACTATGGGCGGGAGCAGGTCGTTTTTAGGTGCAAAATGGAAAATATCATCGACACCTACAGGAATCGCATCAAGGCGATGGGGTATGAGCCGCGTCGGCAGGAAGACATTCCTGACGTGATGGCAGCTTATTGCGAAGCAATCGCAAATTGCAAGATTGAAGGACTTGAATTGGTTTCGGATGACCACTCTTTTTGTTTGCTGTTGGTCGAAACCCAAATTCCCGTCGATGTGGCGATTGGTCTGGCGCAGGACTACAACCGTGATGTTCTGTCCCGCCAGAAACTTGCTGCATGATTGGTGAGCGACCCTTACACCTGGCGTAACAGCGACGTTCTTCGGAACAAGCTGGGAATCCGCGACGATAATATTCTCAAGGAGCGAGAAGCTTTCTTCTCGGTTGTCCGGCATGGCGAGCTGATTGTGCAGCGCGCCATGCCGGCGACGAATGCGCGCGAGTATCGCGAACTGCACAATCATCTGTTTCAGGATGTATATGATTGGGCGGGGCGCTTTCGGACTGTGGACATAAGCAAACCCGGCAGCACTTTTGCGCGAGCGCACTTCATTGCCCGCAGCATGGAGCACGAATTTAAGCAGCTGCCCGACCTCCAAACCCTCAAGTCGATGGATCGTGATCGCTTTGCCGATACCATGGGACGGCATATCTCCGAATTAAATGCCGTTCATCCGTTCCGTGAGGGCAATGGTCGTACCATGCGGCTGCACTTGCAGCTACATTCCCTTGCGGCCGAAAAATTCGTCTCGATCCAGGCAATGGGGCCGAAGGACTGGATGGAGGCGAGCCGCGATAGCTTCCATACCGGAAATCACGCCTCCCTCGCCAAAGTTATCCGTGATGCCATGCCCCTCGAACAGAGCCGCGTCGAGCCAGCGCGCGGGCCAGCGGGCATCGCGTTTCCGCCCTCGATGGAATCTCTCATGCCAGCTGGCGAACGGCGCGCTATGAGCATCGAGCAAGCCAAGGATCAGATCAGCCGTTACTTACCTACTGCGCAAACCGTTGCGTCGCGGCAGTATGAGCAGCTTAACCGGATCGCGGAAACGTCCGCTGACATGCGCCAGCTAGCCGCCCGTTCTGCGCAGGAACTCGCCTTTTTCCGTGATCCCAAAGGGCCGATGCACCACCTTCAACTGATCGAACAGCGCCGCTATCATCAAATCGAAGTCAGTTGGTCCGAGGGCATGGACCCGCTGCAACGAGTCCGCGCCATCAGCGCGGGCACTGCTGATTTCCTTTCGAAAATGACCGACCGCGACATTCAGGCCGCCGATCGCGTGCTACGTCTGCAAGTCATGCCTCCCGGCGTCAGTCAGGTTGATCTACGCCTTGCCGCGCAATTCGAGAAAAACTCGCCTGAGCAGAACCGGGCCGATGCCAGGTTCGCGCAATTCCAGCTGGCCATTGATAAGCGCGTCGCCACAGCTACCGAGCGCGGCGCATCGAAGGAACAGCTGGCGCAGATCGTCGAAAGCGCAAAGGCGCATGTCGCCGCAACATTGCGCGAAGGCAAATCACCGACACAGGCGGCCGAGAAATCAAAGGACCGCGAGCGCTGAAAATGAGCGGCCAGGGCCGCGCGCCTAGTAGTCTGTCAGCTGCCACATAGGATCGAGCGGCCCAGGGCCGCGCCCCGTCAGTAGTGGCAGTTGCCACCGGGGGGAACACCAAGGGCACCCGCCCTTTCGTTCCCGAAGCATAATCGACAGGACCGGGTTGCACGCCAAGTTCGGCCAGTTCCGGCGCGCTCCCGCGCGCCGGGGCCTCCCTAGACGCGCCGCCCGCACCACTCCCATCGATTTTGCTTCCCCCTCCCCATCCCGCGCTTCGCCAGCGGGTCAGAGCCGCAGGCCGCAGGCAGCGGCTTCGCCTAAAGGAGTGAGGAAAATGGAAGCGACAACTGACCAGATCGCCACCATCGCGGCGCTGAACGACATTGCGCGGCGAACGATGGGTGTGACTTGTCGCACCGTGATTACGCAAGGCATCGCGGCGCTGGACGAGAACACGCAGTCCGACATTCTCAAGATGATCGAGGGCTTTGAGGATTTCACACCCGACAACGACCCGCACGGCGAGCATGACGCCGGTTTCCTTTATCGTGATGTGATCGGCCAATGGCATACCCGCTGGACTGACGACAGCACGCGCCCAGCCCTCTCGGTCATGTGGAAGTTCGACTATTACGACCGCGATCTTGAATTTGGCAGCGCCGAACCGTGGAATCCCGATGCCACAACCCGCGTGCTCACCATTCTCCTAACCAGTGAATATTGAGGGAGGCCATCATGACCAAATCGCCCCCGGTTATCGAGCTTAGCTGGCGTGATGAGAATTATGGTTCCGTCTGCGCCGTCGCCGCTTTCCGCAACTATGCGGGCACACTGGATTGGAGCGACCGCACCCACCAGCGGTTTCGCGGATGCCTGAAACGTGCAGGCTTCGCGTTCCATTGGGGGCGATGCAGCTATATCGCCACCAGCGGCACCCGCGAAGAGAGGCAGCACGCCCTTTGTGACGAGCTGGCCCGCGCAGGATTCCAGATCGACAGCGGCGACGTGAGGGCAGAGGCATGAACCGCGAACGCCGCAAGCAGATCGCCGCCGCCCGCGTGCTGATCGACAAGGGCAAAGCCCTGTTGGATGAGGCGCGCGACATGCTTGAAACCGTCAAGGATGACGAACAGGCCGCCCGCGAGAATCTACCACCCAGCCTTGAGGACAGCGAACGTGCGCAGGCGATGGACGCCGCAGTTTCCGAACTGGAAAGCGCGATTTCAGCCCTTGAAGACTTCGACGCCGACGAGATCGGCACAAACCTCGACACCGCCAGCGAATAGGAAGGATTGACCATGCAACCCATGCGCCACCTAGATCGAGACACGCGCCGCGCCCGCCTTCTGGCGGCGCGCACGCGCCCCGTCGGCGGCATCAACCGGCGCGGCATCTTCACCGGCCATTGGGACGGCGGCGATGTTGTGCGCCAGTTTCGCGGCGACAACGGATCATGGATCGGCCTTGCCGCCTACAAGGCGAAAGAAGAGCCGGAGCCGCAGCCATGAAAATCAGCAACACGGCGAGCGCCGTTCGCGTCACCCTCTCGCCTACCGAGATCAGCGATTTGCAATTTGTGATCGAGGCGGCCGAGCGCGCGGGGCATTATATGCCCGCGCGCGTCCCCAACATCATGGCGGCGCTGACGCGCAGCGCCGACGATGTTCGGATGAAACAGGCGATGAAGCGGGCGGAAAAAGATCGCGTAACGCGGATCGAGCAGGACCGGCGCGCGCGCGAACGCCAATTCATGCTAGGCGACCGATACAGCGTCATGGCGAGCCGCGCCGACTACGCCGATGCGTCTTCCGATCCGGACGCGCGCCAATGGGTTGACCTAGTGTTTCATGAAATCATGCAGAGGCCGCTTCCCGATCAATACGAACTCCGGCGCGACGTGTGGCGTGTCCACGTTGTCCAACTGGACGGCGGCACGCTCGGCGCTGTTGTAGGCGGCGATTGCACTCAAACCGCCGACCCCGCCGAAATTGCTTCCGTAGCGGAGCAGCTGATCGCCCGCTTCGAGGGCAGAGCTTGACGCGCGTGGAGCGGTGGCAGCTGCCACCGCTCCAGAGAGATCTAGAATTTGGTGATGAGAGGCAGCAGCGCCGCCGCTTGGCTTCCCAGGACCGGCACCCAATAATTCGCGGCGCGGTAATCAGGGCCATGATCGACCGCCATCACCCCAAAGACATATCCGATCATCGGCAGCGTCCACAGCAGACGCCCGCCCAGGTCCACGCCCATCAACACCAGCGCAACGCCGAGCACGGCCCAAAGCGGAATCAGTCGTTCCATGATTTCGCGATGACGGACTATTCGCCATGCGCTTTCCCGGTCATCGGCGCTAACCTGCGATACGAGGCCCATAGCTTCCCCTTTTCATCAACGGTCGCCGGCGATCATCCAATGGCTTCACGAAAATGTGAAGAGCGTTTCGCGCGCATTGTCGTCAATCCGTTGTATAGCCTTCATCGAGCGAGGGCGAAGGACTGTGACAGCGGCCTTTCGCAAATCCTCTCGCTCAAAGGAGGTGATGTGATTTGACAGCATATGAAGCAGCTCAATTGACGATCGCAGCCGTCGCGCTCGTGATTGCAATTGTGAAGCTGGGGAAGTCCGATAAGGGCTGATCCAGCGGGGCGGGTGGTCTGACAGGGCCGCCCGCCCTAAAAGTTTGAACCCGCCGTGTGACAGCACGGCGGGTTCAGGTAGGTGCGTGAAATGAATCAGCACACGAAGCATTGCCTATATAGCCCTTTTCCCTTGCCAATCCAATAGCCGGCGTGCGCGCGGCGCGTTCCCCTCCTGTTCCGTTTGGCGCATAAGCGCCCAATGGCCGCGAACTACAACCGCCCCAAGCCCATTGATCCTATCTGGTATCGGCAAGGCTGCTATCTGCGCATCCAGTGCGCTTGCGGTCGCCGCGTCGTCGCCCCGCTGGGCGACTTCGCCCGCTCACGCCGCATTTCTTTCGATACCCGCATATACGAACTCATCGCGCGGCTTCGGTGCAGCCAGTGCCGCCGCAAACCTTATGCGGACGTGTCGCGCAACCGCTCGGGCAATTAAACTGACGGAGGATCCGATTACTCGGATGCTTCCGGCGCTATCCGTTGGGCATGTCGCCGGCGACATGCCGCAGCGCCCGCTAGGTCGCCGCTATGCTATGACCTGGCGGGCGCTTTTCCTAGATTGAGGCGGCAATGCCGCCGCGCCCGCTGTTCGACTTCGGGGCCTGTTCCTGCCCCCTGCCGCAAGGGCTGGACCGTCTCGGCCGCTATGCGGCCTCGCTTGGCGATCAGGCGGGTTTCCCCGCCCTTCCTTCGCTTCGCTCCGTGCAGGACGGGTGATTCCCCTCCCCCCTGATCGGCCCTGATTTGCGGCATTCCCCGGCCCTGCTCGCCGCTGGGCAGAAGTCGATGACCCGTCATCGCCTTCGGCTCCATTCTAGGCAGGGAAAACAGCACATGACCGACATTCCGCTGGCCACAATTCTTCGGATCAACGCCGCCCGCACCATCCCGCTCACTCGCTATGAGGAAGAGGGCAATTTCGACCGCTTTGGCTACATCAAAGACCTTGCCGAAAATCATGGCGCTGACCTTCCCGCTGTCATCGAGATTGCCGACCTACTAGGGCCGGAGGAAGATTTTGACGGCCTTGTGACCACCATCGAGGACGCCGCCGAGGGCTTCGGCTTTGGTGCTCTTATTGTCGGGGGGGCGTGAACATGGGCCAGGAGCTTATGACGCCCGCGCAGATCGCGGATATTTGCGACGGCCGAGACAAGGCCATAGCCCTTTGGCTCAGCCTCTATGACACCTACCATGCAACCCGCGACGAGGCGGCCCGCCTGACCCTTGGCGGCGCACTGTCGCTGTCATGTGGCCGCGACTGGACCGAGGACACGTTGACCCGCGCTTTTATCCAGTCGCAGCCTATCGACCAGCGCGACAAGGAGACGGGAGCGCGCAAGACCATCGACGCACGCGACAATTTCGAGCGCGTCTTGACGCACACGATGGACCGCCGGTGCTGGGCGGCCCTCATGGAGCAGCTGGGTTTTGACCAGCTGCTAGATCAGCAGGCCCGCAAGGAGTTTCATGACGGCTTGCGCGATGATCCCGTGCCGTTCACGCCCGACAACTGCGCCGCCACTTTCGGGAATATCTGGACCAACCGGCGCGACCTTTATTTGCGCGGCATCGCCAACGTCTTCGCCAAGCTGGATCGCCGCTTTCGCTCGCACAACGGTTTCAAGATCGGCGCGCGTCTCATCATCGACCGCGCCTTGAACGAATGGGGATCATGGGACCGCTACGAGCGCCGCGACACGTTGCGGGACGTGGAGCGCGTCTTTCTGGAACTGGACGAAAAGCCCCCGGTTTCAGAGGGCCACAGCATCGCCTCACAGGTTGCCGATTCGGCACGCGTGCGCGGATCGCTGCCAACCGTGATCGAGGGCGACTATTTCCGCGTTCGCGTCTTCAAGAATGGGAATCTGCACATATGGTTCGAGCGTGACGACCTTCTGCAGAGCGTGAATCTGTTGCTCGCGGAATATTACGGCGAGGCTATCGGTGATGGCTATGAGACGACCGAGGCAGAAGCGGCCCCGGCCTATCATATCACGCCCGCTAAGAACTTCGGCGCGTTCATGACTTCCCCGGAGATCGCCGCCCAGGTCATCGAACATGCGAGGATCAGCACAGGCCAGCGCGTTCTAGAGCCTAGCGCGGGAAAGGCCGCGCTTGCTTCGGCCGCGCGCAACGCTGGTGCCGATGTAACTTGCGTGGAGCTGCAACCCGGCTTCGCCCACGAACTACG
This sequence comes from Novosphingobium sp. 550D, assembly GCF_057401885.1. Taxonomy (NCBI): domain Bacteria; kingdom Pseudomonadati; phylum Pseudomonadota; class Alphaproteobacteria; order Sphingomonadales; family Sphingomonadaceae; genus Novosphingobium; species Novosphingobium sp. 550D. The sequence goes on along the minus strand of NZ_JBXYYZ010000002.1, from coordinate 42,177 downwards.
CGTAATCCACGGCTTTGCCGATGCGATCGAGGGCGATTTTCTCGCATTGGACCCGGCCCATTACGCACCGTTCGACGCGGTGATAATGAACCCGCCTTTTGATCGAGGCCGCGACTGTGACCATGTGCGCCATGCCCTCGCCTTTCTCAAACCGGGAGGCGTGCTGGTGGCAATCATGAGCGCGCGGGCAGAGTATGGCGAGGATCAGCGCCACAAGGCGCTACACCGCATGATCGCTGGTTGCGAGGCGATCTATTTCCACGGTCGCAAATGGATCGACCTTCCCCCCGGTTCTTTCGCCCACGCCGGAACCAACGTGAACACTGTTTTGCTTGCGATCCGCAAGCCGGGTTGATCGGTGCAGGCGGTGGCAGCTGCCACCGCCTGTCCTGGCGCAGATTGAGGCGGCAAGCCGCCGCGCTGATTTGTCGCGTTTGGGGCCTGTTCCTGCCCCCTGCCGCAAGGGCTAGACCGTCTCCGCCGCTGCGCGGCTCCGCTTGGCGACCAGGCGGGTTTCCCCGCCCTTCCTTCGCTGCGCTCCGTGCAGGGCGGGTGATCCCCCTCCCCCCTGATCGGCCCCGTTTGCGGCATTCCCCGGCCCAGCGTCGCCCGCTTTCGGCAGAAGTCGATGACCCGTCATCGCCTTCGGCTCAATTAGGAAGGGAAAGCCCATGAAAATCCGTATCTACCGCCAGACCGAGCAGGACTTTGACCGGATCGAGATCGAGGGCGCGACCTTTGAAACCATCGTCAGCCGGGCAGCGGTCGAGGGGCTTCAATGCAGCGGTTACGACAGCAATCCGAGCCAGCGGCCTGAGTTGCAGGGCGCACCGAAATTCAAGGGCGTTTGCGGTCCTATGTGGGATGGCGATGCGATCCGCTACGAGTGCAGCGCCACCTATGCGGAGTTGAGCGCATGAGCGCCGCCGCCGCGATACGCACCGCGCAGGCCGACCAGCTGGGCGACCAGATCATTGCCGCAGGCTTCGCGCCAAACGGCTTTGTGCTGGACATTAACGGGGCGCTTGATGTGCCCCGCGACTTTCCCCTTTCCGCGCCGTGGAATCTGCCGTCGCGCCTGTTTCAGTTCCCCATCGAGGTCATCCGCGCAGAGCAGGACGAGCCGCGCAAGATCGGCCTTCGCCATCCTTTGCTTGCCGCCCATCCTTTCGTGCAACACGTCGAGCGTGCGCTTGGGATCGAGATCGCCCGCGATGGCGTGACGAACCGCCACGGCTACAGCAACCGCGTTCATTCGCTCTGGCATCATGCGGTGGACCTTATCAGCGCCGGGAAATGGCGCGAATTGCTCGCCACGCAGGAGTTCACCGAGCCGCGCAATATCTTCAATGCCGTTGTCTATGGCCTTCGCTATTCGGACCACGCCGACAGGAAGGCGAGCGGCCACATCAGCACCGTCGAGGCCCGCCAGATCATGCGGGAAATGGGAGCTACCGAGCCGACCGACCGCGCCGCGTTGCTTCGCAGCTTTTCCGCGCCGTCGCCCTGCCAGCAGGAACGCGGGGCCGAGCATTGGCCGATCAATCTTCACGGACCTTGCGCCGAGGATAAGGCATGGTCTTTCATCATCGGGATCGAGGATGGTTGGTTTTCCTATGACCGTTCCGGGCATCTGCAATGGTCCCCCATGGGCCGCGACCGTTACGCGGCAGGCGATAGCGCCAGCTTTACCGAGGCGAGCGGCCAGACCGCTTTCGCCTTTTGAGGGGATCGAGCATGGCCCGCCATTGCATCCGCGAACCTCGCTACGTTCCCCCGGTGCAGCGCATCGGGGAGCAACCCGACTTGTTCGGTGGACCGACCCTTAGCCACGTTGCCGAGCGCCAAGGACCGCCGAAAGGATGGCAGCGCCAATTGCAGAAATGGGGCCGCTGCACCGTCATTGCCGATCTTGAGGCAGCGCCGCCGTCTGTCATCGACCCTCCCCCGTCCCCGTCTCCGGTTTTCCTTGTCGCTTGCGTTGCTGCGAAGCTGGACCGCCCCGCCCCGGCGCGCGATCTTTACGCATCGCCATGGTTCCAGAAGGCCCGTGCCTATGTCGAACGACAGGGCGGCGCATGGTTCATCCTGTCAGCAAAGCATGGCCTGATCGCCCCGGAAACCGTCATCGCGCCCTATGACGAAACGCTAGGCGCGATGAAGGCAGGCGCGCGCCGCCTTTGGGGCGCGCGCGTGATCGAAGCAATGGCCGAGCAGATCGACGCCGCCGCGCCGCTGATCGTTCTCGCAGGCCGCAACTATCGCGATCCCCTTTGGCCGCAGATCGAACGGCGCGCATCGGTTCCGATGGAGGGGCTTGGAATCGGTCAGCAGCTCGCTTGGTTGAGCGACAACTGAGAGCGAGAATTGTCGCGGTCCATGCGCAACTTCGCACGATGCGCTTCGAGGGGGCATCTGTTTGTCGCGCCGCCCTTTCAATCTATCCAACGCCATTTGGCGTTGTGAGTTTGAGGATTATAGGCCCAGCAACGGCCCAAGCCCCCCGGTAGGGCCGCCCACTCTCGGCAAGCGCAAATGGCGTAGTTTGCGCTTGCCGGGAGACCAGTTGCCCTCTCTATATGGCAAGGTGACTGCCCTCTCACCGACAGCGCCCTTGTGGACCCAAGATCAGGCCATCGCCTATGAGGCGGCCCTTGAGGCCATCAACGACGTTATCGCCGGTTACAGTGAGCAGATCGCGCTCGAGCATGGTTGCGTAGCGCCGAACGCGGCGCGGATCGCTTGGCTCGAAATGCGGACGGATCAGGCATCGGCCACCGGCCATGCGCTCAATGTGGTGGATGATGAGAATGTCCGGCAAACGCTGCTGGAATACAGCGCGATCGTTCGGGCGCGAGACGGCGCAGGGTGAAGGTCCGCTCGATGGGCGGGCGTTAGTTTGTTAAATCCCCCCGTCAGTGTCTTCCTAGCATGAGGGCTGCACCAGGCCGCATCAAGGATCGGCGGTTCCCCCAATTTGCTGCGCAAATCGGCTCCCCCACCGCCCGCTAGCGCGGCCGCTTCGCGGTCCCTGACCCGACCCGGCGCTGCCCTCCCCTTGGCCTTGCCAATTCCGGCAACAAGGAGGTTGTTATGTCTCATCGTCTGTTCGCTCAGCTGGCTTTCGAGCGTGCGCTTGGAAATGCTGCGATCGAGGCGCTGGCGACCGCGTTGAACGATAAGGATCATTTCGACGCGGAAAGCATGTGGCCGAAAGACCCGATGTTTATCGGCAAGACGAGTGCTGACATCGAGGCGGTTGCGGCCGAGCTGGGCCAGATCATCGAGGACCGTATAAAGGACGTGCTCGACGGCCCCGGCATCCGCAACATCGAGCGCGGCGAATGCGTCTATCCGCAAGTCGTCGCGGTCGTGCTGGCGGCCAAGGCGAAGCGCGGCCAATCCGGCTGACGCCGGAGGGGCGGGCTAACCCCGCCCCCTTTCGCCCGCTGGGCGAAACCGATGATCTCGGTGCCATGCAGAGCGCGGGGCGGGGCATCGAACCCCGCCCCGCGCAATCTCTTCTCTCTGTGTGTCGTGGCATTTTGGCATGGGTGCGCGCCAGCTTTCAAGGATCGGCGGTCCCCCCAATTTGCTGCGCAAATCGGCTCCCCCACCGCCCGCTAACGCGGCCGCTTCGCGGTCCCTGACAGCCGGCGCCGGTGCCCATGCCGGGTGTCTCCCGTCACCAACGAGAAGGAGAACCGGATGCACATCAAATTGTTTAGAGCACTGAAAGCGGCTAATCTGTCCGACGACGCCGCAGCGGAAGTTGTAGAGGCTATTGAGGAGTATATCGCCGTGAAGGTTCAGGAGGCGAACAAGGGAATCGAAAGCAAGCTGACGGCACAAACTTGGGTCATCGGCAGCGTCGGTTTCGTCCTCGCAGTCATCGGCCTCGCGCCCGCTTTCATCAAACTGTTCCAGTAAGACAAAGGGAGGCTTCGGCCTCCCTTTTTTTGCCGAACCGCCTGATTGTCAGGAGACGCAAATTGACCGACTTCGCACAAGCACGGCTCGATATGTTCGAGAGCGGTTTATTCGGCCAGGGCAATGCTTTCTGGCGCTGGATCGCCACGGACGAGGCGCGGCCCTATCTGACCGCTTTCGCCGTCGATCGCGCGCCACCCAGCGGAAGCGAGTTTTTCGCGGCCGATCTTAGCGCCGAGGATCTACTTGATTCCGAACACCTGGCCGAGCTGGCCCAGAAGATCGAAGCGGCTCACGGCTACCCCAAGACAGGAGAACGACAGTGACCGCATCACTCGCCGAGCGTCGCAGTCCGCTCACCATCAAGCCCGACCCGTCCAAGGCCGCGCAGGCGTGCCGCCTGCTGATCCGCGCCTATCTTGACGGCCCCGATGGCGTCGAATGGTCGGACGTCCAAGACGCCCTGACCGTCGCCCTGCAAGCCTTTCACTTGCCGGAGACGTTCGTTGAAACCGAGGGCGGACGATGGCAGTAAGGCACAGCACTTCGCGCCGTGGCTTCCGAAACACGCAGGAGAATTCAATGCGGAACATCGCTCTAGTCCTGGCATTACTTGCCACCACTGGCCCCGTAGCAGCGCAGGATTACCTAGGCACGCATCTCGACTCGGTTCGAGACGAAACACTGCGTCGTCACCAACAGGACATGGTGACGGACAGGCCTGGCGAGAGAAGGTCCAAGGCGCCTCCGCGTACCACGCCGTCACGGCAGGTTTCGCAGGCCGAGCGGCAAGCCGCCTTCTCTAGAAACAAGGCCGAGTATCGTCGCAGGATGCTGCGGGACGGCCCCGCCGCAGCGAACCGATGGCTGGACGAGCAGGCTGGCGCAGCCCCGGCCGACGCCCGTCCGAGGGCGACAACGCGCACCGGCAAGACGAGCTGCAAGAAGGTTCGCTGGGTCAATCGCGCGACGCCGGGATTCGGTGGAGGCCCGATGACAATGAGCCGGGTCGCCGTCTGCGCGGACTAGTTTGCGAGGGACGCGATCCGCCCCGACCCGGCACGACTTAAGCGCTTAAGCGAAGCCGCCCCTCGGGGCGGCCTGGTTCGCCTATCGCGACCCCGGCGTTGCGCCGGCGTCGGGTTCCTTGTTCGCAGCTCCGGCCGGCGGCCGCGTAGCATGCTCCGCACAGCTCACCCCTTCATTCCCTGCATTACAACCAGCTCCATCATTCTGCTGCACCACCACCAGGCGTGCCGTTGAGCTGTTGTTGCCGGGGTTAGGATCCACGACCCCCGCAGGTGGAGTCACCGTGGCCGTGCTGACTAGCCGCAGCCGCCTAGCGGCCCGCAGCGGTGGCCGGGGAACCGGCCACCGCACCCGCAATCCGAGACAGGAGCCACGCCATGAGCAACGACACCGAGACGGCAGCCCGTGCCCTGGTCGAAGCCACCCGCAGCGGCAAGCTCGGCGACGCCTACCGCGTCCTGGACAAACGCCCCGTGGACGAGGTGCAGGCAATCGCCTTGCAGGCCGGATTCTCGTGCATCAGCCGCACCAACCGGCGCAGCTTCATGGTGCACATCGTCCGCCAGGTGGCGGACGCCGCCCGCAACAAGACCGACGGCTACGGCCTGCGCGACCTCGCCGCCAAGGCGGCGCGCTGACGCCCGCCGCCAAGGGCCGTGACCGGCCCCTTAGCGCCGTGCGCGCCGGGGTTATTTGCGAGTAGCTGTGCGCTGTTGCTCCGCCACGTCGCGGATCATAGCTGCCCAGCATCCCAAGATCATGCCCTCTTCATTATCGACTTCGCTTGTGGCGACCGCATAGATACCCAGCAAGTTTGCAACCTCGCTCGCCTCGACAATGCCTTGGCGCGCAAGCAGCGTGGCAAACATCGAGAGTGCTCCCCCCATTGCCCGCACCAGCGGCGCATCTTGTAGCAGTCGGTCAAATTCGCGGGGCGGGTTACTGGACATAGATTGTTCCGATCAAATTAAGCGACTGCCTTTCAGGACTTATCGCGGGAAGTGCTATCCGCTGCCAATAATTCGACAACCGATAATCCGAAAACATCGGCAAGGCTCTCCAAGGTAGCAAGCGTTGGATTACCATGTCCGCGCACCATGTATGAAATATGTGACGCCGCAACGCCCGAGCGTTCGGACAACTCCCCTTGAGTTATGCCTAGTTTCTTTAGTTCGCGAGCGATGTTGGCCCCTAGCTGGGCCATCAACGGCGATGTTCGTTTCAGGTATATGGTTGGCATCGTGTTCGCGTCCTTCTGGCTAGGCGCAGAATGTCGGCACGGGCAGCATGGCGCAATAGGGTTGCTCTAGAAGCTATTTGCGCCATGGCTTTCGCGCCTAGCGCAGATGGTATAGATTGTGCGCCATGTTCGTGCTGGAACATGGGATAATGAACATGCAGTCACCGATCGCGCTGTTTAATGCGAAGCTTGCCAAGACGGCGAACCATAGCGCAACGGCTTCGGCTGATAGCCTCGGCGGCAGCGCGATCGAGCGGATCAACGATCCTCACATTATGGACAAACTGCTAGCAACTCTCGAACCGCGAGAAGAGCAAATTGTGCGCCTAAGGATTGGTGGTCCCGAGGGGGAAGCGCAAACGCAGCGAACAGTGGCAAGTGTGGTGGGGCTTTCGCCTGGTTCGATCGGACAGATCGAAGCAAAGGCCTACAGACGGATGCGATGGGTGATGAACAATCTCGGCACGGACGCGGCCGTGCTCGATGCGCTCATTGCGAAGCGAAATGCTGATAGGGCGCGGGAAGAGGAAGTTGCCGCTAGCGCGGCCGAAGCAGCGGCCAGAGAGCAGGACCAAAAAAGGATTGATGCTCGACACCGCGATGAAAGGCGGCGCGCGAAAGCTCGAAAGCGAGCGTGGGAGCGCCAGCTACGCAAGGCGGAGGAACAGCACCAGGCCTTGAATGATGAGGCGGCTTATCTTGCGCAGCGCATAATCGCGCTAGAAGGACGGAACCGGGTCATTCGCATGTTTCTCCCCCGCAATTCTGAGCTTGAGCGATTGCGCGCAAGAGCGCGCCAGTGCGGAATTGAAATCGCACAAGCGGACGCAGGCATTGCCAAGCTTCGCTCATCGCCGCCCGAGGGGCCTGACCTTGCTGACTGAGAACGTTCCTTCCCCTGCCCCACAGATTGCCCGCGTCTATCTGCGCGTCAGCACCGACGCGCAGGATTTGCGTCGCCAAGACGCGATCGTGGGCGAAGCAAAGGCCGCAGGCTACTATGTCGCGGCGGTCTATCGAGAGAAGGCATCGGGTGCCCGCGCCGACCGCCCCGAGCTTTTGCGAATGATTGCCGATCTTCAACCCGGCGAAGTAGTGATCGCGGAGAAGATCGACCGGATAAGTCGTCTCCCCTTGACCGAGGCTGAGCAGCTGGTTGAGACAATTCGTGCGCGAGGCGCGCGACTTGCCATTCCCGGCGTCGTGGACCTGTCCGACCTCGCGGCCGATGCCGATGGCATCGCCCGCATCGTGCTCGAATCTGTTCAGGCGATGCTCTTGAAGATCGCCTTACAGATGGCCCACGACGATTACACCGATCGCCGCGAGCGACAGCGCCAGGGTATCGCCTTGGCAAAAGCCGCAGGTCGCAGCGGAGGGCGCAAAGGCGATCGGGCAACGCACGCCCGCATTGTGGCATTGCGCGAGGCGGGCAAGAGCATTGCCAAAACGGCAGAGCTGGCCGATTGCGACCGCAGCACAGTCAAGCGAGTATGGGCGGCGCATCGCGCCGCCCAGGTGCAAGAACCCAGCCCTCAGCGAAATCACCGTGAGCGGAAACGCTGATTGCCCTTTCTGTTCGGCTTCGCGCCGGTGGCAGCTGCCACCGGCAGTCCCCTGCCCGCGTCAACGGACTGCCAGCCAGGGAAAGAGCGGCGGAGCCGCGACAGGGTTTTCCAATCGCCCCCATGCCGATCGAGCGCAGCGACCTATGGGCGCCAATGGCCGGTGGCAGCTGCCACCACCGCCAGTCCAAATTGCTGCATCTACTCGGGCGGTTTCCTTTGGGCGTTGCTGTCTGACGGATACGAACTGCGCATCGCCACTAATGCGGGCAAGCAGAAAACCGGCCTTCGGCCTTGGGTTTCCGCAAGCGGACCCTCCCATTTTCAGCTTGCCCGCGTGGCTCAGCTCCGCCGCAAAAAATCCGTCAGCAACGCTTATCCAAAGGAGACTACCATGCAGAACATCGCTGAATTTCGGATCATCGGCCGCGTTGGCAGTGTCGATACGACCGATAAAGTCACCCACGTTTCCGTCGCCGCGAACTACAACCGCAAGGATGGCGATGAATGGAAGACCGATACGCACTGGAACCGTGTGACGTTCTTCCGCCAGCTGGCAGAGCGCGCCGCTGATCTGGGCAAGGGCGACCTCGTTCACATCACCGGACGGGTCCGCCAGAACAGCTACGAGAGCAATGGCGAAACCCGCTACTCGGTGGACCTGATCGCTGAGGGGCTGGGCATCCTGACGAGGGGCGGGGCTGATTAAGCCCCCTCCCTTTCCCCATAAGACGGGCGGCCTAGCGGCCGCCCTTTTTTGTGGACAATGCCTCTCATAGACCCTAACGATAATAGGGTTTAATTTTGCGAGGCATTTGTGGCGGCCAAACTGTTCAATCGTGTAGCGAGCTTGCGCATCGCTGCCGGACTTACGCAATCCGAGCTGGCGGCGAGGATTCACGTCTCACCTGAAACAGTCGCCGCCATCGAGAACGGCAGGCAGGACGCCACTTTGATAACGGCGCTCCGAATGTCCCACGCACTGCGAACTCAAGTGCCGAACATCTTTAGGGAGCAGCCTTTCCCTAAGCTGATCGGCTCCGATCGAGGCGAGAGCCGCACAGCTTAGGAGGTCACTATGCGCCGTCAGATCGTCAGCAAACTCCGGCGTGCAGCAAGCGCGCTACGGACGGCTATGCTTTTGGCGTGGCTTATCCTGCTGATCGCAGCTGGCGCGCTCATGCTGATCGTGGCTCTTATTGTCGCCACGCTGGCCCACGCTGCCTTTGGCTGGTGGGGCGTGGCCGTGGTCGCAGCTTTCGTGCTGGCGGCTATCTTCGGCAAAGATCCACCGACCGAACCAACCAGCCCGCGTCGCAAGCGCAAGGGCCTTCACCTGAATGACGATCCGAACCCATGGTATATGCAGTCGCAGTATCGCTTCGGATCGGGAAATAGCGCCGCCCATAACCGCTGGCACAAGTAGCCCGTGGCGCAGCCATTGAAGGGATTCTCAATGCGAACAATCGTAGTGACTAATGAGCGCGGTGGCATCGGCAAGACCACGCTTACCTGTCATATCGCGTGGCATCTGGCCGAGCAGGGCAAGCGTGTCGTGGTCCTTGACCTGGACAAGCAATGCCACAGTGCCGGAATGCTGAAAGCCGAGTTCGAGCAGATCGGGCCGGTTCAGTCGATACTCGACTTCGCCCCCGTCGAGGAACCTCCGGCGCTGGCTTGCTTCAAGAACACGAGGCAAGTGGTCGAACTGACGACTGACGGCCCGCAGCAGGGCCAGCACATCGCCGCCTATGTTCGCGCCATTCGTGCCGGCCTTGCCAAGCACTACGACTATTGCGTGATCGACACGGCCCCGGCTTGGGATGGCCGCAACCTTATGGCGCTGATCGCATCCGATTATGTCGCGGTGCCTTTAGACCCCGACAAAACCGCACGGCAATCGCTCAACGAGATTTCGCAAAGCATCAGCCTTGCCAATAAGGTTCGGGGGGAGGGCAACGAAACCCGCTTCGGGATCGTGTTCAATCGTGTGCAGACGACGAGTGAAGTGTCTAAAATGCTCATGGAGCGGATCGGGCAGGCGCTACCCGCCAATGTTGTCCCGCATACCATCCCGCACCGCGAGCATATGCGCGAGGCGGCCCTTCTCGAAATTCCCGTGTGGCGACTTGCCAAGGATACGCGCCGCAGCGCGCCGGTCCTGCGCGAAGTCGTCTCCTACATTGTCGATCAAGCTGAGAGGGAAGCCGCATGAGCAAGGCAGCTGTCAAACCGGCGAAGAAGAGCTTTGCCGACTTCGATATGGACGCGATGGATTTTTCGGCCGTCCCCGCGAATACCGAGTTCAAGGCAGCTGGGCGGTTTCAGCGCCTTCCGCTCGCTGACATTGATCCAGACCCCGCGCAGGTTCGCCGGGAGTTCGACCAGGCCGAGATTGATGCACTGGCCGCGACCATCAAGGACCGCGGCTTGCTGCAACCCATCGTCGTCGCGCCAACATCGAACGGCCGCTACATCATCCGATACGGCGAGCGGCGCTACCGCGCGTGCCGCCAGCTTGGTTTCGACCAGATCGACACCGTTCTGGATCAGGCCGACGCCGAACGCGATATTGGCCTCGACCAGTTTCTTGAGAACGAACAACGCCAAGCCCTAAGTCTGGCCGAGCGCGTCAGTTTCATCGCGAGCCGCGTCAGTGACACGCTTTCGACAAAGGATCTAGCCGCGCGCATCGCCAAGCCGCATTCGGAAGTGAAGCGCCTCTACTCGCTGCGCACCTTGCCCGAGGACATTCTTGCCGCGTTGAAGAATTGTTCTCCGCGCGCCGCCGTCGCCATCAAACACGCGATCGAGCTGGACGAGGAGGCCACGCGCAATTTCGTGGTCACGAATGAAAATCCGACAGCCGCCGCCTGCGAGCAGTTTCTTGCCACGCTCCAAGGCGGTCCCGATGAAGAGAGCGCTCAGGCCGGCGCCGCTAAACCGAATGACGATTCAGCGCTGCCCCAAGAATCGCGCGCGCCGGTGGCAGCTGCCACCAGTGCAGCAGATGAGCGTCGGGAGCGGCCCGAACTGGATGCCGGCGACGACGAGCGGGAAGGGGAGGGCGCTGCGCTTGCCGAGCGTTCCGATCACAAGCCGCGCACCCCCCGTCAGCCGAAAGAGGCCAACGACGCACCGGCCATCATCATTCAGGGCCGTCGCGGGATTGTTCTCAGCGGCCAGGTCACGGTTCGGTTCGACGGCGAGGCTGCGCCCCAAACCTTCGACTTCTGATAGCTTTTACCGTCCACGTTCACTCAGCATTGAGGCGGCGTGGAATTTTGAAGCGGTGGCAGTTGCCACCGCTTTTTGTTTGTGGGGTAGGTATCTACTTTATGGCAGGATAAGCCTTGCGGCGGCTAATGTTAACCGATACGCTCAATCCTATCGGATCGCGCTTCACGGTTGGGAGATACCTACCCCACATGGAAAAGACGCTGGGCTTCAAGATCGAGGCGGCCAAGCTCGCAAAGATCGACGCGCTCGCGCAGACGAGGGGAGGGCGCGGCCCCTTCATGCGTCAGCTGGTTGACGCGGTGCTCAGGCAGTCCGGGGCGGCCATCGAGGCCGCGCCTGTTGCCGACCGCGAGGCCGCTGGCGAGCACCGCCTTTATCTTCGGCCCACCGAAACCGAACTGGCCGTGATCCGCCATCGCGCAAAGGAGCGCCGCATGACCCCGGCGACCTGGGCGATGGCTCTTGTGCGGCGACACATCGGCATTGCCGCGCCTGTCGATCGCGAGTTGCGCGAAGAGCTGTTGAATTGCCGTCAGGCGTTACAGCGCATTGGCCGCAACGTGAATCAGATCGCCCGAGCGGCGAACAAGATGGCGCTGGCGGACAATGCAGCGGAGATCGCCGGCGAGCTGCATAAGGTCAACGACCTGCGCGCGGCGATCGGCGCGGCCGTCGAAGGTATCGGTGCAGCCACGAAGGCCGATCTTGTCTATTGGGAGGTGCCCGGTGAGCGACTTTGACAGCAGCTTTGAGGCGGGCCAGCTCGCCGCGCTGTTCAAACCAAAGCTGACCAGCGACCCGAACAGGCGCGGCGCCGACATGTTGCTGCGCTCGCTTAGTTCGAGGCGAGCAGGCCAGGGCGGGAGCACCCGGGCGCGGCTTGCTCGCATTGTCAGCCGTGCTCCGGAGGTCATGGTCAAGGTTACGGGCAGGCCGAAGGGCAAGAACCACGCGGCTGCGCATTTCGACTATATCGGCCGAAAAGGCGATGTGCCGCTTGAAACGCGCGATGGCGACATTCTGACTGACAAGGAAGATCGGGCGGCGCTGGCGCGCGATTGGGGCGATCCTGTCTATTGGCGTGACAATTCTACCGTAGCCGCCGTGAGCATGGTTTTTTCGATGCCGGCAGGCACAGACCCCGACAAGGTTCTTTCAGCGGTGCGCGAAGTCGCGCGGAGCGAGATCGGGCATGAGTGGGATTACGTCCTGGCGCTGCATACGGACACACCACGGCCTCACGTGCATGTGACGGTTGCAGCGCGCGGTGACACGGGGAAACGCTTCAACCCGCGACCTCAAACGCTGCATCATTACCGGGAGCGCTTTGCCGAGGAATTGCGGGCGAGGGGGGTTACTGCCGAGGCAACGCCTCGCGCAGCGCGCGGTGTCGGCCGAGCTGGTCAAAGCATGGCCCTGAATCGGATGCGGCAGCGCTACATGGCCGGCACCGCACCTGCACCGTTTGCCAATCAGAAGATCACTGCGGCCGCGCGAGACCAGCTGGCGGGGCGGTCCACCGCTCCGGATTTCGTGGTGCGCGGGCGGCAGGCATGGACTGAGACGCAACACCGCTATCTAGCCGCCGCCAAGCGCCTTGAGGCAAGCAGCGATCCAGCTGACCGCCAGCTTGCCGACCAGGTGCGGCAATTTGTGGGGGCAGGGCGAACGCCTACAATTCATGAGCGATCGGTAGCCGCGATGGAGCGGAAGCGGCAGAGCGAACGATCTAGGAACCGCGATCGTTCGCGGGAAGGGCCAGGACGATAGTTACTGGCCGTGCTTGGTCCAGCCAACGCTGTTTGCGCGTTCCAAAGCGACCAAGGCGTCTGATACCGCCTTCTGCGCGACTAGAAGATAACCTTCGGCAATACTGGGCCATGTTAACTCATCGAACGGATTTGTGACGTTGCCGTTGAAATAATCGAGAGCTTCATGGGCGCGTGCAGCCGCCTCGATTACCTTGGCGGTTTGTTTCTTTGCCCTGTCAGATTTCTTCATCGTGCCTCATGAGGCCATAGCCCATCAAGAGATCGCAAGCGGTGGCAGCTGCCACCGCTCTACCTTCCGTCAGTTTTGAGCCCGCCACGATCTACGGACAGCTGGGGTATCATCGGATACTTTAAGGCTTCACGCTCCCGCGCCCGACCTTCATCTATCCCGTATGATGCGCCAATCATCAAACCTACGAAGAACACGGGGATCATGAGCAGGAGCATCGAGCCGAAGCGTGCTCTACGGCGAGAGCTTTGGATCGCGAGCGCATCACGTTGCAGCTTGAGGGCTGTTATGATCGTCTCGGTAGCAAGGGTGATTTCATGGGCGTCGTCGCCCACATTTGTAAGCAATTGCTCAACGTCCGTCAGAGGGCGTTCTACCTGTTTACCCACTTCGCTTAGATCAGACCAAGCGAGGTTTCTGGAATGAATCACGCGAAGCAAGGTTTCAATGTGACGATCGAGATCGGACACGCCTCTCGATGGCACCGGATCAGGCCGGGGAATGTTCATCGTGCGGTTTCCTGTTTCCAAAAAGCATGTGCCATGCACTTAGCGCGAGCGTGACGGCTTCCTTTCCTGCTGGCGCAGCGTCAAATCCTCGCGCGCTATGCGGGTAGCCTCGTTCTGGCGCTGTTGCTCGAAACGGGCAGCAGGGACCGGCGCGCCAACCTCAATACGCTTGGCGACAGTTTCCTTGGCCCGCTCTATGAAGCGATCCCTGTCTTCCTTTTGGGTGAACCGGGTTTTCGCTTCGATCGCTGCCGCCAGGACGTGCGATTGCGCGGCCTTGAATTGCGGGTTGGCCGCATTATCCCGATGCGAATTGCGCCGGAACTGTTCGGCCGCAGCACGAGATTCTGAGGGGTCTTGCTTTGCCATGCTCGCTCTCTTTGCCGGGTCTTGTGCTTCGCGGGCCTTATCTCGCGCCGCCAGCCTTTCTCCCTCAAGTTTAAGCTGTTCAGACGGCTTGAACCCTTTCACTTCGACCCCCGATCGCGCCGCTTCCAGATAGACCGCCTTCTTGAATTCGTCGCTTCCATGAACACGGATCGACTGCCAGCCATTGTGCTTCGCGATCGCGATAGCATCGCCAATGGCATAGTCCTTGTTGATGCGAATGCCGTCTTGGCCCTTGATCGACATATCGGGCTTGTCATCGCGGCCGCTACGGAAAAGATCATTCCCAACGCGCAGATATTTGCGTTCGAGCTGCGTGGGCAGAGCCAAGCGTGTGTCGTCAACTTGCTTGTCATCCTTTGGCGCTGCCTTCGATGGAACCTCAGCTTTCGCGGGCGCAGCACCGTCTTTGCTCTCCGCCCTGGCTCGCTCACCCTCATGGATATTGAGCGATTTATCGGCCGATGCGGTCGGAGCCGCTTCGCGCTTCGCTTGCCGGGGCCACGCATTAAGGTCGGCCCGCACTCTGCTTTCGTGTCCGCGCAATTCGTCGGCAGGCGCTCCGCGTTTCAGCGCCTTATTATACTCTTCGACAGCCGGCGTCAGATATTGCGCAACCGGCGTGGACCCATCATTGCGCCAATCCGTGGACGCCAGATAAGCGGTTTTTCCGCCTTTCTGCATCGTCAGCGCGTGGTCATATTGGTTTTCCAGCTTGGCAAATGCCTTCATGGCATCGGGGAATCTCGCAAAGGTTTCCTTGCTGTTCCCAGGGCCAAGAATTTCGTAGGAGCGCGGCGTCTTTGCTTGGCGTTCGCTGTTGTCATTATCGGCCATATTCTTCTCCTTCACTCAGAACTAGATCCCGGCGCTGACCTTCCCACTCCTCTTTCGTCGGGTCGGGACCAATAATGTCGTCGAAGTTGATTTCATCGAAAGCCATGCTGCCGTCCTTCACTGTCAGGTTCGGCATATCGCGATCGAGGGCGAGAACGTCTTCGGGAATGTCCTGCACCTGGTCATCGGCCAGTGCGGAATAATCATTGAAAGCCGCCAGCTCTTCATCGCTCAGATCATCGACGGCCGCGATCGGCGCGACCGGCTTGGGCAGCGCCGGCACTTCCGGCGCAGGCGTCAAGCGCGAGCGGAACACGGCATCCTTGAAGTAGCGGATTTTCTTCCCGCGAATGACGGGGATGCCGCCCCGGATGACGAGTATATCGTCTTCGGGCAGCTGCATCAGCTCTTGCGGGAGCATCAGCGCGCGGCGCTGTTCGGAGATCGTCTTGCTTCGATTGGCGAGCAATCCATGTATCGTCAGGGACCGGCTTTCCGCATCCTGACCAAGATAGCCGAGGCGTTCGGACAGTTCCTTTGCGACCCGCAGCTCCTTCGGCGTGAAAGCAATTTCGACCCCGCAGTTTGATACGATTTCGTCCGCGCCATGCTCACCATAGACATTCCGCAGCTGGGAGCGGGACTGGATGACGGGGAGCAGACGCAGCCCATAGCCGCGCACATAGGAGAACGCATTGGCAATGACCTGGGCGCGGCCGAGCCGCGCAAATTCGTCCAGAATGAGCAGCACGGATAGCTTTTCACCATCGTCGGGCAGTTGCCGCGTGTTGAGGTCGATCAGCTGTTGGAAAAACAGATTGTAGAGCGGCGCGACCCTATCGAGTTCATCCGGCGAGACACCGAGATAGATCGAGGTCGGGATGCGGCGAAGGTCCGTCAGGGAAAAGTCGCTTTCGGCCGTCGCGCGATCGACAATTGGATTGATCCAGAGATTGAGCTTGGAGGTGACGGTCTGGATAATGCCGGTGAATGTGTTGTCCGCGCTGGACGTAAAATCGCTCAGCGCGGCGCGGCACCCTTCCGATAGTGCACTATCGCCAGCTTCCTTGGTGAAGAATGCCTTCATCCCCGGCATCGTGATGGTCCGGTATATCTCGCCAAACGAGAAGGGACGTTCAGGCTTGGCCGCGATCCACGATGCAATGCCGACAAAGGCCGTGCGCGCTGATTCCGTCCAGAATGCCTCGCCCTTCTCCGGGGGCACGAAGAGCATCGTGGCGATCTTCTGCAATTCGACCAGGACCTCAATTGGATCGGCCCTGTTGATGTAGCTAAGCGGATTGTAGCGGGCTGTGCGGCCTTCTCTGTCCGTAGGGTTGAACAGCACAACCTTTTGGCCGCCCTTGCGGCGGAAACCCGCCGTGATTTCATAGTTCTCGCGCTTAATATCGAGCACGACAACCGAATCCGGCCATTGCAACAGATTGGGGATGACGATGCCAACGCCCTTGCCCGATCCGGTAGGCGCTTCGAGCAATACATGCTCCATCTTGCCCACCATAAGGAAGCGGTTGCGGACGCGGCCGAGCACAATGCCCTTTTTCGCGCGAAGGCCCGCCTTGCGGATTTCGCCTTCGCGCGCGAAGCGGGCTTCACCGTGAAGGTTCCTTTTCGGCCGCAGGACGATCGCCATAAGCAACACCGGCAGCGGCACGCCTATGACCGCGCCTCGCCAGAGCGCTTCGGTCACGACAGGATCATGGCGGTAATACCAGAAGAAGCCGGGGAGCCTGAGCGGATCATAAGCCGCGGCGGGCATCTTGAGAAAGAACCACGCCACCGTCCCGGTCAGCAGGCCGATCAGCAGCAGTGTGATCGGAAGGAGGACAAGGGCCAGCGCGAGCCTGTTAGAGCCTGTTTTCTGGATCAAAATATATCTCCGTCACGCGAAAGCGGCCTTCGACCTTCTTGGTTTGCACGACCACATCCACCAGCAGCTTGAGCAGGCTGCGAATGTCGTCACGGGCCAGATCGGCGCCGCCCTCGCTTTCCTTGACCAGCAATGTCAGCTGTTCGAACGCGAGTTCGGCCGAGTCCGCATGGATCGTCGTGATCGAGCCGGGATGGCCTGAGTTGACGTTGCGGAGATAGAAGAACGCGGTGCCGTCGCGCAGCTCCTGCAACAGTATCCGGTCAGGCCGCATACGCAGGGCCGATTCCAGAAGATCCTTTGCAGAGATTTTCGCGGTGCCCTGCTTGTCCTTCGCGTAGAGCATGTGGACCACGTTGCGATGCGGAACGACCAATTCGCGCGTGTCTTCGATCGTCAGCAGCCGCTCATGCGGCGGAATAAGCTGGATCAGCCCTTTAGAGAGCGTCGTCTTTCCCGAGCCGGTAGCGCCCGAAATCAGGATATTTTTGCGGCCCTGAACTGCCTTTTGGAAAAATTCGACATGTTTTCCTGCATCGAGCAGATCGCGCAATTCAACATCGAGCGGTGAGACTTGCCGGGTTGCGATCTTTGTCTCGCTAAACAGCCCACCGCGCTCGAAGTCCTCCATCGTCAACGTCACCGATGACGGTTTGCGGATGGTGATGGACACCGTGCCGGCAGGGACAGCAGGCGGCACAACCAGCTGCACACGCTCACCGCTGGGGAGGATTGTGGAGCAGATTGGTGTGGACTGGCTTATGTCCTGATGCGTGAAAGCCGCCGCTGCCCGCGCGAGCGCGAGCAGCGACTTTTCGTTGAGGTCAGGCAATGTCTCCCAGGACCACCCATCGCGCGTTTCAATCGCCGCCTCGCCAGCCTTGTTAATCACCAGTTCCGTTACGTCCTCACGCGCGAGCAGAGGGCGCAGCGGCAGCAAGGCGTTTTCGAGGACAGCCGTATTGCTCATTGGCCGCGCCGAAGCCGAAGGCCGTAGATGTTGGAGAAGTCGAAGTCGCGCGCGACCATGATCCCCACTTCCGCGCCCTGATTGATGCGAAGCACCGGCTGAATCTGCATCGTGTCCCGCAAAATCGTGTCCGATGCTTGGCTGGGAACCCGTGTGACATTATCCGCGTCGGAGACTTCCGAGGCGGCGATCGAGGCGGCATCGTTGAGCGAGCTGAACAACAGCGCGGCCCCGAAGCGTTCCCAAAAGAAGTTCTTCACGCCGCCTGCCATACCTGAACGGCCAAGCGCATCGCTGGCGGGCGAACCTACGTCGATCGCCACGCCGCGAGGCGTGACCGCGCGGTTCCATACCGCAAAGAGACGATATTTGCCGCGCTGGACGCCGGTTTGATATTCGCCCAAGACGCGCGTTCCCTTTTCCAGCAGGACGACGCGGCCGTTGTCCGAATAAATGTCGCGGGGAATGATGCAGCTGACATATCCGGGCTGACTGGAATCCATTGCGGTTTGCAGCACGCACGGAATGAACGACCCCGCAAGGATCAGCATATCGCGGTTGCCAATGTCGCGGCCTGACACCCGATCGATTTGCGAGGTCTGGCGCATGTTTTCGAGATTGGTCCGGCGCGATCCACCTTGCCCATCCCCATCGGCCGACGCACCAATTAACTGCGCGCCCTGTCCTCCTGCGCCGCCGCCCATGGGCAGGCCGGTGGCAGCTGCCACCGCTCCACCGACCCCGCCGCCGTTT
This sequence comes from Novosphingobium sp. 550D, assembly GCF_057401885.1. NCBI lineage: Bacteria > Pseudomonadati > Pseudomonadota > Alphaproteobacteria > Sphingomonadales > Sphingomonadaceae > Novosphingobium > Novosphingobium sp. 550D. Next base: position 23,825 of record NZ_JBXYYZ010000002.1, on the reverse strand, counting down.
TCGCCGCCATAGGCCATGATCCCGGCGCGGCGTTGGGCCTCAGCGATGACTTGTCCCTCAGACTTTTGGGGGCGGCCATTCGCGCCGCCCGTGCGGGGCGCTTGGCTTCCATCAAGCGCCGGCACTTCCGTCATGGGCACCGGGGCGTTCGGATCATTCGGCGCATCGGCAAGCGTTGGGGCTATGATTGACTTCGGATCGTAGTTGGCGAGTTGCCTTTCATCCGGCTTTTCCGCTTTCTCGGCCTTTTCGGTTGGATCGCTCCGCATCGCGTCGATGGTGCTAAAACCGAGCACGATCGCGCCGCAGGCAACCGCAGCGAGAACGACCGCCTTTTTGGGGTCGATCGACCTGTTCGGCAGGGCGGCAATCTTCGCCTGGCGCTCGCTTTGCCGCTCAATGTCTTCCGGATCGGGCACCGGCTCCGACGCAAGGGGCCGGTTCTCGACCGTCTCGCCCTGCGAAATGATGTTGTCGCCATGCGGCGCATTGTCATGATCGTTCGCAGCCATCTTACTCAACCCCTGTGGTTCGCTCGACCAGCCCCGAGGCCGTGTCAGTTTTGGGATCGCGCCCGTAATAGTCAGTCTTCTGATTGTGGATGCAGAGCACTTCGAGGCCCCGGCGCAGTCGGATTGTCCCGTAAACCCCGTGCAGCACCACATATTCATCGCGCACATCGAAGGAGGCGATGGCTTCCGATCCATCAGGATTGACGATGAAGAACGCCGGCAACTCACGCTGGTTGGGAAAGCGCATTACCGTGAACTGTCCGTTGTCAGACACTTCGGAGGGCTGGATGGCGGTCGATCCTTGCATGATGTAGTCGGCGTTGCGCGTGCCTTCCAGCACGCCAATATCGAGCGCGGACTTCACCGCGCCGCGTTCCAAGGCTTTCAGCTGGGCCAGCTGGGCCATTGCGGCTTGCGCCTGCGCTTCGGCCGCTTCCTGTTCAGGATAGCGGAAAACGACCGTATAGAAGCCGCTGCCCCGCTGCGTTGGCGACAGAGCGAACCGATAGCTGCGCGGGCCATAGCGCGAACGTGTAATGACTGTCAGGTTCGTGCGACCCGCTCGCTCGCGTGGTTTGATGAAGAGCGAATTGGCAGCCGGTGCGACTTCCCAGGACACGGTATCACCCAGCGCCACATGCTCGACCACTTCATCCTTGGCGAAGACGATTTCCGTGGCGATGCGGAACACGCCCGGAATCTCATAGACTTGCCGATCATTGTAGTTCGCTTCACGAACCCGGTGATCGAGCACAGTCGCATGGGGCGTTTCTTCGGCCATCGCCGGCGACGCAGCCAGCGCGATCGCGAGCGCAAACGGGGCGCTCCACTTCAACACGGTCATTGGGGCACCTCCACGTCAGCGCGATAGCTCTCGACCTGATAGCCAAGCGGATTCTTGAAGCGGTCCACTTCCTTGCTCGGCGTGCCATCGACCTTGTATTTGATGGTCGCGACGGCATCGGTTTTGGTCGAGTTCGAGCCGGTCACAGATTCCTTGGTAAAATAGACCTGCGCGACGTTGCCGCCCAGGAACGACACCCGCTTGATCTCGACAAAAACATCAGTGCGGTTCGCAAGGATGTTTTGCGGGCTTTGGGGATTGTCGGTCTTGTAGAAGCGTGACCACCGATCCTGTTCGGGCCGCGCCGACATGACCATGACCGCATCGAAATATTCTTCGCGAGCGGCCGCTATCCAGCCTTCGCGATAGCGGACATAGGTAGCGAGGAAATACTTACGGACCGCCTCGTCATAGGTGATCGTCGCGTCACCGTGGAGCTTGGCGGCGATCGACGCCTCGCCCGTGTTACGGTCCACCGTGATAACATATGGCTCGACCGTTTTCAGAGGCGTCAGGGCTGCAACGGCCACAACGCCAGCAGTCGCCAGCGCGCCAGCAACGCCAGCGACGGCCCACGCCAGCTTTTTGGAGCGCTCGGCCGCCGCAAGCTTGTCACGTTCCCAGCTTGCAGCCTCTTCAAAATAGGCTTTCAGCTCGTCCTTTGGAATACCAACTGCCATCGTAACACCTCAGCAATTCGAGTAGATCGGGCCGCGCAGCGAGGCGCTTAGACGCGGCACTTCGACCGCCCGCGATGCGTCCGACTGTTCATTGCCCGGAGTGGATGGGTCTGCCGGGGCCGCGTCCGGCGTTGCCGGTGCACCCTGATTGAACACGTCCACATTTGCCGGCGCGGTTCGCTGTGCGGCCTGATCCGGGATTGAGGGGAGGGTAAGCCCATGCGGATTGGCAGGCCGCATCGGCCCCTCACATTTGGCTGGCTTTTTTACGGGCTGACCTGCGCAGGCCGCCAGCGCCAGGCAGATTCCGAGTCCAAGCAACTTGCGCATATTCGTTCCCTCAAGCTCTGGTGATTGTGTTTCGGTTGCGCCAACGGCGAACCGCCGACGAGAAGCCCCGTCCCATGCTGGCTCCCATGGCGCGGGCATCGCTGGCCGCGTGGCCTGCGCCCGTTGCCATCGCGCCGCCACCCTTCGTCACCGCGTTGCCGAACTGCGTCACCATTGCAGCCGCGCCGCCACCCAGCGAGGCAGCAATTCCGGGGATTTGGATGAAGAAAAAGCAGGCGAGAATGTAGAACGCGATGATCCGGATACAGGTGCTCCAGATGTTGTCAAAATCGCCATCGAATGTTGCTGTTGCGGATTCAGCGACATTGGCCACAACCAGCACAAGAAGCATCGCAAATAGCGACAACATCAGAAAATTGAGGACGCTGCCGAGCCACGAGAAGAAATAGCTTCTGGTGGAATCGAACAGCAGCGCTGCTACGAAGATCGGCCCGACCACCGCCAGACATGCAAGCGCAAAGAGCGCGTAGAGCACGATTACGAAGCCAACGGCCAGGGCGAACAGGGCCGCGATCGCTGTCAAAAGAATGATGATAGTGGCACCGATACACAGCATAATTGCGGCGGCAGCGCCGGGAATATCAGTCAGTGAGGCGTGTTCCTCTGCGTATTTCTCGGTCGCATCCTGCATCGCGAGCAGTGCATCATCGACCCGCGCCCACATCCCATCGAAAGACCCGCCAACGCCTTCCGGTGAGCCGCCTACGATCGAGGCAAACTCATGCGGTAGGCCGGTCACGATCATTTGTGCGAGCGATGCTCCATAGAGGTTTGTCACAGCATAATAGAGCGCGGCCAGCATCAGCGAGCGATAGACATATTCGCGGAAGGGGTATTGCACCGCCCCGCGCATGATCGCGTAGCCTAGCAAGATTATGTAAATGATCATGCCAGTGCGGAGCGGTCCAGCGATCCACCCAACAAACCCAGCATAGTTGGATACAACTACCGAATTGAGTTCGTTGGTGAAGCCCTGATAGGCATTCGTAAAGAGATCGTATTCCACCAGCCCGCTCCGATTAGGTGTAATTCAAGCTGTTTTTTCAGCCTTACATTCCAGCTGCCGCGCGCGCTCGCGCACGCTGCTCATCGCGTTTGCGCGACCTTTCAATGGAGGCGATTTTGTTCTTGATGCCTCCGCAATTGCGCGCCACTGGCATGGGGAGGTCCGACTGTTTGAGTTCGCTGTTCACGATCTTGTCGCACTCAGCGACGATCACCGGAATCTGATCCTCATGAGTTTTGAGCCAATCAACATCATGATAGGTCATCAGAATCTCGGGAAATGTGGGCGCGCGTTCGCAGCCGGCGAGAAAGCCGGCTGCGCTGATCGCAAGAAGGACCATCTTCTTCATGTCAGATTCCAGCTGCCGCGCGCGCTCGCGCACGCTGCTCATCGCGTTTGCGCGACCTGTCCGCAAAAGCTTCGGCCGTGTGCGCCGCGGCCTCTGCTCTGCGCGCTCGCTCCAACGCTTCGACGCGGAGTTGATCGTTCATCATCGACGCGCTTTCGAGCTGGATGCGGGCTTGAAGGTCCGCAACTTCCTTTGCGGTCGATGCGGTCGCAAGTCGATTGCGCAGCTCTTCCAGACCTTCGCCGCGCGATGTGGCCGCTTCGCCCATGCCTTCGGCCATGGCCTTGTCCATCGCGATCGAGCGAGCTGTCTGGTAGCGAACATCGGTTTGATCGCCATTCGCGGACACGCCGAGACGTTCGAGCATGTCCTGATAGATCGCATCGGAACGGCCGCCGTAGCCGCCGCCGCCGCTGAAATCGCCGCGCGCCATGCGTTCGAGGGAGTTCACATCGACGCCGAGCGTGCGAAGCGAATCCGTCTTGAGCTGGTTGGCGATCGAGGAAACATCGGTCAGCTGGTTCAGCCCTTGGTAGAGCTGCTGCGCTTCCGCAATCTGCTGGCGACCTTGCTCAATCATCTGCATGGTCTTCTGGATTTGTTCGATATGCTTGAGCACGGACGTGCTATCGAACACAGGGATACCCTGCGCACTGGCTGGCGTCGCGGCCGCAAGGCTCCCGATCGACACAGCCGCCAAGAAAAGCTGCTTCATAGTCTCACTCCTTTCAGCTTGGGCGCCGGCGCCGGTGAAATTCCGGCAACCAGAGCTTCGGATCATTGCCCAGTTCGGCAATCACTTCGCGGGCCACGCCCGTTGTCTCAGCGCGCCCCGACAGCACGGCGAGTTCATCGTCCATGCCAATGAGATCCAGGCCGACCACAACGGAGTCATGGCCCTGCTTCACGAGGAATTTGCGGCTTTCCGGCGACAGCTCTTCGCGCACCAGCTTAAATTCCGCCTCCGAGAGCGAGAAGCCTTCGATGTAATCCCGGCGCTGGCCGAACGGATTGGGCAGGAAGATTTTCGTCGCGACCTGCTCCAAGATCGAATGGCTGATCGTGGACCGCAGCGCGTCTGCAGGCGACTGCGTTGCAAAGACGAGGAACGCGTTGCGCTTGCGGTATGTCTTGAGGCCATCCTGCGCAAATGCTGTGAACGCCGGATCGGCCAGCGCCTTCCAAAATTCGTCAATCGCAATCACCATGCGCTCGCCTGTCAGGAGCGCGTCTATCCGCTCGAACAAGTAGAGCATGACCGGCGTGCGGATTTCCGCGTTTTCGAGGAAGTCGGTCATATCGAAGCCCACGAAACGGGCTTCGAGCGACATGGAATCTTCCTCATTATCGAAAACCCAGCCAAGGTTCCCCTCGGAGGTCCACTTGACCAGGCGCGCGCCGACGCCGCCCGAGTCCGACATACCGAGCATGGTCCGCAGCGCCGACAGCGAGCGTTGCTCGCGCGGCAGCTTCATCACGGCTTCAATGCCATCGTCGATCAGGTGCGATTCCTGCACCGTGATCGGCGCACCCTCTTGCTTCACCAGCTGGCGGATGAAGCGACCGAGGAACGCGCGATGAGAAGCCGTATTGTCGAGTGCCTTGAGCGGAGCGAACCCCGTAGGCTCCCCGTTGCGCAGCGCGAGATAGGTGCCGCCACTGGCGCGGACAAAAATCTCCGCGCCCTGATCCTTGTCGATGAAGATATGGCGCGCGTTGAACTTTTCGAGCTGCGCCATCAGGAAATTGACCAGCACCGTCTTGCCGCCGCCCGATGGACCAATGACCATCGAATGGCCCAGGTCCGCCGAATGGAAATTGAAGTAATATGGGCTGCGCGCGCTTGTCTTGAGCAGCGCGACCGCAGGCCCCCAATGATTGCCGTCCTCGTGCCCTGCCGGGAACGTATGGAAGGGCGAGAACGCAGAGAAGTTATAGGACGTGATCGGTGCGGGGCGCGCCCTCCACGCGAAATTGCCGACCAGCTGCGACCAATAGGCAGCTTCCAGCGCCGCGCTTTCGCGGGCGGCGACCATGCCCGTATCGGCCAGCGCAGCGCGCGCGATCGACATATTATCGCGCAGCTTTTTCAAATCTTCCGCGAACACCGTCAGCGTGAAATGATGGTCCCCCAGCACAAAGCGGTTCGATTGCAAATCGTCCGCCGCGTCGATCAACTCATCCATCTGACTGATCGCCTTGTCACCGGCGTTCGCCATTTGGGTCTGGCGAAGCCGGAACCGTTCTGTTGCCGCTGTGCGCGACAGGAACGTGAACGACTGCGTTATGGCGAGGCTGAAATCGACCGAGAGCAGCGATTCAAACTGGCGCGGCGTTGTCGATGACGGATACTCGCGAATGCCGAAAATGCCGCCGAACATCGAATGATCGGCGTCGCGGACCTCAAATGTCTCAGCGCCGATAATGGCGCGGCTCGCATAGAGCGCCGATCCGAGGCGACCACGAACCAGAGGACAGCGCCGATAGCGCCCGGTCATCACCTGGTTCAGTATTTCCAGCGGTTCGGAGAACAGGAGGCCCCGGTGCTCATAGATGCCGACACGGCGCGGACGAACGCGCAGCAGCAGCTTTTCCAGATCGCGCACCTTGTCTTCCAGCAGCTCTAGAGCTTCCGCGATATTGGCGTTCTTGTCCTCCTGCTTCTTGCGCAGGAAATCCATCAGCTTGTCGGTCGCGTTTGCTGTTGGGCGGATCACGACCGTCATGAAGAAGCGGTTGCGGAACATCCGTTCAGCCGTCATCCGCTCATAATATTTTTGATCGAGCTTCGCGGCGAAATGGGAGCGGAACGTGCCGCCCGGATAGTCGCGCACACGCATCCGCAACATGTGCGTCCAGATCGAAAGCCGCTCGTCATGGATATTGCGCCAGACCCCGTTGAGGCGCGTGTGCCAATCGTTCAGATCGCGCACGTCCGAAGTCTCGAAAGGACGGCCATCCAGTTCGAGCATGAGCATAAGATCGCCATTATCGAGGGCGACCACATGCTCATTGACATGCCGCGAATACGGCAAGAATTTCTCTGGCATTTCCTCCCGCTTGGCCTTGTCAAAAGGCACCTTCTCCGCGAGCGCGCTCTTACCGAACACCACGACCAAATCCCTTTCGCTTGATTCCGTAGAGCGGTAGCGGCGTGTAGCTCGACCCACCCCAAAAGACGCGGTTCCGGTTCGCCGCTTTGGTCCGGCCCCAAAGGAAGATCAGCCGGAATGCGTTCACGTCATGCCGCACGATGAGCCGCGCCATCGCATAAAGCGCGACGGCGGCCGCGCCGCCGTAGAGAGGATTGCCCGAACCAACCAACGTGATTGCGCCCGCCATGATGATGAGCGCGCCCGCCTCAATGGGAACACCCGCCCACAAAGCGGGGCGGGTGACGGCCAAGAACAGCGGGTCTTTTGTCATTTCTTCCTGACCGTCCATCCCCGATCACCCCGTAATCGTGTCGACGATCCACGGCGCGGAGAACACGATCACCACGCCAACTACGACCGTGACGAGCATCTGCACCGACGCGCGGCCGAGGAACCACAGAAGGCCAACGACGATGATCGCGATGATCGCCAGCGTGCGGAGCAAGCCGTTGCTCAGCAGGCCGAGAATGTTGTCGGCCAGGCCTTCAAAGTTTGCCTGCGCAAAAGCCGGCTCCGCTATGAGCAGGCTTGCCAGCAGCGACAGGGGCAGCGCGCGCGCCATGAGCGGCGAGGGCTTGAGACGCGCGAGCAGCGCGTCGAGCCGGGATTCAGCCTTGATCTTCCAGATACGAAACATTCGACAACTCCTATCTTCGCCTTACGAACCAATCCGCGCGTGTTGGGCGCGGCCGAAAACATCCCACGCAGGCGGTGCAGGCGGTGGAGCCGCCTCCATGTTCTCCGCTGCGATTTCCGCCAGCTCCACCGGCACACGACCGGCGCCAGTGTCGCTCACGGCGGCGCTGGCGGGCTGATCGCCCACGATGACAGTCGGGATTGCGGTCGCAGGCCGACCGCTGACGCGGCGACCTGCATTCTCCACGCGGGCGACATAGCCGTTGCGGAAACCTCTCGATTGAGAGCCTGTGTTATACATGCTGAGTGCGACCCGAAGGGCCTCTTGCGGGGTGCGACCCGTCTTGGCCGAACGGAAATTGGACAGGAGCACACGGCCTGCCGCTTCGACATTGGCGCACTGCTTGAAAACAGTGTCCCACGTCAGGCCGAGCCAGCCCATGTTGCGTGAATTGATTTGGCCGAGGCCGAGATCCACGCTGTAGCCGCGCGCAACATAAGAGCGCGCGGTTGCGATAGCCTCCGCCTCATTGCGCGGACGGCGCGGCTGACTGGCCACGCCGTTGACGTTGATCGCAAAAACATAGTTGGAAGATTCCGCATCCACGATCGCGGCGATCGTATGCGGCGCTACCGCTGGGGCGCATTGCGCCGCCAGCGAAAGAACGGCTCCGGTTTCGAGGAACACGTTCCCGCTCCCGGTCAGTTGCGCGGCTGATAGTAGGTCTGTTGCCGCCCGTCAGTCCAAGTGACCGTCAAGCGACCAGGCCTCCCATCATCCGGCTTCTTGTATTTTGTCTTGGCGATACCCCCGCCCGTGCATGTCGGGAAGCTGCCGCCGAGAGCCAGCACCCGCCACAGTTTCGTTATCGGTGGAACACAGGCTGGATATTGCGTCGGACCACCCGGGTTGGAGATGCACAGAACAACCTCACATGCCCAAGTATTATCCGACGCTACAGCGGGGGTCGATTGCACCGCAGCCCCCACCAAGGCGGCCGCGAGCGCGAAATTAAAAGCTTTCATCGCTTTCTCCCTCGTCATCGAGATTTATGCACATATCACGATGAGGGGGAAAGGGAAGCCTAAAACGCCAATTTGTTGCTGCATTGTTTGTCGGGGACCAATCGGATATGGTCATCCTCATATCCGTAATCGAGCACGACATGCCGCACGGCACTTGACAGTCGCTTGTATGTTTTAAGCGTCGGTTGCTCGAATAGGCAGACATTCAGCCACTTATCGCCATGCCACGATACTTTAACGTTGATGATCCATTCACTCGACGGCAACTGCGCAATCTCGACCGCTTGGATCATTCCCCCAGCGGGGCGGCGGGTGGTTAGTTCGCGTTCCAGGATCGGATCATACTGCCAATCGTCGCTATGCGGCATCGTGATTTATTCCCTTTTACCGATAAGGATATGTCTATCCTCGCTTTGACGGCGAGGGCAACCCGGCTTGTCCTCTCTTGCCGTGCAACCACATTACAGCCATTAAGCGTGTCAACACGCTTATTCCGGCACCACATCAACCTCTTGTGTTTTAGACCTATGGCTCGCCCGAAAAGACAGGAAGACCCCCTTCTCCCGGTTCCCTTGCCCCGGCGTCGGCCGAGCCGCGCGAACACGCGCAATCTCGCAGCGTCGGTGAAACCCGAGCTGGCGGCAGAGATCAAAAACCTTGCTGAGCGCGAACAAACGTCCGTTGCCGCCCTGGTCGAAGAGGCGACGATTAATCTCTTGAAAGCACGCGGGATCGAATATCCCGACTATCTGCGCCACTACCGCAAGTTGGCGTGACGAGCGCGTTATAGGCCCAGTCGGCCCGAAGCTGCGATTTTGGCCAGGTTGAAGAACGAACACTGAACGCTTGATTGATTCTACCAGGACCGTTGCTGACCACCGACCTCGTAGATATCGGCTTCCATGGAGCAATTGTAGCTCTCTGCGATGTTGAACATCTCGGAGAGGAGGCTTTGGATTTCCTCATCAAGGGAAATGCCATCCGGATCGGGGTCATAGGCGACGGTCAGTTTGTAATCACAATTGCCGTTTTTTACCATGGCGTAGTCGCGTTCCAGCATCGCCTCAATCCGCTCCCGAGCGGGTTTTCTACCTCTTCCACGCTTGTTGAAGTTCTCGATAATCAGATGCAGGGCGATGCTGGCAGTGGGCGGCTTTTCCGGCAGTTTGGTCTGTGACGGAATAATGTCGAGCGCCCGATAGACGGTCATTCGTGAGACCTTCAGGTCGCGGGCAACGCGGGCCTTGCTGGCGCCGGCGGCAAGGCGACGGCGGATTTCATCGTCATCGACGTTCTTCTTCCGGCCTTTGTAAACGCCTTCGGCGCGCGCCGCTTCGATCCCGGCGCGCTGACGATCCTTGATGAACTTCAGCTCCATATCGGCGACCATGCCGAGTATGGTGATGACCATTCGCCCCATGTCGCCCGCCGTCGTCACCTCTGGCTCAAGGATGCGCAGCGAAGCTCCCTTTTCATCAAGCTCATGCACCAGGTTCAGGACATCGCGCGTGGAGCGGCCGAGCCGGTCGAGCCGCAGCACGACCAGCTCGTCGCCGGTGTGCATAAACTGCATGATCGTTTCCAGTTCCGTGCGCCCGCTCCGCGAGGCCCCCGATCCGGTCTCGGAACGGATAATTTCGCAACCTGCATTCTTGAGGCGGCCAATCTGGATATCCAGATCCTGGTCCGTGGTGCTGACGCGGGCATATCCGATACGAGCCAAGTGCAAAATCCGTCACATTAGGGTGGCTCTTGCAGTGTATCGTCACATTGAGCGCAAACCCACCCTTTTGTGACAGACGAATGGTGTCACTCGGCCCTATCACTCTGGGGTGTACCCAAATGTTATAGGCCGATCAGCCGCCTCACGCTGCAAGCCGTCCAAAATCAATCCGGTCGTTCAGGTCGAGGTCGAAGCGGCCATAAGGGTTCACATGACTGTAGATCAACGGCGTGAGACCACGATAATCTTCCGGCGTCATCCGCCCCGCCCACTTCGGCTCAACCAGTACGGTCTGAAGCATGCGGGTGTTCACATACACCAGCGACGCTTGCAGGAGGTGTAGCGCCAGAACGGAGATTTCCTGCTCATGGATGCGGTTGGTGGCGATCTCGCCGCCCTTGCCGAAGAACACGAAACCATTAGCGCCGTTCCAGTTCTCAACCACATTCAGCCCTTCGTGGATCTCGCGGCGGAATGCCTCCTGACGCAAATACCGGCATAGGAAGATTGTTTTGACCGCGCGGCCGAGTTCACTCAGCGCCTTGTAGGTCGGGTGCATCACTTCGGCTCTGGCAAACCGGAGCAGGATCGCTTCCGGATCGGCGGTGCGCGATTGCATGGCAGCGGCATATTTGACCATTTCGTCCCAGTCGATCGGGCTGGAGAGGATCGGCAGTAAATTGGAAAGCCGCGTGCGCATGCCGGCTTGGGGAAGGGCCAGTTTCTGGCGTGCCACTGCTTTCAGCCGCGGGGCAAGCTCAAATCCAAGGAGTCGGCAGAACGCAAAGCCGACTGCGCTCTGGCCGTGGCTATCGACGTACTGGCGCTGGATTTCCATGTCGGTGCAATGGCGTAGCACGCCTTCGATCATGGAGGCGACCTCCGAGGAAGAGCACCGCTTGAGCTGGGAATAAACGCAGGTCGCGCGCTTCTCCACATGCCAGTAGATCATGACGCCACGGCCGCCATAGCGGGCGTGCCATTCCGTCATCAGGTTGCGGTCCCACGCGCCGAACTTCGTTGAATCGGACGCGCATGCCGTGCCCGCATCTCCCCATACTGCGGCATTGCGGATTGCCAGTGTCGCGTTTGCTACCCGCGCGCACGCCTCCCTCAGCGCTGGCGCGTGGATGAAACGGCGATGGACATGCAGCAATTCCTCGTAACTGACATCGGGTGTTGCGCCAGCGACCCGCTTGAGCCCGGCGTTCGTGCCCAAGCCATAGAGACACAGCAAAAGACGCTGAGCCAAGGCTGCTTTCGACAGGGTAACCCGCGAGGCCGACGTTTCGAAAGCATCCATCAATCCCGTGTCCAGAGCAGCCTCTTTCAACACGTCCAGCAGTCCGGTCATCGGCCAGCGCTGACCGATCTCGCTTTTGATCGAAGCGAGACCCTTCGGTTCGGGCAAGGGCTTGAACGGTGTAATCGATATCCGGTTGTCGCCGCGCCACAGGAGCCGGACCTTGTCGTTTTGTGGAATATTGGCATTGAGGAGCAACAGTTCCCGTTCAAGCTCCTCCCGGATCGAGGCGCAAAACGCCTGCGCATCTGGCGTCAGGCTGAGGCCGGAATAGTACGCATCTCGCCTGATCTCGAAGTCCTTGGGAAGATCGTCATCGGGATTGCGATAGCGATCCGCCCCGACCACCCAGATTTCTTTGGAGCGGATGCGGTCGCGCAGTTGCGTCAGGACGCAAAGCTCATAGCTGATCCGGTTTACCCGCCCATCGTCATCAATGACGGAACTGCGCCATCGCGCTGGAATCACCTCATCGATCGGAACATCCTGCAATGGCACGAAGCGGCATCCGCCATCCACCTTGCTCCTGATCCAGTCGAGGGCCGCCAGGACCGGCCGCCACACCGCGTTGTTCGACCGGAACTCAAGTACGGAAAGCAGGCTTGGCAGCATGCGCCGGTAATGATTGGCCCAGGAACCACGCATCACCTTGTAGATGCGCCGGTCCAGAGCGCCCTTCGCATGGCTCTCCTTGACGATCGCCGCCAGCTTGGCCTTACCGGCGATCGGGAAAATGACATCGCAGATGCGCCCCGATGGTTCATTGATCGAGGCGCTGGCGATCTCGACCAGCAGGCGCTCCTTTCCATAGACCCGCTCGATGTCTTTCGCGATATCGCCCACCACCTTGCGTTTCGAGCGCGTTCCGATCTTGTGAACGGTTTCGATCAGCAGGTCGATCATCGCGTCAGTGAGTTGCGCCTCCCGCGACATTAGATAAATCGCATAAAGGCCGAGCTGTCGCGCCGGCGCATGCCGGCGCATCTCCGAGGCCTTTTCACCGGCAACGCGGCGAACAATCTGATCGACCCATGGCTTGCCCGTAGCCGTCAGGAGATCATGGGGAAGATCAAGTCTCTGGATAAAGGCGAGTTTCTCGGTCACGTCGAGAATGTTGTCGAGCGTTGCCTGTCCGGCGTCACCCTTCATCCTGTTGAATCCGGTCGAGCTGTCCGGATCGGCAAGCGAGGCTTCCAATAACGCCACCGCATCTGACGAAAGCCGATCACTGGCTCCGATCAGCCAGGTGTCCAGATAATCTTGCCGTTGTGAGCGAACGACACGTTCAAGCTCCTTGCGCGACGGCCCATAAATACGCCGGTCCCGGCACCACAGGAAAACATGCTCAAGCATGGCATTGATCGACTGGCCGCCCGGGCACAGCTCGCCAGCAATCCATTCCGTCAATTGCGCGCGATCCACCCGCTTCATGCGGTGATATCCAAGATGGATCAGGATCTCCGCACAATGCCGTCGTGCTGTCCGACTGGAAAAGTCATAACCGGCTATCTCGCCAGCCTCGACACCGAGTTGCTCGGCCAGATACGAGAGGCCATCGGTAGGGATTGAGCCGGGATCGATCGCGAAAAACCCCAGGGAAGCGAAGAATTTCAGCTGCGCGGCGAGGCCAAGGCGCGTCAGGGCCGGCTTCGAATTTACAAAATCAATATCGGCAAAGCTCAGGCTCCATCGTCCGATCAAATCCCCGCCCGGAATACTCCGATCCATCAACCCACTCCCTATGATGGAGCGAACTGTCCTCTTCTATGATTTCCATCGTCAATACCGAATGCCACGTTCCCAAAACGTTCTCCGACTTGGCCAAAATCGCAGCTTGGGGCCGACTGGGCCTTATACCTATCCCGGCACCGACACGCTTCGGAACCGGCTTGGGATCACCGATGATAAGACGCTCACAGAGGCCGAGCGGCGACTTACTCAGGCGCGCGGCGCGGAAGCCGCGCGCCTGACCTTTCCGGCAACGGCCGACGGCTACCGTGCCCTGCATAAGCATCTCTTCCAAGACCTCTACGAATGGGCTGGCCAGGACCGCACCGTCGACACCGCCAAGGGCGGTGCGCGTTTCGCGCACGTGCCCTACATCGCGCGGGAACTCGACAAGCTGTTCGCCGACGTAGGGGCGAAGAACGGCCTTCGCGGGCTGAAGTTGATGCCCCTGATCGTGCGTCTACTGCTCGACCACGCCACCGGCGCCCCCTGCGCGGCACGGGAGGAGAAGAGCGATGATCTGTGAGAAGATCGGTCCCCAGCATCTTGAGCGCAAGGCGATCCTGTATGCCTATGGTAAAACCCACGTTGTAGCTGGATATGATGGCGCCGCCCTGCGGACGAGGAGTCGTCGCAAGGCCCGGGATGAGTGGTTGGCGCTGATTCCCGGCTCGCATGAAGGTTATATCAGCTGGGAGCGCTCGGAGGATAGAAGATCTCGCCGTTGAGCAGCTCGTCGCGCAGCGACCCGTTGAAGCTCTCATTGTAGCCATTCTCCCAAGGTGATCCCGGCGCGATGTAGAGCGTCTTCACGCCGATCTTGCCGAGCCACTTCTGGACGGCCGTAGCGATAAATTCAGGACCATTAGCGGACCTGATGTGTGCCGGAGGCCCGCGCATGACGAACAACTCGGCCAACGCGGCCAGCACGTCCTCGTGACGTAGCTTCCTGGCGACGATGAGCGCCAGGCATTCCCGGCTGGCCCCATCGATAATGGTCAGGATCCGGAACTTGCGCCCGTCGTGAGTGCGGCCCTGAACGAAGTCATAGGCCCACACATGGCCCGGATATTCCGGCCGGAGCCTGATACAGGAGCCATCGTTGAGCCACAGCCGCCCGCGCTTCGGCTGCCGCTGCGGCACCTTGAGCCCCTCGCGTCGCCAGATCCGCTCGACCCGCTTGCGGTTCACTGTCCACCCCGCGTCGCGCAGCAGGGCGGTGACACGTCGATAGCCATAGCGACCATATTGCTTGGCCAAAGCGATGATGTCCTCGGTCAGCGCCTGCTTGTCGTCCGCCCCGCGCGCTACCTTGCGATGGGTCGACCGATGCTGTCCGAGCACCTGGCAAATCCGTCGTTCGGACACCGGTAGCTCTCGCCACAGCTGGTCGATACAGCGCCGTCGCCGCGCGGGGCTCAGAAGTTTCCCCGGGCGGCCTCCTGGAGAATGAGCTTATCCAGCGTCAGGTTGGATATCGCCCGGCCAAGCCGCAGATTCTCCTTCTCCAGATCCTTCATACGGCGCGCCTGAGAGGCCGAGATCCAGCGCTCCTTATGGCCGACAATGTGGTGCTGCCATGCCGTGCTGCCGCTGATGCTCGAAGCGAACAGCGGCGCGATCGTAAACATCGGCCCGGTCGCAACGCGCGGCATCAACCGGGTCCCCTATGCCGCGGCCAAAGGCGGAGTGTCGGCGCTTACCCAGGCGCTGTCGTTCGACCTCGACGACCGGCCGATCCGGGTCAATTGCGTCGCTCCCGGCGGAGTCAATGTCGAGCGGGTCACGCCGCGCAATCCCAAGCCGCCGACCGAGGCCGACATCAAGGGTTTCGGCGAAGTCGGCGAGCAGACGTTGCGCGACACCTTGATGAAGCGCTTCGCGGCGCCGGAAGAATTGGCCGCCGCGATCTGCTTTTTCGCCTCGCCCGAGGCGTCCTACATCACCGGCCAGACGCTGTACGTGGCAGGCGGCGGGATAGGCTGATCTGAGGGGGCGTCCAAGGCGCCCACCCTCTTCCGTACGGGAGAGGGTTTCACCGCAGGCCTATGCCGCCCGCGCCTTGGGCTTCAAGAACTCGCGGAGCGGAATCGAGGCGTCGCCGAGCTGACCCGGGTCGACCTCGAGCCGACGCTCGACCATCCTCTTGCCGACGCCCATGTCGACCGCGCGATTTGCGGTCAGCACGCCGGCGACGACGTTGCCGTCGAGGAAGAAAGCGGTGAACTGGCTGCTGTCGAGCTCGCCGCGCATCACCACCGGCAGGCTGTCGTCGATCCGGCCGGAGACCTGGATGTTGATGTCATATTGGTCGGACCAGAACCAGCAGGGCTTCAGATAATCGACCTCGCGGCCGATCATCGCCTGCGCCGCGGCCATGCCCTGATCGGCGGCATTCTGATAGGTTTCGAGCCGCACCCGGCCGCCGAAGAAATTGGGCTGGTCGGCGACGTCGCCCGCCGCGAACACCGCCTCATGGCTGGTGCGCCCCTGGCGATCGACGACGATGCCGTTGCCGATCGCTAGCCCGGCGTTGGCGGCAAGCTCGGTCGAGGGCACGATGCCGATCCCGACCACCACCGCGTCGCAATCGATGCGCGTGCCATCGTCGAGCTCGACGGTGCGGACCAGGCCGCCGTCAAGATACAGCCTGGTCACGCCGATGCCGTAACGCGCCTTCACCCCGCGCTTGTCGTGCTCGCGGCCGAGCCAGGCGCCAAAATGCGCACCGAGCGTGCGGATCATCGGCACCGGCGCCGGCTCGATCGCGGTGACCTCACAGCCGCTCTTGCGCGCGCTCGCGGCGACCTCAGCGCCGATCACGCCCATGCCGATGACGACGATACGCGCACCCGGCTTGAGATCTGCCGCGAGCCGGTCGGCGTCATCCTTGGTCCGCAAATGATGGACATTGGCGGCGGTCGCACCATCGAGCGGCAACAAGCGCGCCTTGCCGCCGGTCGCGAGCAGGATGCGATCGGCCGGGATTTCCTTGCCGGAGGCCAGCCGAACCCCTCGGCCGGAAAGCTCCAGTGCTTCGGCGCGCACGCCGAGCTCCAGCTCTATCTTATTGTCTTCATACCATTGCTGGTCGTGGAGGAAGAAATTCTCGGGAAGCTGGTCCCTGTCCCACAGGCATTCCTTGGAGAGCGGCGGCCGCTCATAGGGCAGCCACCGCTCCTCCCCGATCAGGACGATCCGTCCTTCATAGCCGTTGAGCCGGAGCGCTTCGGCGGCGCGTCCCCCTGCAAGGTTGGCGCCGACAATCACAACCGAAGCGATCATAAATTAGCCTCCGTACCCTTCGAACCGAACTTAGACTCAATCCCGGTTTGATTGAACCGGGATTGGCCTAACTTTCCTCTGCTTTTCGTGACGATCGTTATTGCGTGCCTATCCGGTTGACGCATACACCCACTAGGGATAGATTGTGTGCGTGAAGCGGGTAGTGGGTTATGGACGTTCTCGGCCGCACCGATCTGCCCTTCCCGCAATCGCTCCCCGAGTTTCAGCGGCTTTTTCCCGACGATGGGGCCTGCGCCGCCTACTTGGAAAGGATTCGCTGGGGTGACGGGTTCGCCTGCCCGCATTGTGGCATTGTGGGTGAGCCTTTCCGCATCGCTACGCGGCCCGGCGTCCTGACCTGTCGCGCTTGCCGCCGCCAGACGGGATTGACCGTCGGCACGGTCATGGAACGCAGCCACACGCCCTTGAGCACATGGTTCTGGGCAGCCTATCTGGTCGCCAGCCAGACGCAGGCATGTCGGCGGTTCAGTTCCAGCAGCTTGGGCTGACACGGTACGAAACCGCCTTCGGAATCCTGCACAAGCTCCGCGCGGGCATGGTACGGCCCGAGCAGGACCGGATCGGCGGCAAGACGGACGGTCATGTCGAGGTGGACGAAAACCTATGTCGGTGGAAAGACACGCGGCGAAGGCCGGGGTGTTCATCATAAGACGCTGGTGGCTGCCGCCGTCGAAGTCCGCCACCGGGAGCCGGGTACAGCCCAGGACAAGCGTAAGGATGGCCGCTTTGCCGGTCGGGTGCGGCTGTCTATCGCCGCCGACCGCAGCGCCGATTCGCTGTGCGGCTTCGTAGGGAGTGCCGTCATGCCGGGGTCGCTGATCGTCACCGACGATTGGAGCGGCTATGGCAACCTGCGGACACGCGGCTATGACCACCACGCAATCGCCGAATGTGGCGACCCCGAGGTGGCCGAGGAGTTCATGCCGATCATCCACCTCGTCTTCAGCAACCTGAAGACTTGGCTCAACGGCATCCACCACGGCGTGAGCGCAAAGCATTTGCAGGCCTACCTCAACGAGTTCACGTTCCGCTTCAACAGACGGTTCTACCCGTTCAACGCCTTCCGCTCGCTCCTCGGAATTGCGGGCGAGGTGAAAGCTCGACCTACGCCGAGCTATATTCCGGTGGCTGGGCGCACCCCACATGTAGTGGGTGTCTGCGTTAACCGGATAGGCACGCGTTATTGATCGAACATGCCGATCTTGCGGTCGTCGAGATTGCTTAGGCTGCATTTTCCGTCTTCTGACAAAAAGTTTTTAGTTGGGCAATTCGATGACGAGATTGTCGAGCGGGAACAGCTTGCAGGCGAGCGCATAACCCCCCGCCTCTTCCGCCTCGCTCACTTGTAGCCTGCTCATTTTACCGGTGCGATAATTTCCGCTGGTCACCTTCACCTTGCACACGCCGCACCCGCCGCCGCGGCAGCCGACGAAAATGTCATTCAGCCCCAAGCGCTCCATCGCGATCAGGACCCGTTCCTCCTTGGGGCATTCGAAGCGGCTGCCATCGACGATCTGGACTTGATGCTTGATCATCGTGGTCAGCTTGCCGCTTTCAAAGTATTGGTTTTGCGCGCGGCGAAGGTCACGCCCGCCACCGCGAAATTCGCATCCGGGATCTCGCGCAGGATCACGCGGATCGACTCGCGAGGCACGCCGAGCGACTGCTCCGCGGCATCGGTCAGCGCGAGGATGAACGCCTCCTTCTTCTCGGTCGTGCGGCCCTCGACCAAAGTGACTTCCATGATCGGCATTTATGCTTCCACCGTGATGCTGACCGATCCCAGGTTCTGGACGGTGTTGCGGATGGTCTGGCCGGCCTTGAGGGTCGGCGCCGCCGTGATGCCGCCGGCCATGACGATGTCGCCGGCGTTGATCGTCTCGCCCGCCTCGCCGATCAACCGCGCGGCGGCGACCAGCGAGCGCAACGGATGGCCGAGGATCGCGGCAGTCGAGCCGACCTCGACGACCTCGCCGTTGATTTCCAGGATCACGCCGAGGTTCGAGAGATCCTGCATCGGATCGCCCCAGCCGCCGACCACCAGGCCCGAAGACGAGGTGTTGTCGGCGACCACGTCGACCAACGCGAACTTGAAATTCTCGAAGCGGCTGTCGATCACTTCCATCGCTGGGGCGACGGCCTCGACGCAGGCGAGCGCCTGCGCCGCCGTGACCTTGCCCGCGAGCGGCGCCTTCATCAGAAAGGCGATCTCCGGCTCGATCCGCGGATGGACGAAGCGCGACAGCGACAGCGCCGCACCCTCCTCGAGCAGCATCGCGTCGGTGAGCCGCCCCCAGGCGACCTCGTCGACCCCGACCTGCTGCATCTTGGCGCGGCTGGTGAGGCCCATCTTGACGCCGATCCGCTTCTCGCCGCGCGCCAGGCGGCGCTCGACCGACAGCTTTTGGATCGCATAAGCGTCGGCGACGGTCAGCTTGTCATTGCTGTGGGTGATCTGAGGCGTGGCATGCGCTTCGTGCGCGGCACGGTCGAGAATCTCGGCATATTCAGCAAGCGAAGTCACGCGGCCATTTCCCCCTTGGGCTCGGTCTCACCCTTGCGCGCGCTCAGGATATCGAGAGCGACGTCGACGATCATGTCTTCCTGTCCGCCGACCATCCGGCGCCGGCCAAGTTCGACCAGGATTTCGCGTGTGTCGAGTCCGTATTGTTCGGCGGCCTTTTCGGCGTGGCGCAGGAACGACGAATAGACGCCCGCATAACCCAGGCTCAGGGTCTCGCGGTCGACGCGGACTGGGCGATCCTGAAGCGGCCGGACCAGATCCTCGGCGGCGTCCATCAGCGCCATCACATCGCAGCCGTGCTTCCAGCCCTTGCGGTCGATCGCGGCGATGAACACCTCGAGCGGCGCATTGCCGGCGCCCGCGCCCATGCCAGCGAGGCTGGCGTCGATGCGGATCGCACCTTCCTGCGCTGCAACGATCGAGTTGGCGACGCCGAGCGAGAGATTGTGGTGGGCGTGCATGCCGCGCTGCGTCTCGGGCTTGAGCACCCGGTCATAGGCCTGCAGGCGGGCGCGGACGCCATCCATGTCGAGCGCACCGCCGCTGTCGGTCACATAGACGCAATGCGCGCCATAGCTTTCCATCAGCAACGCCTGCTGGGCGAGCGCCTCGGGCTCGAGCATGTGGCTCATCATCAGGAAGCCCGACACGTCCATGCCGAGATCGCGCGCGATGCCGATATGCTGCTTGCCGACGTCGGCTTCGGTGCAGTGCGTCGCGACGCGCACCGAGCGCACGCCGAGCGCATAAGCGCGCTTGAGCTCCTCGACGGTGCCGATTCCGGGCACGAGCAAGGTGGTCAGCACCGCCTTCTCGATCACGTCGGCGGCGGCCTCGATCCATTCCCAATCGGTGTGCGCGCCGAAGCCATAGTTGAACGAGCTGCCGTTGAGCCCGTCGCCATGCGACACTTCGATCGCGTCGACACCGGCATCGTCGAGCGCCTTGGCGATCGTGCGGACACTTTCGGTGCCATAATTGTGCAGGATCGCGTGCATGCCGTCACGCAAGGTCACGTCCTGGATGTAGAGCTTGGTCTGGGTGGGATAGAGCGTCATGCTGCAGCCTTCCGATTGAGCATGCGGGCCGCCAGCATCTCGCCGGCGGCCTTGGCGGCCGCGGTCATGATGTCGAGATTGCCCGCATATTTGGGGAGATAGTCGCCCGCTCCTTCGACCTCGAGGAAGACGCTCGTCTTGAGCCCCGCGAACTCGCCATAACCGGGGATCTTGACCGGGTTGTTCGATCCGAAGCGCTCGAACTGGACCTCCTGCTTGAGGCGGTAGCCGGGAACGTAGGATTGCACCGTCGCGATCATGTCGAGGATCGACTGGCGGATCTTGTCCTCGTCGACCTGGTCGGTCAGCGTGAAGATCGTGTCGCGCATGATCATCGGCGGCTCGGCCGGGTTGAGGATGATGATCGCCCGGCCCTTTTCGGCGCCGCCGACCACTTCGATGCCCTTGGCGGTGGTGCGGGTGAACTCGTCGATGTTGGCGCGCGTGCCCGGACCGGCCGAGCGCGACGAGACCGACGCGACGATCTCGGCATAATGGACCTTGGTGACGCGCGCGACTGCGGCGACGATCGGGATCGTCGCCTGGCCGCCGCAGGTCACCATGTTGACGTTGACCGCATCGAGGTTCGAATCGGCATTGACCGGCGGCACGGTGAACGGCCCGAGCGCCGCGGGAGTGAGATCGACGATCTGCTTGCCGTCGGCGCGCAGGATCTCGTCATGGACCTTGTGGGCGTAAGCCGAGGTCGCGTCGAACACGACGCCGATCTCGGGATAGGAACCCATCTTCTTGAGGCCCTCGATCCCGTCATGGGTGGTCGCGACGCCGCGCTCGCGCGCCATCGCCAGGCCTTCCGACTTCTCGTCGATGCCGACCACGACGGCGAGCTCGAGGCTGTCGGAGCCCTTGAGGATCTTGATCATCAGGTCCGTGCCGATGTTGCCGGAACCGATGATCGCGCATTTGATCTTCGACATTCGTAAATCTCCCAAAGCGCCTTCAGGCGCCCGCTTCGAAAAAGGCTTTGACGGTGCCGACACCGTTGATCCGCGCCTCGACCACGTCGCCGGCCGCGACGCCGGCCATCGGGCCGAGCGCGCCGCTGAGGATCACGTCGCCCGCCTTGAGCGGCCGGCCGGCCTTCGCCATCACCTGCGCAAGCCACAAGGCCGCGCTGATCGGGCTGCCGAGGCAGGCGACGCCCGCACCGACCGAGATCGGATCGCCGCGGCGCTCCATCACCATCCCGCAGGTGCGCAGGTCGAGCCCGTCAAGCTTCTTGGGAACGGCCCCCAGAGTGTACACCCCGCTCGACGCATTGTCGGCGATCGTGTCCCAGATCTTGATATCCCAATTGGCGATGCGGCTGTCGACGATCTCGATCGCCGGCACGACATATTCGATCGCGCGCAGCATTTCGGCGGTGGTCACGTCGGGATCGTCGAGGTCGCGCCCGATCACCAAAGCGATCTCCGCCTCGACCTTGGGCTGCACCACGCGCGTCAGCAGGATCGGCTGGCCTTCGGGCACGTCCATGTCCGCATAGAGCATGCCGTAGTCGGGCTGGTTGACGCCGAGCTGCTTCTGCACCGACTTCGACGTGAGCCCGGTCTTGCGGCCCACCAGCCGGCGGCCGTTGGCAAGATAGTGCGTCGTATTGGCGTCCTGCACCGCATAAGCGGCCTCGACGCCGCCGGCCGAGATCAGATCCCGGATCGGCGGGCCAGGATTCATCGTCTCGGCGGCGTGCCTCAACTGGGCCGCGGCCTTGTCGATGTTGCTTCTATCGAATGTGACTTCCTGATCAGCCATGGCGCTCACAACTTCACGCAGATGTTTTCGATCTCGGTGTAGAATTCGAGGCTGTGCACCCCGCCTTCACGGCCGATGCCGGATTGCCCGGCGCCGCCGAAGGCGGTGCGCAGGTCACGCAGGAACCAGCAGTTCACCCAGCAGATGCCGACCTCCATCTCGGCCGACACGCGATGGGCGCGGGAAAGATCCTGCGTCCAGATCGTCGCGCTGAGCCCGTAGGGCGTGTCGTTGGCCATCGCAATGGCTTCTTCCTCGGTGTCGAATGGAATGACGCCGCAGCACGGGCCGAATACTTCCTCGCGCATAACCGTGGAATCGGGAGCAAGGCCGGTCCAGATCGTCGGCTCGACGTAGAAACCGCCGTCAACGTTCTTCGGAACGCCGCCGCCGGTCACGACGGTCGCGCCTTCGTCGACCGCGCGCTGGTAATAGCCGAGCACCTTCGAGCGATGCTCGTCGCTGATCAGCGGGCCCATATATTGGGGATGCTTCGGATCGCCGGGCTCGAACGCCTGCGCCGCCGCGGCAAGCCGCTCGACGAACTTGTCGAAGATCGACCGCTCGACGAAGATGCGCTCGGTCCCGAGGCACACCTGGCCGGTGTTGAGGAAGGTGGCGCGAGCAACACCCTCGATCGCCTTGTCGATGTCGCAATCGGCGAACACGATCGCCGGGTTCTTGCCGCCGAGCTCGAACGAAATGTCGCGCAGGCCAACCGCGGCCTGCTTCATGATCGCCGTGCCGGTGCCGGTCTCGCCGGTGAAGGTGATCGCATCGACGTCCTTGTGGCTGGTCAGGAACTCACCGGCCGAATCCGGGCCGAAGCCGTGGACGACGTTGAACACGCCCTTTGGCATGCCGACCGCGTCCATCACCTCGCCGAGCAGCGCCGCGGTGCGCGGCGTTTCCTCGGACGGCTTGACGACGACGGTGTTGCCGCACGCGAGCGCGGGGCCGACCTTCCAGGTCATCAGCAGCAACGGGAAGTTCCACGGGCAGACCACCGCAACCACGCCCTTGGGCTTGCGCACCGCATAGTTCAGCGCCTTCGACCCGTCGGGAGTCGGGGTCATGAACGATTCGGTGGGGGTCGTCGAGACGACGTCCGCGAACATGCGGAAATTGGCGGCGCCGCGCGGAATGTCGATGTGCGAGGCGATCGAGATCGGCTTGCCGGTGTCGGCGACCTCGGCCGCGAGGAAATCGTCGAAGCGGCGCTCGATCTCGTCGGCGACCTTGATGATCAGCTTGACTCGCTCGGGAATCGTCATCTTGCCCCACGGGCCCTTCAAGGCGCGCTTGGCGGCCTGAACGGCAGCGTCGACGTCCTCCCTGCTCGCCTCATAGACGCGGCCGATCTCCTTGCCGGTCGCCGGGTCGATGTTGACGAAGCTCTTGCCTTCGCTGCCCTTGCGATAGGCGCCGTCGATATAATTCAAAACTTCCGCCGTCACCGTCGGCAAGGGCTCGTCGCCTCGCGCCATCTTCTTTCTCCGTTAATTCGAAACTTCAGTCGAACCGTTTGGCGCCGATCGCGGCAAGGCCGGCATTGGCATAAGCCGTGTCCATCGCCTCGCTGCCGCCCGATACGCCGATGCCGCCGACGATCTCGCCGTCGACGACGATCGGGAGTCCTCCGCCGAACATCACCATGTTCCTGCGCCGCGTGATGCCGTCGCGAAGTGCGTCGCTGCCCGAAACGATGCCCGGGATGTCCGCGGTCGGCATCTTGAAGCTCGCGGCCGTATACGCCTTGTCCCGAGCGATGTCGCTCGAATGAAACGGCGCGCCCGTGGCCCGCACGAAGGCGACAAGCTCGCCTGCTGCGTCGACCACGGCCGCCACCAC
>NZ_CM171613.1:380000-3752875 GCF_057401885.1 Novosphingobium sp. 550D | reverse complement strand
GGCGTGCCCGGATTTGCCCTTTGCAGGGCTAGCCTCGGCTCGCTTGCCGCCCCAAACGGTTCCCGTCACCCCAAATGCTCCTGATCCGCTATTAAGCCCCAACCATCGGCAAGATGGCCAATGGTCCTCATCTTTACACACAAAAACGGGCCCACCCCTGCGTGCCTGATGGGGCATGCGAGTGCGACAGGTAAGCCATGTTTCTGTGAAGTCCGAAGGCGGCAAGCGCCCCGAACGATCCTGTTTTAGGGACGATCGAGGGGCCGACGCAAGGGCGTTATCTGCAAAAATTTTGAAATAATTGGCTTGACAGCACAACTCCAGCAATTCCGCCAAATGCGATAAAGTTATTGGATTTTAAGCATAAAATCACAACCAATTTCGCGAATCATTGGAAACGCTGGATTTCTTGAGTCCAAGTCAATCCGGTACAAAAAGGCAAAGCAAAAGCCGACGGGAATCCCCATCGGCTTTGCTTACGCGCTCTTGCTTAGCCACGA
The DNA here is from genome assembly GCF_057401885.1 of Novosphingobium sp. 550D. NCBI lineage: Bacteria > Pseudomonadati > Pseudomonadota > Alphaproteobacteria > Sphingomonadales > Sphingomonadaceae > Novosphingobium > Novosphingobium sp. 550D. The sequence goes on along the minus strand of NZ_CM171613.1, from coordinate 3,752,375 downwards.
TTAGGTACGACCGGAATTCGGCCGACCGAGTCGCGAATCAGAGAGCGGCGACGGCCTTGGTCAGGCGCGAGAACTTGCGCGAGGCAGTGTTCTTGTGCAGCACGCCACGAGCAACACCGCGAGCCAGTTCAGGCTGGGCTTCATGCAGGGCGGCGGCGGCGGCGGTCTTGTCACCACCGGCAATGGCCGCTTCGACCTTCTTCACGAAGGTGCGGATGCGGCTGATGCGGGCGCCATTGATTTCGGCGCGGCGCTCGTTGCGGCGGATGCGCTTGCGGGCTTGCGGCGTATTGGCCATGTGTGTCCTCGTATCGGGCCGATGCGGCCGGAAATTGCTAGCGAAAATCGGTATAGCGGGGCCTGTTGGTCCCGCCAGAAGCGGCGCCCTTAACCAGCCGGAGCCGAATCGTCAAGGGAATTGGAGTCTGAATTGCTCACCCTGGGCCATTCCTGCCCCTTGGCGATTGCGGGCTGCCTAACCTGTTGCGGCTTTCTCGTCCATACCCTGCTTTACAGGGCCTATTTCTGACATGCCGGGCACCAGAAGCTGGAGCGTCCGCCTTGTGTCACGCGGGCAATCGGCGCGGCGCAGGCGTGGCATGGCTGGCTCTCGCGGCCATAGACGCGCCAGTTGGCGGCGAAATAGCCCAGTTCGCCATTGGGCTGGGCATAGTCGCGAATCGTGCTGCCTCCCGCCGCAATGCTTTCCGACAGGACATCGACAATGGCCGGGACCAGCAGCGCCAGTTCGCGCTTCTTCACATCGCGCCCCAACCGCAACGGGCTGATTCCCGCCCGGTGCAGCGCCTCGCAGACATAGATATTGCCCAGCCCCGCCACGACCGCCTGATCCAGCAGCAATTGCTTGACCGGACTGGCGCGTCCCTTCATCCGCGCGGCCAGCAGCGACGCGGTCAATTCAGGCCCCAGAGGTTCCGGCCCCATCGCGGCAAAGGCGGGCCATGCGGCCAAGGCTTCATCGCCCACCAGATCAACCGAACCGAACCGGCGCGCGTCATTCAACGCCAACCGGCTGCCAGCCTCTGTGGTCAACACCAGATGGTCGTGCTTTTCCAGATCATCCGGGTCGATCCGCCACCGCCCCGACATGCCCAGATGGAACACCATCACAACGCCCCGGTCGGTGTGAAGCAGGCCATATTTGGCCCGCCGCGACAGGGCCGTGATCGTGGCCCCGGTCATCACCTGCACCAGATCGGCGGGAAAGGGGCGGCGCAGGCCCTCGCGGCGGGTTTCGACACGGGCGATCCGCTGCCCGTCCAGATAGGTGGCAAGGCCGCGCAGGGTGGTTTCAACTTCGGGAAGTTCCGGCATCTTGGGTGTGTATCCGTGAATGGGCCGCGTGACGAGAGTGTGCCGCCGCCAGCCTAATAGTCGTAAGGCCCGCCAACTTCGAGCGCACGGCGATAGGCAGGGCGGGCCTGCACTTTGTCCAACCATGCCATCGAATGGGGGTAACGTTCGTCCAATCCGCCGCGTGCGCGGGCGGCTTCCAATGGAAAGCTCATCATGATGTCGGCCGCCGTCATAGCATCCCCGGCAAACCACGGACGGCGGGCCAGCTCGCCTTCGACAAAGGCCAGATGAGTGTCGATCATCGGCTGAAAACGCGAAATGGCCAAACGCCCCATGATCGGCACGCGCATAAGCACCAGTTTGACCAGCAGCGGCGGCATCATCGAACCTTCGGCATAATGCAGGAACTGGCGATAGAGCAGCGCATCCCCGCGTGCGGATGGCGGGCCCAGCCGTCCGCTCTTTTCGGCCAGATATTCGACAATCGCGGCGCTCTCGATGATGATATGGCCGTCATCCTCCAGCACCGGCGATTTGCCCAGCGGATGCACCGCGCGCAGGGCCGGTGGCGCCAGCATGGTTTTGGGGTCGCGCTGATAGCGTTTTATCTCATAGGGCAGTTCCAGTTCCTCGAGCATCCACAAGATACGTTGCGAACGGGAATTGTTGAGGTGATGCAGGATCGTCATCATGCAGGCTCCGATAGAGGATTGAATTGCGGTCCATTTGCAACCTAGGAACGCGTCATAGGCGATCAAGGGTCACAAGCCCGACCGAAAAATCTGCCCGAGATGGCCTCTCGCGCGATTTCAATCGCACCTAGGCCCGATAACCGGCTTTTCGCAGGCGCGAAACCGTCCTAAAGCGGCGCCCATGACTCAGAGCGATCAACAGCCCGACACCGTCTCCTTTGGCTATGAGGAGGTCAGCCCCGAAGAGAAAACCGCCAAGGTGGGCGAGGTCTTTTCCTCTGTGGCCAAGAAATATGACATCATGAACGATGCCATGTCGGTGGGCCTGCATCGCCTGTGGAAGGACAAGTTCGTGCGCCGGGTCAAGCCTCAGCCGGGCGAGATGATCCTTGATATGGCGGGGGGCACGGGCGACATCGCCTTCCGCATGGCGGCGCGCGGCGCCTCGATCACCGTGTCGGACATCAATCAGGACATGCTGGACGTGGGCATTGAACGGGCGATGGAACGCGGCCTCGACGGTCTGGTTTGGAGCCGTCAGAATGCTGAGGAACTGAGCTTTGAGAGCCGGGTGTTCGACGCCTATACGATCGCTTTCGGCATCCGCAACGTCACCCGCATCGACAAGGCGTTGAAGGAAGCGCACCGCGTGTTGAAATTCGGCGGCCGTTTCTTCTGCCTCGAATTTTCGACCACGCAATGGCCCGGCTTCAAGGAAGTCTATGACGCCTATTCGCACAAGCTGGTGCCGCAATTGGGCCAGATGATTGCGGGGGACGCCGATTCCTACCGCTATCTGATCGAATCGATCCGCCGTTTCCCGCCCATGCCCCAGTTCGAATCCATGATCCGCGAGGCCGGTTTCGTGAACACCCGCGTCGAACCGATCCTTGGCGGTCTGGTGGCGATCCATTCGGGCTGGAAGGTCTGAACCTCTTGTCACCTCGCAAACATATCTGGCGCCTGCTCAGCTGGGGCCGCATTCTGGCGTCGCATGGGGCTTTGCGCGGGATTGAGCAGGACCCGCATACGCCCGCCCCGGTGGCGCGCCTGTGCCGCATCGCCCGTTTTGGCGCGCGGGTTCCCGATGCGCCCGATTACGCCGGGGCCTTTCGCGCGATTGGCCCCGCCGCGATCAAACTGGGCCAGACATTGGCCACCCGCCCAGATCTGGTGGGCGAGGAGGCGGCGAATAACCTGCTGGAATTGCAGGACAGCCTGCCGCCCGTGCCGTTCAGCGCCATCAAGGCCGAGGTGGAGAGCGCCTTTGGCCGCCCGCTCCACGAACTCTATGCCGAGTTTGAGGAACAGCCCGTAGGCGCGGCCTCGATTGCCCAGGTTCATCGCGCCGTGACGGTCGATGGCCGCCGTGTTGCGGTCAAGGTCCTGCGCCCCGGCATCCGGGAAAAATTCACGCAGGATATTGAGACCTATGAATGGGCCGCGGCCCATCTGGAGGCTCTGGGCGGCGAGGCCACACGCCTTCGCCCGCGTCTCATCATCGCCAATTTCAAGCGCTGGTCGATGCGCGAACTCGACCTGCGCCGCGAGGCCGCTTCGGCCTCCGAACTGGCCGAGATGATGAAGGGGGTTCACGGCTATCGCATTCCCGCCATCGACTGGGACCGCACATGCGGCCGGGTGATGACGCTGGAATGGATCGACGGGATCAAGGTCAGCGACAAGGCCGCCCTGCTGGCCGCCGGGATCAATCTGGAATCTCTGGCCAAGCGTCTGGTCATCGCCTTTCTGACGCAGGCGGTGCATCTGGGCTATTTCCACGCCGACATGCATCAGGGCAACCTGTTCATCGAACCCGATGGCACGATCGTCGCCATCGATTTCGGCATCATGGGCCGCATCAACCGTCAGGCGCGCATCTGGCTGGGCGAGATTCTGCACGGGCTGACCACCGGCAATTACCGCCGCGTGGCCGAAATCCATTTCGAGGCGCAATATGTGCCCTCGTACCATTCGGTCGATGAATTCACGACCGCCCTGCGCGCCGTCGGCGAACCGATGCGGGGCAAGCCGGTGAAAGACCTGTCCGTGGGCCAGATGCTGGACGGATTGTTCGCCATCACCCGCGATTTCGACATGGCGACCCAGCCGCACCTGCTGCTCTTGCAAAAGACGATGGTGATGGTCGAAGGTCTGGCGACGCAACTGCATCCCGACATCAACATGTGGGATGTTTCGGGGCCTTTCGTGTCGGAATGGATGCGCGACGAACTGGGGCCGGAGGCGGCAATTGCCCATGGCATCCATCGCGGATTGCGCCGTCTCATGCGCCTGCCCGGTCTGGTCGAGCGGATCGAGGAAAAATTCCCCATGAAGGGCGCGGCCCCGGAACCGCCGCCATTGCCCGACATTCCCCTGATCTGGGAAAAACAGGGTAAACCGAATGCTAACCGCTGGTCAGGATATATAGCAGCCTTCCTGTTAGGGGGCGCAAGCGTATGGACGGCCTGGCATTTCGGCTGGATGATGTGATGAAGTCGGGCCGCCCCGGCGCGGCCTATGACCGGTTCGCCACGTGGGGGGCGTGGCCCGCGCGGCTGGTTCTGGCTGTTCTGGCGCTGTTGCTGGCGGCTTCGGCGTGGGTGCCGCTGACCGTCGGTCGGGGCGAGGAAGCCAAGGCACCCAGCATCATCGTGGCCGGAAATAAAGGCGCTGATCGTCCGCGCGATGATGACCTGAAGCTCTACGACCGGGCTATCGAGCGCATTCTGCATGGCGAAAATTATTACGACTTCATTGTCAGCGAGCATCGTCGCGCCGACTATCCGGTGCGGCCCGGTGCCGCAGTGCGGATGCCGACGCTGGCCTATCTGGATGCGGCGATGGGGGTGGATGGCGATGGATCGGCCCCCGTTGCCATGACGGCCGCTGTGGCGTTGATGATCAGCGTGATCGCGGCATGGTGGGGGCGGTTGGGGGATCTGGGCGTTGATCCTTCGATCCGGCGGATGGGGACGGCGCTGGTGTTTTTTGGCGCGTCGCTGGGGCTCAATCGCTATTATTTCGTGCTGCATGAACTTTGGGCCGGGATGCTTATCGCGCTCTCGCTGGGGCTGCATCGGCCCGATCGTGGGAGATGGATCGGCGCGGTGTTGGCCGCCGGATTGGCGCTGTCGATTCGCGAACATGTGCTGCCCTATGTCCTTTTGATGGGCGTCATGGCCGGTTGGCGCGGAGCGTGGAAAGAGGCCGCGGCGTGGGGTGGTCTGGTTGGGATGTTTTGCGCCTTCTATGCCTGGCACCTGCACATGGTCGCGCTGCACACTTTGCCCAGCGATCCGATCGGGCCAAGCTGGTTGGCGTTGCGAGGACTGGGTGGGTTTTTGTCGAATACGGTGCTGTCCTCCAACCTGCGGTTCCTGCCGCATGAAATCGCCGGGCCTTTGACCATCCTGATGATCTTTGGCTGGGCTTCCTGGCGGTCCAGCGCGGGGGTGACGGGGCTGTTGTTCTACGTCGGCTATGCGCTGCTGTTCGGCATCGCGGGGCGGAACGACAATTTCTACTGGGGGGCGGTGATTACGCCGGTCATGGCTTTGGGGCTGGCCTTTGTGCCCATGGGGGCGGGGTCTTTGGTCAGGGCGGCTTTTCGGGGGCAGGTGTTGCCTCCGGCGGGTTAAGGGCGGGGGCCCTTAACAATCCCGGTTATGGGGTGGTGGCAGGTTCGCGCGTTGCGTTTGAGGGATTGATAGCCTGCGGCGCGGAGCGGTTGTGTTGCATGGTGCCACGCCGACAGTAATGGGAGCGCGAGGGTCTAGACCCTCGCATTATCTCTTTCCTTCCTCTAAACCCCACCCATGCTTGGCAAACGCATCCTTCTCATCATCGGCGGCGGCATCGCGGCCTATAAGTCCTGCGAACTGATCCGCCTGATCCGCAAGGCGGGCGGCGATGTCACCTGCGTCCTGACCAAGGGCGGGGCGCAATTCGTGACGCCCATGACGCTGGCGGCTTTGTCGGAAAATCCGGTCCATACCAACCTGTTCGATTTGAAGAACGAGGTCGAGATGGGCCATATCCAGCTTAGCCGTCAGGCCGATCTGGTGGTGGTGTGCCCGGCGACGGCCGATCTGATGGCCAAGATGGCCTGCGGCATTGCCGATGATTTGGCCACGACGCTGTTGCTGGCAACGGACAAGCCGGTGCTGGCGGTGCCGGCGATGAATGTGCGGATGTGGCAGCATGGCGCAACGGTGGCCAATGTCGCGACGCTGCGTTCACGCGGTGTGACCGTGGTGGACCCGGATGAGGGCATGATGGCCTGCGGCGAATATGGGCCGGGGCGTTTGCCTGAACCCGACGCGGTGATGGGGGCGGTTGGTGCGGCTTTGGTGCCGCATCGCCCCTTGGCGGGCCGCCATGTGCTGATCACCGCTGGTCCCACGCATGAACCGATTGACCCGGTGCGCTACATCGCCAACCGTTCCAGCGGCCGTCAGGGTTTCGCCATTGCGCAGGCCGCCGCCCGTGCGGGCGCGCAGGTCACGTTGATCGCAGGCCCGGTTGATCTGCCGACACCCTATGGCGTGGCCCGCGTGAATGTGGAAACCGCGCGCGACATGGCGGCGGCGGTTGAGGCTGCCTTGCCCGCCGACATTGCCGTGATGGTGGCCGCTGTGGCCGACTGGCGCGTGGCCGATGCGGGGGCGCAAAAGATCAAGAAGGATGGTAGCGGAACGGTTCCTCCCCTCGCTCTGGTTGAAAATCCCGATATTCTGGCGGGCCTATGCGCCTCGCCCCGCCGCCCGCGCCTTGTCGTGGGCTTTGCCGCCGAGACACAGGACGTCATCGCCCATGCCAAGGCCAAGCTGGCCCGCAAGGGCGCAGACTGGATCGTGGGCAATGATGTGTCGGGTGATGTGATGGGCGGCCTGCGCAACAGCGTGCATATTGTCAGCGCCGATGGGGTGGACAGCCTGCCCGATTTGCCCAAGGAAGCGGTGGCTGCCGCTCTGATTGAAAGGATTTCCCGTGTCTTCGTCTGAACAGATCCCCGTCCGTTTGAAGCGTCTGCCCCATGGGCAGGGCCTGCCTTTGCCCGCCTATGCCACCAGCGGGGCGGCGGGCATGGATGTGGTTTCGGCCGAGGATGTGGTGATAGCGCCGGGCGCGCGCCATGCGGTGGCCACGGGCCTCGCCATGGCGATCCCGCATGGGTTTGAAATTCAGGTCCGCCCGCGCAGCGGTCTGGCGCTCAAGCATGGAATCACCGTGCCCAACACGCCTGGCACTATCGATTCAGACTATCGCGGCGAATTGAAGGTGATCCTGATCAACCACGGCACCGAACCCTTTGCCATCGTGCGCGGCGACCGCGTGGCACAGCTCGTGCTGGCCCCGGTGGTGCAGGGCGGCTGGATCGAGGTGGATGAACTGGACGAAACCGCGCGCGGCGAGGGTGGGTTTGGTTCGACGGGCGGCGTGGTCGCGCTGGGGAATTGAGGTGATGCGCAAGTTCTTTCTGGCGATGGTTCTGGCCTTTCCCGGCTTTGCCATGGCACAGCAAGTGACTGGACCTGCGCGCGCGATTGATGGCGATTCGCTGGAAATGACAGGCTATCGCATTCGCCTGTTCGGCATTGATGCGCCAGAGGGCCGCCAGACCTGTCAGCGCGATGGCGCGTCATGGGAATGCGGCAAACAGGCCGCCAACCGCCTTGCCGAATTGGTTGCGGGCGCGCAGGTGCAATGCGAAGGGCGGGACGTTGACCGCTATCAACGGCTGGTGGCAGTTTGCCGGGCAGGCGGGCTGGATATTGGACGTGCCATGGTGGAATCAGGTTTGGCGATTGTCCTTCCCAATGGCGTAGACGATTACGGCGCGCTGGAGACCAATGTCCAAAAGGCGCGTTGGGGACTATGGGCGGGCGAGTTCGAGCGCCCGTCGCAATGGCGCGCGGCAAACAAGGTGGACGAGCCCGTCGTGAAAACGCCCCCGCTGCGCGCCGCGGCCCCCGCGCGTGAGGCGATCTATCGCAATTCTCTTGGTATCTGTTCGATCAAGGGAAACCACAGCTGGCGCGGCGATTGGATCTATCATTTGCCCGGAACCAAGCATTATACCGAAACCCGTGCAGAGGCTTTGTTTTGTACCGAAAGTCAGGCACAGGCAGCAGGCTATCGGCGGGCGCGTAACGACTGATTGGCCCAAAAGAGGTCCAGACACAAAATGGCCCGGTCTTCCTTTGGGGAAGCCGGGCCATTTTGTGTTGAGGTTTTGCCGCTTACCGCGCCGGACCCTTCACCGTGGTCTTTTCAGGGGCCACCGTGATGCGCAGCGTTTCGCCCGAATTGCCGGGGAAGCCGGTGAAGAACGCTTCGACCAGATTGGGCACCAGCCAAGTCAGCTTGTTCGAGGAGGAGGCCGCCTCGGCCTTGCCTTCGAACACGCGCTTGTTGGCGGTCTTGTCGTCAATCTTCACGCTGATGCCGCTGGTGTAAACGGTATAGCTTTCCACGCCCTGATCGAACCAGGGGTCATACCAGCCATAGCCCCAGCCGCCCATGCCGCGACCATAAAAGCCGCCGCCCCAGCCGCCGCCGTAAAATCCGCCGCGTCGGAAGCCCGGACCGTACCACGGACCCCAGAAGGGATCGCGCATGCCGGTCGAGCGGACATGGACGCGGCCCTTGTCGACGCCATAGGAAAAGCGGACGATCAGGTTGGCCGCATCCGGGTTGACCGACTCGGTATAGCCCTTTTTGGTCAGTTCGCCCGCGACCAGCTTGGCATATTGGCCAAATTCGATGCCGCCGGCCAGCGACGGGTCATCGGCCACAACCGCAAAGGTTTGCCCCTGCGGCGCGGGAAGTTGGGATTGGAACCGGGTAACGCGCGTATCGAGCGATTCGGCACAGGCAGACAGGCCCAGAATCAGCAGGCCAGTCATGGCCCCCTTCATGCTGCGCGACAGCCATTGAGAATTAGCGCCACTCATTCGTTTTCTCCTCTGCATGCCGCTCTGGCCGACTATCCCTCCCCGGTTAGGGCGCAGCAGTGGTATGGTGCTGTGATGCTAGGCTGGCAAGGCTGAATATTGGTTGAATGGTGCAGGAAAAGCGACGGGCGCAAAGGGGGTTAGCCTTTGCGCCCGCAGATTTTATCGCACCAGACCCAATGCGTCATAGGTGGCCGCCAGCGTCGGGGCCGAGGCGGCGCGGGCCTTTTCCGCACCCTTGCGCAGGATGGCGTTCAATGCCTCACGGTCGCCGCGCAATTCATTGAAGCGCGCGTTGATGGGTGCCAGTTGCTCGACCAGCAATTCGCCCAGCGCAGGCTTGAACGAACCAAAGCCCTTGCCGCCGAAATCAGCCAGAATCTGCGCCACCGACTGTCCCGACATGGCCGAATAGATGCCCACCAGATTGCGCGCTTCGGGGCGGCCTTCCAGACCTTCGGCCTCGCTGGGCAGGGGTTCGGGGTCGGTCTTGGCCTTCTTGATCTTGCCCATGATGGCGTCGGCATCATCGGTCAGGTTGATGCGACTCATGTCGCTGGGGTCGGACTTGCTCATTTTGTTCGTGCCATCGCGCAAGGACATGATGCGCGCGGCGGCGGGCGGGATGATCGGTTCGGGCAGGGTGAAGAGAGGCGCATCCTCGGCGCAGAAGTCATTGTTGAACTTCTGCGCGATGTCGCGGGCCAGTTCGAGATGCTGCTTCTGATCCTCGCCCACCGGGACGTGGGTGGCGTTGTAGATCAGCACGTCGGCAGCCTGAAGCACGGGATAGGTGAAAAGCGCGACCGACTGGCCATCGCGGTTCTTGCCCGCCTTGTCCTTCCACTGGGTCATGCGGTTCAGCCAGCCCACGCGGGCCGTGCCATTGAGCAGCCATTGCAGTTCGGCATGGGCGGGCACCTGCGTCTGGTTGAACAGGGTCGATTTGTCCGGGTCCACCCCGCAGGCGACCAGCGCAGCCGTCATCTCACGCGTGTTCTCGCCCAAAGCCTTGGGATCATGCGGCATCGAAATCGCGTGGAGGTCGGCGAGGAAGTAGAAACATTCCCCGCCCTTGGCCGTCCACTCGTCCTGCATTGCCACCCAATTGCGGATCGCACCAAGGTAATTGCCAAGGTGGAGATTGCCGGTGGGCTGAATGCCAGAAACGATACGCATGTGTTTCACTTCTCTGCTGATACGCGGCGACGCCGCAAAAGTTTAAGATCCTCGACGCCAAAGGCGCCCAGGGCAAAGCTGGCGAGGCCATAGACAAAAACCCCGCTGCCCACCAGCGCCCCCATGGCGACAAGGCGAACAAACCACGAGCCATGCGTATAGGGCATCAGCCATGGCTGGGCGATCCACAGGACAATCCCCATGGTCAGCGCGGCCACGCCAAGGCGCCATGCCCGAAAGCGCAATTGCGCGTCGATTTCGAAATGCCCCCGCTTGACCAGCGTGGAATAGAGCAACCAGACATTGACGGTGGAGGCAATCGCGGTGGCCAGCGGCGGCCCCATATGGCGCAACGGCAGGATCAGGATCAGGTTGAGCGCAAGGTTCACCCCCATGCTGATCGTGGCGAAGCGCACCGGGGTCTTGGTGTCATGGCGGGCGTAATAGCCCGGCGTCAGCACCTTGACCAGAATATAGCTGGGCAGGCCGATGGAGAAGGCAGCCAAAGCCTGCGCCGTATTGGCCGTGTCGAGCGCGGTATAGCGGCCATAACCGAACAGCGCGGCGGCAATCGGTTCGCCGCAGAACACCAGGCCGACCGTCGCGGGCAGGGTCAGCAGCAGGGCGATTTCCATGCCCCGGTTCTGCGTCTCCATCGCGCCCGCCTGATCGCCCGCGCCCAGCAAGCGGCTGATCGTGGGCAGCAGCACCGTGCCCAGCGCAATGCCGATCAGGCCCAGAGGCAACTGGTTCAGCCTGTCCGCCATATAAATGTACGTCACGCTGCCATGGTCCAGCAGGCTGGCGGCAAGAGCGGTCGAGATGACAAGGTTGATCTGCACCGCGCCCGCGCCGGCGGCCGCCGGCCAGATCAGCGCGAGGAGGCGTTTGACCTCTGGCGTGAAGCGCGGCAGGTGGGGGCGCAGCGACACGCCATTGCGCCATGCCGCATGGGCCAGCCACGCCAGTTGCAGCGCGCCCGACACCGTGACCGCCAGCGCCTGATTGCGCGCGGTTTCAAACGGATCGGAGGCATGGAAAAACAGCAGCGCAAAGATCAGCGTCAGGTTCAGCAGGATTGGCGCGGCCGCATTGACCCAAAACTGGTTGAGCGAATTAAGGATTCCGCCCAGCAAGGACACCAGCGAGATCAGCATCAGATAGGGAATCGTCAGGCGCGACAATTTGACCGCAAAGGCAAACTGGTCCGGCGATACGCCGTTGAACCGCCCCGACAGCGCCCATGTCACCGGCCATGCAAAGATCTCCAGCAGGATCGTCATCACGATCAGCACCGGCAGCAGGACCGAGAGCGCGGCCTCGGCAAAGGCGATGCCATCGGGTAATCCGCGACCCTTGGAATCGGCGACCTTCTGATTAAACATCGGCACAAAGGCGCTGGCAAAGGCGCCTTCGGCAAACAGGGCGCGGAACATGTTGGGCAGGCGGAAGGCCACCAGAAAGGCGTCCGAGGCAAAGCCTGCGCCCACCATGCGCGCAAAAAGCGAATCGCGCACCAGACCCAGCACGCGGCTGAGCAGAGTGAGGCCGCCGATCGTCCCCGTGGCTTTAAGAAGGTTCATCGGATGGGCGGTCTTATATTGGCATAAGGGAATTGGGGCATAAAGGAACTGCCCGGCCCTTTGGCGTCAAAGGGCCGGGCAGGCAATCAGGCGTGGCCGGCGGGCTCATCGCTGGCCGAGGGGCCCTGCTGGGCTTCGGCCTGCGCGGCGAGCTGCTGGATATACAGGCCATTGAAATCAATGGGTTCCAGCATGACAGGGGTAAAGCCCGCATCGCGCGTGGCGTCGGCAATGACGCGGCGGGCAAACGGGAAGAGGATGCGCGGCGCTTCGGCAAACATGAAGGCGTGCATCTGGGCTTCTTCCAGATTGCGCATGCCGATCAGGCCCGCATAGGTCAGGTCGACAATATAGGCGACACCGGCTTCGCTGCGGGCGTTGATCTGGATCTTCAGCTCGACCTCATGCACTTCGCCTTCGATGGCGCGGGCCTGAATGTTGAACTGGATGTCGAGCTGGGGCGAATCCTGCCACGAAAAGCTTTCGGGCGCATTCGGGTTTTCGACCGACAAATCCTTCACATATTGCGAAATAACGCCCGCGCTGGGGGCGGTGTCTTCGCCATCAAGACGAAGCGAGGAAGTGACGGTGCCATCATCGGCCATCTTTGATACTTTCCAAATGTGGCCCGAACGCGCGGGCGCTTGTTTGTGGTCAAGGTTTGGGTTGAGCGCCTAGCATCACGGCCCGCGCCACACAAGGACAGGCGCAGTCTTGGGTGTTTGCGACTTCTGCGCCGCAGTGCGGCAATTTTTTATGCTTCTAATCCCCATCCATGCGTTGTTCATTTGTCAATCGTCACTATGTAAGGCACTATCAAGGGTGAAGCCTGCATGTCGCGGGACTCACCAAGAGGTGAAAGCAAACGAAGTGACCGTTTCGATCGTCATCCTGGCCATGATCGCTGCCTTTCTGGGCATGCGCCTCTATTCGGTGCTGGGGCGCCGCGCCGAACATGGCGAGGAACCGGTGCAAAGCCGTCTGGACGCCCAGGCTGCGGCTGCACCTGCCGCTCTTCTGCCTGAACGCGCTGTTGCCGGCGGTGCCCGTCCGCGTGAACTGGGCGCTGTGCTTCCCGGCGTAGAACGCGGCCTGCGTGAGATCATTTCGGTCGACCGTCGCTTTGACCCTGTGACCTTTGTCGATGGCGCCCGTTCGGCCTATCGCATGGTGCTCGAAGCGTTCTGGCGCGGGGATCGCGCTGAACTCTCGCATCTGTGCGATGCCGAAGTCGCGCGCAGCTTTATCGACGCCATCGATGCCCGCGAGGCGGCTGGCGAAACTTTCAACAACAGCCTTGTCCGTATCGAAGAAACGCAGGTTGTCGGTGCCAGTTACAATGCCCCCTTTGCCCGCGTGTCGATCCGCTTTGTTGCCGATGTCGCCGCCGTCACCCGCGACCGCGATGGCAAGGTGATTGCCGGTTCGCTCAATGACGCGGTCGAGGTGCGCGATGTCTGGACATTCCGTCGCGATATAAACTCGGCCGATCCCGATTGGCTTCTCGAAGAAACAGACGAAGGCTAAGACCTTCGAGCGGGGCGACGCAAGGAGCGTTCGCCCCGTTTGCTTTCTGATGAAAGCGTTTTGGTGATTCTGGTGGGGATGGCTATGAATTTGAAGCAGTCGCGATTGGGCGCGGCGCTTGTGGGTCTGCTCTTGCTTGAGGCTTGCGCCCGCGTCATTCCCGGTCCCCGGCCTCCTGTTCATCGCCCGCCGCCACCGCGTCCGGCACCATCCACGCCCGTTCAACCGCCCAAGCCGGTGGTCACGGCAATCAACGTCGGCGTGCGTCCGGGGCCAAGTCTGTCCTCTTACCGGATCACCGAATCCGGGGCGCAGATGGCGCTCTATTCCTTCCGGGAAAGCTGTCCGCGCATGTTGGCCCGCACAGACACCAGCGGCCTGACCGTGCGCAGCGATTGGCAGAATGTCTGTGCCGCGGCGGCCACATGGCCTGTGGGTGATGCTCTGCGCTTCTTCGAAACACGATTTGAACTGGCCCGCGTGGGCGAGGGGACAACCTATGTCACCGGTTATTACGAGCCGGAAATTTCGGGGAGCCGCACCCACTTGCCCGGCTTTGACGTGCCGGTCTATGGCGTCCCTCGCGATTTGATCCATGCGCGTCTTGGCGACGCTCCGGTCAAGCCGAATGGCCAGACGCCCTTTGGCCGCTATGACGAAAATGGCCAGTTCGTGCCCTATTACGAACGCGGCGAAATCGAAGATGGAAAGCTGCTGGGCAAGGGGCTGGAGATTGCCTGGGCGGCTGATCCGGTCGAATTCTTCTTTCTCCAGATTCAGGGTTCGGGCCGCCTGCGCGCGCCCGACGGCACGGTCATGCGCATTGGCTATGCCGCCGACAATGGCCAGAACTATACCGGCATCGGCACGGTGATGCGCCAGCAGGGGCTGTTGGGCAACGGCCCCGGCCAATATGCCGGATCGATGCAGGGCATCATGCAATATATCCGCGAACATCCGCAGGATGGCATGTCGCTGATGCGGCAAAACAAGAGCTGGGTGTTTTTCCGCGAGTTGACCGGTGACGGACCGATTGGCGCGATGGGCGTGCCGGTGCGCCCGCATGTCAGCGTGGCCGCTGATCCGCTGTTTACGCCGCTGGGCGCTCCGGTGCTGATCGCGGCTGATCCATCGTTGGCCAATGCCAGCAAGGTCAACGGCCTGTGGATTGCGCAGGATACGGGCGGCGCCATCAAGGGCGCGAATCGCTTCGACAGTTTCTGGGGCGCGGGCGATGAGGCGCGTCGGATCGCGGGCGGAATGCTGGCGCGCGGCAACGCCTTTATCCTGTTGCCCAAGGGAACGCTGGCGCGGCTTGGCGTAAAATGAAGGCGCCCTTTGCGCTGCGCGGCGGGCGTCGGCTGACGCCGGAGGAAGAAGAATTGTGGCGCCGCGTGGCCGATACGATCGAGCCATTGGAGCCGCGCCGCAAGGTTGAACCGAACATTCCGCCGCCGTCTGTGGCTCAGCCCCCCCTGCCGCCGCCCAAGCGGATCAAGGGCCGCGTGCCGCCGCCTTTGCCGCCGCCCGCTCCGCCGCCTGCGCCCGCGCGCCCGCTGGATCGCCACGGGCTGGATGGCGGCTGGGACAAACGCCTTGGCAAGGGGCAGGTGGTGCCCGATTTCACGCTAGACCTCCACGGCGCCAATCTGGAAGGTGCCTATCAGCGGCTGGACCATGGTTTGGCGCTGGCGCTGGCCCAGGGGGCGCGGGTGGTGCTGTTGATCACGGGGCGCGCTCGTCCTGCGCCCGGTCCGGCGGATCGCGGGTCGCATCGTGGCGTGATCCGGGCCAAGTTCCTTGACTGGTTGGTGCATGGTTCGCATGCCTCGCGCATCGCGGCGGTTCGTGCGGCGCATCCTCGGCATGGCGGGGCGGGGGCGGTTTATATTATCTTGAAGCGGGGGAAGTAAGTTTTGCCTCCGGCGGGTTAAGGGCGGGGGCCCTTAACAATCCCTGGAATGGGGTGGCGCTTGGTGGGCAGCGTGGTGCTTTTGGGGAATAAAGCCTGCGGCGCGTTGATGGTGCGCTGATTGGCGCCGCAGGCTTTCAATTTCAAACATCGCGTCCTGTACCCAAGGCCGAACCCTGCGCACAACGATGGCAGTATCGGGATTGTTAAGGGACCAAGTCCCTTAACCCGCCGGAGGCATAAAACCTCTTAGGCACCCCCCTCCAACACCGGCGCCGGAGTCCGGATCAGGTAATCAAACGCCGACAGCCCCGCCGTAGCGCCCGCACCCATCGCGATGATGATCTGCTTATAGGGCACGGTGGTGCAATCGCCCGCCGCGAACACGCCCGGAACGCTGGTTGCGCCCTTGGCATCGATCTCGATTTCGCCGCGCGGGCTCAGGGCGAGGGCGCCCTTGAGCCATTCGGTGTTGGGCACCAGACCGATCTGGACGAAGATGCCCTCCAACTCGATGTGGTGGACCTCGTCTGTGTTGCGATCCTTGTACGTCAGGCCGTTCACCTTGGCGCCGTCACCGGTCACCTCGGTGCTGAGCGCGCTGGTGATGATCGTGACGTTGGGCAGGCTGCGCAGCTTGTCCTGAAGCACGGCGTCGGCGCGCATCGCGCTGTCGAACTCGACCAGCGTGACGTGGGAGACGATGCCGGCCAGGTCGATGGCCGCCTCGACGCCCGAATTGCCGCCGCCGATCACCGCCACGCGCTTGCCCTTGAACAGCGGGCCGTCGCAGTGCGGGCAATAGGCCACGCCCTTGTTGGCATATTCCTTTTCGCCCGGCACATTCATGTTGCGCCAGCGCGCGCCGGTGGACAGCACGATAGAGCGCGCCTTGAGCGAAGCACCATTGGCCAGCACGATCTCATGATAGCCGCCGTCACGCTCGGCCGGGATCAGCTTTTCAGCCGTGGCGAGGTTCATGATGTCGACTTCATAATCCTTCACATGGCTTTCCAATGCCGCGGCCAGCTTGGGGCCTTCGGTATGCGAAACCGAGATGAAGTTTTCGATGCCCAGCGTGTCCAGCACTTGCCCGCCGAAACGCTGTGCGGCGACGCCCGTGCGGATACCCTTGCGCGCCGTATAGATGGCCGCCGCAGCGCCAGCAGGGCCTCCGCCCACGACCAGCACTTCGAAAGGCTCCTTGGCTCTGATGGCCGCCGCCGCCTTGGCTTCGGCGCCTTCGTCCAGATCGGCGACGATTTCCTCCAGCGTCTTCTTGCCCGACAGCCACATCTTGCCGTCCTTGAACACGGCGGGCACCGCCATCACGCCGCGCTCATCGACTTCGGCCTGATAGGTGCCACCCTCGATCAGGGTCGCGGAAAAGCGCGGGTTCTTCAGCGCGATCAGCGTCAGCGCCTGAACCACATCGGGGCAATTGTGGCAGGTGAGCGAGAAATACATCTCGAAATTGTGGGTGCTGGTCAGGCTTGTTACCTGATCCAGCACCTCTTGCGACACCTTGGGCGGGTGGCCGCCGGCCCACAGCAATGCCAGGACCAGCGAAGTAAACTCGTGCCCCATCGGCAGACCGGCAAAGCGGACGCGATCATGCGCATTGGCAACGGGGCTGATGGTGAAGGAGGGGACGCGCGCATTGGTGCCGTCGTAACGCGCCGAAACCTTGTCGGACAGCGCGGCTATGGCCTCGATCAATTCGCGGGTCTGGGCCGATTTCGCATCATCGCCAAGGCTGGCGACAAGCTCAATCGGTTCACGCAGCATGGCGAGATATTGTTTGAGTTGGGCGGACAGGTTGGCGTCGAGCATCGGATGATCCTTCGGATTGGTATTCGCAACTGGGCGGGCCGTAACGTCCTGTGACGATAAGGCGGGGCAAAGGTTACGCTATTTCGGATATACCGGCAAAGTGGGCGCGGCGCTGGAAGTGCGGAATTGCGCGAAATGGGCCGGTGGGGTGCAGGGGAGGGCAAGCCCCCCCTGCGGCATTTCAAAATCAGATCTTGCCGACCAGATCGATCGAGGGAGCCAGCGTTTCGGCGCCTTCTTCCCACTTGGCGGGGCAAACCTGACCGGGGTGTTCCTGCCAGTACTTGGCGGCTTTGATCTTGCGGACCAGTTCGGCAGCGTTGCGGCCCACGCCTTCGGGGGTCACTTCGACCAGCTGCACCACGCCTTCGGGATCGGTCACGAAGGTGCCGCGGTCGGCCAGACCCACGCCTTCGCGCAGGTTGTTGAACTGCTTGGTCAGGTCATGGTTCTGGTCGCCGACCAGGAAGTATTCGATCTTGCCGATGGCGGGCGAGGTGTCGGCCCAGGCCTTGTGGCTGAAGTGGGTGTCGGTCGACACGCCATACACTTCAACGCCCATGGCCTTGAGGTTGGCATATTCGTTCTGGAGGTCTTCCAGTTCGGTCGGGCACACAAAGGTGAAGTCGGCCGGATAGAAGAAGAACACCGACCACTTGCCCTTGATGTCGGCGTCGGTCACGTCGACGAAAGCGCCGGCCTTATAGGCGGTGGCGGTGAAGGGTTGGATCGAATAGCCGATAAGCGACATGGGATAAGCTCCGTAGTTTGCTTTGGTGTTTAAACCGGGGTGTTGAACTCTTGAGGCAGGAGATAGGCACTCATTGCGCAAATGCGAAGTGCGGATTCCCGATTAATCACATTGGCTTTAGTGATAAGTGGGGGGTGATCGGTCGATTTTGATCGTTTTTGTCGATCACGGCGTTCGCGTCATGGATGCGGCCCATGACAAAAGCCCCGGCCCATGGAAGGGGCCGAGGCTAAACCAAGGCAAGCTTGGAAATTGTCATGGCAATTTGCGGTTTACCCGCGCGAAAAAGGCGCCGTCCCGCGATCCATCAGCTTTTGATCGGCCAGCACCAGCGCCATCATCGCTTCGACCACCGGCACGCCGCGAATGCCCACGCAAGGGTCGTGGCGGCCCTTGGTGCGGATTTCGCTGGCTTCACCTTCACGCGTGATGGTGGGGACAGAGATCAGGATCGAGGAGGTCGGCTTGAAGGCCACGCGCACCACGACCGGCTGGCCCGTGGAAATGCCGCCTGCGATGCCGCCTGCGTGGTTGGCCTCGAACACCGGCCGCCCGTCGGGGCCGGGGCGCATCGGGTCGGCGTTCTGTTCGCCGCGCAGCGTGGCGGCGGCAAAGCCATCGCCGATTTCCACGCCCTTGACCGCATTGATGCTCATCATCGCGGCGGCCAGTTCAGAGTCGAGTTTCGCATAAAGCGGCGCGCCCCAACCGGCGGGCACGCCATAGGCGATGCATTCGACCACCGCGCCGATCGACGAACCATCAAGGCGCGCCTGATCCACAATCGCTTCCCACCGCTTGGCGGCTTCGGCGTCGGGGCAGAAGAAGGGGTTCTGGCGGATCTGTTCAACGTCGAAATTGGCCATGTCGATGCGGTCATCGCCAATCTGGCTGACATAACCGACGATGGTCACTTCCGGGATCACCAGACGCGCCACGCCGCCCGCCGCCACGCGCGCGGCGGTTTCGCGCGCGCTGGAACGCCCGCCGCCGCGATAGTCGCGGAAACCATATTTGGCGTCATAGGCGTAATCGGCATGGCCGGGGCGATAGGATTTGGCGACCTCGGAATAGTCCTTGGAGCGCTGATCGGTGTTTTCGATCATCAGGCTGATCGGCGTGCCGGTCGTCTTGCCTTCGAACACGCCGGACAGGATCTTGACCTGATCGGGTTCGTTGCGCTGGGTGGTGAACTTGCTTTGCCCCGGACGGCGCGCGTCCAGAAAGGGCTGGATCATGCTTTCATCAATCGCCAGCCCGGCCGGGCAGCCATCGACAACAGCGCCAAGCGCCGGCCCGTGACTTTCGCCCCAGGTGGTGAATCGGAAAAGACGACCAAAGGTGTTCCAGCTCATAGGCGCGCTCTTTGGCGATTGTGGGGGCAAAAGTCCACTGTTAGGGTTTGTGGCATGTATATGAACGTCTTTCGCAGCCGCAAGCGGGCTGATTATGATGCCGCCGCCTATGCCGCCGATGCGGCGCGCATGAGCGAACTGGCACAGGCGCAGCCCGGCTTTGTCGATTACAAAAGCTTTGCCGCGCCCGATGGCGAAACGGTGACAATCTCGGTCTGGGAAAGCGTCGAGGCGGCCCGCGCATGGGGTCGCCACCCCGAACACCGTGAAGCGCAGGCACGCGGGCGCGACCAGTATTACGAGCAATTCACCATGTATGCCTGTGACGATGCGCGGATGCGGGTGTTTCCTTGAGCCGCAGGCCGTAATTCGCGGTTATAGGGGGTGACAGTGTTGTCGCTTCGTCTATGGGGGCCTTTAACTTCCGAAATTAGGATATCCCATGACCATCACCCTCTACGGCATCGCCAATTGCGACACGGTCGCCAAAGCTCGCAAATGGCTGGAGGGTAATGGCTATAACTATACCTTCTTTGATTACAAAAAGGGCGGCGCGGATGCGGGCAAGCTGGCGGGCTGGATCGCCACGGCGGGGCTGGACAAGGTGCTGAATAAAGCGGGCACTACGTTCAAGAAATTGCCCGAAGCCACCCGCTCGATGATGGATGAAAGCCTTGCCATCGCGTTGATGGTGGAACAACCATCCATGATTAAGCGCCCGATCGTGGAACATGATGGCGGCCTGCTGGTCGGTTTCAAGGCCAGCGAATGGGAAACCGCCCTGCGTTAAAGGCAATGGAGGGGCGCGATGGACGCCAGTTGGTTTCCAATCCTTGAATGGGTGGCGGCCGGGCTTGGTCTGGTCAATATCGCGCTGCTCGTGCGGCGGTCGGTCTGGAACTATGCTTTTGGCATGGCGATGGTCGCGATCTATGTTTTTGTTTTCTATGAATCGCGCCTCTATGCCGAAAGCGGGCTTCAGGTGTTCTTCTTTGCCGCGCAAGGCTGGGGCTGGTGGCTCTGGGCGCGCAGCAAGGGTGGCGGGGACGAGGTTCCGGTCGGCTGGCTCAGCCCGTTCAGCCGGATCGTCTGGACGGTCGTTACCGCCGCGCTCAGCATTAATCTGGGCTGGGCCTTGGCGCGCTTTACCAATGCGGCCATGCCCTTTGCCGATTCGGCGGTGACCGGGGCCAGCGTGGCCGCGCAAATCCTGCTGGGCCTGCGCCGGACCGAGAATTGGGTGTTGTGGATCGCCATCGATGTGGCCTCGGTCGCGCTCTACATCAATCGGGGGCTTTATCCGACGGCGGGGCTCTATGTCGGGTTTCTGGTGCTGTCGATCATGGGCCTGTGTGAATGGATGAAGGCGGGGCGGGCATGATCCGCGTCTGTTTCCATGGCGCGGAAAGCACGGGCAAATCAGTATTGGCCGAGAGGTTGCGCCAACGTTTCGGCTGGCCATGGGTGGCCGAATATGGCCGCGAATATGCCGAAGCCCATGGCACCGACTTCACCATGGACGATCTCCTCGCCATGGCGCGGGGCCAGAACGAGGCCATGTTGCGCGCGAGTGAGGCAAGGCCCCCGGTGCTGATCCTTGACACCGATCCGTTGATGACCGCGGCATGGGCGCAGATGCTGTTTGGCCAAGCTCCGCAAGAACTCTTCGCCTATCCCAAGGCTGATCTCTACATGCTCTTTTCGCCCGATGTGCCATGGGTGGCCGATGGCACGCGCTTCTTTGGCAGTGACGAGGCGCGGGCGCGTTTTGCGGCTGTGTCAGAGGAGATGCTGGTGCGGGCGGGGGTGTGTTACGCCCGCATCGATGGGGATTGGGACGAGCGGGAGGCGCAGGTTGTGGAGGCAATTAAAGCGGTTAAGGTTAGGGTGCCTCCGGCGGGTTAAGGGCGTGGGCCCTTAACAATCCCGGTTTGGGATGGTGTTCGGGTTCGATCCTGCGCAACCCCTCCGCGCCGCAGGCTATTAAACCGCTTCACGGAATGGCGCTGCCTTGCCAACCAAGCGCAACCCCAAAATTCGGATTGCAAAGGGACCGAGTCCCTTTGCCCGCCGGAGGCAAAAATCCCTCAGGCTTTCTTCGCCGTCAAAATATAATTCAACGCCATATCATTCGACAGGTGCAGGCCCTTCAAAGGATTCCACGCGATCCCCATCGGCTGCCCCACCTGCATCCCCAGATCCTCCAGCATCAACGCCAGCTCGGGGGGTGTGATGAAATCCTCCCAATGGTGCGTGCCGCGCGGCACCATGCCGATGCGCTCGGCGGCCTCGATCATCAGCCATTTGGATTGGGGCGTGCGGTTGGGGGTGGACAGGATCATCAGCCCGTCATCTGCCATCGCCCCGATCAACGCCTGCAGAAAGGCGCGCTTGTCGGCGACATGTTCGATCACCTCCATGCTGGTGACCAGATCATAGCCCGACAGGCCCAGCGTCCCGACATCGCCGCAGACGTATTCGATGGACAGGCCGCCGCCCGCCGCATGTTCGCGCGCGGCGGCGATATTTTCCGCCGCCGCGTCCACGCCCGTGACGGCCGCGCCCAGCCGCGCCAGAGGCTCGCACAAAAGCCCCGCGCCGCAGCCCACATCGACCGCCCGCCGCCCGGCCAAAGGCCGCACAGAGCGCGAATCGGCCCCGAAATGGGCGTCCACTGCATCACGGATAAATTTCAGCCGGACCGGGTTCAAACGGTGCAGCATGGCCGAGGAACCCTTCGGATCCCACCACTCTGCGGCCAATTTGCCAAAATGGGCCGCTTCTTCCGGGCGAATAGTCGTTGCATTGCTCATAGGACCTACCTAAAGCGCCAGCCCCAAGCGGGGCAAGTGCCTCGCGTGTAATTTTGTTTCAATTAAGGAGCCTGTGACCGTGGCCCGGATCGTCATGAAATTCGGCGGCACCTCCATGGCCGGCACCGAGCGCATCCGGCGCGTGGCGGGCATTGTGCGCCGCCAGCAAGAAGCCGGGCACGAGGTGGCGGTGGTGGTGTCGGCCATGTCGGGTGAAACCGACCGACTGGTAAACTTTTGCCGTGAAGCCAACGCGCTGTATGACCCCGCCGAATATGACGTGGTGGTAGCCAGCGGTGAACAGGTGACCAGCGGCCTTTTGGCGCTGACGCTGCAATCCATTGGTGCAAAGGCGCGTTCGTGGCTGGGCTGGCAATTGCCGATCCGCACCGATGACGCCCATGCCAAGGCACGCATCGAATCGATCGACACCGACGAGATTCTGGCCAGCATGGCGCGCGGCGAAATCGCCGTCATCCCCGGTTTCCAGGGTCTGACCGCCGACAACCGCATCACCACGCTGGGTCGCGGTGGTTCGGACACTTCGGCTGTGGCGGTTGCGGCGGCGCTGAAAGCGGATCGCTGTGACATCTATACCGACGTGGACGGCGTTTACACCACCGACCCGCGCATCGTCGCCAAGGCGCGCAAGCTCAAGAATGTCACCTATGAAGAAATGCTGGAACTGGCCAGTGTCGGCTCCAAGGTGCTTCAGACCCGCTCGGTCAGCCTTGCCATGAAGGAAAAGGTGCGCGTTCAGGTGCTCTCGTCCTTCATCGACGAAAACGCTCCCGCCGCAGATACATTGCCCGGCACGATGATCGTGTCCGACGAAGAACTTGAGGGCCTCGATATGGAACGCCAACTCATCACCGGCATCGCCGCCGACAAGAATGACGCCAAGGTTATCCTGACCGCCGTGCCGGACCGCCCGGGCGCCGTGTCGTCGATCTTTGGCCCGCTGGCCGCCGCCAACATCAACGTGGACATGATTATCCAGAACGTTGGCCGCGCCGATACGGACACGGACGTGACCTTCACCGTGCCCGCCGCCGACCTCGACCGCACGGTGGCCGTGCTGGAAGAAAACAGTGAGGTTATTGGCTATCAGAAGCTGTCCACCGATCCCAAGGTCGCCAAGATCTCGGTCGTGGGCGTGGGCATGCGCAGCCATGCTGGCGTGGCCGCGATGATGTTCAAGGCGCTGGCCGATCGCGGGATCAACATTCAGGCGATCTCGACGTCGGAAATCAAGGTTTCGGTGCTGATCGATTCGGACGAAACCGAACTGGCCGTGCGTTTGCTGCATACGGCTTATGGTTTGGATGGGTAAGTTTGCGCTTGGGGGCTTTTGCCTCCGGCGGGCAAAGGGACTTGTCCCTTTGCAATCCCGTTAATTTAGGGAAGCGCTCCTGCGGAAACGTGGGGGCGTTTTTCGTTTGGGGTTAAGCCGCGTCGCGGGGAGCTATGGCCAAAGCCTTTGTCTTTTTGCAGCCAGAGGCCGCTTGGCATAGATTTCCAGCATACTGGCAATGTGTGATAGTTTAAGAACTTTCCTCTTTGCCGTCAGGCAGCGGGCCAATTGGAAAGCCCTCAATTTCGAATAATGCTCAGGGATAGTCACGCTATAACTTGAGAAGCCGAAGTGGGGGCGGTAGAGTTCGGGGATTACTGTTAGCCCATGGCGTTCGCAATAACGCTTCCTAAGGGCATTGCGATCTTTTCTCGCTCTAATAACGTATCGGGTGGTTTCATGTCGCACTTAACGGCTTTATCTGCCGCATAAATTTAGTGCAACCATTGGGGTGTGTGGCTTGCCCCACTTTCAAATCACGCCCCAACATACCCCGCCGCAGACCACACGCCCACGCCGACAGTAGTGGGAGCGCGAGGGTCTAGACCCTCGCATTCAATCCCTCACTTCTTCTTCCCTACCTCAACCGCCGCATCACTGGCCAGTTTGTCCACGCGCTCGTTTTCCGCATGGCCATTATGGCCGCGCACCCATTGCCAGTCGATCTTGTGCGGCTTGGCCACGATCAGCATCTGCCGCCACAGGTCCTCGTTGGCCACGGGCTCTTTCTTGGCATTGACCCAGCCGCGCTTTTGCCAGCCGAACACCCATTGGGTGATCCCGTCGATCACATATTTGCTGTCGGTGCAGAGCGTGATCTGACACGGTTGGTTCAGCGCCGCCAGCGCGCGGATCACGGCGGTCATTTCCATGCGGTTGTTGGTGGTTTCCTTTTCGGCCCCCACCAGTTCCTTTTCATGCACACCCATGCGCAGCAAAGCCGCCCAGCCGCCGGGGCCGGGGTTTCCCTTGCAGGCCCCGTCCGTGAAAATCTCGACTTGCTTCATGCCCCGAACACGCCGGGGTTGGCGGCATAGAATTGCAGGCGGCGGGCAAAGGCCATCGGGTCTTTTTTGACCACCAGCGCATCGGGCGGGGTGTTGATCCAGTCATAGGCGCGGGTGGACAGAAACCGCATCGCCGCCCCGCGCGCCAGCACCGGCAGGGCCGCCGTTTCGGCATAGGAAAGCGGGCGTACCGATTCGTAGCCGGCCAGCAGCGCCTCGGAAATTTCCGAATTGAACACGCGCCCGTCGCCCGAAAAACACCATGCCGCATGGGTCACGGCCACGTCATAGGCGGTGATGTCATGGCAGGCGAAATAGAAGTCGATCAGGCCCGTCACAGACTCGCCCAGCATCAGCACATTGTCGGGGAACAGATCGGCGTGGATGATCGAGCGGGGCAGGTCAGCCGGCCATTCGGCCTCAATAACCGCCATTTCGCGCGCCACAAGGCCAGCCAGCGCGGGATCGATCGAGGCCAGTCCCTCGGCCCCGCAACCATCGATCAGCCCCCGCCATCCGGCAAGGCTGAGGTCATTGGCGCGGCTCTGCGGGAAATCGGCGGCGGCCAGATGCAGGCCCGCCAGCGCCGCGCCCACTGAGCGCGCTTGCCCCGCCGTGGGTTCGGACACCGAAACGCCGGGCAAAAATTCGATCAACGTCACCGCCTTGTCGTCGATCCAGCGGAAACTGGCGCCTGTCCGGTCGTGGATCGTGCGCGGCACCGGACATTTCTTGTCGGCCAGATGATCGAGCAGGCCAAGGAAGAAGGGCAACTCGGCCACTTCCGTCCGGCCCTCGAACATGGTCAGGATGAAGCGTTGCGGCCCCGATCCGGTGCCCGTGGTTTCGATCAGCCAGTTTGAATTGGACACGCCCTCGGCAATGCCCTTGGCCGAAACCAGTTCGCCGACCGAAAACTCACCGATCAGCGCGGCCAGCGCTTCGGCACCCAATTGTGTATAAACCGCCATTGCCGCCTCGATTTAGCCAGCCAGTTGGCGCGGCAGTTTGAAGATCATGTTTTCTTCGGTGGTGACGACTGTCTCTTCTTCGACCTTGCGCCATTGGCCCAGACGGGCGATGACTTCGCGCACCAGTTCTTCGGGTGCGCTGGCACCGGCGGTCAGGCCCAAAGTGGACACGCCTTCCAACCAGGTTTCGTCGATTTCATCGGCGCGCTGCACCAGACGCGAAGGCGTGCCGCCACGCTCGGACACTTCGACCAGACGCATCGAATTGGACGAATTGGGCGCGCCGATCACCAGCACCATGTCGCATTGCGGGGCAATTGCCTTGACCGCCGCCTGCCGGTTTGATGTCGCATAACAGATATCCTCGGCGCGGGGCGCGTGGATCTGGGGATAGCGGGCCTTGAGCGCCTCGATAATTTCGTGCGTATCGTCAACCGACAGCGTGGTCTGGGTCAGGAAACCCAGCGAATCATCGGTGGTGAAGGGCAGGGTGGCCACGTCCTCGACCGTTTCGACCAAGGTCATATGGCCTTCGGGCACCTGACCGAATGTGCCGATCACCTCGGGGTGGCCCTTGTGGCCGATGAAGATGATGTGGCGGCCCGCCTCGATCTGGCGCTCGGCCTGACGGTGGACTTTGGACACCAGCGGGCATGTGGCGTCGAGCCATTCCAGCCCGCGCGCGTCGGCCGCCGCCGGAACCGCCTTGGGCACGCCGTGGGCTGAAAAAATCACCGGAACGCCATCGGGAACCTCGTCCAGTTCCTCGACAAAGATCGCGCCTTTTGCCTTTAACCCGTCAACCACATAGCGGTTGTGGACTATCTCATGGCGCACATAGACGGGGGCGCCATATTTGCGAATCGCGCGTTCAACAATTTCAATGGCTCGATCGACGCCGGCGCAAAAACCGCGCGGCGCGGCAATCAACAGCTTGAGCGGTTGCAAAGAAATGGAATCGGCGGGGGCGGGAAAGGCGGTGTTCATACACCCGCCTCTAGCGCTTTGCGCCGCGCGCCGCTAGGGCAGCGAACAGGAATGTTGAAGGAACGAGTCTGTCATGCCCTTTCGTACACGCCGAATGAATGCCAAAGTTGCTTGCAGGGCGGGGCTGTTGGGTGCCATGGCTTTGCTGGCCGGGTGCAAATCGACCGGTGAACTGGTGGTTCAGGACGGCGTCGGCATCACGGCGGTGCGCTCGACCTGCCCTGCGGTGGGCATTGCCGATTATACCGGCGATATCACCACGTTCCGCCTTGGCGGTGGTCAGGTGGCCAGTGCGCTCGATTTGACCGGCGCGATCACCGATGTGCGCAGCCAGTGCGACCCCAAAGCCAACCCGGTTCAGGCCAATTTGACGTTCAAGGTTTTGGCCACGCGTGTCGATACGCGCGGGGAACGCGTTGTGAACCTGCCCTATTTCATCACGGTGATGCGCGGCGGCAATGTCGTGATTGCAAAGCGTCTTGGCACCGCGACCGTGCGTTTCGCCGATGGCCAGACCCGCGCCGAAGTGACGGCATCGGGCGGTGCGACGATCAACAAGGCCGACGCGACGCTGGACACGGCGGTCCGCGATCGCCTGTTGAAACAGCGCAAGGCGGGCGAGGCCGATGCGGCGGTTGACCCTCTGACCGATCCGGAAGTGCGAGCCGCCATTGCCAAGGCCTCGTTCGAGGTTCTGGTCGGGTTTCAGCTGACCCCGGAACAGCTTCAATATAACGCGACGCGGTGAATGTACCGGGGGGCTTAGCGGCCCCCCTTTCGTTTATGGCGTAAATTCGCTAGGCGCGCGGTCATGACACAGCAAGCCGACAAGACCGCCCCGATCTTTCACGCCTTTGCAGGCCATGTTGCCGATGCGCTCGACGCGCTTGTGGCGGCTGGGCAACTGCCCGAAGGTTTGAACCGAGGCGCGGTGACGGTCGAAAGCCCGCGCGATCCCAGCCATGGCGATCTGGCCACCAATGCCGCGATGGTTCTGGCCAAGGCGGCGGGAACCAATCCGCGCGCGCTGGCAACGCTGCTGGTGGCAGAGCTGGAAAAGCTGCCGCAGGTTTCCAAGGCCGAGATTGCCGGGCCGGGGTTCATCAACCTGCGCCTGTCGGATGCGGCATGGCTGGGCGAACTGGCGCTGATCGGGGCTCTGGGCGGTGATTATGGCCGTTCGGGCGTGGGTGCGGGCACGACCGTCAACGTTGAATATGTTTCGGCCAACCCGACCGGCCCCATGCATATGGGCCATTGCCGTGGCGCGGTGGTGGGCGATGCGCTGGCCTCCTTGCTGGAATGGGCCGGGCATAAGGTCATCCGCGAATATTATGTCAACGATGCGGGCGCGCAGGTGCAGGTTCTGGCCCGCAGCGCCCATGTCCGTTACCTTGAAGCGCTGGGCCATCAGGTGGGCGAGATCCCCGAAGGTCTCTATCCGGGCGACTATCTGGTGCCGGTGGGTCAGGCCCTGGCGGCCGAGTTTGGCGACAAATATGTCGATGCGCCCGAGGCTGAATGGCTGGCGCTGTTCCGCGTGCGCGCTGTTGCCAAGATGATGGACATGATCCGCGACGATCTGGCGTTGTTGGGCATCAACCACGACCTGTTCTCGTCCGAAGCCGAGCTTCAGGCGGCGGGCAAGCCGGAAGAAGCCGAGGCATGGCTGCGCTCGGTCGATCTGGTCTATGATGGCGAATTGGAAGCGCCCAAGGGCAAGCTGCCCGATGATTGGGAGCCTGTGGCGCTGCCCCTGTTCCGCAGCACCAAGTTTGGCGACGATCAGGACCGTCCGATCAAGAAGTCGGATGGCAACTGGACCTATTTCGGCGCCGATTTGGCCTATCACTATCAGAAAGCGCAGACCGCCGACGCTTTGGTCGACATCTGGGGCGCGGACCATGCCGGCACCGTCAAGCGCATCAAGGCGGCTGTGGCGGCCATGACCGGGCGCGATGGCGAAGGCAATGGCAAGGGGGGCAAGCCCTTCGAGGTCAAGCTGGTGCAGATGGTTCAGCTTCTGCGCGATGGCGAGCCGGTGAAAATGTCCAAGCGTTCGGGCAATTTCGTCACCCTGCGCGAAGTGGTGGAGGAAGTGGGCAAGGAAGTCGTGCGCTTCACCATGCTGACCCGCAAGCCCGAAGCACAGATGGACTTTGACTTTGCCAAGGTGGTCGAGGCCAGCAAGGACAATCCGGTCTTCTATCTGCAATATGCTCATGCGCGTATCTGCTCGACCCTGCGCAAGGGCGCGGCGGAAGGCTTTGCGCCTTCGGCTGAAGGGCTGGAACTGCTTGGCGAAGAAGAATTGGCACTGGTGCGCACGGGCGCGCAATTCCCGCGTCTGGTCGAAGCCGCTGCTGCTGCGCGTGAACCGCATCGCGTGGCGTTCTTCCTTGCCGATCTGGCCGCAGCCTTCCACGCATACTGGAATGTCGGCAATGATCGCCCGGACAAGCGTTTCATCGTGTCCGAAAACGGTACACTGACGGGGGCAAGGCTTTTCTTGGCCTCGCAAATCGGGCAGATTATCCGCAACGGCCTTGCCATCCTCGGCGTGACCGCCGTGGAGGAGATGTAAGCCATGTCGAATGGTCTGGGTGGATTTGGGCCGGGTGGTCTGGACGACGGCCGTGGCAACATGGGCAACGGACCCGCTCAGCCATTCGGCAATGGTATCAACCCGGCGGCCAATGACGCCGAAACGCGGGCGCGTGACCTGATTGGCCGCGCCCGCGACGCGGCGTTGGGCAGCGCGGCGACCCTGGCGGACAAGGCCAGCGTTTTGTCGCAGGAAACCACCGCCTATGTTCAGGGCGCGGATGAACGCGCCCACCAATGGTATCAGGACGCCCGCGAGGCTTTGCCCGGACAGGATGATGGCGCACTGCACGGCGTGGGCGACGCGCTGGGCCATGGCGGGATCAAATTTGATGAACAGGATCGCCTGCCCTGGCTCGAATCGGATGATGACGAGGAATATGAGGGCATCGACAACAAGCGCGTTGCCGTGGCGGTGCTTGGCGGTCTGGCGCTGACGGCGGCGGCGGTCGGCGGTTTTTGGTATTTCACGCATCGTTCCGACAACAGCGTCCCCGTCGCCGATGGCAGCGTGGTGGCCGCGCCCGCCGAAAGTTACAAGGAAGCGCCCAAGGATCCGGGCGGCAAGCAGTTTGCCGGAACCGGCGATTCCAGCTTTGCCGTTTCGCAGGGGCAGGAACGTCCCGCGCAACTGGCCGGCAGCGATGCCCAAGCCGCCGGGGCCAATGCAGCCGAGGTCGCCGCATCAACGGCGGCGGCGGCAGGCGCCAGTTTTGCCGGTGGCGCGCCGGTGGCGGCCAAGCCCGAAGCGGCGCCTGCGCCCAAACCTGTGGCTGCGCCCAAAGCGGCGGTTGTGGAAAGCGGCCCGGCCGGCGGCGTGGTCCAGATCGCGGCCTATACCAGCGAAAGCGCGGCGGTGGCCGGGTGGAACCGATTGGTGCAGGGGCATGAAATGCTTAAAGGCATGAACCACCGCATCGTTTCGGCCAAGATTGATCTGGGCACGGTCTATCGCCTGCAACTGGTGACCAATGCCGGGGGCGGGGCGGGCTTGTGCGAGCGGTTGAAGGCTGATGGTCTGCCCTGTCAGGTTAAGCATTAAGCGGATCTTGCGTAAGCCATCGGTTACGTGCAACGGATGGCCGTATGATACCGGCGATTTTCGGCCTTTCGGGCCTGACCCTTACAGATGAAGAACGCGCATTCTTTCGCGATTGCGACCCGGCGGGGTACATCCTGTTCGGCCGTAATGTTGAAAATCGTGAGCAACTGCGGGCGCTGACCGACCAATTGCGCGGCCTGCACGGGCGCGACGATCTGTTCATCAGCATCGATCAGGAAGGCGGGCGCGTCGCCCGGATGAAGCCGCCGGTATGGCCCAAATATCCGGCGGGTGAACCTTTTGCGCGCCTCTATGATCTGGCTCCGTCCAGCGCGATTGCCGCAGCCCGCGCCAATGCCGAGGCGCTGGGGCTGGATCTGGCGGCGGCGGGGATTACGGTCGATTGCTGGCCCTGTGTCGATGTGCGTGAACCGGGCACCCATGACGTGATCGGCGACCGCGCTCTGGGCGAGGAGCCGATGCGGGTGGCCGCTCTTGGCCGAGCCATCCTTGAAGGTTTGGAGGCGGCTGGTGTCGCGGGCGTCATTAAGCATATGCCGGGCCATGGCCGCGCCGGGGCGGACAGCCACAAGGAATTGCCCACGGTCCATGCCGATGCCGATGCGCTGGAACGCGATCTGGCGCCGTTCCGCGCTTTGGCTGCGAGGGCGAAGATCGGCATGACGGGGCATATCCTTTTCACCGCGTGGGATGCCGATGCGCCTGCCACCCAATCGCCGCGCATTGTTTCGGACATTATTCGCGGGGCGATTGGGTTTGACGGCCTGCTGCTGACCGATGACATCGATATGCAGGCGCTGTCGGGCACGATCCCGGAACGGTCGGCGCGGGCGCTGGCGGCGGGCTGCGATCTTGTGCTCAATTGCTGGGCGCGGATGGAGGATATGGTGGGCATTGCGCAGGCCTGCCCGACCATCAGCGAGGCAAGCGCCGCGCGTCTGGCGCGGGCCATGGCGGGCACTTTCCTGTCGTCGGAACTGGTGCTGGATCGTCAGGCGGAATGTATCGCCACGCGTGACGCGCTGCTGGCGCTGGCATGAGTTTTGCGGTGTGAGCGAAGCGGCGCATCCTGCCGGGCAAGGCGCGGATCTGTTTACCGCGCCCCTTGCTGCCGGCACTGCCCGCGATGCGCTGATGCTGGAAATCGAGGGGTGGGAAGGGCCGCTTGACCTGCTGCTCGATCTGGCGCGGCGGCAAAAGGTGGATTTGCGACGTATCTCGATCCTTGAACTGGTCGATCAATATATCGCCTATGTCGAACAGGCCGAGGCGCTCAAGCTGGAACTCGCCGCCGATTATCTGGTGATGGCGGCGTGGCTGGCTTATCTCAAATCCTCGCTCCTGTTGCCCAAGGAGGAGCAGGAGCAGCCTTCGCCCGAAGAGCTGGCGCTGCGTCTGCAATTGCGCCTGCAACGTCTGGCCGCGATGCGAGAGGCGGCGGCAAGACTCTTGGCGCGTGATCGTCTGGGGCGCGACGTCTTTATGCGAGGCGCGCCCGAAGGGCTGCGCATCGGCAAAAAGGCGGTGTGGCAAAGCGACCTCTATGACCTCATTTCTGCCTATGGTCAGGTCAAGGCCCGCAACGCGCCGGTCGTCCATATTGTACGCGACCGCAAGGTGATGACGCTGGAATCGGCGCTATCGCGTATGTCCGCGATGCTGGGGGTGACGCTGGACTGGGTGGAGTTGCGCGAATTCCTGCCCCCGGCCTCGCAGGTCGAATGGAGCGATGAGAGGTTGCGCCGTTCTGCGCTTGCTTCCAGCTTTGTCGCCGCGCTCGAACTGGCGCGACAGGGGCGGGTGGAGATTATGCAGGACCATGTGTTCGGCCCGCTGCGCCTGCGGAGCCTGAACGCATGAGCCCGCTTGTCCGCGCGCTGGAGGCCACGCTCTTTGCCGCCACCCAGCCGATGAGCGTGGAGGGCATCGCCCGCCATCTGGGGCAGGGCGAATGGCCGGTGCGTGATGCCTTGCGCGAATTGGCGCAGCATTACGCGGGGCGCGGGGTTGAATTGGTCGAACGCGGCGGGCGCTGGCATTTTCAGACCGCGCCTGATCTGGCCCATCTTTTGCGCCCCATGCATGAGGAACCGCGCCGCCTGACGCGGGCGGCCACCGAATGTCTTGCCATCATCGCCTATCACGAACCCGTCAGCCGCGCCGAGATCGAGGCGATTCGCGGGGTTCAAACCGCCAAGGGCACGATCGATGTGTTGATGGAGGCCGGATGGGTGCGCATCGCAGGGCGCCGCGAGGTGCCGGGCCGTCCGGTCATCTATGCCACGACGCCCGCTTTCCTCGCCCACTTTGGTCTGGGCAGCCGCCGCGACCTGCCCGGAATCGAGGAATTGCGCGCCACGGGCCTGCTCGATCCGGTCGATGAAGCCTATGATGCGCTGATGGGGGAAACGCCCGAGGTTCCGAACAGTGATGATCCACTACGTCAATCAGCGGATGGGCTGGCGTCGGGCGAGGAAAGTGCCTAGATAGGATCAAAATGCGCGTGATGGTGCATGAAACGGTCGTCATCACGGCTTCAAGGAGTTGGTATCATGGGTTTTGGGTCTGTCTGGCACTGGGTCATCGTTCTGCTGGTCGTGCTGGTGCTGTTCGGGCGCGGTCGCGTGTCGGATATCATGGGCGATTTCGGCAAGGGCATCAAAAGCTTTAAAGAAGGCATGGCGGATGAAACCGACCGCCCCGCAACGCCCCCCCCGGCCCAGATCGAAGCCAAGGGTGAACCGGTTGCGCCTGCGGCCACCGAAGAAAAGACCGGCCATAACTGAGCCTTTCTTTCCATTCCTCGCATGATTGGCCTGACGCACTGTGTTGTTTGACATTGCTCCATCGGAATTTCTGCTGACGGCGGTGGTCGCCGTGGTGGTGATCGGCCCCAAGGATATGCCTCGCGCCATGCGGACCATGGGCAAGTGGATGGGGACGGTGCGCCGTGTCTCGGGCCATTTCCGTTCCGGCATCGAAACCATGATCCGCGAGGCGGAGATGGAGGAGATGGAAAAGAAATGGCGCGAGCAGAATGAGGCCATCATGAAGGCCAGCCCGCCTGAGGCTTTGCCTGCGCCGGAATTGGCCGAACATGCACCGACCCAGCCCTATGTTGCGGCCGAAGCGCCGGCTGCGGGCCATCATGGCGGCGATTTGCCGGTCGATCCGCATTCGGCCAGCGCCCATGAACATGCGGCCCATGAACAGGCCCCCCATGAACAGATCGGGGCTGTCGATACGGCAAAGGCCAAGGGCGAATAAAGATGGCTTTTGAAATCAAGGATATCGACGAATCGCAGGCGCCGCTGCTTGAACATCTGGTGGAATTGCGGGCGCGTCTGCTCAAATCCATCGCGGCTTTGTTCGTGGCCTTTGGCATCTGCCTTTATTTCGTGAACCCCATCATGGCCTTTCTGGTCCAGCCGCTGCGCACCGCGTCGGGGCTGGGGGGTAAACTGATCTATACCAAGCTCTATGAAGCATTCTTTGTCGATTTGAAGGTGGCGCTCTTTGCGGCCTTTATGTTGGCCTTTCCGGTGATCGCGAACCAGATGTGGGCCTTTATCGCGCCCGGTCTCTATGCCAAGGAAAAGAAGGCGTTTCTGCCCTTTATCCTGGCAACGCCCGTGCTGTTCCTGTCGGGCGCGGCGCTGGCCTATTACGTGGTGATGCCGACCGCCTTTGCATGGATGCTGGGTTTTCAGGGCAATCGCGGCGGGATCCAGATGGAGGCTCTGCCCAGCGTCGGTGATTACCTTGGGCTGGTGATGCAATTCATCCTCGCCTTTGGCATCAGCTTCCTGCTGCCGGTGCTGCTGCTGTTGCTTAACCGCGCGGGGATCGTGACGCGCCAGCAGCTTTCCAGCGCGCGCCGCTATGTCATCGTCGGGATTACCGTTCTGGCCGCTGTCCTGACCCCGCC
The DNA here is from genome assembly GCF_057401885.1 of Novosphingobium sp. 550D. Taxonomy (NCBI): domain Bacteria; kingdom Pseudomonadati; phylum Pseudomonadota; class Alphaproteobacteria; order Sphingomonadales; family Sphingomonadaceae; genus Novosphingobium; species Novosphingobium sp. 550D. The sequence goes on along the minus strand of NZ_CM171613.1, from coordinate 3,718,540 downwards.
GGACGTGGGTTCGCAATTGATGCTGGCCGTGCCGCTGATGATCCTGTTCGAAGGGTCGCTGGTGGTGATGTGGTTTGGTGAAAAGCGTGCCGCCAAGGGTGAGGCGCAGGGTGAGGTTCAGGTCGAGGCTTGAAGTTTGACGTAAGATGCCTCCGGCGGGCAAAGGGCGGGGGCCCTTTGCAATCCCGGTAACCGGGGTGAGCCAGACGGGGCGTGTTTGATATTGAAAGCCTGCGGCGCGGATAGGGCAGCCTTTTCCGCGCCGCAGGCTTTAAATGTTCGACGCAGCGATATTCAGCCAAGGCCGAACCGCCCCACAACCCAGACAGTAACGGGAGCGCGAGGGTCTAGACCCTCGCACCTAACCCCTTCACTTCTTCCCCGCTTCCCAAACCAACTTTCCGCCCACCCAAGTCTGCGTGACCTTGGCGGCGCGGATCTTTTCAGGCGTCGCGCTCAACGGATCGACATCGACCAGCACGAAATCGGCGCGCCAACCGGGGCGCAATTGACCAAGGCGGGTTTCGGCAAAACCGGCATAGGCCGCGCCCGTGGTATAGGCGGCCAGCGCCTGCATGCGGGTCAGCTTTTCCTGCGGCTGCCATCCACCGGCGGGCTGGCCATCGGGGCCTTCGCGGGTGATGGCGGCGGCAATCCCGGCAAAGGGATCGGAAACCTCCACCGGCGCGTCCGATCCGAAAGCCAGCCCCGCCCCCGCCTTTAGCATTGACGCCCAAGCATAGGCGCCGGTCAACCGGTTCGGGCCCAGCCGCGCTTCGGCCATGGTGCGGTCGCTGGTTTGGTGGATGGGCTGCATGCTGGCGATGATGCCGTTTTTGCCAAAGCGGGCGATGTCGGCCGGATCGACGATCTGCGCATGTTCGATGCGCCAGCGCCGGTCGCCCTTATAGGTCTGCGCCTCATCCTCGATGGCGGACAGCAGCGTCGCATTGGCCGCATCGCCAATCGCATGGACGGCCACCTGAAAATGGTCCATCGCCGCGCGGCTCATCAGGTTTTTGAGCTGCGTCTCGTTCAAAAATGGCAAGCCGCTGGTTGCCGCATCGGCATAGGGCGCCTTGAGCCACGCCCCGCGTGAGCCGAGCGCGCCATCCAGATAAAGCTTGACCCCATTCAGCCGCAGCCGGTCGTCATACAGCCATGGAGAAGGCCCCGGCCCGCCAATCAGCACCGTGTTCGCAATGCCGTCGCCATAGGCCATGACCCGCATTTTTAGCGTGCCTTCGTCACCGGCACGACGCATCGCCTGCCAGTCGTCGATGGATGTGCCCATGTCGGCCGCCGCCGTTACCCCGCGCGACAGGAAAATCTCCTGCGCCTTGGCCAGAGCCGCGTCGCGGTCCTCCGGGCGGGGCGGGGGCACGATCTTGGTGATCAAACCCATCGCCCCATCGATCAGTACGCCAGCAGGCTTGCCCGCAACCGGCGCTTTGCCCGCAACCTTGGGCGCGGGCAGGCGGTCGATCTTGCCTCCGCTGGGGTCTTTGGTCGCCGCCGTCACGCCTGCTGCGGCCAGAGCTTTCGAATTGGCCCAGCCGGCGTGACCGTCAACCCGTTCCAGCCAGACCGGACGATCGGCCACAACCGCGTCCAGTTCCGCCGCCGTCGGAAAACGGCCCAGTTTCCACGTTTCCTGATTCCATCCACGCCCGATAATCCACGGACGGTCGGGGAATTTGGCGGCATAGGCGCGGATTTTCTCCTGCGCCTGCGCCAAAGATGTCGTGTCGGACAGGTCGAGGGTGAGCGCCGCAATCCCCACGCCCATCACATGCGCATGGGCATCGATCAGGCCTGGCAGCAGCACCGCCCCATGCCCATCGGCCGCAAAGTCCAGCTTGGCCGGTCGCGGATCGCCTTCGCGCAGCAATTGAATGACGCGGCCTTCGCGGTCGATGACGATGCCGTTGAACCGCTCGACATTGCCCAGGGAATTGAGCGTCAGGCCCGCAACATGGTCCACCAGAGTGTCGGCCATAGCCGAAGAACCGGCCAGCGACGCCCCGGCGCCACACAGCAACGCCGCGAGCTGCGCGGCGGCAAATTTCACTGTCATCGAACCCCTCGTTTGGGCAGGCGGCGAAGAATGGCGCTGGTATCCTGACGCCCGCCGCCCATGGATTGAATATCGGCGTAAAGCTGGTCGATCAGCGCGGCCACGGGGAAGGACAGGCCAAGCCCGCGCCCTTCATCCAGCGCAAGACCCAGATCCTTGCGCATCCAGTCGATGGCAAAGCCGAAGTCGAATTTTTCCTGCGCCATCGTGTGCCAGCGATTGTCCATCTGCCAGCTTTGCGCGGCGCCCCCGCTGATCGCCTCATAGACCTTTTCGAGATCAAGATGCTCGGCCTGTGCCAGACGAAAGGCTTCGGCAAGAGCGGCGGTGACGCCCGCCAATGCGATCTGGTTGACCATCTTGGTCGCCTGACCGGTGCCCGCCTTGCCGATATGCACGATGCGGCGCGCATAGGCCCGCATGACAGGCGTGGCGGCGACCACCGCATCGGCGCGCCCGCCGCACATCAATGTCAAGGTGCCTGCTTCGGCGCCCGCCTGCGCGCCGGTCATGGGCGCATCGACGCATCGGATTTCCTTGTCGCGCGCCTCGACCGCGATCTGGCGGGCGATGCGCGCCGAAACGGTCGTATGGTCGATGAACAATCCGCCCGGATGCAGCGTGGAAAACACGCCCTGCGGCCCCAGAACCACCTCGGCCAGATCATCGTCATTGCCAACGCATGTGATGACCACATCGGCCCCGTCGGCGGCGTCGGCGGCATTGTTGGCCTCGCGCACCTCGATATCGGGGTTGGCCTCGCGCCAATGTTCGATCCGCTTGGGGCTGCGGTTATACAGCGTCATGCTGTGTCCGGCATGGCCCAGATGGCGGGCAATCGGCCCTCCCATCACACCAAGTCCGATAACGGCAACGCGGCGAGGAGCAGAAGCTGGGTCTGTCATGCAGGCCGTATTAGCCGGTTTGCGCGCGAAGGGAATAAGGGATGTGGCGAGGCGAAAGATAAACCCGCAAGGCTTGCGTGCAATCCAGCGCATAAACGCGGTTTCTTGCGAAAGCTTTTTCCGCTAGGGGGCCAAGCATTATGACCGAGGCAAACATCACGCAAATCGGCGCCGTTGCGCCCACGCTCACCATCGATGATATCCGCGCCGCCGCCGGGCGAATTGCGGGCCATGTGGTGCGCACCGACATGGACCATTCGCGGACCCTGTCGAAGATTTGCGGCTGTGAAGTCTATCTCAAGTTCGAAAACCTGCAATTCACCGCCGCCTATAAGGAACGCGGCGCGCTCAATGCCCTTTTGCATCTGACCCAGGAACAGCGCGAACGCGGCGTCATCGCGGCCAGCGCGGGCAACCATGCCCAGGGCCTGTCCTATCACGGCAGCCGCCTTGGCGTGCCCGTGACGATCGTCATGCCCAAGACCACGCCCACCGTTAAGGTGATGCAAACCGAGAGTGTGGGCGGCAAGGTGGTGCTGGAGGGTGAAACGTTCGACGAAGCCTATGCTTATGCCCGCAGCATGGAAAAGCAGCTGGGCCTGACCTTTGTTCACCCGTTCGACGACCCGCTGGTGGCGGCTGGACAGGGGACGGTCGCGCTCGAAATGCTGGAGGATCATCCCGATCTCGACATGCTGGTGATCCCGGTGGGCGGGGGCGGTCTGTCGACCGGCATGGGCACGGCGGCGCGCGCCATCAAGCCCGGCATCGGCCTGATCGGTGTCGAGGCGGAATTGTACCCTTCGATGTACAACCTGCTCAAGGGTACCAATTATCCCATCGGCGGCGACACGCTGGCCGAAGGGATCGCGGTCAAGGAGCCGGGTGAGTTCACCTCGAAAATGCTCGCCAACTTGCTCGACGATTTCGTGCTGGTGTCGGAAAGCGAGCTGGAACATGCGCTCTGCCTGTTGCTCAACATCGAAAAAACGGTGGTCGAAGGCGCGGGTGCTGCGGGTCTGGCGGCTTTGCTGGCCCATCGCCATCTGTTCAAGGGCAAGAAGGTGGGCATCGTCCTGTCGGGCGGCAATATCGACCAGCGCCTGTTGGCCAATGTGCTGTTGCGCGATCTGGCGCGTTCGGGGCGTCTGGCGCGTCTGAAGCTGACCTTGCAGGACCGTCCCGGCGCTTTGTTCAAGGTGATGGAGGAATTCAACCGCCATCAGGTCAATATCATCGAGATCTATCACCAGCGCATCTTCACCCATCTGCCCGCCAAGGGGCTGACGGCGGACATCGAATGCGAAGCGCGGGACGGCGAACAGATCGACGCTTTGGTTAACGCTCTGCGCGCCAAGGGTTACGAGGTTGTGCAGGCTGAAGTGAGCTGATCGATCCATCCGTTATGGCACAGGGGGCTGATTAACCTGATCTTGGCCCCCTGTGCCCATTTGGGGCATGGGATGAAAAGGCGGCGTGTTTCACCCGAAATCAGGGTTAAAACGCTTTGACGATCTGAACCAGCGGGGCATAAAGTTGCCCACGGCGCGAGAGGGCCGGACATGGGGCATGGCCCCCAAGGTTAACTTCAAGGATCGCAACACCAGTGACGGCCCCTGTTCGCTTCCCCCGGTTTTTTGTGACGGCCCCTGCGCCTTGCCCCTATCTTGAGGGCAAGACCGAGCGGAAGGTGTTTACCGAGCTGAAGGGGCCGCATGCGGATGCTTTGAACGATGCGTTGGGCCGGATCGGTTTCCGGCGCAGCCAGACGGTGGCCTATCGACCGTCCTGTGTTGATTGCACGGCCTGTGTTTCGGTGCGGGTGCTGTCGGGCGAATTCGTGCCCAATTCGGCGCAGAAGAAAAATCTCAAGCGCAACAGCGATCTGGTCGCCTCGGTCTGTCATCCTTGGTCCACCGCTGAACAGTTCGCCTTGCTCCAGCGCTATCTTGCCGCACGGCACCCCGGTGGGGGCATGGCCACCATGGACGAGGTGGATTATGCGGATATGGTGGAACATACGCCGGTCACCAGCTATGTGATCGAGTATAGGGAGCCTTCGACCGGTTCTCAGCCGGGCCGACTTGTGGGGGCCTGTCTGACGGATCGGCAGGGCGACGGGTTGTCGATGATCTATTCATTCTACGACCCTGAACATGCAACACGGACCGGGCTTGGCAATTATATCATCCTTGATCACATCCGCAGAGCGGCCAGCGAAGGGCTGCCCTACGTGTATCTCGGCTATTGGGTCGACGGTTCCGAGCGGATGCAGTACAAAGTGCGCTATCGTCCATTGGAAAAGCTGGGGCGCGATGGATGGCAACGCCTTTCCGATGGTGAACAGGACGCTCTTATACGGGCTGCGGCCGGACGCGGTGGCGCGCGCGAACAGGCTTGCGGCGACAAGAGCCAGTTTGTCGAGCGTGATCCGCAAGATTCATGGAACCGCAGCGGCGGGTTCTAAATCCGAAACATGGTTGACCGGGGCGGCGATGGCTCTGGTTCTGGCGGGGGGCGCGCCATTGGCGGCCCAGCAGCGCGAGGCCGATGCGGATCTGCGCGCGCTGATCCCGGATTCGGCGGTGGGCGATCCCGAAGGCTGGGCCAAGGCGCAGGCGGCCAAGGCGCAGGAGGCCAAGGATCAGGCCGCCAAGGTCGCGGCGGCCAATGCCGTGGCCACCAATGCGACGGCTGGACAGGTGGCCGCTGCAAAAACGGCGGCGGTCGCGCCTTTGGGCGATTTGAGTGCGCTGGTCCCCGATTCGCCGCTGGCCGAGATTGCCGGGCTGGACCTGCCATGGCCCGAACCGGGGCAGGAAGAGGCGTTGATCCCTATTCCCGAAGGTTTGGCGGCGGAGGATGGCGGCGAAAATCTGGCCGCGGCGATGGAGCGTTTGCCGCCGCCGACAAGCGGCCGGACCGGCAACCGGCGCGCCGATGGTGCCGCGCGCAACAATCAGGATCGCGAGACTTTGCTGGCATCGGGGCGGGCGCGGTTGCGATGGCCCGCGGACCCGGCCGCCATGCCCGAGCGTGAAGCGTTCGAGCGGCGGTTCAAGGAATTGTCGGCATTGCAAACCCTTGGCGCGCATGAGGCTGATGCTCTGGCGCAATTGGTGGTGCGGGCCAGCACGGATCGCAAGCTGCTGGAAAAGCTGCTCAAGGTTTATGGCTATTACGATGGCGAAGTGACCCAGACGCTGATCGGGCCGCAGCCGGGCGAGGATCAGACCAGCGCGCCGCCCAGCGGGGTGCGTTTCGACATCGATCCCGACACGCGCTATCACATTGGCGCGATCACCACCGGGCGGCTGGATGACATTGGCAAGGATGCGGAAAAGATGCATGCCGCGCTGGGGATCAAGAGCGGCGATCCGCTGAATATGGACACGATTTCGGCCGCGACGGGCGATCTGGCTAAGGCATTGGGCGAAGGAGGCTATCCCTTTGCCAAGGTGCCGGCGGCATCCTTGACGGTCGATCATGCCCGTGACGAGGGCGACGTCGATGTGGCGGTCGAACCGGGCGGGCTGTACCGCTATGGCGCGATCAATTCGGCCTTGCCGCGGGTAATGTCGTCCAACCACCTTGGCGATATTGCGCGGTTCAAACCGGGTCAGGTCTATAATCAGAAGGATGTCGAAGACCTGCGCCGGGCGGTTCTGGCCACGGGGTTGGCGGCAGGGGTCAATGTGACGCCGCGCGAAACCGCTCCGCCCAAGGATGGTCAACCAGGCATCGTCGCGTTGGATGTGGCGATGAGCAAGGCGCCCACGCGCACCGTATCGGGCGAAATCGGTTACGATACCGGGCAGGGGGCGCGCATCGGTGCAAGCTGGGAAAACCGCAACATGTTCCCGCCCGAAGGCGCCTTCAAGGTGCGCGGCGTGTTGGGTACCAATGAACAATTGGCGGGCACGACGTTCAAGCGATCCAATTTCCTTGGCCGTGACCGGACGCTGACGGTCGATGTTTACGCCACCAACACCACGCTGACATCCTATGCCGCGCGCAAGGTGGCCTTTGCCGCCAGCTATGAGCGGTTGAGCAATCTGTTGTTTCAAAAGCCGTGGACATGGTCGATGGGCTTTGAAGCCGAAGCCTCGGAAGAGCGCGAGGGCGTGCCCAGCGGGGTTACGACCGGGCGTATCCTTTACGTCACCACGGCTTTGCCGCTGCGCGGCGGGATCGACACGACGGATAATCTGCTGGACCCGACCAAGGGGCATCGCGGATCGCTGCGCATGTCGCCCGAATATAGTTGGGCACGCGGCGCACAATCGCAATATGCCCGCATTCAGGCCGATGCCAGCTTCTATCGCCCCTTTGGCAAGACCGTTCTGGCCACGCGTGTCCGGTTGGGCACGATGCCGGGGGTGGATATCGACCACGTCGCGCCATCACGGCGTTTCTATGCGGGCGGTGGGGCGTCGATCCGTGGTTTTGGCTATAACCTTGTCGGTCCGCGCAACAATCTGGGCGAACCCAAGGGGGGACGCTCGCTCTATGAATTCTCGCTGGAGGCGCGGGTGAACACGCGCTTCTTTGGCGGGGCGCTGCAACTGGTGCCCTTCTTTGACGCGGGTGGGGTTGAGGCTGACGTCATGCCCAAATTCAATGACTGGCGTTATGGCGCGGGGCTGGGCATTCGCTATCGCACCGGCTTTGGCCCGATCCGCATTGACGTTGGCACCCCGCTCAACCCGCGGGCAGGGGACAGCCGGATCGGCGTCTATGTCGCGCTGGGACAGGCATTCTGATGACGCAGGGGGCGGACATTCAGGAAGGGGAAACGCGGCAGAAGGCCGTAAAGCCTTCCGGCCTCGGCTGGCGCAAATATGCGCTCAGCCTGCCTTTGGGCATTGTGGGCGGGGTGGCGGCGCTGCTGGTCGGGCTGGATACGCCGGTGGGGCACCGGTTGATCACCGACATCATCGCGTCAAACGAATTGGACAATGGCCTGCGCGTTTCCATCGGCCGGATCGAAGGCTCGATTTATGGCCGCGCGCGCCTGTCCGGCATCACCCTGCGCGATTCGCATGGCATTTTCCTGCGCGCGGGTGAGGGGGTCTTTGACTGGCGCCCGATCAACTGGTTCTCCTCCGGGCTGGACATTCGCGAAGTGGTGCTGCGCCGGGCGACGCTGCAACGCGCGCCTGAATTTCGCGCCACGGCGGCCGATGCCAAATTGTGGCCCGATTTCGATGTGCGGTTGGACCGGGTGGCGCTGGAAAAGCTGGTGATTGCCAAAGCGGTCCTGGGCACCGAGCGGCGGATCGATGCACAGGGCAGCCTGCGCGTGGCCAAGGGCGTGGCGGCGATCAAGCTGGATGGACGTCTGGGCGGTGAAGATCGCCTGTCGCTGGTTCTCGACGCGCAACAGGCGGCCGATCGCTTCAAACTGTCGCTCGACTATAACGCGCCCAAGAATGGCCTGCTGGCCACACTGACCCACAGCAAGGCGGCGCGCGCGATCCGGGCCGAGGGCAAGGGCAGCTGGAAGTCATGGACCGGTTGGACCAAGGCGCAGCAGGATGGGCGCAATGCGCTGGACCTGAATTTCGCCAATAATGACGGCGCGGTGCGTTTCGATGGTAAGCTGTGGAGCGATCCGGTCCTGCCCGAAGCGTTGCGCCATACGTTGGGCACAGGCCCGATGGCCATGGCGGGCAAGGGGCGCATTCAGGATCAGCGCTTCACCGGCGACCTGTCCGCCCGTTCCGCCAATTTGAGCGCGCAGGGCAAAGGCACGCTCGACTTGCGGCATCAGAGCTTTGTCGATTGGGCGCTCAATCTGAAAGGCGGGCCGCGCCTGCCTTTGGGCAAGGATGATGAATTTTCCGGGTTGCAGGCGCAGGTTCTGTTGAACGGGCCGATGGCCGCGCCACGGGCCAAGATCCTTGCGCAGGTCGCCCGTTGGCAAAGCCAGAAGACCGTGTTTGAAGGCATGAAGGCCGATGGCACGCTGCGCCGCGATGGTGCGCGCTGGGTCTTGCCGGTGCAATTGACCGCCGCGCAAATCCGCACCGAGGATGGCGCCCTTGACGACCAATTGCGGCATGTCCGCGCGGCGGGCACGCTGACTCTGAACGGGATGCGCCTGTCCAGCGAGGATATCGCGCTGGCCATTCCCCATGGCACCGCGCGGGCCAGTGTTCAGGTCGATCTGGCCAAGGGCGACTGGGTGGTTCAGGGTAAGGCGGGCCTGCACGGCTGGCCCCTGTCGATTGGCACCGCCGATGCGCAGGGCCGGGTGCGGGTCGCCGGGGCGCGCAATGCGCCATGGCGGGTCAATGCCGATATTACCGGCGGCATTCCCAATCTGACCAATGGCACATTGGCCAATCTGACCGGCGGGCCGCTGCGTTTTGCGGGCCATGTCGATATGACGCAGGGCAACCGTTTGGCGGTGACGCGGGGGCGGATCGATTCGCCCTCGTTGCAAATGACGCTGGACGCGGCGCGTGGGGCCGATGGGCGCATCGCATTGACCGGTCGCGGGCGTCAGGAACGGTATGGCAGCTTTACCGGCGATATCAGCATTGGCGCGGATGGCCCGCGTGGTCTGGTCCGTTTGCAGGATCCCCTGCCGACGCTGGGCGTTCGCGACGTAGAGGTCGCGCTGACGCCGGAGGCCGAGGCTCTGCGGATTGAGGCCAAGGGTATATCGACGGTCGGTCCCTTTGCCGGAACGGCGGGACTGGTCGTGCCCAAGGGGGATGGGCGTACAAGACTGGAATTGCGCGATTTTCAATTGTCGAGCACGCATGTCACCGGTTCGGTCATGCTGGATAAAGACGGTGCGGATGGCAAGCTGACCGTGTCGGGCGGCGGGGTTTCGGGCCTGATTGCGCTGGCGCCGCGTGGTGGTGGGCAATCGGTGGATGCATCGATTGATGCGCGAAATGCCCATTTCGAGGGCGACCGTCCTTTGACCATCGCGACCGGGCGGCTGAAATTCAGCGGCCAGTTGGTCAAGCAGCACACGACGCTCTCGGCGGATCTGTTTGCCCAAGGGATCGGCAAGGGCAAGCTGTTCATCGGCCGTTTTGCGATGGCGGCGCGGCTCAATGATGGCAATGGCACGGTCAATGCCACTCTGGGCGGGCGCAAGGGCAGCCGCTTTGATTTTCAGGTGAGCAGCGATATCGCGCCGGGCCGGATTTCCCTGCTGGCCGGTGGCAATTTCGCGGGGCAGAAGATCGCCATGCCGCGTCGGGCCGTTTTCTCGGTTGAAAGCCGCGATGGCGCACCGGGCGTGTGGCGTCTGGCGCCCAGTCAGGTGGATTTTGGCGGCGGGCGCATCGTGGCGCAGGGGCTGATCGGCAATGGTTCGACCGAGCTGGATCTGGGCCTTGTTTCCATGCCTTTGTCGCTGGCTGATGTGGTGGTGCCCGATATTGGCCTTGGCGGCAAAGTGTCGGGCAAGCTGACCTATATCCAGCGCCGCGAGGCCTTGCCAGAGGGCGAGGCGAGGGTGGTGGTCAAGGGCCTGACCCGTTCGGGGCTGATGCTGACGTCTCGGCCGGTCGATGTGGCAGTGGTGACGCGGTTAGGGCCAAAGGCGCTCGACCTGCGCGCGGTGGCCAGCGAAGGCGGCGCGGCGCGCGGGCGTTTGCAGGCCCGTATCGACCAACTGGCCGATACGGGCGCGATTGACGAAAGATTGGGCAAGGGGCGGCTGGCGGCGCAAATGCGCTATGCCGGGCCGGCCGATGCTTTGTGGCGTTTGATGGCGCTGGACGCTTTTGACCTGTCCGGGCCGGTCGAAATCGCCGCTGATATGAGCGGGACGTTGGATGATCCCAGCCTGCGCGGGTCTTTGGCGGGCAAGGGCATGCGCCTGCAAAGCGCGGCTTCGGGCACGGATGTTTCGAATGTTGAGGTTAGGGGCGATTTCACCGGCTCTGCGCTAAGCCTGAGCAGCCTGTCGGGTCAGGCACCGGGTGGCGGTCTGGTGTCGGGCAGCGGGCGGGTGGATTTCGCCCAGATGGGACCGGGGCGTGGGCCATCCATCGACGTTGCGCTGGCCGCGCGGCGGGCGCAATTGATCTCGCGGCCTGATATGGCGCTCAGCGCGACCGGGCCAATCCGCATCATGTCGGACGGGGTTGTGGGCACGATTGCGGGCCGCTTGACGATCGATTCGGCGCGCTGGCGTCTGGGACAGGCCAGTTCAACCGCGACCTTACCCAGTCTGCCGACCAAGGAAATCAACCGCAGGGCCGATATCGCGCCCGCATCCGAACGTGAAATGCCGTGGCGTTTGATGGTGGATGCGGCGGGCGGCAATATCCGCCTGTCGGGATTGGGGCTGAACAGCCTGTGGAACGCGGATGTTAAACTGCGGGGGGCGTTGCAGGACCCCTCGATCAGCGGCGCGGCCACTTTGGTCGAGGGCAGCTATGACTTTGCCAGCAAGCACTTTGACCTGACCCGTGGGCGCGTGGCCTTTGATGGTTCGACGCCGGTCGATCCGCGGCTGGATATGGCCGCGACGGCCACGGTCAACAATCTGACCGCGACGGTGACGGTGCGCGGCACCTCGCTGCGGCCGGAAATTGCGTTCTCGTCGGTGCCTGCCTTGCCCGAAGAGGAATTGCTCTCACGCATTTTGTTCGGGGATTCGATCACGCAAATTTCGGCGCCCGAAGCGTTGCAATTAGGGGCCGCACTGGCCTCGCTGCATGGCGGGGGCGGGCTGGATCCGATCAACAAGTTGCGCAGCGTGATCGGCCTTGACCGCCTGCGCTTTGTGTCGGCCGATGCGGCAATCGGGCGTCAGACGGGCGTGGCCGTTGGCAAATACCTTGGCCGCCATGCCTATGCGGAAATCGTCACCGACGGGCGCGGCTATTCGGCGACCAATGTCGAGTTCCGGTTGACGAGTTGGCTGGCCTTGCTGGGAACGGTGGCGAGTACGGGGCGGCAGAGTGTGAACGCTAAGGTTTCGAAGGATTATTGATTTCGGGGGAAGTTGATGTGCCTCCGGCGGGCCAAGGGACTCGTCCCTTTGCAATCCCGTTACTGTCGATGATGCGCTATGGGTTTGGCCTTGGGGGCGGACGCGGCGTTAATAGGTAGAGTCTGCGGCGCTTTTTTGGGCTGCGCTTGCTGCGCCGCAGGCTTTCAAATCATCAGCCCAAAACCGCCCTGGCAGACCTCCCACCACCCTATTTATGGGATTGCAAAGGGACGAGTCTCTTTGCCCGCCGGAGGCACAAATCCCCGGGTCGCAGAAACCAAAAAAGGCGCCCGGTTTCCCGGACGCCCTTCTTGTGCCTTGGCAAGCAGACCTGAAAGATCAGGCGCTGTAGTACATGTCGAACTCGACGGCCGACGGCGTGGTTTCCCAGCGCAGCACTTCGGGCCACTTGAGTTCGAGGTAGGAGTCGATCTGGTCCTTGGTGAACACGCCGCCTTCGAGGAGGTAGTCGTGGTCAGCAGCCAGCGAGTCCAGAGCTTCACGGAGCGAACCGCAAACGGTGGGGACTTCGGCCAGCTCTTCAGGCGGCAGATCGTACAGGTTCTTGTCCATGGCTTCGCCGGGGTGGATCTTGTTCTTGATACCGTCAAGACCAGCCATCAGCAGAGCGGCATAGCACAGGTAGGGGTTGGCCATCGCGTCGGGGAAGCGGAATTCAACGCGCTTCGCCTTGGTGCCGGCGCCGTAGGGGATGCGGCACGAGGCCGAACGGTTACGGGCCGAATAAGCCAGCAGAACGGGGGCTTCATAGCCCGGCACCAGACGCTTGTAGCTGTTGGTGGTCGGGTTGGTGAAGGCGTTCAGCGACTTGGCGTGCTTGATGACGCCGCCGATGAAGTACAGGCAGGTTTCCGACAGGCCAGCATAGCCGTTGCCGGCGAACGTGTTGGCGCCCTTATCCCAGATCGAGATGTGGGTGTGCATGCCGCTGCCGTTGTCCTTCATGATCGGCTTGGGCATGAACGTGGCGGTCTTGCCATAGGCATTGGCGACCTGATGCACGACATACTTGTAAACCTGCATGCGGTCGGCGGTGGTCACCAGCGTACCGAAGGTCAGACCCAGTTCGTGCTGCGCCGAGGCCACTTCGTGGTGGTGCTTGTCGCAGGGCAGGCCCATGTCGATCATGGTGTTGACCATTTCGCCGCGGATGTCGACCAGGCTGTCGACCGGAGCCACGGGGAAATAGCCGCCCTTGGCGCGCGGACGGTGGGCAAGGTTGCCACCTTCGTAGGCCTTGTTCGAGTTGGTCGGCAGTTCGATGTCGTCGATCGAGAAGCCGTTGCCGTTGTAGCCGTCGTAGAAGCGCACGTCGTCGAACACGAAGAATTCAGCTTCGGGGCCGACATAGACGGTGTCGCCAAGGCCGGTCGACTGCACGAAACCTTCGGCGCGCTTGGCGGTCGAACGGGGGTCGCGGGCATAGAGTTCGCCGGTCGAGGGTTCGACAATGTCGCAAACCAGGATCAGCATCGGGGTGGCCGAGAACGGATCGACATAAACAGCGTCGAGGTCGGGCTTGAGGATCATGTCCGACTCGTTGATGGCCTTCCAGCCTTCGATCGACGAGCCGTCAAACATCAGGCCGTCTTCGAGTTCGCTTTCACCCAGAACCGAGGCGACCATGGTGAGGTGCTGCCACTTGCCCTTGGGGTCGGTGAAGCGCAGGTCGACCCACTCGATTTCCTCATCCTTGATCCGCGCAAGGATGTCTGCTGCAGTTGCCATTCCGATAGTTCTCCGCATTATGGCCAGGGTTGATGCAATCGAACCCGGGCAAAAATTGAAATTTCAGGCCGTCGGCACTGATGGATAATCAGACCGCGTCGTTGTCGCGTTCGCCGGTGCGGATACGCAGGGCATTGTCGACCGGGATCACAAAGATCTTGCCATCGCCGATGCGGCCGGTCTGGGCCGCGCCCGCGATTGCTTCGACCACGCGCGCCGCCAGATCGTCGGCCACCACCACTTCAAGTTTTACCTTGGGCAGGAAATCGACAACATATTCAGCGCCGCGATACAGTTCGGTGTGACCCTTCTGGCGGCCAAAACCCTTGGCCTCGGTCACGGTGATGCCGGACACGCCCACTTCGTGCAGCGCTTCCTTCACCTCGTCCAGCTTGAACGGCTTGATGATCGCCTCGATCTTTTTCACGCCTGCACCATCCCTCATTGGCGGGGCCGGAAGGGCCGCCGCAGTGCGCAATTACGCCAGCGCCCGGACCCAGGGGGCCGGACCTGATACGGTTGACGCTGGTAAGGATCTATCAAGATTCGTGCCAGAGTCGGTTGGGATGGGATAGGACAAAGCAAGCCAGAGGAAAACCTCTGAAATGAGGGTTTGTGCGAAAGATTTTCTGGAAAACCGGGGGGTCGCGGGCAGGATAATGACTCAAACCGCCAAATTTGCGATCAATTTTTAGGCAGGCCTGCCTGCATTTTAGGCAAAGCTCGAAAAGGGGCTCTTCCGCGCGGAAAAAGCCTCTTTCGTTTTAATCAGAGCGCGAGGCCTGCCGTTTCGGGCAGACCGGCCATCAGATTGAGGCTTTGTACCGCAGCCCCGCTGGCGCCCTTGCCCAGATTGTCGAGCATGGCCACCAGTCGGACTTGCGTGCCCGCATCATTGGCAAAGACGTGAAGCGTCAGCGCGTCGGAAGGTTCCATTGATGCGCGCAGCAACAGTTCGGACGGCGTTGCCGCCTCGGCGACGCGGACCACCGCGCTGCCTTCGTAAAAGGCGGCCAGACCTTTGCGCAGGGCATCCGCCGAAGCCGCGCCGGGGATGGCCGCCAAAGGCAGCGGCACTTCGACCCACATGCCGCGATGGGCCGGGATCACGCTGGGGGCAAAAATCGGTTCATGCACCAGACCGGCATAACGCGTCATTTCGGGCACATGCTTGTGCCCCATGCCCAGACCATAGGCGCGGAAGGCAATGTCGCGGTCTTCCTCGAAACGCTCGATCAACGCCTTGCCGCCGCCCGAATATCCCGAAACGGCATTGACCGTATAGGGCCAGTCGGCAGGCAACAGTCCGGCGCGCACCAGCGGCGCGATCAGGGCGATAAAGCCGGTGGGATAGCAGCCGGGGTTGGCCACGCGATCCGCGCCCGCCACCACATCGCGCCCGACGATTTCGGCAAAGCCATAGGTCCAGCCCGGCGCCACGCGATGGGCGGTGCTGGCGTCGATGATGCGCACCTTGGACCCTTGCGCCATCTCGACCGCTTCGCGCGCGGCATCGTCATGCAGGCACAGGATCGCGAAATCGGCCGAATGCAGCGCTTCCTTGCGGGCAGCGCTATCCTTGCGGCGGGCATCGTCCAGAATGATCAGGTCAAATTCGCCGCGACCACCCAGCCGGTCGGCGATTTCAAGCCCCGTGGTGCCCGCGGCACCATCGATGAACACGCTGTAGGTCATGCCAGTTTCTCCAGTTGATCGGCGGCGACATAGCCGACCACGCCGCCGGGCACTTCGCCCCAGGCATGGCCGCCCGCCAGATCGAGCACGTCAAATTGAGCGCCCTCGCCAAGAGTGGCCAGAGCGTCGCCGCCCGGCGTCTTGAGGATGGTGATGTCACCGCGTGCGCGATGCGGCATCGGTACCACATAATGTGGGACAAATACTTTACCGGCCAAACGGATATGCGCGACGTCCCCTCGGACCGGGACACTGGCCGGATCTGGTTTTGCCGCAGGGCCGCTCAACGCGAAAGAAGCGCCCAAAGCTGGAACCGGATTTTCAAACATGGCCAAAGTCGTCTGCCCCCGAAAAGGAAAGGCGCGCGCTTAGCGGGAAGGGGGGGATTCTGCAAGTTTTGCCGTCAAGCGCCCCCAAATCGCCCCTTCACCATCGCCCATGCCGCGCGCAATCCGATCGCATCGCCGCCCTTGGGCCGCCCCGGCTTGGCCGATGGGCGCCATGCGAAAGTGTCGAAATGCGCCCAATCGATGCCTTCACCGACAAAGCGGTCGAGGAAAAGCGCGGCGACACTGGCCCCGGCAAAACCGCCCGATGGGGCATTGTTCATGTCGGCAATGTCCGATTTCAGCCATTCGCGATAGCCATCATACAAGGGCAGGCGCCAGACCGGATCATCCTTGGCAAGGCCAGCATCGATCAATGCCTGCGCCGTATCGTCGCGCCGCGTAAACATCGCGGGCAGGTCCGGTCCCAGCGCCACACGCGCCGCACCCGTCAGCGTGGCAAAATCGATGATCAGATCGGGTTTAAACTCACTGGCACGATAAAGCGCATCGCCAAGGATCAGGCGACCTTCGGCATCGGTGTTGCCGATTTCGACCGAAATGCCGGCGCGGCTTTTCAACACGTCGCCGGGGCGGAACGAACCGCCCGAGACCGCATTTTCCACCGCCGGGATCAACAGGTGCAACCGCACTTTCAACCCGCTTTCCATCACCAGCCGGGCAAGGGCAAGCGCATGGGCCGCCCCGCCCATGTCTTTCTTCATCAACAGCATCGCGCTGGACGGTTTGATGTCCAGACCGCCGGAATCGAAACATACCCCCTTGCCGACAATCGCCAGACGCGGGGCCTTTTCATCGCCCCATTCCAGTTCGATCATACGCGGGGCATGGCTGCGCGCGGCGGCGCGGCCGACCATGTGGACCATGGGGTAATCATGCTCCAGCGCCTCGCCCCGCGTGACCTTGAGGGTGGCGCGATAGGCCTTGGCCAGCAATTCGGCCTCGTGCTCCAATTCGGCCGGGCCAAGGTCTTCGGCAGGCGTGTTGACCAGATCGCGCACCAGCGCCACCGCGCCCGCTTCGGCCAGAGCCGGAGCAATCGCCTTGACCTCGGTGGTCAACAGGATGCGCGGCGTTTCGCCATTGCCGTCCTTGCGATAGCGGTCATAGCGATATTGCCCCAAGGCCCATCCGACAAAAGCCGCGCCCGCCACACACGGCGCCGCCGGAACAAGGCGATAGGTGCCCCCCGGCAGGCTCTCGCCCAGTTTCCCAAGGCACCAGCTTGATAGCGTTTCCAGCTTTGCCACGCCTGCGACCACGGCAAAACCGTCGCCGTCGGGGAGGATGGCATAACCACCCGCATCGCCCTTGAACTTCTGCCCGCTCAATGCCGCGCGCTGGGCGGCAGTGCGGGATTTGAGCCATTCCTCATACACCGCCTTTTCCACCAGATGGATCGGCACTGCGGCCTGTTGGCGGTCGGGCTGGACCAGATCGTTGGCGAGCATCGGGGCGGCGGGGTCGTTCTGAGTCTTGGACATGCCCCCCTTATGGGCGCAAGGGGGCGGGTGCATCAATCCAGATTATGATCGCACTTGCACGGGGGGCGGGCGGCTCTATCCTTGGGCAGATACGGAATTGGAGTTTGAAATCATGGTGACGTCGCGGGCAATCTGGGTTTCGGTGGGGGCATTGTGCCTTGCCGCCTGCGGTGAAACCAATGAAACCGCGTCACAGGCGACCAATGCCGCATCCAGCGCGGTGCCCGCCCCGCCTTCGCCGCCCGCACCCGAACCGGGCGTGGCGCGCAAGGTGAAAATCTCGAACGACTTCTTTGAATTTAACTACAGCTATCCTGCCGCCGCCGCCGCAATTGTGCCGCTCAAGGCATGGCTGGACGCGGACAGCGACAAGCAGCAGACCCGTCTGGCCAAGGAAGCCCGCGCCGCCGCCAAAGAGGCGAAGAATGAGAATTTCCCCTTTCGCCCGTGGGCACAGGGGGTGGATTGGAAAGTGGTCACCGACTTGCCGGGATGGTTGAGCCTGTCGGCAACGGTGTTTGAGGATTCGGGCGGGGCGCATCCCAACCATGGCTATAGCGCGATGATGTGGGACAAGGGCGCGAACCAGAAGCGCGTGGCGCAGGACCTGTTTACCAGTAAGGCCGCGCTGTCATCCGCCATTCGTGAACCGTTCTGCGCGCTGCTGGATAAAGAGCGGGCCAAGCGCCGGGGCGAACCGGTGGTGCGATCGGATGAATGGCCCAACAATTGCATCGATCCGGCCCAATCCACCGTCATTCTGGGCAGCAGCGACAAGGCGCATTTCAACCGCATCGGCATTCTGGTCGGCCCCTATGAGGCGGGGTCCTATGCCGAGGGGGATTATGAGATCACCCTGCCGGTGGATGCGCGGGTGATGGCGGCGGTGCGCCCGGAATATCGCGACAGCTTTGCCTTGGGGAAGTAGGCGGGCGGCAAATGAGCCTGCGCCCTCTGTCAATTTTCGTGTTTGACGCTATATGGGCCGCATGACTCAATATCAGATCGTCGCTGATGGCGACACCGTGCTGCGCGACGGCACGATCAAGCTGCATGGCCCCGCCGGTTTTGAAGGTATGCGCCGTGCCGGTCGTCTGGCCGCGGAAATCCTTGATGCCTTGACCGATGTGGTCAAGCCGGGTGTGACCACGGGCGAAATCGACGACATCGTGCGTCAGATGACGCTGGATGGCGGCGCGGTTCCGGCCACGTTGGGCTATCGCGGCTTTGCGCATAGCTGCTGCACATCGATCAACCATGTGATTTGTCACGGCATTCCGGGCGACAAGGTGTTTAAGGACGGCGATATCGTCAACATTGACGTGACCCCGCTGCTCGACGGGTGGCATGGCGATTCCAGCCGGATGTATCTGGTGGGCGATGTGCCGTTAAAGGCGCGGCGTCTGGTCGATGTGACCTATGAATGCCTGATGATCGGCGTCGATATGGCGCGTCCGGGCGTGCGTCTGGGCGACATCGGCCATGCGATCCAGCGCCATGCCGAGGCCCATCGTTACGGCGTGGTGCGCGATTTCTGCGGCCATGGCGTGGGCCGTCTGTTCCATGATTCGCCCGAAGTGGTGCATGTCGGCACGCCGGGCACTGGCCCTGAATTGAAGCCGGGCATGTTCTTTACCATCGAACCGATGATCAATCTGGGCAAGGCCGGGGTCAAGATGCTCGACGATGGCTGGACGGCGGTGACGCGTGACCGCTCGCTTTCGGCGCAGTTCGAGCATTCGATCGGCATTACCGAGGATGGCTGCGAGATCTTTACCCTCAGCCCCAAGGGGTTGCACAAGCCGCCCTATTGAACGGTTTGGAATGGACGCAAAAAAGGGGCGGGCCGTGATGGCGCCGCCCCTTTTCGTTACGCCAGCGCCTTGTAGATCGCAAAGGAACTGGTCGCCATCAACACGATGCTGACCATGATCAGCAGGTTCTTGGGCGAAATCCGCTTGGCAAACCATGCGCCAAAGGGGGCAGCCAAAAGACCGCCGACCAGCAAGCCGCTGGTGACGGTGGTAAAGGCGGAAAAGCCCGAATTGTAGATGAACGTGGCCGATACGGCAAAGGTCAGCAGAAATTCAGCCGTGTTGACGGTGCCCACGGTCTTGCGCGGATCGGTGCCTTGCAACAACAGGTTGGATGTCACCACCGGCCCCCATCCGCCGCCGCCCGAAGCATCGAGAAAACCGCCGACCAGCCCCAGCGGCATCGTGATTTTGGCCTCGTCATGCAGCTTTTCCGAAGGGTAGTGGAACGCCTTGTAAAACAGATAAAGTCCGATGGCGGCCAGATAGGCCATCACCAAAGGCCGCGCCACCGAGGCATCGACATTCGACAACACCGTCGCCCCAGCGACCCCGCCGATCACGCCCGGCACGGCCAGACGCCCAAACAGTTTCCAGTCCACATTGCGATGCAGGATATGGCTCAGTCCCGAAGCGCCGGTGGTGAAGAATTCCACCAGATGGACGCCCGCGCTGGCCCGCGCCGGGGGCACACCCATGGCGCTGACCAGCAAAGTGCTGGAAATCACGCCAAAGGCCATGCCCAATGCGCCATCGACCAATTGCGCGGCAAAGCCGATGCCAACGTAGGGCAAAATCGCTTCAATGTTTAACGAGGCGAGGGTGAAGGACACGCGTGACTCTCTTATCTCTGACGCCGCCCATTGTGACGGGCGATTGTGGACCTCTAAAGAACCAGATTAACGCGGAGCGTGCAGCAAAGAAATTCTATTGATATGCTTGAGATTGAATATTCCAAGCAAAACCCCGCCTCCAGCATGGCCGAAGGCGGGGCCGTTTAGAACCGGGGTGAGGGATGGTCCCGGTTCCTATGCTCCAATATGGTCTATCAGAGATCGAAGCGGTCCGCCTCCATCACTTTCGTCCATGCCTGGGCAAAGTCATTCACGAAACGTGGCAATGCATCGTCGGTGGCATAATGTTCGGCCAATGCCCGCAATTGCGAGTTTGAACCAAAGATCAGATCGACCCGGCTGCCCTGCAACTTGGCTGCGCCCGTTGCCCGATCATGGCCGGTAAAGGTGCCATCCTCATTCTGTTTCCACACCAGCGCCGTGGTCGCGCCCAGCAGGTTGCGGAAGAAGTCATTGGACAACACCCCTTCGCGGGTTGTGAACACGCCCAGCTTTGAACCACCGCTGTTGGCGCCCAGAACCCGCAGGCCGCCCACCAGCACCGTCATCTCCGGCGCCGTCAGGCCCAGCAATTGCGCGCGATCGACCAACAGTTCCTCTTCCGACCGCGCCATCGGGCCGGAGCGGAAATTGCGGAAACCATCGACCTTGGGCTCCAGCACGGCAAAGCTTTCCGCATCGGTCTGCTCCGCCGTGGCATCGGTGCGGCCCGGCGTGAAGGGCAGGGTGATGTCCACCCCCGCCGCCTTGGCCGCCGATTCCACCGCCGCCGTCCCGCCCAGCACGATCAGATCGGCCAGACTGACCCGCTTGGGCGCATAGGCTTCATCGAAGCTGGCCTTGATCCCGGCATAGACCGTCAGGGCCTTTGCCAGTTCGGCCGGATCATTGACCGCCCAATCGCGTTGCGGCGCCAGAGCGATGCGCGCGCCATTGGCACCGCCGCGCCGGTCCGACCCGCGATAGGTGCTGGCCGAGGCCCATGCCGTTGCCACCAGACGCCCGATCGACAGGCCTGAATCCAGAATGGCCGTCTTGAGCAAGGATATATCCGCGTCCTCGATCAACGGGTGATCGACCACCGGCACCGGGTCCATCCAGATGCGCGGTTCATTGGGAACCTCGCTGCCCAGATAGCGCGTGATCGGCCCCATATCGCGGTGGGTCAGCTTGAACCAGGCCTCGGCAAAGGCCTGCGCCAATTGATCGGGGTTTTTGTGGAAATTCTCACTGATGGCGCGATAGGCCGGGTCGGTGATCAGCGCGATATCACTGGTGAACATAATGGGGGCGTGACGCCGCGCCGGATCATGCGCGTCGGGCACCGTGCCTGCGCCGGCATCACCCTTGGGCTTCCACTGGTGCGCGCCGGCGGGGCTCTTGGTCAATTCCCATTCGTAGCCCAGCAGCGTGTCGAAATAGCCGTTGTCCCATTGCGTCGGGTTCGGCGTCCACGCGCCCTCCAGCCCGCTGGTGATGGCATCGCCGCCGCGGCCCGTGCCGTGGCTGCTGATCCAGCCCAGACCCTGCGCGGTGATATCGGCCGCTTCGGGATCGGCGCCGATAAGGGCGGCATCGCCTGCGCCATGGGCTTTGCCAAAGGTGTGGCCGCCCGCGATCAGGGCGACGGTTTCGATATCATCCATCGCCATACGGGCGAACGTGTCGCGAATGTCGCGCGCCGAAGCCATCGGGTCGGGCGTGCCATTGGGGCCTTCGGGGTTCACATAGATCAGGCCCATCTGGACCGCGGCCAGCGGATCTTCCAGATCGCGGTCTCCCGAATAGCGTTCGTCATCCAGCCATTTGGCTTCCGGGCCCCAATAGACGTCGTCTTCGGGTTCCCAGATATCCTCGCGCCCGCCGCCGAAACCGACCGTGGGCAGGCCCATCGATTCCAGCGCGCAATTGCCGGTCAGGATCATCAGGTCGGCCCAGCTCAACGCCTCGCCATACTTCTGCTTGATTGGCCAGAGCAGCAGGCGCGCCTTGTCCAGATTGACATTGTCGGGCCATGAATTGAGCGGGGCGAACCGCTGATTGCCGGTCGAGGCCCCGCCGCGTCCGTCAAACGTGCGATAGGTGCCCGCGCTGTGCCAAGCCATACGGATGAACAGCGGGCCATAATGGCCGTAATCGGCGGGCCACCAGTCCTGACTGTCGGTCATCAGTGCAAAGATGTCGGCCTTGACCGCGTCCAGATCGAGCGCGGTGAAAGCCTGCGCATAATCGCCCTGTTTGGGTGCGACCTTTTCGCTGTGCTGAGACAGGATTTTCAGGTTCAGCCGGTTGGGCCACCACATGTCATTGGTCAGAGCGGCGACCACCGCCGTGCGGCTGGCTTTTGCGTGAAACGGGCATTTCGATTCGGCGTTCATGGTGCATCCCCTTTGGTTTGCCTGATGGCCAGAGCACTATCTTATGTTTATTGATCGACTAAACTGCATGATTGTATGACAGTGATCGAATTTGCCGATTGTGGCATTCAGCATGGCTTGCCTGTTGCGCGGTTGCGAACTAAGGGCCCGCATCGGATTTCGCGCGCGCCGCGCCACCAGACAGGAGTATACGCCCATGCCCACCAAGACTGAAGCGCTGATGGCGCGCGGCAAGGAATTTCTGGGCACCGAATATGCGATCCTGTGCGGCGCGATGAGCTGGGTTTCGGAACGCAATCTGGTGTCGGCCATCAGCAACGCTGGTGGCTTTGGCGTGATTGCCTGCGGGGCGATGACGCCCGAATTGCTGGACGCCGAAATCGAGGCGACCAAGGCGCTGACCTCCAAGCCCTTTGGCGTCAACCTGATCACGATGCACCCCAAGCTGTTTGAGCTGATCGAGGTTTGCCATAAGCATGGCGTGACCCATGTGGTTCTGGCCGGCGGCATCCCGCCCAAGGGCAGCGTCGAGGCGATCAAGGCTTTTGACGCCAAGGTGCTGGTTTTCGCCCCCACGCTGGCGCTGGCGAAGAAACTGCTCCGCAGCGGCGCGGATGCCTTGGTGATCGAAGGGTCGGAAGCGGGCGGTCATATCGGTCCGGTTGCAACGTCCGTACTGGCCCAAGAGTTCCTGCCTGCTCTGGCCGAAGACAACATTGTTTTTGTGGCGGGCGGCATCGGTCGCGGTGAGGCAATCGCTTCCTATCTGGAAATGGGCGCGGCGGGCGTGCAATTGGGCACCCGTTTTGCCGCGGCAAGCGAGAGCATTGCCCACCCCGATTTCAAAAAGGCCTTCTTCCGCGCCGCCGCGCGTGAGGCGGTCGCCAGCGTTCAGGTCGATCCGCGTCTGCCGGTGATCCCGGTTCGTGCGCTGAAAAACAAGGGCACCGAGGAATTCACCGCCAAGCAGCGCGAAGTCGCGGCCAAGCTGGATGCGGGCGAAGTTGACATGCACGATGCGCAGTTGATGATCGAACGCTACTGGGCCGGTGCGCTGCGCCGCGCGGTGATCGATGGCGACGTTGAAAATGGCTCGCTGATGGCGGGTCAGTCGGTGGGCATGGTCACCAAGGAAGAGCCGGTGGCCGACATCATGCAATCGCTGATCGCGGAATGCGAAGCAGCGCTCAGCAAGCGCTGAGATGGCACGCGCCGATCGTCTGGAACGGCTGGAAAGCCAGCGTGAAGAGGCCGAGGCCGAATATCGCGATGCCTTGATTGCGGCGCTGCGGGTGACCGCGGCGGGCCAGTGGGGCCTGTTTGATCATCAGCAGGATCGCCATGCGCGGGCCAAGGCCGCCCCGATGGTGGCCCAGCTTGATGAACTGGCCGATACGGTCAACGATCTGCGCGAAAAGCTCGGCATGGAGGAATTTGCCCTCCACGCCGAGTTTTTGGCCGCGCGCGGCCCGGTGCGCTCTGACGCTTTGGGCGAGCCGAAGAAGGCGGCGGCCTGGTTGGTTAAACTGGGGGCTTAACCCCAACGCCTAACCCCAACGGTTGATTTCCGGTCCGGGCGCCCAGACCCTTTCGGGATGGGCCACCGTTGCGCGGGCAAGGGCCGATTGCACGCTGGGCCGCGCCGCCATCCGCGCCATCCATGCGGTCATCAGCGGTTTTCCGGCAAACACTTCGGGCAACAGATCGACCATGCCGACCAGCCAGCCATAGGTTTCAAAATCGGCAATCGTGATCGGCCCCATCAGCCACTCACGCCCATCCTCCAATTGCTTTTCGACCATGGCGGCGGCGTCGGCAATCTTGGTCTTGCTGTCGGATTGCGCGGTTTCGGGAAAGGCCCCGCCGCGCGTGTCGATCCAGCGTTGGCGCAGATCGGTGGAGGCAATCGCAACAGTGATGGCATCAAAGTCCCCGTCGCTCATCGCGGCCAGAACCGGCGCGGCATAGGCCTGATTGCCCAGAAAGGCGGCGGCGGGCGCGCATCTTTCGGTGATGCGGCGACACCACATCATCATTTGCCAATGGGTATAGGGATCCTTGGGTTGTAACCCCGCCCCCGCCAGTTCGTCGAGATATTGGGCAAGGAACACCGATTCCTGACAGGCCTCGCCTTCGATCACCAACAGCGGCCCTTCGCCCTCGACGCCGATGTCGCGGGCCAGCGGTTCGGTAATGCCGGGAATCGTGTGCCTTTCGCCCGCCAGCAGGTTGATGGGCCGCGTTTCGATGCGATCCGAAAGCCCGCATTCGACCAGAACGGCCAGAACCGACAGGCTCGGCCCATTGGGCTGTCCATGATAGAGCACAGCCATCAGTCGATCCCTTCCATAATCAGGCTGTAACGATGGGCCAGATCGGTGCGGCCCATCGCCCATGTCCGCTTGACCGCATCACGTTCGTACACCCGTTTAAACCAACGCATGATGTTGGGCGTTTTGTCTTTCCCCGCCAGATCCGGTTGCGACAAAGGCAGCGAATAGGTCGAATTGAAGATATTGATGTCGGCAAGGCTGTAGCCATTCGATCCGACATAATCGCGCTTGCCCAATTCCTCCTCCAACAAGGCGATGCCATAGGCCACGCGGCGGCGGCTTTCGGCCAGCTCGGCCTCGCCAAATTGCCCGCTGATCGCCTTGCGCCATGCCACGCGCCGTTCGGGCAGGGGGATGCGGTCAATGGCGGCCTCCAACTCGGCCGGATCGCGTTTGCGCACCATTGGGCCGACGAAGACGCTCCACCCGATCATGGAGAAACTGGGGCCAAGCCATTGGTCCATGAATTTCATCCACCAACGGATGCGCCAGCGTTCCAGCGGATTGTCGGGCATCAGCGCGGGGCCGTCGAAGGCCTCGTTGACATATTCCATGATGGCGGTGGATTCGACCAGCACCCGCCCGTCATGCACCATGGCCGGAATCGTGCCCTGCGGATTGATGGCCAAATATTCGGGTCGGTGCTGATCAAAGGCCAGCATGTCGATGTAATGGCTGTCGAAGCCCACGCCCTTTTCCATCAGCGCCAGCATCGGCTTTCCCGAATTGGCGTTGGGTTCCCAGTGATAGAGGGCGACGCTCATGACTTGGCACTCTTGGTCAAGGTCCAGCGGAACAGGTGATCGCGCGCGGAAATCGGCGCAGGGCTGGGGCGATCGTCGGCGCTGCGCATGCCATTGAGGCGCAGGGCGAGCGAGAGCGCGACATAGTCGCTGCGCCGCGTCAGTCCCTCGACGCGGGCGATGGCACCCATCCTGCGCGGGTCTATCCGCCCCTGCGCCAGATCGTGGCGCAGGTTGTGGGACGATGCGGCGGCAAAACCGGCGCTTTCTGGGATGCGGCTGTCATAGACCAGCAGAGTGCGCGAGGCGGAGGCCAAGGCGGGCCGCGCGGCGATCAGCCCTGCGGCGCCTACCCCCTGCATCATACGGCGGCGGGATAGGCGCAGCATCACTTCTTCCCCTTTGCCGGTTTTTGGGAAAGATAGACGGCCACCGCATTCAATTCCGCATCGGTCAGGTCCACACGGGTCTGTGCAGGCATCGCGCCTTTGCCGCCGCGCACCACGGCTTTGACATAATCGGCCGTCAGATCGCGCCGATTGCTGAGCAATCCGTCCGAGGGCGGGCGCTTCATCATCATCATTTGCTTGGTCAGCAGGTTGGTGCCCATGCCGCCCGCAAAGTGGCAATAGCCGCAGGAATGTTCAAAGATCGCCTTGCCATCGCGTCCCGGTTGCAAACGGTCGCCGGCGGGTTGGGGGGCGCGCATCTGATAAGGCGGCAATTCCGGCACGCCGCCGGGCGCCCCCGGAGGCGACGCCAGCACAGCCACCGGGGCGATCATGGCCGCAAGGGCCATCAGGGACAGGCGGCTCATTGCGCGCCCTCCTTCTGCATGGCGCGATAGGCCGATGGCCAGACGCCCTGTTTGCCCGGCGCGATAATGCCATTGGGGTCGAGCGCATCCTTGATCTTTTCATCAAAGCGGCGCAGCGCGTGATCATTGAAATCAAAAGTTTCCATCACCCGGTCCATCCAGCCAAGATGGGTGCGATATTCGCCATATCCCGCCTTGGCGGTCTCGGTGATCAGCGCGTTGAACAGCTTTTTCATGTTCTCGACCTGCGCCGCATTGTCGCGGTCATACATCAGCATGTTGACATTATTGGCAAAACGCCCGCCGATGGTGAAGCTGGCATAGAAGTCGACATCGTGATCGGCGATGATCTTGCGGCTGCGCTTCAACTGTCCCATCACATGGTCGCCCGTGGCGGGTACGACGGGCGAAAAGCCCAGATGCGCGCCCCGGCCGCCCACCCAATCCGACATTTGCAACGGAACCGCCGATGGCGTCCCCAACGTCAGGTCGAGCGGCGGTTTGGGATCACCCTGACGCCACCAGACCTCCATCGCGGGGGCGGCAAGGTGGCGCTTGAAGGCCGATTTGATGACTTCGGCCTTGGCCTTGTTCACATTTTCATCGCCATAAAGCCGGATCGAGACGCGCCAGTAGCCAAGGTCATATTGTTTCAGCAATTCCTTGACGCGCCATTCGGGCATAGCGGTGGGCTTGTCCCAGAAATCCTTGCGCGTGCCCAACACGACGATCTTGCCCAGCCAGCTTGGGATAAAGACATTCTGGTCGATCAGTCCGGCGATTTTCAGCGGCGTGACCGTGTCGATAACCCAGCCGATGTCCTCTTCATTGGGAATGTCCCAGGTCAGTTCGAGGCTGGTTTCGGGCGCGGGCTGCATCCAGATTCCGGCCTTGGTCACGACGCCCAAATTCGACTGGCTGAAGGCCAAATCCCATGTCGGGCCGTAATTCATCGGGAACAGGTGCCAGGCCGGATTGTCCTTCATCGCGCCCATGCCGGTGCGCAAAAGATCGCCATCGGGCAGCACCGCCTCGATCCCGCACAGGTTGCGCGCGTGCAATCCATAGGGCGTATAACCAATGCCATGTTCCAGAGCATTGCCGATCACGCTGCCCCAGCCGTTGCCGGGGACCGAGAGCCACAGCGGGGCCTTTTGCCGCTCGACCTCGTCATGCAGGTCGAAAAAGCCCACGCCCGGTTCCACCACCGCATAGGCCAGTTTGGGGTCCAGTTCGAGGATGCGGTTCATCCGCCCCATGTCCAGCACCACCGACCCGGCCATGCGCGGCGCGGCGGTGCCATAGCCAAGGTTTTTACCCCGCGCGGCGGGCCAGAGCGGCACCTTGTATTCATTGGCGATGCGCACGATGGCGCGCACTTCCTCGACGGTCGCGGGGGCCACAGCGGCCGAGGCGGGCCATTGTTCGGCCGGACCGGGGGCATAGGCATCGGCATAGGCATCGCGATCTGTATCGGATGACATCACCCATCCGGCCCCCACAACCTCGGCAAAAGCCTTGAGCGCGGCGTCAAAGGATTGCGGGCTAACCCGCGGTGGCAGGGTCAGTTTCACGGACCTCTTCCTCTCCATTTTTTATAACAATTGTTATGGATGATGCGTTTCGAAGGTGCGCCTGTCAACCGAGAAATAGCCCAGCATAAAAAAGGGGGCGGACCTTTCGATCCACCCCCGAATTTCCCGGAAAATTATCGTTATCAGAACGACTTGCGCACCGAGATCGCCCATTCACGCGGGCGGCCAACATTGCTGTAAACCGTGCCTGCCGAGGCATAGAGCGCCTGGAAACGCAGCGGCAGATAGTAGTATTTGTCAAACAGGTTCGACACTTCAAAGCTGATCGCCAGATCCTGCTTGGGATTTTTCCAGGTCAGGCGCGCATTGGCGATGGCAAAGGCCGGGTTATAGTCCAGCGGGCTGGCCACCGTCAGGCGACCGATCTGCTGCTTGCCGGTATAGGCAAGGTCAAAGCGCGGGGTCAGCGTGCCGTTTTTGCCGCCCAGATCCGCCTTGTACTGGATGCCGAAACTGCCGCGCCAGTTGGGCGAGGTGATGGGATCGGTCAGCTTGATCGAGGTAACCTGCGCGCTGATCCGGTTCCATTCGCCATCGATCCAGCTCAGGCTGCCATCGATGTCCAGACCTTCAATCGGGCTGGCGCTGACTTCGGCTTCAAGGCCCCACATTTTGCCGTCACCGGCATTTTGGATCGCGGCGCAGGGGAAGGGATCGGTGCCGGGCGCAAAACCATCAAGCAGCGAGCAGTCCGAGATCGGCAGCTGGATGTTTTTGTAGTCATTGATGAAACCGGCAAGGTTCACGCGCAGACGACGGTCGAACAGATCGCTCTTGATGCCCAATTCATAGGAGGTCAGCGTTTCGGGACGGAACGTGCCATTGGTGGCCTGCGTCTTGGTGAAGGGACGCGCCGTGACGCCACCGCCCTTAAAGCCGGTGCTGACCGTGGCATAGGCCATCAATTGCGGATTGAAGCGATAGTCGGCCGAAATGCGCCAGTCGAGCTTTTCGCCGTCATAGTTGGCCTTGCTGCCATTGAGCGCGCCAACCCCGAACGGATCGACCAGCGGGCCGCCCGACCAGTTCTGACGCACGAACGTATAGTCCTTGTGCTCGCTGGTATAGCGCAGGCCGCCCGTCACGGTCAGCGCGGTTGTGGGGTGCAGGATGACCGTGGCAAAACCGGCCTTGGAATTGGCCTTCACCGGGTCATTACCCTGGAATTGCAGATAGAAGCTGGGCACATTCGGCACGATGTAGCGGATGTCCTGACGCGTGAAATAGACCGAGGTCTGATCATTGTAGAACCCGCCGACGGTCCATTCACCCAACGTGCCGATCTTGCCGTTCAGGCGCAGTTCCTGGCTGAAGAAGCGGAAGGTCAGGTCGTTATACCCGGCGCCGCCCGCCGGGGCATAGGGGGTGAAATCATCGTCCGTGCCAAAGGTCTGATGATACTTGCGATAGGCCGTGATCGCCTGAAGGTTGAGGTTGTCGCTGATCGTGTACTTCAGGTTGCTCGACACGCCCCAGCCGGTGAACATCGTGTTCAAGGGCATCGTATAGGCCTGTCCCGCCTGACCACCGGCGGGCATGTAGAAATTGGCGTAGGTGCAGAAATTGCCGCAACGGAAATCGACACCGCCGGTCTTGGCCGTATTGTTGACGGTCAGAACGCTGGCGGCATTGCTGCGGTTTTCATAGGTGTAATCGCCCGAGATGATCCAGTCGATCTTGTCATTCGGATTGTAACGGATCGAGGCGCGGGCACCGGTGTAGTTCTTTTCACCCAGCTTGCCGATCACGCAGCCTTTGCCGGTATTGGCATTGCCCGTGATGCCCAGCGAGTTGCCGGGATTGGCGCAGCCATAATCGATCATGTTCACATAGCCGTCCTGGCGCTTGTGAACGCCCGAAACGCGCACGAACAGCGAGTCGGTCAGCGCGAAATTCATGCTGCCGCGCAGGTCCAGACGGTTGCGCGCACCATAGGCGGCCTCGATATTGCCCGAATTTTCCGCGCTCGGCTTGGTCGAGAACATCTTGATCGCGCCGCCGATCGAGTTGCGCCCCGTCAGCGTACCCTGCGGCCCGCGCAGCACTTCGACCCGGTCAAGGTCGAGAAGGTCCATCACCGAACCCGTCAGCGAGGCATAATAAACATCGTCGATATAGATGCCCACACCCGGTTCATAGGCGGGGTTAAAGTCGTACTGACCAACACCGCGAACATAGGCGGCCATCGATGAACCAAAGGCGCCGCCCATTTGCGTGAGCTGGACGTTGGGGGCCTGCGCTGCGATCTGGCTGATGTCGGTCTGGTTGCGCGATTTCAACAGGTCGGAATTGACCGCCGTGATCGAGAGCGGCGTGTCCTGAAGTTTTTGCGAACGGAACTGGGCCGTCACCACGATTTCTTTCAGCCCATGCTCTTCGGCAGCGGGCGGGGCGTCGGCCGCAGGCGCCTCGGCCGCAAGGGCGGGCGCGGACAATGCGCAGGCCAGAGCCGGGATAGCAACCGCATGAACGAGGCGCGCGCGAGTAAAGATGCCAAAAGTCTTGGCCATGATTCCCTCTCCTATATCGGGCTTTTTCCGCCCTGATGTTTGTGAGTGATACATACGAATTTTGACTTGGCAAGAAGGCGTGCCGGATTTTCTTGAACACAAGCTGCTTGCGGGGGTCACTGATGCGAAAAGGTCACATTCGTTAATGTGAAAAGGGGAAAAAACTTGCCATTCCGCCCCTGAATGTGGTTAGTTTCACCACCATGAACAGCAGTAACAGCATGCCCAATTCCATGACGGAAACTCTGGCCGAGGACGATCTGACCCCGCTTCTGATCAGCCTGCTCAAATTGTGCAGCCTGATCGGTGATCCGATGAAGGTGGGCGTTTGTGACCCCTTTGATGCCTCCACCAGCGAGGTGAAAGTGCTGATGGCTCTGGCTGGTGAAGGGCCGCTGGCTGGACATGATCTGGTGCATATGACGGCCATGTCTCCGATGAATGTCAGCCGGGCGATTGCGGGGTGCAAGTCGCGCGGGTGGGTTGAGGATTATAACGACCCGGAAAATCGCCGCCGCCGCCCGGTCCGCTTGACCACAGAAGGCGAGGCGACCTATCGCCAGATGCAGCCCATGCTGCACGGCGTGGCGGAAAGTTTGTTGGGTAAATTGACCGTTCGGCAGCGCCGGGAAATGGACAATCTGACCTCGCTTGTACTGCGCCGCATCGCCGAATGGGACGCGGCACAGCCCAAGGATCAGGCCGGTTCCTGAACCTGATTGGCCAAAGCCGCGCCAAAGCGTGGATGGGCAAAATGCATCGGAACATCATGGCGATAGGGCCAAGTCTGGCGCAATTCGGCGGTGCGGATTTCATCCGGACCGATCGGATTGGCCGGATAGCATTCGGTCAGGGGCTGGAGATGCGCAGTGGTCTTTGACCAACCTGCTTCATAATCGCCCTGCCACTGCATCATGTAATCAAGGCGTTTGATTTTCCAGACGCCATTTTCCTTCACGTAATCATTCTCATAGATGCCCGCCTCCATGAATTGCAGCGGCAGGCCCTGCGGCTTGAACTCGCGGCTTTCGTGGCTGCCGCCAAACAGCATGCCGCGGAAACGGCCCTTGGCGGTTTGCCCGTCGGGGGCGATGGTGATGATGTCCTGCATCTGGAAATGGTCGAGCAAAAAGCCATAGGCGGGGCCTTCCTCGCCCGGCGCCAGGAACAGCGATTTGAACCATGTGCCATAGAGGCGATAGGCGCCTTCGCGGCCCTTGTAGATGCCGGAAAGAAAGATAACCTCGCCATCTTCGGCAAAGAGATTGGCAACGTCTTCGGCGCGGTTAAAATCGATATAGTAACCATAGGCCCAGTGCAGTCGGCGGATCGCGTTAATATCCTCCAATTCCTGCACACGGCGTTCCAGCGCGGCCAGACGGGTGTCTGTATCAGCCATTTCACTCTCCCATATTGCCAGCCCGATTCCTTGGGCTTATTTGTATGCTATACTAACAATAGTGGCCAACTTGGCGAGAGGGAAAATGCATGGGCGAGGAAACGAATGGCTGGCGCGGGCGCGTGGCCTTTATCAGCGGGGGCGTATCGGGGCTGGGCTTTGGCATTGCACGGGCCTTTGCGCTGGCCGGGATGCGCTTGGCGCTGTCCTATCGCAACGAGGATTACCGCAGCAAAGCCGCAGCATGGTTTGCGCAAAATGGTTTGGAAGAACCGCTTTGGGTGAGCCTTGACGTCACCGACCGCGATGGATTTGCCGCTGCGGCCCGGCGGGTTGAACAGCATTTCGGCGCGGTGCATGTGCTGGTCAACAATGCGGGCGTCTCGGTCTTTGGAAACACCGCCGATGCATCCTATGCCGATTATGACTGGATCATGGGGGTGAATTTCGGCGGGGTGGTCAATGGGATCACTTCTTTCCTGCCCGCGCTGCGCCGCGCCACCGGGCGCCGCCATGTCGTCAATATCGCCAGCATGGCCGCCTATCTGTCCGGCCCGCAGGCCGGGATCTATACCGCCAGCAAATTTGCGGTCCGGGGCCTGACCGAGAGCTTGCGCTATAATCTGGTGCCGCTGGGTATCGGTTGCTCGCTGGTGTGTCCGGCGCTGGTGGCCACCAATGCGTGGGACTCGGCCTTTCGCCGCCCCGCCGAATTTGTCGATAGCGGTTTTGGGCAGGTTGATCGCGGCGCGCTTGAACATTTCGGCAAGGCCTTTGCGGCGGGCATGGATCCGCTGGAGGCAGGGCAACGCATCCTGTCCGGCATGAGCGAAGGGCGTGGCCTGATCTTCACCCACCCTGAATTCGCCGAGGATTTCAGGGCGATTTATGAGGAGAGCATAGCCGCCCTGCCGTCGGATGAGGCACCGCCAGAGCGGTTGGAGGTCGAGCGGATGCGGCGGGCGGCAAACAAGGCGGCGCTGGAGGGGAAGGAAATTACGATTGTGGATTTGAATTGAGAGGAAGGAAGTTTGCCTCCGGCGGGCAAAGGGCGGGGGCCCTTTGCAATCCCCTTTCTGGGGTGGCGCAACCTTGGCGGTGAGGCGCTCATCCGCGAAGCGGCTTAATAGCCTGCGGCGCGGTAATGTTGCGCTTTGGGCGATATTGCGCACCACATAGACAGTATGGGGATTGCAAAGGGACAGAGTCCCTTTGCCCGCCGGAGGCACCCCTAAAAACCTACCACCAATAAGCCGTCGCCCGCATTTCAATACTAGACCGAGGCGGCGCGTCCCCCGGCGCGCTGGGATCATTAAACGCCACATGGGGGATATGCCGCGCGGCGGCCTCGTCGCTGTCCTTGGTTTTGAACAGGATGGCCTCGCCCACGTGCATGTCGGGATAGTAATACCAGCGATGCTCCGGATTATGCGCGACGACCAGACCTTCAAAGCCCCATTCGCGGCCATCTGGCTCGTCGAAAATCGCATCGGCTACGATCAGGTCCCCCGCCGCCACGCTGCGCGCATCGCACAGGGCGAGCGGCACGTCCTGCGGCGCGGGGGAAAGCGCGCGCCAGATGTTGATCGCGGCATAGCGGCGAAAGGAGCGCCCACCTGCGCCGCGCTCGGCCATCAAGCGCGATGATCCATCGGCCACGTCGATATGGGCAAAGCGCGCCGGGTGGGAATTGTTGCCGCTGCCCGCCAGACCCGATTTTTCCGAAAAGCGCAGGATGCCATGAGGCGACACTTTGACCTCGTCCGCCCCGGTGACGCGCTGGACCAGAGCGGCCAGTTCGGGCGCATAGACGCCTGCGATTTGTGCCGGGTCGCGCCAGTCGGACACCGCGCTATCGTGCCGCGCCAGTGTGAACCCTTCACGGTCAATGTCCGCGTTCAAATCCCGCGCGCTTTCCACACGCATCGGGTGCGACACGATATCCAGCACATCGCGGTGATGGGCATTGGCGTAATAGCGGGGCCGTTCCACCCCGCGTCCGGAATAGGCGATCTGGGCCAGGGGCATCGCGGCCTCCTTTACGTCAGTGCGTAATAGCGCACATGGTTGCCATCCGGGCGGCGCTCGCCGATGCCGATGAAGATGTGGCGCGTCAGCCAGTCATGCTTGCCCTTGCTGGTTTCAAAGCTGGGCTGGGCGCGCAGGTAGTATTCGGCATGGGGCACAGGGTCGCCCCCGGCAAAGGCCCATTGGCGCAGCCGGTCCATCACCCCCGGCTCGCGTCCCCACAGGAAGCCCTTGTTCTGCATATAGATCAGTGTGCCGTCTTCCTCCTCCAGCATATAGCGGGCGTCGAAACAGGCGGTGTCATCGGGGCGGAACAGCGCATAATCGCCGCCCGAATTGGGCACGGCGCGGCCTTTCAAACGCGGGCCTTCAAACGTACCCTCGTCGACATAGACTGCGCTGCGCATGCCGCCCGATGGGATATCGGGCACCATCTGCACCCGCGTAAAGCGCAGGGTGCAGGCGAAGGCGAATTCGAGGCGGGGGTTTTCCAGTGTCGAAAATTCCATGGGGTTCGGCCTCTAATAATTGGAAAGAATAGTCAGCGCAGGCCCGTCGAGCGGCTTCTTCGCCTTCACTTTGGCCAGTTCCTCAACGCGGGTCTTGGCTTGCAGGTCGATCAGATAGGCGTGGATCGCATCGGCGTCCGCGGGCGTCAGGATGTCATTCCAGCGCGGCATCCCGCCCGGCACCAGCAAGCCGTCGAGCAGGATCTGGCGGAACATCTCATGCGTTCCGGGCTGCATCCGGCGCAGGTCTGGCGTGATCGAGCGGTGGCGGTTGGCGTGGCAAATCGCGCAATTGGCGAAGAACAGGCCTTGCCCCCGCGCAATGGTTTCGCCCGTCACCCCCGGTGCCTGTGCGGGTGGTTCGGGCGCCACGGTCAGCGCGGGCAGGCGGGGCGGGGGCGTCAGGCGCGCTTTGCCCTCCAGTTTGAACACCAGCAATCGGTTGGCATTCACCCGATTATACGCGGCGGCAAAACGCGGCACGAAGGGAAAGCCCCCGCCGCCCCAACCGGCCGCCACGGCGATATATTGGGTTTTGCCGATCGTATAGGTCATGGGCGCGGCAAGGATGCTGGTGCCGGTGTCGATGGTTTTGACGATGCGGCCATTGGCGGCGTCACGGACAACCAATTGCCCCGCCACATTGCCATGCACCATCACGCCGCCCGCCGTGACCAGCGCGCCGCTGCGATCCTGCCAGCTTTGCATATCGGCGGCCCACACGGTTTTTCCCGTCAATGGATCAAGCGCGCGCATCTGCGCCTTGCCGGGGTTCTTCACCGCTTCGGCAAAGGCGGGCAGCGCCTTGACCTGCGCGGCCAGAGGCGGGGGCAGGGTATCCACCGCCTCCCCCACATCGGTGGTGAAGATCAGCGCGGCGTCATTGTTCAATCCGCGCGCCTTTAACGGCTTTTGCCCCGGCGTCATGAAGATCAGATTGCCGATGTCCAGCACCGCACCATAATACAGGCCCGTCTTGGGGCTGTAGGCCGCGCCATGCCAGTTGCGTGCGCCGGGCGTGCCGGGAAACACGATCTTTGGCCCGGTGGTATAGTCCGAGCTTTCCGGCGTCAGATTGGGCCGCCCGGTTTTCATGTCCACCCCGCTGGCCCAATTGACCCGTGCGATAGGGTTGGCGCGCAGCAATTTCCCGTCGCGCCGGTCGAGGACATACATGAACCCGTTCTTTGGCGCATGCAGCACCACCGGTCGATCCAAGCCGTCCAGCGTCACATGGGTCAGCACCATCGGCTGGGTGCTGGTGAAATCCCAGTTGTCGCCCGGCGTTTCCTGATAATGCCACTTCATCGCCCCGGTTTTCGGGTCCAGCGCGACTACCGAGCCGATATAGAGATTGTCGCCTCCCGATGGACTGCGTTTCGATGTGGCGTAGGGCCCGCCATTGCCGGTGCCGATCAGCACCAGCCCGGTTTCGGGATCGTAATTGATCGCATCCCATGGCGCCCCGCCGCCGCCAATGTCCCAGCGGCTTTTCGGGTCCCATGTTTTCAGCGCGGCGTCGAGTTCTGGCCGATCCTGCGGCCCCAGCGCCGGATCGCGCGGCACCACATGCCAACGCCAGCGGATTGCGCCGGTTTTCAGGTCCAGCGCCGTGACATAGCCGCGCACGTCATATTCCGCGCCCGCCATGCCGATGATGACCACATCGCCCGCGATTTCCGGCGCGCCGGTGGAATTGTCGCCCTTGGCGCGGTTTTCGATAAAATCGGTCTTCCACACCACCTTGCCGGTCTTGGCATCCAGCGCATACATCCAGCCGTCGAGCGCAGCGATGAACACCTTGCCATCGGCCACGGCTAGGCCCCGGTTGACCATGTCGCAACAGGCGGTGCGGTTAAGCTGCATGTCCACCTGCGGTTCGAACGCCCAGAGCAGGCGGCCTGTCGCCGCATCATGGGCATAGGCCCGGCCCGCCACGCCAGCGGTATAAAGGACGCCGCCCACCATCACCGGCGTCGCCTCCATGCCGCGCGTGGTGCCCAGTTCCGCCATCCACGCAAGACCGAGGCGCGGAGCATTGGCAGGGGTGATTTGGGACAGGCGGCTGTAATGCGTCTTGCCCGCATCGCCGCCGGGGTTGGTCCATTGCGCGCCTGCGCCCTCTGGCTGCCCGGCGGTCAGTTGGGTGGCCAGAGCCGCCAGTGCCAGCGCGGAAATCAGCCGTCTCATCGGGGCAATTCCTGCTGCGGGCGTTCATTGGGCCACGGACTGGGCATGCGATAGGGGACGGTGATGAAATTGGCCTCGATCTGGCAAATCATGCCGTGGTCGATTTTGAAGAGTTCGGAAATATAGAAGGAATGCGGGCGGCGCACCGGGCTGTTGACCCAGCGTCCATCGGTCAATTGATAGCGGTCCAGCTTGCCCGAATGGTCGATGAAACCAAAGGCCAGCACGAGGCCGCGTTCTTCATCCACCAAGGGGAAGCGGCGGGCGCGCAATTCATCGTCATAGCGATAATTGCCCATACGAAATTGCTCTTCGCACCCCAGCGCCGAGACGGGGACGATTTTGGCAAAGTCCGGGTTGCGGGTGGTCTGGACGCCATTTTCCACTCGGTTGCATTCGGGGTGAAACCGCGTGTGGATCGTGCCGTCGTTCAATTGCAGCGTGTCGAAATAGCCGTTGGACAGGCGCACCATTTCGGCCCGGTCCACCGGGGCTTCGACGCCCGATTCAAGAATGGGTTTGACCCAGTATTGCGGGTTTTCGAATTTGATGCCCGAATCGCTTTGCCGCACGATGCACATTTCGCATTCGGTAATCTGGCCCGCCGCGTTGACGGCCAAACGCAGAGTGAAGCCAGATTCCTCGACCGCCTCGATGATCGTGCCGAAATAGCCGACCTGTCCGGTGCGCGTGTCGGCAAAGCGCAGTTGATATTCGCCAATGCCCAGCAGCGTGTTCCAAACCCCGTCACCGGGCGTCAGCATCACGTTGTTTTCGGAAAATTGTGCGTCGGGCGCCCAATCAACAGCGCCCGCATCGCGCGCCGCCAAAGCCGCCAGAAACCTGTCGAGCACGCCATAAAGCGCGGTCCGATCCATAACCTCTCCCCAATTGTATGGCGTCAGGGGAATGAGGGGTGTGGTCCCTGTCGCCGGTTGCATCCTGTCTGGCATATGCTATCAATTGTTACAATAGCCATTGCGCGGGATCACCGCTTCATCGCGCAAAAACAACAGGCAGGGGAGAGACAATCATGGCGCGCACCGCGCAGGAAGAGGCCAATCTGCGCCTCGTGACAGAGATGTATCACAAGGTTTTGATCGCGATGGATTCGTCCGCCGTCGACCAATATATTGCGCCCGATTATGTGCAGCATTCCTCGCTGGCCGAACCGGGGGTGGCGGCGTTAAAGGCCTTCCTTGACCATGTCCGGGCCGAAAGCCCCGACGCGCGCCAGACCATTCACAGGTCGATGGTCGATGGCGATATGGTGGCCATGCATGTCCATGTCGAACGCTTTCCCGGCGATCCCGGTTTGGCGGTCGTGGATATCTTTCGCGTGCGCGATGGCATGATTGCCGAACACTGGGATGTGTTGCAGGACGTGCCCGCAAATCCGGTCAATCCGCTGCCCATGTTTTGATTAAAGGAGAGGTTCCATGCTGCGCTTTTCATTGGCCGCCTTGATGTTGCTCTCTGCTGCGCCCGCGATGGCGGCGCCTGCCGCGGGGGGCGCTTGCAAATTGACGCCGAAACAGGTCGTCACCAAATTCATGGATGAATTCTATATCAAGGGTGAGGTGCGCCATGCCTTTGAAACCTGGGTCGATCCCGGTTATATTCAGCACAATCCCTATGCCGCCACCGGGCGCGATGCGGCGATTGCTTTCCTTGAACCCTTTATGAAGGCCAACCCCGGCCATAAGGCAGAAATCAAGCGCATTCTGGCCGATGGCAATATGGTGATGGTCCACACGCACAGCCGGATGAAGCCCGAAGAGCGCGGATCGGCGGTCGTCGATATTTTCCGCGTAAAAGGTTGCAAGGTCATGGAACATTGGGACGTTTTGCAAGTTGTGCCAGAAACATCGGCCAACCAGAACACGATGTTTTAAGGGGCCGATCCATGGTTTCGATTACCGGAGAGTTTGTTGACCGCTGCGTGGTCGTGCTGGGCGGGACGGCGGGCATTGGCCTTGCCGCCGCGCGCCGATTTCGTGAAGAAGGCGCCAAGGTTGCGGTAACCGGCCGTAACACGGATGCCTTGCGCGAAATTGCCGAGGATCTGGACGCCCTGTCCATCCGCAGCGACATTGCCGACCCGCAGCAAAGCGCGGGTGCCATGGCCGAGATCGAGGAGGCGCTGGGCGGAATCGACGTGTTATTCGTCAATGCGGGCGTGGGCGGTTTCGCCCCCGTCGATCAGGTGACCGAGGAGTTCTGGGACCAGATCCATGACGTGAACCTGCGCGGTGCCTTTTTCGCGATTCAGCGCGCGTTGCCGCTGATGCGCGATGGGGGCAACATTGTCATCACCGGATCGATCGGATCGCTGGCCGCGGTGCCGGGCAATGTTGCCTATGCTGCAGCAAAAGCCGGCTTGCGGGCGATGGCGCGCATTCTGGCCAAGGAATTGCTGCCCCGCCGCATCCGGGTCAATATGGTCAGCCCCGGCCCGACCGACACCGAAATTTTCAAGCGCGACGCCACGCCCGAAACTATCGCCGAAATGAAGGCAATGATGGCCGCAGTGGTGCCAATTGGTCGCATGGGAACCTCGCAAGAGCTGGCCGAGGCTGTGTTGTTTCTTGCCAGCGCGCGCGCATCGTTTATCAATGGCGTCGACCTATTCGTCGATGGCGGCTGTATAGAGCTGCGTTGACCCGACATCACGAGCTGTGAGAGGGGAAGGGGGCGTCGCCGTAATCTGGCCGGCGCCCCCTTTCGGGCCTATAGTGTTGACGGCATCCCATCGAGCAGGATGGTCTTGAGTTCGGTATAGCCCAACAAGCCCTCGATCCCGCCTTCGCGGCCAAGGCCCGATTGCTTGAACCCGCCAAAGGGCAGGCCGAAGTCCATCCGCAGCCCGTTTTGCCCCACCGCCCCGGTGCGCACGGCCCGTGCAATGCGATAGGCCGCATCGACATCCTGGGTCAGCACCGAACCATTCAGGCCGAAATGGCTATCATTGGCGATGCGGATGGCGTCGGCCTCATCCTCATAGGAGATCAGCGCGAGGACCGGGCCAAAGATCTCCTCCTGCGCAATGCGGCTGGCATTATCGACATGGGCGAACAGGGTCGGTTCGATGAAATAGCCCTTGGGCAAATGCGCCGGACGCGCGCCGCCATGCATCAGCGTCGCCGTCTTTTTGCCCTCCTCGATATAGCTCTCGATCCGCTCCAATTGGCGCTTCATCGACACCGGGCCAAGCTGGGTGGTGGGATCATCGCTATGACCGATTTTGACCTGGGCCATCTCGGCGGCAATCGCGGCGGCCAGTTCATCGTGACGCGTACGGCTCACCAACACGCGGCTGAGCATCGCGCAAACCTGCCCGCTCATCATACAGATGGTGCCGGAAAAGATCTTGGCGGCGATTTCGATGGGGAAGTCATCCAGCACGATCGCCGCCGATTTTCCGCCCAATTCCAGCGTGCATCGCGCGATCCGCTCGCCGCAGACCTGCGCAATGCGTTTGCCCGCGACGGTTGATCCGGTAAAGCTGACCTTGTCCACGCCCGGATTGCAGACCAGATGGTCCGAGGCCTCGCGGTGGCCCGTGACCAGATTGACCACGCCCGCCGGTACGCCCGCCTCATGCGCCGCCTCGGCAATGATATAGGCCTCAAGCGGGGTTTCGGGGCTAGGCTTCATGATGACGCAGCAGCCGGCGGCGAGCGCATAGGCCACCTTGTTCAGCATGATGCCATAAGGCCCGTTCCATGGCGCAATCGCGGCCACTACGCCCACCGGCTCATAGGCCACCATGCCCACCGCCGCGCCAACAGTCGGGCGGGTTTCCACCCAATCGAACCCTTCGGCCATGGCGATGATGCCGTCAAAGGTGGCGTTCGATCCGGCCTGCATGATGCCCGAAAAACTGGCAAGGCCGCCCATCTGCATTGACCATGCCCGCGCCGTTTCGCCCACGCGCGCATGCAGGATGGCCGACATTTTCTTCATCACCGCCAGCCTTTCGGCAGGCTGCATCCGGGGCCATGGGCCATGGTCAAAGGCATGGCGCGCGGCGGCCACGGCGGCGTCCATATCGGCCTCGTCGGCCTCGGCCACGGCGGAGACGACCTCCCCGGTGTCGGGGCTGATCTGTTCGATCATGCGGCCGGAATGGGCGGCCACCCATGCGCCGCCGATGAACAGCCGGTCGGGATGCGCAATATGGGGTTCAACCGGGGTTATCTGGGGGAAGGGGGCGTTCATTTCGCATGTTCCATTGGTTGGGCTGCGGCGCGCAGCATATCGGCATGCGCTTCGATCAGGCTGCGCACGCTGCGCGGCGGGCGACCGGTCAGTTTTTCCACATCGT
Organism: Novosphingobium sp. 550D; assembly: GCF_057401885.1. Lineage (NCBI taxonomy): Bacteria > Pseudomonadati > Pseudomonadota > Alphaproteobacteria > Sphingomonadales > Sphingomonadaceae > Novosphingobium > Novosphingobium sp. 550D. Next base: position 3,677,818 of record NZ_CM171613.1, on the reverse strand, counting down.
CGCTGCGGATCGCGAGGAAGCCTTCGCGGATGGCGGCGCCGAATGTCACCATGTCGTCGCTGTTCCACGGGATGCCATTGACGCTGCTGTCATCGACCGGGCGGCGCGGGATGCCCATAGCGTCGAATATCGCATATTGCGCCTCGTCCGAGACGGTCGTGTAGGTCAGCGGAACGCCGGTGATCTGTGACAGGATCGCCGTCACTTCAGCAAATGTCTGCAAGTCCGGGCCGGTGATGTTATAGATCCGGCCCGCGTGGGGCCCCGATCCGGCGGCAATGTCGCGCAGCACCGCCACCGCGCTTTCGATGCAATCGTCGCGCCAAACCATGGCCTCGCGCCCGTCGCCCGCGTTTGATATCCATTGGCCGCTGCTCATCACGCCCGGCCCGGCCATCACGATCATCGCGTCGGCATAATGCGCGTCGCGCAGCATGGTCCAGTCCATGCCACTGGCGCGGATCAGGCGTTCGGTTTCAATGTGGTCATGGCGCACCTCGGCGGGGTTGGCCGGATCGTCGATGCCGATAAAGCTGGTGTAGAGGATATGGCGCACCCCCTGAGCGGCGGCGGCATCGATGGCGGCCTTGTGCTGGGCCACGCGGGCGCCGACCCGCGTGCCGGAAATCAGCAGCATCGTCTCGGCCCCCGCAACTGCATCACCCAGCGTTTCGGGCCGGTCGAAATCGCCATAGCGGATGGTGCAGCCCTGCGTTTCTCGCTCCGCCAATTTGGCGGGGGTGCGCGATATCAGCACCAGCCGATCCCCCAGGCCCGCCGCGATCAGCCGATCGGTGACGCCGCGACCATATTGGCCGCTGGCGCCGGTTATCACGATCTTACCCATGGCTTACTCCGCTCCGTCCAGCGCCGATTGCGGCACCCACCAGCCATGCACCTGCGGACGCAGGCGGGCGGGGATGGCAACCTTGGCCACCGGGCCTCGATGCAGCGCGCCTGCGTCAATCACCCATGCGGCATGTTCAAATTCATTCTCGCCGGTCTGATGATCGACGATGGTGATGAGATAGCCCAGATGATCGGGATCATGGGACGGCACATGGACCGGCTCATTATAGCTCCACCCCACGGGCAGGGGCAGGGCGTCAACCACCTGTCCCGGACCTTGCGCGAAATCCAGCCGCAGCAGCGCGTTGAACATTGCGCCCACCGGACCACCGGCCAACGGCGGCCCCTTCATCTCCGGGTCCATGGACAGCATCCAGCCATAGGGATTGGGGCGCCCCTGAAACCGCGCCGGGATGACCGGAAAATCGCCGGGAGGGCCAACGACGCTTTCGTTCACATCGCTGGCATCGCCCTTGGGATCGACGCTCCAGCGGGTCAGCGCGCCCTGCACCTCCCACGGGGCCATATGGATGCCCGAAGCCTCGCGAATGAAGGGGAAGGCGTTGGTGTTCGACAGGCATTGGTCGAAATGGATCACGCCGTCTGTGTCTTCAAAGGCGTTCATGAAGTGATAGGCCGAAACGCCCTTTGGCCCTTTGAACCAGCGCATTTCCGAGACATCGCCATAACGCGGCATCACGCCCAGCCAGCTGTCGGTTTCCATCTCATGCACCCAATGATCGCCGCCGGCCTTCAGCCGTTCGAGCGAGCAGGTGGTGGGATAGATCGGAAAGAGCGCGTAATTTTCGGTGATCGCGAAATCATGCATCATCGCGCAATAGGGCGCGTCGAACCATTGCTCGCGCGTGAGGTTGCCGTCTTTGTCAACGATCAGATAGGCAACCTTGGTGCTGGCCTCACCATCGGCCTCATAGCCATATAGGAACATCTCGCCCGTCTGGGCATCGATGCGGACGTGGGCGGTGACGGTCCGCGATTTCAGCTTTCCGCCAAAATCATATGACCCTCGCGTTTCCAGCGTGATCGGGTCCATTTGATACGGACGCCCATCTTCCTTGGTCATCAGCAAACGCCCGGCGTGCCAGACCGGCGTGGTGTTGGCCACGGTGCGATCGACGCCCGCCATATCGGCATCATCGGTGAACGGGTTGCGGTAACGGCCAAAACGGGCATGGCCCGCTTCATTCTCGGCGTTCCAGCGGGCGGTGCGGACATAGCGGATCGCGTAATCCACGGTGCCGTCGTGATTAAAGGATACGCGGCTGATCATGCCATCGCCCGACAGGACGTTGTCATCCTCGAACTTGGGCGCGAAATGGGGGTCGGGGACGGCGCGATAAAAGCTGCCGCGCACCTCGGCGGGCAATGTGCCTTCGACGGCAAGGCCGGTGAAGGATACTTCCTGTCCAACGGGCTGGTTCAGGCCGGTAAAATGCGCGGTTTCGGGAAATTTCTGTGCGGTTTGCGGGGCATCCGCCCCTGCGATAGTTGCCATGATCCTCACCTTTTTATCGTAACTTTTGTTAGCATCTTATGCGGTTTGGCGAAGCTTGCAATCCTCTTTTTCCGGCGCGGGTCGCAAATTGTATCGGCCTGTGCGGCGCGGTTGAATTATTGTCATTTCTGGGCCAGCTTGGGCCGGTAAAAAGGGGCGGGCAAAGTGTGCCTGTCGATATCAGGAGAGCATTCCCATGTGCGACGAACTGACCATCGCCGATGATGATGCCAATGCCGCCGCCAATGCTATTGAACGCGGTCTTTCGCGCCGCCAGTTTGCCGCGATGAGCGCGGCAGGCGCCGCTGCCGCCATGGCCGGGGCCGAGCAGGCGATCGCCGCAGGCGCGGCGTTGAAGGAAAACGCGGTCACCATCACTACCCCCGATGGCCAATGCGACGCCTTCTTTGTCCACCCCGCCAAGGGCAAGCACCCCGGCATTATCGTATGGCCCGACATTGCCGGTTCGCGCGACGCGTACAAGGTGATGGCGCGTCGTTTGGCATCGGACGGCTATGCGGTGCTGCTGGTCAATCATTATTACCGCACGGCCAAGGCGCCGTTGCTATCGGGGCTTGCCGAATGGCGCACGCCTGCGGGTGGTGAAAAGCTCAAGCCTGCGATTGCGGCCATCACCGTTCCTGGCATCATCAGCGATTCCAAGGCGTTTGTCGCGTGGCTGGACAAACAGGCGCCGGTCGATACCAAGCGCAAGATCGGTTCGGCGGGTTACTGCATGACGGGCAGCTATACCGTGCGCAGCGCGGCGGCCAATCCCGACCGCGTCACCGCCTGTGCCAGTTTCCATGGCGGTGGTTTGGTGACCGAGGCGGCCGACAGCCCGCACAAGTTGATCGCGGCGACCAAGGCGTCATTTCTCTTTGCCATCGGCAAGAATGACGACGCGCGCAGCCCCGGTGACAAGGATGCACTCAAGGCTGCCGCCGCTGCTGCCGGTCGCCCGGCGGAGGTCGAGGTCTATAATGCGGATCATGGCTGGTGTACGCTGGACGCGCCATCCTATGACAAGGGCGAGGCGGATCGTGCCTATGCCCGCCAGCTGGCGCTGTTCGCCAAGCTGTAATGCGTTCCGGGGGAGGTGGAATGCCTCCCCCATTCGCGTGTCACCGGCTGGTGATCGCTTTGAAATAGGCCAGCGTTTCGGGCATGACATTGGCCGGTTCGGGCTGAGGATAATGGCTCAGCTTGACGATGACCGTCCGGGTCTTGGGGTGGACATAGATAAACTGTCCCGCCAGCCCCAGCGCGGTATAGGCGCCCGGTTCATCATCCAGTTGCCAGAATTGAAAGCCATAGCCGCGCCGCCCTTTCGATGATGGCATGTCGAAAGGCACCATCGTGGTGGCCTGTTTCATCCAGCCTTTGGGCAGGACTTGTTTGCCGTTCCAAACCCCGCCATCCAGCATCAATTGCCCCAACCGGGCATAGTCGCGCAGGCGGGCATTATAGCCCATGCCCGACAATTCGCGCCCCACACCGGGCGGCCCGTCGGCAATCCACAATCCATCGGCCTCCATTCCGGCCGGACCCCACAGATTGGCGGCGGTGAATTGGGCGAGCGGCTGTTTTGTGGCCCGCTCGACAATCCAGCCCAGAACGGCGGTGTCCAGCGTGGCATAGTTGAAGCGACTGCCCGGATCTGCGGCGCGGGTGATGGTTTTGGCGCTGTCGGCAAAGCGTTCCTTGTTCGCGACGATGGCGTTCATATGGATCCGCGCGGCAAGGCTGGGCGTTGCGCCGAAATCATAGCGTTCCTGATAGGCGACGCCCGAACGCATTTGCAGGATATGGCGGATCGACACATCGCCATAAGCGCCGCTTTTCAGTTCCGGCACATATTGGCCCGCCGTATCATCCAGCGAATGGATAAATCCGCGATCCAGCGCCAGCCCGACCAGCAGGCTGGTGATCGATTTGGCCATCGAGAAGGAGATGAAGCGGTCGGTCGGCTGGCTGTTGTTGCGATAGTCTTCGAAGATGATCTTGCCGTCGCGCATCACCAGCATGGCGTTGGTATAGGTGCGGCGGGCAAATTCATCATAGCTGCGCGTTTTGCCATCATATTGATAGGTCGGGGGCGTCATGGCCGGCCCCTTGGGCAAGGCGCGCACGGGGCCGGAGCGGGCAACCTTTCGCGTTTCAAACATCTCGGCCGAATGGCGGAAGTTGAACGCGTTGATATCGCCGTCCAGCCAATGCTGGCGCATCAGGATGACCGGATCGGGTGGTACGTCTGCGCTCTGGGCGGCATTTTGCGCGGTGGCGCCCGGCGTGACAGCAGCAAGCATCAGCGCCATCAAAGGCAGCGCCGTTAAACCTAGGAGCATCCCGTATTCTCCTATATAGGCAAAAAAGGGCGGAGCCATCAAATCAGGCCCCGCCCGGATTTCAAAGATCAGAAATCCTTTTTCAGCGTCACCGCCCATGTGCGCGGCAGGCCGGGCGCGCCCGACACGGTGCCGATTGGCACGTAATTCGCGGTCATCGAGGTGAAGTAGTATTTGTTGAAGATGTTGCGCACCTCGACGCTGGCGGTCCAGCCGTCGGCGGCGCTCTTCCACGTAATGCGGCCATTGCCCAGGAAATAGCCGTTGATGCGGTTGGTGGCGACCTGTGTGGCCAAGGCGCCGCCGCCGCCCGTCGGGGTGGTGGTGGAAACCACGGCGCTGTCGACATTGGTGGGGTCGACATAGATGTGCGACTGATAATTGCCATCCATGCGCAGCGAGAGCGTGCCCTTCATGACATCGGGAATGTCATATTGCACCCCCGCGTTCCACTTCCACTTGGGCGTGTAGGGCGGGACAAAGCTGGCCTTAACCCCGGTGCTGGCGGTGTCGGCGGTGGTATATTTGAAATCGAGATAGGAAAGCGACGCATCAAACGTCAGCCCGGCCGTCGGGCGGATCATCGTTTCGATTTCAAAGCCCTTTACATGGGCCGAGCCGACATTCTTGGGTTGCAGGCAAGGCGTGGCCGGAAAGCCGAGGCTGTTGGGGCAATTGAGCGTGGTCAGGATGATGTTCTTGTAATCATTATAAAAGGCCGAAACGTTGAAACGCAGCCTGCGGTCGAACAGGTCGGATTTGAAGCCCGCTTCATAGGCTACGATGGTTTCGGGCTGAAACGACTGGGCCTGATTGATATAGTACGGACGCGGGTTGACGCCGCCCGCGCGGTATCCGGTCGACACCTGCGCATAGGCCATCAATTGCGGGCTGAAGCGATAGTCGCCCGCGATACGCCAGTCGGTGCGCTGCTTTTCAAAATGGGCGTTGAGGCCGTTCAGAGCGGCGATGGCGCAGTTGGGCGGCTGGCCCACGACAAAGGGATAGCCGGTGCAGGGCAGGATCGTCGACCCATCGGGATTATGCCGCGAATAGGTGTAATCCTTGGTGTCCCAACTGGCGCGTACGCCGCCCGTGATGGTCAGCGCATCGGTTACCTTGCCCGAAACGTTGGCAAAGACCGCCTTGTTGGTGGCGGGCGTCGTGTCGGGGCCATGCAGGAAGTCGATGCCCGCATAGTTGAGGTCGATGCGGCCGGTATAGGTGCCCTTGGCATGGAAGTAGAACCCGCCCACCGTGTAATCCAGACGGTTGTTGAAAGCCTTGCCGGAGAGGCGAATTTCTTCGCTCCATTGGGTGTTGGTCTGCGCCTGTTGCAGCATGGAGGGTTGCAGCGGAGCGCCTTCGGCAAAGGCCCACGAGGAATCGTAATGGCGATAGGCCGTGATGGATTTCAGCGCCAGATTGTCGGCGATCGTCCAGTCGATGGTCCCGGCAAAACCGTAATTGTCGAGATTGGAATGTGGGTTCAGCGATAACGGCTTATAGGGCATCTGGCTGTCAGAGGCGGCATTGTCGAGATAGGTCGCATAGGAAATGAAGCGACCATCATAACCGGCAGGCGTCGCGTCACAGCTGTTCACGCCCGACGTGACAAAGGCGCAGTTGAGCGGGATCGAAGCCCCATTGGTGCCGCGCAGCCAGGGGCGGGCGGGGCTTTTCGAAACGGGCGAACCGGCAAATTGCCCGATGGCATTGCCATAGATCAGCACGGTGGCGCCCGGTTCGTCACGCTGGCGGGTATAGTCGCCCGAAACATTGACCTCGACATTGCTTGTCGGCATCCAGCGCAAAGCGACCTTGCCTGCGGTAAAGCTGGTGCCGCCCAGCGTGCCCAGCTTGGCATTGTCGCCGGTGGCCAGCGTGGGCACATTCGATCCGGGGTGAGTCTTGGCGTAATCCAGCCGGGTGACATAGCCGTCGCGGTTCTTGGTTGCGCCCGACACGCGCAGGAACAGGTTTTCGGCCAGCTTCAGGTCAAAGAAGGCGCGCATGTCGATGCGGTTGAACGCGCCATAGGTGCCCTCGACCATGCCCTTGCCATTGCCCTGCGGCTTGACCGAATAAAGCTTGATCGAACCGCCCAGCGAGTTGCGGCCCGACAAAGTCCCCTGCGGCCCGCGCAACACTTCGACGCGGTCAAGGTCCATCAGGTCGAGCAACGAACCGGTCAGGGTGGGCAGATAGACATCGTCAATATACATGCCCACGCCCGGTTCGAGCGCAAAGTTAGGGTCGGTCTGGCCTACGCCGCGGATAAAGGCGATGATGCCCGGCCCCAAATAGGCGTTTTGCGGGGTCAGCGTGACATTGGGCGTTTGGGCTGCCACTTCGGCCACATTCGTTTGCCCGCGCGCGGCCAGCGAGGCCCCGGTCATGGCCGTGATGGCCAGCGGCGTGTCCTGCAACTTCTGGCTGCGGAACTGGGCCGTGACGACGATTTCGCCGGTGGTGACTTCTTTTTTGGCCGGTGTTTGCGGCGTTGCGGTTTGCGCTTGGGCGGTGGTGGCGGTCGCGATCATCGCAACACAGGCGCCAGACAGGTAAAACCCCCGAATACCAATCATGATGCATCCTCTCTATAGTGCGCGGGCCGTTCATGCAGCTTGCGTCACGACTCTTCATATCATGGCTGTGAAAAATTCAGAAATGCGATTGCTATGGGCGATGCCATTTTTGCCAATACCGCGACATTCTTGCCGCAGTTCAACCTTGCCCGCACCGGACTTGCGCCTTGAACGCGCCCGCCCGTTACCCATATGGGTTGACGTCAAAGGAGAAAGCTGATGGTCGACCCCGAAATCCCCCAAACCGAGGCTGAATGGCGTCAGCGCCTGACCCCGATGCAATATCATGTTCTGCGCGAAGGCGGCACGGAACGCGCCTTTACCGGCGAATATGAAGGGAACAAGGCGGCGGGCGATTACCTTTGCGCCGGTTGCGGTGCGCCGCTTTTCTCGTCCGGCACGAAATACAATTCCGGCTCTGGCTGGCCCAGCTTTTATGCGCCCGAAGCGCCAGAGGCGATTATCGAACACCGCGATATGTCGCATGGCATGGTCCGTACCGAGGTGCGCTGTTCGCGCTGTGACGGGCATTTGGGCCATGTGTTTCCCGACGGGCCACAGCCGACGGGCCTGCGCTATTGCATCAACAGCGCCAGTCTGGATTTCGAACCCAAGGATTGAGTCAAAAAGCTGGCCCTGACCCTTCGGCGTGATTTTAGCACCGGGGCCAGCAATTTCAGGTTAACCCAAGGCGCTCTATCGCCTATGCGGAATTGATTAGAGGCGCGTGGATCCGTTTCGCGCGCCTGTCGTTTGCATATGATGGTGTCGCGCCGGACAATCCGTGCGCGCAGCAGGGGTTGGCGTTTCAATGGCAAGGCAGAATAGGCGCGGTTCGGGCGATTCCGACAACGGGTCGGGCGGACGATCAGGCGTGAAAGGCTTGTTCAAAAAATTCTTCATCTGGATGGGGGCGCTTGGCCTTCTGGCGCTGACCTTTGCCTTTGCCGCGGTGTGGATCGAGGCTCAGCAATTGCCCGATTTCGACACGATGAAGACCAGCCAGAACGGCCAGACCATCCTTGTGCGCGCCCGCGACGGCAGCGAATTGTTCGCCATGGGGCCCAGCTATGGCAAATGGCTGTCCTATCAGGAAATTCCGTCGTCGATGAAGGCGGCGATCATCGCCACCGAGGACCGCCGTTTCCGCGACCATATCGGCATCGACCCGATTGGCGTGCTGCGCAGCTTTTATGTCCGCGCGCAAAAGGGCAAATGGCGGCAGGGCGGCTCGACCCTGACCCAGCAGCTTGCCCGCACGATCTTCCTCAACAATGACCGTACGTGGAGCCGCAAGGCCCGCGAGGCGCTGATCGCGCTGGCGCTGGAGTTCAAGTTTTCCAAGGATGAGATCCTCGAACTCTATTTGAACAAGGTCTATTTCGGCGGCGGCGCCTATGGCGTTGACGCGGCGGCGCGCAAATTCTTCGGCCATGAAGGGCGCCAGCTCAGCCTTGGCGAATCCGCGATCATTGCGGGTCTGGTCAAGGCGCCCAGCCATTATTCCCCCACCGCCGACCAGCAGGCCGCCATCGACCGCGCCAAGGTCGTGCTGGAGGTCATGGTCGATGCAGGCGCCATTACGCCTTCGCAGGCCGAAAGTGTTGATTTGCAGGCGGTGAAGATGTCCGCCGAAGCATCGCAAAGCGCGGTGCGCTATTTCACCGACTGGGCGCTGCCCCAGCTTGACGTGCTGTTGCCTGAAACGCGCGACCCCAACAATCACGATAATCTGGAGGTCTGGACCACGCTTGATCCCAACCTTCAGAATGCCGCCGCCTCGGCCATCAAGGGTTATACGCCCAAGGACGCGCAGGGCGCCTTGGTCAGCATGGATCGCGACGGCGCGGTTCTGGCCATGGTGGGCGGTCTGGATTACGTGACCAGCAATTATAACCGCGCGACCAATGCCCTGCGTCAGCCCGGTTCGGCATGGAAGCTGTTCGTCTATATGGCCGCGTTGGAGGCCGGGGTTAAGCCCGATGATCCGGTGGTTGACCAGCCGGTGACCATCGATGGATGGAGCCCGCGCAATTCGGGCGGCACCTATGCCGGCCAGATCGACGTACGCACCGCCTTTGCCTATTCCAAGAACACCGTGGCCGCGCAATTGGGGCAACAGGTGACGTTTGATGCCGTGGCCGCCATGGCGCGCCGCTTTGGCATCACCACCCCGATTTCCACCAACCCTTCGATGGTGTTGGGCAGCAATGATGTGCGCGTGATCGATATGGTGCGCGCCTTTGCCGCCGTGTCGGCGCGCGGCACCTCGGTCGAACCCTATGGCATTGTCAAGGTCGTCGCCAGCGATGGTCGCGTCCTTTACGAACATGCCCAGACGCAAGGCCAGACGCTGGTCGCGCCCTTTGTATCGGCGGGGATCACCGATCTGCTGCAAACCGCCGTCAACATCGGCACTGGCCGCGCGGCCCAGATCGGCCGCCCCGTCGCAGGCAAGACCGGCACGACCAGCAGCAACAAGGATGGCTGGTTCCTGGGCTTTTCCAGCGGCGTGACCACGGGCGTATGGATGGGCCGCGATGATGCCAAGGCGGTTCCGGGCCTTCAGGGCGGCACGGCGCCTGCGCGTGCCTTTGCACAATTCATGAAGGCGGCCGTGGCCAAGCGCCCCATCGAACCGTTTGAAACCGAACTGACGCTGCCTGATTGGCAACTTGAACCTGACGATATGGCAAATCTGAGCGGGCCGGACGCCTATGTCCCCACCGATGACAGTTCGGCGCCGGACAACAACCCCACCGACAACCAGCCCGGCCCGGCGGCCAATCCCGATTTTCTGGATAGTGCAACAGGGCGGCAGGGGGGTAATGTTCGGCGGCCCCAGCCCAGCGTGGGATATTGATAAGGGGGTAGGTGCGAGGGTCTAGACCCTCGCGCCGCAGGCTTTCATTATTTCAACCACGCCACCTTGGCCAATCCACCACCCCCATCGGGATTGTTAAGGGCGCCCGCCCTTAACCCGCCGGAGGCAAAAACCCCACACAATCCAAAACAAAACCCCCGCCAGCCTGACGCTGACGGGGGCCTGTTCATGCCATGGTCGCGGTGATTAACGCAGGCGGATGCCCACATAGATCGGCGGCTGACCGGGGCGCATCCATTGCACGCCGACGGCAGTGCGACCCGCGGTTTGCGCGGCGCGGATGCCATTTTCAAATTCGCCCACGGTGTTGACCGCGGTGTTGTTGATCGAGAGCAGCACGTCGCCCCGCTCCAGCCCCTTGGAACCAGCATCCGAGGAGGCATCAACCCCCGCGACAACCACGCCCTTGGTGTTTTCCGGCAGGCCCAGCTGGCGCGAGATTTGCGGTGTGAGCGTCAGCAGCGAGAGGCCGAGCGACTTTTCAGCAAGGCCGGTTCCCTTGGTGGGGGCCTTTTCGAAATCATCGCCGGTCTTCTTGCGGTCAAAGGTTTGCTGGGCCAGTTCCTCGTCGGTGGGGCGCTTGGACACCACGACGTTGAGCGTCAGGCGCTGGCCGCCGCGCAGCACTTCGAGCGGGATCTTGTTGCCGGGCTTGACGTTCGAGACCAGGAACGAGAGCGTCTGGTCGCGGGTCACATCCTTGCCATCGACCTTGAGCACCACGTCGCCAGCCTTCACGCCGCCCAGATCGGCACCCTTGCCGGGTTCAACCGCCTGGATCAATTCGCCGCGATTGTGGGGCAGGCCCATCGAGTCGGCATAATCGGTGGTCACCGGCTGGATGCGCACGCCCAGATAGCCGCGCTCGATCGTTTGACCCTTGATCAGCTGATCGACGATGGGGGCGGCGGTTTCGGCAGGGATAGCAAAGCCGATGCCCACGCTGCCGCCCGAAGGCGAGAAGATCGCACGGTTGATGCCGATCACCTGACCCTTCATGTCGAACATCGGGCCGCCCGAGTTGCCCTGATTGATCGCCGCGTCGGTTTGCAGATAGCGGTCATAGGCGCCGCCCTGACCCGTGTTGCGATAGACCGCCGAGATGATGCCCGCCGTCACCGTGCCGCCAAGGCCGAAGGGGTTGCCGATGGCCACCACCCAATCGCCCACGCGCGATGCGCGGCTGTCGCCAAACTTCACGAAGGGCAGGGGCTTGCCAGCGGTGATTTTCAGCACCGCAAGGTCGGAAGCCGCATCCTTGCCGATCAGCTTGGCGGGATATTCGCTGCCATCGGGCAGGGTGACGGTGATCGATTCGACCACGCCTTGTCCCTCGGGCGTCACCACATGGTTGTTGGTGACGAGGTAACCGTCGGCCGAAACGATGAAGCCCGAACCCAGCGATTGGGCTTCGCGGGTCTGGGGCTGGCCCTGACCTTCGCCGCCGCCAAAAAAGCCTTCGAACGGGGTGCCGGCAAACGGATTGGCGCCGCCCGCCACGCGCACCTTTTGGCGGGTCGAGATATTGACCACGGCAGGCTGCAACTGGCTGGTAAGATCGGCGAAACTCGACGGCGCGCCCACGCGGGGCGTGATGGCCTGAAGTTTCTGCGCATCATTTTGCGCCACTTGCGCCCCGGCGGGAAGTCCGGTGAGGAGCGAGAGGGTCGCACCCCCAAGAAGCAGCGCACTGGTCACTCCATAAGCGTATCGCACTGGGCATAGTCCTTGTTGTTTCGCCCGTCCCGGCCAAAGCCGGTGGCGGGGGCCGATCTCCGTTCGGCCATGGGGTGATTTATCAATTGTAATTTACGCCCGCCCGTCCTGAACGGAAATTGAATAGGCGTGGAACGGTTCCATCGGCCTATTGTCCCTTCTGGCTGCGGAACTGGCGCAGGTAATCATTATCCGGCGTCAACACGATCGTGGTTGACGATTTGTTGGCCGGATTGGCGAATGTGGTGCGATAGCTCTCCATCGCGCGATAAAAGTCATAGAAGCCGGGGTCCTTGCCATAGGCTTCGGCATAGGTCTTGGCAGCAACGCCTTCGGCCTCGGCGCGGATGATCTGCGCCTGTTTCTGGCCCATGGCGCGGATGGTGGTGGCCTCCTGTTCGCGCGCGGCCTCCATCCGGGCATAGGCGCGTTCCAGCGGCGTGCCATCGGGCAGGTCTGCGCGCTTGATGCGCACGTCGATGATCTGGGCGCCATATTCGCGCGCCTCAAGGTCCAGCGCCTTGCGGATCTGTTCCATCATCACGCCGCGTTCCGGCGTCAGCAACGATTGGAACGTATAGGACGCCAACCCCTGACGCAGCACGCTGGTCATGATCGGTTGAAGCTGTTCCTGAACGCGCTCGGCGGTTCCGGCGGTGCGCACCATCTTGACCGGATCGATGATGCGGAAACGGGCATAGGCGTCCACTTCCAACCGCTGCTGGTCCGAGGAGTTCACCTGCTGGCGCTCCATATCCAGATTGAGCACGCGGCGGTCCACCCGCACCAGCGTTTCAAAAAAGGGCACGCGCAAGGACAGGCCCGCGCCCGTGTTGCCGAAATCGACGCCCGGCTTGTACCGATTGATGACACGCACCGGTTCGCCCAGCCACATGACCACGGCCTGCTGGCTTTCGGGCACTTCAACCACGGCGGAAAAACCCACCAATGCCGCCGCGATCAGAGCCGCCGCGCCGAATTTGGCGCGCGGGCTGATGCCATCCTGAAACAGACCGCTCATGGCTTCACCACCACAGGTTCATCGGCCTGTTTCTTTTGAATGGCGGGCAAAGGCATATAGGAATTGAACCCGCCCGATGGCGCGATCACCTTGTCATTCTGCGACAGAACCTGCTCCATCGTGGCGTAATACATGCGGCGGCGCGTCACTTCGGGCGCCAGCTTGTACTGGTCATAGACCTTGTTAAAGGCGGTGGCGTCGCCCTCGGCGCGCTGGATCACCTGTTCGGCATAGGCGCGGGCGTTGGACATGTCGCGGTTGGCGTCCTGCTGGGCGGCCTGTACGCGCTGAAATGCGTCATTGACCTTGGCGGGCGGGTCGGCCTTTTTGATGTCGACGCCCTGAACCAGAATGCCCGAATGATAGGCGTCCAGCACGGCCTGCATCCGTTGGCGCACATTGGTTTCGATTTCGGCCCGGCGCGTGCCCAACATCACATCGTTCAGCTTCACCTCGGCCACGCTGGCGCGCATGGCGGCTTCGGCCACTTCGCGCACGGTGCCCTGCGGGTCTTCCAACTGATAGGTGAATTGCTTGAGGTTACGGATGTTCCAGCGGATGATATAGCTCAGATCGACAAGGCTCTGATCACCCGTCAGCATCAGCTTTTCAGCCTCACCTTCGGGCACATTGTCGCGCCGGATCGATGTCACATCCTCCACCCGCACGCGCTGGATCGGCCATGGGGCGGTGAAATTCATGCCCGGCCCGATGGTCGAGGTATATTTGCCAAAAGTCGTGACGATGCCCTGTTCGTTGGACGACAATTGATGCCCGGTCGAAAAGGCCAGCCACAGCAATGCCACCCCGCCCAGCAGAACCGGGGTCCAGCTTTTGCCATTGGGGCGCTGGGGAATGCGGAAATTGGGGCCGGGGGGCGGGGTGCTTGGCCCGCCGGGGCCGCCCGGTCCGCCATTTTCACGGCGGGCGCGGAAAATATCCTCAAGGCTGCTGGCGCGGCGGCCCTGATTGCCCTTGCCGGTCGTGGGCGGTTGCCACGGGTTGCGCGGTCCTGAATTTCCGGGCTTGGGCGTACCTTCCTCCGGGCCTGAACCATCGTCCTGTTCGGCCATTAATACCGGGGGCAGAGCAGGAGACATGCCCCTTACCCTGCGTTGAATTCCCTGCGCGATCCACTCGGCCATTTGCTTCATGGCACTATCTATAGGTGCCTCCTTACGAATTAACAGGGGGCGATGAACCAGATTGCGCAAATTTCCCAAGGTGGGGTGCCTTTCGGGTGTTTCCCCTTGGGGGCAAAATGCTCTAGGGCGCGGGGCACGACCTGTGTTGATTTCAAGGATAGTGTGATGAGCGCCCAGCCTGCCGATGACCTGCGCCAACTTTTGCCCGCCGAAATGGCGTCGCGGGTGCAATCGCTGCGTCTGGCCGATGGGGTGGTGACGCTGGTTCTGGACGGATCGGGGCTGGATGGCGCCGCGCGCGCCGCGATGGAGGCGGGCGCCAAGGCCGCGCTGTCCGCCGCGCCCGCCGTGACCGAGGTGCGCGTGGGCATCATGGCCGACCGTGACGCGCCGCCCCCGCCTCCCAAGGGGCCGCTGATTCTGGCGGTGGGTTCGGGCAAGGGGGGCGTGGGCAAATCCACCCTTTCGGCCAATCTGGCCGTCGCGCTGGCGCGGGCCGGGGTCAAGGTGGGGGTTGTCGATGCCGACATTTATGGGCCGTCACAACCGCGCCTGTTCGCCAATGAAGGCATCAAGCCCAACGCCAAGGACAGCAAGATGTTTCCCGTCCCCAGCCGTTACGGCGTGGGCGTCCTGTCCATGGGCCATCTGATCGAGGACGGTCGGGCCATCGCATGGCGCGGGCCGATGGTGTCGGGCGCGCTCAGCCAGTTGGTCGATGCGCATTGGGGCGATACACAGGTGCTGGTGATCGACCTGCCGCCGGGCACGGGCGATGTGCAATTGACCATGGTGCAAAAACACAAGCCCGCAGGTGCCGTCATTGTTTCCACGCCGCAGGATCTGGCGTTGATGGACGCCAGCCGCGCGATGAACCTGTTTGAGGGCGCGCATGTGCCGGTGCTTGGGCTGGTGGAAAACATGGCGGGCTATATCTGCCCCCATTGCGGCAATGTGTCGGACCCGTTCGGCTGCGGCGCGGTGGAGGATGCGGCGACGCGGCTGGACATGCCTTTCCTTGGCCGTGTTCCGCTGGACATATCGATCCGTCTGGGTTCGGATGCGGGCGACCCGCCCGCCGCCGGTGAAGGTCCGCAGGCCGAGGCCTTTGCGCGCATCGCCCGCGCTTTGCTGCCCTGGCTGGCGACACAGGGCGTGACGCCGGGCAAGGCTTGATCCAACGATGGCCATAACCCGGCGGCAATGGTTGATCGGTTCGGCGGCGGGCGGGGGCCTGCTGGTGGGTTGGAGCCTGTTGCCCCGGCATTATGCCCAGCCCTTTCCGCCGGAGGAGGGGCAATTCGCCTTTGACGCATGGTTGCGCATTGGCACGGATGGCGTGGTCAATGTCGCCATCCCGCAATTGGAGATGGGGCAGGGGGTGATGACCACTCTGGCCCGGATTGCGGCGGTCGAATTGGGGGCGGATTGGCGACAAGTGGCCGTCACGCCCGCGCCGATCAGCGCACATTTCCCCAACCTTCCGCTGGCCGCGCAATGGGTGCCGTTATGGGCCTCCATCGTCTCGCCCATCGTGGGGGATCAGGACGGCTGGCTGGTGCGCCGCTGGGCCGAGGATCATCGGTTCATGGCAACCGGGAGCGGCACATCGGTGGCGGCCTATGAAGAACCCTTGCGCAAGGCGGCGGCGGGCGCGCGCTCTGTGCTGGCCATGGCGGCGGCGGCGCGCTGGGGGCTGAGTGGCTGGGAGCAATGCGACGTGTCGGGCGGGGCCGTGCGGCACGGGGCCAAGGTTCTGGGCTTTGGCGAATTGGTTGCGGATGCGTCCCGCCAGACCCCGCCCGATCCGCCGGTGTTGCGCCCCGCGCCTGCGGCGGAAAGCCCGGCGGTGATGCCTGCCGGGGCGGAACTGGCCTTTCCCCGTCTGGATGCCCCGGCCAAGGTTGATGGGGCTTGGCAATTTGCCGGCGACATTCGCCTGCCCGACATGGTCTATGCCGCGATCCGCCATGCGCCGCGCGGGCAGAATGTTACGCTGGGCGCGCATGATGCGGGCAAGGCGAAGGGCATTTCCGGCTTTATCCGCATGGTCGAAGGCCCGCGCTGGGTCGCCGCGGTGGCCAGCGATTGGTGGGCGGCGGAAAGGGCGTTGACCGCGATTGCCCCCGGTTTCGTGGTCGAAAAACCGCTGGAAAGCGCGCAGATCACCAAAGCGCTGGACGAGGCGTTGGGCCGCGCGATGAAGGGCGAAGACACCGAACGCATGGTGGCGGTGGGCGACCCCGATGGTGTTCTGGGCGATCATCCGCAATTTTCGGCGCGCTATGACATTGCCCCTGCGGTTCATGCGACGTTGGAAACGGCGACGGCCACGGCGCGGCTGCGTGACGGATTGGTCGAGGTTTGGGCCGCCGTTCAGGCGCCAGAGCGGACGAGGCTGGCTATTGCGCGCGAATTGGCGGTGCCCGCGCATAAGGTCGTGCTTTATCCCGTTTCGGCGGGCGGCAGTTTCGATGCGCGCTATGATTCCCGTTTCGCCATAGAGGCCGCCACACTGGCCCAAACCGTGGGCAAACCAGTGCAATTGATGTGGAGCCGGTGGCAGGAGCATGTCGCCGGATTGCCTCGTGCCCCCTTGGCCGCCCATGTCCATGCGCGGGCCGATACAGCCGGGCGCGTGGCCGCATGGCGCAACCGTATCGCCATGCCCGCCACGATGCGCGAATTCGGCCTGCGCATGTTGTCGGGCGCCAGCACCAGCAAAGCGGCCAGGATGCAGGATCGCCAGGATGTTCTGGCCATGGCGGGGGCCAATCCGCCCTATGCCATCGCCCATGTCGCGGTGGACCATGCCGCGACGCAGATCGGCCTGCCCACTGGCCCTATGCGGGGCGGCACGCATGCCATGCACGCCTTTGTCACGGAAAGCTTTCTGGACGAAATCGCGGCGGCCATCGGGCATGAGCCTTTGTCCTTTCGCATGGGCATGCTGGACAATGATCCGCGCATGGCGGCCTGTCTGCAACGCGTATCGGCATTGGCGGAATGGAACGGAGGCAAGGACGGCAGCGGGGCGGGGCTGGCCTGTCACCGGATGGGCGATATTGCCACGGGCGGATGCATTGCCGCCATTGCCACCGCGCGGCGCAGCGAGGCGGGCGTCCGGGTGGACCGCATCACGGCCGTTGCCGACATCGGCCGCATCATCCACGCCGACATTGCCCGCCAACAGATCGAAGGCGGGCTGATCTACGGCATCTCTCTGGCCATCGGGGCCAGTATGGGGTGGCGCAAGGGATTGCCATCGGCGACAAAATTGGGCGAACTTGGCCTGCCCCTTTTGGCCGATTGCCCCGAAGTCGAGGTTGAATTGATCGCCAGCGGGGCCGATCCGTTCGATCCGGGCGAATTGGGCGTGGCGGTGGCCGCGCCTGCTATTGCCAATGCTTTGTTTTCCGCCACAGGTTTGCGGCTGCGCCGTTTGCCCTTGGCCTCTGATGATCAGGAATGACTATGGAACGCCCGATTGACCATCCGCCTGTGGCCGCCCCGCGCGTGGGGGTGATGCTGGTCAATCTGGGCACGCCGCAGGCGGCGACCGCCCCGGCGGTGCGAACCTATCTGGCCGAGTTTTTGTCCGACCGCCGCGTGGTGGAAATTCCGCGACTGGTGTGGATGCCGATCCTGCATGGCATCATTCTGCGCACGCGACCGGCCAAATCGGCCCATGCCTATGCACAGGTGTGGACGCCCGATGGTTCGCCTCTGGCCGCGATCACCAAGGCGCAGTCATGGGCGTTGCAGGAGCGGATGGGGGACGCGGTGATGGTCGATTGGGCCATGCGCTATGGCCAGCCTTCGATTCCCTCTGTGCTGGAAAAGATGAAGGCGGCCGGGTGTGAACGCATTCTGGTCGCGCCGCTCTATCCCCAATATTCGGGCGCGACCACGGCCAGCGTGATGGACCGGCTGGGCGAAGGGTTGGCGGCGATGCGCTGGCAACCGGCGATCCGCACCTTGCCGCCCTATTACGATGATCCGGCACATATCGAGGCGTTGCGGGCCGATCTTGCGCGGCAATTGCGGGCCATGGCCTTTGTGCCGCAGGTGTTGCTTTTGTCTTTCCATGGGATGCCGGAACGCACCCTGCACCTTGGCGACCCATATCATTGCCAGTGCCGCAAGACCGCGCGTTTGCTGGCACAGGCGCTGGCGGGAGAGTTTCCGGGGATTCGGGTTGAAACCTCGTTCCAGTCGCGCTTTGGTCGCGCCAAATGGCTGGAGCCTTCGACCGAGGACACGCTGGCCCGTCTGGCGCGTGAAGGCGTGGGGCAGGTGGCGATTGCCGCGCCCGGATTTTCCGCCGATTGCGTCGAAACGCTGGAAGAACTGGCGATCCGTGGACGCGAAGTTTTCGAGGAAGCCGGAGGCAAGGATTACGCCGTGCTGACCTGCCTTAACGCTGGGGCGGAAGGCATGGCGATGATCGAGGCTCTGGTGCGGCGGGAATTATTGGGCTGGGTTTGAGGTAGCCCAATTGGTGGCTTAAAAATCCCACGCAATCCCCTTGCGGGTGAAATCGCCATAGCGGGTGGGGGACAGGCCTTCGGGGTCTTCCTCATCCTTGGGCGTGGCGGGCGCGGGGGCGGGGTCGTTCGTCCAATGCGCGGGCTTGACGAAAGTGCCGGGGCGCTGGGTCGAGCGCTGGAAAGGCCGGGGGGTGGAACTGTCGGTCATGGGGTCTTCCATGCGCCCGCTGGCGCGGGAATGCAATATACCCTAAGGGCCGCGCATGACACGTCTGCCAACTTCTGAAACCGTCCCCGGACTTGCCCCTCGTCGCGCCGCTTTGCGCCTGATGGATGCGGTGCTGCGCCGGGGGGAAACGCTTGATAATGCCGCCCATCCCGCAACGCAGGGCCTGACCCAGCCGGACAAGGCGCTGGCCCGCGCGCTGGCGGGAGAGGCGATGCGGTGGATGGTCGATCTGGACGCGCTGATCGATTCGGCGACGAAACAGATCCTGCCCGATGATGCCAAGCCGCGCGCGGTGCTGCGCCTGATGCTGGCCGGGTGGTTGCGGTTGGAAACGCCGCCGCACGCCGTGGTGGCGACGGGGCTGGAATTGTTGCAGGGCGGGCCGCGCCGACTGGCGCATGGCGTGTTTTCCTCGCTGGTGCGGCGCGGTGTAACCTTGCCCGAAGCGCCGACTTTGCCCGAACGCGTGATGGAGCGTTGGGGAGAGCGGGGCGCCGCGATTGCGGCTGGGCTGGCGGTGCCGCCGCCGCTGGATTTGTCGGTGAAGCCGGATGGGGCTGCGCCCGAAGGCCTGTCCTTGATGCCCGGTCATGTACGCCTGTCGCGCGGCGATGCGGTGGAAAGCCTGCCCGGATTTGCCGGTGGGGATTGGTGGGTACAGGATCTGGCGGCTTCAATCCCGGCGCGTTTGATCGGCGCGGGGGCGGGGCGTGTTCTGGATGTTTGCGCCGCACCGGGTGGCAAGACGATGCAATTGGCCGCCGCCGGGTGGGATGTGACGGCGCTCGATTCCAGCGCCAAGCGGATCGAGCGGATGCGGGGCAATCTGGACCGCACCGGGTTGACCGCCGATCTGGTGGCGATCAACGCTTTGAAATATGAGCCGGAGGAATTGTTCGACGCGGTGTTGCTGGACGCGCCCTGTACGGCGACTGGTACGTGCCGCCGTCACCCGGACGTGCTGCATCGTATTGGCCCGCGTCAGATCGCCGAAATGGCCGAATTGCAGAGTGAATTGCTGGCCCGCGCCGCTGACTGGCTGAAACCGGGCGGGGTGCTGGTCTATGCGGTTTGCTCGTTGGAGCGTGAGGAAGGCGAGGATCAGGCGGCCAAGGTTGCCCTGACGCCCGATCCGATCCGGGCGGAGGAATTGCCCGCGGGGCTGACGCCTACGCATGAAGGCTGGTTGCGCACCGATCCCGGCATGTTGGCGCCCGAAGGCGGGTTGGACGGGTTCTTCGTCGCGCGCTGGCGCAAGGGGTGATTGTGTGATCCCGTGGTTGGCGGGATCACACAATCTATCAAACTCTGTCGAATTGCCGCTTAGGCTTTCAGCCTCTGCGCAAACCCCTTCTTCAACTTCGCCAGCTTGGGCGGGATGACGGCCAGGCAATAGGGATTGCGCTGTCCTTCGCCGACCCAGTAGTCCTGATGGTAATCCTCGGCCGGATACCATGGGGCGATGGGTTCGATCGTGGTGACAATCGGGGCGGGCCAATCCTTTTGCGCGCGCAGGATGGCCTCTTCGGCCTGGGCACTTTGCACCGCGTCCAGTGGAAAGATGGCGCTGCGATATTGGGTGCCGATGTCATTGCCCTGACGGTTCAATTGCGTCGGGTCATGCGTGGCAAAGAACACGTCGAGCAAATCAGCATAGGAAATGACCGCAGGGTCAAAGCTGATGCGGATGGCTTCGGCATGACCGGTTGCGCCGCTGCACACCTGTTTATAGGTCGGGTTCTCGACGCTGCCGCCGATATATCCGCTTTCCACGTTGCTGACCCCGGTCAATTGGCGGAACACCGCCTCAACGCACCAGAAACAGCCTCCAGCGACAATTGCTTGCTGGGCCATGTCCATTCTCCAATCTTTCGTGATTGGCCCCTAGATAGGGATGATCGCCCTGCCTGCAATGGTGGACATATTTCGAGGCTCGACATAGGAAGCGGCCATGACCGAACGCACAATTACCGTCGCCGCGCTTCAACTGGCGCTGGGCAGCCAGGATGAGGCACAAAACATCGCCGCCACCGTCGCGTTGGTGGAGGAGGCTGCGGCCAAGGGCGCGCAGATCATCCTGCCGCCCGAACTTTTTTCCTCGCCCTATTTCTGCACGATCGAGGATGAGGCGCTGTTTGCCCTTGCCCGCCCGGTGGACGAACACCCCAGCGTGGCCGCGATGCAAAAGCTGGCCAAGGCGTTGAACGTGGCGATCCCGACCAGCTTCTTTGAACGCGACGGGCACCATTACTACAACACGCTGGCCATGATCGATGCCGATGGCGAAATCATGGGCACCTATCGCAAGAGCCACATTCCCGACGGGCCGGGCTATGAGGAAAAATACTATTTCCGCCCCGGCAACACCGGTTTCAAGGTGTGGGATGTTTTCGGCACGCGCATCGGCGTGGGCATTTGTTGGGACCAATGGTATCCCGAATGCGCGCGGGCGATGGCGCTGATGGGCGCGGAAATGCTGTTCTATCCCACCGCCATCGGCACCGAGCCGTATAATGCCGACTTGGACACCAGCCGCATGTGGCGCCGCGCGATGCAGGGCCATGCGGTGTCGAATTGTATGCCGGTCATCGCCGCCAACCGCATCGGCGCCGAGGCGGCCTATGGCGGGCCCGAACAGTCTTATTACGGCCACAGCTTCATCAGCGACGAATGGGGCGACCTGACGCAGGAGTTCGGCGCGGGTGAAACCGGCGTGCTGGTCGAAACGCTCGACCTGTCACGGGCGGCGACGCACCGTGCCGGCATGGGCTTTTTCCGCGACCGCAGGCCCCAGCTTTATGGCCGCCTTGCGCAAGACATCTGATCTTTATGTGATCGCGCTGGGGTCGAATGTCCGCCATGCAACCCATGGCGGGCCAGAGCGCGTGTTGCGGGCCGCTGTGGGTGCGCTGGCGCAGGCTGGGCTGGGCATTGAGGGCATGGCTCCGGTGATTCGCAGCGCGCCTTTGGGGCCGTCCTTGCGGCGCTATGCCAATGGGGCGGTGCTGGTGCGATCGGATCTGGGGCCGGTTGCGATGCTGGCGCTGCTCAAATCCATCGAGCGCGAATTTGGGCGTCGCGGCGGAAAACGTTGGGGTTCGCGGGTGCTTGACCTCGATATTGTGCTGTGGAGCGGTGGAGAATGGCGCTCTCCCGGCCTTTGCGTGCCCCATGCCTCTTTTCGTGAGCGTGACTTTGTTTTGCGCCCTTTGGCGGCACTTGTCCCCAACTGGCGTGATCCGCGCACAAATTTTAGCATCAAACAATTACACAGCCGCTTGACCCGAAGCCTCCGCGCCCCTAGGGAACCGCGACCCGACGCCTGAAGCAAGCCTTCAGCAGCGTATGTTGGGGGCCCATAGCTCAGTCGGTAGAGCAACTGACTTTTAATCAGTAGGTCTCTGGTTCGAATCCAGATGGGCTCACCATTAAATCAAGGGCTTGCAGTCTGATTGCAAGTCCGCAAGGCCCAAAATGGTCTTCTTGGGCATCAGATAGGCATCAGCCGAACTATTTTGACGGCTGGCCAAATAGCCTCGTACCGCGTTCCAAACCTGCATCATGCTTTGTCTGCATTCGGCTTCCGGGTGGCATAATCGTGCAAGGTGGCTTTGATGGTGGTAAGCAGAGGGCTTGTGCCCTTGGCAACTTATCATCCTAAACGTGAAGGCGAATGTCTGTGGCTGTAATGTCGCCCGATGGGGTTGAGCCTCTTGAAAAGCGGGTTGAGGCCATCATGCACCTCTTGAAAAGTCTGCGCATCCCTCAGGTCGATTCAGGTGCCTTGCCTGTTTCGCACCTCTTTCCTGCAATAGCTCAAGATTTGGCTCGCTGGGTTTACGTGCCCACTAGCGGCAATGCCAGCCGAGACGCTGTTGTTAAGAAAATTAATAAAATACAGAGCATTGCAAGAGGCTTGATCGCTCCGGTGAATGGAAATCTTGCGGAGGCTGAAATATTTGGGAAGGGCATTGGCCGAGAATTGATTGATATGCTCTGCCAAATTTCAGACGCTGAAATATACGAAGAGGGTAGTAAGCCAAAACGAGGGCAGCCCAAGAATGAAGATGCTGAAAAACTGGCTGTAAGATTCGGTAATTATTATAAAAATTCGTTTGGCCTTATGATTGGCGTTAATCAGGATAGCACGTTCGTCCTTTGCCTTGACGAAATTTACAAAATCCTTGGTCATGATGTTAATGCGCAGCACTACGCAAAGAAAGTCAGTCACTTAATCAAGTGAAGGGGCTGTAATCCGTAGGTGTGAGAGAAATACCCCTAAAAACGGGGTAATAAGCTCACGAAATCATTGATTGAAAATAGAAAATTAAAAACAATATGGGGGCCTCCAATAACTTTAAGGAGGCCACATGGCACTCGAAGTTCTAACTACCGTAGAGGCTGCGGAATATCTTAGCCTGTCCTGCCCCACCCTTGAACGCTTGCGCTTGAAAGGGGATGGTCCGCTCTATGCTAAACTAACCCCCGGAAGGCGTGGCGCTGTGCGTTATCGTCGTGCAGACCTTGATTCATGGATTGCCGACCGCTTGGTCCATTCGACCAGTGAGGTGCTGCAATGAGTTATGGCAGCAACCCTTTCCAGCCCAAAATGCCCTTCGGTTTCTCCCTCTCAGAAAGAGGCCTCTGGAAAGAGCAACCGGGAGACAATCCGGCGAAGTTCATCGCAGGCCCCTTTGAGATTATAGCCCAGACCCGTGACCATGAGGGCACCGGCTGGGGGCTATTGCTGCGCTGGAAGGATGATGATGGGCAGGTCCACCAATATACCGTTAAGCGCGCCACGCTGGCAGGTGATGGCCGCGATGTGCGACAAATTTTGATGGATGGAGGCCTTTATATTGCTCCTGACATTGGCTCACGCAATGCTCTGGTGGAATTTCTGGCCAGCGTGAAAACACCGCGCCGCGCAAGGCAAGTTCTTCAACTTGGGTGGACGCCTGAAGGTGCCTTTGCTCTGCCTGACCGCACCATCGCCAGCGCAGAGAGCGAGCTTGTGATTTATAATGGTCCCTTCGCGAAAGGGGATGACTATAGCATTGCTGGCACACTGGAGGCTTGGCAGGCTACGGTTGCCACATGGGCGGCTGGCAATACCCGTCTTGTGGTGGCGATCTGTGCGGGCCTTGCAGGGCCATTGCTTCACCTGATCGGCGCAGAGGGTGGTGGCATTCATTTTCGGGGCAAATCGTCTATCGGCAAATCGACTGCCCTTTTGGCCGGGGCTTCCATTTGGGGGCCTCCCTCCTTTGTCAAGCAATGGCGGGCAACCCCTAATGGGTTGGAAGGCATTGCCGCGCAATCAAACCACACCTTCCTAATTCTGGACGAACTGGCTCAACTTGATCCAAAGGACGCTGCAAGCACTGCCTATTTGCTGGCCAACGGCGGCGGCAAAGTGCGGGCAAGTCAGAACGGGAATGCTCAGCCAGTTAAGCGATGGCTTACATTCTTCCTATCCTCTGGCGAAATCAGTCTTGCCCAGCATGTCCAATCCGAAGGGCGCGGCAAGCGTCAGCCAGCCGGGCAAGAGGTGCGCATTCTGGATATTGAGGCCGATGCGGGCGTGGGCCTTGGATTGTTTGATAGTTTGGTTGGTTTTCCCAATGGAAGCGATCTCTCTCAAGCAATCAAGGATGCTGCGGCCACTAACTATGGCCATGCCGGGCCTGAGTTTGTGCGCCTCCTGCTGGGCAAGCAAGAGAGCATTGCGCAACAGGTGCGTTTAGGCATTGAGCGCTTTGTGAAGGAATATTTGCCGCCCGATTCATCTGGGCAGGTAGTACGGGTTTGCCAGCGCTTTGGCATGATCGCTATGGCAGGCGAAGTTGCCACAAGTCTGGGCATTCTGCCTTGGGAAAACGGCACTGCATTGGAAGCGGCTAGTGGATTGATTCCAACGTTTGGTGCCCCCGGCGCACAGCGGCGATGATCTCGTCAGGATCGGCTTTCCACACGAAGGGGCGCGGCTCCTGATTATGCTCTTTGATGAAGCGGTTGATGGCCGCCTGGAGATCGACGACGGAATGAAAGACGCCGTTTTTCAGGCGCCGTCTGGTCAGCTTGGCAAAGAACCCCTCGACAGCATTGAGCCAGGAGCATGACGTTGGCACGAAGTGGAACGTCCAGCGCGGATGCCTGGCCAGCCAGGCGCGAACCTTGGGCTGCTTATGAGTTGCGTAATTGTCGAGAATGACGTGGACGGCCTTGTCGGCGGGCATCTGGGCCTCGATGGTATTGAGGAAGCGGATGAACTCCTGATGCCGGTGTCGCTGCATGTTGCGGCCGATCACCGATCCGTCCAGCACATTGAGTGCGGCGAATAGCGTGGTTGTCCCATTGCGCTTGTAATCATGGGTCATGGTCGCACCGCGTCCGCGTTTGAGCGGCAGCCCCGGCTGCGTGCGGTCAAGCGCCTGGATCTGGCTTTTTTCGTCGACCGACAGCACGATGGCGTGGGCGGGCGGCGAGACATAGAGTCCGACCACATCGCGCAGCTTTTCGGCAAAAGCCTTGTCGTTGGACAGCTTGAAGCTGCGCCACCGGTGCGGCGCCAGGCCGTGATCGTGCCAGATCTTCACCACCGTTGAGGCGGCAATGCCGACAGCCTTGGCCATCGCGCGCACCGTCCAATGCGTCGCCTCTTGAGCGGGCGGCTCCAGCGTCAGCGCTACGACTTTGTCAACCAGCGCGGTATCCAGAGGCGCGATGCCGGGAGGCCGGGTCTTGTCGCGCAGCAAACCATCCACGCCCTCAGCCATGAACCGCTCCTGCCAGCGCCATACGCAGGTCTTGGACTTGCCGGTTGCCGTCATGATCGCCTGAGTGCCTTCGCCCTGCTCGGTCAGCAGAATGATCCGCGCCCGCCACACGTGCTTCTGCGGTGAGCCCCGCGCCGCGACAATCGCCTCAAGCCGCTTCCTGTCCCCTGCCGTGACCTCAATCTGGATACCCGTTCGCATGCCGTATTCTGGCATGCAGGACGTCGCATGGGAATCCTTCAAAGGGACTCATTCGTTACGATCAATCCACTAGGGCTCTTTTTGATGGTTGGGTCGCTTTGCGTGGCGGTGCTGGGCAAGCGGAAGATCGGAAGGCGAGGGACCAAGTCGCCAGCTTCCTTGTAATCCATGGGCAATCGCGTTTTCAGGAGATTGGCAAGGAAGATCGAACGGTTGTGAGCCGAGCTGGTTTTATTCGTGAAATCGACGGCAAGCGGGAATACCTCATTCCTCCAAATGTCTGGCATGATGAAGTTTGCCAAGGTTTGAGCGGAAGGGCCGTTGCCAAGGAACTTTTAGAAGCTGGGCATCTTAAGCCGGATTCTGATAACAGATCATCTGTTACGGTTGCTGTTCCCGGCATGGGAAGTGCTAGGTACTATATCGTCAGAGAAAGCATTTTTGACGATATCGGTTAGTGTTGTAAAATTAAATGTGTTTCTGTGTTTCTGTGTTATGAAACACGATTACACATAAAACACATTGTTTAGTGAAATCGGCTAGAATGGAGTTTTCTATTCTGGCCGTTTTTGCGCATTGCCCTTTCGGTTTGCACTCTATTAAAGGGGTGGCTTTCGGGTGTATTAGATCAATGTCGATTTGGCTTGCAATCAGGTTCGCATTTGCTCAATTTTCCGCCGATGCCCTTCCTAGGTTTTAATCTTATGCGGTACTCACCTACTCCCCTAACCTGTGCTGAGGTCGAGCGAATTGGCGTGTGGATGTTTCTGATCTGTTTGCGGGATGCCGAATGAGTTATACGAGACCAATTGCCTGTGCGCTGGCTATTTTTCTTCATGGTTGCAGCGATGCAAATGGCGACCAGAAAAGTCCGGTAAATTCGTATAAAGACGAGCGCGGAATATTGGGGAGTAGCGCCGAGAAAGTTGACGCAACCCCGACGCGCAATGACGGGAAGGTCGTTGATAACCCGGCGCTTGGGAGATTCGGCCTGCCGAACTCAGAAAATTCGAGGCCTGTTCCCGGATTAGAGGGGTTGTCTGAAGGGAGTGACCGCCCGAAAGATAATTGGGTATTGGTTTGGCAAGCACCCGACCGCGCTTTTAATGGCGCAGAAGTTATTGATGCAAACGGCATATGGATTCAAAGTGGATATTATCGGTTTATGCGCTGGATTTATATTTTTCCTGAGGATCAAAATGGAGTTGTTCTGTTTAAGTCAATAGTAGCTATAAGTTGTGATAAAAAAACTGAGTCAAATGACTTTACAACAGGGTTTGATATTAGGGGGCGCTTGGTGAAGGGCGCTGTATATGATGGGACTGTGGAGGAAAAAATTGTTCGGAATACCATCGCGGATGGTGAGTATGAGTTGGTTTGCAAGCGCAATGTAATCAGGCCTCAAAAGACATTCCACGTTGGGAACAGGCAACCGACTTATGCGGAAGCGCACTATCTTATCGATGAGGGGCTGTATGGAAAGAAATTGCAATTTAGTTTTTGAACATAGGCGCTTGGTATGCGGTCTTATCGGCGGTTAACGTCATGCAAGCGCAGTCAGCCAGATGCGCGCATAGACCTTTCTCCCTCGATCCACCCCGTTGGACTTTTCCGCTTGCTAGGCTGATTGCTTCGCAACGCTGATTGGCACCACGTTGCCGGTTTCACGCTCTATCGGCTTCCCGCTATTATCAACACAAGCCCGGATATAGGCCCGCCATGCGACTGCATCCGCCTCGCCATGCTCGTTCATAAACTGGCTGGGCCGGTGTCCTGCCGCGATGGCTGCCACGTTTGCCGCCCATGCGCGCAAGGCTTCGCGCTTTTCCTCTTTCCAATCGTGTTGTTGGTAAATACCTGCCACGCCACTCTTGGCCCCGCTAACATGGTTCAAGGTCGCCTCGGTCACTTCAAAGCGAACGCCTAGGCGCTGAAAGCCAGTGGCCAGAGTGCGGCGCAAATCGTGAATGCGCCAGCCGGGCAACGGGCCATCCTCTTTGCGGGCTTCGGCAATCGCCTTGTCCAGCGCCAGCTTAGCCTTAGTTATTCCGCTAATCGGTGTGCGGTCGGTGGTGGTGAGGGCATAGCCGGATTTGGGCCAGCGCTTCGGGTCCAGTTCCGCCAATGGCTTGCCATCCTTTAAGGCCTTGGCATTCGCCCGCTCTTGGGTGGCCAGTGCCAGCGCGTCTAGTTCTTCCAGCACAGCAGGGGCCAAAGGCACAAGATGCGCCATGCCATTCTTTGCGCGGTCGGCGGGAATGATCCAAGTGGAGGTTGCCCGGTCCAATTCGGCCCAGCCCATTGCGGCCACTTCACTCCGCCTCTGGCCAGTCAGGATCAACAAGCGGAAAAACGCGCCAAAGGGGGCGGCGCATTCGCGGCTGGCATTCCAGACTGCCGCCAATTCATCATCGGGCAAAACGCGGTCGCGGGCTTTGGGAGCTTCGGGCTTTGCCATGGCCAAGAGCGGGTTGGCTTCAATGTCGCCCCGCTTGTGCGCCCAGCTAAAGAGGATGGATGAATAGGCAAACACGGCACGGCGCATTCCGCGCTTTGCGGTGGGGATGGCGTCTAGGATCGGCTGGAGGTCGGCGCGGGTGATATGGGGCAGGGGTTTGCCGGTGAGGCTGGGCAAGAGGTAATTGTTCACCACAAGGCTAGCCAGCGCCACGCTGGAGGGGCGGCGCTCTTTCTCGTTTTCATACCAATCAAGGAAGGTTGCGGCCATGCGTTCAAAGGCTAGTTCCCCTTCCAGCTTGGCTTTGGCCTCGGCTTGGCGCGTGGCTTCATCCTTGGCGGCGATGGCGTCCAGTTCCAATTGGCGCGGGTCTCTCCCTTGCTCCACCATGGCGGCCAACTCTTTGGCGCGGGCGCGGGCTTGGTCTGGTGTCAGGCTGCCATGCTTGCCGATGGTGTATTTGCGCGGGGGGGTCTTATCGGCCATGCCGGGGCGGGCTAGGCGATATTGAAACAGATAGATCTTGCTTCCTGATGGCGTGACTTTCAGGCCAAAGCCTTTGACCGTCTCTTTGGCCCCATCATCCCAAATCACATACTCGGTCTGCATGGGCTTCGCGGCGTCAACCGTTCGCTTGGTGATGGGAGCCTTGGCCATATCGTCTGCCTGATACCTAAAGTGGATGTAGGCATCAGATAGGCATCAGGTTAAAGTAAATCAAGGATGGTTTGGGATGGCTTCGTATTAAAAAACAATTGATTTTCAAGGCATGAAAAAGCGAGAGGGTTGATTTTGCTTTGGCGTAATGCTGACTTTTAATCAGTAGGTCGCTGGTTCGAATCCAGCTGGGCTCACCAAAGGTTTCAAAGGCTTGGCGTTTTCGCCAAGCCTTTTGCTTTTAGGCCTCCCACGTTATTCCCCTTTCCAGAGGCTGGAGCCACCTTGGCAAATGGCCGCTTTGTACCTCGCGCTTGAGCCTACGGGTAATCGGCTGGCCTATCGTCAGTCTGAAAGCGTGCCGTCTAGGGCCGGACAGGACATTTCGCTTAGGGCTGACGGCTTGGGGCGGAGCGGCATGCCACCGCTGTCAGAGATTAGCTGCCGATCAGTTGGCGCACTTAATTGAGACAAAATCGGTTCAATCAACAAAGTCATTTAACTGCCGGTTAGCCTGCTTGAGCAAACGTCAGTTCCAAAACGGAACAATTGACCATTGCGCCGTGTCTAAGCCCCTGCCTTGGCGAATCCTGCCCAACGTACCGGGCGACTGCTAAGCGTTCAATGAAGCGCCCACTGATATTGACTCCACGCGCAGCACCCAGATCGTTCATCATTTCGAGAAAAGAAAAAGGGGCTGGGCGCTCATTCAATGGGATCGCAAAGTAAGTGCTACTGTTCGCGTCAACGCCCTCTATGATCGGCACGATAAGCTCGAGTTCATTCGAAAAGTAATTGTCCACTAGTCCTGATTGCCGCTCCCTTACAATTCCGATAGACCATTCCTCTTGCGAGCCAGACTGCCTGATAGGAGTGTAGACTTTCCCCATACGACAGGCTTTTTCGAAAGCCTCCTCAAGAGTTAGCCAGTCGCGATCAAAGCTGATCGAGGCGATTGGCCTCGCATAACCTTTGAAGTCTGCCACGCGGTAAGCGATGGTGCGCTGCTGCGACCCCGCAGGGACTAATTTCGCGGCAAGTATCGCCTGTTCGGTCGCCCAACGAGCCAGCAACTCATCTGATCGCGGAGATCCAAAGGATCGACGTGGTCCAGCAGGCCGGTAGTCGATAGCCCCCCAAAACTCAGCGGCATACTGATTGAAGCCTTCAGTCGCACGGAGCATACCAACAGCCCGCACGCCTCGTGCTGCAACGCCTGATATTGCAGCCAAGCCCGCAGTTGGATCGTCAGGGTCGACAAAAGTTAGTCGCAGCGCTGCGTCGGCGATCTGTGCTTCGACTTCTTCGATGGATACGTTAATGGCCTTATTGACGTGCGGGAGAGAAATGCGTCGAAGCCAAGCGATCCGGTCCTCTTCGAACCAATTGTGCGAATGAATTTTGGTGACTTGCTGGGCCACATCCACAAATATATCGACGTCGAGCATCGGGCAGAGAGCACCGATCAACTCTCCAAACGTGACAGGTGACTCGGATCGATTGAACGAAGATCCGAAGCGAAGAATCTGATCTAAAATCGAGCGCTCGAGCTTGAGTGTGACTCTTGTCGACATGGTCGAACTTGTGACATGCTGACCGGCATCCATTAAAATCGGCCGGGTCTGCGCTTCCTTTGAGAATTTAAGTACACGCAATTTATCCAAACCTGCGTCGAATGGGCGTGAAAGAACGATAACCTCATCAGCAATCATGAAGGTAGAGAAGAAGCCGATGCCATATTTACCAGTGCGCTTGCGTCCCTTGGATAATAACCCCGGTCGCTCGGCCTTGACTAGGCTGGAGGAGATATAACTCTCGCCGAAATCGATGAGCGGTCCCGTGAGTACCGCCTCTGACATTCCAAGCCCATCATCTTCGACGTCAATCCAGACATGCTCGGAACCATCATCACGCAAGCGGGCAACTATCCGTCCACAATAGGCGCTTGTCTTGGGTTCAAGCTCTCGGCGATAGCGGACAGCGTCGGCGGCGTTCTGGATTAACTCGCGGACCGGCACCCACATTTGATGCCCATAGAGTTTCTCACCACCAAACAACTCCACGACCTTATCGACCCGCGAAATTCTGACATCGGCAAGCACAGGGCGCCAGCCTCTAACCTGGACCAACGCAGAGAGACGATCCGGTGTTTCAGCGCCCCGAATCCGGTTTACTTGGAGCGGCGGTAGTGCAAGATCTCGCAGGAGCGCGTCCGTTGCTTGAAGTTCACGATTGGCGACGCGAAGCGCGTCATAGGCGATCCACCAAGCACTCACATCTTCTTCTGCGAACGGCCGAGTAGACGTGAACACCAGTGCCTCGGGGTGGGTTGGATCAACGTATGGATGCGCGAGCCGGTTTTGTGCCCGCCAATGCTGTTCCGATAGGCCGCGCAACTGCAGGAGCCCGTAAAGGAAATCGGGCGCCCGGTCTTGATCGAGCTGGGTCGCGTCAGCGCAGCGCAGAAGACCCGCCAACAAGATCGGGCGGATGGTCCAGTCAGCGGGCATACCGGCAAGTGAACCACGCGTACCCCCAAGGCGATTTACGAGAGTATCCACATCCCAATGATGGCTCGCGGCGATCTCACCGATCAGGGGGCCAAGATGGGTGCGCAACTGATCATCGCCTAGCAAATATTGCCGTCGACCTGCCGTTTCGACCTCAAAGTCAGCAAGGTCCCGCGCTCGCTCTGCATGGACGGCGCGCAACGTATCCAACAGCAGCGCGCGCCTGACCTCTGCATCAGGTTCGGAAAGTCCGCCGCTGTCCTGCCGCTCGGCCCATTGTGTCAACGCGTCCCGCCATTCGGGCGTCGCCTCGATTGCGGCAAGGCGGCCGGGGAATGCCGCCAGCGAATTAGCGGCGTCATGCAGCAGGATAGCTGCGCCAAAGACGAAGACTTCAAGCGGCGTCAGTATGAATTCTTGACCGGCCAACTGATCTGCGCGCGCCCACAGAGCCTCAAAATGCCGATCATCATGCAAAGTGAGTTGGGGAAGGTCGCGCTGTATCTCCCGTGATAGTTCGACTGCGTTGTCCCAGAACTGACGATAGCTGGTGCGCAGTTGCTCTCGCTTGGCGGGCGCTGCACCTTCGCCGATGTTACGTTGCCAGAGCCCTAGTTCTTCGAATTGCCCCAAGGTAAAGTTCTCCATCGGATTCGCTGATAGGCTTAGTAGCGCTTTCAGCATTTACCAACACGGGTTGATGATCGTCGATCATGATCGCGTTGATGCCTCTCGGCGGCGCATAAGCGTATCTAAGTATTCAGCAAAAATCGATAGGCGGGTGTCGCACCGCCGCGCCGCCATTGCCGCTTGCGAAAGTCCTAATTGCCCTTAGGAAACAAGAGGCGTGAACTCGTGATTGAGGTCCAGGCATGCCCTTCGATCAAAACCCTGAGGTTATCGCAAAAATCGTGGCCCGGATCATAGCGAACGATTCCGAGATCGCCGCTGCCATGGAGGAGTCGGCCTATGATTTAGCGGACATGCAATCGGAGTCTGAGCCGCTCTGGGAAGTAGTGCATGACGAACTCAGGAAATATGAGACGGTCGAGCGGGAACTGACGGAGCGTGTACAGGTCTTCGAGGCGAAGAACGAGCCGGAGCCAATGGCTCACGACTCAGGCGGCGGTTGCTTGCAAACGCTATTTCAGGGCGCGGCGTCACTCTCTGGCGCGGGGATGGACTTGAACCGCTGACGCACTTATACCGGCCTCAAGCTGCGGGAGTTGGTGAGATTGACTGAGTTGTTGGATCGGCTGGTGTCAGCAGTTGAAAAGCATTATCCGTCGGCTGACGTTCCTGTGCTGCGCCTGTCCAAGTTTGGTACCGAGCATGCCGGACTGGTTAAAGAACTCAAGGCTGAGTTCAGGACGCTGACGCGTGCCATCAAGGAAGCTGGCGAGCATCGCTTGCGGTTCGTTGATGATCGTGCTGGCAGCGAAGCTGTCGCTCCCGCCAACATGGCGGATGAGATTGCCGCACAGCTTAACCGGTGCACGACCAATCTGAGGGAGGGTTCCGGCAACTTTGACACCCTTCCATCGACTGTTCAGATTGCCTTTGTAACCCGCAGCGAAGCAGGCGAGCATGTCGCGCTCGACGTTACGCGGCCCCATCGTTACAGCAAGGTTACCGATCCGGCTTTGATCCGTCCCTCCCAGCGCATTATAGCCGAACAGTACCGTCGTCCGGGGTTAGCGCTTCGCAACGCCACTGTAGGAGACAAGGCGGCGCTCTGGGCCTCCTTTTTGGCATGGGCAGAAGCTGTCAATATCGACCCAAGCACCTTTCAGGATAAATCTACGACTGCCTTGTCAAGGCTGCTGGCTGCACAGCCAAGAAGCATCATATCGCAGGTGATCATTCCCGCCGATATTGCCCAGTTACTTCTCAAGTATGCCTGACAATGGGAAAGAAGAGAGGCCTCGAGAAAACGCCTGAATCCTTGTCTCGCCCGCAGCGGCGAGGTGCGCCGGGGCCATCGCCACTGGTACTCCTCGCGGGTTTTCCGAGAGAGACAGCGTCGATCATTGCGCGCACTATAAACAATGACGAAAGCCTCCGGTGGAGAGCAGTTGCCTCACGGTTTTCCCCGCATGACCATGCCGTTTATGCGGATTTGGAAGCGGCGATTGCGCTCGGCCGCGCCGCCTGTGGCATTTCGCTTGAAGAGCAGGCAGACTCTGAGGGCGTGCCAATGCCGAGCCGCATTGCGATCGCGTACGTTGCCGACGCGCCCGGGTTCGAAAGGCTCTGGGAGGTGATGGGGCACTCTGTTTGGCCATTACCATTGAGGCACCCGGACTGGACCTATCCTCAAGGCAGGCACTGGCGCCATGAGGTGGCTTCGTCGGTTCAGGTCATTCGCAATGCGCTAATTTCGACAGAGCGTGAGGAGGCCGACGCATGGCGGCTACGCTTAGAGGCTCAGCGGCATCAGGATGTACTGCTGCTCCCGGGTAGAAATTTCCATCTACCTGATGGGCACCGCCTGATCGAGCGTTTCCGTGCTTTCATGAATGGCTGTCTAGACATTGCCGAGATCGAGAACGGCATCCGTCTCGAGAGATTTCCATTCGAGCGACTGCGTGGATTCTATATCGCTACTGGCGGCAAAAACAAAACATTTGCGGTCGACGAGCGCGAACTTGTCTTTCCTAGGAGCAATGCGGGGCAGCATGGGGGAGGCGCGGTTCAGGCCCTGCTCGACCAGCCGACGGCTGAGGTTATTCAGCGCTCACTCGAGGCTCGATATCGTTTCGGGACACCTTTCTCGCACAAGGGCTTCCAGCATGATGCGCAATGGCCTGATGACAAGCAACTTGCTTCTGAGCGGTTCGAATGCTCGGCAAAGGGCGGGGTCGAACTCTCGGGATCTCACGCAAACGTGTTCCCAAGCGACGTGGTCACCGGCGATCTGACAGAGATAGAGTAAAGGGCGAGCATTACTGCCCGCCCAATACATGAACACGTTATCTTCGTTTCCCGTTGGCCAGTTGGGTAATTAGCCAACTGCGTGGTCCCCAAAGCCCCGTGACCCGAAGTCACAATCACCCGGTTTCCTCGGACATTAAACGTCCCCAACAACATGTCTGTCAGACTATGACAGCCAGTGAGCTTTCGGGCTCAAATTAGGATAACGCCAAACCTTTCGCCTTGTTGTAGGCATACCTGAGGTTTTAGCCCCTCTTCGCGGAAGCCGCAAGAGCAAAGAATCCAGGCGGGAGATCAGCGTGTAACTAATTGGCGATGTGTGGAGAGCAAGCTCTCTCCTTCGAATCTGAAGGTTGGACTTGTAACGGATTTGTGCCGGTCACCTGAGCGTTTTATGCTCGCAACAGGAGACCGACGAGATGATGAAGCATAGTGAAGATTTTAAGCGAGAGGCGGTTCGGATCGCGCTGACCAGCGGGCTGTCACGGGAGCGGGTTGCCGCGGATTTGGGGGTCGGCAAGTCGACGCTTGGCAAATGGATTGCTCACTATCGCCCGACAGATTTGGTGGCGGAGCCACAGGCCGATCTGGCCCGTGAGAATGAGCGCCTGCGCCTGGAAAACCGTATCCTCAAGGAGGAGAGGGACATTCTAAAAAAAGCAACGCAGTTCTTCGCGAGCCAAAAATCGTGAGGTTTGCGTTCGTTCATGAGCACCGCGATCGCTGGCCGGTTGAAGGCCTATGCCGGGTCTTGCAGGTGTCTACGCGTGGCTATCGGGCATGGGCGTCACGCCCGACCTGCCAGCGCGATCGCACAGATCTGAAGGTGTTGGCGCACATCCGCGAGCAATACACCCTGAGCCGCGGCACCTACGGCCGCCCCCGCATGACCATGGAGCTTAAAGAGGTGGGGCTCGACGTGGGCGAGCGTCGTGTGGGACGGCTGATGAAGATCCATGGGATACGGCCAATTCGCACCCGTCGCCACAAGGTTACCACCGATAGCCAACACCACCTTGGTGTTGCCCCCAATTTGCTGGACGGGGATTTCCTGGCCGCTGCGCCGAACCAGAAATGGGCAGGCGATATCAGCTATATATGGACCACCGAGGGCTGGCTTTATCTGGCTGTCGTCATTGATCTGTTCAGTCGGCGTGTCGTTGGTTGGGCAGTCAGCGACCGGATGAAGAAAGACCTGGCAATCAGGGCGCTGGAAATGGCCATAAACCTGCGTCAACCGCCCAAGGACTGCATTTTCCATTCTGATCGCGGCAGCCAATATTGCTCTTACGACTTCCAGAAAAAACTGCTGGCCCACGGTTTACGGCCCTCGATGTCGGGCAAAGGTAATTGCTACGACTGTGATAACCTGCTGCGGCCTGATGGTCTGACCCATGCTACGATTGACCGCGTGTCATTGCGTTGACGTGTCGGCCATCAGGTCGCCCCGGCAACGGGCGAGATGTGACTTTATAGGAGCCTGACGGGTTCGCCCCTTCACAGTCCTGTCCTCTCTGTGCGGTGCCCGGGCACCGCGCAGAGAGGACAGGACATGAGCGACATAACGACCAACGCCGTAATCATCGGCGTCGATACGCACAAGGCCACGCATGTCGCTGTGGCAATCGATACCAAAGGCAGCCGCCTGGCAGCCTTCTCGGCTCCGGCGACAACCAAAGGCTATATTGCGCTCGAAGACTGGGCGTGTGCGATCGGCGCGATCACAGCCTTTGGTATCGAAGGAACGGGATCATATGGTGCTGGCTTGTCGCGTCACCTCCTTGCCCAAGGGCACAAGGTCGTCGAGGTAACGCGACCCAATCGACAGCTGCGCTATCAGCACGGCAAAACTGACAGCTTGGATGCCGAGGGAGCAGCCCGTTCCGTGCTAGCCGGGCAAGCGATCGCCGAACCCAAAACCCACAGCGGGTCGGTCGAGATGATCCGGCACCTTAAGATCGCTCGCGACACGGCCGTCAAAAGCCGGTCACAGGCCATGGTGACGCTGAAAACCTTGATCATCAATGCGCCCGCGTCGCTTCGCGACGGTCTTGATCAGATCAGCGGCAAAATCGCACTGATCCGGCATATCGCCGCGTTCAGGCCAGGTGCACTCACCTCGACCACCGCGTCGGCCAAAGCCGCTATGCGCGCCCTAGCGCGACGCTGGCTCGCGCTGCACGATGAAATCCAGGCGCATGACAAGGCGCTCGAACAACTCGTCGTCGCCCGCGCGCCGACATTGATCGCAGCGCACGGAATCGCCACGATGACAGCGGCAGAGATGCTCATCCTGGTCGGCGACGATCCTAACCGGATCCGTTCCGAATCCGCGCTCGCCAAGCTCTGCGGCGTTTGTCCAATCCCGGCGTCGAGTGGCAAAACCAACCGCTTCCGGCTTAATCGCGGCGGCAGTCGGCAAGCCAATGCCGCGCTCTATCGTGTCGCGATCGTACGGATGCGCAACCATCCGCCAACTCTCGCTTATGTCAGCAAACGTAAGAAGGACGGCAAAAGCAACCGCGAGATCATCCGCTGCCTCAAACGCTACATAGTCCGCGAAATTTTCACTCACCTGTGTCGCCCGGAAACAGCCTCGGCAGATGCTTGACAAATATAGGAGCCTCAATGCGGCTGTCGAAACCTTCTTCAAAAGCCTGAAGGCCGAGGTGCTCTGGCGCCAAACCTGGCCAACCAGGCGTCAGGCCGAGACCGCCATCTTCCAGTACATCAACGGCTTCTACAACCCACGTAGGCGCCATTCATATCTGGGCGGCATCAGCCCCCTCGCATTCGAGGCCAAGGTGGCATAGTGAGATAGGTGACCGGCACAAATCCGTTACAAGTCCACACAGATGAATAGTCTTCAGGAGAACATTCTTCGTGAAGTGCCCACGGTTCAGACCATTCGATCACGCGCAAGCGCGGTCATCGCGCGCAAGTTAAACGTACAGAAGAGCCTTGAGCTTGTGCGCCGACGCGATGCGCTTGTCGCACAGCGCACCGAACTTGGTGTCAGTCCAGGTTATGATAGTAGCACAATCGTCGCACAACAGCAGCTTGATGGAGCGACGCTCGATCAGTTCAGTCAAGTGGTCGAGGCCGAGCTTCAGTCCTGGCAATTCCCGGACGCGCAGCGCGTATTCTTCGAGCTGCCTAAAATGGACATCTCGGTCAGCGGAAAGGCAAGGGCTGCGAACGGCAAAGGCGTCAGGGCGTTGCTCCACGGGGCGTTCAGTATCGCGCTGATGAAATTCTGTAGGGATCGCTCTCGCGCTCATCCCGGTTTCCTGATCTTGGACTCGCTTTTCATTACCTATCGCGATCCGTCGGATGCCGGCGATAGCGCGATTGCAAGCACCCCCTTGAAAGATCGCGCATTCAAGGCGTTTTCGGCAATGCCACCAAACCTTCAACTGATCATACTGGAAAATGTCGATGTTCCAGTATGGTTGGAGGGGCAGCCCCAGGTAACGTATTTCACTGGCAACGCGGACGCAGGGCGGGCGGGCTTGTTTCCGAAATAGGGCCTTTCCCGCATAGCGGTCAACAAAGGCTAAGGAATTTTACAAGCGCGATCCGCTCGATTTAAGCATTCAACAGAGCGTGAACCATCGGCCGTATTCGAAGGATGAAAATTGAGAGGGCAACGTCAGATATTGGGGAGGAAGATCTATCATCAATCCCGATAGGCCCTGATCTCCCTCGGATCGAGCTCCTTGGCAGGCACCAGCTTATAGTGACGCTCTTCGGCGACCTTGATCTCGTCGTCTTGGAGCGTCAGTTCGAACAGGGCCACGATGCCGCCTTCCATAAACTGCGCGGAGATGGCCCGGCATTGCATGCCCGGAAAGCGCTGTTCGACAAAGCGGATGTCTTGGGTGGTTTGCACCACCCCGATTTGGTCGTTGCCGCCCTTTGCCTGCACCGGGATGATGTAATGACAGCCGCGCTTGTCCAAGCCGACGTAAAGCTCATCGATCTCGATCTGGCCGATGCCTTTGACTGTCGTGCGTAGGTGATTTTGCAGGCTGTAGGTGGTCAGGCCCAGAAATGTGTCGATCAGGCGGTTATAGCGAACAATGGCAAGCAGGGCCTGTTCATCGTCGAGCGCATAGGCCCGGATCAGCTCTGGCGTAGCGTCGGGGATTGAGATTCGGGCGAGGTCTGCCCTGGGCAAGATTCGCGTTTTCTTTACCAGCCGGAAACGATAGCGCGCCCGACCCGCGCCTTCGATGATCCATTCCTGACCATCGGGCTGGGTGCTGAGAATGCTGTCGGGAAGGCTGATCCGGTAGCGGATCGCATACATGACGTCGCCGAGGTTTTTGGGCAGCGTAATCTTTACTTCGGCGGCGATGGTTTCAAGTTCGGCCCGTTCGAATTCGAACGAGGTTACGCCATCCGACCAATAGCGGTGGAAGAGGGTTTCAATGAGCAGGAGATAGCGGTTGGGCTGTGATGGCTTAGGCATCAGCCATCTCCTTGCTCATTCGCGCTTCCTCGATTTCATGTTGTTTCCGCTTGCGGGCGCCGCTTTTGCGGTCGCGCTTGCTTGAAGGCTTGGTGACGGAAAAATGGGCGGCGGCCTGCGACATTTCCATATAGAGCAGGTTCGGATCGCCCAGCTTGATGGTGCCCTCGGGGCGGGCGGGTTCGATATTCAACGCTTCCATAACGGAAAAGCCGATTGCCCTGGCGAGCGGAGGCGGCACGGAATTCCCGATTTGGCGGGCACCATGCCATTTGGTTGCGTGCAGCCGGAACCAATCCGGGAAGCCATGAAGGCGGGCCATTTCGCGGACGGTTACGCAGCGATTGTAGGCATAATGGATCGGGCGGGGACTGGTAAAAGCACCGCGCGCGGCATCGGTGCCGGCGCGCAGCGTGTTTGACAGGCCATTCGGCGCCAATTTGAAAAAGCGGCTTACCGGTTCGACGGCGCCAGGAGGCGTTTTTGCGAAGCGTCCCCTGGAAATTTCGGTGTGGTCGGTGCGGGCACTCGACGTCAGCACGCCGGATTTCCAATCGCGCACATAGCCGAAATGCCAAGCATCGTTGGTCTGGCAGCGCAGCTCGGCCGCATAGGGAGATGGCTTGCCAAAGCCGGTTGCTTTCACATTGTCGCTGTCCAGCAGACCAAAGAACCGTTCCGCATCGGGGAGATCGCCCAGGGCATCCGCACAAGTGGGGCCGAACGGAAGATTGGGAATAGGCTTTTTCGTGTCAGCTGCGTTTGTGCTAGCCAATGGATGGGTAGGCAGTTGGGTGCCCTTTTTCGCACCAAGCAGGATCAAGCGCTGGCGCTTTTGAGGGACGCCATAATTGGAGGCGTCGAGCACTTTGGCGGGGCTGACGTCATAGCCCTTTGCACCGAAGGCGGCGATGATTTCTTCGAGAAAGGCCTTGTGCCTGCCAACGGTAAGGCCTTTGACATTTTCAAACACAAATGTCCGCGCGCCCAATTCCGCCACGATGCGGACAAATTCCAGCACGAGGCTGTTGCGGGGATCATCGAGGACACGCTGGCCAATCATGGAAAAACCTTGGCACGGCGGGCCACCGAAGACGCAGTCGACTTGGCGATTACCAATGCCTGCAGCTTCTCGGATTTCCAATGCTGAGAGGCCGACGACCGATTTGGGGATCACGGCTGTATCGGGGAAATTGAATTTGTGGATGGCGCAATGGATCGGATCGATTTCAACCGCCGCCGCTACGTCGAAGCCAGCCTGTTCGAAGCCCAAAGATAGGCCGCCTGCACCGGCAAACAGGTCGATTGCGATCGGTCTCAAATTACCCTCGTTCAGAATCATGCGTTGCGTCCATGACGAGATGGCGCATCTTGCGAAACGCGATTTTGGTGGATTGAGAGCGGGGATGCAAGGTTAGGACAGAAAGTTCCTGTTTTGTCCACTGTCGTCTGTCGACAACTCTGCGATGTTCACGCTACGCCCCCTCAAACCTCACCATCTGCTTGATCCCACCGGCATCCATGGTGGTGTCGATGCTCTCGATCAGCCACTTGGTATCGCTGACCGCCGCGCTCCATCCGTTGAGCGCGGCCTGCTGATTGGGCCGCAACCGGCAGTCCGCCACGGCGAGGTAATACTCAAACCTACTCTTCGCGCGCAGCCGCTTGGCAAGGTTGGATTTGGCGGCGCGGGTGGCGCTGCTCTTGCTGGCGTAGATGTGTTTGAGGCGGTAGGCATCGCCCGAACCTTCGCTCACCGTCTTGCGCGCGCCTGTTGATCCATCGTGATATTGCGCCTGTACGCCGGTCTGCGCGCCGCGTTCGGCGCGGATGTAGCGCCATTGCCAGCCATCCTGCCGCGTCAGGGTGATTGCCGGGATGGTTTGGCCGCCCGCCGTGGTGGCGGAGCCTTTGGGCAGGAACAGGATCTTGCGGTCTTTCCATGTCGCCACCGCGTCGAAGCGTTTGCCCAGATCCTGTACCAGCGCCATGTCGGATTTGTTGTGCTGTTCGAGCGCCTCGATAGGCCCGCCCGCCAGATCGGGGTGGACGCGGGCGGTGATGCCGTGGCGCGCGGCGATATCAGCGATCAGCGCGCCCAGCGTGGTGTCATGCCAGACGCGGTTGCGCCGTTTCGCATAAGTGCCGGCCAGATCGGCAGAGCGGGCGCGGATGGTCACCACATCGGGCAGGCCGCTTTCCTCGACCTCATCGACGCGGAAGCGGCCCTTGTCGATCAGGCCAACGGGGTGATCGTCGATCCGGCTTTCCCAGCCCAGCGACAGCGAGAGGATCGCCCCTGCGCTGGGCACGGCCAGTTTGCCGTCCATATTGTGCAGCGCGAGGGTGAGTTCATCCGCCGATCCGTCCCGCCGTTCGACCAAGGTCAGCGATAGGAAGCGCGGGTTGATCTTGGCCGCGAGATCCGTGCCATTGTCGAGCGTGAGGCGCAGGCCAGCCTTGTTCCCCGCCATCATGCCACCCGCGAGAGTTCAAGGGCAAAGTCCACCATGCGCGGGATGCCGCCCGCCATGATGACCTTGTGCGCCTGATCCAGAGCATCGATGCGGTAAAAGCCCCAGAGCGTGCCGAGGCCGTCGAGCAGCGGGAAGGCGTCGCCGGTGTCGGCCATGTCGATCAGGAAAGTGAGCGCGCCGTAATGGCCCGCGACCTCTGGCACGATCGTGCCCGCGATGGAGACATGATCGTCACCCGGCCCGGCGAACTGGCTGGCCGGGCGGGCGAGGAAGCGGTCGTTCTGTTCATGGCGCCATGTCATCCGGCGCGAGAGCTGGTCATAGGCGGCCTGCTCCATTCCGAAGGTGAAGAGGCCCAGCGACATGAGGACGGCGGGGGAGAGCAGGTCGCGTTGGTTGATCGTGGCCGGGGTGGACAGGTCGATCAGGCTGGAGGAGGAAAGATCGGCCATCAGCGTCCATCCTCGCCGTTCATGTTGGAGCGGGTTTTTACGCCCTGGGCGTGGTCGATCTTGCGGATGACGTGATCGGCGATGGCATCGGGGCTTTGGCCGGGGGCGGGATAGACATTGAGCGTGACCGGGCCGCGCGCGGCAGCGCCCGCCATGGCCGATGCAGCGGGGCGGATGGGCGTCATGGCGGGCAAGGGGTTGGCGACTTTGGCACCCGCCCAATTGGCTTTGGGGCCGGGCACCGTTGCATTGGGTTTGGCCGCGCCGCCTAGCCCCAACTTTTCCTTGATCCAGTCCCAATTCTGATAGGCGGCCACGCCCGCGCCCACGGCCAGCAGGAACCAGCCCGCCGGATTGGTGAGCATGAAAGCCGCCAGCCCGCGCAGGGCCACCAGCAGGCCGGTGATGATGCCGGGCACCTTGGCCGCCGAGGCGCCGAGGAAGGCCATGCCGCCAGCAAGACGGGGGAAGATGGCGACCACACCGCCCAGCGTTTCAAACTGTTTGAGCAGACGATAGCCAGTGGCCACCGGGCCGAGCAGGCCGCCAAAGGCGAATTGCAGCGCGCCAATGCCGATGCGGGCGGCTACCAGTCCGCCGAGCAAAGTCATGAGCGTGCTGGTGAGTTCAGGATTGGCCTGTGCGAAGGCCACCACGCGGGAGATCATAGTGTCGGCAGATTTCAGGAAGCTGGTGGCGGCGGGCAGGAAGCCATTGCCCAGCGTGATGCCGAGGCGTTGGACGGTGCCCATGAAGTCGCGCCATTTGATGCTGGCATCCTGTGCCTCGCGTTGGGCGAAGGCTTGGTCCACGGTGCCGCCGCTGCGCGCGATATCGGCGCGCATCTTGCGGAAATCCTCCATGTTGAGGATCAGCGAACGCAAAGCGCCTTGGGCCTGCATATCCTCGAACAGGTTGCCCATTTTGGCATTGTCGCCGCCGGTGGCCTTTTGCGTGAGGCCAGCGATGGCTTCGAGCGGGGTTTTGCCCTCGCGCGCTGCTTTTTTCAGGGCATTGGGCAGGTCGATGCCAAAGGCTTTGAACTTCTTGACCGTTTCGGGCGACTGGATCTTGCCCAGCAGGTTCTGAATATTGTTGGCGGCCTGATCCGCATCGCCCGCGCCGCGCCGAGCGATTTGCAGCGCGGCGGCAAGATCGGCAACGGCGGGCGTGCCCTTTTGCCCCAGCGCCTGCATTTGCGCCGTCAGCGAAGGAAACCAGCGGGCCATATCCTTGACCTCAAACGCCCCGGCATTGCCCGATGCGGCCATGATGTCGAGGGCGCGGGAGGTTTCGCCGATCGGCACTTTCAGGTTGTTGAGATTGGCAAAGGCAGCGTTCGCGCCGTCGGCCAAATCCACCTTAAACGCGGTGCCCAGACGTCCAATCGGGCCGATCATTTCAATCGCCTTGCGCGGATCGAGGCCGAGGCCGGAGAGCGTGTCGATGCCGCTGCGCATATCTTCGGGCAGTTGGTGGGCCACCTTGGCCAGATCGAGGATGCGCGCGGCCATCCGGGCGGTTTCCGCGTTGGTGAGTTCGGCCTTTTGCTGAATATCGACCATGCCGCTGGAGAAATCCATCGCGGCCTTGCTGGCCAAAATAAAGGGCGTGGCCATGCCGACGCCGCCCAGCATGTTGTCCTGGCCGCGCTGGCGATAGTCGGCGCCGGTGCGTCGGATTACGGTGGCATCGGCGCGGATCGCGGCAAGCTTCTTTTGCCGTTCAAGCTGACGGTTGGTCTGGGCCAGTTGTTGTTCCAGATCGCGCTCGCGGTTGACCAGCTGCGTGATATTGCCCGCGCCTTTGGCAATGTCGGTCTGGACCGAGCGCAACTGGTTCTCGAGCTTCTTGGTCTCGCCCGTCAGCGCCTAGATTGATTTGGAGCCATCGCGGCCCAGCCCGACGATGTTCTTCATCACGCCCGTCATCTTGTCGATGGCGATGAAATTGACCAGCAGCGAGAGCTTCTTGTCGCTCATGGCTCACCATCCTTGCC
Source organism: Novosphingobium sp. 550D (assembly GCF_057401885.1). Taxonomy (NCBI): domain Bacteria; kingdom Pseudomonadati; phylum Pseudomonadota; class Alphaproteobacteria; order Sphingomonadales; family Sphingomonadaceae; genus Novosphingobium; species Novosphingobium sp. 550D. The sequence goes on along the minus strand of NZ_CM171613.1, from coordinate 3,634,091 downwards.
CGCCCACATGCGGTTCCAGCTGTCCACGGCAAGGGTGCGCCAGAGGATCAGTTCGTCGAGCGTGAGGGCGGCAATCTCGGAGAGCGGCCAGTGGAAGATGGCGGCGATGTCGGCCATCAGCTCTTCGGCGTGTGCTGTTCGATCACCATTTCCAGCAGCTTCCTCTCGCCCGCCGTCATAAAAAAATCGCGGATCGCGCCCCCGATTTCGGCCAGATCGGCAGGGTCGAGCAGGTCGGCCTCGGCATCGGTGATGGGCGGCATGGTGATGCGCGGGGTGACCGTCAGGATGGCGGTGATGTCGAGGCTGAGCAGGTTTTGCAGCGAGAGGCCGCGCAACTGCCCCGCGCTGGGCTTGCGGATGGTGAGTGCCTCGATGGCGGTCTCGCCGCGCATGATGGGGGCCGCGAGGGTGAAAGTGTGGCTGGCAGAGGGTGCGGACATGGGCGGGGCTTTCAGATAGCGCGGGGGCGGGGAAGGGCCGGTGGCGGAGAGGAGACCACCGGCCCACCGGAGACACGGCGCCCCGCAAAAGGACCGTGCGGCCGGATCTGAGAAAACGGATTATCCCGCGAGGATGGCCATGATCTCGGCATAGCGATCGACGCCGCCGACAATGTGGACGCCCGCGATCATGTCGATTTCAACTTCGACCACGCCGTTCACCTCGCGCCGGTAATAGGACAGCGCGGCCTTGTATTTGTGTTCGGTGGGGTCGCCGGGCTTGTCCTTGCCAAAGTCGATTTCGGTGAAGCGCCCGCCGATGAAGATGTCGACGGCTTGCGGCGCGCTGCCATTGTCGGCCTGATAGGCGCCGACCAGGCGGATGCGGGTGCCGTTGATGGCGGGCGTGCCGAATTGGCGGACAAGGGCGGTTTCATGGCCGCCAAAGGTGAGCGTGGCCTCCATCGCCTCGATCCCCTGGTCCAGTTTGACCGCGCCGGGCATGCCGCCCCCGCGCCAGTCGGAGGTGACCAGCGCCAGTTTGGGTTGTTCGAATTCGCCGCAGCGCCCGCGATAGTCGGCGCCGTTGATGAAAGTGTTGAGGTTTTTGAGGGTACGGGGAAGGCCCATGGGACGCTCCTGTCAGAAGGGGGCGGGGAGGATCAGTCGTAATCAGGCGGCGACCTGCGAGGCGAAGTCGGAGTAAAACTCCTCGGTGATGGCGAAATCGACCGTGGGGTTTTCAAAGGGCGCGCAAGGGGTGAAGCGCAGGGCAAACTTGGGGCGCCCGGCGGCCAGTTCGGCCCCGGTGTTGCCGGTGTCGGCCAGCGCGACCTTGGCGCCCATAATCCAGCCGGAGGTGGCCAGTTCGCCGAATTTGGTGTTGCAGCTTTCGAGCAGATCCTTGACCAGGGCGACGGTCATCGGTTTATCGAATTCCGGCGCAAAGGCCTCGATCACGATATCCTGCAGCGCGTGGAGCGTGCGGACGGCGCTTTCGAAGCTGTATTCCGACTGATCCTCGCCCGCGCAGGTGGTGTTGCCCCAAAAGCGGAAGCCGCCCCATTCGCGGATGATCGTGACGATGCCCGCATCGTTGAGGACGCCCGCCTCGGTGCTGGGGTCGAGCAGGTCGAAGGCGATGTTGCGGGTGAGCGCGGTGACGCCGTCCATCGTGACATTGCTGATGGTTTTGTGCCAGCCCGTGCTTTCGTCGATCCGGGCGCGCAGGCCCAGCGCGCGGGCGGTGGCGTCGCCAATGAAGGTGGGCGAGGTGTTGGGCCAGATCAGGGTGAGTTCGCGGGCGGCAAAGGTTTGGCGATAGGCCAGCACCGCCGCGTCATCATCGCCGATCGCGCGGGCATAGGTGCGGCCCCGCAGGCGCTTTGCCGCGATCACCAGCTGCGCGGCGACCTCTGCCGTATCGAGGCCGGGCGCGCCGATGATGCGGGGGCGGACGTTGACCACCGATTTGGCCGCGATCAGCGCCTGAAGGCCGGTTTTTACGCCGCCCGTGTTGCCACCGATGACATTGGCGCTGGTTTCGGCCTCATCCTCGCCCTCTGCCACGCGGACCACGACCAGGACGGGGGTGACCTGATCGGCGATGGCTTCCAATGTGGGCAGGAGCGTGCCGCCGGTGCCCGCCTTGCCGATGGCATCGGCGATGTTGGTGATCAGCACCGGCGTATCGAGCGGGAAGGCGGCATCGAGCGCGGTGGTGGCCGCGCCCGCCGCCGCGCTGGCCGTGGCGATGATGCCGATGACGGCCATGGAGGAAGTGGCGAGGCTGCGCGCCCCGCTGGTGGATTCGGTGAGGGTGAGGCCGTGGGGCATGGGCGGTTCCTTTGCGTCAGGCGCTGATGGAGAGGGTGACGGGTTTGCCGGTGTCGGCGCGTTGCCCGCTGATCTGGATGGTGAGCGCTCCTCGCGCGGGCGCGCCGAACAGGCGGACGCGGGCGATGGAGAGGCGCGGCTCCCATGCACGGATGGCCAGCACGGCGGCGGCGCGGATCAGCATGGGGGTGGCGGCATTGATCGGCGCGTCGATGAGGGACGGGATCAGCGAGCCATAGGTGCGGCGCATGACGCGCGAGCCGATAGGCGTGGTGAGGATATCGACCACCGACTGCGCCAGATGCGCATCGCCCGAGAGGGGCTTTCCAGTGGTGGCGTCCATTCCGTTCATGGGGAACGGGATGACGGTTCACGCGCGCGCGGGGTAGAGGGCCTGGGCGTAACGCGGCGGGTTACGGGGGATGCGGTGGGCTATGGGGGAGTTAGGGGGCGGAGTTTGCGACGTTCCTACGGTTTGCCGTTCGCAAATCGAACGGCAAAGGTTGCCTTGGCAGCTGCTTTAGCTGCTTCCGAGCGCCATTTGCTCAGCGATATGGCCTCGCCAGACCGCGCAAAGCAAATCAGTTTGGCCGACTATGCCCACGAGTTGACCGGCACAGTCGACGATCAAAGCTTCTTTGTAAACACCGCCCGATAGCAACGGAAGTAGCTCGTCGATGACTGTATCCGGTGAGGCAACACAGGGTGAAGTGTCCATCAAATTCGCCACAGTTTGGGTAATATCCCCTACTAGCAAAGACTCGATACGAATCAGCCCTTCGAAGCGACCGCTTGCGTCCACCACAGCAAGCACCGGTAGGCGGTCTGCCGCAAACATCTGTTGGGCCTGCGCCAGCGTGGCATCTACTGGCAGTCTGGACAGGTGGGTTTGCATGATCTGCTCACAGCGGATTTCGCCATGAAGCCGCCGCCAAGCCCGGCCTTCTACCTGCCTGAACAAAGTGTCGAGATCGGCCGGACTGACATCGATTAACTCGTCATATTGCGCGAGTACGCTTTCGATGTCAGCGACCGAATAGCCAGCCCTGGGCGGCGTGGCGGCAAGATAGCTGGCGGCGCGGTGTGGGTAATTGCCCCTCACCGCGCCATGGTATATCCAACCTAGCGTGACCAGCAGCACGCTGTTCAAGCCCACAGGCACCCATGCGAATTGCCAGCCCGCCGCCGTAATCGCATGCCCTCCGATTACCGCCGTCAACGCGCAAGCGCCGCCGGGAGGATGCAGGCAACGCGCCAAGCTCATGACGGCAATTGCACTGGCAACCGCAGGCGCCGCAGCGAGCATCGGATCTGGCAAAATCTTGAGCCAGAGAATGCCGCATAAAGCCGAGAGCACATTACCCCCAACAATGGCCCAGGGTTGGGCCAATGGGCTGTTGGGCACGGCAAACAGCAAAACCGCCGATGCTCCCATCGGTGCGACCAGGAAAGGCAGCGACGAAGACTTGCCCAGCCACTGTGCGGAGATGACAGCAGTGAGGACGATTCCAAACAACCCTCCAAACGCCGCCAAGCCAAGCCGGGGCGCGGTTGTTGCCGGTTGAATGCCCAGCCACAGCCATAATCTGGTTGGCCAACGCGCAATTGGTTCGGCATCGGTGCTTGAGATCGGAGCGTCGCTCATCAGCAATTCCGCGCTTGCAAAGTTGGCGGCAAGTTCAGTGGTTCCTCGGCATGGATTGTCTGTGCCCTAGGCGGCGTGGAACAATTTCACAAGGCCACGGCTTTTGCACCAATCGGATGACGGTTCAAGTTGAAGCGTTGCTGGAAAGTCGGGCGCGAAGCCAATGTGGTCTGAGGCTATACATTTGTTAAACAGCTACCCCCGACACCGCCCCGCCTGCCTGCACTCCGCCATGCCTGTGTGCCTTCAGGCTGATCCCGCCCGCGACCACATCGCCATCGGCGGTGATATCGCCTGTGGCATGGACCGTTCCCGCGTCCAGCGTGATGGTTGAGGCCTTGATCGTGGCGCTGGCGCCATCGGGCAGGGCGGCGGCCAGATGGTGGGTTTCCGGGTCATAGGAGAGCACTGCGCCATCGGCGAAGGTGATCAGCTCGGCCAGCGTTGAGGCGGGGGCGGGGTGGTTGTCATTGTTGAGGCCCGCCAGCGCGACGCCATTGCCGATTTGACCATCGGGGCAGAGGAGGAGGCATTCCTCGCCCACGGTGGGCGGTGACCAGCGGCGGGTGGCGCCAGCGCGCAGGGCAAGCCAGCGGATGGGCGGGCTTTCGATGGCGCCATCGTCGGCATCGGGATCGCCAAAGCGCACCCGGCAGCGTGGGGGCGAAAGCGTCACTGCGCTGATGACGCCCAGGCGGATCAGCGTCGAGGGATCGAGGGGGATGTCATCGTCACTCATTGGCCGATTCTTTGCGCCCAATCATGCGCCGCCTGCGCATAGGCCCAATCCGCGTCACAGGTCAGCCAGTCGGAGCGGGTGATCCAGACGCGGGAGATGTCCGCCATGATGGTGTCGGGGGCGGGGATTTCAGAAAGCTGGGCATGGTCGGTTTGACCGGCGGCGGCGCGATGGGCGGGGGCGTTCGCCCGCAAGCCGTGGTCAGCAGCATAGGAAGCAAAGCGGCCAGTGGAGCCAGAGGCCAGCGCCGTGTGGTTCGTGTCTGCATGATCGGCGTCCTTTTTCGATTGCGCCTGATAGGCAGCCCGCGCGGCGTGGGCTGTGCGGCGCTCGGCATTGAGCGTGGTTTGCGTGTTCCGGGCGGTGCCTTCCCATTGCGCGGCGCGGTGGGCCTGCCACCCGGCCAAGGCCAGCGCGATCAGCGCCATCGCGGCCCAGATGCGCGCAGGCGAGGCTGCGATCCAGCGCAGGAGCGCCAGCGGCCAGCGCCAGAGCGATCCGGTGATCAGCGACAGGATGAAGCGGGCGATGGCGCGGGTCATGCCGCATCCCTCAGGCAGAGGGCCTGTTCACGCTTTCGCCGATCGACAAGGCCCTGCAACACCCGGCCACCGGCGCGGTTGAACCATGTCAGCGCATCGCAGGCCCCGCGGATTTGCCCCGCGTTGATCCGGGCGCGCATGGTGGAGGCGCAATAGCGCGGCCACCCCACATTGTGGGCCAGTGACAGGGCAGCGAAGCGCACGTTATCCCGGCGCGGAATGGTCAGCGCGAGGCCCGGTGTACAGGCCATCACACGCGCGGCATCCGCCGTAATCCGCGTGATCAGCATCGAGGCGCATTGCTCCTCGGTAAACTCGCGGCCCACCTTGATCCCTTCGCCGGTCAGCCCATCGCAGGCCGTCGCCACACCCACCATGTCGAGATAAGCGCGCAGGTACTGCTTGCCGCTGATATGGGTGATCGTGGCGGTCCCGGCTTGAGGCGAGACGGCGACCGCCACCTTGCGGCCGCTTTCCTCTTTGGGCACCTCGGTCAACACCAATTGCGTGGTGGCCGGTCCGATCAGCGCCAGCAGGGCCACGATCAACACGACAACCCCGCCGCGTTTGGGCTGGGCGGTGTCAGGCTGCGTCGCCATCGCTCTTGCTCCCCTGCTGGATCAGCCGCGCGATTGTGGGCGCGGCAAAGACGGCGACCCCTGCCAGCGCCGAGGCCAGCGGGCGCCAGCGTTCGGGCACATAGGCGACAAGGCCGGTGAGGATCTGGGGCTGGGCGACCAGCGCGCCGGCCACGACGCCCGCCAGCGCGGCCATGCGCACCGACCACCAGCGCCAGCACGCACGCGCATCTTCAACCAATGTCATCGGGAGCCTCCTGCTTGCGGGCGCGGGGGTTTTTGATCCAGCCAAGCTCGATCAGTTTTTGCACGGCGGTCAGGCAGACCACGACAAGGCCGCCCAGTTGGATGAGGTGAGGCAGGGCCTCCCAGAATTGCGCCAAAGCCATCACCATCAGGGCAAGAATTGTGTCCCACCAGCCGCGCCAATGCGGCGCGGCCAGCGATGCGGTTGCCAGCGGGGGCAGGGGCGGGAGGTCAGCCATCGCAGAACTCAGTAAATCTGGCCCACCACGGAAAAATTCACCGGCCCCGTGATCTGGCCATCCTGCCACGGCCCAAGCTGGCCCTGAATGGCAAGGCTGACGGTTTTGTCATCGGGCACCCCGTCAAGCCATTGGGCCACAAATTCGCCCGCGACAGTGGGGAAACCGGGGCTTGTGCCGCTGGCGGCGGTGATTTGGTCGCGGGCCTCGGCGGGCGAACCTGAAACGGAAAAGGCAAAGGGCGTGATCGACACGAGAAGTCTCCTTATTGAAGGCGGATGATGGGCTGGACGTAAATCCGCAAAGTCACATTGACGGCGGTGGCGTTGGGGATGGCCATGCCGACGCAAGGGCGCACATAGTCGGCCCCACCGTTGAAATAGCTGGCGCTGAATGTCCGACCGAACAGGCGGAACGTGGCGTCGGGCGTGAAGGCAATGCCGCGCTGCAACAGCCATGTGTCGGCGGAATTGTAACAGGCGGCCTGAAGCACGAACGGCCCGGTCGATCCGTCATAGCCCGTGCTGACGGTCGCGCCGGTAAAGTCGCCCGCCATCACCCGCACACCGACTTGATAAAGCCATTGCGCGCTGGCCACAAAACCCAGCGCCCGCGCGGCTTCAAGGTAGAGCGTCCAGCCGTTGCCGTTAGTCGTGGTGCCTGCGATGGCGATTTCCGCAAAGGTGCCGTATTGATCTTCGCCCACGCGGTTGATCGTGGTCGTCAGCCCGCCCGCCACCGTGCCCAGCGACCAGCCGGTCGGCAAAGTGCCCGCTGCCCCGCCAATCAAGGCGCGGTTGCGCGGGGCCACCGGCCAGCGCTCCAGCATTTTGGCGCGGCCCAGCTTGCCCCGGCCCTTATAGAGGTAAAGTTCCCCCGAAACGAACGTGTCCGCCGTACCGCTGGCCACGTTGTACCCATAGACGCGGACCTGCCATGTCGAGGGGCTGGCATGGGGCGGAATGAGAATGTGATAGGTGCCTTTGGTCGTGTTGCCCGACGCGGGCAGCAAGACGCGCCGCTGAAAACCCAGCGCCGAATTGGCATAGTTGAACAGGTCGATGACAACATGCGTCAGCGAACGGCTTGCCGCCTGTGCCAGCGAGATTTCCAGCACCGCAGGGCCGCCCGCCCCGCCATAGGGATCAACAAAGCCCGCCGACATGCCGCCGATGATTGAGGCATATTCGGACAGGCCATAAGGATCGGCCACGGCAACAGCGCTCGAACCGGAAAGATAGGTAAACAGGTTTGCGCTGGGCCACGAAACGATGGGGGTAATCATCGGGTCGTCAATGAAGGGATGCACCGGCATCCGGTTAATGTCACCCGGCCAAAAGCCCGCATAATCGCGCAAGGTGCCAATCTGGGCCGTGCAGAAACGATCCGGCACCCCGCCCGCGTTTTGCGCGAATTCAAAGTCGCTGGACGCGGACAACATGCTTGTCGTCTTGCCGTTCGGAAACTGGATGAAGTCGGTGTAGGTGCCGCCGGTGAACTGATTGTCGCGGGCCGACCAGTTGACCAGTTCCGAAACGTAGGACTTGATAAATGGCGCGTTCGGGTTGGCGATGGAGATCACCTTGTTGCCCACAAAATTGACCCCGCACAATCGCCCGGTGTCAGCCGTGCCGGGGCGGTAGGTGGCGCGGTCTGTGCCGGTCACGCCATCATAGGCCGCCACCAGAATGCGAGGATTGCCCGCGATCTGGCCTTCGTTGCCCATTTTGTTCCAGCCCACTGTGATCGCGTAGCCAGAATTGCCCAACGAACCGCCGCTGGTGTCAGGCACAAACCAAATATCGGCTTTGGTTTCGATCTGGCTTCCCAAACCGATGAAATCGTTGCGCAGGATGTTGACGTTGCCGCCCACGCGGTTGCCCACGACAATGTGATAGGTGTTCGGGCCAAAGCTGTTGTCGCAGACCATCACCTGATCGCACAGCCCACCCCACGCGATGCCGATGGTGCTGCAGCCGGTCATCCCGCCAAGGAAGCAGTCCTTCACCTTGAGGAAAGGGCTGTCAGACGAATTGTTGCTGATCGCGCATTCGGTATATCGGTACATCATGCAGCGAGTGAACTGCACAAGGTTCTGCACGTTCGATCCGGTGCGCGTGTTTTTATAGACGCCCTTGCCGCCCAAAAACATGATGCCATCGCAGACCAGCGAATAGGGTGTGCCGGTCTGGGTACAGAAGTATTTGCCATCAGGAATGCGGATCACCACCGTCCATGGAATGCGGGCAGAGATACGCAGCGAACCGTTGTCGATGGTAAAGTCACCCGCATCATAGATGCCCGGTTCCAGCACGATGCCGTTCTGATATTCGAGCGGGCCAAAAATGCCGAGTGGCGCATTAGAACGGCTTGCCATCATCGCGGCAATGGCGGCGCTCAATCCGGCCTGATCCGCCGCCGCACTGGCACCATTACCCACCGCGCCAAGATCAATCGTGGGTACAAGCGCCTTGGGCTTGAGCCGGTCGGTATAGGTGGCGGTGGGAATAACGCCTGTCAGGCTGGACGAACTGGCCGAGTTCTTGGTGTAGATTTGCACCTGTCCGGAAGAAACCACCGTGTATAGCTTGCCCGAAAGCAGCGAGGTATCGGCCTGCGCCGCTGTCGTGCTGGCATAGTTCGGATAGGGCAGCGCGGCGGCGACGGCCTGCGTATTGTCCAAAATGGTCTGCGCAGCATCGCGCGCGGCGGTGGCGGTTTCCACCATGGGAGCGGCCAGATCGGACAGGCGGGCGCGTTTGGATTGGCCGAATTTGACCACGGGCAAGGTTTCGGTGCCGTCGATGTCGGCGGCGTCCAGCAGGTCTAGCGAGGTGATTTTGACCATGGGGGCTTACTTTCCGATGGCGCGCCAGAAGACCGCGCGGTCGAGGTCGTCGCTGAACACGTTGAATTGGGTGACGGAGACTTTGTTGCCGCCCACGCTGTTTCCGCTGACAGCGCCGGTGTTGGGGGTGCGGGCGGTGACCGACAGGTTGATGCTGGCCAGATCGGTGAAGGGGATGGGGAAGTCGAGCGAGGGCGGTGAGCTGGATTCCCCGGCGGTTACCTCGCCCCATTGTTCGATCAGGCCATTGGGCATGCGGCGCCAATAGCCGTTGGCATTGGAGCCGAAGGTGGCGGCATCATCGACCAGGACAAAGGCGGCGGCGTGTTTGCCGTCGAGCAGGTCGGCATCGAGATCCGTGCCCGCGCCATCGACCGTTTTGAGCAGGGTGAGGATGGCCGCGCCGGTAAAGCCCACGCTGTCAAAGGGGACATAGCCCAGACGCGAGACGATATCGGCATACCACGCGCCGTGTTGGCCATCGAGCAGGTCGGCGTTGATCCCGCTGTCTGCGCCATGGATGCGCAGGATCTGCGTCAGCAGGGCGGCCTGCATCGCCGCCGGGGTCAGGGCGCGCTGGGTGTCGGTGCCTGCGCTGGCCTCGGCGTTGGTGGCCAGTTCGACGACGCCCTGGCGCGTGGTGGTGGCGGGCGGGTTGATGAAATTGGTGTCGCCGAAGGTGATATTCTCGGCCTGTCCCTGCGCCAGTTTGATGTCGAGGACGAGGAAGGAGGCGGAAGGCTCTGCCTTGGCGGCGATCGGGCCGGGCTGTCCATAGACGGCAAACAGGGTGCCATCGTCGAGGTAAAGCGCAAAGCCGCGATAGGTATAGGCGTCGGCAGTATCATCCAGCGCGATCAGGTGCAGCGTGTCATCGCCCACTTGCTGGCCCGAAACATCGATCCGCTTGAATTCGCCGGGGAGCGCTTCGAGCGTTGAGGCGACTGTGAAGGCAGCATCGGTCAGGCCAAGCTGGGTGATGACCACCGGGCCGAGCGAGGGGGCATCATCGCCGACAATGGCCGACAGGCCCGCCGCCGTCAGAGTGATGAGCAACGGGTCCATCAGATATACTCCCATCCGGCGCCATCATCGCCTTCGAGCGGTTCGCCATATTCGGTGGTGATTTTAAGAAGGTCGGCGGGGTCGGGGCCGATCATGGTGGCCATGGTGCGGTCCATGGCCCATGCGCGCGCCACGGCGGCCATGGGCAGGGTAACTTTGGCGCGCAGCTGTTGGCGCAATTGAAAATGGGCACGGGCGGGTTTGACGCGGGTCAGGTCGCGGTAGAGTTCTGTGGCGAAGCTGGCCGTAGCCAGATCATCGAACGCGCCATCCAGCGGCAGGGTGCAGAAGAAGGTATAGGGGAGGCCGGTGCCGCCTTCCTCCCACCATTCGGTCAGCGTGATGCGGGGGTCATAATCGGCGATCACCGCCTGCGCAGCGGCGCGGCTGCCCCGGATCTTGGCATTGGGGATGGCGGCGGCGGTGGCGGCGCGGCGCTGCTCCTCGCTCCAGCTTGGGCGCCAGCGATCGACCGACAGACCCCAGGCCAGCCATGGCAGGATGGTGGCGGGGATGGCATCAGGGCGCCACAGGTCGGTGAGCGGCGTCGGGATCGCCGTGATGCGCGCCATCGAGGAGGCCAGCGCATGTTCGAGCGGGCGCGCGTTGGGTGGCAGGAGCGAGGGATTATTCGCCACGGCCCGCCACCGTCAGGGTGAGAGCGGTGCAATATCCGCATTGGGTGGCGTCCATCGGCATGTCTGCCGCCGGGCTTGAGAGCGCAACATTCGAGACGCCCGCGACGCCGATGGCGGCAAAGATGCTGGCGCGGTTGATGTCGCGGCCGATCAGCCGCGCATTGGCGACATAGGCGTCGGCGGCGGCCTGCGCATTGGCCAGAACAACATCGCCATCCGGCCCGTCGAACAGGGTGAGGGCGGCGGTGATCGCGTAGGGGACGATGGTGGCCGATTGGACGATGACTTGATCGGTGAGCGGGCGGGCGCCGGAGAGCGCGGCCTCGACATTGGCGATCTGTTCGGGCGTGGCGGCGCCGTCGCCGGAGGCCGACAGCAGCGAGACCAGGACAACTCCGGGGCTGGGGCTGGTGACGCTGGCGTCGGCGATGGTGCTGTCGGCGGAGCGGACGTGATATTCGTATGCCGATTCCGGCCCGGCCACGCTGAAAGCGTCGGGGGCAAGCTGGATGCGGGCCTTGAACGTGGCGTCGAGTTCGTCGGTCAGGCGGGAAACGCCCAGCAGCGCGCCCAGATGGTCGAGGTTGGCGCCGGTGGCATAGGCCAGCAGGCATTGCAGGGCGCGCTCGTTAAACTGCTGGCGGATCAGCAGTTCGCGATAGGCAGCAACCTCGAGCACTTTGACGGCGGGGTCGCTCTCGACCGTGGCGTCCCAAGTGGGCAGCAGCGTTTGGGTGTCCGCGATCAGCGCGGCGCGGATCGTCTCATAATCCAGCGCCTCCACCACCGTAGGGGCGGGGAGTTGCGAAAGGTCGATGACAGAGCTGCTGGTGGCCATGCGCAACCTGTGCATGGCCTTCGCGCGCGCGGGGAGGGCAAGGGGGCGTAACGCGGAGGGTTACGGGTGGGGGGGGGGGAGGTTTGGGACTTTTCTGCCGTTCGAAGCTGCACACGGGAACATCCGACTGCGACCGAGCCGGCCATTCCTCGAACAACGACGGCATACTCACGGTACTGCAAGCGATTTGCCATTCCGTTAGCAGCAGCGGTCGTCAAAACGGAATATCGTCATTAAAATCGGCAACGCCTGGGGCGGCTACGAGTTCGATGACACCTTTGACGAGTGAAAATCTAGGTTCAGGGGTTGAAGCGATACGGTGACGCCGGGCGAATCTTTGGGCTGCCTCGGTAAAAGGTCTGTCGGAGCCGATCGTGTTCATCAAGCCACATTCGATATAATAGCTGGTCAGACGCTCGAAGGTATTTTTGTTAATCTTGAAGCACTTGGAAGCATCGATCCCCGCGACCTCACCTGCAAGCATGGAACCTATCTCGATGCAGGAAGCCTCTTCATTCGGATAATAATGATCTTCCCCATCCCAATCACTCGTATCCCATTTTAGAGAGCTGAAATAAATCGGGAAAGCCGATATCCAAGTGGCCTCAATAGTTGCAGCTTCACGCGCAACGAATGCGGCCCTTGCCCAGCTGTAGTTTGGGGTGACCTCAAGCAAAATTGCTTCGCTTGCAGATGGAATAGGGGGAAGCGAAAGGTCGATATTTATGTCCTCAAGCGCTTCTCGATATTTGATATTTTCCTTTCTCACCTCATTCAGTTCTTCAAGTGCCTCCACGCTGGCGAGTGCATTTCCGCGGACCCAACCAATCCTACGTTTTGTCGCCTTTGCATGATCAAGTGCCTCACGCACCGCCAGTTTCAGACCGTCGACTGTCGTCCACGATTTGCGAAGCCGATTGGTCTCGACCTCCCTGATGAAAGCATCGAGTTTGTCGCGCCCAACATCGGAATCTTCCGATTTGCTAGCAACGATATCCTGACGATCCCCATGCAGTAGCGCCAAGACTGGAACGCCAATCGACACCGCGTAGCGATATTCCTTTTCCGTGTAGCTCATGCCATCGTCGGCCAAAGCCCCGTAGCGTCCGCCGATGATAAGAATGTAATAGTCGCATGCATCTATTAGACTTTTAATGAAATCCATTTGGCCTTCATCTGCTGCAGGAAAGGATTCCATCTGAACCGGAAAATCACCGGCGCTGATAACGACATCCTGAACCGCACGGCGTTCATCTCTGAGATCGTTGAACGTCGAACTGATGAAGACAGAATAGCGCTTGCTTTGCAATTTGGTGGCCTTTCCCGTGGGCACTGCCCAGTCTCGATCACTTTGCTAATGCACCCAAAACCTACACAATCAAAGCCCCTAGATGTGCTCGAAATGACCGGAGTCGGCTCAATCTGACACTCTCAGCACCGCACGGGAGCGACGTAAATTGGTCGGGTACAGACTTACCCGCCATCCCCTTCCAACATCTCCCCCGCCACCATCAGCGCCAGATCCTCATCCTCTCGCCCAAAGCCCAGCAACCGGCGCTCGGCATATTTCGCGCGGATCTTTCGGCCATTGCGCAACCGGCCCACGGTGACGGTCTGGCCGAACTGGCTGACCGAGCCGACGCGGTCGGCGGTGTTGGAGACGGGGCTGATTTCGACGCCATCGGGGGCGGCGTGGATGCGCCATTTGGCCAGTTTGCGCAGGCCCTTGAACATCTTACTGCCCGAGCCTTTACGCAGGCGCCCGCGTTGATCGAGGCGGGGTTTGCGTGGGGCGAAGGGGACGCCGTCGGGATCGACATTGGCGCCGATACGCTTGAGGTTGGCGCGGCGCAGCAACTGGCCCAGCTTGCGGGTGGCCTTGCGGCGCTGCGCCGGTTCAAGCCCCGCGATGATGCGCCCGAACCATTCCTCCAGCCGGGCGAGGTCATCCGCCATCGGTGGTGTCCCATGGCTGCAGGTCTTCGTCATTGACGGTGATCGAGGTGAGCGTGGGCATGGCGTCGAGGCCGCTCAGCGGCAGGTCATCGCCAAAGAGCGGGGTGGGTTCGGGCAGATAGGTGGCGGTGACGCCGGTGCTGGTCAGCGTGGCGGCGACATTCTGGCGCAGTTGGAGACGGAGTTGGACGTCTGACTTACCGTTGTCCAAAATATCGACATCGAAGTCGAAGGCGTCGGCGCCCATGGCGAACAGGTCGGGCTGGTGGGTGCGCAGCCAGATCAGGATGGCGAGGGCAAAGGCTGCGATGTCCCCAGCGAATTCGATCAGCAGAACGTTCAACTGAAAGCTGAAGGCGAAGGACAGGTCGGATGTGTCGCGCGATTGGACCGTGCCGCGATCGACCCACATGATGAGGTTTTTGGGGCTGGCCTTCAGTTCGGGCATGGCCTCCATCAGGGCGGCGCGCAGGAGGTTGATTTTGAGCATGGCCGGAGTCCTTTGATGGTCGCGTGATTGGCGGCAAAAACCGGTGCCCACTTTTTGCCATCACGCTTCAATCCCAAAGCTGCACGATATCGATGGTGGCGGTCTGGGCGGCGCTGGCGTCGGGCAGGGTGACCAAGGTGCCGCCCGGCAGGCGCGGGCCGATTTCGGCAAGGCCGGGGTTGAGGTCCAGCACCTGTTCGGTCACCGCCGCCGTCTTGCCCAGGACGCGGTGGCAGATTTCATCGACGGTCTCGCCGTCCATGGCGGTGACGGTTTGGGTCACAGCATCTCCACACGGTTGCGGGCGACCGATGCGCCGCCGATGGAGAGCAGGTCGGCAATCGCGGCGTGGCCTTCGCGCCGGTATTCGTCGGCCAGAGCCGCCTTTTCCGAAGCGCGGGCGAGGCCGGTGTCGGAGGAGGATATGTCGCGGTTGCCTGCGGCCAGATCAGCGGCGGCGTAATAGCCCACCGCGCGGGTCCAGAGCAGGGTTGCGCGGTTTTTTCCGTTGAGGGTGTCCGAGGTGACATCGGCAAGACCGACGGCCCCGGCCAGCGCGCGTGCGGTGCGCCATGCGGCCAATTGGCGCAGGGCAGAGAGCATGCCGCCTTCGATGGCGAGGGTGAGTTGTTCCTGTGTGATCGCGCCGCCGCCGATGTTCATGCCTTCACGCACATCGGCCAGCTTGACCGGCGGGAACCAGCCATCGGCCACTACCGCCGCATCGGGATCATCGGGCGGGGCGATGGGGGAGGCGGTGAAGCTGTTCATGGGGCGAGCCTTTGCGTCAAAAAAACGGGTGGTGAGGATGGTGTGGGATGGCTGTCACAAAGGGCGCCGCCCGCGCCAACCGCCCCCCGCCGCCGTGGGGCGAACTGATTATTCGGGAGTGGGCGTGGCCAGTTTGGTCAGCGCCTTGTCGATGGCCTTGATCTCCGAGCGGGTGCCGATGCCATTGTCGAGTTCGAGCGCGCGGCGCAGGTGGGCTAGGGCTTCGGTGAGGTATGCCGCCTTGCCACCGGCGGGGGCGTTGTCGGCGGCGGGGTCGAAGGCTTTGGCGCGGCGGGCGAAGCTGCGGCCCAGCGCCTTGTGCAGCTTGGCCTTGGCCTGATCGTGCATGTCGTGGCCCTCGATCAGCACCAGAATGCGGGCCAGAACGTCATGGGGCACGGCTTCGCTTTGGGTGAGGCTGATCGTGGCCACCTGTTCAGCAAGGAAGCAGGGGATGGTGCTGTTTATCCGTTCGGGCGAGGCGAGGTTAAAGCGGATCGCATGCGCGGCGAGGCGAAGGGCATAGTCCCAATCGCGATAGTCGATGGCCCAGATGAGGTTCCAGACAAGGATCTCATCTTGGGCGGCCTGCCCCTGTTCGCCCGCCAGCAAGACGCCCTCGATCCATGGGGCGAAGGCGCCAGCCATTTCGATCTTGACGGGGTTGCGCGCCTCGATGCTGGCGATGTCGGAGAGGGAGCGCAAATTGTCGTGGAGCAGGACGCGCAGGGCCGCGTATTCCTGACCGGCGGCGCTGTCGCGGGCCAGTTCGGGCGGGGGCGCGTTGGGCGTATCGGGCTGCGCCGCGCCCGATTGCAGGGCGCGCACGCGCATCTGGTGGCGGCGAAAGGCGGAGACCATAAGCGGGGCTTTCCTGTTGCCCGCCCACCGGCAGGGGAACCGGCGGGCGGGCCGGGGGATTACGGGCGGGCGCCGAAGGTGATGTTTTCGGCCATGGTCATGTAATCGGTGCTTTCGATCACATAGCCTTCGTTGACGCTGTTATAGTCGACCAGCGCGGCCATGTTTTCCGGTTCATCCTTGATGTAGCGGCGGCGCGAGCCTTCCTGATAATAGATCGAGAGGTTTGAACTGTCGGTGGCATTGGCGCGGCCCAGCGGGGTGATCGCCATCGTGCCTTCGGGGAAGAAGGGGGCGATGGCGGCGGGACGCCCTCCGATCTGTTTGGTCGACATGATGAGGTCGGAGACGACCTGATCACTGGTCGATTTGCCGCCATCGATCGTGTCGGACAGGGGCCGGTTGATCATCGGGAAGTATTTCTCGTCCACCAGATCCTGCGAAACGATGACGACATGGTCGGTGCTGGCCCGCGCATAGGAGGGCATGCCCGCGATCAGCTCATAGGCCAGCGCATCGATATTCTTGTAATCGCCCGCCGCGTGATTGGCGTCGGGGCCGATGTAGATGGGCGCAGGCGCCCCGGTGGCGGTGGTGACATCGCCCACCGTGACCATGGCGCGGCCCATCACATGGTCGGGCCGTTCAAGGCGCAGCTTGTGCAGCCAGCCAATGTTGACGTCCTCGCCCAGCGGGTTGTCCGCCGCGTCCGTGTCATCGGCGGCCTCGGTGCCGTTAAAGCCCACCGAGATCCGCGAGAGGCCGACCGACACCGCGACATGGCGGGCATAGCGGGCGGCAAAGTCGGGGAATTTTGACCAGGCGTCGATCACTTCCCACGGCAGCATCGTGTCGAAGAGCGTCGAATAGAGCTGGAACTTGCGGTCCTGGAGCGCGCCGACATAGCGCGGGGTGCGCGGCAGGTTCGAGCGGCTCTTGCGGCTTGCGATCATGTTGGACGTGCCAAGGCCGATCACCTGCCCCTGAAGGTCGCGCACGCCCATCACATTGACGCGCTGCAGGAAGCCGACGCTTTCGCGCTGGAGATCTTCGAGGCGCTGTTCGCTGGTGGGCGAAAGGGCGAAATTGCGGCTGATGTTGCGCGTGCCATTTGCGTTGCCGATGGCGGCATAGAGCTGATCGAGCGCGCCGCGACCGCGATCAGAGAGGGTATAAATCTGGGACATTTTTGGTGATCCTTAGCTCGGGATGCGGGGCAAGGTTGGTGGCGCGGGCCGGGTCAGAAGATGTATTTGCTCTGGGCGTTCCCGTTCGAGCCGCCATCGGCAATCGGGCGGCGCTGGAACTGGTGGGCGGGGGCGGTTTCCTGCGCGTCTTCGAGGCTTTTGATCTTGAGCGCCTGGGCATCGGCTTCGGTGCGCAATTCGCTGCGCAGGGCGTCAATCGAGGTGGCGACGGTCTGACCGAACTGTTCGAACATCGGGCGCAGGGCGGCAAAGTCGAGCGTGGCCGGCTGCTGGTTTTCGGGCGGGGTTTCGGGCTTTTCTTCAGGCTTGGGCGCGGGGTTGAAGGTGGCCGCGAATTTGTCGAGCAGCGCGCTAAATCCGGCGAGCAGGCTCTTGCCGCCTTCGGTGGTGATATCGTCGGCAAATTCCAGCGTGGCGGCGGTATCACCCGCCAGATTGATCGAGCCGGGCAGGGTGCGGTTGAATTTCAGGCGGTCGGTGGCGATGGCAGCTGGGCTGTCGGTCAGCGCGACGCCGCCAAGGTAGGAGAAGCCTTTGCCCGCGAAATTGTCGATGATCTCGATCGAAGGATAAACCTTCTGATTGGCGTCATTGAGCGCCTTGGCATTGTCGGTGACATCGAGGATGCCGAACAGCGCCTTGCGCTTTTCGGACTTGCCATTGAAGTCGACATCGACCTCGCCCACCGACAGTTCCAGCACGTCGCCATAGGCGTTGAACGGGGCCTGTCCGCTGACGCCGCGGATATGTTCGATATTGACCCGCGCGCCATAGGTCTTGGGGTTATAGCTCGAGGCCATCTGTTCGAGGTCGCGCGCCTCGATGGTGCGGCCATCCACGGTCGAACCGGCGGTGGCGAGCAGAATGGGTTTGGTCTTCATCGGGTTACTCCGGGGAGGGATGGCGCGGGGCGGATCAGCATGGCCCCTGAAATCCACCCCGCCCGGCATTCCTGCAACGCGCGGGCGCAGTAACCCGGCGGGTTACGCCAGCACCCCGGCGCGCAATGGGGCAAGATCAGGGCATGGCAGGATCATGCCCACCAAAACCGCCCCGAATGACGACGCGCGCCCGGCCACCAGCCGACAGGTGACGCGCGCGAAATCGCGGGAGGCGCGCTCGATGTATCATCGCGGCTTTGACATGGCCGAAATCGCGCGTGAGCTGGGCGAGAAATATGACACCGTGACCAGTTGGAAACGGCGCGGCGGCTGGGACGAGGACAAGCCGGTGCGGGTGGTGCAGGACCACCTTGAGGCCAAGATCGCCAATTACCTTTGCCGGGAGCCCTTCACCGAGGGGGACATGAAGCGCGTCGATTTTCTGGTTCGCCAGATGAAGGAATGCGCCCGGATCGAGAAGTACGGCGAGACCGGGAAGGAGAGCGACCTCAACGAAGCGGTGGGCCGCCGCAACGATGACAAGGCCAAGGCCAAGCGGGCCGACAAACGCAAAAACTTCCTAACGCGAGAGCAGTGGGAAGCGCTGCTCACCGACTTCCACGAGAAGAATGACAGCTATCAGGAAGGCTGGTGGGAGCAGCGCGAGCAGCGCACCCGTAAGATCCTCAAGAGCCGCCAGATCGGCGCGACATGGTATTTCGCCCGCGAGGCGATGGCCAAGATCGCGGAAGCCGTCATCGCGGGCGAACAGCCGCGCAATCAGATTTTCCTGTCGGCCAGCGAGCGGCAGGCCAAGAAGTTCATCCGCGAGATTGTCGGCTGGGTCAAACGCGTCACCGGCGTGGACCTCAAGGGCAATCCGCTGATGCTGGATTTCTCTGGTCTGCACCCGGCGGATGAGGAGGCGGATAGGCCAGAGATCCGGCTCGACGCGGTCGGGCTCTATCCGCTCTCGACCAACAGCAACACCGCGCAAGGCGAGAGCGGCGACTTCTATTTCGACGAATTCTTCTGGGTCCACGGCTTTGCCCAGTTGCGCAAGGTGGCCGCCGCGATGGCGACGCTCACCATTTACAAGCGGACCTATTTCTCGACGCCCAGCACCAAAACCCATGAGGCCTATGCCTTCTGGAGCGGCGAGGAATGGAACCGGGGGCGCAGGAAGGGCGATCAGCGGGCTTTTGATGTCAGCCACCGGAACCTGCGCGCGGGCGCGCTCATGCCCGATGGTTCGTGGTGCCAGATGGTCACGCTCGACGATGCCATCGCGGGCGGGGCGGGCGGGCGCATCGACAAAGAGGAACTGCGCGCGGAATGCAGCGAAGAGGAATTCGAGAACCTCTATAATTGCCAGTTTGTCGATGACAGCGAGAGCAGCTTTCCCTTCAGCCGGATTGCGCCCGCCCGCGTCGATGCATTCTATCGCTGGCGCGATTTCCGGCCCGCGCTGGCCGATGTGCCGGGCGGGCGGCCCTTTGGCGATAAGCCGGTCTGGCTGGGCTATGACCCCAACAAGCAGGGTCGCGATGATGCGGCCCTTGTGGTGCTGGCGCCGCCGGATCAGCCGGGGAAGGGCAAGTTCCGGGTGCTGGCCAAGTACCGGCTCAACGGCAAGGATTTCCAAGGGCAGGCCGATTTCATCAAGCAGGTCGCAGCCCGCTACAACGTGGCCGACATCGCCATCGACACCACCGGGGCGGGGCAGGCGGTCTATGAGTTGGTGGTGGGCTGGTTCCCGCGCGCGCGGCGCATCGCATATTCGGTGGCCAGCAAGACGGCCTTGGTGGTCAAGGCCCAGAACGTCTTCAATTCCGGCCGCATCGAGTTTGATGAGGCGTGGACCGACCTGATGGCCGCGCTGATGGCGATCCGACCCGCGCTGACCGGCAGCGGGCGCGGCGTCACCTATGTCGCGCGCCGCAACGGCGAGATCGGCCATGCCGACCTTGCCTGGGCGCTCTTGAACGCCCTTTCCAATGAACCGCTCGATGCCGGGAACGCCAATGGGGCGGGCAAAGGCCGGGTGGTGTTTTCCGAATGACAGGAGCCTGATTGATGACCGAGACACCATCCACAGAAGTTGCCCTGATTGAGCAGGAGGCGAAGGCCGCACCCCTGCAGGGAGAGGTTTTCACCTTTGGCGATGCCGAGAGCGTTCTCGACCGGCGCGACCTGTCGGCCTATTTCGAGCTTTGGCACAACGGGCGCTGGTATGAGCCGCCTTTGCCGATGGGCCGCTTGGCGCAGGTCTTCAACGTCTCGCCCTATCACCGCAGTGCCGTGGCCCTGCGCGTCAATCTGCTGGTGCAGCAGATGGTGGCTTCGCGTTGGCTGGGCGGCGAGGATTTCGAGCGGTTTGCGCTGGATTTCGTCCAGATGGGCAATGCCTATCTGGAAAACGTGCCGAACATGTCTGGGCGGATCGCCGCGGCCAAGCACAGCCCGGCGGTGCATACGCGGGTGGGCGTGGCGGCGGACACGTTCTGGTTCGTCAACATGGGGCTGGGGCAGGAGCACCAGTTCGCGCCGGGCCGCGTGTTTCACCTGATGCAGCCCGATGTGGCGCAGGAGATCTATGGCCTGCCTGAATGGACTTGTAACGGATTTGTGCCGGTCACCTATCTCACTATGCCACCTTGGCCTCGAATGCGAGGGGGCTGATGCCGCCCAGATATGAATGGCGCCTACGTGGGTTGTAGAAGCCGTTGATGTACTGGAAGATGGCGGTCTCGGCCTGACGCCTGGTTGGCCAGGTTTGGCGCCAGAGCACCTCGGCCTTCAGGCTTTTGAAGAAGGTTTCGACAGCCGCATTGAGGCTCCTATATTTGTCAAGCATCTGCCGAGGCTGTTTCCGGGCGACACAGGTGAGTGAAAATTTCGCGGACTATGTAGCGTTTGAGGCAGCGGATGATCTCGCGGTTGCTTTTGCCGTCCTTCTTACGTTTGCTGACATAAGCGAGAGTTGGCGGATGGTTGCGCATCCGTACGATCGCGACACGATAGAGCGCGGCATTGGCTTGCCGACTGCCGCCGCGATTAAGCCGGAAGCGGTTGGTTTTGCCACTCGACGCCGGGATTGGACAAACGCCGCAGAGCTTGGCGAGCGCGGATTCGGAACGGATCCGGTTAGGATCGTCGCCGACCAGGATGAGCATCTCTGCCGCTGTCATCGTGGCGATTCCGTGCGCTGCGATCAATGTCGGCGCGCGGGCGACGACGAGTTGTTCGAGCGCCTTGTCATGCGCCTGGATTTCATCGTGCAGCGCGAGCCAGCGTCGCGCTAGGGCGCGCATAGCGGCTTTGGCCGACGCGGTGGTCGAGGTGAGTGCACCTGGCCTGAACGCGGCGATATGCCGGATCAGTGCGATTTTGCCGCTGATCTGATCAAGACCGTCGCGAAGCGACGCGGGCGCATTGATGATCAAGGTTTTCAGCGTCACCATGGCCTGTGACCGGCTTTTGACGGCCGTGTCGCGAGCGATCTTAAGGTGCCGGATCATCTCGACCGACCCGCTGTGGGTTTTGGGTTCGGCGATCGCTTGCCCGGCTAGCACGGAACGGGCTGCTCCCTCGGCATCCAAGCTGTCAGTTTTGCCGTGCTGATAGCGCAGCTGTCGATTGGGTCGCGTTACCTCGACGACCTTGTGCCCTTGGGCAAGGAGGTGACGCGACAAGCCAGCACCATATGATCCCGTTCCTTCGATACCAAAGGCTGTGATCGCGCCGATCGCACACGCCCAGTCTTCGAGCGCAATATAGCCTTTGGTTGTCGCCGGAGCCGAGAAGGCTGCCAGGCGGCTGCCTTTGGTATCGATTGCCACAGCGACATGCGTGGCCTTGTGCGTATCGACGCCGATGATTACGGCGTTGGTCGTTATGTCGCTCATGTCCTGTCCTCTCTGCGCGGTGCCCGGGCACCGCACAGAGAGGACAGGACTGTGAAGGGGCGAACCCGTCAGGCTCCTATAAAGTCACATCTCGCCCGTTGCCGGGGCGACCTGATGGCCGACACGTCAACGCAATGACACGCGGTCAATCGTAGCATGGGTCAGACCATCAGGCCGCAGCAGGTTATCACAGTCGTAGCAATTACCTTTGCCCGACATCGAGGGCCGTAAACCGTGGGCCAGCAGTTTTTTCTGGAAGTCGTAAGAGCAATATTGGCTGCCGCGATCAGAATGGAAAATGCAGTCCTTGGGCGGTTGACGCAGGTTTATGGCCATTTCCAGCGCCCTGATTGCCAGGTCTTTCTTCATCCGGTCGCTGACTGCCCAACCAACGACACGCCGACTGAACAGATCAATGACGACAGCCAGATAAAGCCAGCCCTCGGTGGTCCATATATAGCTGATATCGCCTGCCCATTTCTGGTTCGGCGCAGCGGCCAGGAAATCCCCGTCCAGCAAATTGGGGGCAACGCCAAGGTGGTGTTGGCTATCGGTGGTAACCTTGTGGCGACGGGTGCGAATTGGCCGTATCCCATGGATCTTCATGAGCCGTCCCACACGACGCTCGCCCACATCGAGACCCGCCTCTTTGAGCTCCATGGTCATCCGGGGCCGACCATAAGTACCGCGGCTCAGGGTGTATTGCTCGCGGATGTGCGCCAGCACCTTCAGATCTGTGCGATCGCGCTGGCAGGTCGGGCGTGACGCCCATGCCCGATAGCCACGCGTAGACACCTGCAAGACCCGGCATAGGCCTTCAACCGGCCAGCGATCGCGGTGCTCATGAACGAACGCAAACCTCACGATTTTTGGCTCGCGAAGAACTGCGTTGCTTTTTTTAGAATGTCCCTCTCCTCCTTGAGGATACGGTTTTCCAGGCGCAGGCGCTCATTCTCACGGGCCAGATCGGCCTGTGGCTCCGCCACCAAATCTGTCGGGCGATAGTGAGCAATCCATTTGCCAAGCGTCGACTTGCCGACCCCCAAATCCGCGGCAACCCGCTCCCGTGACAGCCCGCTGGTCAGCGCGATCCGAACCGCCTCTCGCTTAAAATCTTCACTATGCTTCATCATCTCGTCGGTCTCCTGTTGCGAGCATAAAACGCTCAGGTGACCGGCACAAATCCGTTACAAGTCCACAAATCGCTCAAGCCCGCGAAAGGGCTGGGCCAAGGCCTGCAAGCTGGCAGGGATCGATTTGCTGCCATTTCATGGCGCTGGCCGTCATGGTTTCAGGCAAGAGATGAACGTCCGGCAGGGTATCGACGAGAAGGCCGCTGGCGAATTCGGCGGATGGTCGGACACCAGCCTCATGCGGAAAACTTATACCCACGCCGAGAAGACGGCGGAGAAAATTCACGAAGCGCAACTGCGCGGCCTGCGTGCCGCAGAAGAGCGCACCAAGCTCACGCTGTTCGGCGTTGGAGCCGGTAAAAGGAAGGGAAGGGCGTGATGGCCGTGTACGGGATTTGTACGGGCTCGACCCGAAATGAGGCGTTTGTTCCCGTTATTTTCCGTTTTGAAAATTTTTCCGGGAAAATCCGTCTCCATAAAATCCCCTTATTTCAGAGGGTTTTATGGTGGGCGCGACAGGGATTGAACCTGTGACCCCACCCGTGTGAAGGGTGTGCTCTACCGCTGAGCTACGCGCCCGCTGGCATGGATGGCGGCTTCATCAAGAAGCGACTTCCGTTGCCGGGAGCCGCGCCTCTAAAGGGGTTTGTTTGCGTTGACAAGTGGGTATTGCAATTTATTTCACGCAACCATGACTGACACCGAAAACACCCCGGCCGCCATTGGCGATACCCCCCCCGATCGCCTTGCCATCAACCCCAAGAGCCCGTTCTTTGACGCTGAAAAGCTTCAGCGCGGCATCGGCATCCGCTTTAAGGGCGTGGTGCGCACCAATGTCGAAGAATATTGCATTTCCGAAGGTTGGGTCCGCGTTCAGGCCGGCAAGAGCTTTGACCGCAAGGGGCAGCCGCTGACCATCAAGCTGAACGGCCCGGTTGAGGCATGGTACGAAGATCTGGGCGAAAACGCGCCCACCATCTCGGCCTGATCCGCGAATCGAAAAAGGTCCGGGTTTGCGCCCGGACCTTTCCCATCGACTGCTACTTCGAATTTCTTGGATTCAGCGGCGCGAATAGGCCGCGATGATCGCCCCGATGGGGTCGCCCAGATAGCCATGGCCCGCGCCGTGATTGACGGTGGACCATCCACGGCCCGAAACCGCTTTGGCCGCGCCGTTGTTGTAGATAAAGCCCGCCACCGGCCAATGAGTCGTGCCCAGACCGCCCAGCGGCTGATACCACACGCGCACTTCGCTCCAGTCATTGCGGGGCGAAACGTCGGTGGCCAGAACATTGTCCTCAATCTGTCCACGCTCGCCGCCCAGCGGGCTCCAGTTTGCGTGACGGACCAGGATTTGGCGCGAATCGATGATCCGGCTGACCGTTGCGACATGGCCCAACACCATCGCGCCATAGGGTTTGAACGCCATCACCGCGCCAACGCGGGGGGAAAAACCGCGCTGATAACGACCGGCGGCCTGTTCCCACCATGTATGGGCGTCGCCGTAAAGCTGGATGCCCGACACCTCGCGGGCATAGGGAACGCATTGCAGGAAGCTGCGGCTGACGGGGGCTGCGATGACATTCTGGCTGCGCGGCACAATCCGGCCATTTTTGCTGGCCAGATCGGTAAAGGCCACGGCAAAGCGCGTTGGGGCCGGGGTGCGACCTGCGGCATGGGCGGCGGGCGATCCGAAAATCGGCCCCATCATCAGTGCGATGGCCAAAGCCTTTGCCATGGATCTGGCTGGCTGTGTGATGAGGTTCGTTCCCGACATGAGACATGTTTATGGGTGCGCAGGTTAGGGCCGGGTCGCAGGACATAGTTACCAAGTGGGTAACCATAAAATTCGCAAGTTGGAGGCCCACGCGGCCAAAACGCCTCAATTCGGGCCATTTGCCGCCCCATCCGCGCCTTTGCCCGCGCCGTTTTGCTTGCCAAGAGCGCGATCTTGTGAGCATGGCTTTGCCCATGTCCCGTCAGATTATCATTATTGGCCGACCCAATGTCGGCAAATCCACTTTGTTCAACCGCCTCGTGGGTAAGAAGCTCGCGCTGGTGGATGACCAGCCCGGGGTGACTCGCGACCGCCGTTTTGGTGAGGCGAGCCTGCTGGGCCTGGATTTTACCATCGTCGACACCGCCGGTTGGGAGGATGATGATCCATCCAGCCTGCCGGGCCGTATGCGTGCCCAGACCGAGGCCAGCCTTGATGGCGCGGATATCGCGCTGTTCGTGGTGGACGCGCGTGCCGGTATCACCCCGCTGGACGAGGAAATCGCCCGCTGGTTGCGTGAACAGCCGGTGCCGGTGATCCTTTGCGCCAACAAGGCCGAAGGGCGCGCGGGTGAGGGTGGTTTGTACGAAGCCTTCAGCCTTGGCATGGGCGAACCCGTGGCCATCAGCGCCGAACATGGCGAAGGCATGGGCGACCTGTTCGAGGCGCTGCTGCCTTTCTTTGAAGGGGATGAGGAAGAGGAGGAATTCGCTCCCTTTGATCCCGATGACGAAGAAGCCGTCAATGCCGCCCCGCTCAAGCTGGCGATTGTCGGTCGCCCGAATGCGGGTAAATCGACGCTGATCAATGCGCTGCTGGGCGAAGATCGCCTGCTGACCGGGCCGGAGGCCGGGATCACCCGCGATTCGATCGCCATCGATTGGCAATGGACCGATCCCAAGACCGGCGAGGAGCGCCCCGTCCGTCTGATCGACACCGCCGGTATGCGCAAAAAGGCGCTGGTGGTTGAAAAGCTGGAGCGTATGTCCGTGGCCGACGCGCGCCGCGCCATCGACTTTGCCGAAGTGGTGGTGCTGCTGCTCGACGCGACGCGAGGGCTGGAGCATCAGGATCTCAAGATCGCCAGCATGGTTCTGGAAGAAGGCCGTGCGTTGATGATCGCCATCAACAAATGGGACGTGGCCGAGGATGCTTCGGGCCTGTTCAACGGTATCAAGGCGGCGTTGGATGATGGTCTGGCGCAGGTGCGCGGCCTGCCGCTGATGAGCGTGTCGGCCCGCACCGGCAAGGGGCTGGATCAGATGTTGAGCGCGGCCTTTGAATTGCGCGCGGCGTGGAGCAAGCGCGTGCCGACCGCGGGCCTCAACCGCTGGTTCGACGATGCACTGGCCGCCAATCCGCCGCCGGCCCCCGGTGGCAAGCGGATCAAGCTGCGCTATATCACCCAGGTCAAGACCCGTCCGCCCAGCTTCGTGTTGTTCGGTACGCGCCTGGATGATCTGCCGATGTCGTATCAGCGTTATCTGATCAATGGCATCCGTCGCGAACTGGGCTTTAACGCAGTGCCGGTGCGCCTGACGCTGCGTATGCCGAAAAACCCGTTTGCGCCCAAGAAGTAAGCGCTTCTTTCCGGCCAACAAAAAAGGGCTGTTCCCGGTGGGGAGCAGCCCTTTTTGCTGTGTGGAGCAGGCCGGATCAGCGCTTGGGCGTGACCATGGCCAGAACCGCCGATTGGGCCAGATTGCCGGAATGGGCAAAACAGGCCCCGCCGCTCTTGCGGATGGTGGCGCATTTGTTCGACGCGGTGTTGGCGCTTAACCCATTGACCGATACGCGCCAGAACTGGCGTTGATCGACCGTCGCCTTGGTGATGGCCACATCGGCGTCGGCAAAGGACTTTTCACGGGCGAGGAAAGCCTTCTTGGCGCGCAAGGCGTTCTTTTCCGACAGAAACGCGCCCAATTGCATGACATGCGTGCCAGAGGCGCCGCGCGGTTCGCCAACCTTGGCGGGCTTGGCCGAGGCCATCTTGACCGCTGAAGGCTTGGCCTTGGCGCGAGGGCTTTGCGTCGCCATCACGGCGGCGCGCGGCGCGGGCATGGGCGTGGCGATGGCGTGGAAAACCGGGGCGGGGGGCGTTACCGCTTCGCTCTGCGCAATGGCGGGCAATTCGGCCTGCTGGGGCGCGGGATCATGGCTTTGCAGTTCGCGGGCGGACCACTGGCTGACCGGCAATTCTGGCGCAGGCGCGGCAGGCGCTGCGGCCGCCACCACTGGGGCGCTCATCGGGGCGGGCTCGGCCGAGGCCATCTGCACCGGGCTCTCGCCCTTATTCAGCGCCAGTTGCATTGGTTGGCCCGCATCATCGGCCATGCCTACGCCCAAAAGGCTGGCTACGCGCTGACGGCTGGCTTCGGGGCGGGCGATGGCGGCCCATTCGGTCATCCGCTCGTCCACCTTGTCGGCGGGCAGGTCCATGGCCACGATCGTGCGCGCCTCGGTCCATCGGCCCGCCAGCGCATAGGCATAGCCCAGATTGGCGCGCAGCTTGTCGCTCTTGTCCCCGGCGCGC
The DNA here is from genome assembly GCF_057401885.1 of Novosphingobium sp. 550D. NCBI lineage: Bacteria > Pseudomonadati > Pseudomonadota > Alphaproteobacteria > Sphingomonadales > Sphingomonadaceae > Novosphingobium > Novosphingobium sp. 550D. The sequence goes on along the minus strand of NZ_CM171613.1, from coordinate 3,606,916 downwards.
AGGGCGTCGGCCAGCAGGACCGAACCCTTGTCCGCTTCGCCGGCCAGAGCCAGCGCAAGGCCAAGGTCGGCCACGGGAATCACGTTATTGCCCATTTCCAGCGTGCGCAGCGCGGCGTCATTCTGCCCGCTGCCGATCTGGGACAGGGCAAGGGCCAGCAAGGTGCGGCCCGAATTGTCGCCCAGCGATACCGCATCGGACAGCGCGGTCGCCGCCGATTGGAACCGTCCATTTTTCAGATAGGCGCGGCCCAGCGTGGCCCGCAGCGAGGATTCGCGCGGCGATTGGGCCACCGCCGATTCGGCCAGATCGATGCCCTTTTCCCCCTGACCCTTGGCCAGAGCGGTTTCGACCGCCTGCGGTTTGACCTTGGTGCGGGCCATGGCCGGTTGGGCCAGCGTGCCGGCCATCAGGGCCAGAGCCAGCGAGAGCGGGGCAGCAGCGGTGTGAAGAGCAAGCGGACGGCGCGCGATCATGGTCGGCTCCTGAATGGGACTCGGGCGCGCAGGGCCATCCGTGGCGGTGTGCCAAAGGTGAAAAGGCAATCTTTTCATGTGGCTATGTGCCCCGCGCATCCCGACCTCATGGTGGGATTTCTGGGGAAAATACTGGCAGATCGTTCCTAAATTTGAGTTAACGAGAAGGTAGTAACCTCGGTGGTAAGCATAAGTGGGCCAACGGGGTGCAGGCTGGCAGGCGATGCCAATTTGTGCAAAGAGGCCATTGGATAGGCGTGGGTGGCGCGTGATGCGTTGCCAAGGGGATCGGACGATGGGTTTCTCTCTGATGCGTAAGGGTTTGCTGGCGGCGGGTGTGATGGCTGCAACCTTTGCCGCCCCGGCGCTGGCCGATGTAAAGGCGGGGGTCGATGCGTGGACCCGTGGCGATTTTCCGGCCGCCGTGCGCGAATGGCAACCCTTGTCCGACAAGGGCGATGCCGATGCGCAATTCAATCTGGCGCAGGCCTATAAGCTGGGCCGCGGGGTGCCGCAGGACCTGACCCGCGCCGAAATGCTTTATGCCAAGGCGGCATCGCAGGGCCATCTTCAGGCGGGCGACAATTACGGTCTGCTGCTGTTTCAGCGAGGCCAGCATGCCGCCGCCTTGCCCTATATCCGCGCCGCATCGGACCGGGGCGATCCGCGTTCGCAATATCTGCTAGGTCTGGCCTATTTCAACGCCGACGTGGTGAACAAGGATTGGGTGCGGGCCTATGCGCTGGAAAGCCTGGCCGCACAGCCGACATCGGGCGCGCCGGGGCTGCCCCAGGCCAAGGCTGCGCTGGCCGAGATGGACAAATATGTGCCGATCGAGGATCGCCAGCGCGCGATTTCGCTGGCCACCGAATTGGCCGCGCAGGTCGAGGCCAATCGCCAGCGCCAGTTTGCCGCCGCCGATCTGGGCACGCCCAATACGCCGGTGACCGGCCCCGCGCCGACGCGCCCGGTGGCCGCGCGTCCCATGCCGACGGGCATGGCCGGGGCGATGACGCCGCCTGTTCCCCGTGAACCGACGCCGCGTGAACCGGCATTTCGTGAATTGGCGCCCCGCGAATTGGCGCAACGCGAATTGGCCCAACGTGAACCGGTCCCGCGTGCCAGTGTCGCCGCGCCCGTCGGATTGCCGCCGGCACCCATGCCGCGCACGGCCATGGCGGTTCAGGCGCGGTCCGCTCCGGCGCCGGTTGCCACGATGGCCCCGCCGCCCAAGCCTGTGCCTGCGCCCAAGCCGACTGCGCCCAAGGCAACCCCGGTTGGTGGGCCGTATAAATTGCAATTGGGCGCATTCGGCGTGGCGGGCAATGCCGACGCGCTGTGGGCCAAGGTCAAGTCCATGCCCGAAATCTCCGGTCACCCGCGCGTGAATGTGCCCACTGGCAAGGTCACGCGTCTGTTGGCCAGCGGTTACAGCGAAGAGGGCGCGCAGGCGGCTTGTCGCAAGCTGTCGGGCGCGGGGCTTGGCTGCATGGTGGTCAAGGACTGAACATTTGACGCAAGTTAGCCGCGAGCGCATCGCCACGCTGGATCTGGTTCGCGGTTTTGCGGTTCTGGGTATTGTCGCGGTCAATATCGCGGGCTTTGCTGGGCCGCGTTTGGCCACCTTGACGCCGACGCTGCTGATCGCGCAGGGCGCGGGCTTTGCCTATGCGCCGGCCTCAGGCTTGGACGAGGCGGTCTTTGCCGCGATCCTTGTCCTGTTCGAAGGCAAGATGCGGGCGATCTTCACGATGATGTTCGGCGCCTCGATGCTGCTGTTCATCGAAAGGGCGGAAAGTGCGGGGCGCAACGGGCTGGTGCTTCAGGCGCGGCGGCTGGGGTGGCTGCTGCTGTTTGGTTATCTGCATTATGTGCTGCTGTGGTGGGGGGATATTCTGTTCCTCTATGCGGCCTGCGGCTTTATTGCGCTGGGGCTATGCGTGTTTTCGAACCGGGCGCTGTTGATCGGCGCGCTGGCGGGCTATCTGCTCTGGGCGGTGATGGGTGGTCTGGGCGGTTGGCCGATGGTTCTGGCCGAAGATCATGTGCGTTTGGGCGTGGCCACGGCGGCTGAAGCCTCCGGCCTGAAAACCGCGCTCGGCGATAGTATGGTGATGATGCGCGGCGATGTGGCGCAGGCGCAAATGGGCTTTGTCGCCATGGCGCATGACAAGCTGGTCCACGCGCCGGGCTGGCCTTTGGTCATGCTGTTCGCCAGTTTTGGGGAGACTTTGCCCCTGATGCTGATCGGCATGGTTCTGTATCGCACCGGCTTTGCGCAGGGTTTGGTTTCGCGGCGGATGTTGTGGATCGTGGCGGTGGTGGGGTTGGGCCTTGGACTGCCGATGGCGGCGGGGATGACGCAATGGGCATGGGCGCGCCATTATCCGCCTGTGGCCATGGGTGAATTGATGGCCAATTGGGCTGCGCTGCAACATGTGTTGATGGCTTTGGCCTATTATGCGCTGATCCTGCTGGCCGCGCCTTCCTTGTTGCGCGGCTGGTTGGGCGCACGTCTGGTGGCGGCGGGGCAAATGGCCTTTACCAATTACATTGCGACCAGTGTCGTGCTGGCGGCGCTTTTCTATGGATGGGGGGCGGGGCTGTTTGGCAGGATCGATCATGCCGGGCAAATGGGCCTCGTTCTGCTGGTCTGGGCCGCGATGCTGGGGTTGAGTGCGCCTTGGCTGGCGCATTATCGGCAAGGTCCGCTGGAATGGCTGTGGCGATCGCTGGTCGAGCGTCGGGCATTACCCTTTAAGCGATAAACGCCGGAAGGTTTCCCTCCCGGCGCCTGATCGGATTTAATTGCCGCCGCCCATTGGGGGCATTCCGCCCGGCGGAGGGCCATCTTGTCCGCCGCCGCGACGCCCGCCGCCCATCGGAGGCATCCCGCCGCCGCGACCGCCGCGCATCGCCTCGATTTCCTCGCGGCTCAGGAACAGGTCCTTGTTGGTGTCGGCCTTGTCGAAACGGGCGCGTTCATAGGCCTGCAATTCGGCAAGGCTGATCCCGGCGTCATAATCGACATTGGCTTTGGCAATTGCCACCGGCCCCAACGGTTCGACCGCCATGCGCAGCGCCATGTCGCGCTCGCCTTCGCCCAGATCGGGGAAGATGGCGTCGGGCACGATTTCGGCGAATTCACCGCCATCCTCGGCGATTTCCGCGCTGCTCTTGCGGCTTTCCCATGCGATGAATTCGGCCTCGTCAATGCGACCGTCGTGGTTGGCGTCCACCTCGACAAAGCGTTTGTGGATCAGCGCGTTGCGGCGGCCCGTAATCACGCTTTCAAATTCGGCCATGGTGACCATGCCATCTTTGTTGGCGTCCGCCACGCGGAACATGGATTCCACCGCCGCCTCATATTTCTTGAGCGCGATGGGCTTCATGTCCTTGGGGCCGCCACGCGGGGGGCTCATGTCGCCGGGGCCGCCGATGTCACCGCCGCGACGGCCGCCGCCACCGCCCATGCCACCCATGCCACCGCCGCCCATGCCGCCCATTCCCCCCATGCCGCCCATTTGGGCCATGGCGGGTGAAGCAGCCATCAAGGGCGCGACCAAGAGCGCCGCGGCCATCAAAGTCAATCTGTTGCGCATATTTCATCCCGGACCAATGCGAAGCCCTCCCCATAGCATGCCTGCCCGTTAAAAGATTGCGGGCAGATGAACAGAAGGCCATGTTTTGCGTGGGGCGGGATTTTGCTCTAGCCCGGCGCGATGCATATTCGCGCCCATGCCATTTTATGTTCCGCCCGCCCGCATGGAGAGGTGGGCGTCATTGCGCGCCTGCTGACCGCCGATCACGGGATTGTGGCGACCTATGTCGCGGGGGGGCGGGGGCGTGAATTGCGCCCGGTACTGATCCCGGGCAATGAGCTGGCCGTGGATCTGCGCGCCCGGATCGCGTCCCAGATGCCCGCCGCCAAGGTAGAATTGGCGGTCAGCCGCGCGCCTTTCCTGACCGAACCTCTGCCTGCGGCGGCGATTGGCTGGGTTACGGCATTGTCGGCGACATCCTTGCCTGAACGTCATGCCTATCCTGCGCTGTACGATGCGATGCGGGCTTTGCTCGACGCCATATGTCACGCTCCATCGGCGCGGGGATGGGCGCCGGCGCTGTTGGCCTATGAGGCGCTATTGCTGCGCGAATTGGGCTATGGCGAGCGGTTTGGCGCGGGGACGGATGGCCAACGCATGCTGGATGGCGGCGCATGGGATGCGGTTTTGGCCCGTTTCGATGCGCTCGGCCTTGCACTTTCGCGCTATCTGCTTGCCGATCGGCGCGGCGATGTTATGGGGGCGCGCGATATATTGCGCCAGCGTCTGGGGCGCATGGCAGCTTGAAAGAGGTAGAGCCATGAAGATTGCGGTTTTCGCCGGTGACGGTATCGGCCCCGAAGTGACGGCACAGGCCGTGCGCGTTTTGGACAAGCTGGCGATTGCCGGTCTTGAAATGGTCGAAGGCGACGTGGGCGGCGCGGCTTACTATAAGCATAGTCACCCTCTGCCCGAAGCGACCAAAGACATTGCGCGCAGCGTGGATGGTATCCTGTTTGGCGCGGTGGGCGATTTTTCCTGCGACCATCTGGAGCGCGCGCTGCGCCCGGAGCAGGCCATTCTGGGCCTGCGCAAGGAACTTTCGCTGTTCGCCAATCTGCGCCCCGCCACGCTCTTCCCCGGCCTTGAAGGTTTTTCGGCGCTGCGTCCCGAAGTGGCCAGCCAGATCGACCTCTTGATCGTGCGCGAGTTGAACGGCGACGTCTATTTCGGCGAAAAGGGCATGCGCACCCTTGAGGATGGCCGCCGTCAGGGCTGGGACATGATGTCCTATGCCGAGGATGAAGTGCGCCGCATCGCCCACGCCGGTTTCAAGGCCGCGCAGGGCCGCAAGGGCAAGCTGTGCAGCGTGGACAAGGCCAATGTGCTGGAAACCAGCCAGTTGTGGCGCGATGTGGTGATCGAGGTTTCGGCCGAATATCCCGACATTGAACTGTCGCACATGTATGTCGACAATGCCGCGATGCAGTTGGTGAAATCGCCGGGTCAGTTCGACGTGATCGTCACCGGCAATCTGTTCGGCGATATCCTGTCGGATCAGGCCAGCATGTGCGTGGGTTCGATCGGCCTGCTCGCCTCGGCCTCGCTGGGTACGCGTCAGACCGAATATGGCACCGTCGGCTTGTATGAACCCATCCATGGCAGCGCCCCGGACATTGCGGGCCAGAACAAGGCCAACCCGATGGCGACGATCCTGTCGGCGGCTATGCTGTTGCGCCACTCGCTGGGGCTGGAGGCGGAAGCTGCGCGGATTGAAGCGGCGGTGGCCAAGACGCTGGCCGACGGCATTCGCGGCGGCGATCTGGGCGGCGACGCATCGACCAGCGCGATTGGTGATGCGGTTCTCGAGAGGCTTTAAATTTGGACAATTGCGCCCTTGCCATGTTTTGAACAAGGTTTGGGCGCAATTGGATCAGGTTTTCCGGGGGGCGATGTACCCGGCAACATGCCGAATGGGCGAGAGCGGGGGCTCCGCCTGATCGTTCGGCTTTTAAAGCTTCAGGAATTATGAGTCAGACTTTGCAACTTGCCATCGTAATGCCCACGCTGAACGAGAGGGGTAATCTGCGCCCTCTGGTCGCGCGGCTTGACGCCGCGTTGAAGGGCATCACGTGGGAGGCTATTTTCGTCGATGACAACAGTCGCGACGGCACCGCCGACGAGGCGCGCGCCATCGCGCTGGAAGATCCGCGTATCCGTTGTATCCAGCGCATTGGCCGCCGCGGTCTGGCCAGCGCCGCGATCGAGGGTATGTGCGCCACCGCCGCGCCGATTGTCGCGGTGATGGACGCCGATCATCAGCACGATCCCAAATTGCTGCCGGGCATGTTGGCCGCGATTGAATCGGGCGAATATGATCTGGCCTATGCCAGCCGTTTTGCCGAAGGTGCCAGCACCGAGGCATGGGGCCGCCCCGACCGCGTCAAGGCCAGCGGCTTTGCCAATGCCATTGCGCGCAAGGTGACGGGCGTTGACCTGTCAGACCCGATGAGCGGCTATTTCATGCTGCCCACGGCCACTTTGCGCTGTGACGCGCATCGGCTTTCGGGTGTGGGTTTCAAGATCCTGCTCGACATTCTCGCGACGGTTGATACGCCGCTGCGGGTTAAGGAATTCCCCCTGGACTTTGCCGCCCGCGCGGATGGTGAAAGCAAGCTGGATCGGACGGTTGTGTTTGAATTTCTGATCGGTCTTTACGACAAGTGGCTTGGCCGCATCATCCCGACCCGGTTCGCGCTGTTCGGCACGGTGGGGGCGCTAGGCGTGGTGGTACAATTCGCCATGCTCTGGCTGATGCTCAGCGTCGTTCTGGGCGAACGCTTCGTCTATGGCCATTGGTCGAGCGATGAGACGACCTTCAATATTGCCAATACGCTTGCCGCTGTTGTTGCGATGACGTTCAACTTCGTGCTGAACAATGAACTGACCTATGCCGACAAGCGTTTGCGCGGGTTCTGGCCGCTGTGCAAGGGTTGGGCGCAATTCGCGCTGACCTGCTCGCTGGGTCTGTTGACCAATATTGGCTCGACCGCGGCGTTGAAGCGTATGCATATCCACGACGTGGTCGCGGTGCTGGTGGGCATCGTGCTGGCGTCGGTGTGGAATTTTGCGCTGTCGAACAAGTTCGTCTGGGGCAAATACGGCAATTGATCACACGGCCCTATTCTCCGGCCCTGACACTCAATCGAGTAAACTCTTGGGTGGCAGGGCCGGGGGAGAAGGCTGGTGCCGTATGAAATTCACCTCTTTCGGCGAATTTTCAAATCATCACCGCCAACTGGCCAGCCACATCCAGTCCTCGAAACTGGCAACGCCTTTGTGCAGCGTTGCGGCCGAGAGGATGGGGAAGAACCAGGAAAAGACGCCCAGCGACAGCACCAACATGCCGATCGCCTCGCGTCGCCAGCGTTGCCCCCGCGCGCACCAGAAATCATCAACCACCAGCCCCAGCGCCCCCATCATAAAGGTGCCGGGCAAAAGATAGTGGTAATAGAACTGGACCGGTTTGTTCCCCACGATCCACAGGCCCAGTGATCCGGCATAAAGCGCGACCAGAACCAGCGGCAGCCAAGCGCCGCGCATCAGCCCATTCCACGCCGCCCAGACCAGCGCCACCAGCCCCGCAATCATCGTAAACGGATTGCCGATCAGCATGACGCCGCGCTGCGCCCCATCGGTCACTTCATACAGATACCAGATCGCCCGCCAGTTGATGATCCACTGGCTCCACACGCTTTGATAGGGGTGGTGCTTGGTCACGCTGCTCTGCAATTCCAGCATATGGCGATGCCACCCCACCGGATCGAGCACCGGCACCGCATCGCGCAGGGTCAGGAATCCGGGCAGGAACGTCAACCAATAGACCAGCATCGGCATCAGGATCAGCGCGCCGAACAATTCGCGCGACCGCAAAGCCGGCACGATGGGGCGATGGCCCGCCGCCCAAGCCCACCCCCGCGCGGCCATCGCCAACCCCGCCACGACAATCCACACCGGCAAGACGCTCCACTTGGCGCCAAGGCTGAGGCCCAAGGCAACCCCTGCGGCCCAGACACGCCATCGCGCGCCATCACCATGCGCCATCGCCCCGGCCAGCATCCACAGTGCCACCATCGCCAGCCCCGCCATCACCATGTCGAGCATCGCGATCCGGCTTTGCACATACCAGGCGAAATCCGTGGCGAGCAGGACCATCGCCGCCACCGAGGCCATCGCCCGCCCGCTGGCCAGCCACATGGCGCGGCCAAAGGCCCACAGGCCGACAATGCCGCACAGCGCCGATGGCAAACGCCAGCCCAGTGGCCCATCGCCAAACAGGCGGATCGAGGCCGCGATCATCGCCTTGCCCAGCATGGGGTGTTCCGGGTTGGCCGGATTGCCCGCGATCATCGCGCGGGCTGCGGGGACATAGTGGATTTCGTCAAAATAAAGATGCGACGGAATGGTCAGGCGAAAAAAGACCAGCCCGGCAAACAGCAGCGTGACAAGGATCTGAAATGCCCACGGGTCGGACTGCGGTTTTGCAAACATTGCCGCAGGCTAGATCGCTGTTCATACGGGCGCAACCGGCCTTGCGCTGGATACCCTTGCTCTTGCGCCGTGCCGGTTCTAGAGCAAGGCCCCATGAAAAGGGACACTGGACAGGATCGCAAGATCACCCGCAACTGGCGCAGCGCGACGCAGGCCGTGCGCGGCGGCACATGGCGCAGCGAACAGGGCGAAACGTCCGAGGCCATCTATATGACCTCTGGCTTTGCCTATGACAGCGCCGAAACCGTGGCCGACCGTTTCGCGGGCAAGATTCCCGGAATGACCTATTCGCGCACGTCGAACCCCAGCGTGCAGATGCTGGAGGAACGCATCGCCCTGATGGAAGGGGCCGAGGCATGCCGTTGTCAGGCCAGCGGCATGGGCGCGATGTCGAGCGTATTGCTGTGCCAGCTTTCGGCGGGCGACCATATGGTCATCGCCAAGGCTGCCTTTGGCCCCACCCGCTGGGTGACGGACAATCTGTTGCCGCGTTTCGGTATCGAGGTCACCGCCATCGACGGGCGCGACCTCAATCAGTGGCAGGACGCCATTCGCGACAATACCAAGCTGTTTTTCTTTGAAACCCCGGCCAATCCGACGATGGATCTGGTCGATATTGCCGAAGTGTCGAAGATTGCCCATGCGCGCGGCATTCGCGTGGTGGTGGACAATGCCTTTGCCAGCGTCGCTTTGCAGCGGCCTTTGGATCACGGCGCCGATGTGGTGGCCTATGCCGCGACCAAGCTGATGGATGGTTCGGGTCGGACGCTGGCGGGCGCGGTGGCGGGCGACGCCAATTTCATCAACACGGTGCTGCATCCTTATACGCGCAACACCGGCAATGTGCTCTCGCCCTTCAACGCTTGGGTTGTGCTCAAGGGGCTGGAAACGCTCGAACTGCGTGCCAAGGCACAGAGCGATGCGGCGCTGGAACTGGGCCGCTGGCTGGAGGCGCGTTTGCCGCGGGTGCTGCACCCCGGATTGGAAAGCCATCCCCAGCACTATCTGGTCAAAAAGCAGATGTATGGTGCCGGTTCGATCTTCTCGTTCGAGGTCGATGGCGGGCGCGAGGCGGCGATGAAGCTGCTTAACGCGCTGCAACTGATCGATATTTCGAACAATATCGGCGATACCAAATCGCTGATGACCCACCCGGCCAGCACGACCCATTCCTCGATCTCGCCCGAAACGCGCGCAGCGATGGGCGTGACCGAGGGCATGGTCCGCATCAGCGTCGGTCTGGAAGATCTCGAAGACCTCAAGGAAGACCTCGACGGCGCCCTTAAGGCCATCGGGCTTTAATCAAGGCTCAGGACGCGTCCTGAATCGACAAACGCGCTGGCCAGCACGCGGGTGGTGGCCAGCAAGCCTTCGATGGCGGGCGCATCGGTCAATTCGCGCAAATGCTCGCCCGCCTGCGCCGGATCCTGCGCCGCGCAGGCCATGGCGCGCAGCAGCGAATTTTCCGCAGGCGTCATGCGGGGCGCACAACAAGGTGCAATTTGGATCGGTTGTCGCGTGGTTTGCGACACCTCCATCAACAAGGCCCGCATCAGCACCAAGGGCTTGCGGAAATGCAGGCCGAAATGTTCCAGCATCAACATCGTTACATAGGCATCGTGCAATCCGTGGATCGCCATGCGGCGCATCGCCACCAGAACGGCGCGTGTGACGCCATCCTGCGGCACGGCATGAGGGAGGATGCGGGCCAGATGCGGTTCGTTCATGGGGAAACTCCTGAGCGTTGAACCACCATTTAACGCTATTGCGAGTGAGTTGCAATAATGAGCTTGGCAAATTTGCGACGGACCGATGCTCGGAACCGGCGCAAATGACCCCAAAGGCCCGTTGCGAAGCGACAAAAGCAGCGCTACTTTGCGCATATGTCAGACCGATCCTTCATCAAGGAACTGTTCCAGCACGCCGCCACCACCCATGGCGTGACCGTGCGGGTGGCCGTTAACTTCCTGCCCGAACAATCGCGGATTGAGGCGGGCAAGTGGTTCTGGGTCTATCATATCCGGATTGAGAACGACTCGGATCGTATCCTGCAACTGGTCACGCGCCATTGGCGGATCACCGACGGGCGCGGCGCGGTCAATCTGGTCGAGGGTGAGGGCGTTGTGGGCGAAACCCCGGTGCTGCACCCCGGACAGAGCCATGACTATGTGTCGGGTTGCCCGCTGGCCACACCGCAAGGCAGCATGGAGGGCTATTACACCTTTCGCGAGATTATGGGTGATGGATCACAGGGCGATTCGGTTCTGGTGCCGATCCCGCATTTCCCGCTGGCCGCGCCGGCTACGGCTGGCTGATCGCTGAAACCGCGCTTGACGTCGGCGCGTCCCGGCGTAACAACCCCCGCCATGAAGCGTACCCATCTTCCGCTCAACGCCTTGCGCGTGTTTGACGCTGCCGCCCGCCATTTGTCCTTTACCCGCGCGGCCGACGAATTGGCCGTGACGCCCGCCGCCGTGGGCCAGCAGATCCGCGCGCTCGAGGATTTGCTGGGCGTTGTCCTGTTCCGCCGCACGACCAAGGGGCTGGAACTGACCGACGAGGCGCAGGCGGGGCTGGAGCCTTTGCGCGCCGGTTTCCTGCAATTTGAAGATGCGGTGCAGGCGATGCAGGCGGGGCAATCCTCGCATGTTTATACGATTGCCGCCCCGCGTGATATTTTCGCGGCATGGCTGGCCCCGCGTCTGGCCGCGTTCCGGGCCGCCAATCCCGACATCCGCGTCGTTCTGGTCGATGGCGACGCCACCGATTTCACCGAGGCCAATCTCGATCTGGCGCTGCGCCTGTCCGAAGGTCCGGGTGATCTGGAAGGCGTGGCGATTGGCGAAGCGCAGCAGACCGTCGTGGGTGATGGCGAATGGATCGCTTGGCCTTGTGACCCCAATCCGGCCGGTGACGGGATCGAGGCGGGCCTGCATGTGGGCGACGCGGGACAGGCGATTGCCGCTGCTGCCGCCGGGCTTGGCCGCGCCCGCGTACCCTTGCTGTTGGCGCAAGGGTGGCGCGATCTGGGCCGCATTCCCGGCTTTGGCGAACCCGAACCGGCGCGCAAGGCCTATTGGCTGGTCGCGCCGCTGCCCCAATGGCGTCAGAAAAAGGTCAAGGCGCTGGTCGCTCACCTGACCGCATAAGGGTCAATCGGCGCGTTCCATCCTGCGTTGGACATGGCTCAATGCGTCGAGCTGGGCGCGCAACCGGCGGTTCTCGGCGCGCAATTGCGCCATCTCCGTGCGTTCGCGCATGGAGGGTTCCGCCACTTCGCTGCGAATAAGGCTACGCGGTGGACGGGGCAGGGGGCCCCGTTTCTTCTTCACGATAAAGCCCGCCGCCACCATGCGGCCAAAACTGTTGAGCCATTCACCAATCGCGGCGACCAACCCGACCGTTGGTTTGGCGAGCGACTGGTTACGCGGCAATGGGCCTTCCGGTTCAGGACGGACTGGCGCCGCCATGATCGGTGGCGGTTCGTTGCAAACCAAAGGTTCGTGAACAGATGGCAGCGGGATGGCTGGTACCTCTGCTGCCTCCATCGTCGCAACCTGCGGCAGGTGTATGACAGGGTGGGGCTGGACATGCCTGTGCCGCCGCCCGTTGGTCTTTTTGGCGCGGGCCATTTTGGGCATGGGGACGCTGGTGATGGTCACCCCGATCCTAGGTGGGGGCACCAGCCCCTTTGGAAAACTGGGTGGGTTTTGCGATCTCCTGCGGGATGGGCCCGGACCGGGAGTGTTGCGATAGGTGCCTTTTCCGCCTCTACGCTTGGACATCTTATCCCCCTATGGAAAGGGATGGGAGATGTTGGCAGGTTTGGGGAGTGCCGGGCCTGCCCTGTCGATCTGGTTTTTGTTAACCATCTCTTGGCGCCAGATTGGCATGATCGGCAAAAGGCATGAAATAGAAACGCATCGGCTTTGGACCAGAATTCCGGGCCAAAGCCGATGGCGCATCTTGCCAAAAACGTACGGTTTACCGGGAGTGTTACTCCATCACCCAACCATGGCTGGCAATTAGGGACTGGCCCGTAAGCGCATTGGTGGGGAAGGAGGCGAAAAACAGCGCCACTTCGGCGATATCTTCGATTGTCGTGAATTCGCCATCGACCGTCTGGCCCAGCATGACCTTTTTCACGACCTCATCTTCGGAAATATTCAGCTCTTTGGCCTGTTCCGGAATCTGCTTTTCCACCAAAGGTGTCAGCACGAAACCGGGGCAAACGACGTTGGAACGGATGCCCTTGGTGCCATTTTCCTTGGCAATCGCGCGCGACAGACCCATCAGGCCGTGCTTGGCCGTGACATAGGCGGATTTCAGCGGGCTGGCGACCTTGGAATGGACCGAGCCCATGAAGATGATCGCGCCCGACTTCTGCTTCTGCATATGGGGCAATACGGCCTTGCTGGTTAAGAAGGCGCCGTCCAGATGGATGGCCAGCATCTTTTTCCAGTCGGCATAGGCAAAATTTTCAACCGGATTGACGATCTGAATGCCCGCATTGGACACCAGCACATCGACCGTGCCCCATTTTTCCACGACCTGCGCGACGCCTGCGTTGACCTGATCCTCGCTGGTCACATCCATGGCGATGCCGATGGCCTGTCCGGGGCCGGCCGCGTTCAATTCGGCGGCGGCCTTGTTGGCGGCGTCAAGGTTGAGGTCGGCAAGCGCGACCAGCGCGCCTTCGGCCACATAACGCTTGGCGATGCCCAGACCAATGCCGCTGGCCGCGCCAGTGACGATGCAAACCTTCTTGTCGAGTGTCATTGCAGGCTTACTCCTCTTGTCATCTCATCATGGCGTGTGACGGGCCGGGGGCAGGCTAGCGATTCCCAAACATGAATCAACCGTCAGTTGATGGGGGCGTCAGATGAGTCGTGGTCACGCAACAGCCGATCCCTGTCGCGTGGTGTATCTATATCGCTTGTATAGCGGCTATGTTCCACATCATGCCAATAAATCCGCGCCTTATGGCTCTCGATCCAGGCTTTGGGCGCGATGTCGGTGGCTGCGTCATACAGGCCGCGCGCCAGATCGCCTGGCATGATCAACGGATGCCCGCGCGCACCGTCATGGCGCGGGATGATGATATTGTCGGCATGCGCGGCAAATCGGTCGATCAGGGCGGCAATATCCGCGCCCGTCAGCAATGGCTGATCGGCCAGCGCAATCATCACGCCATCACCATCGCGCCGACATGCCGCCAGCCCGACCCGCGCCGACGCGCCTTGCTCGCTCTGCCCGTCAGGATTGGCGACCAGCGTGACGTCCAGACCTTTCATCGCCTGCGCCAAACCCTCATCCTGAGCCCGGCCCACCACCACCACGGGCAGGCCCAGTTCGCAATAGAGCGAGGCGGCATGGCGCACCATCGGTTGGCCGCGCCATGGCAAGAGGCGCTTATCTGCCCCCTCCATCCGCCGCGACCATCCCGCGGCCAGAAGCACGACCTCCAGCCGCATCAGAAACGGATCGCGGTGAACAGCCCCACTTCGTCATAGGTGCCATTGCCGCGGCACATGGCGGCAAGGCTGGCCGCCGTGCTAAAGGCATTGGGCGATGCAATCGTGCTGCACCCGATGACGCCATTGCTGGTGGCCACCGAACCGCCATTGACCGTCTCGCGCTTATAGACCAGCGCCAGATCGACGAATTTGAGCGGCGAGAACTGTAAGCCGCCCATCAACAGATCATCCTTCAGCCCCGGAACGGTGTCACGGTTGGGCTTGATATGGTCATAGCGGGCAAAGGCGCGCCACTGACGCGACAGATTGTAATGGGCAAAGCCCGACCAGCCCATTGCGGTGTCTTCCGACAGGGCGAACAGCGCAGGGTTGACGCCGACATTGTTCCAGTTGCGGGCATAGAAGAACTCGCCCCCAAATCCGATGACCGAGCTTTTGTATCCGGCCATCACGTTGCCGCGTGTGGCGGTGCGGAAAGAGGTGGCGGTGGTGCCGGTGATCGATTCGATGTCATTGCCGCGCTTGCCATAATAGCCGCCCACCGCGCCATAGAACCCATGCCATGTGCCCGAAAAGCGCGCCTCGACATCGATGGATTTGGTGACGCGGGCTTGCCGGTAACCGCTGCCGTTGACCACCGAAATGGCATAGGACAGGCTGGCGTCATCCTTGCGGATAAAGTCGCCCAGAAGATGCACGCCCCAATCGGCCGGATTGCCATAGCCAAGACGCTCCAGCATCGAGCGTTCGACATGGCGCTCATTCTCGGCCTTTTCGGCATAGGCGATCCACGGCATGTCCGCCGCGCCCAATCGAATGGTCAGCGCCGGGTGGAGCTTTACCTCGCCATAGGCGTTGCGGATATACAGGCCCTTGCCCACCAATTGCGTGGCCGAAGAATTCGGGTTCACCGTGCTGGGCTGTCCGGTCACGTTGTCCGCGTCGAGCAGGATGGCCGCCGAAACCTTGTTGCTGAACCGGTGGTCAATGCCCAAAAAGGCACGTTTCAGATTGACGCCCTGACCGCTGGCGGGATTGTTGCCGCCGCCGGTGTGTTGGGTGATATTGGACAGGTTCAGGAATATTTCGCCCGAAACGCTGGTGTTGGCGGCCCATTTGGTGGCCGCCACGGCACGCTGGGTGACGGCAATCGCGCCATTGGCCTTTTCCGCGCTGGCCAAGGCCTGCGTGGCTGTGTCTTGCGCCTGTTGCGCAGTCTGGGCGGTCGCAGCCAGCGTTGGGGGCGATTGCGCAGCATCGGGCGCGGCGGCGGCCATTTGCGGAGCGCCTGCGTTCCCGCCGGTCATTGCGGTCAGCTTCTTTTCCAGCGCGTCGATCTGGGCCTGCATGCGCGCCATTTGCGCCTGTGCCTGTTGCAACTGGGCCTGAAGGGATGGGGTGGCTGCGCTGGGGGCCTTTGTTCCGGCTTGGACGACACCGGGCGCCATGGCGCTCGATGCCAGCAGGGCCAGAGCAAAGGGCTTGAACACATTCATTGAAACATTCCTCGAAGCTGCGCGGGGGGAGCAGCAGTGATCCTGAAACCCTGGCCGATCAGATTGGTTCGGCGCCATGGATTGATCGCATCAGTTTAGGAGCGCCCCGTGCATCAGGATAGATAGATTTTGGCCGCATATTCAAGAAATGGGGCGCGACAGGCGAGGGATGGTTTGAAAATGACGTTTATGTGACAATGTGTCGGTATGATGCCGGCACAATCGATGGGCGGATCGGCATTTTTCGCGGTTTTGGGCAAAATTGCGCGAAAGTGCCGGGGCTTGGATATTGTCACAAAGCTGTCATATGGACCGTTTAGCGCCCCATGTGGGCGAACCTGTGCCCGTTGGTGGAGAATCGCCCATGTTCCGCAAAACCGTGCTGGCGTTCGGCCTTGGGCTGGCGATGATTTCGCCCGCTCGGTCCGAATCGTTCACCGGCGCGGGGGCCAGCTTTCCTGCCTCGCTCTATCAGGCTTGGGCCCGGGAATATGCCGCAACCAGCGGCGATCGGTTGAATTATCAATCGATTGGGTCCGGCGGCGGTGTGCGGCAAGTCATTGCCCATACGGTCGATTTCGGCGCGACGGACAAACCGCTCAAGCCCGAGGAATTGGCGCGCAGCGGTTTGGTGCAATTCCCCGCCGCGATTGGTGGCGTGGTGCCGGTGTTCAATTTGCCGGGCATCGGGCCGGGGCAATTGCGGTTGACGGGGCCATTGCTGGGCGAAATCTTTTTGGGGCGGATCAAGCGCTGGAACGATCCGCGCCTTGCCGCGGTCAATCCGGGTCTGAAACTGCCGCCTTTCCCGATTACGGTGGTGCATCGTGCGGACGGTTCGGGCACGACATTTCTGTTCACCACCTATTTGGCCCAGACCTCGCCCAATTGGGCGCGTATGGTGGGGGCCAGTGATGCGGTCAAATGGCCCGCCGGGATCGGGGGCAAGGGCAATGATGGCGTGGCGGCCTTTGTGCGTCAGACTTATGGCGCGCTGGGCTATGTCGAATATATTTACGCGCGCAAGGGTAAGGTCAGCTACGCGCTGCTTCAGAACGCGGCGGGCCAATTCCCCGCGCCGACGCTGAACAGCTTTGCCGCTGCGGCCACCGCTGCGCCATGGGGGCGGGCTTCGGGAAATTACGTCTTGCTGGTCAACCAACCCGGCGCGCAGGCATGGCCGATTTCGGGCGCGACCTTCATTCTGATGCATCGTGAACAGGAGCGCCCGGAAAAGGCGCGGGCGGTGTTGCGCTTCTTTGACTGGGCCTTTGGCCATGGTGACGCAACGGCAACGCGCCTGTCCTATGTGGCCTTGCCCGCGTCGCTAAAATCCATGGTGCGACAGCAATGGCGCGCCATCGGGGGCGGCAAATGACGAGGCAAACGACCGGCCTTTCGCGCGCGGCGCGTCAGGATGCTTTCTTTCAGGCGCTGTGTTTTTCCGCGGCCATGGTGTTGATGGCGACGCTGGCGGGCTTGTTGATCGCTTTGGTGATCGGGGGCTGGCCGGCGCTGGCGCATTTCGGGCCGAAGTTTTTCATCTCTGCCGCATGGGACCCCGTGGCCGAGGATTATGGTGCCGCCGGGCCGATTGTCGGGACGCTGGTGACCGCCGGGCTGGCCATGGTGATGGCGCTGCCGCTGGCGGTAGGGATTGCGGTCTTTCTGGTTGAATTCTGTCCGGCGGGATTGGCCAAATATGTCGGCATGGCGGTCGAGCTTTTGGCGGGCATTCCCTCGATCGTTTACGGCATGTGGGGCCTGTTCGTGTTGGCGCCGTGGTTTGCGCTGCATGTGCAATTGCCGCTGTTCTATATCGTCGATCCCGACAGTTTCTGGGGCCATCTGTTCGAAGGCATCCCCAATGGGGCCAATATTTTTACCGCCGCGATGATCCTGGCAATCATGGTCTTGCCCTATATCGCGACGGTTTTGCGCGAACTGCTGCTCTCCGTGCCGACCCATGTGCGCGAGGCGGCCTATGGCATGGGCTGCACCCCCTATGAGGTCGTGAGCCGGATCATGCTGCCCTATATTCGGCGCAGCGCGATTGGCGCGGTGATGCTGGGGCTGGGGCGCGCGCTGGGTGAGACGATGGCGGTGACCTTTATCATCGGCAACAGCCACGAATTCCCGCGCAGCCTGTTTGCCAGCGGTTCGACCATTGCATCGACCATCGCCAATGAATTTGCCGAAGCCAGCAGCGACCTGCACGTCTCGGCGCTGATGGCGCTGGGGCTGGTGCTGTTTGTCATCACCTTTGCCGCGCTGGTCGGTGCGCGCATGTTGATTGGTCAGGAGAAGGCGTGATGCGGATCGAGAGGCGCCTTTTCGACCGCCATGCGCGGCGCAAAATGGTCAATTATGCCTTTGTCGGCCTGACCATGGCGGCAACCGGCGTTGCGGTGATCGCGCTGTTGCTGATCCTGTGGTCGCTGGTGGTCAACGGGCTGGGCGGCATCAATCTGGACATTTTCACGATGGATCAACCGCCGCCCGAAGCGCCGGGGGGGCTACGTAATGCCATTCTGGGGTCGGTCGAAATGTGCCTGATTGGCATGGTCATTGCCGTGGTCATCGGCATTCTGGCCGGCACATGGCTGGCCGAATATGGCGAGGGCAAGAAGCTGGCCGAAGTGGTACGGTTTTTGAACGACGTGCTGCTCTCCGCGCCTTCGATCCTGATTGGTCTGTTTGTCTATGAATTGCTGGTGCGGCCGCTGCACGGGTTTTCGGCCGGGGCGGGCGCGGTGGCGCTGGCCTTTGTCGCGACGCCGGTGGTGACGCGCACGACCGAGGACATCCTGCGCCTGCAATCGAACCAGTTGCGCGAGGCAGGCATGGCGATCGGCGCGGGCAAGAGCTATGTCATCCGCGCGATCATCTGGCGCGCATCGCGCCCCGGTCTGGTGACGGGCGCTTTGCTGGGCTTTGCGCGTATTTCGGGGGAGACGGCGCCGCTGCTTTTCACATCTTTGGGCAACCCCGATCTGTCCTTTGCCCTGACCCAGCCGATGGGCGCCTTGCCCACGACGATTTATCAATTCGCGCTGTCGGCTTTTGACGACTGGCGCGCGCTGGCATGGGTGGGGGCGCTGTTGATCGCGATCACCGTTCTTGCCGCCAATATCATCGGACGCGCCTTGACGCGGGGGAGCCACAATTCGTGAATTTCGACGCCAAACAGGCCGACAGCGCCAGCGTGATCGTGCCCCCGCCGATGGAGCAGCGGGTTCTGGACGTGCGCGGTCTGGATTTCTTTTACGGCAAGCATCAGGCGTTGTTCGGGGTCGATTTGCCCGTGGCGCGCAACAAGGTGACGGCGTTGATCGGGCCTTCGGGCTGCGGCAAATCGACGCTGCTGCGAACGCTGAACAAGATCTATGACCTCTATCCCGGCCAGCGGGCAGAAGGACAGATCCTGTTCAACGGCGAGAACCTGTTGGGCGGTGAAGCGGTGCCCGATGCGCCCCCCGCATCGGGCGCGCCGATTCATGGCGATAATGCCCGGCTGCGCGCGCGCATCGGCATGGTGTTTCAGCGGCCCACGCCGTTCCCGATGTCGATCTATGAAAACATCGCTTTTGGCGTGCGCCTGCACCGCAATGTGTCGCGCGCGCAGATGGATGAGATCGTCGAAACCTCGCTGACCCGCGCCGCGCTGTGGGACGAGGTCAAGGACAAGCTGGACAAATCGGGCCTCAGCCTGTCGGGCGGTCAGCAGCAGCGGCTTTGCGTCGCGCGCGGGATCGCGGTGGAGCCGGAAGTGCTGCTGCTGGACGAGCCCGCTTCGGCGCTTGATCCTTTGTCCACGGCCAAGCTGGAGACGGCGCTGATCGAACTCAAGCAGAGCTTCACCATTGTCATCGTCACGCATAACCTGCAGCAGGCGGCGCGGATTTCCGATTACACCGGATTTATGCTGATGGGCAAAATGGTCGAATTCCGGCCTTCGGGCGAGGCTTTTGTGAAGCCCGTGACGGCGGCGATGCGGGATTATGTGACGGGAAGGTATGGGTGAGGTGAAAGATGCGAGGGTCTAGACCCTCGCGCTCCCGTTACTGTCTGCGTTGCGCATAGGGTTCGGCGAATGAGTGTCGGACGCGGCGTTGACATATAAAAGCCTGCAGCGCTTTAAAGCTTAAGCTCTCCGCACCGCAGGCTTTCAAACTCCCTTCACTGCCCTGCCAACCCCATTACCGGGATTGCAAAGGGTCGAGACCCTTTGCCCGCCGGAGGCAAAACCTAAAAATCAAGCCGCCAGCTTCAACTCCAGCCGGTCCCAGATTTCCACCAATGCCCGCGTCAGATCGCGCATCATGGCCTCGGTATGCTGCGGCCCCGGCGTAAAGCGCAGGCGTTCCGTCCCACGCGGTACGGTGGGGAAATTGATCGGCTGCACATAGACGCCATATTCGGCAAGGAGGATGTCGCTGATCTTCTTGGCCTTGACCGGATCACCCACCATCAGCGGAACGATATGCGTGGTGGAATTCATCACCGGCAGCCCGGCCTCGCGCATCATCGCTTTCAGCGATGCGGCGGCGGCCTGCTGGCCATCGCGCTCAACACAGGAAGCCTTGAGATGGCGCACCGAGGCCAGCACGCCCGCCACCAGCACCGGCGAGAGCGAAGTGGTGAAGATGAAGCCGGGCGCATAAGAGCGGATCACGTCGATGATACGCTTGTCCGCCGCGATATAGCCGCCCATCACGCCGAAAGCCTTGCCCAGCGTGCCTTCGATAATGTCGATGCGGTGGGCGGCATTGTCGCGGTCGGTGATGCCGCCGCCGCGCGGGCCGTACATGCCCACGGCGTGAACCTCGTCGATATAGGTCAGCGCGCTGTACTTTTCCGCCAGATCGCAGATTTCATGGATCGGCGAAATGTCGCCATCCATCGAGTAGACGCTTTCAAACGCAATCAACTTGGGCAGGGCGGGATCGGTTTCGGCCAGCAATTCCTCAAGATGTTCAAGGTCATTGTGGCGGAACACCTTCTTTTCCGCGCCCGAATTGCGGATGCCGGCAATCATGCTGGCATGGTTCAATTCGTCGGAAAAGATCACACATCCCGGCAGGATCTTGGCCAGCGTCGAGAGCGTCGCATCATTCGACACATAACCCGAGGTAAAGAGCAGCGCGCCTTCCTTGCCATGCAGGTCGGCCAACTCTTCTTCTAGCTGGATATGGTAATGCGTGTTACCGCCGATGTTGCGCGTTCCGCCCGAACCTGCGCCCACGTCGTGCAGCGCTTCTTCCATCGCGGCGATCACCTTGGGGTGTTGCCCCATCGCCAGATAGTCGTTGCTGCACCACACCGTGATCGGTTTCGGCCCGTTATGCCCGGCAAAACAGCGCGCGTTGGGATAGGCGCCCTTGTTACGCAGGATGTCGATAAACACGCGATACCGCCCTTCGGAATGCAGGCGGTCGATGGCTGCGTCGAAAATCTGGTCGTAGTTCACTGGCTCTTATCCTGAACGGCACCGTTGATCCGGCTTCCGGCTCTCCCCCGATAGAACATATGAGGGGATGCATAAAATGACCAGAGTCAAACACTGTGATAGGGCATTCTGTCCAAAAGTAGTATTCGTCTTTCCCGCAGGGTGATCACTTAGGCGATCAAAACAAGTCCACCCGCATCAATCCGCGCTGGGTCAGTGCAGGCTCCAACCCTTCGATTCCATTGCCGGTGGTGAATAGCGCCAGATCGGGTGAATTGCGTCTGAATTCCTGACCTTGCGTCAAAAAGCGTATGCGCCGCGCGATGCCGTCGGCGCCGTCGATATAGCGCACATCCGGGCCGAAAAACGCGCCCAATTCCTGCGTCAGCAACGGAAAATGGGTACAGGCCAGCACCACCGTATCGATCCTGTCGCCGCCCGGTTGATCGCGCAATCCACCGACGGCGCGCGCAATCAGCCGGGAATCGACGGGTTGCCCGCGCAATTTCGCCTCGGCGGCTTCGACCAGTTCGGGCGCGCCGTGGCGCAGCAGCAATTTGTCGGCGGCAAATTCATGTTCCAACCGATCGACATAGGCCTGCCGGATCGTCGCCTGCGTGCCCAGCAAACCGATCACGCCGGTCTGGGTCATGGCGGCGGCGGGCTTGATCGCGGGCACGGTTCCGACAATCGGCACCTCCAGCACTTCGCGCACGCTGGCCAGGGCAATCGTGCTGGCCGTGTTGCAGGCAATGCAGACAAGGCGCGGGCGCAAGCGTTCGGTCATCCGGCCCAACAGGCCCGACACGCGCGCGGCAATCTGCGCCTCGGTCTTTGTGCCATAGGGCAGGCCCGCATTGTCCGCGACATAGATCACCGGCGCATCGGGCACATGACGGCGCAGCGCGTCCAGTACGGTCAACCCGCCAACGCCGGAATCAAACAGCAATATCGGGCTATCCGGGGTAATGCCGGGGGGGAGAGTCGAGGCCATGACAAAGCCTCTTTGAAACGATTGCGGCAAAAAGGAAAGAGAAGGGGGTTCGACAAAGCCGCCGCTGCGACTAAAGGAGGGTTGGCGCGCCGCTATGTTGCATGGGCGACCTTAAAGATGGCGGCGCATAAAAGGGTGAATGCAATGTCTTTGATGGTGGCCTCGGTGCTGGGCTATGCGCTGGGTTCGGTTCCTTTCGGGCTGTTGTTGACGCGGGCCTTTGGGGCCGGTGATCTGCGCTCGATCGGTTCGGGCAATATCGGGGCGACCAATGTGCTGCGCACCGGGCGTAAAGGTCTGGCGGCGGCCACGCTTTTGCTCGACGGGGGCAAGGGCGCGGCGGCGGTCCTGCTGGCCGCGCATCTGCCCTCGGGTACGTTTGCCGATGGGGCCAGCGGGGCGCAGTGGCTGGCGCTGGCGGGCGGAGCGGGGGCGATGGTGGGCCATTGCTTCCCGGTCTGGTTGAAATTCAAGGGCGGCAAGGGGGTGGCCACCATGCTGGGCGTGGCCTTGGGGCTGGCCTGGCCGGTGGGGCTGATTTGCCTTCTGGCATGGGTTGGCATGTTCAAACTCTCGCGCATTTCCAGCGTCGGCGGGATGAGCGCGGGCGTGGCGGCCCCGCTGGGGGCGCTGGCATTGGGCCATGCGAATATGGTGCCGGTGCTGGCGGCGCTGGCCGCGCTGGTGCTGTATCAACACCGTGAGAACATCGCCCGCCTGCGCGCCGGGACCGAACCGAAAGTGGGCGCGAAAAAGGGATGAGCGGTCAAGCACCGGGTCTGTCGCGTGATGAAGGGCTGGCGCGGATTCGCCTGATCCGGTCGCCAAACATTGGCCCGGTCACCTTTGCCCAGTTGCTGCGCCGGTTTGGCGATGCGCGCTCGGCGATAGACGCCCTGCCCGATCTGGCAGCAAGGGGCGGGGGCAAGGGGCGTTCGGCCTATCGCGCCATCGAACATGGTGTGGTCGAGGCGGAAATCGCCGCTGTCCGGGCCGCTGGTGCGCGCTATATCTTTCACGATTCGCCCGATTATCCCGCGTTGTTGCGACAGGTCGATTCCGCGCCGCCCTTGCTGATTGCGCGTGGGCGGGCCGACCTGTCCCGCGCCGCGCCCGTCGCCATGGTGGGCGCGCGCAATGCCAGCGCGGCGGCCATGCGTCTGGCCCGTGAAATGGCGGGCGCTCTGGCCGAGGCGGGCTATCCGGTGGTGTCGGGCCTTGCGCGCGGCATCGATGCCGCCGCGCATGAAGGCGCGCTGGCCGGGCGCGGCGAGGCCTATGGCAGCGCCAGCACGATTGCCGTCATCGCGGGCGGGATTGATGTCGCCTATCCGCCCGAACATGTCGCCCTGCAAAACCGGATTGCCGAAGAAGGCATGCTCCTGACCGAGGTGCAGCCCGGTGTCGAACCGATCCAGCGCCATTTCCCGGCGCGCAACCGCATCATCGCCGGCATGTGCGCGGGCACAGTCGTGGTTGAGGCGGCGTTCAAATCCGGTTCGCTGATCACCGCGCGTCTGGCCGGGGATTATGGGCGCGAGGTGATGGCGGTTCCCGGATCGCCGCTCGACCCGCGTAGCCATGGATGCAACGAAATGATCCGCGAAGGCGCGGTGCTGATCCAGCGGGCCGAGGATATCATCGAACTGATCGCCAGTTTCGACGGCGTGCCCCGTTCGCATTTCCATGAGGATGACGGCAATATCCTGCCCGATTTCGGGGGGGATGATTTGCGGATCGGCCCCGACAGCGATGAAGATGGCAGTGCGCAGGCCAATGAACGCCTGCTTGCCCTTATCGGCCTGGCCCCGGTCAGCGTGGATGAAATGATCCGCCAATCCGGCATGGATGCGGGCGCGGTGCAAATGGCTCTGATTGAACTGGAATTGGCCGGTGCCATCATCCGTCATGCCGGGGCGCGGATCAGCCGCGCGGTATGAAACCTGCTGCCCCCTTGACGGAGGGGCGCGGTAGCCGCCAACCTCGCGCGTATACGTGAGGGGCTGTGCGGTCATAAGGGTGACCCTTGGGACAGGCGGTCTTCACAAGTCTTTCAATTGGGGGCATGGCCGCATCCACGGCTTTGTTTCTTTTTGGCCCTCGCGGCCGATACGGATAGTACAAGAGAACTCATGCAGCTTGTTATTGTCGAATCCCCGGCCAAGGCGAAAACCATCGAGAAGTATCTCGGCAAGGATTATCGCGTGTTGGCGTCCTATGGCCATATCCGCGATTTGCCGCCCAAGGATGGGTCGGTGCGTCCCGATGAAGATTTCGCGATGGATTGGGAGCTGTATGGCGACAAGCAGGCCCGCGTCCGTGAAATCGCCGAACTTGCCAAACAGGCCGACCGACTGATCCTCGCGACTGACCCTGATCGCGAAGGGGAGGCGATTTCGTGGCATGTGAAGGAACTGCTGGCCAAGAGGCGCGCATTGCCCAAGGAGGTCGAGCGCGTCACGTTCAACGCGATCACCAAGGATGCCGTCACCACGGCGATGAAGCATCCGCGAGAGCTGGATCAGGATCTGATCGATGCCTATCTGGCGCGGCGCGCGCTGGACTATCTGTTCGGCTTTACGCTCTCGCCGGTGTTGTGGCGCAAATTGCCGGGCGCGAAATCGGCGGGCCGTGTGCAATCGGTGGCCTTGCGCCTGATCGTTCAGCGTGAGCGCGAGATCGAACTGTTCAAGCCTGAGGAATATTGGCAGGTCGTGGCACGGATGCTGCATGATGGCTCGCAATTCCCGGCGCGTTTGGTCAAGTTCGAAGGAAAGAAGCTTGAGAAACTGAGCCTTGGCGATGCGGGCACTGCCGAGCGTGCGAAGGCTGCGGTCGAGGCGGGCGCCTTCCGCGTGGAGGAGGTGGAAACCAAACCCGTCCGCCGCAATCCCTATCCGCCTTTCACCACATCGACCCTGCAACAGGAAGCCGCGCGCAAGCTGGGCTTTTCGGCCAGCCATACGATGCGCGTGGCGCAAACCCTGTATGAGGCGGGCGCGATCACCTATATGCGTACCGACGGCGTCCAGATGGACCCCAGCGCCATTTCCGCCGCCCGCCGCGAGATTACCGAGCGCTTCTCCGGCCATTTCTGCCCCGAAAAGCCGCGCCATTACGAGACCAAGGCCAAGAACGCGCAGGAGGCCCACGAAGCCATCCGCCCGACCGAGTTCAGCCGCGACACCTATGGCAGCGGCGATGAGGCGCGCCTCTATGACCTGATCTGGAAACGCGCCTTGGCCAGCCAGATGGCGAGCGCCGCGCTGGAGCGCACCACCGTTACCATGCGCGACGGCACGGGGATGCACGAATTGCGTGCCACGGGTCAGGTCGTGAAATTCCCCGGCTTTATGGCGGTCTATGACGAGAGCCGCGATAACAAGACCGACGACGATGATGATGCAAACCTGCTGCCGCTGATGAACAAGGGCGATATGCCTTTGAAACAAGGCGTGGACGCGACCCAGCATTTCACCCAGCCGCCGCCGCGCTATTCCGAAGCTTCGCTGGTCAAGCGTCTGGAGGAATTGGGCATCGGGCGTCCTTCGACCTATGCGGCCACGTTGCAGGTGCTCAAAGACCGCGCCTATGTGCGCACCGAAAAGAACCGCTTTTTTGCCGAGGAAACCGGGCGTCTGCTCACATCCTTCCTTGAACGCTTCTTTGACCGCTATGTCGCCTATGAAT
Source organism: Novosphingobium sp. 550D (assembly GCF_057401885.1). Classification (NCBI taxonomy): domain Bacteria; kingdom Pseudomonadati; phylum Pseudomonadota; class Alphaproteobacteria; order Sphingomonadales; family Sphingomonadaceae; genus Novosphingobium; species Novosphingobium sp. 550D. The sequence continues at coordinate 3,581,241 of NZ_CM171613.1, read as the reverse complement.
TTACGGCGGGCATGGAGGATGAACTGGACGATGTTTCGGGCGGGCGGGCGCAATGGCGCACGGTGCTCGAAGCGTTCTGGAAGGATTTCAAGCCCAAGTCCGACGAGGTGATGGAGAAGAAGCCTTCGGAAGTGACCGAGGCGCTGGATGAATTCCTCTCCGATTATCTCTTCCCGCCCAAGGAAGACGGCAGCGATCCGCGCAAATGCCCGCAATGCGAGGCGGGGCGCCTGTCGTTGCGTGGCGGCAAATATGGCGCTTTCGTCGCCTGCTCGAACTATCCGGAGTGCAAATTCACCCGCAAGTTCGGTCAGGCAGGCGGCAGCGCTGATGCAGGTGAAGAAGGCGAATTAGGCAAGCACCCGGAAACGGGCGAGCCTATCATGCGCAAGGCGGGTCGTTTTGGCCCCTATATCCAGATGGGCGAGGGCGAGACGCGCAAGATGGCGTCCATACCCAAAGATATTGGCGAGATGACGCTGGACTGGGCGGTCAAGCTTCTGTCCCTGCCGCGCACCATCGGACCGCATCCGGAAAGCGGTGAGCCGATCACCGCCAGCATTGGGCGCTATGGTCCCTATCTGGCGCATAGCGGCAAATATGCGCGCCTGCGCAGCACGGCCGAAGTGTTCGAAACGGGCATGAACCTAGCCGTGACCAAACTGGCCGAGGCAGCGGCAGGCGGCGGACGCAGCCGCAGCGCCCCTGCAGAGCCGTTGAAGGTCTTTGGCACCCATCCCACCACCGGCGGCGAGATCAAGCTTCTGGCGGGGCGCTACGGCGCCTATGTGACCGATGGGACGACCAATGCCACGCTGCCCAAGGCGGTCGAGCAGGACAGCCTGACGCTGGAGCAGGCGATCGTCCTGATCGACGAAAAGGCGGCCAAGGGTCCGGCCAAGGGCAAGAAAAAGGCGCCCGCGAAAAAGGCCGCGCCCAAGAAGGCCGCCGCCAAAAAGGATGATGGTGAGAAGGCTCCGGCCAAGAAGGCACCTGCCAAAAAGCCTGCCGCGAAAAAGGCTGCGCCCAAAAAGGCGGCTGAAAAAGCCTGATCGCAGCATTCACGAAAAGAAAGGGCCGCGCCGGACAATTCCGACGCGGCCCTTTTCTTATGGCTCAATGCCAAACCTATTTCCGGCGATAGACCAGCAGATCGCGCCAGCCTACCTTGGCGAGGCCGAATAACTGGTAATCCTGATTAAGGTGGTGGAACATCAGATTGCGGTTTTTCCAATTGACCGGCAACGATGAAGGCTCTGCGGCCATCACCACAACCTGGGGATGGCGGCGCATTGTGGCCTCGATTTCCTGTGCGGCATCCACGCCCAAGGCATTGGCATCGACCATGCCGTTAAGATGGTTGGGGAAGACATAGCGCGTGACAAAGCACGTGTTGGTCATGTGATAGAGGATGGGATCACCCTCGTTGATATAGGCGCAGCCCTGTCCGGTCGGCGTGGCGGCGGCGCGACGGATCATGTCGGCGGCTTCTTCGACCTGCTCGCTGGTGCCATGGTGGCGAGTGTTGTAAATCGTCACCACGGCGGCGGCCAGAATGCCAAAGCCGATCATGAAATGCGTCAGCCAGCGCAGCGGACGACCGCGACCCAGAGCAGGGGCCGCCAGCGCCATCAGCGGCACCAGCAGCGGCGCAACATAATGGTCATACCACGTGCCAAAGATCAAAAAGCCTGCCACCGCGACAAAGGCCCAGATCCGCAAAAAGCCGTAGGCCGGGCGCGACAGAAAGCGCAGTGCGGGAACCTTTCGCGGCGCCCAGAAAATGGCCAGCCACACCGGAATCAGCGCCATCGTTTCCTTGAACAGGCGGAACAGCGATCCGTCGAAATCCTCGTGCCGGCCAAAGATCGAAAGGAAGTTGGCCTGCGCAAATTCCATGCCGTGGCCCATGGCGATATAGACCGCCCATGCCGCCAGCGTCGGCGCCAGCGCGATGCCCGCCCAGCCGGTTGCCGCCGCCAAAATCTTGCCATGCGACCAGCCCAGTTGGCGCGCACGGACCATCAGCATCAGGCCAAAAGCAACGCCTTCGAACACGACCGTATATTTGATCTGAAGCGAAATGCCGACCACGCCCATGATGGCCAGACCATGCACAAACAGGCGATCGCTGTTTTGTGCGGTCCACACCCGCATCATGCCAAGCCCGGCCAGAGCCATCAGCAGATTGTAGAAAACCGGAGCCTGTCCGCCAAAGCAGAAAAAGGCCGAGAGATACAATTGATAGGCAACGCCGGCCCAGAAAGCCCCCATCGGCGAGGCGATTTCACGCGCCATACGATAGATGACCAGTGAGGTTCCCGCGACACAGGCCAGCGCAACCAGTTGATATTGCAGGATGCCATCGCCACCCAGCAGGCGGATCGCCGCATACAGGATGAACAGCCCAATCGGCTTGCGGTCCCAGATATCGACAAAGGGCACCGCGCCATGCAGCATGCGGTCGCCCACCAGCAGATAGAACTGCTCGTCAATATGGATAACAGGAAAGCCCAACGTGGCGCCGCGGATCAACAAACCCACCGCCAGATAGGCAAAGCCCATCATCAGCAGGTTGATTGCGCGCACCGCTCCCAGACCGGATCGATTGATCCGCCCCGCCGCCCCCTGAAAGGGCGAGCCGGCATTGGGAGCTTCCGACCCGGCTGCACCCCGCAGCCGCGCCGGAAGTTCTGCGATATATTCGACCATCAAACACTCCGTCCGCCTGATCGCCATTCGTAACCGCACAGACCCCCATCTGCACTGCGGTCAGGCGACCAACCCCCGATGTCCAATTCACTACCCAAACAGCATTTTACAGCTTTTCGCAGCTTTTGCGCGATTTGCCACAAACTTTGTACATGAGACTTACAAAAGATCAGCGCCGCACATTAACGTACCCATTCCAGGCCGATCTCTTCATAGATTTCCTTGGCGTCCGCCCAGTTTTCATCAATCTTGACGTGCAGGAACAGGTGTACCTTCACGCCCAGCAGTTCGGCCAACTCCGCCCGCGCCGCTTCGCCAATCGCCTTGAGGCGGGCGCCGCGCTTGCCCAGCACGATGGCCTTTTGGCTGTCACGCGCAATTACGATCTGCTGACGGATCTCGACACTGCCGTCGCGGCGAACCTTGTAGCTTTCCGGACGAACCGTGCTGTCATAGGGCAATTCGTCATGCAACTGACGGTAAAGCTGTTCGCGGGTGATTTCGGCGGCCATCAACCGTTCCGATGCGTCCGACACCTGATCTTCGGGGAAATTCCACGGGCCTTCGGGCATCAGATCGGCAAGGCGGGCCTTCAATTGCGCCACGCCATCGCCGGTCGAGGCAGAGATGAAGAAGACTTCGGCAAAATCCACCGCCTGCGTCAATTCCTGCGCCAGAACCAGCAGCGGTTCCTTGGGGCACAGGTCCACCTTGTTGAGCGCGAGCAGCTTGCGTTCCGGGCGACCCTTCAGCGATTCGAGGATTTCCTCCAAACCCTGACGGTTCTTTTTCGCGGCATCGACCACCAAAAGGATGGCGTCGGCTTCGGACGCGCCTTCCCATGCGGCGGCAACCATCGCGCGGTCCAGACGGCGGCGAGGGGTGAAAATACCCGGCGTGTCGGCAAGGATGATCTGCGTATTATGCTTGTCCGACTGTTCCAGCGCGATGCCCATCAGGCGGGCGCGGGTCGTCTGCGCCTTTTGCGAGACAATCGCCACCTTTTGCCCGACCAGCGCGTTGACCAGCGTGGACTTGCCCGCATTGGGGGCGCCCAGCACGGCCACCAGACCGCAAGATTCGACTACATCACTCATCCATATTGCCTTAAAAATGCGGCGGCCGCCTGGGTTTCGGCCTCCTGTTTGCTGTTGGCGACGGCTTCGACCTCGCCCACACCCTTGACCGCCACGGCGACGGTAAAGCGGGCGGCATGATCGGGACCTGAACGGTCAACCAGTCGATATTCGGGGGGCTTGCGGCGATTGCCGGCGGCCCATTCCTGAAGCGCGGATTTGGGGTGCTTGGCCTGTCCTGCATGGCCGCCGACCGCTTCGGCCCAAAGGCTACGGATCAGGGCGCGTGTGGGTTCAAAGCCGCGCGTGACAAAGGATGCGCCGATCAGCGCCTCCATCACGTCGCCCAGAATGTTTTCGCTGTCCGCGCCGCCATCATCGCGCGCCTGTTTGCCAAGGCGCATGTGTTCGCCCAGCCCAATGCCGCGCGCCACGGTCGCGCACATCTGTCGGCTGACCAGCACGTTCAGGCGCTGCGAGAGGCGGCCCTCGGCCGCGCCCTCGCTTTGATACAGCCATTCGGCAATGGTCAGGCCCAGAACCCGGTCGCCCAGAAATTCGAGCCGTTGATAATCCTCGATCCCCTTGCCACGCGGAGCAGCCTGCGCGGCAAAGCTGCCATGGGTCAGCGCCGCGATCCATTCCGGGGCATCGACATTGTCAGCACCGATCACGCGGGTCAGAAATTCCCGTGTGGCATCCGAAAGAGCCGGGTTGTTCACCGATTTGAGTGTCAGGCTCTTGGTCAAAAGGTGCCCCCGATCCGGTTCCATCGCGCGGCGGTCAGCCAGGTCCAAGGCTTGTACCATGAAACCGATCCGTCCGTCGACCACATCACGATGGTGGCGCGGCCCACCAGATTGCCTTGGGGCACATAGCCGATGCCGCCCACTTCGACGGGGAAACGGCTGTCCTGCGAATTGTCGCGGTCATCACCCATCAGGAACAGCGCGCCTTCGGGCACGATATAGGGCATCGTGTTGTCCTGCGGCGTGGCCTCCAGATCGAGGACGTTATAGGACTTGCCCGGCTTGCCATTGTCGGACGGCAGCGTTTCGCGAAATTGCGGATAGTGGCAGATGGTCTTGCCATCCTTCACCGTTTCATAATTCACATTCATGCCATAGCGCGGCTGATAGCAGGAGGTGTTGGGCGAGACGGCGATCTCGAAATCCTCGATCCTTTGCTTGGGCACGGCATTGCCGTTGATGTACAGCACGCCGCCCTTCATCTGGATCGTGTCACCGGGCAGGCCGATCACGCGCTTGATCCAGTCGTCCTGATTGGTCGGCGGGGCCTTGAAGATCACCACATCGCCGCGCTTGGGCTGGGTGGCCAGAATGCGGCCCGGGATCAGCGGCAGGCTGAAAGGCATCGAATAGCGCGAATAGCCATAGGGCCATTTGGCGGCCAGCAGATAGTCACCGTTAACCAGACGCGGCAACATCGATTCGCTGGGGATGTTAAAGGGCGAGAAGAAGAAGCTGCGGAACACCGCAACGATCACCACCAGCTTGATAAGGAAAACGAAAAAGTTCTCCTCCTGTTTTTCCGGCTTGGCGCCGGGCTTGGTGGTGGGTTCAACTTGGCTCATCAGTGCTTATCCTTGAATCTGGCCGTGCTGCCATGTTGGTCCAGAAGCGCCGCGTCAAGCCATGGATTGGCTGAGCAGGGCATGAACCGTGCATCTTTGGGGCAGGGGAATGGATGCAAAACGTATGCGGGGGCCTGATTCATTCAAAATTGCTGCGCTGCACCCTTGGCCAATTGTCATGCGCAGGGCATAGGCATGACGTATATATTTGATCGCATCTGCAAGACGGGAGTGAAGCGAACATGTCCACCAACCAATCGGCCAAGGCAGCTTGGGACCATCTGGCGGGCTTGCCGCGCCCCACTCTGGCGGAACTGTTCGCTGGTGATGCTGATCGCCTCAGCAAATTGTCGACGCGTTTCGAACTGGGCGAAGGGCTGGGCGGCATCCGCTTTGACTGGTCCAAGATGCACCTTGATGATGCCGTGATCGCCGGTTTTGAGGCTCTGGCCACCGCGCAGGATTTCGATGGCCGCCGCGCGCAATTGTTCGGTGGTGAAAAGATCAACAACACCGAAGGCCGCGCCGCCGAACACACCGCCCAGCGCGGCGTGGGCAAGGACACCAGCGTTGAGGAAGCCCAAGCCCTGCATCAGCGCACGGCTTCGCTGGTCGCCGCGATCCATGAAGGCGCGTTTGGCGAGGTCAAACATCTGATCCACATCGGCATTGGCGGTTCGGCCCTTGGCCCGGCGCTGGCGATTGACGCGCTGACCCGCGACGGCTGCGTGGTCGAGGTGCATGTCGTCGCCAATATCGATGGTTGTGCGCTTGAGGCCGCCTTTGCCAAGGCCGATCCGGCCACCACGATGATCGCGGTGGCGTCCAAGACCTTTACCACCATCGAGACGATGACCAATGCCAAGTCGGCCCTCAACTGGCTGAAGGAAAACGGCGTCGATGACCCCTATGGCCGCGTGGTTGCGTTGACCGCTGCGCCGGAAAAGGCGGTGGAATGGGGCGTGGATGAAACCCGCATCCTGCCTTTCCCGGAAAGCGTGGGCGGGCGTTATTCGCTGTGGTCCTCGATCGGTTTCCCGGTGGCGCTGGCGCTGGGTTTTGAGGAATTTGCCGAATTTCTGGCGGGTGCGGCCGCGATTGACGAACATTTCGCCAATACGTCGGGCGCGGACAATCTGCCCCTGCGCGCGGCCTTTGCCGATCAGCTCTACACCCGCCTGCGCGGTTGTCAGACGCGCGCCTGCTTTGCCTATGACGAACGCCTCGCGCTGCTGCCCGATTATCTGCAACAGCTTGAAATGGAATCGAACGGCAAGAGCGTGACCTTTGACGGCGCGCCGCTGGATGGTCCTTCGGCGCCGATCACCTGGGGCGGCGTGGGCACGGATGCACAGCACGCCGTGTTCCAGTTGCTGCATCAGGGCACCATCGTTGTGCCGGTGGATTTCATCGCCAGCATCGCGCCGGGCGATCAGCTTGATCCGGCCCATCACCGCATCCTGTTGATGAACTGCTTTGCGCAGGGCGCCGCGCTGATGGCGGGCAAGGATTCGGATGACAAGTCGCGCGCCTATCCGGGCAACCGTCCTTCGGCGACGATTCTGGTCGATGACCTCTCGCCCGCCAGCCTTGGCGCGCTGATCGCGTTCCACGAACATCGCACTTTTGCCAATGCGGTCCTGCTGGGCATCAACCCGTTTGACCAGTTCGGCGTCGAACTGGGCAAGCAGATCGCCAATGCCATTGACAAGGGCGAGGCCGAATTTGACGCCAGCACCACGGCGCTGCTGGCCGAGGCAGGGTTGGTTTAACCGACACTTTGCCATAATTGATGGAACCAAATCGCGCCATTTCTGAAAAGAGATGGCGCGATTTTTGTATAAATTTTCATTGAGTTGATCGCTTTTTCATGGATATTCTTCATCCGTTTGGGTGACTGAACAGGTTTATCGAAAAAGCGGGGGCTTCATGATCAAATATTGGCGCGGTCGCGGTGTCGGCCATGCGCTGGCGCTTGCCATTCTTTGCGGCGCGGCGGGGCATGTTCACGCGCAAAGTGCCGATCCGGTCAAGAAGCCCGACCTCATCCCGACCGATGCTCTGGCCGAACGGCCCTTTATGTCGACGCCCAAACTGGCGCCCGACGGGCTGCATATTGCCGCGCGCATGAATGTGAAGGGGGCGGAAAATCTGGCCATCCTTGCGGTCAGGAATGAACCGCCGATCCTGATCCCGATCGGACAGAAAAAGGGCGATCCGGACCTGCGCTGGTATCGATGGGCGGGCAATAACACACTGTTGATCAGCGTGGGCAAGCTGGTGCCATGGTATGATGACGAAGCCTTGCTGACGCGGCTGATCGCCTATGACATCACCACGAAAAAGATGACCTTTCTGGGCGATGCGACCGAAGGGTTGACGGGCGATGATGTCCTCTGGGTCGATCCGGAGGGTAAGAGCGTGCTGATGGCCTATCAGGCCACGATCTATCAATATCCCAGCATATGGCGCGTGGATATCGCGACCAATAAACGCAAACTGGTCGAATCGTCACAGGATGGCGTGTGGGACTGGTATGCTGACAACACCGGCGTTGTCCGCGTCGGATACCGGATGAAGGATGGGGGCAAATGGGACATGCTCTATCGCGCCAAGCCCGGGGAGCCGTTCCGCACGGTGGTTCGCGCCAAAAGCCGTGAAGATGAGGACGCGCAGATGAGCGCGGTGCATCTGTGGTCCGGGACGGACCTTGGCTATCGCATCCTGAAAAATGAAAAGACGGGCCGCGATGCGCTCTATCGCTATGACTATGCCAAGCGGGAACGGGGCGAGCTGGTCTTTGAATCGGCGAAAAATGATATCGAGGATTTCGACCTGAGCGAGGACAAGGGCGAATTGGTCGATGTGTCCTATACCGACGATCAATATCGCGTGCATTGGTTCGACAAGGAACTGGCCGAATTACAGGACAGTTTGGACAAATCGGTCGGCAATCGCCGCGCATGGGTGGTGACGCGCAGCCGGGATCGTCAAACGATGATCGTCCATGTCGGCTCCTCCTCGGATCTGGGCAGCTATTATTACTATCAACTGGCCGAAGGGGTGATGCATCGGCTGGCGGCGGTGAATGAAAAGCTGCGTTCGATCAGTTTCGCCGCCCCGCGCTATGTCACCTATAAGGCGCGTGATGGGCTGGATATTCCGGCCTATCTGACCCTGCCGGTGGGGCGCGATCCAAAGGGGCTGCCGCTGATCATCCTGCCCCATGGCGGCCCATATGGCGTGCGCGACGAAGGGGGTTTTGACACGGACGTCCAGTTTCTGGCCAATCGCGGCTATGCCGTGTTGCAACCGCAATATCGCGGGTCGAGAAGTTTTGGCGATGATTTCTATCAGAAGGGGCGCGGTGAATGGGGCCGCAAGATGCAGGATGACCTTGACGATGGCATGGACTGGCTGGCCAAGGATGGGGTGATCGATCCCAAGCGGGTTTGCATCGTGGGGTCGTCCTATGGCGGCTATGCCGCGCAATGGGGCGCGATCCGCAACCCGGAGCGCTATCGCTGCGCCGCCAGTTTCGCCGGTATTTCCGACATGCCCCGCAGCCTCAAGTTCCAGTTGAGCGACATGACCAATTTGAAGCGCGGGGCGGCCGAATGGAAAAAGACCGTCGTGGGGCCGGAGGATTTTGACCTTAAGACGATCTCGCCTTTGATGTTTGCGGATAAGCTGAAAGTGCCGCTGATGCTGCTGCACGGGGACAAGGATCAGCTGGTGCAGTACAAGCAATCCACGCTGATGGCCGATGCGTTAAAGGCGGCGGGCAAGGATTATGAATTCTATCCCATGCCCGGCGAAGGTCACGGCTTTTCCAAAAGCGTCAATGCCAAGCTTTGGTATGACAAGCTGGATGCGTTTTTGAAGAAGCATAATCCGGCGGATTAAGGGGCGTTGCTGACATCGGGGCGGTTTCAAGGGGTGAACGGATGAAGGTTAAATTGCGGCGGTTGCTGGCGCTGAGTATCTCAAGTGCGTTGTGCTGGACCCATGTTGGCATGGCCCATGCCCAGGGCGTTGCTCCGCCTGATCGCGTTGCACAGGTTCCTGTGGCGGCGGACTATGCCTCTATGCCCTTTGTCACCTTTCCCGTTCTGTCGCCCAATGGCGAATGGATGGCGGGATTGTTCGGCATTGCGGGCGAAAGACAGCTTTGCATGATCAGCCTGTTCGGCACGCTGGCGGATCGCCAATGTGTCGGCATGCCGGACATGACCGACGTTTTTGCGATTGAATGGGTCGGCAATGACAATGTCGTCGCCCGCCTTTCTCAGGCGACAAAGGCCGGCGACGGGACGTCCATGAAGTTTTCCCGGCTGATCGGATTCAATCGCTTGACCGGCCAATATACGACGCCCTTGCACAATGTGATGGGGCAAAATGCCTCTGATGTCCTGTGGGTGGCGCGTGATGGTTCGCCGATGATTTTGGTGGCGGCCCAGCAATCGATGTTCAATGAAACGGTCGACCGGTTTCGCGGCAATGACAATAGCCGGGAAGCTTTGTTCTGGCCTGCGGTGTTCCGGGTCAATGTCGCCACGGGTGAGGTGCAGAAGGTTCAGGGCGGGATTGAATATGTGCTCGATTGGCGCGCGGATGCTGCCGGGCGGCTGCGCATGGCGGTGGCATATCGCGATGACATCGGGCTGACGGGGGCCTTCTATCGCGGCGAAAAAGAGGATTTGATGCATTCGCTCAAATCCCCCGGCGATGGCAAGACAATGGCGCTGCCGGAAATTTTTCTGCCCGGCGGTGATCATGCGATCGTCATCCGCAATGCCAAGGATGGCAGTTCCTTGTGGGAGGTCGATCTGAACAGCGGGGCCGACGTGGCCAAGGTTTATGAAGCTCCCCCCGGTCGCACGATTGCCGATGTTCTGGCCAATGCTGACCGGACGGCGTTGATTGGCGTGTCGCTTTCGGGCGGGCGGGACGAAATTGTGTGGCTGGACAAGGATTTGGCCGAATTGCAGGCGAATTTGCAAAAAGCGGTGGGCGAACGACGGGCAAGCATCCTGTCGATGAGCGATGATCGTCAACGCCTGCTGGTGCGGTTGGATCGCGCCGATTCTCCGGGCTCGCTTTTCATGTTCGACTATGCCTCGGGCAAATTGCATGCCTTGGCCAATATGATGGACAGGCTGGGCAATGGGCCGCTCAACCCCGTGCGGGCGGTGCGTTACAAGGCGCGCGACGGGCTGGAAATCGAGGCGATCCTGACCCTGCCCAAGGGGCGTGTAGCAAAGGATCTGCCTTTTGTGGTCATGCCCCATGGTGGGCCTTGGGCGCATGACACGCTGGATTTTGATTATTGGGCGCAATTTGTCGCCAGCCTTGGCTATGGCGTGATCCAGCCCAATTTCCGCGGCTCGGACGGCTATGGCGAGGATTTCCTGAAAAAGGGCGAGGGCCAGATGGGGCTTGCCTGATGGGCGGTTCTTATGGCGGTTATGCGACGATGTGGGGGCTGGCGCGGGATCCCGATCTGTGGCGTTGCGGCATTTCCGTGGCGGGGGTTTCCAATCTTCGGCGCGATGTCAATGATATGCGCTCCTATCTCAACAGCCGGACCTATCAGGCCGATTGGAAGAAGATGACGCCTGATTTCAATGCAGTTTCGCCGATCAAGGCTGTGGCGCGAATCAAGGCGCCGCTGCTGCTTGTGCATGGCAAGAAGGATGTCCGGGTCGATTTTCAGCAATCGTCGGATATGGCGTCAAAGATGGAGGGCGCGGGCAAGGTGGTGCAATTCCTGCCCCTGCCCAAGGCCGATCACAATTTTTCGCGTGAGGCGGATCGGCTGGAATTGCTCAAGGCCACCGAGGCGTTTCTGCGCAAATATAACCCGCCCGATTAATATTGTATGCATTGCATACGGTCACTTGGCAAAGCCTTGTTCTGGCCCCATATCGGCGCGGAAATATGTTCCCCCCGGTGGAGTTAGACGATGGCCGAATTTGACTACGACCTGTTTGTGATTGGCGCCGGGTCGGGGGGCGTGCGCGCCAGCAGGATCGCGGCGGGCCACGGCGCACGCGTTGCCGTGGCCGAGGAGTTTCGCGTGGGCGGCACCTGCGTTATCCGCGGCTGCGTGCCCAAGAAACTGCTGGTTTACGCCAGCCAGTTTGCCGAGGAACTGCACGATACGGCAAAGCTTGGCTGGACGCTGGGCGAAAAGAGCTTTGACTGGGCGGCTCTCCGCGATTTCGTCGCCAGCGATGTCGATCGGTTGGAGCGGGCCTATACGTCCACGCTGGACAACAACAAGGTCGATCATTTCCACGAACGCGCCACCATCGCCGGGCCGAACACGGTGCGGCTGGCATCGGGGCGCGAGATCAGCGCCAAATACATTCTGGTGGCCGTGGGCGCTTGGCCGGTGATGCCCGAATTCCCGGGCAATGAACACGCGATCACCAGCAATGAAGTGTTCCATCTGGAGAGCTTTCCCAAGCGCGTGGTGATTCAGGGCGCGGGCTATATCGCGCTGGAATTTGCGGGCATCTTCAACGCTCTGGGCGCGCATGTCACGGTGGTGAACCGTTCGGACAAGATCCTGCGCAGCTATGACGAAAGCCTGACCGACCGCCTGTTGACCATGATGCGGGCGCGGGGCGTGGAATTCCGTTTCAACGCGCCGATTGAAAGCATCATTAAGCAGTCGGACGGCTCGCTCTGCGTCAACACCAAGGGTTTCCTGCCGATTGAGGCGGACGTGGTGCTAGTCGCCACCGGGCGCAAGCCCAAGACGCCGGGGCTGGGGCTGGAAAACGCCGGGGTGGAACTGGGCAAGAATGGCCAGATTCCAGTGGACGAATATAACGCCACCTCCTGCCCCTCGATCTATGCCGTGGGCGATGTGACCGACCGGGTGCAATTGACCCCCGTGGCCATCCGCGAAGGCCATGCCTTTGCCGACACCGTCTTCGGCGGCAAGCCCCGCACCATCGCCTATGACCATATCCCCAGCGCGGTGTTCAGCCAGCCGCCCTTGGCCGGCGTCGGCATGACCGAGGCGGCGGCGCGCGCGGCGGGGCACGACATCAAGATCTACACCAGCGATTTCCGCCCGATGAAGAACATGTTCGCCACGCGGGCGGAGCGTGGCTTTTACAAGCTGATTGTGGATACGGCGACCGACAAGGTCATCGGCGTTCACATGATCGGGCCGGATGCGCCCGAGATCTTGCAAGCCGTGGCAATTGCCGTGAAAGCGGGTCTGACCAAGGCCGATTTCGACGATACGGTGGCTTTGCACCCCTCGATGGCCGAGGAATTGGTGTTGATGCGGTAAGAAGCGGGGAAGGGTTTATATCACGAGGGGCTAGCCCCTCGTGGCTCCCCGATACTGTCTTTGTTGCGCTACGGGTTCAACCTTGCGGAAGGAGGCCCCGCCGGAAGCTGTTATTGTCTGCGGCGCTCCCATCTGGCGCTCACGGTTGGGTAGTGCGCGACAATGACAGTAATGGGAGCGCGAGGGTTATGACCTTCGCATTTTCACCCTTCCAATTCTTCCGCCAAAAACGCCGAAACTTCCGCCAAGGTCACATCCTTGGTCAAAAACGTCCCGCCGATCCCGCGCATCAACAGAAACGCCAAGCGCCCCGCATCGACCTTTTTGTCATGCAGCATATGGGCCGCCAATTGCGCCCCCGATACATTCAGCCCCAGCGCCCGCACATCCGCAGGCAGGCCCACGGCAGCGATATGGGCGGCAACGCGCGCTGCCTCATCCGCGTCCATCAGCCCCCGCCGCGCCGAAAACCGCGCCGCCAACACGCAGCCCAGCGCCACCGCCTCGCCGTGCAGCAAGCGGTCGGAAAAACCGGTTTCGGCCTCCAGCGCATGGCCGAACGTGTGGCCAAGGTTGAGCAGCGCGCGCAGGCCCGTGGTTTCAAACTCATCCTGCGCCACAATGCGCGCCTTGGCGGCCACCGAATAGGCCACCGCATATTCGCGCGCCGCCCGGTCGCCCGAGAGCATGGCCTCGCCATTGGCTTCACACCACGCGAAAAATTCCGGGTCGTTGATCAGCCCGTATTTCACCACCTCGGCATAACCTGCGGCCAATTCGCGGCGAGGCAGCGTTTCCAGTGCATCGAGATCGGCCAGCACCAGCGAGGGCTGATGAAATGCGCCGACCAGATTCTTGCCCGCAGGCGTGTTGATGGCGGTCTTGCCGCCCACGCTCGAATCGACCTGCGCCAAAAGGCTGGTCGGAACCTGAATGAAATGGCACCCGCGTTTCAGCATAGAGGCGGCGAACCCTGTCAGATCCCCGATCACCCCGCCGCCCAGCGCGATAATATGGTCACCCCGCTCCACCTCCAGCGCCAGCAGCCCATCGACCACCGCCACCAGATTGGCCCAGCTCTTGGTGCTTTCACCCGCGGGCAGGACATGCCACGCGGCCTTCTTGCCCGCGCGCTCCAGCGAGGCATCGACCGCCGCGCCCCATGCGCCATGGACATTCGCATCGGTAACGATCGGCACGACGGGCTTGCGCAAACGCGCTCCCGCTTCCTGCGCCAGATTGGCAATCAGCCCGGCGCCGACGCGCACTTCATAGGGGCGTCCGGCAATATCGACAGGAATAATCGGCATCGTTCAATCAGCCTTTCGCGCCATGGGCATTAAGCCATTCGTCCAGCGAGACCATCAGGCTGGCCAAAGTGCGCGAATGGGGCACATTGCCGCTCATCACTTTGATCGGGGCCTGCGAATAGAAAGGTTCGCGCGACGATTTGAGATTGGAGAGAATTTCACGCGGGTTGCCGGTTTTCAGCAAAGGCCGGTTGCCCTTGCGCGCCGTGCGATCGACCAGAGTATCGAGTTCCGCGTCCAGCCACACCGCAATCCCGCGCGCCAGAATCAGTTCACGCGTGGCATCATTCACAAAGGCCCCGCCGCCAGTGGACAAAACCTTCAACCCCGCCTTGCCATTGCCCGCATGGGGCAGCTTCAAACCGCTGGCCGCATCGCCCGGCGTGTTTTCGCCCAGCAGGCGGGCGATCACCCGGCGTTCGCCCTCGCGAAAGAAAGCCTCGCCGTAAGTGGCGAAAATATCGGGAATCGGCATATGGGCCGCCTTCTCGATTTCGTCATCGGCATCGACAAATGGCACATTCAGCAAGGCGGCCAGGCGCCGCCCAAGGCTGGTCTTGCCCACGCCCATCATGCCCACCAAAACGATGGGGCGGTCGATATGCGCCAGAACCGCGGCCAGATGAGCGGCCTCTGCTGCGCTTTCGGAAAGAGTGTGATCTTCATCCATTGCCGGGTTGCCTATACTTTTGCTAACCGGCGGCGCAAGCATGGCATGATGCAGGTCGCATTATGGGCCGTTATTTCGAGGATTTTGGATTTGACTGTCACGATCCGGCGCGATGGCGGCAAAAGCAGGGTGACGCAATCAAGGTCTATGGCACGGTCCATGGCCCATTGGGGGTGGTGGCTCCTGCTGGCGATTTTGCTGGCGGGGGGCGTTCTGATTGCGGCATGGATCAAGGGCGGGCCGGTGCAGATGCACGAACAGGCGGTGGAACTATCGGCCAGACAGGTCGGCGTGAACGGACAGGTAGGTCGATGAAAGTGGTTTCCAAAAGCATCCTGTCGCGCGGTGCTGTAACTTTGCTGGGTGCGGGCGGGCTGACGCTGGCGGCGTTGGGTGCCGGGGCGGCCGTGGCACAGAACGGGCCGGAATCGCTGCTGCCCCCCGGATTTGATCGTCCTGCGGCGCGTCCCACCCGTGCCGCCGCGCCTGTGGCCGCGCCGGGACGCCCGGTATCAGCCTCGCCCACGCCCGAACCCACGATTGCGGCGCAGCCGGTTGTGGAAACCCCATCAGGGTTGGGCGCGATTGGTGCGGCAACGGCGGTGGGGCCGGTGGTCCTGCCCGACGGCATCACGTCCTTTGAACAACTGATCGCTTTGCCGCCTGACAAGCTGGATCGCCTGTTGGGCCTGATCCCCAAATATGACATTCCCCCCGGCGCGCAGCGCGCGGTGAAACAGGTCGGCCTGCTCGACACGGGCGAGGGCGGCATGGCCCCCGAATCGCTGGCAGGTCAGAATGTCGGACTGGTCCGTGCGGTCCTGTCGGGCAATATGGGGCAAATGGTGTCGCGTTGGGGGCATATTCTGGTGCGCCGCGCTCTGGCCTCGCGTCTGGATGCTCCGGCGGAAATGGCGCCCACCGAATTTGCCGCACTGCGCGCCGCGCTTCTGCTGCGCATGGGCGAGGGCGTGGCGGCGCGCGCCTTGGTGCAGGATGTCGATCCGGGCAATTATGATCCCACGCTGACGCAAGCGGCGATGGATGCCTATATTGCGACGGGCGATTTCACCGGCTTCTGCCCGGTGATGCAGTTGAACTATTCAGCGCGCGATGATGCGTCATGGATGGTGATGCGCAGCATTTGCCAGACCTATGGCGGGGCCACCTCGACCGGCCAATCGGAACTGGACCGGCTGGGCAAGAGCAAGGTCTTGACCGGCATCGACATGGAACTGGCGCAGAAATATGCCGGGGCCGTGGGCGGCGCGCGCGCGCGGGCGGTCAAGATCGAGTGGGACAATATCGACGATCTGACCCCGATGCGCCATGGGTTGACGCTGGCCGTGGGTTTGGCGCCGCCCGAAACGCTGTTGGCCAAATCGGGGCCGATTTACGCGACGATGACGGCGCTTTCGCCGATGGCGGGCTTGGGCCTGCGTGCGGATGCGGCCGATGTGGCGGGCGCGATGGGCGTGTTGTCGGGCGCGGCAATGGTCGATCTCTACAGCCAGATCTACAACAATGATGACATCACCGGCGGCCCGGCGGAGCGTGCGCTTTTGCTGCGCGACGCCTATGTCGGGGTGACGCCTGCGGACCGGATGGCCGCGATCCAGCAATTGTGGGATGGTTCATCCAGCCCGATGGCGCGCTATGCGCGCATGGTGCTGACCGCCTATGCGGCGGCGCGGCTGGCCCCCTCGGCGGATTTGAGCGGACAGTCGGGCGATTTGCTGGCCTCGATGCTGTCGGCGGGGCTGGATGGCAATGCGGCGCTGTGGCGGCCGGTCGTCGAGGTCGGCTCGGCGGGCTGGGCGCAATTGGCGGTTGGCCTGCCCATGGGCGGCGAGGTCGATTCGGGCGCGGTGGAAAGCTTTATCGGCAATGACAAATCCGATGGCCAGCATCGCAGCGCCTTGTTGATCGCGGCTTTGTCGGGTCTTGGCCGGATCAAGGACGGCGATCGCGATTCGTTGCTGGGCAAGGTGAATGCCAGCGTGGCGGGCAATACGCGCTGGACCGGCACGATTGATGGCGCGGCCAATGTGAACAATGCCACGCTGGTCGCATTGCTGGCCGGTTTGGGGATGCAGGGGGATAGCTGGGCCAAGATGACGCCGCGCTATCTTTATCACATCATCTCGGCGCTTAACCGTGTGGGCCTGGGGGCCGAAGCCCGCATGATCGCCGCCGAAGCGGTGGCGCGCGGGTGAGGAAACCGCCCAGCGCGGCGGTCGCGGCCTTTCTGGCGATGCTGGCGGCGGAGCGCGGCGCGGCGGCCAATACGCTGGCGGCCTATGAACGCGATTTGCGCGGGGCCGAAGATGTGCTGGGCGATCTGGAGGGGGCCGATGTGGCCGCGTTGGAGCGATTGGCCGCGACATGGGGGCATTTGTCCCCGGCCAGCGTGGCGCGCAAATCCTCGGCCTTGCGGCAATTCTACGGCTTCCTGATCGACGAGGGCTGGCGCGAGGATGATCCCAGCCCGGCCTTGCCGCGCGTGGCGCAGCAGCGTCCCTTGCCGCGCATTCTGGGGCATGATGACATCGCCGCCCTGTTCGGTCGGGCCGAGGAGGAAGCGGCGGGCGATAAGCGGGAGCCGTTGCGGACGCTGGCCTGTCTGGAATTGCTCTATGGTTCGGGGTTGCGCGCGACGGAACTGGTGTCTTTGCCGATCAATGCGGTGCCGCGTGATGCGCCTTTCCTGACCATCACGGGCAAGGGCGGAGCGCAGCGCATGGTGCCGATCAGCGCGCGCGCGACGCAGGTTTTGCGGCGATGGATCGCATTGCGGGGGGCAGGCCGGGATTCGCGTTTCCTCTTTCCCTCGACCGGCAAGGACGGGCATCTGACGCGGGTGCGCCTGTTTCAACTGCTGCGGGCCTTGGGGGCGAGGGCGGGGCTGGACCCGACGCGGCTCAGCCCGCATGTGCTGCGCCATGCCTTTGCCACGCATCTGTTGGAAGGCGGGGCGGATTTGCGCGTGGTTCAGACACTTTTGGGCCATGCCGACATTGGCACGACCCAGATCTATACCCATGTCGATGCCGCGCGTCTGGTCGATTTGGTGAACCAACGCCACCCTTTGGCGACCAAGGCGGTTCATTGAAGGCCGAAAGGCTTGCCCAATCCCGCGCATCGCACTAGGGCCTTGCCCCATGGTTTCCTATCTCGAATTTGAAAAGCCGGTGGCGGCGCTTGACGCCCGCATCAAGGAATTGCGCGCAACGGCGGTGGAGGGCGACCTCGACATCTCCGCCGAGATCGGCAGGCTGGAGCGCAAGAGCGCCGACCTGCTGGCCAGCACGTACAAGGCGCTGACGCCTTGGCAGAAGACGCAGGTGGCGCGCCATCCGATGCGCCCGCATTTCGTCGATTACGTCGAAAAGATCTTCACCGATTTCGTGCCGCTGGGCGGTGACCGTCTGTATGGCGAAGATCAGGCGATCATTGGCGGCTTTGCCACGTTGAACGGGCGCAAGGTGATGTTGATCGGCCATGAAAAGGGCCACGACACCGCCACGCGCATCAAGCACAATTTCGGCATGGGCAAGCCCGAAGGCTATCGCAAGGCGATTCGCCTGATGGAACTGGCGGGGCGGTTTGGTTTGCCGGTCGTGACGCTGGTGGATACGTCGGGCGCGTTTCCGGGGGTTGAGGCCGAAGAACGCGGTCAGGCCGAAGCCATTGCCCGTTCGACCGAGGCCTGCCTTGCCCTTCGCGTGCCGATGGTGGCCGTGATCGTGGGCGAGGGCGGTTCGGGCGGCGCGGTCGCTCTGGCCAGCGCCGAACGTGTGCTGATGCTGGAGCATGCGGTCTATTCGGTGATTTCGCCCGAAGGTTGCGCCTCGATCCTGTGGCGCACCGCCGAAAAGGCGGCGGATGCGGCCGAAGCGATGAAGGTGACGGCGCAGGATCTGCTTGGCCTCAAGGTCATTGATCGCATTGTGCCCGAACCCATCGGCGGCGCCCATCGTGATCCCGATGCCGCGGCCAAGGCGCTGGGCAAGGCGATTGGCGAGGAATTGGACAAGCTGCTCAAGCTGGATGCCAAGCAGTTGCTGGCCATGCGCGAAGAGCGTTTTCTGGCGATTGGCGCCGAATAAGGTGCCCTATCGTTCGATTACACAAAAAGGGCGCAGCGCGGATGGTCGCTGCGCCCTTTTTGTTGTGCCGATGGCGCGGGCGGATGGCGCCCGTGCCAGCAGCGCCCCGGATCAGTTGGCCGCAGCGTTGGCGGTCGACATCTGCGACGAGGTGGTGTTGAAGGTGCTCTTAAGCTGATTGCCCAGGCCATTCATCGCGGTGATGGCGGCAACGGCGATCAGCGCGGCAATCAGACCATATTCAATGGCGGTGGCGCCGGCTTCGTCGCGGATCAGCTTGTTCAGGGACTTCATGTTTGATCTCCGTTGGTGTCGGACAAACCCCCTTGCCGACAATGGATAGATACAGTGAACCTTTTGATTATGCGACTATAATATATTGATTAACTGATATTAACCTTAAGATGCCCAATGGGCGCATGGTCCGGCCGGGCAAAAAGAAGGGGCGGCAGGTTTCCCCGCCGCCCCGTTCCTTAACCTTAACGCGCTGGCGAATTAGGCAGCAGCAGCGTTGGCCGTCGACATCTGCGACGAGGTCGTGTTGAACGTGCTCTTGAGCTGGTTGCCCAGGCCGTTCATGGCGGTGATGGCAGCAACGGCGATCAGAGCAGCAATCAGGCCATATTCGATGGCGGTCGCACCAGCTTCGTCGCGGATCAGCTTGTTGATGAACTTCATGGTCAGTCTCCTGTAGCAGTCTTTCCGCCCTGCCAGTTTTCCCGTCTCAGCCCGGCGGTGAACCTCTTCCTAGTGGAGATGTCTTAACAATCCGTCAGCGCGACCGAGTCGCTCGTGGATAATACGGATGGGCCGATTCATGGGGTGTCAGGACACCGCTCCGCTTTGCATTTTGCGAATGGCGGGTGGGCGACGCGGCAAAATGTGTGGCGAATCGGACGTTAAGGTCGAATCAGCTTCCAGTGGCCTGCTGGACGGCGGTTTCGGTCTGGGAGCTGACGTTGTTCCACGTTACGCCAATGGCATTGGCCATTCCGCTGAGCGAGGCGACCATGGCGATGACGATAAGGCCGCAAAGCAATGCATATTCGACCGCGGCAAGCCCGCGTTCGTCCCGAATGAGCCGGGCCAGGATTTTTGGAATAGACATATTTCCCGCCTGCCCAATTGCATTACGACGCTATTGTGCCCGATGCGGAGTTAATAAGCTCTTGAACGCTGTATAATTAGGTTTTCGGATGAATGGACAAAGGGAATAGGATGATTTTGCCGGTGGTGGCCGTGGCGCTGTTAAATAAGGATGGGCGCATATTGATGCAGCGCCGCCCGGAAGGGAAGGAGCATGGCGGCCTTTGGGAATTTCCCGGCGGCAAGATTGATCCGGGCGAGGGGGCTGTCGATGCCGCCCTGCGCGAGATGGAGGAGGAATTGGGTGTGGGGTTGGATGCCGATGCCCTCTACCCTGTCAGCTTTGCCGAGAATGGATCGGGGCGGCGCGTTCTCCTGCTGCTTTATGCTGCGCACATCTGGCGCGGCGAACCGGAGGCGCGGGAAGGCCAGCATTTTGAATGGATTGCGCAAGGCGATCTGATGGCGCTTTCCATGCCTCCGCTCGACGTTCCTCTGGCACAGGCGCTTTTGCGCTGGATCGCGGCCGGAAATGGGCCTTGTGAAAATTAGTTTTTGCGCGCTGCATTTTTCTGCTTGCCAAGCTGGTGAATGCCCCTTAGAGGCGCGGCTCCAACGCACCCGTAGCTCAGCTGGATAGAGCATCAGACTACGAATCTGAGGGTCGGACGTTCGAATCGTTCCGGGTGCGCCATTCCTCTTACAGGTGGAATGGACAGCCTTTTGGTTGTTGGGTCCTGTGCCAAATTGCGCACCCGTAGCTCAGCTGGATAGAGCATCAGACTACGAATCTGAGGGTCGGACGTTCGAATCGTTCCGGGTGCGCCAATTTGTCCATGGGTTTGCGACATGGTCGCCTTTTGCCCCATCGGGCATGTTTCCTCCAAAATGACAATTGTTCTTGCTTTGGCCGAGAGAACGGCCGAAAGCGGCGCCCAGAAGCGGTCGATAAAAGACCCGTAAACCATGCTGGCCCTGACAATGGCTGACGACGCCGCGAGAGGATTTCCTTGACGCCCCGTCGGTCCGATTGGCCCGCATGATGGAGTAGCGCAGGATGAACGTGATCAGCGACCATTTCGACCCGCATGATGATGCGGATGACGGCAAGCTGCCGGTGCCTCAGGAAGTTCAGGAAGCGATTCGCACGCTGATTCGCTGGTCTGGCGATGATCCGCAGCGCGAAGGGCTGATCGACACGCCCGCGCGTGTCGCCCGCGCGTGGAAAGAATATTGCCATGGTTACGACGAGGATCCCGCCGCCCATCTTTCGCGCACGTTCGAGGAAGTGGGCGGTTATAACGAGATTGTCCTGCTCAAAGACATTCCGTTCCAGAGCCATTGCGAACACCACATGGCCCCGATCACCGGCAAGGCCAGCATCGCCTATTTGCCGCGTGAACGCGTGGTGGGCATTTCAAAGCTGGCGCGCGTGCTGCATGGCTATGCCCGTCGTTTGCAGATTCAGGAGCGCCTGACCGCGGAAGTCGCGCAGTGCATCTGGGACAATCTGGACCCGGTGGGCGTGGCCGTGGTGGTTGAGGCACAGCATGGCTGTATGACCGGGCGCGGCGTAAAGACGCCGGGCGTGGGCATGGTGACCAGCCGCATGATGGGCGTGTTCCTGTCCGATCCGCGCAGCCGCAAGGAAGTGCTCAGCCTGATGGGCTATTGATCGGTTTTGTTGACCCGGCGCGTGCGGGGTGAAAAGGTGGGGTTATGAAATTCCAAGCCTTTGCCCGCCGCGCTATGCTTTGCGCTCTTGCCGCTGTTCCTCTGACTTCGGCCCAAGCCGGGGCGGCTGTCAGCAAGGCAAGCCTGCCCGTCGCCATCTATGCCGATCCGCCGCGTGATGCGGCCCATCCGGCGCGGATGGAGGTTTTGCACATTCCATCGGGCGGGCCATCGGGCGGGGTAGAGATCAATGGCGTGGCCTATCTGGCCTCTGGCGCCGCGCCGCGTCCGACGGTCGTGATTTGCCACGGTTTTCCCGGCAATGAAAAGAACCTCGATCTGGCGCAGGCGTTGCGCCGGGCGGGGTGGCACGCGATCACTTTCAATTATCGCGGATCATGGGGCAGCCCCGGCACGTTCCGCTTTGGTCAGAACCCGCAGGATCTGGAGGCAGTGCTGGCCTATCTGCGCGATCCGGCCCATGCCAAGGCCTTGGGCATCGACACTGCGCACATGGCGGTTGTCGGCCACAGCATGGGCGGATGGGTGACGGCCATGGCCGGGGCGCAGGATAGGGGGCTGGTGGCGCTGGGGCTGATTTCTGCCGCCAATTTCGGGGCGATTGGTCAGATGGCGCCGGGGCCGCGCGTCAAAATGATGTCCGAGAATATGGAAACGCTGGCCGGAACATCGCCGCAGGCCTTGTCGGATGAATTGGGCGCACATACTGCGGACTATGATTTCACCGGCACGGCGCCAGCTTTGGCCAATAAGCCTTTGCTTGTGCTGACTTCCGAAGATGGCCTTGCGGGCCATGTTGCGCCTTTGGTTGCCGCGATCCGCAAGGCGGGTGGGACAAAGGTGCAAACCGGACATGTCGTGACCGATCACAGCTGGTCGGACCATCGCGTCGATCTGGAGGCGCGGGTGATCCGCTTCCTGACCCCATATTTGCGCGGCAAAGGTTGATTCGACGCGGAATTGATTCGAAATTGAACGGAGTTCCCTTCGACGAGGGTTAATGATTTCCGCATCCTTTGCTTCATGCAAACTATGGATCGAACGCTTATTGCGACATGGGTCAAAGGATGGGGGGGTAAGATTCTCGCCATCCTTCTGGCCGGAATTCTGCCAACGTCGCCCGCATACGCGCTGATCGACCAGACATGGATATCGGTCTATGGCGTGGACAGCGGGTCGTGCAGCGGGACGGCGCCATGTGCCACGCTTGCCTACGCCCTTCGTCAAACATCCACCGGTGGCACGGTCTTTGTGATGGATAGCGGTTATTACGGCGCGGCCACTATCG
The DNA here is from genome assembly GCF_057401885.1 of Novosphingobium sp. 550D. NCBI lineage: Bacteria > Pseudomonadati > Pseudomonadota > Alphaproteobacteria > Sphingomonadales > Sphingomonadaceae > Novosphingobium > Novosphingobium sp. 550D. Next base: position 3,558,389 of record NZ_CM171613.1, on the reverse strand, counting down.
ACCGCAGCATGACCATCCGTTCCGAATATGGCCAGATGACGATGATCACCTCTTTGACCATCAATACGCCATCCACGGGCCAGGTCGTTGTGGACAATGTGGCAATTGAATGCGCAGCGCCCGCCCGCGGCATCACCTATGGTACCGGCGTCAAGATTTTAAGGGCAGCCGATGTTCTGCTCAACCACGTTTCGATCAAGGATTGTGCATCGGCCAACAGCGTGGCGGCCGGAGTCTATATCTATTCGACGACAAATTGCCGTGTGACGATCAATGACTCGGTGATTTTCAACAATCCGGTCGGCGTTCTGGTGTCCAGCACCGATGGTATGGCCCATGCCAAAATCTATCGCACCCTGTTTCTTTCCAATAGTGAATCGGGCGTGCGTGTGGTGGGCACGGGCAATGACGCGATCATGGCCGACAACAACATGCTGGGCAGTGTCAAGTCGATGGACCTGCAATCGGGCGGGGCGTCACGGTCCTTTGGCAATAATTCGATGACCAGTGGTGATACGCCCATCTTGATGTCGCAATATTGATTTAGCATTTGGGCTGAACTCGATCCCATTTTGGGCCAATCGGGATTCAGCCCTTGCGCCTGCTCGCCACCGTGCAATGGATTAGCCCCAAGGCTTGTGGGCTTAGCGAATTCTGGCGCGGGAAGCATGGCGGTCATTGCGGTTTACAGTTCCAAAGGCGGCGTGGGAAAGACGACACTGGCGGTCGATCTGGCCTGGCGCTCGGCCGCTTTGGGTGGGCATCGCACGCTGTTGTGGGATTTGGACGTGCAAGGTGGGGCCGGGTTCCTGCTGGGCATGGAGGAGGTGCCGAGGATGCGTGCGGCCAGCCTGTTCCAGCGTGAGGGGCGCCCGGAGCAGTTAATCGAGCCGACACCCTATCATGGCCTCTCGCTGCTGCGCGCCGATGACAGTCTGCGCAGCCTGCCGGTGCATTTGGCCCGGTTGGGTCAGAAGAAGCGGCTGGCCCAACTGACATGGCCGCTGCGGCGGGAATTTTCGCGCATCATCCTTGATTGCCCGCCCATGCAGAATGAGGTCAGCGAGCAGATCCTGTCGGCGGCCGACGTGCTGATCGTGCCCTTGCCCGCATCACCTCTGGCGGCGCGGGCGCTGGATTTGTTGCGGCGCGATTTGGTTAAGGAAAATGGGCGGCACCCGCCGCTCTTGCCCGTCCTGTCCATGTATGATGCCCGGCGCAAAGGCCATCGCGCCGCGAGAGAGGGCAAGATGGCGCCTTTCCCGGTGATCCCCATGGCCAGCATGATTGAACAGACGGCATTCCGCCGCGCGCCGATCGGAACATTTGCGCCCAATTGCGAACCGGCCCGCGCGCTGGATCGGCTGTGGCGCGCGATTGAGGTCAAGTTGCAGGACGAAGCGGCCGCATAATGGGCAAAACAAAACCCCGGCACCGCATGGGCACCGGGGCTTGTTTTGCCGATCCGGGGATCAGCGGAAAATCAGAGGTTTTCCAGCACGTATTCGGCGCTAGACACCTTGAATTCGCCCGGACCTTCGACGAAAACCTTTTCGACGACGCCGTCATTGACGACCAGCGCGAAACGCTGACCACGCTTGCCAAGGCCAAAGCCCGAACCGTCCATGGTCAGACCCAGAGCTTCGGCAAAATCGCCATTGCCGTCGGCCAGCATGGTGACGTCGGCGCTGCCCTTTTGCGCGCCCCACACGCCCATCACGAACGGGTCGTTGACGGCGGTGCACACGATTTCGTCCACGCCGGCTGCCTTGAGTTCAGCAGCCTTTTCCACGAAGCCGGGCAGGTGCTTGGCCGAGCAGGTCGGCGTGAAAGCGCCGGGCACCGAGAAGACAACGGCCTTCTTGCCCTTAAAATATTCGGCGGTCTGAACGGGTTCGCGCTCGGAATCGGTCGACTTGACGAGCTTGACGTCGGGCAGGCTTTCGCCGGGGGCGATGGTCATGGCTTTCTCCTTATACGGGGCGGCGCGTTAGGAAAGCCGCCTCCTGTCTGTGTCAGATATAGGCCGCCCTTTCGCAGTCGCAACCGGGCTTTGTCATGGAGGTGCGAATTTATCGCAAATGGAGCACATGACCGTGGGTGGTGCAGGTGTTAATCCGTGATCGTTGGGCAAGGGATATAAAGGAAGCTTTATATTCATTGCGCGCGCGGTGCCGCTGGGCTAAAGGGCGACCATGATGGCGTCCATGCGGCGCCCGAATTGTTGACACTCTCTCGTTGAGGAGCCCTCTCGTGACCACGCTGGAAGCCCAGAAGGACTATGTGATCGCCGATATCGGCCTTGCCGATTTTGGCCGCGCGGAAATCGCCATTGCCGAAACCGAAATGCCCGGCCTGATGGCTCTGCGCGCCGAATATGGCGCGGCCCAACCGCTCAAGGGCGCGCGGATCACCGGTTCGCTGCACATGACGATCCAGACCGCCGTGCTGATCGAAACGCTGGTTGCTTTGGGCGCGGATGTGCGCTGGGCCACCTGCAACATCTTCTCGACGCAGGACCACGCCGCGGCCGCCATTGCCGCGCAGAACATCCCCGTGTTTGCCGTCAAGGGCGAAAGCCTGGCCGAATATTGGGACTATGTGGGTCGCATTTTCGACTGGGGTGATGAACCCTGCAACATGATTCTGGACGATGGCGGCGACGCCACGATGTTCGCGCTGTGGGGCGCGCGCGTTGAGGCGGGCGAAGAACTGTTCGAGCCGTCGAATGCCGAAGAAATCGAATTTGTCCGCGCGCTCAAGAACTTCCTCAAGGCCAAGCCGGGCTATCTGACCGCCACGGTCAAGGCCATCAAGGGCGTTTCGGAAGAAACCACCACCGGCGTTCACCGCCTCTATGCGCTGGCCAAGCAGGGCAAGTTGCCGTTCCCCGCGATCAACGTGAACGACAGCGTGACCAAGTCGAAGTTCGACAACCTCTATGGCTGCAAGGAATCGCTGGTTGACGCGATCCGTCGCGCCACCGACGTGATGCTGGCCGGCAAGGTCGCTTGCGTTGCCGGTTTCGGTGACGTGGGCAAGGGTTCGGCGGCATCGCTGCGCAATGGCGGCGCCCGCGTGATGGTAACCGAAATCGACCCCATCTGCGCGCTTCAGGCTGCGATGGAAGGTTATGAAGTCGTCACGATGGAAGAAGCCGTCAAGCGCGCCGACATCTTCGTGACCTGCACCGGCAATGAAGACGTCATCACCGCCGACCACATGGCCGCGATGAAGCCCATGTCGATCGTGTGCAACATCGGCCACTTTGACAGCGAAATTCAGATTTCGGCCCTGTCGAACTATCAGTGGACCGAAGTGAAGCCCGGCACCGACCTGGTCACCTTCCCCGATGGCAAGCAGATCATCATTCTGGCCAAGGGCCGTCTGGTGAACCTTGGCTGCGCCACCGGCCACCCGTCCTTCGTGATGAGCGCATCGTTCACCAACCAGACGCTGGCCCAGATCGAGCTGTTCACCAAGGCCGACCAGTACAAGAACGACGTTTACGTCCTGCCCAAGCATCTCGACGAAAAGGTCGCCGCGCTGCACCTCGAAAAGCTGGGCGTGAAGCTGACCCAGCTCAGCCAGAAGCAGGCCGATTATATCGGCGTGCCGCAGGCCGGGCCGTTCAAGGCGGATCACTACCGCTATTGATCCTTTGGGATTGATTGTAGAAACGCCTCGCGGGGGAGAGATCCTTTGCGGGGCGTTTTTGTTTTTTGACAGGGTTTTTGCCTCCGGCGGGTTAAGGGCGGGGGCCCTTAACAATCCCGATAATGTCTGCGTTGAGTTATGGAGGCAGCGTTAGGTTTCGGACGCCCTGTTCGAATTTTAAAGCCTGCGGCGCCTTTGAGGCCGCGCTCACCGCGCCGCAGGCTTTATAAACTCTCCCACAATCGCAAACCTCCCACCACCCCAATCATGGGATTGCAAAGGGACAAGTCCCTTTGCCCGTCGGAGGCACCTCCAAACGGCAACCCCACACCCTTATATCTCACACCCCCCATTGCCATTCCGCCCCCGTCCGCTTAGCTGATAGGCGATGCAATGGACCCCTCTAACCATGGTTGTCATGGGCTTGCTGCTGGCCGGATGGGCTGTGGCGGCGGGCTGGGCTGTGTTGTCGGCGTTGTCGCGCGGGCGGGCGGCAGAGGGCGCGGTGCGTCAGGCGCGGCGGCTGGCCCGAATGGTGGAGGACAGCCCGGCGCAATTGCTGATCGTGCGCAGCGATGGCCGGATCGAGGGTTCGGCGCGTCTGGCGTCATGGCTCGGCTTTTCCTCGATGCCGCAGTTTTTGAGCGAGTTGGACGGAGGCAAGGCCGATCGCGGTTTAAGCGCAGAACAATTGGAACAATTGAACGAGGCCGTGCTGTCTGCCCAGCGCACCAGCCGCCCTTTCAGCCTGTCGCTCAGCCCGCGCGGTTCGCGCCGTTCGCTGTCGCTGCGCGGCGGGGTTGCCGATCCGCAAGTGGCCCCCGCCGGATCGGCACAGGTCTGGGTGTTCGACGCCAGCGAGGCCGAGACCCAGATCGCCCGGATGCGCGCCGAAACCGCCCGGTCGAAAAGCGATTTTCTCGCACTGGTCGGCCTGATCGAGGCCGCGCCCATTCCGATGTGGTTCCGCTCGCCCCAGGGTGAATTGCGGCTGGTGAATTCGGCCTATGTCCGCGCGGTCGGGGCCGAAAATGCCGAGGCTGTCGTCAATGGCGGGCTTGAACTGGTCGAGCGGATTGACGGGCAGACCCCTGCACAGGTCGCCGCGCGCGCCATGCTGGAAAGGCGGCCCGTCGAACGCCTGGTTGCCGCGACCATCGATGGACAGCGCCGCGCCTTGCGCGTTTCGGACTTGCCGCTGGGGGACGAGGGCGTAGCGGGCTATGCCATCGACATCGAGGAAATGGAGGAAATCTCTCGCGCTTTCCGTGCCTTCCGCGATGCACAGCGCTCGATGCTCGATCTGCTTTCCTCGGGCGTGGCACAATTTGATGCGCGCCACCGCCTGACCTTTGCCAATCAGCCGTTCCAGCGGCTCTTTGCGCTTGGTCCGGCGGACATGCATGACGCGCCGTTTGAACGCCTGCTCGATGCCGCAAGGGAATCGGGCCGCGTGCCGGAAATGCGCGACTATCGCGCATGGCGCAAAGAACGCGCGGAATGGTTCGCCGCCTCCGAGGCGCAGGAAGAGGCATGGCCGCTGTCCGATGGCACGCATTTGCGCGTTGTGGCCCAACCCATGCCCGATGGCGGCCTGTTGCTGGTGGTGGAGGATCGCACCGAAACCCTGCGCATTTCGGCCATGCGCGACACTTTGCTGCGCACCCGCACCGCCACATTCGACAGCCTGTTCGAGGCCGTGGCGGTCTTTGCCCCCGATGGCCGTCTGCAATTGTGGAACCGCCTTTTCGCCAGCGCCTGGGGGCTGGAGCCGGAAGTGCTGGACGCCCACCCGCATGCCGATGATGTGATCGCGCGCATCGCCGCGCATCTCAGCCAGCCCGAACAGGCGCAGGCCGTGGCCGACGGATTGCGCACCGCCACGCTGGAACGGCGCCAGACCAGCGGGCGCGTGACCATGGCCGATGGGCGGACGCTGGAATATGCCGGGGTGCCTTTGCCCGATGGCAACGGCTTGCTGACGGTTCTGGACATCACCGATTCGCAAAAGGCCGAAGAAGCCCTGCGTGAACGCAATGCCGCGCTGGTCGAGGCGGACCAGCTCAAGACGCGTTTCCTTGCCAATATGTCTTATGAATTCCGTACGCCTTTGACCTCCATCGGCGGTTTTGCCGAAATGCTGGAGGCCGGATTTGGCGGCGAATTGTCCGAAAACGGGCGCGAATATGTCGAGGCGATCCTGACTTCTGTTGCGCGCCTGACCGATCAGATCGAGAATGTCCTCGACCTTTCGCAATCCGAAGCGGGCATGTTGCCGCTGGCGCTGGAGCCGGTCGATCTCTTCGCCCTGATGCGCCAATTGGTGCAGGAGCGCGAGGCGCTGGTACACACCAAGGAACTTGAATTAGACCTGCGGGGCAGCAGTCTGAACACCGGCAAGATCGAGGCCGACCCGCGCCGTTTGGGCCGCGCTTTGGCCCATTTGCTGGACAATGCGCTGGATGCAACGCCGGTCGGCGGGCGCATTCTGGTCGAGGTGGGGCGCCATCGTTCGCGCCATGGATCGGGCAACAACCGCGCCCGCGTGGTGATTTCGGACAATGGGCCGGGCATGGACCGGGCGGCGCTTGCCCGCGCCTTTGACGGTTTGCCGATCGAACCCACCAGTCCGGGCAGCAAGAACAGCATCCGGCGTCAGGGCCTTGGCCTGCCCTTGGCGCGCCAATTGATTGAGGCGCATGGTGGCAGCCTTGAACTCTTGTCCGAACCGGGGGCGGGCACCGCCGCGATTGTGGAGCTGGATTGATGAAAGTGGAATTGCCCGATCTGGCCGCGATGGAGCGGTGGGGCATGGCGATTGCGCAGGCGTTGCGTCCGGGCGATGTGGTGGCGCTGCATGGCGGGCTGGGCGCGGGCAAGACCACGCTGGCGCGCGCGATCATCGCCGGATTGGGCCATGATGGCGAAGTGCCATCGCCCAGCTTTGCCATTATCGAACCCTATGATGGCTTGCGCTTTCCCTTGGTCCATGCCGATTTTTACCGCCTTGCCGATCCGTCTGAGGCGCAGGAACTGGGGCTGGATGATTACCGCGATGGCGGGGTGCTGATTGCCGAATGGCCGGAAATGGCCGGCGGCTTTGCGCATGAACCGGGATGCCTGTCGATTTTTCTCGAAACTGCGGATGACGGCCGCTTGGCCATTGTCGAGCCGGGGGCGGATTGGCTAGGGCGCGTTCCATGCTGAACACCTTGCCTGATGGCCTGACCGAATTTGTTGCGACTGCCGGTTGGGGCGATGCCGCTGTGGAGCCTTTGCCCGGCGATGCTTCGTTCCGTCGCTATTTCCGCCTGCGCCGCGCCGTAGTGGAAGATGGGGGGGGCGAAACGGCGATGTTGATGCATGCCCCGCCGCCGCAGGAAGATCCCGCGCCCTTTCTGGCGGTGGCCGACTGGCTGGGCGCCCATGGATTGCGCGCGCCCGCCATTCTGGCGCAACAGGCGGCGCAAGGCTGGGTGCTGCTCGAAGATTTCGGCAATGACCGCGTGCGCGACTGGCTGGACGACAATCCGCAGGACGAGCGGGCGGTTTACGAAGGCGCGCTGGCTCCGCTGGTCACGCTGACCCAATTGCCCGGCGGGCCTTGGGCGCCCTATGACTGGTCGGTCTATCGCCGGGAAGTGCGGCTGCTGACCGAATGGTATGTGCCCGCCATGGGCCTGTCGGTGGATGAGGCCGGTTTTGACGCGGCATGGGAGGAAGCCCTTGCCCCGATGATCGCGCGCCAGAATGCGTTCAACGCAACCGGCGGCGTCACGGTCCTGCGCGATTATCACGCCGAAAACATCATGCTGCTGTCGGGCGGTCTGGCGGATCAGGGCCTGCTGGATTTTCAGGACGCCTTGGTGGGCCACCCCGCCTATGATCTGGTCAGCTTGCTTCAGGATGCGCGTCGCGATGTCTCGCCCGAAATCGAGGCGGCGATGATCGAGCATTACCTTGCCGCCACCGGATTCGACTGCGAGGCTTTCCTTGCAGACTATGCCCTGTTGGGCGCGCAGCGGAACGCCAAGATCGTGGGCATTTTCGTGCGCCTGTGCAAACGCGATGGCAAGGCGCGCTATCTCGACATGATCCCGCGCGTATGGGCCGCGATGGAGCGCGATCTGGCGCATCCGGCGCTGGCCCCGGTGGCGCGTTGGTTTGAAACGAATATCCCGGCCGAAATCCGCGCGGCCCATGGTGGAAGGATCCCCGCATGAAGCCCCTGGTTTCCGATACGGCCATGGTGCTGTCCGCAGGGCTTGGCAAAAGGATGCGCCCGCTGACCGCGACGCGGCCCAAGCCGATGGTGCCGGTTGCGGGTAAGCCGCTCATTGATCATGCGCTGGACAAACTGGCCGAAGCGGGCGTGGCGCGGGCGGTGGTCAATGTCCATTACATGGCCGATCACATTCTGGCGCATATGGGCAAACGGAAAACGCCTGCGGTGACGATTTCGGATGAGCGGGCACTCTTGCTGGAAACCGGCGGCGGCATGGTCAAGGCGTATCGTGACGGCGCGCTGCCCGATCCGTTCTTTGCGCTCAATTCGGATAATGTCTGGCTGGATGGGCCGGTCGATGTGTTCCACGATCTGTCCTCGGCATGGGATGCGGATCGGATGGATGCTTTGCTGTTGATGGTGCGCCATTCGGACGCGGGCAATTATCGCGGCGTGGGTGATTTCCGTCTCGATCCGCTGGGCAGGGTTGCGCGCCGCGCCTCGCGCAAGGTGGCGCCCTTCATCTTTACCGGCATCCAGATCGTATCGCACCGCCTTTTGCGTGATGCGCCCGAAGGAGCCTTTTCCACCAACATCCTGTGGGACCGCGCGATGGAGGAGGGCCGCCTTTATGGTCTGGTCCATACCGGCAAGTGGTTTGAAGTAGGCACGCCCCAATCCATCGCCCCGACCGAGGAAGCTCTGGGCCGTGGCTGATTGGGCGGGCGTGAAACCGCGCCAGCCCAAGGTCTATTCGATCCCGGCGCATCGCGGTTTTGCCGATGCCTTGGTGGCGGGTTTGATCCCGCGCTATGCCGATCCCGATCTGGGGCTGGCGCGCCTGACGCTGTTGCTGCCTAATCAGCGTGCGGCGCGTAACCTGACCGAGGCCTTTGTTCGGGCGGGCACCGATGGGTTTCGCGGGGGCGCTGCTGGTTTGCTGTTGCCGCGCATGGTCATCGTCGGCGACCTTGATCTGGACGAGGCGCTGGGGCCATTGCTCGACCCCATCGGGGCCAGCGACATTCCCCCCGCCGCCGACCCGACCCGGCGCTGGCTGCGGCTTGCCGATATTCTGGCGCAGGTCGAAGGGGCCGAGGGCACGCAGGGCGGGGCGGTGCGCCTGCGCCGTGCCGCCGAAATTGCCCAGAGCATCGACCGTCTGGCCGTCGAAGGCATCGCGCCGGAGGATCTTCTGTCCGAGGATGTTCTGGCGATCATTGGCGAACAGGCTGAGCATTGGCGTCAATCGACCCACGCCTTTCTGACGGTACAGGCCCACTGGCGCGCCCAGTTGGAGGCTCAGGGCGAGGTCGATCCGCCGGTGCGCCGCAACATGCTGTTCGACCGCGCGGCCATGGTGTGGCGCGACAATCCGCCGCCCCATGCCGTTGTCGCGGCGGGCATTACCAGCGCTTCGCCATCACTGGCGCGATTTTTGCGGGTGGTGTCGGAATTGCCTGGCGGGGCGGTGGTGCTGCCCGATCTCGATCTGGCGCTGGATGATGATGTGTGGGACGAATTGGGCCATGCGGGCGTGGCGCCGGAATTGGGCGATGCGCCCTTTGGCCGGGAAGACGCGCTGACCCATCCGCAATATCACCTCAAGCTGCTGCTCAACCGCATGGGCGTGGCGCGGGGGGAGCTTGACCTGTGGCATCGCGCCGGGCCGTCGGCGGCCCCGCCCGAACGCAGCAAGGCGATCTCGAACCTGTTTCTGCCCGCCAAGGCTTCGGCGCGCTGGGTCGATCTGCCAGAACGGCAAAGGCGTCTGGCCGCCGTCCGCCTGATGGAAAGCGAGCATCCGGGCGAGGAGGCGCAGGCCATCGCCATCCTGATGCGCGAGGCATTGGAAACACCGGAAAAGCGCGTCGCTTTGGTCACGCCCGATCGGGGTTTGGCAAGCCGCGTGGTCGCCCATCTGCAACGCTGGGGCATCAAGGCGGACGATACCGCAGGCCGCGCTTTGCCCCAGACGGCGGCGGGGCGGTTGTTGCTCCTGCTGGCTGAGGTCGCGGGGGAGGGCGCGCCGCCGGTGCCGTTGATCGCCTTGCTGGGCCATCCGATGGTGGGCGGATCGCAAGGGCGCGCCTTGTGGCTGGACCATGTGCGCGTGCTGGACCTCAACCTGCGCGGGCCAAGGCCGGATGCGGGGCTGGCGCCTTTGCGCGCGATTATTGAGCGGATTGAGAAAAAGCGCGGCCCCGGCCCATTGACCGCATGGTGGGACGAGGTTGAGGGCATCCTTGGGCCGTTGATGAGCCTGCCCGAAGAGGCGCCGCTGGCCGATCTGATCGACGCGCTGGTGGCCGCCGGTGAGGCGCTTTGCGGCGAGGAATTATGGGCCGAAGCGCCGGGGCGTTCGCTCTCCTCCTTTGTCGAAAATCTTCGTCTGGCAGCTTCGGCCGAAGGGACGCGGTTGCAGGTGCGCGATCTGGCCTCGGTCCTGCGCCATGCGATGGACAAGGTGGCGGTGCGCCCGCCATGGGGCGGCCATCCCCGAGTGGCGATCTATGGCTTGCTGGAGGCGCGCATGACGCGCAGCGATCTAGTCATCTGCGGCGGCCTGACCGAAGGTTCATGGCCGGGCAGCCCGTCGCCCGATCCGCTATTGCCGCCCGCTGTGCTGCGCCATCTGGGCGTGCCGGGGGCCGAGTTTCGCATTGGTCTGGCCGCGCATGACCTTGCCGGATGCCTTGGCGCGCCGCAGGTGGTGTTAAGCTGGGCGCATCGTGATGAAGGCGGGCCGGTGATCCCCAGCCGCTTTGTCCTGCGGGTTCAGGCGATGTTGGGCAAGGAATTGTCCAAAAGCCATGCCGAGGAACTGGCCGTCACCTATGCCCGTGACATTGATGTGGGCAAGGTGGCCGCGCCCCATCCGCGCCCCCAACCCATGCCCAGCGCCGAGCAGCGCCGCGTGGACATTCCCGTCACCGCGCTCGACCGTCTCCGCGCCGATCCTTATCAGTTTTATGCGCAGGCGATCCTGCGGCTCAAATCGCTCGACCCTTTGGATGCGGAGCCCAGCGCGGCATGGCGCGGGACGGCGGTTCACGCCATTCTGGACGCGTGGCACAAGGATGGCGCGCCGCGCGGGGCCTTGGTGGCAACGGCCAACAATGTGCTGGACGGCATGAGTGCGCACCCGTTGGAGCGCAGCCTGTGGCGTCCGCGCCTGCTGGCCGCGCTGGAATGGATTGATGAGGAAGTGGCTGCTTTGGCCGCGGAAGGGCGTCGCGTTCTGGCCACGGAAATCCGGGGCGAGATGCGCATCGATGGCATCCGCATCCATGGCCGCGCCGACCGTATCGACCGGATGCCCGATGGCAGGCTGGCCGTGGTGGATTACAAAACCGGCGGCCCGCCCAGCGGCAAGATGGTCGAGGCAGGTTTTGCGCTGCAATTGGGTCTCATTGGGATGATTGCCGCAGATGGCGGGTTCAAGGATGTCGAGGGCGTGCCCAATGTCTTTGAATATTGGTCGCTTTCCCGCCGGAAAAAGGGCGATCCCGGCTTTGGCTGGCGCGATGAACCCATTTTGGAAAATCGCAAGAAATCGGGCATCCCGCGTGAGGAATTCCTGCACAAGACCGAGGAATATCTGACCGATGCCATCGGGCAATGGTTGTTGGGCCAGGCGCCTTTTACCGCGCGGCTGCGGCCCGATATTCCCAGCTATAATGATTATGATCAATTGATGCGGCTGGACGAATGGATCGGATGGATCGGTTCGGACGAAACGCCGGAGGATGAAGCGTGAGCGGGCCTCAAAAACTCCACGGCCTGCATGGCAATCAGGCCAAAGCAGTGCTGCCGCAGGAAACCGTGTGGCTTTCGGCCAGTGCGGGGACGGGCAAGACGCAGGTTTTGTCCTCGCGGGTGTTGCGCCTGTTGTTGACCCCGCATGTGCGGCCCGAACAGATTCTGTGCCTGACCTTTACCAAGGCGGGCGCGACCGAAATGGCCGAGCGCATCAATAGCAAACTGGCCGGATGGGTGCGGGCCGCCCCCACGCAATTGGCCGCGGAGCTTGAAGCGATCGGGGCGGAAATCCTGCCCGACATTCAGGACAGGGCGCGGACATTGTTCGCCTCGGTGCTGGATTGTCCGGGCGGGGGCCTACGGATCGACACGATCCATGCCTTTTCGCAATGGCTGCTGGCCGCTTTTCCCGAAGAAGCGGGGCTGAGTGCGGGCGCCCGCCCGATGGAGGAGCATGAGAAAGTGCTTCTGGCGCGGCAGGTCTTGGCCGATCTTTTGCTTGATGCGGAAAAGCGGGGGGATCATGCGCTGCTCAATGCGCTGGCCTCGCTCTCGCTGCGCATGGGCGGGGATGCGGTGGAAGGCTGGCTGATGCGCTGTGCCGGGGCGCGGGGCCTGTGGTTTGGCCCCGGCGCGTGGCAGGTGCCCGTCGCACCGCGCGTGAAACAGGCGCTGGGCCTGCCCGCCGATGCCGATATGGCGCAGGTTGTCGCCATGTGCGCCGATGATGCCTTTGACGTGCGTTCGGTGCGCTGGCTGCTGGATGTGGTCAAGCAATGGACCGACAAAAAGGGCAACATGACCGCCACGGCCGAGAAAAAGGCCAATGCGCTTTGTGACTGGCTGGAGGCATCGCCCGAACAAAGGCTGGAGGGGCTGGGCGGGCTTTACTCGGCAATTTTTACCAAGGAGGGCGTGCCTTCCTATCAAAAGAATCTGGACAATATCGCGCCCGATTATGGCGAATATTGCTACCGCGTCGCTCTGCATATTGACGCGGTCAAGGCGCGGCGGGCGCTGGTGGCCTTGGCGCAATGGCTTTCGCCCGCGCTGGAATTGGGCCGCGCCTATGCTCTGGCATGGGAAGAGGCCAAGGCGCGTGAAGGGCTGATCGATTTTGATGATCAGATCGCCCATGCCGCTGATCTGCTCAGCCGGGCCGATATGGCCGATTGGATCCGGTACAAGCTGGACCGCCGGTTCGACCATATTCTGGTGGACGAGGCGCAGGACACCAACGCCGAACAATGGCGGATCATCGAGGCGCTGACCGAGGAATTCTTTGCCGGTGAGGGCGCGCATGGCGATTTTGCGCGCACGCTGTTCGTGGTGGGCGATTTCAAACAGGCGATCTTTGGTTTTCAGGGCACCAGCCCGGAAAATTTCGCCGCCGCGCGTGAACGGGTCAAATCCCGCATGGGCGGTGCGGCGGATAATGCCGACGCCATTCGCGGCGGGCCAAAGGCGCATCGCCTGATGGAACTGGGGTTGGAGCGGTCTTTTCGCACCGCTGCGCCGGTTTTGAACTTCGTTGACCGGGCGATTGAGCATTTGGGCGCCCCCGCCTTTGGTCTGGACGCCACGCCCGAACCGCATCAGGGCGAGGACCGCCCCGGCCTTGTCGCCATGTGGCGGCCGGTGGGCGGGGCGGCCCAGAACGATGACGAAGATGGCGGCGATGAAGATAGCTGGCTCTCGCGCCCCGAACGCGAAATGGCGGACCGGATTGCGCGTCAGGTCAAACATTGGCTGTTTTCGCCCGATGGTTTCCCGCTGATCAAGGGGCGCAAGGTGGCGCGCCGGGCAGAGGCGGGCGACATCATGATTCTGGTGCGCAAAAGGCGCGAGTTGGCCGGGTTGATCGTGGCGCGATTGCATGCCGCAGGCGTGCCGGTGGCGGGGGTGGATCGCCTGCGTCTTGGCGCGCCTCTGGCGGTCAAGGATCTGATGGCGGCCTTGCGCTTTGCCGCGCAACCGTTGGATGATCTCAATCTGGCCGCCTTGCTGGTGTCGCCTTTGTTTGGCTGGTCACAGGATCAATTGCTTGAACATGGCTATCGTGACGAGGGGGTAAAGCTCTGGGCGCATCTGCGGCGCAGCGATGCGCCTTTGGCCCAATCGGTGGTGGAGCAATTGAACCAGTTGCTGGCCCGCGCCGATTTTGAACCGGTGCCGGTGCTGCTCCACTGGCTGCTGGTGGGGCCGTGGGGGGCGCGTGAAAGGCTGGTGGCGCGGTTGGGGCGTGAAGCGAATGATCCGCTTGATGAATTGATCAATGCCGCCCACGCCTATGCGGCTAGCGCGACGCCCAGCCTTGTGGGTTTCCTTGCATGGTTTGACGCGGGCGATGGCGAGTTGAAGCGCGAGGCGGGCAAATCCGACGGTCTGGTCCGGGTGATGACGGTCCATGGTTCAAAGGGCTTGCAGGCGCCCATCGTCATCCTTGCCGACGCCACCGGCGATCCGGCCAAGAGCAAGGGTTCCCCGCTGTCGGTGGAGGACCCCAGCGCGGCCCTGACCGGCGACAAACGCACCGTGCCTTTGCCCAATCTGGGCAAGGAGGAAAAGCAAGGGCCGATTGCCGAAGCCGCCGCTCGTGCCGCCAAGGCCGAGGGGGAGGAGCATTGGCGCCTGCTCTATGTCGCCATGACGCGGGCCGAGGAAGCCTTGTTCATCGGCGGCGCTCTGGCCGCCAATGAGAAGGAACCGGCCAAGGGCAGTTGGTATGCGCGGCTGGCCGAGATATTCGGGCCTGAAGATTGGATGGCCGACCCGCTCTGGGGCGCAGAGGCGCGCTGGGGCGCTTTGGCTCCGGCGGCCCAGTGGCAGGCCGAGACGATGGAACTGGCCATGGAGGCGGGCAAGCCGGGGTGGCTGAGCCGCGCCGCGCCCGAAGAAGCGCGCCCGCCGCGGCCGCTGGCACCTTCAGCCTTGGGCGAGGACACAGCCGCCGATCCGCCCACCGCGCTGGGGGCCGCACGGGCGGCGGCGGCGCGTCGGGGTACGTTGATCCACGCCTTGCTCGAACGCCTGCCCGGTGCGGCCGATCCGATGGGCGCGGCCATGACCTGGCTGGGGCGGCAGGCGCGTGATCTGGACGAAGACGCCCATCGCGAGATGGCGCAGGCGGCGATGGATGTTCTGGCCAATCCCGATTGGGCCGAGTTGTTTGGGCCTAACGCATTGGCCGAGGTGCCGATTGCCGCAACCGTGGGGACACAGGTGGTGGCGGGTACGATCGACCGTTTGCTGATTACGGCCGACCGCATTCGCCTGATCGATTTCAAAACCGCGCGTCGACCTGCTGCGTCCGTGGCGCAGGTTTCCGTCGCCATCCTGCGCCAGATGGCCGCCTATGTCGCCGCGTTGGAGGTCGCCTATCCGGGGCGGCGGGTGGAGGCGGCGCTGCTCTACACCACCGGCCCGCATCTCATCGACCTGCCCGACAGCATTCTGGCCCCGCACAAGGCCAGCTTGACCCATACGCAGGAAAGCTTGGCGCTCTAGGGTGGTTGCGCCCGCCCCATCATCGACTATCTTAGGTTCAACATTTCAGGAGATTTCAGGCCATGGCCACGATCAAGGTTACCGACGCAAGCTTTTCCACCGACGTTCTGGCTTCTGACAAGCCGGTCGTGGTCGATTTCTGGGCCGACTGGTGCGGGCCTTGCAAGATGATCGGCCCGGCTCTGGAAGAGCTGAGCGATGAACTGGGCGAGCAGGTGACCATCGCCAAGGTGGACATCATGGAAAACACCGAAATCGCCAGCCAGTTCGGCGTCCAGTCGATCCCGCTGCTGCTGGTGTTCAAGGATGGCAAGCCGGTGGCGCAAAAGCTGGGCGCGGCGCCCAAGAGCCAGCTCAAGGCATGGATCGAAGGCGCGCTCTGAGGCGTTATGATAGAGGGCAGAGCGCAAGAGCGCTTTGCCCTCCATGTATCAGAAACGGACCCCGACGCCGGTCACGACCTGATTGCGGGCAAAACCCGAGCTGTAATTGGTATAGCGATATTCGGCCAACACATAGGCCGACCCAAAGATCGTTTGTTGAATGCCGACGCCCGCGCGAATGCCGCTGACGTTTCGTTTCTCTGTAAAAAAGATGGCCGGGCCGTGCAGGGCAAATGACGCATTGTTGGTGAAATCTGCATTGGCATAGCCAAGCTTGGCATAGATCTTTGTTGAAGGCAGGACTTTGACGCTGACCCGCCCGCCCGCATAAATATCGCGGTCCGCCCGCAAGTAGGCCGGACCAGCTTCGCGTCGCCCCGAACTTCCATTGATTTCGGCATCTGCGCCAATGGAAATCATCGGCATGACGGCCAGATCATAGCCAATGCCGCCGCCATAGGTTAGCCCATTGACCTTCGTGAAATCGGAAAGATTGACGGCAAAGGCGCTTCCCGAATTTGAAACATTGTCCCAGCCGACCACCGCTTCTGCGCGCAGATTGCCGCGCGCTGATGCTGGGGCGGAGACAAGGCAGATGGAGGAAAGGATCGCACACGTAGTGGCGGTTGTAAAACGCATCTCCAGTGTCCCCTGTAACATTTAATGAGATCTATTTTTGGAGATATTTCAACTATTTTTGGGAAAGGCAAATGAAATAAGGGATTTTTCTTTTCTGTATCGGATCATCTGTTCCATAGGGGCGGCCCCGGCGGTAAAAGGGGGGCGGTTTCGATTAAATCATAAACCACCCGGTTATCAGGGCAGCCTGCACAGCGGCAATCAGCCATAGATAGGTCGAAAACGGCTGTTTGCGCGTCTTGTGCCGAAACCATGGCCGCGCGATGATGGCGCCGGGCGACCCGCCCAGCGCCGCCATCAGCAACAGGCTGGTTTCCGGGATGCGCCGCCGTCCCTCCCGTGCGTAACGCTTGTCTTGCCAGAACAGATGGACCGTGCGCGCATTGACCAGCACAAGGGCGAGGGGGACGTAGCCCGAGATCAAATCCCCGCCATCCGCGTCGCCAGTTCATCCCACAAGGCGGGCGAAGATGCACCGATCAGACCCTTGCGATCCTCGTCCACGCGATAGGGGGTGCCGTCAAACCGCGCCGCTTTGCCGCCCGCCTCGTTCAGGAACAGGACGCCCGCCGCATGATCCCACGCCAGCGTGCGTTCAAAGATCGACACATCGTTCACGCCGGTCGCCAGACGCGGATATTGTTCGGCGGCACAGCGGGGGATATCGACCATGCGGTAATGCGGGGCGATGTGGTCCATCAGGGCCGCCCGCCGCGCCGGATCGGCAAACAGCACAGAGATGGCCGCAATCGCCGGGCTTTCCCCGCTGGTGCGCGCGGTCAGGCGTTCGCCGTTGAGATACGCGCCCTCGCCGATCCGCGCATGGCAGAACCGGCCCGAAAGCACGTCATAAATCCAGCCGCCAATCGTTTCGCCCCCCTGCGCCAAAGCGACAAGGATGCCGAAAGGCGGGCGGCCATGGGCGAAATTGTTGGTGCCATCCAATGGGTCGATGATCCAGCAAAGGTCGCTGCCCAAACGCCCCATGATCGAGGGATCGGCAAAGGCGGCTTCCTCGCCCACAATCGCCGCTTCGGGCAGGATGCGCGCCAGACCCTCGGCCAGAATTGCCTCGCTCTCCTTGTCGGCAATCGTCACCAGATCGTCGGAGGCTTTTTCGATAATGTCGGCGGCGGCCAGATGTTGATAACGCGGGGCAATGGCGCGCGCGGCAGCGTCCGCCATCACATCATGGACGGCTTCGCTCAGAGTATCGGTCATGAATCGCGCCTTTCAGGTGAGGGGGATGGCGACATATTGGAAACCGGGGCGGGCGCTGACCGCGTCAAACCAGCGGCGGATATTGGGCACATCTTCGTGCGCAAAGCCCAGCTTGAACCAGGTGTAGGCATAGGCGCCCATCGGAATGTCTGCGATGCCGAAAGCCTCTCCGCTCAGGAAAGGCTGGCGGGTCAGCGCTTCTTCCATGATCCGCATCAGCTTGTTGGTTTCGGCGATGGTGCGCTCGATCTTGGCCGCGTCGCGGTCCGGTTCAGCCACGCGGACCATTTGCAGGAAACCGTCGCGCTGCGCATCGGCAAAGGCGAATTGCCAATCCATCCATTTGTCCGCCAAAGCCCGCGCAGGCAGGCCCTCTGGCCACAAATGCGGCGCATAGGCATCGGCCAGATAGCGCAGGATCGCGTTCGATTCCCACAGCGAGAAGGTATCCGCCACCTGATGATCGACCAGCGTGGGCACCAGCCGGTTGGGGTTCATTGCCAGATATTCGGGCGTATAGCCAAACTGGCCCCCGATATCATGGCGCACCCATTGGGCGCCGGTTTCGACCGCCGCCCAGACGACCTTTTTGACATTATGCGAATTGAGCCGACCCCAGATGGTGAGCATGGGCCTCAGCTCCGGTAATCGGCGTTGATGCTGATATAGCCATGCGTCAGGTCGCAGGTCCACACCGTCGCGCACCCTTGCCCAAGGCCGATATCAACCTCGATGCTGATCTCCTGACCCTTGAGGTGCGCGGCCACCGGGGCCTCGTCATAATCGGGCAGGGGCTGGCCGTCCTTGGCCTGCCACACGCCGCCAAAGCCGATGGAGAGACGGTCGCGGTCGGCCGGTTCGCCCGCCTTGCCCACGGCCATGACGATGCGGCCCCAATTGGCGTCCTCGCCCGCGATGGCGGTTTTGACCAGCGGCGAATTGGCGATGGCCATGCCGATTTTGCGCGCGCTTTCATCCGACACCGCACCTGTGACGGAAACGGCGATGAATTTCTGCGCGCCCTCGCCATCTTTGACCACCAGATGCGCCAGTTGGCGGCACACATCGGTCAGCGCCGCGGCAAAGGCATCGGCGCCCTCGCAGCCCTCGCAATTGATG
The DNA here is from genome assembly GCF_057401885.1 of Novosphingobium sp. 550D. Classification (NCBI taxonomy): domain Bacteria; kingdom Pseudomonadati; phylum Pseudomonadota; class Alphaproteobacteria; order Sphingomonadales; family Sphingomonadaceae; genus Novosphingobium; species Novosphingobium sp. 550D. Next base: position 3,539,876 of record NZ_CM171613.1, on the reverse strand, counting down.
ATCGTGTTGCCCGCCTTGCCCGTGGCAAAGGCCAGCACCGTGTCGCTGGTCGAGGTGTCGCTGTCGACCGTGATGCAGTTGAAGGTTTCGTTCGCGGCCTTGGTCAGCAATTCCTGAAGGAACACAGGATTGATCGCCGCATCGGTGAAGATATAGCCCAGCATCGTCGCCATATCGGGGGCGATCATGCCCGACCCCTTGATGATGGCGGAAAAGGTTACGGTCTTGCCGCCGATGATGGCGGTGGCGGTGGCGCCCTTGGCGAAAGTGTCGGTGGTGCCGATGGTGTTGGCCGCATCCTCCCACGAACAGGGCGCGGCGGTCAGGGCATTGTTGACGCCTTCCTTGGCCTTGTCCTTGGGCAGGGGGACGCCGATCACGCCGGTCGAGGAAACAAAAACCTGCTCCTTGGCGCAGCCCAGATGAGCCGCAACCTGATCCATGATCTGTTCCACTGCCTCGCGCCCGCGATAGCCGGTGAAGGCATTGGAATTGCCCGCATTGACGATCAACGCCCGCGCGCGGCCCTGCTTCACATTGGCGCGGCCCAGTTCGACCTCGGACGAGCAGCAGATGTTGCGCGTGAAGACGCCCGCAACGGCGGTGTTTTCGTCCAGCTCAACATAGGTCAGATCGCAGCGATCCCATTCCTTGTATCGCGCGCGGGCCACGCGCGGCGTGGCGCCCGCAATCGCAGGCAGGGCAGGGAAGGGAATGGCGAGCGGAGAGATGGCGTGTGACATGGCCACGCGGGTTAGCGCCTGATGCGCGCCACTTCAACCTTTCCGGCGTATCGCAATGCCATGGGCGAGCGGACTGATCGCCAGCGCCGCACCCAGCGCCAGCACGGTGGCCAAGGTCAATGGCCGGATCAAGGTCGCCTGCGCCCCATGGCTGCGCGCCAGCGACGCGCCCCAGATCAACACCGGCCCGTGAATGGCATAGATGGGATAGGACAATCGCCCCAGCGCATCAGCCACTTTCGCGCCAATTCGGCCCAGCGAAACCTGCGCCGCGCACCACAGCGCCACTGGGAACACCGCAAAGACCGCCAGCAGATCGCCCGGCACCGTGGCCATCGGCACATGCGAAAGCCCCGCCAAGGTCAGCGGCACCCATGCCGCCCCGACCCATGCCATCCATGGCGTGACACGCCAGCGCCCGGTGGCAAATTGCCGCCCCATCCATACGCCTAGGCCATAGCCGAAGCCGACGCGGGCAAAGCCGCCCCACCAGTTGCGCCCCGTATCGCCCAGACCGACCGAACCCCAGTCATAGGCGCAAACCGCCAGCAACCCGCCGCAGGCCAGCGTAAAAAACAGCAGCATCCGGTTCCCCAACCGTCGCAGCAACAGCGCATGGGCCGCATTGGCCAGCACTTCATAGGCCAGCGACCATTGCGGGCCGTTGAGCTGAAATAACGCGCCCGTGCCTCGTTGATAAGGGATCAGCAGCAATCCCGCCGCCGTCAGCCAGCCCAATTGCCACGTCATGCCCATCGTATAGCGCCACGCCGCCCCGATCAGCACGCCGACCGCCAAGACCGGCCATAACCGCGCCACCCGGCGGAGCATGAAGTCGCCCGCGCCCATGCCCGCCCGCAATTTCGGTTCGAACGCCAGCGTCAGGACAAAGCCCGAAAGCATGAAGAAGAAATCCACCGCCAGATAGGCGCGCGGAAACAGGCCCGGTGAATGATAGAGCGGCGCTTCATGATGCAGCACCACGCCCACAGCCGCCAGCCCGCGCAGGGCATCCAGCATCGGCAGGCGGGCGGGAGAGGCGGTTTTGGACATGCGCCGTCGCCTTGGGGCAGAATGGCGCGTCAGGCAAGCGTCACACTTGTCTCGGCTTCGCCTTGGCCCTAGCCTTTGTGTGCTTTGGGGAGATTGGCTATGCTGGCTGGAATGTTGATTGTGTTGCAACAGGCAGCGATTGCTCATCCAGCAGTTCCGCCGCCGCCAATCGCTATTTCGCCGGCGCCGGTGATTACGCCCGCCGAAACCCTGCCGCGTGGGCCGATGCCCAAGAATGGGCCAAGCGGCTGGATCCAGACCAGTGATTATCCGGCCATGGCGGTCAAGAACGGCGAATCGGGCATCACCCGCTTCATGGCCAGTGTGGACGCCAAGGGGGCGATCACCAATTGCGTGGTGGTTTCAACCAGCGGTTCAGCGGCGCTGGACCGGGCAACATGCGATTTGATCCGTGCCCGAGCCACATTCAATCCGGCGCTGGACAATGCGGGCAAACCTGTTTCGGGCAGCTATACGAACCAGACGCGCTGGGTCCTGCCGCCGCCGGGAACGGTGCCGCAACCGGGCGAGTTTCAATTCCATTTCGTGGTCGAAAATGATGGCCGCCAAACCGAATGCAAGGTCGAAAAGGCAACCGGAACGATGGAGGGCCGGGTGAAAGTCGTCGGCGATGGATGTCCGGCGGTGCATTTCCGCGAACCGTATAAGGACGCGCAGGGCAATCCGGTGCGCAGGCGGGTTACCATCATACAATCGGTCATCGTCGAACCTGCGCCCTAGACGTCGTCAATAGTCCTGCCTATATCCCCAAACATGCTGCGGCTGCTGTTATCATTTCTGGCTCTGGTTTCCGGTCTTGCCGCGATGGCTCCGGAAACGGATGCGCGTGCCTTTGCCGTGCGTCCCGCCATTGCCGCCACGATGCAGGATGCAGGCGCCGCGCGGGTTTCGGCCCATGTCGTGGCCCATGCGCGGGAAATTACGCGCCCGGCCCAACCCCGGTTGATCGAGGCGGTGCAAACGCCCGCGCCTCTGACCTATGCTGCGCCTTCGGTGCGGCTTCGCGTGGATCGTGCCCGCGAATAAGGCCGGTTGGTCCATTTGATTTTCGACATGCTTTGATGGCGCGCGCCCACGGTTGGCGCCCCATGCCCCACATCTGTATTCAGGAATTTCCCCATGTTTTCCAAGCTTGCCAAGTCGATCTTCGGCTCGTCGAATGATCGTTATGTAAAGTCGCTCGACAAGATTGTTCGCCAGATCGGCGCCTATGAATCGCAATTGGCCGAAATGAGCGACGAGGAATTGCGCGGCATGACCGCCAAGTTCCGTGAGGAAATCGCGGGCGGGCGCACGTTGGATGACATCCTGCCCGAAGCCTTTGCCGTGGTGCGTGAGGCGTCGAAGCGTTGCATGGGTATGCGCCATTTCGATGTGCAGATGATCGGCGGCATCGTGCTGCACCGGGGCGAAATTGCCGAAATGCGCACGGGTGAGGGCAAGACGCTGGTGGCGACGCTGGCGGTTTACCTCAACGCGCTGGAAGGCAAGGGCGTCCATGTCGTGACGGTCAACGACTATCTGGCCCGGCGCGATGCGGAAACGATGGGCGTGCTGTATAATTTCCTCGGCCTGACGGTGGGCGTGATTGTGCCCAACCTTAACGAGTACGAACGTCGCGAGGCGTATAATTGCGACATTACCTATGCCACCAACAATGAGCTGGGTTTTGACTATCTGCGCGACAACATGAAGCATGATCGCGATCAGATGGTCCACCGTCCGTTCAATTACGCGATCGTTGACGAAGTCGACTCGATCCTGATCGACGAAGCGCGCACGCCTTTGATCATTTCCGGCCCGACCGATGACAAGAGCGACCTCTATGTCTCGGTGGACGCGGTGGTGCGCGAATTGATCAAGGATGACAGCACGTTTGAGGCCGATGAAAAGTCCAAGAACGTCACGCTGACCGAGGATGGCGTGGAAAAGGCCGAGCGCCTGCTGGAAGGCGCGGGGCTGCTGGAAGGCAGCAACCTCTATGCCATTGAAAACACGCAGGTCGTCCATCACCTGGATCAGGCGATGAAGGCTAATGTCATGTTCAAGCGCGACATTGACTACATCGTCAAGGACGGCAAGGTCGTCATCATCGACGAGTTTACCGGGCGCATGATGGATGGCCGCCGCTGGTCCAACGGCCTGCATCAGGCGGTCGAGGCCAAAGAAGGCGTCAAGATCGAGCCGGAAAACCAGACCATGGCCTCGATCACCTTCCAGAACTATTTCCGCATGTATCCCAAGCTTTGCGGCATGACCGGTACGGCGGCGACGGAAGCGGCGGAATTCTTCGACATTTACAAGATGAACGTGGTGACCATCCCCACCAACGTTCCGGTCCAGCGCATCGACGAGGAAGACGAGTTCTATAAGAACACGCTCGATAAATTCGCCGCCATTGCCAAGCTGATCCGCGAAAAATATGAGAGCGGTCAGCCGGTGCTGGTGGGTACGGTTTCGATTGAAAAGTCGGAACTGCTCAGCGAATTCCTGACCAAGGAAGGGGTGAAGCACAATGTGCTGAACGCCCGTTTCCACGAGATGGAAGCCCATATCGTCGCGCAGGCGGGCCGTCTGGGCGCCGTCACCATTGCCACCAACATGGCCGGACGCGGCACCGACATCAAGCTGGGCGGCAATCTGGAATTCCGCATCGAGGATGAATTGCGCGACATGCCCGAAGGGCCGGAGCGCGACGCCAAGATCGCCGAATTCAAAGCCGAGATCGACGCTGAGAAGGAAAAGGTGCTGGCCGCGGGTGGACTTTGCGTGATCGGCACAGAGCGCCACGAAAGCCGCCGCATCGACAACCAGTTGCGCGGCCGTTCGGGCCGTCAGGGCGACCCCGGCCTGTCGAAATTCTACCTCTGCCTTGAGGACGATCTGCTGCGTATCTTTGGCCCGGACACGATGTTCTCGAAACTGATGAACAGCAACCTTGCCGATGGCGAGGCGATCGGGTCACGCTGGCTGTCCAAGGCCATCGAGACGGCGCAGAAGAAGGTCGAGGCGCGCAATTATGACGTGCGCAAGCAGGTCGTCGAATATGATGACGTGATGAATGATCAGCGCAAGGTCATCTATGAACAGCGCGCCGACATCATGGATGCGCAGGCGATGGATGAAGTTGTCCATGACATGCGCCACGATACGGTCAACGCGCTGGTCGGCACGGCATGCCCTCCGGGTTCGTATCCGGAAGTTTGGGACATCGAAGGCCTGACCAATGCCGTGCGCTTTACGCTGGGCATTGAGGCGCCGATTGCCGATTGGGTTCAGGCCGAAGACGGGATCGAGCCGGAAACCATTGAGGAACGTCTGGCCGAAATGGCCGATGCGCATATGGCCGACAAGATCGCGCGCAACGACCCCGAAATCTGGCGCCAGGTGGAAAAGAGCGTCTTGCTGGAACGACTCGACCACCATTGGAAGGAGCATCTGGCCACGCTCGACGCGCTACGTCAGGTCGTTTTTCTTCGTGCCTATGCACAAAAGACGCCGATTAATGAGTATAAGCAAGAAGCCTTCGGTCTTTTTGAACGTATGATTGAGCAAATTCGCGAAGATGTGACGCGAATTCTTGCCACCGCCGAATTGCAGTTTGCACAGCCCGAAGCGCCTGCGCTGCCCGAATTGCCCGATTTCCTGACCACGCATATCGATCCGTTTACCGGAGAGAATGATGCGATTGCCCCTGCCTTGCCGAGTGCCGCGCCGGGTTTCGATCCCAACCAGATTGACCCCACAATGTCGCGTAACGCCCCGTGCCCCTGTGGTTCGGGCCAGAAATATAAGCATTGTCACGGGGCTGTGGCTTAATGCCTGACCGGGGCGCGACATCATGTTCGCGCCCCTTCGCAAGGCGGCCCGGCGGTGCAAATGGCCTGCAATGCAAAAATCTGTATGCTTTGAAAATTAACCATGTTGCAGGGTTTTACCCCCGCTAAACGGCTACATTTCGTACCTATCGGCTATTGCTGACGGCTTGTTCATAACCGCTTTACCATTTCCTGCAATATATAGGGGGCAAACCTTGGGAAGGCGGGCTTGCTCTTCTTCCCTCTTCGCCAAACTTTCGCAGGTGGACCGACCGGTGAGTCAAGACTTCTTCCGTACCGAAATGGCAGCGCCCCCGGCGCCAGAGGTCCGGCAAGTCTCTGGTGCGGAATTGCGCGGAGCGCCGCGTTTCACGTTGCTGGTCCGATCGGCCAAGCTGATCATCGACGGGCGTGAATATCTTTGCGTTTTGCGCGACGCGTCGGCAACCGGGTGCAAGGTGCGCGTGTTCCACGCCTTGCCGCCGTTCAGCTCGATTTCGCTGGAAACGTCGAGCGGCGAACGCTTTCCCATGGAATTGATGTGGAATCGCGATGACCATGCCGGTTTCCGCTTCTTTGACATGATCAATGTTCAGCGTCTTCTTGATGACAAATGTGGCCTTTATCCCAAGCGCCAGATTCGTCTGAAGACCGACGCCGAAGCCATCATCTTTTCGGGCAGCCAGCAGATCCGCGCGATGTTGCGCGATATTTCGCAACAGGGCGCCTGTATCGAATGCCCCGAACGCCTGATGCTGCGCCAGTCGGTGCGGGTTGAAACCTTTGGCTTCCCCCCGCTTCACGCCAAGGTCGTGTGGCGGCAACAGCCCCGTCACGGCCTGGTGTTTGACCGCGGTTTCCTGATGGAGGAATTGGCCCAGAACATGGCCAAGATGCACGAGGGCGATGGCCATGACCCCAAGGGGCGTTTGCGCGCGGCCTGCTGAGGATATTTGTCGATTTAACGGCTTCTCACACAAAAAGGCCCGGCAAGCATCTCTCTAAAAGCTTGCCGGGCCATTTTGTGTCCCTGCCGGGCCTAGGAAACGCCGCGCAACACCTTTTTGACCCGGCGGGGTTTGTGATGGCGATGATCGCGCAGGATCAGGCTCGTCCCTTCCTCGCCAATCGCATAATCTTTGCGGACCTGATCGATCAGCGCGTCGACATCTTCCTCGCTGGCGGCCGGGCTGATCGGGATGCGTGCGATGGTCATGCCTTCGTCGGGATCATCGATCGAGAGGAACGATGTGGCCGCATCACCCAGGGTTTCGACATTAAAGCCGCCGTCGATGTGCCACATATTGCCGTCGATGCTGAAGATCGCGCGGCGGCAATGGCGGCATTGCGCATAAAAGGCGCCATCGACACGGTCGCGGGGTTTGTGGGCGGGATGATGTTCGCGGGTGTACCAACATTGAGTAAGCGCGAGCGTGGACATGGCAGGTCCTCGGAAAGGCGGGAACAGGCCATCAGTCTAGACGCAATCGCTGATAGTTTGGTTATTTTGAATTAGGCAGTCCGCCGGGCAAAAACCCCTATGGCGTTGACGATTGGTGGTTGGTTACTTGTCATACTGTTCCAGAAACTGACGCTCGGCGTCTTCGACATCGCTGGTTATACCGATCATGCGCCGTTTGACGCGAATAAAGTCGCCCGCGACATCTTTGGGCAGGTCGGCACGAATTTCCGCATTATCGCTGCTGCTTGAACCGGCGGCGACGTGCAGAGCCACGCGTTGCTCACTCGAATGCAATCGGGTGCAATCTCCTTGCGGCGACATCAGGCGCGGACAGGCATAGGCATCGACCCACATGTCGACCGATGTGACGGTGGAATCCGTGCCGTTAAACACTTTAAGCGGCAATTTGAGCACAAGTTCGCCATCTTCGATCGCGCCCGATGTGCCGTCGGTTTCGACCTGCACGCTGCCCTCGACGAAATGTTTGCTGGCCTCATAGGTGCGCACCGCCGCCGTACCGCCCCCGATGGCGACCAGCAGCAGAAACAGATAACCCGGACGCCACAGGGCCAGATTGCGCAGGTCATTTGATTTGAGGGATTGCGAAGGCATTGGTCGTCCTTGCTGAAGCAGGATCAAACCTATGCGTGATGGCGCGTTAAATAGGCGCTGCAAAACGGGGTGAAGGTAAATTAAGGCTGTTTTTCAAGCACCTAGTATAAACACCTAGGTTCAGCGCGTTTCTTGCCGCTTGGGCTGGGCCGCATGGCTCCCTGAGTAGGATTCGAACCTACGGCCGCTCGATTAACAGTCGAGAGCTCTACCGCTGAGCTATCAGGGAACGGGCCGGCGATGCCGGGCGTTTATGCGGTCTTTCATCATGCCGGACATATGTCCGAGGATGAAATGGCTCCCTGAGTAGGATTCGAACCTACGGCCGCTCGATTAACAGTCGAGAGCTCTACCGCTGAGCTATCAGGGAGCAGCCCGGCGAACCGGGCAGGTGCGCGCCAATACCATCTTGTCCGGCTTTGACAAGCCCGCATTGGCGCAGGATCAAATTTTTTTGTCTATGGTGTGGAAAACTCGGTCGATTTAATCGGGTGTGGGCCGAATCCTCAAACCTGGAACTGTTCCGCAAAGATTCGCTCGTCCAGACTCGAATGCCGGTCGAACAGCAAGGTCAGCGAATGTTCGCGGTTGGCCGATACGCGCACATGGGCGATGTCGCGCACTTCCTTTTGGTCGGCCACGGCCGCCACTGGGCGCTTGTCGGGTTCCAGAACGCGGAATTCGACCGTGGCATTGTCCTTGATGATCGCGCCCTTCCACCGGCGTGGGCGGAACGGGCTGATCGGGGTCAGTGCCAGAATGCCGCTGCCCATGGGCAGGATCGGGCCATTGGCCGACAGGTTATAGGCCGTCGATCCGGCAGGCGTTGCCACAAGGATGCCGTCGCACGCCAATTCGGCCAGACGCACCTTGCCATTGACCGAAATCTCGATCTTGGCTGTCTGGCGCGTTTCACGCAGCAGCGAGACTTCGTTGATGGCGTAAAAATGCTGCGTCTCGCCCGCCCATGTGGTGCAGGTCATCTCCAGCGGGGCCACCGCCAGCTTGCTCGCCTTGGCGACGCGGGTGGCAATATGCTTGGTCGATTTGGGCTTGTTCATCATAAAGCCCACCGTGCCGTGGTTGAGGCCGTAAGCCGGGATCACCCGCCCCGCATCCAGCATCCGGTGCAGCACCGTCAACATAAAGCCGTCGCCGCCCAGAACCACCACCACATCGGCTTCTTCCAACGGCACCCATGGGTGGTCATTGGCCATAACCTCGGCCGCCGCCATCGCCTTGGGCGTGTCCGATACCACCAGCGCCAGGCGCAATTCTTCTGTCATTGCCGAAAATTCCGCTCCGCAAAGTTGATTGCCGGGCTGATGGCGCGCCCTTACCGGCGTCATAGGCGCGGTTTTTGACAATTGCCAGTATGGGCTTTGTGATTAGACCGCATGGCGGGAACACTTTGGCAAGAGCTTGTCAGTTATGTTAAAACCCGGTTTGAACAAACAGCGTGAAAGCACCGATGCCATTTCGCCACGATTTGCCCAATGGCATCATCCCCGCTGTCATGCAGGGTGACGATGACGCCGCCCGCGATCCTTTGACCGGATTGCTGACGCTGGACGCGGCGCGGGCGCGGCTGACCGAATGGGTGGAGCAGGGCAAATCGGCGGCCGAAACGGGTGGGGGCATTCCCCGCGTCCACGCCATGCTGATCGGCATCCGCCGCTTTGAAACCATCAATCTGGCCTATGGCGAGGCGACCGGGGACGGCGCGCTGATTGAGGTGGCGACGCGCCTTGCCCGATTGGCGGGCGAAGGGCTCAATGGCCCATGGTTTGCCGCGCGCGGGCCGGGGGGGACATTCCTGTTGATCGTGGACGAAGCGTGCAGCCGCGAACGCTGGCATGCCTTTGCGGATCAATTGGCCGACCGGATTGCCCAGCCGATCCAGCGCCGCGTTGGTACGTTGCGTCTTTCTCCCCGCATTGCCTTGCTCCGCGTGCTGGTGGGCGAAAGCGCGGAAAGCGCGATGGACCGACTGGCCCAGACCCTTGCCGTGGCGCAGCGCGATGTGGCGCGGCGCGTGGTGTGGGTCGATGGCGAAACCAACCGGGCGGGCCGTACCGCCGCGCAATTGGAGGCCGACCTCCTCCACGCCATCGACAAGGGCGAGATCGAGGTTCATTACCAACCTCAATTCGCGCTGGACGAGGATGGCAACGAACATCTCTCCGGCGCGGAGGCTCTGGCCCGGTGGAATCACCCGAAACTGGGGCGGATCGGGGCGGCGGCTTTGTTTGCCATTGCCGACCGGGCCGATCATCTGGCGCCTTTGTCGCGTCATATCGCCGAAACCGCGTTAAAGGCGGCATCGGCTTGGCCGGGGGATCTGCGCCTGTCGCTCAACGTCACAGCCGCCGATCTTGCGGCGGGCAGCTTTACCTTCGATCTGGGCAAGGCGCTGGGCAAGACCGGCTTTCCCACCGACCGGCTGACGCTGGAGGTGACCGAGCAGGTGCTGGTGGCGGACATGACTTTGGCGGAACGTTCGCTGTCCGATCTGGCGCGGTTGGGTATCCGTATTGCGCTGGATGATTTCGGGGCGGGGTTTTGTAACTTCCATTATTTGAAAACGCTGCCGCTGCATTACCTCAAACTCGACCGGTCGATGGTCGATGGCATTACCGAAGACCCGCGCGACCTTGCCGTGTTGCGCGCGATTGTGGCCATGGCCAAGGCGCTCGACCTGGATGTCGTGGCAGAGGGGATTGAAACCGAGGCGCAGCGCCTGACCGTCGCGCGCGAGGGTTGCTCCAGCTATCAAGGCTTTGTCCGGGCACAACCCATGCCGGAAAGGGCCTTTCTCGCGCTGGTGCGGGGGTGATCCTCATACCCTGCTGACGGGCGGCCTTGTCCCTTTGGCCAAAGACAAAACGCCCCGCGGGCTTGATCTGCCTCCACGACGGCGGCGGCATTTTGCGCGAAACGGCCTTCATCGATGCCGATGATGGAGGCTCTTATGAAGAACTACCTTGCCCGCCTGCTGCTGGCTCCTGTGCTGTTGGCTTTGCCCGCTGTTGCCATGGCCGGTCCCCACGGCAATTCACAAGAGGCGCAGGGCCTGTTGGACCGCGCCGTGGCCGAAGTCGGCACCGTCGGCCCCGCCAAGGCCTTTGCCGAATTCAACGACCCCAAGGGCGGCTTCAAGAACAAAGACCTCTACGTCTTCGTCTTCAGCGCCAAGGGCGTTTACGAGGCCACCGGCGCCAACCCCCAACTGGTCGGCACCCCCGCCATCGACATGACCGACGCTGAGGGCAAGCCTCTGGTTCAGGCCATGATCGCCGCGGTGAAAGATCAGCTGCAGGGCAAGGTCGATTACGTCTGGCTCAACCGGGCGGACAATCGGGTCGAGCATAAGGTCTCGCTGATCCGCCGCGTGGGGGATCATATCGTGGGGGTGGGGTATTATAAGGGGTGAGTGTTAGTGGTTGGGGCCTCCGGCGGGTTAAGGGCGGGGGCCCTTAACAATCCCGTTTTTGGGGTGGCGCTTCCTTGGCCAAGAAGTGCCCGTCCGCGAAGCGGTTTTATAGCCTGCGGCGCGGCGGGGTTGCGCTTTGGGTGAACCCATGGCGCAACGCTGGCAGTATCGGGATTGTTAAGGGACCGCGTCCCTTAACCCGCCGGAGGCCTCCCTTAACCCTTCTTCTTCCCCTTACGCGCCACAGCGCTGAGCCCCTTGGTCAGCTGGAACAGCCCGTTCAAACGCGCCTTGGGATCGCCCCACACGCGCTGGACCACCAGCTTGCTATCGGGCCGCAGCTTGATCACGCCGCCGACACGCTCGACATAGGCGAACAGCCCCGCCGGATCGGGGAAGTTGTCATTGTGGAACGCGACCAGCGTGCCGCGCGGCCCCACGTCGATCTTGGCGATATGGGCCTCGATGGCCTGACGCTTGATCTGGATAAGCTGGATGAGGTTTTCGGTGGCAGAGGGAAGGGGGCCGAAACGGTCGATCATCTCGGCCGAAAGCGCCTCGACCTCGCGCGTGTCTTCGGCATCGTTCAACCGGCGATAGAGCGCCATGCGCACCGCCAGATCGGGGACGTAATCCTCCGGAATCATGATCGGCGCATCGACCGTGATCTGGGGCGAGAGGCCCTTGGTGCTTTCGCGCTCCAGCCCGTAATCGCCCGCCTTGGCGGCCAGAATCGCGTCCTCCAGCATGGATTGATAGAGTTCGAAGCCCACCTCGCGGATATGGCCCGATTGTTCATCGCCCAGCAGATTGCCCGCGCCGCGAATGTCGAGATCGTGGCTGGCCAGTTGGAACCCTGCGCCAAGGCTGTCGAGATCGCCCAGCACTTTCAACCGCTTTTCCGCCGTCTCATTCAGCGTCCGCCCGCCCGGCGTGGTCAGATAGGCATAGGCCCGCAGTTTCGAACGCCCCACGCGCCCGCGCAACTGATACAATTGCGCCAGACCAAACCGATCCGCGCGGTGGATAATGATCGTGTTGGCCGATGGAATGTCGATCCCGCTTTCAACAATGGTCGTGGAGAGCAGCACGTCATAGCGCCGCTCATAAAACGCGCTCATCCGCTCCTCGACCTCGCTGGCCGACATCTGGCCATGGGCGGAGATATATTTGACCTCTGGCACGGCGGCATGCAGCCAGTCCTCGATCTCGGCCATGTCCGAAATGCGCGGCACGACGATAAAGCTCTGCCCGCCGCGATGATGTTCGCGCAGGAGCGCCTCGCGCATCACCACCTCGTCCCATTCCATCACATAGGTGCGCACGGCAAGGCGGTCGACCGGCGGGGTCTGGATGGTGGAAAGTTCACGCAGCCCCGACATGGCCATCTGCAACGTGCGCGGAATGGGCGTCGCGGTCAGCGTTAGCATATGCACATCGGCGCGCAATTGCTTCAAACGCTCCTTGTGGTTGACGCCGAAACGCTGCTCCTCGTCCACAATGACAAGGCCCAGATTCTTGAACTTCACGTTCTTGGCCAGCAGCGCGTGGGTGCCGACCACAATATCGACCGTGCCATCCTCCAGCCCCGCACGGGTCAGGCTGGCCTCCTTGTCGGGCACGAGGCGCGAGAGGCGGCCCACGTTGAGCGGGAAACCTGCAAAACGTTCGGTAAAGCCCTTGTGGTGTTGGCGCGCCAGCAAGGTTGTGGGCGCGACCACGGCCACCTGTTGCCCCGCCATGGCCGCGACGAAGGCGGCGCGCAACGCCACTTCGGTCTTGCCAAAACCGACGTCGCCGCAGACGAGGCGATCCATCGGGCGACCACTGGCCAGATCTTCGATGACATCGGAAATCGCCGCTTCCTGATCTTCCGTCTCCTGCCAAGGGAAGCGGTCGCAGAACGGATCATAGCTGGCCGGATCGGACAGCAGTGCGGGCGCGGTGCGCAGTGCGCGCAGGGCGGCGGTCTTCAGCAATTCATGCGCGATCTCGCGGATACGTTCGCGCAGCTTGGCGCGCCGCTTCTGCCACCCTTCGCCGCCCAGCTTGTCGAGCGGAACACCTTCGGATTCAGACCCAAAGCGCGAGAGCACGTCGAGATTTTCCACCGGGACATAGAGCTTGTCGCCACCGGCATAGGTGAGCATCACGCAGTCATGCGCCGACCCGCCGACCGGGATCGACTGCAACCCTTCATAGCGCCCGATCCCATGCTCCATATGCACGACCAGATCGCCCGGCGTCAGGGCGGCCAGTTCGGCAAGGAAAGCGTCGGCGGACTTCTTCTTCTTTTTGCGGCGGACCAGACGGTCGCCCAGCAGGTCCTGCTCGGTGACAAGTTCGATATCCGCATTGGCAAAGCCGGTGTCGAGCGGCAGCACGATGGCCGCCACGCGCCCGGTCCCGGCAATGCCCAGCGCTTCTTGCCAATTGTCGGCCAGCGTGGGTCCGGGCGATTGCGCCTCGGCCAGGATCGAGGTGATACGCGCCCGGCTGCCCGTGGAGTAAGCGGCGAGGATGGCGCGGCGGCCCGAACGTGCGGCGGTCAGCAGGTGCCGCGCGGCGGCCTCGTAGGCATTGTCGCCGCGTGCGCGTTCGGGGGCAAAATCGCGGGCATTGCCAAAGGCGAAATCGACGGTGGCCGCGCCATCGGGCTGGGGGAAAGGTTCGGCGCGGTGGGCGGGCCATGCGGCAAGCCGCGCGGACAATTCATCCTGCGTCAGGTAAAGCGAGGCCGGTTCGAGCGGACGATAGGCACCCGGAGCCTTGGCCGCGGTATCGCGCCGCGCCGCATAATAGTCGGCAATGTCGGTCAGGCGCTCTTCGGCCGAATGGCTGGCCGATGCGTCGATGATCAAAATGTCGCTGGACGCCAGATGGTCAAAGATCGTGACCAGCCGGTCTTCGAGCAGCGGCAACCAATGTTCCATCCCGGCCAGACGGCGGCCATCGGAAATAGCCTGATACAGCGGATCGGATGTGGCCGTCGCGCCGAACATCTCGCGGTACCGGGTGCGGAAACGTTTGACGGTGGCGTCCTCCAGCATCGCCTCGCTGGCGGGCAGCAGCAGGTGTTGGTCCACCGTACCCACGGTACGCTGCGTGTTGGGGTCGAACAGGCGCAGGGTCTCGATTTCATCGCCAAAGAAATCGAGGCGCAGGCCATGTTCCAGCCCCGAGGGGAAAATGTCGAAGATCGAACCGCGCACCGCATATTCGCCCGCGTCCGCCACCGTATCGGTCCGCGCATAGCCCGCACGCGACAGCAGCCCGGTCAGCGTTTCACGCCCAACCTCGGCCCCGGATTTGAGCAGGCGCACCGATTCCCGAATGCGAAAGGGCGTGAGCACGCGTTGCAGCACCGCCGCAATCGTCGTGACCAGCAATTGCGGGGTCTTTGCCGGTTGTTGCAAGCGGTGGAGAGCCGCCAGACGGCGCGAGGATACCGACAATGCCGGACTGGCCCGGTCATAGGGCAGGCAATCCCATGCGGGAAATTCAATGACCTCCAGCTCTGGCGCAAAGACCGGGGCAACATCGGCGATGGATCGCATAGCGGCTTCATCCGCCGCCACAAACACCGCCCGGCCCCCTTTATGCGCCACCGCCCGCGCCAGATCGGCCAGCACCAAAGGCTGGCTGCCGCGCGACAGACCCGCCAGCGTCAGGGGGGCGCTTGCGCCAAGAATGCGGGAGATATCAGCCATGTCTAATCCGTGTCCAAACAGCACCAAGCAACAGCAATTGCCCGCCGCACCGATTCGGTGGGCGGGGGCGTGGGTTGCCGGGCCTTTAGGGGAGTTTGAAGAGGTATGAAAGGGAAGGTGCGAGAGTCATCACCTTCGCCTTACCCCGTCATCCGCGCATCAACGTGGAATATCGACGTAATCCAGCTTTTTCAAAGCCACCATCATCGGCCCTTCATATTCGGCCGGGATGGACAGCGACCCGAGCGCCCAGCCGAGGATGTCGACGTCTTCTTCATCGATCAGCTTTTCAAACCAGACGAGTTCTTCCTCGTCCCATTTGGCGTGGAAAGCGTCGAAAAAGCCGCCGATCATATAGTCGGCCTCACGCGTGCCGCGATGCCATGCGCGATAGTGCAGGCGCTTGAGGCGGGCTTCGCGGGCGGGGTCAATAGAGTCGGTCATGGGTGCCTCGGTTAGGGCAGGCGGGGCCGCAGATCAATGCCTGATGCGACCCCTTTTGCCGTCACTTCCCGCGAAGATGGGCCAGAATTTCGGGCGCCTTTGCCTCGCCCAGATCCTTGGCCAATTCACCCAGCAGCGCAGCCTCCAGCCCTTTGGTATAGGCCTTGCGCAATTCGCCAAGGCTGCGCGGGGCGGCAATCACCACGAGGTGTTCGATGCGGTGGCTCTGAACCTCCTGTGCCAGATATTCGATGGCGGCGGTGGCATGGGCGTCATGGGCCATGGTGATGGTCGAGCCGTGATGGCTGCCGCCCGAATGGTTGTGCGTGTCCAGACGCGGCGCATCGGTTTCGGCCAGTTCCGGGCTGGCTTCATCGCCAGCATTGCGAAACAGGCGGAAATTGCGGGCGTCAATCACGGCGATCACTGTACCATGGGGCAGAAGCATCTTTGTCTCCTTTATCCGGCCGGTGTTGTCGGCCGGTGAGGGCACCCAAGGCCGATTTGCCGCGCCATTCCATGCGCAAGGTCAAATCGGGCGCGACAAAATTGAGGAGTGGCACGTTTTGTTCCATGCGCTAATAGCCTGTGCATGCGTCCCGATTTGCTCAACCCCCTGTTTGTCGAGGCCGATGGCCTCAAAGGTGTAGGGCCGAACCTGGCCCGTCCGCTCGAAAAGCTGGGGCTGAAGCGGATCCGTGATTTCATCTATCACCTGCCGGACCGTTTCGTACATCGCCGCGCCATCGCCGATCTGGACGAGGGCAGCGTGGGCGAGCAGGTCGTGGTGGCGCTGACCCCGGTGGAATATCGCGGCGGGCCATCGCCCAAGGCGCCGTTCCGCGTGATGGCCGAAGATGCGAAGGGCAATCTTTGCACGCTGGCCTATTTCGGGCGCAATGCGGGCTGGGCGAAAAAACAATTGCCTTTGGGCGAGAAGCGCTGGGTGGCCGGGCGGCTGGATCAGTTCGGCCAGAATTTGCAGATCGTCCACCCCGACCATGTAAACGCCGAAGGCGCGGCCATGCTGGGGCAACTGGCCGAGGCGATCTATCCATTGTCGGACGGTCTGACACAGGGCCGCATGGCGGCGCTGGTGCAACAGGCGCTGAAACATGCGCCCGAATTGCCCGAATGGTGCGAGCCGGGCGTTGTGGACCGCATGAACTGGCCGCGATGGCGTGAGGCTTTGACGCAGGCGCACAGGGACGAGCACAAGGAGGCGCGCGACCGGCTGGCCTATGACGAATTGCTGGCCAATTCTCTGGCGTTGATGTTGGTGCGGGCCAGCAATCGCCGGGCGCAGGGGCAGGCGCTGCGCGGGGATGGGCGGTTGCGCGGGGCGTTGAAACTGCCCTTTGCTCTTACCGGGGCGCAGAGCAGGGCGATTGCCGAGATTGAGGGCGATCTGGCGCAATCGGCGCCCATGCTGCGTCTGCTTCAGGGCGATGTCGGGTCAGGCAAGACCGTGGTGGCGCTCGAAAGCCTGCTGATCGCGGTGGAGGCGGGTGCGCAGGGGGCCTTGCTGGCCCCGACCGAAATCCTTGCGCGTCAGCATTTTGAGACGTTGCGCCGGATGGCCGCGCCCACAGGTGTCAACATCGCGCTCTATACCGGGCGGGACAAAGGCCGCGCGCGCGAATCGATCCTGATGGGCCTGATGGATGGCAGCATTGACATCGTGATCGGCACCCATGCGATCTTTCAGGATGCGGTGGTGTACAGGAACCTTGGCCTTGTCGTGATTGACGAACAGCACCGCTTTGGCGTGGGACAGCGCCTGATGCTGACGCAAAAGGGCAAGGGCACACATTGCCTGGCCATGACCGCCACGCCGATCCCGCGCACGCTGACGCTGGCGCAATATGGCGAGATGGATGTGAGCCGTCTGGACGAATTGCCGCCGGGGCGTCAGGCGATCGACACGCGCGTGGTGGCGCAGGAACGCTTGGGCGATGTGGTCGAAGCCTTGGCCCGCCATTTCGCCACTGGCCAGCAGGCCTATTGGGTTTGCCCCATGGTGCGCGAGAGCGAGGTGGCCGACCTTGCCGCTGCCGAGGAGCGGCACGAGATGCTCTCGTTGCGCTTTGGTGAGGATGCCGTGCTGGTCCATGGCCAGATGAAGCCGGAGCAGAAAGACGCCGCGATGGAACGTTTTGCCAGCGGGCAGGCGAAATTGCTGGTGGCAACCACGGTGATTGAGGTGGGTGTGGACGTGCCCAACGCCACGCTGATGGTGATTGAGCAGGCCGAGCGGTTCGGTCTGGCCCAATTGCATCAGTTGCGCGGGCGCGTGGGGCGGGGCAGCGAGAAATCGACCTGTTTGCTCCTGCGCGGGGAAACGCTTTCGGAGGTCTCTCGCGAAAGACTGGCGCTGATGCGCGAAACGCAGGATGGCTTTCGGCTGGCCGAGGAGGATTTGCGTCTGCGCGGCGGGGGCGAATTGCTGGGCACGCGCCAGTCGGGGGATACGCCGTTTCGCGTGGCCTCGTTGGATCAGATTACGCGTCTGTTGCCGATCGCGCATGATGACGCCCGCTTGCTGATCGAGCGGGATGGGGGATTGACGGGCGAGCGAGGTGCAGCGGCACGTGTGTTGCTCTATCTGTTTGAGCGGGATTGGGGCGTGCAATTGTTGCGGGGCGGATAGTTTTGCCTCCGGCGGGTTAAGGGCGGGGGCCCTTAACAATCCCGATATTGTCAGCGTTACGCCTCGCTGATTGGATGGCGCAAGGTTTCACCGCCGGAGGCTATAAATTAAGCCGTTTCGCGGAAATGGTGTTTCGTGGCCGACAAAGTGCGACCCCAGTAACGGGATTGCAAAGGGACAAGACCCTTTGCCCGCCGGAGGCAAAAACCCCCTATAAAATCCCCAAAACCTCGGCCACCGGCGTCAACGCGCCCTTGCCCGAAAACCAGCTGACCAGATTATCCACCACCAGTTGCCCCATCGCCTCGCGGGTGCGTACCGAACCTGATCCGATATGCGGCAACAGGACAAGCCCCGGATGATCGATCAACTCTTGCGGAACTCGCGGTTCATCCTCGAACACATCAAGGCCCGCGGTCAGGATTTTGCCTTCGCGCAGCGCCGCGATCAGGGCCTGCGTATCGACCACGCTGCCGCGCGCCACGTTGATCAGGATGCCGCCCGGGCCGAGTGCCTCCAGCACCTGTGCGTTTACCGTGTGACGCGTTGCCGCCCCGCCGGGGATCAGCACGATCAGCACATCGACCGCCTTGGCCAACGCCAGAGGCGTGGGGTAATAGGCGTAAGGCACGTTCTGCGGCTTGCGCCCGCAATAGGCGATGTCGACCGCAAAGCCTTCGAGGCGCCGTGCCACCGCCTTGCCAATGTCGCCAAGGCCAAGGATGCCGACGCGGCGACTGCGCAGCGATGCGGACAATGGAAAGGACCGTTCCAGCCATTGTCCGGTGCGCAAATGGCGCTCGGCCGCCGGGATCTGGCGAATCGTGGCAAGGAGGAGGCCCAGCGCCAGATCGGCGGTTTCCTCGGTCAGGACGCCGGGCGTGTTGGTGACGACAACGCGACGGGCGAGGGCGGCATCGACATCAATATTGTCATAGCCCACGCCAAAACTGGCGATGATTTCGGCCTTGGGCAGATGGTTGAGCAGGTCTTCGCCCACCCGACCGTACAGTGTCGAGGTGGCAATTCCACGAATTAGCGGCCCAACTTCGCGCAGGAATGCTTCTTTGTCCGAAGCCTCCCACAAGTGATGGGTGGTAAATCGATTGCCCAATTGGGCAATGACCAAGGGCATCATTGGGGCGGTAATCAGTATATCTTTATTTTGCATGGTTTTTCTCATGGAACGCCCCGCCGCAATGCCATGGATAGCTCGCGTTTGCAGCATGAAATTTTGTTTTGCAGTTGAAAATGGTGCAATCATGCGCTAACCATCGCCTGTCGGACACGAGGCCCAATGACGATTGATCGTCGGGATGGCTTCGGTTGCGATCTGCAGGCGGGACGACATCTCTTGTTCAGGGTGGAGTCCACATAATGAAAGCACACAAGAATTTCCGCGCGCTGGCTGGTCTTGCCGGTATTGCTCTGACGCTGAGCGCGCAGGCTGCCAAGGCTGAAGACGCCGCTGCGCCCAAGGAATTCACCGTCACCGGCAGCGCGGCTCTGGTCAGCGATTATCGTCTGCGTGGCGTTTCGCAGTCGGATCGTGGCAAAGCGCTTCAGGCTGGTGTTACCGTCACCCACAAGAGCGGCTTTTACGGCAGCCTCTGGTCGTCGAACCTGGCCGGTTGGGGCACGTTTGGCGGTCCGAACCTCGAACTCGACGTGATCGGCGGCTATGCCAAGGCTGTTGGCCCGGTGACGATTGACGCCGGTCTGACCTGGTACATGTATCCCGATGGTGCGGCCAAGACCGACTTTGGCGAACCCTATGTCAAGGTTTCGGGCGCGGTTGGCCCTGTCAGCTATCTGGCCGGTGTCGCCTATGCTCCCAAGCAGAAGGCTTTGGGCAACTATTCGAACACCTCGTACAGCTATGGTCAGGCCTATGACAATCTGTACCTGTGGGGCGACACGTCCTATGTCATCCCCTCGACCAAGCTGAAGCTCAAGGGTCACCTCGGCTATTCAAAGGGTAACCCCGGCCTTGGCCCGAACGGTACCTCGGTTGCGCCGACCGGTTCGTATTGGGACTGGCAGCTGGGCGCCGAATATCCGGTTGGTCCCTTCACCTTCAGCGCATCGTGGGTCGACACCGACATCACCGACGCCAAGGCTGCCTATCTTCAGCCCAACTTCTCGGTCCAGAACGGCCGTCTGGCTGGCAAGAGCATTGCCGGCAGCACCGCTGTCTTCTCGGTCAGCGTGGGCTTCTGATCCGGCCTGCGGGCGCTTTCATGAGGGATCGCGCCCGCAAGAACGGATGACATGAAAAAGCGCGGGGAGGGCAACCTTCCCGCGCTTTTGTCATTTGAAGCCAGTTACTTTTTCAGGCCGATTTCGCGCAGGCGTTCCTGAAGATAATCGTCGGCCGTGATCGACACCGGATAGCGATCCGGATTTTCCGGCGTGATGCACTGTTCCAGCGTCTTGAACGGAAAATCGCTGCGCAGATGCAGGAAGAAGGGCATCGAATAGCGGCTGTGGGCGGCGCGTTCGGCGTCCGGGTTGCGGACGCGATGCGTCGTGCTGGGCAGGACGTGGTTGGTCAGGCGTTGCAACATGTCGCCAATGTTGATGACGATGGCGCCTTCGGGCGGGGCCACGCCGACCCAGCGGCCATCCTTGGTCAGCAGTTCAAGCCCGGCTTCCTGCGCGCCCAGCAACAGGGTGATGAGGTTGATGTCCTCATGCGCGCCGGCACGAATCGCACCGCCTTCGGCATCGGCAACGGGGGGATAGTGCAGAAGGCGCATCACCGAATTGCCGTCCTCGATGGCCGGATCGAACCAGCCTTCGTCCAGCCCCAGATGCAGCGCGATGCGCGACAGGATGGTCGCGCCCGCCTTGTCGAATTCGGCGTAGAGGCGCGTAAAGACGTCCTGAAAGCCTTCGGGCGAATCGGGCCATACGTTGGGCGGCATGCTGCTGGCCAGCGGCGAATCGGCGGGAACATCGCGCCCGACATGCCAGAATTCCTTCAGGTCATGCAGCTTTGCGCCCTTGGCAATCTCGGTTTTGAACGGGGTATAGCCGCGCGCGCCGCCGATGCCGGGGATAAAATACTTGCGCTTTTCCTCTTCGGGCATGGCAAAGAATTGCGCGGTCAGGGCCCATGCCTGATCAATCAATGCCGAATCGATGCCGTGATCCTTGACCAGCGCAAAACCATATTCGCGGAAAGACGCGCCAATCGCGCGGGCAAAATCATCCGGGCTGTCGGACAGCGAAAGAACGGGAAGTTTGGCAAGATCCATGGGTGGTTCCGTGTTGTAACAGGCGCTAAAGGAGCGCCATCCATGAAGCCTTCTTAGGCGATCCGAGGCGAGGACGCATGACCAAAATCAAATCCTATTGGCTGATGAAGTCGGAACCGGACGCCTATTCCTATGACGATCTGGTCAAGGAAGGCGAAGGCACGTGGGACGGGGTGCGCAACCATCGCGCCGCCAACAATATGCGCGCGATGCAACCGGGCGATCTGGCCTTTTTCTACCATTCGAACATCGGGCTGGAAATCGTGGGGATAATGGAGATCAGCCAGTCGGGCCTGACCGATCCGTCGGATGAAACGGGCCGCTGGGCCTGTGTGAAGGTAAAGCCGGTGCGCAAGTTGAAGCGCCCGGTGACGCTCAAGCAGATCAAGAGTGATCCAGTGTTGGCCGAGATCGAAATGCTGCGCCTTTCGCGCCTGTCGGTCAGCGCGATCACGCCCGCCGAATGGGACTATATCATCGGTCTTTCAGAGGCTTGATCGACCGCACGTCCTGTCCCGATCTGGGGCAGGGCGACCGCGTCCCAAATGGGGACGTCTTAACCATTGCGGTACGCTTTCGTAATGGTGAACAAATTCTTAAACCAGCCGCATGAGACGTTCGCTGGTTCTGGGTGACGAGAGCGCCCATCATCCCTTTCTGCAAACCTTGCCCCCGCATGTGCGGGTCGGACAGGTGATTGCATGCCGTGATGGCGATATGACGCAGGACGCGCCGCAGAAGGCCGCAGCCGACTGGGTCAAGCGCCACGCCCATGCCGCGCCCCACACGGTTATGGCCCGGCTGCGCCATTGGCGCGGGGTCGTAACGATGCAGGACGCGCGCGATTTCCTGCTGGCTTATTGCGCCTGTTTCGTGGCGGTGATGGCCTTTATCGCCTGATGCGCGGCAGGGCGGCTTGCCTTATTTAAAGGGACGCGGCCCGCCGTTGATGTCCGCTTCCTTTTCCGCCCGGACCAGCAGCACCGCCAGCCATGCCGAAATCAGGCACATGGCCGCCGAAATCAGCACCAGATCGACAATCTCGACCCCTGCGGCGCCAAGGCCCACGGCAATGGCCGCGCCCACCACCATCGCGCCGGAGTTTACGACATTGTTGGCGGCAATGGTGCGCGCGGTTTGCGATTTATCGACGATGGTGGTCAGGAACGCATAAAGCGGCACGACAAACATCCCGCCCGCCACCGCAATCCCGCCCAGCGTGAGCAGCAGAACCGGCGTCAGGGGATGATGCATGAATTCGCCAATGCTCATCAAATGGCCATCAGGCGTCGGGGCAAAGCGGGTGCAGACCTGTTGAAACGCCACCACGAACAACGCCATGATCAGCACCGAGGGCGGCGAATAACGGGCCGAAACCTTGCCTTTCAGCAGCGCGTTGATCGACACCGAACCCAGCGCCACACCGATGGAAAAGATCACGAGGAACAGGCTGGCTACTTCTTTGCTGGCGCACAAAACGCGTTTGGCCAGCAGCGGGAATTCGATGAACAGCACCGCGCCCACGGTCCAGAAAAAGCTGATCGACGCAATCGCCAGAAACACGCGGCGATCATGCATGGTGTTCTTCACCAGTTGCACCGAGGCGCGCAGGATATGGAAATCCAGCGGCTGGGCCGCTTCCTGCGGCGGCGCAGCGGGCACCGACAGGCAAGTGGCATAGCCGATAAGCGCGGTCGCCAGCACCCCGCCTGCCGCCCATTCCACCGGGATGAAACCGGCCAGAATCGTGCCTGCCAGAATGGCAATATAGGTGCCTGCCTCGACAAGGCCCGTACCGGCCAGCACTTCCTCAGATTTGAGATGTTGAGGCAGGATCGCATATTTGATCGGGCCAAAAAACGTCGAGTGAATGCCCATGCCCAGCAAGGCCAGCAGGATCAGCGGCATGGCCACCGGCATCAACAGGATGTTTTCCCAAGGCGCCAGAATGCCGTGCTTGGCCTGCCAGGCGATGACCAACCCCGCGCCGCCCGCCAGCATGATGAGGATTTCGGCCAGTTTTACCCATCGGATAATCTGCGCCTTGTCCCGCATGTCGGCCAATTGCCCGGCCAGAGCGGAGAGCACGAAAAAGGGCACGATAAACAGGGCCGATGCCACCGCCGAGAAGATCGCCTCGGATTTTTCCGAGTTGAACACGCCGTAAACCACAAAGAACACCGCTGCATTCTTGTAGAGATTGTCGTTGAACGCGCCCAGCAATTGCGTTGCGAACAGAGGCAGAAAGCGCCGCCGCCGCAACAGGTGGGTGGATGTGGTCATGCTGTCTTATCGATCCTTGTTGTGCGCGCAGTCCTAGCGAAACGCACGGAAGGGGCAAGGGGGGATGGTATCGTTTGATAATTGATCGTGGTTTGAACATTCAACGGGCCCGCTTGAGATAAATCGCGCAAGGCTTTTGCCAACCTTGTTTGCCGAGTCTTTTTTGCGTTGCGGTTAAAGGCTATGGCGATTCGGTCATGCTCACATTGCCCAACTTGCTCACCCTTTCCCGAATCGTCACCGTGCCCGTGTTGGTCTGGCTGCTGTGGTGGCCCGAATGGACCGCCGGCTATGCGCTGGCCTTTGGTGTGTACAGCCTGATGGGCATCACCGATTATTTCGACGGCTATCTGGCGCGTGCTCAAGGAGCGGTCAGCAAGCTGGGCATTTTCCTCGATCCTATCGCGGACAAGATCATGGTGGCGGCGGTCATTCTGGTGCTGACGGCCAAGGGGGTTTTGACCGGACCCTATGTGGGCGAATTGCATGTGGTGGCGGGGCTGATCATTCTGCTGCGCGAAATTGCGGTTTCGGGCCTGCGCGAATTTCTGGGCGGGATTCAGGTTTCGGTGCCGGTCTCGAAACTGGCCAAATGGAAAACGACTTTTCAGATCCTGTGCCTTGGCGCGCTGATTCTGGGCCGGGCGATGCCCTGGTGGCAGGTTGATCTGGGCGGGTTTGTCGTCAATTTGCCCCATACGGTGGGTTTGACCACATTGTGGGCGGCGGCGGGTCTGACGATGATCACGGGCTGGGATTATCTGCGTGTGGGTTTGAAACACATGGATTGACGGGGCGGATTTACGCCGCCCCATTCCGCCGTTTAACGAACCCAGCGGCAGACCCGCTTGGTGTGATGTTTGTAATGCACCACCTTGCAAACCTTGTGCGGGTGGCGATGCGGATAGCGGCGCGGGTGCGCGTCCGCCGTGGGGGCGGCCAGAGTGGCGGCGGCAAGAACGCTGAGCGTGGCGGCGATGAAACGCATGGGTGTCTCCTCCAAATGACCGGAACTTCCAGCCTTTTGAACAAGGCGCCCCTGCGAAGGTTCCCTCAAACCTCGCTGCGATAACGGTCGGGCCGGTGCCAGACCAGCACCACGCCATTCATCATCAGCGCCGCCACCAGCGACCAGAAACCCCGTTGCAGCCCCAGCACCGCAAACGCGGATGACACGATCACCGCGTCTATCACCATGCAGACCGCGCCGAAATGCCACCCCTTCCATTGCGAGAGCCATCGCGCAAAGACCGCCAGTCCGCCAACCCCCGTGGCATGGCGCGTCACGGCCAGAATGCCGATACCCAGCGCCGTTCCCCCGACAATCGCGGCCATGGGCATGGTGATGCGCGCAATGACCATATTGTCCGCCACCACATCGACCAACAGCATGATCGCCAGCGTCGCCACACAGGTGCGCAAAATATAGGGCGTGCCCAACCGCGACCAGAACAGCGCAAAGATCGGCAGGTTGATCCATGTAAACAGGCTGCCCGGAGGATAGGGCAGGATATAGGAGAGCAGCAGCGCCACCCCGGCCACGCCGCCTGTGATCAGCCGCGCCTCATGCAGCAGGTGCAGGCCAAGACTGATCAACAGACAGCCGTTGGCGATGCCGAAGATATCCTCGACAAGCGTATGGGGCACAGCCCGGGGCGGAGCGGATTCGGCAAGAGGCTCTGTCATGATGTTTCGCAATCATGACATAATATTACGCGCCCCGCAATATGGATTACCCCGCGCGCAATTCCTCGGCCAGCATCCGAAATTCCTCGGATCGCGGCGATTGGCGGCGCCAGATCAGCGCGATTTCGCGATTGGCGCTGTCCGAACGCAGGGGGCGGGCCACCACATTCGTCCCGTTCAAAATCCCGGCATCCAGCGCCATTTCCGGCAACATGGTCAGCCCCAGCCCATTGTCCACCATCTGTACCAGCGTATGCAGCGAAGTGCCGATCATCGTGGCCGAAGCGCGCAATTCCGGGCGGTTACAAGCGGCCAGCGCATGTTCTTTCAGGCAATGCCCATCCTCCAGCAACAGCAAGCGGTTTTCATCGATCAGATCCGGGCTGATTTCGGCGGGCGGGTCGCGCGGGTCATCCTTGGGAAAGGCGACGAAGAGCGCGTCGAGTTCGATCGTCTCTTTCTCCACTTCTCCGGTAGGAAAGGGCAGGGCCAAAAGCACGCAATCGGCGCGCCCGTGATGAAGCGATTCGATGGCCTGCGCGCTGGGTTCCTCGCGCAGGAACAGTTTGAGATTGGGCCTTTCGCGCCGCAACCGGGGCAACATGCGGGGCAACAGGAATGGCGCAATCGTCGGGATCACGCTCATCCGCATCTCGCCCGAAAGAGGTTGGGCGGATGAATGGATAAGGTCGGACAATTCCTCCGCCTCGCGCAGGATGCGGTGGGATTTTGCCACCACCGCATTGCCCAGCGGCGTAAAGCGCACATTGCGCTTTGTCCGTTCCACCAGCACCACGCCCAGCAACGTTTCCAGATCGCGCAAGCCCGCCGAAAGCGTCGATTGCGACACAAAGCACGCCTCTGCCGCACGGCCAAAATGGCCATGTTCATGCAGCGCGACCAGATATTGCAGCTGTTTCAGCGTGGGCTGATAGACGCTCATTCTTCTTCGCCTGCCTCTTGCAGCGGTGCTTCCTCATCGGCCACCGGCAGGATGGCTTCCGGGTTGGCCTCGCGCATATCGCCATGCAATTCATCGACATGGGTCATTTTCAACCGCCCATTGACCACCGCAAAGGCCAGCTTGCCTTCGACCAGATCCAATGCATCGCGGCCAAACACGCCATAGCGCCAGCCTTCCA
Organism: Novosphingobium sp. 550D; assembly: GCF_057401885.1. Taxonomy (NCBI): domain Bacteria; kingdom Pseudomonadati; phylum Pseudomonadota; class Alphaproteobacteria; order Sphingomonadales; family Sphingomonadaceae; genus Novosphingobium; species Novosphingobium sp. 550D. The sequence goes on along the minus strand of NZ_CM171613.1, from coordinate 3,513,559 downwards.
GAACGCTCACGCCCTTGCGCACGCCCGCGGCCAGAAGTTCCAGATCGTCGCTGCGAGCCAGCAGGCGCGCGGCCACGTCAATTTCCCGCGCCCGGATTTTCAGCAACAGCTTGAGCAGATCGGCCACCAGCGCGCCTTCCTTGCCCAGCGGGGCGCCGCGCGGCGTCTTGGGCGGCATTTCCGCCTCGGTCAAAGGCTGTGCATCGGTCAGAGTCTGCATCAGGCGTTTGCCGATGTCATTGTCCTTCCACCCGGCGGAAAGGCCGCGCACCTTGGCCAGATCGGCCTGGGTTTTGGGCGGATGGCTGGCAATATCGGCCAGCGTTTCATCGCGCGCGATGCGGCCGCGCGGGATGTTCTTGTCCTGCGCCTCATATTCGCGCCACGCGGCAATGGCGCGCAAACGGCCCAGCATCGCCGGATTGCGCCCGGCCGCCTTGATTTTGAGCCATGCATTTTGCGCATCATTGCGGTAATTTTCGGGATCGGCCAGACGCTCCATTTCCGCATCCAGCCATTGCCCACGCTCGGTCTTGATCAGGCGTTTCAGGATCTTGGGGAAAATCTTGGCCAGATGGGTGACGTCGCCAATCGCATATTCGATCTGCCGCTCGGTCAAGGGGCGGCGGCTCCAGTCTGTAAAGCGCGCGCCCTTGTCGATCACCAGACCCAGCCAGCTTTCGACCAGATTGGAATAGCCGATCTGTTCGCTCTGGCTGATGGCCATCATCGCGATCTGGGTGTCGAAAATCGGGTGAGGGGTCTTGCCCGTCAGATTGTAGATGATTTCCACATCTTGACCGCCCGCGTGAAAGATTTTCAGCACGTCTTCATTGTCCACCAACAGGTCGAGCAGCGGGGACAGGTCAAGGTCGGGCGCCTTGGGGTCAATCGCGGCGGCTTCATTGGCGTCCGCTATCTGGATCAGACAGAGTTCGGGCCAATAGGTGCTCTCGCGCATGAATTCGGTATCGACGCAGACGAAATCAGCTTTGGACAGACGGCTGCAAAGATCGGCCAGCGCGTCCGAAGTGGTGATCAGCTTATGAATCTTCATCGGCTTCTTTTCTATGCGCCAACCCTTATGGGCTGGCTTGAGGGTTGGCCCGGATGCGGGCCGGAGCCTGCCAACAGCGCGAAAACGCATATCAGCGGGCGGTTTTGGGCCGGTCTTCGGCCCTGTCGGCTTGACAAAAGCGCGGCCATCGCCTGTTAGCCGCGCATCAACCTGTCCAGCAATGGGCAGGATTCCCCTATCCCTGCCCGATTGGCGCAAGAATGGAAAGAGTTGTCATGTCCTCGCCCAACACACAGGCGCATCCGTATCGCTCGCATACGTGCGGCGCGCTCAATTCGGACGCCGTGGGTCAGAATGTCCGCCTCTCTGGCTGGGTCCATCGCAAGCGTGACCATGGCGGCGTGCTGTTCGTTGACCTGCGCGACCATTACGGCATCACGCAAATCGTGGCCGACAGCGATTCGGCGGCTCTGCCCGTTCTGGAATCCCTGCGCGTGGAAAGCGTCGTGACGATCAACGGCACCGTCAAGGCCCGCAGCGAAGGCACCGTGAACCCGAACCTGCCCACCGGCGGCATCGAAGTGTTCGCCCGTGAAGCCGTGGTGCTGTCGCGCGCCGAGGAACTGCCGATGCCGGTGGCCGGTGAACAGGAATATCCCGAGGAAATCCGCCTCAAGTATCGCTTCCTCGACCTGCGCCGCGAGACGCTGCATGGCAATATCGTCAAGCGCACCAAGGTCATCTCCTCGATGCGCCGGGCGATGGAAGACATCGGCTTTACCGAATATTCGACGCCGATCCTGACGGCCAGCAGCCCTGAAGGCGCGCGCGACTTCCTAGTGCCCAGCCGCATCCATCCCGGCACCTTCTTCGCGCTGCCGCAGGCGCCGCAGCAGTATAAGCAGCTCCTGATGGTGGCTGGTTTCGACCGCTATTTCCAGATTGCGCCCTGCTTCCGCGATGAAGACCCCCGCGCGGATCGTCTGCCGGGCGAATTCTACCAGCTTGACCTCGAAATGAGCTTTGTCACGCAGGAAGAAGTCTGGGAAACGATGGAGCCGGTGATCGGCGGCATCTTTGAAAAGTTTGCCGATGGCCGCAGCGTGACCCCCATCGGCAGCTTCCCGCGCATTGCCTATGACGATGCGATCCTGCGCTATGGCAGCGACAAGCCGGACCTGCGCAACCCGATCCTGATCTCGGACGTGTCGCATCACTTCACTACCAGCGGCTTTGGCCTGTTTGAAAAGATCGTCGGCACAGGCGGCGTGGTTCGCGCCATTCCGGCCCCGAACACGGCGGACAAGAGCCGCAAGTTCTTTGACGAAATGAACGAATGGGCGCGCAGCGAAGGCCATGCCGGCCTTGGCTATGTCACCCGCAAGGGCGGCGAATTCGGCGGTCCCATCGCCAAGAACCACGGCACCGAGGGCATGGAAAAGCTCTATGCCGAACTGGGCCTTGGCGCGGACGATGGCCTGTTCTTTGCCGCGGGCAAGGCCGATCAGGCCGCCAAGTTGGCAGGCGCGGCGCGCACCCGCGTCGGTACGCTGCTGAACCTGATCGACGAGAACAAGTTCGAATTGTGCTGGATCGTCGACTTCCCCTTCTTTGAGGAAGGCGAAGAACCGGGCAGCATCGATTTCGCCCACAACCCGTTCTCCATGCCGCAGGGCGGGATTGAGGCGCTGACCGATGGGCGCGATCCGCTCTCGATCAAGGCGTTCCAGTATGACCTCGTCTGCAACGGCTTTGAAATCGCTTCGGGCTCGATCCGTAACCAGCACCCCGACCTGATGGTCAAGGCGTTCGAAACGGTGGGCCTTTCCAAGCAGGACGTGGAAGACCGCTTTGGCGGCATGTACCGCGCATTCCAATATGGCGCGCCGCCGCATGGCGGGATGGCGGCCGGTGTCGACCGCATCGTCATGCTGATCTGCGGCGCCCAGAACCTGCGCGAGATCACGCTGTTCCCGATGAACCAGCGCGCCGAAGACCTGCTGATGAACGCTCCGGCCCCGGCCAGCCTCAAGCAGCTTCGCGAGCTGCACATCCGCGTGGTGGAACAGCCCAAGGGCTGATCGGCAACATAAATTGCGGTTCAAACGAAGGACTGGTCGAGCGCAATGCGTTCGGCCAGTCCTTCGTTTTTGGTCCATTACAGAATCTCCTGCGACAGGGGGCATTGCAGGGGATGGTCGTCACATCGGGCTGATTTTTCGGGCTTTGCGGCATGGATCGTTGGGGTCGTTGGGATCGTCAAAAAAACAGGATCTGGCGCACAAGGCCCATGTCGCGATGAAAAAGAACGAATCGCCCCATTTCGCCGCCCACGGGACGCAAGGTTGGCACCAGCCAGACCAGTGTTTTCATGCTATGCCAAATTCGCATCGCGTTAAAATCAGCGCAAACACCGGCTGAGCGGGCCCACAATAGCGGCGGGATGTGGGTTGCAACCACCTTGATGTGCAATCTCGCTTGCCAGTCCGCCCGCCACCCATTAGGGGCGCGCATTGAGTTTCACAATTTCGCCGCTTTTCGTAAGGGGAATATCATGAGCACCATCGAGGCGCAGGTTAAGAAGATCGTTGTCGAACACCTCGGCGTTGAGGAAGACAAGGTCGTGGCCGATGCCAGCTTCATCGACGATCTGGGCGCTGACTCGCTCGACATCGTTGAGCTGGTGATGGCTTTCGAAGAAGAATTCGGCGTTGAAATCCCGGACGATGCCGCGGAAAAGATCGCCACCGTGAATGACGCCATCGCCTTCATCGAGGCGAACAAGGGCTGATTTTGCCAAAGGCCCAATGGGGCTGACCCTTCTGTCCGCGAAGAGGCAGGATGGTGTCGCCCCCTTGGACCTGCGCTGATCGGGGGGTGGTTTCGGCCTGCTTTTGACGGCGCTGACCTTTTTTGGGTCATAATCAGGCCCGGTCCGCATATCGGGCCGGGCTTGCTTGTTGTCAGGCATTTGTCCAGAATACGCAGCCTTTGGGTCGCTGTTAGTTGCCGCCATGACGGATCGGATTGATCTGCCGATGCGGTAGAGGGAGAATCAAGAATGCGTCGTGTTGTCGTCACCGGGCTTGGTCTGGTCACCCCGCTGGGCGCTGATGTGGAAACCGCTTGGGCGAATATCCTTGCCAGCAAGTCGGGCGCGGGACGGATCACCAAGTTCGATACCGAAGGCCACAAATGCCTTATCGCCTGTGAAGTGAAGCCGGCGGACCATGAATATGGTTTTGACCCCAACAAGCGCGTGGACCACAAGGTTCAGCGTCAGGTCGATCCGTTCATCGTTTTTGGCATCGATGCGGCTGGTCAGGCTCTGGAAGACGCCGGTCTTGTCGACGCTCCCGAAGAGATGCGCCTGCGCATGGGCTGCTCGATCGGCAGCGGCATCGGCGGTTTGCCGGGAATCGAAAGCGAATCGCTGGTGCTGGCCAACAAGGGGCCGGGCCGTGTTTCGCCGCATTTCGTGCATGGCCGCCTGATCAATCTGATCTCGGGCCAGGTTTCGATCAAGTATGGCCTGATGGGGCCGAATCACGCTGTTGTGACGGCTTGCTCGACCGGCGCGCACTCGATCGGTGACGCAGCGCGCATGATCCGTGACGATGATGCCGACATCATGCTGGCCGGCGGCGCGGAATCGACCGTGTGCCCGATCGGCATTGCCGGCTTTGCTCAGGCCAAGGCGCTCAACTGCAGCTATAATGATCGGCCCGAACAGGCCAGCCGCCCCTATGACAAGGACCGCGACGGTTTCGTCATGGGCGAAGGTGCGGGCGTCGTCGTTCTGGAAGAATACGAGCACGCCAAGGCGCGCGGCGCGAAGATCTATGCCGAAGTCGTCGGCTATGGTCTGTCGGGCGATGCCTATCACGTGACGGCTCCGCATCCGGAAGGTTCGGGTGCCTATCGTTCGATGGAAATGGCGCTGAAGAAGGCGGGCATGACGCCGGCTGACATCGACTATGTCAACGCGCATGGCACCTCGACCATGGCCGACACGATCGAACTGGCGTCGGTCAAGCGTCTGTTTGGCGATGAAATCGCCAATGTGTCGATGTCCTCGACCAAGAGCGCTATCGGCCACCTTCTGGGCGGCGCGGGTGCTGTGGAAACGATCTTCTGCATTCTGGCCATCCGTGACCAGATCGTGCCCCCGACGCTCAATCTGGACAATCCGGATGAAGGCACCGAAGGCGTTGATCTGGTTCCCCATGTGGCCAAGAAGCGCAAGGTGCGCGCCGCGCTGAACAACAGCTTCGGCTTTGGCGGCACCAATGCCAGCGTCATCGTGAAGGCGTTCGAAGAGTAAGCAGGATAGACAGGGACGGGGGCTTGCCAACGCCAGCCTCTGTCCCCACCTGTTAAGGGTATGAGATGGCGGGCGCCTTTGGCGGCTCGCCTGATTTTGCATCTGGCATCAGAAAGAAAGAGCCGCAGCGGCCATGAAGAAACCCGTCCTCATCGTCCTTGGCGCGGCGGCGCTGGCCATTGGCGCCCCGGTGGTCAGCCTGTTGCATGGTTGGTACGGTGCGGGGCCTTTGCCGCAGGATCGTGCCTTTACCGTGCCTGATGGCGCGGGACTGACGGTGGTGGCGGCCAAGTTGCAACGCGAAGGGGCGATCTATTCCGCCCGCGCGCTGCGTTTCCATGCGAAATTGATGCGGGCCGGGGGCGGGATCAAGGCGGGCGAATTCCTGTTGCCCAAGGGGGCCAGCGAGCAGCAGATTCTGGCGATCATTACCGGCGATCAGGTGCTGCGCCGTTTCGTGACCATTGCCGAGGGTTTGCCCTCGATCATGGTCAAGGAAAAGCTGATGGCCAATCCTGACCTTGTCGGCGCCATAGAGGCCCCGAAGGAGGGCAGTGTATTGCCCGACACCTATGACATCAAGAAGGGGGCCACGCGGGCTTCTGTGGTCGCCACGATGCAGGCGGCGATGACCAAGGTTCTGGCCGATGAATGGGCCGCGCGCAGCCCTGATACCGTCGCCAAGACGCCGGAGGAGGCGTTGACGCTGGCCTCGATCGTCGAAAAGGAAACCGGCAAGCCCGAAGAGCGTGCCATGGTCGCGGGCCTTTATTCGAACCGCCTGCGCCAACACATCATGCTTCAGGCCGACCCGACGATCATCTATCCCATCACGCAGGGCAAGCCGCTGGGCCGCCGCATCAAGCAGAGCGAAATTGCGGCCAAGAATGATTACAACACCTATTCGATGATCGGTCTGCCCAAAGGGCCGATTACCAATCCGGGGCGCGACTCGATCCACGCCGTGCTGCACCCGGCCAAGACGCAGGCGCTCTATATGGTAGCCGATGGCACCAAGGGCCACGCCTTTGCCAACACGCTGGAAGAGCATAACAAGAATGTCGAACGCTGGTTCGCCATCCGTCGCCAGCGCGGCGAAATTTAAGCGATGTGGTCGCGGCGGCCTGTCGCCTGTGCATAGGCCGTCGAACCCAGCGCCACGATAAAGATGAGCGCGGGAAAGGCGATCACGTCGGCTCCCTTGACCGCGACCAGCGGAGACAGCACCAGCGCATAGCTGAACTGCACGACGACGCCCAGCGTGGAGGCGGCAAACAGCCAGACCGCCGCCTGCTTTTGCATCAACAGCGCCACCGCGCCCGCCAGCCCGCTCCACGTCGCAATGGCATAGGCGGCCCAGGCCCAGATCGGCATTGCCTGCCAGACTTCCATCTGCACCTTGTCGCCCTGCGCCAATTGTTCGGGGTTGGCGCTGATCTGAAGCGCCCAAATGGCCACGCCCATCGCATTCCACGCCAAAAGCACAATGGCGATGAAGCGTTGCTGTCCGGCTGTCTTGGCCATGTGGCAGTCTCCCCTGTTTTAAAGGGAATGTGACAGAGGGCGCGAGGCTTCGCAAGCGGCCGCGGCAGGGGTGGGCGCCTGCGTAACGACAGGCGCACGAAGTGGGCGCGGAAAAAAAATTCAAAAAAAATGCAATGGCCTGTTGACGCCTCCGCCAGTCGTGGCTATTCGCGCCGCCTGCACCGGGCAATGGTGACCGACAAGGTCGCCGCCAGTCATGGGGCGGAGTAGCTCAGCAGGTTAGAGCAGCGGAATCATAATCCGCGTGTCGGGGGTTCGAGTCCCTCCTCCGCTACCATTCAGAAGACCCCCAAAGCCTTTGGCTTAGGGGGTTTTTCTTTGCCCAGCGACCCCGCTTGGGTCGCCAGATTGTGCCTGAATTTCCGAAAGGATTAACTGAGAGGTTCTGGCGGTAGTATCCACATGCAATGAAAACACGTCCGGCCTTGCGTAGTGGCCTGCCACATCAAGGTCATAGCGCGCACGCACAATGTCATCCAAGTCGATCGTTGCGGCCAGAACTCCTTCTTGTCCGCGCAAAGGGCCTGCCAAGATCTCGCCCATCGGGCTGACTATGACGCTACCCCCCTTGATCAGTTCATCCGTCAGTGACGCGTTTGCAAAGGCGGCATAATCATCGGGCGCATCGGCGCGGGTCATGTATTGGCATGCGCTCAGCACGAACATCCGGCCCTCATAGGCAATATGCCGCATCGAACTTTGCCAGATTTCGCGTTCATCGACCGTGGGTGCGCACCACAGATCAACGCCCTTATCATACATCGCCTGACGCAGTAACGGCATGTAGTTTTCCCAGCAGATGGCCGATCCCACTTTGCCCATAGGCGTTTCGATCACGGGCAGGGTCGATCCATCCCCCTGCGCCCAGACGAGACGCTCGCTGGCCGTGGGCATCAGCTTGCGGTGTTTGCCGACCAGCGCGCCATCGGGGGCGAAGAACAGCGTGGAGCAATAGAGTGTGGTGCCATCCCGCTCGATGACGCCAACGACCATATGCGCTTTCATCTCGGCGGCAAAACCACCTATTGTCCGGCATTCGGGGCCATCAACCTCGATTGCGGCGCGCCAATAGCGCAGATAGTCCTCGCGACCCTCGGGCGTGCGTGTGCCGATCCTGGCGCCAAAATCCAGCCCCTTGGGATAGCCGCCAATATAGGCCTCCGGGAACACGGCCAGTTGCGCGCCCTCTTGTTTTACCGCCGCGCAATGGGCGGCCATCCGCTCCAGCGTGCGCGGGGTGTTGAACAACTGGCTTCCGGCCTGAACGACGGCGACGCGATGCTGGCGCATAAAAGATCCTTTGCAATGTCAGGCACAGTTTGACGCAAAGTCCCTTCATCGGGCAAAACGCATTTCATGAAAATGATTATCGGTTTGAGCGATATTGCCCGCCTCGATCTGAACCTTGCGGCGACGGTTCTGGCGATATGGAACGTGCGCGGCGTAGGGAAAAGGCGGCGGCGATCAATTTTTCGTCGCTTTCTCGCCTCAATTCAACCCATTGATCGCGCCCTGTGTCACAGGTGCGCGATCCGCACAGTGTGGGTCGTCCAATTCGGCATTGCCCATATAAAAATAGGCCGTTGCACAGGCGGGGGCATTTCCAATGCGGGCGTTCTGCGGTCCATTGCCTTTTTGCGCAAGACCGTCAGAACGCCCGGCGGTTGATCCACCTGTGTCAGTCGAGCGCCAGTTCGACCGCATTGATGATATGGGCCTGCGTATATTCATGCAGCCCCGCCTGACCCAGCTCGGCGCCAAGACCTGATTTCTTGGACCCGCGGAAGGGCAACGTGGCGTCAATGGCCAGATGCTGGTTCACCCAGACCGTGCCTGCATCGACCCGGCGGGCAATGTCCATCGCGGCCTGCGTGTCGCGGCTCCACACCGTGCCCGCAAGGCCGTATTCGGAGTCGTTGGCGCGGGCGACCACGTCGTCCACTTCCGAAAACTTGAGCACGGGCAACACCGGCCCGAATTGTTCCTCGCGCACCAGCGGGGCGTCATCGGGCAAATCGGCAATGATCGTGGGCGGGATGAAATAGCCGGGGCGTTCGGGCAATTGGCCGCCCGCCAGAACGCGCCCCTGCGCAACGGCATCCTCCAGCAGGCCCTTGACCTTTTCATACTGCATCCGGTTCTGGACCGGCCCGATGGTCACGCCCTGCTTGGTGCCGTCATCGACCACGGCGGCCTGGGCCAGTTTGGCGATGGCGGCGCAGAATTCCTCATAGATCGATTCATGGACATAGGCCCGCTTGATCGCCACGCAGATCTGGCCTGCGTTGGTCATGGCGCCCTGAAACACCTTGGCGGCGGCGACATCGGGCGGCACATCGCCCATCACGATGGCCGCATCATTGCCGCCCAGTTCCAGCGTTACCCGCTTGATGCCATCGGCGGCCGATGCCATGACCTTGCTGCCGGTACCGGTCGATCCGGTAAAGGCGACCTTGGCAATATCAGGATGCGAGGTCAGCGCGCCGCCCAGTTCGTTCTGGTCGCAGATCACGTTGAACACACCGGCGGGCAGAATTTCCCCGGCCAGTTCAGCAAACAGCAGCGTGGTCAGCGGCGTGGTCGGCGCGGGCTTGGCCACCATGCAATTGCCCGTGACCAGACAGGGGCCCAGCTTGTTCATCAGCAGGATGACGGGGAAATTCCACGGGGTGATCGAGGCCACCACGCCCAGAGGGGTGCGATGCTCGATCACGGTATTGCCGCCGTCCTGACGCAGGACCTTTTCGGGCGCGCGCATTTCGGCAAAGGCGCGCAGCACAAAGGTCGAGCCGATGATTTCATATTCGGCCTGATTGATCGGCTTGCCCTGTTCGGCGGTCAGCAGGCGGGCAAATTCATCCTTACGTTCCATCAGCGCATCGGCAAGCCGCACAACATAGGCCGCGCGGTCCTCATAGCTGAGCGCCGACCATGCCGGAAAGGCGGCCTTTGCCGCGGCCACGGCCTCATCAAGCTGGGCACGGTCGGCCTTGGGACAGGCGGCGACCACTTCCTCGGTGGCGGGATTGAGGACGTCGAATGTGGTGGCGCCCGCGACTTGTCGGCCGTTGATCAAAAGGTTGAAAGTCTTGTCCATGGGTCTCTCCATTGCCCGCTTTTTGATTCTGCACCCCGCGTGGGACGATTGTGCGGTTGACTGGGTTAATGTATGCTATGGATACAATTGGCGCAATGGGTGATCTTGGTCCAATAATTGCGCTCTGACGCGTAAAGGCCGGGAGCAGGATGCAGGATCTGGAAAATTCATTCGGCTATCAACTTCGCCTGCTGCATCTGGAGGCGGACCGCCGTGCCCGGCAGGCGCTGGACGCCTTTGGCATGACGCCTGCGCGGGTTACCGCATTGCTGGTCATTGCCGCGCAAACGGGCTGTACGCAAACGGCGCTGGCCGACGCGCTTTCCATCAACCGGGCCAGTGCGATGAAGATGGTCAATACGCTCGAAGCCCTTGGACTGGTCTCGCGTGAGCAGGCGAACGATCCGCGTGCCCATGCCTTGACACTGACGTTGAAAGGGCGCGATGGGCTGGACCGGATGGTCGCTGCGCTGCGCAGGGCGGATGAGGAAATGCTGGCCTCTCTCTGCCCGCAGGCACAGGGCGAACTGCTTGCGACAATCCGGCTTCTGGTGGCTCAGGCGGGCAGGGGCGCGCTCTGATTCCTTGCCGCCCTTTGGCCGAATTGCGCCATGGCCAAGACCCACAGCAGGCACAGGCCCGCCCCCAGCATCGAGTCGCTTAGAAACGAGCCGATGCCGCCGTCACCTTCAACAGCCACCCTCCGGCCGCAATGACCAACAGGCTAAGCGCAAAGGCGGAAGGGGGCGTGCCCCAAGCCGCCAAGGGCTGGCATGGGTCTGTCTGTTTGAAGACACAGTGGACGAGGAAGCGCAAGGGCTGGTCAAGCTCGACCTGCTTTGCCCCATTCCAGTCATCGGCATTCGCGTGCTGACCAGGCCATCGGTCCGGCGCGCCCCCAATATTCGTGTCGCGACAGCGCCTGAAGTCATCTTGAAACCGACCGAATAAAGCGCCGATCCAGCGCGAAACGCCCACCCCCGCAGAGCATCAGCGGCACCAAAAGAGCGGCCCAGCCAAGATGCGTGGGCCATGCATCGGGATAGACGAAAATCTCGATGACGGCGGTCATGCCCATCAACCCTGCCGCCGCGATCCGCGTGCCCAATCCCAGCACCAGCATGGTCGAGAAGACATGCTCGGCAATGGTGGCCATCCATGCGGCCAGAACCGGCGGGACGAGCGGTAGGGCATATTCCGTGCGGAACAGGTCGAACGTGGCATCGGTCAGGGTGAACCAGCCCTCGACCTTTGTCCGGCCCGACAGGAAAAAGACCGGGGCAATCCCCAGCCGCATCAACAACAGCAGCAGATCATCGGTCAGCGGTTGGGGCAGGGCGGGAAGCGTCCATAGAGCTTTCATGGGGTATCCTCCGATCGCTGCGGCCCGCTCCGTTCTAGGCGGGGCGGACCGCAGGCGGCATTATGCCTTGGGGGTCAGCGAGCCGTTGCCTTTGGGCGTTGTGATGCTGGTGCATGTGCCTGCCTTGACCAGCTTCCACGCATTGCCCTGATAATCGGTTTTGGATGTGCCAGCGCAGCTTGTGCCCGCGCCGGCTTTGCAATCATTCTTGCCTGCCTTGGCAACGCCATAACATTTCTCGGTCTTGGGCATGTCGGCGGCATGCGCCGTCGCGGCGGTCAGAGCGATTGCGAGCGTAGCGGCGAGCGAGGCGGCCGTGGTGGAATGGCTGGGCATGATGTGTCCTTTCATAACGGATCGGGCAATCAGCGCCCGGAACCATGCCCCGCTATTCGCGGCAATCATGCGCCCGGTTACAGATGGAATATTTTCGCGCGCCCCGCGCCATGGTGTAACCAGATGGTTGTCGCCGCCGAATGGCCCCTTAGGGAGGCTCTATGCAACCGGGTGAAGAGGCGCTGAAACAATGGATGGTGATGGGCCTTGCCGGTGACGGCGCCGCCCATGGCCAATTGCTTCGTGCGCTGGTGCCGATTTTGCGCGGCTTTTACCGCCGCCGTATGGGCGCGCAGGAGGAGATCGAGGATCTGTTGCAGGAGACGCTGATCGCGGTACATACCCGCCGCGCGACCTATGATGTGGCGCGGCCTTTCACCAGCTGGCTCTTTGCCGTGGCGCGCTACAAGATGATTGATCATTTCCGTCAGGGCGGGCGCACCTGCGCCATCGAAGGGCTGGAAGATATTCTGGCCGCCGAAGGTTTTGCCGAGGCCAGCGATGCGGCCGCCGATGTTGAACGTTTGCTGGAAACAATTCCCCCCAAACAGGCCGCCGCGATCCGGGCCACGCGGATCGACGGACTTTCCACCGCCGAGGCCGCGTCGCACCTCAATCTGGGCGAATCCGACATCAAGGTTTCCGTGCATCGCGGGCTGAAAGCTCTGGCGCAGCGGGTCAAGGACAGTTTGCTATGAAGACCGAGGATCTCATTTCCACACTGGCCGCCGATGTGCCGCCCGTGCCGCGCCACAGCCTGTTGCGGCGCGTTATCGGCGGGTTGGCGCCGGGCGCGGTGGTCACGCTGATCGCGGTGGGGCTGGGGCTTGGTTTTCGCGCCGACCTCTGGATTGCCATGCATGGGGGCATGTTCTGGATCAAATGGCTTTATACCGGCAGCCTCGCGCTTTGCGCCACTGTGGCCACCTTGCGTCTGGCCCGACCCGATGCGGGGGCGGCGGGGTGGCTGTGGCTGGCCTGTTTGCCGGTGCTGGGGCTGGTCGTGATCAGCGTGCAGGAATTGGCCTCGGTGCCATCGTCGCAATGGCTGGCCATGTGGTTGGGGATGAGTTGGAAGGTGTGCTCGACCAATGTGTTTTTGCTCTCGCTGCCCATTTTTGGCGGGCTCTTGTGGTCGTTCCGGCGGCTTGCGCCCACACGCCTGCGGCTGGCGGGGGCGACGGCGGGGCTCACGGCGGGGGCTTGGGGGGCGACGCTCTATTGCCTCCATTGTCCCGAAAGCGCGGCGATCTTTGTGCTGACATGGTACACGCTGGGCATGGCGGCGGCGGCGTTGGCAGGGGCGCTGTTGGGGCCACGTCTGTTGCGCTGGTAATTTGTGCCGGGCGTGTAACCGGAACCCTGGGTGGCCCGAATAGCCTTTGCCATTCCGGCAGAACCTATCGGAGACATGCCATGAACACCACCACCCGCCAGATCAGCTTTGCCGCCGCCGCCGCTGTCATCGCGATGAGCGCGGTTGCCGCCGCCCCCGCCTTTGCCGCGCATGGTGCGCAGGTGGCCTGTTACGGCGTCAATTCCTGCAAGGGAACCTCGGACTGCAAGAGCGGCAACCACGACTGCAAGGGCCAGAATGACTGCAAGGGGCAGGGCTTCAAGCACATGACCAAATCCGCCTGCGTGAAGGCCGGCGGCAGCCTGACCGCGCCCAAGTGAGGTCGGCCAAGTAAGGCCAAAACCCCGTCGGCCTGTCGCAAAACCTCTGCTGAACCATTTGCGACAGGCCGCACGCCCTTTTCGGATCAGGATGCCCGCCATGCCCGCCCCCCACCAGTCCCCCCGTTTTGGCCCCGGTTTCGGATTGGGCCTGCGCCGCCCGCATTATCAGGACTTTCTCTCAGGCGGCGTGCCGGTCGATTTTGTCGAGGTCATTTCGGAAAATTTCATGGTGGCCGGGGGCCGTCCGCGCGACACCCTGCGCCGGGTGCGGGCCGATTATCCGGTGGCGCTGCATGGCGTGTCCATGTCGGTCGGATCGGCGGACGGGCTGCGCGGCGATTATCTGGCGCGGTTGCGGGCGCTGGTCGATGAGATCGAGCCTTGCATCGTCTCGGATCACCTGTGCTGGACGCGCTATGGCGCGCATAATTCCCACGACCTGCTGCCCTTGCCCTACACCGCCGAGACGCTGGATGTGGTCTGCGCCAATATTGCGCGGGCGCAGGATGCGCTGGGCCGCCGGATGCTGATCGAGAATCCGGCGAGCTATATCGCCTTTTCCCATGATGCGATGAGCGAGTGGGACTTCCTTGCCGCCGTCGTGGCGCGCAGCGGATGCGGCCTGTTGCTGGACGTCAACAATATCCATGTCAGCGCGGTGAATCACGGATTTTCCGCTGCCGACTATCTGGCCGCCATGCCCTTTTCGGCGGTCGAACAGATCCATCTGGCCGGGCATACCCAGGGGCGCCAAGGGTTGATCGACACGCATGATCAGCCCGTGCCGGACCCGGTCTGGGCGCTGCTGCGCATGGCCTTGGCGCGGGCGCCCCATGCCGCGGTGATGATCGAGCGGGACGACAATATCCCGCCTCTGCCCGAATTGCTGTCCGAACTGGATGTGGCCCGCGCCATCGCCGCCGAGGAAATTGCCCAATGCGTCTGAGCGCCCTGCAGAAGGATTTTCTGGGCTGGTTGGTCAGCGGGGATGAGGATGCGGCGCAAAGCCTGCCTCTTTGCCGCGCGCAAGGGTTGGCGGTTTACCAGAACAATTACCGTGCCAGCCTGATGGAATGTCTGGCGCAAACCTATCCGCAAACCATGGCATGGTTGGGCGAAGCGGATTTCCGGGCCGCCGCCGCCCGTCATATTGACCGCATGCCCCCGCACAGCTGGACGCTGGATGATTATGCCGATGGCCTGCCCGTCAGCCTGATGGCGGAATATCGCGATGACCGCGAGATTGGCGAATTGGCGCGGATCGAACTGGCGCTCTCGCGGGCCTTTGTGGCGACGGATGCGGCGGTCATGACCCCCGCGCAGATGGCAGACATGGATTGGGACGCGGCAAGGTTGCAAGCCATCCCGGCGCTGACCATCCTGACGCAAAACACCAATGCCGCGGAAATCTGGATGGCGCTGGCCGAAGGGCGGGAGCCTCCCGCCGCTGAGGAGCAAGCGATGCCGGGCGCCGTGCTGGTCTGGCGGCGTGATGGCATTTGCCGCTTGCGCAGGCTTGAGGCGGGCGAGGGCGACATACTGGCTATGCTGATCGGTGCTCCGGCCCTGTTCGGGCAAATTTGCGAACGGGTGGTTGATCGATGGGGCATGGAAAAAGGCATCGTGGTCATCGGGCAATGGTTGGCGCGCTGGATCGGGGATGGTTTGATCGTTGAAGCGCCCGTTCTCATGCGACCATTGACGTGACTTGCCCGCCTCGTCATGCGTGATGGCGATCACAATGCTTGGAACGCCGGTTGAAACGCTGCTGAACGGGGGTGTTTCGGTCGTTTCTGCCAAAAATGCCGTGGCCATGAATATTTTTCACCCCATGCGAGGGGTTATGCTTTGCCCAGCGTATGAATGGCGAACACCTTTTCCGCAGGAATGATCCGCGCATGTCCTTTCCCATGATTGACCGCCGACATCTGTTGCAGGGCACCGCCGCGCTGGCGATGTTGTCCGCGGCCGCTGTGCCCGAAGTACAGGCCGCCACTTCGCCCGGATCGCGCGAATTGTCGGGTGAGGACATCACCCTGCATATCGGCGCCACCACGATCAGGATCGATGGCCGCCCGGCCCGCGCGGTGGCGATCAACGGCGGCGTTCCCGGCCCGACGCTGCGCCTGCGCGAGGGGCAAAAGCTGCGCCTGACCGTCATCAACGATCTGGCCGAGGAAAGCTCGCTGCACTGGCACGGGCTGGAATTGCCGTTTCAGATGGATGGCGTGCCGGGCGTGTCCTTTCCGGGCATCCCGGCCTTTGGCCGCTTTACCTATGAATTCACGATCCATCAGAACGGCACCTATTGGTATCACAGCCATTCGGGGCTTCAGGAAATGATGGGCTGTTATGGTTCAATCGTGATCGAACCGGCGGTCGCCGATCCCGCGCCCCCTGCGCATGATCACGTCATGGTCCTGTCCGACCACAGCTTTGTCCACCCGGCCAGCATCCTGCGCAATCTCAAGGTCGATGCGGGCCATTATGCGCGCTATCCCCAGACGCTGGCGGGACTGATTGCGGGCAAGGATCAGCCGCTGAAAACCCGTTTGGAATTTGCCCAGATGCGGATGGATCCGGCCGATATTTCCGACGTCACGGGCAAGGTCTTCCGCTATCTGATCAACGGGCGCGGGGTGGGCGACAATTTCACCGCGCCCATCACCCCCGGCGCGGCCACGCGCCTGCGCTTTATCAACGCGGGCAGCATGACATTCTTCAACGTCCGCATCCCCGATCTGGCCATGCGGGTGATTGCCGCCGATGGCCAGGCCGTGGTCCCGGTCGAGGTGGATGAATTCCAGATGGGGCCGGGCGAAACCTATGACGTGCTCATCATGCCGCAGGACCGTGCCTATACCGTCGTGGCCGAGGCCATGGACCGTTCGGGCATGGCCCGCGCCACGTTGACCCCGCGCCCCGGTTTGACCGCACCGGTGCCGCCGCTGCGCGAACCCGTGCGTTTGACCATGCGCGACATGGGCATGGATATGGACATGTCGCATGGTGGGGGCGGCATGGACATGTCCATGCGCAGCCAGGCCAACGCGCCCGACGTCAAACTGGGGCCGGGGGTGGACATGATCGCCCCCATGCCGGTGGACCGCACCGGGGACAGGGGGCTGGGGCTGGACAAGGTGGATCACCGCGTCCTGACCTATCGCGATCTGGTTTCCGCGACGCAGAACCCCGACACCCGCGCCGCCGGGCGCGAGATCGAGATGCATCTGACCGGATCGATGGACCGCTATCTCTGGTCCTTTGACGGCGTGATGATGAGCGAGGCGCACCACCCCGTCACCATGACGACGGGCGAACGCCTGCGCATCACATTGATCAATGACACGATGATGGCGCATCCGATCCATCTGCACGGCCATTTCTTTGAACTCGCCACGGGGCATGGCGACCGGTCGCCGCGCAAACATACCGTCACCGTCATGCCCGGAGGAAAAGTGAGTTTCGATGTGACCGCCATCGAAGGCGACTGGCCGATGCATTGCCATCTGTTCCTGCATATGGCGATGGGCATGATGCGCGTGGTCAAGGTGCGGGGGGCATGATGATGCGTTACGCTTTTGCTCTGGCCCTTGCGCTGTCAACCACGGCCCTGCACGCTCAGGAAACCACCGCCCCGCCGCAGGAAACCGGCACCGACCAAAGCCCCGGCAGCGCCCCCGCGCCCGAACCCGTCCACGACCGCCTTGCCGACCGTTATTACGACCCGGCCGCCATGGCCCGCGCCGAAGCCGCCATGATGGCCGGTCACGGCAACCGTAATTACAGCCAGTTCCGCGCCGACATTGCCGAAGTGCGCCTTGGTGGAGCGGAGCAGGGCTATCACTTTGAAGGCGAGGCATGGACCGGCAACATCAACCGCTTCGTCCTTGCCACCCGCGGCGAGGGTGAGTTCGATAAAGGCGGCGAAAAGGGCCGTTTCAAAGAGGGCGAAGTGCAGGCCCTCTATGCCCATGCGCTTGGCCCATGGTGGAACCTGCGCGGCGGCCTGCGTCAGGATTTCGGACCCGGACCCCAGCGCACCCATGCGATGCTGGCCATCGACGGCCTCTCGCCCTATCGCTTTGACATTCAGGGCGCCGTCTTCGTGTCCCAGCGCGGCGAGGTCACCGCCCGTTTCGAAGCCGCCGTCGATGAGCGCATCACCCGCCGTCTGGTCCTGCAACCGCGCGGTGAGGTGAATTTTTCGGTGCAGAACCAGCCCGACCGCGAATTGGGCAGCGGATTGACCAGCATCGAACTGGGCGCCCGACTGCGCTATGAATTCAAGCGCCAGTTCGCGCCCTATGTCGGGGTGCTCTGGACCTCCACCCTTGGCCGGACCGCTGAATATGCGCGGGCCGAAGGCAAGCCGGCATCGTCCGTGGGCGTGGTGTTGGGGGTGAAGCTCTGGTTGTAAAGGCTGAGAGTTTTGCCTCCGGCGGGCAAAGGGCGGGGGCCCTTTGCAAACCCTTTAATGTATTCGTTGGGATTGATCGGCGGTGATGTGCTTGGGCGTGAGGGGGGGCGGGATTTGAACGCCGCTTCGCGGTGGGGTATGGCTATGGCCGGAAATGGTGGTTAGCAGACATTGCCACTTTTACGGAAATTGGCCATTAAATTATGCCTCGTTTCAAAAGTTGGAGGTTACAGTGGCCTATTTGATTCACATCGAGCGGCACGACAAGGCAGGCAATCGAGTGCCGATCGCGGAGAGCGAGTGGGTCGAAACAGTGAGCGCTTTAGACGGCGTTCGTTTGGCGAGTAGCGACATGACAGCCGCGAATTCGTTAAGCGGCGCAAACATCGTCATTGGGAGCGATGGTCCAGACGCCGAGTTACATGACGCACAGCAGGGCGCATGGCTACCAGTTTTCCGCTGGTCCAAACGCGGCTTAGTCAGCTTTAAAGCGACGCCGGATTTCAATGAAGCTACCTCGAGCTTGCGGATAATTGCAATTGAGTTGGCCCGCAGTCTTAGTGCTGAATTGGTAGGAGATGAAGGGGAGTCCTACCTATAGGGCGTTATCCGCTATTGGGGCGTTTCCAGACAATACCTTTTTTTCCGCGAAGCGGCTTAATTGCCCTGCACGACGTTGCGCCTAAACACGACCCTTTCCATGAGTCACAACGTCGACAGTATCGGGATTGCAAAGGGCCCCGCCCTTTGCCCGCCGGAGGCAAATTCCCGGCAACAAAACAACCCCGACGCCATGGAACGCCCACCACCGGGCCTATTGCTTCACCACATTCCCCATCACGCCCGCCATACGCCATTTGCGCCATATTGCCGCGCGCGGAAACTGTCACATTCAACCTGTGGGCGCATGGAAACATGAAATAGCGGCATGGTCCGCGAGGGATGAAAGCGCGGTAATGGGGATTTTTAAGAGAAAGCGGCGCTGGGCGCTGGCGCTGTCGGCATGTTTGCCGTTGGGCGTGGCGGGCTTTGCCCCGGCAACGGCGCAGGATACGGCGGGCGGCACGACAAATGTGCAGATTTCCGCCGAGGGCAAGCAGGTTTACGAGGAAATCTGTCAGGCGTGCCACATGGCGGATGCCAAGGGCGGCGGCGGCGCGGGCGCGGTCATTCCGGCGCTGGCGGGCAATGCAAAGCTGGCGGACAAGGATTATCCGATCACGCTGCTGCTCAAAGGTCGCGGCGGGATGCCGTGGTTCACCGAAATCCTGACGCCTGAACAGATGGCGTCCGTCGTCAATTACGTGCGCGGCCATTTCAACGATTACCATGACATTGTCACGGTTGCCGATGTGAAGCGTGTGGCCACCGGCCCTGCGCCCAAGCGCGACTGCCTTAACGCCTGTGGCCAGTAAGAAGGACTTGAAGATGATCAGTGATCTTTCGCCCCAGACCCGCCGCGACCTACTCTCCATGATCGGTCGCGCAGGCGGCGGTCTTGCCATGTATCAGGCGATGACGGCGCTGGGCCATGCGGCCGAAACGCAGTTTTCCGGGCCGCCCGCTTTGTCGGGCGCGCGCGCCGGGGCCAGCGTGCTGGTGCTGGGCGCAGGGCTTGCGGGCATGCTGGCGGCCTATGAGCTGACCAAGGCGGGCTATAAGGTTCAGGTTCTGGAATATCAGGACCGTCCCGGTGGCCGCAATTACTCGGTGCGCGGCGGGGACAAGATCGTTGAGGTGGGCGGCGCGACCCAGAATGTGGCGTTCCAGCCGGGCAATTACCTCAACCCCGGCCCGTGGCGCATCCCACATCACCACCGCACGCTGCTGCATTATTGCAAGGCGTTTGGGGTGGAACTGGAACCGTTTATCCAGCTTAACCACAATGCGATGGTCCACCGCAAGGACGCCTTTGGCGGGAAGCCGCAGCGGTACAAGGAACTGGCGGTGGACTTCACCGGCCATGTTTCGGAGCTTTTGGGCAAGTCGCTGAACGCAGGCGCCTTGGACAGCACGGTCAGCAAGGAAGACAAGGAAAAGCTGATTGCAGCGCTGCGTGAATGGGGCGCGTTGGACGGCGATCTCAAATTCACCACCAACCTCAATGTGTCGAGCCGCCGCGGCTATGACCGCGCTCCGGGCGGCGGCGTCAATGGCGCGCCCACGCCGTCCAAGATCAACAGCCTGTCCGATGTCCTGTCCAGCCATGTCTGGACCCAGATGAGCTTCTATTTCAACTATGTGATGCAGACCACCATGTTCCAGCCCAAGGGCGGCATGGATATGATTGGCAAGGGTTTCTATAAACAGATCGCCAAGCTGGTGCGCCTGAACACCAAGGTGACGGGGATCAAACAGGATGACAAGGGCGTCGCGGCCACTTGGACCGACACGGTGACGGGCAAGACCGGCGTCGCGACGGCTGATTATATGGTCTGCACGCTGCCCGCGACCATTTTGGCCCAATTGGACATTCAGGTGTCCGACGCCAAAAAGGCCGCGATCAAAGCCGTTCCCTATAGCGGTCAGGTCAAGATCGGTCTGGAAATGAAGACGCGCTTTTGGGAAGAAAAATATTCGATCTATGGCGGGCATAGCTTCACCGATCAGGCGATCGGGCTCATCTCCTATCCCAATTACGATTTTTTCAAGGACAAGCCTGCCGTGCTGCTGGGCGCCTTTGCCAATGGTGCGGGCGGATACATGTTGGCGGGCATGACGCCGGAAAAGCGGATCGAGGCCGCGCTGGCGCAGGGCAGCGTGTTCCACCCCGAAGAATATCGCCGCGAATTCATGAACGGCGCCTCGGTGGCATGGAGCCGGATGCCGTGGATCCTTGGCTGTTGCGGCATGTGGACCGAGGAAAGCCGGGCGACCCATTACCAGAACCTCGTCTCGATGGACGGGCGCATCGTGTTGGCGGGCGAACATGCCTCTTACTACGGCTGCTGGATGGAGGGGGCGCTGCTCTCCTCGCTCGATGCGATCACGCGCCTGCACAAGCGCGCTCTGGCCGCATAAGGGAACCCCGCGATGAACGAACCCATTATGCCCATGACCAAGCGCGATCTGCTCTCGATGATCGGCACGGCGGCGGGCGCTTCGGCCATGTATATGGCCATGTCCAGCATGGATCAGGCCAAGGCCTCCAATTTCCAAGGCCCGCCCAAGCTGGAAGGCGGCAAGGGCGCCAGCGTCCTGATCCTTGGAGCAGGCGTGGCGGGGATGACCGCCGCGCTCGAACTGTCGCGCGCGGGCTACAAAGTGCAGGTGCTCGAATATAATGACCGCGTGGGCGGCCGCTCATGGACGCTCAAGGGCGGCGACACTTACACCGAACTGGGCGGCGCCACGCAGACCTGCCAATTCGCCCCGGAAAATTACATCAATCCGGGTCCGTGGCGCATTCCATGGCATCACCACGGTCTGATCCATTACTGTCATGAACTGGGCATCGCGCTCGAGCCGTTTATGCAGGTCAATTACAACGCCTATGTCCACAACACCAAGGCGTTTGGCGGCAAGCCCCAGCGCTATCGCCATATTCAGGCGGATTTCTACGGCCATGTGTCCGAGCTTCTGGCCAAGTCGGTCAATGCAGGCGCGCTGGCCCAGACGGTCAGCAAGGAAGATGGCGAGATCCTGCTTGAAGCGCTGCGTTCATGGGGCGCGCTGGATCGCAACATGCGCTATGTGAAGGGTTTGGCCAGCAGCGGACGACGCGGTTACGACAAGGAACCGGGGGGCGGTCTTTCGGCGGTGCCCGAACCGTCCGAACCGATTGATGTTCAGACCCTGCTGCGTTCGGGCCTGTGGCGTTCGATCGGCGGCAATCTGCAATGGGATCACCAATCCTCGATCTTTCAGCCGGTCGGCGGCATGGGGCAGGTGGCCAAGGGTTATGAACGCGCCGTAGGTCATATGGTGCGCAAGAACAGCAAGGTGACCGCCATCCATCAGGATGAAAAGCTCGTCACCGTCACCTATAAGGACACCAAGAGCGGCGCGGTGATGAAGGCTGCGGCGGATTACTGCCTCTGTACCATTCCTTTGCCGGTGCTGGCCCAGATCGAGATGAATGTCAGCCCGGAACTGGACGCGGCGATCCGCGCTGTGCCTTATACGACCAGCGTCAAGGTGGGTCTGGAATTCAAGCGCCGTTTCTGGGAACAGGACGATCAGATCTATGGCGGGATCACCTATACCGACCTGCCCAACAGCCAGATTTCCTATCCTTCGACCCGCTATGGCGACAAGGGGCCGGGTGTGCTGCTGGGCTGCTATGTCGGCGGTCCGGCGGGCTATGAACTGACCGCGATGACGCCGCAGCAACGCGTGGAAAGCGTGATGGGGTGGGGCGAACAGATCCACCCACAATATCGCGCCGAATTCATGAACGGCATTTCGGTGGCATGGCACCGTGTGCCCTTCACGCTGGGCTGTTTTGGCCAGTGGTCCGAACAGACGCGGGCCGAACATTACACCAACCTGTGCAAATTTGATGGCCGCATCCTGTTGGCCGGCGAACACGCGTCCTATTACGGCGGCTGGCAGGAAGGGGGTATCACCTCGGCCATCGACGCGATCACGCGGTTGCATCAAAAGGTCGTGGCGGGGTGAGACACATGAAGAAACTGATCTTGAGCATGACCCTGTTGGGGGCGGCTTCGGTGGCTTCGGCCCAAAATCCGGCACCGACTCCGGCGCCTGCCCGTGCCGCTGGTGCCTCGGCGGGCGATGCTGCCTTCGGTGCTCGCATGTTGGGCGAGGCGACGGGCGAGCAGATTTTCAACCGTGTCTGCGCCGCATGTCATATGCCCGATGCCAAAGGTGCCGAAGGGGCGGGGCGCTATCCCGCGTTGGCGGGCAATCAAAAGCTGGTCATTGGCGCCTATCCGGCGATGGTGGTGGTCAAGGGGCTGAACGGCATGCCCGCGATCGGATCCATGCTGACCGACCAGCAGGTGGCCGATGTGGTCAATTACGTCCGCACTCATTTCGGCAACAAGTTCAAAGGCCCGGTCAAGGCAGAGGACGTCAAGGCGATGCGCTAATCGGGCGGGGCATGGGGCGGTTGCCTCATGCCCCGGCTTGACGGCGGGCCGCATTTGCGTCAGTGCGGCGCCCAAGGCGATGGATTTCCGCCGGGCCTTATGGGCCGAACCGCCCGGCCCTTGGGTGAACTTCGGGGTGTCGGGCTGATGATTCCTACCTTTCGCTGATCTGGCAACAAGGTGGAATTATGCGCGCTTTCCTTGAAACTCTGACCGCTCCGCTGCTGAAGGGGCGTTTGCTTTTGGCCCTGCTGGCCATGGCGGCGTTGGTAGGTTCCTTATGCGCCGCGTTTCTGTGGAGCCTTGATGCGGTCACGCGCCTGCGCTTCGATCATCCATGGCTGCTGTTCCTGCTGCCCGTGGGCGGGGCCGGGATCGGCTGGCTCTATCACCGCTATGGCCAGAGCGTTGAGGCGGGCAACAATCTGATTCTTGATGAAATCCACGAGCCGGGCGGCGGCGTGCCCCTGCGCATGGCGCCGCTTGTATTTCTGGGCACGGTGGTCACCCATTTGCTGGGCGGATCGGCGGGGCGTGAAGGCACCGCCGTCCAACTGGGCGGCAGCATAGCCAGCGCCCTGGCCCGCGCGGCAAGGCTGGATGAAGGCGATGTTCAGATCCTGCTCAAGGCGGGGATAGCCGCCGGGTTTGGTGCGGTTTTCGGCACCCCTATGGCCGGGGCGGTCTTCGCGCTGGAGGTGCTGGCCATCGGGCGGGTGCGTCTGGGCGGGTTTCTGGCCTGTCTGATCGCGGGCTATGCGGCCGATTGGGCCTGTCAGGTGTGGGGCATCCACCACACGCCCTATGCCATCAAGCATCACGGATGGGACATGCTGCTGCTGATCAAGGCGGCGGTGGCGGGGGCGCTTTTCGGGCTGGTCAGCATTCTGTTTGCCGAGGCCAATCACACGCTGGGCGGATGGCTGAAGCGGCTGATCCCCTATGGTCCGGCGCGGCCTGTTGTGGGCGGGCTTGCGGTGATTGCTTTGACCTATGCGCTGGGCACGCGCGCCTATCTGGGGCTCGGCGTGTGGTCGACCGATCCGGCGGCACCCACCATTGCGGGCTTTTTTACCGGCCCGGTCGATTATGCCAGTTGGGCGCTCAAAATCCTGTTCACCGTCATCACCCTGTCCAGCGGTTTCAAGGGGGGCGAGGTGACGCCGCTTTTCTTCATCGGCGCGGGCCTGGGCAATGCTTTGGCGGGCGTGATGAGGGCGCCGGTCGATCTATTTGCCGGGTTGGGCTTTGTCGCGGTCTTTGCCGGGGCGGCCAATACGCCGCTGGCCTGTATCATCATGGGGCTGGAGCTGTTCGGTCCGGGGCCGATGCTGCCCATGATCATCGCCTGCGTTGCAGCCTATGCCTGCTCCGGCCACAATGGCATCTATCTGTCGCAGCGGGTTTTGCGCCCAAAACTGCTTTATCCGGCGGTGGAGGAGGGAAAGTCACTTCGAGCCGTTCGCGCGGCGCGGCGCACCAAGGGGGATTAGGCCGTTCAAGGCCCGAAATGCCAACCCCTCAAAACACACCCGGCACCAGTCGATAGCGTACCTTGTCCTTGAACGCCTGATAGGCGGGGTCTGCCGAGAGGAGAGTCTCTTCGGCGCGCAGGCGCAGGATCTGGGCCCACCAGCCGATCGTATAGAGGATCAGGTTCAGCGGGCTGGGCATCAGGATCATGATGCCGATATGGACGGCAAGGTATCCGGCGTACATCGGGTGGCGGATAAAGCGATAGAGGCCATCGCTCTTGATCCCGCGATTGGCGGGCGCGATGCCAAAGCTGCGACGCAGCGAGAGTTTGGCCATGGCCTGAAACAGGTTGCCGATGACAACCAGCGCGATGCCGATGGGCGCGATGGCGGGGAACATGTCAAAGCCCGGCTGGATCAGCAGCGGCGCGGCGGTGGCCGTAATGGCCAGCAGCCAGTCGCCAAGCCGCATCGAGATGTTTTGCGTAGGCCGCCGGATCAGCGTGAAGATGACGACCGCCGTTTCCGAAATCAGCACCAGCGGCGCATAGCCGTTGAGCGAATGGGCCACGCGGTTCACCAGCGCCAGCCACAACAACAGGATCAGCCCTTGTTCCACCCGGTCCAGCACGCGCGGATTGGCGCGGGCAAAGGCGCGGTCGAGCGGGCCATCGTTGGGTGTGGGGAGGGTGGCGCTCATCATCGACGGCTCTGGCTTTCGCAAGGGGCGGGACCATCCCGCGCAGGCCATCAGGATTACGGTGGTGATGGTTAATAAGTCGCTAGGAAAAGCGGCGCTTGACTCTGTGATGGCATCGGCATAAAGGCCCGCCCGGAAGTTGACGGGTTCGCCCGTCGGCTCATCCGTCCGAGACAGTTGGTGTGGGGAATTTGCCCCGCTTAATGTCCAGCCTAGACGGGGAAAAGAGATTTTGGGCCTTCTGGCCCCAATCGCGGCTTATTGGCCATGCTCCTTTGGGGCGGCCTGCTGCACTCCTTCCCTTTGTCACGGACTCATCGCCCCTGCGGGCCGCGCCTTGGCGTGTTTCGCAAGGACAAAGTAGCCGGCCCCGAGGCTTTTGCCAAAGGGCCATTTGTGAAGGAGTAAGGCATGGATCGTTCGCAGAAAGCCGAATCGGTCGCCCAGCTCACTGCGGTCTTCAACGAGGTCGGCGTGGTGGTTGTCACCCGTAACCTCGGCCTCACCGTGGCACAGTCGACTGTGCTGCGCGGCAAGGTCCGTGAAGCTGGCGCGACCTACAAGGTTGCGAAGAACCGTCTTGCCAAGCTTGCTGCTCAGAACACCCCGTACGAAGGTATCGGCGATCTGCTGACCGGCCCCACCGCGCTTGCGTGGTCGGTCGATCCGGTTGCCGCTGCCAAGGCTGTGGTGGACTTTGCCAAGACGACCGACAAGATCGAGATCGTTGGCGGGTCGCTGGGTAATGTTGTTCTGAACGCTGATGGTATCAAGGCTCTGGCCTCGATGCCCTCGATCGACGAACTGCGCGCCAAGCTTATCGGCCTTGTTCAGGCTCCGGCCACCAAGCTGGCTCAGCTTTCGACCGCTCCGGCGGCCAAGCTCGCCCGCGTGTTCCAGGCCTATGCCGACAAGGACGCTGCGTAAGATTTGCCGTGGGCCTTGGCCCGCGAAAATCGGTGCAGGTAAGACTTTTGAACCCTATTTTTCCGGGTTTGGCGCCTCCGCCGCCCGGTAAACAACATTGGAGTAAATATCATGGCTGATATCGCCAAGCTCGTTGAAGAACTGTCGGCTCTGACCGTCCTCGAAGCTGCTGACCTCGCCAAGGCTCTTGAAGAAGCCTGGGGCGTTTCGGCTGCTGCCGCTGTTGCTGTTGCTGCTCCCGCCGCTGGTGGCGAAGCTGCTGCTGCGGTTGAAGAAAAGACCGAATTCGACGTCATCCTGACCGGCGACGGTGGCAAGAAGATCCAGGTGATCAAGGAAGTCCGCGCCATCACCAACCTGGGCCTGACCGAAGCCAAGGCCCTCGTTGAAGGCGCCCCCAAGGCCATCAAGGAAGGCGTGTCGAAGGCTGAAGCCGAAGACATCAAGAAGAAGATCGAAGAAGCCGGCGGCACCGTCGAAGTCAAGTAAGACTTCACAGTCCGTCGGTCGGATCTTCCGACCGAACAGAGAGGGCGGCTCCCACGGGGCCGCCCTTTTTGCGTTTGGTTTTGGGCGAGGTTTTAAGATGCCTCCGGCGGGCAAAGGGCGAGGGCCCTTTGCAATCCCGTTACTGTCTTTGTTGTGCGAGGGGGCGGCGTTGTGGTTGGAGGGAAGGGTTGTTAAGCCGCGTCGTGAGAAGAAAGGCAGACATTGCGGATACGATGCTATTGCGGACATGTCGGGGATAAAGCAATTTGCGATGATGAGGCATCAAATCTATCTCGTGTGCACTCTTGTTTTGCTGTGGGTCAGCACCGCTTCGGCCCAGGAGGTGACGTCAACGTCGGCGGTGCAATCGGCTCCACGAATGTTACCATCGCGCACCGAGGCAAAGCGCATGGTCGTTAAGTGCGGCCTTTCCAGCAACCGCGTAAGTGTTCGATATGAACACGACATACAGGAGGATGTGGTCTGGGTGGCGCCCGCCCGAAAGCCGCTTTCCAAAGCCATTCTGACGTGCATAGCGCGAGCGTCACTGGACACCACCTACTACGTCTATTTTCGCAATCAACGCGAGCAACAGCATTATTGGCAAATCTATGGCGAAATCAGCTATGAAGCTGATGTAGCGAGCGCCCGTTCATGGTTGCGTGAGCAAAATATGATTTCGACCGCGCCAATTCCTATTAATGGCAAACCGCTGGCCGACTTCACGATGGCAGTAGAGAGCTTCTGCGGCGTCAAGCCCCGCTCACTTCTGGAGTCGAGTGAGCATATGATCACCTTTGCTCAAGGCGGTTTAGGCGTAGTGACGGAGGAAGGCGTGAAGAATGCGGCCGCCACCGATGAGCAATTCAAATGCGCTATGAATGTGATGGCGTCAGCCGATCTGAAACGGAGAGGGATACTCTTTGGATTTGTCGGCAGAGTGGCAGAGCACAGCCACTGAACATTGCAATTTGGCAATTATTGCCAGTATGCCATGTCCGCTCCCCCTAACTTTCCTGCCATCCCCTGCCGCGTTGCGGCCTTCAAAACCCGCTACTTTGCCCCAATCCACAACGCCGCCGCCTTAACGCTCCGACGACAATAACGGGATTGCAAAGGGCCACCGCCCTTTGCCCGCCGGAGGCCCATTAAACCTCCTAAACCTAAACACCGCTGAAAAGCTTACGCCGCCAGCGCGTTCACGATCACTCGATTGCGGCCTTCGCGTTTGGCCTGATACAGCGCGACGTCGGCGGCCTGGATCAGCGCTTCGCCATTATTGTCCATGTTCGATGACCAACTGGCGATGCCAAAGGACATGCTGACCGAGCCAAGGGTGCGGCCTTTCTGGCGCACGTTGATTTCGCTGATCGCGTGGCGGACCTGTTCGACGCGGTCCATCAGCACTTGCGCGGTGGTGCCCGGCGCGATGATGGTGAATTCCTCGCCGCCAAAACGGCACACGACATCGCCGCTGCGGAACAGTTTCTTCAATTCGGCCCCGACGGCCTGCAATACGGCATCGCCCGCATCATGGCCGAATTCATCGTTGAACCGTTTGAAGTGGTCCACGTCGCACATCACCACGCTGAGCGGTACGCCCGAACGGGTGGAGCGCGCGATTTCCAGCGTCAGCGCTTCTTCCATATAGCGGCGGTTGAAAAGGCCGGTCAGCGGATCGCGGATCGTCTGTTCCCGCAGCGAACGTTGCAGGCGGTGGTTGACCAGAGCAGAAGCAATGTTTTCGGCCAGCACCGTCAGGCGGAAGCGCGTTTCGCTCTCCACCACGCCGAGCAGATAGAGGACACCAATGACTTCGCCCCCGGCCAGCAGCGGTTCGCAATGATAGATTTCGCCGTCGTTGGCATGGTGGCAAACGATGTCGGTGCCCGGTTCGGCGACAAAATGGCTCTGTCCCCGGCGCAAGGCCCAGCATTGATCGGGGGCAAAGCCTTCATCGCCCGGATCCATTCCGCCCCAACCGGCGATCGGCACCAACAGATTGCGCGAATTGTTGTGGGCATAAAGCGCCCCCGACATGCCGGGCAAGACGCGCGGCACAAAGACGCGGATGATTTGCGCCAATTCATCATCGGTGCGGGCGGCCTGCATCCGATGCGCCATGCCGCCGAGCAGTTCGATCACATCGCCCCGCTGGCGCAGGGTTTCGCTGTTGCGCTGCAATTCGGTGTTGGCGACATGCAATTGGGCTTCGCTGGCGATCTGATCGGCCACGGCATCTTCAAGCTGATTGGCCATGACGTTATATTGTTCGGCAAGATCTGTGAATTCCTGCGACCCCATCGCGCTGGTGATCCGCACCGAGCGTTGGCCATTGCCCATATCGGTCATTGCGCGCAGCATGACGGCCAAGGGGCGCTGAATACCGCGTATCAACAGGGTAAAACCGAAGACCACGATCAGGGCCACTGTCGCCGCCCCGCCCACAGCGAGACCTTTTGACCATGCAAGGCGGCTTTCCAGCGCGTTGGTGCGACTGGCCTGCAATGCGCGTTCATCGTCAAGGAAGCTGCGCGCGCGCACGGTGATGGCGTCCATTATTTCGCGGCCCTGACCGCTGGCGATTTTGGCCCGGGCGTCGGCGAATTTGCCTTCGCGGCAATAGGCCATTGTCTGGCGCAGGGAGGCCGATCGGTCGCTTATCAATTTGGCGACTTCCTGCCAGCGCTCATGCTGCACCGGATTATCCTTGGTCAGTCCGACCACCAAACGGATGTTGTCCTGAGAGCGGACAAGCGCATCATCGACGCTGGCGCCAAAAGTCGGCGATTGGGTCAGGGCGTAACCACGGGTGCCCGATTCGGCCGCGCGCAACTGGCTCAAGGCCATTTGCGATTTTTCGATCACGGTGGAGGAATGGTTGACCCATTTGACGGCGTCACTGGCCTGAAGTGAGGCGTCAAAGAGAATCGCCGCAAAGGACGCCAGAGCCAGAATGACCAGAGCGCCAAGGAAGGTAATGCGGGCAGAGAGCGATGCGAACATATCCCGGTTTAACAAGACTCTGTTAGAGGATGGTTAAAAAGTGATTGCAGTGTCTCCTGGGGCGATTGCATATATACCCAATAGAATCAAATGTATGGGTTTATGGCGGCTTTGTCGATACGGATTCCGCATCACCAAATTTCCTAGCTTCGTCCGCCTGACTTAACCGCTGGCGCATAAAGTACCGCCGCTGCCCTTGGGGATGGTCGTACAGCGTGCCAAACAGTTCAAATCCCGGCTTTTCGTAAAATCCGTGCCGGTGTCGCGCTCAAGTTTTTCTTGCTTGCCGCTATGTCCTTGGCCGCGCAAATTCGTGGGATGAACGTCCCCATTTCCACAGCGCCCTATCTGGCGGCCATCGCGCAATATCCGATTGATGATCTGGCCGATTGGGCCGCTTATGAAACCAAGTTGCGCCGCTGGGTTGATCAGGCGGCGGGGCAGGGGGCCAGTCTGCTGGTTTTCCCCGAATATGGTGCGATGGAACTGGCCGCGCTGGACCCGGTGGGGCGGTCCGATCTGTTGGCCAGTCTTGGCGCGGTGTCCGATCTTCTGCCCCGCGTGGACGCACTGCATCGCGAATTGGCGCGGGCGCATGGCGTTTACATACTCGCCGCCAGCGCGCCTTGCCGGGTGGAGGGGCAGAGCGCCCGGTTCGTCAACCGCGCCCGCTTTTTCGCCCCATCGGGCGCGGTCAGCCATCAGGACAAGGTGATGATGACCCGGTTCGAGGCCGAGGAATGGGGCGTTTCCCCGGCAAGCGCGATAGACAGCCCGCTGCGCCTGTTCGACACCGCGCTGGGGCGGATCGGCATTACGATCTGTTATGACAGCGAATTTCCCCTGATCGCCCGCGCGCTGGTTCAGGCCGGGGCGCAGGTGATCCTTGCCCCCTCCTGCACCGACAGTCTGCATGGCTATTGGCGGGTACGTATCGGGGCACAGGCCCGCGCCTTGGAAAACCAGTGCTTTGTCCTGCAATCGCCGACGGTGGGGGATGCGCCATGGTCGCCTGCGGTCGATGTCAATCGCGGGGCGGCGGGTCTGTATGGCCCGCCCGACGCCAAACCCGCGGCCGGGGCGGACATGCCCGCCGATGGCGTTCTGGCCTTGGGGCGTGAGGGTGAGGCCATGTGGCTTTACGCGCCCATCGATCTGGCGCGGGGGGCAGCATGGCGGAGCGATGGCTCGATCCTGACCCACCGCGATTGGGATGCGCAACCGGGCGCGGGTCAATTGCCTGTCGTCGAATATGTGGACTTGCGATAGGTGGTCCACCCAACGCAACAAAGGACAGCCCGATTGCCGCAACGCCGCGTAAAAGTCTTTTTCGATGGGGGATGCCGCCCCAATCCCGGCCCGATCGAAGGCGCCGCCGTGATCCGGGGACAGGTCTATCGCTTTGACAATCTGGGCCATGGCAGCAATCGCGACGCCGAATGGCTGGCGCTGAACGCCGCCCTGCGCCTGTCGCAGAGCTTGGGGCTAACCCATGTCGAACTGATCGGTGACGCGCTGGAGGTCATCACATTGGCCAATCGCGCGATGGAGAGCGGGCAGGGCGGCGACCATCATGGCGCGGCGTTTCTGAGCCTGATCGCGACCCATCGCCCTGCGCGCATCCGGTGGATCAAACGGCAGCAAAATCTGGCGGGGATCGCTCTGGCCGCGCGCCATCCGCGATAGGGCGATCTTAACCACCCCGGCTTAGGCTGGCCCCATGACCTTGCTGCTCAGTTTCCTGCCCGAATTGCTTGTGATTGCCGCCTTTCTGCTGGTGGAGCGCATGGCGGGCGCGACGCGCACGGATTGGTGGCGCAATCTTCAGATCTGGGCGCTGCAATTCGGTGTGGCGCTGACGGTCCTGCCCTTGCTGCGTGGTTGGGTGGGGCCAGCCTTGCTGGACGGGGCGCATCTGCCCTTTTGGCTCGGCTTCATCATCTTTCTGCTGCTCAAGGATTTTGCGGAATTCGCGTTTCACTATGCCCAGCATCGCGTGCCATTTCTGTGGGCGATGCATGCGTTGCACCATTCGGACCCGGAAATGTCGGTTCTGACCACCCAGCGCCATTTCTGGGGCGATCAATTGATCAAGCAGATGACGGTGTGGTCGGTGGTGCTGATGGTCATATCGCCCACACCGGCCATCGCCTTTGCCTATGGCATCGCCTCGCTGTGGAACCTGTTTGCGCACCTGGACGCGCGGATCGATTTCGGTCGCTGGTCATGGCTGCTCAACAGCCCGGCCTATCACCGCCGCCATCATTCGATCATGCCCGAACATTACGACACCAATTTTGCCGGGATTTTTCCGATCTTCGACGTGATCTTCGGCACCTATCGCCGCCCGGACGGATTTCCGCCGACCGGCATGGGCCGCAAACCTGAAACGATGGTCCAGGCCGCTATCTGGCCGCTGATCTGGGATCGGCCCTTGGTGAAGGTTGCGGTTAAAAACAGCGAGAATGATGCTGCATCGCCTGTCACGGCCGACGCCTTGCGCTCTTAACTCTCCAGCGCGGAAACCGGCAGATCGAGGTGAAAGCGCAAGCCGTCGCGTTCAAACAGCATCTGCGTTGTGCCTTCGCCATCCAGCCCATGTTTCAACAGGCGCGATCCAAAGCCCCGGCGGGCGGGTTCGCGCACCGGCGGGCCATCGACCTCGCGCCATTCAAAACGCAAGGTCTGATCATCCATGCGCCACGTCAATTCGATCGACCCAAACGGCGCCGACAGCGCGCCATATTTGGTGGCATTGGTGGCCAGTTCGTGGAACAGCATCGACAGCCCCACCGTTGCGCGCGAACCGACGGGCAAATCCGGTCCCGACAGCTTCAGACGCCTTGCATCGGCATGGGGTTCAAGCGAACCGGCAATCGTTTCACGCAACGACCCTGCGGCCCAGTTCTGACGAAGCAACAGGCTGTGGGCATGGCCCAGCGCCTTGATGCGACTGGCAAAAGAGGCATAGACGGGCGGTTCGACATGGGCGCCCATCGTCTGGCGGGCAATGGAACTGACCATGGCCAGCGTATTTTTCAGCCTATGCGCCAATTCCTGATTGGCCAATTGCAAATCCAGTTGGGTACGCATGGTGTCCGTCGTTTCCATGACGGTGTCCAACATCCCGCCCACCGACCCATCGGCCAGACGCAGCGGCCCGTAACAAAAGGTGAAATAGGCCTGTTCCGGACCATTGCCCCGATCGATGATCAACGGATAGTTTTCGATAAAGGTCGATGTGCCCTCCATTGCACGTTGGGCAATCGGGCCAATATCGCTCCACACCTCGGCCCAGACTTCACTAAACGGGCGGCCCAGCGCTTCGGGTTTGTCGCCAAGGATCGGGCGGAAGGCGTCATTATAGATGGTGATGAGGTCAGGGCCCCAGCACAGCGCCTTGGGAAAGTGCGAATCGAGCACCTGTGCCACCACGGTTGCCAGTTCGGGCGGCCAGGATGCGCGCGGGCCAAGCGGGGTCGCGGCCCAATCGAATTGGGCGACTTTTTGACGCATGGCTTGATTTTCAGGTATTTGCGGCACGGTATCGACTGGCTTTCCCCAAAAGCATCTACGGTCAGGCCGTCCGCGCCCATCATTTGACGAGAGCAAGTCGTTAAGCATCCAACCGCAGGGGCACCCTGTGGTTCCCAATGGTTGGATGCATACCGTTCATTTACCATAGGGCGACAGGTGCAAACCATGCAACTGAAACCTGTCGATTTGGAACATGGTCTTATTTCGCGCCGCGGGGGCAATCCCCAATTGGCCGTTTTTGAAGTTTTCCGAGTTTAAGCAGATGTTCCGGACGCGGGGAGAAAGCTGCGGTTGCCTATGTGGCAGCACGCGACCAATGTCGGTCGTTGAGGTCGGCCAACGCGAACGTCTGCGCCAGACAATAGCCGTCATTCGGCTCACTTCAGCCCGTCCGGCGGGACCCGCCGACAACCCAGACACTGCGTCGCGGCCTGCTGGATCCTGAAAGCAGGCGTTGCTTCACTTTATCCGGCTGCGGCGTTACCCACCGCAGCGTCAGCCAATCCATTAACCAGCGCGTCCAAGCCCCCATGAAAGCTGCGTTCAAAGTCAAGTATTTGGTCCAGATAGTGGTGCATCGGACCGTTCGCTTCAAATGTCGCCCACCCCAGAGCAAAGGATATGACCGATGCCTGGTATGACAATGCCTGCTCGTGACTGAGCCCCAGCGCAGTGAGGGGCGCAGCTATGCGTTGTGCGCGCTCGGCCGGATCGGCCTGCGCGGCCGGTCGTGCCAGCGCGCATAGGCGGGCACCGTCTCGGTGTGCCGCGAAGCTGCGCCGAAGCGCGCGACCAAATAGTCTCAGCCATTCCCGCCATTCCCCTACTGCGGCAACTTCGCGATAGGCAGCGGCATAAATTCTCTCGACCATCAGCCCCTGCAATTGGGCCTTGTCCTTGATGTGCCAGTAAATCGCCGGAGCCTGCACGCCCAACCTTGCCGCGAGCCGACGCATGCTGAGTGCATCTATGCCCTCTTGGTCCAGCAACTCGAATGCCGTGGAGACGAGGCGATCAACGTCGAGAGTTGGATGAGCGCGAGTAGTCATAAGTATGACTGATTGACTCCTTAACGCTGTTAAGTCAAATTGGAT
This sequence comes from Novosphingobium sp. 550D, assembly GCF_057401885.1. Classification (NCBI taxonomy): domain Bacteria; kingdom Pseudomonadati; phylum Pseudomonadota; class Alphaproteobacteria; order Sphingomonadales; family Sphingomonadaceae; genus Novosphingobium; species Novosphingobium sp. 550D. Next base: position 3,479,494 of record NZ_CM171613.1, on the reverse strand, counting down.
CTTGCAAATCGCAGTCGGAGGATCGCGCGCCATGTCATATGTTCGTAACGCCTGGTATGTCGCCGGATGGTCGCACGAACTGGCAACGGAAACCCCACTCGCCCTGTCGATCCTCGGAGAGAGGATCGTGGTCTGGCGATCGGCAAGCGGCATGCTCAACGCGCTTGAGGATCGCTGCGTCCACCGTCTGGCACCGCTTTCACTCGGCCGCTGCGAGGGCGAGGGGCTGCGATGCATGTATCATGGACTGCTCTTCAATCGTGAAGGCCGGGTTGTGGAAATTCCGGGACAACAGACGATCCCGCCCAAGGCGCATGTCCGGCGCTATCCTGTAGTCGACCGTCACAGCTGGATCTGGATCTGGATGGGCGATCAGGACAAGGCTGACGAGAACCTCATTCCGCCCGCGGTGGGCCTCGACCATCCGGATTATATTCTTGGGCACGGCCATCTGGATTATGCTGCCGAAGCAAGGCTCATCAACGATAATCTGCTCGATTTCAGTCATCTCACCTTCGTTCACGCGAACAGCTTCGGTGCCGGTCCGCAATTTGCCGAAACCCAGGCCCGGATCACGCCGCTGGACCGTGGGATCCGCTATGAACGGTGGATCGAGAACTCCCTTGGTTCATCCTCACGCAAAAGCGATGTCCCGATGGACAGCTTCATGACTTACGACTTCCTGATCCCCGGCATCCTGCTGATGACGGGCGGCGTGTTTCCGCTCGGAACCGCAAGCGCTTGTGAACATGGCACGCCGGACCTGTCAAAGGCGGTGAGTGGCGTGACATTTACCAGCCAGGCAGTAACGCCGATGAGGGACAAGAATGCGCGCTACTTCTTCTCCTGGGGCCCGCGTTGCGATCAAGGCGATGCTGCCGTGCGCGACGGGCTCATGGGCATCGCCGCGCGGGCTTTCGCTGAAGACAAGGAAATGATCGAGGCACAACAGCGCGTGATCGACGATACCGCCGATGTCCAAATCATGCCCACCAGCCATGACCGTGGCGCCACGCTGTTCAACCGTCTCGTGGAGAAACTCGCTCGTCAGGAAGGAGAAAAACCGCAGCAAGCCGCATGACGGCATATGGCAGCTATCCGCAAGTCGCGCATTGCAACCTGCCGCCCAGGAGTGTCCCCATTAGGAGATAGGGCTTTCGCGGCCCGACGAAGGGCCGATTTTGGCGTAGCCGGACGTTCCCAGTAGAAGCGGTGACCGTCAGAAATGTCCCAATTCTGGCCATAGGCGGTGCTGGGCTGATGCCCGTTTCCACTAATTTTCCGGACATTCCTTCGCCGCTTCGCGGCCTTCAATACAGGCAACTTCTCCCCCATCACAACGGCGCGACCCTGACACACCGCCATAATGGGATTGCAAAGGAGCGTTCTTATGGTCGCATTTCTCAAGAGAAATGCTCGGCGCCCTTTGCCCGCCGGAGGCACCTGACCCAAACCCATGCATCCTGCCCGCGTTGCCCTCGACTGGATTGCGACCAAGCGGCCTCAGGCCAGCCCGTCCCACATCAGTTTCAACCCGACGAGCATCATCATGGCATAGATGATGCGATAGAAGCGCGCGGCATCGACGCGCCGCACGACCCATACTCCGGCCCATGTGCTAAGCAGGGCCAGCGGCATCAGCACCGCCGCATGGATCAGGTTAGCCCGCGTGAATTGGCCCAGCGCCATATAGGCGGGCACCTTGATCCAGTTCATATACGCAAAGGCGATGGCGGTGGTACCGACCAGCACGTCACGCTCCAGCTTTTTGGGCAGGACCCACATCTGGAACGGGGGCGCACCGGCATGGGCGATGTGGCTGACAAAACCGGAGAACGTGCCGAACAGCACGCCAATCCATCCGGGCGAGTTGGAGGGCAGGGCGCTGCGCCCGCCGCGTTCGTTCCACATGCGTTGAATGCCGAACAACAGCGAGACAATGCCCACCGCAAACAGCACGGCCTTTTCGCTCACGCTGCGCGAAAACAGCCAGCCCAGCGCGACGCCCAGCGTCATGCCCGGCATCATGACTTTCAGGATGGCACCGGACCAGTGCTTGCGAAAGGACCATACGCTGACCGCGTCCTGTACGATCAGGATGGGCAGCATGACCGCCGCGCTTTCCACCGGTGCGTTGGCCAGCACCATGATTGGCATGGCCAACCCGCCAAGCCCGGCAAACCCGCCCTTGGCCATGCCCGACACCACCACGGCCAAAACCGCACAGATTATGGCCATAGGGCTGTCGAGCATCATGCAAACCTTTCATTCGGGGGCAATATGCCGATAGCCATCTTTGCACCCTTGCGCCAGTTGCCGGTCATCGACCCATGGGCCGGGCATGCGGCATCGTGTGAATTTGCCCCGCAAAGTGGCGGATTTCTGGGTAGAATCATCTAAATTGCACGAAACGATCTTCGCAAGGGTCTATGGTAAATTCCAAGTAATCCTCCCCCTTCGTATGGTATTTGGCGATGAACATTTCCATTTCGCGTGTCATTTATGCTGGATCGACCGCTATTATCGCGCTCATTCTGGCGATGATCTATTTCGGCTCCTCGGGCCTTAGAGTCCGTTTGAGAATGTCATGCTGGGATAGCGGTAATGTCGATCCTCAGGCTTTCTGCCCAACGGTTCGGCCTATGGGCCGCATGGTCATTCAGGCGATCAGCGACCTGCTCGGGCTCCCATACTGCGGCGCATTCGAGGTTTTGGCATTCTTCAAGGGAAGCGGGGCGCTCGTAGTTTGTCGCGGCGAAGCCGGAATGATATAGGGATAGCTGACCACTGATTGCATCCTGCTTATAGAAACAGGGTTCTTGTGAATTTTCTGGTTGAAGTGGTCCGGAGCCGATGATCGGCCATGCCCCCTTTGTGATCGCATGATTGGCCACCCACAGCCGGAAGGCAACGGGCAGGCTGGGGATGCGGTCGATCGCAATATCTTCGTCGAAGGTCCCTTCGAAAAAGATGATCAAGGGCTCGGCTGCAACTTGCCCATAGGCATGGCGGCCCGATCCAAGGTCGATAAGCACGATGTCGCCGACCTTCCGGCGAACTCGCTTCTGCTTTTGAGTTGTCGCCACGCTTTACGTTTTCCCCTTTTTAGCCACCTTTTCTTATGGCGTGAGCCGCCGAAGCAAGTTGCTCGCCATGGCAAGATGGATCATCGCCTCCGATACGTCGAGGCGCTTTTCATAATCACGCACGAGCCTGCGCCAGCGCGTCATCCAACCGAAAGTCCGCTCGACGACCCAGCGCCGGGGCAGTACCTTGAAACCCGATACATCGTCTGACCGACGGATAATTTCGACGGTAAAGTCCCGCAACGCCGCAGCATCCATTAACTTGGTACGGTCATACGCGCCATCGCCAAACAGGTGCTTGAGCCATGGCCAGCGCTTGCGGATCGCCGCCACAATCTCCTGAGCGCCCGCACTGTCGGAGATGTCGGCCGTAGTCAGATTGACCATGAGCAACCGTCCATCAGTATCGACAGCAATGTGGCGCTTGCGTCCCTTTATCCGCTTGCCCGCATCGTAACCGCCACCAGACGGGGCCGCTGGCGCCTTGATCGACTGGCTGTCCACCACTGCTGCGGTCGGGCTCTGTTCGCGCGCCTCACGTTCTCGGTCGAGCATCAGCGCCACGTCGTGGATCGTGCGGAACAGAAGGCGGCGTACAAAGCGCCGGAACCACCAATAGACCGTTTGCCACGGCGGAAAATCCTTGGGCAGCATTCGCCAACCTCCGCCTGAACGAGCCAGATACCGCAAGGCGTTCAGCACCTCGCGTAGATCAGTCGAGGGTTTGCGTCCCTGCTTGGGAGGCACGGGCAGAAACGGTCGGACGAGGTCCCACTCCCCATCGGTCAGATCGGTCGGGTAGCGCTTCGCTTGTTTCTCACGTTCTGCCATCCGGCTACGGCTCGCTCGGTTCCACATCCCGAGCTTGAATCACAAGAGCCGCTGCCACTCAACCCATTCTCAAACGGGCTCTAAGTAATATGTTGAAATTCCTTGAATTAATGTCGTCTTTTAATGAAATATCTCATGATAGTCGAAGGGGTGCGGGGAATTTGTACTTAATGGTTAGCGATCATTTGGATTTCTTAAAGAAATCAAAATGATCGCGTCTTGGTTGATGTGTTCGAGTTTTGCTCAGCCGGTACGCCAATGCGACGAACCGCTCAGCGTCTCGCCGCATCCCGCTTGCTCCATACCGGCTTTGCCGGATATTTCCTGACCCAACGGGTTTCAGGGAAAACGGACATGAAGGCTTATCTGGCGGGTTTGGCGGTGATGGTGGCGGCTGTGGTGCCGCAGGCGGCGATGGCGGATGATCCTAATGATCCGGCGATGCGCAGCGCGGCGGCGCGGGCGCGGGATCGGGCGATTATTCAGAAATTGAACCGCGACCAACTGGCCTATGTGCGCAAACGCGATGCGGAATATGCAAAGGACTGGGCGGCCTATCGCGCGGTCCAAGGGCAAGGGCGCGGGCAGGGGCGCTATGCTCCCCAATCGGATTATGAAGAAACGGCCTATGATTCCACCGCCATCGATGCGCGGCGGGACGCGGCGAACTATGAACAAAGCCGCCGCCAATATGAACAAGACCTCGCCGCATGGCGCCACGCGGTCATCCAATGCCGCAACGGCTACTACGAATATTGCGCCCGCTAACGCGCCGCAGGCCCGCAAACAATAACCCAAAACACCCCGCCAGCGGCCCACGCGCCATCCAGTATCGGGATTGCAAAGGGCCCCCGCCCTTTGCCCGCCGGAGGCAAACTTTAACCCCCCTCAAAACCCCACCCCCCCCATAATTCACTACCCGCCACCGCCCCCATGCCCTAAAGGCGGGTCAGCATTATGGAGGCATCATGGCTGATCTTTATTTGAAAGCGCTGGAATCCGAGCGCAAACAGCTTTGGGCCACGTGCCGGCTGAAAGGGCTGGCCAAGGACACCCCGGAACGCCAGCGGATCGCCCAGCTCGACGAACTGCTGCGCGCGCATAAGGCAAAGTCGGACGGGCCAAAGTCGGCTGGAGCAGGGTCGGCCAAGAAGGGTGGGGCCTGAACGATTGGGGGCCTGAATTGCGGCCACCCCCCCCCCGCTATCCTTGACCTGCGCGCCGAATAGGCGTAGGGCGCGCCAATTCTTGCGGGGATGGGCTTGTCCTGTCCCTTGCACAAGAGAGCTGAACATTGCCGGTGCGTGCCGGGTTTTTGTGGGTCATCCTGCTGAAAGCCTTGTGTTATCCGTCAAAGTAACCCGGCGCCTTTGGGCAGGGTGGAGCGTTTCGGTTCGTATTTGCGCGCATCTGGCGTTGGTCGCCGGGTGATTCGCGTGAACGCGTTCGTTTCCTTCATCCTTTAGCATTGGGCGCCAGATGGTCATGCGGCCTTTGGGCCAAATGGCTTGTTCGCACCGGAAGTCGTGTTGCCCATAGGGCCGCGCAACGGAAGGGCGCTTTTGTGGCGGTCAATCGCCGTCACGCAAACAAGGTGAAGAGATTCAATGCCTACTATCAACCAGCTGATCCGCCACGGGCGCGAACCGCAGAAGGCCAAGAGCAAGGTTCCCGCTCTTGAGCAGAACCCCCAGAAGCGCGGCGTCTGCACCCGCGTGTACACGACGACCCCGAAGAAGCCGAACTCGGCTCTTCGTAAGGTTGCCAAGATCCGTCTGACCAACGGTCGCGAAGTGATTTCGTACATCCCGGGTGAAGGCCACAACCTGCAGGAGCACTCGGTTGCTCTGATCCGCGGCGGTCGTGTGCGCGACCTTCCCGGCGTTCGTTACCACGTTCTGCGCGGCGTTCTGGATACCCAGGGCGTTAAGAACCGCAAGCAGAGCCGTTCGAAGTACGGCGCCAAGCGTCCGAAGTAAGGCCAAGCGCCTTTCTTTTTGGTCTTATAGATTTAAGGAATACAAACGATGTCACGTCGTCGTCGTCCCGAAAAGCGGGAAATCCTGCCCGATCCCGTCCATGGCGATCAGGTCCTGTCGAAGTTCATGAACAACCTGATGCTCGACGGTAAGAAGTCGGTTGCGGAAACCATCGTGTACAGCGCGCTGAACACCATGCAGACCCGCGCCAAGGCTGACCCGGTGCAGCTGTTCCATGACGCCCTGAACAACGTGAAGCCGCAGATCGAAGTCCGCAGCCGCCGCGTTGGTGGTGCGACCTATCAGGTTCCGGTCGAAGTGCGCCCCGAGCGCGCCCAGGCTCTGGCGATCCGCTGGCTGATCACGGCCGCTCGTAACCGCAGCGAAACGACCATGTCGGCTCGTCTGTCGGGCGAACTGCTGGATGCTGCCAACAACCGCGGCAGCGCGGTCAAGAAGCGCGAAGACACGCACCGCATGGCGGACGCGAACCGCGCCTTCTCGCACTACCGCTGGTAAAAGGTGTGGGGCGGGGCTGCTTTTGCGGCTCCGTCACAGGCTTGTCACTATTCCGAACCTAAGGGCGGGGATCATTCCCTCCCGAACCCAAGGAAAACCCCATGGCACGCAGCCATCCGCTCGAGAAATACCGCAATATCGGTATTATGGCGCATATCGACGCCGGTAAAACCACCACCACCGAGCGTATCCTTTATTACACCGGCAAGTCCTACAAGATCGGCGAAGTCCATGACGGCGCTGCCACGATGGACTGGATGGAACAGGAGCAGGAACGCGGCATCACGATCACGTCGGCCGCGACGACCTGCTTCTGGAACGACCACCGCATCAACATCATCGACACCCCCGGCCACGTTGACTTCACGATTGAAGTTGAACGTTCGCTGCGCGTGCTCGACGGTGCGGTTGCGTGCTTCGACGGCGTTGCCGGCGTGGAGCCGCAGTCGGAAACCGTGTGGCGTCAGGCTGACAAGTACGGGGTTCCCCGTATGTGCTTTATCAATAAGTTAGACCGTACTGGCGCTAACTTTAAGTACTGCGTGCAGTCGATCATCGACCGCCTCGGTGCGAAGCCGGCCGTGCTGTACATTCCGATCGGTCTCGAAGCCGATCTGAAGGGGCTGGTCGACCTGGTTCACAACCGTGCGATCATCTGGAAGGACGAATCGCTGGGCGCCGAATTCTTCTACGAAGAAATCCCGGCTGAACTGGCTGATGAAGCTGCCGAATACCGCTCGAACCTCATCGAACTGGCCGTCGAACAGGACGACGAGGCGATGGAAGCCTATCTTGAAGGCAACGAGCCGGACGTCGACACGCTCAAGAAGCTGATCCGCAAGGGTACGCTCAACCAGTCGTTCGTTCCCGTTTGCTGTGGTTCGGCGTTCAAGAACAAGGGCGTTCAGCCCCTGCTCGACGCCGTGGTCGACTATCTGCCTTCGCCGCTCGACATTCCTGACGTCCAGGGCGTCAAGATGGACAGCGACGAGCCCGACAGCCGTCCCGCCACCGACGATGCGCCGTTCTCGGCTCTGGCCTTCAAGGTCATGAACGATCCCTTCGTGGGTTCGCTCACCTTCATCCGCATCTATTCGGGTACGCTCACCAAGGGCACTTACCTGAACTCGGTGAAGGACAAGAAGGAAAAGGTCGGTCGTATGCTGGAAATGCATGCGAACGAGCGTAAGGACATTGACGAAGCCTTCGCGGGCGACATCATTGCTTTGGCCGGTATGAAGGAAACGACGACCGGTGACACGCTGTGCGCCGAACGTCAGCCGATCGTGCTGGAACGCATGGAATTCCCCGAGCCGGTGATCGAACTGTCGGTGGAGCCCAAGACCAAGGCTGACCAGGAAAAGATGGGCGTCGCCCTGAACCGCCTGTCGGCTGAAGATCCTTCGTTCCGCGTTTCGACCGATCACGAATCGGGCCAGACCATCATCAAGGGCATGGGCGAACTTCACCTGGACATCATCGTCGACCGTATGCGTCGCGAGTTCAAGGTCGAAGCCAACGTCGGCGCTCCGCAGGTGGCTTACCGCGAATATCTGGCCAAGCCGGTCGACATCGACTTCACCCATAAGAAGCAGTCGGGTGGTACGGGTCAGTTCGGTCGCGTGAAGGTCAAGGTCCAGCCGGGTGAACGCGGTTCGGGCATCACCTTCAAGGACGAAATCAAGGGCGGTAACATTCCGAAGGAATATATCCCCGCGATTGAAAAGGGCTTCCGTGAAACGGCCGCTACGGGCTCGCTCATCGGCTTCCCGATCATCGACTTCGAAATCGTGCTGTATGACGGTGCGTACCACGACGTCGACTCGTCGGCTCTGGCGTTCGAAATCTGTGCTCGCGGCGCCATGCGCGAAGTGGCTCAGAAGGCCGGCATCAAAGTGCTGGAACCGATCATGAAGGTCGAAGTCGTCACCCCTGAAGAATTCATGGGCGACGTGATCGGCGACATCAACAGCCGCCGTGGTCAGATCCAGGGCACCGACAGCCGCGGCAACGCACAGGTTGTCGAAGCCATGGTGCCGCTGGCCAACATGTTTGGTTACGTGAACCAGCTGCGCTCGTTTACCCAGGGCCGCGCCCAGTACACGATGCAGTTCTCGCACTATGACGAAGTGCCGGCGAACGTTGCCACCGAACTGAAGGCCAAGATGGCCTGAGGATAAATTGATGCTGTCGGGGCTGGGGTGCAACATGCGCTTGCCAGCGCCGACAGATCACGCTAGGGGCGGCGCCTGAATTTCAGGCGAGTCTGGCAGGTGCCGTCTCGTGCAGAAATCTCATTTGAACGAAAAGAAGGTTTGAAACATGGCTAAGGCTAAGTTTGAGCGGACCAAGCCGCACTGCAACATCGGCACCATCGGTCACGTTGACCACGGCAAGACGACCCTGACGGCTGCTATCACCAAGGTGCTGGCTGAAACCGGCGGCGCGACGTTCACGGACTACGCGAACATCGACAAGGCTCCCGAAGAGCGCGAACGCGGCATCACGATTTCGACGGCTCACGTCGAATACGAAACCGCCAACCGTCACTATGCTCACGTCGACTGCCCGGGTCACGCTGACTACGTGAAGAACATGATCACAGGTGCTGCCCAGATGGACGGCGCGATCCTGGTGGTGAACGCTGCTGACGGCCCGATGCCGCAGACCCGCGAGCACATCCTGCTTGCTCGTCAGGTCGGCGTGCCCGCTCTGGTCGTGTACATGAACAAGGTTGACCAGGTCGACGACGCGGAAATCCTTGAGCTCGTCGAGCTGGAAATCCGCGAACTGCTGTCGTCTTACGACTTCCCCGGCGACGACATCCCCGTGATCCCGGGTTCGGCTCTGGCCGCTCTCGAAGGTCGTGACGATGCCATCGGCAAGGAATCGATCTACAAGCTGATGGAAGCTGTGGACAACTACATTCCGCAGCCCCCCCGTCCGACCGACAAGCCCTTCCTGATGCCCGTCGAAGACGTGTTCTCGATCTCGGGTCGTGGTACGGTTGTGACCGGCCGCGTCGAAACCGGCATCATCAAGGTTGGTGAAGAAGTCGAAATCGTTGGCCTGAAGGCTACCGCCAAGACCACCGTGACCGGCGTGGAAATGTTCCGCAAGCTGCTCGATCAGGGTGAAGCTGGCGACAACATCGGCGCTCTGTGCCGTGGTATCAAGCGTGAAGACGTTGAGCGCGGTCAGGTTCTGGCCAAGCCCGGCACCTGCACCCCGCACACCAACTTCGAATCGGAAGTGTACGTGCTGTCGAAGGACGAAGGTGGCCGTCACACGCCGTTCTTCGCCAACTATCGTCCGCAGTTCTACTTCCGCACGACCGACGTCACCGGTTCGGTCACGCTGCCCGAAGGCACCGAAATGGTCATGCCTGGCGACAACGTGAAGCTGCAGGTTGAACTGATCGCGCCGATCGCCATGGACGAAGGTCTCCGCTTCGCTATTCGCGAAGGCGGCCGTACCGTTGGTTCGGGCGTTGTGGCCAAGATCACGAAGTAATTAAAGCTTGCCCGCCGGTGGATTTCGGTCTACCGGCGGGTTCGTTTTTTCGCCGACTGCTTGGTTGCCTGTTTTCACGGGTGAGGCGGTCGGATTTCTTTTTAGCTCTTTCTCATCGGTAGCAGGACATGGAAGCTCAAAACATCCGCATTCGCCTGAAGGCATTCGATCACCGCGTGCTGGATCAGGCCACCGGCGAGATCGCCGACACCGCCCGTCGCACGGGCGCACTCATTCGCGGGCCCATTCCGCTGCCGACCAAGATCGAGAAGTTCTGCGTTAACCGCGGACCCCACATCGACAAGAAGTCGCGCGAGCAGTTTGAAGTTCGCACCTACAAGCGTCTGCTGGACATCGTTCAGCCGAACGCCGCGACCGTCGATGCGCTGATGAAGCTCGATCTCGCCGCAGGCGTCAACGTTGAAATCAAGCTGGCATAAAGGGATTGCGTCTGCTAAGGGCGCGACCTCTGGCCGCATCTGATTCGGCCATTTGCCAGAAATGGTGCCTGCGCAGGCAAGCCTGCAAAGGAATATGGGATACCTCCGGAAGTCTCGCTGATCAGTAATGATTGGCACTTGTTTCGGGCAGCGTCCCCCGTCTTGTCGGGCCTGAGATGGCCTGACGTTCAGCCCGGACGGGGCTCGCTTCGCACATTTGGGTTGACACGCCTGTGGTGGATGGTCCGCTGCAGGCCTCTGTAAGGAGTAAAAGGTCATGCGCACCGGCGTGATCGCTAAGAAGGTGGGGATGACCCGCCTTTTCCAGGAAGACGGACGTCACGTTCCCGTGACCGTTTTGTCGCTGGAAGACTGCCAGGTGGTTTCGGTTCGTACCGCTGAGCGCGACGGTTATGTCGCTCTGCAGCTGGGTGCGGGCGCCGCCAAGCAAAAGAATGTCAACAAGCCGCAGCGTGAACAGTTCGCCAAGGCTGAAGTTCCGCTGAAGATGGAAGTTGCCGAATTCCGCGTGGCCGATGACGCCGTGCTGGAAGTTGGTTCGACCATCGCTGCCTCGCACTTTGTGTCGGGCCAGTTGGTTGACATCACCGGCCACACTCAGGGTAAGGGCTTCTCGGGCGCTATGAAGCGCTGGGGCTTCGGCGGTATGCGCGCCACCCACGGTGTGTCGATCTCTCACCGTGCGCATGGTTCGACGGGTAACCGTCAGGATCCGGGTCGCGTCTTCAAGAACAAGAAGATGGCTGGTCATCAGGGTGATCGTCAGCGCACCCAGCAGAATCTCGAAGTTGTCCGCACCGATGACGCGCGCGGCCTGGTTTTCGTGAAGGGCTCTGTGCCCGGCGCGAAGAACGGCTGGTTGCTCGTCCGCGATTCGGTCAAGGTTGCTCGTCATGCCGACGCTCCGTACCCCGCCGCGATCAAGTCGGCTGTGGTCGATGCTGCTCCGGCTGTCGAAGCTGCCGAAGGTCAGGAGGGCTAAGTCGTGGTCAAGGTAACTCTGCAAAACCTCGACGGTTCGGCCGCTGCTGGCGAAATCGAACTGAACGATGCTGTGTTCGGCCTTGAGCCGCGCGCCGACATCCTTCACCGCGTTGTCACGTGGCAGCTCGAAAACCGTCGCGGCACTGCCCGTGGCGCTCGTGAGCGTAGCGATGTGGCTCGCACCGGCAAGAAGTTCGGTAACCAGAAGGGTGGCGGTACCGCTCGTCATGGTGACCGCAAGGCTCCGATCTTCATCGGCGGTGGTAAGGCTCATGGTCCTCGCGTCCGTGACTTCAACCTGTCGCTGAACAAGAAGATCCGCGCTCTGGGTCTGAAGCTTGCTCTGTCGTCGAAGGTGAACAGCGGCCTGGTGGTCGTTGAGAATCTCGAACTGGCTGAAGCCAAGACCAAGGTGCTGGCCGCGACGCTCGCTTCGGCTGGTTTCGCTGGCAAGGTGCTGGTGATCGACGGCGAAGCAGTGAACGAGAACTTCGCTCGCGCTGCCGGCAACATCGTCGGCGTAAACGTACTGCCCGCCGTGGGCGCCAACGTTTACGACATCCTGAAGCATGACACGCTGGTGCTGACCCGCGCCGCTGTCGAAAAGCTGGAGGCCCGTTTCAATGGCTAAGGACAGCATCGACACGCGTCATTATGACGTGATTGTGGCGCCCCACATCACCGAAAAGACCACGCTCCTTTCCGAGAACAACGCTGTTGTGTTCAAGGTTGCTGAGCGTGCGACCAAGCCTGAAATTAAGGCTGCGGTTGAAGCTCTGTTCGGCGTGAAGGTGACGGGTGTGAACACCCTGACCCAGAAGGGCAAGACCAAGCGCTGGAAGGGCAAGCCCTACAAGCGCACCGACGTCAAGAAGGCCGTTGTGACCCTGGCTGCTGGCCAGTCGATCGACGTGACCAGCGGGATCTGAGGGCGGTAGAACATGGCACTCAAGAGCTATAATCCGACCAGCCCGGCCCGTCGTGGCCTCGTCCTGGTTGACAAGAGCGCCCTCTGGAAGGGCAAGCCGGTCAAGGCGCTTACCGAAGGTAAGAGCAAGACCGGTGGTCGTAACAACAAGGGTCACGTGACCAGCCGCGGTATCGGTGGTGGCCACAAGCAGCGCTATCGTTTTATCGATTTCAAGCGTCGCAAGTGGGACCAGCCGGCAACCGTTGAGCGTCTGGAATATGATCCCAACCGCACCGCGTTCATCGCCCTCGTTAAGTACGAAGACGGTGAGCAGACCTACATCATCGCACCGCAGCGTCTGGCCGTTGGCGACACCATTGTCGCTGGCGAAAAGACCGACGTGAAGCCCGGCAACGCCATGCTTCTGTCGCAGATCCCCGTTGGCACCATCATCCACAACGTGGAAATGAAGCCGGGCAAGGGTGGTCAGATCGCTCGTTCGGCCGGCACTTATGTGCAGGTCGTTGGTCGTGACCGTGGTCTGGTGATCGTTCGTCTGAACTCGGGCGAACAGCGCTACCTGCGTGGCGATTGCATGGGCACCGTTGGCGCCGTGTCGAACCCCGACAACGCCAACACCAACCTTGCAAAGGCCGGTCGCAACCGTTGGCTTGGCCAGCGTCCGCTTACCCGCGGCGTTGCCAAGAACCCGGTCGACCACCCGCATGGTGGTGGTGAAGGCCGTACTTCGGGCGGTCGTCATCCTGTTACGCCGTGGGGCAAGCCTACCAAGGGCGCTCGCACCCGTCATAACAAGAAGACTGACGGCATGATCATCCGCTCGCGTCACGCGAAGAAGAAGAGGTAATCGACAATGGCTCGTTCCGTCTGGAAAGGTCCTTTCGTCGACCTGCACCTGCTGAAAAAGGCCGAGGTCGCCCAGGATGCTGGCAACCGTGCCGGCCCGATCAAGACCTGGTCGCGTCGGTCGACGATCCTGCCGACGTTCGTTGGTTTGACGTTCAACGTCTACAACGGGCATAAGTTCATCCCCGTGTCCGTCAATGAGGACATGGTCGGCCACAAGCTGGGCGAATTCGCGCCGACGCGCACGTTCCCCGGTCACGCCGCTGACAAGAAGGGCAAGCGCTAATGAGCAAGCCTAAAGCCCCCCGTCGCGTTGGCGACAAGGAAGCGCTGTCGGTTGGTACCACCATCCGTGGCTCGGCCCAGAAGCTGAACCTGGTTGCGGCCCTTATCCGCAACCAAAAGGCTGAAGATGCGCTGAACATCCTGTCCTTCTCGAAGAAGGCCATGGCGGTTGACGCTCGCAAGGTGCTGGCTTCGGCCATCGCCAACGCCGAAAACAACCACAACCTCGACGTGGACAGCCTCGTCGTGGTTGAGGCTTCGGTCGGCAAGTCGATCACGATGAAGCGCTTTCACACTCGCGGCCGTGGCAAGTCCACCCGCATCCTGAAGCCCTTCAGCCGTCTGCGCATCGTGGTGCGCGAAGTTCAGGAGGCCTGATCCATGGGTCATAAGAGCAACCCCATTGGTCTGCGCCTGCAGATCAACCGCACCTGGGACAGCCGTTGGTACGCCGAAGGCCGCGCCTATGGTAAGCTGCTTGAGGAAGACCTCAAGATGCGCAAGTTCATCTTCAAGTCGCTGCCGCAGGCCGCGATTTCGAAGGTGGTGATCGAACGCCCCGCCAAGGTGTGCCGCGTTTCGATCTTTGCGGCCCGTCCGGGCGTGATCATTGGCAAGAAGGGCGCTGACATTGAAAAGCTGCGCCTTCAGCTTGCCAAGTTCACCGGCAGCGACGTCAAGCTGAACATTGTCGAAATCCGTAAGCCGGAAATCGACTCGAAGCTTGTCGCCCAGGGCATCGCCGATCAGCTGATCCGCCGTGTTGCCTTCCGTCGCGCCATGAAGCGCTCGGTTCAGTCGGCTCTGCGTCTTGGCGCGGAAGGCATCAAGATCACCTGTTCGGGTCGTCTTGGTGGCGCCGAAATCGCGCGTATCGAATGGTACCGCGAAGGCCGCGTTCCGCTTCACACTCTGCGTGCTAACATCGACTATGCCGAAGCCGAGGCCCTTACCGCCTATGGTATCATCGGTATCAAGGTGTGGATCTTCAAGGGTGAAATCCTTGGTCACGATCCGATGGCGCAGGACCGTCTCATGATGGAGGCCCAGACCTCCGGCGTGCGTCCTGCACGTTGAGGTTGAGGTAACAGATCATGTTGCAACCGAAGAAGACCAAGTTCCGCAAGGCGTTCAAGGGCCGTTTGCACGGCAACGCCAAGGGCGGCACCGACCTGAACTTCGGCTCGTATGGCCTTAAGGCCCTCGAGCCGGAGCGGGTCACCGCTCGTCAGATCGAAGCTGCACGTCGTGCCATTCAGCGTCACCTGCGTCGTCAGGGCCGCCTGTGGATCCGCGTGTTCCCCGATCTGCCCGTCTCGAAGAAGCCTGCTGAAGTCCGTCAGGGTAAGGGCAAGGGTTCGATCGAATATTGGGCTGCTCGCGTAAAGCCGGGCAAGATCCTGTTCGAACTGGACGGCGTTTCGGGTGAGCTGGCTGCTGGTGCGTTCGAGCGCGCCGCAATGAAGCTGCCGATCAAGACCAAGGTTGTTGCCAAGCTTGGCGACACCTCGCACCTGGGAGGCGAATAATGACCAAGATCGCTGATCTGCGTGCCAAGAGCGATGACCAGCTGGTTGCCGAGCTGGGCGATCTGAAGCGCGAGGCCTTCAACCTCCGCTTTCAGGCCGCCACCAACCAGCTTGAGCGTCCTGCACGCATCAAGGAAGTGCGCCGCGATATCGCCCGCATCAAGACGCTCCAGAGTGAGCGTTCTGTTGCAGCGAAGGCGTAAGGAGACAACCATGCCCAAGCGTATTCTGGTCGGGACGGTTGTTTCCGACAAGACCGACAAGACCGTGGTCGTGAAGGTCGAACGTAAGGTGAAGCACCCCCTTTATGGGAAGATCATCCGTCGTTCGAAGAAGTATCACGCCCACGACGAAGACAACGCCTTCAAGGCTGGCGAAGTTGTCCGCATCGAAGAAACCGCCCCGATCTCGAAGCTGAAGAGCTGGAAGGTGATTGAGCGGGTTCAGGCGGGCAAGGGCGTCGCCGTCGAAGCGGACGTCTAAGGTCGTTGAAAAAATCTCTGGCGCTCTGACCCGAATCGGGTTAGGGCGCCGGACCGCTTCACGGTGCCCGTTCGCGCGGGCGCCGTTTTTTGGAACTGCCGGACTTGTTCCGGCAAGCCTAACGTAAGGAACCGGATCCATGATCCAGATGCAATCCCAGCTTGACGTCGCTGACAACAGCGGTGCCAAGCGCGTCCAGTGCATTAAGGTGCTGGGTGGATCGAAGCGTCGTACCGCTGGCGTTGGCGACATCATCGTGGTGTCGATCAAGGAAGCCCAGCCGCGCGCCAAGGTCAAAAAGGGCGACGTTCACCGTGCGGTGATCGTTCGTACCCGCAAGGACGTTCGTCGTCCCGACGGTTCGGTTATCCGTTTCGACGGTAACGCGGCTGTGCTGATCAACAAGAACGCTGAGCCCATCGGCACGCGTATCTTTGGCCCCGTCGTGCGTGAACTGCGCGCCAAGGGCTACATGAAGATCATCTCGCTGGCTCCGGAGGTTCTGTAATGTCCGCTGCTAAGATCAAGAAGGGCGACAATGTGATCGTCCGTTCGGGCAAGGACAAGGGCCGTACCGGCACCGTTCTGTCCGTCCTGCCGAAGGAAGGCAAGGTTGTGGTTGCCGGCGTGAATGTCGCTGCCCGTCACCGCAAGCCGACCCAGGTGAACCCGCAGGGTGGCATCGAGCGCCGTGAAGCGCCGATGGCTATCAGCAAGGTTGGTCTCGTCGATCCGAAGACCGGTGCGGCAACCCGCATCCGCTTCGAGGAAAAGGACGGCAAGAAGGTCCGCGTGGCCGTGAAGTCCGGGGAGGCTATCGATGGCTGATAAGTACACTCCGCGTCTCAAGACCAAGTATGACGCCGAAATCGTAGCTGCGATGACGGAAAAGTTTGGTTACAAGAATGCGCTCGAAATCCCGAAGATCGAGAAGATCACGCTCAACATGGGCGTGGGTGAAGGCACGCAGGACCGTAAGAAGGTCCAGACCGCTGCCGCCGAAATGGAAGCCATTGCCGGTCAGAAGCCGGTGGTGACCCGCGCCAAGAAGTCGGTTGCGCAGTTCAAGCTGCGTGAAGGCATGGCGATCGGTTGCAAGGTTACGCTGCGTCGCGAGCGTATGTACGAATTTCTTGACCGTCTGATCACGGTTGCGATGCCCCGCATTCGCGACTTTCGTGGCCTGAATCCGAAGAGCTTCGACGGCCGTGGCAACTATGCCATGGGTCTGAAAGAGCAGATCATCTTCCCGGAAATCAGCTACGATCAGATCGACAAGGTGCGTGGCATGGACATCATCGTCACCACCTCGGCCAAGACCGACGAAGAAGCACGCGAACTGCTGCGTCTCTTCGGTTTCCCGTTCACTGCCACCGCCGAAGCCAAGCAGGCGGCGTGAGCGAGCAAGATTGAGAAAGAGAGCTTAAGTCCATGGCGAAACTGAGTTCGATCAACAAGAACGAGCGTCGTAAGGCCCTCGTCAAGAAGTACGCTGCGAAGTACGCGAGCCTGAAGGCTATTGCTGACGACGAATCGGCTGATGAAACCGAGCGTCTGATTGCCCGCCTCAAGCTGGCCGAGATTCCCCGTAACGGGAACCCGACCCGCGTGCGCAACCGTTGCGCAACCACCGGCCGCCCGCGCGGCTACTATCGCAAGTTCGGCCTGTGCCGCGTTGAGCTGCGTGATCTCGCCAACAAGGGCATGATCCCCGGCGTGACGAAGTCGAGCTGGTAAGGAACCAAAGCGATGGCATTGACCGATCCTCTGGGTGATATGCTCACCCGTATCCGCAACGGCCAGCAGGCGAAGAAGGATTCCGTCCTTTCGCCGGCTTCGAAGCTGCGTTCGCGCGTCCTCGAAGTGCTCCAGCGCGAAGGCTATATCCGTGGCTATTCGGAAGACGCTACTGGCGTTCACCCGCAGCTGCGTATCGAGCTGAAGTATTTCGAAGGCGAGCCCGCGATCAAACATCTCGCTCGCGTCTCCAAGCCGGGTCGCCGTGTGTACTCGGGCAGCAAAGAACTGCCTGTGGTGCGTAACGGCCTTGGCATCACCATCGTCTCGACGCCGCGTGGCGTGCTCTCGGATGCCGAAGCGCGCGCTGCCAACGTCGGTGGCGAAGTGCTGGCGGAGGTGTTCTAATGAGCCGCATTGGTAAGAAGCCTGTTGCCATTCCGGCAGGTGTCTCGGCGAACATCGCCGATGGCCTTCTGACCGTGAAGGGCCCCAAGGGCACGCTGACGCTGAACCTGCGCGATGAAATCAGCTATGCTGTTGACGGTGACACCATTCTGGTGAAGCCCGCCAACGACACGAAGCAGGCTCGCGCTTTCTGGGGGATGCAGCGCACGCTCGTCTCGAACCTGGTCACCGGTGTTACCGAAGGTTACACCAAGACCCTGCAAATCACCGGTGTGGGCTATCGCGCCACCGCGCAGGGCAAGGTGCTCAAGCTTCAGCTGGGCTACAGCCACGACGTCAACTTCGACGTTCCCGAAGGCATCGAAATCAAGACTCCGGATAACACCACCGTCCTGATTTCCGGTATCGACAAGCAGAAGGTGGGTCAGGTTGCGGCCGAGATCCGTCGCTGGCGTAAGCCCGAGCCCTATAAGGGCAAGGGCATCAAGTACGCTGGCGAGTTCATCTTCCGCAAGGAAGGGAAGAAGAAGTAATGGCCAAGCTGTCTCTGTTCGAGCGCCGTCGTCGGCGCGTTCGTACCGCTCTGAAGGCTCGTGCCGGTGGGCGTCCTCGTCTTTCGGTGCACCGTTCGGGTCGCCACATCTACGCCCAGATCATCGACGATGCTGCTGGTCGTACCCTCGTTTCGGCCTCGTCGCTGAAAAAGGGCAGCAAGGTTATCGGCGCCAATGTCGATGCCGCTGCTGTTGTGGGCAAGGAACTGGCGGAAGCCGCCAAGGCCGCTGGCGTCACCACTGTCGTGTTCGATCGCGGCGGTTTCCTGTTCCATGGCCGCGTCAAGGCGCTGGCCGATGCCGCCCGTGAAGGCGGGCTGGAGTTCTGACAATGGCTGACGAAACCAACCTTGAAACCGGTGCCGTTGTCGGCGCTGAAGCTGCTCCCGAGGGCAACGAGCGTGAAGGTCGTCGTGGTCGTGGTCGCGGACGTGATGGCGAGCGTGGCGAAGGCCGCGGTCGTGGTCGCCGCGATGACCGTCGCGGCAAGAATGACGAGGAACAGGGTGAAGAGCTGATTGAAAAGCTCGTTCACATCAACCGCGTCAGCAAGACCGTGAAGGGCGGTAAGCGCTTCGGCTTTGCTGCTCTCGTCGTTGTCGGC
Organism: Novosphingobium sp. 550D; assembly: GCF_057401885.1. NCBI lineage: Bacteria > Pseudomonadati > Pseudomonadota > Alphaproteobacteria > Sphingomonadales > Sphingomonadaceae > Novosphingobium > Novosphingobium sp. 550D. The sequence continues at coordinate 3,460,744 of NZ_CM171613.1, read as the reverse complement.
GATGGCAAGGGTCGCGTTGGCTTTGGTCATGGCAAGGCACGCGAAGTGCCCGAAGCCATCACCAAGGCGACTGCCTCGGCCAAGAAGAAGATGGTTCGCGTTCCGCTCAAGGAAGGCCGCACTCTTCACCACGACGGCAAGGGCCACTTCGGCGCTGGCAATGTGAGCGTTCGTTCGGCCCCGGCCGGTACGGGCATCATCGCTGGCGGCCCGATGCGCGCTGTCTTCGAAAGCCTGGGCGTTCATGACGTGGTGACCAAGTCGGTCGGCACCTCGAACCCCTACAACATGATCCGCGCCACTTTCGACGCTCTGACCGACCAGTCGAGCCCGAAGTCGGTGGCGCAGCGTCGCGGCAAGAAGGTCACCGACCTGCTGAACCGTGATGGTCATCACCACACCGAGGCGCAGCTTGAAGCTGCTGCCGCTGCGATTACGGAGTAAGCGCAATGGCAACTATCAAGATCAAGCAGATCGGTTCGCCGATCCGTCGTCCCGAAGCTCAGCGCAAGATGCTGATCGGTCTGGGCCTCAACAAGATGAATCGCGTTGTCGAATTGACGGATACCCCCGAAGTTCGCGGCACGATCGCTCGCTTGCCTCATCTGGTGGCTGTGGTCGACTAAGGTCACGCTAGCAGATTAAAGCACAAGACAAGGCCTCGGAGCGATCCGGGGCCTTTTCTTGTTGGCAATACGCGATGTTAAGATCCGGAATTTAGCCTCGCTGGTATGCTTTCGGGGTTAAACCTATTTCACGTTGTTCGTGCACTTTGCTGGCCCGCGCAGCCCGGCATGTTCAGGCTATGGCTTGCTTTGGTCGTTGTGCTTCACCACGTAACTCGGATCGAGGTTGGGAAGGCGCCCGTCCTGATCTTCTTTACATTGAGCGGGTTTTGGGTTCATCGGGTTTGGCATGACCAATATGCGAATACTCGAGCGCCTTGGCTAAGCTTTTGCATCAGCCGGTGGTGGCGTATTGCGCCCATGATGGCCGTCGCAAGCGTGCTAAGCATCTGCGCACACGCCGCTTCGCATGACGCTGATTGGACCCTTATCCGAGCGCAGCCATTAGCCCAGTCCTTGTTGCCTTTGACTATCTTGGGCTATGCGCAATTGGCTACGCGGCCGGTTGGACCGGCATGGTCTCTCGATATTGAAATGCAATTTTACCTCGTCGCGCCGATTTTGATCTTTTTCGTTCAAAGGTTCAAACCCGTTTGGGTGTTCGGCTTAGGCTACATGTGCTTTGTGGGCGGACTTTGGCTGGGGTGGGGTGTTACCTTGCCCTCGTTCCTGATCTTCTTTCTGTTTGGTCTCCTGGCATCAGTACACACATGGACCGTCTCTCAGCGGCTCGCACAATGGAGTTTTTATGCGCCATTGGGGCTCGTTACGCTTTTGTCCTTGTCGCCTTGGTCGGTGCAGTGCTTGAAAGAAGGGGGTGACTATTCGGCACTCATGAATTTTGCACTGGCGCTTGGTTTGCTGCCGTTTTCGTTAAATTCGGTTTTCCAAAAATCGGATCGGATTGATCGGATGGCGGGTGACTTTTCGTATGTCATTTATTTGATGCACTGGCCCGCCATCATATTGTTGCGCTTTTCAGGCTGGGGCGGTGGCGCTTTGGCCGCTTCGATATTGGGTTTGGTGGTTCTGTCGGCCTTGTTGTGGCGTTGGTATGATCGGCCCATCGAGCATTTGCGTAAACGTTGGGTCCAGCGTCGAATGACGCTGGGTGATGAGGATCGCAGGAAAAGGGGTGACAGTTCGACTCAATTCGCCTAAGGGCGCGCCTTCCATCAAGCGCGTCAAAAGCGAAAGCGAGTGCAGATTATGACCAAGTTGAATGATATCCGTGACAATGCTGGTGCCCGCCACCGTCGTATCCGCGTCGGCCGCGGCATCGGTTCGGGTAAGGGCAAGACCGCTGGCCGCGGCCAGAAGGGTGCCAAGGCACGTTCGGGCGTGTCGATCAATGGCTTCGAAGGCGGCCAGATGCCGCTTCACATGCGTCTGCCGAAGCGTGGTTTCAACAACCCGTTTGGCAAGGACTATGCTGAAGTGAACCTCGGCATGGTGCAGAAGGCGATCGACGCTGGCAAGCTTGACCTGTCGGCTGTTGTCGATCACGCGGCCCTCAAGAACGCTGGCCTGGCCCGTGGTGGCAAGGACGGCGTGCGCCTGCTCGGCAAGGGCGTGTTCAGCGCCAAGGTCAGCTTCAAGGTTGCCGGCGTTTCGGCCGGTGCCAAGGCTGCTGTTGAAGCTGCTGGCGGTTCGGTTGAAGTACCGGCTGTCGCTGCGGCTGCTGAGTAATTTGGTTTGGATTTGCGGGCGGGGGTTGTATCCCCGCCCGCAGTCCTTATCCTTTCCCGTCTATGGGTAAAGGTCCGCCGCCCATTTTGGCGGCCAGGGTCAGGGTTTGAGCAATCCTATGGCATCGCGCGCCGATAATATCGCCAGCACACTCAGTCTCGCCAACTTTTCCAAGGCGACGGAACTCAAGAGCCGCATTTGGTTCACCGTCGGGGCGCTGATTGTCTTCCGTTTCTTGAGCTTTGTCCCGCTTCCGGGCGTTAACCCGCTGGTTCTTCAGCAGTTGTACGCCAAGACGCAGGGTGGCATTCTCGACATCTTCAACACATTCTCGGGCGGCAGCCTTGAGCGCATGAGTCTCATTGCGCTTGGCGTCATGCCCTATATCACGGCCTCGATTGTCGTTCAGCTTGCCGCTTCGTTGCATCCGGCGCTGGCCTCCTTGAAGAAAGAAGGAGAGAGCGGCCGAAAGAAGCTGAATCAGTGGACCCGCTATGGCGCGGTCCTTCTGACGGCGATTCAGGGCTGGGCGATCGCGTCAGGTCTTGAGGCTTATGGCACTTCGGCTGGTCTTCAGGCTGTTGTCATTCCGGGCCTTTTGTTCCGCGTTTGCACCGTGATCTCGCTGATCGGTGGCACGATGTTCCTGCTGTGGCTGGGTGAGCAGATCACCAGCCGTGGTATTGGTAACGGCACGTCGCTGATCATCATGGCGGGTATCGTCGCCCAGATGCCGCAGTTCTTCATCCAACTGTTTGAAGGCGGGCGTTCGGGTTCGGTGAACGGGCTGACCATTTTTGCGATGGTCGCGCTGGTTGTCGGCATGATTCTGTTCATCAGCTTCATGGAGCGCGCCACGCGTCGTCTGCTGATCCAGTATCCCAAGCGTGCGACTCAGAACGGCATGATGCAGGCGGATCGCAGCCATCTGCCGCTTAAGATCAATACTGCGGGCGTCATTCCGCCGATTTTTGCCAGTTCGCTTCTGCTGCTGCCGCTGACGATCACCCAGTTTGCCGGTAAGTCGGTTTCGCCCGACACATTCATGGGTAATGTGATTGTTCAACTCAATCAGTATCTGGGCCATGGTAAGCCGCTCTACATGTTGCTCTATGCTCTGGGCATTGTGTTCTTCTGCTTCTTCTACACCGCTGTGGTGTTCAATCCGGAAGAAACGGCGGACAACCTGAAGCGCAATGGTGGGTTCATTCCTGGCATCCGTCCGGGCAAGAACACGTCGACCTATCTCGACTATGTCCTGACGCGAATCACGGTAATCGGCGCTGCCTATATTACCATAGTATGTGTTGTGCCCGAGTTCTTCATGGAGCAAACCGGGTTGCGGCTGGTGGTGGCTGGCGGCACGAGCTTGCTTATCGTGGTGAACGTGACCGTAGATACCATCACTCAGATCCAGTCGCATCTTTTGGCTCACCAGTATGGTGATCTGATCAAGAAGGCGAAACTCAAGGGGCGGATGCGCTAACGCGCTCCGCCTTGAAGGTCTGAACGGAGGGGAGAGACCTGTGAATATCATTTTGCTTGGACCGCCGGGGGCCGGTAAGGGCACTCAGGCCCAGCGCCTTGTTGAGCGCCACGGATTTCGTCAGCTGTCGACGGGGGACATGCTGCGTGCTGCTGTGAAGGCTGGTACGCCGGTTGGTCTTGAGGCCAAGGCTGTCATGGAGCGCGGCGAACTGGTTTCGGATGCGATCGTTTCTGCGCTGATCGGTGAGGAACTGGACAGCATGGGGGCGGGCGCAGGCGCTATTTTTGACGGGTATCCGCGAACAGCGGCACAGGCTGAATCGCTGGACGGCATTCTGGCACAGCGTGGGCGCAAGCTTGATCATGTGATCGAACTGGACGTCGATGAGGATGCGCTGGTGGAGCGTATTACGGGCCGTTTTACCTGCGCCAACTGCGGCAAGGGCTATCACGACAAGTTTGAGCAGCCCAAGCAGTTCGGTGTTTGCGACAAGTGCAACGGAACGGAATTCAAGCGTCGCCCTGACGATAACGAAGCCACTGTGCGTACGCGTATGGCCGAATATCGCGCAAAGACTGCGCCGATCCTTCCAATCTATGAAGCGCGCGGCATTGTTTCGCGTGTCAATGGCATGGCGGAATTGGGCCACGTTACGGATGCGATTGAACGTATTATCGCTTGACGGATTTTGCTTCGGCCTTGTTTGCGATTAGCAGATAAGGCCGAAGTTGATCGGTGCCGGTTTTTGGGATTGGCGAATTCACTTGATGCGGGAACCGATCGGAATTTTCCGATTTACCTTTCCGCAAATTTTTGATCGCTCGCGTTGACTTGTCTCGCGAATCGGTTTAGGCGCGCTCCTCACACGTCGAAAACGGGTCAGTCCGGCAGGATGCACTGTTGATTGTGCGCCAGTCGGGCTTTTTGCCGTCAGGTGCTTGGCTTTCGTCGTTGTGAAAAGCGTTGAGATGGGGGTGCGGTGCATGATGCTTCGTAGAGAAGCTGTCCCGTTGCATCCCTGTGGAGCATGGAGAAAAGAGTGGCTCGTATTGCCGGGGTAAATATCCCCACCAACAAGCGCGTTATCATCGCGCTGACCTACATTCATGGTATCGGCTCGTTCAAGGCCAAGCAGATCGCTGACAAGCTGGGTATCGACCACAGCCGTCGCGTTCAGGATCTGTCGGACGCTGAAGTCCTGCACATCCGTGAAACCATTGACGCCGAACACACCGTGGAAGGCGATCTTCGTCGTGAAACCGCGATGAACATCAAGCGTCTGATGGATTTGGCCTGCTACCGCGGCCTGCGTCACCGTAAGGGTCTGCCCGTTCGCGGTCAGCGCACCCACACCAACGCCCGTACCCGTAAGGGTAAGGCCAAGCCCATCGCTGGCAAGAAGAAGTAAGCGTTTTTCGCTAGCTTCATCTGTTTGACCGGAAGACGAGGATAAGATCCCATGGCACGTGAACCCCAGCGCCTTCGCAAGCGGGAACGTAAGAATATTTCTAGCGGCATCGCTCATGTGAATGCCAGCTTCAACAACACGATGGTGACCATCACCGACGCTCAGGGCAATGCGATCAGCTGGTCCAGCGCTGGCATGATGGGCTTCAAGGGTAGCCGTAAGTCGACTCCGTATGCCGCTCAGGTGGCCGCGGATGACGCTGGCAAGAAGGCCGCCGAGCATGGCGTCCGTACTCTGGAAGTCGAAGTCAAGGGCCCGGGTTCGGGCCGTGAAAGCGCACTGCGTGCTCTGCAGGCCGTGGGTTTCACCATCACCTCGATTCGCGATGTGACCCCGATTCCGCACAATGGTGTGCGTCCTTCGAAGCGTCGCCGCGTCTGATCGTGCTTGCGCGGGCGGCATAGTGTCGCCCGCGCAGCCACAAGGATCGACCGCGGCCCGCATCGTGCGGGAGCGCCGTGGTCGTTCCCGCCAGTAGAGAAATCAGGGGAAGTCCATGACTGTCAACATCAAGAACTGGCAGGAACTGAAGAAGCCCAACAGCCTCGAAGTCAAGCCGGGGAACGACCCCAAGCGCCGCGCGACCTTCGTCGCCGAACCGCTGGAACGCGGTTTCGGTCTGACGCTGGGCAATGCGCTGCGTCGCGTTCTGCTTTCTTCTCTGCAGGGCGCTGCGATCACCTCGATCAAGATCGAGAACGTGCTGCATGAATTCAGCTCGTTGGCCGGTGTGCGTGAAGACGTCACCGACATCGTGCTGAACGTGAAGCAGATCGCGCTCAAGATGCAGGGCGAAGGCCCCAAGCGTTTGCAACTCTCGGCCACGGGGCCGGGCGAAGTACGCGCTGGCGACATCGCGGTGACGGGCGATATCGAGGTCATGAACAAGGACCTCGTGATTTGCCACCTCGACGAAGGTGCAACGCTGAACATGGAACTGACCGCCGATACTGGCAAGGGTTATGTTCCGGCCGTTCAGAACCGTCCTGTGGATGCGCCGATCGGTCTTATCCCGGTCGACTCGCTCTATTCCCCGGTGCGGCAGGTCAGCTACAAGGTTGACAATGCACGTATCGGTCAGGAACTGGACTTCGACAAGCTGAGCCTTTCGGTGGAAACCGACGGCACGGTTACGCCGGAAGACGCAGTGGCTTATGCTGCTCGTATTTTGCAGGACCAGCTGGCTCTGTTCGTCCACTTCGAAGACATCGCTCCGGTTGGTGCGGCTCCGATGATCGGTGGCATGGCCGCTGCTGCTCCGGAAGAAGGTGACACGAATCAGCTCAACCGTTATCTTCTCAAGAAGGTGGACGAACTGGAACTGTCGGTCCGTTCGGCCAACTGCCTCAAGAACGACAACATCATCTACATCGGCGATCTGGTTCAGAAGACCGAAGCCGAGATGCTGCGCACGCCGAACTTCGGCCGCAAGTCGCTCAACGAGATCAAGGAAGTGCTGTCTTCGATGGGGCTGCGTCTGGGGATGGACATCCCCGGTTGGCCGCCTGAAAACATCGAGGAAATGGCCAAGAAGCTCGAACAAGAGCTGCTGGGTTAACAGTTTCGGCGGGGCTGGGAGACCGGCCCCGCCAAACGGTTTTGGCGGCTGCCGTAAATGTCCGCCTGGATCGGGGTACCTAAACCGGCCCCCCTACGAACGCGAAGGAATATACAATGCGTCATAAGTACGGCCAGCGTAAGCTGAACCGCACCAGCCAGCACCGCCAATCGCTGCTGCGCAACCTGTCGGCTTCGCTCATCAAGCACGAGCAGATCCTGACCACTGTTCCCAAGGCCAAGGAACTGCGTCCCTACATCGAAAAGCTGATCACGCTGGCAAAGCGTGGCGGTCTTTCGAACCGTCGTCTGGCGCATGCCCGCCTTCAGGACGACGGTCAGCTGGTAAAGCTGTTCGACGTTCTGGCTTCGCGCTATTCGGATCGCAACGGTGGTTACACCCGCGTGATCAAGGCTGGCATCCGTGCTTCGGACGCTGCGCCTCTGGCGATTATCGAACTGGTTGACCGTGACGTGGCCGCTAAGGGCCAGGACTCGGGTCCGGTTCTGACTGCGGATGAAGGTGAGGAATAATCCTCGCTGACCTCCAAAGGTCGCAATAGAAAACCCCTGCGGCAGTCGATGCCACGGGGGTTTTTCTTTGGCTGCTGGCCGCCCAAATTATCGGAACGGAGGTTCGCGGAACGCGCGCAGCTTGCGTGAATGCAGCCGCTGCCCTTCGGCGCGCAACAGGTCGACGGTGGTGGTGCCGATGGCTAAATGCGCGGCGATAGCTTCTTCATAGAACCTATTTGCTTGGCCGGGCAGCTTGATCTCACCGTGCAAGGGTTTGTCCGAGACGCAGAGCAAGGTTCCATAGGGAACGCGGAAGCGGTAACCCTGCGCGGCAATGGTTGCACTCTCCATATCGATGCCAACGGCGCGGCTAAGGCTGAAACGTTGCGCTGATAATGTGTAGCGCAATTCCCAGTTGCGGTCGTCGGTCGTGACGACGGTGCCTGTGCGCAGGCGCTTTTTCAGATTGGCGCCGGTCTGTCCCGAAATGATTTCGGCGGCATGTTCCAACGCGCGCTGAACTTCGGCGATGGCAGGGATAGGGATTTCCGGCGGCAGGACCGGGTCCAGCACGTGATCGTCGCGCAAATAGGCATGGGCCAGCACGTAGTCGCCGATTTTCTGCGTGTCGCGCAGCCCACCACAATGGCCGATCATCAGCCATGCTTCGGGGCGCAGAACAGCAAGGTGATCGCAAATCGTCTTGGCGTTGGATGGACCAACGCCGATGTTGACCAGCGTAATGCCGCTCCGGTTCGGGCCGATCAGGTGATAGGCTGGCATCTGGTGCCGTCTCCAGGCGGTGTCAGAGAGCAGTACACGCGCATTTTCATGCCGTTGGGTCAAATATAGGCCGCCTGCGCCTGAAAGCGCTGTATAGCCATTCTCGCCCAGTTGCTGGCCCGCCCAATCGACGAATTCGTCGACATAGCGGTGATAGTTGGTGAACAGGATATAGCGCTGAAAATGGCTGGGGCTGGTCCCCGTATAGTGCGCCAACCGGGCCAGACTGAAATCGGTGCGCAACCCGTCGAACAACGCCAGTGGCATCGATTGCCCATCCTGTCCCATATCAACCAGACCATCGGACAGTTCGTCCCCGATCAGGGCGAGTTCCGTGGTCGGGAAATGCTGCGCAAGTTCCCATGGCTTTGCCGATGTCGCGTTGGTGGCGTCAAGGACATAGGGGAAGGGGATCTGCTGCGTCGAGCGTGCGACTTCGACCTCGATTTCGTAATCCTCGGCCAGCGTCAGCAATTGCTCTGCGAGGTATCCGGCGAAGAGATGCGGCTTGGTGACGGTGGTTGCATAAGATCCGGCATCGTTGAGCCGTCCAAAGGCGCGACTGGCGTCAGGATGCGTCTCGCGACCAGAGTAATGCACCCGCAATTCGGGATAGCACCATGCATTCTCGGCCACGCGAGAAGCGGGGGGAATAGTGCCGTCTTCGGCAAATGCCTGAATGTCGGCGCGAAGTGTTGCGACGGCGCCGTCATAGATAGCGCCCAATTGAGTGATGATGTGTTCTGTGTTCATGCCTTGAAACTATCGCAGTTGCGGCGCGCTGCAAGGGGGCTGATGAACTGCGCGCCTTGACGGCGTAAGTTTACCGCGCAAGGATGGACAATCGGGGCGCAAGGATAGGGCTTCGAAAATCTTGGGAGAGAGAGAATGCGCAAATCGGGCTTACGAGCCGTTGTGATCGCATCATTGCTTGGTAACGTTTTCATAACTGGGGCAGCGATAGCCCAAAACGCCGCCGGCGATCCCGGTCCGGTGATCGACGTTCATATGCATGCCGGGGATTTTGCCAGTGGGGGGATGCCGATGTGCCCCAATGCTGAGCGTTTTCTGGCCTCGGACCCTGCCGATGGGCCAGAGGCTCCGTTTGGGTGGTCAAAGGAGGATTGCACACCTCGGCTCTATCCTGCGGCCAAGGGGCAATATATGCCCGAGGTGATCGCGGAGATGAAGCGCCTGAATGTGACCGGCGTGTTCTTTGGTGATCCCGCAGAGGTCAAGAAATGGCAAGCCGCCGCGCCAGATCGCGTTATTCCAGGGACGGCTTTCAAGAGCGTCCAAACCCCGGATCAGGCCGATCAGTTGAAGCGGCTTGAAGTGTCCTTCACCAAAGACGGTTTTAAGGTGATGGGCGAGATCGGCCTGCAATACGAAGGGATCTCACCCAGCGACATGCGCGCCGAACCCTATTTCGCTTTGGCAGAAAAGCTGGATATTCCGGTCGCGATTCATATGGGCACTGGTGGTTCCGGGCGCGCGAATGTAGGCCGTTCGTCCTTCCGCGGATCGATGGGCAACCCGTTGTTGCTCGAAGACCTTCTGGCCCGCCACCCTAAGTTGCGGGTGCAGGTGATGCACGCGGGTTATCCGATGGCGGAAAATATGCTGACGCTGCTGCAAGCCAACAGCCATGTCTATGTCGATATTGCCGGACTGATCTGGTCCTATCCGCGCAAGGAAGTGAACCGCTATATCCAGCGTCTTGTCGATGGCGGGTTTGGTGACCGGGTCATGTATGGGACCGATCAATTGCTGTGGCCGGGCCTGATGGCCTATTCCATCGGCATCATTCAGAACGCAGATTACCTGACGCCAGAGCAGAAGCGCGACATTCTTTACAACAATGCCGCTCGGTTCCTGCGCATCAAGAAATAAGGCCACGAAAAAGGGGGCGCGGTTTCCCACGCCCCCAATTCTTTGAGCCGGAGCCAAAACCGATTATTCGGCTTCAGCTTCGCCTTCCAGCAGGTCGGCCGGGATTTCGCCCGGTTCTGCGTTCGGGTCATAGGCTTCGGTGAAACCGCCGACTTCGTTGTCGAAGAGCGCTTCCGAAACGTTCACGCCCTGAGCCTGCAGTTCGGCTTCGTCGGGCGAACGTGCAACGTTCACCTTGACGGTCACCGAAACTTCGGGGTGCAGGGCAACGCGAACGTCGTAGATGCCAATCGACTTGATCGGGCGTTCCAGAACGATCATCGCCTTGCTGACGGCGGCGCCATCGGCGTTCAGGCCATCAACGATGTCGCGAACCGAAACCGAACCATACAGGTGGCCGGCGTTCGAGGCGGCGCGGATCAGAACCACGCTCTTGCCTTCGACGTCGCCCGACTGCGCTTCGGCCGCAGCCTTGGCTTCAGCGTTGCGCTTTTCGATGTCGGCGCGCTGGGCTTCGAACACCTTGCGGTTGGCTTCGTTGGCGCGCAGCGCCTTCTTGTTGGGCAGCAGGAAGTTACGGGCGTAACCATCCTTCACGGTGACAACGTCGCCGATGTGGCCCAGCTTCTCGATGCGTTCGAGGAGAATGATCTGCATGGATTTTCTCCCTTACTTCACGAGGTAGGGCAGCAGGCCCAGGTGACGGGCGCGCTTGATCGCCTGGCCCAGTTCACGCTGCTTCTTGGCAGAAACGGCGGTGATGCGGCTGGGAACGATCTTGCCACGTTCGGACATGAAGCCCTGAAGCAGGCGGATGTCCTTGTAGTCGATCTTGGGAGCGTTCTTGCCCGAGAAGGGGCAGCTCTTGCGACGACGGAAAAATGCACGAGCCATGGATCAAGCCTCCTCGCGTTCGCGGCGACGGCTGCGCTCGCGATCGTTCTTGCGCATCTGGACCGACGGGCCAGCTTCCAGTTCATCAACGCGAACGGTGATGAAACGGATGATGTCTTCGTTGATGCCGATCTGGCGTTCCAGCTCGGCGGTGACGCCGGCGGGGGCTTCAACGTTCAGCATCACAAAGTGAGCCTTGCGGTTGCGCTTGATCTTGTAGGCGAGGTTCTTGAGACCCCAGGTTTCGGTCTTGGTGACCTTGCCCCCGTTGGTTTCAATGATCTCGGTGGCGGTAGCGGCAAGCGCATCAACCTGCGCTTGGCTCAGATCCTGGCGGGCCAGGAACACGTGCTCATAAAGAGCCACGGCAGCTTCCTTTTCATCCAATAACCGATCGCTGGCTTGTCCGCACGATTGCGGGGCCCCTCCGGCTTTCTTCGCATATCATGTGCGCGGGCTGCGAATCCGCACTTTCAGAAGATGCGGCCCTTAGCGATTTTCCGTGCCGAGGCAAGGAATTTCATATTCCTGTGGTATGGCGTGGACTTGATTTTGCGAACTTTGCGTTCCGATCCCGAAAAATCATGCTGCTGACATTGGTTGCTGAAGCATGGTGCTAAGTATTTCGACAGGGCACAGAGCTACGCGCCATGAACCACTTGTTGCTAGTAGTAGAATAAATGAAGCAATAAGGGTTGGGGCGAAATGATCAGTGACAAGGCGAGAATCGGCAGCCGCCTGATCATTGGCATGGTTACACTGGCCATTTTTGTATCGGCGTTGGTGATCTATCAAATCCGCTACGGCGGTCCGATTTCCAAGAAATATACGCTTCAGGATGAATTGCTTGCCGATATCCTGCCGCCGCCCGCCTATGTCGTCGAACCTTGCCTCGAAGCTTCTCTGGCGACGTTACACCCTGAACAGGCTGACCTTCATCTGCAAAATCTAAAATCCCTGGAAAAGGACTATCTGGCCCGTAAGGATTATTGGCAAACGGCTCCAATTCCACCCGAACAGTTCGATATTCTCAAGCAAAGCCAAGGATATGCTGATGCATTCTGGCTCTCGCTGAACACGAAATTCGCGCCTGCGGCCAAGGCTGGTGATGTGGCGGCGATGCGGCGCATCTATGATGAAGAATTGTCGCCCGCTTATGCCAAGCAGCATGAGGCCATCCTGCAACTGGTCAAAATGTCGAGCGACTTTCGCACCAGCGAGCGTCGGTTTGATGATCCTATGGTAACCATTGCGCTGATCGTGGTGGGTTTGATGATGGCGGCGCTCTTGGCGGGCATTCAATTCGCCCGTCGCTTCATCGACGAATCGATTGTTTCGCCGCTCAACACTACAGCGCAGGCCATGGAGCGGATGGCTCAGGGTGACTATTCGTTTGAGGCGGAGGGGCGCGAAAGGTCCGATGAAATCGGCATCATGGTGCAATCAATGGAGGTATTCCGTCAGGTCGGTATCGCCCAAAAGAAAGCCCAGATTGAACAGAAGCAGGTTGTTGATGCCTTGAGCGGGGCGTTGACCAAATTGGCCGCGCGCGATCTGGAGCATCGCTTGCCCGATCCGTTCCCGGCGGAATACGAAGGTTTGCGGGAAAATTATAACCACTCAATCTCGTCATTGATGGAGGCTATCGGAACGGTTCGCGTTGGCGCAGGCGGTGTCATGCGCTCGGTCAAGGAAATTCAGGCCGCCGCCGATGATCTGGCCCGCCGAAATGAGACACAGGCGGCCAGCCTTGGGGAAACCGCAGCCTCCCTGCGCGAGGTTTCCAATACCGTACAGGCCTCTGCTCGAACCGCCGCGGCCGTGCGCGAAACGACGCAGGAGGCGCATCGTCAGGCCAGCGATGGTGGCGATGTGGTGGCACAAGCCGTGGATGCCATGGCGGTCATCGAGCAGTCCTCGCAACAGATCGCCCAAATCATCAACGTCATCGACAGCATCGCTTTTCAGACAAACCTCCTCGCTCTCAACGCCGGCGTTGAGGCGGCAAGAGCAGGCGAGGCGGGGCGCGGCTTTGCCGTTGTGGCCAGCGAAGTTCGCGCCTTGGCGCAGCGTACCGCCGATGCGGCGCGTGACATCAAATCCTTGATCCAGAATTCCTCGACACAGGTGGAAACAGGCGTTGATCTGGTCGGGCGAACCGGGGAAAGATTGCAGGCCATCGTTGCCAAGGTCGCCGAAATCAGCGGCCTGATCGAGGAAATTGCCGAAAGCTCACAAAAGCAGGCGACCAATATCTGTATCGTCAATGAAGCAGTGGGCGACATGGATCGGATGACCCAGCAAAACGCGGCTATGGTGGAACAATCGACGGCTTCCACACGAAACCTGTCGCAAGAAGCGGAAAAACTGGCCCAACTGGTTTCGGCCTTTCGAACCCGCAACCGTTCGGCGCGCAGCCAGCGTAGCGAAGACCCGGTACCCTTCCGCCGTCAATCGGCGGCCCAACGCGCGCCGCAGGTTGCCACAACCACGCAGCGCTTACCTGTGCCGGTGCCCTATGCCCGCGCGGTCGGCGATGACTGGAGCGAATTTTAGCGTCTGGGCAAGCGCTTGCGGTATGCGTAAAGGCATCGGCCACGGAGGTTTTTCATGGCCAAGGCTACCCGCGCAACGCAATTTCTTGATAAGGCAGGGGTGCAATTTACGCTGCACACCTATGATTATGATCCCGCCGCCGACAGCATCGGGCAGGCCGCTGCACAGGCATTGGGTGAACCGGCGGGCCGTGTTTTCAAGACTTTGATGGTTCTGGCCGATGGAAAGCCCGCCTGCGTGATCGCGCCGAGTGACCGAGAGGTGGCGATGAAAAAGGCCGCCTCTGCTTTGGGCGTTAAACAGGCCGTGATGATGAAGCCCGCTGATGCAGAACGGATCACGGGCTATAAGATCGGCGGGATCAGCCCCTTTGGCCAAACCCGCAAGGTTGCCGTGGTGCTGGATGCCAGCGCGCAGGGTTGGGAAACGATATACATCAATGGCGGCCAGCGTGGCCTTCAGGTCCGTCTGGCCCCGTCCGACGCCTGTGACGCCTTGGGGGCCAGACTGGCTGAAATTGCCGCTTAGCCGACTTTCATGCCGCCCTTCCACAGGGCGATGACGCGGCCTTGGACGCCTTGCCCGTCGAACGGAGTGTTGCCTGCGGCCGCGGCCATTTTGGCCGAGGAGACGATCCAGGGGCGGTCTGCGTCGATGATGGCAATGTCCGCCTGAAGGCCGACGGCCAATTCGCCCGCGTCAACGCCGAGCAATTGCGCCGGATTGGTGGCCAGAAGGCGGAAGGCGGTTGACAGATCGATGACTTCATCGCGCACCAGATTCATGGTCAGCGGCAAGAGCGTTTCGGCCCCCGCCATGCCCGGTTCGGCATCTGCAAAGGGCAGGCGCTTATCTTCGGGGCCACGCGGATCGTGGCCGCTGGAAATGACGCTGATCGTGCCATCGCCAATCGCCTCGATCACGGCTTTACGGTCATCTTCACGACGCAGTGGCGGCGAAAAACGGCAAAAGGTACGGAAATCCGCCAAGGCCGTGTCCGAGAGCATGAAATGCGCCGGGGTGACGCCGGCGGTCACCGCTACGCCGCGCTTTTGCGCCGCGCGGATCAAGTCCAGCGCACCGCGTGTCGTGATCTGACGGAAATGCAGCTTGGCCCCGGCCATCTCGGCCAAGGCAATGTCGCGGGCCACTGCCAGAGCCTCTGCCTCAACCGGGGCGGAGGGCAGGCCCAGACGCGTTGCCATTTCGCTGGCGGTCGCCACGGCATTGCCGGTCAGGCCGCTATCTTCGGCATGGGCAATCACCGTCATGCCCAGCATCGCGCAATAGCGCAGCAGACGCAGCATCGTGCCCGAATCAGCGATCCAGTGACGTCCGGTGGCAACGGCCTTGGCCCCGGCATCGCGCATCATCGCGATTTCCGCCATGTCCGATCCATCCAGCCCCCGCGTGGCGGCGGCCAGCGGGTGAACCCACAGGCCCGGCTTGCCGCTTTGCGCCGCGTAACGAACGGTCGATGGGCGATCAAGCGGCGGGTTCTGATCCGGCATCAGCGCCGCGCGCGTGATCCCGCCGAAATGAAGCGCGGGCTTGTCGATGGCAAAGACGCCCAGATCGACAAGACCCGGCGTGATCAACTTGCCGCGCGCATCCTCGATCCGGTCGCCTTCCTGTGGCACGACATCGGCGCCGATGGCCACAATGCGGTCGCCGTCGCAACGGATGCCGCCCGCAACAGGTTCGCCCTCACGCGTGATGATCAGGCCGTTGGTGATGGTCAGAGCATCCTGTTTCACGCCCAACCCTCCAGTTTACGAGCTTTTCGCGTCAGAACTTCCAAACAGGCCATGCGCATTGCCACGCCCATTTCGACCTGCGTGGTGATCAGACTGCGCCCGGGCAGATCAGCCACGTTGGAGTCGATTTCCACACCGCGGTTCATCGGGCCGGGATGCATGACAATGGCATCGCCCGCCGCCCGCGCCAGACGGTCCAGCGACAGGCCGTAAAGATGGCGATATTCGCGCGGCGAGGGGATGAATTGGCCCGTCATGCGTTCGTTCTGCAGGCGCAGCATCATCACAACGTCGGCATCTTTCAACGCGGCGTCAAAGTCATAATAGGGCGTCACGCGCATCTGTTCGATATCGGCAGGCATCAGCGCAGGCGGCGCGCAAACGCGCACATCGGCCCCCAGCGCCGTCAGCGCCAGAATGTTCGACCGCGCCACGCGGCTGTGCAGAATATCGCCGCAGATCACGACCTTGAGGCCGACAAATTCACCCTTGGCCCGCTTGATGGTCAAGGCGTCCAGCAGGCCTTGCGTGGGGTGTTCATGCTGACCATCGCCCGCGTTCAGAACCGGGCAATCGACCTTTTCCGCGATCAACCGCACCGCGCCGGACGAAGCATGGCGGATCACAATCGCATCGGCGCGCATGGCATTCAGCGTCATCGCCGTATCAATCAGCGTCTCGCCTTTTTTGACGCTGGATTGGCCCACCGACATGTTGACCACATCGGCGCCAAGGCGCTTGCCCGCGATTTCAAAGGACAAAAGCGTACGCGTCGAGTTTTCATAAAACGCGTTGATGATCGTCAGCCCGCGCAGGTGATCGACCCGCTTGGTAGGTTGGCGGTTCAATTCCACCCATTGTTCCGCCTCGTCCAGCAGAAACAGGATTTCATGCGGGGCGAGGCCGGCAAGGCCCAGCAGCCCACGGTGCGGGAAGGCCAGAGAGCCCGCAGGGTAGCGGCTCTGGCTGGATGAGTTTGCTGATGTCATTGAAGAGAGCGCCCTAAACCTGTGGGGCCGCGCACTCAAGAGGAAACGGATGATTGTCCACTTCTCTGTTGGCCAAATCCTTCGTAGAGTGGCGATCAAGGATACGGAGAAGACATGGCTTTTGCAAAATCGGTATGGCGCCTGCTTGTTGCTATCAAGGATGGGCTGGTGCTTGCTCTCCTTCTGCTGTTTTTCGGCGCGCTCTATGCTGTGTTGTCGGCGCGGCCCGCGTCTCCGCAATTGCGCGAAGGCGCGTTGCTGATCGATATGAAGGGCGCGGTGGTTGAGGAATTGCAGAAGACCGATCTGCAATCTGTGTTGTCCGGTAATGCCGGTGATCCGGAAATCCGCGAAAGAGACGTGATTCGCGCTCTGCGCGGGGCGGCCGGGGATGAGAAAATCAAGGCGGTCGCCATCGACATGAGCAAGTTTGGCGGGGCGGGCTTTGTCCATGCCGTTGAAATTGGCGATGCGATGGATGCTGTGCGCAAGGCCAAGAAGCCGGTGCTGGTCTATGGCACGATGCTGGGTGATCGGGGCCTGTTGATCGCATCCCATGCCAGCGAAATCTGGATCGACCCTTTGGGCGGCGCCTATGTCGAGGGGTTGGGCGGACAAAACCTCTATTTTGCCAAGTTGCTGGAACGGCTGAAAATCTCGGCCCATGTGTTCCGCGTGGGGACGTACAAGGATTTCGTCGAACCCTATATTCGCGATTCGATGTCCGAGCCATCGCGTGAGGCGCGCAAGGCTTTGCTCGACACGATTTTTGCCCAATGGCGCGAAAACGTGTTGAAGGCACGGCCCAAGGCGCAGGTGGACAAGGTGGTGGCCGATCCGGTGGGCTGGTTCAAGGCATCGGGCGGTGATGCGGCCAAGGCTTCGCTGGCGGCGGGTTTGGTGGACAAGATCGGCACACGCGCCGAATGGGGCGATGCCATTGCCAAGATCGCGGGCGAGGATAAGTCGGGCGATGAAGTGCCTGCGCCCGGTACTTTTGCCCACACAACGATGGCGGCATGGTTGGCGGGGCATCCCGCAAAGAGCGACGGTCGAGCTATTGGCGTCGTCACCGTCGCGGGTTCAATCACCGACGGCAAGGCTGGACCGGGCAGCGCAGGCGGTGAACGGATTGCCAAGCTGATCGATGGCGCCTCGTCAAAGAAGCTGGCCGCGTTGGTAGTGCGGGTGGATTCGCCCGGCGGTTCGGTGACGGGTTCGGAGGCCATTCGTGCGGCCATCCTGCGTCAAAAGGCGCGAGGTGTTCCGGTTGTGATCTCGATGGCCAATGTGGCGGCCAGCGGTGGCTATTGGGTTTCGACCTCTGGCGCCAAAATTTACGCACAGCCCGGCACGATCACCGGTTCCATTGGCATTTTCGCCGTGATCCCCAGCTTCGAACGCGCTTTGGAAGGTTGGGGCGTCAAGGGGGATGGGGTCCGCACGGGGCCGCTTGCCGGACAGCCCGATGTGTTGACCGGATTGACGCCGGAGATTGAGCAGATTTTGCAGGCCAATATTGAATCAGGCTATGGTCGCTTTTTGAGTCTTGTTGCTGCGGCGCGTAAAAAGACGCCTGAAGACGTGGATCGTATTGCGCAGGGTCGGGTGTGGGACGGCGGAACCGCGCGGCAGATCGGATTGGTCGACAGTTTTGGCGGGATTGATGCAGCTATGGCCGATGCGGCGGCGCGGGCCGGTATCAAGGATGGTGCATGGCATGCGGTCTGGCTTGGCGATGAAAGCTCGCCCGTCGACGAAATTCTGCGTCAGTTTAGCGGACAGACCAACGAATCGGATGATGATGCCGCCGTTGACTGGGTCGGCATGGTCACCCAGCGTCAGCGTGCGCGTCTTGCATCGGCCTTGGTCGGGGCGCAGCGCTTGCTGGCTGTGCGTGGGGCCCAGGCCTATTGTCTGGAATGCGAAGCCGGTATGACCGAGCGCGCCGCAACCAGCCAGTTGAGCCAGTCCCGGTCATGGCTGATGGTACTGGCGCGCTGGCTGGCGGTATAGGCGGAATTCAGAGTGTGGCCCGTGAATGGGCCGCCTCTAGTTCGGCCAGAGCAAGGGTGCTGTCGTGACGGGCCGCTTCGCGCAGCGCCAATGACAGATCACCCAGTGCTTGATCGGCCGCGCGCTTTACCTGCGAACTGTCGGAATGGCATGGGCCGTGGGCGGTCCCGCTGACTTGTTTTGCAACGGGCAGGCGGCGTAGCGGCGAGGCGGACGCGCCAATCCGCCGTTCAATAATAAGCTTGGCGTTCCAATGACAGGTGCGCTCCATGCCTCTCAAGGGAGCATGAACCCCTTTGGGCTGCGTGCTGATCACGACACTCGCACTATAATGCAGATCAATGGGTTGCTCTCGATAGGTGATGGTTTCTGAATGCACGGCCGATGACGCCATGGCGGCCGCCAAGAACAAAAGGCTCATGATTTTCTCCTGCGATTGCGGCCCGTCGGTTTTTTTGTTTCGGGCCTTGAATGCAGCTAGGCCGCCTGCGTTGCTCGATCTTTTCTGCAAGGTTAAAAATCGCGGAAACTGGGGGTATGGCGGTCAATCTCGGCCATCATGCGCAGCATTGCGCATGATGTGCGTTTGGATGCTTGCCCTTTTGGCGCAATCTCTCTAAGGCCCCCCATCTGAATTTGACGTAGCTTCGTCTTCATGCGGGCGTGGCGGAATTGGTAGACGCGCTGGTTTTAGGTACCAGTATCGTAAGATGTGGGGGTTCGAGTCCCTTCGCCCGCACCAGTCTTCCTCCCCGTGCAAGCGACAGTTGCGAGTTGGGAAGGCATTGAATTATCATGCAGATTGTCGAAACCACCAATGAGGGTCTGAAGCGCGGCTATAGCGTGACGATCCCGGCTGGCGTCATCGCCGAAAAGATCGAGAGCGAGGTGGTGAAGATCGCCCCGCAGGTGCAGTTGCCCGGTTTCCGCCCCGGCAAGGTGCCCGCGAATCTCGTGAAGAAGCGCTTTGGCGCGCAGGTCCATCAGGACGTTCTTTCGCAGACCATCCGCGAAGCGCTGGACAAGCTGGTCGCTGACAATGCTCTGCGCCCCGCCACCCAGCCTGACGTCGCGCTGGGCGAAGGCTATGAAGAAGGCAAGGACGCCACGCTGACTGTCAGCCTCGAAGTGTTGCCTGTCATCACTGCTCCCGACCTGTCGGGTCTGAAGCTGGAAAAGCTGGTCGTTCCCGTCAAGGACGAAGCCGTTGACGAAGCCGTCACGCGCATCGCTTCGTCGGCCAAGCGTTTCAACGACGCCGAAGAAGGCAAGGAAGCCGAAACCGGCGACCAGCTGATCATCGACTTCGTTGGCAAGCTGGACGGCGTTGAATTCGACGGCGGCAAGGCTGAAGACGCGGCGCTGGAAATCGGCGCTGGCCGTTTCATCCCCGGCTTTGAAGAACAGCTGGTCGGCGCCAAGGTTGGCGACGAAAAGGTCATCACCGTGACCTTCCCTGAAGAATATCAGGCCGCTCACCTCGCCGGCAAGGAAGCCACCTTTGACATCACCGTCAAGTCGGTGAAGGTTGCCGGCGAAACCGTGATCGACGACGAATTCGCCAAGAGCCTGGGCCTGACCGATCTGGATCAGCTCAAGGGCCTGCTGCGCGGTCAGCTGGAAGGCGAGACCGAAGGTCAGACCCGCACCCAGATGAAGCGCCAGTTGCTCGACATTCTGGCCGATGGCGCCGATTTCGACGTGCCGCCCAGCATGGTCGAAGCCGAATTCAACCAGATCTGGGAACAGCTGACCCAGGAAGCGGCTCGCGAGGAAGATCCTGCGGCTGCTCTGGCCGAAATCGAAGCCGAGAAGGAAGACTATCGCAAGATCGCCGTGCGCCGCGTGCGCCTCGGCCTCCTGCTGTCGGAAATCGGCCAGGCCAACGGCGTGGAAATCACGGCTCAGGAATTCCAGATGCTGGTGTCGCAGGCCGCGCAGCAGTATCGCCCGGAAGACCGCCAGCGTTTCGTCGAATACGTTCAGGCCGAACCGATGGTCGCCGCGCAGCTCCGCGCGCCGCTCTATGAAGAAAAGGTCGTCGACTTCCTGTTCGATAAGGCCGAAGTCACGACGCGTGAAGTGACCAAGGAAGAGCTGCAGGCCGCGATCGAAGCCGAAGAAGGCGAAACCGGCCACGTCCATGGTCCGGATTGCGACCATGACCACGACGAAAAGCCTGCCGCCAAGAAGAAGGCCGCGCCCAAGAAGAAGGCTGCTTCTGAAGGCGAGGAAGCTGCTGAAGCCGCTCCCAAGAAGAAGGCTTCGGCTAAGAAGAAGGCTGTTGAAGAACCCGCCGCTGAATAAGCTGCTGGCTTCCGCCTTTTGAGCAAGGCCCGCTTCCCGATGGGGAGGCGGGCCTTCTCTTTTACGCCTCAGGCAAAAGAGGCATATTTGCGATCATCGCACCAATTCCCATGCAGGCCCGATTTCAGGCGGAAGGGCAGCATGGCACGGCCTACTGGCCCTTCCTCAAGCCTTTGCGCGTCCAGCACGACCAGATCGGAATAGTTGGTTACCAGATTGTCGACCACGGCGATAATCCAGCCGTCTCCTTCCGGTGAATCCGGGCTGCGGGGTACGAAGCAGGGTTCCTGAATCATGCAATGCGGCCCGGCCCACCAACTGTCCTGCTTGCCGGTGGTATGGTCGATATGGCCGATTCGGTTCATGCGGAAACCAGAGGCGCGTGCGCCGGGGAAATCCACCGGCATTTCCGGGTCCATCACCAGCATATAGCCGTGGCGGTAGGGCTGGCCGACATAGCGTTCGTCGATGCGGGGGAATTCGTCGATCCAGTTGGAGAGCTGTTCGACCTTGAGAAACTCGTCCGATTTGGAGGCGAGGTCGACCGTCCAGCGGGTCAGGAACGGCCGTGCGGCCATCGGGTCGAACGGCGCACCATGAATGTCTGGAAAGAAGGGGAAGCAATTGCCCACCGCTTCGGGCGTGTCGAAATGGATCTTGGTGCCGTCCTCGAACGCATTCATCACATGGCTGGCAAAGATCGTCTTTGGTGCCTTGAACCAGCGGATGTCTTTGCCCGTAACGCCGGGGCCGCGGGGCAATATGCCAAGATAGACCGGCAGTGTGGTGTCGAATCCGAAATGGGGCAACCCAGCTTTCAGACGATCCCAATTGCCGGTCGATGGCACGATGTGAAACACGGCATAATGCTCTGTGATCGCATAGTCATGCATCATGCAGTAATAAGGGGCTTCGAAGAAAGTCTCGTAGAGGACATTGCCCTGCGGATCGATTTCGAAGAATGAGCAGTCGCGGGTCAGCAAGCCGGTGGCAGCATAGCCAAAGTTGCAGAAATTGCCGGTCACCGGATCAATCTTGCCATGGGCGGAAAAGGTCTGGTTTTTCAACTTGCCGTCGAAAAAGGTAAATCCTTCAGTTTCAAGGCTTAAAGGGTCCATGACCAGGCATGGGCCATCCTCCTTCATCGCGTAAAGTTTGCCAGCGTGGACCATGACATTGGTGTTGGTGGTCGAGCGGATCTGGCCTTTTACCGCGTCATCATCGGTCAGCGGATTGCGATAGGCGCCGAACAGGGCGCGGCCCGCAGCGCGTTCCAGTTTGAATTTATCCGTATGGGCATAGCGTTGTTTGAAATCGACCTTTCCGCCGCGAAAACGAAACAGGCTGACCATCCCATCGCCGTTGAAAAACTGATCATCTGCAAATTTCGGTGGAAATTGCGAGTCGGGATGTACGCGGTGAAACGTGCCGTTCATCGATTCCGGGATTTCGCCTTCTATCTCCATGTCGAGAATATCGCATTCGAGCCGGATCGGGCGCAAAATGCCTGTAAAGCTGCGGGTATCAGGGAAATGAGCCATATTTTTCCTCTCCGGATCGTGCCGCTTGACACGGCATTTTGTATGCAATGCATATAATATCCAGAGCCGCCGTCAAACTTGATCTGTGGCAAGAAGGTCAAAATGGCGCGAAAAACTTTGCGGCAAGGGCCAGACCTCGATGCCCGGATTAACCCAAAAGCAGGCGATGATGGTTCAGGGAGGAGTTAAGCCACTTGAACATTGCGGCATGAGACGCGACATAGGTGTGGCAGACAAAGAGGAAATTTCATGATCGATCTGTTCGGACGCAACGATGCTCAGGGCAAATTCAGTGTTGATCCCGTGACGGGCGCGTTGATCCCCGTGGTGGTGGAACAGTCCAGCCGGGGCGAGCGCAGCTTTGACATCTATTCGCGCCTGCTGCGCGAACGCATCATTTTCGTGACTGGTCAGATCGAAGATCACATGGCCAGCGTGATCGTGGCCCAGCTTTTGTTCCTCGAATCGGAAAATCCGACCAAGGACATCAGCATGTACATCAACTCGCCCGGCGGCGTGGTGACGGCTGGTCTGTCGATCTATGACACGATGCAATATATCAAGCCCAAGGTGTCGACCGTATGCATCGGTCAGGCCTGCTCGATGGGCAGCTTCCTGCTGGCCGCGGGTGAACCGGGGCAGCGAATCGCTTTGCCCAACGCGCGGATCATGATCCACCAGCCGAGCGGCGGCGCGCAGGGTATGGCCTCCGATATTGAGATTCAGGCCCGCGAAATCCTGCGCATTCGTGCGCGCATGAACAATCTTTACGTCAAGTTCACGGGCAAGAGCCTTGAAGAAATCGAAGCGGCGATGGACCGTGATACCTTCCTTGAGGCGGATGAAGCGCTCAAGTTTGGTTTGATTGACAAGGTGTTTGAGCGCCGTCCTGATGCCGACGGAGCCGCCGGCTGATGATGGAACCTTTGGTGGCCACAGTGTTTCAGCTTGGGATGGTGGCCATCGAGGGTATTGAATTTGGCGCCTGCGTGGCTAGGTTGGCAGAATTGTCAGGCTCCACGCGGGCCATTTGGGAAAAAGCATGACGAAACTGAGCGGATCCGACGCCAAGAGCACTCTGTATTGCAGCTTTTGCGGTAAGAGCCAGCACGAGGTGCGCAAGCTGATCGCGGGGCCGACCGTGTTCATCTGCGATGAATGCGTTGAACTTTGCAATGACATCATCCGCGAAGAAACCAAGGGTGGCATTGCGGGCAAGCGCGATGGCGGCGTGGTCAGTCCGCGCGAAATTTTTGAAACGCTGAACGATTATGTGATCGGCCAGGACCGCGCCAAGCGTGTGCTGTCGGTGGCGGTGCATAACCATTACAAGCGTTTGAAGCACAGCGGCAAGGGCGGCGACGTTGAACTGTCGAAGTCGAACATCCTGCTGGTGGGCCCCACCGGTTCGGGTAAGACGCTGTTGGCTCAGACCTTGGCCAAGACGTTTGATGTGCCTTTCACCATGGCCGACGCCACCACGCTGACCGAAGCCGGTTATGTGGGCGAGGACGTTGAAAACATCATCCTCAAGCTGCTTCAGGCCAGCGACTATAATGTCGAAAAGGCCCAGCAGGGCATCGTCTATATCGACGAAATCGACAAGATCAGCCGCAAGGCCGAAAACCCCTCGATCACGCGCGACGTGTCGGGTGAAGGCGTTCAGCAGGCTCTGCTCAAGCTGATGGAAGGCACGACCGCGTCGGTTCCGCCGCAGGGTGGGCGCAAGCATCCGCAGCAGGAATTCCTGCAGGTGGACACGACGAACATCCTGTTCATCTGCGGCGGCGCATTTGCGGGTCTGGAAAAGATCATTGCCGACCGCCTGCAAAAGCGTTCGATCGGTTTTGGCGCGCATGTCGCCGACCCGGAAAAGCGCAAGGTGGGCGAACTGCTGCAAAAGGCAGAGCCGGAAGATCTTCAGAAGTTCGGTCTGATCCCCGAATTCATTGGTCGTTTGCCGGTGATCGCCACGCTCAATGATCTCGACATTCCGGCGCTGGTGCAGATCCTGCGCGAGCCCAAGAATGCGCTGATCAAACAGTATGCCAAGCTGTTCGATCTGGAAAACGTCAAGCTGACCTTTACCGACGATGCTCTTGAAGCCATCGCCAAGAAGGCCATTGAGCGTAAGACCGGCGCGCGCGGTCTGCGTTCGATCGTTGAAGGGCTGCTGCTCGACACGATGTTTGATCTGCCGACCGAGACCGACATTGCCGAAGTGGTGGTGGACAAGGATGTGGTCGAAGGCCGCAAGGAACCGGTCCGCGTTCACAAGGGCAAGGAAGAAGCGGCCTGATCTTAGGCTGAACTTTTAGGGAAAGCGGGGCGGGGCCGAATTGGTCGCCGCCCCTTTTCTTTGCGTGGATCAGCGGCGGCGCCACATGTCCCAGCTGAACACGGCCAACGCCAGCCAGATCAGCAAAAAGCTGGCCAATTGGGCCGATTGCAGCGGTTCGTGGAACAGCAAGAGTCCCTGAAAAAACACGAGAGTGGGGGCCAGAAACTGAACAAAGCCGAGGATGGAATAATTCATCCTCTGCGCCGCCATGGCGAATAGCACCAGCGGAACCGCCGTCACCACCCCCGACATAGCGACCAGCGTGTCATGGCTAATGCTCTTGCCCAGTGTGATGCCCTGCGGCCCATGGCCAAAGGCGATCATAGCCACAGCGGGCACCGCCAGAATGCCCGCTTCAATCGACAGGCCGGGCAAGGCCGGCACCGGGGCCTTCTTGCGCACCAATCCATAGCCGGAAAAAGTTGCGGCCAGCGCCAGACTCCACCCCAGCGTTTCCGCCGCGCCAGAGGCCAGAATGACAACGCCGATCGCTGCAAGGGCCACGGCCACCCATTGGGCGCGGTTCAACTTCTCGTCCAACAGGAATGTGCCCAGAACGACGTTCATCAAAGGGTTGATGTAATAGCCAAGACTGGCGGCAAAAATGTGCCCCTGCTGGATCATCACGACATAGGTGGTCCAGTTGGCCCCGATCAGCAGCGCCGAAGCCATCAGAGCCAGCAACTTGCGCCGATCTTTCAACGCCATGCGAAGCGCGCCGCCCTGACGCAGCACGATAATCGCCAGAGCGCAGGCGGGAAGCGTGAACAAGGTTCGCCAGCCGACAAATTCAAACGGGGGAACATCATGGACCTGACGCAGATAGAGCGGCAGCAAACCCCAGATCAGATAGGCGGCAATCGCATAGGGCATGCCGTCATTGCGGGTTTGTGGCTCTGTCTGTGTCATTTTCAATCCTTTCGCTGCGCTCCATGGCGCAAGAAACGGATCAACGCATCCCGAAATCGGTGATCAAATCAGACAAATGTCAAATTTCGGTCTTAGACTTCGGGGGCAAAACCGGTGCCGATCATCGCCCGCGGGTGGTCCATTTCGGCCGAACTGACCGGATAGGCGCAGGAATCGGCTTCGTAATAGCCGCCGGGACGAAAATTGCCGGACAGTCCAATGCCTCCCGATGGCACACCGGGCAATTCAGTGATGGTTGGCCGGTTCCAATGTGTCAGGCCGGTTCGAACATTCGCCCAGAAGCGATTGTATTCCTCCTGCGTCCCGCCGATCAGCGCGGATACCAGCCCGTAACGCGTGGCATTGGCCTGTGCGATGGCGGAATCGAAATCTGAAACCCTAATGACTTGAAGCAACGGGCCCAGCAATTCGACATCGGGCCTTTCGCGCATGTCGGTCACGTCAATGATGGCCGGGCTGACAAAGGGCAGGCGTTGGTGAAGGCGGGCCATATGTTTGATCGGGCGCCCACCATTCGACATCAACCAGATGAAGCTTTGCACCAGTCCATCCACCGCGCGATTGTCGATCAACGGCCCCATGAATGGCGTTGTTTCATCCCACGGCGATCCACAAATGATCCGGTCGGCCAGACGTCTGATCTCGGCCAGCAAGGGTTCGGCCATAGTATCGCGCACGATCAACCGCCTTGCGCAGCTTGCCCGCTGGCCCGATGCGGTAAAGGCCGATTGCACCACCATCATTGCAGCATCTTCGATCTGGGGCGTATCCCAAACCACGATGGCATTGTTGCCGCCCAAATCCAGCGAAAGCAGCTTGCCCGGACGCCCGGCGATTTTGCGGGTCAGGGTTTGCCCCACCTGCGTTGATCCGGAAAAGAAAACACCGTCGATGCCGTCATGCAGCGCCAACGCCAGAGCGGCATCACTCTGGGCCACGGCAACCTGAAGGATGTTGTTGGCCAAACCGGCGCGCTTGACGCAATCCTCGATCAGCAAGGCCGTAGGCAGGGCGCGGCTGGATGGTTTGAACACAACGGCATTGCCCGCCAGAATGGCCGGGGCAATATGCGCCAGAGGGGTCAGCATCGGCTGGCAGAAAGATGTGATGACCGCCAGAACACCCATCGGCTTATGCCGAACGGCAACCGCGCCATTGGCGCCGCCTTCCTGTCGGCGGTGGGCGCATCGGTCGGCATAGGCGCGAACGCAACCATCCACCCGTGCCAGCGCACTTTCAACCTCGGAAAAACAGTCCCAAAGGGGGCGGCCGGTATCGTGGGCAATGGCCTCGGCAAATTCCTGTGACCGCTGGCGCAAAGCGCTGGTCAAACGGCGGACCGCATCCACCCGGGCCGAGAGCGGTTGGCAGGCCCAGCCAGCATAGGCGGCGCGCGCCGCACAAATCTGCGTTTCGAGATCGGTAGGGGCGATTTGCATCAACACCTCGCCCGTTGCCGGATCGCGCGAGATCACCGGATCTGGCGTGTCATCGACATGGGGGCAAGGGCGATGGCTGACAAAACGCTCTATCCAAATTGTTGTGTTGGGCGGAAACAGTCCGCCAGATTGCCAAAATTCTAGGGGAACGAGGTTAGCAAACCCTTAATTACATCCCCGCGAAAGGCCTAAGTGTTTGATCCGTCAATGTGTCCGGCTGGAATTGGTGGCTGCCCCAAGGCATCGCCCAGCGCGCGGATCGCATCGACATGGCGATAGAGCGGCGTCCAGTCATCATCCCGGTCAATCGCCATCCAGAGGTTTTCGACCGTTTCAATATGGTTGTCGGGCGGCACATCCTGCCAGACGCAATGATCGCGCGCATCGGGCACGGGTTCAAAGGACGCCAATGCTGCGGCCAGAGGGGAACCGCTGCGCAACGAGCTGGTGGCTTCGCACGGTGCGCCTCGGAACATGTGAAAGAACGTGTCGGGGGCCAACTGTTCCTCGCGCATATGCTGTCCGGCCGCAGCCAGCATCATCGCATCACGATCATCGTCCAGCGGTTTAAGGCCCATGCGCCACAGAACACGCCGCGCCAAGGCGGCCTGATACAGCGGATCGAAGCGATCCAGCGCGGCAATCAGCGGCGCGGTATCATCGACCAGCAGGCGCAGAGCGACGGCCAGTTGTCCGCAATTCCACTGGATCGCTTCGGCTTGCTTGCCAAAGCGATAGCGTCCCGCATGGTCGAAATAGGCCGCGGTAAAATCCGCATCCCATCGCGGCAGCCAGCGCCATGGGCCATAGTCGAAACTCTCACCCGTAATATTCATATTATCGGTGTTGAGCACCCCATGCACAAATCCGGCGGCCACATAAGACGCCGCCATATCGGCCAATCGCTCGATCACCTGATGCAGCAGTATGATCGCGGGTTGCTCTGCGCCTGGCGCGCCTTCAGGCGGCATGGGGCCGGGAAACTGGCTCAATGCATAATCGACCAGTTGTGCCATGGATTGTGCATCCTCCAGCACCAACAGGCGTTGAAACGTTCCGATGCGGATGTGGCCATGGCTCAGGCGTACCATCACGGCGGATCGTGTGGGCGATGGTTCATCACCACGCCAGAGGGATTCGCCGGTTTCCACCACGCTGAATGTCTTGCTGGTGTTGGCGCCCAAGGCTTCGAGCATCTCGGTCGCCAGAATTTCGCGCACCGCCCCTTTTAGCGTCAGGCGCCCATCGCCCTGCCTGCTCCACGGCGTTTGCCCCGAACCCTTGGTGCCCAGATCGAGCAGGCGGCCATCGCCGTCCCGCAATTGAGCAAACAGAAATCCGCGCCCATCGCCCAGTTCCGGATTATACACGCCGAATTGATGCCCATGGTAACGCAACGCCAGCGGTTGCGGCAAATTATCGGCCAAGGGCGCGAATCGTCCGAAATGCTTGACCCACTCCCCATCATCCAACGCGTCCAGCCCCACCGTCCGCGCCCAGCGGTCATTTCGCCAGCGCAAAGTGGTCGAGGGAAAGTCGGCGGGCGCAACCGGATCACCCAGCCAGGTGGCCAGAGCGAGGATTTGCGGGTCGGGGGCGTAGGCATTCGCTTGCGGTTCATGGCGCATGGGGCGATAAGTGGGCCTGTATAGGGCCAAGCGCAAGCCACGCCCTACAAAATTGCCATAAGGGAAGCGCCTGCAAGGCCATGAGCACGTATACTGACCAATACTGGCAAAGTCCGGATGGGCTGCGTTTGCATTATCGTGATTATGCGGGGCGGGATGACCGTCCGGTGGTGGTCTGTTTGCCGGGGTTGACCCGCAATGCGCGCGATTTTGACGGCCTTGCGGGGCGGATAGCGGGGGAATGGCGCGTCCTGTGTCCCGACATGCGCGGGCGCGGTGATTCGCAATATGCCAAAAATTCGGCCACTTATAATCCGATGCAATATGTTCAGGACGTCAACGCCCTGTTTGATGAGCTGAAGATTGACCGCTTTGTCGTGGTCGGCACCTCTCTGGGCGGATTGATGGCGATGTTGTTTGCCATGATCGATGCAAAGCGGATCGCGGGCGCGGTATTGAACGATATCGGCCCGGTGATCGAACCTTCGGGCCTTGCCCGTATCCGCGATTACGTGGGGCAGGGGCGCAGTTTTCCAACATGGATGCACGCCGCCCGCGCATTGGAGGAAGAACAGGGCGGTTCCTTCCCCGATTACGATGTCCACCAATGGCTGGCCATGGCCAAGCGGGTGATGACCGTCGGGCAGAATGGCCGCATCGTTTATGATTACGACATGAAAATTGCCGAACCATTTGACCGTCCCGGCGGCGAGGCAGGTGTCGATCTTTGGCCCGGATATATGGCACTGGCGGGGCGGCCCTTGTTGTTGTTGCGCGGCGAATTGTCGGACCTGCTTTCGACCGAAACACTGGGCGAAATGGCGCGCCGTGTCCCCGATGCCGTTGCGGTCAGCGTGCGCCGGGTGGGCCACGCGCCGACTTTGGATGAGCCCGAAGCGGTGCAGGCCATCGAACGTTTGCTGGATCGGGTGGCGCAGCAGGCATGAGCAAGAATCCGTTGCGTATCCTGCATTTGCATTCCAGCTTTAACCAAGGCGGCAAGGAACTTCGTTGTGTCCAACTGATCAACGCCTTTGGCGCGGGGGCGTCGCATACGATCGTGTCGGCCATGCCCGATGCGATGGAGGCGACCCGCCGCATCATGCCGGGTGTGCGTTGGCAGGCGGGCCATGATTTTCCCTCGCTACAGGGCAAGCCTACGCCCAAGCGATTGATCGCGCTGGCGTCGGCCATGGCGGATTACGATCTGGTGCTGACCTATAATTTCGGCGCGATGGATGCGGTTTTGGCCCATACTCTGTTTGCCCAGATCCTGAAACTGCCGCCGCTGGTCCATCACGAGGACGGCTTTAATCAGGACGAAGCGGGCGGCCTGAAAACCAGCCGTAACTGGTATCGTCGCATTGCCTTGGGACGGGCCAGTGGCCTTGTGGTCTGTTCGCAAAATCTGGAAAGAATCGCCCTCGACATTTGGCAACAGCCAAAGGCCAAGGTGCATCGCATCCCTAATGGCATCCGCACCGCCGCCTATACCGCCAAACCGCGTCCCGACGCTTTGCCCCGCGTGATCAAGCGTCAGGGAGAACTCTGGCTGGGTACGCTGGCCGGGCTGCGTCCGGTCAAGAACCTGCCGCGGCTTGTTCGCGCTTTTGCGGGCCTGCCGGAACCGTGGCAATTGGTGATCGTCGGCGACGGCCCCGAACGCGAGGTGATCCGCGAAGAAGCGCTGCGTCTGGACATCGCCCACCGGGTCCATTTGCCCGGCCATATTGGCGATCCGGCCAAGGTTGTTGGCCTGTTCGACCTGTTTGCCCTGTCATCGGACAGCGAGCAGTTCCCGATCAGCGTGGTCGAAGCCATGGCGGCGGGCCTTGCCGTGGTCAGCCCGAATGTCGGGGACGTGGTGCCCATGCTTTCGGACGCCAATCGGCCCTTTATCGCCCCGGCGGGGGATGAGGCAGGCTTTGCGGCCAATCTGGCCCGTTTGGCCGGGGACGCGTCGTTGCGCAAATCG
Source organism: Novosphingobium sp. 550D (assembly GCF_057401885.1). Classification (NCBI taxonomy): domain Bacteria; kingdom Pseudomonadati; phylum Pseudomonadota; class Alphaproteobacteria; order Sphingomonadales; family Sphingomonadaceae; genus Novosphingobium; species Novosphingobium sp. 550D. The sequence continues at coordinate 3,430,350 of NZ_CM171613.1, read as the reverse complement.
GTGGGCGACGCGAATCGGGCGCTGGCCGAGGCGGAATATGACGAAAAGACCATGGTCGATCGTTATCGAGCGCTTTACGCGCGGGCTATGGGCCTGTCGCGTTTCCCATAATTGCTGATCTGTTGCCGCCCCTGTCGCATTGCCGTTGAAAAGCCCGGCCCATCCGCTAAACGGCAGTTTCGTTTTTTTACGCGCGGTGTGACTTTTTCGCCCGCATCGACAATTCAGGAAGTGAAGTCTCGTGGCCCTGCGTCCTACCCGTCCCCAGACCCGCGCCGAACAATTGGCGGCACAACAGGCCCTGCAAGGCGATGCTTTCCTGCGCGAAGTGGACGATGCGCTGCGCGAGGATCAGATGATGACCGCGGTGCGCCGCTATGGCAAGCCGGTGGGCGCGGGGCTGGTGCTGGGCCTGCTGGCGCTGGGCGGATATTTGTGGTGGGGCCATTATCAGGATCAGCAGGCGGCCACCCGCGCCGAACAATTGACCATCGCCATGGATCAGATCGAGGCGAGCCGGACCGATCTGGCCAATAAGACGTTGGACGGGCTTGCCGCAAGCGGGGACAATGGTTCGGCGGTGGTCGCGCGCCTGGTTGAAGCAGGCTTGCTGGCGCAGCAGGGCAAGGCGCAGGATGCCTCCACCCGCTATGCCGCCGTTGCCGCGGACAACAACGCGCCCCAGACCTATCGCGATTTTGCCACGCTGCGTCAGGTTGCGCTCAATTATGACCAGATGAAGCCCGATGATGTCATCGCCAAGCTCAAGCCTTTGGCCGCGCCCGGTGCGCCGTGGTTTGGCGCGGCGGGTGAATTGCTGGGCATGACCTATCTGAAGCAGGGCAAGAAGGAACTGGCGACGCCCTTGTTCGGCGCCATTGCCAAGGACAAGGATCAGCCCGAATCCCTGCGCGCCCGTGTGCGTCAGATCGCCAGCCAGCTTGGCTTTGACGCGGTTGACGACATTGCCCGCCCGATCGAAGGCGCCGCCCCGCAGCAGGGCGCCGCGCCCGTTCCGGTTGCCGCGCCGGTTCAGGCGGCCCCGGTTGCCGCTCCTTCGCCTGCAAAAGCGGCCAAGCCCAAGCAGGCCACGCCCGAAATCCCGCTGATGCTGGGCAAGCCCGACGCGGCCACGCCGGCTTCTGTGGTCAAACCGACCCCCGCGGCAACCCAGCCCTGATCCATTCCTGACGGACCTTAAGGACCTGCCCCATGAAGTCTCTTGTTTCCTTGCGTCGTCAGCCCGCCTCGTATCGTAAAGGCGGTCGTGCGCTGTTGTCCGTTGCGTTGATCGCTGCGCTTGCGGCCTGTGGCGGGGGGCCAAAGCTGGGCCGCAAGCCCAAGCCGACCACGCCCACCACGGGCAAGCGCGAACCGATCCTCAGCCGGGTCGAATCCTCGGCACAGGCGGATATGGATATTGCCACCGTGGCCGTGGTCCTGCCCTTGGCCCAGCCCAATACGGAATGGGCACAGCCCGGCGGTTCGGCGTCCAAGAGCTATGGCAATCTGACGCTGGGTGAAAATCCAAAGCGGATTTGGGAAGTTCGCGTCGCCGGTTCGAACGAACGTCGCCGTCTGGGCGCGTCGCCGGTTGTCGGGGGCGGATCGATGTTCGTGTTCGATACCGACGGCATCCTGCATGCTTTTGATGCGACGACGGGCGCTCCGCAATGGACCCAGACGCTTAGCGTGGCCGGCGGCGCGGGTGAAGCGGTCTTCGGCGGCGGCGCATCGTATGATTCGGGCCGCGTCTATGTGACGACCGGCGTTGGTGATGTTGCCGCCCTTGATGCCAAGACGGGCCAGATCGTGTGGAAGGTGCGTCCGGCTGGCCCGCTGCGTGGGTCGCCCACGGTGGCCTTTGGCGCGGTCTATGTGATGACCCAGAACAACGAATTGCACGCCCTCAAGATCGAGGACGGTTCGGGCCTGTGGCAGGAAGCTGCATCGCTTGGCGCGACGGGTGTATTTGGCGTTGCGGCTCCCGCGGCGGGTCAGGGTTCGGTGGTTGCCGGATTCTCGACGGGTGAGCTGATCGCCTATCGCTATGAAAATGGCCGTACGCTGTGGAATGACGCCCTTTCACGTACGTCGCTCTCGACGTCGGTGGGTGTGTTGACCGACATTGACGCCGATCCGATCATTGACCGCGGCCGCATCTATGCCCTTGGTCAGGGAGGCCGTATGGCCGCCTATGAGCTGGTGACCGGCCAGCGCCTTTGGGAACTCAATCTGGCCGGGATTTCCACCCCGGCGATTGCGGGCGACTGGATCTTCACGCTGACCGATGAAGCCAAGTTGCTGTGCATTTCCAAGAGCAGCGGCAAGGTGCGCTGGGTGGCCCAGCTGGACCGCTGGACCAAGCCCAAGAAGAAGGAGGGTCCGATCTTCTGGACCGGTCCGGTTCTGGCGGGTGATCGGCTCTGGGTGGCCAACAGCCTTGGCCAGGTCCATGTGGTGAGCGCGATGGACGGCGTGTCGAAATTCTACACCGGCGTAAAGGCGCCGATCACGCTGGCGCCGATCGTGGCCAATGGCATCCTGTATCTGCTGGATGATTCGGGCCATATCACCGCCTTCAAGTAAGAGCATTTTCACGCTCTTAACCTGTGACTGCTAGGGCTGGGGGAATGGATAGACCCGTTCCCGCCAGCCTTGGTGTTTCTGAACGACCGAAAAGTGATGTCTCCTCCGGCGTTGGTCTGGTGGGGCTGCTTGTGCTGGTGGCTTGGGTGCTGGTTTGCCGGTCATGGGTTTCCGTGGCCGTGGCATTGGGCATTGGCGGGCCGATGGAGCCTCTGGCGGGGCCTTATGCGGCCTTGGTGGCGCTGCTTCTTTCGTCCGGTGCGATGGTTTTGTGGTCGGTTGCGGTGGACAAGGTGCATCGCCGGGCGACAACCGGGATTGATTGGGCATCCCCCCGACCATGGCGCGAAGTGTTTGGGATCAGCGCTGTCAAACTGGTGGGCCTATGGGCCACATGGGCGGTGATTGGCGCGGCCTATTGCCTGTTCCGCTTCTATTGGCAGGAGCCGTGGATCTTTGCCATCCACCTGATCGGGGTGGCCTTGGTACCGATGGTCTTGCTGTCGATCCCTTACGTCCTTTGGCTGGACCGGGTGCTGGTCGATCCGCGCGACGGGGCGTGGCATTGCGGCGCGTGGATCATGGGGCGATCTCAGGCCGATCCGCGTGAGGTGATGCTGCATGCGCGCCGTTGGGTGGTGAAGGGGTTCTTTACGGCCTTTATGCTCTCGATCCTGCCGGGCGGGTTTTCGGCCGTGGTGCGCTTTGATACGGCGGGGTTGGGTGATCCGGTGGCTCTGGCCAATTGGTTGATCACATGGCTTTTCATGATCGATGTTCAGATCGGGACGGCGGGCTATCTCTTTACGCTTAAACCACTTGATAGCCATATTCGCAGCGCCAACCCGCATCTCGATGGCTGGGTGGCGGCGTTGGTTTGCTACCCGCCTTTTATCATGATGGGCGGCAATGGGCCGCTCGATTATCATCCGGGGACGGCGGAGTGGTCACAATGGATGGCTGGACATAGTTGGGCGCTGTGGGGTTGGGGCGCGTGGCTGGTGCTTTTGACCGGCGTTTACGCATGGGCCACGGTGGTTTTCGGACTGCGCTTTTCCAATCTGACCTATCGCGGGGTGATCACCCATGGGCCATATCGGCTGACCCGCCATCCGGCCTATGTGGCCAAGAACCTGTTCTGGTGGTCGGTATCCCTGCCGTTTCTCAGCCCGACGGGTTCCATGGTGGATTGCATCCGCAACACCGCGATTCTGGCGATGGTCAGTGCGGTCTATTGGTGGCGGGCCAAGACCGAGGAGCGGCACCTGTTGGCGGAGGATGCCAAATACCGTCAATACTGGGCATGGGCCGAAACAGGCGCGCCAGTGACGCGCCTGCTCAAGCGGTTGATTTAGAAGCTGGCCTCGTCATAGACGCGCGACAGGTCGCCGCCCCATTCGCCGTGGTAACGGTCGAGCCACAGTTGTGCCGGAACCTTGCCGCTGGCCACAATTTCATCGAGCGGGTCGAGATAGCGGGTTTCATCCGCGCCATCGGCATTCAAACGCGCGCGTGATTTCAAACCAGCGCGCGCAATCGCCAGCACTTCGCCCGCAATATCGCCCAACCGGCCTCCGGCAATCGGCGCATCCAGCGCCAGCTTGGGCACGCTGGAGCGCAAGGTCTCGCGCTCATCCATGCTCCAGCCCTTGACCAGATCCCATGCGGCGTCGAGCGCGCCCTGATCGTAAAGCAAGCCGACCCAGAGCGCGGGCAAGGCCACGATCCGTTCGACCGGCCCGCCATCGGCACCGCGCATTTCGAGGAAGCTTTTCAGGCGCACTTCCGGGAAAGCGGTCGAGAGGTGATCGTGCCAGTCGCCGATCGTTGGGCGTTCACCGGGCAGGGCGGGCAGTTTGCCATCGAGGAAATCGCGGAAGGACTGACCCGCAGCGTCAATATACCGACCATCGCGGAACACGAAATACATCGGCACGTCGAGCATATATTCGACATAGCGCTCGTATCCGAAACCATCCTCGAACACAAAGGGCAACATGCCCGTGCGCGCCGGATCGGTGTCGGACCAGATGTGGCTGCGATAGGAAAGATAGCCGTTGGGCCTGCCTTCCAAAAACGGCGAATTGGCGAAAAGCGCGGTGGCCAGCGGTTGCAGCGCCAGCGAGACGCGGAATTTCTGCACCATGTCGGCCTCGCTGCCGTAATCCAGATTGGTCTGGATCGTGCAGGTGCGCAGCATCATGTCCAGCCCCATCGATCCCACGCGCGGCATATGGCGCAGCATGATGTCATAGCGGCCCTTGGGCATGATGGGCAGGTCTTCGCGGCGCTTGTCCGGGTAAAGGCCAAGGCTGAGGAAGCCCAGATCGCTGTTCGCGCCAACGGCCTTGACCTGATCGATATGGCGGCGGGTTTCGGCGTCGGTCTGATGCAGATTTTCCAGCGGCGCGCCCGACAATTCGATCTGGCCCGCCGGTTCAAGGCTGACCGCGCCATCGCTGCCCTTGAGCGCGATGACATTGTCACCTTCCATGATTTCGCTCCAGCCATAGGGCTTTAGCCCCATCAGCAGGTCATGGATGCCGCCTGCCTCGTCGTAGGCGGGGGCGTGACGGTCGGCGCCGCGATAGACAATCTTTTCATGTTCGGTGCCGATGCGCCAATCGGCTCGCGGCTTTTCGCCCTCCTGCATCGGAGAGGCAAGCTGATCCAGCCCGGAAATCAGGGGATCGTGTTGGTCGGACGCTTCGCGAGTGCTCATGGCGCGACTTCCTAGTGGGGCAAAGCGCTTTGCGCCAGCGAGAAAAACTATCCGTCTTACGGCGTCAGATGGTTGCCCAATCGCCAACGCTGCCCATCCACAGGGCGGTCGCGGCGATACAGGCGGTTTCACCCCGCAAAATGCGCGGCCCCAACGTGATGGCTGATGTGGCGGTATGGGCCCGGATCGCTGTCCGTTCCTCGTCGGTGAACCCTCCCTCTGGCCCCGTCAGCAAGGCCGCAGGGCCGGAATGAGCCGCAAAACTCTTAATCGCGGGCGCGCCGCCTTGTTCGTCGGCAAAGAACAGGGCGCGCGAAAGATCCCAATCGCGCAGCAGCGCATCAAGCCGTACCGGAGCCGCAATCGTGGGCAGGGCGGTTCGCGCGCATTGTTCGGCCGCCTCTATCAATGTGGCGCGGGCGCGATCCAGATTCAATTTATCCGCCACACAGCGACGCGTCAGCACCGGTTGAATATGACGAACCCCCAATTCGCACGCTTTTTCCAGCACCAGATCGAACCGGTCCTTTTTCAGCAAGCCAGCGCAAAGGGTGAAATCCGGCACCGCCTCCCGCACTTTCAGCATTTCGACGCATTCGAGGGTCAGATCGCGCTTGCCCACCGAAACGGCGCGCGTTGCCCATTCGCCCGTGACATTGTCGCAAAGGATCACAGCATCCCCCACGCCAATCCGCATCACCCGGCCCAGATAATGTGCCTGCGCCCCGTCAATGTTCACTTGCGCCCCATCGGACAACGGCATTTCAACGAACAGGCGCGGCGCACTGCGCGGGGGCCATGCGGGCGTGGCGGGAAGATGATCGCTCATGCCCTGCGCTCTAGCCGATTGTGGTGCGTCACGCTATGGGATGCGGCATGAGTGACACCGTCCAGATCGTACCCGACAGCGAGCATCGCGGCATCATGGGCCTTTTGCCCGCCGCGGCAAGGGATTATGCCTCTCTGGCCCGGCTTGATCGACCGATTGGCTGGTGGCTGCTGTTCTGGCCCTGCGCATGGGGCGTGCTGCTGGCGGGGGGCGAGCATCGCTGGGGCCTGATGCTCTGGCTTTTGTTGGGCAGCATCGTGATGCGCGGCGCGGGTTGTGTTTATAATGACATTGTCGATGTGGACATTGACCGCCGGGTGGCCCGCACGGCCCAGCGCCCGATTGCCAGCGGGCGGGTCAGCAAGAAGGCCGCATGGGCGTGGTTGATCGGTCTGTGCCTGATCGGCCTTGTTGTCCTGTTGCAATTGCATTGGCGTGCCCAATTGGTGGCCTTGTTCAGCCTGGCTCTGGTCGCGGCCTATCCCTTTATGAAGCGGATTACGGGTTGGCCGCAGGCGTGGTTGGGGCTGGTGTTCACATGGGGCGCGCCGGTCGGCTGGGTCGAAATGCGCGGGTTTGATGGGCTGGGCACGCTGGCGCTGCTCTATGCCGGTTGCTGGGCATGGTGCATGGCCTATGACACGATCTATGCGCTTCAGGACCGCGAGGATGATGCGCTGGTTGGCATCGGTTCTTCGGCCCTGTCCTTTGGTCGCCATGTCCATCTGGGCGTTGGTGCGCTTTACACTATGGCGCTGGGCTGTTGGGCGGGCGCGCTGTGGCTGGTGCGCGGTGATGTGCTGGGACTGTTGGCGCTTTTGCCGGTGGCGCTGCATTTCCTGTGGCAGGTGGGAACGCTGAAACAGGACGACGGCGGCAATGCCTTGGCCCGGTTTCGCTCCAACCGTTTTGCCGGTCTGCTGATGGCGCTGGCCTGTTGGGTGGTGGGGAACGCCTAACTCGCCTCGGCCAGTAACTGTTCGGCGGCGCTCAAATCCACGCTGACCAATCGGGATACGCCGCGCTCGACCATGGTGACGCCGAACAGGCGGTGCATCCGGCTCATCGTCACGGCATTGTGGGTGACAACCAGATAGCGCGTCTCGGTCTCACGCGTCATCGCCTCAAGCAGGTCGCAGAACCGCTCGATATTCGCATCATCAAGCGGCGCGTCCACTTCGTCCAGAACGCAGATTGGCGAGGGGTTGGTCAAAAACAGGGCAAAGATCAGCGCCACCGCCGTCAACGCCTGTTCCCCGCCCGATAACAGGGTCAGCGATTGCAGCCGCTTGCCGGGAGGTTGTGCAAATATCTCCAGCCCGGCCTCCAGCGGATCGTCCGAATCGACCAGCGCCAGATGCGCCATTCCGGCATCATTCGGCCCGCCCTGAAACAGCGTGGTAAAAAGACGGCGGAAATGGCCATCGACGGCCTCAAAAGCGGCGCGCAGCCTTTCGCGCCCTTCGCGGTTCAAATTGCCGATCGATCCACGCAACCGGTTAACCGCTTCGGCCAGTTCGGCCCGTTCACGGATCGATTCGCCTGCGCGTTCCTCGGCGGCTGCCAATTCCTGTGCAGCGACCAGATTGACCGGTCCCAACCGCTCGCGATCCGCGCCATATTGCTCCATCGTGCGCGTTTCCTCGCCGGCGTTGCGCACGTCGGCGTCGGCAAAGCCAAAGCGCTCGGTCAGCAGGGGGGGCGGACACTGAAATCTCTCGCCCGACATGCGGTTGAGTTCGGCGCGGCGTTGATCTTCATTTTCGGATCGTGCCTGCGCACCGGCCCGCGCCTCACGGGCTGATAGCAGTTCCTCTTGCGCCATGGACAATTCGCGATCGGCCTCGGACGCGGCCTGTTTGGCCGCCTCCATCGCGGCTTCGGCTTGGGCCAAAGCGGATTGCAGCGTTTCGCGTTCAAGTTCGGCGCCGTGCATTTCGGCCTTGATGGCAGGCGGGCGGGCGGCATGAACGGCGCGCTCCTGCGTGATTTCCTCGATCCTGCCCGCCATCTGCGCCAGTCTTTTCGCCGCGTCCCCCGCGCGATTTTGCCAGTTCCGGATTTCGCCCGTTTGGGCATGCACCCGCTCACGCGCAACGGCCATGGTCTGATCCTGTGCCGCCAGCAGGGCGGTGGCCGATTGGTGATGGCTTCGGGCGGCCTCGTGGCGCATTTGGGCCGCTTGCAACATGGCTCTGCCTGTTTCGGGCGCAGGCAGGGCGGCGCGGCGCGCTACGGCGGCTTGATGCTCAGTTTGGGCTTGCAGGAACTGCTGCGTCAAATCCTGTGCGGCGGCCTGCAATTCGGCGCGGCGGGTGGCGGCGCGGTCGCGGGCGGCCTCTGCCGCGTCCATGGCGCGAAGGGCGGCGCGTTCCGCATCGGCGGCGGCTGCAACTTCGCGCTCCAAACCGGCGGCCTGTATCTGAATTTCGGACAAGGTGCGGGTGATCTCCTCCGCTCGCCCTTCCGCCTTTGCCACGGCATCGCGCAGCGGTGGGATCTGGGTTTCCAAGGAAAGGAAGCGGTTATCCGCCTCCATCCTTGCCGCCTCGGCCGCGCCTTCGCCGCGCGCAACAAAGCCGTCCCAGCGCCGGACATGGCCCGCCCGCGTCACCAGCCATTCGCCGGGGGAAAGGGCGCGCCCATCGTCAACTTCATCCACCCAAACCAACGCCAAACGCGCCGCCAGTTCGGGCGGGCAATCGGGCACGAATTGGGCCAGACTCTGCGTAACCTGCGTTGGTGGTGTTGCCCCGGTCCAGAACCTGCCTTCGCCGCTTGCCTCGCCCAACGGCGCCTTGGCATCGCGACCAAGGACTGCGGCCAGAGCGCGTTCATAGCCCGGCGCGGCGCGTATATGGTCAAGGGCAAGGCGGCGTCCGGCGGCATTCTTTTGCGCCTTGGCCCGCGCATCGCGGTCACGTTGTAGGGCTTGAAACTCGCGCTCTACCCCGCTCAGATCAGCCCGCGCTTGGGACAGAGCGCTGGCCGCAGCATCGCGTTGCGCCAGCAGTTCGGCGCGCCTTTGCTGTGAGGTGGCAAGCTGTTCCCGCGCCTGCGCCAGTTTCGCACTTGCTTCATCGCGGCGCTGCGTCGCGTTGGCCAGATCGGCAATCGGATCACCGGCCCTGTCCAAGGCCGCAAGCGCCTCCGCATTGCGCGCCAGATCGGCTTGGCAGCGCTGCACCCGGTTTTGGGCTTGGGCAATCTCGGCCTCTGCCACGCGCCACTCGGCCTCAACGCTGGCCTGCTGGGCATTGGCCTGCGCATAGGCAATTTCGGCCGCCCGCGCATTGCTGTCGGCTTCTTGCAAGGCTTGCACCATCGCGGGGCGTTGCGCTTCGGCTTCGTTCAGGCGCCGCCGCGCATCCTCCAATTCACCTTGCAGATTTTGCAGCGCGGCGGCGGCATCGCGGGTCAGTTGATCCGCCTCGGCGCGGTCGCTTTCCAGTCTGGCCTGTTGCCGGTCCAGATCGTTTAGCTTTGCCCGCGCCGCCTCCAACTGGCTGGTCAGGGTTGAGAGGCGGTGGCCGATGGCGCTGGCTGCCTCACGCGCGGTGCCGACGCCGTCACGGGTGGAGATCAGATCTTGTGCGGCCTTGGCCTGTGCGGTTTGTGCGGCATCGGCGCGGGTTTGCGCTACGCTGACCCTTTCCTGCGCCTGACGCGCTTCGGTCTTGGCACGGTCGGCGGCCTGTGCCGCTTCGCGCCAGCGCGCAAACAGCACCCGCGCCTCGGCCACACGGATTTGCTCGGACAGGTGGCGATAGCGTTCCGCCGCGCGCGCCTGTCGCCGCAAGGACAGTATCCTTGTCTCCAGCCCCGCCATCAGGTCTTCGAGCCGGGACAGATTGGCCTCGGTCGCGCGCAATTTCTGTTCCGCATCGCGGCGGCGGACATGCAGGCCCGCAATGCCCGCCGCTTCTTCCAGCATGGCGCGGCGTTCGGCGGGGCGGGCGTTGATGACGGCCGCAATGCGCCCCTGACTGACCAGAGCGGGGGAATGCGCGCCGGTGGCAGCATCCGCAAAAACCAGCGCCACATCCTTTTGCCGCGCATCGCGCCCGTTAATGCGATAGGCCGATCCCGCGCCGCGCTCGATCCGGCGCACGACCTCCAGTTCCTCGCCCGCGCTGTCATGGGCGGACAGGATCACTTCGGCAAAATCGCGGGGCGGGCGGGTGGCCGTGCCCGCAAAGATCACGTCCTCCATCCCCCCGCCGCGCAACGACTTGGGGCTGCTTTCGCCCATCACCCAGCGGATGGCCTCCAGCAGATTGGATTTGCCGCAGCCGTTGGGGCCAACCACACCGGTCAGCCCCGGCTCTATGCGCAATTCGGCAGGCTCAACAAAGCTCTTGAAGCCTGAAAGTTTGAGCCGCCGAAAACGCATGAATGCCTATCAGGCGCCCGCAGCCTTCAGAGCGGCTTCGACATTCTTCCACTCGGCGCCTTCGACCTTGTTGTTGTTGATGAACACGGTCGGGGTCGAACTGATGCCCTTGGCGCTGATCGCTTCGGAAGCCTTGGCGACGGCCTCGGCGCGGGGCAGGTCGGCCAGGCACTGGCGCTGCTGCGCTTCGGGCAGGCCGCGCGCGGTGAAGAAGGCGGTATAGCCAAGCGCATCGGCAATGGCGGGATAACGCTGGGCCGCGGGCAGTTTCATCGCGGCCGAGGCCTGATCATACTGTTCCTTGGTTTGTGAATTCAACGCATCGAAATTGGTATAGACCTGTTCGATCAGACCAAAAAACGTATCATCGCCGCCGCAACGAGCCAGAACCGTCAACGGAATATCTTGCGGGTGGATGGCAAAGCTGCGGAATTCAAGGCTCACCTTGCCGCTGGAAATATAGGTGCCGTTAAGCGCGCTCATTCCGTCTTGCGCCAGTTTTGCGCAATGGGGGCACGAGAGCGAACCATATTCCACCATCTTGATCGGCGCATTGGGGTTGCCGACGATGACGCCATCGCCATCCTCGGTCTTGGTAAAGGTTTCGGTCCACTGCTTGCCCGCCGGCGGGGCAACGGCGGCGACGCTGCCGGCCGGCGCGCTGGCGCCGCCTTCGGATTTGTTGCAGGCGGCCAGTCCCAGTGCGAGCGGGGCCATGGCCAAAATCGCCAGATTACGGGTGGAAAGCGGGGCAAACGTCATCGTAAAGCCTATCCTTGGCAGGGTTGTTTGCGAAAAATCTAGCGCAGAGTGGATGCGCCAAGAAGTAATTACTTGTCGCAAGGGTTACTTGAGCGCTGCACTCAGCTTGGGCTGCAATCCGGCCCAGTCATGTTCCTCCAGCATCTTGCCATCCAGCACGAAGGTCGGCGTGCCGGTTGTGCCCAATTCCTGCGCTTCCTTGGTCTGGGCGATGATGCGGCGAAGTGTCGCCTCATTGGCGAAACAGGCATCGGCCTGCGTGCGGGTCAGGCCCGCGCCAGCGGCAATGTCATAGAATTTCAGGTCCGAGGCAATCGCGCGCATCCGCACCGGCATCTGCCCTTCGTTCCAGCGCTTAGTCTGTTCCTCGCTCAGCTTTTGCGCAATGGCGATCCATTGGTCCTGCTGGGCCAGAAATTTGTGGTGCAACGGGAAGAATTTTACCGGCGGGACGCAATTGGTCAGCATGGCGATCGTGATGTCCAGCGGGTCGCGCAGCAGGTGGCGCACCTCGAACGACAATTGTCCGCCGCCCACCGGCCCCATACGCAGCGGCAGAGCCGTTTCCGCCTCAAAATGGGCGCAGTGCGAGCAGGTATAACTCATATATTCGACCAGCTTGTGCGGGGCCGCCGGATTGCCCTGAATATGCCCGCCGACCGGGCTGACGCTGGCTTTGGCTCCCCACGCGCCGCTGGCCACGGGTTTTGCCGCAGGCTTTGCGGGCGCCGCCGATACAGGGGCGCTCATCAAACCAAGCGCCAGAGACACAGCGGCCATCATGCGAAGGGGAAGGAACATGCAGGGTCCTTTGCTGGAAACGGAATGAGTTACGCCTCGTCCTGTCGGGCGATGCTGCGGGCAAGCGATTCGAGAACCGCCTTCAATTCGGGATCACCAATATCGCGCAGCGAATCGCCAAGCTCGATCGGGATGGGCTTCAGACTGGGCGGCGCGGCGCGGACCGGGCTCTGCGGGCGGGCCATGACCTCGCCCTGTCGCATCTTGACCTTGGACACCGCCTGATAACCGAAAAAGCGGTTCACGCGCTCGATGATTTCGGGGATCACATGGGTGATGATCGGCGCATGGGCGGGCAATACCACCAATTGCAGGATGCCGTCGCTCTTTTCGCCGGGTGGAAAACGGATCGCTTCGGGCATACAGACATTGGCGTGATGGGGGCCGACGATTTCGGGCCACCGCGTCACCACGCTGGATTGGACAAAGCCAAAGCGGCGAAAGGCCGTGCGGCCAATTTCGGGCATCAATTCGGATATGGGGCGCGCCTGTCCCCCACGCGGTCGTTCATAGGGTTGACCGGCACGCGTCTTTGACCCGCCCGCTTTCCCATCGCGCGGCGAAGCAGGGCTCTTGGTGCCCTTTGGTGAATGTGGCCTATCCCTTTCCATGCCATCTCAGCCATGCCATAGCCGCCCCATGGATGCCAGAGCCCAGAGCGTGAAATGCGGTAAAGCGGAAAGTGATCGCGCAGGTTTTGTCGCTGCCGCCTTGCTCGATTGGTACGATGCCCATGCGCGAAGCCTGCCGTGGCGCGCGCCGCCGGGGGCGAATGGCGCCGATCCCTATCGTGTATGGCTGTCCGAAGTGATGCTGCAGCAGACCACTGTGGCGGCGGTCATCCCGTATTTTGAAAAGTTTACCTCTCGCTGGCCGGATGTAGGCGCCTTGGCGGCGGCGCCAGAGGATGAGGTGATGGCGGCCTGGGCCGGGCTTGGCTATTATTCGCGTGCGCGGCGTCTGGTCGAATGCGCAAGGGTTGTGGCGGACATGGGCGCGTTCCCCCAGGATGAGGCGGGGCTGCGCGCTTTGCCGGGGTTGGGGGCCTATACGGCGGCGGCGGTGGCGGCGATTGCTTTTGGACAACGCGCCGTTGTGGTGGACGCCAATGTGGAGCGCGTCGTCTCGCGCCTGTTTGCCATTGATGAGCCATTGCCCGCAGGCCGCGCCGCCATTCGGGTTGCCGCCGACACCATCACGCCCGACGTGCGCAGCGGTGATTTCGCCCAAGCGATGATGGATCTGGGCGCAGGCATTTGCAGTGTCCGCGCGCCGCAATGCCTGATCTGCCCCCTGCGCGCCCATTGCGCGGGGCAATCACGGGCCGAACAATTGCCCGTCAAACCGCCCAAAAAGGCCAAAGCGCAGCGGATGGGCCATGCCTATTGGATCGAACGCGATGGTGCGGTCTGGCTGATCCGGCGTCCGGCATCGGGCATGTTGGGTGGGATGCGCGCCTTGCCCGATGATGGATGGAATGCGAAAACCGACGGGTCTGCATCGCCCCCCGCCGCTGGTGACTGGCGTGAGGTTGGGCGCGTCACGCATGTCTTTACCCATGTCGCATTGGAATTGGTTGTCATGGTTTCGCCGTGCGTTGATACGCCGCTGGGCGATGGCGAGTGGTGGCCGCTGGCCAAACTTGACGAGGCAGGCTTGCCTACGCTCTATGCCCGCGCGGCCGGTGTTGCGATGGCCAGAAAAGGATGAATATGCGTCCCCCCATAACCTTTACCGGCAACCCTTTGGACCGTGCCGATGCGGTGCGTTCCGATCCTGCACGTCTGGCGGCGCTGTGGACGAATGGCGCGAAATTACTGACCATGGACGGGCTGGAGCCGCGCCTTGACAGTGGCGATCTGGTTTGGACCACGATGGATCAGGCCCCCGAGGGTGAGGTGGTATTCCTTGGGCTGGACGCCAATGGGATCGGCCATTTCGCGCCTGTGCCCAGTCCGGATCAGGCCAGCACGGCACCCGCCAGCTTCAATCTGTGGCAGGCGCTGAATGGAATGGAAGGCGGCGATATCGCGATCTATGGCGCGGCGCGCGCGCTGGTCGGATGGCACGCCCGCCATCGGTTCTGCGCGCGCTGTGGCGGGGGCACCCAGATCGCCAAGGGTGGATGGCAGAGGGATTGCGGGTCGTGCGGAACGCCTCATTTCCCCCGTACCGATCCGGTGGTCATTATGTCGGTGGAACATGAGGGCCGAATCTTGCTTGGCCGCCAGCCACGCTTTCCGCCTCATCGCTATTCCGCTTTGGCCGGGTTTGTAGAACCGGGTGAAAGCATCGAAGAAGCCGTCGCGCGCGAGATTTTTGAAGAGGCCGGCGTCAAGGTCCATGACGTGCGTTATGTCGCCAGCCAGCCCTGGCCTTTCCCATCCAGTCTGATGATCGCCGCCCATGCCTTTACCGATGACCCGGCGCTGACCATCGACCGAAATGAATTGGAAGATGCCCGTTGGTTCACGCGCGACGAAGTGGTCGAGGCCATGGCGGCGCGCAATCGGGGCGAGGATGGCGTGGCCTTTAGCGCACCGTCCAAAACGGCCGTGGCGTGGCATTTGATGGCGGATTGGCTGGGGTTCTAAACCAACCCCAACTTCGCCAATTCCGCCGCCACGTTCGCGGGCAGGACGTCGCCGCCATCGCCGCTGGCCAGATCGGCGGGGGCGTCTTTTGCCTCCAGATAGCGCCAGCCCTGATGCGCGCGGCGCGGGGTGGGGACGACCTCGATCAATTTGGTCGAAATCAGGATCGCGGTGCGCCCGCCTTCATCTTCTTCAAAGCCCAGAATTTCGCTGCGCGCCACCAATTGGTGTTTGAAAATCCAGAACAGCGATCCGCCGATCATTTCCTCGGCGCGCTTGGGCCGGTTACGCGTGGTCAGGCGCGCAATTTCCGCCCCGCCACGGCGACCGTCGGGGGCAAACCATTCGTGGATTTCGGCCATGGATTGCGCACCATAGGCCACTTTCGTCATGTTAAGAGGCATCAGGCAAGCCCGGTAAGTACGGCAAGGCCGAGGAAAGAGAAGAACCCCATGACATCGGTGGCGGTCGTTACAAATACGGCCGAAGAGACAGCTGGATCAATCCGCAAACGGTCCAGCGACACCGGCACCAGAATGCCGGCCAACCCCGCCACCAGATTGTTGATCACCATGGCCGCGCCAATTACCGCCCCCAGATGCGGATTGCTGAACAGCAATGTCGTGCCTGTGCCGATCATCAGCCCCAGCGACAGACCATTGGCCATGGCGATGCGCAATTCACGCAAGACCATGCGGACGGTGTTCGAACTGGTCAATTCATTGGTGGCAATGGCGCGCACCACCACGGCCAGCGTTTGCGTGCCCGCATTGCCGCCCATGCCCGACACAATCGGCATCAACACCGCCAGCAATGCAAATCGCGCGATCGCACCCTGAAACAGGCCGACGACCGAGGATGCGATGATCGCCGTGCCCAGATTGACCACCAGCCATGACAGCCGCGTGCGCACCGTCATCAGGATCGGTTCGTTAATGTCGCCATCACCCGCACCCGACAGGCGCAGGATGTCTTCACTGGCTTCTTCCTGAATGATGTGGACGACGTCGTCGACGGTGATCTGACCGACCAGACGCCCGCTTTCATCGACCACCGCGGCTGAAATCAGCGCGTATTTCTGGAAACGCAGCGCGACTTCTTCCTGATCCATCGTCACCGGGATCAGCGTCTGGTCACGCTTCATCACATTGGACAGGGTCACATGGCGGTCGGTACGCAAAACCCATGACAATTGGCACGTGCCCACCGGATGATGGCGCGCATCGACAATGAACACTTCCCAGAATTCGGTGGCCAGATCCTTGTTGTCGCGCAGATAGTGGATCAATTCGCCCACCGTCATATGCTCGCCCACCGCGATATAATCGCGGCTCATCAGGCGGCCTGCGGTTTCCTCCGGATAGGCCAGCGCCGATTCGATGGCGGCGCGCTCTTCCGGCTCCATCTCGGCCAGAACCGCCTGCTGTTCGTCCGGTTCAAGGTCTTCGAGCAGGGCGACCGCGTCGTCGGTCTCCATCTCCTCGGCAATGTCGGCGATATCTTCGGCGGACAATTCATCGACCAGTCCTTCGCGGACGTGGTCGTTCAATTCGGCAAAGACCTCGCCGCCCATCAGGTCGGAGATGGCATTGGCCAGAGCGGGGCGTTCATCGGCGTCGATCTGTTCAAACAGGTCGGCGATGTCGGCCGGGTGCAAAGGTTCGACCAGCGCATAGACCGCATCAACCTCGCCCGCGTCCAGCGCATTGCGGACGCGGCGGACAAAGTCGCTCTTTAACTGATTATCTTCGTCCAGACTGTCATGGCGCGTGTTTTCCTCCACCGGCTCAACATGGGCGGCGGTGAATTCCTCGGTGGCTTGTGTTTCGACAGGCTCGACGGTCATGGGAGAAGGGGATTAGGCATTAAGCGAATAAAAGCAACCTTGCAGGATGCGTTTAGCGCAATGCTTCGCACAAACTGCTGGCCATGGGCGCGGGGCGCCTTTATCAGCGCGGCCAGAATATAGGGCGATGATGGCCAATCCTCGCCAATCCCACAGGAGCTTTACCATGGCCGACGAAATTCTCACCTTCACCGTGGATACCGGCAACGGCATTGGCGATGTTGTTATCAAGCTGCGCCCTGATCTGGCCCCCGGCCACGTCGAACGTATCAAGGAACTGGTCGGCGAAGGTTTCTATGACGGCATCACGTTCCACCGCGTGATCCCCGGCTTTATGGCCCAGGGCGGCTGCCCCAACGGCACCGGCACCGGCGGCAGCGACAAGCCCGACCTGAAGGCTGAATTCAACAACGAAAAGCATGTTCGCGGCGTGTGCTCGATGGCGCGCACCTCGTACCCGCACTCGGCCAACAGCCAGTTCTTCATCTGCTTTGACGACGCCACCTTCCTTGACCGTCAGTACACGGTTTGGGGCGTGGTTCAGTCGGGCATGGAATTCATCGACGCGCTGCCCAAGGGCGAACCGCCGCGTAATCCGGGCAAGATCGTGAAGGCTGTCGTTTCGGCCGCATAATGATTTGGCCGTCCCGCGCATCCTCAATGGGATGTTCGGGACGGCCTTGCTTTTTTGAATTGTTAACCCCGTATCCGGGCAAGCCCGAAGGTATCGGTTCAAGCGATCTCCACCGCTGGTGAAGGATAGTAAACGGACAGTCTCGAGAGGATAGTCCGTGCTTGCTCGCGCAAAAATCAAAACACTGGTCGCCGCTGGGTCGCTTTCGCTGGCCGCCATTATCGGAATGGGGGCCTCTCTGGCCGTGCAGGGCGCATCATCCATGCGCACCGATGTCGAATATATGGCCGGCAATTCCTTGCCCAGTGTGGATAAGCTCAATTCGGTTATCGTCGATTTTGAAATTGCCCGCATACGCATGGCCCGCATGCTTTTGGCGCCATCGCCGGATGAAGCCGCCAAGCAATCCGAATCGCTCAATACCGCGCTGGCTGATGCCGAAAAGGGCATTGCCGAATATAAAAAGCTGCTGAGCGACCCGGAAGATGCTCGGCTTTACGAAAACATCGTCCAACGCTGGCAAGTGTTTCGACAGGATGTTGAAGTTATTCGTCAGGCAGTGTTGAGCAATCAGCATGAACGCGCCGCTGCACTGTTTAACGGTGGCATTATTTCTCATTCACGCGCGTTGCAAGCAGGGATTGAGGCGGACAAGGGCTACAACGTCAAATTGGTCAACGGTATTGTGGCCCGCGTCCTGTCGCAGGCCGATACGGCGATACAGCGCAATATTATCCTTGGCCTGTTGGGCGTCGGCATTGGCATTCTGGTGATGCTGATGTTTTCCTGGCGTGTCACGCGACCGGTTTCGCAATTGAAGGACGCGATGGGCGATATGGCTCTGGGCGATCTGGATCGTGACATTCCGGGCATCGAAAAGGCGGATGAACTGGGCGATATCGCCCGCGCTCTCGAAGCGATCCGTCGATCCATTGCCGAACGCAGCCGCGCCGAAGCCGAGGGCAAGTTGATGGCCCAGCAAAGGATCACCGGCGCGCTGGAGCGTGGTCTGGCGGCCTTGCGTCAGGGGCGTCTGGATGAGCGGCTCGATGAAGCCTTTCCGCCCGAATATGAGCAATTGCGTACGGACTTCAACTCCACCGCGGCCTCGCTCTCTGAACAGATTTCGGCGGTTTCCATGTCGTCCAACGCGGTGCGTTCGGGGGCGGGCGAAATCTCCTCTGCGGCGCAAGATTTGGCGCATCGCACCGAGGTGCAGGCAGCATCACTGGGTCAGACGGCCAACACTGTGCGTGAACTCGCCAATTCCGTGGCCGAGGCCGGGCAGGGCGTCAGCAATGTCGCCAGCGCCGCCCATGAAGCCGAGCAGGAAGCATCCACCAGCGGCGAATTGATGCGCGGCGCGGTGTCGGCGATGCAGTCGATCGCGGCGACCTCGGAAAAGATGCGTTCGATTGTTGAAATCATCGACGGTATCTCGTTCCAGACCAACCTTCTGGCGCTGAACGCCGGGGTCGAGGCGGCGCGTGCGGGCGATGCCGGGCGCGGCTTTGCCGTCGTGGCCACCGAGGTACGCAATCTGGCCGAGCGCAGCGCCTTGGCGGCCAAGGAGATCGGCTCACTGATCGTCCATTCGGGCGAGGAAGTGCGCATGGGCGTCGATATGGTCAGCCGCACCCAATCCAGCCTTGAGCGCATTGTCGAGCGCTCGACGGCAGTGGCTGAGATGCTCTCACGGCTGGCCGAAACCACGGCGCAGCAATCCGAGGCGATCAATGGCGTCAACAAGGTCATCAACGAACTGGATATGGCGACCCAGCAAAATGCCGCATTGGTCGAGGAATCGACCGCCGCATCGCGATCGCTGGCCCATGAGGCCGAACGCCTGTCGGGCGTGGTTCAGCGCTTTACGCTGGCCCGCCGCGCGATGGGCGATGCCAGCGCTCGCTACGCAGCCTGATCAAAGGCCCGCTTTGATCAGCCAATCGTGGAACATCCGCACCGGGCGCGTTTCCAGCGCGCGCGGGCGGCAAACGAACCAATAGCTGTACGGGCTGTCGATATCGGCATCGAACAGGCGGACCAGCCGGTCATCGCCCGGGCGCAGGAAGTGGTCATCATGGACGATGGCGATGCCAAGCCCCTGAACCGCCGCGGCAATGATCAATTGGGCCGAGTCGAAATGGTCGATGGCGGCCGGTTCCAATCGTTCCAGCCCCAGCGCGCCCTTCCACACGTCCAGACTTTCCGGCAGGTCGGTCGAGATTACGAAGGTCTGCTTGGACAGGCGGGCCAGATCGGGCTTCTCGCCAATTTCCGCCGCCAACGCGGGCGAGGCGAAGGCGTGGATCTTGTTATGATCAAGCCGGACCGAATGGAGCGCCGGATCGGGTTCCTTTGACAGAACGATGGCCGCGTCAATCGAATCGCCCAGTTCCGATTCCAGCTGTGCGCCCGTGTCAAAGTCGATGTGCAGGCGCGGGTGCAGCTTGCGCAATTCGGGCAGGCGCGGAAACAGGCGGGTGCCGGCAAACAGCGCAGGCACGCCCAGATGCAGGCGCATGACATTGCTGGCCTCCATCTGCGATTCGACCGCTTCGGCCAGATCTTCCAGCTTGGGGCTGACCGCCGCGTAAAAGGCATGACCGTCATCGGTCAGCTTCATCGCCTGATGCTGGCGCGTGAACAGGCGTTTGCCCACGAAATCTTCCAGCGCGCCAACGCGGCGTGACAGGGCGGACGGGCTCAGGCCCAATTCGCTGGCCGCCGCCTTGGCCGAGCCAAGCCGGACCGTGCGGACAAAGGCTTCCAGCGCGCGCAGAGGGGGCAGGCGGCGGGTGGCGGGCATGGTCGATCAGTCCTCTTGTTCGCCGGATGTGGCGGGCGGATGCAAACGAAGGCGAATCACGTGGCGCTCGTCGGCCTCGGTTACTTCGATGATCCAGCCGCTGGCATGCGCAATTTGCGCGCCCACCGGCGGCACATGGCCGGACAGCACAAAGGCCAGTCCGCCCAAAGTATCGATATCTTCCTCGACTTCGGCAAGGCGCGGATCGACCCGCTTGCCCACTTCGTCAAGTTCGACCTTCGCATCGGCGTCCCATAGACCATCGTCGAGCGGGCGCAGCAATTCGGTTGGGGCGTCATCATGTTCATCCTCGATCTCGCCGACGATTTCCTCGACCAGATCTTCAAAGGTGATGATGCCTTCTGTACCCGAATATTCGTCCACCACCACGGCCAGATGCACCCGGCTTGACCGCATATCGGCCAGAACGTCCAATGCCCCGCGCGCGGTCGGCACGAACAGGGGCTGGCGCATCATGCGGGTCCAGTTGCCCTGTGGCTCCTCGCCCCGGACCAGATAGGGGAATACGTCCTTGATGAGGATCATGCCGATCACTTCATCGAGCGTGTCGCGATAGACCGGCATGCGCGAATGGCCATGTTCGGCAAAGGCGGCCAGCACATCGGGCCATGGCGCATTATGGGCCAACGCAATGATCTGTCCGCGCGGGATGCAGACATCGGCCGCGTCCAGTTCGGAAAAATGCAGCAGGTTGCGCAGCATCTGACGTTCCAGCATCGAAAGGTCGCCCGCTTCGCCGGGGCTGCCTTCTCCCTCATGCTCGTCGATGATGTCTTCCAGATGGGCGCGCAGCGACTGGTCCTGATCGCCCCCGTCAAAGAAGCGCAGAACCTGACGCCATAAAGAGCGCTTACTGTCCGGCTCTCCGAGGCCGGAATCCCCTGTACGGCCCAGATCGGCCACGTTCTATGCTACTCCTCCGGCGCGATGCCGATTAAAAGAATGTCGGTTGCAAGAAGATCAAAGATGATGATCGCCATATGGGTCGGCAATGCCGATCAGCGCAAGCGCCTTTATTTCCAAAATTTCCATGGCGCGGGCATCCTCGTCGGATATCTCGTGATCCAGCCCGGCCAGATGCAGCAAGCCATGGATGATCAGGTGCGATGCATGATCCTGCAGCGTGATGCCCTTTTCCTCGGCCTCACGCGCGCAGGTTTCAAAGGCCAGCGCAATATCGCCCAGCATTTCGGGCGGCCCGTCATCGGGCAGGTCCAGCAGATCCTCACGCTCCAGCATAGGGAAGGAGAGGACATTGGTCGGCTTGTCTTTGCCGCGCCATTCGGCGTTCAGCACCTGTACCTCTTCATCCGAGGTGAAGATCATGCTGGTGCTCAGGCATTCCTTGGCCAGTTCGGGCGCCACCACGCTCAGCGCCCCTGCCGCGCGGGCGGCAAGGGCTTCCCAATCGGTGGTTTCGGGCCAAGGGGATTCGATATCAATTTCAAGCGTCAGCATAGGTCCGCGTCCCTAAGCGCTGGCGGAGCGATTGTCGAAGATTAATCCTCGTTCTTGCCTTCATAAGCCTCGACGATGCGACCCACGATCGGGTGACGCACAACGTCGCTGCCCTTGAAGCGCACCGTGGCGATGCCCTCGACGCCTTCCAACCGGACAACCGCATCGTTCAACCCACTGGCCGCCATGCCGCCGGGAAGGTCGACCTGCTTGGGATCTCCGCAGATCACCATTCGGCTGTTCATGCCGAAACGGGTCAGGAACATCTTCATCTGCGCCGCCGTGGTGTTCTGCGCCTCGTCAAGGATGACAAAGGCGTCGGCCAGCGTGCGCCCGCGCATGAAGGCAATAGGCGCCACTTCGATTTCGCCATTGGCCAAACGCCGCTCAACCTGTTCGGGCGGCATACAGTCGAACAAAGCATCGTAAAGCGGGCGCAGATAGGGATCGACCTTATCCTTCATGTCACCGGGCAGGAAGCCCAGCTTTTCGCCCGCCTCAACCGCCGGGCGCGACAGGATCAGGCGCTTGACGCTGCCGTTAATGAGCTGGGACACGGCCTGTGCCACGGCGATATAGGTCTTGCCGGTGCCCGCCGGGCCAAGGGCAAAGATCACATCGTTGCGGGCCAGTGCGCGCATATAGTCGATCTGGGTCGGGCTGCGCGGGACAATGGTCTTGCCGCGGGTGCGGATCATGATCGGGGGATGGGTTTCATCGCCCGAAATGATGCCTTCCAATGTCGGTTCGACCGACATGGCGATCAGCGATTCGACCGCGCCGGCATCCACTTCCTGTCCCGAGAGCAGGCGGCTGTGCATCCCTTGCAGCACTTCGCGTGCGCGGGCGACATTGTCCTCATTGCCTTCGATCAAAATGCGATTGCCCCGCGCCGAGATGTAAACACCCAGCCGGTTTTCGATCAGCACCAGATTGGAATCAAACTGGCCAAACAGCGCGCCCAATATTGTCGGCTCGTCAAACTCAAGCTCGGTTCGCGCTCGTCGGGACGGGTTCGATCGAGCGTTCGGGCTGCGGAATGGGGCCACATCCTCGATGGGGTCAAAAGCGGCGCGGATCTGTTTGCGGGCCATGTGCTCCTTGTCTGTGGCCGGAATCTCCAGACCGGCTCACACGGGTAAAGATACGCCTGACCATGCCATCCGCCAAGAGCGATCAAACATCGTGGTGGTGGAAAAGCGTAGGCGGCGCATTTCTGGCGGCGCTCAAAGGCGTTGTTACAAATTGATACAAACCTGACTGAGGTCTGAGCATCCAATTCCAAATGGGTTCATGGCCACATCTCCATAAGGGCTTCATCGGGACCAGACCCAATCCATCGGAACGGTCCCATGCGAAGTTCAAAGGAGAGTAAGATGCGTAAGATTTTGATGCTGGCGCTGGCCGCTGCGACCATCGCTCCGACCGCCGCCTCGGCGCAGAGCGCCCATGAATTGCGCCGCGATCAGCGCGACATCGCCCGCGAACATCGCGAAATCCATCGTGATCTGGCGCGCGGCGACTATCGTGAAGCCCGCCGTGACATGCGCGATCTGCGCGAAGCGCGACAGGAATATCGCGAAGACTGGCGTGATTATCGCCGCGCCCATGGCGATGTCTTCCGCGGCCCCGCCTATGTCGGCCCGCGCGGATATGCCTATCGCCCTGTAACGCCGGGCTATCGCTTTGCGCCGGATTATTACCACCGCCGCTACTGGATTGCCAATCCGATGGCCTACCGTCTGCCGCCTCCGGGCATCAACCAGCGTTGGGTGCGTTATGGCCGAGACGTGGTGCGGATTGACCTGCGATCGGGCCGCGTCCTCCAGGTCTATGGCTCGTTCTTTTACTGATACAGCGCGCTTCGGTCGGGAAGCTGTGCTGGGCCGCCCCTTCCGCAAGGAGGGGGCGGTTTCCTTATGCCAGAACCTTGCCAGAGAGCGAATTCGGCCCGGCCTGAACCAGTTCGGTGCGCACCAGATCGCCCACCGCGTAATCGCCCTCGAAATGAACCGATTGCAACCAGGGTGACTTGCCCAGCCATTGGTTCTGCAACTTGCCTTTGCGTTCGACCAGAACCTCGCAGGTGCGGCCGAGGCTGTTGCGGTTGAATGCGTGCTGGTCGCGGTTCAAAGCATCCTGAAGGCGCTTCAATCGATCATCCATCACCTCGGCGGCGATTTGGTCGTCCATCGTGGCGGCGGGCGTGCCGGGGCGCGGCGAATACTTAAAGCTGAACGCTTGCGCATAGCCCACCGCATCGATCAGCGCGATGGTTTCGGCAAAATGCTCTTCGCTCTCGCCGGGGAAACCGACGATGAAGTCACCCGACAGGGCAATATCAGGCCGCGCTTCACGCACGCGTTCCAGCAGGCGCAGATAGCTTTCCGCCGTATGGCTGCGGTTCATGGCTTTCAGGATGTGATTGCTGCCCGATTGCACCGGCAAGTGCAGGAAAGGCATGAGCTTTTCCACTTCGCCATGCGCGGCGATCAGGCCGTCGGTCATGTCATTGGGATGGCTGGTGGTGTAACGGATGCGCGCCAGACCATCGATCGTGGCCAGATCACGGATCAACCCGTCAAGGCCGACTGCCTGTCCCTTATGATTCTCGCCGCTCCACGCATTCACATTCTGGCCCAGCAGGGTGATTTCCTTGGCGCCCGCTTCGACCAGACGCTGCGCCTCGGTGATCAGATCGGCATAGGGACGGCTGATTTCCGCCCCGCGTGTATAGGGCACCACGCAATAGGTGCAGAATTTGTCGCAACCCTCCTGAACCGTCAGAAAGGCGGTGGGTCCAACGCTGCGACGCTTGGGCAGGGCGGCGAATTTCGCGTCGGCGGGCATGTCCGTGTCGGTCACGCGTTCGCCATCGACCGCCCGCGCAATCATCTCGGGCAGGCGGTGATAGGCCTGTGGCCCCACAACCATCTTGACCACGGGCGCGCGGGCCATGATTTCCTCACCCTCGGCCTGCGCCACGCAACCGGCCACCGCGATCAATGGGGCGGTGCCGTCTTCGCGGCGCCAGTCCTTTACCAGTCGGCCAATGTCGGAATAGACCTTCTCTGCCGCCTTTTCGCGGATGTGGCATGTGTTGAGCACGACCAGATCGGCCTCCTCGCCTTCGGGGGCGGGGGCGATGCCTTGGCTGGCCAGCAATTCTTCCATGCGCTGACCGTCATAGACGTTCATCTGACAGCCGAAGCTTTTGACGCGATAGGTGCGGGGCGCGGCAACCGGTGACGTGCGGGGGGCGGAAATAGCAGACATAGCGCGGGCCGTTACGCGAAATCGGGGCAAAAATGAAGGGGCGATGCAGTGCCTGTCCGGTTATGCTTGCAAGGGCGGTGTCTTACTCTAGAATAACACCTGCTGTCTGACCAACTTGGGATGCGTGACATGTTTGATTTCCTGCGCAAACAATTCATCGACGTGATCGAATGGCAAGAAGCGCCAGGACAGGTTGCATGGCGCGTTCCCACGTCCGGCAATGAAATTCAGAACGGCGCGCAATTGACCGTGCGCGAAGGGCAAATCGCCGCCTTTATGAACGAAGGTCAGGTTGCCGACTATTTCGGCGCGGGCCTGCATGTTCTGGAAACGGCCAATCTGCCGATTCTGACCAATCTGATGAATTGGGACAAGGGGTTCAACTCGCCCTTCAAATCGGACGTGGTGTTCATCAGTCTGAAGGAACAGGCCGGGCGCAAATGGGGCACGCCGCAACCCGTGACTGTGCGTGACGCCGAATTTGGCGCGATCCGTTTGCGCGCCTTTGGCACCTATTCGTTCAAGGTGGCCGATCTCAAACTGTTCGTTGAAAAGGTGCTGGGCACCACATCAGAGGTCTGGGTCGACACGCTCGACACCCAATTGCGCAGCGCCATCGTCACGGCCATTGCCACCGCTTTGGGGGCCAGCAAGATCCCCTTCCTCGACCTTGCCGCCAATCAGCAGGCTATGTCTGACACGATCAAGGTCGAGGTGGACAAGACTTTCGCTCAGTGGGGCCTGTCCTGCCTCAGCTTTTTTGTCGAAAGCGTCAGCCTGCCTGGTGAGGTTCAGGCCCATCTGGACAAGGGTTCCTCGATGCGGGTGTTGGGCGATATGGCCGGATATACCCGGTTTCAGGCGGCACAGGCGCTGGACAATCCGGCGTCCGACAGCGGCCTTGCCGGGATCGGCGCGGGGATGGCGGCGGCCAATATGCTTTCCGGTGCGATGAGCGGGGCGCTGGGCGGCGCGGCGGCGCCTGCCGAAGATCCCTTCGCTTTGCTCGAAAAACTGCACAAGCTGCTGACCATGGGCGCGATCACGCAGGAAGAATTTGACGCTAAAAAGGCCGAAATCCTCTCGCGGGTGAAATAAGAGAACGATCATGGCTAACAACGCCTGCCCGCAATGCGGCGCGCCGGTGCCCATGCGCTCTGGCGGCATGCCCTATGCCGTCTGTTCCTATTGCCAGACGGTGATCGCGCGCGACGGGATGCGGGACATCGGCAAGGCTGCCGTGCTGCCTTATGACATTTCGCCGATCCAGCTTGGTACGGGCGGGGCGGTCGATGGCGCGCGCTTTACGGTGGTAGGGCGCGTTCGCTGGGGCTGGGCGGACGGCGCGTGGAACGAATGGCTGCTGCAACTTTCCGACGGCACAACACGCTGGCTGGGCGAGGCGATGGGCCAGTTCCAGATCCTGACCGAGCGCGAAGATGTGTCGGCGCGCCTGCCTGCTTCGATTCGGCTGGGGGATGAGGTGGAGGTGGATGGTCAAAGCCTGAAGGCCACTGACGTCAAAACCGTCACCTGCCTTGGCGGCGAAGGCGATTTGCCTTTTCCGACGCCCAAGGATTGCGAGGTACAGAGCATCGACTTCCGTTCCGCCACGGGCGCGGCCCTGTCGGTTCAGATCGATAAGGTTGGCGCCACCGCCTATGCCGGGCGCTATATCGAACTGGCCGAATTGCGGCCCAGTCGCCTGCGTGCCATCGAAGGCTGGCCCATCCCGGAGAACCTGCGGTGAGCCGCGCGATCATCTGCCCCTCCTGCGGCGGAGGGCTGGAGGTCAAGGCGGTCGGCTATACCGTCACCGTCGCCTGCCAATATTGCGGCAGCGTGCTGGACGTGGCCAACCCCGATGTCGCCATCATCAAGGAATATCACGAGGCAGCCCGCCAATTGCCTTTGCCGCTGGGCAGCAGGGGCGTGCTGTCGGGCGTCGAGTGGGAAGTCATCGGCTGGCTGCGTCGTCAGGCGGGGCAATATTCCTGGGGCGAATATCTCCTGTTCAACCCCTATGCTGGTTACCGCTGGCTGGTCCATTCCGACGGGCAATGGCAATTTGGCACGATGCTGACCGACCTGCCCCGCGAAACGGGGCGTTGGGGCGAGGCCCTTTGGCGCGGCGACACCTATTCGGGCGAGGATGAGCCGGTTTCGATCCTGACCAGCAAGGTGATCGGCGAATTCTATTGGCGCGTTCAGGCCGGCGAGACATGGGTGGCGCGCAGCTATGAGCGCGGCAATATGTCGCTGTCGCGCGAATGGCGCGAAGGGGAAGAGGTGCAATGGACGCATCTCGTCGCTGTCCCTCAACGGTTGGTTGATGCGTTTCGGCGGCCCGAAGGCCCCGATCTGGCGCGCCCGGAACCGACCCG
The DNA here is from genome assembly GCF_057401885.1 of Novosphingobium sp. 550D. Taxonomy (NCBI): domain Bacteria; kingdom Pseudomonadati; phylum Pseudomonadota; class Alphaproteobacteria; order Sphingomonadales; family Sphingomonadaceae; genus Novosphingobium; species Novosphingobium sp. 550D. Next base: position 3,403,232 of record NZ_CM171613.1, on the reverse strand, counting down.
GCCCAAACCGGGCGGCCAAAAACCGGGAGGCCCATCCGATTTTGCCCAGCGTATTTGGGGCACGGCCTATTCCTCGGGCCCGGCGGGGCTGTGGGCCATGGCGATGGTGGCCATGCTCACGACTGTTGCTGCCTTTTTCCTGCTGGCGGGTTTTGCATCAAATGATGCGGGCGTGCGCGGCGGCGGCGGGGTGGTCGTGGATGGTCCGACATCGCGCATGACCATCGGGCCGGTACATCTGACCCGTTCCGCGCAATTCGTGACGGTCAAGGTTGACGCCACCAATTTCACCAACCGCTGGGTCGATCTCGACTACCTGCTGGTCAATCGCGCGACGCAGGCCGCGATCCCGGCCAGCGCGACCATCGAATATTATGCGGGCCGCGATTCCGATGGCGACTGGTCCGAGGGAAGCCTTGAAACCAGCACGCGTTTCAGCGGCGTTCCGGCGGGCGACTATGACCTGATGATCGAGGCAGAGGCCAAGCGCTGGAACGATCCCTCCGCCAGCACCTATTCGACCACCAGTTACACCACCAACCCATGGGGCATCGACACGGCCCAAAGCATTCCGGCACAGGAACAGGAAGTCATCGGCCTGAGCGTTCTGGTTGAACCGGGCGGTTTTCCGTGGGGGCTGTTCTGGATGATCGTGGGCCTCGCCTGGGCGCCATGGGTGATCACCTATGCCTATCGCGCCAGCAAGACCGCCGTTTATGGGGAGAATTACGCATGAGCCGCGGATTGTTGCTGCATATTGCGTGGTGCCTTTTGCTGCTCGGCTTTGCCGGTTGGGCGGGATGGGCCGCGTGGGATCCGTTCGCCGACGGTTCTGCGCAGCACATTGGCCCGCGCGAACGCACCCATCATCATGGCGGCGGGGGCGTCTTCTGGGGCTTTGGCCCGTCGCACAAGTAAGGGGAGGAATTGCATGCTTTCGACAGGTATCATTGCTGCGACCCTGTTTTACGCGCTGCTGGGCATCATCGTCTTTGTGGCCAGTTTCATTCTGGTCGACAAATTGACGCCGGGCGAATTGTGGAAGGAAATCATTGAGCGTCAGAATATGGCCGTGGCCATTCTGGCGGGCGCGGTGGCGCTGGGGCTGAGCATGATCATTTCGGCGGCCATCCATGGGTGATCCGCATGGAAGATGATGAGCAGCCCCCTCTCGGCCATGCGAAAAGCCATGCCGCCATCCTGCTGCTCTCGGTGCTGGTCGTGGCCACATGCGGGCTGATCTATGAATTGCTGGCGGGCACGCTTGCCTCCTATCTTCTGGGCGACAGCGTAACCCAGTTTTCGACCGTCATCGGTTCCTATCTGTTTGCGATGGGGGTGGGGTCTTTCCTGTCCCGCTATGTCCGGCGCGACGAGATCGGCGTGTTCATCCGCGTTGAAATCATGATCGCGGCCATCGGCGGGTGGAGCGCGGCGGGCCTGTTTCTGGCTTTTCCGCTGGCGACGGATTTTCGCGTGCTGCTCTATGCGATCGTGCTGGTGATCGGGGCGCTGGTGGGGTTGGAAATCCCGCTGCTGATCCGCATCCTGCGCTCGCGCTTTGCCTTTCGCGATCTGGTGTCCAATGTGCTGACCTATGACTATGTCGGCGCGTTGATTGCTTCGTTGGCCTTTCCATTGCTGCTGGTGCCGCAATTGGGGATGATCCGCACGGGGCTGGTCTTTGGCCTTGCCAATGTGGCGGTCGCGGTGGCTTTGCTCTTTGTGTTGCGGGGGACGCGGCGCGTTGGGGGCGATATGGCGGCGGCACTGATGGTCACGGCTAGTCTGATCGCGGGCCTGCTCATGGCCGAGCGCATTCAGCGCTTTTCCGAAATCGCCTATTATGGCGAGGGCGTGATTCATGCCCGATCCACCCCCTATCAGCGTATCGTGCTGACCCGCCGGGGCGAGGATCTGCGGCTCTATTTGAACGGCAATCTGCAATTTTCGTCACGCGATGAATATCGCTATCACGAAGCTCTGGTCTGGCCCGTGCTGGGGCGAGTGGCCAATCCGGCGCGGGTGCTGATCCTTGGCGGAGGCGATGGTCTGGCCGCGCGCGAGGTTTTGCGCGATGGGCGGGTGCGTTCAATCCATCTGGTCGATCTGGACCCGGAAATGACGCGGATGTTTCGGCAAACGCCGCAACTGGCCGCACTCAATCGTGGTTCGCTCTCTAACCCGCGTCTGAGCGTCGAGAACGCCGATGCCTTTCGCTGGGTCCGCGGGGCGAAGGGGACCTATGACGCGATCCTGATCGATTTTCCCGATCCCACTGAATATTCGCTGGGCAAACTCTATACCGTCAGTTTCTATGCGCAGGTCGCCCGCCTGCTGGCCCCCAATGGGGTGATGGTGGTGCAATCGACCTCGCCTCTGGTCGCGCCGCGCTCTTTCTGGACCGTGGCGCAGACGCTGGAAGCGGCAGGTCTTTCGACGCGCGGCTATCACACCTATGTGCCCAGCTTTGGCGAATGGGGCTTTACGTTGGCGGCCCATACGCCGCCGGTGGGGCCTGCGCATCTGCCGGGCGGCCTGCGTTATCTCAACCCTGTGTCCGAACCGCTGATGTTTGATTTCCCGCCCGATATGGCGCGGCGACCTGCTCCGGTAAACCGCCTCGACAATCAGGCGCTGGTGCGCAGCTTTGCCGAGGAATGGAGCCATTATGAGGGGTAATCCCCCCCTTTGGCGGCGGCGTGATGTCATGGCGGGCGGGGCGGCGATGACCTTGTTGGCCGGTTGCGACCGAGCGCAGGAAGCGCCTTTCCCCGGCGCGCTGTTGGGGCCGGATATGGCGCGCGGCCATGCCATCCGCGATGGCAAATTGCCCCAGTTCGACGGTCAGGAGGAGCGCATCCCTCTGGTCATTGCCGGCGGCGGCATCGCGGGGCTTGCGGCGGGCTGGCGGTTGGCGGAGGCCGGTTTTCGCGATTTTGCGCTCTTTGAATTGGAAGATGTCGCGGGCGGGAATGCGCGCGGCGGGGCCAATCATGTCACGGCCTATCCATGGGGGGCGCATTACCTGCCCGTGCCCAATCGCGAGGCCAAGGCGCTGATCCATATGCTGCGCCAGTTCGGGATGATCACGGGGCAGGATGCGCAAGGCGCGCCCACCTATGATCCGTTCCAGCTTTGCGCCGATCTGGAGGAGCGCCTGTTGTGGCGCGGCAAGTGGCAGGAAGGGTTGGTCCCGACCACCGGCCTGTCGGCGCAGGATAGCGCGCAATGGCGGCGTTTTGACGCGATGATGGAGGCATTTCGCAAAGCCGTTGGCCGCGATGGGCGCCCCGCTTTTGCCAGCCCGTCGGCCTTGTCCAGCCGGGATGAAGATTTTGCCGCGCTGGACCGAATCAATTTCGCTGCATGGCTGGCGGGGAACGGTTTTACTTCGGCGCCGCTGTTGGCCCACCTGCGCTATTGCTGCCGCGATGATTATGGCAGCGAACCGGCGCAGGTGTCGGCATGGGCGGGCATTCATTATTTCGCCGGGCGCAGGGGCTGGGCCGCCGATGGCGTGAGCGATAGCGAATTGACCTGGCCCGAAGGCAATGCCCGACTTGCCCGCCTGATGGCGCAGCGTCTCGGCGGGGCGATCAGAGCGCGCCACAGCGTTACGCATGTTGTCAGCGATGGAGACGATGTGCTGGTCGATGTGTTCGACCATGGCGCCAATGCGGCGCGGCGTATCCGGGCGCAGGCGGTGGTTCTGGCCATGCCCGATTTCGTGGCGCGTCATGTGGCGCCAGATTTTGCGGGCAAATCGGGTTTTACCTATGCGCCATGGGTGGTGGCCAATGTGGCGGTCTCGCGTATGCCATGGGGCAATGGCGTGCCTTTGGCATGGGACAATGTTTCGGCCACCAGCGCCAGTCTGGGCTATGTCGTAGCCAATCATCAAACTTCCTCGGTCAGCGACGGGCCGGGCGTGCTGACATGGTATCAGGCCCTGTCGCAAGGCGATCCGGTAGCGCAGCGCAAGGCGTTACTATCCCGCCCTTTGCAGGAATGGCAGGCGATTGTGGCCAATGACCTTTTGGCCATGAACCCCGAATTGCAGGGGCGGATAGAACGGATTGATGTCTGGCGCTGGGGCCATGCGATGGTGCGGCCGGTGGCGGGTTTTCGCAGCGATCCGGCGCGGATGGCGGCACAGGCGATGGATGGCCCGGTGTTTCGCGCGCACTCCGACCTATCGGGCCTCTCCTTGTTTGAAGAAGCGCATTACCACGGCGTTCTGGCGGGCGAACGCGCATTGGCGCGATTGGGGCATGGTGTGGAGAGCCTGTTGTGATTCCTGCGCCCGCCACCGGCCTGCATCTGATCGCCGATCTGGCGGGGTGCCATGGGTTGTGCGATGTGGCGCTGATCGAGGCGGTGTTGCGAGAAGCGGCGCAGGCGGCGCATGTTCACGTCCTGTCGGTCCACCTCCATCCCTTTGGGCCGGAACAGGGGGTGACGGGCGTGGCCCTGTTGGCCGAATCGCACATCTCCATCCATTCGTGGCCCGAGGAAGGTTTGGCCGCCATCGACATCTTCGTATGCGGTCCACAGGCTGATGCCGAGGCCGCGCTTGCCGTCATCGTGAAAAGGCTGGGCGGAACGATCCGCCACCGCGAAGCAATCCCCAGATTAGGTGCAAGACCGGCGCGTTAGGTTGGGTGGCCTTGCGGGATTGGTCATCACAATGTCATAGAGGGCGGGTTTGGCGGGAATTTCGCAGTTTCGAACGGGGTATCGGGTGAATTGGGGCAAAGTGGCGCGTTGGCCGGGCTATATGCGGATGGCGGTTGGCGTGACGCTGTTTCTGGTTTTGGCTTTGCCGTGGCTGGCGATGCCGGCCCATTGGGGTGCGCGGCGTGGTCTGGCGGTGATGGCATGGCGCCTGCTGTTGCGAAGCTTTGGGATCAAGGTGGTGGTGCATGGGGCGCCTATGCCCGCTGCGGGCACGCTGTATGTCGCCAATCATATCAGCTGGACCGACATTCCGGTGCTGGGACTGGTCACGCGGGCCGCCTTTGTGGCCAAGGACGACATTCGCGGCTGGCCGGTGATCGGGCGTTTGACCACGGAATATGGCTGCGTCTTTGTCGAACGTGAGAGGCGCGGGCGGGCCGCCGCGCAGGCCGCCGAACTCGCCAGCCATTTGGAGGCAGAGCGCGGTCTGGTGTTGTTTCCTGAAGGGACCACGGGTTTGGGCGACGGCGTTCTGCCCTTCCGCTCCAGTCTATTCGCTTTGGTGCCGGGCATAGGCGAAGGGACGGCGCGGGTGCAGCCGATCACGCTGCGCTATACGCATGGCGATGGCACGGCATTTTCGCCGCAGGATCAGCGCCGCATTGCCTGGATCGGGGATGATGAATTGCTGCCCCATGCACTGCACCTGGCGGGCATGGGGCGTATCCGGGCGGAAGTCTGGTTCGAAGAGCCGATCGAGGCGGGGGACCGCAAGGCTTTGGCCCGCGCCTGTGAAGCCTCGATCGTCGCGCGCTTAGGCCGCGGCGCTGAAGCGTGAGGCATAGCGGTCCGCGATGAGGTCGACCGGCATGACCACGAACACATCGACCGTGTTGAACGCATGGTCGATAAAGGCGCCGTCACCAAACCGCGCACCCACCCGCATATAACCCTTTACCAGCGGCGGAAGCTGGAACATGGCGCGGCGTTCGTCATAGGAACCGCGCGGCAGGCGTTCCATCGACACGCCCTTGCCCGGCAGGACGTGCGGGCATTGGTCAGGCGCAGCCAGATGGTGGTGATAGAGATAGGACAGGGCAGGGGCGTAAAGGTCGGGGTCGGTGCCCGGAAAGCTGGCGCAACCGAACATCAGTCCGATCTGATTGGCCTTGATATAATCGGCAATCCCGCGCCACAGCATAGAGATCGTCGCGCTGGTGCGATATTGCGGCAGCACGCAGGACCGGCCCAGTTCGAGCAATTCCTTGCCATCGCCATCACGGGCCATCAATCGCGACAGGTCATATTCGCCGCCGGAGTAAAAGCCGGAATGCGCCCGCGCCACGCTTTCGCGCAGCAGGCGGTATGTGCCCACCACCGCATCGGCAGAGGCCGCGCCCGCATCGATCAGCGCCTCGTCAATGACCAGCAGATGGTCGCACAGCGCGTCATAGGCATCGCGGTCACAACGCAGCGCCGCATTAAGCGGATCGGCGTCAGCGCCCATCTCTTCAAAAAACACACGCCACCGCAAATGCTGGACCGCATGAAGGTCGTCACCATCACGGGCAAGGCGAACAGTCAGTCGGCGGCTCGGCAACATCTGGGCGGTCATGGCGTCTCCTTCCGCTCTGAATAGGCGGTGGAGGTGACATGCTCATGGCGATTGCGTGATGCTTGTGTGACAGGCGCATGGGCGCGGCCAACGAAAAAGGGCGGCACCGACGCGCCGCCCTTTCACGAATTTCAATTCAGATCAAAAGATCAGAATTCGAGGCGGATGCCCAGATTGACACCATGCGCCATGTAATCGGTGCGATAGGTGCCCTGATAGCCGATGAACAAAGCACCGGCGTCGTCGAACACGATGTTGACGCCGGCATTGGCATCAACCTGGCTCTTGCCCTGGGCCAAGCCGGTCACAGTGAACTGGGTATCAGCCTGTGCGTTCATCAGCGCCGTCACGGTGTTGCCCGCGCCCGACATCCGCGAACGATAGGTGGCCGACGCATAGGGACGGAACATGCCCTTGGCACGAGTGAGCGATACACCAGCCAGCAGTTCGGTACGATCCGCGCTGATGCTGTTGACGGTCAGGTTGGCCGCGCCAGCACCGGTTTCGGTGAAGCTCTTGATCTTGCCCTTGTTGAAGTCAATGCCGACGAAGGGTTCGATCGCCAGACCACCGGCCTTCAGCTCAAAACCAGCCTTGGCGGTGGCCTTGAACAGATCTTCGCCCGCCGATGCCGAGGCCGAACGGGTCGAGGCGCCGATCGTGATCGCCTTGGTCGTGCTCAGCTTGCCCATGTGATAGCTGGCAATACCGGTCAGGTGCAACGGGCCGAAATTCTTGCCGACATAGGCCGCAACGGCATAGTCACGGTTCGTACCGCTAAGGCTTTTGGGCGCATAATGCAGCTTGTCCCACGACAGGCTGACCGCAAGGCCATAGACATGGTTGGGGCCAGAGAAGTCATAACCGGCCGCAATCGCGGTCAGCTGGTCACGGGTGCGATAACCACCAACGGTCGATGCCGTCGACGAGAAGCTGCCCTGCATCGAAGGCGTCAGCCACCAGCCGTCTTCAGGGTGATCGCTGTTCTGATCCTTCATGCGCATGTCGATGGTGCGATGGAAAATGTTGGCCTGATCGCGCAGAGCCGTCGCATAGGCCAAATAGCCTTCGGGCGAAATCTGGTCGAGAAACAGCTTGGCATCCGAAGCGTTCAGAATGTCCACCGTGCCCAGCAGCGCGGCGGCGTCCGAACCGGTGTTGGCCGTGGCCGTCACCAGCAGCTTGTCCAGCCCCTTGGAAACGGCGATCTGGTTGGCGTTGGCGCCATTGGCGGCCATGACCGTGGCATAGGAATTGTGGTTGGCGACGAATTGATAATCGGTGCCGCTGGTGCTGGTTACGGCGCCGACCTTGGTAAAGGTCGTGAACAGCAGGTTGGTGCCATTGTTGACCGTGATCGTCGAGAAATCGCCGCTCATTCCACCATCGGCGTGGATCACGCTGAACACCGTGCCGGTGGGATAGAAACCCGCCGTGACGTTCAGATTAAGCGTGCCGTTCAGCGACGCCGTGCCGGTGGTGTAAAGTTGGCTGTAGGTGGTGCCGGCCGTCGTCGTCGCGCTGCCTGCGGGGGTGACCGCGATGTTCAGCGTGCCGTTGGCGCCCTGAATGTAATTGCCATAGACGGTGACCTTGGCAGGTGCCGATGCGGTGCCGATCCACAACTGGCTGTTGGTGATCGACCCGTCGGTGTTGACCGTCGTGTTGTTGTTGGTCAGCGAAGAGGTGCCGCCGGTCGTATAGTAATAACCGACGCTGCTGCCCGAATAGAGGTACATCGTGCCGGCGTTGGACAGCGTGGTTGTATCACCCGTGATGAAGGCACCGGTGTATGTGCCGGTCGATCCATTGGTAAAGGACACGGAGTTGGACGTGCCGCTTGTCGATGAAACGGGCGATTGGCTGAACGTACCGGTGAAAATGCCATTATTCACGGCCGTGATGTTGCCGCTGGCGGTGACGGCGCCGGTAAATCCATAGGTCGTGTTGTAATTATAGAAATAGGCGCGGTTGGTCCCGGTGTTGGTGCCATAGACAATGTTGCCCGTGACCGCGGCCGTTGCCGAACTGTTGTTGATAAAGGTGCCGTTGACGCCAAAGTTGACCGCCGGCGTGCCTGCACTGGCGGTCAGCGCAGCATTGTTGGTGACGGTCGAATTCGCACCCACACTGATCGCACCTGCGCCTGAAGTGCTGCTGGTCGAGGTGATCGTGCCATTGTTGGTGATCGTGGCGTTGTCACCATATTGAACGCCATAGACGGCGCCCGTGTTGGTCACCGTACCGGCGTTGGCCAGCGTGCCGGACGAGCCGATCACCAGCGGAGCGGTAACGCTCGATCCCGATGTGACAGAGACATTCACGCCCGAGGCCGTGTTCGTATAGGCGGCCGAGGTGCCCGAGCAGGTAACAGTGGTTCCGCTGGCCGTGCAATCGGCCCAGGCGACACCGGGCGTCATCAACGCGGTGGACGCAAGGGCAATGGGCGCGAAACGGCGCGCGCGGGTGGTGCGGCTGAGCAAGTTAATCGACCGGGCCATGTCCGTGTCTGTCCTTCGTCTTTCGAATGTCTACCCCAAATGGGGCGAGTGGCGCTCGCGCAGTGAACGCCGGATGAATGAGATGTTGCGGGAGGTGCAGGGAATAGCGGCCAAAGGCAAGGGGGAATAAGATGAACGGAGCACCTGTTCCCCTTGAATAAGCAGCGAACAGTACAGTATGCCCGATTATACGAAGTAAGATTCCTTGTTTGACAGGGATGCTGGCATTTCCCCCTTAGTGCTAACGGGGTGGCCATGGAGCAGGAAGAGGCATGACATGACGCTGGAAACCATCAGTACCAACCGCAGTTTCGGCGGAACGCAGGGTGTGTATGCCCATGATTCGTCGCAAACCGGCACGCGCATGGTCTTTTCCGTCTTTGTGCCTGACCATGAGCCGGGCCAGCGATTGCCGGTCCTTTGGTATTTGTCCGGCCTGACCTGTACCCATGCCAATGTGACGGAAAAGGGCGAATTCCGCCGGGCCTGCGCCGAGGCGGGCGTGATATTTGTGGCGCCCGACACGTCGCCGCGTGGTGACGATGTGGCCGATGACGAAGCCTATGACTTTGGCAAAGGCGCTGGATTCTATGTCGACGCAACGCAGGAGCCTTGGGCCAGGCATTTCCGCATGCGCTCTTATATCGAGAGCGAATTGCCCGCGTTTTTGGCCGAGAATTTCCCGGTCGATTTGGGGCGTCAGGGCATCACAGGCCATTCGATGGGTGGCCATGGCGCGCTGACCATCGCGTTGCGCAATCCTGAGCGGTTTCGCTCGGTGTCGGCCTTCGCCCCGATCGTTTCGCCGCTGTCATGCCCTTGGGGTGAAAAGGCGCTGGGGGGCTATCTGGGCGATGATCGGGCGGCGTGGCGCGCGTATGACGCGGTTGCCTTGATCGAGGACGGCGCGCGATTGCCCGACCTTTTGGTAGATCAGGGAGAGGCTGATGGCTTCCTTGAGGGGCAGCTCAAGACGGCGTTGCTGGTCGATGCCTGTGAGAAGGCTGGTCAGCCTGTAACGATCCGGACGCAGCCGGGCTATGACCATTCCTATTACTTCATCTCGACATTTATGGCCGAGCATGTCGCATGGCATGCGCAGAGGTTGAAGGCCTGATCGGCGTGAGGCGGCGCGGGCCTTGCTGCGCCGCCTCAACATGTTGTGAAAGGGGGCACGGATTTCGCCGGCCGTGACTGGGCCTGCAATCGCATTGTTGTCGAAAAGGCGGGAGCGGGCGAAGGGATTCGAACCATTCAGCGGAGCCGCTTGCGGCGCAGCGCATCAAAGATTTCAGAGGGTTCGCCTCGGCGCAGGCCGTGACTAGGCCTGCAATCGCATCGTTGTCGTGAAAACTGGAGCGGGCGAAGGGATTCGAACCCTCGACCCCAACCTTGGCAAGGTTGTGCTCTACCCCTGAGCTACGCCCGCTCGGGCGGGTGCGCCAAATGGCAGCACCTTAAAAAACTGGAGCGGGCGAAGGGATTCGAACCCTCGACCCCAACCTTGGCAAGGTTGTGCTCTACCCCTGAGCTACGCCCGCTCGGGCTTGGCCATGCGGACGCATGACCGGGTGAAACTTGGAGCGGGCGAAGGGATTCGAACCCTCGACCCCAACCTTGGCAAGGTTGTGCTCTACCCCTGAGCTACGCCCGCTCTGGCGTTTCGGCAATGGAGCGGGGCGCTCCGTTGCGGGGTGAGGCGGCCCTTTAACGACGCTCTTTCACCTTGCCAAGCACAATCTTTGCATCTTTTCATTTTCATGGCGGAAAATTGAAAATTAGTCGGCCCGCCATCACCTCTGCTATGGTGAGAAAAGCGCTTTATCCCTTCACAAATGACGCGAAAGGTCCACATAGGGGCCAAGGCGTCCGGTCGGGCGCATCACGAATATGGAGTACCCCGGTGGCAAGTCTTGGCCTGAGCATCGAAGAACAGAAAGCCGTTGATCGCTTCCGCAAGGCGGTGGTCGAGCCTTCGATGACGCAATTGGTGATTCTCGATTTCTGGGCCGAATGGTGCGGGCCTTGCAAGGCGCTGACCCCGGTGCTGGAAAAGGTCGCGGCCGAATATGCCGACAAGGGCGTCGTTCTGGCCAAGGTCAATGTGGACGAGGAAGGCTTTATCGCCAGCCAGTTTCAAGTCCGCTCGATCCCGACCGTCTATGCGATCTTTCAGGGACAGCCGATTGCCGACCTGACCAATGCGCGCGGCGAATCGCAGTTGAAGGCGATGCTGGACCAGTTGCTCAAGCAATTGCCGATCCAGCCCGCGGGTGACCCCAAGCCCGACCTCGAACCGCTGCTGGCCATGGGTGAGGAGGCGCTGGAAGCAGGCGATGGCGAACGCGCCGTCAATATCTTTGCCCAGATCGCCGAAATCGCGCCTGACAGCGCAGCGGCCCATGGCGGGTTGATTCGCGCGCTGGTGCTGGGCGGACAGGTGGAGGAAGCCGAGGGCGTTCTGGCCTCGCTCGATCCGGCCATCGCGGGCGATCCGGCGGTGGAGCGGGCCAAGGCGGCGCTCGAACTGGCCAAGGATGCGCCTGAGGATGGCGAACTGGCCGGTTTGAAGGCGGCGGCTGAAGCTGCGCCCGATGACCATCAGGCAGGCTTTGATTATGCCAGCGCGGCCTTTGCCGCCGGTGATCGCGATGCTGCGGCGGCCACACTGCTGCGTCTGATCGCGGCGGACCGGACGTGGAACGAGGGCGCGTCGCGCACCAAATTGCTTCAGATTTTTGAGGCCATCGGTCTTGAGGATCCCTGGGTTTCGGCCCAGCGTCGCAAGCTCTCCACCATCCTGTTCGGTTGATTGATGCGGGTCTCGATCTTTCCTCTTTCGGGGGCGATGCTCTATCCGGGGCTCAGCCTGCCGCTGCATATCTTTGAGCCGCGCTATCGGGCCATGGTGTCCGATGCGCTGGCTCGGGATCGGCGAATCGGCATGATCCAACCGCAAAGACCGGAGGAGGGCGCCCCGCTCTATGATGTGGGGACGCTGGGGCATATTCAGGAGGTCGAGGCGCTGCCCGATGGGCGGTTCAACATTGTGCTGGTGGGCGAGGCGCGTTTTCGCATCCTGCGCGAAATGACGGTTGTGACGCCTTTCCGCCAGGTCGAGGCCGAATTGTTGCCCGACCCCGAACATCAATCGATCAGCGCGGTCGAGCGCGCCATGTTCGAACGTGAGGCGCGCCACTTTGCCGATGCGCAAGGCTATGCGGTCGATTGGGAGCAGGTGACGCGATTGGACGATCAATCGCTGATCAATGGTGTGGCCCAGATCGCGCCTTTTGATGCCGCGTCAAAGCAGGCGCTGCTGGAAAGCCCCGATCTGGCGATGCGCTGTGAATTGCTGGTGCAATTGATGCAATTTTACGGTCGCCGCGATGGTGACGATGGCGCCGCCACGCTTCAGTAGAAATCAGGCCCGAATCAACAGGCGGGTTTCATCCAGCTCGATCACGGGCACTTCCCACGGGTGCGCGGCGATGATGGCCTCCAGCGTTTGATCGACTGCCTGCTGCGGCGCATCATCGGGAATATGGATCGTCAGGATAACAGTGGGCGAGAGACTGCGCGCGCCAGCTGCGCCCAATGTCGGCGTTGCGCCGGCGGTCGGTTCGAAACTTTCCCAACCGGGATGTAATTCAACCACGCCGCGATAGAGGCCGAAATCGCCAAGCGGATTGTCACCCCGCACAATGGCCAGCATCGCACTCAACGCCGGATCATCCTCGATCGATTCCCCGGCCATCAGGCGCGACAAAGTGGACGCGGCAACCGGGCAATAAATCCGCAGGCGTTGAACCTTGCGCAGAGCAAATCCCATGGCGGCCTCTCCATCATCATGGCGTTGAACGTTTGGTCAGAGACGTCTGCCCAAGCAAGTCTGACGCGCCTTTTTGTGCGCGGAACACATCAACCTGAATAAGAAATGCCGATTTTGCCGTCCTCGACTGTTGTGGAAATCAGCGCTCGCTCGGCACCCTCCAGCAGGATCGCAGTCAATTGGCCCGATTGATAGGCGCCCGTGTCGATCCCGATCCGGTTTCGACGAAATTCCGGCGCCGGGATGATCGTGTGGCCATGAACCACCGTGCAGCCATGAGACTGCTCGCTCGACAGAAATGGTTCGCGGATCCAGCGCAGGTCGGAAACGGATTGCTCGTTCAGCGGGATGCCGGGGCGAATGCCTGCGTGAACAAAGGCATAGTCGCCGATCAGAATGCTCTTTTCAAAGCTTTTGATGAAGTTGACCCATTCATCCGATACGACCTGATTGAGCAGCGCATGCAGTTCTTCCCATGATGCGGCGGCATAGGTCTTCTCGTCCACGCCAAAGCTGAGAATGGTTTCGCGCCCGCCATGCTGGACAAAATGGCGAAGAACCTCAAGCCGTTCGAGCGAATCCAGCAGCATCTCTTCATGGTTGCCCATCAGGATGTGCATGGCCTTGTTGGCCGCGCGGCGTTCGCTTTGCCATTGCCGCGCCAAGGAAAGGACCCCAAGGCTGGCCGGGCCACGATCGATCAGATCGCCCAACAGAATGATCGTTGTATCGGCGGGGCCGCGTTTTTCGTCTTCGGCTTCGATGGCGCTCATCAGCGCTTCGAACAGGTCGAGCCGACCGTGAATGTCGCCGATGGCAAAGACGCGCTGACCATCTGGAATACGCGACGTGTTGGTCGAGGCGGGGCCGCCGAACAACTTGCGCAACGCACCTAGCATAGTCTTGTTCGCCTCATATTTTGTGAAACTCAGGGCATTAAGGGTGACGCAGGTAAGGGTCAAGTTTATCAAGAGGGCGTGGCAGCCGATCCATCATCTTGGGCCGGGGCGGAATTTACGTCTTGCCCAACGGGTTATCCGACCGGCATGGTCGGATCGGCATGTGATTGGCGATTATTGGAGTTTTGAGCCGTGACCAAATTTTTGCACACGATGATCCGTGTGACCGATCCGGATGCAACCATTGCGATCTTCAATTTGCTGGGGTTGCAGGAAACCCGCCGCTTTTCCAGCGAGCAGGGGCGCTTCACCCTTATCTATCTGGCCTGTCCCGGACAGGATTACGAGGTTGAGCTGACCTATAACTGGCCCGCCGAGGATGGCAGCGCGGAAACCTATACCGGCGGGCGCAATTTTGGCCATTTGGCGTTTCAGGTCGAGGATATTTACGCCACGTGCCAGACGTTGGCCGATGCCGGAGTGATTATCAATCGCCCGCCGCGCGATGGTCACATGGCCTTTGTCAAAACGCCGGACGGCATCAGCATCGAATTGCTTCAGAACGGAAAGCTGCCGCCTCAAGAGCCTTGGGCCAGCATGGGCAATACTGGCACATGGTAAAGGATTCGGGGGCGGCAGGGGTCAATCCTGTCGCCCCAGTTTCAATAGAGCGCCGCCGATCAATCCTGAAACAATCGATCCGGCCAGAATGCCCATCCGTATGGCATTTTCGCGCATGGGATCGGGGGCAAAAGCCAGCGAGCTGATAAACATGCTCATGGTAAAGCCAATGCCGGCAAGATGCCCCGCGCCCAGAGCCTGAAGCCAGCTGACGCCATCGGGCCTGCGCGCGATCCCCAAGCTTTCGGCAAGCCAGATTGCCCCAAAGACACCAATCGGTTTGCCCAATACCAAACCGGCGCCAATGGCCAAAGGCAATGTCAGGTCCGCCCCCAGCAATCCCGCGTCTATCCTGACGCCCGCATTGACGAGGCCAAACAGCGGCACAATGAAAAAGCCGCTCCACGGGGTCAGGGCATGTTCAAGGCGGAGCAGGGGGCTGTCATGCCGTTGATCAAGCGCAATGGGCACGGTCAGCGCGGCCAGAACGCCCGCTACGGTTGCATGAACGCCAGAGTGCAACACGCACCACCACAAGACGCAGGCCATGATCAGATAGGGCCAGACCTTAGTACAACCCAGCCGATTGAGCGCAAAACCCGCCGCCAGAACCGCAAAACTGATGCCGAGCCACATCAGGTCAACATGCGCGGTATAGGCCAGCGCAATCACAATTACCGCGCCCAGATCGTCGACAACCGCAACAGTCAACAGAAACAGCCGCAGCGAGCGAGGAACGCAGCGCCCCAGCAGTGCGATAACCCCCATGGCAAAGGCAATGTCCGTGGCCGAGGGAATCGCCCAGCCACGTTGCAGATCGGCATGGCCTTGGGAAATGAGCAAATAGACAACCGCAGGCACGGCCATACCTGCGGTTGCGGCCAGCACAGGCAGCCTGCGTTCCTGGGCATGGGCCAGGTTGCCGATTAAAATTTCCCTTTTAACTTCAAGGCCTACGGTAAAAAAGAATATAACCATCAGTCCATCGGCAATCAGATCACGGATGGAGTGAATATGCGGAAAAAAATCACCCAGCCGTGGCTGATTCAAAAATCTCATCCAATGTTCTGAAAATGGCGAGTTACTTATGGAGATAGCGGAAATGGCCGCAAAGGCCAGCAGGATGCCCGCCGCAATTTCTTGCTGCCTGGAAATATTTTGTACAAATTTCCAAATTTGACTGAAAATAAACTTCAAGCAAGTTCTGCCTTAAGAAATGACATTGCGTGGATTAGAGAATCTAACTAAGTATTTACATATAGTGCCAACGGGGGTTGTCTCTTTGATGTCCTATGCCGCATGGGGTGGCTGGACTTTGGTCGAATGGTTGTTGTTGATCGAACGGGAGTTGCTGCTTTTCGCGCTTTTCTGGTTCGTGATCGGC
Source organism: Novosphingobium sp. 550D (assembly GCF_057401885.1). Classification (NCBI taxonomy): domain Bacteria; kingdom Pseudomonadati; phylum Pseudomonadota; class Alphaproteobacteria; order Sphingomonadales; family Sphingomonadaceae; genus Novosphingobium; species Novosphingobium sp. 550D. The sequence continues at coordinate 3,387,700 of NZ_CM171613.1, read as the reverse complement.
ATGGTGGACGAGTTGGCAATCGATGTCATCTGGTTTTGCCTTCGCCTTCGTCCGGGGAACGGTACGCCGCATTTGCCTCGCACCATTTCGAATGGGCGTCTGGATGGACGCATAGCGATCTTTGTCGCCTGTTGGCGCGAGGCTGACGTGATCGGCACAACCGTTGCCAACATGCTGCATAATTGGCGCGAATCCGACTACACGCTGTATGTCGGTTGTTATGCCAATGATCCGGCCACCGTTTCGGCGATCACGGCCGTGGCCGGAACGGATCCGCGGTTGCGTATCGTTATTCACGATAAATTCGGCCCGACGACCAAGGCGGATTGTCTTAATCGCGTTTATCGCGCGATGTGTGCGGACGAACAGCGGTTGGGCTTCCGTTTCAAGGGCATCGTGCTGCACGACAGCGAGGATATGGTCCATCCCCTGGAATTGAAATTGATCGACCGCGCGCTCTGCGATGTGGAATTTGTCCAGTTGCCGGTTCGACCAGAGTTTCCCGCAGGCCCGCATTGGGTGGCGGGCCATTATTGTGATGAATTTACCGAATCCCATACTCGAATGCTTCCGGTACGTGATGCCTTGGGTGCGGGCCTGCCCGCCGCAGGTGTCAGTTGCGGATTTGCCCGCGACATCATTGAAACTATCGGTGAAATAAGGGTTCTTGAGGGTGTCGAAGGACCATTTGCTGCCGATTGCCTGACCGAGGATTACGAGTTGGGTATGCTGATCCCGCAATTGGGCGGGCGCAGTTGCTTTTTGCGATGCCGGGATGCCGATGGCAACCTTATCGGCACGCGGTCCTATTTCCCAAACACCGTGCTGACCTCGGTCCGACAAAAGACGCGCTGGATGCATGGCATCAGCCTTCAGGGCTGGGACAGGCTGGGTTGGAATGGCCGCTTTGTCGATATCTGGATGTCGATCCGCGATCGTCGCGGCCCGCTGATCGCACTGGTGCTGTTTGTCGCATACTTGCTGGTCGTGCTCGAAGGGACGCTTACAATATTGCGACTGTGGTATGGCCGGGAAATGCCGCAATTGCCGCCTGCTTCGGATGCGATGCGCTACTGTATGCAAATTTGCGCTCTCGGCCTCTTTTGGCGGTCCTTTATGCGGGCCGTGTTTACCGGGCGCGAATACGGGTGGAAACAGGGATTGCTTGCGCCTCTGCGCCTGCCTGTTGCCAATATTGTGATGATATTGGCCGCGCGCCGTGCGGTGCTGGCCTATTGCCGCAGCCTTGCCGGGGCAAAGGTCGTTTGGGACAAGACGGAACATGTTGTCCATCCCGCTCTGGCTTCCACTATCCAAGCGGCCAAGGGCCCTGTTGAGCAGGTTGCCTGATGCCCGAATTTGCCGATTTGCACGGCCGCCTTGCGCAACCCAGAAAGCGTGGGCAGCCGCTTGTCATTTTCCTTTCCGTACTGATGGTCTGGATGGGCGTGCGTACGCTTACCTGGCAGCATTTGTCGCTGGCCATTCATGACAGCAAGCCAAGCGTTAAAGCCCCGATCAGGCCCCGTATCAGCCTCAAGCGATGGCAGAATGCACAAAATACGTCGTTGATTGGTCATGCGACCCCGATTGCCGATGTGCCATGGCATCCGGCCCCATCGCCGTTGCCTATGGCTTTGCCGCAGGTGCCCTTGCCGGAACCACAGGCATTGGATCTGATTGACCCCATGACCGAGGTCACATCTTCGGCAAGAGTAAGAGGGGCCGCCGCCCAGCAAATGCTCTATCTGGCCGTCATGGCCCAATTGCCATTGCCGTTTGATACGCCACCTGAGCGCAATGAGGCGAAAAAAGACCCCTCGGTCGTCAAACGGCCTCCCTCCGTTTTGCGTCTTTCGGCCAATGGCGGGCCGGTGTCGAAAGATGCAGCCATGGTGCCGCCACGCACGCAAGACTTGCTGGCATTAGGACAGCGCCAAACCTTATTGGCGCCCCGGTGGTCGGGCGACGGCTGGTTGTTGATGCGTCAGGGTGGCGCCAGCAACGCACTGTCAAGTGGCGGGGCGCCCTATGGCCCGACCTATGGCGCCAATCAGATCGGCGCCGTTCTGCGATACCGTTTGGTGCCGGGCTCGCCATTCAAGCTGACGGCCTATACACGCGCCTATGGTGCGCTGAATGGGACGGGTGAGAAGGAGGTCGCGGCGGGCCTTTCGCTGCGCCCGGTGCCGTCGGTTCCGATCATTGCCATGGCCGAAATGCGGGCCAGCCAGTTCCAGTCCGGCCAGACACATTTGCGCCCCTCGGTCAGTCTGGTGACGGAAATGCCACCGGTTGCCTTGGGCGGAAAGGTCGAAGCGGAAACCTATGTTCAGGCCGGTTACGTTGGCGGTCTGGCCGCCACGCCCTTTATCGATGGACAGATCCGGGTCGAACATGTCGTCAACCGGCCCGATGGCGCACAGGTCCGATTGGGCGTTGGCGCATGGGGCGGGGCGCAGGATGGCGCCAATCGTCTGGATGTCGGGCCGACATTGCGGGTGGGAATAAGCAGCGGCCGGGTGGGCGGGCGTTTGGCCATCGATTATCGCTTGCGGGTAAAGGGTAATGCCATGCCCAGTTCCGGCCCCGCCGTGACGCTGTCCGCAGGTTTTTGACGCGCCTGTGCGGACTTGGGTGCGGGCGGGGCTTTCCCCTTTGGCAAACTGGCGCTAGCGTGGGTCTGCCATGGATGTCTATCTTCCCATTGCCAATCTTTCGGTCAACGGTCTGATTATTGTCGGGCTTGGGCTGCTGACGGGTATGCTTTCGGGCATTTTCGGCGTGGGGGGTGGGTTTTTGACCACGCCTTTGCTGATCTTTTACGGCATCCCGCCCACGGTCGCTGCCGCCTCTGCGGCCAGCCAGGTTACCGGGGCCAGCGTTTCGGGCATGTTGGCCCATCACAAACGCGGCGGTGTGGATTACCGGATGGGAGGTGTGCTGGTCGCAGGGGGCATTTTGGGCACCGGCATCGGCGCCTTGTTGTTCAGCCTGCTTCAGGCGCTGGGACAGATCGATACGGTCATCAACTTGCTCTATGTCTCGATGCTGGGCGGGATTGGCGCGATGATGGCGCGTGAAAGCATCCAGACCTTGCGCGCAGGGGCCGAAGGTTCGCGCCCGGTGCGCAGCCGCAGGCATCACCCGATGGTGGCGCGATTGCCGGGGCGTTGGCGGTTTTATCGGTCGGGTCTTTATATTTCGCCGCTGGCACCGCTGTTGCTGGGCGTGTTCACCGGCATTCTGACCATGCTGATGGGGATTGGCGGGGGCTTTGTCCTTGTCCCGGCCATGCTGTATATTTTGGGCATGAGTGCACAGGTCGTGGTCGGAACCAGCCTGTTCCAGATCCTGTTCGTCACGATGGCGACCACGATGATGCATGCGTTGACCACGCGGGCGGTGGATATCGTGCTGGCGGCGCTCTTGCTGATCGGATCGGTGTCGGGGGCGCAACTGGGCGCGCGTTTTGCCACTACGGCCAGCCCTGTTAAGCTGCGCCTCGCTCTGGCTGCCATCGTACTGGCCGTGGCGGCGCGCATGGCGCTGGGCCTGACATGGCGGCCTGATGAGATTTTTACGGTGAGCCTGCTGTGAAGCGTCTGCTTGCCCTTCTTGCCTTCTTCCTGCTGACCGGGGCCAGCGAGCCGGTGTTGGTCACCGACATTTCGCAGCACCGGATCGAATTGCGCCAAGGTTTTACCGGGGCGCAATTGCTCTTGTTCGGGGCGATCATGTCGCCCGACGGGGCCAGCGCGGCGCGGGACTATGACGTCGTTGTCGTTCTGGAAGGGCCGGCGCGCCAGATGGTTTTGCGGGAAAAGCAAAAGGTAGCCGGCATGTGGGTCAACGCCGAATATACAACGCTTCGTTCGGTGCCCAGTTTCTATGCCGTGGTGGCCAATCGTCCGATCCGCGAGATTACCGATCCGCGCACGGCGGCTATTTACCAACTGGGCCTCGATTCGCTGCAACTTTCGCCCAGCGACAGTATTGATCCGGCCCGCGAAACCCATTTTGCCAAGGGCTTGGTGGATCTGATGCAGCGGCAGGGCCTGTTTCATCAGGATGATCATGGCGTGACCATCAATGGTCAGGTGCTTTATTCCGCACGTATCAACCTGCCTTCCAGCCTTCAGCCCGGCACCTACACGGCCGAAACCTTTGCCGTGCGCAAGGGGCGGGTGGTGGCCTCCGCCACCGCGCGGGTGGAGGTGGGCAAGGAAGGGTTTGAAAAAGCGGTTGCCGATTTCTCGCAAAAAGAATCGCTGGTTTACGGGCTGCTGGCGGTGGCTGTCTCGGTGGCGATGGGATGGATGGCCGGGCGCCTGTTTGCCTTGATTTGAAAAAGGCAAAAACTAAGCTTAATATTAACCTATTGCCCCCATTTTCGAAGCACAATGACAGGGGTTCGCATCTCGACAAAGGCGCGATGGGCATGAATGACATGGCCAATCATGTCTATCACGTGCGTCGTACAGATCAGAGCGATCTGGGCGGTGCTGTTTCCGCGCCGGCAAATGCGACACAGCCCATTGGCGTTGTTCTGGAAATTTCAGGGTCCGGCGGTCTGATCGCCTTGGATTTGCAGCGGTTGGGCGAATGTGCATCGGATGCTGACCCCTCGGTCGCTCAATCGGGCCTTGTCGGCAGCCAGATTCGTATCATCACCGGCAATATCTGTCTTTTGGCCAGCGTGCGCGACCAGAAACAAGGGCGGCGCGGCGATGAAGGCATCGTGGCCAGCGTCGATTTTCTGGGTGAGGGGAAGGTTGATCCAGCCTCTGGCGCATTGACCAGTTTTCAGCGCGGGGTGACGCAATATCCCTTGCCGGGCGCCTTGGTCTATCCAGCGGCGACGGCGGATTTGCGGCGCATCTATTCCGGCGATGGCCGCGCCAGCGTCGCCATCGGCCGCGTGCATCCCACCCGCGATATCAACGCCAGCCTGTATGTGGACCCATTGCTGGGCAAGCACTTCGCGCTTTTGGGTTCAACCGGCACGGGCAAGTCCACCGCGCTGGCCTTGATCCTGCACCGGATTTGCGAGGCATCGCCCCATGGCCACATTCTGATGATCGACCCGCATGGCGAATATGCCAGCGCGTTTCGCCATACCGGGCTGATCCTTGACGTATCGAACCTGCAATTGCCCTATTGGCTGATGAATTTTGAGGAGCATTGCGAAATCCTCCTCTCCAGCAAGGGCGAGAACCGGCAGATGGATGCTGAGATTCTCGGCAAATGCCTGTTGGCGGCGCGCCAGAAAAACCGTCTGGCCGAAGCTTTGGGCGGGCGGATTACGGTGGATTCGCCAGTGCCCTATCTGATCAGCGATCTTCAGGCGATCCTGCATCAGGAAATGGGCAAGCTGGAGAAATCCACAACGACCGCGCCCTATATTCGACTTAAAACAAGGCTTGAGGAATTGCGGGGCGATCCGCGATTCAACTTCCTGTTTTCGGGCATGCTGGTGGGCGACACGATGGTCGATGTGCTCTCGCGCATGTTCCGCCTGCCTGCCGGTGGACAGCCGATTGCGATTATCGATGTGTCGGGTGTGCCGTCGGAAGTGACCTCGACTGTGGTGGCTTTGCTCTCACGGCTTGTTTTCGACTTTTCGATCTGGGCGCGTGAGGAAGAGACGCGGCCTATCCTGCTGGTCTGTGAAGAGGCGCATCGCTATGTGCCCAATGAAAAGAACGCCGATGGGTCATCGGTAGGGCGCATCCTGTCGCGCATTGCCAAGGAAGGGCGCAAATATGGCGTCTCGCTGGGGTTGGTAACACAGCGCCCCTCCGACCTTGCCGAAGGCGTGTTAAGCCAGTGCGGCACGATTATCGCCATGCGTTTGAACAATGAGCGTGATCAGGCCTTTGTCCGTGCGGCCATGCCAGAAGGCGCGCGCGGTTTTCTGGATTCCATCCCGGCCTTGCGCAACCGCGAATGCATCATCTGCGGCGAAGGCGTGGCGATCCCGATGCGCGTCGCCTTTGACGATCTGGAGGAGGTCAAGCGGCCCGCCTCGTCCGACCCATCCTTCAGCCGGTTGTGGCGCGAAGGGGGCGATGATCACGACATGGTGCGCCGCACCGTCCAGCGCTGGCGCACCCAAGGGCGTTAAATCAGCCCTTCTTTGGCGTAATCTTGCGCCAGTTGCCGCGCAGATAGATCGTGCTGGTCATCACCACCGCCACCACGGCGCTGAACGGATAGGCGTACCACAGCGCTTCGGCGCCGAGATAGGGGAACGCCGCGAAGTAAAAGCCCACGCGCGCCGGATACATCGCCACAAACATGATGACGAGCGGGATGATCACCGCGCCATAGGCCCGTATCGTGCCGGTCAGGATCATCATGATGCCGAACAAAACGAAGGATACCGACACGATCGGCTGCATATGCTGGGCAATCGGGATCGAGGGGCTGCCCGGAACAAGGAACATTTCCAGAAGCGGCGCATCGAAAATCACGATCAGCACGGCCAGCGTCACCGTCACGCTTTCATTCACGATCAACCCGCGCATCGTGATCTTGCTGACGCGCTTGTGCAGTCCCGCCCCGACATTTTGCGCCACCATGGCCGAAACCGCGCTGGCAATGGCAAAGGCGGGCATTTGCAGATAGTTCCACAATTGCATCGAGGCGCCATAGGCCGCCGCCGTCGCCACGCCTTCGCGGTTGACCAAGCCCACCATCACCAAACCGGCAGACGACACCAGCAGCATCTGCGCGCCCATGGGCAGGCCCTTGGCGATGATGAAGCGCAATTCCTCCCCACGCGGGCGCAGATAGGCCCATTCGGCCCCGCGCAGGCGCAACGGCAGATCGCGCAGATAGATCCACCCCAGCATCAACGCCGCGCCCGCGAAATTGGCCGCCGCCGTTGACCATGCCGAACCGGCAATGCCCATCGCCGGGATCGGGCCAAACCCGCGGATCAACAACGGATTCATCGTGATGTCGATAATCACCGTCAGGATCATGGCAAACAGCGGCACCTTGGCATCGCCAACCCCGCGCATCCCCATCGACAGCATGATGGAAAGCGACCCGAACGGCATGGTGATGAACACCACGCGCAGATAATCCAAGGCCTCGATCCGGCTTGCCTCTGGCGTGGCCATGAGATGCAGGAGCTTGGGCGCCAACACCGAACCGATCAGGCCGATCAGCACCGAAAGCGCGACGCAAAAGCCAGTGCCGGAACCAAACGTAATGCGCGCCGCATCCATGTTGCGGGCTCCGAAATACTGGCCCACGCGCACGGTCGTCGCCATGCCGAAACCGAACACTGTGGCCATCAACAGGAACATGATGATGTTCACATTGGCCGTCGCGGCCAGCGCGCTTTCACCGATCAGCCGCCCGACCCAGATCGAATTGATCGTACCGTTGAGCGTTTGCAGCAGATTGGACAAAAGCGTCGGGATCGAAAACATCAGCAATGTTTTCAAAATCGGCCCCTGCGTCAGGTCTCCGCGCATGGGGGCACTATGGCCGTGAGGGCGGGTTTCTGTTGCGGGCGCTTCGGTTACAATCTCACTCATGTGCCTCTGGTGTCGCCAGAAAGGTGAATATGCAAGCGGTCTGTCATCGCATAGCCGCGCATCAGACATTGATCAGCAAGCCATACCATTCGTCCGCGAAGGGTATCCGGGTCGCGCCCCTCTGGCATCAGGAAGATGCGGTCGGCGGGCAGGGCGTGTTCGGCGGCCAATGCGGCGACTTCTTCGACATCATCCGGGCGGGCCACCACGAATTTGAAGAAGGCTTTGGGATATTGGGCAAAAAAGCGCAAAGCCTCGGGGCGGATGGCCAGATCGCGCGGGTTGCCGGAATGGCTCAGCTTGGGGCTGACATTGTACTGATGCACCAGCGCGGCGAGCGATTCCGAGGGCACAACCGAGCCATTGGTTTCGATCTCGACATGATATTGGCCCAGCGTCGACAGATGATCGATCATCCGTACAAGGGCCGGGGCCTGAAGCAAAGGCTCGCCGCCGGTGATGACGAGTCGGTTTTGGCCAAAGCTGTGAATCAGCGCCGCGACTTCGGCCTCGGGCAGGGACAGTTGATTGTCGCGGCGGTCAAAGGCGATCCCGTCCTTATGGGGCCGGTTGTCGCCTTCAAAACGCCAAGTATAGGCCGTGTCGCACCATTGGCACGCCAGATTGCAGCGCGACAGGCGCAGGAAGACAGAGGGGCGCCCGATGGACGCCCCTTCACCTTGCAAGGCTGCAAAGATTTCCGGTTTGCCCGGAGTGATCGTTGCTAAGCTGAGCATTACCCCAACCGTGCCAGCGCGGCGGCAAGGCGGGTGGCCTCGGCGCTGTGATGGGCGTGGTCGGCGCGGGCCTTGTCGATGGCCTCGGGCTTGGCCTTTTCGACAAAGGCCGGGTTCGACAGGCGCTTGTCGAGCGAATCGCGCTCCTTTTCGGACGCGGCCAAAGCCTTGGCCAGACGCGCCTTTTCCGCCGCCACGTCGATCAACCCTTCGAGCGGGACGAGGATATTGGCATCGCCCGCGCCCACCTGCATCGCCGCACCCGCAGGGGCCGGGGCAAAGTGGATCGCATCCAGACGCGCCAGACGGTCAATCGCCACCGGATTGCGGGTGATGATGCCGCGCGTAGCCTCGCTCGGTTCGGGCAGATAGGCCGTCAGGCGCGAACCCGGCGCAAGACCCAGTTCCACCTTGGCGGCGCGCAGATTGCCGATCAGCGCGATCAGCCATTCGACCTCACGCTTGGCCTCGGCGTCCACTTCGGCCTGCGGGGCGGGCCATGCCGCCACGATCAACTCGTTTTCACGCGTGCCCAGTTTACTCCACAGTTCTTCGGTGACAAAGGGCATGAAGGGGTGAAGCATGACCAGAATTTGATCCAGCACCCAACCGGCCACCGCCTTGGTTTCCTCGTCGAACGAACCCTTGATCAGTTCGATGTACCAGTCGCAGAAACCGTCATAGACGAAGCGATAAATCGCATGGGCCGCTGCGTCGAAACGCAGGTCTTCCATCGCCTTGTCCAGAGCGGCGACGGTTTCGACGACTTCGCCGATGATCCATTTGTTGACCGCGCTGGTGGCCTTGGGCGCGGCGATCGAGGTGGACCCGACAATGCCGTTCGACTGACAGAAACGCGCCGCGTTCCAGAGCTTTGTGGCAAAGTTGCGATAACCCTCGACGCGCTTTTCATCCATCTTCACATCGCGGCCCTGCGATTCCATCGCCGCCATGAAGAAGCGCAAAGCGTCCGCGCCATATTTGTCGATCAGGCCCAGCGGGTCGACCACATTGCCCTTGGACTTGGACATTTTCGCGCCATCGGCGGCGCGAACCAGGCCGTGCAGATAGAGCTTCTTCCAAGGCACTTCCTTCATGAAGTGCATACCCTGCATCGCCATGCGCGCATCCCAGAAGAACAGGATGTCAAAGCCGGAAACGAGCAGGTCGTTGGGGTAATGCTTTTTCAGCAGCGGCGCGTCTTCATCTGGCCAGCCCAGCGTAGCGAAGGGCCAGAGCGCGGAGGAGAACCACGTGTCGAGGACGTCGGAATCGCGGGTCAGCGTTACCGAGGTAAGTCGGCCATTTTCATTGCTATAGAGATATTCACCTTCACCTTCATGCGGCAAAGACACGTCTACCCCATCGCCATAATATGACTTTGCAAGAGCTAATGCTTCTTCGTCCGTCTGTGCGACGAATGGCCGATAGACAGGTCGGTTGCCGCGAGTGAAACCGGGGGTCGCGAAATTTTCAGCATAGTCCAAATCAGGCCCATACCACGCCGGAATCCGATGGCCCCACCAAAGCTGGCGCGACACGCACCACGGCTGGATGTTTTCCATCCAGTTGAAGAAGGTCTTTTCCCAGCTCTTGGGTACGATTTCGATGGCGCCCGAACGCACCGCCTCGATCGGCTTTTGCGCCAGAACCGCCGCATTCACATACCACTGATCGGTCAGCCAGGGTTCGATCACAACGCCGCCGCGGTCGCCAAACGGCGTTTGGATGGTGCGCGGTTCGGCGTCGTGCTCGACCTCGTTGCCTTCCTTGTCCTTGGTGACATGGGGAATGAGGAAGCCCAGAGCCTTCATCTGCTCGACCACCATGCGGCGGGCCTCGAAACGCTCCACGCCAAGGTATTGCGCAGGGACCAGTCCGTCGGCGGTCTGCACCACATTGGCATCGGCGTCGAACATGTTGAGCATGTCATTGGCCGCGATCCCGGCGCGCTTGCCCACTTCAAAGTCGTTGAAGTCATGGCCCGGCGTGATCTTGACCGCGCCGCTGCCCAGTTCGGGATCGGCGTGTTCGTCGGCCACGATTTTGAAACGGCGGCCGGTGATGGGCTGGAGGATTTCCTTGCCGATCACGCTTTTGTAACGCTCGTCTTCGGGGTTCACCGCGACGCACATGTCGGCCAGCATGGTTTCGGGGCGCGTGGTGGCGACCTCGATATAATCCAGCCCGTCATCGCGGGTGACGCCATCGGCCAGCGGATATTTGAAATGCCAGAAGCCGCCCTTGACCTCGCGGGTTTCCACCTCAAGATCAGAAATCGCGGTTTTCAGCTTGGGGTCCCAATTGACCAGACGCTTGTCGCGATAGATCAGCCCCTGATTATAGAGATCGACAAAGACCTTCACCACCGCCTTGGTGAAATGCGGGTCCATCGTGAACTGCTCGCGCGACCAGTCCATCGAGCAGCCCAGACGGCGCAACTGGCCGGTGATGGTGCCGCCGCTCTCGGCCTTCCATTCCCAGACCTTTTCGATGAAGCCTTCACGCGTGTAATTGGTGCGCTTGTCGCCCTTGGCCTCCATCTGGCGCTCGACCACCATTTGCGTGGCGATGCCGGCATGGTCGGTGCCCACGACCCACAGCGCATCCTTGCCGCGCAGGCGCTCGTAACGGATAACGATGTCCTGAAGCGTGTTGTCCAGCGCGTGGCCGATATGCAGCGAACCTGTCACGTTGGGCGGCGGGTTCACAATAGTATAGGGCGCCGCATCGGGGCGCTCCGGGCGGAACAGATTGTTCGCTTCCCAATGGCCATACCATTTCGCTTCGATCCCGGCGGGGTCAAAGGTCTTGTCGAGCATGTTGGCGGTTTCGTCGGTCATGTCATATCCAGCTATTTGGCAGCGGCCTTTGCCAGCATGGCCCCCCTTTCGCAAGACTTGGTGCCGTAAAGCCCCCTTGCAGGGGGCGAGTTTTTCGCCCACAAGGTTGAATTCATGGCACCCGATTGCGAATTCCTGTTGGCCACGGATGCCGATGGCACGTCCACTCTGACCCTGTCAGGCGTGTTGACGATTGCCAGTGTGGGCAAGATTGACCACGCTCTGCGCCGGGAAAAGCCCGAATTCAGCCATTTGGATATATCGGCTGTGTCCGAACTGGATACGGCGGGGGCGTGGCTGGTTTGGCGCCTTGCCCGTGATGCCCATGCCGATGTGACGGGCAGCACCGAAAAGGCCGAGCGTTTGATCAACGCGGTCAAATGTTGCAGCGGGGATGCCCCCATCGCGCCGCCGCGCGCGCCGCCCTTGGTGCGAATCGTCGAGACGGTGGGCGTGGTGATGATCGGCCTGTGGCGTGGCACGGGATCCATTCTGGCCTTTCTGGGCGCGCTGGTTTCGGCATTGGGGCATGTGATCCGCCATCCTTCGCGGATGCGCTGGACCGCGCTGGTGCGGCAAACCGAATTGGTGGGCATTGACGCTTTGGCGATTGTCGGCCTGATGAGCTTCCTTGTCGGCGTTGTGATCGCACAGCAGGGCGCGGTCCAGCTTCAGCAATTTGGCGCCGAGATTTACACGGTGAACCTGACGGGGCGTATTTCGCTGCGCGAACTGGGCGTGCTGATGACCGCGATCATGGTCGCGGGCCGTTCCGGCAGCGCCTTTGCCGCGCAGCTTGGCACAATGAAGCTGACCGAGGAAATTGACGCCATGCGCACGATCGGCGTTTCGCCGATGGAGGCGTTGGTGGTGCCGCGCGTGTTGGCGGCGGTATTGATGATGCCTTTGCTGGGGCTTTATTCGGCCTTGGTGGCGATCATCGGCGGCGCAACGATCAGCGCGTTTACCCTCGACATTCCGTTCTTTAACTTCCTGTCCCGCATTCAGGAGGTCGTGCCGTTGATCGACCTGTGGGTGGGCATGATCAAGGGGCCGGTCTTTGGCCTGATCATTGCGATGACAGGCTGCTATCAGGGCATGCAGGTCAGGGGCAGCAGCGAGGAAGTCGGCCTGCGCACCACGCAGGCGGTGGTGCAGGCGATCTTTGCCGTGATCGTGATCGACGCTTTCTTTGCCGTGTTCTTTTCGGAAGTGGGCTGGATATGACCGGGGCCGTTTCCGATTTCGCGATCCGTATCGAGGGTCTGGAAAACCGTTTTGGCGACCATGCGGTCCATCAGGATCTCAGCCTTGATGTGCGCCGGGGGGAAATCATCGGCGTGGTGGGCGGATCGGGCACCGGCAAATCGGTGATGATGCGTTCGATCATCGGGTTGCAGACGCCTAACCACGGCCGGATCGAGGTTCTGGGCCATGAAATGGGCACGCCGCATGAGCCGGGCCAAGCCGATATTCGCAGCCGATGGGGCGTTTTGTTTCAGGGCGGGGCGCTGTTTTCCACGCTGACCGTGGCGGAAAATGTCGAGGTGCCGCTCAAAGAATTCTATCCCGACATGGATCCTGAACTGCGCCACGAAATCGCGCGGTATAAGATCAGCCTGACGGGATTGCCCGATGATGCGGCGGCCAAATACCCGTCCGAATTGTCGGGGGGCATGAAAAAGCGAGCAGGTCTGGCCCGCGCTTTGGCGCTGGACCCGGAACTGCTGTTTCTGGACGAACCGACGGCGGGGTTGGACCCGATTGGGGCGGCGGCTTTCGATAATCTGACGCGTGAATTGCATGAAACGCTGGGGTTGACGGTGTTTCTCATCACCCATGACCTTGATACGTTGCATGAAATTTGCGACCGCGTGGCGGTGCTGGCGGATAAAAAGGTCATTGCGGTGGGCACGATCCCCGAATTGATGGCCAGCGATCATCCCTGGATTCACGAATATTTTGGCGGGCCGCGTGGCCGCTCTGCGCTGATTTCGCGCGAGGGTGAAGCGACCAAAGACCTTGGGCTAGACAGCCCCAATCCGGCAAAGGCATAGAAGAGCGATGGAAACACGCGCCAATCATATCTGGGTGGGGGTGGTCACGCTGGTCCTGTTGGGGCTGGCGGCGGGATTTGCCCTGTGGCTGGCGCATCTGTCGCGCCATGAACGCAAACCCTATGACATCTTCTTTCGCCAATCGGTGGATGGTTTGGCCAAGGGCACGCCGGTCAATTACAAGGGCGTTCCGGCCGGACAGATCACCGAAATCGAACTGTCGCCCGATGATCCCAGCGTCGTGCGGGTGCGCATCAACATCGATCGGGAAGTGCCTATTCTTCAGGGCACGACCGCGACCATTCAGGGCAGCTTTACCGGCGTTTCGAATATTCAGTTGGCCGGCGGCAAGACCGGGCAGCCCGCCATCACGGCGCCCGGCCCCAATGGCGTGCCGGTGATCCCGACCAAGCTGTCGGGCCTTGGCGATCTGTTGTCCAGCGCGCCGCAATTGCTTGAACGCATCGGGACGCTGACGGATCGCCTGTCGAACCTGATGTCGGACAAGAACCAGAAGAATATCGAAGGCATTCTGGCCAATACCAACCGGATGACGGCCAACCTTGCGGACGCGTCACCCCAGATTAAACAGGTCCTCACCGATCTGGATTCGGCCCTGTTGCAGGCCAAGGATTCCATGGCCGAGTTTCAGAAGCTGACCGCCAATTTCAACACGCAGTTGGATGCCAATGGCGATTCTGTGGTGTCGCAGCTCAATAAGACCCTGCGTTCGGCCCAGAGTGCGGCTGATGCGTTGAAATCGACCTTGGGCCAGACCGATCCGGCCATCCGCCGCGTGCGCGAAGAAACGCTGCCGCAGGCCGAAAGCGCGGTGCGTGAATTGCGCGCCACCAGCCGGGCCTTGCGCGAGCTGACCGAAAAAATTGACAATCAGGGCGCCGCTGCTGCGCTCTCACCACCCAAGCTGCCGGAGTACCACCCATGAAGAAGATCGCCGCTCTGATCGGGGTGTTGATGCTGGGCGCCTGCGTCAAGGTGGGGGCAGGGGGCAAGCCGCCCAAGCAGCTCTTCACCCTGCCGCCGGTTTCGGCGCCTGCGGGGGCGCTGGTGACGGCGACGCCGATCACGACGCTGTCCGTGGCGGAACCGGATGCGGAACGTGCGCTGGGCCTGACCCGTATTGCGGTGCGCATGAATGACACCAGCATCGCCTATATGAAAGAAGGCCTGTGGAGCGAACGCCCCGCACGCCTCTTGCGCAACCACATCGCCGAAGTGATCCGCGCCCGTGGCCGCCGCCTCGTCCTGATCGACGCCGAGGACGGCGGACAGGCGGGGCAGCATCTTGGCGGGCGCCTGATCTTTATGGGCTATGACGATAAGACCCGCTCTGCCGTGATCCGCTATGACGCCCTGTTGACCAAGCTGGACGGCACTTTGGCTCAGCGTCGGTTTGAGGCGGTGGAAAAGGGCGTTGCGCCCAGGCCGGAAGTGGTCGCCGAGGCTTTGGGCCGGATGTCGGACAAGCTGGCCGCCGAGGTTGCCGATTGGGTTGAGTGAGGGGTTCTCTGGGTTTTCCAGATGCCTCCGGCGGGCAAAGGGCGGGGGCCCTTTGCAAACCCGATATTGTCGGCGTGGCGGGTGGAAGGCTGCGTGGCGGTTAGTTTTGGCGTAGGGTTATTAAGCCGCTTCGCGGGAAGAAAAGAGACGGTCTGGAGACGGTGCTGTTGCGGACGTCGGTAAATCAATGGTAGCCCATGAACCATGTTGACTGCGCTGCAAGCCCCTGAAGATCGTTTGGACGATGGCGAGAAGTCTTTCGTCGAGAAGATAAGGCAGCATGGTTGGACGCGGACCCACGTTTTCTCTGATGATATTGGTCCAGGTTTTTCATTCACAACCGGCTTTTGGGTGAATCTTCAGAAGCCAGAATTGATCATCTTCAGTCTAAAAGATGAAATCGTTCATGACGTTTTCTGGGATCTATTCCGAGATGGTCAGGGCGGTAAGGCGATTCCGATGGGAGTTCGGACGAACGACGTTTTCGGAAATTTGCCTGCTTATGCCTTCCCTGTCGCGCGCCGCTTTTATCAAGAATATCTTGGTTGGAGCGGGTGGTTTTATGCTGGCAGCGATAAATTTCCCTGCCTACAAATCATCTGGCCGGACCGAAGTGGCATTTTTCCATGGGAACAGGGGTTTGATCAGGCGATGGTCGGTGATCAACCGGATTTGACCGAACACGGCTGGTTGGCTTCACTTGCAGATTAATGTCCGCTGCCCCAAACTTTCCGGACATCCCGCCGCCGCGAAGCGGCTCTAAATAAAAGCCATCTCGCGCCCAAGCACATCACCGCAATTGACAGGAAACCAAGACAGTAACGGGATTGCAAAGGGACAAGTCCCTTTGCCCGCCGGAGGCACTTAAACGCACTCGCCGGAGGCATCTTAAAACACCCGCCAAGGACAAACCCCTTACCCCCGCGCCATCCGTACAAATTCAGCCGACAGGGCAAAGGCTTTCGCCCGCTTATCACGCCGCTCTTCGGCTTCCCAATCGCGGCCCCAGAGATCGGCCTGCCATTCTTCCTCAAGGGATGCCGCGGCCCAGAGCGCCTCGATCTCAGCGTCTGCCTCCAAAGCCTCCAACGCGATTAACAGCGAAGCGGCAAGGCTGGACATGTTGCGCAGGGCGGCAAGTGTAAAGGCATCCGCCGCCTCCAACCGGGCGCGCAGGACGGCCAGGCTCTCGGGCGGCTGGGGCTTGTGCATGATCCCGCTGACGCGCTGCATGCGCAGGCCGTGGCGCTGTTCGGCGGCGGTCAGGACCGGCTCCCAAACCTCGTTCTGCTTTTCGAACAGCGCGTCTTCGGGATCGGCGCGATAGCACAGCGTGTCGGTTTCGGCATAGGGCAGCAGCGAGGCAATCGCCTCGTCCCGTTCACGCCCGATCACGTCCAGCGCATAATCGGCCATATCGCGCAGCACGAAACTGGCCGGATCGATTTCCTCACCCTGCGCCGCCCATTCCGCCGCCAAAGCCTCGGCCAGCGCGCGGGTGGGGACCAGTTGGGGCTTTCCACCCACGGTCTTGATCGGACGACCATCCAGCGTGACCTGCCATGCGCCATCGCGCTCGGCCACGGAAACTTCCTTGTAAAACCGCTTCATTGCATCCCGTCTTGCTTTTTCCAGCGTTTCACCAAACGGCTGGGGAATATCAGTGCGTAATAGACCCCGCCCAGCAGGATCAGCAGCCCGACCAGTCGCGGCAAATCAACCTTGCCGCCCATGATGGCCGCGCCGACCATGGCCAGCAGCACGCCGACGAAACGCACCACCGTCAAACGCTTAAAGCGCGCCTTGGCCAAGGTTTCCGGGTCGATCCTCATCCCAGTAACTCCCGCAAATGCGCCGGATCGCGGGCCACGGCATCGGCGCCGGCGGCCATCAACTGATCCACGCTGTGATAACCCCAAGCCACGCCCAGCGCCCGCACCCCTGCGGACCGAGCCATGGCAATATCGAAACTGGTGTCGCCGATCATCACGCTGTTTTCCGGCATGGCCGCAGCCTCGAACAGCGCGGCCTCCAGCATGGCCGGATGCGGCTTTGACGGATGGCGGTCGGCGGTTTGCAGGGATACGAAATGATCCGACAAATCATGCATCGCCAGACAATGCGCCAACCCGCGATCGCTCTTGCCCGTGGCCACCGCCATGGCCCAGCCATCGGCGCGCAATCCGTCCAGAAGACTGCGGATGCCATCATAAAGCGGTTCGCCGATCCGCCCCTGATCACGCGCGCTGCGATAGGCGTATTTATATTCCTCGACCAAGGCGGCCTGCTGTTCCGGCTCTGCATCGGGCAAGAGGCGGCGCATGGCCACCGGCAGGCTGAGGCCGACAATCTGGCGCACCGCCTCTCGCGAGGGAGGCGTCAGGTCGAGCCGCGCAAAAGCGTCGATCATCGCGGCCTGAATATCATGTTGTCCATCGACCAGCGTGCCGTCGCAATCGAACACGGCCAAACGTGTCATGCCAACCCCCGCATCATCGCTGCCATGGCGCTGCTACCGGCTTCTTCCAGTCCGGCGGCGACCTGTTCGCGCAATTGCGCCGATTTGTTTTGCGACAGCTTGAAGGTCGGGCGGCATGCCTGCACCTCCATCTCAAAACCGACAATCGCGCCCATCAATTTGTCGATATAGGCCGGATCGGATTTCTCCATCGTCCATGCCGGTGGGGGCAGTTTGGCCTCCTCCTGCGCCGACAAGTTCTCCAGCAGCCCATACAGCCCATCGCGATCCATCCGGCGAACGCGGCCCTCCATTTCAAGCGCGACATAGTTCCATGTCGGCACCTGATTGGGATCTTCGCCATACCAACGCGGCGAAACATAGGCGTCCGGCCCATTGACCACGGCCAGCGCCACCATGCCATCGATATGGCGCGTCAACGCATTGCCGCGCGCCAGATGGAATTGCACAGCCCCATCGCCCGTTGAAACCAACGGAACATGCGCCACACGCGGCCCATCGGGCGTGGTGGCAAAGATCATGGCAAAACCGATCTCGCGGATCAGTTGTTCGAACAGCGCAGGATCATCATGTCGAAAGGCCGCGTTGGGATGCATTAACGACGGCCTCGCGGCGCAGTGGGTTTCCCGGCGGGGTTACCGGCGGGCTTTCCCGCAGGTTTGCCCGCAGGCTTACCTGCCGGGCGCCCGGCGGGCTTGCCGGCCAGCTTGGGCGCAGGCTTGGCTGCCGACTTGACCGTGGGCTTGCTGCCCAGACCTTTTTTGGGGCCGGACTTTTTGGGGGCCACGGGTTTGCCGGGTACCTTGCGCGAATCATTGCGCGCGCGGCCCGTGTCGAGGCGGCCGCGGCGTTCGCCCTTGCGCTCCTTGCGGTAATCCTTGGCATGGGCCTTGGCCGCCGCCTTCTTTTCCTCACGGCTCCATTCGCCGGTCGGATCTGGGATATATTCGCCTTCCGATTCCTCAAAACCGAGCTGGACAAGGCTGGCTGCCATGTGGTCGGGCAGGGGCGCCTCGACATCCAGCGGCGTGCCATCGGGATGATCGATGATCAGGCGGCGCGCATGCAGGTGCAGCTTGCGGCTGATGCTGCCCGAAAGGAAGGCGTCGGGGCCGCCATATTTGCCGTCGCCCACAATCGGGTGGCCAATGGCCGCCATATGGACGCGCAACTGGTGCGTGCGGCCTGTCAGAGGTTGCAGTTCGACCCAGCAGCAGCGATTGCCCGCGCGGTCGATCACGCGATAACGGCTGCGCGAGGGTTGACCATGTTCGGATTGGTCGACCATCATCTTTTCGCCGCCCGATCCGGGCTGTTTGGCCAAAGGCAGGTCGATCAGTCCTTCATCGATCGAAGGTACGCCAACCACCAAGGCCCAATAGACTTTCTTGGCCGTGCGCCCGGAAAAGCGCTTGGAGAAGAAAGCCGCGCTGCCCGGCGTGGCGGCGACCAGCAGCACGCCCGACGTGTCCTTGTCCAGACGGTGGACCAGACGCGGGCGCGGGCCGTTGGGCGCATAGGCGTCGAGCAGGCCATCAACATGCTCAAATGTCCCGCTGCCGCCTTGGGTGGCAAGGCCGGGCGGCTTGTTGATGACGATGGCGCTGGGGTCGCGATGCAGAACGATGGAATCGGCCAGTTCGAGCTGCGCCTCGGTCAAAGGCTTGCGGGCGCGCACGCCCTTGCCGCCGCCGATACCCACGATGCTGTCGCCGGGCGGCACGCGCAGGGTCTGGCCCTTGGCCACGCGGTCTTCGGGCGCGGCGCGTTTGCCATCGACGCGGATCTGGCCGGTGCGGGCCCAGCGGCTGATCGTGGCAAAGCCGATTTGGGGCAAATGGCGCTTGAACCAGCGGTCGAGGCGGATGCCGTCGTCATCGCGACCAACGACAAATTGGCGGACCTGATTGGATGGTGTTTCTTGACTCATAGGCCGCCCCCTAGCTTATGGAGGCCATCGCGTATAGTCCGAGCCCCGGTATACTGGCTTTTGTCGTACAGGAAATGTGCGTTGGCGGTTGCCATGGCCCTGATTATAGGCCTATGAGCGCGCCGCACGTCGCTATTGGCGAGTCTCGTTTGGTGGATCACAGCTTGCCTTTGGCTTGCGACTCTGCTAGCGGGCCGCAAATCTTGCCGTCCCCACAGGGATTCGGCGCAAGTTTCGTTGCAATCCCTTGGGTGAACCCCCGCTCGATCGAGACTGGGTGGGGCTCTGGCCGACAGATATTTGAGGTGGTTCTTTTTATGCAGATTCTCGTCCGCGAAAACAATGTCGATCAAGCCCTGCGCGCTCTCAAGAAGAAGCTGCAGCGCGAGGGGGTGTACCGCGAGATGAAGCTGCGTCGCCACTATGAAAAGCCCTCGGAAAAGCGCGCTCGCGAAAAGGCCGCTGCTGTACGCCGCGCCCGCAAGCTGGAGCGCAAGCGCGCCGAGCGTGACGGCGCCAAGTAAGGCCGCCCACGTAAGGTGACTTCGGCCTGAAATAGGCCGAATCAAAAAGCCCGCTGGTTCGGTCGCTTTCACGGCGGCCAAGACCGGCGGGTTTTTTGCTGTCTGCTGTTCGCGGCATCTTTAAGCAATTTCATGGTCTTTAAGACCTGTGTTGCGCTTGCACAGACCAAGGCGCGCCTGTAGGGAGGCGCGCAAGAGTTTTGGCCCCAACAGGCCGATTGATCGCATAGGACAGGATTACACCATGACCGAGATCACCCGCGTTCCCCTGCTGCCGCTGGCCAAGGGTTCGGTTTCGAAGCTGTGGCTGGGCACGCTGGCTGCCGTGCTGGTTGGCGGTACGGTGGCAATCGCCGCCAAACCGCCGATTGTGGGCGTCAAGACGCTCAAGGCCGGCGAAGGCCCCAATCCCACCGTCGCGGATCTGGTGATGGTCAATTATGTCGGCAAGCTGGATAATGGCACCGTGTTCGACCAGAACAAGAACGTCATCATGCAGATGCAAGGCACGATCCCCGGTTTTGCCAAGGCGTTGGCCCAGACGCAGCGCGGCGGCAAGTATGTCGTGAATATCCCGGCCAAGCTGGCCTATGGCGACAAGGCTGCTGGTCCGATCCCCGCCAATTCGAACCTGACGTTTGAATTGGAAGTCATCGATTTCCGCAACCGTGCCGAGCTGGAAATGCAGCAGCGCATGATGGAACGCATGATGCGCGGTCAGGGCGGCGGTGCCGGTGCGGCTCCTTCGGCAGAAGCCCCTGTGGCTCCGGGCGGGGCGGAATAATCCGGCTTGCTTGAAGCGCTGCGCTTGCGGTGCTAGCGAAGTTACGGCGCGAGGGGCGGAAATGCCCCTCGCTTTGTTTGTGGGCCGGGTTTCCGGTCTGGATTTAATGGCAAAGGTTGTTGCATGTCGGTCGATACCGCCACAGTGGCCCGGATCGCCAGTCTTGCCCGTATCAAGGTAAGCGAAGGCGAATTGGAAGCGATGGTTCCTGAACTCAATGGCATCCTCAATTGGGTGGAACAATTGGGCGAAGTGAACGTCCAAGGGGTTGAGCCGATGACGGCGGTGATCCCCAATACGCTGCGTTTGCGCGAAGATATCGTGAATGCCGATCCGTTGACGGGCGGCGGTATTCGCGATGCGGTGCTGGCCAATGCGCCCGCGGCCGAACATGGATTTTTCGGCGTGCCCAAGGTGATTGAATAATGACTGGTTTGACCGATCTGGGCCTGATCGCGATCCGCGATGGCGTGGCCAAGGGCGAATTTACCGCTGTTGAAGTGGCCCACGCGTTTAACAGCGCTGTTGCCGATGCGCAGCAGGCGCTCAACGCCTTTATCGTAACCACGCCCGAAGCGGCGCTGGCGGCGGCCGAAAAGGTGGACGAAACCCGCGCTGCGGGCAAGGAATTGGGCAAGCTGGCGGGCGTGCCCATTGGCATGAAGGATCTGTTCGCCACCAAGGGCGTGCAGACCTCGGCCGCATCGAAGATCCTTGAAGGTTTCAAGCCGCAATACGAATCGACCGTTTCGCAAAAGCTGTGGGACGCGGGCGCGGGCATGTTGGGCAAGCTCAACCTGGACCAGTTCGCGATGGGTTCGAGCAATGAGAGCAGCGCCTTTGGCCCCGCGATCAGCCCCTGGCGCCGCAAGGGCGACACGGCGGCGTTGACGGCGGGTGGTTCTTCGGGCGGTTCCTCGGCGGCGGTGGCAGCGCGCATTGTGCCTGCGGCGACTGGTACCGACACGGGCGGTTCGATCCGCCAGCCTGCGGCCTTCACCGGCATATCGGGCATCAAGCCGACCTATGGCCGCTGCTCGCGCTGGGGCATTGTGGCCTTTGCGTCCAGCCTCGATCAGGCCGGGCCGATGGCGCATAGCGTTGCCGATTGCGCGCTGATGCTGGAGGCCATGGCCGGGTTCGATCCCAAGGATGCGACCTCGCTCGATATGCCGGTGCCCGATTGGTCGGCGTTGTTGAACGCTGATCTTAAGGGCAAGAAGGTCGGCATTCCGCGCGAATATCGCATCGAGGGCCTGAACGCCGATGTGGCGAAGGCTTGGGATGATGGCATTGCATGGCTGAAGGATGCCGGGGCCGAGGTGGTGGACATCTCGTTGCCGCATTCCAAATATGCGTTGGCGACTTATTATATCATCGCCCCTGCCGAGGCTTCGTCTAACCTCGCGCGTTATGATGGCGTGCGTTATGGCCTGCGCGAACTGCCCGATGGCGCGAACCTTCAGGACATGTATGCCGCCACCCGCGCCGCCGGTTTCGGGGCCGAGGTCAAGCGCCGCATCCTGATCGGCACCTATGTGCTCTCGGCGGGCTTCTATGACGCCTATTACACGCAGGCGCAGAAGGTCCGCACGCTGATTTCGCGCGACTTTGAAGAAGCCTTCAAGCAGTGCGACGTGATCCTTGCGCCCACCGCGCCGACGCCTGCCTTTGCGCTGGGCGAAAAGAGCAATCCGCTCGACCTGTATCTGGGCGACGTGTTCTCGGTGCCCGCTTCACTGGCGGGCCTGCCCGCGATGAGCGTGCCCGCGGGCCTGTCGAGCGATGGCCTGCCGCTGGGCTTGCAGATCATCGGGCGGCCTTTCGATGAACAGGGCGTGCTGAACGCAGGCCTTGCGATTGAACAGCGGGCGCAGTTCTCGGCCAAGCCGGAAAAGTGGTGGTAATATGAGCAATTATCGTATTCAGGGCGCAACGGGCGAATGGGAGGTCGTGATCGGCCTTGAAGTCCATGCGCAGGTCACCAGCAACGCCAAGCTGTTTTCGGGCAGCGCCACGGCTTTTGGCGCCGAGCCGAACAGCCAGGTTTCGCTGGTTGATGCGGCGATGCCCGGCATGTTGCCCGTGCCGAACATGGAGTGCATCCGTCAGGCGGTGCGCACCGGCATGGCGATTGAGGCGGCGATCAACAAGTGGTCGCGCTTTGACCGCAAGAACTACTTCTATGCCGATTTGCCGCAGGGCTATCAGATCAGCCAGCTCTATCACCCGTTGGTTGGCGAGGGATCGCTGACCATCGAGGCGGATGAGAAGGCGGGTATCCCTGAGCCCAAGGTCATCGGCATCGAGCGCATTCACGTCGAGCAGGATGCGGGCAAGCTGATGCATGATCAGCACCCGACCATGTCCTATGTTGACCTGAATCGCAGCGGCGTGGCGCTGATGGAAATCGTCAGCCGCCCTGATATGCGTTCGCCCGCAGAAGCAGGAGCTTACCTGTCAAAGCTGCGCCAGATTGTGCGCTATGTCGGCTCGTGCGACGGCAATATGGATCAGGGCTCGATGCGCGCCGACGTCAACGTGTCGGTGCGCCGCCCGGGCGAAGAATTCGGCACGCGCACGGAAACGAAGAACGTCAACTCGGTGCGCTTCGTGATGGCCGTGGTCGAATCCGAGGCCAAGCGTCAGGTCGCGCTGATCGAGGACGGCGGCAAGGTGGTGCAGGAAACGCGCCTCTATGACCCGGACAAGAATGAGACGCGGTCGATGCGGTCCAAGGAAGACGCGCATGACTATCGCTACTTCCCCGATCCTGATCTGCTGCCGCTGGTGCTGGACGATGCCTTCCTTGAGGAATGCCGTGCGTCCTTGCCCGAACTGCCCGATGCCAAGCGGGCGCGTTATGTCGATGGGCTGGGCCTGTCGGCCTATAATGCGGGCGTGCTGACTAATGACGTCGATACGGCGCGTTGGTTCGAGGCGCTGCTGGCGGCCACTGCCGCTGCCCAGAACAAGAGCGAGGCCGATGTTGCCAAGCAGGCGGCCAATTGGCTGCTGTCGGAATTCTTCGGCGCGTTGAACAAGCTGGGCAAGGATCTCTCGACCAGCCCGATTTCGCCCGAAGGTGCGGCCGAACTGCTGGCGCTGGTCGGCAATGGCACGATTTCCGGCTCCATCGCCAAGCAGGTGCTGGAAAAGATGCTGGAAACGGGCGACGCGGCGGGCGTGATTGTCGAGCGCGAAGGCTTGAAGCAAAACTCGGACACCGGCGCGATTGAGGCGGTGATCGCCGAAATCCTGACCAAGAACGCGGATAAGGTCGAGCAATATCGCGGCGGTAAGGAGGCCCTTTTCGGCTTCTTCGTCGGCCAGACCATGAAGGCGATGCAGGGCAAGGCCAATCCGCAGATCATCAATGAACTGCTGAAGAAAGCTTTAGCTTCGTAAAAGGGGTTTGCCGCTGGCGGGTTAAGGGCCTTGGCCCTTAACAATCCCCTTACTGTATGTGTTGCGCTGTAAGTTCGACTGAGGTTGAATGGCGCGACGTTAGAATTATAAAAGCCTGCGGCGCAGATTAGATGGCGCCGCAGGCTTTTAATATATTAGCTTTGTAAATTGTGCTGGCCCGCAATCAAGGCACTACCTCATAATCGGGATTGCAAAGGGACCAAGTCCCTTTGCCCGCCGGAGGCAAATTTACTTGCCCCCCGACACCTCCACCGGCAACCCGACATCCTTCAACTGCGCCTCGACCTTGGCCTTGTCGCCCACGACGACGAAGGTCAGACCATCGGGCTGGAGATATTCCGCCGCCTTGGCCTCCAGCGCTTTGGCATCGATGCTGCGATAGAGCGCGGGCAGCTTGCGGTAATAGTCGTCGGGCCGCCCAAGACGTTCATTGGATGCGATCGCGCCCAGCACTTGCCCATTGGTTTCAAACTTGTTGGGCAGGCCGCGGATATTGCCATCGGTCACGCGCTGCAATTCCTCGGCACTGACGGGTTTTGCCCCCGGAAAGGCCTTCATATCGGCAATCATCGCCTTGATGGAATCGCCGGTACGGTCGGTCTGGACCGGCGCGAAGAGGATCATGCTGCGCGCGCCCAGAGGCTGGCGTACGGCGGTCGATACGCCATAGGACCACGCCTTTTCCTCGCGGATGTCGAGGTTGAGGCGCGAGAGGAACCCGCCGCCCAGCACTTCATTGGCAAGGTCGAGCGCCTCCTGACCCGGTGCCCGGCCATCAACCGACAAGGCCTTGCCTGCAACGATCATGGATTGCGGCGAACCGGGCCGGTCGATCAGCACGATGCGCGGACGCGGCGTGGGGGCGGCCGCCGTGATCGCCTTGACCGGCTTGGGGCTGGCCGGAGCCTTCCACGCGCCCAGCGCCGCCTCCAGCTTGGGCAGCAATTCTTCCATCGTGATATCGCCCACCACCGTCACGCGGGCCAGATCAGGGCGAAGCCATTGGTCATGCGCGGCGCGCAAATCCTGCGTGGTCAGCGCCTTGAGCGAGGCCGGATTGCCCAGCCCGTCCGAAGCATGGCCATAGGGATGGCTCGGCCCAAACAGCAACGGATTGATCGCCCGCAGCGCCACACCGCGCGGATTGGCCATGGTCTGGGCCAGCGCCGCCAGACGCTGATCTTTGACCCGCGCCACTTCGGCAGGGTTGAACGCGGGATGCAGCAACACATCGGTCATCAGCGAGAGCGAAGGCGCCAGATTGGCCGACAGCGCCGAAAGCGTGATCGAACTTGTGTCCAGACTGCTGCCCGTCTCGATGCTTGCGCCCAGACGCTCCTCTTCCTCCAGCACCTGCACCGCGCTGCGGTTCACCCCGCCTGTGGCGTCCTTGACGGTCCCTTCCTTCAGGATCGAGAGCATCAACCCCTGCGTGCCCGGCGTGTTGAGCGAGTCGGCGGCAACGCCTGCATCAAACCCGATACTGACCAACACTTTGGGCACGGCGGTGCGGCGGGCCAGCGTGACCGGCATGCCGTTGGACAGCGTTGCGTGCTGAACCGTGGGAAAGGCCAGTTCGCCCACCGGCGCAACCTCGGGCGCCTTGCGCGGGGGGGATTGCGGGACGGGGGGCACGGGGGCTTTGGCGTCGGGCTTGGGCGCGGGGCGCGTCGCCTCATCGCCCCAACCGCCCAGCAATTCGCCCTTCTGCTTGCGCTCGCCCGGCGTGACGGCGATGGCCAGAACGGGGCGCTTCATCCAACGCCCGGTCGCCGCCTTGATCTGCGCCGGGGTCAGGGCGGCCAGTTCGGCCAGATCCTTTTTATACTGCGCCGGATCGCCCGAATACATCAGCCCCTCGGCTAGCGTGGTGCCTTTGCCGCCAAATCCGCCGACAACTTCGAGTGATCCGATTTCGGCAGACACCGACCGGGTGGCGGCCCGCTTGACTTCATCGGCATTCGGTCCGGTGGCAAGAAACCGCGCAATTTCCGCGTCCAGTGCCGCCTCGGCCTTGGCACGCGGCACGCCCGGTTTCACATCCATCGAGATTTCAAGGAAGCTGACCTGTTCATGTGCCTCGAATTCGGCGCTGACCGAAACGGCCACCTGCTTGCCCCGCACCAGCGCATTGTCCAGCCGCGAGGACGCCAGCCCGCCAAGGACGCTCATCCCCACATCCAGCGCGGCGGCATCTTTGTCATTCATGCCCGGCGCGGACCAGATACGCATGATGCGCGTGGTGGCGACCTTGTCCTGCAATTCAATCCGCTTGGGGGCTTTGAGCGTCACTGGCCCTGCGACCACCGGCTTGACCGCCGGACCCGTTGGGATGTCGCCGAAATACTTTTCGACCAACGGGCGGGCCGTCGCCACATCCACATCGCCGGTCAGCACCAGCACCGCATTATTCGGCCCATAGTGATCGGTGAACCAATGGCGCACATCGGTCAAGCTGGCCGCGTCCAGATCGGCCATCGAACCGATGGTCTGGTGGCGATAGGGGTGGCCGACCGGAAACAGCCCGTCGGTTTCGGCATAGCGCAAAAGGCCATAGGGCTGGTTGTCGCCCTGACGCTTTTCGTTCTGAACCACGCCGCGTTGCTTATCCAGCTTGTCCTGCGTCACCGCGCCCAGCAGGTGCCCCATGCGGTCGCTTTCAAGGAAAAGCGCCAGCGGCAAAGCCCCGGTCGGCACGGTTTCGACATAATTGGTGCGATCGTACCATGTGCTGCCATTGGTGCTGGTTGAACCGACCGCCTCCAGAGGCACATCGAAATTGGGGACGTTCTCGCTGCCGCCAAAGAAGAGGTGTTCGTAGAGATGGGCAAAGCCGGTCTTGCCGCGCGGCTCATGCTTGGATCCGACGCGGTAATAGGTGGTTACGCCAATGATCGGCGCCTTGCGGTCGGTATGGACCAGAACCGTCAGGCCGTTCGACAGCTTGAAGCTTTCGTAGGGAATATCGACCTTTTTCACCAGTTCCGAAAGCGGGGCCGGGGCCGGAGCATTTGCGGTCTGGGCAAAAGCGGGCTGAACGCAAAGGGTGAGGGCAAGTGCCAGAAGCGGCGCGGAAATCTGGTGACGCATGGTGTTTCCCATCTTTGGATACACTATGGGTAGTTTCATCCCCGACCTGTCGCAAGGATGAACCTTGCGAATTTTAGGGGCTTTGGGCCGCTTGCCTGTTCAGAATTCGGCCTTATGCTGACATGCATGTCAATTTCCCGAAATGAGAGATGCATGCCTGCTGTTGCGAAGTTTTCCGCCTGCCTGATCCCCGCGCTTTTGTTGGTCAGCCCCGCCCGTGCCATTGAATCGGTCGAGGCCACCGAGGCGATGTATGAAGAAGCCGGTGCCCCGGTTGCCGCCATTCCTGCGGCCAAGCCCGAAGCCCCGATCCGCGCCGAAGCGGACCTGCCGCTCGACCCGCGTTTTTCGGCAGAGCGTATCAAATCCGACATCGCCTTTTTTGCCGATGACCTGCTCGAAGGGCGCGATGTGGGCAGCAAGGGGCATGAGATCGCCGCCCGCTTTGTGGCACAGCGCTTTGCCTCGCTGGGCCTGACGCCGATGGGGGACATCGGGGCGGATGGCAAGCGTGGCTGGCTGCAACGCATTACGTTCCAGAAGACCTCCTATGCCGATGGCCCCGCAGGCATGGAAATCACCGGCCCCAAGGGCAAAGTGAATTTCGAACATGGCAAGCAGGTGATGGTGTCGGCCAGCGCCAATGAGCCGAAACTTGATATCACCGCGCCGCTGGTTTTCGTGGGCTATGGCATCGACAATGATCTGATCGGCATCAATGATTACAAAGGGCTGGACGTAAAGGGCAAGATCGTCGTCGTCCTGCGCGGCTATCCCACCGGCATGGCCAGCGAGGAGGGCGCGCATCTGTCGGCCACCAAGGCGCAGATGGCCCAGGCCCATGGCGCGATTGGCGTGATCACCGTGGCCACCAATGCCTCGGCCAAGGTGCGCCCCTGGGAACGGGCGCTGCAATATGCTTTCTATCCCAATTACGCATGGGTGGGTCAGGACGGCAAAGCCAATGAGGCGGCCCCCGGCATCCGCCTTGC
The DNA here is from genome assembly GCF_057401885.1 of Novosphingobium sp. 550D. NCBI lineage: Bacteria > Pseudomonadati > Pseudomonadota > Alphaproteobacteria > Sphingomonadales > Sphingomonadaceae > Novosphingobium > Novosphingobium sp. 550D. The sequence goes on along the minus strand of NZ_CM171613.1, from coordinate 3,359,761 downwards.
CGGATCGGTGAGCGATGAGGCCGCATCGGCGCTGCTGGCGGGCGGCCCGCGCACGCTGGCGCAAATCCGGGCTGAGGCGGATAAGGTGGGCGGTCGTCCCAAGGGCTTTGCCCTCAAGACCACGCTTCACGCTTTTGTGAACAGCAAGTCCGAGCGCGTCACCAGCCCGAACATCGTCGCCATGCTGCCGGGCAGCGATCTGAAGGACCAGACGGTGGTGCTGTCGGGCCACCTCGATCACCTTGGCATTGCCGCACCCAAGCCGGGCGATGCGCCGGACAAGGACCGCATCTATAATGGCGCGATGGATAATGCAGCGGGCAGCGCGACCACGCTTGAGGTTGCCCGCGTCCTGTCCGAGGACAAAAAGGGGCCGCGCCGCTCGGTGGTGTTCCTGATCTCTACGGCCGAGGAAAAGGGCCTGCTGGGCGCGGATTATTACGCCAACCATCCCACCGTTCCGGCATCCAGCATTGTGGGCAATGTCGATCTGGACATGCCGGTGCTGCTCTATCCCTTTACCGATGTGGTGGCCTATGGCGCGGACCATTCGACGCTGGGGCCGATTGTGGCCAATGCGGTCAAGCCGATGCAGGTGAGCCTCTCGCCCGATCCGATCCCGGCCGAAACGATCTTTGTGCGTTCGGACCACTATCGCTTTGTGCGCAAGGGCGTGCCGGCCGTGTTCCTCGCCACCGGCTATGCCAATGGCGGTGCGGCGGCCAATGAGGCGTTTCTGGCCAAGACCTATCACCAGCCCAACGACGATATGAATCAGGCATGGGACTGGCGCGCGGGCGCCCGTTTTGCCGAGGCCAATTATCGCATCACCCGCGCCATGGCCGATGGCGATACGCCGCCGCTGTGGTTCAAGGGTGACTTCTTTGGCGACACCTATGCGCCGGGTGCGTCGAGGGCCGTCAAGTAAGCCCGCGCGGCGTTTGAGCGTTCGTTGAGCGATGATCTTTCTCATCGCTCAACCGGATTGTTCCGTATCAAGGAACGGAAGAACATGGGGCGGTAATTTCTTGTTGCAAGGGCTTGTGTGGCGATTTTGTCACACTACCTTGTGAGGCAACGGAGGAACCGACCCCATGAACCTCGAAAAGTTTACTGACCGCGCCAAGGGTTTCCTGCAAGCCTCGCAAACCCTGGCGATCCGCCTGAACCATCAGCGCATCACGGCGGAACATATTCTGAAGGCCCTGCTGGAGGACAGCGAGGGCATGGCCAGCGGGCTGTTGCAGCGCGCGGGCGGCAACCCGGCGATTGCCAGCGCCGAGGTGGACAAGGCTTTGGCCAAGATCCCGGCGGTGTCGGGATCGGGCGCGCAAGCGCAACCGGGCCTCGACAATGATGCCGTGCGCGTTCTGGACAGCGCCGAACAGATTGCCACCAAATCGGGCGACAGTTTCGTCACGGTCGAACGCATCCTTGTCGCGCTGGCTCTGGCCACCACCACGGCGGCTGGACAGGCGCTGAAGGCCGCCAACGTCACGCCGCAATCGTTGGAGGCAGCGATCACCCAATTGCGCGGCGGGCGCACGGCGGACAGCGCGGGCGCGGAAAACGCCTATGATGCGATGAAGAAATATGCCCGCGATCTGACGCAGGCCGCGCGCGACGGCAAGCTGGACCCGGTGATCGGTCGTGACGAGGAAATTCGCCGCACGGTGCAGATCCTTGCCCGCCGTACCAAGAACAACCCCGCGCTGATCGGTGAACCGGGCGTGGGCAAGACTGCGATTGCCGAAGGGTTGGCGCTGCGCATTGCCAATGGTGATGTGCCCGACAGTTTGAAGCATCGCCGCCTGATGTCGCTCGACATGGGCGCGCTGATCGCGGGCGCCAAATATCGCGGCGAGTTTGAGGAGCGCCTCAAGGCTGTCCTCGACGAGGTGAAGGGCGCGGAAGGCGAGATCATCCTGTTCATCGACGAGATGCACACGCTGATCGGCGCGGGCAAGAGCGAGGGCGCGATGGATGCGGGCAATCTGCTCAAGCCCGCTCTGGCGCGCGGCGAATTGCACTGCATCGGCGCGACCACGCTGGATGAATACCAGAAGTATGTCGAGAAAGACCCTGCGCTCCAGCGCCGGTTCCAGCCCGTTTTTGTGGGCGAACCGACGGTGGAGGATACGATCTCGATCCTGCGGGGCCTGAAGGAGAAATACGAGCTGCACCATGGCGTGCGGATCGCCGACAATGCGATTGTCGCGGCGGCAACCCTGTCGAACCGCTATATCGCCGACCGATTCCTGCCCGATAAAGCCATCGACCTGATGGATGAGGCCGCCAGCCGCATCCGCATGGAGGTGGAGAGCAAGCCGGAGGAAATCGAGAATCTCGACCGGCGGATCATCCAGTTGAAGATCGAGGAAATGGCGCTGGCCAAGGAATCGGATCAGGCGTCCAAGGATCGGCTGGCCACCTTGCGCGAGGAACTGGCCAATGCCGAGCAGAAGTCGGCCGAACTGACCACCCGTTGGCAGAACGAGCGTGACAAGATTGCCGCCGAGGGCAAGATCAAGGAGCAGCTTGATGCCGCCCGCATCGAGCTGGAACAGGCACAGCGTAAGGGCGATCTGGCCCGCGCGGGTGAGCTGTCCTATGGCCGCATCCCCGAACTGGAGCGGCAATTGGTCGAGGCGCAGTCTCAGGCGCAAAACGCCATGCTGCGTGAGGAAGTGACCGCCGACGACATTGCCGCCGTGGTCAGCAAATGGACCGGCGTGCCCATGGAGCGCATGCTTCAGGGCGAGCGGGAAAAGCTGCTGCGCATGGAAGAGGTGATCGGCAAGCGCGTGATTGGCCAAAAGGATGCGGTCGTGGCCGTCTCCAAAGCCGTCCGCCGCGCCCGCGCCGGTTTGCAGGACCCCAACCGCCCGCTGGGCAGCTTCCTGTTCCTTGGCCCGACGGGCGTGGGCAAGACCGAGTTGACCAAGGCGCTGGCCGGGTTCCTGTTCGACGATGACAGCGCGATGGTGCGCATCGACATGAGCGAGTTCATGGAGAAGCACGCCGTTTCGCGCCTGATCGGCGCCCCTCCGGGCTATGTCGGCTATGATGAAGGCGGTGTGCTGACCGAGGCGGTGCGGCGGCGGCCCTATCAGGTCGTGCTGTTCGACGAGGTGGAAAAGGCGCACAGCGATGTGTTCAATGTGCTGCTTCAGGTTCTCGACGATGGCCGTCTGACCGATGGGCAGGGGCGCGTGGTGGATTTCACCAACACGCTGATCATCCTGACATCGAATCTGGGCAGCCAGTTCCTTGCCAATCTGCCCGATGGGGCCGATGTGGAAAGCGTCGAGCCGCATGTGATGGAAGTGGTGCGCGGCCATTTCCGCCCTGAATTCCTCAACCGCCTGGACGAGATCATCCTCTTCCACCGGCTGGGTCAGGAACACATGGCGCCCATCGTCGATATTCAGGTGGCGCGGGTGCAGAAGCTGCTCAAGGATCGCAAGATCACGCTCGACCTGACCGAGGCGGCCAAGCGCTGGCTGGGCCGGGTGGGCTATGACCCGATCTATGGCGCACGGCCGTTGAAGCGCGCCGTTCAGCGCTATGTGCAGGACCCATTGGCCGAAAAGCTGTTGGGCGGCGAAGTGCCCGATGGCAGCACGGTCAACATCGACGAGGGCGATGGCGCACTGAATATAAGCGTGGCGTAATGGAAAAGGGCCGGGGGTTGAATCCCGGCCCTTTTTCGTCAGCTTGGCGGGATGAATTCCTGCTGGATTGCCTGAAATTCGGGGCGGGCCTCGGCGCGGGCGCAATGGGCGGTCAGCGCGGAATAGTCGGCCAGCGATACCAGCCAGCCATAGGCCTCGGACACGAAGCGCCCCACCACCGCGACGGCAATGTCGTCATGGCCCGGCGTTTCGCCATGCCACCATTCGGTGGCCCGCGCCGCGCATTCGGCATCCAATGCGGCCAGCCCATCGCGGATCTGCCCTTCGCTGCGGGTGGAGAAGAAGGGATCGACCCCGCCGCCGAATTTGCGCATGTAGAAATAGGAGACCGCCTTGTCCGCAATCGAGGTGGCCGTGGCGATACGCTTTAACGCGGCACGGCGTGCCGGGCCGGATGGGGCGATCAACGCCTTGTCGCGGCCGTTGGTTTCGTCGAGATAATCAAGGATCGCCCCGCTCTCGATCAACACCTCGCCATCGTCCAGCACCAGTGTCGGCACCCGCTTCAAGGGGTTGAGATGGGCGAATTTGTCGCCATCGCCCATCACTGAAAACGGGCTGTGTTCGAACGCCATCCCGTAAATCGTCATCGCAATGCCGACGCGGCGGACAAAGGGGCTGTCGAACTGGCCAATCAAAAGCATATGGTTTTCCTTTCGTGGGCAGACTGCACAGGCGGGCCGTGATTGGCAAGTGCAAGGAATTTTGACGAAAAGCGCAATCCGTCCTAGTCAGCGCGCAGGATACAGGAGTTTGAGCCTTATGAGCGTATGGCATATCGGGGTGATTGGCGGATCAGGTCTGGCCGAAGGGATCGGGCTGGAAAATGCGCAGGAGATCGCCGTCGAAAGCCCGTTCGGCGCGCCCAGCAGCAGCGTCACCACTGGCACACTCGACGGCGTGCGCATGACCTTTTTGCCGCGCCACGGGCCCGGCCACGCCATCCCGCCCACCGAGGTCAATTACCGCGCCAATATCGACGTGCTGAAACGCTGCGGCGTTACGGATCTGGTCTCGCTCTCGGCGGTGGGGTCGCTGCGAGAGGAATATGCGCCGGGCCATTTCGTTTGCGTCGATCAGATGATTGACCGCACCGAAGGCCGCGCGCGCAGCTTTTTTGGCACAGGCATGGTGGCCCATCTGGCGCTGGCCGATCCGGTGTGCCCGCGTCTGGCGGAATTGCTGGCGATTTCGGCCCATCATGCGGGCGGCACCGTGCATCCGCGCGGCACCTATATCGCCATCGAAGGCCCGCAATTTTCCACCCGCGCCGAAAGCCGGATGTATCGCGGATGGGGCGCCGATGTGATCGGCATGACCGGCTTTCCCGAAGTGCGTTTGGCGCGCGAGGCCGAGCTGCCCTATGCGATGCTGGCCATGGTGACCGATTATGACGCCTGGCGCGACGAGGAGGCGGGCGTTGAGGCCCATGAGGTTTTCGCCACGATGAAGGCCAATGCGGCGCTGGCCCGTGCGGCGGTGCGTGAATTGGTCCGCCTCTTGCCCGAAACCCGCGAGGCAAGCCCGATTGATCGCGCGCTGGATGGCGCCTTTGCCACGGCCCCGGTGCAGCGTGATCCGGCTTTGCTGGCGCGGTTGGATGCGGTGGCGGGCCGCGTACTTCGCTAAAAGAAAAACCCCAGCCTTTGCGGGCCGGGGGTTTCTGCACCAAGCCTTAGGCCTGACGGTTGCGCCAGCTGTCGGCATAGGCGTCACGCGCCACTTCCGAATAGGGCACCGAGGCGACCACGGCCTTGATTTCGGTCTGAACGTGACGCTCGACGGTGGGCTTGCGCGTGCCGCCATCGGGTTCACCCCACAGCAGCGTAACCTGCGTGCCGGGCGTGGCGACGCTTTCATCCACCATGGCCAGCGTCAGGAACTTGCCCTCGTTCGCGGTGTAGCCGATCCAGGTGGACAGGCCGACCAGCTTGCCGTCCTGAAGCACCTGATCGAACGGGTGCATGGAATAGACCGCGCTGGGATATTCCATATACTTGGCGCGGTCGCCCTTTGACAACGCCGAGGACTGGACGCGCATCACGTCTTCATTGTCCAGAGCCAGCGTCACCTTGCGGCGGTGCGGACCCGCAGCCTTGGCTTCCAGCGCCTCGCGGCCGATGAAGTCATGGTCGAACTTCACAAACGGGCCATAGCCCAGATCCCACGGGGTCAGGTAATAGCCTTCGATGCTGTCGGGCACATAGGAACCGCCGATCGAGCACTTGGCTTCGTAGCTGTTGGCGCTGGCCCATTCGCGGAAGCCCTTGGAACCTTCGCCGGTGTAGGTGGCGGGCAGCGGCGAGGGGATCCAGCCCGATTCCAGCGTGTTCGACGAATAGGTGCGACCACCGCACAGCGTCAGGCCAAATTCCTTGCCCGCTTCGACCAGCGCGCCGTGGACGGCGGCGTAATCTTCCCACGGACCGAACAGTTCATAGCCCGGCTGACCCGCCATGCCGTGACGCAGCGCGCGCACCTTCGCACCGCCGAATTCCAGCGTGGTCATGTGGAAGAACTTGAGATCCGGCGCGGCATAGCCCAGCGCCTTGGACAGCACGGCCATCGCGTTGGGGCCTTGCAGCTGGAAGCGGTAGCTCTTGCGCTTGCCATCGGTGCGCATGGCCCAGCGTTCGTCGCGCTCGACCTTGACGTCCCACTTGCCGGTGGCGGCGTGATATTCGACCCATTCGATGGCGGGCGCGCGGCCGACCAGATTGAACAGGTTTTCACCCAGATAGAACAGGATCACGTCACCGATCACATAGCCTTCGGGCGTGACGGGCACGAATTGCTTGGCGCGGTCGGGGACAAAGCCCTTGAAGCTGTTGATTCCCAGATAGTTGAGCATGGCAAAAGCATCGGGGCCCGACACTTCCAGATCAACCATGTGGTACGACTGGTTGAACAGCACGGCGGTCTTGGCCCAAGCCTGCTGTTCGGTGCGCCAGTTCGAATATTCAGCCGGAACGCCGGGATAGACGTTGGGGCCAACCTGCGCGTTGCGCAGCATTTCGACAATGTCGCCGCTGGCATCGAGGACTTGTTGCAGGCTTTGGGTCATTCTTCTCTCCTTGGGGTCAATCTTGCAGCGAAGGTTGCGTGTTGGTCAGGCAGGCTGGTGGAGCCAGTCCGCGATGATGTTGTTGAAGGCTTGCGGCCTTTCAATGGGCAGGAAATGGCCAGCCTCGGGCACGATTTCCAGTGTGGCGCCGGGGATGGCGTCGGCAATGGCTTGTGCCTGTTGGGGCGGGCTCCATGCGTCCAGTGCGCCAGTGCAGGACAGGACAGGCATGGATAGCGTCGGCAGGAAATCCTCCAACGCCGGGCGCGAGAGCAAGGCCTCAATCTGCGCTTCGAAGGCGGAAAGGCCCTGTTCCAAGCACATGGTGGTCAGCGGCGCCATCAGGGCCGGGCGATTGTCCGGCGCAATCATCGGGGGCAGCCAGTCGGAAACCAGCGCCGCCATGCCATGCTCACGCCCCTTGTCGCGCAGGGCGTAGCGCTTTTCGGCCTCACCGGCGCCAACGGGATGTGTGCCGGTGGAAACCAGCGCCAATCGCTCGACGCGGTGCGGGGCAAGGCGGGCAACCTCGATCGCCACGCGCGCGCCCATGGAATGGCCCAGCAGAGCAAAGCGTTCCGGCGCATCGGCCAGCAATTTTTCCGCCATGGTGACCAGCGAGGAAACCGCCCCCCAACCGGTCAAAGCGCGCGCAAACGGAAAAGCGGCGCATTGCGCGACAAAGACCCGCGAATCGCAGATCAGGCCGGGAACCAGCAGCAAAGGGAGGTTTTCAGACATCGTCACCCGTATTTTTCTCGTCCATGAAAAATTCATCTATACGAAATTATCGGTCGGCGCTAGAGAGTACTTCCATGTTGCACACATTTCGTTTTAGTAAGTGTCGCATACAAAATGGATGGCCGGGATGACGCAGGCGCGAAGCCTCCATCCGCGGGCGTCAAAGAGAAAGGGCAGAGGACTATGGTGGCCATTTCGCAGATTCATCCCAATTGGGAGCGGGCGCCGAACGGCATTACCGACGGATTTTCCTTGGAAATCACGGCAAAGGATGGCGATTCGCTGCGCGCGGCCGCGCCTAACATTCCTGCCGAGACGCCGATCGCCGTCACCTTCCTTCCCGGCGAAGAAGCCACGGCGCGAATCGCGGCGGCCAAGGCTGTGCGCGCGTTGGGCTTTGAACCGATGCCGCATTTTTCCGCCCGCCGCATCGCCAGCCAGGCTGAGTTCGAAGATTACCTCAACACCGTCGTTCAGGAAGCGGGCGTAAAGCGCTGCTTCGTTATCGCGGGCGACCCTGAACAGGCCGCAGGCCCCTATAATGACTCCAGCGAGCTGATTGCGACCGGCCTGTTTGAAAAGGCCGGCATCAAAGCGATCGGCGTGGGCGGCCACCCGGAAGGGCATCCCAACATGACGCAGGAGCAGTGCTGGGAAGTATTGGCCCGCAAATGTGTCGATATTGATGCGCGCGGCATGGCGCCTTTGGTGGTGACGCAATTCGGGTTTGATCCCGATGCGGCTCTCAACTGGCTGGAGCAACTGCGGTTGCGCGGGATCACGGCGCCGGTGCGGATCGGCGTTCCGGGGCCGGCGGGCATCAAGACGCTGATGCGCTTTGCCGCGCGTTGCGGGGTGGGCGCCTCGGCCAGTGTTCTGGCCAAATATGGCATTTCGATCACCCAGCTTTTGGGCAGCGCCGGGCCGGACAAGCTGGTCGATGCGCTTGCCAAGGGGCTGGATGAACGGCATGGACCGGTCCGGTTGCATTTCTATCCCTTTGGCGGACTGGAAAAGACCGTGGCGTGGATCAACGGATATCGGGCATCGCGGGCCTAATAAGCGCCTGCGCGCGAAGGAATAAGCGCTGGCGCGCGCGACGCGCCGGCGGGAGAGAGAAAGGATCAATGCAAGTGACCACGTCTGACCACGACACTGTTTGTACGCTCAGCCTGTCCTGTGCCGACCAACCCGGCCTTGTGGCCAAGGTGGCGGGCTATCTGGCGGGGCGCGGGGGCAACATCCTTGACGCACAACAGTTCAATGACCGCATCACCGACCGCTTTTTCATGCGCGTTGTCTTTGCCTTGCCGCAGGGCGATTCGGCCGAGGAATGGCGCGCCCATTTCGGCGATCTGGCGGCTGAACATGGCATGGATTGGCGCCTGCGCGTCAATGGTGAAAAGCAGAAGGTCGTGCTGATGGTCAGCAAGTTTGACCACTGCCTTGGCGACCTGCTCTATCGTTGGCGCATCGGTGAAATCGACATGGATGTGGTGGCCATCATCTGCAACCATGATCGCAAGCATATTACGACCAGCCTGATCGGTGATCTGCCTTTCTATCACCTGCCCATCACCAAGGACACGAAACCGCAACAGGAAGCGCAGATCAAAGCCATCGTGACCGAAACGGGGGCCGATCTGGTGGTGCTGGCGCGTTATATGCAGATCCTGAGCGATGATCTGGCAGGGTTCCTGTCGGGTCGTTGCATCAACATCCACCACTCGTTCCTGCCCGGCTTCAAAGGTGCCAAGCCCTATCACCAGGCCTATGAGCGCGGGGTCAAGATGATCGGTGCGACGGCGCATTACGTGACCGCCGACCTCGATGAAGGTCCGATCATTGTGCAGGACGTGGGCAACATCACCCACGCCCACGCGCCCGAAGATCTGGTCCGTCAGGGCCGCGACATCGAACGCCGCGTTCTGGCCGAGGCGGTCAAGGCCCATCTGGAGGACCGCGTGTTCCTCAATGGCCATCGCACCGTGGTTTTTCCGGGCTGATACAGGAGGCGCGGGGTATGGATAGCGTAATCTCTCTTCGCCCCGCGCAGTCGGCGGCTTTCGAAGTCGCCGAAACGGTGGTGCGCCTGTCGGGTTTTGAGGTGATGGCCGCCGTCGGCGTCAATCATGGCGAAATCGGGCGGCGGCAACCCTTGGTAATCTTTGCCGAACTGGGCCTTGGCGTGGGCGCGATTGATCGTCTGGAGCAGACCGTCGATTACCGCGACATTGGCGCGGCGGCGGAACATCTGGCGCGCACCCACATCGACCTGATCGAAAGCTTTGCCCGGCAATTGGGTGAGGCTTGTCTGGGGATGGGCAGCGTCCTTTGGGCGCGGATACGGATTGATAAGCCGGAGGCGGTGGACAATGGTATGGCGTCGGTATCGGTGATGGTGCGGGCGGTTTAGGTTTTTTGGGGCCTATGCCTCCGGCGGGTTAAGGGCGGGGGCCCTTAACAATCCCGATAATGAATGGCGCTTGGATCTCGGCCTTGCGTGAGTTTGCCGCGCCGCAGGCAAAACTCCTTTAACGAGGATCAATCCGCAACCCCGCCGCCCGCCTGAACAGTTCCAGCACCAAAGGATCGCTTTCTTCGGCGCGAATGGCGGCCTGAAATTCGATCCCGCGCTTGGGCCGGGGCCAGACCTCTTGCAACCGCCCGCCTGTCACCGCATCGCGCGTCATGGTTTCGGGCAAGAGGGCCATACCTTGCCCGGCGATGATGATGTCGATCAACATGCGGGCATTGTTGCAGGTGCGGATCGCGGGCAATGTTTCGCCAGCCAGTGTTTCGAGCATAACCTGATGCAGAGGCGATTGGCGGGGCAAGGACCATATGGGCGGCACCGCACCCTTGCGCATGGCCTGCGCCGTGGCGGGCGAGGCCAGCCATTGCAATTCAATCGCCCCGATGGATGCTGTTTGCAGACCCGGACTGGCCACTGGACCGGCAAGAAAGACCAGATCGCTGGTCGCCCCCAACAGGTTTTGCAGCAATTGCGCGGTCAGACTGATCGTGATGTCCAGCGTCAGTGCGGGCATGTCGCGCTCGATTTCGGCCACAAATCCGGGCAGGCACGAAGCCGCCGCGATTTCCCCTGTGCCGATGCGCACCACGCCGCGTGCCCCCGCCAGATTGTCCGAGGCCAGCGTCCGTTCCAGCGCCGCCCACAAAGGTTCGGTATCGCGCACCAATTGCCGACCGCGCACGGTCAGCAACATTCGCCGCCCCTCACGTTGAAACAGGGCATAGCCGATCTGCGCCTCCAATTCGCGCACCCTGGCCGAAATGGTGGGCTGGGTGGTGTTCAGTCTTTCTGCCGCCGCCGCGAAGGTGCCGAGGCGGGCGATCCAGAGCAGGGTTTCGAGGTGGTAAAGGGCGATACGGTTCAATTTATGCCTCCGGCGGGCAAAGGGCGGGGGCCCTTTGCAATCCCGTTAATGGGTGGTGCTTTGTTTGCGATGATGTGTCTTTCCGCAGAGCGTTTTATAGCCTGCGGCGCGGCAAGTTCACGCAACGCGCAACCCATGACGCAACAAGGACAGTACCGGGATTGTTAAGGGCCCCCGCCCTTAACCCGCCGGAGGTAACTTATCTTCCTCACCCTAAAACATCACCATCACCTATCAATACCCCAAAAAAACTATCATTAGAACGCATCAATTTCCTCCGATACACTCCCCTCGAATTAGTCCCGAGAGAGAGGGAGCTGTATGGCAAGCAAGGTTTATCCCAGCGCAGAGGCCGCGCTGGACGGGTTGTTGCGCGATGGTTTGTTGATCGCCAGCGGGGGCTTTGGCCTTTGCGGCATTCCCGAACGTCTGCTCGATGCGATTCAGGCCAGCGGGGTCAAGGATCTGACCTTTGCCAGCAACAATGCGGGCATCGACAATGAGGGCATCGGCAAGCTGCTGCGCACGCGGCAGGTGAAGAAGATGATCTCGTCTTATGTGGGCGAGAACAAGGAATTCGAACGTCAGTATCTGGCGGGCGAACTGGAGGTGGAATTCACTCCGCAAGGCACGCTGGCCGAGCGCCTGCGCGCGGGCGGGGCGGGCATTCCGGGTTTTTACACCAAGACGGGCGTGGGCACGCTGGTGGCCGAGGGCAAGGAAACCAAGGTCTTTGACGGACAGGAATATGTGCTGGAGCAGGGCATTTTCGCTGATCTTGCCATTGTGAAGGGTTGGAAGGCCGACACCACCGGCAATGTGATCTTCCGCAAGACGGCGCGCAATTTCAACGTGCCCGCCGCCACCGCCGGCAAGATCACCGTGGTCGAGGTCGAGGAGATTGTCGAGCCCGGCCAATTGGACCCTGACGCGATCCATCTGCCCGGTGTCTATGTTCAGCGCATCGTGCTGGGCAGTTATGACAAGAAGATCGAATTCCGCACCACCCGTCCGAAGGAGGCCTGAGCACAATGGCTTGGAACCGCAATGAAATGGCCGCCCGCGCCGCGCGCGAACTTCAGGACGGCTTTTATGTGAACCTTGGCATCGGCATCCCGACGCTGGTGGCCAATTACGTGCCCGAAGGGCTGACCGTCACGCTGCAGAGCGAGAACGGCATGCTGGGCATCGGCCCGTTCCCCTATGAGGGCGAGGAAGACGCCGACCTCATCAATGCTGGCAAGCAGACGATCAGCGAACTGCCCCATTCCGCCTATTTTGACAGCGCGCAGAGCTTTGCCATGATCCGTGGCGGTCATATTGACCTCACCGTCCTTGGCGCGATGGAAGTGTCGGAAAATGGCGACATCGCCAACTGGATGATTCCGGGCAAGATGATCAAGGGCATGGGCGGCGCGATGGATCTGGTCGCGGGCGTCAAGAAGATCATCGTGGTGATGGAGCATTGCGCCAAGGATGGCAGCGCCAAGTTCATCCCCTCCTGCACCCTGCCGCTGACGGGGCGCAATGTGGTGGACATGATCGTGACCGATCTGGCCGTGTTTGCCCGCCCCGATCACAACAGCCCGTTCAAGCTGGTCGAACTGGCCCCCGGCGTGACGGCGCAAGAGGTCCGTGAAAAGACCACCGCGCATTACGTCGATTAATGCGCGCCCAAACGCCCAACAAAAAGGCCGGGGTGGATCAAACCGCCCCGGCCTTTTTGTGTCAATCGACAACCACCGCGCCACCCTGCGGCGGCGCGGGTTTACGCGTACACCACAAGAGCGCCAGCATGGCCAGACAGCCCATCCCGGCAAACCAGAAGATGTCGAGCGAGGACATCAGGTAGGACTGGTTGATCATCTGACCCGTCAGCGATCCGGTGGCCTGCGCCTTGCTCATGCCCATCGTCTGCAAATGGTTCATGGCCTGAACATAGGCGGGATTGCCGTTATTGGCTGCCTCGGCCAGACGGCTTTGGTGCAGCACTTCGCGCCGGTCCCAAAAGGTCGTGGTGATCGATGCGGCAAAAGCGCCCCCGGTGATGCGGGCGAAATTGGAAATGCCCGTGGCCGATGGAATGCGATGCGGCCCCAGCCTGTCAAAGGACAGTGTCGTCATCGACATGAAGAACGTGCCCATCGCCGTCCCCTGTACGATCGAGGGCAGGACAAAGTGGAACAGGTCGGTGTCCGGCGCAAATTCGGTACGCATGAAATAGGACGCCGCAAAGGCAATCAACGCATAGGTCGCCACATAGCGCAGATCGATCGTGCCCGCCGCCCGCGCCACCACCGGCGCAAGGAAAAAGGCCACCATACCGGCCGGCGCCGATACCAGCCCCGCCCATGTCGCCGTATAGCCCTGTTGCGTTTGCAGCCAGAGCGGCATCAGCAGGTTGCTGGCAAAGAAGAAGCCATAGCCCAGACAGAAGCATAGCGTGCCAATGGCAAAGTTGCGGCTTTTGAACAGGGTCAGGTCAACCGCGGGATGTTCCTCGGTCAATTCCCAGATCAACCAGGCGAAGAAACCGACCACCGCCACGACGGCCAGCACGCAGATGAAGGTCGAATTGAACCAGTCCTCGTCCTTGCCAAGGTCGAGCACGACCTGAAGCGAGCCGACCCACAGGATCAACAGCGCCACGCCGCCCCAGTCAAAGGGCAATTTCACCGGCGGCGTATTATACGAGCGCATCCGCGCCATCAGCACGCCCACCGTGATGAAACCCACCGGCACGTTGATCAGAAAGATCCAGCCCCAGTGGTAATTGTCCGAAATATACCCGCCAAGGATCGGCCCCAGCACCGGCCCGACCAGCGCCGTCATCGACCAGATCGACAGGCCCACGGTCCGCTTTTCCGGCGGGAAAATGGCCAGCAGCAATGCCTGACTGCCCGGAATCATCGGGCCGGACACCGCGCCCTGCAACAATCGGAACACGATCAGCGAGGGCAGCGACCACGCAATCCCGCAAAGGAACGAGGCCATCGTAAACAGCGCGACCGAGGCGATAAACGTGTTCACCACCCCAAACCGCCGCATCAGCCAGCCCGTCAGAGGCACGGTGACACCATTGGCCACGGCAAAGGCGGTGATCACCCATGTCGCGGTGCTGCTCGCTTCGCCCAGGTTGCCCGAGATCGTGTTGAGCGCCACGTTGGCGATGGTGGAATCCAGCACCTGCATGAAGGTGCCCAGCGCCAGCGCAAAGGCCGCGGTAAACAGCGCCGCGCCGTGAAGCGGCGGCGGCGTTGCGGCGACGGGGCCTTCATCGGGTTCGTCGATGGCGAAGTCGTTCACGTCCAGATCCGGCGAATCTGGAGGAAGGGTTTTGCTCATGCTTTTTGCCTCAACGCCCGGCGTTGGCTGCGATGATCTGGCGAATGCGCGCCTCGACCGCAGGGCTGACCGTATCGATGGGTTCGCTGGCTTGCGCCACGGCGGGCATGGCGGTCACGGGCTGGCCGGTGCCTTGCGAGGTATCGACCTCGACATTGACCGACAGGCCAAGACGCAGCGGGTGCGCGTCCAGTTCCTTGGGGTCGAGCGCGATGCGCACCGGTACGCGCTGAACCACCTTGATCCAGTTGCCGCTGGCATTTTGCGCGGGCAAAAGCGCAAAGGCCGCGCCCGAACCCGCCGACAGGCCGATGACCTTGCCGTGATAGGTGACCTTTTTACCATAGGCGTCGGAATGCAGGATTGCCGGTTGGCCAATGCGCAGATCGGCCAGTTGGGTTTCGCGGAAATTGGCGTCTACCCAAACCTTGCGCAGCGGCACGATCGACATCAGCGGCGCGCCCGGCGCAACCTGCTGGCCGACCTGCGCGGCGCGCTGGGCCACAACGCCATCGACCGGCGAGGCCAGTTGCATGTGCGAACGGGCGATGGCGGCGCGCTTGACCGCGGCAATGGCGGCCAAGACGGCCGGATTGTTCGCGACATCCGCCCCGGCCACGGCGCTTTGCGCATCGGCGCGGTGGCTGCGGGCCAGATCGAGATTGGCCTGCGCCATCCGTACGGCTTCGTTGGCGTGGGCGACTTCTTCGGCCGAGATGGCGCCCGAACCCACCGCCTTTTCGCGGCGGACAAGGTCGCTCCTGGCGGCGGCAAGGCGCACTTCGGCCTGGGCAATTTCGGCGTCCGCCGTGCCGACCTTGGTAAAGCCGGAACGCACCGTGCGCGCCGCGCGTGCCAGTTCCGCCTCAGCCGCGGCCAGCTGGGCATCGGCCAGCGCGGGGTCTAGATCGACCAGAACCTGCCCCGCCTTGACCGCCTGCGTGCTTTCCGCGTGAACGGCAATGACGGTGCCGGCGTCACGTGCGGTAATCTGGGTCACGTTGCCCGCCACATAGGCGTCGTCGGTTTCCTCGGTCGCGGCCGACATCATCGTATAGGCGCCGTAGCCGGCCGCGCCGATCAGCACGGCCGCCCCCAGCAGCAGGAAGCCCTTGCGACGCGACGCGCTCTTGGCTGGGGCGGGGGTGAAATCGTCGGCCATGGTGGAGGCTTTGTCCTTGTCGAATGAATGATTTTGCTGGTTCATGGATTTACCTTTTGGCGACAACGGCAGGCGTTGCGCCCGGTTCCTGATCGGGCAACGGGGTGAAACCGCCGCCCAGCGCGACCAGCAATTGAATGCGCTTGATGGCGCCATCGGCGGCCAGATCGACCTGGGCCTGACGCGCGGAAAGCAGGCGTTCGCCCGCGCTCAACACGTCCAGATTGGTCGACAGGCCCGATTTCAGGCGAACCTTGTCCAGCGAGACGGTCTTTTCCAGCCCGGTGCGAATGTCGGCCTGCTGCATCGCGTCGCGGCGGTTGGTTTCAACACCCGACAGGGCGTCGGCGGCATCACGCACCGCGTCCACCACGGCTTTGTTATATTGCGCGATGGCAACATCCGCCCCGGCGACGGCCTGACGATATTGTGCGCGCAAGGCCCCGCCGGAAAAGATCGGGAGGTGTACCGCCGGACCAAACCCGCCGGTCAGCGCGCTGCCGGTAAACAGTGAACCGATGCCCAGCGCCTGCGCCCCGACAAAGGCGCGCAGGTTGACGTTGGGATAGAATTCGGTCTTGGCGATCCGCTGGCCCACCATGGCCAAATTCACCTGCTCACGCGCGGCCAAAAGGTCGGCGCGGCGGGCCAGAAGATCGGCGGGCAGCGCTTCGGGAACAGGCAAAGCCTTGTCCAGCGCCAGCGTCGGGGTGGTCAGTTTGGCACCATAATCCGGCCCCCGTCCGACCAAAGCGGAGAGCGCGTGCAGCGCCACCAACCTTGCGCCTTCGGCTCGGGTCAACGCCTGTTCCGCCTCGGATTGCAGGGTGCGGGCGCTGGCAATGTCGAATTCATTGCCAAGGCCGGCATCACGGCGGGCCGTAACGATCCGCAGCGATGCGGCGCGCGATTCGACAAATTCGCGGGCGATGCGGGCCTGCGCCTCGGCGCGGGCGAAATTGACATAAGCCTGCGCCACGCTGCCCGAAATGGACACGCGGGCGGCGGCCAGCTGCAATTCATTGGCTTTGGTAAAAGACTTGGCCGCGCGCACCAATTCCCTTTGCCGCCCCGCCAGATCGAGCGACCAGTCCAAATTGGCCTGCGCATTGGAAATCCACGTCCACGATCCGCCCAGCGGCGCGGGGTAGATGTATTTGTTCGACAGGCGCTGATCCATGGCCGAAACATCGGCGGACACCTGCGGCATCCGCTGCGCCTTGGCCGACGCGATCAGGCCGCTGGCCATGCGCAGGCGCGCGGCGGCTTCATCAAGCGACGGATTGGCGGCAAGCGCATCGGCCATGATCCGGTCCAATTGCGGATCACCCATCGCCAGCCACCAGTCGGGGGCAACCGGAACCACGGGTGTTTCCGCAGCGTTCAGGCCAAGTTGCGCGCCATCGCGGGGCGCGAGTTGGGGCTTGTCATGAGGCAGGCCGGCGCATCCGGCCAATGTCGACATCGTCAAAGCTGTTGCCAACAAACGCTTGGCCCGCAGCTTTGTGGGGGAAATGGTCATGTGTAGCTTTCGTTTATCTTTCCGACGGCATTCCGGAACCGGCGGAAAGTCTTGCAAGGTGAAGTGAAGGGGGGCTCCACCTGATACTGACAATTGTGTTATAGTGCGGCGCAGCGTCAAGGATTATCCGCCAATGCGGCATAATAGTGTTTCTGAACTGCGTATAATGAATGTTCGTTATGCGCTCACAATCGCGGCACATTGCTCCATTTGGGCAAGGTCAGATGCGGGCGCAGAAAGTCGAGCAGAGCGCGCACCCGCGCCGGGCGTGCACGGCCGGGCGGTGTGACCAGATAGATCGGGCCGGGCGGTGTACTCCATTCCGGCAGCAGTTCGACCAGCGTGCCGTCGCGCAAATATTCCCAGACGAAATATTCCGCCATCAACCCAATGCCCACCCCGGCCACCAGTGCGGGCACGATCGCTTCGGCATGATTGGCGCGATATCGCCCGTTGACCCGAACGGTGACGGGGTCTTCATCGCCGCGTGCGAATTGCCATTCATGGCTATTGGCGATGTGGCTGGGCAGGACCGCCGGATAGCGCACCAGATCCTGCGGCGTCCGCGGCATGCCCAGCCGTTCGATCAATTCCGGCGCGCCAACCAGCGGGCGGCGCAGCGAGGACAGCCGAACGGCGCGTAAACTGGCGGAATCGCCGGGGATGCCGACCTGGATGGCGGCGTCAAAACCTTCGGCCACCAGGTCGACCCGGTTTTCGGTCAGAACCAGATCGACCTCGATTTCCGGATTGGCCTTCAGGAATTCGGGCAGGACGGGGGCGATGATCTGAACGCCTACCGCGCTGATCGAGGCGATGCGGACAAGGCCACGCGGCGTTGCGGCCTCGTCCAGAATGTCGGCCTCAATCGCGGCGCCATCACCCAGAATGCGCGTGGCCCGTTCCAGCGCCAGACGCCCGGTTTCGGTTAGGGACAATTTGCGGGTGGTGCGATGAAACAGGCTGGCGCGCATGCGCGCCTCCAACCGGGTGACGGCCTTGGACACGGTGGTCTTGGCCAGGCCCAATTGCTCGCCCGCGCGGCTGAAGCTGCCGCATTCGGCCACTTTGGCGAAAATGGCCCATGCTTCAAGATCGGGGAGCGTTTGCGGCATTCAAACTTATTGCCGCAAGGGAGAGGTGGAGGGAAGGGGGCTTTATGGGCCACCTTCCCTCAAAACATCACAGTTCTTCGGGCCAGTACAGGCGCATCGGATTGGTGACGAGCAGCTTTTGCTGAAGCTCTGCCGTGGGCGCAATGCGCGGGATCATGTCGACGATATGGCCATCATCGGGGATCGCCTTTTCCATGTTCGGGTGCGGCCAGTCCGTGCCCCAGATGCAGCGGTCCGAATAATCGGCCACCAGCGGCACGACCGCGCGGGCGAAATTGTCCCACGGATCGCCCGCGGCCAGATCGAGACGATCCGGGCAGGTCGGCTTGAACCAGATGTCATCCCGGCTGTCGAGAAGGCTGCGGAACGCCTTCATGTCGGGGCCATCGGGGCCTTGGGTCACATCGGGGCGGCCCATGTGATCGACCACCACCAGACGCGGCAGGGCGGCGATGAAGGGGCGCATTTCCTCAAGGATGTCAGCCTCGAAATAGATGACGATGTGCCAGTCCTTGGGCAGGCGGTGGGCCACCTCTAGGAACTTGTCCTTGGGCGCGTCATCGACGAGGCGCTTGAGGAAGTTGAAACGGATGCCGCGCATCCCGCCTTCATGCAAGGCGGCGATCTCCTCGTCCGAGATGGCCGGATCGACAACGGCAACGCCGCGCGCCTTGCCGCCCGACACGGCAATGCCGTTCAACGTGGCGGCATTGTTGGTGCCGTGGCACGATGCCTGAACGATCACATTACGCGCAAACCCCAGATGGTCGCGCAGGGCGAACAGCTTGTCCGGCCCGGCGTCTTCGGGAAGGTACTTCGCCTTGGGGCTGAAAGGGAATTGCGCCATCGGGCCAAACACATGGCAATGCGCGTCAATCGCGCCCGGCGGCGGGGTATAGGTGGGCTTTGACGGGGCCGAATGCCAGCTGGTGATACGTTCAGACATTGATCTCTCCTAATTCAGCCGAAAACGGTGTGAATGAATGCGTTCATCCGAACACCGTCATCAAATGTGTTCATCCGAACACGGTGCCGTCCATCAGCTTGCGCGCAGTGCGCAGCAGGGCGGCGGTTTTTACATCGCCATTTTCGTCAGTTTCCAGAACGCAGGTCATTTCGCCCGTGGGGTGTTCGACGCTCAGGGTCTTGCGCGCACCATCGGGGATCTGCGCGACCTCGGCGGCGGGCGATCCCGGCAGCAGGCATGCCGTGGCCACCGACACCGCACCCAGCACGCCGATCGTGGCATGGGCGCGATGCGGGATAAACGAACGCACCGTCACCGCGCCGCCATTCTTGGGCGGGGCCACGAGCATCATCTTGGGGACCGACTTTTCCTTTACATCGCCAAGGTTCATCCGTTCGCCCACGGCCAGACGGATGGCCTCGATCCTGGCCTTGAGTTCGACATTGGCGTCCAGCCAGTCGCGGTCCTCATAGCCGGTGATGCCGACGTCTTGCGCCTTGAACACAACGCAGGGCATACCATTGTCGATCAGCGTGACGGCAACGCCATTGACCACATCCACCGTATTGCCCGTGGGCAACAGCGCACCGCAGGACGAACCGGCGGTATCGCGGAATTCCAGCGGCACGGGGGCGTGCGAACCGGGTACGCCGTCGATTTTGGCCTCGCCCTGATAGGACACCACGCCGCCCGGCGTCTGGACCGTGGCGACGGCCACTTGCCCGGTGTTTTCCATAAAGATGGCCACGCGGGTTTCGTCGCCGCCGGGGGCAATCAGGCCGCGTTCAATCGCAAAGGGGCCAACTCCGGCAAGGATATTGCCGCAATTCTGCGCGTCCGTCACAATCGCCTGATCGACGAAAACCTGAAGGAACAGGTAATCGACATCAATGCCGGGGCGCTCGGACTTGCTGACCACGGCCACCTTGCTGGTCAGCGGATCAGCCCCGCCCATGCCGTCAATCTGCACCGGATCGGGCGATCCCATCACGCCCAGCAAAAACGCATCGCGCGTGGCGGTGTCCGCAGGCAGGTCGGATTTCAGGAAATAGCCGCCCTTGCTGGTGCCGCCGCGCATCCACATACAGGGGGAGGAGAGGTTGGTGGGCATGGGGTTGGTTCCCTTTGAGATTTCTAGAAAGTTTGAAGATGCGGGGGACTAGCCCCTCGCGTTCCCATTACTGTCTTTGTTGCGCCACGGGTTCGGCGTTGGGTGTCAGACGCGGCGTTTGAATTGTAAAGCCTGCGGCGCCAGGCGCCGTTAACTCGCCGCGCCGCAGGCTTTCAATATATGTTCAAGCCGCTACCTTGGCCACCAAAGCGCCACCCCATTCACGGGATTGCCAAGGGACGAGTCCCTTGGCCCGCCGGAGGCACCCTTTAACTACGCCCCAAAATCAAACGTACTTCAACCCTTCCTTCTCCAACCGCTCACGCATGTTGTAGATGTCGAGGCCCAGCACGCCCGCGGCCAGCTTTTCGCGCTTGGCCGCTTCGTTGGCTTCGCGGGCCTGCGCGGCTTTGAGCACTTCGGCGGCTTCCTCGCGGCGCACGACGCAGACGCCGTCGTCATCGGCCACGATTACGTCGCCCGCGTTGACCAGTTGGTTGGCGCAGATGATGGGAACGTTGACGCTGCCCAGCGTGTTCTTGACGGTGCCCTGAGCATAGACGGCCTTGGACCACACGGGGAAGTTCATGTCGGTCAGGTCGCGCACGTCGCGCACGCCCGCGTCAATGACGAGGCCGCGGCATCCGCGCGCCTGCGCGCTGGTGGCCAGAAGGTCGCCGAAATAGCCGTCTTCGCACGGGGACGTGGGGGCAAGGACGAGGATGTCGCCTTCTTTCAACTGTTCGATGGCGACATGGACCATCCAGTTGTCGCCCGGCGCGGCGCTGATCGTCACGGCGCTGCCGGCGATGCGGGCGCGGGGATAGATCGGGCGCATATAGCTGGCCAGCAGCCCCTTGCGGCCTTGCGCTTCGTGGACGGTGGCGACGCCGCATGCGGCGAGGCCGTCGATGACATCAAGGGGTGCGCGCTCGATGTTCTGAACGACGATGGCGGACATGATGATCCTCTCTGGATGGTCGATAATTGGGTGGCATGCGACATGCGCCGGGGCGCGGCCAGCCTCCAATGCGAAGTTGTCTAAGGTCATAAGTTTCTGCTAAAAGCGTGGTCATGATTGAAAATGGAATTGGTGACCGACCGCTCAACATCCGCCATTTTGCCGCGCTGGCCGCGACGGTGCGGCATGGCAGTCTGACGCGCGCCGCCCGCGCCGTAAACCTGACCCAGCCCGCGTTGACGCAGGCCATCGCGGGCCTTGAGGCGAGCATCGGCGTGACCCTGTTCGAGCGCAGCGCGCAAGGGATGACGGCGACCGAACCCGCGCTGCTGATGGCCCCGCGCGCAGAGGCCGCCATCGACCACATCGGCAGCCCGCGCGTTACCGGAACCCAGCTTCGCGCCCTGCTCGCTCTGGCGCGTGCGGGCAGTTATGCGGGGGCGGCGGAGGCGACGGGCCTGTCCTCGGCCTCGCTCCATCGCGCCGTTGCCGATTTGCAGGTGGCGCTGGGGCAAAGGCTGGTGGATCGTCGTGGCCAGCATGTGGCCCTGACCCCGACCGGGCAGCGGCGCGCGCGTGGATTTGGTTTGGCCATGGCCGAATTGCGCGCCGGATTGGCCGAAGTGGCGACGTGGCAGGGCAAGGCGGCGGGGCGCATCATCGTGGGGGCCATGCCTCTGTCCCGTGCCCGTTGGTTGCCAGAAGCGATCAGCCGGTTTGCCCGCGAATATCCCGGTGTCGGCCTGATGGTGGTGGAGGGCAGTCACGGCGAATTGTCCGGTCCGTTGCGTGATGGAGAAATCGACCTGATGTTGGGGGCTCTCCGCGAAGGGGCCGAGGCCGAAGGTCTGGCGGGCGAGGAGGTATTTGCCGACACGCCCGTACTGGTCATGCGCAAGGGGCATCCGCTGGAAGATGTGGCCGAGCCGGGGGCGAAATTGGCCGAGTATCCGTGGATCTTGCCGGGTTCAGAGACGCCGTTGCGCCGACATTGGCAGGCGATGTTGCGCGACCTTGGCGCCGAGCCGCCGCGCGTGGCGATCGAATGCGGTTCTGTGATGACGATCCGTCAATTGCTGCTCGACAGCGAAAGCCTGACCTTGCTTAGCCGGGCGCAGGTTTCGGTCGAACTGGATGCCGGTGTGTTGATCGCGCGTGAACTGGCATCCGGCTTTTCACGCAATATTGGCATCACCACCCGTGCGGGGTGGCGGCCCACATCGACCCAAGAGGCGTTTTTGGCGATGCTCCGCGATTGCGGCAGGAAGCAGGCGCAGCAGGTTTTGTAAAAACTTATGATGCCGGACGCCTTTCAATTGGCGCGCGCGCGAGGCTTGACGGCATGCCAGTGGGATAAAGGAGATTCGTTCGTGTCACATACTATTTCCCTGATCGGCTATGGCGAGGCTGGCAGCACCTTTGCCCGCGCGGGCGGTTGGGGCGAGGGGAGTGACGGCGCGGGCGGCAATGCGCGCGCAGGCGTGTGGGATTTGCGTGCCGAACGTTTGGCTTTGGCCGCAGACGATGGGTTGATGGTCGCGCGTGATGCGCAAGAGGCTCTGGCCGGGCGTGAGATGGTCCTGTCGCTGGTGACGGCCGACAGCGCCTTGCCTGCGGCGCAGGAATATGCCGCATTCCTGCCCAAAGGCGCGATCTGGGCCGATTGCAATTCGGTGGCGCCGGGCACCAAGCGTGAGGCCGCCGCCGCGATTGAGGCGGCGGGCGGATGCTATGTCGATGTGGCGGTGCTGGCCCCGGTCGATCCGGCGCGGTTGAACGTGCCGCTGCTGCTGGCCGGGCGCGAGGCGGGGCGGGCCGAGGCCATGCTGCGCGAGGCCGGTTTTGCCAACATCCGCATCGTGGGCGATGAAGTGGGCCGGGCCTCGGCGATCAAGATGATCCGCAGCGTCATGGTCAAGGGCATCGAGGCGCTGACCGCCGAAATGATACTGGCCGCGCAAGAGGCAGGGGTCGTCGATGAGGTCCTCTCCAGCCTCGATGCCAGCGAGAAGGCGTGGCCTTGGGCCAAGCGGGCGGCCTATAACATCGAGCGCATGGTGACGCATGGCGTGCGCCGCGCCGCCGAGATGGAAGAGTCGGCCAAGACCCTGACCGGGCTTGGCATCGAGCCGATGATGACCAGCGGCACCGTTTTGCGCCAGCGCGAGATGGCGGGGCGCAAAGACCGTCTGATCGAAGAACAAGATTGATCGAGGGAAAGGAGTAAACCCCCGTGAGCCTGATTATTGACTGTCATGGCCACTACACCGTTTTGCCCAAGGGGCATGATGCGTGGCGTGAGGAACAGAAGGCCGCCTTCAAGGCAGGCGTGGCCGCGCCCGCCTATCCGCATATCAGCGACGATGAAATCCGCGAGACGATCGAGGCCAACCAGCTTCGCCTGATCAAGGAACGCGGCGCGGATCTGACCATCTTTTCGCCCCGCGCCAGCGCGATGGCCCCCCATGTCGGCGATCAGAGCGTGGCCGTGCCATGGGCGCAGGCCTGCAACGATCTGATCGGGCGCGTGGTCGATCTGTTCCCCGGCGTGTTTGAACCGGTCTGCATGCTGCCCCAGTCGCCTGAAGCTGATCTGACCAACTCGATTGCCGAATTGGAGCGCTGCGTCAACGAGATGGGCTTCATCGGCTGCAACCTGAACCCCGATCCGGGCGGTGGCCATTTCAAGCATCCGCCGCTGACCGATGAATATTGGTTCCCCTTCTATGAAAAGATGGTCGAACTGGACGTTCCGGCGATGATCCATGTTTCGGGTTCGTGCAACCCGGCGATGCATGCCACGGGCGGCTATTACATCGCGGCCGACACCATTGCCTTCATGCAATTGCTCGAAGGCGATCTGTTCAGCCGTTTCCCCACGCTGCGCTTCATCATCCCGCATGGCGGCGGCGCGGTGCCCTATCACTGGGGTCGTTATCGTGGTCTGGCCGACATGCTGAAAAAGCCGTCGCTTGACACCCATCTGATGAACAACATCTTTTTCGACACTTGTGTCTATCACCAGCCCGGCATCAACCTGCTGGCCGATGTGATCGACAATAAGAATATCCTGTTCGGGTCGGAAATGGTGGGCGCGGTGCGCGGGATCGATCCCACCACCGGTTTCTATTTCGACGACACCAAGCGGTATGTCGACGCGCTGGATATTTCCGACGCCGAGCGTCACGCGATTTTTGAAGGCAATGCCCGCCGTGTGTTCCCGCGTCTGGACGCCAAGCTGAAGGCGCGCGGCCTTTAATCAATGACTTGCCCCCGTTCGACACACCGAACGGGGGCGGGTTTGGGAGAATGAAGATGGCTGAAAACCCCACACAGAATATTCACGAATATCTGGCCGAATTTGACGATATTCCCGGCACCCGTATCTATACTGCGCAGCGTGCGCGTCGCGGATATTGGATCAACCAGTTCGCCATGAGCATGATGAAGCCGGAAAACCGCGAACGTTTCAAGAAGGACGAGCGCGCCTATCTGGACGAATGGGATATTTCGGAAGAAGGCAAGCAGGCCCTGCTGCGCCGCGATTATAACGCGCTGCTCGATCTGGGCGGGAATGTCTATTTCCTTTCGAAGCTGTTTTCGGCCGACGGCCTGCCCTTTGCCGAAGCGGTCAGCACGATGACCGACATGACCTGGCCTGAATATCGCCAGATGATGCTGGATGGCGGCCGTTCGCCCGAAGGCAATCGCTCGATCCGTGAAAATCAGGCGGCTGCTGCCGCGTCAAAGAACTAAGGGGCAAGAAAATGGCCAAGATTACCGCCGGTGTCGGCTCCAGCCATGTGCCCTTGTTAGGCGTGGCCGTGGATCAGGGCAAGGACCGCGACGATTACTTCGGCCCGATCTTTTCGGGCTATGACTGGACCCGCGAATGGGAAAAGGAACAGAAGCCCGATGTGATCGTGCTGGTTTACAATGACCATGCCAGCTATTTCGACATGAACATCGTGCCGACCTTTGCCATCGGTTGCGCCGAGCGTTATGGCATCTGCGACGAGGGCTGGGGCCCGCGCCCGGTGCCCGATGTCGAAGGCCATCCCGATCTGGCGTGGCACATTGCCCAGTCGCTGATCCTTGATGATTTCGACATGACGATCATCAACAAGATGGACGTTGACCATGGTCTGACCGTTCCGCTCAGCATGATGTTCGACAAGCCTGCCAAGTGGCCGGTCAAGGTCATCCCGCTGGCGGTCAATGTGGTCACCTATCCCGTCCCCTCGGGCAACCGCTGCTGGGCGCTGGGCGAGGCGATCAAGAAGGCGGTCGAGAGCTTCTCCGAAGATCTCAACGTTCAGATCTGGGGCACGGGCGGCATGAGCCACCAGCTTCAGGGGCCGCGCGCGGGTCTGCTCAACCGCGAATGGGACAACCGCTTCCTTGACCTGCTGGAAAGCGACAATGACGATGTGCGCCACATCCCGCATATCGAATATCTGCGCGAAACCGGCAGCGAAGGCATCGAAATGGTGATGTGGCTGATCATGCGCGGCGCGCTGGGCAAGAAGGTCAAGACGCTGCACCGCCATTACCATATCCCGTGCAGCAACACGGCCATCGGCCATATCGTGCTGGAACCGGCCGAGTAATTCGAAACGCCGGGCCGCGCATGTGGCCCGGCGCATTTTTCAATGGAGTATCCTCTCATGCGTATTGCCCTTGCTGGCGCTGGCGCCTTTGGCGAAAAGCACCTCGATGGTCTGAAGAACATCGACGGCGTGGAAATCACCTCGATCATCAGCCGCACCGGCGAACAGGCCGCCGCGGTCGCCGCCAAATATGGCGCCAAACATTCCTCGACCGAGCTGGACGATGCGCTGGCCCGTGACGATGTGGACGCGGTGATCCTTTGCACGCCGACCCAGATGCATGCATCGCAGGCCATCGCCTGCATGAAGGCGGGCAAGCATGTGCAGGTCGAAATCCCGCTGGCCGACAGTTGGGCCGATGCGCAGGAAGTTCTGAAGGTTTCTCAGGAAACCGGCAAGACCTGCATGGTGGGCCACACGCGCCGGTTTAACCCGTCGCACCAATATGTGCACAACAAGATCACGGCGGGCGAATTCAACATCCAGCAGATGGATGTGCAGACCTATTTCTTCCGCCGCAGCAATATGAACGCCAAGGGCGAGCCGCGTTCGTGGACCGACCACCTGCTGTGGCACCACGCCGCGCATACGGTGGACCTGTTTGCCTATCAGGCGGGCAAGATTGTGGCGGCCAATGCCATCGAAGGGCCTTATCACCCGACGCTGGGCATCGCGATGGATATGTCGATCCAGTTGAAGGCGGAAAGCGGCGCGATCTGCACGCTCTCGCTCTCGTTCAACAATGATGGGCCGCTGGGCACGTTCTTCCGCTATATTGGCGACACCGCGACCTATATCGCGCGCTATGACGATCTGGTCGATGGCCGCGAAAACGCTATCGACGTGTCGAAGGTCGATGTGTCGATGAACGGCATCGAATTGCAGGACCGCGAATTCATCGCCGCCATCCGCGAAGGGCGCGAGCCCAATTCGTCGGTGGGCAAGGTGCTCGATTGCTATCGCGTGCTGGGCGAATTGGAAGTGCAGTTGAACGCGATGAAGAAGTAAGAAGGCGTTGATGCGAGGGACTCGTCCCTCGCGCTCCCATGACTGTATTCGTTGCGATTGTGGTTCGGCGTTTTGTGTCGGACGCCGTGTTGAAAATGAAAGCCTGCGGCGCCAAAGGGGGTAACCTCGCCGCGCCGCAGGCTTTTTTCATATCCATGCCATTTCCAATGCCGTCCCTTCGACAAACCCGGTAATGGGATTGCAAAGGGACGAGTCCCTTTGCCCGCCGGAGGCATAAAACCCGCCATTGAATAAGGACCCCTCAATGCCCATCACCCGCAAACTTGGTGGCAAGGATCTGAACCCCGTCGGCCTTGGCTGCATGAATGTCAGCTGGGCCTATGCCGCGCCGCCGCCGCCCGAAGAATCGGCCAAGTTGCTGCATCTTGCGCTGGATCTGGGCTATCAGCACCTCGACACCGCGCGTCTTTATGGCGGCGGCAAGAACGAGGAACTGCTGGGCGCGACGCTGAAAGGGCGTCGTGGTGAGTTCTATCTGGCCAGCAAGATGGGCCTGATCGCTGATGGTCAGCGCCGCTATGTCGATTGCAAGCCTGAGACGATCAAGGCCGAGATTGAAAAGAGCCTGAAGGCGCTGCAGACCGATCATATCGATCTCTATTACATGCACCGCCGTGACTTTACGGTTCTGATCGAGGACAGCGCCGGGGCGATGGCTGATCTTATCGCCGAGGGCAAGATCGGCGGCTATGGCCTGTCGGAAATGAGCGCGGAAACGCTGCGCAAGGCCCATGCTGTTTGTCCGGTGACGGCGGTGCAGACGGAATATTCGCTGTGGACGCGTAACCCTGAATTGGGCGTATTGCAGGCTTGCGGTGAATTGGGCGTGGCGCTGGTGGCGTTCAGTCCGTTGGCGCGTGGCACTTTGGCCAATGGTGTGCGCGATCCGGCAGCGCTGGAGGAAAAGGACCTGCGCCGTACCCATCCGCGCTTTAATGGCGATAATTGGCCCAAGAATCTCGCGCTGGTCGACGGTTTCAATGCCATTGCGGAACGGGAAGGGGTAACGCCCGCGCAATTGTCGCTGGCATGGGTGCTCTCGCGCGGAGACCATGTGCATGTGATTCCCGGCACCACCAATCCGGCTCATTTGCGCGAAAACATCGCCCGTCCTGATTGGCGGCCATCGGATGCAACGCTTGCCGAGCTGGATGCACTGATCAATCAGAATACCGTTTCCGGCCCGCGCTACCCCGCCGCGATGCAGGCGACGATGGATACCGAAGAATTTGCCTGAATAAAGAAAGGGCGGGGATTTGACCCCGCCCTTTCTGTTACTTTTTGGCTTCGCGTTCCAGCTTGACCCCAAACAATTCCAGTCGGTGATCCACCAAACGATAGCCCAGCCTCTCGGCGATCTGACGCTGAAGAGCTTCGAGTTCGGGATCGACGAATTCGATCACATGCCCCGTTTCCACATCGATCAGATGGTCATGGTGTGCTTCGGGCGCGGCCTCGTAACGGGCACGACCATCGCCGAAATCGTGACGGTCCAAAATGCCCGCTTCTTCGAAAAGGCGCACAGTGCGATAGACTGTCGCGATCGAGATGCCCGGATCAACCGCCGTTGCGCGCGCGTGCAACTGATCCACATCGGGGTGGTCATCGCTTTCCGACAGCACTTTGGCGATCACACGGCGTTGCTCGGTGATTCGCAGTCCACGCTGCTGGCAAAGGGTTTCGATGTCGATTTGTTGGTGCACTGGGGGTCCGTGTCTTTACAAAAATAATGCCCTGCCGACTATGGAGCCGACAGGGCAAAACTTCAACCTGCTATGGCGTGATAAACGGGGGCAAAACCGCCGTAATAAGCCATAAGTCCTATCAGGCGGCAACCTTGGGCTTGCGGCCGCGCTTGACGCTGGGCTTGCGGCCCAGACCAATCGACTTGGCCAGCTCGCGACGCTTTTCCGCATAGTTGGGGGCAACCATCGGATAATCGGCGGGCAGGTTCCAACGTGCGCGATACTGTTCCGGCGTCAGGTTGTAATGCGTTGCCAGGTGACGCTTG
Source organism: Novosphingobium sp. 550D (assembly GCF_057401885.1). Classification (NCBI taxonomy): domain Bacteria; kingdom Pseudomonadati; phylum Pseudomonadota; class Alphaproteobacteria; order Sphingomonadales; family Sphingomonadaceae; genus Novosphingobium; species Novosphingobium sp. 550D. Next base: position 3,331,027 of record NZ_CM171613.1, on the reverse strand, counting down.
AGCATCTTGAGCTTCTTGCCGTCTTCGAGACACACAATGTGATCAGGCTTGACCGAGGAGCGGACCGACACAGCCGGTTCGGGCGGCGTTTCCACCGGAGCCGAAGGCTGGCCAAGGCCGGACAGGGCATTGAAAACATTGGTGATCAACGAAGGAAGGTCGTCAACAGTGACGTTATTGTTGCTCACATGCGCGGCAACAATGTCCGACGTCAAGGTGATCAGGGTTTCCTTCGAATCGACTTCGATTGTGCTCATGGGATGTAGCCTTCTCTTTTGCTTATGACCCGATTGTCTGTTTTTGCTTGCTTTGTTTATGCAGCTCCATCCCAGCTGCATCAGGTACTATTGGAACTTTTTTGACCGTTATTCAAGATACAGAATTGAGAAATCTGTTTCTTCTTTCAAATGCAATTGCGCATTCGTTTTGGTCAATTGTTCTGTTCATCTGGCAGAAAGGAAAATGTGACGGCGTCGATCCTGTTGCCATCTGAGCAGCGGTAATACTTAGGTCGAACACCGATGGGTGCGAATCCTGCGGCGCGATAAAGGTATTCGGCTGGATTACCTCTGCGCATTTCAAGCATCACCTTGATGACGCCCGATCTTTTCATATCAGCGATTGTTCTTGATAATAATGTTGCGCCAAGGCCGCGTCGACGCCAGCGCGGGGCAATCGCGAAAAGCAGCAGCTCAGCCTCGTCAAAAACCTGCCGGACCAACGCGAAGCCTGCCGCTTCTTCGCCTTCTTTGGGGTGGGCGCCATCGGGCGCAATCAGCCAGTAATGGGTGTTGCCCACCGCCAGAGCGCCCTCGATCTGCATGCGGTTCCATGCTTCGCCCCAGAACGGGTCGAATGCTGCATCCATTACCTCCATAATGCGGTCAACATCGTCTTTGAGCATCATGGTGGTAGAAAATCCTGCGAATCAGACTGCTGAAATTTTGGGCTCATCCGGCAAACGCCCACCGGGAAGGCGGGCGTCAGGAGCGCGACCGTAAAGCGGGCTGAGATCAGAAGTAAAATGAATTGAATTTAATCTGTACACTTCGCGCGCGTCGGGCCAGATCTGTAAAGCGTTACCTTGCGCGCCGCCATTGGCCACTCGTCTGGTCAGCAATGCTTCGGCCTGACTTCCCGCGATCAGTGTTTCGCGACATATCGCGGCCGCTTCGGGCTTTTGCGAAAGCAGGCTATCCAATGCCTGTCCATCAAGGCCGAAGCTCTGCGTGAACCATTCGCCGTGGCCGCCGGTGGTCGCCACGCGCACCGGCCCCTGTTCGCGATGCACAGCCATGGCCGCAATCAGCGCCAATGTGGGATAGCCCAAAACGGGCGCGCCCCATGCCAGGCCCAGCGCCCGCGCCGCAGCAAGGCCGATGCGCAGGCCCGTGAAGCTGCCCGGCCCACGCCCGACGGCAATCACCTCGGCCTGACCGCGATTCGGCAAAGCGGCGATCATCGGCACCAGCGCTTCGGCATGGCCGCGCCCCAATTCGCGATATTCACCCGCAATCAGCGCGCCATCTTCAAACAGGGCCACCGAACAGGCCTCTGTCGTGCATTCAATGGCCAACCAGCGCGCCTGATGAAAATCGGGCGCGCGACGGTCTGGCGACATTGGCGACAAGGTCACGCTGCGCGTACCTCGCTCACCTCGGGCACATAATATTTGATCAGGCTCTCGATCCCGTTCTTCAGCGTTGCCGAAGACGAGGGGCAGCCCGAGCAGGCGCCCTGCATTTGCAGGAACACCACGCCATCGCGGAAACCGCGATAGGCCACATCGCCGCCATCATTGGCGACAGCAGGGCGGATGCGGGTTTCGATCAGATCCTTGATCTGGTCGATAATGTCGGCGTCTTCTTCACGATCGCCGGGAAAGTCTTCTTCGGCCGGAACGCTGATGCCGACGGCCGAACCGGCGGCAAACAGCGGGGCTTCGGAAATGAAATGGTCAAGCAGCATGGCCACAACCTGCGGCTTCAGATCGCTCCATGCCACGCCTTGTCCGGCCGTCACCGAAATGAAGTCACGCCCGAAGAACACGCCCGTCACATCACCCAGGCTGAACAGCGCGGCGGCCAGCGGCGAGGCTTCGGCTTGCTCTTCATCCAGAAATTCGCGGGTGCCGGCCACCATGACCTGCCGACCGGGCAGGAATTTGAGCGTGGCGGGGTTGGGGGTCGCTTCGGTCTCGATAAACATGGTGCCGATTTAGGGACGTTAACGGCCATCCACAAGGGTTGAAAATCTATTTGTCGGTCAAATGCCGAAGTTTTGCCGATCAAAAGCTTTCGCTGTTCACTGGCCTTTAAGGATGGGGCTCCCTATAGCTTGCAATATGAGCCAAATCTCCCGTGCGCCTCGCCTGCTTTCGCTTGTCATCTCTTTGGCGTTGATCGGCGCCCAGCCCGGATTTGCCCGCACCGCTTCGGTCCTGCCGCCTTTGCCGCCACAGGATGCGCCATGGCTGTATAAGGGCAGCGATGTCCCCCATGACCGCGAATGGTATTTTGGCGAACTGGCCAATGGCGTCCGCTGGGCCGTGCGCAACAATCAGGTGCCCCCCGGACAGGTTTCGATCCGCGTGCGTGTCGATGTCGGCGCCATGCATGAAAAGCCGCAGGAAGCAGGCTTTGCCCACTTGATCGAGCATCTCGTTTTTCGTCAGAGTCGCTATTTGCCGCAGGCCGCCGCGATCCCGACCTGGCAACGCCTTGGCGCGACCTTTGGCAGCGATACCAATGCCGAAACGACGCCGACGGCCACGACCTATAAGATCGACCTGCCCGATGCCTCGCCCGCCACGCTGGATGAAAGCCTCAAGCTGATTTCGGGCATGGTCTTTGCGCCCAACCTTTCGGAAAGCGATATTCGTATCGAGGCCCCGATCGTTCTGGCCGAAAAGCGGGAGCGTGGGGGCACATCGGAACGCCTGATGATCGCCATGCGCAAACTGATGGCCGAGGGGCAGCCTTTGGCCTCGCACGTCACGGTTGGCGATGTCGACACGATCACCGGCGCGCGCCAAAACACGCTGCGCGCCTTTCACCAGCGTTGGTATCGTCCCGAACGGGTGACGGTGGTGGTGGCCGGCGACGCCGATCCGCGTTTGACGGCAGCACTGGTGTCCAAATGGTTCAGCGAATGGAAGGGCGAAGGCCCCGCAACGCCCAGCCCGGATTTCGGTGCGCCCACAACGCCCGCCGGCGCGGACCCCGCCAATCCGGTGGGCGCGGCGCAGGTAATGGTCGAACCCACCGTCCCGCGCTCACTGATCTATGCCGTTTTGCGCCCTTGGCATGAAAAGCAGGATACGGTGGTCTATAATCAGGGGCTGATGCTGGACCAATTGGCTCTGGCCATCCTGAACCGCCGTTTGGAGGCGCGCGCGAGGGCGGGGGGCAATTTCCTGTCCGCCCGTGTGGATCAGGAGAATGAATCGCGGTCGGTCGATGGGACTTTCGTGACCGTTTCGCCCCTTGATGGCGATTGGCGCAAGGCGTTGACCGAGGTGCGCGGCATTATCGCCGATGTTTTGGACCGCGCGCCCAGCGTCGAGGAAATCGCCCGCGAGGCCGCCGAAATGAACGTCGTGTTCGAATCGCAGGTGCAACAGCGCGCCCTTCTGCCCGGTGGCAAACTGGCCGACGATCTGGTGCAGGCGGTCGATATTCATGAAACCGTTGCCTCGCCCGCTGTGGTGCAGGATATTTTCAAGAAATCCCTGCCGCTGTTCACGCCGCAGGCGGTGCTGGAACATGCGCGCAAGCTGTTTACCGGCAAGGTTATCCGCTCGCTCTATGTCACGCCGGAAAGGGGTGAGGCGAGTTCGGAGGAGTTGCGCGCCGCGCTTCTGGCCAAGGCTGTGCCCGATGAGCGCGCGCGCGCCGCGCTCAAACCGATCAGCTTTGCCGATCTGCCCGCCATTGGCACGCCATCTGCGCCGCCCGCTATTCGCCCGACCGGGATGCTGGATGTACAGGAATTGACCTTTGCCAATGGCGTAAAGGCGCAATTCTGGCCGACCAAGGATGATCCGGGCCGCGTTATCGTCAAGGTCCGCTTTGGCGCCGGGTGGCAGGCATTCAAGCCGCAGGATAATGCCTATGCGCTGCTGGGCAATCTGGCGCTGGTCAGTTCGGGCGAGGGGCCGCTGGGTCAGGAAGAACTCGACCGCATTTCGACCGGGCGCAAGCTGGGCTTTGATTTCCGCATCGATGACGGTTCGTTCCAGTTCACCGGCGAAACCCGCGCCGAGGATCTGGAGGATCAGCTCTATCTGTTTGCCGCCAAATTCGCGATGCCGCGTTGGGATGCGGCGCCTTTGTTGCGCGCGCGGGCCGCAGGCAAGATCCAGTTCTCGTCCTATTCCTCCAGCCCGCAAGGCGTGATGGAGCGTGACCTGCGTTATCTGCAACGCGGCAATGATGGGCGCTTTGCCGTGCCCACGCCCCAGCAATTGGACAAGGTGACGCCCGAAGGTTTCCGTCAGGTATGGGAACCCATTCTGGCGCAAGGTCCGATCGAGGTGCAGGTCTTTGGCGATTTTGAGAGTGAAAAGGGCATAGAGGCGCTGCAAAAGACCTTTGGCGCGCTGGCAGCCCGCATGCCGCTGACGCCCGCTACGACGCAGGGCTATGGTTTCGCCACGCCCAGCATGACGCCCAAGGTCATCACCCATGATGGCGACGCCAATCAGGCCGCCGCCGTCGTGACTTGGCCGACCGCCGGCGGGGTCGAGGGGGTGACCGAAAGCCGCCATCTGGAAGTCCTTAGTCAGGTCTTTGCCAATCGCCTGCTTTCGGCGATGCGTGAAAAGACCGGGGCCTCCTATGCGCCGCAGGTGTCGGCGGATTGGCCGCTCGATCTGCCCAGCGGGGGCACGATGTCGGCCAGCGCGCAGGTGACGCCGCAAATGGTCCCGCTGTTTTTTGAAACGGTGGACAAGATCGCGCAGGATCTGGCCACGCGCAAGATCCCGGCCAGCGAACTGGCGCTGGTGACCGAGCCGTTGCGCCAACAGGTGGCGCGGGCATCATCGAGCACCGCCTTTTTCATGAGCCAGATCGAGGGTGCCACGCAGGACCCGCGCCGGTATAATCAGGTGCGCGGGCTGATGGCCGATTATGTCAATGTGAAGCCGGAGGAGTTGCAGGCCTTGGCCGCGCGCTGGCTGACCAAGGATCGCGCATTCCGTGTGGCCATCATGCCAGAGCGCAAATAAGCGCGAAATTCGTCATGCCGGTGGGGGCAAAAGGCCCTCATCGGCGGAATTTCCGTTCAAACTGATCGAAAAGAGCGGCTTTCTATTCGCCGCATAGACCTGTATGGGCAGCGCCTTGCTTAACGCAGGGCAGAATCGCGCAAGCGTTGGCTCTGATGGTCGGCAGGATCTATTTCGATCCATGTACTAAATGGTACATGTTTTGGCAAATCTGTTTTTGGCAGGGCCGCAAAATGATGCGGCGTGTGGAGTAAGGATAGTGGCAAGCAACTGGACCCCGGAAAGCTGGAAGAACGCCGAAGCACGGCACCTTCCCGTCTATCAGGATGCCGAAGAACTCGGCCGGGTGGAGCAGACGCTGGCCAACTTTCCCCCGCTGGTGTTTGCAGGCGAGGCGCGGGCATTAAAGGCTGATCTGGCCAAGGTGGCGTCGGGCAATGGCTTCCTGCTTCAGGGCGGCGATTGCGCGGAAAGCTTTGCCGAATTCCACCCCAATGCGATCCGCGACACGTTCCGCGTGCTGCTGCAAATGGCGGTTGTGCTGACCTTTGCCAGCAAGCAGCCGGTGGTCAAGGTGGGCCGCATCGCGGGCCAGTTCGCCAAGCCGCGCAGCGCCCCGACCGAGAAACTGGGCGATCTGGAACTGCCCAGCTATTTCGGCGACATCATCAACGGCAGCGAGTTCACGCCGGAATCGCGCCGCAATGACCCGAACCGCATGCTTCAGGCCTATGGCCAGTCGGCGGCCACGCTCAACCTGCTGCGCGCCTTTGCCAGCGGCGGTTATGCCAACCTGCGTCAGGTGCATAAGTGGACGCTGGAACATATCGACCGCAGCCCCTGGGGCGAGCGTTTCAGCGCCATGGCCGACAAGATCGGCGAGGCGCTGGACTTCATGGCGGCCTGCGGCGTCGATCCGCAAAGCGTGCCCCAGCTTCAGGGCACCAATTTCTACACCAGCCATGAGGCGCTGCTGCTGCCTTATGAGCAGGCGTTGACGCGTCAGGATTCGCTGACCGGCGAATGGTACGATTGTTCGGCCCATATGCTGTGGATCGGGGATCGCACGCGCTTTGACAATTCGGCGCATGTTGAATTCCTGCGCGGCGTGGGCAATCCGATCGGCGTGAAGTGCGGGCCGTCGCTGGCGCCTGAACTGCTGCTGCGTCTGCTCGATCAGCTCAATCCGTCGCGTGAAGCGGGGCGCATCACGCTGATCGCCCGTTTCGGCCATGACAAGGTCGAGGCCCATCTGCCCGCTCTGGTGCGCGCGGTAAAGGCCGAGGGGCACCCGGTTGTGTGGTCGTCGGACCCGATGCACGGCAATGTTGTCAAATCGGACAGCGGCTACAAGACCCGTCCGTTCGAGCGTATTCTCAAGGAAGTTCGCGACTTCTTTGCCGTGCACCGCGCCGAAGGCACCCATGCCGGCGGCATCCATATCGAGATGACCGGCAAGAATGTGACCGAATGCACCGGCGGCCTGATCGATGTGACCGATGCTGCGCTGGCCGATCGTTATCACACTCATTGCGATCCCCGTCTCAATGGCGCGCAATCGATCGAACTGGCCTTCCTTCTGGCCGAGGAGCTTAACAGCGAGGCGCAAGAGCGCCGCGTGGCAGCCTGATAAAGGGAGAGGGGGCCACAACGGCCCCCTTTCTTTTTGCGGCGTTGACAGTAACGTTTTGGAATGACCGAGACAAAATCCTCTCCGCTTTACGCGGCCTTGATCGTGCTGACCGTGGTTCTGGCCGGGATCGTCCATGTGGCCATGCTCTCTGCGCAAAGAGAGAGCATTCAAGCCGCATTGGCCGCCGCCGAGGCGACCACGATGGTTGAAGCGATGAAGGCGCGTGAAACGGTGCTGATCGCGCAGGCCAATCAGGGCGGGCTGGACGGCGACGTTCGCGCTGGCGCTCTGGGCGAGGCGACGCGTTTGCGTCAGGGCAAGGTTACCGGACAGCCCGGCGCGCCGCAGGAGGCCGGGATCGACGCGATCTCGACCCGCATTTCCGGATTGCGTGATCAGGCGGGCGCGGCATCTTCGCGCAGCGGTTGGCTTGGGCTTGGCGAAAGCGTCATGTTGTTGGCGATCCTGTTGCTGGTGTTATCGCAGATTATGGCGGCCCCGGTTTTGCTGTGGTCTGGCGCGGTTCTTGGCGCGATGGGTGTGGTTGTTTCGGCGGCGGCCGGATTGGGAGTGTTGGCATGACTTTGCATCTTTGGGGCCTCTATTGCGTTACGGTTTTCCTGATCAGCGCCTCGCCCGGCCCCAACATGCTGCATATCATGAGCCGCAGCGTCGAACTGGGTCTGCGCGGTTCCTTTCCGGCAATGGCGGGATGCATGACCGCCCTGTTCGTGATGATGACGGCCAGCGCGCTGGGCCTTACCGCTTTGCTTTTCGCGCTGCCCGGTGCGTTTGAGGTGCTGCGCCTGATCGGCACGGCCTATCTCGTCTATCTGGGCTTTAAGGCATGGCGCGCGCCGGTCAGTGATGACACCGCGGAAGCGGTCGAGTTCGCCCGCCCCGGCCTGTCGCGCTGGGCGGTCTATCGCGGGGGCTTCACCATCGCCATCTCGAACCCCAAGGCGCTGCTCTTTGCCGCTGCCTTCCTGCCCCAATTCATCGATCCGGCTCAGCCCAAGGGCCTGCAGCTCTCGATCCTGATCAGCACTTTCGCGGTGATCGAAACCTGCTGCTACTTTACCTATGCCGTGGGTGGGCGCGGCCTTGCCGGTTGGCTGCGACGCCCTGCGGCCCAACGCTGGTTCAACCGCGTGACGGGCACGGTGTTCATGGGCTTTGGCGCGATGTTGGTGCGGTCGCAGAAGGCTTGAGTGGGGTTTAGAAAGAGGGATGCGTCCGGCGGGCAAAGGGCGACGGCCCTTTGCAATCCCATTCATGGGTGGTGTTTGATTGGTGGCGCCACTCTAATCCGCGAATCGGTTTAATAGCCTGCGGCGCGGCGAGCTTGCGCCGGATACCCTGCATCGACAGTATCGGGATTGCAAAGGGACAAGTCCCTTTGCCCGCCGGAGGCATAATCCCCTAAACCCATCAGGGCATCAAAACCGTCGCCCCCACCGTATTCCTCGCCTCCAGCGCCCGGTGCGCTTCGGCGGCATCGGACAGGGCAAAACTCTGCCCCACGGGCACTTTGACCGCGCCGCTTTCCAGCATGTCGAACAGGCGGGAGACCCCGGCCGCGCTTTCCGCCGGCGTGGCGTAATAGTCCCACAGGCGAGGGCGCGTGACATAGAGCGATCCGGCCGAAGCTAATGCGCCAAGGGGCACGCCCGTCACTGGCCCGCTGGCATTGCCAAAGGACAGGATTGTGCCGCGCGGCCGCACCGAAGCCAGCGAGATGGGCCATGATGCCGCACCAACGCCGTCAAAGCTGGCCGCAACCCCGCCGCCCGAGATTTCCCGGATTTCGGCTGCTACATCCCCCGCGCTGGAAATCAGCACAGCTTCGGCGCCAGCCTCGGTTGCGAGGGCCACTTTGCTCTCGCTGCCCACGGTGCCGATGACGCGCACGCCGATGGCCGTCAGCCATTGAACAAGGATTTGGCCGACGCCGCCCGCCGCCGCATGGACCAACGCCCATTCACCCGCCTTGAGCGACACGGCCCGTTCGGCCAGAAATTCGGCGGTGCATCCCTTGAGCATGGCCGCCGCCGCCGTCTGGGCGGAGATGCCATCGGGAATGCGGAACCAACCCGAAGCGGGCGAAATCCGCGCCGTGGCATAGGCGCCCAGCGCCGGGCCAAAGGTTGCCACTCGGTCGCCCGGTTTGAACGCGGCGACATCCGCACCAACCGCCTCGACCACACCGGCCGCCTCGCTGCCCAAACCGGAGGGCAGGGGGCAGGGGTAGAGACCCGAGCGATAATAGGTGTCGATGAAATTCAGCCCAACCGCTTCGTGGCGCACCAGAATTTCGCCAGGGCCGGGTTCGGGCAGGTCGACCTCATGCCAACGGATGACTTCCGGGCCGCCGGTCTGGGCGAAATAGGCTTGCAGCGCTTTCATCGATCAATCGTCCTCTGGGCCGGCAAAGCCCGGTAAATAGGCAACTTTTTGACTATTGGCCAAAATCAGCCTTTTGGCCAGCGCGCCTGTGAAATTTTCCTCGACGGGGCGGCGTTTTATATGGCGCTATCTTGCCACGATGCGCCGCTGCGCGCCACGGCGTCGGCCACGGAAAAGGTCGAATCCTGCGCCAGCTGCGCCATGCCCGCCGCCATCAGCACATCACGCAACCGATCATGGGCGCGGGCCAATACGACACGCTGGCCATCTTGCTGACGTCCCAGCACAAATTCGCCAAGGGCATCGATGGCGGTTGCGTCGAGATCATTTGATTCTTCAAGGCTAAGCACCACCACCGGCGCGTTGGAGGCGGCAGCGCGGGCGGCAATGACGCCCAGCACGCTTTCCGCATTGGCGAAAAACAGGGGCGCATTGGGCCTGAACAGCGCAATGCCGCGAGGCGGGGCTGCATCCTCGTGGCGGGCAATATCGACATAGTCATGGCTGTCGCCCACCCGGCCCAGTGTGCTGACCGATGGGTGGGCCAGATCATAAAGCAACATGGCGATTGAAAGCGCGATGGCCGCCAACATGCCGTTCAGCACGCCAAGCGTCAGCACTCCCATGGTGGCCGCCACCGCAACCCAACCATCCCGCCGGATCTGAAACAGCCGCAGGATGGGCGCGGGATTGAGCGCATGGGTCAGCGCCGCAATCACCACCGCGGCCAGCACTGGTTGCGGAATCCGCCCAATCGCGGGCGCGGCATAGATCGCGAGAGCCAGCAGCGCTAAAGCCGCGATCACAGCGGCCCACCGACTTTGCGCACCCGCCGCCGCATTGGCATTGGCCGCCGAAAAGCCCGCGCCCACCGGCATCCCCTGCGCCAAACCGGCCGCCAGATTAGCCAGACCCAGCGCGCCCAATTCGCGATTGGCGCTGATCCGGTCCCCATTTTGCAGCGCCAGTCCTCGCATCGTGCCCCAGCTTTCGGCAAACAGGATCAAGGCAACCGGCGCAGCGATCTGGGCCAGACGGGGCAGCATGGCAACCGGCGGCATTGCGAAATCGGGCCACGTCAGCGCGACTTGCCCCGCCAGCGCGACGCCCCAAGCGGCCGGATCGAACCACCAGCCCAGCATCAATCCGGAGACGATCACCATTAACGCACCGGGCCAATGCGGCACGCGGCGCAGCGCCAATAGCGCGCCCAGTGCGGCAAGGCCGAGCACCAGACTGGGCCAATTGGTTTGCGGCAGCGCCAGAGCGATCTCGCCCAGCAAGCGCCACATCGGGGCCTCCGGAACCGCAATACCCAGCAGATGCGGCAATTGCCGTGCAATAATGGTGATCGACAGGCCCAAGGCAAATCCGCGCAGCACCGGACGGGAAATAAACCCGGCCAGGCTACCCAACCGCAGCAGTCCCATCGCAGCAAAGCCAAGGCCGGTCATGATGACAAGGGCGGTTGCCGCCGCGCCTTTGTCGACCACACCTTCGGTGGACAGGCCGATCAGGGCGGCACCCAGAATGGCCGCAGACGAGGAGGTGGGCGCAATCACCGCATAACGGCTGCGGCCCAGCACGGCATAGGCCAGCGCTCCGGCCACCGCTGCGACAATCGCCCGGCCCGGCGCCAATCCCGCCATCCCGGCATAGGCGACCGCTTCGGGCAACAGCAGGCCGGCAAGGCCAAGGCCCGTTAACAGATCGCGTTTGGGAAACCTCTCCATCGCGCCATGCATGGCCGCGACAGGGGTTAAGTCAAGCCGGAGGGGTCAATCTTCCACCGGTTCGACATCGACCGATACCGCCAGCCTTTGCCCCGCGCCGCCCATGAAAACGCCGTCGATGGGGGCAATGTCGGAATAATCGCGGCCCATCGCGACAAAAATATGGTCCGTGCCCGCCAAAACGTCATTGGTAGGGTCAAAGCCGACCCAGCCGATTTCCTCGCCACACCACAGCGCCGCCCAGGCATGCATCGCATCGGCACCGACAAGGCGCGGCTGACCCGGCGGTGGCAGCGTGCGCAAATAGCCGCTGACATAGGCGGCGGGAATGCCATGGGCGCGTGCCGCCACGATCATGACATGGGCGAAATCCTGACAAACGCCCCGCTTTTGCTCAAAGGCATCCTCGGCCGTCGTGGTCACGCTGGTTGCGGTGCCGTCATAGGCAAAATCGCGATGGATCGCGGCCATCAATGTGTGGCCGGCCATCAGCACGCTGGTGTCGGGTTCGAAATGTTCCTCGGCCCAACCGGCGATGGCGCTGGATGGCGGGGCCATGGGCGATGCGAAAAGATAGGAGGCAGGCCCCATGGGCGAGAGGTCTGGCGTGGCGAGCGCTGCTGCGCGAATGCTGGCAATGCTGGGCACGACGGCCATGTCCAGCGCAAAGCCGGGTTCGGCCACTTCGACCTCGAAATGGCTGTCGATGGTTAGTTTGGACAGCGCATTGCGCATGTTCAAACGGTGGCGATGGACGATCCACGGGCCTTCACTTTCCTCGACCTCGGCGGGGGCGGGATCAAAGGTCAGTCGGAAATTTTCCACCTTTTGCCCCGGCCAGTCCGAGGGTTTGAGCCGCAGGTTGAGCCGCGCCAGTCGCACCACGCCGTCATAGCGCAGGCTGGAGGTGTGATGGATGCGATAACGCATGAATGTGTCAGCCTTGCAGCGGCGTACGGCCCGCAACGGCCGCGTCGAATTGCAGGAAATAGCGCGATGAAATCGAATCCGAAAGCGAGAGCAGGCGCGTTTCGATCTCACCCAACTTGGCCTCGTCAAACTGATCGACCGTCTGGCTGATCAACGGGGCCAGAACTGCCCGGACATCGCGAAGGGGCGCTTCGGGCAAGGCGTCTTCACGCAGCGTGGGAAGGGCGGTGATATGCCGCTCGATCGTCAGCACCTGATGGACCAGACTGCGCGGATTGTCCGGGTCGAGCAGCAGCAGGTCATAGACCGGATCGCGCAAGGGCGAGGAGAGGTAGCGTGAACGATAGGTGATCTGACTGTCGAAAATGTCGAGCAGCGTGTTGAGTCGGTCGCTCTCCTCCCCCGCACCGGCCAATTGACGCGCCACCCGGCACAGCGAGAGTGCGCGTTCAATGCGCCGCCCCATGTCAAGGAAGCGCCACGCCGGACCACGCACCATATCTTCGGCGCCAAGCCCGGAGAGCGAGGCAAACCGTTCCACCAATTCGCGCGCCACGCGCAGCAAGGCGCCCGGACGATGCGATTCAAGCGGTGGCAAGGGACGGCTGGCGATGCGCCAGAAATCCGGCGCAAAGCGATCGCGCAGCGATTGGCCGACATTGCGCTGTGTATTGAGCAAGGAAGCCACACCGCCGGGCAGGCGATCTTCGGCCAGAGCCGCGCGGCAGGCCAGATTGGGGGCAAGAGCCGAACTGGACGGTGCCAATGCCCCCCAACTGGTCAACAATTCGACCAGTCTGGCGCGTACCGCAGGGTGCCCGCTGGCGCCTGCATCCACTTCGATGCCGCCGCCCAGAATCGAGCGGATGACCCGCACCGTCATTTCCGCCCGTTCACCATAACGGCCAAACCAGAACAGATTATCGGCCGCCTGTGCCGCCAATACGCCGCCATCGCGCCGTATCGGGGGCGTTCCGGTCAGCGTGACGCGGTTGAAACGGTCCTCATCCTCTTCATCCACCACGCAAACATCGGCGGACAAATCGCCTTCGCCCATCAATGTGCTGGCGATTTTGCCCGAAGAGGACAGGCGGGCAAAGCCGCCCGGCATGACCACCCATTGCCCGTCATCGCCCCGCGCGACAAAGGCGCGAAGGGTGAAGGGGCGCGGTTCGAAACGGTCCTCGATCAACGCGGGGGTGGTCGACAGGTTGATGATTTCCTGCGCGCAATAATCCATCGGGCGGCGGGCCATGGCGGCAAGCAAGGCATCGCGCCGCTTTTCCGACAATTGTGCGCCATAGGTGGGCTGGATCCCGGCAAGAGCTTCGACCCTTTGCCCAAAGGCGGGCGTAATCATCAGTTCACCCAGACGCTCGCGCACCAGATCGGCCTCGGCCTCGCCCCCGCACCACCACGTCGCGACATTGGGCAGCAGCGGTTCTTCGTCCAGCAAGGTCTTGAACAGGCGCGGCAGGAAGGCGGCAAAGGCGGGCGCCTCAACCACTTCGACGCCGGGCCAGTTGGCCATGGCGACATGTCCCCCGGTCCAGCAATCGGCCAGATCGGGAACGCCCATCGTCGAGCGGGAATCGAAATTCAGCGGGTCTAGCGAATTGGTGTCGATCCAGCGCCACAGGGCATCGACCCTTTTCGGCCCGCCAATCGTGCGGACATAAAGCTTGCCGTCAATGACCGACAAATCGCGCCCTTCGACCAATGGAAAGCCCAGATAGCGCGCCAGATGCGCCTGTTCGGGATAGGATTGGTTAAAACGCCCCGGCGTCAACAGTGCGATACGCGGCGATTCACGCGGGCAATCGGCCGAAAGCCCCTGACGCAATTGTCCAAAAAATCCCGCCAGCCGCCGCGCATGAATATCGGACAGGAGCGAACCCGTCCCCCTCGACAAGGCCAGCCGGTTTTCCAGCGCATAACCCACGCCATTGGCCAGACGCAGGCGGTCACCCAGCACGCGCCATTGTCCATGCGGCCCACGCGCCAGATCAACGGCATAGACATGGATATAATGCCCCCGGCGCGGGGTGACCCCGCCCATGGCGCGGGCAAAAAAGCGGCTGCCTGCGACGACGGCGGCGGGAATATGACCGTCGCGGACCAGTTTTTGCGGGCCATAGACATCGGCCACCACGCTTTCGAGCAGGCGTGCCCGCTGGATCAGTCCAGCCTCGACATTGGCCCATTCCTTGGCCCCGATGATCAATGGCATGGGGGTGAGCGGCCAGCTGCGTTCTTCCACATCGCCGGTCATGCGGAAACTCATGCCCATGTCGGCAATCTGACGCGCCAGCAATTCCTGCGCCGAAAGGCCGGAATCCTGCGCCAGATTATGCAGCCCGCCCGCCATGGCGCGCCATTTGGCGGCCACTTCGGGCGGGGCATGGCGGAACAGGTCGCCCGCGTCCACGTCAACCGGATAATCCATCAACCGATCAACCGGCTGGGCCTTCTTGGGTGCTTTGCTGGCCAATTCAGTCCAGCCACCCCGGTCGGCGCAGGTCGAGCGTCATCGGGAATTCACTGGGCCATTCCTTGGCCGGGATGGGTGTGAACCCCGGCGTATGCCCAATGTCGGAGAAGCGAGCCTTGCGGCGCCCTTCGGCCTCATAGGCATTGATCGGCACCGTATCGTAATTGCGCCCGCCCGGATGCGCGACTTCATAGACCGCACCGCCCAGACTGCGCTGGTTCCAGGTGTCATAGATGTCAAAGGTCAGCGGCGCATGGGGCGGCATCATGGGATGGAGACAGTTGGATGGCCACCATGCCTTGTAACGCACCCCGCCAACCCCTTCGCCCGGCGTGCCGGTGGGGTTCATCGGAATGCGGCGCCCGTTACAGGTGATGATATGGCGCCCCGCGACAAGCCCGGTCGCGCGCACCTGAAGCCGCTCGGTCGAGGAATCGACGAAGCGCACCGTCCCGCCAATTGCGCCGGTTTCACCCAACACGTTCCACGGTTCCAAAGCATGGGCGATTTCCAGTTGCACCCCGCCGCCCTCGGTCGTGCCGTGGATGGGGAAACGGAACTGGCGCTGCGCCTCGAACCACACGGGGTCGAAATCATAACCCGCACGGCGCAGGTCCGATAGGACATCGAGGAAATCCGCCCACACGAAATGGCCCAGCATGAAGCGGTCATGCAATTGCGTGCCCCAGCGGACCAGCGGCCCGCCCTGCGGTTCGCGCCAGAACCATGCGGCCAGCGCCCGGATCAGCAATTGCTGGGCAAGGCTCATCTTCGCGTCTGGCGGCATCTCGAAGCCGCGGAATTCGACAAGGCCAAGGCGGCCGGTGGGACCATCGGGGCTGAACAATTTGTCGATACAGATTTCGGTGCGATGGGTGTTGCCCGTCACATCGACCAACAGGTTGCGGAACAGGCGATCAACCACCCATGCCAAAGGCTGGGGCTGATCCGGTCCGGGCACCTGCGCCAGCGCGATTTCCAGTTCGTAGAGGCCGTCATGGCGCGCCTCGTCGATGCGCGGCGCCTGACTGGTCGGGCCGACGCACAGGCCGGAGAAGAGATAGGAAAGCGAAGGATGCCGCTGCCAATAGGTGACAAAGCTTTTCAGCATGTCGGGGCGGCGAATGAACGGGCTGTCCAGCAGGCTTGGCCCGCCCAACACGATATGGTTGCCACCGCCCGTGCCCACGGCACGACCATCGACCATAAATTTGTCCGCCGTCAGCCCGACCTCACGCGCCACGTCATAGAGCGTTTCGGTGATATGGACCGATTCCCGCCACGATCCGGCGGGCTGGATATTCACCTCGATAACGCCGGGGTCGGGCGTGACCTTCAACACCATCAGGCGCGGGTCGGAGGGCGGGGGATAACCCTCGATCCGCACCGGCAGCCCGCTTTCCTCGGCCACGCGTTCCACCGTGGCGATCAGGTCGAGGTAGTCTTCCAGCGTTTCCACCGGCGGGATGAAGACGCAAAGGTGGTCGCGGCGTGCCTCCACCGTGATGGCGGTGCGCACGACGCCTTCGATGGCGACCTGTTCAACATAGCCGGTGTTGAAGGATTGCGGCGGTGTGTCGGATACACGCTGGAACGGACCCTGCGTGCGGGCGGCGGCCTCGCGCTCGCCCGCCAGACCATAGAAATCGGGCAGGGGGGCGCGTTCCTCTGCCGTATCCTGCGGGTTGATGAAGGGATATTGCGCCGCCGTCACATAGGGCAGCGAAGACAGCGGCAGGCGATAACCCAGCGCCGCGTCGCCCGGCACCGCAAACAGCGCCCCGCGCCGCAAACGCCACTTTTCCGAACGCCAGCGGCGGATCGGCACCTGCGCGGCCTGCCACCAGCGCTGGATCGGCAGGACATAGCCAACCGGCTTGTTCAGCCCCCGCTGGAACGTGCGCATAAAGCGCGAGCGTTCCTCCGGGTCATCCAGTTCCGGATCATCGGGCGAGAGATTGTCGGGCAGTTGCGCCTCGCGCACGATCCATTCGATCGCGTCTTCATAGACGGGCTGCACAAATTCCTCGTCCACGCCCAGCGTCGTTGCAACCCCGCGCAGCACCACTTCCGCGCTTTCCGGCGCCACATCGGGCAAGGGCGTTTCGCGCGGCAAGGTTTCGCCCGCGATCAGCGAGGCATCGCGCCACACCGGCACGCCATCCTTGCGCCAATAGATCGAATAGCCCCAGCGCGGCAGGCTTTCCCCCGGATACCATTTGCCCTGACCATGGTGCAGCATCGATCCGGGCGCGAATTCATCGCGCAAACGGCGGATCAGGCGGTCGGCATAGGCGGCCTTGGTCGGGCCGACGGCGTCGCTGTTCCATTCGGGCGCTTCGAAATCACCATCGGCGATGAAGGTCGGTTCGCCGCCGATCGTCATGCGCATATCCTGCGCGACAATATCCCGGTCCACCTTGTCGCCCAGCGCCATCAGCGCGTCCCAGCGTTCGTCGGTAAAGGGTTTGGTGATGCGCACCGCTTCGTGGATGCGGTGAACATTCATCTCGAAATGGAAATCAACCTCGGCCGGTTCGGCAAGGCCGGAAATGGGCGCGGCGCTGCGGTAATGGGGCGTGGCGCAAAGGGGGATGTGCCCTTCGCCCGCCAACATGCCGCTGGTCGCGTCCATTGCGATCCAGCCCGCGCCCGGCACATAGGCTTCGGCCCATGCGTGGAGGTCGCAAACGTCTTGCGATACGCCCTTTGGCCCGTCGACCGGGATGACATCGGGCGTCATCTGGATCGAATAGCCCGACACGAAACGCGCGGCAAAACCCAGACGCCGCAACAGGTTGACCAGAAGCCATGCCGAATCGCGGCACGAGCCGGAGCCGATTTCCAGCGTTTCCTCTGGCTCCTGAACCCCCGGCTCCATGCGGATGACGTAATTGACCGCCTGATAGACCGCCTGATTGACCTCAACCAGAAAATCGACCGTGCGCAACTTGGTGTCGGCGTAACGTTCATAGAGTTTATCGAACAGCGGCCCTTGCGGTTCGACATCGAAATAGGCGGCCAGATCTTCCTTCAGCGCGTCATCATAGGTGAAGGGACGTTCTTCGGCATATTCTTCGACAAAGAAATCGAACGGATTGATGACCACCATATCGGCCAGAAGATCGACCTGAATACTGAAATGATCGACCGGATCGGGAAACACCAGCCGCGCCAGCCAATTGCCATGCGGGTCCTGTTGCCAATTCAGGAAGTGGTTTTCAGGGCTGATTTTCAGCGAATAGTTCGGGATCTGTGTCCGGCTGTGCGGGGCCGGACGCAGGCGGATCACCTGCGGGCCCAGACGGATCGGTTTGCTGTAGCGATAGCGGGTGAGGTGGTGCAGGCCAGCTGTGATCATGGCAGCGAGTGTGCGCGAAAGGTTTGTGCGCTGCAATATCCAAATGCGCGCACATTAAACATAAACATACGCGGTTGCGCTTTGGTTCCCTCTGGTCCAGCAGGGCGCGATCAAGGCTGGAGTGACAGGCAAGTGCAGGCGCAGATGGCCCCCGCGCCGGGGGTTTTGACGATTGATCTTGGCGCGCTGGTGGAAAACTGGCGCCGTGTGGGCCGCGAAGTCGCGTCGGCAAAGGTCGCAGCGGTGGTTAAGGCCGACGCCTATGGTCTGGGCGCGGCGCGGGTGGTGCCGGCGTTGGTGGCGGCGGGGTGCCGGACATTCTTCGTCGCCAACCTGGTTGAGGCTCTGGCTATCCGCGAACTGGTGCCCGCCGATGCCGTGCTGGGCGTCCTCAATGGTCTGCATCCGGGTGGCGAGGAATTTGCCGCCAAGGCCGCCATTACGCCCGTTTTGAACAGCATGGAGCAGGCGAGGCGCTGGCAGGCATTTGCCGCGCCCGCCTTTCTTCAGGTCGATACCGGCATGGCGCGTCATGGTGTCAGCATGGAGGAGGCCGCCAGTTTGGCGCAGGATGGCGATTTTCGCGCCGCGGTGCCTTTACTGGCCATCATGAGCCATTTGTCCTGCGCCGATGAACCCAACAGGGCGGAAAATGCCGCGCAACTGGCCTGTTTCGAACGGGCGGCGGCGTTCTTCCCCGGTGTGCCGTGCTGTTTCGCCAATTCGGGCGGGGTGCAATTGGGGGCGGCCTATCATGGCGACATGGTGCGCGCGGGCCTTTGCCTTTACGGCGCGGAACCCGGCGATGGGCGGGGCGATCCATTCCTGCCGGTGGTCAAGCTGGAGGCGCGTGTCCTGCAAACCCGGATTGTTCCGGCGGGAACGGGGGTGGGTTATGGCCAGACTTGGCATGCGCCGTGCGAAACGCGGCTGGCGCTGCTCTCCATTGGTTATGCCGATGGTTTTGTGCGCAGCCTGTCCGGGCGCGGGGCGGTTTGGGCCAAGGGCGAGCTTTTGCCCATTGTCGGGCGAGTGTCGATGGACGTGACGGTCGTGGACGCTACCGCTTTGCCCGATGGCGCCTTGCAGGAGGGCGATCTGGTCGAAATCATCGGACCCCATCGTCCCATTGAAGCGGTGGCGCAGGAGGCCGGGACGATTGCCTATGAAATCCTGACCCAATTGGGCGGGCGGTATCAGCGCGTCTATCTATCCTGAAAAAATCCGGCGCGGGTGGATCGCCCGCGCCGGACAGTCAGGGTTTGGTTAAAACTCGAACTTCACCGTCGCGCCATAGGTGCGCGGATCGCCCAGATTGGCGGCAATCAGGCCGGTGTTGCCGCTGGCCACGGTCAGCATTTCGACATAATTCGTGCCGGTCGCATTACGCACCCAGCCATAAATGTCCAGCCCGCGATCCTGACGCCAACCAGCGCGGAAATTGTGCAGCGAATAGCCCTTCACCCAAGTGTAGATCGAAGCCGAAGCATTCGAGGACCAGCTGGAGCGATAGGAGGCATCATAGCCGACATAGGCCGAGCCTTCCTTGCCGAACAATTTGGCCGGAATGTTATATTCGCCGCCCCAGCTCAGCGCATATTTCGACACGCCCGGCAGGCGCTGGCCCGAAATGTCGCAGGAGGCCGGGCTGAGCGCGCCGGGGACGCCGGCCGCGCCCGGTGTGCCGGTGGTCGTCGTGCCGCCCGACAATTCCGGCGGGCAGGGGGCGGTGGTGAACTTGCGATATTTCGCGTCGGTCAGCGCCGCGTTCAGGTAAGCGCTGAAGCGGTCACTGGGGCGAACCGAGAAATCGCCTTCGAGGCCCTGCGTGCGTACGGCCTCGGCATTGGCCAGATAGCCGCGCAGCACACCCAGCGCGCCATTGGTCACCTGCGCCTGGAAATTGTCAATGTCGGTGCGGAAGGCGGCAAGGTTGACGGTGACCTTGCGGTCCAGCCACTGGCTCTTGAAGCCCAGTTCGAAATGGTTGACCGTTTCGGGCTTGACCGTCGCGGCGGCCAGAATGGGCTGGCCATTGGCGTCCGAGGGTACGCCGTTCAGGTTGACCCCGCCCGATTTGAACGTCTTGGCATAGGTGGCATAGGCGCGCACATCGCGGCCCAGTTGATAGGCCAGCGTCAGGTCATAGCTGAAATTCCATGCCGAATAGCGCGCCGGGAATTGCTGTGACGACAGCACGCCCGCCTGCGCGCCCAGCAGCGAGTTGGAACCGGTGCCCGAGGTCGGGAAGATCTGGGTTCCGGCCGAATTGGTGACGACCGAATTATACCAGCCCTTCTTCTGGTCATAGTTCAGGCGCACGCCCGGCTGGATGGTGAAACGGTCGGTCACTTTCCAGCTCAACTGGCTGAAAGCGGCAAGGCTGGTGTTGTTGAGGCGGATGTCATTCTTGGCGGTCAGGCCGTTGAGGATATCGGGAACGCAGGTGGCCGACGACCCCGTCGGGCAGATTGCGTTGATCTGTGTGCTGGACAACAGGAAGCGGCTGGCGGCGGTGCCCTGTTGCTGGGTGCCGGTGGTGTGGACGGCCTGATTGAAGGCGAAAAGGCCCACGTTCCAATCGAACTTGTCGGTCGACAGGCTGTAGCGGAATTCCTGCGTGAACTGTTCCTGCTTGGTCGGGTTCTGGCTCAACGTGGTGATGGGCAGGCCGGTGTAGTCGCGGTCATTCGACGGGTTCCAGTCCCAGAAACGCCATGCGGTGATGCTGGTCAGCGTGCCGGGGCCGACCTGCGCCTTGACCTTGAGCGAGGCGCCGCCAATGCGGTTGGTGGCGCGCAATTCGCTGTCCAGATCGGTCAGGCGGGCATAAGGATTGGTGCTGGGCGGGGCATAGTTCAGCGCGGCGGCCAGCGCGGGAAACTGGCGGGCGCTGGAACGCTGGGTGCTGCCATAGCCGTAATAGACCGTGGCACAGCACGAGGGGTTCTGTTCGTTATAATCCGCCGCCAGCGTGACATCGACCGTACCCGACGGGCGCCACAGGATTTGCCCGCGCAGACCCAGATTGTCCTGCGACTGGACCCAGCTTTTCGTGGTGGTGTTATAGATCGTGCCGTTGCGCCCGGTCGATGACACCGCGATGCGCGCCGCCACCGTGTCGGACAAAGGCCCCGACACGGCCAGCTTTAACTGGCGATAGCCATAATTGCCGACAGAGACTTCGCCCCGGCTTTCAAAGTTGAAGGTGGGGGCGCGGCTGGTGATGTTGATGGCGCCTGCGGTGGTGTTCTTGCCATAGAGCGTGCCCTGCGGCCCGCGCAAAACTTCGATCTGGCCCGCGTCGAGGAAGTCGAATGTGCTGGCCGCAGCCCGGCTGAAATAGACGTCGTCGACATAGATGCCCACGCCCTGTTCGATGCCGTCATTCGTCAGGCCAAACGGCGCGCCAAGGCCGCGAATATTGGCCGCCGAATTGCGCGGGTTGGACGAATAAAACTGAAGCGTCGGGGCCAGTTGTTGCAGGCGGTTGACGTTGAACGCGCCAGTGCGTTCCAGCGTCAGCCCGCCCAGAACAGAGATGGCAACCGGCACGCTCTGCGCGCTTTCGGTACGGTGGCGGGCGGTGACGACAATGTCGCCGGGGGCTTCGGCCTGCACCTGACCATCGGCGGGCGCTGTGTCGGCGGCAAGGGCCGGGGTGGCGAAAAATGCGGCGCTGGCCACGCTGGCAAGGAAAATCTGGCGCAGTTTCATACTCGATCCTTTGTCTTGCCAACGCGGCCACCATCGGGCGCGCGTTGTTCAGGCGTTGGTGATCGGGAATGCGCATGGCCGTTATCAGGCCTTGCGAATGTCCCCCCATGTGCTCGTCCAATTAATTTCTATCAATTAGGTAGAGTTGAATCGCTCTTAAACTCAATCATAAAAATAGACATTCAAGGAAATCTGTTCACCGCCCAAGTCTGGCTAAACGTCATCGCGCTGTTGCCCTATGCCTCCAGACCTTTATGCAGAGGCAGGAAGGGCCAAACAGGAGAAGGCTATTGCCACCGGCGCGCATGTTTCTTTTGGGGCTGATTGTGGCCATTTCGCTGGCTTTTGGCTGGCTGGTGGCGCCATTTGCCGGGGCCGTGTTGTGGGCGGTGATTGTCGCGGTGTTGTTTGACCCGCTGCACCAACGGTTCAAGGCATCGATGCCGGGGCATCCCGACCGCTGCGCTGCGATAACATTATGCGTCGTGGTGGCGGTGGTGGTTCTGCCGGCTGTGGCTCTGGGCGCGGCATTGGTGGAACAGGGCAGCACGCTTTACGCCCGCGTCGAGTCGGGGCAGATTGATCCGCTGCGCCTTTTGGCCGGACTGCAAATGCGCATGCCACATTGGCTTCAGGGGCAATTGGGCGTGTCGGGACTGGCCAGTCTTGAGGATATTCGCGATTGGCTGGGGCGACAGATGAGCGACCTTTTGCGCAACATTGGCCCGCAATTGCTCAGCTTTGGCCAGAGCACGCTGGGCCTGTTCCTGCAATTGGGGGTGATGCTTTATCTGGCCTATTTCCTGATCCGTGACGGGCGGGCGCTGGGCGAAAAGATTGCGCGGGCGGTGCCGCTTGACCCCGCGATGACCGATCTGTTGATCAGCAAATTCCTGCAGGCGGTGCGCGCGACAATCAAGGGCAGCCTGATCGTGGCCGTGTTGCAGGGCACGATTGGCGGGCTCAGTTTCTGGATTCTGGGCCTGCCCGGCGCATTGCTGTGGGGCGTGGCGATGGGGGTGTTTTCACTTTTCCCTTCGGTCGGCACGGGCCTCGTCTGGGTGCCGGTTTCTGTCTATCTGCTGGCCAGCGGATCGGTATGGCAGGGCGCGGCGCTGGCGGCGCTGGGCTTTTTCGTGATCAGCAGCGTGGACAATCTGGTGCGGCCCATTCTGGTCGGGCGCGATACGCGTGTGCCCGATTACGTGATCTTGATCACCACGCTGGGCGGGTTTGAACTGATGGGGTTCAATGGCTTTGTCATGGGGCCGGTGATTGCCGCCCTGTTCATTGCCATATGGCAGGTGGTGGGCGAAAGCCGCGCCGATCAGGCCTGACGCATGGCCAGTTGATCGTGTTCCAGCCCATGCTTGTCGAGATATTCGATGACCTGCCGCGCGGGCATGGCGCGGGCATAGAGATAGCCCTGTCCGGTGTCGCACCCCATGTCGATCAGGAACTGCTGCTGCTCAAAGGTTTCAATACCCTCGGCAATCACCTCCAGACCAAGGCAATGGCCCAGATTGACGACGATGGAGGCAATCGCCTCGGCATCATTTTTGGTCCCGATCTGGCCGATAAAGGATCGGTCGATCTTGAGCAGATCCACCGGAAATTGGGTCAGATGCGAAAGCGATGCATAGCCGGTGCCGAAATCATCAAGCGCAATGCGCAATCCGTGCTGGCTCAACCGCTTGAGGGCATTTTCAACGTCAAGTGCGCCCTTGTCGAGGAGCACATCCTCGGTCACTTCGATCTGGAGGCATGATGGCGGCAATCCGCGCGCCTGCAACCGGGTCAGGACCGTCTGGACAATGCCGTCGGGACGGAAATCGGCGCTGGTCACATTGACGGCCACATGGCCGAATGCGACGCCCGCGGCCATCCAACGCTCGATATCATCCAGCACCATGTCGAGGATAGAATTGCTGAGCGCCGCGCTCAGGATGGGGTCGGCAAAGGCGGCTTTCAGCGCATCGGGCGCGCGCAAATTGCCATCCCGGTCCCGCCAGCGCAGCAGGGCTTCAAAACCGATGTGATGCCCGCGGCGCAAACAAACCTTGGGTTGATAATGGGGCACAATCGTTCGGCGTTTCAGCGCAAAGCGTGCGGCCGAAATCATCGCTTGATGGCGTTCGACCTCATCCATCATCGCCGGTTCAAAGATCTTCATCTGCGCGCGCCCGGCCGCCTTGGCGGCGTAAAGCGCGATGTCGGCGGCCTTCATCACTTCGGAACGGGCGGGGCCGTCATGAGGGATGAAGCTGGCTCCGATGCTGGCGCCGCATTCCAGCACGCGGTCGCCATGCAGGATCGGTTCGCGCAATTCCTCGTAAATACGCGCGGCAATCTGTTCCAATTCACCCGCGCCACGCGCCGCAACAATCATCGCGAATTCATCGCCGCCCGTGCGCGCCACCAGATCGCCCGGATTGACCGCCGCCCGCAATCGCGCCGCCAGTGCGCGCAGCAGAACGTCGCCGCCATCGTGGCCCATTGTGTCATTGATCGCTTTGAAATTGTCGACATCAACAATCATCAACGCGCTGACGGGCTCGGCGCCGTACGGGGGCTTCGCCTTCATCAGGGCGGCATCCAGCCTTTCCTGCAACACGGCGCGGTTGGGCAGGCCCGTTAACGTGTCGTGCTGAGCCATCCAGATCGCGCGTTCTTCGGAATGCTTCTGGCTGGTGATATCGCGGGCCACCACAATCAGCCGCCCCGAAGCATCCGAAGTTTCATTGACGATCGTGTCGTACCAGAATTTTCCACCATCCGACCGACTGTAGCATGTGGTGAAGCTGGCCAATTGCCCATGTCTGGCGCGGGCCAGAGCCGCCATGGCGGCGGGGCGATCCTTTTCCTCCAGAATCGACAGGAAGGGCCGCCCGACAAGAACCGCTTCACAGCCCAGTTCTTCAGGTTGCCGATTGCTGAAGACGACCTTGTAATCCTTGTCCACGATCAGCGTCAGATCGGGGTTGGATTGCAAAATCGTTTCGTTCAACGCCTTGCTTTGCTTCAGCTCGGCCGTTGTCGTCATCCACGATGCCAGCATCCGGTGCAGTCTGAAAGATGCCGAAAAGATCGCCATCATGAAGATGGGCAACTGGATGGTGATGATGGCCATGATGGCGTCACCGGACAACAAACCGCCAAGCGCACAAGGCGCCAAAGTGGCAAAGGTCATGGTCGCCGCCAGGCGCGGGGTGCCGAAATTGCGCAGGCAAATGCCGCCAACCATCGCCGCCGCTGAAATGCAGGCCACCGTAGCCATGGCCCAATCGCCGCTGGTCAGGCACAACAGGGCACCAAGACCGACCGACGTTGCCCACATCACCGACAGAATGGCGGCAATGCCGTGCAAATGGGTGGGTTTGTCAAAATCCCGATCGCGCGACATCATCAACACGATGATCCGGCCAATCCCGAGCACGATTTCAAACAGCAGCCAGCCAAATACCGGCCCCGACGGTATACGGAACGCCGCCACCGCCGCCACCGCCACACTGTTGAGCACGCCGCCAAGGAAGATGGCCAGAGATCCGAACAGGCCGTTGGCCATTTGCGCAGCAATAGGGGCCGAGACTTTCTCCTCGGTGCTGAGCAGCCAATGAGTGAGTCTGTTGATTGGCACGCTGCGCTAAGCCCATTCTGTTTGATCCCAAGGGAAGGGCTTAGCGTGAAAGTGTTAATACAAAGGTGATGAATGCGTAAGTTTAACCAATCCAAAGAGCGCCTTCAACGGTCGCGATCCTTGAAACTGGTTAAGTTTCCTTACGTTCTTGCCGCTATCCGGCGCGCCTGAGCCAAAAGGCTTTGCGCGGAATCGCGGTGCAGCAATTCCACCATCCGCCCATCAACCTTGATCGCCCCCTTGCCGGCATTTTCGGGCAGATCGAATGCGGCAATGACTTTGCCCGCCCATTCCAGTTCAGCCGCCGATGGGCTGAAAATGGCATTACACGGTTCGATCTGGGCCGGGTGGATCAGGGTCTTGCCATCAAATCCGAACATCAGACCCTGTTCCGCTTCGGTACGAAAGATGTCCAGATCGCGAAATTCATTGCAGACCCCATCAAGGATCGACAGTCCATGCGCCCGCGCCGCCGCCACGGCCAGCGACAGGAACGGCTGAAGAAAGGTCCGTTTGGCATCGGGCCGGGCACGCAATTCCCGCGCCAGATCATTCGGCCCGATCACCCAGAGCGCCAGCCGCGTTTGCCGCGCCAGCGAGGCGATGGCATCCAGCCGCAGCACCGAACCGGCCGTTTCAATCATCGCCCACAATTGCAAATCCGATGGCGCATTGGTCAGAGCCTCGTGATAGCGCAGCACGTCCTGCGGGCTGGAAACCTTGGGCACCAACAGCGCATCGGCCCCGGCCCGCGCCAGCGCGTCCAGATCATCACGCCCCCATTCGGTGTCAAGGCCATTGATCCGCACCGCCACCTCGCGATGGCCAAACCCGCCGGTATAGAGGGCGCGAACCGCGGCCTCGCGTGCTGCTTCCTTTTGGTCGGGGGCGACCGCATCCTCAAGGTCGATAATGACCACATCGGCGTCCACCTCACGCGCCTTGGCCAATGCCTTGGGGTTGGAGGCGGGCATGAACAAGGCGCTGCGGCGCGGGCGGTCGGGGCTGAGAGCGGGCATCAATGATCCTCTGCTGGTTCGGCCATGGCTTGGGTTTATGCCGCGACCTTTCTGGGGCTGAACAGCGGCAATTTTGTTCACAACACTTTGTGCGTCAAGCAAGCTTTAAGTCGCGGATGCAGAGTAACCCATCCGATTACTGACCCGCGGCGCGGATCCAGTCGCGCCCCACCAGTTGATCCAGATTGAGAACCAGCAGCATCCGGTCGCCCACCGGGGCAAGCCCGTCGATAAAGGAGGTCATCTCCTCAATCCCCAAGGCGGGGGGCGGTTGCAGCCTGTCCTCCTTTAACGTCAAAAGGTCGGACACGGTTTCGACGATCAACCCGGCCTGTACCGGGCCCACCTGTACCACGATGATGGCGTGCCGTTCGGTGGTCCGTGTCGTGCCCCAACCCAATCGTGCGCCCAGATCGAGTATGGGCAGAATCGCGCCGCGCAGATTGGCCACGCCCGCCAAACAGGATGGTGCGCCCGGCAATCGGGTTACCGGCGACCACGCGCGGATTTCGCGTATCGCGGCAATGTCCAGCCCGAACAATTGACGTGACACTTCAAAGGTTATCAAATCGCGCGTCATAAATCCCTTCACCCGTCCGCTTTCGCGTGTGACGCATCAAGGGTTAACGGCGCAACGCCAGATGGGTTCAAATTGGCGCTGACGCCATGCGCGTGAATTGTGGGTCAGAGCGCGGCGAAACCACCGTAATTTCCGCGATGAAACAACAGTGGGTCGCCCTCGCGGCCCACATTCAACCGATGTACCGCGCCCAGAACAAAGTCATGATCGCCCGCATCCAGCGTGGCATGGATCTGCGCCTCAATCGTGATCAGCGCGCCAGAGAGCAAAGGCAGGCCATCGTTCGAGAGCGTGTATTCCACCCCGGCAAATTTATCACCGCGCCCGGCCAGTTGCCCGCAAAGCGCGGCCTGATCGCTGCCCAGAACGTTGACGGCAAACTTGCCCGTCGCCGCAATCGCCTGCCAACTGGCCGAGGTGCGCGTGGGAAGGAAGCCGACCATCGGCGGATCGAGCGAGACCGAGGTGAATGTACCCACGACCATGACCAGCGGCGCGCCATCCGCGTCGCTGGACGTGATGGCGGCAACGCCGGTGGGGTAATGGCCCAGCACACGGCGATAGTCTGCCGCTTCAATGGCCGCTTGCGTCATGATCTGTCCTTAATCCCACCGTTAATCTCGCTACCCTGCCGTGCCAGAGCGCGCGCGATGCTGCAAGTGCGTGATGGAGCGGGGCCTCATGGAAATTGCTTATAGACGCCTGTCGGAGATCATATGCGTTTGACGAAACTGTCCAGCACGCGCTTGAAACCGCCGCTGTCAAATTCGATCTCCAGCTTGTTGCCTTCCTGCGCCTTGACCGTGCCGTTCCCGAATTTTTCGTGGAACACTTTGTCGCCAACACGGATGTCGAGGCGCGGGGCGGCGGCAAAACTGGCCGCGCTGCGGGTGCTGTCGGCGACTTTGCGTGCGGGGGCAAAGGTGGTCTGGCTGGCCCGTTGCCAACCGGGACCGCGCGTGTCCATGCGTTGGGGTTTGTTTTGCGCGACATGGGCAAAGGGATCGTCCCGCTCGCTCCATTGCGCACGCCACAGGCTGGCCCCGCCGCTCATTGTGCTTTCGCTATGGATATGGGCGGGCGGCAATTCGCCGATGAATCGGCTGGGCAGCGAGGACGTCCATTGCCCATAGATACGCCGGTTGGCCGCGTGCAGGATCGTGCAGAACCGCCGCGCCCGGGTGATCGCCACATAGGCCAGACGCCGCTCCTCCTCCAGACTGGCGAGGCCCCCTTCGTCCAGAGAACGCTGCGACGGAAATACGCCTTCTTCCCATCCAGGCAGGAATATATGGTCAAATTCCAGGCCTTTGGCGGCATGGATGGTCATGATCGTGACCTTTTCGGCGTCATTATTCGCCTCATTGTCCATGACCAGAGAGACATGCTCAAGGAAATCGCCCAGCGTCTTGTAATCTTCCATCGCGCGGGCCAGTTCCGACAGGTTTTCCAGACGCCCCGCGCTTTCCGCGCTGCGGTCGGCCTGAAGCATGGCGGTATAGCCCGATTCGTCCAGCATCACGCGGGCCAGTTCGGCGGGCGTCGCCGTTCTGGCCAGATCGCGCCAGCGCGCCATGTCGCGCATCAGCGCCAGCAGCGTATTGCGCGCCTTGGCCGGTAATTCATCCGTATCGGCCATGGCCAGCGCGGCGGCGGCCAGCGGCATGTCATGTGCGCGGGCAAAACGGTGCAGCTTTTCCAGCGTTTTGTCGCCAAGCCCGCGCTTGGGCGTGTTATAGATCCGCTCGAACGCCAGATCGTCGGCCGGTTGGGTGATGATGCGCAGATAGGCCAGAGCATCGCGGATTTCGGCGCGTTCGTAAAACCGGAAACCGCCGATGATGCGATAGGCAAGGCCGATGGAAATAAACCGGTCTTCAAACTCGCGCGTCTGGAACTGCGCACGCACCAGAATGGCGATCTTGTCGAGCGGCAGGCCCTCGCGCTCCAGCCTTTCGATTTCCTCGCCCACGCGGCGGGCTTCCTCGGGCGCGTCCCACACGCCGATCACGCGGACCTTGTCGCCGCCGGTCGCCTCGGTCCACAATTGCTTGCCAAGACGCTCGCTGTTTTCCTTGATGAGGCCGCTGGCCGCGCCAAGGATATGCGGGGTGGAGCGATAGTTCTGCTCCAGCTTGATGACTTTCGCGCCGGGAAAATCTTTCTCAAAACGCAGGATATTGGCCACCTCGGCCCCGCGCCATGAATAGATCGACTGGTCATCGTCGCCTACGACGCAGATGTTGTGCCGCCGGCCTTCAATCCCCTGCGCCAACAGGCGAAGCCAGAGATACTGGACCGAATTGGTGTCCTGATATTCGTCCACCATGATATATTTGAAACGGCGCTGATATTCCTCCAGCACGTCGCGGTGCCGCCGGAAAATATCGAGCATATGCAGCAGCAGATCGCCAAAGTCGCAGGCGTTGACCGCCTTCAGCCGGTCCTGATACAGCCGATAGAAATGCGCGCCGCGCCCGTTGGCATAGGCTTCATTTTCAACGGCATCCAGATCGCCCGGACCAAAGCCCCGGTTCTTCCATCGGTCAATGCACCCGGCCAAAGCCTTGGCGGGCCAGCGCTTTTCATCCAGCCCCTCGGCCTGAATCAACTGCTTCAAAAGGCGCAACTGATCATCGGTGTCGATGATCGTGTAATTGCTTTGCAAGCCCGCCAGTTCGGCATGTCGCCGCAGCATCTTGGCCGCGATCGCGTGAAACGTGCCCAGCCACGGCATCCCCTCGACCGCAGGGCCGATCAGATGGCCCACACGTTCACGCATTTCGCGCGCGGCCTTGTTGGTAAAGGTCACG
This sequence comes from Novosphingobium sp. 550D, assembly GCF_057401885.1. Lineage (NCBI taxonomy): Bacteria > Pseudomonadati > Pseudomonadota > Alphaproteobacteria > Sphingomonadales > Sphingomonadaceae > Novosphingobium > Novosphingobium sp. 550D. Next base: position 3,301,477 of record NZ_CM171613.1, on the reverse strand, counting down.
CACAGGATCTCGGATGGCCAAGCCAGCCTTTGTGCAATGATCTGCGCCATGCGCGCGGTCAGCGCCGCCGTCTTGCCCGTGCCGGCCCCCGCCAGCATAAGCACCGGCCCCTCTGTCGTCAGCACGGCTTCGCGCTGGGGCGGGTTCAGTTTGGCCAACCAAGGGGCGTCATGGGCGGGGGCTGAAGGCATGGTCATGCGGAACGCCTAGAGAACATGGCGCCATGGCGCAAGACTATTGCCCTCCATCATGGAACAATTGGCCGCAATCTGCCTTTCAACCATCAGGTGCCGATGATCCCCATCGGTGGACAGGGGGCAAACCGGAAAGGACGCAGTAATGAGCAAGTTCCTGATTTCTGGTCTGGTTGCCGCCATGGCTGCAACCGCCGCAGGCGCCATGCAGCCCGACCAGCCCGCATCGGCCAAGATGCAGCTGGCGCAGGCCGCCCCCGTTGAGATTCAGGCGAATCCGCGTGGTTCATTGGCGGCGGCTGTGGATACTCCCAACCCGGCCACTGCCAATTCGCCCGTGGCGCCCGCCCTGCCTGATGATCCCAATTATCATGCGGGGCCCTATGTCGGCGCGCTGACCCCGCCGCCGCCAGAGGCCTTTAACAAGCACTATCCGGTTTGTCGCGGATCGTTGCAGGATAATTGCCGCAACCCCGGCGGCATCTGATCCCCTGGGAAGCAGGCGTCCTGATTGGTCCTCGGGGCGCCTGCGTTTATAAGGTGATGTGATCGATTGCCGGTCACTTTCCAATTGACTTGCGCGGCGCGCATGGCAACGCCTTTCGCCCATGAGCCAGTCCCCTAAGCACCCCATCGTCAAGAACGCTCGAATTCTGACCGCCGCGCTTGTCGGTACATCGGTGGAATTCTACGACTTCTATATCTTTGCCACGGCCACCGCACTGGTCTTTGGTCCGATGTTCTTTCCCGAGGCGGCGCCGGGGCGGCAATTGCTGTTGGCGTTTATGAGCCTTGGCATCGCCTTTGTCGCGCGGCCGGTGGGGGCCATCGCCTTTGGCCATTTCGGGGACCGGATCGGGCGCAAATCGACGCTGGTGGCCTCGCTGATGTTGATGGGCGGATCGACGCTGGCGGTAGGCTTTCTGCCGTCCTATGCGCAGGCGGGCATTCTGGCGCCGATCCTGCTTTGCGTCTGCCGCTTTGGTCAGGGTTTTGGCCTTGGGGGTGAATGGGGCGGGGCGGCTTTGCTGGCGGTGGAAAATGCGCCGCGTGGATGGGAAGCGCGTTTTGGCAGCGCCCCGCAATTGGGCGCGCCGGTCGGGTTCTTGGCGGCCAATGGCCTGTTTCTGATCCTTGGGCTGGTCATGCCAGAGGCCGAATTCAAGGCTTGGGGCTGGCGCATTCCGTTCATGCTGTCGGTCGTGCTGGTTGGCGTTGGCCTGTGGGTGCGTTTGAAAATTACCGAAACCGCCGCATTTGCCGAAGCATTGACCCATGAAAAACCGCCAGAAGTGCCGCTGGGCGTCCTGCTGTCGCAACATTGGAAGGCGTTGATCGCGGGCAGCGCGGGCGTGGTGTCCTGCTTCTCGCTGTTTTATCTCTGCACCGCCTTTGCGCTGGCGCAGGGGACCGGGCCGCTGCATTATCCGCGCACGGGTTTCATGGTGGCGCAGTTGGCCGCCAATCTGATGCTGGCGGCGGGCATCATCTATGCCGCAATCTGGTCGGATCGTTTCAGCTCGGCCAAGGTATTGGCGTGGGGCGCGACGCTGGGCGCGGTGATCGGCGCTTTCTATTGGGCTGGCCTGTCTTCGGGCAGCCTGATCGTGGTGTTTATCACGCTGTCGGCTGCGCTCTTTGCCATGGGCATGGCCTATGGCCCGCTATCGGGTTGGCTGTCGGGCCTGTTTCCGGTCGAGGTGCGCTATTCCGGCATTTCCATGGCGTTTAACGCCGGCGGCATCATTGGCGGCGCGCTGACCCCGGTTCTGGCGCAGAGCCTGATCGAGAAAGGCATGGGCAACTGGATCGGGATTATTCCCGCCGTTGCGGGCGTGGTGACGCTGATCGGGATCGGTTGGACGCGGCGGTTGGGGACGCGGCGGGTGATGGCCGTTTGAAGGTTTTGCCTCCGGCGGGCAAAGGGCGGGGGCCCTTTGCAATCCCGTTATGGGGTGGCGCGAGGTTGGCCGCGTTTGGTGGTGGATGATAAAATGAAAGCCTGCGACGCTGATCCATGGCGCCGCAGGCTTTTAAATTTGCAACACCGGGTCCGACACAAAACGCCGAACATCAGTCGCAACGCAGACAGTACCGGGAGCGCGAGGGTCTAGACCCTCGCATTCTCACCCTTCCTGCTTTTCCTCAACACGGAAGATCGTAATCTTCGCCTTGCCCACCTTACGCTCGGCATCGACCACAAACCCGCGCACCCGCGGATCCTCGGTTGCCGCCGTTTCCAGCGCGACCCATGTGCCTTCACCGATCCAGCCAAGGCGGCGCAGCTTGTCGATCGCCACCTGGCCCGCGCCGGTGTTATAGGGCGGGTCGAGCAGCACGAGATCTAGCGGCTCCTTGGTCGCGGTCAGGGCCATTACGCTGCCCGCGCGCACGTCGCAGCGCGTGTGGGCTTTCAGGTTGGCGATATTGGTGCGGATCGCGCGGATCGCGGGGGCGGCCTGTTCAACGAACAGGCAATGCGCCGCGCCCCGGCTCAATGCTTCAAGGCCCAGCGCGCCCGATCCTGCGAACAGGTCGGCCACGCGCAATTCCTCAAACCCGCCAAGGCGGCTGTTGAGCATCGAGAACAGCGTTTCGCGCGTGCGGTCGGCGGTGGGGCGGGTGTCGTCGCCTTCGGGCGCGGCCAGTTTACGGCCACGCCATTCGCCAGCAATAATCCGGATCATTCCCCGCGCGCCTTTGCTAATTTCAGCCCCTTGCGGAAGCGTTCGACCTGCACCTGCGGGATCTGGATGGCCTGACCACGGGGCAGGTCGAGCAATTCGAACGGCCCGTATTTGGTGCGCATCAGGCGGCTGACCTGAAGCCCCAGCGCTTCGAGAACGCGGCGCACTTCGCGGTTCTTGCCTTCGCTCAGCGTCATTTCGATCCACTGATTGCGGCCCGTACGGCGCTCCATATTGGCGTCGATGCGGCCATAGCGGATGCCGTCCACCTCGATGCCTTCCATCAGTTCCTCAAGCCGGTCCTGCGAAATGTCGCCAAAGGTACGGGCGCGATAGGTGCGCGGGATACCGCTGCTGGGCAATTCCATGGCCCGCTTCAACTCACCATCATTGGTCAGCAGCAGCAGACCTTCGGTGTTAAGGTCAAGGCGGCCGATCGGCATCAGGCGCGGCGTATCGGCGGGCAAAGCATTGCGCAAAGCCGTATAGATCGTCGGGCGCCCCGCCGGATCGCGCTCTGCGGTGATCAGGCCGCTGGGCTTGTGGAAGGCATAGAGACGGGCCGCTTCGGGCGCCTTTACCGGATTGCCATCCACCGTGACGCCCTTGAGCGTGGTCAGCAGCGTGGCGGGCGTGGTGATCGTGATATCACCCACCTTCACGCGGCCCGCCTCGATCAGGCGCTCAACCTCGCGGCGGCTTGCCACGCCCGCGCGGGCCAGCAACTTGGCAACGCGTTCGCCTTCACCTTCCAACTTGTTGATCGGTTCGGGCGCGGGACGGGCGGGGCGGGGGATGCGGGGCGGATAAAGCTTGCTGGAGCTTTGGCCGGTGCCCTGCGGCTTGCCGCCATATTGGCCCGATTTGCCGCCATAGGCAGGCTTTCCGCCACCACTCTGGTATCCGCCGCTCTGGGATTTTTCCCCACGCGACGTCTGCGGTTTCCCGCGGGGGGCGGCGTCGGACGCGCGGCCATTGCGCGCAGAAGGACCGCGCGACGAGGGGCCTTTTGAAGGCCCATTGGGATTCTTGGGATAAGACATGGCGCCGCCTTACTCCTGTTCGGGCAATAGGTCAAAAGCCGGGGAAAGTGCCCAGAATTGCTCTTTCTTTTTCTTCACCAAACCGCCTAATCTGCGCGCTTCATTTTCCGCCTTTTCAGGATGCATTTGCCATGGCCAGCAGCGCCCCGAATACTCCCTCTGCCGCTGCTGAAAAACCGCCGCGGCCCAAGGGGCTGGCGCTGCTTCGCGTCGCGCTTTCCACGCGCAAGGCCGGGTGCATGCTGGGCTTTGGCTTTTCCTCGGGCCTGCCTTTTGCGTTGCTGATCGGCACTTTGAACGCCTGGCTGGGCGAGGTGGGGATCAAGCTGGCGACCATCGGCGTCCTGTCGTGGATCGGCCTGTCCTATTCGTTCAAATTCCTCTGGGCGCCGTTGGTCGACCGGGTAAAGCTGCCGGTTCTTGAAACGCTGGGCCGCCGGCGCAGCTGGATTTTGCTGTGTCAGGTGGTGTTGGCCATCGCGATTGCCGGATTGGCCGTGACCGATCCCACCACGGCTATCGGCACCTTTGCCATCATCGCCTTTGTCGCCGCCTTTGCCAGCGCGACACAGGACATCGCCCTTGACGCTTGGCGCATCGAAAACGCCGATGAGAACACCAGCCTTGAGCTGCTGACCGCGCTTTATCAGTTCGGCTATCGCACGGCCTCCATCGTGGGCGGGGCGCTGGCGCTGATGCTGGCGGCGCGTGTGTCTTGGCCGCAGGTTTTCGGGGCGATGGCGGGATTGATGGGGTTGATGGCGCTGGTCACGCTGCGTGCGCCTGATACAGAGCGGACGATTACCGCACGCCTTCATGTCGATCTGGGGCAACCGGGCGAATTGGCGCCGGGTACCCGCGCGCTGTTGCTGTTCATTGTTTTGGCCAGCTGGATCTGGGCCATTGCCACGATCGCCCATTTTATGGTCACGATGCTGGCGCCGGTGGCTCCGGGTGGCAAATTGCCGTCGGTCGCCGAATTTACGAAAACGCAGGGGCCGTGGATTGTTGCCGCAACGGTCTTCGTGCCCCTGATCGTGGCCAGCGTCGCCAACCATCTCAAAGCCCGCGCGCTGGGCGTTCTTGCGCAAGAGGACCATGCCCATGGGCCGTCGCGCACGATTGCCAACCATATCTATGCGGCGCTGGTCACGCCTCTGGCCGAATTGGCGGGACGGTTGAAGGCGGGCGTGCTGGTCGTCCTTGGTTTCATCCTGACCTATGCGTTCTGTTATAATATCTGGTCCAGCTTCGCCTTCCCCTTCTATCTGGACTATCTGCATTATACCAAGGATCAGGTGGCCTTTGCCTCCAAAATCTTCGGCATTATCATGACGATGTTCGGGATTTCTCTGGGCGGTTATCTGTTCCTGCGGATTGGGCGCTTTCCCACCGTCCTGCTGGGCGCGATGCTGCCGCCGCTGGGCAATCTGCTCTATGCCGACCTTGCCGATGGCGGGCATGTCATTGACGCCTTTGCCGGGGCCATCGGGCTGGACCGCCTTGGCGCGGCGCTGGGGGCGGACGCGCGGATGCTGCGCCTGTTGCTGGCCATCGTCTATGAAAACATCGCCACGGGTCTGGCTGGTACGGCCTTCGTTGCCTATGTTTCCAGTGTCGTTTCCAAGCGCTATACCGCCATCCAATACGCGCTGCTCTCCTCGCTGACGTTTCTTGTCGGCACGTTGGGCCGCGGCGTCGCGGGCGAGGCTTTTGACACCTATGGTTATGGCCCGGTCTTCCGCGCCACCGCTCTGGCGGGCGTGGTCAGCGTGTCCTTTGTGCTGATGGAATGGGTGCGGGTCAGCCGGGCTGAAGCGAAGACGGTTAAGGGGTAAGAGTTTGCCTCCGGCGGGCAAAGGGACAAGGCCCTTTGCCCGCCGGAGGCATTTTTCTAACCTTAATCCGGAAATTCCAGATTTCGCCGCAACACGTCGCCAGCCAAATAGAGCGACCCGGCAATCAACACATCACCCTCCGCCGACAACGCCCGCAATGCCCGCTCCACATCTTCGAACGGTTGAGCAGGAAGCGCGGTAAAGGGTGCGAAATCCTCGGGCCGGTGGGCATCATGGCCGGGCGCGGGAACGACGCTGAGCGAGAGCAATTTGCCCGCCAGCGGCGCGATGATGGCGCTGGGGTCTTTGTTGGCCAACATGCCCGTAATCAGGTGGAATTTCGGCGCGTCGGCAAAATGGCGGGCGATGGCAAGGCCCGCATCGGGATTATGCCCACCGTCCAGCCATACCGCGCGGCCCCCGGCCAGAGCCGTCAGCGGGCCATCACCAAGCCTTTGCAATCGCGCGGGCCAGCGGGCGGCAAGGATACCGGCTGCCATGGCTTCGGGGCTGACCGTGACGGCGTCCTGATGCCGGATCAACGCGACGGCCAGCGCCGCATTTTCGGCCTGATGCCGCCCAGCGAGTCGGGGCAGGGGCAGTGAAAGCGCGCCCGCCGCATCGCGATATTCAATCGTTGCGCCGATTTCTGCCGACCATTCGCGCCCGCGCCGGACCCATGGCGCACCTGCCTGTGTGGTCAGCGCGGCGATCTGTTCCTCGGCGACGGCGGGATAATCCAGCGTCACCATAGGTGTGCCTGGGCGCACGATCCCGCCTTTTTCCCACGCAATGCGGGGCAGCGGCATTTCCGGCGCGCCTTCTTCGGGGCGCAGCAAAAAGCCTTCGTGGTCGATGCCCAGCGTGGCAATGCCGGTGACGGCGGGGTTGGGGATGACATTGGTCGCGTCCAGCCGCCCACCAAGCCCGACCTCGATCACACAGGCGTCGGCGGGGATGCGCGAAAAGGCGAGAAAGATCGCGGCGGTGGTGACTTCGAAAAAGCTCGGCCCCAGATCTTCGCCCGCATCATTGGCGTCCAGCACCTCGGCCAGAAGCGAGGCCAGCAGGTCGTCCTCGATCAATTTGCCTGCCAGCCTGATCCGCTCATTATAGCGCACCAGATGCGGCTTGGTGGCCGAATGCACGGTCAGTCCCTGTGCCTCCAGCATCATACGGACGTAGGTGCAGGTGCTGCCCTTGCCATTGGTGCCAGCGACGTGGAACACGGGGGGCAGGCGCCTTTCGGGATTCCCCAGACGCGCCAGCAATCCTTCGATAATCTCCAGCCCCAGCCGACCCTGCGGCACAGAAAGCTGTTCAAGGCGGGCCAATTGCGCGGCCACGCCGGGGTGGTCCGAGATGGCAAAATCCTTCACCGGATCACCCCATTCGTCGCGTTTCAGGCCGCCTTGGCAGCCGTAAGATAGGAGAGCACCTGCGCCAGTTTTTCGCGCAGGGCATGGCGGTGGACAACCATGTCGACCATGCCGTGATCATGCAGATACTCCGCGCGCTGGAACCCTTCGGGCAGCTTTTCGCGGATCGTGTCCTGAATGACGCGTTGACCGGCAAAGCCGATCAGACAGCCCGGTTCGGCAATCTGCACGTCGCCCAGCATCGCATAGGATGCCGTCACGCCGCCCGTCGTCGGGTCGGTCAGCACGACGATATAGGGCAGGCCCGCCGCATTGAGGCGACGCACCGCGACCGTGGTCTTGGGCATCTGCATCAGCGAGAGGATGCCTTCCTGCATACGCGCGCCACCGGCAGCGGTGCAGATCACATAGGCGCACTTTTCCTTGAGCGCGCGCTGTGCGCCCGCCACGAAGGCTGCGCCCACGGCCATGCCCATCGAGCCGCCCATGAAATGGAAGTCCTGAACCCCCAGCACCACCTTGTTGCCCTCAATCTTGCCAAGGGCGTTGGTCAGGGCATCGGGATGCGGATTGGCGGCGCGGGCGGCCTTCATGCGGTCGGGATACTTTTTCGTATCGCGGAATTTCAGCGGGTCGTCCTTGACCTTGGGCGTGGGCAACACGGTGAAGCCGGGATCGAGCAGATGCGCGAAACGCGCGTCGGTGCCGATACGGCCATGATGATCGCAACGCGGGCAGACCGAGAGATTCGCCTCATATTCCTGAGCGAACAGCATCTCGTTGCAGTTCTTGCACTTGATCCACAGGTTGTCGGGCGTGTCGTCCTTCTTCGCGGTCAGCGAGGAAAGCGAATTGCGTACTTTGTTAAGCCAGCTCATGCCAGCGCCTTAGCGTTATGAACCGCGTCTGCCAAGGCGGCGGTCAATTCGCGCACCGGCCCTGCGGCATTCGCGCCATGCTGGGCCACTAATTCGACCAGCGCCGAGCCGACGACAACGCCTTCGGCATGTTGGGCAAAGGCGGCGGCTTGTTCGGGCGTGCGCACACCAAAACCAACCGCGATGGGCAGGTCGGTGCCCGCCTTGATACGTTCCATGGCTTCCTTGATCGAATCCACGGCGGCCTGCTGCTTGCCGGTCACGCCTGCAACCGAGACGTAATAGATAAAGCCCGACGAACCTTCGACCACGGCGGGAAGACGCGCAGGATCGGTCGTGGGCGTTGCAAGGCGGATGAAGCTGATGCCATGTGCGCGCAAGGCCGGGCCGATTTCGGGATCTTCCTCGGACGGGATGTCGACACAGATGATGCCGTCAACGCCCGCCTCGGCGCATTGCGCGGCAAACCATTCGGCCCCGCGCGCAATCATCGGATTGGCATAACCCATCAGCACCAGCGGCGTTTCGGGATGGCGGGCGCGGAAATCCCTGGCGATGCGGAAAACGTCCGCCGTCTTGGTCCCGGCGGCAAGGCTGCGCAGATTGGCGGCCTGAATCGCGGGACCATCGGCCATAGGATCGGTAAAGGGCATGCCCAATTCGATCACATCCGCGCCGCCCGCGACCAGCGCGTCAAGGATGGCGGGCGTGGCGTCCGGCGTGGGGTCGCCCCCGGTGATGAAGGTGACGAGAGCGGGGCGGCCTTTAGCGAAGGCGGCGGAGAGGCGGGCGCTCACAGCTTGACTCCCAGCTTGTCGGCAACGGTGAAAATGTCCTTGTCGCCGCGGCCAGAGACATTGACGATGATGATCTGATCCTTGCCCATCTTGGGCGCCACTTCGGGCAGCGCGGCAAGGGCATGGGCCGATTCGAGCGCGGGGATGATCCCTTCCAGCTGACAGCAGAGCTGGAACGCTTCCATCGCCTGATCGTCGGTTACGGGCAGATATTTCACCCGGCCAATATCATGCAGCCAGCTATGTTCCGGCCCGATGCCGGGATAGTCCAGACCCGCCGAAATCGAGTGGGCCTCGGTGATCTGGCCGTCCTCGTCCTGCAGCAGATAGGTCTTGTTGCCATGCAGGATGCCGGGCTTGCCGCCGGTCAGCGATGCGGCATGTTCCTTGTCCAGCCCGTGACCGCCCGCCTCGACGCCGATCATCTGAACGTCGGTGTCGTCAAGGAAGGGGTGGAACAGGCCGATGGCGTTCGAACCGCCGCCCACCGCCGCGATCAGCATGTCGGGCAGGCGCCCGGTGCGTTCCAGCAATTGCGCGCGCGCCTCGGTGCCGATCACGCTCTGAAAATCGCGGACCAGTTCGGGATAGGGGTGCGGACCAGCGGCGGTGCCGATGATATAAAACGTGTCATGCACATGCGCGACCCAGTGGCGCAGCGCCTCGTTCATCGCATCCTTCAGCGTGGCCGCGCCGCTGGTGACGGGCACCACTTCTGCGCCCAGCAGTTTCATGCGGAAAACGTTGGGTTGTTGGCGGGCAACGTCCGTCGCGCCCATGAAGATCGTGCAGGGCAGGCCAAAGCGCGCGCAGACCGTCGCGGTCGCCACACCATGCTGGCCCGCGCCGGTTTCGGCGATAATCTTGGTCTTGCCCATGCGGATGGCCAACAGGATCTGGCCGATGCAATTGTTGATCTTGTGCGCGCCGGTGTGGTTCAATTCCTCGCGCTTGAACCAGATCTGTGCGCCCCCGAAGTGCTCCGTCATGCGCGGCGCGAAATAGAGCGGGCTGGGACGGCCCACAAAATGCGCCATCAGATCGTCAAATTCGGCCTTGAACGCGGGGTCGGCCTTGGCGGCCTTATATTCGCGCTCCAGATCGAGGATCAGCGGCATGAGGGTTTCTGCCACATAGCGCCCCCCGAATTGGCCAAAATGGCCACGTTCATCGGGTTGCGTGCGCAATGAATTGGGCAGGGGCGAATTCGGAATGGTGGCGGTGTTCATAGTGGGAATCCGCCTGCCACGGCATGCGCGCCAAGTCCAGTCCCGCCAAAAGGGCAATTGGTGCGCAGGCCCGCCCAAAATACCGTGAACCGAGATTGTTACATCTTGCGACAAATACGGCGCGTTCATGCCTCAATGCCGGTTTTCTGCGCCAAAATCGCATAGTGACATAGTTTTATGAACGAAATCTGACATTTGCCTGACTTTCCCATTCACCTATGCGTCAGGCGACCAGGCCCAGATGGGCGGCAGGCGCCGATCAACGATGATCGCCACAGTGACGGATGTCGTCGGCGCCCAGGGATAACAAACGGAGTAACAATTATGCGTCTGGTTCTTTTCTCGCTCGCCGCGTCGCTGGCTGTTGCCGCGCCTGCCATGGCTCAGGGCGAAACCAATGGCATGGGGTCCCGTTTTGACGTTCACACCGGCGCGGGCTGGAACGATGGTCAATCTGTGCAGGGCACCGTGGGTGCCACGCTGGGTTATGACATTGCCACTGGCGGCAACACCTTCGTCGGCCTCGAAGAATCGGTCGACAAGGTTCTGACCAGCCAGGACAAGGCTCGCTTCAGCACCACCGCCCGCCTTGGTGTCCGCGCCACCCCGAATGACAAGGTCTATGGTCTGGCCGGTTACACCTATGGCAAGGGCCCGAACGGCGCGCATATCGGCGCCGGTATCGAGCACAGCCTTGGCAAGCAGTATTTCACCAAGGTTGAATATCGCCATACCTTCAACGAAGACAATGCCAAGGACAGCAATGCTGCTCTGGTCGGCGTGGGTATGCGCTTCTGATAAGGTCTGAATAATTTCAGCCTCGAGAGCGGGCGGCTTGCATGATGCAGGCCGCCCGTTTTCGTTTGTCGGTTATGGAGCGCGGCATTTTGATCATAACGATCTGATTTATTTGTCATATCGTCGCATTTTTATTGATCCCGTATAGACAAATCAGGCGCGATGGCAGAGTTCGGCTCAAATTTGGGAAAATGGGGAACTATTCCATGCGTCGTCTGACATTGACTTTGGCCGCTGCTGCGGCCGCCGCGCTGACCTCCACTGCGGCGCAAGCGGGTGAAATCTGGGTCGAAGGCCGCGCCGGCGTCAGTTGGCAGGGCAGCAGTTCGGTGCGCGGCACCTATGGCGCGGCCGTTGGTTATGACACGTCGCTGGGCGCGCTGGGCAATGGCGTCTTTGCCGGGGTCGAAGAATCGGTTGATCGTTCCGCCGGTGGTAACAGCACGCGCTGGGCAACATCGGGCCGAATCGGGGTCAAGGTGCTGTCATTGGGCGCGCTTTATGGCGTGGCCGGTTATCATTATGGCGCGGGGCCGAATGCGACCTCGATCGGCGCGGGGTATCAGCAAGGCCTTGGCCCGGTTTATGGCAAGCTCGAATATCGCCATTACATGAACGAGGACGCATGGCGTCCGGGTGACGCAGTGACCGTCGGTTTTGGCGTCAAATTCTGATGCCCGAATGGGCGGTGGGTTTAACCCGCCGCCCGCACCGCGTCGCAAAAGGCGGCAATTTTCGCCGCATCCTTGACGCCCGGCGCGCTTTCGACGCCCGAAGATACGTCAACGAAATCCGCGCCCGTTGCGCCAATGGCCTCGCCGACATTGCGCGGGTCCAATCCGCCCGCCAAAATCCATGGCAAGGCATGGCGATAACCCGCCATCAACGACCAATCGATGCGCAGGCCCGTACCGCCGGGAAGGTCGGCCCCCTCGGGCGGCTTGGCGTCATATAGGATGCGGGCCAGCCCCTGATAAGCGCGCGCCGCATCCAGATCGGCGGTCTTGCGCACACCAATCGCCTTCCACACGGGCAGGCCGTGCGCCGCCTGAATGTGCAGGCTTTGCGCCGGGGTTTCCTTGCCATGCAACTGGATCATGTCCAGCCGGACCGTCTGGCGCAGGCGGTTGAGAAAATCGGCCTCTGGATCGACAAACAGGCCGACAATTCTGGCGCGCCCTGCGGCATGTTCGGCCAGCGCCGCGGCCTGTTCGATCCCGACATTGCGCGGGCTTTTGGCAAAGAACACCAACCCGATATGGTCCGCCCCGGCGGCAATGGCCGCGTCCAGATTGATCCGGTCGGAAATGCCGCAGATCTTGATGCCGATACGCGCCATGTGATCAGCCCAGCGCCTTTTCCAGAACCACCATGGTCAGATGGTCGAATTCCGGCACGGGAAAGGGGCGAATTTCGCCGGTCTGGGCATAGCCGCGCCTTTCATAATAGGCGATCAGTTCGGTGCGCGGGGCGACCACGGTCATTTCCATGCGTTTGACGCCGAAATCCTGACGGGCACGTTCTTCGGCTTGGGCAATCAACATGCGCCCCAATCCGCCGGCCTGAAGCGCGGGATCGACGCAGAGCATGCCCAGATAGGCGACATCATCATTGCGCCGAGTGATCGTCACCGTGCCGATGAAGGCATCACCACGTTGGGCAATCAGCAGGCGGTTGGATGGATCGGCCAGAACCCTTTCCAATTCCGCCACCGACGTCCGGTTGTCATCAAGCAGATCAGCCTCATGCGTCCAACCGCCCCGCGCCGAATCGCCGCGATAGGCGCGTTCAACCAGAGCGTGGAGCGCAGGCAGATCCTGCACCGATGCAACCCGAATGTCGGTCATGGGATCAAAGAGTCGCTTCGATGGCGCGGGCGGCGGCCACCGGGTCTTCGGCCCGCGTGATCGGGCGGCCGATGACCAGAACGCTGGCCCCGGCATCGCGCGCGGCGCGCGGCGTCACGGCGCGCTTTTGATCGCCCAGAACGCCATCGGCGGGGCGCAGGCCGGGGACGACGAAATAGCCATCCTTCCACTGACGGCGGATATCGCCGACTTCATGGCCCGAACACACGATGCCGTCGACGCCCGCGCTGTGTGCCAGTTCGGCAAGGCGCAGTGCCTGATCGCTGGCGCGGTTGGCGTAACCGATGGCGGACATATCATCATCATCCAGGCTGGTCAGCACGGTCACGGCCACCACCTTGGTGTGTTCGCCCGCAGCGGCCTTGGCGTCTTCCATCATCGCCCGCCCGCCCGAAGCATGGATCGTCACGATGGCCGGTTGCAGCACATGGATCGCCTGCATCGCACCCGCCACCGTATTGGGAATATCGTGCAATTTCAGGTCGAGAAAGATCGGCAACCCCACCTTGGCCAGTTCATGCACGCCGTGATGGCCGTGGGCGCAGAAGAATTCCAGCCCCAGCTTGATCCCGCCCACGTGGTCCTTGATCCGCCGTGCCAGCGCTTCGGCGGCATCAAGGCGGGGCAGGTCGAGGGCGACATAGATCGGATTGTGGTTCATCTTTTGCGTCTCAATTCTTGTCGGCTGCGGCGTCAAGTTGGGTAGCGGTGGCGATTGGCGGTGTGGGGGTTGCGGCGCGCAGCGTGTTTTCAAGGCCGGCAATGCGGCGCCTCAGACGCCAGATCTTTGCCTTGGCCACCAGCCACACCGGCACCATACCCGCCACAAAAGCGGCCATGGCGATCAGCCCCACCGGCCAATCGACATGCAGATAGCCATTATCCAGCGGCCACAGATTGATCGAGGTCTTTTGCCAGTTGATCGCCACAAAGGACGAGATCAGCGCAGCGACCAGAACCCAGAGCGCCGTCCGTAAGATCTGCAAGGTCATCCCCTCCTGCGCGGCCATTCATGAACGTTCATGCTAGGCCGTAATGATGCGGATGAAAAGGGGCGCCAATCACGGCGCCCCATCACCAGTTCAGGCGCCGAACACGCGATCAAAGATCGTGTCGACGGCCTTAAAGTGATAGTCGAGGTTGAACTTGTCCTCGAGCTGCTGCGGCGTCAGGGCCGCGGCGACTTCGGGATCGGCTTTCAGCAGTTCGAGCAGCGAAAGCTGTCCGTCCGATTCCCACACCTTCATCGCATTGCGCTGAACCAGACGGTACGAGGCGTCGCGCTCCAGACCCGCCTGCGTCAGGGCCAGCAGCACGCGCTGCGAATGGACCAGACCGCCCATGCGGTCGAGGTTCTTCTGCATGCGTTCGGGATAGATCACCAGCTTGTCCACCACGCCGGTCAGGCGGGCGAGGGCAAAGTCGAGCGTGATCGTCGCATCCGGGCCGATGTAACGTTCGACCGAGGAGTGCGAAATGTCGCGCTCATGCCAGAGCGCCACGTTTTCCAGCGCGGGGGTGACAGCCGAACGCACCACGCGGGCCAGACCCGTCAGGTTTTCGGTCAGCACCGGGTTGCGCTTGTGCGGCATTGCGCTCGAACCCTTCTGGCCGGGCGAGAAATATTCTTCCGCTTCCAGAACTTCGGTGCGCTGAAGGTGGCGGATTTCCACGGCGAGGCGTTCGATCGACGAGGCGATGACGCCCAGCGTTGCAAAGAACATTGCATGGCGGTCGCGCGGGATGACCTGCGTCGAAACGGGTTCCACCGACAGGCCCATCTGCTCGGCCACATAGACTTCGACGCTGGGGTCGATGTTGGCGAAAGTGCCCACCGCGCCCGAGATCGCGCAGGTGGCGATGTCTTCACGTGCCGCCACAAGGCGCGCACGGTTGCGGGTGAATTCGGCATAGGCCTCCGCCAGTTTCTTGCCGAAGGTGGTCGGTTCGGCGTGGATGCCGTGGCTGCGCCCGATGGTGGGCGTGTACTTGTGTTCAAACGCGCGGCGCTTGATCGCGGCCAGCAGCGCGTCAATATCCTCGATCAGGATGTCGGCGGCCTTGGCCAACTGCACCGAAAGGGTGGTGTCCAGCACGTCCGAGGAGGTCATGCCCTGATGCATGAAGCGCGCTTCGGGTCCGACCTGTTCGGCAACCCAGTCGAGGAAGGCGATCACGTCATGCTTGAGGACGGCTTCCTTGGCGTCAATGGCGGCCACGTCGATCTTGGGGTTGGTCGCCCACCAGTCCCACAGCGCCTTGGGGCCGCTTGCGGGCACAACGCCCAACTCGCCCAGCTTTTGCGTGGCATGGGCTTCGATCTCGAACCAGATCTTGTAACGGGCTTCGGGTTCCCAGATCGCGGTCATCGCGGGGCGGGCGTAACGGGGTACCATATGTGTCTCCGGCGCAGATTCTCTTGGGGCCGCCGCTAGGGCCTGATGCGCGCAAAGGCAAGTTTTGCGTTATAACAGCCCCCGCTGGCGCAGCGAAACATGGCCTTCGCGCCCGATGACGACATGATCATGCACCGCAATGCCCAGATGATGTCCCGCATCGGCAATCTTCTGTGTGATCTGAATATCGGCCTTGCTGGGTTCGGGCGAACCCGAAGGGTGATTGTGGACCAGAATCATCGATGCCGCGCCCAGATCCAGCGCCTTGCGGATCACTTCGCGCGGGTGGATCGATGCTTCATCAAGACTGCCATCGCCCAGATGTTCGTCGCGGATCAGGCGAAATTTGGTGTCCAGATAGAGCGCGCGGACCCGCTCAACATTCAAATGGGCCATATCGATGGTCAGATAGGAAATCAGCAATTGCCAGGAATTGAGCACGGGCTGCTCGCTCACCTGATGGCGGGCAAAGCGCCTTGCGGCCAGAGCCACGATGCGGATCGCGGCGGCGCTGGTTTCGCCCATGCCGGGGTGTTGCACCAAAGCGGCCGAATCGGCATTGAACACCCCGGCCAAAGACCCGAACCGGGCCAGCAGGCTGCGCGCCAGCGGTTTGGTATCGCGGCGCGGGATGGCCGTGGTCAGCAGATATTCGATGATCTCATGATCGGCCAGCGCCCCTTCGCCGCCATCCAGCAACCTTTTGCGCAAACGGGCGCGGTGGCCGGTTGCATCATGGGCTGCCCGGTCGAGATTTTCCGCCTCGCGATGGGCGATGCGCATGTCCTGATTATCGAACAATCCCACAACGGCTGCTTCCCGAAGACGGTTTTTGTGGCCCTTGTCACTATCTTTGGTCACACTTGTCCCCCGGCCCATCGCGGCAATTGCGTATAAGCATTGCCTTTCTCGGCCCCCTCGCGCAAGAGTCCTCCACGATGGATGATGTGCCTCCTGATGGTGAACAAGAGCAGAGCGCGCGTGGGCGCGGTCGGCAACTTGCCCTTGCGGGGGCGGGGCTGGTGGCCTTGGCGCTGGGCCTTGGCTGGGCCGAAAGGCTGGAAATTGCCGATGCGATTCTGGGCCGTGAACTAAGGCGGCTGGATCTGGCGGCCTCATACCGGATCGTTGATCTGGATACGCGCCATGCGGTTTTGGCCGATGTGGTGGTGGGCGATCCCAAACACCCCGATGCGGTGATCCCGCGGGTCGAGGTATGGGCGGGGCTTGCCGGATTTACGCCGGGGATTACGCGGATCGATGTCACATCGCCGCGCGTCTTTGCCGCCATGCGCGATGGGCGGATCAGCTTTGGCGCCATCGACAAATTGATGCAGGGCGGAGGACAGCCGTTCACGGGCTTGCCCGATATCGATCTGCGGATTGCGGGCGGGGTGATGGCGATCTCTACACCGGCGGGGGGTATTGGCGCCACCCTGTCGGGGCAGGGCAGTCTGGCCGGGGGTTTTGACGGGCCGCTGGCCGTGTCGGCGCCGCATTTGCGGGCGGGCGGCTGTGATGGCGGTGTCCGTCTGATCGGGCGGTTGGGCGTGACGGGCGGGGCGCCCATCATTAATGGCATGACGCATCTGTTGCCGACGACTTGCGCTGGAGTGAAACTGGCCGCTTCCCAGATTGGGGTGAAGGCCAAGATCGCCCCGATGCTGGACGGCGGAGATGTCGAACTGGCTCTCAAGACCGGGGCGCTGACCATGCCGGGTACGCGGCTTGGGGCGATTACCGGGCCGCTGCGATTGGCCATGCGCGATTCGGCGATCAGTGCGATTGGCGATATCACCGCCCATGACATTGCCGCTGGCGGTGTGACGGCCAAGGATGTGAGTGTAGAGGGCCGTTTCCGCGCTCCAATGACGTTGAGTCGTTTGGATGGCGAAGGCAACGTGTCGGGTCATGGCGTCACGCCGGATAAGGCCGCCTATGCTGCCTTGGTCAATGCAAGGCGCGGGGTGGCGGGCACTCTGGCCGAGCCTTTGCTGGCGCGGATCGAACAAAGCCTGCACAAGGAAACCCCGCGCAGCCGTCTCGAAGGCCGTTTCAATTTGCACGCCAGCGAAGGGCGTTTCAGCCTTGTTGCGCCTTTGATGCGGCTGGTGGGGGCGTCGGGTATGCCCTTGCTGGATGGTGACCGGCTGACGCTGGTGCGGGAAAAGGGCGATGTGCCGCGCTTTACCGGATCCTTGCGCGGGGCTGCGCCGGGGCTGCCGCGCTTTCTGGCGGAAATTCCCAAGAATGGCGGGCCGATTCGCCTGAGCATGGCCGAATATCGCGGTAATCAGGGCGCATCGCTGACCCTGCCCAAGGTGGAGATTTCGACCAAGGGCGGACAAGTCCGCTGGCGTGGTGAGGCTGTGGCGTCGGGCGCTTTGGCCCAGGGCGTGAAGGTTGCCGCGCTGCGCCTGCCGTTGGAAGGTGTGGCGGGCAGGGGTGGCGCGCGTCTGTGGACGGGTTGCATGCCGGTTTCCTTTGCCGGGCTTGAGGCCAATGGCTTGAGCCTGAGCGCGAGCAAACTGTCGGCCTGTCCGCTTGGCGGGCCGCTGCTGGCCGTGGACAAGGGGGGATGGCGGGCCGGGATCCGGCTGGCAGGTCTGGACCTGAACGGCCGGATGGGCGATTCGCCTTTGAAGGTGAACAGTGGACCTTTGGAATTGCGTGCGGGCAACGGGCGCGATTCGGCGTTGAGCGTGGGTCAGGTCGCGGTCCAATTGGGCAAGCCGGGTGAGGCTTCCGTCCTCAAACTGGCCTCGGTCACGGCGTTGATGGGGGCGGGTTTTTCGGGTGAGTTCAAGGGGCTGACCGGTAATCTGGCCGCGGTGCCTTTGTTGATTCGCGATGGTGCGGGCCATTGGCGCTATGGCGAAGGCACGCTGGCGCTCAGCGATGTGGCGATGCAGGTGGCCGATGTGGAGAAGCAGGAGCGCTTCGCCCCTCTTTCCGCGCGCGGGGCCAGCCTGAGCATGGTCAATGGCGTGATTCGCGCGGATGCTTTGCTGCGCGAACCCAAGAGCGATCGACAGATCGTACAGGTTGCCATTACGCATGATTTGGCGGGCGTGAAGGGCCATGCCGATCTGACGCTGGACGGGCTGACCTTTGACAATGCCCTGCAACCCGATCGGTTGAGCGTTCTGGCGCAGGGTACTATCGCCAATGCCGCAGGACGATTCGACGGCACGGGCCGCATCGAATGGGCCGATGGCAAGGTGAGCAGTCGCGGTAGGATCACCACGCAGAGCTTTGATTTTGCGGGCATGGCCGGTCCGGTAAAGGGTGTCGCCGGGACGGTGGAGTTCACCGATCTGCTGGGCCTTGTGACGGCACCGCATCAATCCTTGCGCATCGGGTCCATCAATCCGGGCATCGAGGCCACTGATGGCAAGATGCGCTTTACCATGCATCCGGGCTATCTTCTGGAAATTGAGGATGCCCGCTGGCCCTTCCTTGATGGCGAGATGGAGATGCTGCCCACGAAGCTGCAATTGGGCGGGGCGGCGGTGCGCCGATTCGAATTGAAGCTGTCGGGTGTGAATGCCGCCAAGCTGATCACGCATATGGAAGTGTCGAATTTGGCCGCGACGGGTCTGTTCGACGGTCGCATCCCCTTGGTTTTCGACCAGAACGGCGGGCGCGTGTCGGGTGGCGAGCTGATTTCGCGCCCGGGTGGCGGTTCGGTCTCCTATGTGGGCGAATTGAGCTATCGGGATCTGACGCCGATGGCCAATCTGGCCTTTCGCACGTTGCGTGACGTGCAATTCAAGGAAATGCGAATCGGTCTGGACGGCGATCTGGCCGGTGAGGTCGTCACACGCGTTTCGATGAAGGGGTTGAGCCAGGGCAAGGGGGCTTCGAAGAACTTCCTTACCCGACAGGTGGCCAAATTGCCTTTGCAATTCAATGTGAACATCCGCGCACCTTTCTATCAGATGATCGGTTCGCTGCGTTCGCTTTACGATTCGAACTATATCGGCGATCCGCGTGACAAGGGCCTCAGCCTGCCCAATATGCGCGTGATGCCCAATCGGCCTCAGCCCACAAAAACCGCAACCATTCAGCCTTCAGTCAGCGAGCATCGTCCATGAAGCGTATTAGATTGACCCGCCGCCCCGCCGTGGCCAAACATTCCCGTATGGACCAGCGGGAATTTCAACAGGGCAGGGCGAAGGGGCCGGGCGGACGTCTGTTGCCAGCCTTGCGAGTGGATTGGCGCAAACGACCCGCCCGGCTGGGGGTGGCAGCCCTATCGCTTGGCATGATGGCCGCTTTGTCGGGGTGTATTACCGTCAGCGCGCCCGACAAGCCGATCGTGATCGAGCTGAACATCAACATCAAACAGGAAGTCATCTATCGTCTGGCCGCCGATGCGGGCAAAACGATTGATAGCAATAAGGATATCTTCTGATGTCGCGCGTAAAAGCTTCTGTTTCGCCCCTGTTGGCCGCTGTGCTGCTGGTGCCGTTCATGGCGGGCCATGCTTTGGCGCAGGCGCGCGATCCGGCCTATGCCGCCGCGCGTTCGGCCGGACAGGTGGGGGAAATGCCCACCGGCTATCTGGGGATTGTCGGCGCCTCGACGCCCGATCTCAAGCGGCTGGTCGATGACATCAACATCAAGCGCAAGGCGGTCTATGCCGAGCGGGCGCAGGCCCAGCATGCCACGGTGGAGGAATATGCCTTTACCACGGGCTGCAAGCTGGTTTTGTCGACCCAGCCGGGGGAGAAATATCAGACCCCTGATGGCAGTTGGCAGGTGCGCGGGGCGGGCGCTCCGGTGCGCGACAGCCGCTGTCCGGCCTGAACGGCAAGAACAGTTCAAGATGTGGCCGCGCGGGGGCAACCTCGCGCGGCTTTTGTTTGGGCGAATGGCAAGAAGTGATTCGCGGATGGGCGTTTAGATGTCCGACAATTGCGCGATCTTCGTCGGTTCCCACATTTTCTGCGCATACGTACCCGCCTGAAAATGGCCCGAACGGCTTTATGCTACCTTACTACTACCTAGCGACCGGTTGACTTGGGCTAACCCCCCGCCTAAGGGGCAGGCGCCCTGAGCGGACAGCCGTTGCACATGGCTCTTTTTAGCCCCACAGTCCGGTCCAAGGACAAATGAGGCGGGAGAGAGTTTTGAACGACGAGCCGAAGGCACAGGATCAACGCGGTGAGGATGCGCGCCTTGCAGCACTCGATGAACGCCTTAAAGCCGTTCGGGAGCGCGAGGATATGCGTAAAACGCCGAACAAGGGGGCTCAATCGGACGACAGCTATCGTCTGGGCAACCGCGTTCTGGCTGAGCTTATCGCGGGGATCGGTGGCGGCGCGTTTATTGGCTGGACCATAGACCAGTTGATCGGACGCGGCCATTGGGGTCTGTTGGTGGTGATGGGGCTTGGCACCTTCGCCGCTTTCAGGAACATTATCCGGATTTCCACCCGGCGGTCTGAATGATCCTTGAACAGGGTCGCCCCAAAGAAGGGGTTATCAAAGACCGCTAATGATGCATAGGCAAGGGGGCATAAAGCGTGGCCGAACAGGGCAAAGTCGATCCGATGCACCAGTTCATGATCGAGCCGCTTTTTGGCACCGATCAGTGGACCATTGCCGGGCACAACATTGCTTTCACCAATTCGGCGCTGTGGATGCTGATTACTTTTGTCGTGCTTCTCGCGTTTGTCGCGGGCGGCGCCAAGGGTCAGACTGTTCCCGGCCGTTGGCAGGTGATGGTAGAAGGTCTGGTTGGCTTTATTGACAACCTGCTGGCCGCCAATGTTGGCCCCAAGGGCAAGAAGTATGTGCCTTACATCTTCTCGCTGTTCAGCTTCATTCTTTTCTCGAACGTGCTGGGCCTGCTGCCGCTGGGCCTGATCAAGGGCGTTCATCCCTTCACCTCGACCAGCCACTTTACGGTGACCGGCGTTCTGGCGATCCTGTCCTTCTCGATCGTGCTGATCGTGGGCTTTGCCCGCCATGGCCTGCACTTTTTCAGCCTGTTCGTGCCGCATGGCACGCCTGCGTGGCTGCTGTGGCTGATCCCGGTGATCGAACTGATCTCGTTCCTCGTGCGTCCTTTCTCTCTCGCCCTGCGTTTGTTCGTGGCGATGATGGCCGGCCACGTTCTGCTCGAAGTGCTTTCCAGCTTCGTGATCAGCTCGGTTAATTCGGGCGCCCTGTGGGGCACTGTTGTCGGCATCCCCAGCTTTGCGCTGATGATCGCCATCTGCGCTCTGGAAGTGCTGGTTGCCGGCATTCAGGCTTATGTTTTCGCGCTGTTGACCTCGCTGTATCTCAACGACGCTGAAAACCTGCACTAAGTTTTCAAGACGTACTTCAAAGCCTTTCAACCAACGAAATTCGTTCAAAAGGAGTTATGGAAATGGAACCTGCAAGCGCAAAGCTGATCGGTGCTGGTCTGGCCGCTATCGGCGCCGGTGTGGCTGCCCTGGGCGTGGGTAACGTGTTCGGTTCGTTCCTCGAATCCGCTCTTCGCAACCCCGGCGCCGCTGATGGTCAGCAGGGCCGTCTGTTCATCGGCTTCGCGGCTGCTGAACTTCTGGGTCTGCTCTCGTTCGTCGTGGCGATGATCCTGATCTTCGTTGCCTGAACGAATGTTGGTGAACCTGGCCGGGGCAAACGCCCCGGTCGGGATCGCCATTTGAATTTCCTGGCCCGGTTTTTTCCTTTGGGATAATATCGCGGCCTTGCGGTGACACCGTCAGGTCCATCCGGCCCGACGCACAGCGACCGGAACCTAAGTGATGCCTCAGATTGCGCAGCTATCCGCAACCTATGCGTCCCAGATCTTCTGGGCGCTGATCTTCTTCGGATTTGTTTTCTTCGTCATTGGCCGCGGCTTTGTGCCCAAGGTTCAGGCGACGGTGGCAAATCGCGACAAGCAGATCGCTGATGATCTGGCCGCTGCCGAAGCCGCGCGCCGCGCCGCCGAAGCTGATGAAGCCAATTGGGCTGCAACCAGCAACAAGCAGCGCGCCGAAGCACAGGCGTTGATCGCCAAGGCCAAGGCTGATGCCACCAAGGCGAGCGAAGTTCGTCTGGCTCAGGCCGCCTCTGTGGTGGATGGCCGTCTGGCCGAAGCCGATGCGCGTCTTGCCACGGCCCGCGCCGAAGCACTGGCCGAAATCGAAACCGTTGCCAGCGAAGCGGCCAGCGACATTGTCGCCCGCCTTGCCGGCCTGAGCGTGGAAGGCGATGCCGCCCGCGCCGCCGTGAAGGAGGTCCTCCATGGCTGATCTTGCTACTCTGGCCATTCTGGCTGCTGGCGCTGCTGAAGCGGCAGGCGAACATGGCGGTCATGAAGCTGCCGAACCGCTGATGCTGGGCTTTGCCACGGCGCCGCAGATCGTTGCCGCTTCGATGGCGGTGCTGATCCTCGTGGCTCTTGTGCTCAAGGTTCCCTCGGTGCTTACCAAGGGGCTGGACGGCAGCATTGCCGAAATCCGTAAGCAGCTTGACGAAGCCAAGGCGTTGCGTGCCGAAGCGGACAAGTTGCGTGCGGAATATGCCGCCCGTATTGCCGGCGCCGAAAAGGAAGCCGCGCAACTGGTCGAGCATGCCAAGCATGAAGCCCAAGCGATCATCGCCAAGGCTGAAGCTGATACGACCGCAGTGATTGCGCGCCGCGAAAAGATCGCTGGTGACAAGATCGAAGCGGCTGAACGCGCGGCGGTTGCCGAGCTTCAGGCCAAGACGGCGGCGGCCGCTGCTGCTGCGGCTCGCGGTCTGATCGCTGGTCGTTATGGCGTGGATGCTGACAAGGTTCAGGTCGACGCGGCGATTGCCGGTCTCTGATCCGATCATCAGATCTGGTGGAAAGCCCCGCTTCGGCGGGGCTTTTTGCGTTTGGAGCCGGGAATGGCTAAGAGGTGCGCATGGCAGAGATTATAAACTTGCGTTTGGCCCGCAAGGCGAAGGCGCGCAGCGAGGCTGAAAAACAGGCACACGCCAACCGTACGCTGCATGGGCAGACCAAGGCGACCAAAATGGCGGCCAAGGCGGAGAAGCAGCGCGTAGAGCGCCATCTCGAAGGCGTTAAGCGCGACAGCAGCATCGAGCCGTGACAGATAGGGCTCAAAAGCTGTTTTTGGCCTCTCTCAACGCCGCAAAGGCGGTCACAGCGTCCGCTCCCCACCGAGCCTGAATGGCCGCGTCGTCGGCGCGCAGGAACGGATTTGTCGCCAATTCGCGATCGAGGGGGAAGGGGACGGTCGGTTCCTCATGCGCCCGCTTGCGGGTGATTTCATCGACATAGGCCGCCAAGGTGTCATTGTCCGGATCGGCGTACAATGCGAAACGGGCATTGCTGGCCGCATACTCATGGGCGCAGTAGATGGTCGTTTGGCCCGGCAGAGCCTTCAAACGCTCCAGACTGGCCCAGAATTGCGGCGCCGTCCCTTCAAACATGCGCCCACACCCCAATGCGAACAGCGCGTCCCCAACAAAGGCAATGGACGCGGCGGGCAGGTGATAGGCAACGTGGCCCATCGTATGGCCGCCCACATTGATCACCTGCGCTTTCCAAGCCCCCAGCCAAACCGTGTCGCCGTGATCAACGGTCCGATCCACCCCCTCGATTTTTGCGGCATCGCCCACCGGCGCGGTAATGATGCATCCGGTCGCAGCCTTGATGGCCATATTGCCGCCCGCGTGATCCGCATGCCAATGGGTGTTCCAGATCTGGGTTATCCGCCAGCCTTTGGCTTCGGCCTGACGCAGATATTCATCGGCATCGGGCGTGTCGATACAGGCGGTTTCGCCCGATTCGGGATCATGGATCAGAAACCCGTAATTGTCCGAAAGACAGGGGAATTGGTGGATTTCCAGTGGCATGACGGTTTCAATTTCCATGGCATGAGGGTCAGGGGAAATTGATGTTTCCCAGCCCATAGATCGTTCTGACCATGTGATGTGGCATATGTTGGCCCAGTTTCCCATGGCAGATGAGGTCTTTGATGGTGTCGACCGAGGTTTCCACATCGGAAAAGTCGAGTCCTTGTGGAGCATCCAGCATCGGGCAATTCCACCATTCAAGAGCAAGCAACCGCTCGACCACGGGTTCTGAAAATCGCCTTCACGAGTTTTCTGGTCCGACCCAGCGCAATTCCAGATGCCGCCAAATTGATTCCGCCTGCCGTAAAAGACACAAAAAACCCGCCCGGATCGCTCCGAGCGGGTCTTTGTTTTCAGGCTAAGCCCGAAGGATCAAGCTTACTGCTTGGCCTTCAGAGCGGCGCCCAGGATGTCGCCCAGCGAAGCGCCGGCATCCGACGAACCGTACTGTTCGACGGCTTCCTTTTCTTCGTGCAGCTGACGCGCCTTGATCGAGAAGCTGGGCTTCTTCGAACGGTCGAAACCGGTGACCATGGCGTCGATCTTCTGACCAACCTGGAAGCGGTCGGGGCGCTGTTCGTCGCGGTCGCGACCCAGATCCGAACGCTTGATGAAGCCGGTGGCGCCATCGTCGCCAGCCTGCACTTCGAGGCCGCCGTCACGCACTTCGAGCAC
Source organism: Novosphingobium sp. 550D (assembly GCF_057401885.1). NCBI lineage: Bacteria > Pseudomonadati > Pseudomonadota > Alphaproteobacteria > Sphingomonadales > Sphingomonadaceae > Novosphingobium > Novosphingobium sp. 550D. The sequence continues at coordinate 3,276,843 of NZ_CM171613.1, read as the reverse complement.
GGTCACGGTGACAACTTCGTTGCGCTTCAGGTTCGAACCAGCAGCGGTCGAAACGCCGCCAGCGGCCGGGGCGCCCTTTTCGAGCTGCTTGATGCCCAGGCTGATGCGTTCCTTTTCGATGTCCACGTCCAGAACGATCGCCTTGACGCTTTCACCCTTGCGGTGCAGCGCCAGCGCGTCTTCGCCCGAGATGCCCCAGGCGATGTCCGACATGTGGACCATGCCATCGACTTCGCCGTCCAGACCGATGAACAGACCGAATTCGGTCGCGTTCTTGACTTCGCCTTCGACGGTCGAACCAACGGGGTGACGTTCGGCGAAAGCTTCCCAGGGGTTCTGCTGAGCCTGCTTGAGGCCGAGCGAGATGCGGCGCTTGTCCGAATCGACTTCCAGAACCAGCACGTCGACTTCCTGCGAGGTCGAAACGATCTTGCCGGGGTGGACGTTCTTCTTGGTCCACGACATTTCCGAAACGTGGACCAGACCTTCGATGCCGGCTTCCAGTTCGACGAACGCACCATATTCGGTGATGTTCGTGACGGTGCCGCGCAGCTTGGCGCCAACCGGGTACTTGGCGGCAACGCCATCCCACGGATCCGATTCCAGCTGCTTCATGCCCAGCGAAATGCGCTGCGTGTCCTGGTTGATGCGGACGATCTGCACGCGGACGGTGTCGCCGATGGCGATCACTTCGCTCGGGTGGTTCACGCGCTTGTAGCTCATGTCGGTGACGTGCAGCAGGCCGTCGATGCCGCCCAGGTCAACGAACGCACCGTAATCGGTGATGTTCTTGACGACGCCGTCGATGATCTGGCCTTCCGACAGGTTCTGGATCAGGCCGCTGCGCTGTTCGGCGCGGGTTTCTTCCAGAACGGCGCGGCGCGACACGACGATGTTGCCACGGCGACGGTCCATCTTGAGGATCTGGAACGGCTGGGGAACGTCGAGCAGCGGGGTGACGTCGCGCACGGGGCGGATGTCGACCTGCGAACCGGGCAGGAAGGCCACGGCGCCGTCGAGGTCGACGGTGAAGCCACCCTTGACGCGGCCGAAGATGACGCCTTCAACGCGCTTGCCTTCGCCAAATTCGTTTTCAAGCTTGTCCCAAGCGGCTTCGCGACGAGCGCGGTCACGCGAGAGCATGGCTTCGCCATCGGCGTTTTCGACGCGGTCGACAAACACTTCGACTTCGTCGCCGACCTTCAGGCCGTGGGGCTGACCGGCCATGGCGAATTCGCGCAGCGGAACGCGGCCTTCGCTCTTGAGGCCTACGTCGATGACGGCCTTGTCGTTTTCGATGGCGGTGATGGTGCCCTTGACCACGCGGCCTTCAAAGCCGCCGCCGCCGGCGCCGCCGAGCGATTCGTCAAGGAGAGCCGCGAAATCGTCGCGGGTCGGGGTGCTCATAAAAGAGTCCTTCAAATCTAACGTTCTTCCGGCCAGGCGGTTGGGAGCTTCTCTCCGTCCGCCGGTCTTTCCTCCGCCGCCGCACCATGCGAACGCCGGGCCAAAAAGGGCCGAACCGCCATGGAGGCCGGATGCCATCCACAGCACCCACCCATGGCAAGCCACAGGCAGACCGGCGGCGCCTAGTCCAAATGGGGGCTAAAGGCAAGGAAAATGCGGCTGTTGGGCGGCCCTATGTACCGCGGCGTAACGGTCCCTATCGTCAAAACGGTTCGTCTTGCGATTGGGGCAGGCCATCTTGGCTGTACGGATCGTTCATTTTCCGCAAAGGCAGCCGTTGGTTTGAGCAAAATTCCAATGGATGGAAGTCATTTGAAGGAGGTGAACCCATGCGTAAATCTTTGGGTCTGATGGGGGCAAGTCTGGTTGTGGCGTCGCTGGCGCTGTCGGGTTGCGCGACGAAGGGTTCGGTCAAGCGGGCGCAGGCGCGGGCCGATGAGGCCTATGTTTCGGCGCAGGCCGGCAATGGCGCGGCGGCCCGCGCGCAGGGGACGGCGGACAATGCTCTGGCCGCATCGGGCCGGGCACAAGGTTCGGCGGACGCGGCCAATATCGCGGCACAGAACGCGGGCAATTCGGCCAATTCTGCCAATGCCTTGGCGGCGGCCGCGGCGGCGGACGCCCGTGCGGCGCGCGCTCAGGTCGCCATCCTGAAGGCCCGCCTGCACAAGCTGGAGGTCAAGAGCAAGGCGCGCCACCACGCCAAGTCACATGCCAAAAAGAAGACCGTGGCGAAGGAAGCTGAAGTCACGCAGGCCCAATTCCGCCACTAAGGCCATCAATCGTTAGGGCACCGCATTTGTTCGACCAGCGCGATGGCGGCGGCAATCGCCGCCTCGCGCCCAAGGTCGGATGTGTCGAGCGTGATCGCATCGTCCGCCGCGCGCAAAGGCGCCGCGCTGCGATTGCGATCACGTTCGTCGCGGGCCGCCAGATCGGCCTCGATTTCGGAAAGCGCCACGTCGCGGCCTTGCGATACCATTTCGGCATGGCGGCGCTGGGCGCGGGCGGCAACGCTGGCGATGACGAACAATTTGGCCTGCGCCTCGGGCGCGATGACGGTGCCGATGTCGCGCCCGTCCAGAACCGCGCCGCCCGCCTGTGTGGCAAAGGCGCGTTGGCGTTCGTACAGCGCCTGACGCACCGGCGGGTGGACCGACACGCGTGAGGCAAGGCCGCCGCTGGCCTCGGACCGCAATTCGGGATCGTCCAGCAGGCTGTCGGCAAAGTTGCAAGCCGCCAAAGCATCGCCGGCATCATCAGGATTGCCGCCATTGAGCGCCACCTGACGCCCGACCGCGCGATAAAGCAGGCCGGTGTCGAGATGCGGCAGGCCGTAATGCGCGGCCAAAGCCTTGGCGATTGTGCCCTTGCCCGAAGCGGTGGGGCCATCGACGGCGATAATCATGCGTTTCCTTTTTTGCGGGCCATGATGGCGCGGACCAGACCGACAAAGGCAATGGCCGACCACAGGCTTTCCAACGCCAGCGAGGCCGGATTGGTTTCGACCAACAGCGAGATCACCAGCAAAAGCGCGCCCGCCAGATTGGCCCCATGTTGAATGAAGGGATTCGGCTCACGCGCCTTGCCGGTAAAGGCCGTGGTATAGGCATAGGCAAATACGCAAAGGCCCATGCCCGCAAAGCCGCAGGCATTGGCGATATCGGCGGGAATGCCGGAGACCAGACTCATCGTGCCACCAGATTGGCCAGCAGAGCTTCGAAATTGGGGAAGCTGGTGGCGATCGGGCTGGTGTCGTCGATGGCGACGCCATTCATGCTGTTGAGGCCCGCGATGGCCATGCTCATGGCGATGCGGTGGTCCAGATGCGTTGCGACATGATGCGCGCCCGATGTGCCGGGCAGGGGCGCGCCGCCCGTGCCGTCGATGATCATACCGTCCTCGGTTTCCTGCACCCTTGCCCCGGCCAGTTCGAGGGCGATGCGCATCACGGTGATGCGGTCGCTTTCCTTGACGCGCAATTCTTCGAGGCCGCGGCAGATGGTGCGGCCCTGCGCCTGAGCGGCGGCGACGAAAAGGACGGGGAATTCATCGACCATGCTGGGCACGATGTCGGGATCAACCTCGATGCCTTGCAGAACGGAATGGCGTACGCGCAGGTCGGCCACAGGTTCGCCGCCCACTTCACGCGGATTTACTTCCTCGATTTGCCCGCCCATCTGGCGCAGCACGGTGACGATCCCGGCGCGGGTGGGGTTGAGGCCGACGTTTTCGATCAGAACATCGCTGTCCGGAACGGTGAGGGCCGCCACGATAAAGAAAGCTGCGGAGGAGGGGTCGCCGGGGACCACGATGGTCTGGCCCTTCAATTCGGCGGGGCCGTGGATCTGGATCGTGCGCGTGCCTTCGGCGTCAACCTCAACGGTCAGATTCGCGCCGAATCCGCGTAGCATCCGTTCGGAATGGTCGCGGGTGGGGACGGGTTCGATGACGGTGGTGATGCCCGGCGTATTCAGCCCCGCCAGCAGCACCGCCGATTTGACCTGAGCCGAGGCCATCGGCAGGCGATAGGTGATCGGCACGGCGGGCGATGCGCCGCGCATGGTCAGCGGCAGGCGGCCTTCGGTAGAGGTGAAATCGGCGCCCATGGTGGAGAGCGGATCGATCACGCGGCCCATCGGGCGTTTGGACAGCGAGGCGTCACCGACAAAGGTCGCCGTGATGTCATGCGACGCGACAAGGCCCATCAGCAGACGGGTCGACGTCCCCGAATTGCCCATGTCGAGTGCGGTTTCCGGTTGCAGCAGCCCGCCAACGCCCACGCCATTGATGATCCATTCGCCATCCTCGGTCTTTTCGATTTTGGCACCCATGGCGCGCATCGCGGCGGCGGTGGACATCACATCTTCACCCTCCAGCAGGCCGGTGACGCGCGTTTCGCCCAGAGCCAAAGCGCCCAGCATGATCGAGCGGTGGCTGATCGACTTGTCGCCGGGCACGCGGATCGTGCCGTTCAGGGCGCCTGCGGGCATGAAACGGCGGGGGCGGGGAGTGGCAGAGGCGCTCACAGACAGGATTCCTTGGTCAATAGATGCGAAAAAGGCTTGCGTCGCGGGCAGGCACCCGCCAGAAGCGCGCGGCTTTTGACAGCGCGAAGGCTCTATGGCAAGGCGCCAGAGCATGGCAGGGCCGGTCAAATGGCTCTTCGCGCCAGTTACGCATAGCAATGGATACGGCCCGCCGTTCTGGTGGGGCAGACATGAGGAATAGCATGGTCAAGCCAGAATGGGGCGCCAAGCATGGTTGCCCGAAGTGCGGCACCCGCTTTTACGATCTGGGCAAGGACGATCCCGTCACTTGCATCGAATGCGGCTATGCCTGGGTGCCGGAACCGGTGCTGAAGAGCAAGCAGCCGATTCCGTTCGAAGAGATCCAGAAGAAGGAGGCCGATGAAGTGGCCGACGTCGATCTGGCCGATGAAGATCTGGACATCGACGATGACGGCGATTCGCCGGACAATGACGTTGACCTGGGCGGCGATGACGACCTGGGCGTGTCGGGCCACGACGAGGAACCCGACGAAGTATAAACCCCTGTCGGGAACCTTGGTTGGGCATTTTTCAGAAAAATGAAATTTCTTGAAAAAAGTTCTTGCCAAGGTTTCGGGGTCGTCCTAGTGGGGCGGCCCGCCGACGAGGCGGAAGCGAAGCAAACCACCCAGGGGTGCCTAGCTTATTGAATGAATGGGGCCTTAGCTCAGCTGGGAGAGCGCCTGCATGGCATGCAGGAGGTCAGCGGTTCGATCCCGCTAGGCTCCACCATTCAAACACATATCCCATTGGTTCGGGGCCTTAGCTCAGCTGGGAGAGCGCCTGCATGGCATGCAGGAGGTCAGCGGTTCGATCCCGCTAGGCTCCACCAAAGGGAAGTATCGCTTCTTCAAGCGCTACGCTGGCCGACGAGTTTTCGTCCGCCGGCGTTTTTCGCTTGATAGAGATTTTGATGCGCTGATCGGCGAGGTTTCGCCCATCGGCGTTTTTCGCGTGATGGTTCTGGCGCAATGTCGGATCGGGCGCGCTTGGTAAGGGTTGGCTGATGTTCGACGCTCTGTCTGATCGCCTTGGCTCGGTCTTTGATCGGCTGAAGGGGCGCGGTGCGCTCAAGGAACAGGATGTGCGTGATGCGATGCGTGAAGTGCGCATTGCTCTGCTCGAAGCCGACGTGGCCCTGCCGGTTGTGCGCCGTTTCATCGACGAGGTTACCGAGAAGGCCGTTGGGCAAAATGTGCTCAAGTCGGTTACGCCGGGTCAACAGGTCGTCAAGATCGTCAATGATGCGCTGGTCGAGATGCTGGGCGGGCAGGATGTCCCCGGTCTTGATCTGAACGCGGCCCCGCCGGTCGTCATCATGATGGTCGGCCTTCAGGGTTCGGGTAAGACCACCAGCACGGCGAAACTCGGTAAGCTGCTGAAAGAAAAGCACGGCAAGAAGGTGTTGATGGCGTCGCTGGACGTCAACCGCCCCGCCGCGCAGGAGCAGTTGGCCGTTCTGGGTACGCAGGTGGGCGTTGCCACTCTGCCGATCGTTTCGGGCCAGATGCCGACCGCGATTGCCGAACGCGCGATCAATTCGGCCAAGCTTCAGGCTGTGGACGTGCTGCTGCTGGATACGGCGGGCCGTCTGCACGTCGATTCGGCCTTGATGGAGGAGATGAAGGCGGTTGCCGCTATCTCTCGTCCCAAGGAAACGCTGCTGGTTGTCGATTCGCTGACCGGTCAGGACGCGGTGAACGTTGCGCAGAGCTTTGCGGGTGAAGTCGATCTGACGGGTGTGATCCTCACCCGTATGGATGGTGACGCGCGCGGCGGTGCGGCGCTTTCGATGCGCGCGGTCACGGGCAAGCCGATCAAGTTTGCCGGTATGGGCGAAAAGCTCGACCAGATTGAAACCTTCAATCCGGGCCGTGTGGCTGGCCGCATTCTGGGCATGGGCGATATCGTCAGCCTGGTGGAAAAGGCCGCGCAGGCGGTTGATGCCGAGGACGCGGAAAAGCTGGCCGAACGCATGGCCAAGGGTCAGTTCGACATGAACGACCTGCGCAGCCAGTTGCGCCAGATGCAGAAGATGGGCGGCCTTGGCATGTTGGCCGGTATGCTGCCGGGCATGAAGAAGGCGCAGGCCGCGATGGCCAACAGCGGGATGAATGACCGCACGTTGCTGCGCATGGACGCGATCATCGGTTCGATGACCCCCAAGGAGCGTGCGCGCCCCGAACTGCTCAACGCCAAGCGCAAGATCCGCATCGCCAATGGCTCCGGCACGCAGGTGCAGGAAGTCAACAAGCTCCTGAAAATGCATCAGGAGATGGAAAAGGCGATGAAGCAGATCAAGAAGATGGGCGGGCTTAAGGGCCTTGCCGCTTTGTTCGGCAAGGGTGGTCTTGGCGGGATGGGCGGCGGAATGCCCGGCGGCATGGGTGGTCTTGGTGGCCCCGGCGCCGGTGGCCTTCCCGGTCTTGGTGCCGGTGCACCGGACTTCACAAAGTTTCTGAAGAAATAATTTCGAATTTATTGGAAAGGTACGAAAATGTCGGTTTCTCTGCGTCTGTCGCGTGGCGGTTCTAAGAAGCGCCCTTACTACAAGATTGTTGTTGCCAATGCCACCGCGCCCCGCGACGGCAAGTTCCTGGAACAGGTTGGCACCTATAACCCGCTGCTCGCCAAGGACAGCGAAGACCGCGTGCGTCTGATCGAAGACCGCGTGAAGTACTGGCTGGGCGTTGGCGCACAGCCGACCGACCGCGTTGCCCGTCTGCTGGACAAGGCCGGTCTGAAGGAACGCGCCCCCACCAACAACCCGCAGCGCGCCGAACCCGGCAAGAAGGCCAAGGAACGCGCTGAAGACAAGGCCAAGAAGGCTGCTGAAGCTGCTGAAGCGGCTGCTGCTGAATAATGAGCGACCGGCCCGTGACTATGGCGGCGGTGGCCGCGGCCCATGGCATCACGGGCGAGGTTCGCCTCAAGCTGTTTGGTGAAGGCGTGGCGGCGCTCAAAAGCTACCGCGCCTTCAACGACGGCAAGCTGACGCTGAAATCGATCAAGGATGACGGCAAGGGCGGTGCGATTGCCCGCTTTGCCGAAGTCCCTGATCGAACGGCGGCGGAAAAATTGCGCGGGACGGCATTGACGGTCCCCCGCTCGGCCATGCCTCCTTTGGCGCCGGGTGAATATTATTACGCCGACCTGTTGGGGCTGGCGGCGCAATCGACCTCTGGCGACATGCTGGGCACGGTGGTTGCGGTCGAGAATTTCGGCGCGGGCGATATTCTGGAAATCGAAACCCCTGCTGGCGAAGATGGCAAGAGCCATCGTTTCATGGTGCCCATGCGCGCCGATGCCGTGCCCGAATGGGATGAAGTTCGGGTGCTGATCGAGGCTGCCTACGCACAGGGATGAGGATGCCGCATGACTGAGCGTGAGGCCGAAATTGTCGCCTTGGCTCAGGATATGTCGGGATTGCGCCGTGTTTGGCCGGATATGGCCATTACACAGGACATTGGCCTCTATGGCGATGACATCACCGAATTTGTGACCACCCTGGCCGAATATTACGGCGAATGGGTGTGGCTTCGTTGAGGATCACGAAGGGATTGGCTGCCTCGCGATCTTCGCGCTTCCATGGGTGATTATAAAATGGCTCTGCGGAGCCAAATTTGCCAGCCATCAGGGCAAGCACGAGTTGGAGCGTTTGGAAATCGCACATATCGCTGCGGTATTGGACAAGGGATTTTGGTTCGACCCTTGAGATTCGCGCCCTTGTCGGCTTTGCGTTCATCGCCAACATCGCACTTTGCAAACCTGTGATTGTACCGAGCCTGCAATAGGTGTTAATCATGAACGGGGGTCTTCGTCGCCGGATGGCAGATGAGGAGGGGGCATGCCCGGTTTTGACCCATTGCTTTTAAGCGGGCGGGATTTTTTGGCGCTATACGCTTTGCTCTTGGTCGGGGCGGTTGCCATGGGGTGGGTTTTGCCGCGCTGGCTGCGCCCCGATGGCAAGGTTCTGGTTTTGCAACATCCTTTTGAATTGGCCTGCCTTTCGGGCGGGCCGACGCGCTATGCCGAAACCTTGGTGGTGGGGTTGATGCAGGCGGGGCATCTGGCCGTGCGCGAGGACAGGAGTTTTGTTCCCCTCCACCCGGTTGCCGGGCAAAGCAGCGCGGAAGTGACGGTGCTGGGTCTGCCTCCGGGGACGGATTGGGACATGCTGATGTGCAGCCTGTGGAATGCGGCCAATTGGGTGGAATTGCGCCTGATTGCGCGGGGCCTGTGGGTCAGCCGGGCCGAATGGTGGGAAATTCGCGGTTGGTCATGCCTGCCTTATGGTTTGGTGCTGGTCTTTGGTGCGATTCGTTGGGAAGTGGGCCTGTTGCATCAACAGCCTGTGCCCTATCTTGGCTCTCTGTTGCTGGTGACGCTGTTGGCGGGGATTGTGCGTTGCGTGACCATCGACCGGCGCACATGCGCCGGGGCCAAGGTTCTGGAAGCTGCGCGCAAGGAGGCAGAGGATCTGTGCCATGATCGCAGGCTGAATCAGGCCAGCATGGCGGTTGCGCTGTTTGGCACATCGGTTCTGGCCGGAACGCCTTATGAAGCGCTCCATCGCCTGCGGTTAGGCCGGAAGCGGCCAGTAGCCACGGTCCTGTCCAGAGCTTGAGTTCTTGCGCTAGGCCCTTGCGGAGCGGCGGCGCAGGGGGCATGGGGGCGCCATGAGCTTTTCCGCCACAGTCCTGACGCTTTATCCTGAAATGTTTCCCGGCCCGCTGGGGATCAGCCTTGCCGGTCGCGCGCGCGAGGAAGGAAAGTGGGATATTGACGCGGTGCAGATCCGCGACTTTGCGCAAGACAAGCATCGCACGGTGGATGATACGCCCGCAGGCGGCGGCGCGGGCATGGTGCTGAAAGTCGATGTTCTGGCTCGCGCCATCGATCATGCGCGCGACAATGGCCCGATGGGGCGCCCGGTGATCGCCATGACGCCGCGTGGACGTCCTTTGACGCAGGCGCGTGTGCGCGAATTGGCGGCCGGGCCGGGGGTCATCGTACTTTGCGGGCGTTTTGAAGGGTTTGACGAAAGAATTTTCGCCGGGCGCGACGTCGAGGAAGTTTCAATCGGCGATATTATCCTTTCTGGCGGCGAACCGGCCGCTTTAATGCTCTTGGACTCTTGCATTCGGCTGCTTCCCGGCGTAATGGGCGCGGCCTCTAGTGGGGATGATGAGTCGTTCGAAAACGGATTGCTCGAATATCCGCACTATACCCGACCCAATGATTGGGAAGGGCGATTGATCCCTGAAGTGCTGCGATCGGGGGATCATGGAAAGATTGCGGCCTGGCGGAAACAACAGGCTGCAGACGATACTCGGTCACGCAGGCCCGACCTTTGGGAGCGCTACGGTGGTGCTTCGGGTCAGTCTGCCTCTGGCGCGCGGCGCAAAACGAAGGATTTGGGTCAATGAACCTGATTCAGCAGATCGAAGCCGAAGAAATCGCCAAGGCGCTTGCGGCTTCTGGCAAGGAAATTCCGGAATTCCGCGCTGGCGACACGCTGCGCGTCGGTGTGAAGGTTATCGAAGGCGAACGCACCCGCGTTCAGGCCTATGAAGGTGTGGTGATTGCCCGTTCGAACCGCGGCATCAACTCGAACTTCACCGTGCGCAAGATGTCGTTCGGCGAAGGCGTGGAACGCGTATTCCCGCTCTACTCGCCCAACATTGACTCGATTACCGTGGTTCGCCGTGGTGTCGTGCGTCGTGCAAAGCTGTACTATCTGCGCGGCCGCACCGGCAAACGCGCACGTATCGCCGAGCGCCGCGACACCCGCGCGGAAGGCTGAGCCGGAACAAAGGTTCCCCAGCCAACCAGCGGAACACCGTGACAAGGGCGCCTCGGCCAAGACAGCCGGGGCGCCCTTTTGCTTGCGCGCCTTATCCCCGCATGCCCTATTTCCCGCCATTCGACAGGTCTGCCTCCTTGCCATGCGCTTCCCCGTTCTTCTGTTTGCCCCGGCAATCCTGCTCGGTGGGACCATGCTTGCGCCCGCTCCTCTCGCCTTTGCGCAGGGGGCGGCCGTGAACGCCGCGCCTTCGGCCAGTCTCTCGTTTGAGCGGGTCTTTGCCAGCCCTTCGCTCAACGGCCCTGCGCCGCGCGGGGTGAAGCTGTCGCCGGATGGGCGTTACCTGACGCTGCTGCGCAATCGGGCCAATGACCGCGAACGCTATGACCTGTGGGGTTATGACCGCCAAAAGGGCGAGTGGCGGATGCTGGTCGATTCGGAAAAGTTGTCTTCGGGCCGCGCTTTGTCCGAAGCCGAAAAGATGCAGCGTGAGCGTCAGCGCATCGGCGATCTCAAGGGCATCGTTACCTATAGCTGGTCCGCCGATGGCAAGAGCGTGCTGGTGCCGCTTGATGGCGATCTGCTGCTGGCCGGGCTGGATGGCTCGGTGCGTAAGGTCGAGGGGGCAGGGGCCGACGCGCTCAACCCGCGGCTCAGCCCCAAGGGCGGCTTTGTTTCCTTTGTGCGCGACCGTCGTTTCTGGGTGGTGCCGGTGCAGGGCGGCGCGGCGCGCGGCCTGACCCCGGTGGAGGCCAGCCAGACCGTCCATTGGGGCGAGGCGGAGTTCGTCGCGCAGGAAGAAATGGCGCGCCTGACCGGAGCGTGGTGGGCGCCCGATGATGCCCATGTCGCCGTCCAGCGTTTTGACGAGGCCAAGGTGGGCGTCGTTACCCGCGCGGCCATCGGCGCCACCGGCACCAAGACCTTTGACCAGCGCTATCCGGCGGCAGGCACGCCCAATGCCGAGGTGGCGCTCTATGTGGTCAGCCCGAACGGCGGCGTTGATAGTCAGAAGGGGCCCGTCAAGGTTGATCTGGGGACGGACCCGGACATCTATCTGGCCCGCGTCGATTGGGCGCCCGATGGCAAGACGCTCTATGTCCAGCGCCAGAACCGGGCGCAGACCCGCCTCGACATGCTGCGGGTCGATCCGGCCACGGGCAAGTCGCAGGTGCTGTTCACCGAAACGGCGCGTGACAAGAGCTGGATCAACCTGACCGACAATTACCGTTTCCTGCGCGATGGCAGCCTGATCTGGTGGAGCGAGCGGGATGGTTTCGGCCATCTTTACCGCTTGATCGGAAGCAAGTGGCAGCAGTTGACGAAGGGGCGCTGGATGGTGACCTCGCTGGACGGCGTCGATGAAAAGGGCGGCAAGCTCTATTTCACCGGCACGAAGGACGATGTGCTGGCCCATCAGGTCTATTCGCTGGATTACAACCATCCGGGCGAGCCCAAGCGCCTGACCGATCCGGCCTATATGAATAGCGCCACCATGGACCGCAGCGGGCAAACGCTGGTCGTCACCCGCAGCGCCCAGAACCAGCCGGCCCAGACCTATCTGGCCGATGGCACCGGCAAGCGCATCGCGTGGGTTGAGGAGAACAAGGTCGATGGCGCGCATCCTTATGCGCCCTTCATGGCCGCCCACCGCGCGCCCACTTTCGGCACGATCAAGGCCAAGGATGGCACCGACCTCCATTGGAAGATGATCACGCCGGTGATGGAGCCGGGCAAGCGCTATCCGGTGTTCTTTGAACATTACGGCGGCCCCCATGTTCAGGTGGTCAACAAGGGCTGGGCCAGCGCTCTGGCGCAGGCGATTGTGGCCAAGGGCTATATCTATTTCGAAATCGACAACCGGGGCAGCGCCAATCGGGGCGTCGATTTTGAAAGCCAGATCTGGCAGGCGATGGGCACGGTCGAGGTCGATGACCAGATCGCCGGGGCCGATTACCTGAAGTCCCTGCCTTTCGTGGACGCCGGTAAGATCGCCACCTATGGCTGGTCCTATGGCGGCTATATGACGCTCAAGATGCTCGAAGCGCATCCCGGCACCTTTGCCGCGGGCATTTCGGGCGCGCCGGTGACGAAGTGGGAACTCTATGACACCCACTATACCGAGCGTTACATGGGCGATCCGCGTAAGGTTCCGGCGGCTTACAAGGCCTCCAACGCGATTGATAAGTCTGATGCGATCCGCGATCCGCTGCTGCTGATCCACGGTCTGTCGGATGACAATGTGGTGTTTGAAAATTCCTCGGCGCTGATCGCCAAGATGCAGAATGAGGCGACGCCTTTTGAAATGATGCTGTACCCCGGCCATACCCACCGCGTGGGCGGGCCAAAGGTCAGCGTCCATTTGTGGAATACGATTTTCGCTTTCCTGGCACGGCATGGAGTGACGCCGCCGTAATATACTTAGGCCAGTTGTTGTAATGCGGCTTTGCGTCTCAGGTCGCGTGAAACAGGCCCCTTTGGGGCCGCAGGAGTGAATGACATGGGTTATCGGGTTGTCGTCGTTGGCGCCACGGGCAATGTGGGCCGCGAAATGCTCAACATCCTTGCCGAGCGCGAGTTTCCGATTGACGAACTGGCGGCGGTTGCTTCGCCCCGTTCGCAGGGGACCGAAATTGACTTTGGTGAAACCGGCAAGAAGCTGAAGGTTCAGAGCATTGAACACTTCGATTTCACCGGCTGGGACATCGCGCTGTTTTCGGCAGGCTCGGGCCCGACGAAGATCTATGCGCCCAAGGCGGCGGCCGCTGGTTGCGTCGTGATCGACAACTCGTCGCTCTATCGCATGGACCCGGACGTTCCGCTGATCGTGCCCGAAGTGAACCCGGATGCCATCGACGGCTATAAGGCGCGCAACATCATCGCCAACCCCAACTGCTCGACCGCGCAGATGGTGGTGGCTTTGAAGCCGCTGCACGACAAGGCCAAGATCAAGCGCGTCGTCGTCGCCACGTACCAGTCGGTGTCGGGCGCGGGCAAGGAAGGCATGGACGAGCTGTTCGAACAGAGCCGCGCGATCTTTGTCGGCGATCAGGCCGAACCCAAGAAGTTCACCAAGCAGATCGCGTTCAACGTGATCCCGCACATCGACGTTTTCCTTGATGATGGTTCCACCAAGGAAGAATGGAAGATGGTGGCCGAAACCAAGAAGATCCTGGACCCCAAGATCAAGCTGACGGCAACCTGCGTGCGCGTGCCGGTGTTCATCGGTCACTCCGAAGCGCTGAACATCGAATTTGAAGAAGAAATCAGCGCGGCCGAAGCTCAGGACATCCTGCGCGAAGCCCCCGGCGTGATGCTGGTCGACAAGCGCGAAAACGGCGGTTACGTGACCCCGGTTGAATGCGTTGGCGACTATGCCACCTTCATCAGCCGCGTGCGTGAAGACTCGACGGTCGACAACGGCCTGTCGCTGTGGTGCGTGTCGGACAACCTGCGCAAGGGCGCGGCTCTGAACGCGGTGCAGATCGCCGAACTGCTGGGCCGTCGTCACCTCAAGAAGGGCTGATATGAGCGCGCTCCCGGCCGCCCAACGGTGGATGCTGACGGCATGGGCCATTGGCTCACTGCTGAGCGGTTGGGGCGCTATCTACCCGCAGAATACATGGTTGCAGGTGGGGCCGGTTTTACTGGCCCTGCCTGTTGCTTTTTGGGCCTTACGACGCTGGCCGCTGTCCAATGCGGCGGTGGGGTTGGTGACGGCTTTCATCCTACTCCATCTTGTCGCGGCCTGCTGGTCGTATAGTTTCACGCCCTATGATGTATGGGGCCGCACGCTGACGGGCCGTTCGATTGATGCCGCTTTTGGTTGGCATCGCAACATGTTCGACCGGCTGATCCATTTCTGCTTCGGCCTGTGGCTGGTGCTGCCGCTGGCGGAAGTGGCCACGCGCCACTGCGGCTTGAGTTGTAGGGCGGGCTTGATCATGGCGGTGCTGGGCGTATTTGCCTTCAGTTCGGCTTATGAAATCTTTGAATGGCTACTCACCATTGGGCTCGCACCCGATCAGGCCGGAGCCTATAATGGCGAGCAGGGCGATATGTATGACAGCCAGAAGGACATGGCCTGCGCGAATCTAGGTGCCTTGCTTGCCGCGCCCTTTGTTCGTTCGTGGCAAAGGCAGGCCACGACAATCGTGACGTGACCCGCCTTGCATCCGCATGTGCGGGGTTTAGTTAACGCGCTGCGTCACCGTGGTCGTCGTGGTGGCCACAGGGCCGGCCACGCGGGTCGTGGTGTTTGCGGGCTTCTTGACCACGCGGGTCCGCACGACCTTTTTGGCGGCCACACGACCGGTGTTCTGCGTCGTCACTGTCGTCTCAACAGCGGCCTTTTGCTCCATCGCGGCCTGAGCGGTGGCGCGGGCGGCCAAGGCTTCCTGCTGGGCGGCCTGCGCGCTTTGCTCGGCGCTGGCGGCGCGTTCATTGGCGGCGGCTACCTGCTGGGCGGCGGCCTGCTGGGTTGCCTCGCTGGCCTGCGCCTGGGCGATGGCGGCATCGGTCTTGGCCGCTTCAACGCGGGCGGCGGTGCGGGCGGCCTTCAGGCGCTGCGCTTCGCCAAGGTTGGCGTCCGCGATCATTGATGCCTGATTGGCGGTCTCAATGGCTTCTTCCTTACGCCCGGCCGACAGGTCTTCGCGCGCATCGGCCAATGCCTGCTTGGCCTTGGCCTGATCCACGGCCAGCATCGTGTCGGCCCCGGCGGTGTCGGCGGCGCTGATCTTGGCCTCGGCCACCGCAATGGCCTTCTTGGCGCGGTCTGCCTTGCCCTCGGCCATGGCGGGCGAGGACCACGCAACGGCCAGCATCGTGGCGGTCAAAAGCGTGTTGCGAATGGTGTTCATGATCTACTCCTCTCGAACTTGGTTCCTGTTCAAGGAAGAGTTGGGCACGCCGATGGTTCCAAATAGGCTGTTTCGGGGTGCCCTGTTCGCAGGCCGGAGAGCGGCCATGATGGCCCCCGCTAGGCGTAAAATCCCCGTAAAAACATGGGTAGAAGTGCGCATGTCTGACACTTGTCCAAAAAGCTAGTGCGCGCACCGCGGGGGTGGGGACGTTCGCATAGGAGGAGTTATGAAGATCCGTTTTGGCCTCGCCGTTGCCGTTCTGGCATTGGCCGGCGCCGCCCAGGCCCATGCCGCCGTCAATGCCGAAGGCGATGTGGCTTTGGCCGAAGTTTTGAACCATGTGCCGCGTGACGCCGATGGCAAGGTGAGCCGCGAGACTTTCGTGGCCTACATGGAAAATGCCTTTGACCGCGCCGACACCAACAAGAGCGGTCAGATCGATCCGTCCAAGATCAAGCGCGCCAAGACATGCCAGCGCATGTACGGCCCGCGCTATGTGCCCGGCGCTTCGCTGACGGGCTGCTGAACGGCGATCATCACAGGGCGGGTTGCGGCTGGCTTCCCGCCCTGTTTACTTTCGCGCCATCGGAGCGCCCTTCCTTGATCCATGAATATTTTCAGGCATCGGCTGGAACAAGCCGCTTGCCCCTTTGGCTTTTCCGCGCCTATCGCGAGCTTCTTGCCAACCCGCCCGAAGAGGATCTTGTCATGCCCGAAACCGTAACGACCAGCTATATCCGTGGTTGGGCCGGAACCCGCTTGGCTGTGCATCGCATGGCGCCGGTGTCGGGGGGGCATGGTCGCCCGTTGCTGTTGTTTCATGGCCTGTTTTCGTCGGCGGCGATCAATTGGGTCAAATATGGCCATGCCGAAAGGCTGGCACAGGCCGGTTTTGACGTCATCATGCCCGACCTGCGCGCCCATGGCATGAGCGAGGCGCCCCATGACGCCACCGCCTATCCCGAAGATGTGCTGGTCACCGACGCGCTGATGCTGGTGCGCGAATTGGGGCTGGAGCCGGGAGAATTTGATCTGGGCGGCTTTTCGTTGGGGTCGCGCACATCGACCCGTGCCGTGCTGGCAGGGCTGGAGCCACGCCGCCTGATTCTGGCGGGCATGGGGCTGGAAGGTCTGGCGGGATGGGCACGGCGCAGCGCATTTTTCCTCGACGCGATTGCGCGTTACGGCACGATCAAACACGGCGACCCCGCCTATGTCGCACAGCAGTTCATGAAGGCGCAGAAGGTTGACTTGCGCGCCGCGGAACTGCTGCTGCAATCGGTCGATGACACGCCGCCGTCGGATCTGGCGCAGGTGACGATGCCCACGCTGGTCCTTTGCGGCGATGTCGATCAGGATAATGGCAGCGCCCCGCGTCTGGCACAGACCTTGCCCAATGCGCGCTATGCCGAAATTCCCGGCACGCATATGAGCAGCGTGACCCAAAAGGAACTGGGCCAGAAAATGGTCGAGTTTTTGAGCGAGGCGTGAACCAAAAGGGCGCCCTTCTCGGCGCCCTCAATCTTAGCGCTTGAGCGAGAAGGGAATTTTCAGGAACCCGCGCAGCATTACCGCTTCGCCCCCGCGCATCATCGGCGTCCAGCGCCACTTGCGCACAGCGTCCAGCGCCGCCTTGTCCAGACGAGCAAAGCCGCTGCTGTTGGCGACGGAAATTTCCACCACGCGCCCATCGGTGCCGACCAGAAGGCCCAGCGTGACGGTGCCTTCCTCCATATTCCGGCGCGATTCCAGCGGATAGGACGGCGGCGTGAAGGAGAGAATGCGCGCGCCCAGATCGCCAACCTCGGCCGGACCAGCAGGCGCCTTGGGCGCGGCGGCCACGGGGGCAGGGGCGGGCGCCGGGCGCGCGGGCGGGGTAACCGGCACGGCGGCGGCTTCCTGACCCACGGGAATGGCAACGGCCAGAGGCGGCACCGGCGCGTCAGGCTGCGGCTGGGCCACCTGTTGCGGCATAGACGGCATATCGACCACCTTGTCCACCGGCTTGCTCTTGGGCGCGGCGGGGGGCGGAGCGGTCAGGTCCATCGTCACCACATGGTGCTGACGTTTGGCATGGGGGGCGACATTCATCCAAACCATCGCCGAAAACAGCGCGCCGACCGCAAGTGCGGAGGCCACCATTGCGGTCCCGCGCGGGCGGCGGGCCTGCTGGGCATAGGAAGCGCTGGGAATAAAGGGAGCCGCAGGCGCCGGGGCCGCAAAGCTGAGTCGCGAATCGCCGAAATGGGCGGAAAACTCGGCTTCGTCGGTCACTCGAAAGGCGTACATGGGCTGCCTCATAGGGTCGTAGGATGCTCGCTATTGCTAACGATTAGCAAAATGGCGCGATCCAAACAAGGCTTATTGCATTTAATTCGCAATCATGTCGCAAAGTGTGGCACTTATGACCTCGGCCCCTTCATCCATCACCCATCGCACCGCCAAGCCCAGCTTTTCGGCCAGTTTTCCGCCTCGCTCCGGCCCCAAAACGCTCATCGCACTGGCCCATCCATCGGCGATCATCGCCTGAGCATGGATGACGCTGCAAGACAGCACGCCGCTTTGTGCTGGACAGCCGGTGTTCGGATCCAGATTGTGGCCGCCGCGGATATAGGTGCCCGATGTCGCCACCGCCAATCCGTGCAGGGCGATTCGAAAGGGTGTCAATGAGGGGGCAACCGGATTTTCCAGATCGACCCACCACGGCTGGCCATCGGGTTGAACGCCCCATCCGGCCAATTCGCCGCCGACCTCGACCAGCCCATGGCGGACGCCCATTGCGCGCAACAGCGCCGACAGCGCATCGACCGCATAGCCTTTGGCAATGCCTGACAAGTCGAGCGATACGCCGCCCGGTTGGCGCAATCGCCCCGTCGAGCTGTCCCATGCCAATCGCGCTACGTTACAAAATGGCATCAATTCGGCCACGTCCTGCGCATTGGGTGCGCGGTCGACCGGGCCGGGTGGGCCAAAACCCCAACGATCGACCAGCCTGCCCATCGCGGGGCTGAACGCGCCGCCGCTGGTGTGGGTCAAGGACAGGGATGCGTCAATGACGCGGGCGAAATCGGGCGAGAGATTGGCCCATGATCCGCCCGTCAACCGATTGAAACGGCACAACTCGCTGTCGGCTTGCCAATGGCTCATCTGGGCGATCAGATCGTCAAGGCGGGCGACAATTGCGACCTCAACCCTGTCCGCATCGCCCCTCGGCCAAACCGCGCGGACCCGCCAGATCGTGCCCATGGTCTGCCCTTGCAGCATCAGCACATCGGCCTTGGGATCAAGGCCGCGCATCGCTTCGGCATCAATGACCGGCGGCAGGGCAACACGCACCTGCATGTCCTCTGCCGCCGCCATGTTTACGGCGCCATCACTTCGAGCGTGGCGGTATAGGACATCCGGCGCTCGGTTGCACGCGGCGTGCTGGGCTTGTTGTCGGTGGCGGTGACATTCACCCAATACATGCCGGGACCTGCCCACTTGACGGTGGCCACGCCATTGGCATCGGTGGTGACTTCAAAATCACCCTCGTCATCGCGATAACGCTTGCCGCCGGGAATGATGGTCAGCTTCAGCCCCTTGGCGGGCTTGCCGTCGATCAGGAAGCGGAACTTGCCCGGTTCGTTCGATACCAGATCGGCCGGATGGGTGATGGGCTCGAATTCCAGCCCCTTGCCGGTGGATTTGAACACCGTGTCGGTGGGCGCGCCGCGCGTGACATAGATCTCGTTGCGGCTGATCGCTTCGGTCAGCTTGAGATCGGTGGCATTGGCAGGAATGGCGTCCAGAGCCACGGTTTCAATCGGCGCGCGGCCCGGATCACCCGGACCACCCGGACCACCCGGACCACCCGGACCGCCAGGCCCGCCGGGGCCACGACCTTCACCACCCGGACCACCGGGGCCACCCGGACCCATCGCGCCCGGCGGCGGGCCGGGGCGGCGGCCTACGCGCTTTTCAACGCCATCGACCTTGAAACTGCCCATGACGTTAACCCCTTCGGTGCCGATCTTCCACGTGCCGGGCTGGGTCAGGTGGACGTCAAACGTGCTGCGATAGCGGGCCGTGATGCCATGCTCGATCTTGCCCGGCGTGCCATCGGGGGCGGTCACCTTGATCTGGGCCAGTTGCATCGGGAAGTGGTCGGGAAAGAACAGGTCGTTCGACACGGCGGCGTCTATACTGGCCCACGGATCGTCGCCCGAATAGGTGGTGGCGACGGGCAACAGCCATTGGCGGTGCGCCTGTGCGGTGATCGGCAGCGCCAGCGCCGATGCGCCGGCCAACAGGGCAAGTGCCTTGGAAATCATCTTATTGGCCATGGAGTGGCTCCTTGATGGACATTTGGGGGCTTTAGGGAAGGGTGACGGCAACCGTGCCGATTTCACCGGCAGCATCCTTGCCCGACGCCTTGCCGCCGGTGCGGGGCAGGGTGAAGGGAACGCTGACCAGTTCGCGCCCGCCGGTTTCACGCGCCGCCTCGACCTTGAGCGTATAGGCGCCCGGCTTGAGATCGGCGGGAAGCGGGATCGTGTGATGGCCCGGCGCGCGGGTCGCGCCTGACATGCCGGCGGGGGGCGTGCCGATATTGCGGCCCGCTACGCGCCACCATCCACGCAGGTCCGACAGCCATTTCGTGCCCGGATCGCCGCGATGGTCGGCATCATACCATACCGCGATGGTGCGCGGTTGAATCCCTGCGCCTTCGACCCAGATGGCGACATAGGGGCGGTGATATTCGGCCACCGACAGGCGCGGCAGATCGACCGAGATCGAACCGGCCATCGCGGCACCCGGCGCCAGAGCCAGAACGGGGGCAATTAAAGTGGAGCGTTTCATCAGTGCTTCCTTTTAGGGAACCAGAAAATGGACAAGCAGCAGCGGCACGATCAGCCCCAGCCCCACCAGCGGCCACGTCGAGGGGCGGCGCTTGGAATGGAGTTGCAGCAGCAGCAGGCCGGTGAGTGTGAAGATCACGCAGGCGACCGCAAAAATGTCGAGGAACCACACCCAGGGCCCGCCCGCATTGCGCCCTTTGTGCAAATCATTGGCCAACGAGAGCAGGCCACGGTCGGTCAATTCCGACGTGATCGCGCCAGAAACCGGATCAATCGAGACAAAGCCATCACCGCCCGGACGGGGCAGGTTGACCGTGATCGCGTCCTCGGCCCATTCGGCATCGCGGTCCGCGACGTTGATGTGAACGGCCTGTTCAACGGCGCTGGCCACCGGGGCGGGCAGGGGGCCGGTGGGCGCCGAATGGCCCTGTAGCAAGGTCAGCGCGCCCGGCGACAACTGACCGCTGGCGGTGACCACTTTGGGGTTGGCGGCAAAGGCGCCGGCATGGTTCAGCGTGATTCCGGTGATCGCGAAAAACAACATGCCGATCAGGCTGATCGCCGCGCTGATCCAGTGCCATGTGTGGAATTGGCGCTGCCAGAATTGGCGGGCGGCGCCATTCTTCTTTCTGGTCATGAAGAGGTCTTATCCGTCGATGCGCTGGCCAGAAGCTCTGCGCCAAAGCTGCGCAATTCTTCTTCCTCGCGTTGATTCAGCCACTGGGCCATTTGCCGACGAAAGCGGGCGTGGCCAAGGCGGGCGGCCTCGACAAGCCAGCGCTTTGCCGCGTCCAATCGACCTTGCGCGATTTCCATGCGGGCATGGTTGAAACAGCCCCGAAAATCGCCACCTTCGGCCGCGCGGGCATAGTGATAGGCCGCCACGTCCAGATTGACGGGAACCTCCCAGCCATCTTCGTGAAAGGACCCGATCATGTTTTGCGATTTGGCATGGCCCATCGCGGCGGCATGGCGGAACAATTCGAGCGCGCGCGCCCGGTCCTGCGCAATGCCGCGGCCCAGCGTCAGGGCGGTGGCATAATTATAGAGGCCCCAGACCTCGCCCTTTTCGGCGGCGGCGGCGAACCATTGCGCGGCCATTTTCGGGGTTTCGGCAACGCCCCAGCCTTGGTCGAGGCAACGGCCCACCATATTCATCGCCTCGGCCATGCCCGATTGGGCGGCCTGAACAAACCAGTGAAAGGCGGCTTGGGGATCAGCCTTTACCCCGCGCCCGTCCAGAAGGCATTGGCCGTAATGCAACGCGGCAAGGCGGTCGCCGCCACGCGCCGCCTTGCCCAAAGCGTTGGCGGCGCCGGCGGGTTCCCCCGCCAGCACCGCCTGCCATTCCTCCACCGTCAGCGAGGAATTTTCCATACTCAGTACTTGAAGCTCAGGCTGCCCAGAATGGTGCGGCCTGCGGCCTGATGCGCATAGTGGCTGGTAAAGGCTGCATCGTAATAGAGCTTGTTGGTCAGGTTGAGCGCCGAGACCTTGACGCCGACATGATCGGTCAACTGATACGAGGCGTTGGCATCAAAGCGCCAGTAGGACGGCACATAGACCGCGCGCACGGTGGCCGCCGTGCTGCCATAGCCGTAACCGCCATAGACCTTGGCCATATAGATCGCGCCGCCGCCGATGGTGATCTTGGGCGTGACCTTATAGGTGGTGTTGAGCGTGATGCTGTCGAGCGGGGTGTTGGGTGCGCGCTTGCCCGTCGTGGCCGAGGTAACATAGACGCCGCCAACCGACGTATAGCCGCTGTTCAACATGACCGAGGGCATATGCGCCCAGCCGCCAAACACGCTCCATTTGTCGTTGATATTGCCGCTGATGCCCAGTTCGATACCGCGCACGCGCTTGTCACCGATGAAGCTGACCGAGCCTGCATCGTTGGTGACGCGCAGGTTGGTCGTGCGGGTCTGGAACACGGCCAGCGAGACCGAAAGGTTCTCGTCAAACAGGTTCCACTTGGTGCCGGCTTCATAGGTGGTGGTCTTTTGCACCTGGAGGCTGTTGGGATCGATGCCGCTGGTGGTCAGCGCATTGTCTTCAAGCCCCTGTGCCAGGAACGTACCGGGCGCGATGGCCGAGGTCGAGGTGCTGATATAGAAGCTGCCGTTGGGGCGGGGCTTGTAAACCAGACCTGCCTGATAGGTGAACAGGTTGTCCACCCGGCGCTGCCACGTACGGGCGGCGGTGAAGGGGGCCGAGACCGCGGCGCTGGCATGGGTCAGATAGCGGTCATAGCGCCCGCCAAGGTTCAGTAGCAGCTTGTCGGACAGCGAGATCGTGTCGAACGCATAGGCCGAGAGCGTCGTCCAGTCGGCGAAGGTCATCGAGCCGGTGCCCGCCTTGACGATAGTGCCGGTCCAGGGATCAAGCGGATTGGGGTTCGACGCGCTGGTGCAGATATAGTTGCTGCCGGTGCTGGCCGTCGCGCAAGCCTGCGCCGCGCCGATGGCGGTGCCGGTGGTGTCGGCATAATAATTACCGATGGCCGACTTCTGCCAGTTATATTCAAGGCCAACGGCGAACGAATGCTGGATGCCGCCGGTGTTGAACTTGCCCGAAAGGTCGAGTTGTTCGACCAGACCGTCCTGATTGCTGTAACGCGCGTTCGAGCGGCGGGCGACCGTTCCATAGGAATAGACGTTACCGCGCGAATCGTCGGGCTGGGTCCAGACGTAATCCTGCTCGGTGTTGGTGTAGCGGATCGTGTTGCGCAGCTTCAGATCCTTGGCCAGCTGTGTTTCAAAGCGGGCGCCAAAGCCGTCGGTGTTGGTGGTGCGGAAATCGCGCGCGACCAGACCATAGAAGGTGCCGCGGCTGCGCTGGACCGTGCCGCCGGTGGCGGTGGTGAAGGGGGCGGTGCTGAGCGGCGCGATTTCGGTATAGCCCGCGCCAAGCGAGGATGCGCTACGCGTATAGGGGATGCCCTGATCGGGCAATTCGCTCGATTGCATGTGATAGAAGTCGAGCGTCAGGCTGGTCGGGCCGGTCATGCCGATTTTCAGCGAGGGCGCGATGCCCCAGCGGCGCTGCCAGATATAATCGCGGCCTGCGACGCCCTGATCATGGTACATGGCGGCAACGCGCGCGCCGACGAAATCGCTGATCGGTTGATTGATGTCGGCGGTAAAGCGCTTGTAATCCTTGGTGCCATAGGTGGCGTCAACATTGAAGAAGCGGCGCTTTTCGGGGCGCTTGGTGACGATGTTGATCGAACCGCCGGCATTGCCCGAACCATTGGTGATGCCGTCCGAACCGCGGGTGATTTCGATGGCTTCGACGGCAAAGGTTTCGCGGCTGGTGGCGGCAATGTCGCGCACGCCGTCCAGATAGATCGAGTTCGAGCTGTCCGAACCGCGCAGGAAGGGGCGGTCGCCCAGCGGATTGCCGCCTTCGCCCGCGCCCAGCGTGATGCCCGGCACCGTGCGCAGCGCTTCGGCCAGCGTGGTCGAGGAGGTGTCTTCCAGCACCTGACGCGTCACGACGGTGATCGAACGGGGCGTATCGACCAGATCGGCGGTCGCCTTGGGCGAGGACTGGCGTTCGGCCTTGTACGTGCCGGTTACAACGACCGTGTCGGTGACGGCAAAGCTGCCCAGATCGGTCTGCTGCGGAGCGGTTTCTGCGGCCATGGCGGGGTTGGCGATGGCGGGGGCGATCAGCGATGCGGCGCCGAGCAAGAGGGGCTTGCTGCCGGAATTCATGGGACCATCCTTATTGCGATTAAGTTGCAAGAGCCTATTGAGCAAATGCGAATGCGTTGCAATAGGAAAATTCCATAAAATTAAACCGCGCCTGAACGGACAGGCGCGGCGTGGCGATTTTGCTACACTTGGGCCGGATTAACGCCCGATCAGGCGCACGAACATCTCATTCAATCGCGCAACATCAACGGTATAGACGATCTCAACATCTCTTTCGCCCAGTCCCGGCCCTTTGCCCGCAGGCCATGTCAATAACGCGCCGTAATTGGCCCCCGGCATCAGATCGACATCCATGGCCAGTTTCCCGCGCCGCGTGATGATCGAAGGATCGATCCACACCGCCGCCTGAATTTCATCCCACAATGGATAGCCCGGCTGGGCAATCGATTTGACATAGCGCGCCGTGGGCGAACCCGACGCCGTCGCGCGGGCCAGAAGATCGGCCGTGCCAAAGGCGTTTTGCGTGGCGTCATTGGTCACCAGCGTCACCTTGGGCCATGGCGCGGCAAAGAAGATATGCGCGGCTTCGGGATCGAAATAATGGTTGAAGGACATGCGCGGCGAAAAGGCCACCTGCATGTCGAATTCATCCTGCTTGCCCGTCAGATCGTGGCCCAAGAGATTGCCGCCTTCGGTAATGACCTCCTTGATTCGCGGGGCAAAGCCATCATCCATTCGTGCGGCCAGCGCCAGATTGGTCAGGGGCCCCATGGCAATAATCGTGATTTGTCCCGGATATTTGCGGCTTTGCGCGCTCAGGAATTCGGCAGCGCTCATGGGAAGGGGTTTTGTCTTGGGACTGCCTTCGGCCATGGGGGGGACGATGTCGGGGGCGTGGGGTTGGCGCCGGGCGATGGTGTTATAGGCCGGCCATTCATCCATCCACGCACCTTTGTAGGGCACCGCGCCGTACAGCGCCTCGCGGCGACGATTGCGCTCCTTGCTGTTGATCAGGGGAAAGGTGGCCCCGGCGATCACCGGAATATCCGTCCGCCCCACCAGTTCGAGCATGCGCAGCGTGGCGGCGGTTTCCTCGGCCTGCCATCCATCGCCGCTGACCGTGGTGATGCCCAAAACCTCGACCGTGGGATCGTTGATCAGCATCAGGATGGGTTGCAAACCCGGCCCTTCAAACGCGTCCTGATCGATGATGACCTTGCGCCTTTCACTCGCGCCTTGCGCGGGCAGGGCGGTGGCCAGCATCAGCAGCGTCAAAATGGCAACCCATGCATGCGCAAACCGATGGAAAAATGCCACGATGGTAAAACTCCGATAACCAGAAAAAGGACCGCATTTTCGGACCGTATATCGGCCATGCCCATACGCGGAAGCGCGAAAGGCGGCGGCCAATAGGGACTCTGCCTAGATACAGCCCTTCCGGATTTTATGACTTTGACGCCATTTGCATGATTTCGCGTCGCAACTCAGACTAAATCCCACCAGGACCCATGCTCAAGCGGATCGATCCCCATCAGGCACAACTCGGCATGTTCATCCATAAATTGGAGGGCAACTGGTTCAGCCACCCCTTCTGGCGCAGCCGGTTTCTGCTGGATGATGAAGAGCGCCTGAGCCGTTTGCGCGCCAGCGATGTGGCCGCCGTCATCATCGACACCGAAAAAGGGCGCGATGTGGCCGATGGCGAAATCATCGCGGCCAGCCCTATTGCCACCCCGCGCCGCCGCCGCCAAAAATTGCTTGAAGAGCAAAAGGCAGCCCTTCGCGCACCCTCTGGTTCGCTTGCACCTCGCAGCATGGCGCGCGAATTCGGCCGCGCCGAACAAGTCGCCGATATGGGCGGCAAAGTCATTTCCCGCGCCTTTATCGAGGCCCGTCTGGGCAAAGCGATCCAGCCCGAAGTTATCGCCCCGGTGGTCGAATCGGTCTTCGCCTCGGTTCAGCGCAATGCCCATGCGTTCAATGGATTGATGCGGTGCAAGCGGGACATGGAATATCTGTTCCGCCATGCCTTGGCGACATCGGCCCTGATGATATCGTTGGGGCGACAGATGAAGTTGCCGCCTGATCAGTTGCACGCCGCCGGTCTGGTCGGCCTGTTGATGGACAGCGGGATCGCGTTGCTGCATCTGCCGACCGGATGGCAGGGTGATATTCAGGACCTGTCCGAAACGGCGTTGCGCGAACATGTCCTGTTCGGGCGCGATTTTGTCGCTCTGGGCGGTTTTGATGATGTGGTGGTGCGCGCATGTTACGAGCATCACGAAAGGATCGACGGCACCGGCTACCCCGACGGCAGGCAGGGCGCTGAACTCAGCCTGCTGGGCCGGATGGCGGCGATTTGCGATGCCTTTGACGATCTGGCCAATCCGTTCAAGGGAACGCCGGTGTCCGATCCAGCCGTCGTGGTGGAAAGCATGTTGGCCGATCATGGCGCCTATGACCCCGACATTCTGCGTCAATTTGTGGTGATGGTGGGGGTCTATCCGGTCGGCTCGATCGTGCTGCTGGCGTCGCACCGTTTGGCGATGGTGGTGGATCAGAACGCCGATGATCCCGCGATGCCGACGGTGCGCTGCTTCTATTCGCTCAAGGTCGGGCGGGCGGTGGCGCAGGAAACGGTGGATCTGAGCAATTGCTATGGCAAGGACCGGATTGTCGGGCCGGTCGATGCCGCGATGCTGACGCAGGCCGATCTGCCCGATATTGGCCAGATACGGATGAAGCTGCTGGCCGCGGCCTGCGCGGGATAGGTGGCCTCAGCCCGCAGGTTGATAGGCCAGCGCGGAAAAGCCCTGCTGGATTTCGCCAAGCACCAGATCGGCCGCATAGGACAATGTCCGCGACGTCGCCGTGGTCAGCGCCAGAACCAAAGGTTTCAGGATAGGATCGGCCAGAGGGGTAAAACAGAGCGTGCCCGCGCGCACTTCACTGGCCACATCGACCCAGGACAGGACACCGATCCCGACGCCTTCCTGCACCAGGCTGGCGATCATCTGGATATTGTCGGACGTGAAAACGCGTGACAGCGGAACCTGCGCCGCCCCTTGCAGGACGGCGACCTGATTATGCACGGCCAGAGGCTTTGCCGGCAGGATGATCGGCAGATCGGCGGCCATGGAAAAGCGTGCGCGGGGCAATTGCCCGATGGGGTGGCCCGGCGGGCTGACAATGCCCAGCGGCACTTCGGCAAAGGCGCGCACGGTCAGGTCGCGGATCGATTGCGGTTCAAACCCGATGCCGAAATCGACGTCCCCCTCGGCCACGGCATCGCGCATCACCGCGCTGTCCAATATGCGCAGCGAAACCGTAATGCCCGGATAGCGCCGGTGCATCGCGGCGATGACCTGCGGAATATAACCTTTGGTCAGGGCATGGATGATGGCGATTTCGACATGCCCACGCTTCAGCCCGCGCAGATCCTCGATCCGCGCCCGCGCATCGGCCAGAGACTTTTGCCAGTTGCCGCCCGCCGCCATCATGATCTCGCCCGCCGCCGTCAGACGCAGGCCCGATGGCAGGCGTTCGAACAGGGGCATTCCCAATTCGGCCTCGGCATTAAGAATTTGCCGGTCGATGGCCGAGGCCGAAACATGCAATTCATCGGCCGCCTTGCGGATGGAACCGGTGCGGCCCACCACCATGAAATAGCGCAGGAAACGGGAAAAGGCTGGCATGTGCGGCTCCGAATGCGGGGGTGCGCTCATTTTTGCAACGCTGTGTCTAAAACATTGCGATTGATTGCTACAGGTCAAGCCTTAAGTGTGAACCCGAAGGGTCAGGGGACCCTTATCGGGGATAAATCTTTGAAAATTTCGGTTGGCACGGGGCGGTTGGGCGTCATGGCTTTGCGCATGCGGTCGCGCGGAGCAAGGGCGTCGGAACTTTCCGCCGGCTTGCTGACCTGTGTTGCCTTGGTCGGCGCTGCGCTCCTCCCTCACGCAGCAATGGCCAAAAGTGCGACCACCGTCGCCCGCGCAGTTCCCTCTCCAATGCGCGAGGCGGCGGTGGCCAGCATGATGGCCGATGCCGCAAAGAACCCCACCGACCTGCGCGTGTTCCTGCGCGCCATGCCCAAGGGCGGCGATCTGCACAACCACCTGTCGGGTGCGATTTGGGCCGAGGACTATCTGCGCTGGGCGCAGGAGGCGGGGTTTTGCGTGACCGCCGATGGTTTGGGCGTGGAACGTCCCGCATCGGGCACCTGTGCGCCGGAACGGCGGATCGACAATATGGATGGTCAGGAATCGCCCGGCTATGCCAAGTTGGTCGACAGTTTTTCGACCCGTGGGTGGCAGGCGGGCGTGGGTCGCAATGACAAATCGGGCCATGCGAAATTCTTTGAAACCTTTGCCCGTTTTGGCCCGATCGCCAATGTTTCGACCGCGCATATGCTGGCCTCGGTGCGCCGCAATGCCGCGCTCAATCAGGTCAGCTATCTGGAACTGGACCATAACACGAACGCCTTTTCGCGCGCCATCATGGCGGCGGGCGACGCGCCGATGGGCCAGGGTGATATTGCCGCCGTGTTCGAGGCCGATCATGCGCTGATCCAGCCCCTGCTGGCGCAGGCCAGCGCCGAATTGACCAGGGACGAGGCCGACGCCGCCAAGGAATTGCAATGCGGCACGCCGCAGGCCGAGGCCGGGTGTAAATTGCGGGTGCATTACCTGTTTCAGGCCCTCCGCGCCTTGCCGCCGCGCATGGTGTTCCGTTCGTTGATTTCGGCCTTCATGCTGGCCGACCACGACCCGCGCTTTGCCGGCATCAACATCGTCATGCCCGAGGATCACCCGCTGGCTTTGCGTGATTACCGTCTGCACATGGCGATGATCCGTTTTCTTGCGGCGCGCTATCCCAAGGTAAAGCGGACGCTGCATGCGGGCGAATTGGGCGCGACGCAGGTGGCCCCGACCGACCGCGCCGACCACATCGCACAGGCCATTGCCGCCGGGGCGCAGCGCATCGGCCACGGCGTTGACATCGCGGGCGAGGAAAATGCCGAAGCCACCATGGCGCGCATGGCCCGCGAAGGCATTGCGGTGGAAATCAACCTGACCAGCAATGACGTGATCCTTGGCGTCAAGGGTGAGGCGCATCCGCTGGGCCTTTACCGCCGCCATGGTGTCCCATTTGTCATTAGCACCGATGATGCGGGCGTTTTGCGCAGCGACATGACCGCCGAATATGTCCGCGCGGTGCGTGAACAGGGGCTTTCCTATCGCGATCTCAAACAGGCTTCGCGCAACAGCCTGACCTATTCCTTCCTGCCGCCTGCGGAAAAGGCGCAGGCTCTGGTCCAGCTCGAAGCGCAATGGGATGCGTTCGAGCGTGACCGGCTGGCCACCAAGGGCGCGGCCGCAAAGGGGCCATAATGCGTATCACCACAAGATAAGCCGAAAAGGCATTCTGGAGAGGACAGGGATTTTTGATGCAAAAGACCGGCCGCGCATGCGTGGTCCGGGTCAATATGGGGGCATGTATGATGAATATTCAGGAGAAGTCCGTTCACGGGCTGCGCGCGCCGCGTCGCTCATTGGCTCTGGCGGCGGTTTTGCTGACCAGCTCGATCTTGTCCGCGCCGGCCTTTGCCGCCGACGCACCGGCCGAGGAAAAGAAGGAAATCGTGGTTCAAGGCTCGCTGGGCGCGTTGCCATTGAAGGATGTGGGCACGATTTTCGGGTTCAACAAGAACCTGGTGGAAACGCCGCGTTCGGCCTCGACCATTTCCAAGGAACAGATGGAGCGTTTTGGCGCCACCGAAATCTATGACCTTGTGGCGCAATCGCCGGGCGTGTTCACGAACTCGTTCTTTGGCGTGGGCGGCGCTCTGGATATTCGCGGGACGCCGGGTGAAATCTATTTCCGCGGCATGCGCCGTCTGGATAATCCGGGTAACTATCCCACGCCTCTGGGCGCGTCGGACCGCATCGACATCGTGCGCGGCCCGTCTTCGCCGATCTATGGTCCGTCCAAGACGGGCGGTTACATGAACTTTGTTCCCAAGTCGGCGCGCGCAGGCAAGGGCAAGTTCCTTGATCATGCCGAAGGCGAGATCAACTATACCGGCGGCAGCTGGAGCAAGAATGTCCTGTCCGCCACGATTCGCGGGCCGGGCAAGCTGGGCAGCAAGGAGTTTGGTTACAGCCTTTATGGCGAGGTGGAGGACAGCGGCTCCTATTACGCCAATATGGGGACCAAGCAGACGATCCTTCAGGCCAGCTTCGAAATGGATCTGACCCCCACGCTGCGCCTTGAATTTGGCGGAATGTACCACAATTACAAGGGCCAGCAGAACGGCGGCTGGAACCGCCTGACTCAGGATCTGGTCAACAACGGCACCTATCTGACCGGCTCGGCCAAACCGTTGGACACGACGGGCGATGGTAAACTTCAGGCCGGCGAATTTACCAATGTGGGCAATTTCAACCCGTTCTTTGTAAACCCGGCCAGCGCGACGAATGCCAGCTTTGCTGCATATCCCTGGCTGGCGCTCAGCTCCACCGGGCGGGGCACCACCACGCTCAGTCGCAAGAATGTGTTGACGGGCCCCAATGACAAGCTGTGGAACAAGGCGATCACGCTTTACGCGGATCTGATCTGGAACCCGTCCGACACGCTGGAAATCAAGAACCAGCTTTTCTATGACGGTTATGACAACCTGAACGAGAATGCCTATGGCTTCTCGCAATTCCACAATTCCTATGTCATCGAAGACAAGATCGTCGCGACCAAGACCATCGAAAACAGCGCGGGCAAGTTCCAGATCCAGCTCAGCCCGTCGATCCGTTACACCGACTTCCTGCACGGCGATGACTTTACGTTTGAATATTTCCACCGCGTCGATCTGACGCAGGGCTATAATGCGCTGTCCACCCGCCGTCTTTCGACCCAGTGCAATTGCGAATATTCGAATTATACCCGTGGCTATTACACCGACACGGCCTTTGCCGCTCTGGCTGATCTTGACTTCAAATTCGGTCTCGATGTCACGCTGGGCGGTCGTTTTGACAGCATTGATGTGCGTTCCAGCAACGATTTGAGCAAGCTGCGCGTGGCGACGGGCGTCGCGCCTTCGGCCTCGGCCAACAATGGTATCTGGAGCTGGACGGCCAGCGCCAATTACAAGCTGCCTTTCGGTCTGGTGCCTTATGGTACGATTTCGCGCCAATCGACGGTGATTGCCGGTCAGGGCGCGGAAATCTATACGTCGAACGTTTCGACCAACACCTGGACCACCGCGTCGAAGATGTGGGAACTGGGTATCAAGGGGTCGTGGCTGGGCGGTCGCCTCTATGCCGCGATCGACACCTATAATCAGAAGCGTACCGACTTTTCGATCCAGTCCTCGACTGTCAACCAGTCGGTGGAAACCCGGGGGATCGAAGCCGAAGTCCGCTGGTCGGTGGACCGCCACCTGCTGATTTCGGGCAATTATACCAAGACCAAGGTGTACAATCTGTCCTTCCTGAATGCGGGCAGCACGTTCAGCTTCCTTGGGATCGAGGATCTGAAGGGCGTTGACCCCTATCTGATCCTTGGTGGACAGCCGGGCGGTCTGATTTCGACCAATACGATGGACAAGGCGCGCCGCGCTGGCATTCCGACCAACACCTACTCGGCCACGGCCACCTATGCGTTCGACAATGGTCTGGCCTTTGCCGTCAGCGCGTCGGCCTTTGATTCGGTGTTCTCTGGTCAAAGTCAGGCTGTTCGTCTTCCCGCCTATACGCTGGTTGACCTGTCGGCCAGCTACAAGACCGGCCCCTGGCTGTTCCGTCTGGTCGTGAAGAATGCCACGGATGCGACCTATTTCCGTGCCAACTTTACCGAATTGTTCGGTTCGACCATCGTGCTGCCGGAAAAGCCGCGCAGCGTGCAGGGTTCGGTTGTTTACAAGTTCTGATCTGTGAAAAGGGCGGGGCGCGTCACCATGGCGCGTCCCGTTTTTATGTTTTTAGGGAATGGTTTGATGGTAAAGGCGCGTTACAAGGCTCTGATGCTGGCTCTGGCGGCGGGAATGGCGGGGGCGGCGATGGCCAAGCCTGCGGCGATCAGCCCCCGTGCGGCTCTGGCGGCCATTGCCAAATGCGCGCCCGCCGGGCCTTGTGCCACCCATTTGCCGGTGCGCGCGGTGGTCGTTACCCTGTTTGAAATCGGCAAGGATGAGGGCGACAAGCCCGGCGAATTCCAGCTTTGGAAAGCCCGCGCCAAGCTGACCGAACGGATCGCTTTTCCGCAGGGCTATCACGACCTCTACTACAACCCCGACACGCAGGTTTTGGGCATTGTGACGGGCATGGGCAATATCAAGTCGGCCACGGCCACACTGGCGCTGGGGCTTGATCAACGGCTTGACCTGTCCAAGGCCTACTGGCTGGTGGCGGGCATTGCCGGGATCGATCCGGCCGCGGGCAGCGCGGGCAGCGCGGCCTGGGCTCGCTATCTGGTCGATGGCGATATGGCGCATGAAATTGACGCACGTGAAATTCCCTCTGGCTGGAAATATGGCTATTTCCCGATCCATGGATCGACCAAGGTGGAGGCCGACCCCATTGCCGGCCCCGCGCCAGAGGCCGTCAATGGCGAAATGTTTGCCCTGAACGCAGGGCTGGCCCAATGGGCCTATGGTTTGACCAAGGATATCAAGCTGCCCGACGACGCCTCGATCGCGGCACAGCGTGAGATGTACAAGGATTTCCCTGCGGCCCAGCAACCGCCCCGCGTGATGATGGGCGATCAATTGGCGGCGATGACCTATTGGCATGGTGAAAAGCTGACCCAATGGGGCCGCGACTGGGTCAAATACTGGACCCATGGCAAGGGCACTTTCGTCACCTCTGCAATGGAGGAGACGGGGATCATGCAGAGCCTTGAATATCTGACCAAGGTGGGCCGTGCGGATCGCAACCGGGTGATGGTCCTGCGTGCGGGATCAAATTTCACCATGCCGCCCAAGGGGATCGCCCCGGCCGAAAACATGGCGCGTGAGAATGGCGGCTATACCGGCATGACGGCGGCGCTCGAGGCGCTCTATGCCGCCGGGTCAAAGGTTGTGGGTGAAATCACCACCAACTGGCCGCGCTATGAAAAGACCGCACCCAAGGCTGATATCGCGCCATGAGCCGGACGGTCATCATCCATGCCGACGTGATCGCCTGTATGGATGATGGCGGCACGGAAATTGCCGATGGTGCGATTGCCTTTGAAAACGGGGTGATCCTCGCCGTCGGCCCTACCGATGCGGTGCAGGAATGGCGCGTCGGGGCCGACGTGATTGACGCGACCGGATGTGTCATTACGCCGGGGTTGGTGAACACGCATCACCACCTTTATCAATCGCTGACGCGGGCGGTGCCGGGATGCGCTTCGACATCGCTGTTCGGCTGGCTCAAGACGCTCTATCCCATTTGGGCTCGTTATAATCCGCAGGATATTTTCAACGCGACGCGGCTGGGGCTGGCCGAACTGGCGCTGTCGGGTTGTACGACCAGCAGCGACCACCTCTATCTTTTTCCCAATGGTTCGCGGCTGGATGATTCCATCGCGGCGGCGGGCGATATCGGCATTCGCCTTCACGCCACGCGGGGTGCGATGAGTGTGGGCGAAAGCGCGGGCGGATTGCCGCCGGACTCTCTGGTCGAGGATGAGGATGCCATTCTGGCCGATTGCATCCGCGTGATCGACCAATTCCACGACGCGTCCGATGGCGCGATGGTGCGCGTGGCGGTTGCCCCCTGTTCGCCTTTTTCGGTCAGCCGCGACCTGATGCGCGAGGCCGCCTTGCTGGCCCGTGACAAGGGCGTGATGATGCACACCCATCTGGCCGAGGATGCCGATGATGTGCGCTACAGCCTTGAGAAATTCGGGTGCCGCCCGGGACAATACGCGCAAGACCTGGGCTGGGTCGGGCCGGATGTGTGGCATGCCCATTGCGTCCAACTGGACGAGGCCGAGATTGCGCTTTTTGCGCAGACGCAGACTGGCGTGGCCCATTGCCCCTGCTCCAATTGCCGTTTGGGCAGCGGGATCGCCCCCTTGCGCGCCATGCTCGACCGCCGCGTCCCGGTGGGCCTTGGCGTCGATGGTTCGGCCAGCAACGACAGCGGCCACTTGCTGAACGAGGCGCGTCAGTCGCTCTTGCTGCAACGGGTCATACATGGCGCCGAAGCGATGACCCCGCGTGAAGCCCTGCGGCTTGCCACGCGGGGCGGGGCGCAAGTTTTGGGGCGCGGCGATCTGGGGCAATTGGCGCCGGGCTATCGCGCCGATCTGGCCGTCTGGCCGGTCGATGGCATCGCCAGCAGCGGGGCGTGGGACAAGGTGGCAGGGCTGATCCTTTCGCCTCCGGCCGCGCCGCGCGACGTTTTTTGCGAAGGCCGCGCGGTTGTACGCGATTTTGCGCTTTCCCGGATCGATGCGGCCACGATTACTTCTGCTGCTCAATCCTCGCTATCCCGCCTGATGGAGACGCCATGACGACCAAGCCCACGCCAGAGCAATTGCGTGACCCGGACTATTTTCCCGGTCTGGCTTCGGCGATCCCTTTGGGGATCCAGCATGTTCTGGCGATGTTTGTGTCGAACATCACGCCCGCGATCATCGTGGCGGGGGCGGCGGGTTTCGGGTTCGGGTCGGGTGATCCGTCGGAACTCATCTATATGATCCAGATGTCGATGCTGTTTGCCGGCATCGCGACGCTCATGCAGACGATCGGCATGGGGCCAATCGGTGCGCGGCTGCCCTTGGTTCAGGGCACCAGCTTTGCCTATATTTCGGTGATGGTGCCGATTGTCGCAGGGCGCGGCGTTTCGGCCATGTCGGCGCTGATGACCGGAGCTTTGGCATGCGGGGTGGTCCATGCGTGCCTGTCGCGGCTGGTGGGGCGGATCAGGTTTGCCTTGCCGCCGATGGTGACGGGGTTGGTGGTGTTGATGATCGGCCTGTCGCTGATGCGGATTGCGGTGGAATATGCCGCAGGAGGCCCGACCAAAATCGGCACGCCTGAATATGGCGCGTGGCAAAGCTGGTTGCTGGCCGGGACGGTGGTGGTGGCGACCTTTGCGCTTAAATTTTATGGGCGCGGGGTGTGGTCGACGGCATCGGTGCTGATCGGTTTGCTGGTGGGCTATGTGCTGGCCTTTGCCATGGGGCGGGTTTCGCTGGCGCCGGTGGCCGGGGCGGGGTGGTTCATGTTGCCCATGCCGTTCCATTTCGGGCTGAGCTGGTCCACATCGGCGATTATCGGCTTTGTGCTGACGGGCTTTGTCTCCTCGATCGAAACGATTGGCGATGTTGATGCCATTTGCGAAGGCGCGGCGGGGCGTCCGGCCACGGACAAGGAATTGATGGGATCGGTGGGCGCCGATGGCGTCGGGACGGCGCTGGCAGCGGTGTTCGGGGCGATGCCCAACACGACATTTTCGCAAAACGTTGGCCTGATCGCGATGACCGGGATGATGAGCCGCCATGTCGTGACGCTTGGCGCGGCTTTGCTGGTGGTGTCTGGCCTGTTGCCCAAAGTGGGGGCGGTGATAACCACGATCCCTATTGAGGTGCTGGGCGGCGGGGTGATCGTGATGTTTGGCATGGTGGCCTCTTCGGCCCTGTCCATGTTGTCGCGGGTGGAATGGAGTCAGCGCAATATGCTGATCTTCGGCACGGCGCTTTCGCTCAGCCTTGGGTTGCAATTGGAGCCGGGCGCGTTGGCCTATATGGCCGAAACGCCGCGTATCCTGTTGTCGAGCGGGGTTTTGCCGGGGGCGTTGATTGCGCTACTGCTCAATCTGGTTCTGCCGCAGGAAATCGGCGGGGAAATGGCGCTATCCGTAAAATGACGGCTTGTTGATGGGGCGTGTCGGGGCAAAGGCGGGGGCAGATTGTAATGAGGTTTGCCATGTTTGATCGCCGCCAGTTTCTGACCACTTCGGCCGCAACGATGGCCGCGCCGGGAATGGCGAAGGCGGCGCTGTCCAAGGGATTGCCCGATGTGGCAGTGGTGGGCGCGGGGGTGTTTGGCGCCTTTGCCGCTTTGTCATTGCGCGAGGCGGGCATGTCGGTGGTCAGCCTGGACCAATATGGCCCGGTCAGCCCGCGTGCGTCATCCTCGGGCGAAACGCGTTCCATCCGTTCTGGCTATGGCGATCAGGCGTTCTATTCGGCCTGGTCGGCCAAGGCTCTGGCCAAATGGCGGATGCGGGAGGCCGAATATGGCCGCAAATTGCTCTATCCCAGCGCGCGTATCGAATTGGCCCGTGAATGGTTGCCGGGGATGGTGGCACAGCGGAAGATATTTGACGGGCTGAAACTGCCCTATGAAGTGGCCAACCGCGAGGAATTGCGTCGCCGTTTCCCGCAAATGGCCTTTGATGATGTGGAGTTTGCCTTTGTCGAAACGGCGGCATCCTCGGTGCTGGTCAAGGCGCGTGAGGCGGTTTTGGCCACGATTGAGGCGTTCGAGAAAAAGGGTGGCCAATCGCGTTTTGCCCGCGCCGTTCCGGGTGAGGCCAAAGGTGGGCGATTGGCCAATCTGAAGCTGGATGGGGGCGAGAGCCTGTCGGCGGGGGCCTATGTCTTTGCCGTGGGGCCGTGGGGCGGAAAGCTGTTTCCCGAAATCGCCCGTCCGCGCGTCAATGTCTGGCGCAGCGAGTATCTTTATTACGGCACGCCTGCGGGCGATCCGCGCTATAGCTGGCCGCATCAGCCGCTGTGGCACGATCACATTCGCGGCGGCTGGGGTTTTGGCAGCATCGAACGGGGGCTGAAATATTCAGTCGCGCCGGGGCCGCGTGTGGCGGTTGATCCCGATACGGTTGAACGTATGCCGCGCGAAGAACTGATCCGGGCGAGCCGTGAATATATTGCTGCGCGTTTCCCCGGCATGGCGGGTGCGCCGATCATGGAATCCCGCGTGTGTCAGGTGGATGATGCGCGCACGACCAATTTCCTGATCGACCGTCATCCTGATTTCGAAAACGTCTATATAGCTATCGCGGGCGGCGGCCATGGGTTCAAGCATGGGCCGATGGTGGGCGATTATGTCCGCGCCATGGTGGCGGGGCAGGTGGCGGATGCCGATGCCAAGAGGTTGTTTGGGTTGGGGGCGCATCCTGTTGGTTAAGGGTTAGGGGCCTCCGGCGGGCAAAGGGCGGGGGCCCTTTGCAATCCCGATAATGTCTATGGTGCGTAAAGGGTTCAACGTTGCGCAACCTTGATGCGCCGCAGGCTTTTAAGCCGCTTTGCGGATTTGCGCATAATTGGGAATCGCGGCACTACCCCAAAATGGGATTGCAAAGGGGCCGGGCCCCTTTGCCCGCCGGAGGCAAAACTACCCCTTCCGCTTCAAAAACGCCTCGGCTCTTTCGGCAAAATCCGCCCCGTCAAAGGCTGAAGCAAACAGCGCCAGTGACACCTCATCCTCCTGCTTCTGCCCCGCCAGAATGCGTGAGATCGTGTGCAGCGTGGCGTGATGCGTAAAGGCCGAATTGGCGGTGATGGAGGAAAGCAGGTTATGCGCGCTTTCGGCTATTTCCTCGATGAGACCGATGCGCAGCGCTTCTTCGGCACCGATCAATTGGCCGGTCAACATCAACCGCCGCGCTTGCCCCGGCCCGACCAGATCGACCAGCAGCGCGGTGTCATGCAGCGGATAAGCCAAGCCCAACCGCGCGGGCGTAATGCCGAAACGGGCGCGCGGCGTGGCCAGTCGGATATGGCAGGCAAGAATCAGCCCGCATCCTCCGCCAATCGCATCACCATCGACCATTGCGATCAAGGGTTTGGTACATTGCGCCAGCGCCGCCTGCGCCGCGTTGATGGCCGCTTGCGTCGCCATGCGCAGATCCAAATCATCACGCGCTGCCAGCATTTCGCCAATATCGGCCCCGGCACAAAACAGGCCGGGCGTTGCCGAAGTCAGGACAATCGCCCGCACATCCTCATCCGCCACGGCCTGCGCCAACAAAACGGGCAAGGCCCGCCACATGGCGAGGTTCATCGCGTTGTGGCGTTCCGGGCGGTCGATCATCAGGCGCGCAACGGCGCCGTCCTTGTCCAGTTTCAGCATGGTGGCGCCTTAACCGATCCTGCGCATGGACGATAGCGCGGCGTTGGTCGATCAGCTCATCGCCAGAACCAGATTGCGGACCTGTGGATAGATCTGCTTTTCCCACTTTGATCCGGAAAACACGCCATAATGGCCGACGCCCGGTTGCAGATGGTGTCGCCGCAAATGGGGGCGCAGCGATGTGCAAAGCTGATGCGCCGCCGCCGTTTGGCCCACGCCGCAAATATCGTCACGCTCGCCCTCAACGGTCAGCAGGGCGGTTTGCCGGATCGCTCCGCAATCGACGCGGCGGCCCCGGTGCATCATCTCGCCCCGCGCCAAAGTGGCCTGTTGAAACACCTGATCGATGGTTTCGAGATAGAATTCGGCCGACAGGTCCAGCACAGCCATATATTCTTCGTAGAAATCAGCGATCTTTTTCGCCTCGTCATCCTGTTTGTCGACCAACGCCTGATAGAGTTTGCGGAACTGGGCAAAATGGCGGCCAAGGTTCATCGACATAAAGGCGGTCAATTGCAGGAAACCGGGATAGACCTTGCGCCCCGCCCCCTTGAAACGCGACGGGACGCGCGAAATCAGGTTGGCTTCGAACCATGCCAGACTGTTGGCATTGGCCAGTTCATTGACCACCGTGGGCGCTTCGCGCACATCAACCGGGCCGCCCATCAAGGTCAGGCTGCGCGGGGTGCAGGGGTCACGCTCGGCGCTCATCACGGCAACCGCGGCCAGCGCCGATACGCAGGGTTGACACACGGCCAGCATATGGCTGCGCGGGCCAAGGTGGCGCAGGAAATAGATCAGGTAATCGGTGTAATCCTCCAGCCCGAAACGCCCTTCGTTCAGGGGAACATCGCGCGCATTGGTCCAATCGGTCAGATAGACGTCGTGATCGCGCAACAACACCTCGATCGTATGGCCCAGCAAGGTGGCATAATGGCCCGACAGAGGGGCCACCACCAACATCTTGGGCTGGGGCGTCATCACCTCATCCTTGGCGAAATGGACCAGATTGCCAAAGGGGCGCTCGATCAGGATTTCTTCGCGCACGGCAACGCGTGAATTGCCGACACGCACTTCCTCGATCCCAAAGGACGGGCGCGCATGGGTGATGGCCGACAATGTGTGAGTCGCGCAAAGCGCATGCATCCGCCGCGGCCAGCCCCAGACATCAGCCCCCGGCCAAAAACGGTCGCGCATGTCCAACGCCATGGCCGCCATCCGCCGCGACGGTTCCATCATGTCGCAATAGGTCTGATAGGCCTGATAGAGCATGGTTTCGTTCCGCCAATCTTTGAACCCGATGTTATGATTCGGTATGATGCCCAGCCTGAAATAATGGCGGGATGCTGCGCTGCATCATTGCGCTTGGCAAGAGATTATGCTGCAACAGCGAAATCAACGCAGAAGGGATTGAGAAATGGTCAAGGCAACGCTCACCATCTCCAGCAAGACCTATTCAGCGTGGAGCCTTCGTGGCTGGTTGCTGACCCAACTGGCCGGGCTTGAGGTCGATGAACAGCGGGTGGAAAATGATGCGGCCAACCGCGCTGAACTCCTCCTGCTCAGCCCGTCGGTGCTGGTGCCGCGCCTGACGCATGAAGGGGCCAGTGTGTGGGACACGCTGGCCATCGCCGAATATTTGAACGAATTATATCCCGATGCGCATATGCTGCCCGCCGACCGGATTGCGCGCGCCCATTGCCGTTCGATCAGCGGCGAGATCCATTCCGGTTTTACCAATCTTCGCTCGGCCTTGCCGATGAATTTGAAGGTTCGCCACGAGAAATTCCCGGTTTTTTCCGGCGCGCGGCCCGATATCGAACGGATCGAAGTGATCTGGCAGGAGTGTCTGAGCAAATATGGCGGCCCGTTCCTGTTCGGCGTCCGCCCGACGATTGCCGATGCCATGTATGCGCCCGTTACCACGCGCTTTGTCACCTATGCCGTCACGCTCAGCGCGCCCAGCGCCGCCTATTGCCAGACGGTTGCCGAATGGGGGCCCATGGCGGCATGGCGCGAGGCGGCCTTGGCAGAAGTCGAAGAGATCGAAGATCTGGACGTTGAATTTTGATGGACGCCGACCTGTCACAATTACGCAGACTTGCCCAACCGCGATTTTAGCGTTTCGAAGATAGAAAATGCCCCCTAAGGAGCGCGCCCAGGGGGAATTGTGACGTGAAGAGATGGGGGTTTTGGGCCGCGTTTGGCCTGATGTGCTGGGCCGGAGAGGCGCGGGCCGAGGATGGGGTCCATGTTTCCGGATCCATCCGCGCGCGTTTCGAAACGATCGAGGGGCAGGCGCGCGCCAGCGTCAATGCCAGTGACCAGCTGCCGGGAATGCGCACCACCTTGCGCGTGGATTGGAAAAGCGGGCCGATCCAGCTTGTCGGCGAAATCTATGACAGCCGCGAATGGAACGCCAATCCGGGCACGCCTTTGACGACCAATGACGTCAACGTGATGGAACCGGCACAGGCCTATATCATGGCCAATCTGGGCGCGGCCTTGGGCAAGGGGACCAAGACCACGGTTCAGGCCGGACGCATGATGGCCGGGATCGGTTCGCGTCGCCTGATCGCATCGGATGATTATCGCAATTCGACCAACAGCTATGCCGGGGCCATTGTCACCACGACGATGGCGGGGGGCTATACGTCGACCCTGCTCTATCTGATGCCGCATTTGCGCCTACCTGACGATGGCGTGTCCTTGCGGGACAATCGCTTTGCGCTGGATTCGGAAAATGTGAACATTGCCCTGACCGGCGGCCTGCTGGCTCATCAACGCAAGGGCAGCCCGTTCCTGTCGGAAATCAGCTATATCCGTTTTGGCGAACGCGATGCGCCGGGCCGCCCGACGCGCGACCGCTCGCTCAACAATATCGGCCTGCGCGCCAGTTTTGATCCGCGCCCCGGCCATGTCGATGGCGGGTTCGAAGGCATCTATCAATGGGGCAATACCAGCGCCAGCACCGCCGCCAACGCCGCGACATTGCAGGTCAGCGCCTCCTTCCTGCGCGCGCATTTGGGCTACACCTGGGCCGGTAAGTGGAAGCCGCATTTGCTGTTCGAATTCGACCGGGCCAGCGGCGATGGAACATCGGGCACCTATGGCCGTTTCGACGGATTGTTCGGTTTCCGTCGCGGCGATCTGGCGCCCAGCGGCCTGTATAATGCCGTTGGCCGCGCCAATATCGCCTCGCCCGGATTGCGGATCGAGGTTACGCCCAGCAACCGCTTCGATGCCTTTGTCGGCTGGCGCGGATTGTGGCTGGCCGACAGCCATGACAGTTTTTCGACGACGAATGTGCGCGACGTAACGGGCCGTTCGGGCGATTTTGCGGGTCATCAGTTTGATACGCGCCTACGTTATTGGGTGGTGCCAAAAAGGTTGCGGTTCGAATTTGACGGTATCTATCTGGCGCGTGGACGCTTTTTGGAAAGCGCGCCCAATGGACGGCGGGGCGATACACGCTATGTGTCGTTCAATCTGATCGGATTTTTCTGATTCTGGCGGCATGATTTGGGCCGCCTTGTTCAAGGGGGCTTGATCTTAAATGGCATCGGGACTGATCGCGCTGCTGGATGATGTGGCGGTGATTGCAAAGGCGGCCGCGGCATCGCTGGACGATATGGCCAGCGGCGTGGCCCAAGCGGGCAGCAAGGCGGCGGGCGTTGTCATCGACGATGCCGCCGTGACACCGGCCTATGTCAATGCCTTTACCCCCGACCGTGAATTGCCCGTCATCGCCCGCATCGCGCGGGGCAGCCTGTTTAACAAGCTGATCATTCTGCTGCCGCTGGCGCTGGCTTTATCGGCACTCTTGCCATGGGCGATCACGCCGCTGCTGATGATGGGTGGTTTGTTCCTGTGTTATGAAGGCGCGGAAAAGCTGCTGGAAAAGCTGGGCGCGGATGATCACGACGAAACGCTCGACGGCCCGATCGGCGATGGCAAGGCGTTTGAGGCCGCCCGCGTCAAGGGCGCGGTGCGCACCGACCTGATCCTCTCGGCGGAAATCATGGCGATTGCCTTGGCCGAGGTCGCGGATAAGCCGCTGGTGGAGCGGGGGATCATTCTGGCGCTTGTCGGCATTGCGATCACGGTGCTGGTTTACGGCGTGGTGGGCCTGATCGTAAAGGCGGATGACATTGGCCTGCACATGGCCAAGGGAGGCACAGGGCTGGGGCGGGCCATTGGGCGCGGTCTGGTCAAGGGAACGCCGCCGCTGTTGACGGTTCTGGCCAATGTCGGAACGGCCGCGATGCTGTGGGTCGGCGGCGGCATCCTGCTGCACGGGGGCGAGCAATTGGGCGTGGCCGCGCCCGCCCATTGGCAACATGGCGTGGCCCATCATGTCGAGGAAGCCGCCGGGTCGGCGCTGGGCTGGTTGTCCGGCGCGGGGATTGCCGGGGTTATTGGTCTTGTGATTGGCATGGTGGTTGTGGGCGCGTTGCACGGTTTGCCCAAATTGCTGGGCCGGGCATGAAAAAGGGGGCCTTTCGCCCCCTCTGCCGTTCAATTTGTCAGTATGTCGACCTCCAGCCGGTCATAGCGGCTTTCGATCTGGGTCAGGCGGTCCGTTTCTGATCTGTCGCGCCGCCTTGCATGGCGCAGGACCAGACTTTCGAAAATATCGGGATGCAGCGGTCGGTCAAATTCCAGCCCTGAACCCAAACCCATCACCCAAACCACGGTTGCTTCCTTGGGCTTGAGCGAGGGGAGGTAGAGCGTAACCTTGTCACCGCAGCGCAAATCCTCGATGCCTTCGACCCGCGCGCCCCCGCTCGTCAGGTTAATCAAAAGGGTCGAGCTGCGCACATCACCCCGGCGATAGCGGACCGGAATGTCAAAGCTGATACGCTCGGCGCGTGGCACATAAACTACTGTATCATTGATGGTATTGAGCAGCATGTCTTGGCTCCGCCGTTTCCTCTCGGCAAAAGAAGAAACGGGGAGCGGGCGGGGAAATTAAGATCTTTGCAAAGAGTTTTTCCAAATTGTTGATGGGGGCGGGGCCTTAAAACTCGGCCCAGTCGTCCGTCTCGCCCGCCGGTTCGGGCGTCGGCTTGATGGCCAATGCGCCCTCATTGCGGGCGACCGCCACCAGTTTGGGGCGCGGCGCGGCGACCGGCACCTTGGGCTCGATCGTGGCCAGATTGCTCGACCCAAAGGGGTTACCGCTTTCCGTCCGCTCAATTTGAAACCGGGCAACCAATTGCGCCAGTTCCTGCGCTTGCGAGGCAAGGCTGCGGGCGGCGGCGGTGGCTTCTTCGGCCACGGCGGCATTGGCCTGAGTGTTGCGGTCGATGTCGCCGACGGATTCGTTGATCTGGACCAGATTGCCTGCCTGTTCGCGGCTCAATTTGGCGATGTTGATGGCAAGATCGGCAATATCGGCAACCTTGCCGGTGATGCGGGTAAAGGCCTGACCCGATTGATCGACCAGTGAAACGCCGCGCGTCACCTGATCAACGCTGGTGCCGATCAGGGCGCGAATGTCCTTGGCGGCCTCGGCGCTGCGCTGGGCAAGGGCGCGGACCTCGTTGGCGACCACGGCAAAACCTTTGCCCGCGTCGCCTGCACGTGCGGCCTCGACCCCTGCGTTCAAGGCCAGAAGGTTGGTTTGAAAAGCGATGCCGTCGATCACATTGATGATTTGCGTGATCTCTTTGGCCGAATTTTCGATGCTGGCCATGGCGTCCACGGCCTCACGCACCACTTCGCTTCCCTTTTGCGCTTCTTCCTGCGCCTGGGAAACGCTGGCCTCGACGCGCCCTGCGCCATCGGCGGCCTCGCTGATCCCGTTGGTCAGGCCGTTGAGCGCGGCGGTGGTTTCCTCAACCGTGGCGGCCTGATGTTCGGTGCGGGTGGACAGATTGTCGGATGCGCTGCGGATTTCAGCAGACCCTGCACTGATCGTTTCGACCGCCGAGGTGACGGCGTTGAGCGCGGCATTGACCGAACGACGCATCGCTTCGAAATCGGCCTGAAGCTTGGCATAATCTTCGGGTAGGTCGGTCAGGCCATGGGTCATGTTGCCATTGGCCATGGCTTCAAGCGCGTGGGAAAGGTCATCGACCACCTTTTTACGCTTGGCTTCTTCGGCCCGGAAATAGGCCCCCAGCGCAATGTCCATGTCCATGATGGCCATTTTGACCAGTGTGGAAATCTCCTGTGCCACGGCCTTTCCGCCCAAACGGCCCAGCATGGATTGCTGCATCATGCCCTTGATCACATCCTGAAGGATCGTGGCATAGGCGCCGGTATACCATGTCGGCTGCAATCCGATCCGGGCATGGATGTCGCCAATATGGCTGGCGCGTTGATAATAGGATTGGGACAGCCCGTCGGCATTTCTTTCAAACAGATCGACCCAATGGGCAAATTGCTTGTCGCTGGCACCTTGGGCGGCGGTGCTGGTCGGAAAGAAGCGGGCAATCGCCGGGGTGCGCGCAACCTTGGCGTAAAAGCGGTCAAGCGCGCTGGGCGCAAATTTGCGCAGGGCCTTTGCGATGCGGGGAAAAGCGCCGTAATCTTCTTGCTGGACTTCGAAAAACTGCACCCTCAAACCAAGTGTTGCTGCTTCGCCTTCTTGGTCCCGTGTCTGCTTAGGGTTCATGATTCTTCCTTAAAATCAAACGATTTTAATCTGAATTGTTGTGATTTATATTTATATAATAATCGACCTTAATTTGGATTGGATGGAAATTACGTGTATTCACGCATAATTTTGCATGATTTTGGAATTTTATAGAAATACGATGTAATACAGATTTCGCCTTCACCCGACCGTAAAATTAAAAGCGTTAATCACCCCTCGCATCCAGAATGTATATTGCGAGGGGTAACCTGATGGCTCTGCCACCCAAGACGGCGCCATGCTGGCAAAAGCTGGCAAATGGCGGATTAAAGAAATTGCGCACCACCAATCTGGGGGCGCAAATGCTCAGTCAGCGACTGGAAATGAGCAA
Organism: Novosphingobium sp. 550D; assembly: GCF_057401885.1. NCBI lineage: Bacteria > Pseudomonadati > Pseudomonadota > Alphaproteobacteria > Sphingomonadales > Sphingomonadaceae > Novosphingobium > Novosphingobium sp. 550D. The sequence goes on along the minus strand of NZ_CM171613.1, from coordinate 3,232,098 downwards.
ACTCAGCCCGGCACAAAAAGCTGATGAAGTTTATGATTTCTTTGTAAAATGGGAAAGAGGACTGGCCAATGAAATCGCACAGCTTAGCTCCATCTGATTTTGCTGGCGCGATGGCCGGACGGCTCAATGCGTTGGTGGCGATCAACGATGCCATCGCCCTGATTCGCGCGGGCGCACCTCTGGCCATTGCCGGGCGTAAAGAGGCGCTGGACCAATTGCCCGCCGGTAACTGGATTGGGGGCACGACGCCCTATTTCCTGACCGCCGACGGCGGCGAAATGGTTGATGCGACCCGCGTCTTTGTTACCGACTTTTCCGGCCTGGGCCCTGTCACCTCGCATCATTACAGCGCCGATGCGCTTCAGGATATCACCGAGGAGGCCCCTGAACAGGGTTTTGCTCTGGCCATCCTGCCGTTTCAGTCCAAGGCGCATCAGCGTTTCGCCAAGGAAGCAGGTTCCTATCCGCTGGCCTTCCTGAAACCCACGGTGGGCTGGATCGCGGGCTTTGATCTGGGCGAAGATGGTTCGGCGGCCTATGTCTATGACGGTTCGGGCAAGGGCGCTCTGACCGATGGTGCGGCCGTGCTTCAGATCCATTTGCCCGACGGGATGATGCCGATTGTCGAGATCGTGAACATCTTCTCGTCCGACGGGGTGGACACGCTGCGCTTTGAAGAAGCCAGTTTTTCGCCCACCGATGTGATCGTGAACGGGCAAAAGCGCCTGTTTGCCGATTACATCCGCGAACGCGGATTGGAAGGCGGGCAATTGCCTCTGGTCGGCGACTATTCCGGCGCGCGCATCAACGCTTCGCTGCGTTCCGTGGGTTCGGCCAACGTCGATCTCTACGCCCCGGTGTTTCCCGGCATCGATTACGCCTTTGCCGCGCCGGTGGCCGATTACCCCGCCGCCTTTGCCGCCCAGTTTTCGGCCCATGACCATGATGGCGCGATGTGGTCGTGCAACTGCATCCTGAACTATCTGTTCGGCGATCTGGAAGGCAAAACCGTGGGTGGCGTGGCCGGCCCGGTAACCTTTGGCGAAATCGCCTATCAATTGGTCAATCAAACGCTGGTGCAGGTGCGGGTCATCTGATCACCCCCGTTTGACGGAAAAGGGCGCGGGAATGCCTCCTCCCGCGCCCTTTTTTATGGCCTATTGCACCTGAGCCAGCAGGTTTTTGGCGAACAAAGTCAACGTATCATCGCGCGCGCCCATCACGACAATGCGGTCTCCGCTGCGCGCCTCTTGCAGCAAATAGGTCGCCACATCATCGCGCGCGGGGATATAGCGCGCCTTGCCGCCTGCGCCCTCGATCATGTCGATGATGCGCTGCGAACCCTGACTGCGGTCCACCGTGCCGCCGAAATAGACCGGATCGCACAGGATCACCTCATCGTCGGCCCCCATCAGGTTGGCGAATACCTCGGCCAATTCATGCCCCATCTGGCGCAAGGGGCCATAGCCATGGGGCTGAAAAAACGCCAGAATGCGCCCCGGATGGGTTTTGAGCGTCTTGAGCGTGGCGCTGACTTTGTCCGGGTTATGGCCGAAATCGTCGATCACGGTCACGCCGCCCGCGCTGGTGCCGACGATATCGAAACGCCGCGCAAGGCCGTTAAAGCCCTCCAGCGCCGCAACACCCTGCGCCAAACTCACACCCGCCGCATCCGCCGCGGCCAGCGCCGCCAGTCCGTTGGCCAGATTATGCCGCCCCGGCACGGCCAGATGCAGCGCATGGCTTTCCCCGCTGCGCCTATCAACGATCGTCGCGCTGATCTTTGTCGCTTCTTCGCGGATCGAACCGGGGACAATGCCGACCATCGCATCGGGGTGCGTCAGGCCGAACGTTACCAAATCACGCGCCCGCCCGATCAGCGCGGCGCTTTCCGCATCGTCCAGATTGACCGCCGCCACATCGGCCCGCGCCAGAAAATCGCCAAACAATTCGCGCAATTCTTCAAGGCTCTTGTGATCAAGGCTGACATTGTTCAGCACCGCCACCGTGGGATTATAGAGCGCGATCGAGCCGTCGCTTTCATCCACCTCGGATACGAACACGCCGCCCGAACCGACCCGCGCGCTGGCAAAGGGGGCGTCGGGGGCGACAAAGTTCTTCATCACCGCACCGTTCATGATCGTCGGGTCACGCCCCACCTGAGTCATGATCCACCCGGCCATGCCCGTGACGGTCGATTTGCCGCTGGTGCCGCCAATGGCAATGCGTGCCGGGGCGGCGTTGAACAAGGTGGAGAGCAATTGCGCCCGGCTCATCCGCGCGCATCCCAATTCGCGGGCGCGGATGACTTCGGGTACGGTGTCCTCAACCGCCGCGCTGGCGACCAGAACCTGCGCGCCGTCCTGCATCCCGCTGCCATCCTGTGGGAACAGGTCAAAGCCCAGACTTTCCAGCCATGCGAATTTTTCCGGCGTGCGGCCCTGATCCCGGCTGCGGTCCGATCCGGCGACGCGCGCGCCCATGCCGCGCAGGATCAGCGCCAGAGGCAACATGCCCGATCCGCCAATACCGCAAAAGAACCAAGAGGTCGAAATCAGCGCGTCTTTATCCATTTGCGCGGGTTAGGATGTGGCGCGAACAGAAGCAACTGTATATGCCTTCTTTCCCATGACCAAGATTGCCATTTGCGCCCCGGCCTGTCCCATCACGCCTGACGATGTTGCCAAAGCACAGGCGGCGGCGGCCCAATATGATCTGACGCTGGAATTTCACCCGCAATGTTTCGCCAACTGCGGGCATTTCGCGGGCGAGGACGATGTGCGTCTGGCCGCTTTTCTGGATTGCGCCAACGATCCGGGCATCGACGCGGTGTGGTTCGCCCGCGGCGGTTATGGCAGCAACCGTATCGCCCAGCAGGCCGTGGCCCAGCTTGGCCCGGCTTCGGCCTACAAGACCTATATGGGCTATTCGGACATGGGCTATATGCTGGGCGCGCTCTATCGGGCGCGGGTGGGGCATGTGTGCCATGGCCCGATGGTGGCTGATGGACGCCGTTCGGGCGGAGAGGCTGCCTTGCACCGCGCCCTTGGCTTTTTTGTGGGCGCGCGCGATGGTTTGGAACCGGCGCTGATGGGGGAAAAGCATCCCGTTGTGGCCTTTAACCTCACCACGCTGGCCATGTTGGCGGGGACGCCGATCATGCCGGGGCTGGCGGGCCATGTGGTCATGGTCGAAGAGGTGAGCGAACACCTCTATGCCATTGACCGGTTGATGTTTCATGTGACGGCGCATCTGGGCGGCGTGGCCGGGCTACGGTTGGGCAGGGTGTCCGATGTGCCCGAAAATGACCGCGACTTTGGGGCCGATCCGCAACAGATCGTGGCCCATTGGTGCGCGCGCCATGCCATTCCGTTTCTTGGCGGCGCGGATATTGGCCATGATGCGGCCAACCGCATTGTTCCGTTTGGTCTTGCGTCTTAAGCCTATCCGCAATAACCCGCGCCCACTTTGCATTTATCAGGGATTATCGCGCAATGCGGGCTTTCGTTTTTCCGGGTCAGGGCAGCCAGAAGGTTGGTATGGGCGTCGAACTGGCTGCGGTCAGCGCCGTTGCCCGTGAGGTTTTCGAAGAGGTCGATGATGCGTTGGGCCAAAAATTGTCCGCGATCATGGCGCAAGGCCCCGAAGACGCTCTGACGCTGACCGAGAACGCACAGCCCGCGATCATGGCCAATGCCATTGCGACGCTGCGCGTGCTGGAGGCCGAGGGCGGCATCCGTCTGGCCGACAAGGCCGACTTCGTCGCGGGCCATTCTTTGGGTGAATATACGGCGCTGTGCGCGGCGGGGGCTTTCTCGCTGGCCGATACGGCGCGTTTGCTCAAACTGCGCGGGCAATCGATGCAGGCGGCTGTGCCGGTGGGCGTGGGCGCGATGGCGGCCTTGCTGGGCGCGGATATTGAAAAGGCGTCTGCTCTGGCCGCGGCGGCGGCCGAGGGTGAAGTCTGCACCGTCGCCAATGACAATGATCCGGGTCAGGTTGTCCTCTCGGGCCACAAGGGCGCGATTGACCGCGCCATCGCTCTGGTCAAGGAACATGGCATCAAGCGCGGCGTGGCCTTGCCGGTGTCGGCCCCTTTCCACTGCCCGCTGATGCAGCCTGCTGCTGACGCCATGGCCGAGGCGCTGGCCAAGACCGTGCCGGGCGCGCTGTCGGTGGCGTTGTTTGCCAATGTGACCGCCAATGTCGTGACCGATCCGGCCCTGGTGCAAAAGCTGCTGGTCGAACAGGTTTGCGGCCGTGTGCGTTGGCGGGAAAGCGTGATCGCCATGCAGGCCGCGGGCGTGACCGAGTTCGTCGAACTGGGCGGCAAGGTGTTGGGGCCGATGATTGGCCGCACCATCAAGGACGTGAAAATTACCAGCGTGGTGACGATGGCCGACATCGAAGCGCTGCTGAAGGAGATTTGAGCGATGTTTGATCTGACGGGTATGACCGCGCTGGTTACGGGCGCATCGGGTGGCATCGGTTCGTCGGTGGCGCGCGCGCTGGCATCGCAAGGCGCGCGTCTGGCGCTTTCGGGCAGCAATCAGGCCAAGCTGGAGGCGTTTGCTGCCGAACTTGGCGGCGATCATGTGTGTCTGGTGGCCGATCTGTCGGACAAGGACAGTGTTGAAGGTCTGATCCCTGCCGCTGTGGCTGGTCTGGGCAAGCTCGATATTCTGGTCAACAATGCCGGGATCACGCGCGATAACCTTGCCATGCGCATGAAGGATGAGGAATGGGAAGCCGTCATCCGCATCAACCTTGAAGGCGCGTTCCGCCTGATGCGGGCCGCGACCAAGCCGATGATGAAGGCCCGTTTTGGCCGCATTATCAACATCACCAGCGTCGTGGGCGCCACAGGCAATCCGGGCCAGATCAACTATGCCGCCGCCAAGGCTGGCCTTGTCGGCGCGTCCAAGTCGCTGGCTCAGGAACTGGCGAGCCGCAATGTGACGGTGAACTGCGTCGCCCCCGGTTTCATCCGCACGGCGATGACCGACGTTCTGCCCGATGCTCAGAAGGACGCGCTCAACAGCCGCATCCCGATGGGCCGCATGGGCGAGGGCGAAGACATTGGCGCGGCGGTTGCCTATCTGGCGTCGAAGGAAGCCGGCTATGTCACCGGCCAGACGCTGCATGTGAACGGCGGGATGGCAATGTTCTCGTAAGAGAGTTCGTTTGCCGAACATTGCGGGGCGGGGGCGGTTGCGCTTCCCGCCCTATTCTTTTGTAACGCTGCCTTCGGACACCCACCAACAGGCAGCTTTGCCCGACAGCGCGTCAAAGGGCGCGACTTCGGTGCCGGTCATCCATACCTGCGCCGCGCCCGCCTCCAGCCGTTCAAACAGCGCCCCGCGCCGGATCGGATCGAGATGCGCCGCAACCTCATCCAGCAGCAGCAGGCGCGGACGGTCTGCATCGCCCGACAATTCGGCATGGGCCAGCGTGATGGCGATCAGCATTGCCTTCTGCTCGCCGGTTGAACATTCGGCGGCGGGTTGGTTCTTGGCCGCCATGGTCACGCCAAGGTCGTCGCGGTGCGGCCCGGTCAATGTGCGCTGCGCCGCGCGATCCCGGCGGCGATTGTCACGCAACGCCTGCGCCAGTTCGGCCACAACAATCGGCCCCCCCGCCTGATAGGAGAGCGCAGGCCGCGCAAAGGGCGAGGGGGGCAGGGTTTCAAGCTTGGCGTTAAGCGCCTCGATCAGCCGCGCCCGCCCGCTGGCCAGCGCGCCCCCCGCCTCGGCAATTTGTACTTCTATGGCGTCGAGCCAGCGCGCATCGGGTTCCTGCGGGGCGGAGAGCAGGCGGTTGCGTTCGCGGATGGCGGCTTCGGTGCGGGCGGCATGGGCGGCATGGGCCGGATCCAGCGCCAGCGCCAGACGGTCAACAAACCGCCGCCGTCCGCCCGGCGAATCCATGAACAAACGGTCCATCGCCGGGGTCAGCCAGAACAGGCCAAGCCATTCCGAAAGCGACAGCGCGCTGGCATCCGCGCCATTGACCCGCACGATGCGGCGGCCCGGTTTATCCGGCGCGGTGCCCGTGCCCAAACGCACCCCGATGCCATCGTGCAACAGGTCGGCCGAAACCGCAAAGGCCCCGTCGCCCGACTGTCCCGCCATATCGGGCAGGGCCGCCCGGCGCAGCCCGCGTCCCGGCGCAAACAGCGAAATGGCCTCAAGGATATTGGTCTTGCCCGCGCCGTTTTCGCCCACCAGAAGGTTGAACTTTCCCGTCCCCTCCAGCGCGGTGGCGCGGTGGTTGCGGAACCAGCCCAGACGGATGCGATCAAGCGCCATGGGCCGCGCTGTAGCGGGATTGTGCGACCCATGCCAGCCTTGGTGAAAAATGCCAAGGGATAGGGATTTACGCCATGCGGCGGCGACGCCTTTGCGCGGGATCGGCAGAATTCCCAGACTTTCCGCAATTGGCACGGGCCATGCAATTCCATCGGTATCAGCGGCGGCAACCGACCAGCCCCGCGCCAAGGAGAAAACCGATGCCCAATTATGACCCCATCCGCCCCACCAATGGCTTTATGCTCGACCGCCGCAATAAGAAGATCTTTGGTGTCTGTTCGGGCATTGCGGCCTATTTCGGTCTCGACGTGACGTTGGTGCGCGTGGCTTTTGCCCTTGGCGCTATTCTGGGGTTTGGGTCGCTCTTTATTGTCTATCTGGCGATTGCGTTGATTGCGGATTGATGGTGAGGGAGGGGGTGCCTCCGGCGGGCAAAGGGTCTAAACCCTTTGCAATCCCGATACTGTCTGTGTGGCGCGGGATTTCACCCTTGGTGCAACCTTGCAACGCCGCAGGCTATTAACCCGCTTCGCGGATCAGCGCATATCGACGAACTCAACCACCACCCCATTCATGGGATTGCAAAGGGACCGAGTCCCTTTGCCCGCCGGAGGCCAAACTTCAAACCCCTTTAAACCTCCGCCGCCTTGGCAAAAGGCGAGAAGGACGTGTCCGTATCGAACACCTCAACCCCTTCGCGCTTTTTCAAAAAGCCCACCACCCAATAGGTCGCCGGGGTCAGGATGACTTCCCAGCTGACCTTGATGGCCCATTGCGTCCATGCCACCTGCATGACCTGCGCCCCGGTCCAGCCGTCGGCGGCGTAAAAGGCGAGGGGGTAGAACAGCGCGCTGTCCACCGCTTGGCCAAAGACGGTTGAACCGATGGTGCGGGTCCACAGTTTCGATCCGTTGGTAGCGATCTTCATCTTGGCAAGGACAAAGGAATTGACGAATTCCCCCGCCCAGAACGCCGCGACCGAGGCAAAGACGATGCGCGGGGTTTGGCCGAACACGCTTTCATAGGCGGCCTGTCCGGTCCATCCCGCATCGGGCGGCAGCGCCACGACGACCACGCTCATAAACACCATGAAGATCAGCGCCCAGAAGCCGACCCAGATGCAGCGCCGCGCATGGGCATAGCCATAGACCTCGGTCAGAACGTCACCGATGATATAGCTGATAGGAAAGAACATTACGCCCGCGCCAAAAGGCCATGGGCCGATCAGGGGCAGGTCGACAACCGCACGCTTGCCCGCCCCGATCAGGTTGGACAGCAGCAGGATCGTGACAAAGGCCACCATCACATAATCGAAATAGCGAAAGTGGCGACGCGCGCCCGCGCTGCCTTCGATGCGGAAGAGGGGGGATTGGCTCATGGCTTTCACGCTAACCCGCAATGGCGTGATGGCGCAAGAAAAAGGGCGCCCCGGATGGAGCGCCCTTTCGTACATCAACCCTGACCCGTCATCAGAAGTTGAAGCGAACACCCCCGGTAAAGCGGCGTCCAAAACGTTCCCATTCGGTGGTGTAGTTCTGGCTGAACGTGGCCGAACCGCCGCTGGCGTTGATCAACCCGCTGGGATCGACAAAGCGGCGACCCGGTTGGTTCAGCAGGTTGGAGGCGTCGAAATAGATCGAGAGGCGCTTGTTGATCTGATAGCGGGCCGAGAAGTCCATTTCATCGTCCGCCGCCCAGTAGCTGTCGCCGCCTGCCGACAGGTCATCGCCGATGGCGTCGAGCCATTTCGAACGATACTGATATTGCAGGCGCAGGGTCAGGCCATATTTTTCGTAATAGCCGCCAAGGTTATAGACCATGTCCGAGGTATTGGGCAGGCGTACCTTGCGCGCGGTATAGGCGCCATAAGCCGCCTTGGTCACCGAACTGTCGTTCAGCATCATGTTGGCGTTGATGCCAAAACCGCCCATCCAGTCGGGCAGGCCCGCCTTTTGCACCCAAGGTTCAAGGCTTTGCTGAAACGCGACTTCCAGCCCCATCAGGTGGCCCTTGCCGGCATTGTTGATGCCGGAAAAGAGATAGTTCGAGCGATCCACACCGTTCGCATTGAGCGAAGTCGAGCCATAGGTGCGCACCGAGGTGTAAAGAACGTCCTCAACCTGTTTGTAATACAGGCCCGCCATCAGGAAGCCGCTGGGGCGCATGTACCATTCGAAATAGGCGTCCACGCCATAGGCGCGCTCTGGCTTGACCGCAGGGTTGCCGCCAGAAATCGCCTGATTGGTGTCGCTGACGACCACGTTGGGGCGCATCTGGTCATAATCGGCGCGCGCCGCGCCGGTGGTGAAGGAGAGGCGCAGCTTCTTGGTCTGATCGACGTTATAGTTGAAATGCAGGCTGGGGAAGGCCAGCAACTGGCTCGATTTGGCCGACAGGTTGCTGGTGGTCGTAACCCCGGCGGAGTTGGTGATCGTGCCCACCGCATTACCGCTGTTGGTCACGTTTTCCAAACGCACACCGGCCAGGATGCTGCCCCAGTCATAGCGCAGGGTGCCCATCAGGAAACCGGCATAGACCTGTTCCTGCACGCGGTAATTGTTGTCGGTGACGGGCGTGCGTGCGTAAAGCTGACGCGCTTTGTCTGATGCTGCGCGCATCTTGGCCGTGTCGAAATAGTGGAACGTATAGCCCATCGCGATCTTGCCCATAAAGGGCTGGTTCGTCGAAAAGCTGCTGTAATCGGCCAGGCCCAGCGCCGCCAGATTCGACGTGCCCGACACCGAAATCTGCATTTCATTGGCGGTTTTGGTGCGCTGGTCAAACTGGAAACCGGCCTTGAGCGTTAGGTTGCCGCCAAGGAATTCGGTCTGTTTGGACAGGACGACGCGGCCGGTATAGGCGCGGGTCATGTCGATGGCGTCCAGCAGATTGAAGGACGACGCAGGTTTGGTGAACGTGTCGATGTCCGTCACGCGCGTGCCGGCCGACAGGACGCCGCCCGAACTGTTGGTCGTATAAAGCGCCAGCGTCGAGAGGTTGGGGTTGGTCAAATCATAGGCCACCGTCGGACGCGCGGTCAGCGTGCTGGGGCTGTCCCAGGTGACTTCGCCCACGACCGAGCGGTCATCCTTGCTTTCGGTATAATTGCCGGTCCAGTTCAGCGCCCAGCCTCCGTCGAATTCATGGCTGCCCTGAAGCGTGTTGGTAAAGATCGACTGGCGATAGGCGCGCAGGGTCGAACGCTGGCGGATGTCGATGCCATAGATCGTGCCCTTGGTGGGCGTGTTGCCCGAACACACATCGGCATAGGCCGAGGTCGCATAGGACGACTTGACCGACGTGTCGCAGGCCGCACTGGCATTGCTCAGCGAGGATTGTTTGTCATCCATGTCGAAGCGGTAATTGTCGCGCGCCTCGTCGTCGGAAAAGATCGTGTAGATCGAGCTGAACGAGATCGTGTTGCGATCGTTCGGCTTGTAATCCAGACGCCCGGACACCGACCAGTTCTTGCGCGTCAGGCGATAGAGCTTGTTCTCGCTTTCGGCCACCCAGATGCGGTTGGCATTGCCGGGGCGCTTGTCCTGGCTGACATTTTCCCAGTCATTTTCGAAATTGTCGGTCACCATGTCGCGCTGGTAATAGCTGCCCGAAAGCAGCACGCCCAATTCGCCTTCGCCCACGTTGAAACGGTCGGACAGGACCAGCGAGCCTTCGTATTCCGGGCGGCTGCCATATTCCTGCTGGCCATAACCGGCCTTGCCGTTGATGTGCAGGCCGCTGAAATCAAAGGCTGAGCGCGTGACGACATTGACGTTGCCCGACACAGTTTCGCCCGGCATGTCGGGGGTCACGGCCTTGTTGATGATGATCTTGCCCGCGATGGCCGAAGGCACCGAGTCAAAGCGGCTCTTGCGCCCTTCGGGGCTGACCACATTGACGCCGTCAAAGGACAGGGTGGTCCAGTTCTTGGGGCCGCCACGCAGCGAGATATAGCGCGCCTGACCCTGATCGCGTTCGACCGCCACACCCGGCAAACGCCCTGCGGCCTGCGCAATGTTCTGGTCCGGCAGGCGCCCCACGGCGTCCGATGCCGCCACCGTCACCAGCGAATCGGACAATTGCTGAACCTTGAGCGCGGCGGCTTCGGATTCAGCAATCGGACGCGCGCCCTGAACGACGATGGATTGACCATCATCGGCGGCGGCGGCATCTGCGGCCGCAGGCGCTTCAACAGCATGCGCGGCAAAGGGAAGGAACATGGCCGAGCCAAGCAAGGCAAGGCGCACGCGGCCCACGGCGCGTCGCGCGGCAAAGGAGGATGTCATGGATGTGCCCCGTTCTTAGTCAGTAAACTTGGGGTCGCGCTAGGGATGGAATTTGACAGATCTGTTCCGTTCCTGTGACACGGACTGTCATATTTGGCGATTATATGGATTTTATATGCCGTTGAATTGATGACATTTTTGTTACATTTGACGGGATCTGTCGATCCACCTTTGCGCTATGCCGTCATTGTCGCTATGGGGTGGTTCGCCAGTCGGCTTTACGCCGTTTCATGGCATGCGCGTCCGTAGCTCAGCTGGATAGAGCACGAGCCTTCTAAGCTTGGGGCCGCAGGTTCGAACCCTGCCGGGCGCGCCAATTTCCTTTTGAGCAGATGCCAAGGCACATTGCCATGCTTGACTCGAATCGGAATTCCAATTTATCCGTTGCCTCGCCCGCATTGCGGGCACAGCCTGGTGATCGGCTTGTTCGATCTGGGATGGCGCCCACGGGCGTCAACTGCAGGCCCCACAGCTTTTTGGGCGGGACAATCCCGCGTGTGGGTGCGGGCGTGCAGTAAACAACACCATTGGCATGACCCGTTCCCAATTGGAGAGGAGACGTGTCGATGGAGGATTTTGTCCGCAATGCCTGGTACATGGCCGCATGGGCCAATGAAGTGCCGCAGGATGGATTTCTGGCGCGAACGCTGCTGGATGAACCGTGGTTGATCCTGCGCCATTCGGGCGGTGAATGGGTGATGATGGCGGACAAATGCCCGCACCGCTTTGTTCCGCTCAGCCGGGGCAAGCGGGTGGGGGATACCGTTGCCTGCGGCTATCATGGTTTGACCTTTGGCATGGATGGCGCCTGTGTGTTCAACCCGTTTGGCCGCGAATTGCCGCCACAGGCGCGGGTGGCGACGCGACCGCTGGTGGAACGGCATGGGGCCTTGTGGTTCTGGCCGGGGGATGAAAACCTGGCCGATCCTGCGACGATCCCGGATTTCGGATTTATCGATGATGATCGCGATGCGCGCGACCATCTGTTGATGGATGTGAATTACGAACTGATCGCGGACAATCTGCTCGATCTCAGCCATGCCGAATTTCTTCATGTCGAGACGTTCGGCGTGAATGGGGCGCTGTTCGAATCCGGGCGGCAAACCGTGGAGGGCGATGATACCGGCGCGGTTTGGAACAAGTGGGATATGCCCGGATCGCGCCCGCCCGCATGGGCGGCCGCCATGGTGGGTGATGGCGAGGCGATTGACCAATGGATGCATATTCGCTGGCATGCGCCGGCGTCTCTGGCGCTGTTCATCGGCATGGCGCGTGACGATGGGCAAAGGCGCAACTTTCTGGTCCCGCCCATGGCCAATCCGCATATCCTGACGCCCAAGAGCCAGTGTGAAACCCACTACTTCTTCACCCGCGAACATGGCGATGAGGCCGCCCGCATGGCGCGCAAAGTCTTTCTGGAGGAAGACGAGCCGATGATCCGTGCCCAGCAGGCCGCGATGAACGGGCGTGATTTTTGGGAGATGCGTCCGGTGATCCTGCCGTCTGATGCGGCGGCCATCCGGGCCCGGCGACGTTTGATGCAGATGCGGCGTGAACAGGAGGGGGCCTTGGCGCAATAGCTGGTCTGATGTGCGGCCAAGACTATGTTGTTTGCCTTGGCGGAATATACTCAACTAATGAGATAGACATATCGAGGCAAACATCAGAGGGGCCGCATGAATTTCCAGCAATTGCGCTATGTGCGGGCCGCCTTGCACAATGACCTCAACCTGACCGAGGTTGCCAACCAGCTATTTACGTCCCAATCGGGCGTCAGCAAACAGATCCGCGATCTGGAGGCCGAACTGGGCATCGACATCTTTGTCCGGCGCGGCAAAAGGCTGGTCGGCGTGACCAAGGCGGGCGGACAGGTGGCCGATGTGGTCGAACGCCTGTTGCACGAGGCGGACAATCTCAAACGCCTGTCGGCCCAATTCGTGGCGCAGGACAAGGGGCGCCTGACCATTGCGGCGACGCATAACCAGGCCTCCTATGTCCTGCCTCCGGTTCTCTTGCGCTTTGCCCGCGAATTTCCCGATGTAGAGGTCGAAATCCGTCAGGGCACGCCGCGCTATGTCTCGGACATGCTGCTGCGCGGCGAAGCGGACATTGGCCTTGCGACACAGGCGCTGGACGAGGTTTCCGATTTGTCCACCTTTCCCTGTTTCGATTGGGACCATGTGGTGATTGTGCCCGATGGCCATCCTCTGGCGCGTTTGTCGGCGCCCACTCTGGCCGACATCGCCGGTTTTCCGTTGATCACGTACAGCCGGGATTTTGCGGGCGGTTCGGCGGTGGTCGATGCCTTTGCCGCGGCGGGTTTGTCGCCCGATCTGCGGCTGACGGCGATGGATGCCGATGTGATCAAGACCTATGTACGCCTTGGCATGGGGGTGGGCATTGTCGCGCAAATGGCGGTTATCAACGGCCATGGCGAAGGGCTCAAAGTCTTGCCCCAATCGCATCGCCTGTTCCCGCGATCCAGCACCAAGGTGGCGCTGCTCAAAGGATCCTTGCTGCGCAACTATGCCTACAGTCTGATGCAGATGCTGGCGCCGCATGTGCCGCAAAAGGTGCTGACCGGCGCGCGGCCTATGCCGCCGCTGGCGGGCAATCTGGCCTGTTTTGCCGAGCGGGCGGACCTGCATTTCGACTGGGGCGCAAAGCCCCGGTCGGTCGCCGCTTAGGGCCAGTTTTCCAGCGGATCGGTTTCGATCGAGATGCTGGGCGTGCCCTGACGCACCACGCTGCGCGGGGCGACCGATTTGGTCAACCAGACATTGCCGCCAATCGCGCTGCCCGCGCCGATGGTGATGCGGCCAAGGATGGTTGCGCCCGCATAGATCACCACATCATCCTCGATCACCGGATGGCGCGGCGTGTTGAGCAGGCGCCCGCTTTCATCCGAGGCAAAGCTGCGCGCGCCAAGGGTGACGGCCTGATACAGGCGCACGCGCTTGCCGATGATGGCGGTCTGGCCGATGACGACGCCGGTGCCGTGGTCGATGAAGAAGCTTTCATCAATGGTCGCGCCGGGATGAATGTCGATGCCGGTGCGCGAATGGGCGATTTCGGTGATGATCCGCGCCACCAGCGGCGCGCCCTGACGGTACAGCACATGGGCGATACGATAGTGCAGCATCGCCGTCTGCGAGGGATAGCACAGCAACACCTCGTCCACCGTGCGCGCGGCGGGATCACCGGCAAAGGCAGCCTCCAAGTCGGTGTCGAGCAACCGGCGCACATCGGGCAGATTATCGGCCAGCGCCGTAACGATGGCATTGGCCTGTGCGTGGATTTCGGCCTCGTTCTGCGCCCGGCCCGCGTGCAGTTCCATGCGGATCTGCGCCGCCAGATCGGGCAGCGCCCTGCGCAGCGAGGCGATGACAAAGGCGTCCTCTGTATCCAGCGTCAACCCGCGCGGCCCCAACCGCATCGGAAACAGCGCCGAGGCCAGATTGTCCAGAATCTGACCCAGCGCCAGACGCGAGGGAAACCCATGCGCGCCATAGGCCGAGTCATGATCCTGGGACAGGCGCCATTGATGCCGCCGCCCGCGCAATTGATCCGCCAGCGCCGATAGATCGACCAGAGGCGGTTCAAAGCCCGAGGCGTTGCCAGAATTCTGCGGCGCTGATGGGTTGATGTTGGTCATGGCTCAATCCGGTAGGCCGCCACGAGGGATGCGGCAAGGGGGCGCCCGCCGTGTTCGCGCGCAAACGCGGGCGGGCAGGGGACAGGCGGGGGCGGGAAAATGGCGTGGCAATGGGCATGTCTCATACGTCCTATCTGTGCAACAAAGCACGAGACAAAGAGCGTGGATGCGCCGCCAGCCTCGTGCCGCTTTAGCCGTTGTTGACGCGGAGCAAGCTGACACGATGGATCAAAAGCCGCGGCCCGACGGAGAGAGGGAAGCATCTCCGTCGGACAGGAAAACCTCTACTGATTAAGTTGAGTATGATCCAGCAACGCTTGTTTGGTACAGGATTAGAAAATCTTGATCGTGGGTTGCGGCTGGCTCTGTGTGTCAAAAATCGGAATTGGCAATTATTGCCACGACTATAATCGATTTAGCCCCGAAAATGGGCGGTGATAATTCCTTGCTCGCCGATGAATGGCCAAGAAGCAGGAGTTTTCAACCATGCCGAACATGCCCTTTTCCCGCGCCGCACGGCTGATGGCGGCCACTGCGCTGCTCTCGCTGTGCGCGCCCGCCTTTGCGCAGACCGACGCATCGCCCGGCGCCACCACCAACAAGGATTGGTGGCCTAGCCGTCTGGACATCAGCCCGCTGCGCCAGAATGATGTGGCGTCCAACCCTTACGGCGCCGATTTCGATTATGCGGCGGAATTCAAAACGCTCGACCTCAAGGCGGTTAAGGCCGACCTTGCCAAGGTGCTGACCACCAGCCAGCCGTGGTGGCCCGCCGACTATGGTAATTACGGCCCCTTCTTCATCCGCATGGCCTGGCACAGCGCCGGCACCTATCGCACGGTCGATGGCCGCGGCGGCAGCTCTGGCGGTGAACAGCGGTTTGATCCGCAAAACAGCTGGCCCGACAATGCCAGCCTCGACAAGGCGCGCCGCCTGATCTGGCCGGTGAAGCAGAAATATGGCCGCAAGATCAGCTGGGGCGACCTGATGGTTCTGGCGGGCAATGTCGCGCTGGAACAGATGGGTTTCAAGACGCTGGGCTTTGCCGGTGGGCGCGTCGATGCGTGGGAACCCGACATGGTGTTCTGGGGCAGCGAGAAGAAGTGGCTGGACGCCAACAATGGCCGCCGCGATGCGAAGGGTGATCTCAAAGGTCCGCTGGCCGCCACGCAGATGGGGCTGATCTATGTAAACCCCGAAGGCCCCAATGGCATGCCCGACCCGATTGCGGCGGCCGCCGACATCCGCCGCGCCTTTGGCCGCATGGCGATGAATGACGAGGAAACCGCAGCCCTGATCGCTGGCGGCCACACTTTCGGCAAGGCGCATGGCGCGCACAAGCCCGAGGAATGCGTCGCCCCCGAACCGGCCGCCGCCGCGATCGAGGATCAGGGCCTTGGCTGGAAAAACAAATGCGGCAAGGGCAATGCGCAGGACACCGTGACCAGCGGCCTTGAAGGCGCATGGTCGGCCAACCCCATCGCATGGACCAGCCAGTATCTGGACAACTTGTTCAACTTTGAATGGGTTAAGACCAAGAGCCCGGCAGGCGCCACGCAATGGACGCCCAAGAATGCCGATCAGGCCAAGATTGTGCCCGATGCCCATGTCGCGGGTGTGACTCATGCCCCGATCATGTTCACGACCGATATTGCGCTGAAGGAAGATCCGGCTTTCCGCGCGATCCTGACCAAATGGCGCAAGAATCCGCAGGCCTATGCTGATGCATTTGCCCGTGCGTGGTTCAAGCTGACCCACCGCGATATGGGGCCAAAGGCGCGCTATATCGGCAATGAAATCCCGGCCCAGAGCTTCGTCTGGCAGGACCCTCTGCCCAAGGCGGATTATGCGATGGTGGATGCGGCCGATATCGCCGCGCTCAAGGGCAAGCTGCTCTCCAGCGGGCTGGAACAGCGCGAATTGATCCGCGCGGCTTGGGCATCGGCATCGACCTATCGGAATACCGATATGCGGGGCGGCGCGAATGGTGCGCGCATCCGTTTGAACCCGGCGAAGGGCTGGGCGGTCAATGATCCGGCGGAACTGGACAAGGTTCTGGCCAAACTGACCGCGATCCAGACCGAGTTCAACAAGAGCGCGCCCGGTGGCAAGAAGGTCAGCATGGCCGACCTGATTGTTCTGGGCGGCAATGCGGCGGTGGAACAGGCCGCGGCCAAGGCTGGCGTCAAGCTTGACTTGCCTTTTACGCCGGGGCGTGTCGATGCGACGCAGGATCAGACCGATCCGGCCAGCTTTGCCGTGCTGGAGCCCAAGGCCGATCCGTTCCGCAATTATTATGATGCGGCCGGAAACTGGCAGGCCCCTGCCGAGGCGATGATCGACAAGGCCGATCAACTGGGCCTGTCGGTGCCGGAACTGACGGTTCTGGTCGGCGGTATGCGCGCCTTGGACGCCAACACCGGGCACAGCGCCAATGGCGTATTCACGGCGCGTCCCGGCACTTTGACGAATGACTATTTCGTCAACCTGCTGGACATGGGCACGGCGTGGAAAAAGGCCCCCGATGGCGCGACCTATATCGGTTCGGACCGGGCCACGGGCGGGGCCAAGTGGAGTGCAACGCCGGTCGATCTGATCTTTGGATCGAATTCGGAATTGCGCGCCGTGGCCGAGGTCTATGCCAGCAATGATGCAGGCGAAAAATTCGTCCGCGACTTTGCCAAGGCATGGACCAAGGTGATGAACGCGGATCGTTTCTAAGACCCGCAATAATAGCAAAGGTACAAATGCCGCTGTTCCCACAAAGGGTACAGCGGCATTTATCCATTAGTGGTTATGACGGGGCGTCTTGGCCGCCAGACCGCGATATTTGACCGCCATTTCCAGCACGGCGCCTTCGCCCATCTGCCCGGTCTTTTCGCGGTAGAGTTCCTCCCAAGGCGTATTGCTGGGCGGAACAGGGGGCAGGGGTTCGGCACGGCGACGGGCGATTTCCTCGTCCGAAACCAGCGCGTTGCAGGTGCCCTTGACCACATCGATGCGGATGATGTCGCCCGTACGCAGCCATGACAGACCACCGCCCACCGCGCTTTCGGGCGAGCAATTGAGGATCGAGGGGCTGTCGGACGTGCCCGACTGACGCCCATCGCCCAGTGTCGGCAACCATTGCACCCCGCGCTGGATGAGGGCGGCGGGGGGCTGCATGTTCACAACCTCCGCGCTGCCCGGCCAGCCTTGTGGGCCAGCGCCGCGCATGACGAGGATGCAGTTTTCGTCGATGTTGAGCGCAGGATCATCGATCCGGTGGTGATAATCATCACCCCCTTCAAACACCACCGCGCGCGCCTCGAATGTGCCGGGGGCATCGGGGTTGGACAGGTACCGGCCCCGGAATTCCTTGGAAATCACGCTGGTCTTCATGATACCGAAATCGAACAGATTGCCCGACAGCACAAGGAAGCCCGCCTTTTCCTTCAGCGGCTCGGCAAAGGGGCGGATAACCTCGCGGTCGCGGGCAGGGCGCAGCGCCACATTTTCCGCCACCGTTTCGCCCGTCACGCTCAGGCAATCGCCGTCCAGCACGCCCTGTTGCAGCAATTCCCACATCACCGAAGGCACGCCGCCCGCACGGTGGAATCGCTCGCCCAGAAAACGCCCGGCAGGCTGCATATCGACGATCAGCGGCAGGTCATAGCCATGCTTCATCCAGTCGGCGGCGGTGATTTCCACGCCCGCATGGCGGGCCATGGCGACGATATGGGGCTGGGCATTGCTGGACCCGCCGATGGCCGTGACCACGCGGATGGCGTTGAGGAAACTCTCACGCGTCAGGATTTTGGACGGGCGCAGGTCTTCATAGGCCATTTCCACAATGCGGCGGCCGGTTTCATAGGCGATCTGGCCGCGCTCGCGATAGGGGGCGGGGATGGCGGCGCATCCGGGCAGCGAGAGGCCCAACGCCTCGGCCACGGCATTCATGGTCGAGGCCGTGCCCATCGTGTTGCAATGGCCCGCCGAGGGCGCCGAATCGCAGGCGCGCTGAAGGAACTCCTCCTCGTCGATCTCGCCCGCGGCCAGCTTGCGGCGGCTGCGCCAGATCACCGTGCCCGAACCGACCAGGTCGCCTTCATGCCAGCCATCGAGCATCGGCCCGCCCGAAAGCACAATGGCGGGAATGTCCACCGTGCTTGCCGCCATCACCTGTGAAGGGGTGGTCTTGTCGCAACCCGTGGTCAGCACCACCGCGTCGATGGGATAGCCATAAAGGATTTCCACCAGCCCCAGATAGGCCAGATTACGATCCAGCGCAGCGGTGGGGCGTCGGCAGTTTTCAAAGATCGGGTGGACCGGAAATTCCATGCAGATCCCGCCCGCGTCGCGGATGCCGTCGCGCACCCGCTTGGCCAGTTCGAGGTGGATGCGGTTGCAGGGCGAGAGGTCGCTGCCGCTTTGCGCGATGCCGATGATCGGGCGGCCCGAACGCAATTCATTCGGGGTGATCCCGTAATTCATGAAACGTTCCAGATAGAGCGCCACCATGTCGGAGCGCGCCGGATCGGCAAACCAGTCCTGTGAACGAAAACGGCGGGTGGACTTCTCGGTCATTTCACAACTCTCCCTCGGAACAGCACTAATGCCGCTTTGCCATGATGTCAGCATTTTCCTGTCCGTCCCCGCGCCCGTTGAGCGAAATCACTTGACAGCAGGGGCATTTGCATGATGGTAGCGCTATCAACATAAGTCAACGTCACACCGCAATGTTGGCTGTCGAAAATGCTGTCTGGAGAGAAAATGTCTGGAATTTCTTCCTTCGCGGCTCTGCTGCCCGCCGATTGGCGTGGGGCGCGTTTCCTTGGCCGCGTGCAATTGCCCGAAGGCCCTACGCCCATTCTGGTCGAGGGCGGGATTGCCTATGACATGTCGGGTGTGGCGCCGACCGTTTCGCAATTGGTAGAAGCTTTGCCTCTTAACGCTTCGGCGGGTCGCGCTCTGGGGCCGCTTGATGAACTCGACGCGGCATGGCTCAGCCCGGTTGACCTTCAGGTCATCAAGGCCTGCGGCGTGACCTTCGCCACCAGCACGCTGGAACGCGTGATCGAGGAACGCGCGCGCGGCGATTCGAGCAAGGCTCTGGAAATCCGCGCCCGTATCGAGGAACGTGTGGGCGGCTCGATCCGTTCGGTCGTCCCCGGTTCGGCCGAGGCCGAGGCGCTGAAAGAACTGCTGATCGCCGATGGCCTGTGGTCGCAATATCTCGAAGTTGCCATCGGGCCTTATGCTGAAGTCTTCACCAAGGCACCCGTGCTGGCCACGGTTGGCGCGCTGGCCGATGTCGGCGTGCGCAGCGACAGCACATGGAACAATCCGGAACCCGAAGTCGTGCTGCTGGTCAATGCGGGCGGCGAGGCTGTCGGCGCGATGTTGGGCAATGACGTCAACCTGCGCGACATCGAAGGGCGCAGCGCGCTGCTGCTGGGCAAGGCGAAGGACAATAACGCGTCCTGCTCGCTTGGCCCGCTGGTTCGTCTGTTTGACGACAGTTTCTCGATCGACGACGTGCGCAATGCCGAGGTTGATCTGCTGATCGAAGGGCCGGAGGGCTATCGCCTCGAGGGTCACTCCAGCATGCGCGAAATCAGCCGCGATCCGCTCGATCTGGTCCGCCAGACCTTGAGCGAGCATCAGTATCCCGATGGCTTCACGCTGTTCCTTGGCACGTTGTTCGCGCCCACGCAGGATCGCGACGATCCGGGCCGCGGCTTTACGCATAAGGTGGGCGATGTGGTGACGATCTCTACCCCCAAGCTGGGCAAGCTGGTCAACACCGTGGTCACCAGCAAGGAGGCCCAACCCTGGACGCAGGGCATTGCCGCGCTTTACACCAATCTGGCCGCTCGTGGTCTGTTGGAAGCAAAGGCATGAGCGCCGGTACAAATGGGCGCGCCATCTATCCCAGCCTTGCAGGCAAGCGCGTTTTCATCAGCGGCGGCGCCAGCGGCATTGGTGAGGGTTTTGTCGAAGCCTTTGCCGCCCAAGGCGCCAAGGTAGCCTTTTGCGACATCGCCAAGGAAGCCGGTGAAGCGGTTGCGGCGCGTCTGGGCGCGACTTTCTTTGCCTGTGACCTGACCAATATGGACGCGGTTCAGGCGATGATGGCACAGGTCGAGGAAGCTCTGGGCGGCATCGACGTGGTGGTCAACAATGCCGCCAATGACGACCGTCACGGCATTGCCGAAGTCACCCCGGCCTATTGGGACGAGCGTATGGCGGTCAACCTGCGCCACCAGTTCTTTGTCGCACAGGCCGCTGTGCCCTCGATGAAGCGTGCCGGCGGCGGGGCCATCATCAACCTTGGCTCGATCAGCTGGCATCTGGGCCTGCCCGATCTGGTCATCTATCAAACCGCCAAGGCCGCCATTGAGGGCATGACGCGCGGGTTCGCGCGTGAACTGGGCCGCGACAACATTCGCGTCACCAGCATCATCCCCGGCAATGTCAAAACCCCGCGTCAGGAAAAATGGTACACGCCCGAAGGCGAGGCCGAGATCGTCGCCGCGCAATGCCTTGATGGTCGCCTGTTGCCCCATGACGTGGCGGCGCTGGCGCTGTTTCTGGCCTCGGACGATGCGCGTTTGATCACCGGCCATGAATATTGGGTCGATGCGGGGTGGCGATAATGGCGCCCGAACCCGTATGGCCTCTGGGCGCCACATTGGGTGAAGGCCCGGTGTGGGTGGAACGCGACGCGGCGCTGTGGTTCGTCGATATCAAGGCACCCGCGATCCATCGCTTTAACCCCGCGAGCGGAGAGCAAAAGTCATGGGCCGCACCCGCGCAGGTCGGCTGGGTTTTGCCCAGCGCGCGTGGCGACATGATCGCTGGATTACAGAGCGGCATCCACCGTTTCGATCCGACGACCGGGGCCTTCACGCTGCTGGCCGCGCCCGAAGCGCATCTGCCGGGCAATCGGTTGAATGATGCAACGGTTGCGGGTGATGGCGCGATCTGGCTGGGTTCGATGGATGATGCCGAGGCCGCCGACACGGGCCGCTTCTATCGTCTTGATGGCGCGGGATGCGTTGATACGGGCCTGCCTCCGGTGTCGATCACCAATGGCCCGGCCTTTTCGCCCGATGGCACGGTGCTGTATCACCACGACACGCTGGGCCGCAAAGTCTGGGCCAGCACTCTCGAGGATGGGCGCGTCGTTGCCACACGCCTGTTTGCGGATATTGACGAAGGCTATCCCGATGGCCCCTGCGTCGATGCCGAAGGTTGCCTTTGGGTCAGCCTGTTCGCCGGGTGGGGTGTGCGTCGCTATGATCCGTCGGGCGCGTTGATGCAGACGATCCGCTTTCCGGTGGCCAACATCACCAAGATCGCCTTTGGCGGGCCGGATCTGCGCACCGCCTATGCCACGACGGCGGCCAAGGGGCTTTCGTCCGAAGAGCGCACGGCGCAGCCCTTGGCGGGCGCCTTGTTCGCGTTTGATCCCGGTGTTGCCGGGCAGGCGGGCGTTCTGGCCCAAATATAAGAGTTTGCGGGAGAGGGTTGCATGGAAAAAGTTTCAGAAGGCCCGGTCAATTCCGGCCTGATCGCGATGATCGTGGCGGTGGCCACGATCGGCGGTTTCATGTTCGGTTATGACTCGGGCGTCATCAATGGCACGCAAAAAGGGCTGGAGGCCGCCTTTGACCTTGGCAAGGTGGGTATCGGCATCAATGTCGGCGCGATCCTTGTCGGTTCATCGGTCGGGGCGTTCGGGGCGGGGCGCTTGTCCGACCGCATCGGGCGGCGCGGCGTGATGAAACTGTCGGCGGTGCTGTTCCTGATCAGCGCCTTGATCGCGGGTGCGGCGGGTTCTTCGTTGGTCTTCATTCTGGCGCGCATCATCGGCGGCCTAGGCGTCGGTGCGGCCAGCGTCATTTCGCCGGTCTATATCTCCGAAGTCGTGCCCGCCAATGTGCGCGGCCGCCTGTCCAGTGTGCAGCAGGTGATGATCATTACGGGCCTGACCGGGGCCTTTGTCGTCAATTACATTCTGGCGCAGGTGGCGGGCGATTCCACCGCGATCCTGTGGGCCGATCAACCGGCGTGGCGCTGGATGTTCTGGCTTCAGGCGGCACCGGCGGCGATTTATTTTGTCGCTTTGATGTTCATTCCGGAAAGCCCACGCTATCTGGTGGCGCGCGGCGACGATGCCGGGGCGCAGGCGGTTTTGACCCGCCTGTTTGATGAGGCGACTGCGCGCAAGACCGTTGGCGAAATCCGCGACAGCCTTGCCGCTGACCACCATCGCCCGCGCCTTTCCGATCTGATCGACAAGACCACGGGCTGTATTCGCCCTATCGTTTGGACGGGCGTCGGCCTTGCTGTGTTTCAGCAATTGGTGGGCATCAACGTCGTGTTCTACTACGGCGCAACCCTGTGGCAGGCGGTTGGCTTTTCGGAAAGCTATGCGCTTCAAATCAATATTATATCGGGTGTGGTGTCGATCGCGGGCTGCCTTGCCACGCTGCTGCTGGTCGACCGTATCGGGCGCAAGCCGCTGCTGCTGATCGGTTCGGCGGGTATGGCTGTGACGCTGGGCATTGTGGCATGGGCCTTTTCGACGGCCATGCACGGCGCCGATGGCGCGGTCAGCTTGCCGGGGCATAACGGCCTGATCGCTCTGTTGGCGGCCAATGCCTATGTGGTGTTCTTCAACATGAGTTGGGGGCCGATCATGTGGGTCATGCTGGGCGAAATGTTCCCCAATCAGATCCGTGGGTCGGGCCTCGCGGTTTCGGGCTTTGCGCAATGGATCGCCAATGCGGCCATCTCGGTCAGCTTCCCCGCTCTGGTGGTTTCGCCGGGGTTGGCCGTTGCCTATACCGGCTATGCTTTGGCGGCTGCGGTTTCCTTCTTCTTTGTCCGCGCCATGGTGCGCGAGACGAAGGGGGTCAGTTTGGAGCAGATGAAAGGTTGAACGGAAAACGGGGGCTGAAAGGCCCCCGTTTCTTTTTGATCAATAGTGGATTATTGGCTTTACCAATTCCACATGGTCCCATCCTCCAGCCTTGCGACGGGGAGGTATGCGGGCTTGTAGGGATACTTGGCGGCGAGCTTTTCGTCGATGTCGACGCCGTGGCCCGGCGTGTCGCCGACATAGAGCATGCCCGCCTCGAACGTGTAATCGTGGGGGAACACCTCGTCGGTTTCGCTCGTGTGGCGCATATATTCCTGAATGCCGAAATTGGGCACCCATGTGTCGAAATGCAGTGCGGTGCCCATGGTCACGGGCGACAGATCGGTCGCGCCGTGGCAGCCGGTGCGGATCTGGTACATGCTGGCTAGGTCCGCGATGCGGCGCAGATGGGTGATGCCGCCCGCGCCCACGATGGTCGCGCGGATATAGTCGATGAGCTGGTTCTGGATCAGATCCTTGGCGTCCCAGATCGTGTTGAAGATTTCGCCCACGGCCAGCGGGGTGGTGGTGTGCTGGCGGATCAGCTTGAAGGCTTCCTGATTTTCCGCAGGCGTCACATCCTCCAGCCAGAACAGCGAGTAAGGCTCAAGCGCCTTGCCCAGTTGCGCGGCCTCGGTCGGGCTGTAGCGGTGGTGGCCGTCATGCAGCAGATGATGGTCGAAACCATAGGTCTCGCGCAGCTTTTCAAACAGTTTCGGCACGTAATTCAGCGCCTTGCGCGTGTCCCACCCCGTCAGGCTGGGCAGCGCGGCATCGGCCGGTTCATAGAACAGCTTGCCCCGGCCCACGCCATAGGCATCCTTGACACCCGGCACGCCGGTCTGGGCGCGGATCGCCTTGTAACCCATGTCGATATAGGCACCCACAGCATCGACCGTTTCGGCAATGTCCGAGCCATTGGCATGACCATAGACCATCACGCCATCGCGGCTGCGCCCGCCCAGAAGTTGGTACAAAGGCATGCCCGCCATCTTGGCCTTGATGTCCCAAAGCGCCACGTCAACCGCGGCAATCGCGCGCATCGTCACCGGCCCGCGGCGCCAGTACGCCCCGCGATAGAGATATTGCCAGATGTCCTCGGAATTGCGCGGGTCCATGCCGATAAGGCACGGAATCACATGATCTTCCAGATAGGAAACAACCGCCTTTTCGCGGCCGTTCAGCGTGGCGTCGCCAATGCCGTACACGCCCTGATCGGTCTCGATTTTCAGCGTGACGAAATTGCGCCCCGGACAGGTGACAATAACGCGGGCGGAGGTGATTTTCATGGGGGTCAGGTTCCCGAATTGGTCTGCTTGTGTTAGAGAAGACTCTTGACCAATTCGAGTTGGCCTGTCAATTTCTAATTAAGCGGTAAGGCCATTTCGCGGAGATGCCCCAATGAGTGATACCAGTCCCGCGCAGCAAGAGCGGCTTTATCAGGATCTTGCCCGGCGCCTGATGGATGAACTTGTCAGCGGTCGATACGATGTGGGCGACCGCCTGCCGGCCGAGCGCGAATTGTCGGCGCAATTCAACGTTTCACGCCCCACCGTGCGTGAGGCGGTGATCGCGCTGGAAGTGCAGGGGTTGGTCGAGGTGCGCGTGGGTTCGGGCGCCTATGTCAAGCGCCTGCCCGGCAAGGAGGACATCCCGGGCTTCAACATTTCCGCCTTTGAATTGACCGAAGCGCGCCTGTTGTTCGAAGGCGAGGCGGCGGCTCTGGCGGCAACCACGATCACCGAGGAAGGTCTGGCAGAATTGGCCGCATTGGTCGAGGAGATCGAGCGCGAGAGCCGCAATCCGCACGGCACCGAAAAGGCCGATCGCGCGTTCCACCTCGCCATTGCCCGCGCCACCCGCAACGCCGCCGTGGCCGAGGCGGTCGAGCGCTTGTGGAACCTGCGCGCTGATTCCCCGGAAAGCGCGCTGCTGCACGAAAAGGCCCGCAGCGCCAACATCAAGCCGGTGGTCGAGGAACACACTGCCGTTCTCGAAGCCCTGCGCGCCCGCGACCCCGCCGCCGCCCGCGCCGCCATGCGCACCCACCTGGCCAGCGTCCTCGACAGCCTCCTCTTCGCCACAGAGGAAAAGGCCATCGCCGAAGCACGCCGCGCATCCCAGGCCCGCAGGGATCGGTATACGAAAGCGACGAGTTAAACGCGCCAGCCTATTGCCGCGCTGACTTCCTCGGCGCATTGCTTGACCCGCATGGCCAGATCATCGGCAATGTCATCGGTCAGGTAATGCGCCGCGCTGGCGATGCTGATGGCGACACAGATCGCGCCGCGCGCATTGCGAACCGGCGCGGCGATGGAGCGCACGCCGTCGCCCAGTTCGCTGTCATGGCGGACAAGGCCCTCATCCTTGTAACGGCGCATCCGAATAAGGAAATCTTCCAGATCGGCATCGGTGCCGCTGTCAGAATGGGCTTGTTTCCAAAGCTTTTTCCAGCTTGCCTCTGTATCGTCCAGCATCAACGCCTTGCCAAGGCCGGTTTCGGCGATGGGGCGGCGGTCGCCCGGAGCCGTTGCCACACGCAGGCGTTGGCGCCCCGTCACGCGGTCAAGGTGGCGTGACCAATTGCCCTCACGATTGCCGATGAAAACGCAAAAGCCGGTCTGGGCCGAAAGCGCCTCCATCCGGGGGCGGGCGATGCGGGTGTAATCTGTCTGCTCGCTGGCCAGAACGCCCAGTTGCAGCAATTTGGGGCCAAGCGCGAAACCATCGGGCGTCACGGCCAGATAATCGCGCGTCCGCAACGCATGGGCAAGTCGGTGCGCCGTCGTCCGGTTCATGCCCAATTTGCGCGCCAGATCGACAGCGCGGATCGGCCCGTCAATCACCTCGTCCAGAATGTCGAGCGCCCGCATCAGCGTCTGCGCGCCCTTTACCGTGTTGCTGTCCGCAGCGACTTCGTTGGTTTCATCATCGGCCATGGGGCGCTTTTAGATCCTTTTGGGGCGAAATCAATCGATGTGTGCGCAATGTGAAACATGGGGGCGGTGTGGGCAAAATGCAACATCGCCGCAAATCCGCAGGAATTTTTATGATAATCCCGCAATGTGAAATGCTCGTGCAATATATGCGTTGACGCTGTTCACATCCTGACATATCCATCATGCCAACGCGGCGCCCGCCATCGCGATGACGATGGAAAGAGGCAGTGCCCGCATATGGGATTATGGAGGGTGAATTGGGGCAGTATTCTACAGCACAATTGCGTCTGGCCGCGTCCGGTCTGGCCATGATGGTGGCGGGTTTGGCCACGCATGTTCATGCGCAGGCTCCGGTCAATCCGGCCCCGGCAAAGGCCGATGAGCAGACCATTATCGTCACGGGTTTCCGCACCTCGCTGGCCGCGGCGTTGAATGAAAAGCGCAATTCGGCCGCCGCAATCGACACGATCAAGGCGGAGGATGTCGGCAAGTTCCCCGATTCAAACCTGGCGGAATCCATGCAGCGCGTTCCCGGCATCGCCCTTGCACGCGGCGATGGTGGTGAGGGCAAGAATATTTCCGTGCGCGGGCTTGGCGCGGCCTTTACCCGCGTTCGTCTGAACGGGATGGAGGGCACGGCCCAGACCGGTTCGTCCGACATTTACGGCGCGGGCAACACCGGGCGCAGCTTTGACTTCAACGTATTCCCGACCGAAATTTTTTCCGAACTGGCCGTGCGCAAGACGCCTTCGGCCGATGTCGAGGAAGGTTCGCTGGGCGCCACGGTGGACCTGAAGGCGCCGCATCCGCTCGATTTCAAAAAGAGCTTTGTCGCCACCGTCTCGGCCAAGGGCGTGTGGAACGAGGTGAGCAAGAAGCTCGATCCGCGCTTCTCTGTGCTGTTGTCCAAACAGAATGAGGATGGCACTTTCGGCGTCCTCGCCACGGCCAGTTACAGCCACCGCAATATTCGCGAAGTGGGCTATTCGGCGGTCAACATTCTGCCGACCTATGTGAATGGCGGCTTCTGCTCGCCGCTGGGTTACGCGCCGCAAAACCCAGCGAACAATGCGGCCAAGGGCACCGACGCGGCCAATTGTTCCACCGGCAATCCACGTACCGGCAGCACGGCGGCCTATAACCTCATCCAGTCGATGACCGGCCCGTCGGGGCAGGCCGGGGGCGGGGTCTTCCTGCCGCGCATTCCGCGCTATCTCAATTCGCGTCAGGATGCCGAACGCATGGGCGGATCGCTCGCGCTGCAATGGCGGCCCGATGATGCGACCGAAATCACCTTTGACGCGCTCTTCTCGCGCTTCAAGGTCACGCGCTGGGACAATTACATCGACGCGCTATCCTTTGCTCGCAACACCAGCAACAATGGGCAACCGATGGTGTCGGTGGTCGATCTGTCGGTCAAACCCAATGGCTCGCTGCTCTATGGTCTGTTCAACGGCGTCGATCTGCGTTCGGAAAGCCTGCGCGACAAATTCACCACCACCTTTGGTCAGGCGAACCTGAACATCCATCACAAGTTCACCGACAAGCTGGCGATTGACCTGATGGCCGGTTATTCCAAGTCCATCTTTGACAATCCAGAGCGCCTGACGGTCAATCTGGATGCCATCGACACGCCGGGTTACTCGATTGATTTCCGTGGCGGCGGATCGATCCCGGTCATCAAATATGGCGTCGATGTGGCAAACCCGGCCAATTTCAATTACGCGCCGGGCCGTTCGGATGGCACGGTTCTGGGCAATTTCAACACGCGCAATTGGAAGGTGACGACCCAGAACTATACGTTCGAGGCCAATTCCACCTATGAATTCAACGATGCGTTCAAACTGAAGGGCGGGCTGCAATATCGCCAGAGCGCGTTTAAGAACCGCGTTCTGGGCGTGGCGCCGGCCAATCAGGCCACGACCGCGCTGCCGGCGGGATCATCCGTGGCCGACTTCACCTATCAGATCACGGGCCTCAACAATCTGCTGGTCCCCGGCGCGCTTTCCAGCTTTACCGCCACCGACATCGACAAATGGAAACAGACGGTCGGCTTTAACAATTTCACCTTCTGCGGCGTGGAATGCGGCAATGGTTCGCCCGAAGTGCGCGAGGAGCAGAAGTCGGCCTTCCTGATGGCGCAGTTCAATCTGCCCGACACTTTGCCGATCCCGATCCGGGGCGACATTGGCGTGCGCTTTGTCAACACAACCCAGCATACCGTCGGCTATGTCCCCACCGCTACGCCCACCGGTTCGGCCTATCCCACGGTGGCGATCCCGGCGATTGTGGATCGTTCGTATAATGACTGGCTGCCCTCGGCCAATCTGGTGATGGAGTTTACGCCGCATCTGTTGGGCCGCTTGTCCGCCGCCAAGGTGATGAGCCGCCCGGAACTCAGCGTCCTGCCTTCGGGCGGGTCGGTCAATGCCGTGACGCGCACGGCCACCATTGGCAATCCCTATCTCGACCCGATCCGGGCGACGACCTATGACGCCGCGCTGGAATGGTATTTCCGCCCCGGCTCGCTGCTCTCCTTTGCCTATTTCCACAAGGATATCAGCACCTATATCCAATCGGTCAGCAGCCTTGTGCCCTATAACACGCTGGGCCTGCCCAATGCGCTGTTGACCACGGCGGGGACGCAGCCGACCGATCTGTTCACCGTGACGCGATCGGTCAACACCAAGGGCGGGCCGCTCAACGGGTTTGAGGTCAATCTGCAACTGCCCTTCACCTTCCTGCGCGGGATTGCCAAGGACTTTGGCCTGCTGGCCAATTACACCCATGTTTCGTCCAAGGTGAATTACGTGCTGCAATCGAGCGGGGGCGTGGCGACGCTTTCGACAACGGCCAATCTGGTCAACATGTCGCCCGATACGGCCAGCGGCACGCTCTATTACGAAAACCGCAAGTTCAGCATTCGCGGCACGATCAACTATCGCGGACCTTTCATTCGTCAGATCCCCTCGGGCGCGAATGACAGCGATGTGTTGGGCAACCACGCGACGACCTTTGTCGATGCCGCCTTCAGCTATAATCTGATGAAGGACGTCAAGCTGACCATCGAAGGCCAGAACCTGACCGACGAACACAACATCCTTTATATCGACAGCGGGCGTCAGGACCCTCTGTTCAACACGCGCACGGGCCGCACCTTTACCGTGGGCGTGAACGCCAAGTTCTAAACCTCCACCCTCACACGCTCCCCCGCGTGTTCAGGGCCGCCGGACGAGGCATCCGGCGGCCCCTTTTTTAATTGCCCAATGGGCGTTGGGTTGAGGTGAGGGCGCTGGGGGGAATGTCGACGGGTTCCGGGCGCGCCGGATCGAAACGCTTAGAGGTAACATGCGGGGAAAGGGCAGGGACCTGCGCCTTGATCCCATCGGCAATGATGCGCGCCGTCATCCATGCGCCCCATGTGTTGTAATGGGTGCGGTCGCGGCCATCGTCGTTGAACATGGCGGGCGAGCGTTCCGACCCCAAAGCTTCATAGAGTGTGACACTGGCCCGGTTGAGGTCGATCAGCGGGACGTGCAATTCACCCGCGACCGCGCGCATGGCCGCCGGATAATCGCCCAGGGACAGGGTAATCCGACCCTTTGTATCGAAATTGCGCCTTTCCGGGCTGGTGACCAGAACCGGCGTCGCCCCGCGCCGCCGCGCCTCGGCAATATAGGCGGCCAGATAGGCGCGATAGGTCGTCCCTGCCTCGGCATAGGTCTGGGGCCATTGCGCCTTTTGGTCATTATGGCCGAACTGGATGAACAGATAATCGCCCGGCTTCATCATGCTGAGCGCCTTGTCCAGCCGCAGGTCGGCGAGGAAGGATTTGAGCGTCGCCCCGCTTTCCGCATAATTGGCCACCGCCACCCCATCGTCCAGCATCAGCGGCAGGATTTGCCCCCAACTGGCCGTTGGTTCGCGGGGGTGATCGGCCACCATGGAATCGCCGACAAGGAAGATGGTGGGAACCCGGGCCGGTTCGACCATCACCGTTCGCACCGCAGGGCGGCCCAGAAATTCGAGGGTCAGGCGATCATCCCAATTGCGCTGCGCCGCCTGATCCGGGCGCAATCGGACATGCGCGCCGCCCGGCGCATTTTCCGGCACCGCGCCCAAATCCGCATTGTGAACATGCACGACAAAGCGGCGGGTCAAGCGCTGTCCCTTGGCCGTGGCGGTGTTCAGCATCATCAGGCGGCGGTTCTCGGCCTTGATGGTGGTCGTGGCCGGGGCATTGTCACTGCCCAATTCCACCGTGACGCGCCAATTGCCTTCACCAACGGGCAGAGACAGCGCGCCATCGCCTTCGTAACCGCCCGTGCCGGACACATAGGGCGCGCCGGGCGCAATCATGTTCTCACCCGCGCGGGCCGGGCCATCAAGGCGCCAGACCTGGCCATGGGCGGATGGTGGCAGAAGGGCGGTCATCAGCGCGACCATAGACAATGCCGAGCGTAGCATGAAACAAACATCTCCCGATCCATCTTGATTTTCGCTATATGAAATCTACTCTCACAATATACGTAACATAGAGGTCAGGGAGAGACCATGATTCGTCGTTCCATCCGCCTTCTGGCATCGGCCGCGTTGATGCTGACGGTAACGCCTGCGGTTTATGCCCAAACCCCCGCCGCCCAAACCCCCGCCGCCCAAACCCCCGCCGCCCTGCATGGCGAAACGCCGGGCGCCACCATCGACCCGCGCATCTTCAGCCAGTTTGCCGAACATCTGGGCTATGGCATTTATGGCGGGATCTGGGTCGGGCCGGAATCGAAAATCCCCAATATCAAGGGCTATCGCCGCGATGTAGTCGAGGCGCTGCGGGCGCTGCATGTACCGCTGGTGCGCTGGCCGGGGGGCTGTTTTGCCGATGAATACCACTGGCGCGACGGCATCGGCCCGCGCGCCAAGCGCCCGGTCAAGATCAACACCCACTGGGGCGGCGTGACCGAGCCCAACACATTCGGCACGCATGAATTCATGGACTTTGCCGAACTGATCGGGGCCGATGCCTATGTCTCGGGCAATGTGGGCAGCGCGCCGGCGGGCGAGATGGAGGAGTGGGTCCAGTACATCACCGCCCCACAAGGCACTCTGGCCGATGAACGTGCGCGCAATGGGCGCAAGGAACCGTGGAAGTTGCCCTATTTTGGCATCGGCAATGAACTGTGGGGCTGTGGCGGCAATATGAAGGCCGACTATGCCGCCGACGTGACGCGCCGCTATGCCACTTTTGTCAAGGTTCCCTATGGCACCAAAATCCAGAAGATCGCCAGTGGCGCAAACGGTCCAGACTATAATTGGACCGAGGTGATGATGCGCGAGGCGGGTGGTCTGATTGATGGCGTTGGCCTGCATTATTACACCGTCCCCGGCGATTGGAAGATCAAGGGTTCGGCAAGTGATTTCACCGAAACCGATTACGCCCGCACCATGGCCAAGACGTGGAAGATGGAGGAATTGCTGACCAAGCACTCCGCCGTGATGGACAAATATGATCCGGCAAAGCGCGTCAATCTGGCGGTGGATGAATGGGGCATCTGGACCGATGTTGAACCGGGCACCAATCCCGGTTTCCTCTATCAGCAGAACAGCTTGCGCGATGCCTTGCTGGCAGGCGTGAATATCAACCTGTTCATCCGCCATGCCGACCGCGTGCGTATGACCAACATCGCCCAGATGGTGAACGTCCTTCAATCGATGATCCTGACGCGCGATGCACAGATGGTTCTGACGCCGACCTATCATGTGTTCGACATGTATCGCGGGTTTCAGGCGGCGAAGGTCTTGCCGCTTGATCTGCCCAAGGTCTGGTACGGGCGCGATGAATGGGTGACGCCCGCGCTGCATGGCGTGGCGGCACGGGGGGGCGATGGCGTGGTCCATGTCGCATTGGTCAACATCGATCCGGGCAAGGGACAGCATCTGGAAATCGCATTATCGGGCGTTCAGGCTGCCTCGGTCAGTGGCCGCATCCTGACCTCGATGCGGGTTCAGGATGTCAATGATTTTGCCAATGGCGCGCGGGTCAAACCCCAGGCCTTTTCCGGCGCATCCATCGGTGATGGTAAGTTAGTGGTCGATCTGCCCGCCAAATCGCTGGTGGTGCTGGATTTGCGGTGATGGAGACGTTGCGGGCATTTGGTGATGGGCGCGCTCTTGCTCATGGGGCGATCAATGCGGCCATCGCCGATGCCCATACGCGTGGGGGCGGGATGGTGACTCTGCCGCCGGGGCGCTATCTCTGCTTCTCGATCCGTTTGCGCTCGGGCGTCCATCTGTACCTGTCCGAAGGCGCGGTGATTGAGGCGGCTGATCCATCGCGTCACGGCGGCGCCTATGATTTGCCGGAAGATAATGGCGAACAACTCTATCAGGATTTCGGGCACAGCCATTGGTGCAACAGCCTGATCTGGGCCATTGGCGCAACCGACATTGCCATCACCGGAACGGGGCGGATCGAGGGGCGGGGCCTGACCCGCAACGGTCCGGGATCACGCTGGCGTGCGCAGGCGGGCGAGAGGCCGCTCTCCATGGCGGCCATGTCCGAGGATGAAGTCGGCGCTTTGGAATTGAACGCCGCCGCCATGCACGGGCTTGGCAACAAGGCGATTGGCCTGCGGGAATGTCGCGGCGTCGAACTGGCGGGTTTCACCATCGATGGCGGCGGGCATTTCGCCATTCTGGCCACCGGGTGTGTGGATATGGTCATTCGCGGCCTGTCCATTGATACAGAGCGGGACGGGATCGATCTGGACTGTGTTTCGCGCTGCCTCGTCGAACATTGCCGCGTGAACAGCCCCAATGATGACGCCATCGTGGTGAAAAGCAGCCTTGCGCTTGGCCGCCCGGTTGTCAGTGAGGACATCACGATCCGCCATTGCACTGTATCGGGCTTTGACCTTGGCACGATGTTGGACGGAACCCGCGCCCGAACGCAACAATTCGCGCCCGATCGAGATAAGGTGACGGGCCGGATCAAGATCGGCACCGAAACCAATGGCGACATCCGCCGCATCCTGATCGAGGATTGCAGGTTCGAGCGCAGCCGCGGTCTGGCCATCGAATGCGTTGATGGGGCGGTGGTCGAACATATCACCGCCCGTCGTCTGAGCATGGAGGAGGTGACCAGTGCCCCCATCTTCCTTCGCCTGGGGGCAAGGCTGCGCGGGCCGGAGGGGGCGAAGATTGGCGTACTTCGCCACGTTGAGATCAGCGACGTAACAGCACGCGGTATTGCGCATGAATATCCCGCGATCGTGGCGGGTCTGTCCGGACATCCGGTTCAACGGGTCGCGCTGCGCAACATCGATCTGGAATTTATCGGCGGCGGCACGGCGGCGGATGCTGCGCAACAACCAGCCCAATTGCCCGACGCCTATCCCGAGCCCAGCATGTTTGGAACCTTGCCGGCGTGGGCGCTGTGGATGCGCGATGTTCATGATGTGAGCATCGAGGCGTTCCACGCCCGCCATGCCGGTGTCGATGCCCGCCCGCCGGTCATAATGCGGGATGTTACGGGTTTGAATTGGCCCGAAATGCCGGTTTGAACCCGGTTTGACCCAATTGGCCAATTGACGCCCATCGGATGACCGTGTATCACAATAAGCAACAAAAGTGCATAATGCGGGATTTTGGAGAGAGCGGTGCAAAGGTTCGCATTCCGGATGCAGCTTAAACCCGGCATGGCGGAAGAATACCGCCAGCGCCATGACGCGATCTGGCCCGAACTGGTCGATCTGCTGCATGAGGCGGGGATCAGCGACTATTCGATCTTTCTGGACGAGGCGACATACGCGCTCTTTGCGGTGCTGCGTCTGGCCGATGAGAACAAGCGCGACAGCCTGCCCGACGATCCGGTGATGAAGCTGTGGTGGGCCGCGATGGCGCCGCTGATGGAGGTCGAGGCCGACAATCGCCCTTGCGAATGGCCGCTGGTGCCTGTGTTTCATCTGGATTGATGGGGGTGGCGATGCGTTCTCTTTTGCTGGCTGGCGCTGCGGCGCTGATTGCCGCCCCGGCCATGGCGCAGGACGCGCGGCCGACGGTCAACCTGAAGGCGCCGGTCAAGACATTTGGCCGGGTGTCCTTCGATGGCCGCTCGCTGATGATCGATGGCAAACGCACGCCGATCTGGGCCGCCGAATTCCACCCCTATCGCTTGCCCAGTCCTGATCTGTGGCGCGACATATTGCAAAAGATCAAGGCCAGCGGGTTCAACACTGTCACCTTTTATTTCGACTGGGGCTATCACAGCCCGAAACAGGGCGAACTGGATTTCACCGGCATCCGCGACATGGAACGCGCCATCACCATGGCGGGCGAGGAAGGGCTTTATGTCATCACCCGCGTTGGCCCCTATGTGAACGCGGAATTGGCGCGGGGCGGCTTTCCAGGCTGGCTGAACAACCAGCGGGCGAAGGCGCGCACCGATGATCCGGAATATCTGAAGGCCGCCGATGAATGGCTGGCCGCGATCGACGGCATTGTTGCCCGGCATCAGATCAATGACGGAAAAGGCCCCGTCATCTTGCACCAGATCGAGAACGAACTCTCGCAGACCAGCCCGGCCCACCGCCGTTATATGGACCACCTCTATGCCGTGACGCGCAGCCACGGCATCACCGTGCCGATTTTCCACAATGATCCGGGCCGCAATGGCAATTGGGTGCCCGATGGATCGCCGGTTGCCGGTGTCGTGCATGGGCCGGTCGATATGTATGCCTTTGACGGCTATCCGGGCGGCACATGCAACGCGCAGGGTAAGATTACCCGCAGCAATGGCGCGCCCGATTGGGGTTATTACGGCATTGGCGGGGCAAAGGGCGGCGCGTCCGCATCGCCCGATACGCCGGGATTCTTGGCGGAAATTGGCGGGGGCTGGTTCGACTATTGGGGCTCGGACGGGATCTATGCCTGCAACGCGGGACAGACCGGGCCGGGATATGGCCGACTGTTTTACGGCACGAATTTTGTGAACGGCATAGGGCTGCAAAGCATCTATATGGGCTACGGCGGCACGTCATGGGGCTGGCTGCCCGCACCCGTCGTGTTCACCTCCTATGACTATGGCGCGGCGATTGCCGAGGACCGTTCCCTGCGTGAAAAGGCGTTGGCCCTGAAACCCATCGGGGGGACACTTGCGGCCTTGCCAGAGATTGCCGCGATGGTTCCGGCAGCGAAACTGACGCCTTCAACCGACGCCATCCGCCTCTATCACAATCGCAGCCCGGAAACCGACGCGCGTCTGATCCTTGCAGCGCATCAACCCGGACATCTGGTTGCGGATACCAACTTCACCTTTTCCGCCGACCTGCCCGATGGCCATTATCAAATGCCGCAGATCCGGCTGAATGGTTATGACGCCAAATGGATCGTGGCCGGGGCCAATGTTGCGGGCCAGCGATTGGTTTACACCACCAGCCAGATCCAGACCGCCCAATCGGGCCAGTTGTTATTGATCGGCCGCGCGGGCGAGGGTGGGCGCACGGTGCTGCGCTATAGCGGCAAACCTACGATCAAGGCCCCCGATGGCGTGGCGGTATCATGGGACGCCACGCGGGGCGATCTGACGCTGGATTACACCCATGGCGCATTGGCCACGGTGGAAATCAGCGGCGGCGGGCGGCCTGCACTGACGCTTCTGCTGGGCGATGATGTGGCGGGCGGCGCGTGTTGGGATGCCGATGGCGTATTGGCCTGCGGGCCTGCCCTGTTGCGCCATGCGCGGGCGAAGGGCGGGGTGCTGGCGCTGACCGGCGATACTGTTGCGCCCGCGCCTTTGCGTGTGTGGAGCAAACAAACGCGCATCACATGGAATGGCGCCGCGGTGGCCATGCGGCCAGCGGCGGGCGGATCGTTTGAATCCATCGCGCCGCTGCCCGGTCCCGCGCCCATCGTGCTGCCTGCACTCAACAACTGGCGCATGGCCGAGGGTACGCCCGAAGCCGCGCTGACTTTCAACGACAGCGCGTGGCAAGCTATCGACCACCGGGCCGATGCGACGCAAAGCCAGAAGCCCGCAGGCCAGCCTACAATGACCATGGACCCCTATGGTTTTCACGAGGGCGACGTTTGGTATCGCGCCCATTTCGCCGGTTCCCCCGATGCCCAGCGGCTCAGCCTGACCTATGGCGCGGGCGGGGCCGGGATGGTGCAGGTGTTCGTGGATGGACGTTTGGTAGGGCAACAGGATCTGCCCGCCGCCATGCCGCGCCCGATCACCACCGGCAATATCACCATCCCCATGCCTAATGTGGCCCGTATGCCGGGCGACCATGTCATCGCGGTCATGGTGCGCAACAATGGTCATAACTGGGATCTGACCGCGATGGACGAGCATAAGGAGGGGCGCGGCCTGATCTCCGCCTCGCTCGAACCATTGACGGGGCCGGCGTTTGCCGTGCCGCTCAACTGGCGCATTCAGGGCCGCAGCGGAGGTGAAAATTTCACCGACCGCGCGCGCGGCACGCCCAACAATGGCGGCCAGTATGGCGAACGGATGGGTTGGCACTTGCCGGCCTTCGACGATCGCGCATGGCGCGCCACCGGCGCCGCATTGCCGCAAGGGGCGCCGGGCACCAATTGGTATCGCACGCAAGTCACGCTCAACGTTCCGCGCGGTCAGGACGCCACCATCGGCATCGCCTTTGGCGACACGACCAAGCCGCGTTCATCGGCGCAATATCGCGCGCTGATTTTTGTCAACGGATGGAACATGGGGCAATTGATCGCCCATGTCGGGCCGCAACGGATTTTCCCGATCCCCGAAGGCATCCTCAACCATCATGGGGCGAACACCATCGCCCTTGCCGTCACCAGCGACGGCGCACCGGCCAATGCGCCTGAAAATGTGCGCCTCGTCACTTTGCAAAACCGTCGCGGCGGGGTGGAGGTGGCGCAAGTCACCGCGCCCGCCAGCCTGCCGCCTGCCCCTTGATCTATGGAGAACCGAGTGCCCCACAATCCCCTTCCTGCACGCGCCGATCTGATCGGGCTGATCCATCGTTTGATGGACAATCTGGTCTCGATCCATGACGAAACCGGCGAATTCCTGCTGCGGCTTGAAGATGGCCGCGTGATCGACACCAAGGGCTGGAACGGGTGGGAATGGACCCATGGCATCGGCCTGTTCGGCATGTGGCGCTATTATCAGCAGACCGGCGATGACAAGGCGCTCTCCATCATCCGCCAGTGGTTTGCCGATCAATTGCCGCGCGGCACGACCAAGAACATCAACACCGTCTCGCCCTTCCTCACGCTCTCCTATCTTTATGAGCGCGAACCGAATGCCGACTGGCTGGCCCAGATTCAGGAATGGGCCGATTGGCTGATG
Source organism: Novosphingobium sp. 550D (assembly GCF_057401885.1). NCBI lineage: Bacteria > Pseudomonadati > Pseudomonadota > Alphaproteobacteria > Sphingomonadales > Sphingomonadaceae > Novosphingobium > Novosphingobium sp. 550D. Next base: position 3,194,661 of record NZ_CM171613.1, on the reverse strand, counting down.
GCCCCCGATGGCCTGCCCAAAACCGAGGAGGGGGGCTTTCAGCACATCGTCTATAATGACGAAAACCCCGGCGAAATGTGGGACGACACGCTGATGATGAGTGTGCTGCCGCTGGCGCGTTTTGGGCTGCTGCTCAATCGCCCCGATTATGTCGAGGAGGCCAAGCGCCAGTTCCTCGTCCATATCAAATATCTGTTCGATACCAAGACCGGCCTGTGGTTCCATGGCTGGGACTTCAACGGGCGGCATAATTTTGCAGGCGCGCTGTGGGCGCGGGGCAATTGCTGGATCACGATTGCGATCCCGGAAATCATCGAATTGCTGGATCTGCCGCAGGGTGATGCGTTTCGCACCTTCCTTGTCGATACGCTGGCCGCGCAGGTGAAGACTTTGGCCGCGACTCAGGCGGATAATGGCTTGTGGCATACGCTGGTGATGGACCCGACCTCCTACCTTGAGGCTTCGGCCACGGCAGGCTTTGCCTATGGTATCCTCAAGGCTGTGCGTATGGGGTTGCTTGACACGGCCTATGAGGAAGTGGGCCTGAAGGCCGTGCAGGGCGTGATCGACCATATCAACGCGGATGGCGAATTGACGCAGGTGTCCTTTGGCACGGCGATGGGCGATACGATGCAGTTCTATAAGGATATTGCGCTGACCTCGATGCCCTATGGGCAATCGCTGGCTATCTGCGCGCTGGCCGAGGCGCTGCACCGGCGGTAAGGGGCCGGACGCAAAAAGGGGCGGCAGACCTTGGTTGGTCCGCCGCCCCTTTTCGTTTGGACCATCAATGACAGGCGTATTGGCCCAAAGGCGTCGTCCGCTCCAGATCGGGCCGATTTGCCAGTACCGCGCGCGCGGCGGGCACCGACAGGCCCGACAATTGTTCGGCCACCAGATCGGCCATGGCCCGCGCGCCAAGCTCGGTGAAATGGGTGTCATCCTTCAAACCCGCGGCAAAGGCGGGATAGGCGCCGGGCGCAAGGTTCATGTAATAGACCACCGCCTTGTCCGCCCCCATTCGGTCGAGCAGGTTGCGCGAGGCGCCTTCAAGGTCGATCAAGGGCGTGGCGGTGGTGGCGGCCAATTCGCGCATGACGGCGGAATATTCGGCAAAATCGGCCCGCGCCTTGCCCGCCGCGTCAAACGATCGTCGCGCCACCGGCGTCACCAGCACCGGAAACGCCCCATGCCCCCGCGTTTCCCAGATGAAGCGCAGCAGATTGTCGCGATACATCGCCGGATCGGCATAGCGTTCGGGCTTGGCCTTGGTGGCGTCATTGTGGCCGAACTGGATCAGCACGGTGTCGCCGGGGCGCACTTCGCCCATCATGCGGTCCCATCGGCCCTCGTTGATTAAGCTCTTGGTCGATCGCCCGCCGATGGCGCGATTGACCACCACGGCATCGGGGGAAAGTCCACAGGCGAGGAATTGCCCCCAGCCGCCTTGCGGATAACGTTCGGGGGCATAGGTCTGAACCGTGGAATCGCCCGCGATCAGGATGCGGGCGGGGGTTTTCGGAGGCGTTGCCGCGACCAACACGCTGGCCGCGGCCAGCAACAGGATAGGCTTCACAATTTTCCTCCCACCGGATTGTTGCCCCACAGGCGAGCGTATTCCCAGCCGGTCAGGTCCTGAACCACTTCGCGCGCGGTTTCCGATGTCGGATCGCGCCCGCCGCCCCGCAGATGTTCGATCTCGCCCATCAGTACGTCATGCGTGGCGCGGCTGAGGCGGAAGCGCGTCGAGATCAACATGCCAAAGCCCAGCATCACCCATGTGCCAATGCCCATGACCAGAACCAGTGTCAGCACCGCGCCATGGCTTTGCACATCGGCCTTGGGCACGAAACCGCCCGCATCCATCAACAGGCCCACCAGCGCCACTGCGGCGGCTTGCGTGGCTTTGCGGATAAAGGTCATCACGCCCGCGAACGAACCTTCGCGGCGGCGGCCCGTGACGATTTCGTCCACGTCCGCCATGTAATTATAGGTGGCCCACGGAATGTAATTAAGCGCCCCGCGCCCAAGGCCCACCAGCCCCATGCCGATCCAGATCCAGCCTGACGTAGCGGGCAGCCCCGCCCACCACAGGCCGATCAGTGCGGCGACGCCCGCCGCAAAACACACCGCCGCCATGCGATAGGCCCGCGCAGGGCTGGAGCGCAGAGCCATGCGGATGGCGATCATTACCGCGCCCAATTGCACAATGTACATCGTGCCCAGCAGACCCGATGCCGCCTGTGTCGATCCGGCCAGCGCGAAGATCACGAAAAAGGTGAATGCCGCGTTGAAAATGTCCTGCGAGATATAGCCCCCCAGATACATGCCCAGATGCAGCCGGAACGCACGGATGCGCAGCGTCGATGACAGGTTGCGCCACAGGTGCAGCAGCGGCGATCCGGCCGCCGGCTTGGGCGGGGTGGGGCGCTGCCGCTCCCAACTGAAGGCATAGAGGAAGCCAGCGGTCATCATAAACAGCGCGGCAAAGATCGCCCCCATAATCAGGAACGTATTCGCACTGTCCCGCCCCAGCCAGTTGATCAGCCAGAGCGGCAGAAATCCGGCAAGAATGGCCGAACCTTGCGCAAACAGGATGCGCACCCCGGCAAGGCGCGCCTTGGTGGCAAAATCGCTGGCCATTTCGGCGGCCAGCGTTTCATAGGGGATGATTTCCAGCGCATAGGTCAGTTCGAACAGCACATAGGAAACAAGGTAATACCAGAAGGTTTGCCCCGGCAGCCACATCAGCGCAAAGGTCGGCAGGAGCGGAATGGCGGCCAGCACGAAAAACCGCCGCCGCCCAAACCGGCGGCCCAGCGCATGCCGGTCGAAATGGTCCGAAATATGCCCGATGGTGGGCGAAACAATCGCGTCCAGAATACGTGCCACGGCAAAGATCAACGCGGCCTGTCCGGCCGACAATCCGCAGAATTTGGTGTAAAAGATCAACACCCACGCCGATATCACCGCCATGGACCCCGCGCCCAGCACGTCATTCGCGCCATAGGCCAGGTAATTGACCAATCGGACCGGTCTTGCCGCCGGTTGCGTCATCACGCCATCCTTTTCCCTTGGGGCCGATGGACGTTTCACCATGCGGCGCAATTATTCATATTGTGGACCATGTTTATACTATGTAAAACCGCATCGACAAGCGGCAATGATAGGGCCGCCACGTTTCATGGGAGAATTCGCGATGCGTTTGCGCCATTTAACCGGCATTCTGGCCGCCACGTTGTTGACCACAGCCGCCGCGGCCAAACCGGTCAAGGAATGGGTCGATCCGGCCACCGGACATCGCATCGTCCGAATCAGCACCCAGGGCGGCACTTCGAACCTCTATTTCACGCAAAGCGCCTTTACCCCCAAAGGCGACAAGATGGTCATCAAGACCCCCGACGGGATCAGTGTTGTCACGCTTTCCGACTGGTCGATCAAGCTTTTGGTGCCGGGGCCGCATCTCAACCTGCTGTTTACCGGGCATATCAGCCGCAACGCCTATTACGCCACCCGCGCGCGCGATGACGCGGGCGGGCCGTTTCAGGTCTGGGCCGTCGATGTTGACACCGGCAAGGCGCGCAAAGTGGCCGACGTTGCGGGCGGATCAATCGGGTCGATCAATGCCGATGAAACGCTGCTGCTGGGCCAATACACGCTGCCCCCGGCCAAGGTGAACCCGGACGGCACGCTGATCCGCCCGGATCAGGGGAATAATGCGGTTCCGGGCGGCAATACCTATGCCGAAAACCGGCCCGATGGCACGCCCTATACCTATGCCGATGCCAAGACGCGCGCGCTGCATCGACGTCTCAAGGCGGGCTTTCCGATGGAGGTGTTTACCCACAATCTGGTGACCGGCGAGCGCCGCGTGATCGTGGCCAGCCATGACTGGCTCAACCATGTGCAATTTTCACCCACCGATCCCGGCCTCATCATGTATTGCCACGAAGGGCCATGGCACGAGGTGGACCGCATCTGGACTATCCGCACCGATGGATCGAACAAGAAACTGGTCCACAGCCGCACAATGAACAATGAAATCGCGGGGCACGAGTTCTTTAGCCCCGATGGCGAAACGATCTGGTACGACCTGCAAACACCGCGCGGACAGGTGTTCTGGCTGGCGGGCTATAATGTGCGCACCGGCAAACGGACATGGTATCATGTGGAACGCAATCAGTGGTCCGTGCATTACAACCAGTCACCGGACTTCAAATTGTTTTCCGGCGATGGAGGCGACAGCGAAATGGTGGCTCATGCGCCCGATGGCAAATGGCTCTATCTGTTTACGCCGCGCATGATCGGCGATGATGCGGAAATTCCGACCGCCGACGCGGACAAGCTGATCGTGCCGGGCACGTTTGATCAGGAAAAATTGGTCGACATGCATGCCAACAATTACAAAACCGAACCCAACATGACCTTTACCCCTGACGGTAAATGGATCATTTTCCGCGCGAATTTCGAAGGCGCGACCCATACTTATGCGGTCGAAACGGCCAAGGCAGCAGGGAGCAAACATTGAAAAAATCGGCTTGGATGATCGCGCTGTTGCTGGCCACGCCCGCCCATGCGGGTGTGGCGCGAAGCTGGGCCGTGGCGATGCAGGCAACTCCGCCTGCCGATAGCCCCGGCGCGCCGCCATCCATTGCGGATGCCACGGTGCGACAGATTGTGCGGCTTTCGGCGGGCGGAACGCGCCTGCGGGTTGCGCTCGACAATTCGGACAGCGCGACCTCCTTGGCCATCAAACATGTGACGGTGGCGATGGTGGATCCCAAGGGTGCGATTATTCCGGGCACGATGCGCAATATCGCCTTTGGCGGACGCGCGGGGGGCGATATTCCCGCCCATGCTCCGATGATCAGCGATTGGCTGGCCATGCCGGTCAAGCCCCTGTCGCGGATCGCGGTGTCCATCCACGTGGCCGAGGGGCAGCCCTTGGGTGCGTTCCATTCCTTTGGCGCGGCGAAAACCCAGATCGCGCCGGGGGATCAGACCGACAAGCCCGAATTGGAGCGCGGCGCCACGGTTGAACGGCGCTTTGTCGTGGCGGGCGTCGATGTGGGGGCCAAGTCCCCCATGCGCACCATTGTCACCTTTGGCGATTCCATCACCGACGGCGTGCGCGCGACAACGGATTCCGACCTGCGCTGGCCCGACCAATTCGCGGCCCGTATACAGCAAGCGGGCTGGGCCGGGGTGGGTGTCGCCAATGTCGGCATTTCGGGCAACAAGCTGTTGCTGAACGGGGCGGGGCGCAATGCATTGGCGCGGTTTGACCGCGACGCGTTGACCATTCCGGGGGTCAGCCATGTGATCGTGCTGGAAGGCGTCAATGACATTGGCGGAGCCACGCGGGAAAAACGGACCGAGAGTTACGATACGGACGGCCTGATCAACGCCTATCGCCAGATGATTGTCCGTGCGCATGATCGTGGCATCAAGCTGATCCTTGCGACCATCCTCCCGTATAAGGGCGCCAATTACTGGTCCGAATGGGGCGAGGCGCAGCGTCAGAAGATCAACACCTGGATACGTACTCAGAAGTTGAGCGACGGCTATGTCGATCTGGACGCGGCGATCCGTGACAAGGCCGACCCCTTGGTTATGAATGCCGACTATGATTCCGGCGATCACCTGCACCCCAATGACCGCGGCTTTGCCATTATGGCCAAGGCCGTGCCGCTCAAGCTGGTGGCGCAAGGCAAGGAGGCGGCCCGGAACAACGCGCGCCGACCCTAATCATGGGAAATGCGGCGTTTCGGGCGGCCAGCCTTTAACGCCTCGGTTCCTGCGGACTGTTGCGATGGGCGGGGATGTGGGCGGCGTCAATTTCCGGCCCGGCCAGCGCCAGCATCTGGATCGCGGCCAGCCCCCATTGCGCGGCGGCATTGGTGGACAGGCGCGGCCATTCGACCTGATTGCCCACCGCCATGCGCGGGTCATGATCCCATGTGCCAAGGCCTTCATCGCCGGAGAAAAACTCCTCCACTGCGCGGCTCATCAGCGACCGGTCATGGCGCGCCCGCGCCGCATAGGCGGTCATGCGCGAATAGGCCTCTCGCAAATTGCGCGCACCAAAGGGCGGGCCGAATTTGGCGAGGAAGTCGGGCTTGGGCGCATTGTACCATTGGCAAAATGTGACCCATGCCTGAGCATAGGATGGTACGTCGATCAGGCTGATGATTTCGGCATTGATCTCGGTTGCGCCGAACACGGATGACAGGTGGCTGATGCCGATCGTGTCACCCTTGCCAAGGAAACGATGCGTGGCCGGATCATAGGGCGCGCCGCCCGCCAGCCAGCCATATTTCATCGCCCCGATACTCTGCATCCCCGCCGCGATCCGGTTGCGCCATTGCGGGTCGCCGGTGCGCTCCCACTGGGTCAGCCATGCGCCCACAACTGCCGTCCAACTGGGGCCAAAGCCCATGTCGAACGTGCCCTTTGGCCCGGAATAGGGTTTGGCGCCCGGCACCTTGCGCCCGATCTCGACATGGTCCAGCGTGCGGTCGCTGTCCACCAGATCGGCGATCAGGTCACCCACCCGATCATCGGCGGTCAGGTAGAAATAGATGCGGCGATAGATCGCATTGGACACGCGCGGCTGTTTGGAACTGTCGCCCCAATGCTGCACCCCATGGCGCGTGCCCAAGCCTTTGAAGCGGCCCATGTGATAGGTGTCGACCTCGCTGGTGTGCCGCGTCATCGCCTCGGCCAGACGGAAGGGTTGCGCGGCCCCGGTGCGCAAAGCCTGATACCACAGCCACAGATCGGGCGAGAGTTCGCTGTTGTCCCATGCAAAGCCGCCGATGTCATAGCGCCACTGATGCCGGTCGGCGTCATAGGTGTGCATGATGTCGCCATGGTTCCAGAAACCATACCATCCGCGCCGGTCCACTTCGCCGGCATAGAAATCGACGAGGCGTTCAAGCTGATCCTCGACAATCGCGCGGTTGCGGCTGGAACGATCGGGCAAGGACCAGTCGCCGAACACGCCCGCCTTGTGCAGATGGTCGGGCGCGGCCATCAGGCGGGGGGAGGCGGCATTGGCGGCGGCCATCGCCTTGATCGCGGCATTTTCGGGCGTCGCCTCACAGGCCCAGAGCGTCAGTTCGTGCGTTTTGGCGATGCCGGTCGCGCTGCCCCAGCCGGGTTCGTAATCCTCATAGGTGATGTCGAGGCCTGCGTTTTGCGCGTCATAACCTTCCATCCCGTTGACCCCGCGCCATGGGCGCAGGTCCATCGGTTCGGCGCGCGGGCTCCACAGCCATGCCGTCAGGTGCGCGGTGTCCGAGGCCGCATCGCGCACCGACAGGGCGCTGGGACAGGTCTGCCAGAACCAGCGCTGGGCGATGGCTGCGCCGCCGCTGGGGCCGCCGACATAGGCAAGGCCCGGCGCGCGATGGCCAGAGGCCGAGGCCACCCATGCCATATCGGCCTGCGTGCGCTTTTCGATGCGGAACCCATCGGCGTTGGGCTGCTCCAACCAGAAGTCTGACCATGTGGGGATGTATTGCAATTTATCGCGCACAACCGCCGCCATTTGCGCGATGGGCGGCGTGGCGCGGCCTTCGACCTGTGCGTGGCGAAAGGCGGCGCCCGGATCGCGGCGCAGGCCAGTCAGCGGGCGGACGGCTTCGGCAAACAGGGGGCCATCGCTGGCCATGCGGATGTGGCGGTCATGGAGCGCATCGCGCATCGGCACGGCCACCGAAACCCCAAGCGCGGCAATCGCGTCGCGCGCTGGGTCGCCGTCATAGATAAAGCTGTGAACGATGCGCAGATGCCGCGCCCCGGCATAGGCGTAAAAGCGCAAGGTGAAGGGCAGGGCGGCCTCTTGCCCCTGTCGGTGCACGCCCTCAATCTTGACGACGGCGCGCACCGGGCCGCTTTGCTCCAGCGTCAGGCGCGTGACCGTCCCGGCAAAGGCAGCGCCCATCTGGCCGACCAGAGACACTGGCCCCATGACGGTACGCCCTCCGATGGCGGCGCTGCGGATTACGGCATTGCCTGATTTGGCAAAATCCCATGTCACCCCGGCGCAGGTAAGACGAAGGCCATCGGGCGTCTGTTCCACACGGATCGGGTCTGATGGCGCAGGACCGGGCGTGCCGGGCGTAACGGTGATGTCATCTGGCACGGCCTCGCCCAAACTGGCGGGCAGGGCGTGGGCGGTCCATTTGACCGAACCGTCGGGCCAGTAGGCCGTGGGCCAGCTTTGCGCCGGGATGGGCGATCCATGCGCCGCCAGCGAAAAGCCCGAACGCCGCGATACCGCGCCGCGTGGCCATGCCACGCCAAAACTGTGGCCAAGGTCCATTGCGGGGCGGCCCTCCAGCCAACGCGCCGGGGCGGGGGGTGGCGCGGGGGCGGCCTGACCGATGCGGGGGGCAAGGGCGGCGGCGGGGATCAGGCTGGCAAGTTTGAGCGCGTCTCGGCGGGTACTCATCATTTGGCCTTTATGCGAATGCGGCGAAAGGCCCAGTGGCTCCAAGTGGAGCGCAGGCCAAACCAGCCGGATGTATAGGGGGCGGGGTCGAAAAGGGTGAAAAGGCGCGCGCCATCGCGATCCACCGCCACGGTCGAACCATCGGCGATCAGCGTGACATGCGTCCATTGGTTGGGGATCAAGGGCGCATCGCCCCGATTATGTTCAGGCAGGAGCGGTCTGACCCCCGGCGTCGCGATGTATCGGCGCAGGCGCGTGGTCGTGTTGCGATTGCCGCCTATGCCAACATAATAGGTTTGCAGCGTGTCATAATCTTCAAACCGGCCCGAACGCGGTGCAGGATCGGCGCCATCGGCCTCCCGCGCCATCCAGAAGGCGTTGAGGTCGCTGACCGTATCGTTTGGGCCGCCATGCGCGATGGGCATGGCGTCAAAACTGATGCGGACGGGCCCGGTCAGGCGGCGGCGATACCACAGGGTCAGGCCCTTGGCCGTGTCGATCTCGATCCGGCCTTTGACGTTGGTGATGGGGGCCGGACCTTCGGCCTCGGCGCGCCAGTCGGCGGGACGGGGCCTTGCCATCCCGCCGCACAGGCAAAGGGCGGCGCAGAGCAGGAGAGGAAGGCTCACGCGCCGCCCGTCCGGCTTACATCTTGGCCCGGATGCCGAAATAGACCCGGCGGCCAAAGGTTTCGACGGTCGACACGCGATAGGTGCTTTCCTCATCCTCTTTGCGTTGAGCATTGGTGATGTTGACCAGATCGACAAATGCGGTGAAGTGATCGCCGATCTTATAGCTGAGCGAGGCGTCCCACTGGCCATAGGGTTGGCCAAAGGCGTTGAGATTGTCGCGTTCCGGCCCGATATTATAGCGCGAGCGCCAGTTGTACGAGATGCGCGCGTTCAGCTTTCCATCGTCATAGAATGTCGAGATATTATAGCTGTGCCGCGACAGGCCGGGAAAGCCCAGTGCCTGACCGCTGTAATAGCCCAGCGTCGAAAAGCCCTTGTCCTTGGCATAGGTGTAATTGGCCTGAAGCCCCATGTTTTTCAGCGGGCCGGGCAGGAAGTCGAAGCCATAGACAAGGCCCGCTTCAAACCCGTTGATCTGGACCGGGGCGGCGCTGTTGTAATAGGTCGAGATGGTGAAATCGGTGCCGCTGAAATTTTCCGTGCTGGCCGCGCGATAGGGGAAGCCCTGAATATCCTTGCGCCAGAAAGTGGCCGACAGATAATTCACCCGCGAGATGTACCATTCCAGCCCAAGGTCATATTGCTGGGCCGTATAGGGTTTGAGGTTGGGATTGCCCCGCGATCCGGTCAAAGCCACGGTGTTGAGTGACATCGAAGGCGCGATCTTGGACAGATCGGGCGCCGCGGCCACCGAGGTCGCCGTGGCGCGCAGGATCAGCTTGTTGGGGATCAGTTCATAGCGCAGGTTGGCGCTGGGCAGGACAAAGGTGCGGCTGCCGGTAAAGGTGACGGGGGCGAAAGTGCCCGCCGTTGTGTTGATGTTATAGCCTGACGCGATCGTGTCCATCTTGATCACGCGCGCGCCCACCACCACGGCCAGTGCGCGGTCAAACGGGGTGAACCCCCACTTGGTCGAGATATAGCCCGCCAGGTTCTTTTGCGTGACATCATACGTGTCGCCCGGCGACCAGTTGCTGGTGCCATAGGCCGACGGGATGCCAGCCGCATTGGCGATGGCCATATTCATGTTCAACCAGCGTTGAATGGTGGTCGAACCGATATTGCCGGTTGAAAAGAAGTTGTGATCGCCAAGATCGGCATATTTCGCATAGGACTGGATCTGTGACAGGATCGCGGCATTGGTGGACGAGGAGGTGATGGCATCGACCGCCGTGCCCGTTGCCCATGTGCGCGTCTTGATATTGCCCTGTCCGGCAACGGTGCTGTACCCTTCATAGGTGACGGTGCCGTCGTGATAGATCGAGTTCAAATTGGTCACGCGGCGCTGAATGCCGACCTTGATCAGTTTGAGGAAGCCGCCAACCTCATAATCGGCGTCGAATTGGAAATTGCGCTCGGTCTGGATGTTCTTGCGCGGTTTGTGCTGAATTTGCAGATAGTTGATGCCCGCCGGATTGGTCGGATCGGTGGACAGACCGATGTTGGGCGCGCCCGCCGCATTGCGATAATCCACCGTGACCGAGGTCAGGCCATATTGCGTGCCCACCACGTCGATTTCATCATTATAGGCCCGCGCCCATGAATAGCCGCCCCGCGCACGCAGGGTCAGCTTGGGGTTGACCTTCCATTCCGACCCCAGCGTGCCGGTATAGGTTTGGCGGTCAATGGTGCCGTTGATGTTGCGATAGGATACGCCCAGCGCGTTTGTGCTGTTGGGGTTGGCCACCGGCGTTTGCTGAAACTGGACATAGCTGGCCGCGTTGCCCGCGTTGACACTGGTGTCATTCCCAAGCGTCAAAGCCGGCGTCAGGGCCGAAAACGTGTTGATCTGCATCAGCTGGGAATTGAGCGTTTGCAGGCCGCGCGTATAGGTATTGTCGAAGAACAGGCGGAATTTGTCGCTGGGCCGCCATTCGACAATGCCGTTAAAGGCATAGCGTTCGGTGCGCTCGCGATACATGGCATAGCGCGGAATGTCGGGATAGAAATCGCCCATGCCATCGCCATTGCGGTCGACGCAGCCGGTTTGCACGGTCTGGCTGCATTGCGCCGCCGTCGCGCCCACCTGACGGATCTGGCGCCAACCGGTGGTCTTGGCCTGATCATACCACAGGCTGCGCTTTTCATAGGTGGCCGAGAGCAGCACGCCCAGCGTATCATTGGCAAACAGGCGGCTGCCGATCAGCGCCGCCTTGGGATCGGTGCGATTGCCCAACGTGCCGTAAACCCCCTGAACCGATCCGGCCAGATAGGGCTTTTTCGTGTCGAACGGGCGGCGGGTGATGATGCGCACTGTGCCGCCAAGGCCGCCTTCGGTCATGTCGGCGCTGGCCGATTTGACGACCTCCAGACGGCTGATGAATTCAGCGGGGATGTCGCGGAATTCGACCGCCGGATTGGTGGCCGAACCGGCGGCGGGCCCAGCGGCGGTGGACAGGGTGGATTGCCCATTGATTTCAACGCGGATCAGCCCCGGATCAACCCCGCGAATGGACACCGCCGACCCTTCGCCGCCCGCGCGCTGGATCTGGACCCCGGTGATGCGTTGCAAGGCTTCGCCCACGTTCTTGTCGGGGAATTTGCCCACGTCTTCGGCGGAAATGGCGTCCACCACCTGATCCGAATTACGCTTTGTGTTCAGCGCATTGGCAAGGCTTTGGCGAATGCCGCTGACGATGATGTCGGCATTGGTGGGGGCGGTTTGCGCACGCGCCAATTGCGGAGAGAATAATGCAAGGCAAAGCGCGGCAGACGCAGATGAGCACCGCCAAAGGTGGGCCTTTGAAGCCATGGTGACAACCTTCCCTGTTTTATATCTTAATGCGTTGCTCAATGTGAACTTATCGAGCGCATTATGAACCTAACGCTATGCGTCGGGCTTGGCAAGTCCTGTTGCGAAATATTGCCAGAAATTGACGGGCGCCGTCATGCCTGAATATATCATATGAAAAACAGTCGGTTGGAAGGGGCCATGTCCCAGCCATCAGGCCAGATACCAAATGCCGAGGTTTCAGAATGTGATGATATGATCCATATGTGTAATTATGGATGGGGCGTCACAGGGGGGGGCTCTCAACCCACCTTGCGATCAAAATGCATGTGGGGACGCTTGCGCCGCGCAAAGAGATATAATATTGCTATCAATAATAGCAGAATGTCAGGATGCTTTTGAAAGGCTGAACGGATGGAATTCACACGATTGAACCCGATGACGGGCGATGTTGCCTCCTCGGCGGTGGCGATGCAGGCAGGCGATATGGCGGGAATCGCGGCACGCGCCGCGGCGGCCCAGCCTGCATGGGGGGCGATGGGCCCGAATGCGCGCCGCGCTGTGCTGCAAAAGGCGGCTGATGCTCTGGCGGCCAAGAAGGACGAATTCGTCGCCGCGATGATGGGCGAGATCGGCGCGACCGCCGGTTGGGCGATGTTCAACCTTGGCCTGGCGGTGTCGATGGTGCGCGAAGCGGCCAGCCTGACCACCCAGATTTCGGGCGAAGTGATCCCCTCGGACAAGCCCGGCTGCCTTGCCATGGCGCTGCGCGAACCGGTGGGCGTGATCCTGGGCATTGCGCCGTGGAATGCGCCGATCATTCTGGGCGTGCGCGCGATTGCCACGCCGCTGGCTTGCGGCAATGCGGTGATTTTGAAGGCGTCGGAACAATGCCCGCGCACCCATGCTCTCATCATCGAGGCCTTTGCCGAGGCCGGTTTCCCCGAAGGCGTGGTCAATGTCGTGACCAATGCGCCTGCGGACGCCGCCGATGTGGTCGGCGCGCTGATCGACGCGCCGGAAGTGAAACGCATCAATTTCACCGGCAGCACCGCCGTTGGCCGCATCATCGCCACGCGTGCTGCGCAGCAATTGAAGCCCTGTCTTCTCGAACTGGGCGGCAAGGCGCCTTTGGTGATCTGCGCTGACGCTGATCTGGAAGAGGCGGTCAAGGCGGCTGCGTTCGGCGCCTATATGAACCAGGGCCAGATCTGCATGTCGACCGAACGGATCATCGTGGTGGACGCCGTGGCCGATGCCTTTGCCGAGAAATTCGCCGCCAAGGTCAAGACCTTGACCGCAGGTGATCCGCGTCTGGGCAACACGCCGCTGGGCGGGGTGGTCGACGCCAAGACGGTGGCGCATTGCCTCAGCCTCGTCGATGATGCCGTGGCCAAGGGCGCGGTGCTGCTGACGGGCGGGGAAACCACGCTCAACGTCGTGATGCCCGCGCATCTGGTGGACAAGGTGACGCCGGACATGAAACTGTTCCGCGACGAAAGCTTTGGCCCCGTCGTCGGCATCATCCGCGCGCGTGACGAGGCCCACGCGATCGAACTGGCCAATGACACCGAATATGGCCTGTCGGCTGCGGTGTTTACCAAAGACATCGCCAAGGGCCTGACCCTTGCCAAGCAGATCAAGTCGGGCATTTGCCACATCAACGGCCCGACCGTCCATGACGAGGCCCAGATGCCCTTCGGCGGCGTCGGCGCATCGGGCTATGGCCGCTTCGGCGGGCGTCAGGGCATCGACAGCTTCACCGAAACACGCTGGATCACGGTGGAAACACAGCCCGGGCATTTCCCCATCTGATGCGCAAGGGTTTGATCGCGGCGGGCCTTGGGCTCGCCGCTTCGCCCGCATGGGCGCAGGCACCAGCCGCGCCTGCGCCCACGCTCGACTATGCCTTTACCGCACGCATCACGCTGGCCGCTCCGGTCGAACAGGGTGAGGTGGCAGGCGGGCGCAAACGCTTTATCGCGATCACCGGCGGGACGATCGATGGCCCCATGCTGAACGGCACGGTCTTGCCCGGCGGAGGCGATTGGCAGACAATCATGCCCGGCGGTTTGACCAAGGTTGAGGCGCGCTATTTCCTGAAAAGCGCCGATGGCACGGTGATCGAGATCACCAACCCCGGCGTGCGCGTGGCCAGTCCCGAAGTCACCGAAAAGCTGGCCAAGGGCGAGAAGGTTGATCCGTCAGCCTATTACTTCCGCACCACGCCGCGCTTCGATGTAAAGGCGGGACCGCAGGAATGGCTGGCGCGCTCGGCCTTTGTGGCGCGGGGCATCCGCATGCCGGACCATGTCGTCATCGATTTTTACATTGTTCGATAAAGTTCGGGCGCTGTTTTGGAGCAGCGCCCGAATTTCCATGCGTCAAACGGTGTTGGCGGCGATTATTTCCGGGGGCATCGCCGGACGAAGAATTATCTAAACTTCATGGAATTGCAGTTCAATCTTCACCCCATTCGGGTCGTAGATGTTGATTTGGGTGACATCGCGCCCTTGTAATTTCGCCTCGCGGAATGGGACGCCTTTCGCCGTCAAATGTGCCCTCCACTGCCCCAGATCCGCACAGGCCAGCGCGACATGATCGAGGCGGCTTTTGGCGCCAATATCGGCCACGACCTCATCACTCGTCGGCCCGTTTACATGGATCAAAGGCACACCATCGGCATAGAGCCACAGGTTTTGCGGCCGCCCATGGACCGAACCCGCCGGACCGCGCACCATGCCCAGACATTCCTCGTAAAAGCGCAGGGTTTCCTCGAACAGAGGCGTGCGGATGTTGACGTGGTCAATTTTCAAAATCCGCATCGCCATCATGACCTTATGCTCTAATCGCGGGGCCGCGACAGGCGGGGCGGCTGGGCCGAGGCGGCGGGCTTATGCGCGGCCAGCCATGTCTGTCCAGCGACATTGAGTTTGACCGTCTCCACCTTGTCGCCAAACCACAACAAAGTGTCATTCTTCACGCTCCACGGCTTCCAAGGCATGGCGGGCGTATCGGGCGAACCTGTATTGGCCAGCGCCATCAACGCCTCCATCATCTGTTTCGACAGGGTGCGGTCCCATTCGGTCCAATTGCGCGTGGGGCGGATGGAATTATAGGCGTCCTGTGTGCCGAACCAATAGGGGATGTCGGCGGTGTGATAGGCGCCCACGGTCGCGGTATCCTGATCGGCCAGTTTGACGCCGGGGATATAGGGATGGCGGCGGGTATATTCGTCGATGAACACATTCACGCCCTGTGCCGCAGTATCGACCGCGCAGGCCCGCGCCGAGGCGGCCAGATTGGCGTCCTGCGCCGCGCGGTGGGCGGCGGCGCGAACATCGGCGTCGGTTTTGGCCGGATAGAGTTTCAGGAAAGCGGGGGCATCGGCGCCAAACAGCTTTTCCGCGCCCGCCTGATATTCGGCAACACTCTTGGCGCCAGTGATGGCGTCATAGCCGAACGCCAGATCATCTTCGTTAAAGGAGGCGACCATCGGCACCTTGGCGAAATTGCCGGCGGCCACCGCATCGGCGGCCTGTTGCGGCAGGACGCGGCCATCGACGATCGGCCCGTTGATCCGTACGCCCGACACCGACAGGCCCAGTTGCGATTCCGACTGTGTGGCCAAAATACGGTCCGCCGCCATGGCGCGCATGTCGCTCAGGCTTTTGGCGCCGAGCTTTTCCTGAAACGCGATGCCGATCTTTTCCGCGTCGCCCAGCGTGGGTTTAACGCCCCGCAGGTTGCAACCCGACGACATCACCGCCGCACGGAACAGCCCTCGCGCCGCCGGGGCCAAGACTTGTGCCGCCACCGATCCGGCGCCCGCCGACTGGCCCATGATGACGACCTTGTCCGGGTCGCCGCCGAATTTGGCGATATTGTCATGCACCCATTTCAGCGCCAATGTCTGATCCATCAACCCGTAATTGCCCGAAGCGCCGCCTTGCTCCTTGGTCAATTCGGGGTGAGCGAGGAAACCCAAGGCCCCCACGCGATAGTTGAAATTGACGAAGACTGCGCCCGCCTTGGCCATGGCCTCGCCGTCATAATTGGCCATGCCGGACGAACCGATGGTAAAGCCGCCGCCATAGAGGAACACCACCACGGGGCGCTTTTCACCCGCCTTGGCATTGGTCCACAGGTTGAGCGTCAGGCAGTCCTCGCCGGTCGCTTCCTCGCCGAAATAGTGGTTGATGTCATGCGGGCGCAGCACTTGAATGCAGGCCGGGCCTTTGCGGTCGGCGTTGAATATGCCGGTCCAGTGGGCGGGCTGGGGCGGGGCCCAGCGCAGGTCGCCGGTGGGCGGCGCGGCAAAGGGCACGCCCAGATATGCCTTTACCCCCGATGCCAGCGCGGTGCCTGCCACGCGGCCGCTGCTGGTTTCCACCGGGTCGGACGCGATGGGCTGCATCGACTTGTCGGCGGCGTTCAGCGCCCCCGCGCCCAATGCCATCGCCATCATGCTCGCGGTTAATCTGGTGCCCTTCATGTCTCTCTCCTCTTTGGGGGGAAGGCCGCGCCCGCTTCAGACGAGCGGGTCGCGGTATTTGGCCTGTGCGTTCAACCGGATCGGGGCGTTGACGGCGCCATAGCCGTCGTAACCACGCCGCTCGACCACTTCAAAAAACACCCGCTTGGCCACAGCGCGGGTGTAGAACTGGAAATATTCCGATGCATTTTCCCCTTGGCCATCGCGGTCATAGAGGATGTTCAATTGCTCCATCCGCGCCAGCAATTCAGGATCGAGGGCATATTTCGCCTCCAGATCCTCGTAATAATTGGGGCCGATATCCAGCATCGGCAGACCCGCATCGGCGGCGGCCTGTGCGGCGGCAAACACATCATCAGTGGCAAAGGCGATATGTTGAACGCCCGCGCCGAAATAGGCCTGAATAAAGCGCGAAGAGAGCGATTGCACCGCTATCGAGCCGTTGAGCGTGAAGCGCAGTGCGCCATCAGCCGTCTCGACCGCCTGTGAATAGACCAGCCCCATCGGATCGGCGATCTCAAGCTGGGGCGTCTTTTTCACATCCAGCAGCGCGTGGTAATAGAGCAGCCAGCTGAGCATTTCCTCATATTGCATCGTTTGGGCAATATGATCGACGCGCGAGAGGAGAGGTTGGGTAGGGGCCGGTTCCAATGCGCGGGGGAATTCATCGGCCCACATGGCCGCGCGCGTATCAGCATCGACCAGATAGAGCAGGCTGCCCCCCACGCCGCGCAGGGACGGGATTTCCCATTCATCCGGTCCGACTGGCTGGGCAAATCGGGGAATGTCCAATGCCTGCGCCCGGTCCAGCGCGGCCTGTTGGTCGGGCACGGCAAGCCCAATGGCACAGACCGATCCGCCGTGGACCATGTCAAAGCTGTGCGCCAGACCTTCGGGTTCGGAATTGACAATAAGGTTGATGTCGCCCTGCGCCCAGCGGGTCACGTCTTTGGACCGATGCTGGCCCACCGGGGCAAAGCCCAAAGCGCGGAACACGCGGCCAAAATCCTCGGCTTCCTCGTGGCTGGCGGCAAATTCGATGAATTCTACGCCGTGCGGCGCGATGCGCGGCGGCATGGGCGAGGGGCGTTTGAGCAAACGCGCCGCCTGATCCTCCAGCAGGCGCAGGGACCGATGTCCGTCCCGCGCCACCTGATGCGCAGACCCTGCGCGGAAACGGTCGTTGAAGATCTCAAGGCTCCACCAGCCATCATAGCCGGTGCGCGCAATCGCGGCGGCCCATTCGGCAAGGGGGAAATCGCCCTGACCCGGCATGCAGCGGAAATGGCGTGACCAATTGAGATAATCCATGTCCAGCATCGGCGCGTCGGCCACCTGAACAATGAACAGTTTTTCGGGGCGAATGTCGCCAATACTGGCCGAAGGGATGCGGCGGGCCAGCGAATGGAACCCGTCCAGCACAAGTCCGATGGCCGGGTGATCCACATCGCGAACCAGCGCCCAACTGTCGCGGTGATCAGCCACATGGCGCCCCCACGCCAGCGCCTCATAGCCCACGCGCTTGCCATGGGCGGCGGCCATCTCGCCCAGTTCGTGGAGATCGTCGAGCATACGCCCCCGATCATCCATCGCGTGGGGCGAACAATTGGAACAGAGCAGCACCAGATCAGTGCCCAATTGCTCCATCACATCAAACTTGCGCTTCATCCGCTCGAACGCGCGGGCGCGCAGATCATCAGGCAGGCCCTCCAGATCGCGGAAAGGTTGGAACATGGTGCAGGCCAGGTCGAGTTCGCGCATCAGCGCGCCGATTTCCCGTGCGCTTTCGGGTGCGGAAAGCAGGTCGTTCTCGAAAATCTCGGCCCCGCCATAGCCTGCCTCGGCAATCGCCCGCAGCTTGTCGGAAAGCGCCCCGCTGATCGAGACGGTGGCGATCGAAGTTTTGAAGCCCATCGTCCGCTCCTCTTATTCCGCGCTCTGCTCAAATTTCGAGAAACTCTCCCACATCCTCTGCCGGTCGGGGGTCAGGCCGGTGAAGATGCGGAATGCATCGACCGCCTGACCCACCGCCATGCCCCGCCCGGTCATGGTGCGACACCCAAGGGCCTTTGCCATTTGCAGCAATTGTGTTTCGAGCGGGAAATAGATGATTTCGGAAACCCAGTGGCGCGCCTCCAATGCCTCTGCCACGATCGGCATGCCGGGAAATTTGGCCATGCCGATGGGGGTGGCGTTGACGATGCCGTCCACATCGGGGGCGGCGATCATCGCATCGGGGGCCACACTGGCGCGCCCCTCGCCATAGGCGGCGCATAATTGCGCGCGCAGCGCCTCGGCCCGCGCCGGATCGGTGTCGGTCAGCACCAGATGCGCCACGCCATTCAACGAGAGCAGCGCATGGGCCGTCGCCGAACCCGCCCCGCCGCAGCCCAGTTGCAAAACGCGGTCCAGCTTCTCGCCCGCCATTCTGTCGCCAAAGGCATGGGCAAAGCCGGTGACATCGGTGTTGTAACCAATCCGCCGCCCATCGCGAAACGCCACCGTATTGACCGCACCAATCGCGGCGGCCTGGGGCGAGAGTTCATCGAGCAGCGGGACAATCGCCTGTTTGAAGGGAAAGGTCACATTGACCCCGGCAAAGCCGACCCGCTGCACAGCATCCAGCGCATCGCCCAATTCATCATCGGCCCAACCGCGATCGGAAAAATCCAGCAGTGAATAGACCATATGCAGGCCCTGCGCCTGTGCCTCGCATTCCTGCATCCACGGCGTGCGGCTTTCCAAAATGCCGCGGCCCAGCAAACCCGCCAGAACCCGCCCCTTGCCAATGCCGACCATGACGGAAGGAGAAAGGGCGGCGACGGGGTCTGTCATTGTATTTCCTATTCAAAAAAGACCCGCCCCGGACACAGGTCCGGGACGGGGCAGGGGAGGATCAGAATTTGGTCCGCAGACCGATGTTGACGACACGGCCCAGCGGGTTGGCGTTCAAACCGTCATAACCCACCGCGCCATTGACGGCATAAGCGTTGACGAAGGGGGGCGCCTGATCCAGCAGGTTGCTGACGTCCACATAGAACTGGGCTTCCTTGGCCACGCCCAGATCCTTGAACGTATAGGCAAGGTGCAGGTCAACCGTGGTGAAGGCCTTCACGCTGTCACCGCCGCCGGTGGGCACGCCATTGGTGCGGACCAGCGGATTGACCACCGACGAGCCCCAAAACTTGTAGCTGCCCAGATAGTTGATGAAGACGTCGGCGTTAAGCGGCCCCTTGTCGTAACCAATATTGGCGCGCCCTTCCATCTTTACGCTGGGGAAGGTGGTGTTGAAGCCCGACGTGCCCAGCACGCTGAACTTGGCGCCATTATTGCCGAAATACTGCTCGAACTTCAGCTTGCGGGTAAAGGATGCGCCCAGATTGAAACGACCAACCGGCGTGTCAAAGCGATAATTGGCCGCAACGTCCAGACCAGCGACATTCAGGTTCAGGACGTTTTGCTGTTGGAAGTTATAGCTGAAATAGACCGGGTTGTTGATGACGCCCGTTTGCGGCAGACCGGCCCCCAGAGCTGCGATCTGGGCCGCGGTGGCGCCGGCGGGATAAAGTTGCAGCAAATAGGACAGGTCCGCCGAACCCAGCGCCAGCGGCGCCTGGGGCGCGGTGATGCCGCCGCGCAATTGGTTGTTCCAATAGGTCACGCTGACACGCAAACCGGGAACCTGAACCGGGGTCAGATCGACGCCGATGCTCCATGCCGTCCCCTTTTGCGGTTGCAGCTTGGCATTGCCGCCCGTCACCAGCACGCCATTGGTGCTGGCCCCCAGCGTGCAGGCCGTGGCCGAGCAGATTACGCCCGGAACCGAGGTGATCGCCGGGAAGTTGGCAATCGAAATGGTGGGCGAACCGCCCGGAATGCCGGTGGGGATGATGCCCGAATAGCCCGACTCGCCCGTCAGACCCGTGCCGTTCGAACCGATCGAGGTCAACGCGGGCGCCACAAAGCTCTTGGCCCAGTTGGCGCGGAATTTGATGCCGCGAACGGGTTCAAAGTTCATCGCCAGCTTGGGGTTGGTCGTGCTGCCAAAATCGCTGTAATGGTCGAAACGGCCCGAAATGTTGAGATCGAGCAGTTTGATGAAACTGTCCTTGATCAGCGGGACATAGAGTTCGGCATAGGCCGATTGGACGTTGCGGATATAACGCGTGTTGAAGGCCTGCGAAGATTGGCTGGCAATGCCCAAATTGTTCGCGCGGATGTTGTATTGATCCATTTCATAGCCCATCAATTCGCCGCCGACGGCGATCTTGGCAGGGCCGGCGGGCAGATCGAACAGGTCGCCCGAGACCTTCAGATAGGCATTGCGCAGCAATTGGCGGGCATATTGGAACTGGCGGTTGTCAACCAAGGCCGTCTTGGTCGCGGCCGATGTGCCATTGCCCCACAGGTCGATGGCATTGGCGGTGGTCAGCGCCTGCGACACCGATTGCGACACGCCATTGATGGCCGCCGAAGTAAAGCCGTTTAGCGCAAGGTTGAACACCGATGCGTTGAGTTGCCCCACGTTGACCTGGGTCGATGTGTCGATGCCATAAACACCGCCAAGGTTGACCTGCCACTTGGGCGAGAGGTCATAGATGGCATCGGCGCGGATCGAAATGTCCTCGGCCGTGCCGGTGATGGTGGCGCCGGGGCCGAACATGCCGTCGGCATTCCAGTTCACCGTATAGGTGTTGAGCGGGGGCACAAAAGCGGTTGTGACGCCAGCGCTCGTGGTGGCCGAAGCGACGGATTGGAAATAGGGATTGATCGAGCGGCCCGCCGGCGGCGTGGAGCCATTGCCATAGATCGTGCCGCTGGCGCTGCCGCGCGTCACATTCTGAACGTTGCGGCGGTTGGAATAGATGAAGTCAGCATAAAGATGCAGCTTCTCGCCCACATCCTTGGTGATCTGGGCATAGACATTATGCCGCTTTTCCGAAGGCAGCAGATCCCAGGCCGTGGTCGGATCACAGCCGGTGGCGGTGAAATTGCCATAGCTGGTATAGGTGGTGGAGCCCGATGTGATGGTGGGCGTGTTGCAGCGGTTCGGCGTGAAATTGGTGCCCCCGCGGCCGCGCAGATCCGCCTTGCTGGCATAGGGGCGCGAGGCGGCGGCAAGGTTTGAGCGATCCGAATAATTGTACGAAACCAGCACGCTGCCCGTATCATAGGTCTGGCCCCAGAGCAGCCCGGCGGTCAGCGAGTTATAACCGCTGGCAAAGCCCTTCTGGACATTGGCCTCAAAGCCGTTGACCTTTTTGCGGGTGATGAAATTGATCACGCCCGCCACCGCGTCCGAACCGTAAACCGAGGATGCGCCGTCGGCCAGCACCTCGACCCGCTCCAGCGCCATCGGGGCCAGAATATTGGGGTCGGCCAGCACGTGGTTGATGCCGCTGGTGGGCAGGCGGTGGCCGTTGATCAGCACCAGCGTCGAGTTCGACGCCGAAGCGCCAAGGCCGTGGATGGTGGGTGCGTTGGTGCCCGATCCGTCGGCCGAACCAAAGGCGCCCTGACCCGCGCTTTGCAGGCCCACGACCGAGGGGACGGTTTTCAGAACCTGCTGAACGGTTTGCGCGCCGGTCGATTCCAGATCGGTGCGGGTGACGGTGACCAGATTCGAGCCGACCGGCGCAACGCCCTTGATGCTGGAACCGGTGACGATGATTTCGGCGTCAGGCTTGAAATCGGCTGCCGCTTGTTGGGCATAGGCCGATTGGGCGCAGGCCAATGCAACGGCCAGCACAGAGCTTTGCGCGACGAAACGCATCTTGATTTGCATGATTGTTCCCCTCCCAAGGGCATTGCGGCTCATGGCCAATCTGTTTGTGAACTAACTGGTACATACAGAGTCGGCGGGCGTCAATCCGTTGGTTCACCCGCCGTTCAAATTTTAGTTGAGCTTGACCCGCTCAACCGGGCCCAGAATGAAGAGATAGGCCAACGTCCCGATGATCCCCAGCGCGCCGATATAGGCCAGCGCGCCATAGAAGCTGCCCGTGGCGCCAACGGCAAAGCCAACCACCAGCGGGGTGATGATGCCAGCCAAATTGGTGAAAAAGTTGAACAAGCCCGCGGTCAGCCCCATCATCTCTTTGGGTGCGACATCGGACAAAAGTGTCCAGCCAAGCCCGGCCAGACCCTGACCGAAAAAGGCCAGGCTCATCACCGCGATGACGGCATTGTTGCTGTCCATATAATTGGCCGAAACCATGCTGGCGCACAGCAGAAGGCCCGCGATGATCGGCACCTTGCGCCCGATGGTGGGCGAACCCGTTGCGCGGATCAGCCAGTCGGAAAATACGCCCCCCAACATTACCCCGGCCGCCGCCGCAATATAGGGCAGCGAGACCAGCCAGCCCGATTTGATAAAGGTCATGCCGCGTTCCTCGGCCAGATAGGACGGGAACCATGTCAGGAAGAAAACCAGCGTGGAATTCGAGCAGAACTGGCCAATCGAGGCACCCGCGATCTGGCGCGTGGCGACAAGGCGCCGCACATTGGCCCAACTGAAGGCGATGGGTTGAGTGCCGCCCGAAAAGCCGCCGCCTGCGGCAATCAGGTCGATTTCCGCTTGGTTTGCGCTGCTGTCCTGCGGCTCGCGATAGAGGCGATGGAACAGAAAAGCGAAGGCGACGCCCAGCCCGCCGACCACGAAAAACAGCGAGCGCCAGCCATAGGCGTTGAGCATCCAGCCAAGGACCGGGATCAGCAGGCCCAGCCCGATATATTCGCCAACGGTGTAAACGCCGGTCGCCTTGGCGCGCTCATTTTGCGGAAACCAAGTCGACAGGACGCGGCTGTTGGCGGGGAAGCAGGGGGCCTCGGCAAGACCGAGCGCGAGGCGGGCCGAAACCAGCCCCGCAACCCCCGTCGCCAGCCCGTGCAGCGCCGTCATCGCCGACCACAGGCCCAGCGAGAGCGCGTAGGTCAGCCGCGTGCCCAAACGGTCCAGAACATAGCCGCCCGGAATTTGCGTCAAAGCATAGGTCCATGAAAAGGCCGAGAAGATCAGGCCCATCACCTCGGGCGTGATATGCAATTCCTTGACCAGTTCGGGCTTGGCCACACCCATGACCGAACGGTCGAGGTAGTTGATCAGCGTGACGGTCGAGATCAGCGCAAGGATGACAAGGCGTTTACGGGTCGGCTTCATTTCGCCCGCTCCCGCGCCCACATGACATGGCGCACGCCCAGCGGGTATCCGTTGACGCCAAGGCCCGAAATGATGCCCGTCACCACTTGCGTCATGATCGAGTGGCTGCGCCATTCGGCCTCACGGCGGTGGATGTTGCTGATGTGGACCTCGATCACCGGGCAATCGACCATTTTGAGCGCGTCAAGGATCGGATAGGCGGCATAGGTAAAGGCCGCAGGGTTGAACACAATGCCGGCGTAACCTTTGCGCGCGGATTGAATCCAATCGACCGCTTCATGTTCCGCATTGGTTTGTCGGAAATCGATAGCATAGGCTGTTCCGGCCACTTCGGCCTCGCACATGGCCTTAACATCGGCCAGCGTTTCATGGCCATAGATGTGCGGCTCACGCTCGCCCAGCAAGTTGAGGTTCGGTCCGTTGAGGACCAGAATCGTGCCACCCATGGCATATCTCTCCCTTTGTTTGGTTGCGGCATAATCGAAAGCGCTTGCGTTGCAAAGAAATATGTACGAACTAGTTCATAAATCAAAAAATGACGGAGAGTTCGATGCGATGGGGATATGCCGGAATCGCCGGTGCGCTGCTGTCTGGTGCCGCATTCGCGCAGGCGCCGGGGGATTGGGCCACCTATGGCCATGACAAGGGCGGCCAGCGCCATTCGCCGTTAAGGGAAATTACGCCAACCAATGCGGCGCAATTGGCGCCTGCGTGGGTCTATCATATGCGGCCCGCCACGCCCGCGACCACCACGGACGCCAATGCCGATGCGCAGCGGCGCGCGGAAGGACTTCCTGACATGACCGCTGGCGGCGCGCCCACCGGCCCCCGTGCCCGGCGCAGCCGTTTCGCCGGGTCGGAGGTGACGCCTCTGGTCGTGAACGGGCGCATGTTTGTCTCCACGCCCTATGGCCGGGTGGTGGCGCTGAACCCTGATACGGGCGCGGAAATCTGGGTCACCACCATTCCAGGGCCGGGGCAGCCGTCCTTGCGCGGCGTTGAATATTGGGCGGGGGACGCAAATACGCCGCCACGCATTGTGTTCGGTACGCGGGACGGGCGCCTGATCGCTCTGGACGCGGCAACGGGTGCGTTTGCCGAAGGGTTTGGTGACCATGGCGTGGTTGACATGAAAACGCCCGAAATCCTGAATGGCGGCGAGGCGCGCTTTTACGGCATGACCAGCCCGCCCATCGTCTATGGCAACCTGATCATCACCGGCAGCGCGGTACAGGAATTTCCCGCCAAGGGCGCGGCGGGCGATGTGCGCGCATGGGACGCGCGCGACGGCCATCTGGTCTGGACGTTCCACTCGGTCCCGCGCAAGGGCGAGAAAGGCTATGACACATGGGCACCGGGCAGCGCGGAAGGGCGCAGCGGGGTCAATGCATGGGGCTTCCTGAGCGTCGATGAAAAGCGCGGGATTGTGTACATGCCCTTTGGCGCGCCCACCTTTGACCGCTATGGTGGGGATCGGGCGGGCGACAATCTGTTCGGCACATCACTGGTCGCGGCGGATGCCAAGACGGGCAAATATCTATGGCATTTTCAGGTGGTTCATCACGACATCTGGGATGGTGACTTAGAAGCCGCGCCCTTGCTGTTCGACGCCACGATCAAGGGCCGGAAGGTGCCCGCCGTCGCGGTGATCTCGAAATCCGCGCTGCTTTTTGTACTGAACCGCGAAACGGGCAAGCCGATCTTCCCCATCGCCGAACGCAAGGTGCCCATCAGCGATGTACCGGGGGAAAAGGCATCGGCCACCCAGCCGTTTCCGTTGGTGACGCCGCCGCTGGGGCGTACCAGCTTTTCGATCAAGAATGACATCACCGATCTGACGCCGGAACTGCATGACACTTGCGCCAAATGGATCGCCGACAATCATATGGTCGAAGGGCCTATCTATACGCCGATCCATCTGGACAAGGTGACGATCAGTTTCCCCGGCCTGCTGGGCGGTGGCAATTGGGGCGGGGCGACCTATGATCCGGCGCAGCGCTTGCTGGTGGTCAACACCCATGATCTGGGTCAGGTGACGAAGATGGTGCCATCGAAAGGTCCGCTGCCCTTTGAAAGGGGGCAGCCTTCGGGCCGGTTCCGCCCTGATAACACCCGCCTGCTGTGCCAGAAGGGGCCGTGGGGCCGTCTGTGGGGCGTGGACATGGTAACGGGCAAGATCCGCTGGCAGGTGCCCTTGGGCATTTCGGATGAAGCGCCGGAGGGCAAGAAACTGACCGGGCGGCCCAACATGGGCGGGGCGATTACGACGGCGGGCGGGCTGACCTTTGTGGGGGCGACTGATGACAATCGCTTCCGCGCCTTTGCCACGGCCACGGGCAAGATGGTGTGGGAGGTCAAGCTGGACGCGGCCGCCCATGCCACGCCCATGACCTATGCGGGGCGTGACGGGCGGCAATACGTCGCCATTGCGGCCACCGGAGGCACATTCCTCGACAGCCCGCTGACATCGGACACGATCACCGCTTTCGCCCTGCCCAAGAAGGAGGCCGGACAATGAAAATCGCCCTTCGCTTTGCCGTTTGCGCGGCGCTGGCCCTTTCGCTTTCGGGACAGACGCCCGCGCCTGTCCCGGGTGCGCCTCGTACGCCTCCGCCCGGCTATCAGGATGCCTATGCGGGAAAGAAGCGCCTGTTGATCATCGCCGATCTGTCCACCGGCAACCAATCCGCGCATATGGCCGTCAGCCATGCCGTCTCGGTCATCGAACAGATCGGGCGCGAGAGCGGGGCCTATGTGTCGTTCATCCGCACCGACATGGACTGGATCACCAAGGGCGAGACCTGGGGCAAGTTTGACTATGCCAAAGGCGGGCCGAAACAGGCGCGGGGCAAGAACCTCGACTATTTCGACGCGGTATTGTTCTACACCAACGGCGACACGACCCTTTCGCCGCAACAGAAGCAGGATTTGCTCGATTACGTGGCCAAGGATGGCAAAGGCTTCATCGGCATCCACACGGCGACGGCCACTGCGGTGAACTGGCCTGAATATGGCGAGATGTTGGGCGGGGTTTTCGACAACCACCCATGGATGATTTCTGACGCCAAGATCATTGTCGAACGGCCCGGATTTCCCGCCATGAAGGCGTTCAAAACCGGCATGGTGTTGAAAGACGAGCATTACCAGATGCTGCCCAACCCCTATTCGCGCGACAAGGTGGATGTCCTGGCCCGCATCGACACGTCCAGCGTCAACATGGCCGCGCCCATGGTTCACCGCAAGGATGGAGATTTCCCCGTCGCTTGGATCAAGAGCTATGGTCAGGGGCGCGTGTTCTATTCCGGCCTTGGCCATACGGACGCCAGTTGGGACGATCCGCGCATCCGAACCATGGTTTTGGAGGCAGTGAAATGGGCGGTCAATGGCGGTGAGAAGCCGGTGCCGCATGGGATGAAGTGAAGGGGGGGAGTTATGCCTCCGGCGGGCAAAGGGCGGGAGCATTTCTCTTGAGAAATGCGACCAATAAAGACTCCCCTTTGCAATCCCGATAATGGGGTTGTGGCAGGTTTGCGATGTTGTTGTGAACGAGATAAAGCCTGCGGCGCTATTTATCGGCGCCGCAGGCTTTCAAAATTCAAAGGTTGCGCCCTACACCCATTGGCCGAACCTATGGCGCAACGCAGACAGTAATGGGAGCGCGAGGGACGAGTCCCTCGCATTCACCCCTTTACTTCCCCACTCCATAAGTCCGCGCCAGATAGGCCACAATCACGTCATAATCCGCGTCCGATACCTTGGCGCCCTTGCCGATCATCTGATCGACCACTTCTGCCCACTTGTCGGCGTCATAGCGTTTGCTGGCGACGATGGCGGGCGGGTGACACGCGGCGCAGGCGGCCTGTACCTCGGCCTGTCCTGCGCCGGTGGGAAAGGTGGGGGCGGCATCCTGCGCCATGACTGTGCCGCCGAGCGATGCGACGGCGGCAGGCAAGAGGAACCACAGGCGCGTCATTTTGCGGCGGCCTTTTTGTCCAGATGGGCGTGCAGAAAATCAAAGGTGGCATTCATCGCGCGCAAGGTAGCCTCGCGGGTTTGCGCGGGAGTTTTGCCGATAAAGCTGTGGTCGACGCCATCGATATAGATGCTATCCACCGGGACGCCTGCGGCCTTCAGCTTTTCCTCGCCAAGGTGCGATTGTGACACGGGAACGGTCTTGTCCTCTGTGCCGTGGATCAGCAGGAAAGGGGGATCCTTGGCATCGACATAGGTGTTGGGGCTGGCGGCTGCGAATTTCTGCGGGGTGCAGGCGCCGTCGCAACCCAGCAATTTGGCGGCGGCTCCATCCTGTCCGCCGGGGCGGCTGGCCGAAAGGGCGGCGAAATCGAACACGCCGTACCAGATTGCGGCGGCCTGAACGCATTCGCTGCCCGGTGCGGCCTTGGTGCCTTTGGGATCGAGCGAGGTGTCGCCGCAGCTCATCGCGGTCAGTGCCGACAGATGCCCGCCCGCCGATCCGCCCCAGATGCCGGTGCGGGTGGGATCAATGCCAAAACGTGCCGCATTCCCTTTCAGGAAGCGCAGGGCGGCGCGGGCGTCCTGAACCTGTGCAGGGAAGGGAGCCTCGGCGGCAAGGCGGTATTCGAGGCTGGCGACGACGAAGCCTTCACTGGCCAAACGTGCCAGCGCGGCGGGGAAATTGACCAAGGCGCCCGAATGCCGGGTATGGCCCGCCACCCACCCGCCGCCATGGATGAACAGCACGAGCGGTTTGGGGCCGGCTTTCTTGGGCGGCATGTAAATATCGACGATCAACGGGCGATAGCCGGGAATGGTCGAATAGGTGACATCGGCAAGACTGGTCACGCCGCCGGGCCATTGCGTAACATGGACCGGATAATGGTCTTCGAGAACCGGCTTGGCGTCGACCGGAAATACGCGCGGCGCCGCAGACGCCGTAAAAGGCAACGCCAAGGCCAATGCCGTGGGAAGGAAATATTTGCTCATGAGGCCCTCTCTCACTCTTATGTGAACCGGATAGTACACAAGAGTCGCGAGGGCGCAACCGGCCCTTGAACGCAAATTGTATCAGCGGTGATGATGGGCTTCAGCCCGGCTTTACCCAGCGCAGGACGCAATCGATGATTTGTACCCGGCGCCGTGCCTTTTGCGCCGGTTCGGCAAAATCGACGCCGAAATTTTGCAGGAAAGTGTAACGGTTAGAAACGTTGTAAAAGGACAATGCCGAAATCGTCATGTGCAGATCGACCGGGTCGATGCCTTCACGGAACACACCCTGATCGACGCCCTTTTTCAGGATCGCGCCAAGGGCGGCGATGACGGTACGGTTGCGCGCCTGCATGTCGGGGATCTGGGCAATGTGTTCGCCCTTGTGAACGTTTTCGTTCATGACCAGACGCACGAAATCGGGATGTTCAAAGTGATAATCGAAATTGTGCCCGATGATCGCGCGCAACGCCTGTTCGGGCGACAGGTCCTCAAACCTTGCGGCCTGTTCCTGATTACGGATCGTGTCATAGGCGCGTTGCAGCACGGCCTGATACAGCCCGTCCTTGCTGCCGAAATGGTAATAGATCATCCGCTTGGACGTCTGGGTCTTTTCCGCGATTTCGTCGATGCGCGCCCCGGCCAGCCCTTTTTCCGAGAACTCATGCGCGGCCACTTCCAGAATATCCTCACGCGTGCGCAACGCGGTCAACTGGCGCTTGGACAGGCCATTGTTGTCGGAAAGGCCATTGCTTTGGGAAAAGACTGTGCTGTCCTGCGTCACCTTCAATGCCACTCCCGCGGGCCAAATTGATCCAGATACGCCCCGTATTTCGGCCTAGCCTATGCCATGCGCCTTGTCATCCCTGTCGGGGTGGCATGTGGGGGGCGGATATGCAACAAGG
Source organism: Novosphingobium sp. 550D (assembly GCF_057401885.1). Taxonomy (NCBI): domain Bacteria; kingdom Pseudomonadati; phylum Pseudomonadota; class Alphaproteobacteria; order Sphingomonadales; family Sphingomonadaceae; genus Novosphingobium; species Novosphingobium sp. 550D. The sequence continues at coordinate 3,165,256 of NZ_CM171613.1, read as the reverse complement.
CGCAAAGTTCAATCGGAAAGCGTTACGTATTCATGGAAAATGGCACTTCGATGCTGCACGACGGGTTTCTGCTGCTTGGCTTTGCCATGGTCTTTGTGCTGGTGTTTCGGCGGCTGGGGCTGGGTGCGACGCTGGGTTATCTGTTGGCGGGCGCGGTGGTGGGCCCGCATGTTCTGGGCCTTGTTGGCGAGGCCGAACAGAAGATGGGTTTTGCCGAACTGGGCATCACGCTGCTGCTGTTTCTGGTTGGGCTTGAATTGAACCCGTCGCGCTTGTGGAAAATGCGGCGCGATATTCTGGGCCTTGGCATGATACAGGTGGTGCTGTGCGGCGCGGCCTTGGCGGGCTTTATCTATGTGGTCACGATGCTCTCACCCACGGCGGCGCTGGCTTTGGGCATGCCTTTGGCGCTGTCCTCGACGGCGCAGGTTTTGCCGATGCTTCAGGCGGCGGGCCGTTTGCGCACCCCCTTTGGTGAGCGCACCTTTGCCATCCTGTTGTTTCAGGATCTCTCGATCATCCCGATGATCACCATCATCGCCACGATGAGCCGTAATCCCGCTGATGCCAATGGCCCTCCGGGGTGGCAATTGGGGCTGTATACGGTTCTGGCGATTGTGGGGCTTATCCTTGCGGGGCGCTATCTGATCCGGCCCTTGTTCCGCCTGATCGGCAATCTGGGCGAGCGGGAGATGTTTATCGTCGCTGCGCTGTTTACCGTCATGGCCTCGGCCGCTGTGATGGAGGCTTTGGGCCTGTCGACGGCGCTGGGCGCGTTTATCGCGGGCGTGATGCTGGCGGATTCGCCCTATCGGCATGAATTGGAGGCCGATGTCGAGCCGTTCCGCTCGATCCTTCTGGGGTTGTTCTTCTTGGCGGTCGGCATGATGCTCGATCTGCACACCATTGCCGAACGTCCGTTCTTTGTGATCGGCATGGCGATCGGTCTGGTGGCGATCAAGACACTGGTGATCTTTGGCATTGGCAAGATGTTCGGCATGAAATGGCGCGCGGCCTTGGCCTTGGGCATGTTGCTCAGCCAGGGCGGCGAATTCGGCTTTGTCCTGTTTACCCAGGCCCAGCACGCCCTGCTGATCGCGCCCGAAGCCGCCAGCCTGTTTGGCGCCATCGTCACCGTGTCGATGGCCAGCACGCCTTTCCTGATGCAGGCCACCAAGCGGATGCGCGAGGAACCGGCCATCGTGAAGGGCGAGCGTGCCGGGCCGGAAACCGCCGACCGCGCCGCCGCCATCGTCGTTGGCTATGGCCGCTTTGGCCAGAGCGTTGCCCAGATGCTGAACGCCAGCGACATTTCGGTGACCATGATCGACACCGACATCGAAATGATCGACATCGCCAGCAGCTTTGGCGCCAAGGTCTATTTCGGGGACGGCACGCGCCTCGACCTCCTGCGCCTTGCCGGGGCAGAGGAGGCGACCATGATCCTGTTCTGTATGGACGGGGATCAATTGACCGCCGATGCGATTGAGGCGGTGCATCAGGCCTTTCCACAGGCCAGTCTGTATGTGCGCGCCTATGATCGCCGCGCGGTAATCCGTCTGAAAAAGACCCCAGCCTCGCGCATTGTGCGTGAAGTGATGGAATCGGCGGTCCGTATGGCCCGCTTTGCGTTGGAGGACAGCGGCGTCAGCGTCGAGGCGATCAACCGCGCCGAGGAAATGTATCGTGCCAGTGATCGGGAGCGTTTGAAGATCCAGATCGAAGCGGGCGATGTGCGCGCCGCCCATGAAAAAATCATCACCCGGCCTGCGGGCGAGGATTAGGGCAAGGGGGCAATAGCGGCTGCGCGCCCTTTAAACCCGGCGCAGCAGGACGGACAGGTTGTTGGCGGGCATGGGGTGCACGCTTTCCACCCGCAATCCGTTCCGCTCTGCACATGCACCGACATCCTCAAGCTGGCGCAGGCCCCAACGCGGATCACGTGCGCGCAGATCCTGATCGAAGGCTTCGTTGCTGGGCGCTGTCGCCTGTCCGGCCACGCGATAGGGGCCATAGAGATAAAGCAGGCCGCCAGCAGGAAGGATGGCGCCGGCCCCGCGCATCAGGCCTTCGGTCGCTTCCCATGGGCTGATATGGATCATGTTGATGCACACGATCGCGTCGGCCTGCTTGATCGGCCAATCCTCGCCCGCCGCATCCAGTTCCAATGGCGGCGCAACATTGCCAAGCCCTTGTGCAGCCACCCATGCGGCGATGGATTGGCGCGCAATGGGTGACGGATCGGATGGCTGCCAGTTCAAATCGGGCAGGGCGCGAGCAAAATGGGTAATATGCTCGCCCGTCCCGCTGGCCAATTCCAGCACCAGCCCGGTCGAGGGCAGGGCGCCGCGCAGCACGTCCAAAATCGGATCGCGATTGCGCGTTGTGGCGGGCGCATATTGGCGCAGGTCCGGCATGTCCTTCATCGGCAAAAGATGGAGCGCACAGCCCCGACCGTCAACCAGAGAAGGTGATAGCGCCTTGATGCACTTGCGGATCAAAATACCCTTGCAATTGCGCGGCTCTGGCCCAAGAAGTGCGGTCCCTTCGGAAGAAAGCGCCGCAAAGGCATGAGTAGAATTCGCAATATCAAGGAACTGGCCGATCTGGCCGGAGTGTCGACGGGCACGGTTTCGCGCGCGCTGGCGGGCTCAACCTTGATCAGCCTGAAGACGCGCGAACGCATTCAGGCCTTGGCCAAAGAGCATGGGTTTCGCCCTAATCTTCTGGCCCGCAATCTGCGGATTCAGCGCACGAACACGATTGGCGTGCTGATCCCGCTGGGCCATGAAACGGCGCAGCATCTGACCGATCCTTTCTTTATCACGATGCTGGGCCTGCTGGCCGACAAATTGACCGAACGCGGCTATGATCTGCTGCTCAGCCGTGTGATCCCGACGGACAGTGCTTGGCTGGACCGTATCGCCACATCCGGGCGCGTCGATGGATTGATCGTGATCGGCCAATCCGATCAGGCCGCAACCATCGATGCGGTGGCGCGGGATTATCGCCCGCTGGTCGTCTGGGGCGGCTATGACGAGGGGCAGGTCCATTGCAGCGTGGGCAGCGACAACCGCAAGGGCGGCGATCTGGCGGCCAGCCATCTGATCGCGCAAGGGTGCCGCAAGATCGCCTTTTTCGGCGACCCCAAGACGCGCGAAATCGAACAGCGTTTGAACGGCGTGCGCGACGCCTTGGCCCGTGCAGGCATGGGGCAGCCGCATATCGAACCGGCCCATTTGACCGATGAGGAATTCGGGCCGGAAATCGCAGGCTTTCTGGGGCAAGCCGCCGATGGGCCGATCGGCATTGTGGCCGCGTCAGACGTGATCGCGCTCAAAACCCTGCGCGCCATGGCGGTCCAGGGCTTGTCCGCGCCCGGCGATGTGCGCGTTGTCGGCTATGACGGGCTGACGATTGGCGAACATACGGTGCCGCAGCTCACCACCGTATGTCAGGATCTGGCGCGCGGCGCAGAGCATCTGGTGGATATGCTCGTGCGCCGCATCGCGGGTGAGGATACGCAAAGCGTGGTGATGGAACCTGAACTGATCCTGCGCGGATCAGCCTGACGTTTACAGCCCCAGCGCGACGGCCAGCGCGCCCAGCAGGCCCGAATTATCGCCCAGCGCCGGGGCCACGATCACCTCGGCCGGATGGCCCGCGAAATACCCGGCGCCGCTTTCTGTTGCCATTGCGCGCACCTTGTCCAGCAGGCCGGGCGTGGCGGTTACGCCGCCGCCCATCACAATGCGCGCCGGTTCCATGATCGCCTGAAACGTGACGGCGGCCTGCGCCAGATACCATGCGATAATATCCGCGCCCGGATGCCCGTCCGGCAATTCGGAGAGCGATGCCCCCCAACGCGCAATGATCGACGGCCCCGCGGCCAGCCCTTCAAGGCAATCGCCATGGAACGGGCAATGCCCCTTGAAATCCCGATCATCGGGATGGCGCGGCATGCGGATATGCCCCATTTCCGGATGCGACAGGCCGTGCAGCAGCCGCCCATCCGACACAAAACCCCCGCCGACCCCGGTGCCGATGGTCAGATAGAGCAGCGAGCCGACGGTCTTGCCCGCGCCCCAACGAGCCTCGGCAAGGGCCGCGCCGTTTACATCGGTTTCCAGCCCCACCGGACAGTCAAAGGCGCGCGCAAATGGTCCGACCAGATCGGCCCCGCTCCAATGTGGTTTGGGAGTGCGGGTGACATGGCCCCATGTGGGCGATGCGCGGTTGAGGTCGAGCGGGCCAAAGCTGGCGATGCCGATGGCGTCGGGCGTCAAACCTTGTTCACGGAACCAGCCGATGGTGGCGCCGATGGTTTCCTCGGGCGTGGTGGTGGGAATGCGATGGCGCGCGGCGATGGTGCCATGTTCATCGGCAATGCCCGCCACGAATTTGGTGCCGCCCGCCTCGATCAGGCCATATTGCGCCATGTCAGTTCCCCTCAACCCAAGCCTTCTCGCCGTTCAGAGCGATGCGGAATGTGGGGGCGGGTGTACCGCCAAATCGCGCGCGCCGCCATGCCGGATCGTCGAGTTTCGTTTCGGCGGTGCAGGCGGGATAATCGATAAATCCCCAAACATCGAGCGAGGCGTCCACCCACCAGCTATAGGTCTGGAACGGTGCCTCCTCTGGATTGGCAGCGACCAGGCCGGTGCCATTCAGGGGCCGCCACGGGCCAAGCACGTCCCTGGCCACTGCCCCATAAACGCCGTTCGGGCCGGACGGGCCATCGGGGGCAAAGACCTTACGCTGGGTTGACCAGAACAGGTAATAGAGCCCGCCTCGATGGATCAGCAGCGGGCGTTCCTGTTCATTGTTCAATCCGTCCGCGCTCAGGATCGGGGGCAGGATGTCCCATTCGGTCAGTGCCGTATCGCGCGCGCGGGCGATGCCGATACAGCCGTTGAACGCATGGGCGGAATCTTTCAGCGATCCGGTAAAGACGATATAGGTCGCGCCATCCTTGGGGTCGCGGAAATGGGCCGGGTCGCGAAATCCCTTGATGAAACCGGGCACACCTTCACGCTGATTGACCAGCATGTAATGGACGTTGTCGGCGATGATGTTTTCGCGAGCGGCGCTCCATCCGGTGATGGAGAAACTTTGCGCGTCCAGCTTGCCCTTCGTCTGGAACAGGCGCTGGGCAAAGGATCGGGCTTCCTCACCCGGATAGCCCGCGACGGTGTAGAACAGCGTGACCTCGCCGGTTTCGGGGTGCCCCGGATCTGGATGCCAGAGCGCGCTGCCCGCCCATTCGCGGCTGCCGGGATTGAAACCGTCGGGCAGGGCGTGGCCATGGTCGTGCCATGCGCCATCGTGGGTGCGGGTCATCAAACGGATGCGCACGATGTCATGGCGCGCCTCTGGATCGGGCAGGGCGGGGGCGCACAGGATGAACCACAAGCTGGTGCCGTCAAACAGTGTCGTGGTGCCGTCAGCGTTTTGCAGAGGCCACAGATCCCACAGGTCGATGCCGGGCAAGATGGGGCTGACCTCTGCCGGATCGATGACGGGAATCGTGTTTTGCGGCGACAGGGTGATGGCGCGGACGTGGTCTGCGCGCCATGTCGAAACCGAGGGGGAAACGCTGGGCTGCGTCACTTTCATTCTCTCCCAATGCCTGCTTGAGGCGAATTATAGGCGAAGTTGCGAGGTCGAGCAATCGTTTGCAATGCTTGCCGCGCTCGCTTGGAAACGGGTGGGTTTGGGCGGTTCAGATCACGGTCAGGTCGTAGACCAGAACCTCCTCTCCCTTCATCGGCGGCAGGGGCAGGCCCATGCGGTGCAGCCACGCGCCATCGACCTCGATTGCGGGCGCGCCATCACGGGCAAGGCAATAGCGGCGTGACGGATCGACCATGTTCAGGCGCAGATGGGGTTGATGCCGCATTGTGGTTGGCGCGATGCGGGTGATGATCAACAGCAGTTGTTCTTCATCCCCATGAGCCTGCCAAACGACGCTGTCGCCAACCTCGCCCTGCCACACGCGGCCATGGTGCAGGCGGGTGCGCAGCGCCTTGTACCGCGCAATCGTCGCGGCCAGATCGTCGGTTTCCGCCTGTGTCAGTTTCCGCAAATCCAGTTCCACGCCGAAATGGCCCGGCAAGGCCACGCCCGCGCGGAAAGGCATCGACTGCATCCGGCCCGTCGAGTGGGCGGGACATGCGCCGACATGGCTACCCATCACTTCGGGCGGCATGAATTGCAGGAAACCGCGCTGGATCGAAACGCGGCTGATCGCGTCGATGCAATCGCTGGTCCAGAAACGGTGCGTATGGGCAATCACGCCCGCATCGATCCGCCCGCCGCCACCGGCGCAGCTTTCGATTTCCACATCGGGAAATGCGGCGCGCAGGCGGGCCATCAATTCATAGGTGCCCAAGACCTGTTGCCGGAACTTGGCATGGTGCCCCGCGTGGGTCAGGTCGCGATTGTGATCCCATTTGAGATAGGAAATGGGCAATTCGCGCAAATGCTGCGCCACCGCGTCAAACAGGTAATCGCGCACCTGCGGCAGGCTCATGTCCAGCACCAGTTGGTTGCGCGCGCCCAGCAAGGGGCGGCCAGCGATATGCAGCGCCCAATCGGGGTGGGCGCGATACAGATCGCTGTTCGGGTTTATCATTTCGGGTTCGACCCAAAGGCCGAATTCCATGCCCAGATCGACCACATGGCGCGCCAGAGGCATCAACCCATCGGGATATTTGCGTCGATCCACCACCCAGTCGCCCAGCGAGGAGGTGTCATCATCGCGCCCTTTAAACCATCCGTCGTCCAGCACATAGCGTTCGATCCCCACGCGCGCGGCGGCATCGGCCAGTTCCTTGAGCGCGTCGAGATCGTGGGTGAAATAGAACCCTTCCCATGTGTTGAGATGGACCGGGCGGGGCTTCATGGCGCCATCGGGCCATGTCATCCGTTCACGGATGGCGCGGTGGAATGCCCATGACACGCCATTGGCGCCCTGCGCCGAAACCGTGGCCAGAAGTTGTGGCGTCACCATGCTTTGCCCCGGCGACAGGCGCATTTCGCCCGGCGCCAGCGCTTCGCCCATCAGCCATTGGCGGCGGCCATCGTCGAGCCATTCGATCGATTGCATGTGATTGCCGCTCCACGCCAGTTGCGCGCCATAGGCGGTGCCATCGGCGCAGGAGACAATGGCGCCGGGAAAGCAATCATGGCTGGTCAAACCGCGGCGGTTTTCTCGCCGCCACTGGCTGCGCGTCAGCACGTCGTCGATGGCGACAAATTCGCTGTTATGCCGCCCGCCATAGGACCGGACACGATCCGCATCGGGCGGCAAGGGCAGGTTGCCGGAGGCTAGATAGGCGACATCCAGCACATCCTCGCCCGTGTTGGTGAGCGTGGTGGAGAGGGTCAAAGTATCGGTGGCCGGGTCAAGCCGGGCCGTGATCGCAACGGCGATGCGGGCCACATCGTCGGCCATGTGGAACGTTACGCTATGGTCGCCCGTCTCAACCCGTGTCGCGGTGATTTGCTGCGCCCAATCCGTGCCCGCACGGCTGGCCATCAGGGCGCTTTGCGCGAACCAGCCCATGCCCATTGTGGGAAAGATCGACAAAGGCTGATCGAAATGCAGCGAAAAGCTGGGTTCGGGTCGCGTGTCGCGCAAAGGTGCGGGGGGCACCACCCCATCGGGAAGGCGCGGCCCCCAATAGCGCCACAGCGGGGCCTCATCGGGACGCACCTCCCATATCGCGGTGCAGGCGGGTGAATGGAGCGTGACGAATTCAGGCTGCACGAGCAGGTTCCTCGGCATTGTCGCGGACGCGCAGCATCGTCAGGCCCGCGCAGAACAACAGGATGGCGGCAAAAGTGATGGCGTGGCCCGGATCACGGTTCAGCACATGGCGATAGATCCAGCCAAAGGTCAGTCCGTTGAGCAACATGGGCACAACGATCATCATATTGAAAATACCCATATAAACCCCGGTCCTTTCGGGCGGGATAGAGCGGGCCAGAATGACATAGGGATTGCCCATGATGCTGGCCCAGCCAAGGCCAAGGCCCAGCGCCGGGATCATCAGGGAAAGGTGGCTGCCCAGCTCCGGCATGGCAAGGGTGGTGAAAATGGCCGGAGCCTGCGCCGAACCCGCACCCACGCCGGGCAACATCAAGAGCGAAAGGGCGCAAAGCATCAGCGCCGCCATATGCATTCGCGACGCGCCAAACCGCCGCGCCAGAGGCACCATGGCGAACGCAGCCACAAAGCCAATCAGATTATAGAACGCGCCCAATTGCTGCGTCGTCAGCACCGCGTCGCGAAAGGCCGCGCTGCTCTTGTCCGCCGTGCCAAAGGCCGAACGCCCGATGGAAAGCGCGGCATAGGACCAGTAGATCGAAAAGCCATACCATTGGAACAGGCTCATCCATGCCATTTGACGCATGGCGCGGGGCATTTCGATGATGGCCTGAACGATCTCGCGCAGGGCGGCTCTGGCCGATTTATCACTGGCGGCGATGCGGGTGCGTTCATCGGGCGTGGTGGGCAATTCGGGAACACGCAGCACCGACCACAGGATCGTACAGATCGACAAAACCGCCCCGATCAGGAACGAGATATGCGTAATCGTGGGGATATTGTGTTCATCCACCGCATTGCGATCCACCCCGAACCAATAGACCAGGATCGATGGGCTGAGAAAGGCGAGGCATTGCGCAAGGCCGGTAAAGGCGCTCTGGCTGAGAAAGCCGATTTCGTGCTGATCCGCGTTCAACCGGTCCGAAACATAGGCCCGATATGGTTCCATCGTCGTATTATTGCCCGCATCCAGCAACCACAGCAGGCTGGCCGCCATCAGCAGGCTGGACGAATGGGGCATCAGGAAGAGGCCGATGCTGCACAAAATCGCGCCGATCAGGAAATAGGGCGTGCGGCGGCCAAAGCGTGTGTCGGTGCGGTCGGACAATGCGCCGACCAGCGGTTGAATCAACAGGCCCGTCATCGGCCCGGCCAATTGCAGGATCGGCAGGCTGGCCTCATCCGCGCCCAACCACGAATAGATCGGCACCATATTGCCCTGTTGCAGGCCAAAGCTGAATTGCAGCCCCAGAAAACCCAGGTTCATTTCAACGATGCGCAACAGCGACAGATGGGGCTTTCGTGTCGACACACTGACCGAATGGGCGGCCAGATCGGCGGGGGCGGCGTGGGCCATGGACATCCTTTCGTGGCGGCCCTCTTTTTGGGGCTGACTCGTTCTTGCGGGTTTGAATTAACCTGTCCCGATGGAAAGTGCAACAATCGTTTGCATTGATTCGTGGTTGATCCGTCCCGGTGTAATCCTTTTGTGCCGGAAGGCGATTTTGAGCACCGCCTGTTTTGATCCATTCCGGTGTGAATAGCGCCTGATCCGCATGCCCCATTTGCCATAGTTTAACGCGCGCGCGTGAGAGATAGGGTAGGATGCTATAAAAGAGAGGGCGCGGTTCGACTGTCGCCTATTTGCAACAGGGAGGAAAAAGTAAAAACCGAGAATGCACTCGATTGCAAAACCTATTGCAACCGATTGTTTTGGGGTTTAGAGGCGATTCTATCAGCTGCCCGGAATAATCCGGGGGCGTTCCATACCTCTTGGGGGAGGATCTGATCATGAAATCAGTTTTCAAGTCGTGCGCGTCTTTTGCAGCGTTGAGCCTGGCCAGCCTTTCGGCCTCTGCCTATGCCGCCGAACAGGCGCCTGCCGCCGCCCAGCCTGCATCCGATGACGGGCTGAACGCCATCGTCGTGACCGCATCGACGGGCGACAAGAGCAAGCTCAACAGTTCGATCTCGATCTCGTCGGTTTCGGCTTCGACCATCGCCGATTTCCGTCCCAATTCTCAGGGCGACCTGCTGCGCCTCCTGCCTGGTCTTCAGCCCAATATTTCGGGTCCGGGCGGCAATGGCAACTTCGCCGTGCGCGGCTTGCCCGTGGCCACCGGCGGCGCCACCTTTGTCCAGCTTCAGGAAGACGGCCTGCCGCAGGTTCTGTACGGCGACATCCAGTTCGGCAACAACGACTATTTCACCAAGTTCGACGCGCTGACCGAGAGCGTGGACGCGGTGCGCGGCGGTACGGCGGCCACCATGGCCAGCCAGGCGCCCGGCGCGGTCATCAACTATATCAGCAAGACCAGCAAGTCCGAGGGCGGCTTTGTCGAGCTGGAAAAGGGCGTGAACTTTGACTTTACCAAGGTCAATTTCCGCGATTCCGGCATTTTGTCCGACACGCTGTATTATAACATCGGCGGTTTTGTGAACATCGGCCATGGCCCGCGCCATGCGGCCTATAATGTGTCGAAATCCTATCAGATCCGCGGCAACATCACCAAGGAACTGGGCGATGGCAAAGGCTATCTTCGCCTGCTCTTCAAGGTGGCCGATACGCAGGAACCCAATGATACGGGCGGCATCGCTTGCGGCAATATCACCGGCGGCACCGGCTGGGGCGGCAAGGTCAGCAATCTTTCGCCTTGCGGCAATTTCGACACGCGCAAGCAATCGATCTATTCGATCAACAATGCCTCGTTCCAATATGTCGATGTTGACGGCACGCGCAAGCTGACGCCTCTGAACGGCATCACGACCAATCAGAAGACGCTGCAACTGCAATTCCACTATGAATTTTCGCCGCGCATCAAATTGGATAACAATGCCCGCTACAGCTCGATCAGCGGCGGCTTCTCCTCTGGCTTCTTCAACGCCACGCCGACCTCTGGCGTGATCGGCAGCGCGCCCAATGAATTGACGACCGCCACGGTCGCCTCGATCCGCTATGCCAACGGGCCGAATGCGGGACAGCTGTTCACCGGGGCGCTGCTCAACAACAACACCAATGTCTATACCCGCATCCGCGATCTGGGCAGCTTCGTCAACGATCTGAAACTGTCGGGCAAATTTGACCTGACCAGCAAGATCCGCGCGAATGTCTATGCCGGCTGGTTCTATATGAGCCAGAATATCGCGATGGATTGGCACACCAACCGCACCTTCAGCGAGGCGCAGGGCAGCAATCCGGCGATGCTGGACCTGTATGATGCATCGGGCAACCTGCTGACGGCCAATGGCATTGCCGGTTATGGCAATAACTGGGGTTCGTGCTGTGCGCGTAATTACGATTACACGTTCACCGACAATGCGCCTTATGTCAGCCTCAATCTGGACGGCGGCGACTGGCAGGTCGATGGCTCGCTCCGTCAGGATTTCAACCATGGGCAGGGCACCGGTTCGATCAGCACCGGCAGGGCCTATACCACCAACGTTTACCAGTATAACGCGGCCAAGGCGGCCTATGTGACGACGGCGATCCCCTATTACCTGCCCGATGCGGCGGCCGAGGTGATCAATTACAGCAAGGACATGACCTCCTGGTCGTTCGGTGGTCTGTATAAGCCGATGCAGAACATGTCGCTCTTCGTTCGCGCCTCGCGTGGTTCGCGCTTCAACGCGGATCGCATGACGTTCAATGGGTATTTCAACCGTGACGGCTCGCTTAACAGCACGACCGGCGCGGCGGCTGTCAGCGATTATGTGAACCAGTATGAAGTGGGTGTGAAGAACGGCGGCAATCTGTTCGGTGGCCGTTACACGGCGGAACTGACGGTCTATCGCTCGAACTTCAACATCACGACCTATGAACTGTCGGCCACCAAATGCGGCGGCGCGGCGGCGGGCTGCATCATCGCCAACAAGTATCGCACGATGGGCGCGGAATTCTATGGCACCTATCGCCGTGGTCCGTTCAACCTGATCGCCAACCTGACCTATAACAAGGCCGAAAAGATGCCCGCGGGCACGTCTGCCTATGTCCGTTCGGACTCCATTCCTGACCTGTCCTATACGTTTGCGGCCAATTACTCGATCACGGACAATGCCTCGGTGGGCGCGAATGTGACGGGTGTGACCAGCACGGTGGACAACAACGGTCTGGAATATCCGGGCGCGGCCGTGGTGGGCGCGAATGTGAAGTACAGCCCGATCAAGAACCTGCAACTGGGCGTCAATGTCCAGAACCTGTTCAACACGCTGACGGCAATGGGGCCGGGCAACAGTGTTGCAACGACCAATGGCACCAGCTCGGTCATCAACATCACCAGCATGGTGGGCCGCACGGTCATGGCGTCGGCGCGCTTCAGCTTCTGATCGCTGTTACAGGTGTGAAAAAGCGGGCGGGCGCGGAAGGACACTTCCGGCCCGCCTTCTTTTTGGATTAGAACAGGGCCAAGGGAGAGGGCGAGTGAGCGATTCAGATCGGAAAATCCGCAAGGTTCTGATCGTTGGCGGCGGTTCGGCGGGCTGGATGACGGCGGCCATGTTGGCCAATGCGCTCAAACAGGATTGCGCGATCACGCTGGTGGAGAGCGAGGAGATCGGAACCGTGGGCGTTGGCGAGGCGACCATCCCGCCCATCCGCATCTTCAACGAAACGCTGGGCATTGACGAGCGCGAGTTCATGGCAGCCACCAAGGGCAGCTTTAAACTGGGCATTGAGTTTGTCGGATGGGGGCATGAGGGCAACCGCTATTTCCACCCCTTTGGCCCGCATGGGCGCAATTTCGACATGGTGCCGCTGCATCAATACTGGCTGAAATCGCGGATGGAGGGGGATGCCACTCCGCTCGATGACTATTCGATGGCATGGCATATCGCGCGGGCGGGGCGCTTTTCCCACCCTTCGCCCGATCCGCGCAGCGTGCTGTCCACCTTTGAATATGCCTATCATTTTGATGCTGGGCTTTATGCCCGCTTCCTGCGCGCCTATGCCGAAAAGCGCGGCGTTGAACGCGTCGAGGGCAAGATTGGCGATGTCGCACTGGATGGCGAAAGCGGCCATGTCCGATCCGTCACCATGCAGGACGGGCGGACCATCGAGGCCGACCTCTTCATCGACTGCTCGGGCTTTCGCGGGCTTTTGATCGAAGGGGCGCTGAAAACCGGCTATGATGACTGGTCGCATTGGTTGCCGTGTGACCGCGCGGTGGCGATGCCCTGTGCCCATCCGGCGGGCGATCCCAACCCCACGCCCTACACCCGCTCCACCGCGCGTGAGGCGGGCTGGCAATGGCGCATTCCGTTGCAGCACCGCGTCGGCAATGGCTATGTCTATTGCAGCCAGTTCATGGAGGATGACCGGGCCGCCGATCTCCTGTCCCAACGCCTTGATGGAGAGGCTTTGGGTGATCCGCGCCATTTGCGTTTCACCGCCGGGCGGCGCCGGATGCATTGGAACAAGAATGTTATCGCGGTGGGTCTGTCGTCTGGCTTCCTCGAACCTTTGGAATCGACCTCGATCCATCTGATCCAAGCCAATATTTCCAAGATACTCGCGCTGTTCCCGACGCGTGATTTCGATCCCCTGACCCGCGATGAATTCAACCGAATCGCTCATGGCGAGATGGAGCGGATCCGCGATTTCATCATCCTGCATTACAAATTGACCCAGCGGCAGGACAGCGAACTGTGGCGCTATGTTGCGGCCATGGATATTCCCGACACGCTGGCGCTGAAAATCGAGCATTTCCGGCGCAATGGCCGGTTGATCGCGCGCGAACTTGACCTGTTCGCGCCGCCATCATGGTTGGCCGTGCATGTGGGGCAGGGCAATATTCCGCAAGGGTTAGACCCGTTAATCGACTATCGCGGCGTGGATGCGCGCGAATGGTTGGGCAAATTGCGCGGAGCCATGGCGGCCGAGGCGGGGCGGATGCCGATGCATGGCGCGGTTTTGGCCCAACATTGTTCGGCGGCATGAACGCATCGGCCATCGCATGGCGTGACAAGGCGCGCAGCCTCCGCGCGCAGCAGCGCATGATCGAGGCCGATGACGCCATCGCCAAGGCCCATGCGCTGGCCCCCGACGATCGATTGATTGCATTCCTGCATGCCCAATCACGCTATGAATTGGGGCATCCTGCGGCGGAACTTTTTGCAGAGGTCTGCCGCCTGTGGCCCGACAATCCCGACGCCATCCGCAATCGCGCCATGGCAGAGGCGGGCGAGGGGCGATTGGGTGAGGCGGTTGATTTATTGACGCGCGCTCTGGCGCAAAATCCGCAATGGCTGGATGGGCACCGGGTGCTGGCGGCTTTGCGTTGGACGTCGGGTGATGCGGTTGGTTTCGATGCTTCGTTCGCGACCGCCGCCCGTGCCCATCCGCACGCGCAGGGCCTCTGGCTCGGCTGGTTTTCCGCCGTGGCGCAGCATCGCGACTGGCCCCGCGCCCGCGCCATTCTGGACGAGGCGGAAAGGCATCTGGGGCAAACCAAGCCGTTGGTGCAGGCGCGACTGTTCATCGCCAATGAAAGCGGGGATGCGCAGGAAACGGCCCGCCTTTTGACCGCGACGTCGGGATGGGACGATGCCTTTGTCCAGATTGCGCGTATCCGTGCGGCGCTTCGCATGGGCGATCCAAAGGCTGCTTTGGCCATTGCCCTGCCGCTGGCTGAGGCCCAGCCCGGATCGCCGCTGGCGGGGCAGGCATGGCCCTATGTTTCAACCTGCTGGCGTTTGCTGGACGACCCGCGTGGCCAATGGCTCGATGGGGATTTTGTGCGCAGCATGGATGTTGGTTTGAGCGGCGGGGAGTTGGACGAATTGGCGCAATGCCTGCGCCATCTACACACGGCGCAATTACCCTATGCCGAACAATCGGTGCGCGGGGGGACGCAGACGGATCGCTCGGTTTTGCTGCGCCACGAACCCATCCTCCAACGGGCAAGGATGGCTTTGATGGCGGCGGTGGCGGATTATGTGACTGCCTTGCCCGCGCATGACGCCGCGCATCCCCTGTTGTCGCGCCCGCGCAATGATCTGCGGATCAGCGGTAGCTGGTCGGTGCGCCTGAATGGGGGCGGCTTTAACGTCACCCATTCCCACCCGATGGGCTGGATCAGCAGCGCTTTCTACGTCAGCCTGCCCAACGATGAAGTGCCGCCGTCGGGTCATTTCCATTATGGCGCGCCGCCCACCGAACTTGGCCTTGATTTGCAACCCTATGCCACCATCGCGCCGCAGCGGGGCCATGTTGTCTTGTTCCCGTCCACCCTGTGGCATGGCACCATGCCGACACAGGACGGGGAAAGGCTCAACATCGCCTTTGATATTGTGCCCGCTCAGGGTTGAAAGGTGAAGCGATAGGTCTGGCTGCGCCGCTGACCGGGGGCCAGTATGTCGGCTTCGCCCCATTCGCCGCGACCAAAGCTGTTTGGTGCATGGCTGACGGGTTCGACGCAGAAGAAGTCGTGGTCGCCGGGGCAATAGAGGTGAAAACCTGCGCCAGGGTCTGAGATCGCCACGCCCACCGGGCCGCCGGCGATGGTCACAACGGCGTCGGGCGCGACAAAGAAATTGTCCAGCCCGTCAAAGGCCTCCACTGGCACCGGCGCGCCGGAAAACAGGATCGAATCCTGCGGGCTTTGCGCAAGGCCGGTGGCGTCGTTGAACCACATGACATCGGAAGTCGCGGTGATCGCGCTTTCCGGAAACCGTGGGAAATAGGGGTGCAGGCCAAATCCGGCGGGCATGGCCTCGGTTGCATGACAGTTTTCAATGGTCAGTTCGACGCTCAGCCCGTCCTCATCCAGCGAGAAAGTCTGCCATGCGGTGTAGGGCCATGGCCAATCGCCCGCATCCTCGTCCAGACGCAGCGTGGCGTGATCCTCGCCCGATGCCTCGACCAACCATGCGCGGCGCCAGCCATTGCCATGGATGGCATGGGGCGCGCCCAGATGGTCCACCGCGATGCGGTGTTCAACATGGTTGAACGCGAAGCGCCCATGCGCAATCCGGTTGGCAAAGGGCACCAGCGGAAAACAGGCCATGTCCAGTGGGTCATCCCCCACCGCGCGGCGCATGACCGGCACCCCGTCATAATCGAGCGACAGGATCGATCCGCCATGGTCCGGCGCGATCTGACAGGTGGCCTTGCCCTTGGCCAGATTGAGAAAGCTGGAGGTCGTCATGCGGCGACCTTAGCCTGCGTGGATGAAAAGAGAAGGGGGCGGCATGGCATGACAATGGCAAATTGGGTTCAGTTGGCGTTGAATGATATTCAAGATGAATGCTAACCGTGATGTCATTACTGTCCCGCCTTGAGATGATGGCTCCAGCACCCCCGCCAAGACCATCACTTTGCTGAAAATTCAGGAAAAATCATGATCGAACTCACCATCAACGGTCAAAAGCGCCGAATCGATGCCGAAAACGACACGCCCTTGCTGTGGGTGCTGCGCGACGATCTGGGCATGACGGGCACGAAATATGGTTGCGGCGTGGCGCAATGCGGGGCCTGTTCGGTGTTGGTGGATGGATCGGTCATGCGTTCCTGCGTCACCCCGGTTGAGGCGGTCGCCGGGCGCAAGGTGACGACCATCGAAGCGATGGAAAAGGACGCCGTCGGCGCCAAAGTGGTCGAGGCATGGGTCAAGCATCAGGTGCCCCAATGCGGCTATTGCCAGTCCGGTCAGGTGATGGCGGCGACCTCGCTGTTGAAACAGAACCCCAAGCCCAGCGATGCCGATGTTGAAGCGGCGATGGTCAACCTTTGCCGCTGCGGCACCTATAACGCCATCAAGGCGGCGGTGCGCGACGTGGCCGGACTGGGCGAAAAGGGAGCCAAGGCATGAACCTGCCCTTTGCAAATCCGATGAACGAACCGGTCAACGTTTCGCGGCGCAGCTTTATCGTTGGGGCCGGGGCCGGCGCTCTGGTCCTTGGCTTTGGCGTGCCGACGGGCGCGGCCCGGGCGCAAGGCGCGGCCAAGATCGTGCCGGGCACCCGCGTTCCGGCGTTTCTGGCCATTCGCCCGGACAATTCGATCCTGTTCCAAAGCCCCTTTGTAGAAGGCGGTCAGGGTATCTGGACCGCCATGGCCCAGATCGTGGGCGAAGAACTGGACGCCGATCCGGCCAGCTTTACGGTTGAAAATGCGCCTCCCGGCCCGGACTATCAGGTCGTCTTTGGCCAGATGCGGATCACCGGCGGGTCGTTTTCGGTGCGCAGTTCCTATGCCATCATGCGTAAACTGGGCGCGACGGCCCGCGCGATGCTGGTTCAGGCCGCAGCGCAGAAGATGGGCGTGCCGGTCGGTGAATTGACCACCGAACCGGGCCGCGTTCTGCACAAGGCCAGCGGCAAGAGCATGACCTATGGCGAATTGGCCCCGGCCGCGCTGGACATGCCCGCGCCCGTCAATGTGACGCTCAAGGACCCCAAGAATTTCCGCTGGATCGGCAAGCGTCAGCCGCGTCTGGACGTGCGCGCCAAATCGACCGGCAAGGCGCAATTCTCGATCGACATGAAGGTGGACGGCATGCTGCATGCCGCCGTCCAGCACGCCCCGCGTCTGGGCCAGACGGTGGTCAAGATCCGTAACGAGGCCGAGGTCAAGGCGATGAAGGGCGTGCATTCGGTGCATGTCCTGCCCGGCGCGGTGGCGGTGGTTGCCGAACGCTTCTGGCACGCACGCCGCGCGGTTGAGGCCGCGCAGGTCGATTGGGCCGAGGCGACGGGCGAAACCTATCGCCCCATGCCCGCCGATTTCTCGACCGAGGCGTTTGCCCAGCACCTTGCCACCTATCAGGGCAAGGAAGAGGTGGCCGAAACCGAAGGCGATATGGCCGCGACTTTTGCCAAGGCCGCCACGACCATCAGCGCCACCTATCAAAGCCAGTTCGTGAACCATGCCCAGTTGGAGCCGCCCTCGGCGCTGGCACGTTATAATGCGGACGGCACGCTGGACATGTGGTTCCCCAATCAGGCGCCCGAAATGTTCCTGGCCGAAGTGGCCAAGGCGACGGGGCTCTCAGCGGACAAGATCCATATTCATTCGCCGCTGCTGGGCGGGTTTTTCGGACGTCACTTCATCTATCCCCATGGCACGCCATGGCCGCAGGCGGTCGAATTGGCCAAACGGGTGGGGCGTCCGGTCAAGCTGATCTGGACGCGTGAGGAGGAATTCCTGCGCGATCCTCTGCGCCCGATGGCGGCGGTGCGTTTCCGCGGCGCTCTGGATGCGTCGGGCATGCCCATTGCCATCGAAGCCGTCAGCGTCACCGAAGGGCCGACCGAGGGCATCGCCGACAAGCGCGGCCCCAAGATCGACGATGCGGCGCTGGAAGGTCTGACCGGCAAGAAATACGCCATTCCGGCCAAGCGCATTGCGCAGGTTTTCGTCAAGAGCCCCACGACGTTGGCCTATTGGCGTTCGGTCGGCAATTCGATGAATGATTTCCTGTATGAAACCTTCCTTGACGAAATGGCGGACAAGGGCGGTCAGGACCCCTATGCGCTGCGCCTGAAACTGCTGGAAGGCAATGCACGGCTGACGACTTTGCTCAAAAGCGTGGTCGATCTGGCGGGCGGCTGGAAGGCTGGTCCGTTCACGGCGGCGGACGGCACAAAGCGCGCGCGCGGGATCGCCATGGCATCGCCCTTTGGTTCGGAAACGGCGGCCATGGCCGAAGTTTCGATCGTCGATGGCCAGATCAAGGTCCACGACCTGTGGCAGGCCATCGATCCGGGCAGCATCGTCAACCCCGCCATCATCGAGGCACAGGTCAATTCCGCCGTCGCACTCGGCCTGTCCGAAGTGCTGGTGGAGGAAGCAGTCTATAAGGACGGTTTGCGCGTGGCGCGCAATTTCGACGGCTATCCGATCCTGTCGCCCGATCGCATGCCGCGTGTCCATGTGCGGATTGTCGAAAGCGGCGCGCCGATGGGCGGGATTGGTGAACCGGGTCTGCCCGCAGTGCCGCCCGCGGTGGCCAATGCGGTGTCGCGCCTGATCGGCAAACGGCTGCGTAAAATGCCTTTGGCCAATTTTGCGTGATTTGAACTTGGTTTTGTCAACGGGGCGGGGGCGCAGGCTTTCCGCCCCGTTACTTTATCAGGATGATGCGCAAGTCATTCACATTGGTCATCGTCGGGCCGGTGATCAACAGATCGTCCAGCGGCTTGAAGAAGCTATAGCTGTCATGCCCCGCCAGATGATGCGTGGGTGAAAGTCCCAGAACGGCGGCGCGTTGCAGTGTGTCGGGGGTGATAATCGCGCCTGCTGCATCCTCGCTGCCGTCTATGCCGTCGCTGTCGGCGGCCAATGCCCAAATGCCATCGGCCCCTTTCAGCGCCAGCGCCAACGAGAGCGTGAATTCGGTGTTGCGCCCGCCTTTGCCGCATTCACCGCCCTTGAGCGTGACCGTGGCTTCTCCCCCGGATAGCAGGGCGACGGGGGCGGAAACGGGATGCCCATGCTGGCGGGCCGACAGGGCGATACCGGCCATAATCCGGCCCATTTCGCTTGCTTCGCCCTCAATCGCGTCGCCAAGGATGAGGGGCGTATACCCCATTTCCGCAGCCTGTTTTGCCGCAGCCTTCAACGCCTGCATAGGCGAGGCGATGATGTGAAAATCACCCTTTGCGGCGCAAGGCTCTGTTTGCCGTAAAGCATCCATCACGGCGGCGGGGATGGGCAGGTCATATCGCCCGATAATCGCCAAAGCATCCTGCGGTGTACTGTCATCGGCCAGCGTGGGGCCGGAGGCGATGGCGGCGGGATCATCGCCGGGAATATCGCTGATAAGCAGGGTCAGGACCGGGGCCGGTGCGGCCGCCTGCGCCAACCGCCGACCTTTGACGCGCGAGAGGTGGCGGCGAACAATGTTCATCTCGGTAATCGGCGCGCCGCTGGACAAAAGCGCCTTGTTGAGGGCCTGTAGATCCTCAAGCTCCATCCCCTCGATGGGCCATTCCATGCAGGCCGAGCCGCCGCCAGAGACAAGCGCGATGACGAGATCGTCAGGCGTTAATCCCTCAACCGCCTGCATGATCCGGCGCGCGGCGATGATGCTGTTGGCGTCGGGGACGGGGTGCCCGGCCTCGACAATGGCGATGCGCCCGGCGGGTGTGGCGTGGCCATAACGTGTGGCGACGATGCCAGAGACGGGGGCATCTTCGCCCCATGCCTCGATCAAGGCGGCATCCAATGCGGCGGCCATGGCGGGGCTGGCCTTGCCCGCGCCGATGATGACGCATCGCCCCTTTGGACGCGGGGGAATATGGTCGGCCATCAGATGGACGGGCAGCGCCGCCTCAATCGCGGCCTGATGAATGGCGAGCAAATCGGCGCGGGCGTTGGCATCGTTCATGATGCAAAACCTAAAGCATCCACCCGGCACGACAAGCGGATTTGGCATCCGTGCCGCAGGTCGGAGATGGGTTCAGGACGCGCCCATCGGGTCCATCGTACCGGCCGCAGCAATGCACCAGATAACGCCCAGCGCCAGCACACTTTCCACCGTCACGCTGCGGCGAAGGGCCGCAAGGGAGGAACGCAAAGACGCCGCATCACCCGCCCGTTCCAGCGCAGGCACCAGATGAAAGCGATTATGCGCCGCCAGCAGCAACATGCCGCCAAACAGCCCCAGCTTGGTCAACAGCAAGCGGCCATAGGGTGCCCGTGCCATTTCCGCCCATTGCGCGGGCGGGGAAAGAAAGAGCAGATTACCGACGCCGCTGAGAACCAGCACGCCAACCAGCACCGTGCCCACCATCGCGAACCCGCTCAATTGACCGCCAAGCCGTGCAAGTGCAACGCGATCCTGCGCTGTGGCGCGCCACAGCATGGCGGTGAACCAGAATAACGCGCCCAGCCAGGTCAGACCAGCCCAGAGATGGGCCATGTCTCCGCCCAGACGGATCAACGCCTCCGTACCCATCGAGGCTGCCGCATGACCGCCCCATGCCAGACAGGCCGAGGCCAGAGCGCCCAATCCCGCAACCAAGGCAAGTGGTGCGTGAGGGCGCAAAATCAGGAGCAGCAGGGTGACGGTCAGGAACAGGCCGCGCGCCATCAACGCCCAGCCCAAAGCCGATTCCGTCAGCATCATCGAAATCAGTGAGGGATCAAGTTCCTCCACCGGCGTATCGGCCATCCGTGCAAGGATAAAGGCGAACTCGCCCAGACCCAGCACCAGTCCGAGCATACAGCCCAGAGCCAGCACCCAGCGTCCATGCCCGGTTGCGAAACGCTGGCCCAGCAGGCGGGCCGACATGCCGGCGCCAAAGACAAGCCCCAGATCGATGAACTGAAGCCAGCGCAGCCAGACCAGCGTTTCCCCCATCACTTGACCGAGAAGCTGAGCTTGCCCGAAACGCGATGCGTATCCTTGGAAACGACGTGCCAGTTGGCGTCATAATTGCCTGCGGGCAGAGCGCGCGGCAGCTTGGCCACCAGCGTGACGCCATCGGGGGCAAGGCTGGATTTGACGCCGGTCATCTTCATCGGTTCGTGGTGGTCCATGCCGGGCATGCCGGTCATCACCACATCCACGCCCGACATCGCGGCCAAAAGCGGTTCGCTGAACGTGATCGACACCTGCGTTACCTTGCTGGCGGCGGCGCCTTCGGCCGGGGAGGCGGAAACGATCTTGGGATGGGCCAGAGCGGGCGCGGCAAAGCCGGCAACAGCAACACACGCGGCCATAGTGGAGGCAAGAATTTGGCGCATCGGATCGAACTCCCAGGGGAATGATAAAGTCGGGCGTATCGCCCGGCCCTTTCATAGGACGCCGGATTATAGAATCACAGGGGCCGGGCGCGGTAGTGCATTTCCGTTCTTTGCCGCGCAATAATCTGCGGTTTCAAAGTACCCTGTCGGCGCAGGATTGCGCAGGCTTTGCGTAATCCTATTCAGGGCCAGCCGGGCCGACAGGGATGGCGCGTTAAACGCTGGGGTTTGCGCCGCCCCCGCCCGCCGTCGTGTTGGGCGGGGTAAAGCCCAGGCGATCTTCGTCCGTATAGATTTCAAAGCGGGATAGCGTGACCGGGCCAAAGGTCGTGGTCAGCGCCGCATCGGCCGCATCGCGCCCGCGCGCCATCAACACGCGGCCACGGCGGGGGAAATTATGCCTTGCGTCAAAGACGTACCAGCGGCCCCCCAGCCAAACTTCGAACCATGCCGAAAAATCCATGTCGCCGACAATCGCGGGCAAATCCATATCGCCCAGATAGCCCGTGCAATAGCGCGCCGGTATGTTCATGCACCGGCACAGCGCAATGGCCAGATGGGCGTAATCACGGCATACGCCCGTGCCTTCATGCAGGACATCCCATGCCGTTTTGGTCGGACGCGCGGCCATATAGTCAAAGCGGATGGCGCCATGGACATAATCGACAATCGCCTGAACCAGCGGCCATCCCTGCGGCACATGGCCGAACAGGCTCCACGCCTGTTCCAGCAGGCGGTCCGATTCGCAATACCGGCTGGCCAAAAGATAGTGCAGCACATCGTCGGGCAATTCGGCCAGCGGCGCCTGCCGGGCGTGAATGTCGACAAGGTCGGGTTCGAAAGAGTCCTCGATGATAAAACCGCAGGAAATGGTAATTCCGCCCGCCGGCATGGTCAGCCGCGTGCAGATGTTCCCGAAACCATCGACATAGTCATAGAGCGGCACGTCAGGCGTGGTGAAGATGCGCTGGGCTGTGCGCAAATCCTTGTTGCGCGATGGATGCACGCTCAACTTTGCCAGCATCGGAACGGGATGTTCGCAGGTGAACCCAATATCGTATCCGGCGCGGATCAGCATGCAGCATGGCTTTCTTGAGAAAGGGAGGGCGATGAAGGGAGGAGGCGCGGATAGGCGCCTGTGGGATCGCTTGGCCTCTGAACAGGGTGGAGATGACCTGATCTCAATCCGGCGCGATGGGGCTGATCAAAGTGTTAGCCCATATTTGCGTCTGTGGCCACCGATGCTTTGCGCCGCGCGAAAAGCCGGGAAATCAAACCGATGCCGATGATTGCATGGCATATAACGGCGCGTTTGCGGCAATTGACCTGTTAAAATCGGCGGAGAGCCGTGCAAGCTCGGCCCATTTTGTATCGTTGGGAAATTTTGCGCCTCGGTAATTTTCCGAAAACAGCCCGCGCCGTTGATCAATGTTGGTTTGAGAGCCGAAGATTGAACGCGAGCGCCAATCCTGACACCGCCGCGACAGTGAGGAAGGCGGCGCGATAGCCCATCACCCCGTCCCCCGCCACATCGACGCGCCCGATGACTTCCAGCACCACCCCCGCGATGCAGATGCCCAGCGAAAAGCACAATTGCTGGATCGTGGCATAAAGGCTGGTGGCCCCGCTCATCCGTTCGGCAGGAATATTGAGGAAGGCCACCGTGTTATATCCGGTGAACCCCAGCGAGGTAAACAGCCCCGTTACCGCCAGAACGGCCATCATTGCGCTCATTGGCCATCCTTGCTGCCAAAAGGCCAGCGCGCCATAGCCGATGCTGGCGATAACGCCCACCACGCTCAGGCTGTTGCGATAGCCGAAGTGGCCGATAATGCGCGGGGCAAGGGGTTTCATCACCACGGCGCCCACCGCGCCCGCCATGGCGACAATCCCGGCGGACGCGGCCGAAAGGTGAAATCCGTTTTGCAGCATCAGGGCCAGCAGGAAGGGCTGTGCCCCCTGTGCAATGCGGATCAGATTGCCCGCCGCCACCGACAGCCCAAACGAAGGAATGCGCAGCAGAGAAAGGTCCAGAAGAGCGCTTGGAACCGCTCGTGCATGGCGGACATAGGCCCAGCCCCACAGAATTGCCGCCGCCAGCAATGCCCATGCCAATGGGCCTCCCCATGCGCGGCTGACCAGTTCCAACCCAAACACCCCGCAGCCCAGCGCGGCGCCGGACAGAACGAAGCCCTTGCCATCAAAGGGCAAGGCGGCTTCGCGCGGCATCGGCGGCATCAGCCACAGCGCCAGCACCAGCCCCAGCAAGCCAACCGGCAAGTTGATGTAGAAAATCCAGCGCCAGTCCAGCCATGTGATGATAAAGCCCCCCAGCGGCGGCCCCAGAATTGGCCCCACCAGCGCCGGCATCACCAGCCACGAGAGCGCCGCCATCAATTGATCGCGCGGGGTACAGCGGATCAGGATCAACCGCCCCACCGGCATCATCAGCGCCCCGCCCAGACCCTGCACCATGCGCGCCAGAACCAGCGCGCCCAATCCTTGCACCTGGGCACAGCCAACCGAACCCAGCAGAAACACCACAATCGCCGCGCAATAGATCCGCCGTGCGCCCCAGCGATCCGCCATATAACCGCTGGCCGGGATGAAAATCGCAAGCGAGACCAGATAAGAGGTCAATCCCACGCTGAGCCACGAGGCCGGCACGGCCAAATCGCGCGCCATTGCGGGCATGGCAATGGCCAATACCGTTGCGTCAAGTTGCTGCATCAACAGAGCGGAGGCGATCACCAGCGCAATCAAACGAAAGCTGCGTGGTTTGTCCGCTTGCACGGCCATGCCGGATGTCCTTTCAATCACGCTGGCAATATCATCGGCTTCGCCTGCAACGCGCAACCTTGCGCGTCAACTTGAAAGGGCCGCGGTTCATGCCAAACTTTGCCGGACATGCTGCTTTACCTGTTACGTCTTGGGCAAAGGTTCATCATTGGGACCCATCGTGTGAATGGCGGGGGCCGGTGAGGGCCGGCCCCCGCCAACGGCTCATCAAAAGCTGACCCGAACACCCATGGTCATATAACGACCAATGGGATCATAGGCGCTGCTGGCGGCCGTGGTAAAGGTTGTGACGGGCAAAGGCGAAAGCGGCGGCGCCCGGTCAAACAGATTGGCGACCGAGAGATAGATCTGTTGGTTGCCCCCGCCAATGTGGAGATTATAGGTGCCCGTCACATTGGTATAGAACACGGCGGGCGTGTGGTTGATGTTCACATCCACCCCTTCGACCCAATCCGCGCGCAGCTTGGCCGCGCTGATAAAGCGTTCCTGCACAAAGAGCGAGAAGTCGCCCTTGGTCCAGGTGGCCTGCGCCACGCCGCTCCAGCGGGGCGTGGTGGTTTCGCCCAGACCTTCCAGAACCGGCGAACCGGGCGACTGCGAGTTGTTCTGCAGCCCATGGTTGCCCACAAGGCGCAGGTTCAGCTTGCCGCCCGCCAGCGTGGTTTTATAGCCCAGTTCAAAGTCGATCCCGGCCACCGTCTGCGCGGCCAGATTGAGGTTGGGGCGCTGGATGCTGAGCGAGCCGGAGGACAGAACGGTGATATTGGCGCATTGCACCTGATTGCCCGCCGCGCATTCATCCACCACGCGCTGTTCGGTCAAGGTGGTGATCGCGTCATTCAGCTTGATCTTGTAATAATCGACCGAGGCCGAAAAACCGGGCAGCCAACCGGGCTGGAACACCGCGCCAAAGGTGGTGGTCAGCGCCTTTTCGGGGCGCAGGTTGGGGTTGCCGGTGGCAAAATTGACCTGCGGGGTCTGAACGCCCTTGTACACGACGTTGCCGTTGAGCTGTGTGGCCGGATTGTAGAGTTCTAGCAGATTGGGCGCACGGATGTCGCGCGACACCGTGCCGCGGAACCGCAGTGCGTCATTGACCTGCCAGCTGCCGCCCAGTTTCCATGTCGTCACGCCGCCCGACGTGCTGTAATCGGCATAGCGCACCGCGCCGTTCAGATCGAGCGAGCGGGCAAAGGGCACATCCTTGAGTACCGGTACGGCGACTTCGAGATAGCCTTCGCGGATGTCATACTGACCCGAAAACGGCAGGGGATTGAAGAAGCGATAAGGCCCCTGACGACCGTTGAGCGCCGACGGCCCGCCCCGGATGCCGGTGAAATCGATGCGGGTGGGCGAAAGTGCGTCGGTGGTCTGGCGGGCGGTTTCCTTGCGGTGTTCGACCCCTGCGGCCACCGCGATCGGTCCTGCCAACTGGATCTTGTCGCCCAGATCGCCGCGGATATTGGCCGACACCACCTGTTGGCGCAGGCGCAGGTTGAGCACATTGTCGCCGGTCACGTAATCGGTGATGGCCTGATTGGCGGCCTGCGGACCGAACAGGTTGCGCGGCGTACAGCCCGGATCAAGCCCGGCCAGTGTCGAGCGGCAGACAATCCGCCCCGACGCCGGATCACGCACCGCATCGGCCGCAGCATAGAGATTGCGCGCGATGGTCAGATTGTTTGAGCGCAGTTCCTGATCGGTCTGGCCGAAGGTATAGCTGGCATCATATTTCCACGATCCGCCCAGCGTGCCGCGCACGCCCAGCGACCCGTGATAGACGCTGATCTTCGATTCATTTTCCGACAGCGGCAATTCGCCTTCAAACCGGCCCATCTGGAACGACTGGACACCCGCCGTCACCATCCGCGCCAGAACGTCCGCAGGAAGATAAGCATTGTCGCGATAGATCGTATAGGCCGCGCTCGATCCGGTGTTCTGGCTGACAAAGGCGCCTTGGGTGGTGTGGCTGTTGGCGTAAAGCCCTTCGGCAAAGATGGTGGTGGCGGGCGAGAGGTCGAATTCCGCGCGGGCAAACGCGTTGTAACGGGTTTGCGTCGGCATCAGGCCGATATTGGCCCGCGCGCCGTCGCCGCCGCTTTGAAAGGCCGTGCCGGTGTTCGTGCCGTAATTGAAGGGCGCCGCAACGCCGCCGGGCAGGAATTGCGTGCCGCGCAGCGGCCCGGCCGAGATCAGCCCGCTATAAGTGCCCGCCGAGCTGCGGATCGAGGGGATCACAAGGTTGCGCGGAAAAGCCCCGGCCGTAGGATTGGCAATCATGCCTGCATTGTTGTCAAACCAAGCCCGGCCTGTGCGCTGATCGGCGCGCAGGCCCTTTTGATGGAAATAGTCGGCCCCCGCGATGAAGTGGAACCGGTCATCGGCCCCCGACACGCCATAGGCCACCGATCCGCCCACCGAGGGCAGATCACCATGGCCTGAGATGCCGCCCAGAGCTTCGGCCTTGAACCCCTTGAATTTGGTGTCCAGCACAAAGTTGACCACGCCCGCCACAGCGTCCGAACCATAGGCCGCCGATGCGCCGCCCGTCACCACATCGACCCGGCTGATCAGCCCCTGGGGCAGGATGTTGATATCGACCTAACCGCCGCTGTTGGTGGCGGGCATACGGCGACCGTCCAGCAGGACCAGCGTGCGCTGAGCCCCAAGACCGCGCAGGTTGAGCAGGTTCTGGCCGCTGTTGCCGCCGCGGCTGTTGGTGGTCGAAGGGCTGGATGTTTTGGTGCTGCCGTTAAAGACCGGCAATTGGTTAAGGCCATCGGCCAGATTGGTCGGGGCCGAGGCGCGCAATTGTTCGGTGGTGGTGATGGTGACGGGGGTGGGCGCCTTGAACCCGGTGGCAACGCGGCTGCCGGTGACGACGATGGCGGCATCGGCAGGGTTGGCGGGGGCAGGGTTGGCGGGGGCGGTTTCGGCGGGGGCCTCGGCGGGTGCCGGGGCTGACTGCTGCGCCAGCGCGGGGGCCGACATCAACAGGACCATGGCAACCGGCATCATGGCGGCCCCTTGAATGAATTTGCTTTTCGCGGTTGTGTTGATCACTTCCATCTCCCTAGATTTCTATAATTCTTGAAAGTTATGAATTCATGCCTGACGATTGAGCCGTCCGCCGATCAGCAGGGCCAGCAAGGAAAGCAACGCGGCCGCCGCGCACCATGCGCCGGGAATGGCCTTGTCGCCGGTCGCCTCGATCAACGCGGTGCAGATCGCCGGGGTAAAGCCGCCGAAGATCGCGGTGGCCATGCTGTAGGCGAGGCTGAAGCCGACGGTGCGGACATGGGCGGGGATCACCTCGGTCAGATAGACGATGAAGGCGCCGTTATAGGTGGCATAGACAGCCGCCATCAGCAGTTCGGCGGTCAGCAGGCCACCAAAGCTGGGGCCGGCCACCAGCCAGCGCATCAGCGGATAGGTCATCACCGCCGCCAGCGTCGTGGCCCCGATCAGCAGCGGGCGGCGACCGATACGGTCCGACAACGCCCCCATCACCGGCAGCAGCACGAAATTGGTAACGCCGACACAGGCCGTGATGAACAGGCTCTCACCGGGGCCGAGTTTCAGCACCTTGCTGCCATAGGTGGGGGTATAGGCGGTGACCATATAGAAGAACACCGTCGTCATCACCGCCATCAGCGCGCCCTGCAGGACAAGACCCCAGTTGCTGCCGATCATGCGCATGATCTGGCCGATCTGCGGATGTTCCTTGCGGTTCAGAAAGACCTCGGTTTCCTCGACATGGCGGCGGATCAGGAACAGGAACGGGATCATCGCGCAGCCGATCACAAAGGGCACGCGCCAGCCCCAGTCCTGCATGGTTTCGGGCGACAGGCTGGTGGACACCAGCAGGCCGATCAGCGCGGCAAAGACCACCGCGGCCTGTTGGCTGGCCGATTGCCACGAGGTGAAGAAGCCCTTGCGGTCGGGCGGAGCGATCTCGTTGAGATAGACCGAAACCCCGCCGACCTCGACACCGGCCGAGAGGCCCTGAACCAGGCGGCCCGCCAGAATAATCAGGGGGGCGGCCAGACCGATTTGGGCATAGGTGGGCGTAATGGCAATCGCCAATGTGCCCAGCGCCATCAGACCCAGCGTCAGCAGCAAACCCTTGCGGCGGCCGTGCCGATCCACATAGGCCCCCAGCACCAGCGCGCCCACCGGGCGCATCAAAAAGCCCGCGCCAAAAGTCATCAGCGTCAGCAGCAGCGAGGCAAATTCGCTGCCCGTGGGGAAAAAGGCCTTGGAAATATAGGTCGCATAATAGCCGAAGACCATGAAATCGAACATTTCAAGGAAATTGCCGCTGGCAACGATGAAGATCGATTTGAAGGCCGATTTGCGGCTTGCGGCCCCGGCAAGGCCGTTTGCCGCGAGGGTGGATGACATGTTCATGGCGTTACCTTCTGCGATGCCGGCTCCATGCCGCTGGCGCGGATGGCGGCTTCGGCCTTGGAAGAGGACAGGAAATCGAGCAGGGCACGGGAGGCCTGTTGGCGGGACGAATTGGCCACAACCCCCCCCGAAAAGGCGGTCACTTTCTGAAGCTCGTCAGGGACAAGGCCGATGATGCGGATGCCTTTGACGGGTTTGAGTTCGGACAATTGCTGGAACCCGATCTGGGCCTCGCCGCGCGCCACGATCTCGCCCACAGGCGTGGCGGGGATCATGCGACCCTTGGGCCGGACAATGTCGGCCACGCCCAGACGGTCGAGCATGGTGGTCTGGATATAGACGCCGCTGGCGCTGTCGGACCACGCAACAGATTGCGCCGCGATCAGCGTCTGGCGCAGGGCCGCAGGGGTGGAGATGTCGGGCACAGGGGCGCCTTCACGCACCGCCACGGCGATTTTGGACAGCGCCAGATCAACCGGCGTGCCGGGTGACACCTTGCCCTGCGTCACCAGATTGTCCAGCGCCGAACGGGCAAGGATTACCACATCGGCCTGTTCACCACGGGCGAGACGCGCCGGAATGGCATTGACGGTTGTGCCCATGGAGGGGCCATGACCAATGACGATCCTTGTGCCGGTCTGCGCCGTGTATTGAGCGGCCAGAACGTCAAAGGCCGCGTTGAAACCGCCCGATGTCAAAACATGCAGCTCATTTGTGGCGACAGGCGGGGCGGACGGCGTCCGCGCGCCCGGATGGTGGCAAGCGGCCAGCAGCGGGGCGAGTATAAGCCCCAGCACGACGCTCCGGCGAGCCCGCGAGGCAGGTCCGCCCGCGCCGGTTCGCACATCCTTGTTCAATAGCCGGCGCATGACAGGCTCACTCCCATTTTATCGCCTCTTTGGACGTTTTTGTCTGCGGCCGGGCTTGAGATGGCGCCCGGCTGTGTTTGACTATAGAAGCAACCCGACATATATTTATCAAATGCAATTATCGGTTGGCGTAATGCGTATGGCGCATAAATTGCCGGGGGAGCGATAGAGTGCTGCGTCATCTTTATGTGCAGGTCGTGCTGGGGGGCCTGGCCGGTATTGTCGTAGGGCATTTCTGGCCGAGGCTGGGGGTAGAGCTGGGGCCGCTGGGCATTGCCTTTGTCAAGACGATGCGGATGATGGTTCCGCCCATCCTGTTTTGCACCATTGTCGATGGGATCGTGCTGCATGGCGGGGCGGTGCGCACCGGAACCACCGTGGTGCGGGCGCTAATCGTGTTTGCGGCGATCACCATCGGCGCGCTGTTGATGGGGCTGCTGGTGGCGGGCCTGCTGCGGCCGGGCGCGGGATTACAGGTTCCTCCGCCGGTGGCGGGCGGCGTTGATCTTCATCGCCAATTGGCCGGGGCGCCCATCAACGGGCCGGGCGAATTTCTGCTGCGCATGGTGCCGGAAACCTTCTTTTCCGCCTTTACCGCAGGCGACATTCTGCCGGTGCTGTTCATCGCGGGGCTGGTGGGGTTTGGGCTGCTGCATATTGGCGCGGCGGGCGAACCGATTGTGCGGGGATTGCGCGTTCTGGCCCAGTTGCAGTTTGCCATCGTCGGCTTTCTCCTGCGCGTGGCGCCGATCGGCGCATTTGGGGCCATCGCTTATACGGTGGGGTCCTATGGCATCGGCTTTATCAGCTCGCTGGGCATGCTGGTGGCCACGTTGGCGCTGGCCTGCATCGGGCTGATGGCGGGTTTGCTGATCGTGGTCCATGTGCGCACGGGCCTGCGCCCCTTTGCCCTGTTGCGGCACTTCCGCGATGAAATGCTGATCATCGCGGGCACGTCATCCAGCGAGGTGGTGCTGCCCCGCCTGATGTCGAAACTGGAAGGCATGGGTGGCGATCCGGCGGTGGTCGGGCTGGTGATGCCGGTGGGCTATACGCTCAATCTGGCGGGGACGGCGGTCTATCTGATCGTGGCCACGCTGTTCCTGTCCGAGGCGCTGAACATCCCCCTGCCGCCAGAGCGGATCGCGCTCTATCTGATGGTCATGCTGGTGACGTCCAAGGCCGCCGCCGGGGTGATCGGCAGCGGTTTTTCCGCGCTTTTGCTCACGCTATCGCTGCTGCCCGATGTGCCGGTGGCGGCGGCCGCCATGCTGATCGCGGTGGATCGCATCCTTTCGACCTTGCGCGCCCTGACCAGCGGCGTGGCGAATATCAGCGCGACCCTGTTGGTGGCGCGATGGAACGGCGGGCGCTTTACGCTTTAGCCTGCGTCCATGCCTGCGAAAGCAGGCTGACCAGCCGGGCGCAGGCGGGCGACAATTGACCGCCGGGCCGCTGCAGCAGGCCGATGCTGCGGAAAATCACCGGGTCTTTCAACGGTCGCCACACCAGATTGCCCGCCTCCGGCCCCGCACAGGCCAGCTTTGGCAGCACCGATGGCCCAAGCCCTGCATCCACCAGCGCCAGTGCCGATGTCAGGCGGGTCACTTCATAAAACCAGCTCAGATTGATGCCCTGCGCGGCCAGCCCGGCCTCCAACGTGGTGCGGTTGCCGCTGGCGCGGTGGACCGTCACCAACCGACGCTCCACCAGATCGGCCCAGCTGACATCGGCCTTGGCGCCAAGCGGATCATCCTTGCGGCACACCAGCCCATAGGGATCGTCATAGAGCGGCGAATAGACCAGATCAGAATCCGACCCGACCGGCAGCGACAGGCCGAATTCGGCCTCGCCGGTACGCACCGCCTCGGCGCATTCCCCGGCGGAAAGGTCGAGGATGCGCACCCGCGTGTTGCGATAATCGAGCGAAAAACGCTGCAGCACCTCGGGCAGGAACTGCACCGTGGCGCTGGGGATGCTGGCCAGCGTGATGCGGCCCGCCGCCCTTTCGCCCTGCGCCATCAGGCCGACCAGCGATCCGTCGATTTCCTGCAGCATCCGGCGGATCAGCGGCACCACCTGTGCGCCCGCCGCCGTCAGGCGCACCGTCCGCGTGGTCCGCTCGACCAGAACCGTGCCCACGGCCTGTTCCAATTTCTGGATCCGGCGGCTGAGCGCGGGCTGGGACAGGTTCAATTGCTGTGCCGCGCGCATAAAGCTGCGCCCATCGGCCACGGCAACCAGTGCGCGCAGGTCCAGCAATTCACAATTCATCGGGATGGGAAAGGTCATAGCGGCCTGCCAGTTACTGTGGCGGAGTAAAAGCGGCGCGGGCCTGCGCCACGCGTTCTCTTGTCACACAGCCGATGGCATGATCATTGACCAGCCCCATCGCCTGCATGAAAGCATAGGCGGTGGTCGGCCCGACAAAGGCCCAGCCGCGCTTTTTGAGATCCTTGGACAGGGCAACCGATGTGGGGGTGGTTGAAACGACCTGTAAAGCGGCGCCCGGTTCGACCCTCTCCTCATAACGCCAGAAATAGGCGGCAAGTGAGCCTTCCTGTTGGACCATTTCCACAGCGCGCCCGGCATTCCGGATCGTGGCCTCGATCTTTCCGCGATGGCGCACGATGCCTTCGTCATGGAGCAGTCGTTCGACATCGGTCTGATCATAGGCGGCAATGCGGTGGAAATCGAAACCGTCGAAGGCGGCCCGAAAATTCTCCCGCTTGGTCAGGATGGTGCGCCAGCTTAGCCCCGACTGAAACCCTTCCAATGTCAGCTTTTCAAACAGGCGGCGATCATCGGCCGCCGGAAAGCCCCATTCGGTATCATGATAGGCCAGATAATCCGCCGTTGCGGCACACCATCGACAGCGGTGATGCCCGTCGGGGCCGGGGACGGTTGCGTTCATCGTTCGGGCCTTTCGAATGGATGGGACGGTTTGGCAACGATCCGGGCGGATGGCGTTTTCTGCTCTGTCATGCCTGCGCCCCGGCTGCATTTTGTCGCACAGCTTTTGCCACGGGACGGGGCTGGGTTCAATTACTGGGGTTCAATTAAAAGGGGATCTCGATCCCTTCGAAATCGAAGAGTTTGCCGCTGTCATGCGGTTTGAGATCCTCGATCACATCCAGCAATTGCAGGGCCGCACGTTCGGCATCGAACAGTTTTCCCGCCACAACATTGCCCTGAAACGGGCGGGACAGGTCCGTGTCCACCGTGCCGGGATGGAGCGTGACGACAATCGAGCGGTCATTGCGGCGGCGTTCCTCGATGGCCAGATTGCGCACCAGCATGTTCAGCGCCGCCTTTGACGCGCGATAGCCATGCCAACCGCCCAACCGATTGTCCGTGATCGACCCCACCCTTGCGGATAGCGCGGCAAAAACCGCCCGCCCGGTTCGGGGCATGAGCGGCAGGAAGTGCTTGGCCACCATCACCGGGCCGATCGCATTGACGGCATGGACCCGCGCCAGCCACGCCGGATCAAGATCACGCAGCGCCTTTTCCGGCCCGCGACCGTCTTCATGCAGCAATCCGGTGGCCACGATAATCAGCGTCGGCGGCGGCCCCTTGGTCACATGCGCCGCGGCGGCGGCAATGCTGGCCTCGTCCAGCAGGTCGATGTGTTGCGCGCCGCCGCGTGATCGGGCAAAGCCGTGGACGGTTTCAAAGCCACCTTCCTCGATCAGCGCCGTTTCAAACGCATGGCCGATACCGCCCGATGCCCCGATGATGACGGCGCTGTTCTTGCTCATGCGCGGGTGAACCGCCAGCGGTCGGCATCGCTTTGGGCGGCGTCAAAACGATAGCCGTCGCTGTCAAAGCCGCGCATCGCGTCAATGTCGGTGATGTGATGTTCGCACATCCATCGCGCCATCATGCCCCGCGCCCGCTTGGCGTGAAAGCTGATGAAGCGCGGGCCATCGGGGCCGCCTTCGCGAAATTCGACCTCGACCACGCGCAGCCCCGACAATTGCCCGGCAACGGCGGCAAAATATTCCTGACTGGCCAGATTGAGCACCGCGCCCGAGCCTTCCTCCGCCACTTGCGCGCGCAGATGGTTGGCGATCCGGTCACCCCACCAGTCGGTCAGCTTTTTTGGCCCCTGTGGTCGGGGCGGTGCCCAGCGCGTGCCCATTTCCAGCCGATAGGGCCGGATGGCGTCGAGCGGGCGCAGAAGGCCATAGAGGCCCGAAAGCATCCGGACATGGTCCTGCGCAAAGGTGACGGCGGCCTCATCAAGCGTATGGACCTCAAAGCCGGTATAGACATCGCCGGCAAAGGCAAAGAGCGCCTGCCGTTCGGGCAAATCGGCAAAATTGTTGAAACGCTCGACATTCAATTGCGCCAGCTTGGGCGAAATATGCATCAGCTTGCCCAATTGCTCGGCGCTCAGATCAGCAGCAGATTGCGCCAGATCGAGAGCCTCCTGCGCGAAATGCGGGTTTGAAACGGCGAGCGTTGGCAGGGTGCGTTCAAAATCGAGCGTCTTGGCCGGGGAGAGCAGTGCAATCATCCCCATCGCGTTAGCGAGAGCGAAGGGCAGCGTCAAACTGTCCGCGCGGCCATGTGGGGTCTTGCAAGAACGCGGGTGGCTGTTGGGCCGCGATGAAGGGCGATACCAGGATGAGAGGACGGAAGCCTTTTTTGACAAATGCTTATGCCTTGATGCTGGCCGGGCGGATAGGGCGCGCAAATTTCCATATGAATGCGGACCGTCAGCATCTTGCAACCGATTGCGTAAAACTTCAATATCATCGCCAAGACAAGCGTGGCGGCCGAATCAGGAACTGCCGGACACGCCCATAAAAAGGGAGCAGAATTGATGAAGTTGGAGAGGAAACCTGCCTGCTCGACGGTGATCATCGCGCAGACGGCGGCTACCAAGTCTTCGCTCGATCATGTCCCGGCGCATGACATCACTCTGGCCGACATGAAGAGGGCGCAAGCATGACAACCTCAAGAATGGGCAAATTTGCACTCACTGCGGCGCTGGGCACCGCAATGGCCTTGAGCGCCTTTGCCGCGCAGGCCGCCAAACCGGCCCCGACGTCGCAGACGGAAATGGCGGCCGCAAAGGCCCAGCCTTGGTGGACCCATGCCGTCATCTATGAAATCTATCCCCGCAGTTTTCAGGACAGCAATGGCGACGGCGTGGGCGACCTGAACGGCGTGACGCAGCGGCTTGATTATCTTAAAACGCTGGGGGTGGACGCTATCTGGCTGACGCCGTTTTATCCTTCGCCCAATGCCGATTTTGGCTATGACGTGTCCGATTATACCGCCGTGGCGCGCGAATATGGCACGATGGCCGACTGGGACCGGTTGACCCGCGAGGCGCGCAAGCGGGGTATCCGGGTGATGGTCGATCTGGTGCTCAACCATTCCTCGGATCAGCATCCGTGGTTCAAGGAATCGCGCTCATCGCGCAACAATCCCAAGCGCGACTGGTATGTCTGGCACGATCCCGCGCCCGATGGCGGGCCGCCCAGCAATTGGGAATCGATCTTTGGCGGATCGACGTGGGAGTATGACAAGCCCACCGGCCAATATTACTATCATATCTTTTTGAAGGAACAGCCCGATCTAAATTGGGCCAATCCGGGGCTGCAAAAGGCGATGCATGATGTGGCGCGCTTCTGGTTGCGCCATGGTGCCGCCGGGTTTCGCCTTGATGCCACGCCCTATCTGTTTGAAGACACCAATTGGCCCAATGACCCGGATGTGAAATCGGGCGCGCCGGTGGGGCTGAAACCCTATAACAGCAACCTGCCCGCCACGCGCGCGGCGCTGCGGGGCTTGCGCAAGGTGGTGGACAGTTTCCCCGGCGACCGGGTGCTGCTGGGTGAAAACGCGATTTCCTCGATCGCTGATCTGCGCCGGGTCTATGGAGAAAAGGGCGACGAGATCAACCTGCCGATGGATTTCCTTTACAAGGATGTGGCGGGACTTGATGCGGCGGCCTTCAAGGCGCGCATTGATGAGGCCGAACTGAAGCTCGACGGATTCCCCCCCGTTTTCCATTTCAGCAACCACGATTCCCCGCGCCAATACTCGCGCTTTGGCGATGGAACGCATAATGACCAGATCGCCCGGATCACCGCGGCCATGACGCTGACCCTGCGCGGCACGGCGTTGATGTATTACGGCGAAGAGATCGGCATGCCCAATCTGGCGCCCGAAGAATTGCGCGACATTCCCCTTGGCCCCAAGCGCAAGGTGGCCGACAATCGCGACCCCGAACGTTCGCCCATGCAATGGAGCGCGGGGAAGGGCGCGAGCTTTACCAGCGGCGATCCGTGGTTGCCGGTGGGGCGCTCGGCCGGGACGGTCAATGTCGCCAGCCAGCAGGCAGATAAGGGATCGCTCTTTCACTGGTATGCCCGGTTGCTGAACTTGCGCAAGGTGAATGCGGCGATGC
The DNA here is from genome assembly GCF_057401885.1 of Novosphingobium sp. 550D. Lineage (NCBI taxonomy): Bacteria > Pseudomonadati > Pseudomonadota > Alphaproteobacteria > Sphingomonadales > Sphingomonadaceae > Novosphingobium > Novosphingobium sp. 550D. Next base: position 3,129,236 of record NZ_CM171613.1, on the reverse strand, counting down.
GTGACGGGGCCTATATTCCTTTGGAATCCGGCAATTCCAAGGTTTTGGCCTATGCCCGACGGGATGCGAAAGGGCATGGCGTGCTGGTCCTGCTTAACATGAGCGGTCAGCCCCAGACAATGTCCATCAGCGGTTGGACGGGCCACGCGCCGACACTGGGCGACACGCTGATGACCAGCGCGCCGGGCGCGACGTTGGATTGGCATCACCCGGAGCTTGAGCCATTCGGCGTACGTCTGGTTGCGTTCAAGGGGGGCTGATGCCCTAAGGGGCGGCAGGTGTTTTAGAGGCCAATGATGTCTTCAAGGACCAAGGCTTCTGTCTGCCGCCGCTTTGCCCGTTCACGCATTCATGATGGCGGCTCATTCCTCTGGAAATGCTTGGCTGTATAGACGACGGCCCATCCTACCTGATCCCAATGACGTTCCCCAACCAGATACCCAGTGCCCGATCAGAAGCGGACGCGCAAACCGATCGATCCGGTCGTGCTGTTGCCCGCCACGGCGCGTGCGGTGCGCGTGACCTGTGTGTCCAGCCATAGCCGGGGTGCCAGTTGCCAGATGCCCGACATGGCGATTTCCTCAAACCCGTCGGGCGTGCGCACGGGTTCCGGGCCCGTCGCGCTGGGCGGCGGGGAAAGGCGCCACGTCGTCATGCCATTGTCGGTGACATAATGCGAATAGGCGACGCCCAGATAATGCTGTCCCCGGCGCCCCAACGCGCGGTCCACGCGCAGGGAGGCGATTCCCGTCAGCGCCCTTTCGCCCAGTTCGAAATCCGATAAGGCCTGACTGGTGAAATCGAAACGCTGGTGCAGCGAACGAGTATAGACATATTGGCCCGCAATGGTCGGCGTGATGTACCAACGCGACGATGGCTGAAACACCCGCCCCACGCGCAGCCCTGCGGCGAAATAGCCCGACCCAGAGGTAATGCCGCTCTGACGTGTGCCGCCCAAACCCTGAATTGCGCCATAGACCTGTCGGCCATAGCTGGCATAAGCGTCCGCCACCCAGCCGTGCCAGTTGCCGCCCGCGCCGATTGATCCGATGTGATAGGTCGACGGGATGGCCGCATCGGCCTGTTGCAACGTGCCGCCAAACAAAGTGTAGGCCGCGCGCAGATACGTCGCCCCCTTGTACCGCGTGACGGCCAGCGAGCCGTAGGGGCTGCTGGTTGTCGTATCGCGATCGACGATGCCGCCCGTTGCGCTGGCCACCCAGATCGCCTTGGGCGGAGGAGCGGCGGGGATTTCCAGCCTTTCGGGCTGGGCTGTCGGTTCGGGGGCTTCAACCGTCTGCGCCTGTGCGGCGTTACAGGAAAGCGCCATTACGGCGGCTAATATCAATCTTCGCATCATGCGGCCTTGGGCAAGATTTCATCATAAAGCGTGGGCAGCACTAGCTTGGCGACAAAGCCTTCCTCGCGCTGTTCCAGCAGCACATCGCTACCATGCGCGCGGGCAATCGAACGGCATACGGCAAGCCCAAGGCCGCTGCCGGGCTTGTCGGATTCGATGGCCTGTTCGCAACGGAAAAAGGGTTCAAAGGCCCGCTCGCGATCTTCCAAAGCGATGCCCGGCCCATTGTCGATGATTTCGGCCACGGCCCCCTGCTCATTCACCAAGACACGCACACGGGCCTGGTGGCCATATTTCAGCGCATTTTCAAGCAGATTGCCCAGCAACCGCCGGATGCCCAGCGGATCGACCTCTACCCGGATCGGGGTGACGACATCCAGACGAACGCGGTCGCCCATGACGCGGGCATCCTCCACCGCATCACGGACCAATTCGGCCAGATCAATCCTTTGCCGCGCGCCGGGCGTCGATGCGTCACGAATAAAGGAGATGACCTGACTGATCATCATCTCCATTTCATCCACCTCGGCCAGCAAGGCATCGCGTTGATCGTCGGGCACATCCTCCAGCCTGAAACGCAGGCGCGTCAAAGGTGTGCGCAGATCATGGCTGATTGCGCCGACCATCGCGGTGCGGTCATCGACAAAGGCGCGCAATCGGTCGCGCATCTGGTTAAAGGCGCGGGCGGCGCGGCCCACTTCGGCCGGGCCGGACAGCGGCACAACATCGGCCGCCGGATCACGGCCCAGAACCTCGGCGGCGCGGACAAAGCCTTCCAGCGGTTTGACGATGCGCCGCGCAAACATCAACGCCAAAGGCACCGTGACCAGCAGCGAGAGCAGGAACCAGATCATCACCCGCTTTTGCCAGCGGTTGGGGAAAGGTTCGGCGCGCGGGGCCACGGCAATCCAGCTTCCATCGCTCTGACGCAGGGCGGCGACGAAATCGCCCTCGATAAAGGGCGGGGTCGTGAAGGATAGTGCGCCGCGCGCCTCGCGGAAGGGGATGGGTTGCGGAATGCCGATGGGGGCGGGCGATGTGGCCGCGACGCGGGGCGTTGTCACCATTTCGCCGGTGGAAAGATCATCGCGCGCGCCCATCACCGGCCGCGCCGGGGGCGCAATGCTGGCCATTGGCGCCAACTCTGATGCCGATCCATTATTGCGCAGCGTGGGCGTCGGGGCGGCCATGACCGAATATTGCTCGGTATGGATTGGGGCGGTCATCGGCGGGGGCATGCCAGCGCCGCCCATCGCCGCAGGGCCCATGCCCGCCATGCCGGGACCGGTTGCGCCGGGGCCAACGGGGCCTTGGCCCGCAATCGACGGGCCGGTCACGCGGGTGGGGCCGCCGGTCTGGACCTGCTGGCTGGTGGTCGAATTGGTTGTGTTGGTGATGGTTGAAATTGCTGGGCGCGACACGCCGCCTGCGGGCGCGCCGCCTGTGCCTGCTGGGGCGCCATTCTGCATCCCGCCGGGCATTTGCCCTCCCGCAGCATGGCCGCCCGGAATGCCGCCGCCGGGCGCGCCCCCCCCCGGAACGCCGCCGCCCGGCGCACCGCCGCCGGGATGGCCACCCCCGGGGATGCCACCGCCCGGAACGCCACCGCCCGGAACACCGCCACCGGGAAAACCGCCGCCCGGAAAGCCCCCTCCGGGAAATCCTCCTCCGGGAAACCCATTGCCCGGACCGCCCATCGGACCGCCGCGCATACCCTGCGCATGAGCCGTGCCGATGAGGGCCGAGGTCAGGCTGGCATTTTCCAGCGGGTCGGCCATGGCCATCGGCCCGCGCGAACCATCGGCCGGAACCGTCACGCCGCCCACCGGCAATTGGGTATAAAAGGCCAGAACCACATGATCGCCCCTTTGCCCCAGCCGCCGCGCCAAAGCCTCGCGCGAGGTTTCCGAGACCAGCCAGCCCGAACCGCTGATGTCGGGCGGACCTTTCATGCTGCGAAATTCCAGATTCTCGCTGTCGGCCTTGCCCAGCAACATCCGGGCGACTTCTTCGATATCCCAGCGCTTGGGCGATGCGGGCGGGATCAGCACGGTCAGCGCCAGCGTGGCAAATTGCGCCACGATCAGGACGCCCACCAGCAGTCCCAACATTTGCACCCCCAGAGGAAGCGCCAGCTTACGACGGAAATAGGAAGCGGACATAGCCGCCGAAGTGCCATATCTGGCAGGAAATAGCGATTCCTGTTCGCGCCTATCGTCCGGGCAATTGGGCGCTTTCACGAATATCGAGGATGCTGCGCGATCCGTTTCGGCGTCCGAGCTGGACGACCACATCGATGACCGACCTTGCATAGGCCAGAATATCCTCGCGTGAAAGGCCAAGGCCCGCCTGACTGACCATCAGGGACAGTTGGTCAAGCGCGCCAGAGCAGCTGTTGGCATGTATGGTGGAGAACGATCCGGGGTGGCCGGTGTTAATGGCCCGAAGAAAGGTAATGGCCTCGCGCCCGCGCAATTCGCCGAGGACAATGCGGTCCGGGCGCAGGCGCAGGCTGGCGTGCAGCAGGTCGTCGGTGGTGATGCGCGCCTCGCCCATATCACCGCGCACCGCGACAAGGCCCAGTGCGTTGGGCGCGGACAGGCGCACCTCTGGCGTATCCTCGACCAGAATGATGCGTTCGGACGGATCAACCTCGCGCAGCAGGGCGTTGAGGAAGGTGGTCTTGCCGCTGGACGTGCCGCCCGCGATCAGGATCGTGCGCCGCATCCGCACCTGTTCGACCAGCCATCCCAAAGGATCGGCGTCGCGGTCGGTGGCGGGCGCGTCCATCGCCATGCCAAGAGCGCCCGTCGGCGCCCATGCTGACAGCGGCACATCGACCATCCGGTGTCGGCGGATCGACATGGCCCAATGGCCGCGTGTGGCGGGCGGAGCGACGATCTGGACCCGCGCGCCATCGGGCAGATTGGCCGCCATCAGCGGTTGCTGGCGGTTGATGCCTTGCGATGTGATGCGCGCAATCTGTTCGGCCAGCCTTTTGAGCAGGCGGTCGTCCACCTCCGCCACGGTGATCCGTTCCATGCGCGGCGCGCCGGCCACTTCGATCCAGACCTCGCCGGGCCGGTTGACCAGAATTTCCGACACATCCGCCCGCGCCAGAAAGGGCGCAAAGGGCGCCAGATAAGCGCCGAGATAGACATCCGTGGGCGAGGCCGGCGCGACGCTCATGGCGCCACGCTGGAAAAATCGAGGTCGCGGGCGGTGAAAATGCGGATGGGCTGGCCTTGCGCCACGCGGATCGTGGGGGGGATCTGGCCATCGCGCTGGACGGCGGCGGAGGCGGCGCTGGAGGTCGAACCGCTGATGACGACCGAGGTGCCGCTGCTGATCACCGCGCCAAGGCCGCCGATGACCGAGAGCAGCGTGGCCGCGCCAAAACGTTTGAAGAAATGGCTGTCGACCTCGCCCGACAGGCCCGAACGGCCCGAATATTCGACCGCAGGCGAAGCCAGCGCCACCGACACCCCATCGGGCCGGATCAACCGCGTCCACATGACATAGGCGCGGGTCTGCCCTGCGGAGAGGCCGCTTTTATACTGACCGATCAGGCGGGATGAGCGCGGGACCAGGACGCGCTTGCCGTCGAAGGAGCGCACATCCTGGCTGACCACGGCGCGGACATAGCCGGGCAGGTCGCTGTCGATGGCGGTTTCCAGAATGGCGGAAATCAGCGTGCCCTGCGTCACGGTGTTGGTCGTGTCGGCCATCCTGTGGGCGCTGGCGGTTTCAACGCCCGTTCCGCCCATGCGTGAGCCAAAGGCTTCGTTTTCGTTCAATCCGGCGGTGTTGGCCGGGGCGCCGGGGGCAATGGCAATGGCCTTTGTCGCGCCATCGGCATGGCCGTTCATGGCCGCGGATGTGTCATAGACCATCACTGGAGACGTGCCCATTTGCGGGGTAGGCTGGGCCATCACCGGCATGGAGGCCGTCGCCGGGGCGGGCGCAGCATGGTCGGCGGGCGGGGGCGGAACCACCGTCTCCGCTTGCGGCGGCAGATTGGGCATGGGGGCCAGCGGGGCCGGAGCGGTCGGCGCCACCACCGGGGCGGGCGATTTGCCGCCATGGCCGGACATGCTGATAAAGGTCAGCGCGCCCAGCGCCAGCGCAATGCCCCCGCCCAGCATCAGCCCGGCGCGATCCCGCCTCCGCGCATCACCCGCGACAATGGGAAAGGCGTTTCGGCTCGCGTCTTCGAGCGTGTCGGGCGACAGGGTGAGGCGGGGGTCTTTATCCATGGCGGCTTACTTCGCCCGCGCCTGATCGGCCGCATCGGCGGGCGAGGGGCGTGTGGTTTCCAGCGCCACCATGTCCCGGCCTGCGCGCAGGATCAGCCGTTTGTGGAAACCATCGACCACCAGATAATCGCCATCGCTGCTGTAATTGACCGGGGCCTCGGTCTTGCCATCGGGGGCCGGGGCCAGAATGGCGGGCAGAGACCGCCCCGGCGCCCAACTGAGATAGACCGAATGGCCATCGTCAAAGATCCGTTCGGGCATCAGGGTCTTTGCGCCCTTGACCGTCCATGCGAAATTGAGATGGCTGAGCCGGTCGGGAAGCGGCGTGGTCTGCACCGTGGTGATCAGGCTTGCCTCTTGCGCCTTGGGAATGGGCGGGGTGGCGACAGGATCGGGCGCATAGGCAAAGCGCAGCAGGTAAAGCGGCCTTGCCCCCGTGCTGCTGCGCAATTCGAACAAGTAGGTGTGGCGGTCGGTCACCACGGTCATGTTGGTGACGGGCGCCTTGGCCGAGGTGGGTTTGACGAAAAGCAGATTGGCGCGGCGGTTAGGCGTGATTTGCCAGGCGCCGCTTTCGCCCACGGCGATATTCTCGATCCTTTCTTCATCGCCGAACTGGATGGTGGATTGATAATTGGGCCGCGCGGCAAAGGTGATGATCTGATTTTCGGCATAATCGCGGATCGACACGCGCGGGTCGGTGCCGATCATCGCGGGAACCGGCGCGGCGGCCATCAGGAACAGCGCGCCGATCATGCCAACGTGTCCTTGAGCGAGGAAGCAGAGGCGGGCGCGCTCATCCCCCGGCCAATGTCGCGGGCGCGCGGCGATGTGGCGGGGATGACGCCTGATGATGGAAACATCATGGGCGATACGCCGGGCATGGTCAGAATGCGGGCGGAGGTTTCGGGCATGATGTCCTGATGTGGCGCGTTGACGGCGGCGATCACGCTGCGCAGGCGTTCGTCGCGTTCGATGGGGCGGGATTGGATCATCGGGACGATGGTTGGCGGGGCCGGGGCCGCATTGGGGACGGTGGCGGGCGCGGCATAGCTGGTCTGGGCCGGGGCGGTCGCGGGCGCCACACCAATGGGCAGGCGCCAGCCCGAAGTAAGCGCCGAGGTCATTTTCAGCACCATGGCCATCAGCGCGCAATGGATGCAGGCGGCAACAAAGACCGTGGCGGCCTGTGTCATATCGACCGCGCCGCCGCTCAATTCCGACACCACCGGGGTCAGCATAGCCACCGATCCTACCCCCAGCATGACGGTGAACAAAGGCACCAGCGCGAACATAACCGCCGCCTTTACCCAGCCTTCGAACAGGCCGCGCGTGGCCGAAAACAGCGAGAAAATGAGAAAAATCGGCCCGACGGCCAGAATCGCGGCCAGAGCGATCCGGCTGGTCACCAGCACGCCCACCGTGCCCAGCAGCAGCAGCAGCGCGGCATAGGACAGTAATTGCGCGGGCGTGGTGGTGGCGCGTTTGGCTTCTTCGGTCGCGGGCTGGGATTGCTGCGCCGCATCGGCGACGGTTTGAAACAGCGTGTCGAGCCTTTGCGCAAAGACCTGCGATGCCGAACCCTTGATGCCCAGCACCGAGGAGGCGATCCAGTCCGGCCCGGTGGACAGCAGCGTCCAGACCACCTGACTATAGGCGATCCAGCTGGTGGCAAAGGTCAGCGCAAGGCCCAGCGCCATCATGCGCGGCGTCAGCGTCGACAACCCCAGCGTAACCCGCCCGGTCAGCAGGCCGATGGCAAAAAGCGCGACATAAAGCGTCAGCGCGATGGTGAGCGAGGTGGTGAGCACGCCCTCGCTGCCAAAGATATGGGCAAAGGCGGAGGCGGTCGCTTGCCCCGCCATGCAATCAACGCTGCGCAGAGCATCGGCAATCGAGGATACGCCGCCAGATGCAAGAGGCGCGCCAAGGGGGGCACAGGTCATTCCGCTGCCTCTGTGGCATCGGCAAAACCATCCCACGCCGCGCCCGTCAGCAGCGGCAGCCAGCGCGCCGGATCATCCCCCACACTGGCGCGCAGCATGTCGAGGCGGCGCACGCTGGCTTCCCGGCCCGAAAGGACGGTCAGCATTTCGGGCATGGCGGAAAGATCAAGCCGGACCACCATGGAATCATTAGCATGGCGTACAAGGAAACACCGGCTGTTGGCGGGCAAGGCCCGGATCAGCGCCAGTTCGTGATGCGTCAGGCCAAAGCCGTCGCAATAATCCTCGGCCCGCGCGCGGGAATTGGGGGTGAAGATCATCGTCGCGGTCTGTTCGACAATCGCGCTGGCGATCCGGCTGTCCAAGGCGTCGCGGGCGCTTTGCGTGGCAAAGCCCACCATTGCATTGCGTTTGCGCAGCGTTTTGAGCCAGTCGCGGATGCGGGCGGCAAAGATTTCATCATCCAGCGCCTTCCACCCTTCGTCGATCAGGACTATCGTGGGCGAACCGTCCAGCCCTTCATCGATCCGGTGGAACAGATAGAGCAGAGCAGGCGTGCGCAGCGCGGGATCTTCAAGGATCGCGGTCATGTCGCAACCGATCATGCGCGATGTCAGGTCAAAGCGGTCTTCGTCATTGTCGAACAGCCACGCATTCGGCCCGTCCAAAATCCATGGCGCAAGCCGCGAGGGCAGGTCGCCCGGCTCCGGACGCCGGCCACCGGCGAGCAAGTCGCGCAGGTGGCGCAAGCGCCGGAACCGGGCCTCGTGATCGTAGAGGGCGTCAACAGCCTCTGCGATCACGGTCTCTTCACCCGCATCTGTGGCGGCCAGAAGGCGGGTGAGAAACTGGCGAAGAAAGGCCCGCGAGCCTGCGCTGTCGGGCAGGGCGAGCGGGTTGAACCCGGTGGGCTGTCCGGGAATCAGGCGGGTGTAATGCGCGCCACATGCCCGCAAAAAGATTTCCGCGCCCCGGTCCTTGTCGAACAGGATCGTGCGGGGGGCAAATTTCTGGGCCTGCGCGGTCAGGTAATTGAGCACGACCGTCTTGCCCGAACCCGACGGGCCGATGATGGTGAAATTGCCCAGATCGCCCTGATGGAAATTGAAGAAATAGGGCGTCGCGCTGGTCGTTTCAAAGGCGGTGACGGCGTCGCCCCAATGGTTGCCCCGGGCGCGGCCAAGGGGAAATCCGTGCAGCGAGAGGAACCCGGCCGCATTGGCTGTCGAAATCAGCGCGCGGCGCACCGCATAGGTTTCATTGCCCGGAAATTGCGCCCGCCCGCCCGCCGCGTTTCGACCGTGTCGAGGCCAAAGGATACGCGGGCATAAGGAATGTGGTGCCCCAGATCGATGCCATCGGCAGGCGACATGACCGGTCGCCATTCGCCATTATAGATCGCGCTGAGCAATTCTAGTGGCTGCGATTGCCCTTCGACCTTGCCCATCACCCGCGCGCCATAGGGTTCGAGCGCGGCCAGAAGCGCGGCAGTGGCCCCTTCCAACTCGCGGATGGTGCGAGGGTCGGGGCCACGCTCGCTCGCCATGCGGCGAGAGAAACGTTCGAGCAGGCCCGCCTTGCCCCGTGCGGGGCGGCGGACCAGCGTCAGGAATTGCTCGTTGATAAACAAAGGCGTGTCGGCGAGCCGCTTTTGCCGCGCCGCATCGAGCGCGGCGGAAAAGGGTTCGGGAAATTCGGCCTGAAGCGAAAGCGCCACCCGGCGGCGCACGACATGGTGATAGACCACGAAACGTGCGTCCAGCACGCTGCGCAACATGGTTTCGCGCACGGCCAGCATATGGTTGAGCTGATCGGCTTCCTCGGTTTCAAAGGGCAGGCCCGCAACGCGGATCACGCTCATCACCGCGCCATCGCGCAGCGCCAGAACCGTGTCGGACATATGCGCGCCATAGGGCAGGCGGTCGCCCGCGCGCGCTTCATTGCGGCTCCACGCCGCAGGACCTTTCCAGCGTCCGGTCATATCAGGGCGCATAGCTGTTACAGCCCCAGCGCGACCAGTTACGCACACGGGGACAGCGGCTGACGCGGGTCAGCCAGAGGTCGAAGATGCGCGGTTCGCGCAAGGAGGCCAGATAGCCCGCGCCATGCACCACCAAGGCCACCGGCAGCGCCAGAAAGCTGCGCGTGATGAGGAATACCTCGGTCGTGACAGCCATGTTGATGATGAAAAAGCTGAAGGTTACGCCCGCAAACATCTGGGGCCGGGTCAGGGCGCGAAACACGGGCGTCTGGTGCAGCGCGCTCATGGCGGCTTACTGCGCCATGCCGGCGGTGGCCTGAATGCCGCCGACGATCGCGCTGGCGCCAAACAGGATGAAGCAGCCGATGATGACCGTCGCGCCAAAGCGCCAGTTCACCCGCCCGGTCAGCATCATGAAGCCCACCATCGCCACCGCGATCACGGCAACAGCGGTCGCGACCTGACCCAGCAGCGTGGCCTGAAGCCAGCCCAGCGCCGAGACGATGGGGCCGGAACCAGCCGGGCCGCCAGCAGCTTGCGCATGGGCGCGCATCGGCAGAATGACCAGCGGCAACAGGGAAAAATAGCGTGCATCGCGCATGATCGCGGCTCCGAATAATCAGCGGTTGAGCGAAGATCCCGCCAGGCGCCGATCTGTGGCGCCCGCGATATTGAGCCGTGCCGTGATGGCGGCCACATAATTGCGGGTTTCGGAAATATTGGGGATGGCGCGGGCCTGCGCCACGCGGCCCGGCCCGGCGTTATAGGCCGCCAGAGCCAGTTCCAGATTGCCGTCGAACCGATCAATCTGGCCGCGCAAATAGCGCGCCGCGCCGATCAGATTGGCTTCTGGATCACGCGGGTCCACGCCCAGGTTGCGCGCAGTGCCGGGCATCAATTGCCCAAGACCCATCGCGCCTTTGGGAGAAATTGCGTCGGGGCGCCAACGGCTTTCCTGCCATATGACGGCTTCGAGCAAAGACGGGCTGATGCCGGCCAATGCCGCCGCCCTGACTAGGGACCTTGTGAAAGCAGGGGGGGCGATGATGCTTTCACGCGGAGTCAGGGCGGCGGACGGAAGGGCGGTGATGTCGATGGGGGCATCTGTGGGGGCGGATGACACCCATTCGACCAAGCCGCTCGCCGTTCTTGTATGGCTGATGCCCTTTGCGTCGATCTCGATCACCTGTGCCCCGGCCGGACCGGTGGCAAGCGTTGCAAGGAACGCGGCCATCAGACCATAACGGTTGAACAGGGAAAGGGGCGATGCATTGGGCATGACTGGAAATTGAGCGACGATGATTGCGCGGTAATTTCGGCCAGATTTCACCATCGGCGCGGCGCGGGGCCCATCACGCAAAATTTCTGAAATCATGTGGCCAGAAATTTGTGGAAATGCCGCCCAATGCAAGCCACACAGACCGCCATGGATATGGCGACAAAAATCCTGATCGTAGATGATGACAAAGGCATCAGAACGGTTGTGTCCGAATTCCTGGGCAAACATGGGTATCTGACGGCCACCGCCGCCAACCCCATAGAAATGCGCAAGATTTTGGAAAACGGCACTTTCGATCTGATCGTGCTGGACGTGATGATGCCCAAGGAAGACGGGTTGAGCGCATTGCGCAGCCTGGGGCCGAACGCGCCGCCGGTGATTATGCTGAGCGCGGTGGGGACCGACATCGACCGCGTGGTGGGCCTTGAAATGGGCGCCGACGATTATCTGGCCAAGCCTTGTAATCCGCGTGAATTGCTGGCGCGCATCCGGGCCGTGTTGCGGCGCAAGGCCGCCGCGCAGGCAGTGCTGGATCAGGCCATGGCCATGCAATCGGGCGAGGTGGCGGCGGAACCTGACGTTACGCCCATCCAATCGGAACCTGCTTTGAAAACAGGGGGGTCTTCGTCCAACTGCCTGTTCTTCGAGGGCTGGCGGATGGATCTGGACATGCGCTTGCTGTTCGATCCCGATGGCCGGATGATCACCTTGACCGAGGGCGAGTTCCGCCTGCTTCTGGCCTTTGCCCAGCATCCGCGCCGGGTGGTGACGCGCGATCAATTGCTGGAATGGTCGCGCGGGGGCGATGCTGATCATTTCGACCGTGCCATCGACGTGCAACTCTCGCGCCTGCGCCGGAAAATGACCGATGCGGGCAGCAGCGGCGTGTCCGAACTGATCCGTACGGTGCGCAATGAAGGCTATGTCTTTGTGCCGCATGTGACACGCGGCTGATCGAATTGTTGCAATTCTGCTGAAATTCTCCTGAAAATTCGCTGGTCGATCTGATGGTCGGGGCGCGGCCGGTTTTGGCGCGGCGCCAGAGCCATTGGAGAGCGCTATGCATGAAGAACAGGAAGAACATGATCTAGGTCTTGCCCATGATTTGCACATTATCGGGGAACGGTTGATCGAAAGGCGGCGCGCGCTGGGCTTCCTTTTGTCGGCGGGAACGGTTGGCCTTGTGGGCGCCTGTGGCGGCGAATCGGATTCGGGCACCAGTTCGACCTCTGGAACTTCCACTTCGTCGAGCAGCAGTTCCTCTTCGTCCTCCTCGTCATCTTCTTCGTCGTCGTCTTCGAGCAGCAGCAGTTCGTCATCCTCGACCAGCTGTATTGCCGATCCGACCGAAACCAACGGCCCCTATCCGGCCGATGGCACCAACACGTCGAGCGGTTCGACCTCGAACGTCCTGACCGCCAGCGGCGTGGTGCGCAGCGACATTCGCTCCAGCTTTATTTCATCGACCACCACGGCTTCGGGCGTGTTGCTGACCATCACGCTCAAGCTGGTCAATGTGAACAATGCCTGCGCGGCGATTTCGGGCGCGGCGATCTATATCTGGCATTGCGATGCGGCGGGGCTCTATTCGCTCTATTCCAGCGGGGTGACGACCGAGAGCTATCTGCGCGGGGTGCAGGTGACCGATGCGAATGGCGAGGTGACCTTCACCACCATTTACCCGGCGTGCTATTCGGGGCGCTGGCCCCATATCCATTTCGAAGTCTTCACCGGCGGCCTGACCTCGGCCAGCACCGGGCGGACTTCATCGCTGATTTCGCAATTGGCGATGCCGGCGGCCACCAATTCGACCGTGTTCAACGGCGATTCGCGTTACAGCGCCAGTATCTCGAACTATTCGAAGATATCTATTGCGTCGGACAATGTGTTTGGCGACAACACATCGGCCCAGATCGCCCAGATGACGCCCTCGCTGAGCGGCAGCATCAGCGCAGGTTACACCGGCACCGCGACGATCGGCATTGCGGTCTAAACTCCTTGCCTGCCTTGGCGGGATGGCGGCGGGGGGCGCAATCCATGGCGGCAATGCCCGCGTGGATCAGCGCGCCATGGCCGGGGTCAAATCGATCTCGGCAGAGGCCATGCCGCGTGATTATGATTATTTCGGCCCGCGACTGGCGCCGGCTCTGTTCGGGGTGTTGGGCGCGGGGCTGTTCTTCTGGCTGATGGCAGGATTGGCCGATAGCGTGGGGATGGGGCTGATCCTGTCCACGCTCTATCTATGCAACACGGCCCAATTGGACTTGTAACGGTTTTGCGCCGGTCACTTGAGAGTTTTATGCTCGTTCAAGGAAACCGGCCGCAGCTCACTCGAACACTTTGCAATCAACAGCATCTTATGGATCTGAGCCTGATCAAAACCGTACGAAGTCGATCTCACGATAAAATTTCTATTGTATAAATGTCGATTGCGCCATTGTTACATCTGAGGAGCTTGGAAAATCTGTTTCCAAAGTTAACGGCCTAATTAAACCCGAGGGTTTTAGTGGTGCATCGGGTCTGTAGGTTGGTGTCGCGGTCCATGTGATCTTTTGCACACCGGGCTGGGCATCGCCAATCAGGTGGTTCACCCACAGATTGACGACTTTGATCTCGATGCTGTTCTTACCCTTTTGAACAAGCTTGCCAAGATCGACACGGTATGGCGCATGCCACACGCTTCCTGCCGGCTGCCCGTTGATTTTGACCTCGGCAATTTCCGATACCTTGCCCAGATCCAGCCAAAGAGCAGCACCTGCCCTGACGCTTTTTGGCAGGGTAAAAGGTGTTGCGATAGGTCGCTTCTCCCGAAAAATACTTTACTCCCTTATCGGGATGATCGGACAAGGATTGGAGCGTTTCGAGGCGAATGGCTGCTGGAGCACCGCGTCCGGGCTGAAACTGCACGGTCCATGGTCCCATAAGAGTTGCTACCTTCTGCAGGTGCGGTTTGGGCAGGGCAAGTTGGGGTTGACGCGCCGGCTTGCGGAACACCACGAAGGCGGACTCTTCAGCAGCCAGGTCAAGCGGTACGACGGTTTCATCGCCTTCGATTGTGTAACCGACGGGTTCGATGCGACCCGTGTCTGCATGCCAGAGTTCGGGTAACTTGCCTGCAATTCTGAACCGGGCAGAGAAATGTTCCGGCCGATCCTTTCTGTTGACCAGAAACCACAGATCTCCTTCGGGAAGCGTGCGGTGCACGAATGGGATGTCGGCGTCAGGCGCTGCATTCTCCACCTTGAAGTCGGGCTTTACCCCAACACGTGCAAGCGCATCGTCCAGATTTTGCATGGCGATCACACGGCCCGCGCCAACTTTGGTAATTTGGCCGTCACCCCACAGACGAGCGACCAGCGTCGAGAAGGCCTTTGGATCATCCTCAAGCGAAGGCGACGTGGTTGGCGCCATGCCGATGATGGTCGCCCCGGCGTCTGCCAGCTCAGTTATCCGTCGCAAAACGGCAATGGTCATCTTCCGGCTCGACCCACCCAGGTAAAGCGCCTTTTATCTCGCGCCGCCACTGCTGACGAGTTCGCCGCCTTCAACCTTGACAGCTTTGAAAAGACTGTCCCTGTTAAGGAAGTCAAACGCATGGTATTTCGTCGCTTCTTGAGTGGCTGGCTGGCCATAGAGCGCCGTGAGCGGGCCTTCTTCACCATAAAACACCGCAACGCCGGCAACATTTCGCCCGCTCTGAAGAAGCAGCGAGTTGCGGGCGATATAATCGATCCATCGGCGGGCCATTTCGCCCCAGGCTTCGTGTCGATTGAAGTATTGCCCGAAAATCAAAAGCGACAGTCCGGGTATCCGGTCATCCACGGGCTGATGCACCGAGGTATGAATAACCGGCCGGTTCACGCCATTCACGAATTCTAGGTCAGCAATCCGTCGAAGGTCGTTGGGGGCGTTGAACCATGGCGCTGATGCTGATGTCATGGATTCTGCGGCGACGAGATTCTTGCCCAACACGTGCGCCACGGAAGCGGCGCCTCTGATATCGGCGATGTGGCTTAGATTTGGCCCCTGCTGGCGCCCGAAGGTCCACAATGCGGTCATCGGTATGTCGGCGTGGCGGCGCATGGCCATGTCATCGCCCAGCGATGGCCGGTCAAGTTCCAGCGCCTCGCCATAGACTTTCAAGCCTTGTTCGTGGGCCACCTTGGCGACCGTGCCGTAATGCTCGGATGCCATCAGGTCCGCAAGAGTCTGGCGATAGTCCCACAAGAAGCGATCGGTTTGCTCGCGCGTTCCGACCAGCACCCCGCTCAGAGTGGGAAACCAGGGGGTGGGGTCATAGCGAGATCAGCTTTGCCGATGGCACGGCCTTCGCCCAATCGCTTGCCGATCCCTACTACCACGATACCATTCAGCCCGATGAGTTGAACTTCGTGTGCCAAAGCCGGGTTATCCTATTGGCAACGCGGGTGGAGGAGCAACCAGTGGCCCATCCCGGCACCGCGCGGTTGAAGTTGATGCGTTTTATCGCCAGCAATGGCAGGGCCGACGCGGAAAGCTTTGAGGCGCAGTGGCAAGCCGAGGCAAAGCGGATTGCCGACCATTCCGCCCTGAAACCGATGCTGCGTAGGATGACGCGCAGCATCAGCCTCGACGGCTTTGCGGCCCAACTTCCCGCCGGCTTCATCGCCAACGCCCCGCTCAGCCCCTATGTGGGCGTGGACAGCCTGTGGCTTGATGCAGAGGATGACGATCAGGCCATCGCGGCCTATTGCTTGGCGATCGAGGAAGCCGAATCCGCGCTTTTGCCGCTTGTGGAGCGCCGTTCGGAGATCTTGTTCATCGTGGAGGAGCGTAGCATCGTTGCGTAATCCTCGCTGCGGCTAAATGGAAAGGGGCGCAAAGTTCAACCTTTGCGCCCCTCTTTTTGTCACGAAGAAAGGTATCGGCCACATCGTAGAACGCGCCCGGCGAAGAACCGAGGCGCGCCTCTACGTCATCTCAGGTTAGCTCGGATCACTGCGATGACACTTCCAGAACCATTTTGCCCGATGCGGTCCGGCTTTCCAGCAAGGCGTGAGCTGCTGCCTCACCCAAAGCGAAAGAGGGGCCCAGCAGCGGTTTTACGCGGCCTTGCCGCCAGCGCTGGACGAGGATGGCCGCTTGTCTTTCCGTCAGGGCAAGAAGCGCCGCAAGGTGGACATGCCCGTGGCCTCGGCGCTCAGAGAAATTCTTGACGCGCCGCCGCGCCGCGCCACCACGATCTTGACGACACCAGCGGGCAATCCGTGGGGGCAGATCAATTTCCAGCATCATTGGCGCGCGCCAACATTGGAAGCGGAGCTGGATGGTTTGCACTTCCATGGCATTCGCGGGACCGCCTGCACGAAGCTCGCCGATGCCGGCGGTACCCCGTCAGAAATTGCAGCGATGCTGGGTTGGACGATCCGCGCGGTCCACGACATGCTCGACCGGTACCAGGTTTTGACGGCTGCACAGAGCTATTCAGCTGTGGCCAAATTGGAGAGCCATTGGAATGTTGCCGTGCGGAACAGTCTGCGGAATGCCGTGGAAAAATAAACGTTCGGAAAGGTATTTTATTATGGAAAATCAATTGGCTGGGGTGGGAGGATTCGAACCTCCGCATGGCGGTACCAAAAACCGCTGCCTTACCGCTTGGCTACACCCCAGCATCACCTCGGCCAACATTGGGCCGGGAGCGGTCGCTTAGCTTCATTGCGCGGGGAAGAAAAGAGGCAATTTGAACTTTTTGTGCAAATTGCCTCTTTGAACGCACAATTGACCGCGATCACACCGTGGCGTTGACCAAGCTTTCAAAATCGGCCGCCGAATGTCGCTCGAGCAAACCCTTGCGATTGTTCACAAGGCGGCCGCGTTGCGCTGCGGGGCGGGCGTCGATTTCCTGAACCCAGCGGCCCACGTTTTCATATTCATCCAGGCCAAGGAAGGTCTTGGCATCGCCATAGGCATCGCCGCGCCACAGATTGCCTAGCCACGGATAGGCGGCCATGTCGGCGATAGAATAGTCGTCGCTGCCCAGAAAACGGCTTTCCGCCAAACGCTTGTCGGCCACGTCGAACAGGCGCTTGGTTTCCATCGCATAGCGGTTGATAGGGTATTCGAACTTTTCGGGCGCATAGAAATAGAAATGGCCAAAGCCGCCACCGATGAAGGGCGCGCTGCCCATCTGCCAGTTGAGCCAGCTGAAGGTTTCGGCGCGCGCTGCGCCGCTGGTGGGTAAAAATGCGCCGAATTTTTCCGCCAGATAAATCAGGATCGCCCCCGATTCGAACACGCGCACCGGCTTGGCTTCGGTGCGGTCGAGCAGGGCGGGGATCTTGGAATTGGGGTTGATTTCGACAAAGCCCGATCCGAACTGATCGCCCGCGCCGATGTCGATGAACCATGCGTCATATTCCGCGCCCGCATGGCCCGCGGCCAGCAGTTCCTCGAGCAGGATTGTCACCTTCTGCCCATTGGGCGTGGCGAGGGAATAGAGTTGCAGGCCATGATCGCCAACCGGCAAGGCCTTGTCATGCGTGGCGCCGGAAACCGGGCGGTTGATGCTGGCGAACTGGCCGCCATTGCTTTTGTCCCAGGTCCAGACCTTCGGGGGTGTATAGGTGTCGCTCATCGTGACGGGCTCCTGCGGGGGGATTGTTGCAGGGCCAAGATAGGAAAGCACGATGCGATCCGCCAGACGTGGGGCGCAGAAGAAAGTTTTGATCGCGCAAAAGAAAAGCGGGGGCACTTGAGGCCCCCGCTTGATGCAATCTCGTTTGACTTTAGGCCAGCTTCATGACCCAGCCATGCGTGTCGGGCGACTGGCCGCGCTGGATCGCGACAAGGCGGTCCTTCAGCTTGGCCGTGGTCTGGCCGGGGCCGCCGCTGCCGATGGTAAAGCTGCTGCCATCGGGCGAGGCAACCTTGCCCACCGGGGTCACGACCGCCGCCGTACCGCAGGCGAACGTTTCGAGCAGGCGGCCCGAAGCCGCATCATCGCGCCACTGGTCGATCGAATAGCGTTCCTCGCGCACATTCAAACCTTCCTCACGGGCCAGTTCGATCAGGCTGGCCCGCGTGATGCCGGGCAGGATCGTGCCCGACAAAGGCGGCGTCAGCAGGCTGCCGTCTTCAAAGGCGAAGAACAGGTTCATGCCGCCCAGTTCTTCCACCCACTTGTGTTCGGCAGCGTCAAGGAACAGCACCTGATCGTGCCCGCGCGCAAATGCCTCGGCGGTGGGGACCAACGAGGCGGCGTAATTGCCACCGCACTTGGCCGCGCCCGTGCCGCCCGGCGCCGCGCGGGTGTATTCCGACACCCAGATCGACACGGCGGGCGCGCCGCTCTTGAAATAATTGCCGGCGGGCGACGCGATCACGATGAACTTGTACTGCTTGGCCGAACGCACACCCAAAAACGGCTCGGTCGCGATCATGAAGGGGCGCAGGTAAAGCGATGCACCTTCCTGTTCGGGGATCCACGCCTTGTCGGCCAGAACCAATTGGCGCACCGCCTCGACAAAGACCTCTTCGGGCAATTCGGGCATGGCCAGACGCTGCGCACTGGCGTTGAAACGCTGCGCATTGGCCTCGGGGCGGAACAGCGCGATGGAGCCGTCGGCGTGCTTATACGCCTTGAGGCCCTCAAAGATTTCCTGCGCATAATGCAGAACGCTGGCCGCCGGGTCGAGCGGGATGGGGCCGCGCGGGCCCAGCGTGGCGTCGTGCCAGCCCTTGCCCTCGGTCCATTCGATCACCACCATATGGTCGGTGAACTGGGTGCCAAAACCGGGCGCGGCCAAAATCCCTTCGCGTACCTCATCGGCCACGGGGGCGGGGTGGGGCAGGCGGGTGAAGGACAGGACAGGCTCGGCGATGGTCGCCATGATACACGACTCCTCATGGGGTGAATGCGGTTGCCTTTGAACGAAAATTGCGCGCAAGGCAAGTGGCTTGAAATTAAAAATCCCAAACCCCGACGGTTGCCCGGCTGATAGCACGGTTGATGGCGTGGGAAAACCGCTTCAAACCCATCAATTGTCGATGCGGGGCAATTCCTTGGCTTCCAACCCTGCGTAAAAATGCGAAACGGAGCGTTGCAACTCATAGCGGGCCAAGGCCACAGAGGCAAAACGATCGGGAATCGGCATGTCGCCGGCCTCGCCCATGTCCAATCCGCGCGCCACCGCGTCGCTCAGCGCGCCCTCCAGCCAGTTGAGCCAATCACGCGTCTGGGCAATCGCGTAATGGGTGACGTCCACCGGGCCATGGCCGGGGATCAGTCGGGCAAAACTCATCGCGTCCAGCCGGTCCAGGCTTTGCCGCCACGCCGCCAGATCGGCGTCCGGCGTCGCAGGGGCGCGGTTGTGAAAGACCAGATCGCCCGTGATCAACGTCCCGCTGGCCTTGTCCATGACGGCCAGATCGCCGCCCGAATGACCCGACAGGGCGATAGCCTCCAGCGCGCGCCCGCCGATTTCGAATGGCCCCGGCATCACGTCCAATCCCGGCAGCACAACATTCGTCCCCGTCATCCAATCCGCCAAAAGGCGATACATGCCATCGGAAAATCCTCGCCCGTCGCGTTCCAATTCGCGCCGGGTTTCGGGCAGGGCGGCGATGATCGCCGGGTCAAAGGCCGCCGCGCCCATTGCATGGTCGGGGTGAAGATGCGTGATCAGCACGCGCAGCACCGGCCCTCCGGTCAATTTCCGCGCCAGTTCCGCCAAGGCCGTGCCAAAGGTCAGCGATGGCCCGCAATCGCAAAGAATCGCGCCGCCCTGCGCCGCCATAATGGTGCAATTGGCAATCGCCCCGCCGTTGTTGAAGGCAATCGCTTCATCCGCCCCGCGAATGACCCATACACCCGGCGCCACGCTTTCGGATTTCAGCGCGTATCGTTGCGCCGCCCGCGCCGCAAAGGGCAATGCCATAGCCCCGCCGATCAACGCGCGCCGGGTCAATCCCCTAACCATGGGGCGGCCTGCTTTGTGGCCCGATTGTGCCTTGATATTCGCGGCCTTCGGTGTCGCGGGCCTGAATTTTTACCGGCCCATCCTTGGTGGGACGCAACAGGAATGTGAAGGCGGGATCCTCGCTGACCGAACCCTCGACCGTCATATTGGCCAGTTCCACCCCGGCGGCATCGCGCAGGCGGATGGTTTCAACGTGAAAACTGGGAATGTTTTCAACCAATCCCGTATCCATCGGATGACGAATGGACACACGCAGGCGCAGATCCTCGCTCTCTCTCCAGGCGCTCCCTCGCATTTCGCCAAGATGTTGTGCCCAATCACCCTTGGCCCGGCTGACCGGGGGCGCGGAACATCCCCCGCCCGCCGCATCGACCCAGACGCCCGACACATGCCAAACCCCGTCGCCGCCCAGAACAGCCGCCCGAACGGGGGTGCGCTGATCCAGCTTTATACGCAGCGAGAGAAAGGGTTGCGCGTGAAGCGGGCGGAAATCCACTGCCTGGGGCAGAGGATTGAGGTCGGCAAAGATGATGATGCGTGAAACACCGGCGATGGTGCGCGCGTCCACCGTGACGGGAAATTGATGCTGGTTTTCGGCAATCACGGGCACTTGCAAACGCACCCTCGGATCAAAGACCACCGGCGCGCCCTTCAGGATCTTTGCTCCGTGATAGGTCCACATGGGCGACCCCAACGGATCTTTGGGCAAGGGCGTGGCCGCCTGTGCCGACGCGGCCAGCATAAGGGGGGACAACACCGAAAGGAGGGCCGCTTTGCGCATGATACCAAGGGTGACTATGCGGCCAAGTCGGAGCGCTTTACCATGATACCTTGGGATTAGGTGGAGCGCGCAATGGTATTGGGTTTCGCTCTGTTTCTGGCGGCCTCGGCGGCGGGGCCGGATTTGTTCAACGCCGAAGGTTATCGCGCGTCATCCTATCGCGCGCCGGTGGATCGCGATCCGGCCCCGGCGCAGCGTCTGGCTTTGGCGGCGGCGCGGGCGTTGCGGCCGGGGCGGGATGCGCTGTTCATCGATGCCCAGCCTTTGGCGCGCGATGGAACGACGGGGCGGTGGCTGCAAACCGAACCCCATGACACCATCCCCGGTGCGATCTGGCGACCAGAAGTCGGGCGTCCCGGTGTTGATCCGGCGCTTTGGTCGGGATTGCGGGGGCGGATTGATGCGTGGCGACGCGGCCATCCCGGCGCGCCGATTGTCCTGTATTGCAGGGTCGATTGCTGGATGGGGTGGAATGCGGCCCGCCGCCTTGCGCGTGACGGCCTGCGCGAGGTCTATTGGATGGCCGAAGGCGTCGAAGGCTGGCGCGATGCGGGCGGAACGCTGGCCCCCGTCAAGCCTGAACCGTAAAAATGAGAAGGGCCACGACAGCATCTGCCATCGCAGCCCTTCGCATGGTCAGCGGCCGCAAAAGTGCCGCCCACGAAGCCTTTATCGCTTAATCGTGAAACTTAGCGATAATGCTCCGCGATGCGGATTGCCGACCTCTCTGCTGAACCATGAGACATCGGATCACCTCCTTTCGCGCTGTTGAGCCATAGGGAGCCGCCGGGGGGCGCAATACCCATCCTGACGACGGGGCGAGGGTCTGTTCAACCGCGCTCGCCTTGGGTGAAAGTTGGTGTATTTTGCGGCGCACAACAAGTCTTGAAATGGAAAAAATTGCTGTCACAATCTCGGCTCCCCGGACCTGTGAGTCTTTCGGGAATCCCTGAAATCCGCGATGTTTTTGAAACGGGCCGCAACCGGTTTTGCGCGCCCGCAAAATTATCCCCAGCCGTGATGGGATAGATCGGCATTTACCAGATTCGCGGATGTATTTTTTGCTGAAACGTGGCGCTCTACCTTGCGGCGCGGCAATCCTCGACCACGCGCGATGCCGATGCATCCGCGGGCAGCAACAGGGCCGGATGGGTCGCCACCTCGACCATCCAGCGCCCGCGGGTCAGAGCAATGGCATCGAGCAACCGGTCGCCGGCATTGAGCGTGAGAGCCGCGCCCGAAGGATCGCTTTCGGCACTTGCCTGCCGCGTCTGGGTGGCGGTGGTGATCATTACAACCCCGCCCCCTGCGGCAAGGCCCGGCATGGTCAGGCGCACCTGACCGCCACGACAGGCCATGATGATCCGCGTGTTGCCGCCCACGCCATATTGCGCCTGAGACGCGCCGCCCGACATGCTCCACACCCATGCGCCGGGGGTAAGGGGCATGTCGCGCCAATCGGTGGGTTGGGGCATGGGGGCCGGCGCCGGACGCGGCGCGGGTTTGGCAACAGGTGCGGGCGGCGGGATGACGACCGGCGGGCTGGGCGCGCAACTGGACAACAGCGCCATGGTCAGGCCACCGCAAAGCGCCGAAAGGGTCATGGGGCGCCGCTTGCCAAAGGGCATAGTGGCGAAGAATGGGGCGCGCGCGATTGCCTTCATCGCTTCCCTATGGAATGAGGGCGCGCCCAAGACAAGCCGCCAAACAGAACCGAGACGATGAACAGTTCCAAAAAGCCCGCCAAAATTCGCGTCGATCAATTGCTGGTCGATCGCGGCCTTGCCGAAAGCCGCAGCAGGGCCAGCGCGCTGGTGCTGGCCGGATTGGTGTTCAGCGGCGAGACCAAGATTGCCAAGCCGGGGCAGCAGATTGCGCAGGATGCGCCGCTGGAAACGCGTGGGCGCGATCATCCGTGGGTTTCGCGGGGGGGGATCAAGCTGGCCCATGCGATCAAGCATTTCGAACTCGATCCGACCGGCGTGACCGCGATGGATATTGGCAGCTCGACCGGGGGCTTTACCGATGTGTTGCTGACCCATGGGGCCGAGCGGGTGTTTGCGGTTGATTCCGGCACCAATCAACTGGCGTGGAAATTGCGCCAGGACCCGCGCGTCACGGTTCTGGAACAGACATCGGCGCGCATCCTGACCGAGGCGGAGATCGACGCGCCCTGTACGTGGGTGGTGTGCGATGCGTCCTTCATCGGTCTGTCGAAAGTTCTGGAGGTTCCGCTTCGCCTTGCCGCGCCGCAGTGCCGTCTCGTCGCCCTGATCAAACCGCAATTTGAGGTCGGGCGCGGCGAAGTGGGCAAGGGCGGGGTGGTGCGTGACCCGGCACTTCATGCCCGCGTGTGCGAGGAAGTGCGCGTCTGGGTCGAGGGTCTTGGCTTTATCGTACAGGGCATTGTGGAAAGCCCGATCACGGGGCCGGAAGGCAATGTCGAATTCCTGATTTCCGCCTATCGCAGCGCAGAGGCCGGGATAGAGCAGGTTACGGAAAAAGCAGAGAGTTAATCGGGTAAGCGGTTTGTTAACCGTGAGGCAAGTGGTTTTACGCAATTGGCTCCGTTTCGGAACAGCATGCTTTCGCGCCATTGCATGGGCACTTTGCGCCCGCCACAAGGCGCATGGGCATGTCGCGAATCATGCGGTGCGGGAAATTAGGCGGATTGAAAGGCCTTTTGGCCAAGATGGTGAAAATGGATGCGGCGCGGCATTGGGCGGCGCAGCGGCGATGTGACGGGGTTCTGGACGAAGATGACGGAAATTGCCTCCTCGGGTCAATTGCGGGCGGGACTGGCGCGTTGGGTGCTGGTGCTGGTGCCGGGGATCAACCTGCTCGGCTTTCTGTCGGCCAGCGTGTCATTTTCCGGGCCGGACAATCCGTGGTTCGCCTCTTTGGTCAAGCCGGGCATTTATCCGCCGCCGCTGGCCTTTCCGATTGTGTGGACCACGCTTTATGTGTTGATGGGCGTGGCGCTGGCCATTGTCGTTACGGCGCGCGGCGCGCCCGGGCGCGGGGCGGCGATTGCGCTTTTCGCGGCCCATCTGGTGCTGAATATGGCGTGGTCGCCGGTGTTTTTCGGGATGCACCGGATTGCGCTGGCCATGGGGATCATCGTGGCGATGGCTGTCTCGCTGATCGCGGTGATCGCAATGTTCTGGCGCGTGCGGCCGGTGGCGGCGGGGCTGTTGGTGCCCTATCTGGCGTGGGTCTTGTTCGCCAGCGTTTTGAACTGGCAATTTCTGGCGCTCAACCCTGATGCCGATGGCGGTCAGGCGCCTGAAGTGGTGCATATTCAGCTTTAGAATTTAGACCCGCCCCTTGATCCTTGCGGCTTTGCGCGCCATCTAGGCGTCCATCGGACACCTTTGTCATACGGGCAGGGGGCCGCGGATTACAGATACGGAAAAACGCGCCATGCAGAGCGAAAACCCCTTCCTTGCCGATTTCGTGAAGCTGATGAACAGCGCAGCGGGAACCTTTGCCGGGGCCACGCGTGAGGCTCGCGATTCGGCGCGTGAACGTTTCCGTGAAGCCTTTGGCGGTCTTGATTTCGTCAGCCGCGAGGAATTCGACACGGTCAAGGCCATGGCCGCCACGGCTCGCGAAGAAGTCGAAGTGCTGAAGGAAAAGCTGGCCGCGCTCGAAGCCAAGATCGGCGGTTAAGGTTGGAAGGGCGGGGCCGTTATGCGCACCCGCCCCGGCATCTGCGCGCGCAAGCGCCGTTTTGATAGCGAGGCCGCGGCGATCGAGGTCGCCTTGAAGGCCGCAATAACGCTTCGCCCCTATCGCTGCGCCATTTGTCGGCACTATCATCTGACCAGCCGAACCAAGGGTATGCGCAGCCTGCCACGTATGGGCGAGGATCACCCCCGCCCACCGTCAGATTAAACACCGCCCTCCGGCGCCGACACGCGGCCCGTCCGCTCCAGCTTGCCCCAACCGGTGCCGACACCGCGCACGGCGGCGGATACGGCGCGGATCACCACCGAATACATCAACTGGCGATAGACAAAGCGCTGGGCCAGCAGCAGGAACGGGCGGAACTTCTTGTCACGCACGTCCAACCGATAGGCAATCCAGCCGCACACAAGGTCGATCGACGAAAACGCCGCCCAATAGACCGCCATGCGCAAGACGTCGGTCTGCGTCTGGGCCCAACCGTGCTGGATCACGCGGGTGATCGTGCCCATGACCGAGACGACCAGCGCAAGGTCGATGGCGGGCGAAAGAACGGCAAACAGAATCTGGAATACCCATGCCTGCGGCACGCCGATGAAGGCGAGGCCCCCCGGCTTACCCCGGCGCATGATTTTGCGATGCTTCCACAGGCATTGCAGCGTGCCATAGGACCAGCGGAAGCGTTGTTTGGACAAAGCGCCAAAGGTTTCGGGCGCCTCGGTCCATGCCACGGCATCCTCGTCATAGGCGACCTTCCACTTTTTGCGCTGGATGGCGATGGTCAGATCCTGATCCTCGGCCAGCGTGTCTTCGGGATAGCCGCCCACGCTTTCCAATGCGCTGCGCCGCCACGCGCCAACGGCGCCCGGCACCACCATGATCGCGTCAAAACGGGTCAGGGCGCGGCGCTCGATATTCTGGGCCGTGGTATATTCCACCGCCTGCCAGCGGGTGACCAGATTGACGCGGTTGCCCACCTTGGCATTGCCCGCCACCGCGCCGATCTTGGGATCGATGAACCAGCGGACAAGGCGCAGGATCGTTTCTTTTTCAAACTGCGTATCGGCGTCCAGCGCGACGATGATCTCGCCCGTGGCTTCCTTCAACGCCTTGTTCAGCGCGCTGGCCTTGCCGCCATTGACCAAGGTCATCAGCTTGACACGCGGGTTGTCGCCGAATTTCTCGGTGACGATGGCGCTGGTCCCGTCCTTGGACCCGTCATCCGCGACGATCACATCCAGATAGGGATAGGTCGATTCAAGGATGCGGTTGACGCTGCTCTCGATCACCTTCTCTTCGTTGAAACAAGGGATGATCACCGTCACCTTGGGCCGGAACGTGGCGTCGGGCGTTGGCGCCTTGCGCTTGGCCGGCAACAGGGCCAGCCCGACCAGCGTCACCGAACGCAGCACGCCCAGCGCGATGGCAAAGAAGAAGGACCAGTTCAGCACCACAATCATCAGCCCGATGGTGGTAAAGGCGAAAACGTCGGCCCGCACCGCCAAGAGGTCATAGCCCTTGACCGGCGGCATCACTTGATCGGCGGTCAATCCGGCCAGTTCGGCCACCGAGACGAATTGATACCCCTGTTGACGCAGCGCGACAATGATGCCGGGCAGGGCCGCCACGGTCTGTTCACGGTCGCCGCCGCCATCGTGGAGCAGGATGATATTGCCCGAATAGGCCGGACGCCCTTCCTTGACCTGCGCCAGTGTGGAATCGACGATATGCTGGACGCCGGGTCGCATCCAGTCATCGGGATCGACGTGCAGGCCCACGACGGTATAGCCGTGTTCCTGCGCAATTTGGGCGGGCACCAGTTCGTCGGCGGTCGTGGGTTCGGCGTCCCCGAAATAGGGCGCGCGGAACAGGCGCATCGAGCGCCCGGTATAGGCTTCGACCAAGCGCTGCGTCGCGTTCAATTCAAGCCGGATGCCGGTTTTCGATGAATTGGCCATGTTGGGGTGGGTATAGGAATGGTTCCCGATCTCCATCCCCGATGCCACCATGCGTTGCAGCAAGGCGCGCTGGGACACCCCATTCTCACCAATGATAAAAAAAGTGGCCGGCACCTTGTACTGTTCAAGGATCGACAGGATTTGCGGCGTCCAGATTTCATCCGGCCCGTCGTCAAAGGTCAAAGCAACCTTCTTTTCTGAATAGCCCGTCCGCTGCACCTTATACGGTGTGGGCAGGCGGTCATAGGTCAGCGAGGAAACCAGCCCGGTCTTGGGGTCAAAGGCCAGCTTGCGGTCACCTTCGCTGGGGGTGGATGTGATGCGCAGGATTTCGCCCGCGCCCTCAACGTCGGCATTGGCGGTCTGGGCAATATGGCTCAGGTCGGGAAAAGGGTTCTGCTTGTTCCCATTGCGCCAACTTTGCAGCGCCTGCCAGAAGCCCGGATCTTCGGTCCCCAAACGCCAGAGCGCGATATTGCCGACGCCCAGCTGCGACAGGATACGCATCTGGTTCCAGCTGGCCGCGGCATCGATCATCCACACGTCATGGCGCTGGCCATTTTCCAGAAAGGAGAAGCCGGTGTTGCCGCTGGCCTTGTCATAGGTGGGCGTGGCGGCGGAATCGTGGGCCGAGAGCCATGCTTCTTCGACGGTCAGGCTTTCCGCGCCGGTTTTGCCGCTGGCGTCCGGGTGCCAGTCATAGGCATAGGAACCCAGCGCGATGATGACCTTGTCGGCGGGCATGTTGCCGATGGCCTTGCGCACCTTGGTCGCGAACCAGTTGTTCGACGCAATCGGGCCGGGCTGTCCGCTGGCCCAATGTTCGTCATAGGCCATCAGGATGATTTTGTCGGCCACGGCGGCAAATTGCGAAGGCGACCAGCCATCGCCCTCCATCGGCAGCGTCACGGCCACAACCTGCCCGGTCTTGTCCAGCGCCTTTTCCACCTCGGCAATCATGGCGCGATAGGCGGGGATGTCGGACGGCGAGAGGTCTTCAAAGTCAAAGATGATGCCCGCATCGCCCGACTTTTTCAGATAGTCGATCAATTGCGCGATCAACGCCTTGCGCTTGGCCTTGCTGGCAAACAATGCCTCAGCGGCGGGGCGGGAAAAGCCGTCATCATCGACATTCTGCAACACCGGCACAACCAGCGGGCGGTGCAGCGCCGACAGCAGGATGCGCCGCAGCGGACGATCCTCGCTGACATGCAGTTTGCCGGCACGGTCGATGTTGAGCGAGGTCGGCGCGACCCAGTCGATCTGGTTGATATGGCGCAGCAGCGAGGGCGCCGAAGCATCCGACCAGTTCGAATAGAAGGCAACCGTGATCGATTGCCCCTTGCTGTTCGCGCGCTGTTTGGGCGGCGCGCTGAACATGCGCGAGAAGGAATGCGACAGGCGCGAGACCTGTGTTCGCATGGGCAGAGCGCTGCGCCGTTCAAACCCCAGCGGCAGCGGCGAGGGCGCCGGAATATGCACCACGGTCGTGGCAAAGGCGATTGCGCCGATGACCAGAGCGATCAGCCCGAAAAACGTCAACCGCCGCGTCCAGCGCCGGCGGCGCCCCGAGGGATCGAAAAATACTGGTCTGGCCAAGTGCCGCCCACCTTTACGCTGCGAAGACAGGCGTTTCATCGCGAACGCCCTTTCTATCGCCTTTAGCATCGCCAACCGTTTGCGCAAAGCCGCGGAAATCACGCGGTGGATCATTCATCCCCAGAACAACAAAAAGCCCCCCTTGGGCGGGCGCCGATGGCGCGGACCCAAGCGGGGCGATGTTGGCCGGTTTGAAAAAGGATCAGGCGGCGAGGTTTTTGAGGACCGGATCAGGCCCGCTCAACCGGACCGCCGAACCGCCACGCCGACGCCGCGCGATCCATTCGCCCAGCATTTCGGCCGTGGTGTGATCGATGCCATGCACATCCTTGAGGTCGAGGTGCACCGCGCGGTCGCTCGGGACGGCTTCCAGACGGTTGGTCAGTTTGGTCAGGCTGAGGAAGGTTGCCGAACCTTGAAGCGCAACATGGTGCCCTTCGTCGGTGTGCTTTTCTTCCACGCCCAGCTTCAGCCCCTTGGCCAGCGGGATCAGTTCGACCAGCGAGAGCAGGAGGCCCGCAATCACGCCCGTCAGCAGATCCTTGCCCACGACCAGAGCGAAGGTGACGACCCAGATTGCCGCCGGGATCACGCCATAGCTGTGGAACAGATGCGTGACATGCTTGAGGCTGACCAGACGCCAGCCGGTCACGACCAGCACGCCGCCCAGAGCCGCCATCGGCACTTCACGCAGCAACCAGGGGAGCAAAGCCACAAAGGCCAGGATCCATACGCCGTGCAGGATCGCCGAAAGGCGCGTCATGGCACCGGCCTGCACATTGGCCGACGAACGCACGATCACGCCCGTCATCGGCAAGGCGCCGACCAGACCGCACAGCATGTTGCCCACGCCCTGCGCCCACAGTTCCTTGTTATAATTGGTGCGAACGCCGTCATGCATCCGGTCAACCGCCGCCGCCGACAGCAGCGTTTCGGCGCTGGCGATAAAGGCGATGGCGATGGCAGCCGTAATGATGGCCGGGTTCGACAGCGGGGCAAAGAAGCCCGCGCCCGGCGTACCAAAGGCCGCCGCCAGCGATTCCGGCACCGCAATGCGCGTCACGTTCAGACCAAAGCTGGCCGCGATGATCGTTGCCGCACCCACGCCCAGCAGAGCGCCGGGAACCAGAGCAAGCTTTTTAGGACGCCACTTTTCCCATGCCAGCATCACCAGAATGGTGGTCAGGCCGAGGCCCAGCGCCATTTCATCGGCGCGAATGTCCGACGACAGGCCCAGCACGCGGCCGGGAATAGCGGCAAGATTGGCCAAGCCGTTCGACATCGGCTTGGCGTCGAACAGAATGTGGAATTGCCCCAGCACGATCAGGGCGCCGATCCCCGCCAGCATGCCGTGAACGACAGCCGGGCTGATCGAACGGAACAGGCCGCCCAGACGCGCAACGCCTGCGACCAACTGAATGGCCCCGGCCAGAACGAGCATCGGACCAAGGGCGGAAAGCCCATGGTCGCGCACGAATTCGAAAACGATCACCGCCAGACCGGCCGCCGGACCCGACACCTGCAAAGGCGAACCGGCCAGCGCGCCCACGACGATGCCGCCGATCAGGCCCGTTACCAGACCCTTCTCAGGCGGCACGCCAGAGGCGATGGCAATGCCCATGCACAAGGGCATTGCCACCAGAAAGACGACAATCGAAGCGGTGAAATCGCGCGCCAGAAACGCGCCGATCCCGCTTTTTTGTGCGTCTTGGCTCATTCTGCGGCCTCCGCAACGGGTTCTTCAGCGATCCGGCGCGAAGCGGGGAGCGCGACAGGCAGTTCGGCATCTTCGCGCAGAGGCACAAAGTGGCCGGTGTCACCATCAAGACCCAGCACGTGTCCGGCATGAATGTCCACGAACCAGCCGTGGAGCGCCATTTCACCTTTGGCGATCGCCGCGGCGACCGAGGGGTGGGTACGCAGATGCGAAATCTGGGCAATGATGTTTTCCAGCGTCACTGCGCGGACCCGGTCAGCATCCTTGAGATGGCTCTTGCAGGTCGAAACGATATGTTCGGCCGCCGCGCCATGTTCCAGCCATGCCTTTACGTTGGGCATGCGTTCCAGACCAACCGGGTTCGACAGCGCCTTCATCGCGCCGCAGTCCGAGTGGCCGCAAACGATGATGTCACGCACGCCAAGCGCCGCAACCGCATATTCGACCGTTGCCGACACGCCGCCAAGCTGGGTGCCATAGCTGGGCACCATGTTGCCGGCGTTGCGGCATACGAACAGGTCGCCGGGCTGGGCCTGAAGGATCTGTTCGGGCACGATGCGCGAATCGGCGCAGGAAATCATCAGCGCCTTGGGGCTCTGCCCATGGGTGGTCAGCTTGTTGAACAATTCGCCACTGGCCGGAAAAGTGGTCTTTTCAAAGCTGAATACGCGGCCAATCAGTTCGTTCATGGTCACACCTTTTTGATCTTTCGCCCGCCATGGAAGGAGGGCCAATGTGATCAATGTAGGTGGCCGATTTTGCTATGACCGCGCGCCTGTGTAAGGAAGTGTTGCTGAAATCTTGCCCTTTGATGAATGGTTTACATTGCAGGTTGGGGCATGTGGATGACCGCGCGCAAGCCACCTTCGGGTCGATTGGCCAAGATGAGGTTGGCCCCTTCGCTGCGTAAAGATCTGACAACAATGGGTAAACCAAGGCCCATGCCCGCAGTGTCGCGAGTTCGCGCGGTGTCCAAACGGATGAAGGGCTGGAGAACCTTGCCCAGATGTTCTTCGGGAATGCCGGGGCCATCATCCTCGATTGTTACAAAGACAGCGCCTTTTTCCGTGGAAACCCGCACCATCACATTGCCGCCATAATGCAGCGCGTTTTCAATCAGATTGGACATGGATCGACGCAGCGACACCGACCGCGCCATGACGATCAGCCGGTCCGGCCCTTCATATTCGGCGGGATATCCGCGATCCTGCGCCCCATCGACCAGCGTTTGCGCCATCGCGGCCAGATCGACCGGCTCTTTGGCGGGGCCGGGTTCGTCCAATGCGACAAAATCCTGGAGCGAGGCGAGCAGATCGCGCATTTCCGACAGGTCCGCGTCCAAAGCGTCGCGTTCTTCAGTGTCCATCGGCACGCCGTCCAACCGCAATTGCATCCGCGCCAGCGGCGTGCGCATGTCATGGCCAATGGCCAGCATCGTCTGCGTATTGGCGTCGAGCAAATCGTCGATGCGCCGCTGCATCGTGTTAAAGGCGCCGATCAATTCGCGCACTTCGCCCGGACCATCCATGGGGATGGGGCGGGCGTGAGGTGTGCCGACATGGCGGCTTGCCCGCACCAGACGCCGCAGCGGGCGCAGCGAGGCATAGACCAGAAACCACGCCAGTGGCACCAGCAACAAGGTCGGCAACAGAATGCGCAGAACATAACCCGCGCGCAGGGCAAAGATGTCGCGCGCCTCGCTATGGAAAGTCACCAGTGAATTATCGCTCAGCACCATGGTGCCATCGACTTCATGCCGCGCGTGAAGTGGGGCGAGGTGCAGTTGCAGCCGATACTGGATCAATTCCGGCTGATAGGCGATCAACTGTTTCTGAAGCGTGCCCAGATCGAGCGCGGCCAAGGGGCGATCCGCGCCTTTGGGTTTCCACCGGATCTTCAGGGCCGGGCTGCTCAATTCCTTGGCCAAAGATTCGCGGCGGGCCGGGGCGTTTTCGTCAAGAATGCGCCCCGCAATCGCCAGTCGATCGGCCAGACTGTCGGCCTCCTCGGCCTCGAGCGCGAATTCATTGGCGCGTTCGAACAGGATTGCGTTCGCGCTAATATCCACCAGCATCACCGCCGCCAGAATGGCCAGCATGCGCGCAGGCAAACCAAGGGCGCGAAGCCAGGTCAATGGCGGGTGACCTCGGCGGTGAACATATAGCCGATGCCGCGCACGGTGGCGATTGGGGCCTGTCCGCTGGAATTGGACAATTTCCGGCGCAGGCGGCTGACCAATACGTCGATGCTGCGGTCTGAACTGTCGGACAGGCGCGTGCGCGACAATTCGATCAGGCGCTGACGCCCGATGACGCGCTGGGGCTGGCCAAGGAAAGTGGCCAGAAGATCGAATTCAGCGCCGGTCAAATCGACCAATGCGCCTTCGGGTGAACGCAATTCATGGCGCGAAAGGGAAAGTGTCCAACCTTCAAACGAGAGCATCCGCTGGCTCGTCGCGCGTTCTTCCTCGCTGCCGCCCCGGCGCAGGACCGCGCCAATGCGGGCGATCAACTCACGCGTGCTGAACGGTTTCGCCAGATAATCGTCCGCGCCCAGTTCAAGGCCCAGAACGCGGTCTTCCTCGCTGCCTCGCGCGGAGACGAAGATTACCGGCGTGTCGGATTCCTTGCGCAATTTGCGGAACAACTCGATCCCCGTCGTGCCGGGCAACATGATGTCCAGCACGATAAGGTCCGCCGGCGCGCTGTCCAGCATCACCCACATTTCCGCGCCGGTTCCGGCGGTGCGCACGTCATAGCCATTGGCACGCAGCGCCCGCGCCGTCAAAAGGCGCAGCGCAGGATCGTCTTCGACAAGCAGAATGGATTTTGCACTCATTGTTCTTTGGCCCAGCCTCTGTCTGGAAACAGTAAAGGCGATCGGGGCGCGAGGTAAAGACCTCTTGCCCCGATCGCAAGGGGCAGGCGCGGATGGATTGGCGCCTGCGGCATGAACCGGCCGCTGGAGGGTTCTTGGGGATCGGACGGCCGGAACCTGTGAATGTCATTCCATTTGGGGGAGTGATTGCCATCCCCCCGGATGGGATGAACGCCATCTAAGCGGCCCAGTTTGCGCGATAAGTGCCGAATTGTGTTAAAATGTTTCTCAGGCGCCGGGGCACTGTCTTGCCCCTGCGGGCGATTGGCGACATGCTGGCCCCATTGCATTTGCACAAAAGGTCTGTTCCCATGAAATTGCTTCGTTCCGGCGCGATGGTTGCCCTTGCCTTCGCTCTTGCAGCGCCATTGGCGGCGCAAAATGCTGTGACACCGATGACCCCCGATGTGGTCAAATCCTATGACGCGGTGCGCGCCGATGCCGATTTCGTCCGCCGCGAAGTGATGATCCCGATGCGCGACGGGACAAAACTCTATACCGCCATCGTGTTCAAGAAGGGGACGAAGAACGCCCCCATACTGATCTCGCGCAGCCCCTATAACGCCCATGGCGACGTCACCCGCACGGCCAGCCAGAAGATCACCGAAATCCTGCCCGCGATGGATGCCGAATTTGCCGAGGACGGCTATATCCGCGTCTATCAGGACATTCGCGGCATGCATAAGTCCGAGGGGGATTGGGTTCTCAACCGCCCTATCGTCGGGCCTTTGAACAACACAGGAATCGATGAGGCGACCGACGCCTATGACACTATCGACTGGCTGGTAAAGAACACGCCCGAGAGCAACGGCAAGGTCGGCATCATCGGCAGTTCCTATCTAGGCTTTACCTCGTTGATGGCGCTGATCAACCCGCACCCTGCGTTGAAAGCCGCCGTGCCGCAAAGCCCGATGGTCGATGGCTGGATGGGCGATGACTGGTTCCACAATGGCGCGTTCCGAGTCAACAGCTTCGACTATATGGTCGATATGAGCGTGGGCAAGGGCGACAATGATGCCAAGATCCCGCGTGGGAGCGGCGATGATTACACCGCCTATCTGGAGGCGGGATCGGCCGGCGATTTCGCGCGCAAATGGGGCATCGAAAATATCCCCGGCGTGCGCAAACTGATGGAGAACCCGGCCTATACCCCGTTCTGGTCGCTTCAGGCGGTGGACAAATGGCTGGCTGCACGGCCTCTCGCTGTGCCGACCATGCTGGTCGTTGGACAGTGGGATCAGGAGGATTCCTATGGCGCCCCCGCCGTCTATCGCGCGCTGGAGCCAAAGGATACCGGCAATGACAAGCTCTCACTGGTGATCGGGCCGTGGCGGCATTCCGGGGTCAATCACTATGGCTATGAATTGGGCGATGTTACGTTCACCGGCGACACGGCCCATGAATTCCGCGTGAAATGGCTCAAGCCTTTCTTTGATCACTGGCTCAAAGACGCACCCGATCCGCATACGCCGCCGGTGCTGACCTATGCCACGGGCGCGAACCAGTGGGAGGTTTCGCAAAGCTGGGACGATGCGAAGATGACGCCGCTTTATCTGGGGGCGGGCGGCGGCCTGTCCTTCACGCCGGGGGCGGCCGGGCATGATGATTATGTTTCCGACCCGGCCCATCCGGTGCCCTTTATGCCGCGCCCGCTGTCCATGGCCGACCGCAAGCAATGGACGACATGGCTGGTCCATGACCAACGCTTTGTCGAAGATCGCCCCGATGTGCTGACCTACAAAAGCGCGCCGCTGGACAAGCCGCTGCATATCAAGGGGGCACCCAAGGTTGACCTCTATGCAGCCACCACCGGTACCGATTCCGACTGGGTGGTGAAATTGATCGACGTTGCCCCCGATACAACGCCCGAGGCCGCATCGCAGGGGGCCAAGCCAGCCAACCCCGGTTTCGAACTGCCGCTGGGGATCGAGATTTTCCGTGGGCGCTATGTCCACAGCTTTTCCGCGCCCGCGCCGTGGAAGCCGGGCAAGGTCGAAAATGTCCGCTTTGAATTGCCGCATATCAACCATGTGCTGCTGCCCGGACACCGCCTGATGGTGCAGGTGCAATCCAGCCTGTTCCCGCTCTATGATCGCAATCCGCAGACCTATGTCGCCAATATCTTCAACGCGCGGGCCAGCGACTACAAACCCGCCACGCAAAGCATCCAGCGCGGCGGCGCGATGGCCAGCGCGGTCCTGTTGCCCATTGCCAAGGATTGATGCGGGGGGGGAGGGCGGTTCAACCCGCCCTCTTTCGCCTGTCGGATGATCGACCAAGGGCGGGGCTGTCTCGCACTTGCCCACCCTCGACCATCGGCCTAGAGCCCTTCGCTGATGCAGCAAACGACTCCCCCGGCGGCTGATGCAGCCCTTGATCACGAAACCGATGCAGGCGGCACCAGCGATTATCGCCTGATCGGCCTGATCGTGGCTTCGGCCCTGTTTATGGAACAGTTCGACGGCACGGTTCTGACCACGGCCTTGCCCACGATTGCGCGCGATTTCGGGGTGCGCCCGCCCGCCTTGTCGGTGACGGTGACATCCTATCTTCTGGCCTTGGCGGTGTTTGTTCCGGTGTCGGGCTATATGGCGGATCGTTTCGGCGCGCGCCGGGTGTTCAGCGCGGCGATCGGCGTATTTGCGATGGGGTCTTTGGGTTCGGCATTGACGCAGGGGCTGGAAACCATGGCGGCGGCGCGGTTTCTGCAAGGGATCGGCGGGGCAATGATGTTGCCTGTCGGCCGTCTGGTCATGCTGCGCACTGTTCCGCCCAAGGACTTGGTCAATGCGACCAGCTGGATGCTGATGCCCGGATTGATGGGCACGATTCTGGGGCCGCCGCTGGGTGGATTTATCGTCACCTATATGCATTGGCGGGCGATTTTCTGGATCAATATTCCCATCGCGGCGTTGGCGCTCATTCTGGTGTGGCGCAACATTCCCGATGTGCGATCCGAAGTGCCGCCGGTGTTTGATGGCGTGGGTTTTGTCCTGTCGGCGGTGGCTTTGGCCGCGTTGATGATCGGGTTTGAAACCGCGGGGCCGATGCATGCCGGGGCGGCGGCTTTGCTGCCTTTGGGGTTGGGCGTGGCCATGGCGCTGGCCTACTGGGCGCATGCGCGGCGGCATCCGGCGCCGATCATGGATTTCGGCCTGCTGCGTCATCGCAATTTCCGCCTGTCATGGATCGCCGGTTCGATCAGCCGCCTGCTTCAGGGTGCACAGCCCTTTCTGCTGGCCTTGATGGTGCAATATGGTTTCGGCTTTTCGGCGGCGCGTTCGGGCACGATAACATTGGCGACGGCGGTGGGGTCGATTGTGATGAAGGGGCTGGCCGGGCCGGTCCTTCGGCGGCTGGGCTTTCGCAATGGATTGACGCTGATGGGGGCGGCAGGGACGCTGGTCTATGCTTCCTGCGGCTTTTTCTCACCGCAATGGCCGGAATGGGCGATCTGGGGCGTGCTGGTTCTGGCCGGTTTCCTGATGTCGTTTCAGTTTACCGCCTATAACACCATCGCCTATGACGGTCTGGCGCCCGACGAAATGAGCCGCGCCACCAGTTTTTATACGACGTTTCAGCAGCTCACATTGTCGCTGGGCGTTTGTATGGCGGCTACGATCCTTCAGATCAGCACGGCGGCCCATGGCGTACAGCACCCCCAATTGCGCGATTGTGCTCTGGCCTTCTGGATCATCGCCGCGATCAGTTTCACCGCGATCATCCCCAACCTGTCCTTTGCCCGCAATGCCGGGGCCAGCCTGACCGGGGGCGATCCGACCGCCCATTGACCCGATAATGTCTCAATTTGACCGCATGGGGGGCGCCGATGGGCCTATCGCAATCTGTCGCAGGTCTATAGAAATGTTGCGCGGATCGTGGTGAGCTTGGTGGACGGTAATGGGCACAGCGCTTGACCTTGCGGGGCAAGCGGCCCATGGCGCCATGCGACTTTTTACGTCCTGAAATTTCACCTGATCAACTTTTTCGGGGGTCACTTGACCAAGGCAGTAATTCTAGCGGGTGGTTTGGGAACGCGGCTGGGCGAAGAAACGTCGAGCCGTCCCAAACCGATGGTTGAAGTGGGTGGTATGCCGATCCTGTGGCATATCATGAAGATCTATGCCGCCCATGGCGTCAATGACTTCATCATCTGTCTTGGTTACAAAGGCTATGTCATCAAGGAATTTTTCGCCAATTACTTCCTTCACGCCGCCGATGTGACCATCGATCTTGCCAATAACAAGATGACCGTTCACGAAGCCAAGAGCGAGCCGTGGACGGTGACTCTGGTCGATACCGGGCCGACGGCGCAGACGGGCGGCCGCCTGTGGGGCGTGCGCCGCTTCCTGACCGACGGTGAGCCTTTCTGCTTTACCTATGGCGATGGCGTTTCGGACATCGATATTACCGCCGAACTGGCCTTTCACCGCGCGCATGGCAAGAAGGCGACGATTGCCGCCGTGGCGCCTCCGGGCCGGTTTGGCGCGTTGGAATTTGGCTCAGGCTCGGGCGGGCATGAAGTCACCAGCTTCAAAGAAAAGCCCGCGGGCGATGGCGGTCTCATCAACGGCGGCTTTTTCGTGCTGGACCCGTCCGTGATCGATCTGATCGCCGGGCCGGATCAGGTTTGGGAGGATTATCCGCTCGAAACGCTGGCCAGCACGGGCGAGCTGGTGGCTTTCCGCCATGACGGTTTCTGGCAACCGATGGATACGTTGCGGGATAAGCAGCATCTCGAGCGGCTCTGGGCGCAGGGGAATGCGCCGTGGAAGAAGTGGTAAGCGATCGTGGCGGTTGTGCATGATCCTGCCTTTTGGGCCGGTCGCCGGGTTCTGTTGACCGGGCATACGGGCTTTAAGGGCAGCTGGCTGGCGCTCTGGCTGCATCAGATGGGCGCGGTGGTGACGGGCCTGTCGCTGCCCGCCGAGGAGATCAGCCTGTTCCGTCAGGCCGGGGTCGAGCGTCTGCTTACCCATATCGAGGGTGACATTCGCGACATGGCCGTGGTCGAGGCCGCCGTGGCGCAGGCCGACCCGGAGGTGGTGTTCCATCTGGCCGCGCAGCCTTTGGTGCGCCTGTCCTATGACACGCCGGTGGAAACCTTTGCCACCAATGTTCAGGGCACGGTCCACGTTCTTGACGCGTGCCGCCGCGCGCCGAATTTGCGCGCGATTGTCGCGATCACTTCGGACAAGGCGTATGAGAACCGCGAATGGGTCTGGCCCTATCGCGAGAGTGATCCGATGGGCGGGCATGATCCCTATTCGGCCAGCAAGGGGGCGGCCGAACTGGTGATCGCGGCCTATCGGCGCAGTTTCTTTTCCGGCGAGGGTACGCCGCTGTTGGCCTCTGTGCGGGCGGGCAATGTGATCGGTGGGGGCGACTGGGCGCTTGACCGGTTGGTGCCCGACATCATCCGTGCGCTGATCGCGGGGGAGCGTCCGCTGATCCGTTCGCCCCATTCGATCCGCCCCTGGCAGCATGTTCTTGAAGCCTTGGGCGGCTATTTAATGATCGCCGAAACGCTGGCCAAGGGCGAGGCGTGGGCGGCAGAGGGCTGGAATTTCGGTCCCGCCGATGATGATACGCAGCCCGTCCACTGGATCGCGGATCGCATCACGCAAAGCTGGGGCGATGCCGGTTGGGATCAGCCCGAACAGGTTTCCGGCCCCCATGAGGCCAAGATCCTCAAGCTGGATTGCGCCAAGGCGCGCAACTATCTGGGCTGGCGTCCGGCATGGGGTTTGGGTGAGGCGCTGAACCGGATTGTCGAATGGCATAAAGGGGTTGCGCAAGGCGGCGATGCGCAGGCGATCTCATTGGCGCAACTGTCGGATTACCGCGCGGCCTTCACCCGGCGCTAAAATCGTTTCATCCCGATCAAAAATGTTTCAACACGTCTGAAATTTTCAGAAGACAGTTTACAGGCAGACAGATTCCATGGCCACCATCGATAACCCCATGCTCGACCTTTCATCCGCCGTTGCGGATATGGTCAAGGGCAGCGACGAAGGGCAATTGCGCGAACTGATCCTTGGCCTGTCCGAGGAATATGCACGCCGTTATCATTCCCCCCGCGCGTTTCTGCCCGGTGAAAGCGTTGTGCCGGTGTCCGGCAAGGTCGTGGGCGAGGGTGAATTGCGCAATCTGGTGGATGCCAGCCTCGACATGTGGCTGACCACGGGGCGTTACAATGCGGTGTTCGAGGAAAAGCTGGCCGAACGTTTGGGCGTGGCCCATGCGTTGACGACCAATTCGGGTTCGTCGGCCAATCTGCTGGCTCTGGCGGCGTTGACCTCGCATTATCATCGCGGCGATGCGTTGAAGGCGGGTGACGAAGTCATCACCGTGGCAACGGGTTTTCCGACCACGGTTAACCCTTCGCTGCAATATGGGCTGGTTCCGGTTTTCGTCGATTGCGACATCCCGACCTATAACATCAAGCCCGAGATGATCGAAGCGGCGGTTTCGGAAAAGACCCGCGCCATCATGATCGCCCATACTCTGGGCAATCCCTTTGACATTGCCGAAGTGATGCGCGTTGCTGAAAAGTATAACCTGTGGGTGGTCGAAGACACGTGCGACGCCTTGGGCGCGACGTTCGATGGCAAGAATGTAGGCACGTTCGGCCATCTGGGCACGCTGTCCTTTTACCCTGCGCATCACATCACCATGGGCGAGGGCGGCGCGGTGTTCACCGACAAGCCGCGTTTGAAGCGTGTGGTCGAATCGATCCGCGACTGGGGCCGCGATTGCTGGTGCGCGCCGGGTCAGGACAACACCTGCGGCAAGCGGTTCAACCGCAAGCTGGGCACCTTGCCCCATGGTTATGACCACAAGTATACCTATGGCCACGTTGGTTATAATCTGAAAATCACCGACATGCAGGCCGCCGTCGGTCTGGCGCAGTTGGACCGTCTTGACGGCTTCATCACCGCCCGTCAGCGCAATTTTGCCAAGCTGACCGAGCTTTTGAAGCCGATGGAGGATGTCTTCATCCTGCCGCAGGCGACCGCGCGCAGCGAACCGTCATGGTTCGGTTATCCCATCACCATCCGCCCCGAAACCGGCATCGACCGTGAACAACTCGTCCAGTTCCTGAACGAGAAGAAGATCGGCACCCGTTTGTTGTTTGGCGGCAACCTCTTGCATCAACCCTATATGAAGGGGCGCAACGTTCGGGTGGTGGGTGATCTGTCGAACGCCGATCTGGTGACGACCCATACTTTCTGGTTGGGCATCTATCCGGGTTTGACGGACGATCACCTTAGTTATACCGCCGAGCAGCTTGGCGTGTTCCTTGCGGATCATTACGGATCGGCTAAGGGCTAAGTCAGCAATATTTTGATACGGGCCGGGTCGGAAAAGCCAGCCGAAGAGGTTTAGACGTGAACGCATACGAAAAACGCATGTTGGCGATTCTGACTGAGGGCGCGGCCAAGTATGGCTTTGTCTCGGTCAAGGCCGAGTTCGAAGCCGAAGGCACGCGCAGCGATGAATTCCTGCGCTTGCTCGAATTGGCGCGTCGCGCCGGTTTGAAGGTGGCGCTCAAAATCGGCGGTTGCGAGGCGATCCGCGACCTGATCGAGGCGCGCCAGTATGGCGTCGACTACGTCATCGCGCCCATGGTCGAAACGCCCTATGCGCTGACCAAGTTCATTGCGGCCAAGGACAAGATTTTCCCCAAGGATGAGCAGGCGGATATGTCCTTCCTGTTCAATGTGGAAACGGTCACGACCTTCGAAGCTCTCGAGAAGCTGGGCGAAGTGGCGCAGGGCGGCAGCGTTGGTTTCGTGTTTGGCCGCGTCGATTTCGCCGGCTCGCTGGGCCATGACCGTTCGTTCGTGAACAGCGATGCGATGGCCGGCTATGTCAATGCCGTGGCCAAGGTGGCGCAGGAACGGGGCCTTGAACTGGTCGTGGGCGGCGGGGTCAGCCCGGATTCGGTGCCGCTGCTGGCGGGTGCCCGGGCGCATCGTCTCGACCGCTTTGAAACGCGCAAGGTCGTGTTCGACGCCGCCGTGGTCGAAGATGGGCGCGCGCAGGCGGGCATGGAGCTGGCGATTGAGTTCGAACTGCTCTGGCTCAAAAACAAGCGCGATTTCTATCGCGGTATCGCCGAGGAAGACGCGGCCCGCATCGCCATGATGGAAGCGCGTCAGGCCACCGCCAAGACCGCCGAGCCCGTGTAACCATTATGGCTGAAACTATCCGGGTCGCCGACCTGATCGCCCGCCTGTTGGTGCAAAGCGGTGTTTCCGACTGCTTCATGCTGACGGGCGGCGGGGCCATGCATCTCAACGACGCCTTTGGGCGCGAAGAGGGGCTGCGCAAGATTTTCAACCACCACGAGCAGGCCAGCGCCATTGCGGCGGAAAGCTATGCGCGCCTGTGTGGTAAACCTGCGCTGGTGAATGTCACCACGGGGCCGGGGGGCGTGAACACGCTTAATGGCGTCTATGGCGCCTATGTCGATTCGATCCCGATGATCGTGGTGTCGGGGCAAGTAAAGCGTGAGACAATCGCGGGCAATTTTCCGCATATCCCGCTGCGCCAGTTGGGCGATCAGGAAGTCGATATTGTCGCCATGGTGCGACCCGTCACCAAATATGCCGTCGGGCTGCAAGACCCGGCACAGGCGCGCAAGGTGGTGGAAAAGGCGATCTATCTGGCCACGCGTGGTCGCCCCGGTCCGGTGTGGATCGATGTTCCCATCGACGTTCAGGCGGCTCCGGTGGACCCCGATGCGCTGGAGGCATTTGATCCTGCGGCAGATATCGACACCGCCGCAGAATGGAACGCGCCCAACAATGCGGCCGAAACCGGCGCGCTCACGGGTGATGCGTTGCAGGCCGAGGTTGGCGCAATGTTGGGCGAATTCTGCGCAGCAGAGCGGCCCGTGGTGTTTGTCGGCGCAGGCGTGCGCCTGTCGAACACGCATGAACGTTTCCTCGCGCTGATTGAACAGCTGGGTGCGCCGGTGGTGACGGGCTGGAACGCGCATGACGCGCTGCCCAATGCCCATCCGCTCTATGTTGGCCGTCCGGGCAGCGTGGGCGACCGTGGCGGAAATTTCGCCGTGCAGGGCGCCGACTATGTGCTGGTTTTGGGCAGCCGCCTCAACATCCGCCAGATCAGCTATAACTGGCAGAGCTTTGCCCGCAATGCGCGGGTGGCGATGGTGGACATTGACCGGGCCGAGCTGGGCAAGCCGACGCTCAATTTGCACCGGGCGATCCATGCGGATCTGCGTGATTTCTTTGATGCGGTCGATGCGCTGGGCGTGCCCGAAACGGGGGCGGGAAACCGCGCCGCCTATCTGGCGCGCAGCCGTGAACGGGCCGCGAAATATCCCACCGTGCGCGATGAATTCCGCAGCGAAACCGGCCCGATCAACCCCTATGTCTTTGGCGAGGCGTTGTTCAAGGAGTTGGAAGAGGGCGACATCATCGTTTCGGGCGATGGTACGGCCTGCGTCACGATCTTCCAATGCGCTGATCTGAAGCAAGGGCAGCGGCTCTACACCAATTCGGGCTGCGCCAGCATGGGCTATGATCTTCCCGGCGCGATCGGGGCCTATTTCGGTGCGGTACAGCCTGGTGATGCCCCCAAGCGGATCATCTGCCTTGCCGGTGATGGTTCGATCATGATGAACCTGCAGGAATTGCAGACCATCGTGGGCGGGCGTTTGCCGATCAAGATTTTCGTGCTGAACAATGACGGCTATCACTCGATCCGCCAGTCGCAGGTGGCCCATTTCAAGGGCTTCTCGGTCGGCTGCGGCCCGGACAGCGGTC
Source organism: Novosphingobium sp. 550D (assembly GCF_057401885.1). Classification (NCBI taxonomy): domain Bacteria; kingdom Pseudomonadati; phylum Pseudomonadota; class Alphaproteobacteria; order Sphingomonadales; family Sphingomonadaceae; genus Novosphingobium; species Novosphingobium sp. 550D. Next base: position 3,087,038 of record NZ_CM171613.1, on the reverse strand, counting down.
TGACTTTCCCCGATTTCGCGCGTTTGGCGGCGGGCTTCGGCTTTCCGGCCACGCGTTGCGAAAAGGACGGGGATCTGTCGGCCGCGATCCGCGCCACGCTGGATGGCGAGGGGCCGCAGCTGTGCGAAGTGATGATCGACAAAGCGCAGCAGTTCGAACCCAAGCTGTCGAGCCGCCGTTTGCCCGATGGCACGATGGTTTCGCCCCCGCTCGAGGATCTTTCGCCTTTCCTGTCGGACGAGGAATTGGCCGAAGCGATGGCGCCCTGCGCCACATTGCGTTAAAATTATGCGCCGCCATCTGATCTTTGATCTGGACGGCACGCTGGTCGACAGCTGTGCGATCTGTGTCGAGATCCTGCAGGGCATGCTCCACGAACGCGGCAGTTCGCGGCGCATCGACCCCGAATTTGCCCGCCCGTGGATGAGCCATGGCGGGCAAAAGATGGTGGCGGCATTGCTGGGCGATGATTGCGGCGATGCGGCGGCCGAACTGGCCGAATTCCGCCGCCGTTATGCCGTGACGCAAACGCGGGCCGAAACGCTGTTCAACCATGTAGCCACCAGCCTGCACCAATTGCATGGTCAGGGTTTCGTGCTGGCGATCTGTTCGAATAAGCCGCAGAATCTGGTCGACAAGGTGCTGGAGGATACCGGCCTTGCCCCGCTGTTCAAAAGCGTGGTGGGGGCGCGGGCGGGCGTGCCGTCCAAACCGGCGCCGGATCTGCTGGATCTGGTGCTGGCCGATCTTGGCGCTTCTTCGGCCGATTGTCTGTTTGTGGGCGACAGCGAGTTGGACCATGCGGTGGCCGATGCGCGCGGCATGCCTTTCCTGTTCCTGACGCATGGCTATGCCGACCCTGATTACCAACCCGACCCGGCAATGAGCTATGATTGTTTTGGCAAGCTGGCCGAGGCGGTGATGGAACGTGCCCATGGCTGAGGGGCTGGAACCTTCGGTGGTACAGGCGCTGGTCGAGGACGGGCGGCGCATCGTCATCACCGGGGCGGGGGGCTGGATTGGTCTGGCGACGCTCGACCTGTTGATGGCGGCTTTGGGGGACAAGTTTGAAAAGCGGGTGCGGGCCTTTGGTTCGAACACGCGCGCCCTGCGCCTTGCCGACGGATCGCAGGTGTTGCAGCGTCCGCTGGCCGATATGGCATGGTTGCCCAAGGAGCCGACGATTGTTCTCCACACCGCGTTCCTGACCAAGGATCGCGCCGAGGCGATGGACGAGGACGCCTATGTCGCCGCCAACCGCGCGATCAGCGATGCGGTGCTCAAGGCTCTGAACCCCATCGGCGCCGAGGCGGTTTTTGTCGCCAGCAGCGGGGCGGCATCCAAAGCCGACGATCCCGAGGCCAGCGCCGCGATGCGTCTCTACGGCTCGCTCAAGCGTGAGGATGAGGAGCGGTTCGCCGCTTGGGCCGATGCAGCGGGCAAACGAGCGGTGATCGCCCGCATTTTTGCCCTGACCGGACCCTATATCAACAAGCCCGGCGCCTATGCCATTGCCAGCTTTCTGGCCGATGCCATGTCCGCCCGCCCGGTGGAGGTGCGTGCCCCCCGTCAGGTCGTGCGGGCCTATGTCGCCATCCGCGAATTGATGAGCCTTGTGTTCGCCGCCTTGCAGGCGCCCAATGGCGTGCTGCGCTTTGACAGCGGAGGCGAGGCGCTCGAACTGGGTGAGATCGCGGGCGTGGTGGCGGCGCAAGCAGGCGGAACCGTTGCCCGTGCCGACATCACCACCGGCCCCGCCGATATCTATCACGGCGATGATGCGGCCTATCGTGCGCTTCTTGCCGAATATGGCGTTGCCCCCGTTCCTCTGGCCGCGCAGGTGGCCGAGATGATCGCGTGGACGCAACGCTCCTCTCACGCCGCCTGAGCGGGAAGGTAATCCATGACGAACAGTGCCGACATTGATGTTTCGGTGGTCATCCCCTGTTACAATGAAGAGATGAACGCCGGCCCGATTGCGCAGGCCGTCATTGAGCAATTGGAGCCTTTGGGCGTCAGCTTTGACATCATCTTTATTGACAACCATTCGACCGACAACACCGTGCCGATCATCAAGGCGATGTGTCAGCGCGACCCGCGCATCCGCCTGATTGCCAACACACGCAATTTTGGCCAGATGCGTTCGCCCACCCATGGAATTTATGCGGCCGCGGGGCGCGCGGTTATCGGCATGTGCGCCGATTTTCAGGACAGTCCGGAACTGCTGCCCTATTTTGTGCGTCGTTGGCAGGAAGGCGTCGACATCGTTCTGGGCGTGCGTGAGACGGAGAAATCCGGCCTCATGCTGACCGCGATCCGTGCACTGTCCTATTGGCTGGCCAAGAATTTCGGCGATTTTCAGACGATTCCCAATGCCACCGGATTTGGCCTGTACAGCCGCCGCGTGGTCGATGCGATCAAGGCGCTGAACGAGCCGGAGCCGTTTTATCGCGGACTTCTGGTGGAAACCGGCTTTCCGCTGGAAACGATCAACTATGTTCGCCCGCCGCGGGTGCGGGGCAAATCGAAGAACAATTTCTTCACCCTGCTCGATTTCGCGATTGCGGGCCTGACGGGGTCGTCCAAACGCCTGCTGCGTGCGCCGCTCTATCTCAGCGTGCTGGGCGCTATCGTGTCCTTCCTGATGCTGGTGGGCGCGGGGATCGCCTTTTTCACCGGGCGTCCGATTGCGGGTTGGCTGATCGGCATGGTGCTTCAGGCGCAATTTGCGCTGATCTTCGGCTTTATGGGCCTGATGGGCGATCATATCCGCCAGATCTCGGAACGCACCCGCGGCACGCCCTTGGTGTTGGAGCGTGAGCGGGTGAATTTTCCTGAGGATTACTGATGATCTCGCGGGATCGGGCGGTGGAGATTGTCCGCTTTCTGGTGGCGGGCGTCATCAACACCGCCTTTGGCTATGGGCTTTATGCTGGCCTAATTTGGCTGGGGCTGGACCGCTATGAGGCGCAGGCGATTGGCTATGTGCTGGGCACGGGGTTCAACTATTTCACCTATTCGCGCGGGGTGTTTACCGGGGCAGGCCCTGCGAAAATGCGCTTTGCGCTGTCCTATGCGGGCAATTACCTTATCAATCTGGCGGGGCTGAAACTGGCCTCGCATTTCATTGCCGATCCCTATCTGGCGGGCGCGATGACGACCTTTGCGGTCGTGGTGCTCAATTATGCCGTGCTGAAAAGGTTGGTTTTTCGCGCCTGATAAATTGTAAGTAATACGTCTCTTTTTCTCTAGGCAAGGGTAAGCCTCCCAGCTATCCTCCCCACCAGACCCGGACAGACCCAAGGAGCGGACAAACCGCCCAGACCGGAGGAGAGAGGACAAGATGCATATGCAGACGGGGAGAATTGCGCCCTCATCAACCCGCGTGGCACAGGGTGGGTGGTATGCGCTGCTGCTGGTCTGCGCGATGCAATTGCTCAGCCTGCTGGACCGCAACATTCTGGCGATCCTTTCCCCGCGTATCAAACATGATCTGAACATTGGCGACGCGGAAATGGGCCTGCTGTACGGCACGGTCTTTGCACTTTTCTATGCGGTCTTTTCGCTGCCTCTTGGGCGTTTGGCCGATGGCTGGCGGCGGACATGGCTGCTGGCCATCTGCATCGCTTTCTGGTCGCTGGCCACTGGATTGGCCGGGATCGCCAGCGGATTTGCCCTCCTTGCCCTCTCGCGTCTTGGCGTCGGTATTGGCGAGGCGGCCAGCCAGCCTGCGGGTACCAGCCTGATCTATGACTATTTCCCCAAGGCGCGGCGGGGCCTTGCCATGGCGGTGATGGCGGCGGCGATTGCCATCGGGCTTGGCCTGTCCAGCGTGCTGGGCGGGGTGGCGGCCGATTGGTGGGATGGGCGTTTTTCCGCATCGGGTGCGCCTTTCGCGCTGCGCGGATGGCAGTTCGCTTTCCTGTTGGCGGCTATTCCGGGCTTGCCTTTGGCATGGCTGCTCTCGCGTCTGGCCGAACCGGTGCGCGGGGCGATTGAAGGGATTACGACCCCGCCCGATCCGCGCCCCTTTGCCGCCTCTTTCGAAGTCCTGATGGCGGTCGTGCCCTTTACCAACTGGGTGATGCTGGCGCGGCGAGGGGCCTCGGCGCGGGTGTGGGCGGTCAACCTGTTGGGCACGGCGCTGATCCTTGGCGCGATGGTGGCATTGGCCCGCGCGGGGGCGGCGTTCAGCCCGCGTCCTTTGTTGGGCCTTGGGTTTATCAGCCTGTCGCCGCATACGCTGCAATGGGCGGTGGTGGGGCTGGGCCTGTTTGCCACGCTCAATCTGGTCCAGGCGGTGCGCGTGACCGACCGCCCTGCTTATGCCGTGATGCGCAGCCCTTCATTGATCCTGTGCATCGCGGCGGGATCGTTGCAGAGCATGATCAATTACGGCTGCATGGCCTTCACGCCTGCGTTTCTCATGAAAACCTATCACCTCACGCCTGCGCAGACAGGTCTGCAATTCGGGCTGCTTTCGGCGGCGCTGGGTGTGGTCGGGCCGATGGTGGCCGGGCCGGTGACCGATTGGGCCGGGCAGAAATTGCCCGGTGTGGGGCGCGTTCTGTTGGCTTTGTTCGCGATGGGGGTTTCGCCCTGTCTGGCGGTATGGGTCTATCATGCGCCCGACGCCGGGGGCTTTTATACGCGATTTGTGCTGTACAGTTTTGTGCTGACCATGTGGATGCCGCCGCTTTATGCGGTGATGTATGATCAGGTTCTGCCTCGGATGCGCGGGCTGACGGCTTCGACCTATATCGTGGTGATGACCATCGCGGGGCTGGGTGTGGGGCCATATATTGTGGGGATGATTTCGGACGCCACGCATGGCGATCTGGCGACAGCGATCCTGTCGATCAATCTGGTGGCGGTGCCTTTGGTGCTGGTGCTGATTGCATTGGCCATGCGGGTGAGGGGGGACGAGAGCGCGGTCCTGCTCCGCGCTCGCGCGGCGGGGGAGCCGGTTTAGAGCCATTCGCAATGGCTAGGCATTGCGAATGGCTCTAAACCGCGCGGCGCTTGAGCGTTGTTTTGCGTTCAGCGAAGTCTGAACGCAAAACGCATTACGCCACCCGCCACACCCACAATTTGATGCCCAAGGGATAGCGCGCGCCCGAGCAGATGAAGATCGACCGGTTCATCCATTCATACGGCCCCTTTGGCGCGATGAATTCGGGCACGGTGCGGAAATAGTATTCCGCCGGATCGACCACCTCGCCCGCGGCCAGCCGTTGCATGACTTCTGGCGGGCCGTGGCGCAGGCCCTTGTTGCGGATCTGGATCACCGCGCCATCGTCGGTTTCGATGGCATAAATCGCATCGGCCACGGTTACGCCATCGGTCCGCGTCAATTGCCAATCGGCGGCATTGCCGATCAGGCGGCCCTTGATCAGCGGCCCTTCGACCCGCCCGCCGCCAATGATGGGAATGATCCGACGCGTGCCGTCATAGGTTTCGCCAATCGGGCGGGGCGGTTCCAGTTCGCCGGTGGCTTCATAAACGAATTCCAGTTCAGGCTTGATCATCCATTCTCTCCCATTTTGTTATGGAGGATAGCGCTGTGCCAGATGCGTGCAAGCGCGGGGTGGCAAATTTGCGGCCAAGCGCTTATGGGCGGGGCATGATCCGTCTTTCTGACCTTGCCCTGCCGCTCAATCACACGCCTCAAGAGCTGGACGATGCCGTCGTCCAAAGGCTGGGTGTTGCGCCCGAACGTATCCTGCGCAAGGTGATGGTCCGGCGCGGGAATGATGCGCGCAAGAAGAATGCGATCAAGCTGGTCTATGTCTTTGACATCGAACTGGATGATGAGGCCGAGGTGCTGGCGCGGTTCGATGCCGACAGCCATATCCGCCCTGCGCCCGATACGGCCTATCGCCCGCCGGTGGTGGCGCCGGAGGGCTGGGACGGGACGCGCCCGGTGGTGATTGGTGCCGGACCTTGCGGCTTGCTGGCGGCGCTGATTCTGGCCGAAATGGGTTTGAAGCCGATCATCATTGAACGCGGCAAGGCGGTGCGCGAGCGCACCAAGGACACATGGGCGCTGTGGCGCAAGCATCAGTTGACGCCGGAATCGAACGTCCAGTTTGGCGAGGGCGGGGCCGGGACTTTTTCCGACGGTAAACTCTACAGCCGCATCAAGGACCCGCGCCATCTTTCGCGCAAGGTGTTGACCGAGTTTGTGAAAGCGGGCGCTCCCGACGATATTCTGTACGAGGCCCATCCCCATATCGGCACGTTCCGTCTGGTGACGATGGTGATTTCCATGCGCGAAACCATCGAGGCGCTGGGCGGGGAATATCGTTTCAAGACCCGCGTCGCCGATTTCGACATCAAGGACGGCGCGCTGGCCGGGCTGCATCTGGTCAGCACGGAGGATGGGGCGGAGAGCTATCTGCCCGCCACGCATTGCATCCTTGCCCCCGGCCATTCCAGCCGCGACACGTTCGAAGTGCTGCACAAGCGCAACGTGTTCATGGAGGCTAAGCCCTTTGCCATCGGCGTGCGTATCGAACATCCGCAAAGCTGGGTGGATAAGGCGCGCTATGGCGCCTGTGCGGGGCATCCGGTGCTGGGTGCGGCGGCCTATGCCATTTCGCATCAGGCGTCGAACGGGCGCGCGGTCTACAGCTTCTGCATGTGTCCGGGCGGGCGCGTGGTGGCCGCCACCAGCGAGGAAGGCCGCGTCGTCACCAATGGCATGAGCCAATATTCGCGCGCGGAATTCAACGCTAATTCGGGCCTTGTCGTCACGGTCGATCCGGGCAAGGACTATCCCGCAGACCCGCTGGCGGGCATTGAATTTCAACGCAAATGGGAAAGTCTGGCCTTTACGGCGGGCGGCGGCGATTATTGCGCGCCGGGGCAGAAGGTGGGCGACTTGCTGGCGGGGCGTGCGTCTTCGGGCGAATTTGGCGCGGTGAAGCCGTCCTATCAACCCGGCGTGAAACTGACCGACCTGTCTGCCTGTTTGCCGGACTATGTGCTCGAGGCCATCCGTGAGGCTTTGCCGGTCTTTGGCCGTCAGATCCCGATGTATGACCATCCCGATGTGATCATGACCGGCGTGGAAACCCGCACCTCCAGCCCCTTGCGCATTACGCGGGGCAAGGATTTCCAGTCTCTCAACACGCGCGGTCTTTATCCGGCGGGTGAGGGGGCGGGCTATGCCGGCGGGATTTTGTCCGCGGCGGTCGATGGGATCAAGGTGGCCGAGGCCTTGGCGGTGGAGGTTTTGAAGGAAGGTTAGGTTTGCCTCCGGCGGGCAAAGGGACTTGTCCCTTTGCAATCCCGAAAATGGGGTGAACAATGGCATCGCCGCGCCGCAGGCAGAATTGAAAAGCCTGCGGCGCGGCGGCCCTAGCGCTATGGCCGAACCAATCGCGCAACGCATACAGTAACGGGAGCGCGAGGGTCTAGACCCTCGCATATCCCCCCTTTCTTCTGGAAAACTAGGGGCACAGCCCTTTGCCCGCAGCCCCCCTCGCGCTACTAGACCAACCGTGACTGCATCCATCATCATAGGCGAAGAATCGAACGGCAAACCTGTGCCGATCGACATCGAAGAACTGCTGGCCACGCGCCTGTTGGTGCAGGGCAATTCGGGTTCGGGCAAATCGCATCTTTTGCGCCGCTTGCTGGAGGAATCCGCGCCGCTGGTGCAACAGGTCGTGGTCGATCCAGAGGGCGATTTCGTCACTCTGGCCGAACCGTTCGGGCATATTGTGGTGGACGGCGCGGCTTATAATACCAATGACTTGGTACGCCTTGCCAACCGCGTGCGTCAACATCGCGCCAGTGTCGTTCTGGCGCTCGATGGGCTGGAGATCGAAGCCCAGATGCGCTGCGCCGCCACCTTTCTCAACGCTTTGTTCGATGCCCCGCGTGAGATCTGGTACCCCGCGCTGGTGGTGGTGGACGAGGCGCAGATGTTCGCCCCTGCCGCCGCTGGCGAGGTGACGGATGAGGTGCGTCGCCTCTCGCTTTCGGCCATGACCAATTTGATGTGTCGCGGGCGCAAGCGCGGCCTGGCGGGCATCATCGCCACCCAGCGTCTGGCCAAACTGGCAAAGAATGTCGCCGCCGAAGCGTCCAACTTCCTGATGGGCCGCACTTTCCTCGACATTGACATGCAGCGCGCCGCCGACCTGTTGGGCATGGAGCGGCGTCAGGCCGAAAGCATCCGTGACCTGCAACGCGGGCAATTTCTTGCGCTTGGCCCGGCGATAACGCGGCGGCCTTTGTCGGTCCGCATCGGCGGGGTCCAGACGCGCAGCCGCGCTGTTTCCACCGGCCTGTTGCCCCCGCCCAGCGTCACGGGCGACGATCTCCATGCCTTGCTCCACGCCGCGCCGACGGCCGAGGAACTGGCGGCGGAGGAAACCCCGCTGCTCGCCGGTCTGCCGCGTCCCGATGCCAGCGAATTGATGGATCAGATCAGCACCTATGTCATGGCCCCCGCGCCGGGCGAGGAACCGCTGGTCGATGACAGTGGACCCAACCTCTTTTCCGCCGCCAGCGTTCCCGCGCCGCCCAGCCTGCCGCCCGATGAAGTGCAGGCGATCATGGCGACGATCATGGAAGATATCACCGCCGAGCGTGATTGCACCTATCAGCCGATTTCATCGCTGTTTCAGGATTTTACCACTCGCTGCCGGATGAAGAAGATCGGCCAGCATGTGGGCGATGCCACCCAATTCCGCCGCCGCTTTGCTCTGGCCGTGGCGGGTATCTATCGCCCCACGGACGAGGAATGGGCGCCGCTTTTGCAATTGTCGCGCAGCGTGCCGGATGATCTGCTCACGCCCTTCCTTGTCATCGCCCGCGCCGCGATGGATGAGGCGCCGTGCCCGGATGATGAAACACTGGCGCGCGCCTATGGCACCAGTTCGCCCGGTCGTATCCGGCGCTTGCTGGAGCATCTGGAGAAGTCGAACCTGATCGTGGTCAAGACCGATTACAGCGGGCGGCGGTCTATCGGAATTCCCGATCTGGGCGTTTCGACGGCGGCGGTTTAGAAATTAGTAGATATGCGAGGGACTCGTCCCTCGCGCTCCCATTAATGTCTTCGTTGCGTATCGGGTTCGACCTTACCTGTCGGACGCGGCGTTCAAAATTAAAGCCTGCGGTGCCTATCATAGCACCGCAGGCTTTATTGCTTCGACCGATACAAAGGGGGCGAATTACCAACCGCCCCAATATCGGGATTGCCAAGGGACCGAGTCCCTTGGCCCGCCGGAGGCATAGGGGCCCCGATCAAACCTCAGCGGCGACGCGCCTTGGTATCAACGTTCTCGCGCAGCGGATCGAACTGCGAAGCACCGGTTGCAGTGGTCAGACGTGGGCGGCCATGCTGTTCACGACGTTCGGCGCGGGCGCGGTCGCCCTCACGCTGGGTGCGCGACCGTTGGCCATCGCGGGGCGTGTCGCGACCGGCCATGGGGCGACGGTCATTGTTGCGACGGCCTTCTTCGCGGCGACCGCCTTCACGACGCTGACCACCATCACGGCCGCCATCGCGGCGACCTTCACCCTGCGAACGGCCTACGTTTGTCGGCGGATTGCCGCGCTTGGCGGGGGCGGGCAGGCGGGCAGCTTCCTTTTGGAAATCAGCGGGCAGCGGCAAAGGCGACAGCTTAACACCGGTCAGGCGCTCGATCCCACGGATGTAGGGGCGTTCATCCTCGGCGATCAGGCTGATGGCGATGCCATCGGCGCCGGCGCGTGCGGTGCGGCCGATGCGGTGAACATATTGTTCGGCCACGTTGGGGATTTCAAAGTTGAACACGTGGGAAACGCCCGAAACGTCGATCCCGCGCGCGGCAATATCCGTGGCGACCAGAACCTTGACCGTGCCGTCACGGAAACCCTTGAGGGCGGCGGTGCGCTGGGCCTGGCTCTTTTCGCCGTGGATGGCGGCGGCGGGGATGCCCGCAGGCGTCAGGAAGCGCACAACGCGGTCCGCGCCATGCTTGGTGCGGGTGAACACGATGGTGCGGTCGATGCGGTCGGGCGCGCCTTCTTCCTTGGCCAGACCGTCACGCAGCAGGATCGTCAGCAGGGCCTGCTTTTCGGACTGGTTGATGAAGATCGAGCGTTGCTCAACGCGTTCGGCGGTGGTCGATTGCGGGGCAACTTCGACCTTGACCGGGTTCTGGATGAACTGCTTGCCCAGTTCTTCGATCGCCTGCGGCATGGTGGCGCTGAAGAACAGGCTCTGGCGGTTGGGGGGCAGCAGGCGGGCAACGCGCTTCAAGGGCACGATAAAGCCCAGATCCATCATCTGGTCGGCTTCATCGAGAACGAAGATTTCAACGTCGCGCAGCGTCAGAGCGCGCTGATCAATGAGGTCGAGCAGGCGGCCCGGCGTCGCCACCAGCACGTCGCAACCCGGCACCAGAGCGCGGGCCTGCTTGCCCGCCGGGATGCCGCCAAAGATGCACTGGATGTTCAGGCTGACATACTTGGCATAGCCGCGCATGTTGTCGGCAATCTGGGCCGCCAGTTCGCGCGTGGGGCTGAGTACCAGCATGCGGCACGAGGCGGCTTTGCGCGGCTTGGGATCGTTGATCAGGCGGTGCAGCGAAGGCAGCGCAAAGGCCGCCGTCTTGCCGGTGCCGGTCTGGGCCAGACCCAGCAGGTCGCGGCCTTCGATCAGGGCGGGGATCGACTGGCGCTGAATCGGGGTGGGGTCGCTATAACCCTTGGTTTCGAGCGCACGCAGCAGGGGTTCGGCAAGGCCAAGCTCGGAAAAATACGACATGGGATACTTTCAAACAGGCTTCACAGCGCACACCAGCGTAAGCGGCGCGGCAAGCAGGGCACTAAAAAGCGCGACCCTGCGTGAGGAGGAAGCGAAAAACGGACTGCAAATCCGTGAGATCCGGGGCGGGTGGCCATAAATGGCTGCCCTCACGCTGCCCGGTCCTGCGCACTGCCTCATGCGGCGCGCCGACTTGCTTGGCTATGTCCCTTATAGCAACAATGGCCATCTGCCAAGTTTTTTGCGCAGTGCAGCAAAATGCATACGAAAAAGGGCCGATCTTTCGACCGGCCCCAGTCATGCGTGGAGGCGCATGGAAAATTGTATGATCAGGCCAGCTTCCAGGTCATCGGCACCGTCAGCGTGGTCGGGCCGGCCGGCGGGGCGGGAACCTTGCCCACCTTGGCGGGGACCGAGAGGGCTTCCTTGTCGAGGATGGCCGAGCCCGAACCTGCGACCAGTTCCGCCTTTTGCACCGCGCCGTCCGCGCCGATATAGACCTTGACCCTGGCGGTGCCTTCATCGCCGCGCATCTGGGCGGTCGAAGGATAGGCCTGCTTGGCCGCGAAAAGGTTGGTGACCGAGCGGGTCCATTCGGGCGATTGGGCAAATGCCGAAGTGCTGAACAAAACAGTTCCGGCAATGCCGAGGGCGATATTGGTGATGAACTTGGTCATGAGCGGGTCTTTCTCTTTCCAGCTAATCTCTTGATGAAACTGTTTTCGCATCAATTGGATAAGATCAGGCTGAAATTTATGCTTTGTCTTTTCGTTCCGTGGTCTTAGGTGGTTTGCCCTAAGCTTTAGAACTCGGACCAATCATCCTCGATTTTCAATGCCGTCGCCCCCATGGTCGGGGCCGGGGCAGGCGTGCGACGCGAAGAAAATGACGGAAGCGAAAGGTCGCTGTTACCACCAGGCATGCGCGTAGCCGGCGGCGCGATTTCGGCAGGGCGCGCCATGTTGCGCGTCATCTGAAACCGGCGCAGCTTTTCCACCAGACCCTGCGTTTCACCCGAAAGGCTGTGCGTGCTGGCGGTGCTTTGTTCGACCATGGACGCATTTTGCTGGGTAAACTGATCCATCGACGTCATCATGGCCGAAATTTCCTCGACATTGGACGACTGACGCTGGGCGGCTTCGGCAATCTGTTCGACCAGTTCGGAAATCTGCGAAACTTCGCCCACAATCTGACGCAGAGCATCGCCGCTGGCGCTGGCCAGAGCGACGCCGGTCGATACCTGTTCGTTCGATGTGGTGATCAGCGCGCGAATGTCCTTGGCCGCGTCAGCGCTGCGCTGGGCAAGGGCGCGCACTTCGTTGGCGACCACGGCAAAGCCTTTACCCGCATCCCCTGCACGGGCCGCTTCGACCCCGGCGTTGAGCGCCAGCAGGTTGGTCTGGAACGCGATACCGTCGATGACTCCGACGATTTCGGCCATTTCGCGGCTGCTGGCTTCGATGGCCTGAAGGCCGTGGACGGCCTGTTCGGCTTGCTGGTCCGCGGCTTCGGCGGTGTTGCGGGCAACAGCAAGGCGGCTGCTGGTCTGGCGGGCATTGTCGGCGGTGACGCGCACGGTGCCGCTGAATTCGTTGAGCGTGCGGCTGGTTTCGGCAATCGAGCTGGCCTGATGTTCGGTGCGGCGGGCAAGGTCGCCGCTGGCCGCCGCGATTTCGTCGGTGCCGCAGCGGATGGCGTCGCAACCATCGACGATTTCGCCCATGACCTTGGCCAACTGGCCGACGGCTTCGTTGAAATTGACGTGCAATTGGCCAAGGCCGCCCGCGCCATTTTCCGGCACGCGATGAGTCAGATTGCCGCGCGCCAGTTCAGAAAGGCCCGAACCGATGGCGTCAATCGTAGCCTGCGTTTCGCGGGCGCGTTCCAGCTCCGCCGCCGTGCGTTGTTGATCGGCGGCGAACAGCGCCTTGAAACTGTCCAGTGCGCGGGCAAGGCGGCCCACTTCATCCTGACGCCCTAGGCCGGGAATGGACACATGCATGTCGCCATCGACCAAACGGCCTACCGCTTCACTGATCCGTGCCACGGGGCGTGCAATCGTGGTCATCATCAGGCCCATCAGACCCAGGGCGACGGCAAGCCCGCCCACAACGGCGCCGATGATGACTTTACGGCTCTGATCGTAAATGGCGGCGGAATGGGCCGATGCGGCATTGGCCCCCTTGGTGTTCAGATCAATCAAGGCCAGCAGATCATCCTCGACCGTATAGAAAGCGGTCAATGAATCGCCGTCGAACATGGCCTTGGCGCCCGCCGCATCGGTGTCGGAAAGGCGGAGCAATTGTTCATTCTGTCCCAGATAGGTTTGCCAATCGCCCTTCAATTTATCAAACGCGGCCTTTTCTTCGGGCGTCTGGCTCAATTTGGCGGCGTCTTGCATACGGGTGTCGATGGCGGTTTGCGCCGCGCGCATCAATTTTGCCTGACGGGTCTTCATGCCTTCGGATGTGGCGCCGACATGGGCGCTCTGTTTGATGCGATATTGCGAAACAAAGGCATGGACGTCGCCCAGGGCCTGCGATCCGGGCAGCCAGCGTTCGCGCAATTCGGTCGAGATCGCGTTGACCTCGCCCAGCTTGACGACGGCAAAAGTGCCCATGGCGGCCATGACCGCCAACAGGATGGTGAACGCAGCCAGAAACTTGGCCGAAATGCCCATACGCAACAAGGTTATTCTCCCCGCGGCAAATTGTAAAAATTGCGACGGGTTTATTTTCTCGCAATTTAGTCAGCATTTGGGCTTATGCCCTAATCCGAAATCTTACCTATGATCGCGGCGGGAATTGCGAAATTCGGTTTACATTCCACAGGCGATTGTCGCCCGCCGCGCGCTGGTATAGGGCGCTGAATATGACTGCCAGCCTTATCATTCGCCCCGCATGCGCGCAGGATGTTCCAGCGCTTGCGGCCCTTAAACTGCATTGTTTCCGTGATACGTTCGGACCGACGGGCTTTGCCATACCCTATCCGCCGGCCGATCTGGCCGTGTTCGAGGTGGATTCCTATGGTGAAGAAACCGTCGCGCGCGAATTGGCCGATGAAACCCATCGGACATGGGTTGCGCAAAACGGTCAAGGCGCTCTGGTCGCCTATGTCCATATCGGGCCGAGCAAATTGCCCCACCCGGAACGGGCCGATGGTGATGGCGAACTTTACCAACTCTATCTGCGGCGCGAGGTGCAGGGCGCGGGGCTGGGCAAGCAATTGCTCGATCTGGCGCTGGAGGAATTGACCTCTTGGGGACGCCCGATCTGGATTGGTGTGTGGCAGGGCAATCTCAAAGCCCAGCATGTCTATGCCAGCCGTGGTTTTGAAATCGTGGGTGAGTACAGGTTCGCCGTGGGCGACTGGCGCGACGAAGAATTCATCATGCGCCGCAAGTAAATGAAAAGGGCGGGATTTCGGTCCCGCCCTTTTCCGTATCAGAAACCGCGGGCAACGCCCTCGCGGCGCGGGTCGGCCCCGCCTTCATAGCCCTTGTTCCGGCGCACAATGACGTGCAGGCCCGAATTTTCACCACGCGCCGTCAACAAAGGCAGGCCCTTGGCCGCCAGAGCGTCGGCAATCGGCGTTGGGAACGTGTCGGCGCTGTAAACATCGCCGCGCGCCACCAGATTGGGCAGGCTGATCGCATCCTGCGGCTTCATCCCCCAATCGAGCAGTCCGACCAGAGCCTTGATATTATAAGCAATGATTGCATTTCCGCCGGGCGAACCCAGCGCCATTTCAAAGTCACGCTTGGGGTTCAGCACGATGGCGGGCGCCATGCTGGAACGCGGGCGCTTGCCCGGCGCGACCGCATTGGCGGCGGGCGTGCCGTCCTTGTCGGTCGTGCTGAAAGAGAAGTCGGTGAGCTGGTTGTTGAGGAAGAAACCGTCAACCATGCGGCCCGAACCAAAGATGCTTTCGACCGTTGTGGTCATCGACACGACGTTGCCCTGCGCGTCGACGATCACCATATGGGTGGTGCCGCCCGGCTCGTGCGTCGCGTCCACGCCAACCTTGGGCGCATCCTTGGGGATGCCATAGGTGACGGGCTGGATCGTTTCACCGATCAGCTTGGCGCGCTCGGCGATGTAATCGGGCGCCAGCAGACCCTTGGGGAAGGGCACGAAGGCTGGGTCGCCTTCGTAACGATCACGGTCGGCATAGGCCAGACGGCTCGCCTGTGCGATTTCCAGCCAGCCCTTGGGGTCCTGCGCATTGCGCGTGGCAATGTCGGTGTGCGCCAGCAGGCCCATCGCTTCCTGAACCGCGACGCCGCCCGAAGGCGCCTGCGGGGTGCAGATGATATGGGTGCGATAGGGCATGCACAGCCCCTGCGTCTTGCGCGGCTTATACGCGGCAAGGTCGGCCAGCGTCATCGTGCTGGGCAAAGTGCCGGTGGTCACCTTGGCGACAATCTTTTCCGCGATCGGGCCGGTCAACAGCCCCTTTGAACCCTGCATCGCAATGCGGTTCAGCGTGGCGGCATAGGCCTTGTTCACGATATGCTCGCCGGCCTGATAGGGGGTGCCGTCGGCCTTGTGGAAATAGGCCTGCGCATCGGCGCCCTTGGCCTGCGGGGCCTGACTGACGATGGCGCGGGCCAGCTTGCCCGTCACTTCAAAACCATTGCTGGCCAGCTTGTGTGCTTCGCCGAACAACTGGTGCCATTTCAGGCGGCCATGTTCCTTTTGCGCCATTTCCAGCATGGCAATCGCGCCCGGAACGCCCGTGGCAATCCCGCCCACCACGGCCACGGGGAAGGGCAGCAGCTTACCATCGGGGCCATAGAACTGCTTGGGGCTTGCGCCCTTGGGGGCGACTTCGCGCCCGTCATAGGCGGTGACCTGCTTGGTCTTGGCGTCATAGAACAGCATGAACGAGCCGCCGCCCAGCCCCGAACTTTCCGGTTCGACCAGACCCAGCACGGCCTGTACCGCGACCGCCGCGTCCACCGCGCTGCCGCCCTTTTGCAGGATGCGCAGACCAGTTTGCACCGCCAGCGGATTGGCCGCCGAAATCATTGCATGGGTGGCAAAGCCTGCCTTGGCGTCACCCTGCGCCGGGGCGACAGTGATCGGGGCGGGGGTGATCGGGGCGGGCGCCTTGGCGATAGCGTCCATGGGCATGGCCGACAGAGCGAGTGCGGCGGCGCCGAGGCGGAAAAGCGTGCGGCTGGAAAGCATTGCAGACAAGATGATACTCCGGGACTTCAATCTGTGGGGGTGTGTGTTTGCGCTTTGGCGGGCAATGTCAAAGGGCCTTTTTACTGACAAGGATGAAATTTATCTCATCAATCGGCATTTGACAGGCATGGCCAAGAAAATTTGCCCAAGGGAATCATTTTCAAACCATCGGTTAACCCAGTATCCGCTATAACCCCTATGTCATGCGAGCGCGTCAAACCAACCGACAGGCCGTCCGAAGGCCGCTGACCATGTCGGCCCGTTGTCGGTTGATGAGCGGGTTGCAGGATAATGTCACGGTTGGCGATCTTTCCACCCATGGATGTTGTATCACCACGCGCACATTGACGTTGACGGTGGGCAC
Source organism: Novosphingobium sp. 550D (assembly GCF_057401885.1). Classification (NCBI taxonomy): domain Bacteria; kingdom Pseudomonadati; phylum Pseudomonadota; class Alphaproteobacteria; order Sphingomonadales; family Sphingomonadaceae; genus Novosphingobium; species Novosphingobium sp. 550D. Next base: position 3,070,717 of record NZ_CM171613.1, on the reverse strand, counting down.
GCGGGTGTTGCTCAAACTCGATGGGTTGGAAGCGATCAGTTGCACAGTACGCTGGACCGAAAGCAACCAATGCGGGTTGCAATTCGAACGTCCGATCTATGAACCGGTGGTGGAACATCTGTGCCGCCTGCATGTGCGCATGGGCGGTGAGGTGCAGGACTATCGCGCCCGGACGCGGGGCATCTGCGCGCCTTAACCCCGTGATGTCGCCGATAAGGGCAGGGCGGTGGTTGGATAGCCCAGACCTTCGGGAATGGTCAGCCATTCCTGACCATCGCGCATGATCCGCCGCGCCGAAATGGGCGTGACGGGATGGGCCAGCGCGTTGGCCACGGCCTGATCGAAATTGGCCAAGGGTGCCAAACGTTCCAGATTAAGCTGTGTCGGCAGGATGATCTTGATATCGCCCTTGGCCGCATCGTCCAGACATTGCGCGGCACTGGCCCAAAAAAGACGACTGTTTTCCGTGGCATCGACCAAAAGATCGACTGCGCCCGTACCGATATTGGCCAGATAGAAGCGAGTGTCAAATCCTCCGACACTTTCGCGCCGCCAACGGGCAAAGGGGGTTAAAAGCGATAAATCGAGGCTCAGATCGAGCCGTTTCAGCATGTCGGCCATGGTGGCCCCGGCCTGCAAAATGGCGCGCGCTTCCATCGCCTGTTCGCGTGTTGGCCCACGCGTAAACCCTATAGCAAGCCCGGTTTCTTCCAACGTCTCGCGGATGGCAGCAATGCGCGCGGCCATGTCGGAATATTCGTCCTGCGCTTCTCCTGTCAGGATTTGCGCCAGTTCGGCGTCCTGTGGGTCAACTTTGCCTCCGGGGAAAACCGTAGCTCCGGCGGCAAAACGCATGGTTGCGGCGCGTTCCACCATCAGCAATTGGGGTTCCGGATCCGCGGAACTCTGGCGAAAAATGACAAGTGTCGCGGCGGGGCGCAGGGTGAAAGGAGGCTGGGGATTCATGATGCTTTGATAGGCCTGCGCGATCACTTGGCAAGGGGTTGAGTTGGCAGGATCAGGGGTGTCGGGGAAATTGACACTTTCGTGAAATGCGGGGGCAAATTACCGCTGAAATCCCGGCATTTTGGCGCTTCTCGAAAATTGGCACGCCCTATGCATATCCTTGCGCATTGGTAGCAGTCTCGAACGAGGCGGCCCGCATGACAGTCTCCGCGGTTCGTCTCACTCCCGTCTCGAGCACAAAGGTGGGGTCGGTCTTCCCAGTCTCCCGGCCCCACCATTCCCTTCAAACCAATAAAAAGGCCGCCTCCCATGGGGAAGCGGCCCTTTTTATTGGCGCAATGGCGTGCCTTTATGCGGCCAGACCGTGCTGCTGAAACAGCGACTGAAGCTCGCCCGCTTCATACATTTCCATCATGATGTCGCTGCCGCCCAGAAATTCGCCCTTTACGTAAAGCTGGGGGATCGTCGGCCAATCCGAATAGGCCTTGATGCCCTGACGGATTTCCATGTCCTGCAACACGTCGACGGTGTGATAGGTCACGCCCAGATGCTCAAGAATCGAGATCGCGCGGCTGGAAAAACCACACTGCGGGAAAAGGGCGGTCCCTTTCATGAACAACACGACGTCGTTCGAATTCACAATATCGGCAATGCGGGTCTGGACATCGGACATGGCTTGAAACTTTCTGCAACCAAACGGGGGATGACGCCCTTCTTGCGAAGGAAAGGCGTTTCGTCAATTGTTCAGGTGGGAACGCCGGTGGTCAGTTGCAAGGCGTGAAGTTCGCCCCCCATGCGCCCACCCAATGCGGCAAACACGGCCTTGTGCTGGGCAATGCGCGGTTTGCCGGCAAAGCTGGCCGAGGTGACATGCGCGGCGTAATGATCGCCATCGCCGGCCAGATCGGTGATTGTCACGTCGGCGTCGGGAATGGCGGCGCGAATCAGCGCTTCGATTTCAGCAGCGGGCATCGGCATCGGGGGGAAACTTCCTGTGTGATGGGCGCAGCCATGATGACTGCGCCAGAAATAGGGCCTTTAGACCTGGCCAATCATCGCGCGGCGCGCTTCGGCTTCCTTGGCCTTCAATGCGGTGCGAACTTCGGCTTCGTCGGCATCAACGCCTGCGCTGATCAAATCGCCCAGCAGCTTGCGAACGACATCCTCATCGCCCGCCTCTTCAAAATCGGCCTGCACCACCGATTTGGCATAGGCCTCGGTTTCTGCCGACGAAAGGCCCATGCGCTCTGCCGCCCATGTGCCCAGCAGGCGGTTGCGGCGGGCATGAATGCGAAATTCCAGCTCTTCGTCATGGGCAAACTTGGCTTCTTCACCCCGTTCGCGATCTTTGAAGCTGGTCATGGTGGCGTCTCCCGCTTGATTTTGAGGTTTGTGGATTTCGTGGCGTGACGTGGCACTGTTACAGTTTGCCGTTCATAACGCGACCGTGATCGCGCGCCAATCTATATGTGTCGCAGCGGCGGCGGTTCAATCCCCCGATTTGGCGCGACCACCGCTGCGACAGGCCTTTTTCAGCAGATCGGCGGCGGTGGTTCTTTGCGCTCGCTCAAATTGGAGAAAGTTTTCCGTTCAAAAGGCGGGAAAATATACCCGCCCCAGTCGCCTGCCGCTTATGCCGAAACCGTGGTGGCCAGAAACGGCAATTCCGCGGCGATTTTGGTCTCATGCTTCTTGATGGCTTCGTCGCGGGCCAGCGTCAGGCCCACTTCGTCCAATCCGCCCAGCAGGCAATGCTTGCGGAACGGGTCGATTTCAAAGGTGAAGCGGTCCTGAAACGGCGTCGTCACGGTCTGGGTTTCCAGATCGATATCGATGGGTTGATCCTGCGCCACTTCGAGCAGGCGGTCCACCGCTTCCTGCGGAAGAACCACCGTCAGAATGCCGTTCTTGAACGCATTGCCCGAAAAGATATCCGAAAAGCTGGGCGCAATGACGCAGGTGATGCCCATGTCCAGCAGCGCCCATGCGGCATGTTCACGGCTGGACCCGCAACCGAAATTGTCGCCCGCGATCAGGATCGGCGCGCCCTTGTTGCGTTCGGTGTCGAAGATATTGCCTTCTTCGGCGCGGATCGCTTCGAACGCACCCTTGCCAAGACCTTCACGCGTGATGGTCTTGAGCCAGTGGGCCGGGATTATCACGTCGGTATCGACATTCTTGGCGCCAAACGGGATCGCCGTGCCGGCCACGTGGTTGATCGGTTTCATATTGAAAACTCTTTCAGATCAGTCAGTTTCGGGCGCATCTTCGGGATGGGCGGGAGCGTCGGTCGGTTTGGCTTTGCGGCGGCTTGCAAAAATCACTGCCGCGGCCAGCGCCGCCGAACCAATGGCTGCGCCCGCAATCGTGGCAACGCCAGCCCAGGTTGAACGTTCGCCCGAAACCTTCTTTTCGCTCTCATCGCTCATCTTTGTCACCCTATCCGTTCAGGCCAAAAATTCGCGGGCATCGGTCAATTTGCCCGTCACTGCTGCGGCCGCCGCCATCGCGGGCGAAACCAGATGCGTGCGCGCACCCGGACCCTGACGGCCGACGAAATTGCGGTTCGAGGTCGATGCACAACGCTCGCCCGCCGGAACCTTGTCCGGGTTCATGGCAAGACATGCCGAACAACCCGGTTCGCGCCATTCAAGGCCCGCCTCGATAAAGATCTTGTCCAAGCCTTCGGCCTCGGCCTGTTCCTTGACCAGTCCCGAACCCGGCACGACGATGGCCCAGCGCACATTGTCGGCCTTTTTGCGGCCCTTCACAATGGCGGCGGCGGCGCGCATGTCCTCGATGCGGCTGTTGGTGCACGAACCGATGAACACGTTCTGCACTTCCACATCGGTCAGCTTCTGGCCCGGCGTCAGGCCCATATAGGCCAGCGATTTGCGCGCGGCTTCCTGCTTGGACGGATCGGCAAAGCTTTCGGGCGCGGGCACAACGCCGCCAATCGCCACAGTGTCTTCGGGGCTGGTGCCCCATGTGACGGTGGGCTGGATCTTGGTTGCGTCGATCACGACGGTCTTGTCATAGGTCGCGCCCGGATCGGTGGCCAGGCTCTTCCACCATGCCACGGCCTTGTCCCAATCGGCGCCCTTGGGCGCATAGGGACGGCCCTGCACATAGGCGAAGGTCTTTTCATCGGGCGCAATCAAACCGGCGCGCGCGCCATGTTCAATCGCCATGTTCGAAACCGTCAGGCGGCCTTCGATCGACAGGCCGCGAATGGCCGAGCCGGTATATTCGATGACATAGCCCGTGCCGCCGCTGGCGCCCAGCGTGCCGCAAATGTGCAGGACAAGATCCTTGGCAGTGACGCCCGCGCCCAATTCGCCCTCGACGCGCACTTCCATCGTCTTTGAGCGCTTCAATTGCAGGGTCTGCGTGGCCAGCACATGCTCGACTTCCGACGTGCCGATGCCAAAGGCCAGCGCGCCCAGACCACCGTGGCAGGCCGTATGCGAGTCGCCGCAAACAATCGTCGCGCCGGGCAGAGAAAAGCCCTGTTCCGGGCCGACGACATGGACGATGCCCTGTTCACGATCGGCGTCACCAATCAGACGGATGCCGAATTCGGGCGCATTCACTTCCAGCGCGGCCAATTGCTGCGCGCTCTGGGGGTCCTTGATGGCAATACGATGTCCCGCGGCATCTCGGCGCGCGGTGGTGGGCAGATTGTGATCCGGCACGGCCAACGTCAGATCCGGTCGACGCACCTTGCGCCCGGCAAGGCGCAGCGCCTCAAATGCCTGGGGACTGGTCACCTCATGCACAAGGTGCCGGTCGATCCAGATCAAGCTGGTGCCATCATCGCGGGATTCCACAGTGTGGGCATCCCAGATCTTTTCGTAGAGCGTCTTGGGTCCGGTCATAATAGATCCGAACTAGGCATGGGGGGCGGTAAAAACAAGAGGCGAATGCCCGCCACATGGACATTCGGGCCAGTGGCGTATTTCTGCATCGGGTATTATAGAAGGTCGCATGACTCCATTTGCCGCAACCGCCATCGTCATCATCAGCTTTTTCGCCATGGAAGCCATCGCGTGGAGCGCCCATAAATATATCATGCACGGCTGGGGCTGGGGTTGGCACCGCGATCATCACGAACGCCACGACCGCATGTTTGAAAAGAACGACCTCTACGCCCTGTTCGGCGCAGGCATGAGCATTTCGGCCTTTGCCATCGGCAGCCCTTTGGTCATGGGCGCGGGGGCGTGGGCGCCGGGCACGTGGATTGGCGTTGGCATTCTTTGCTATGGCATCGTTTATTCGCTGATCCATGATGGATTGGTCCATCAACGCTATTTCCACTACGTCCCGCGCGGCGGCTATGCCAAACGTCTGGTTCAGGCGCACCGGTTGCACCATGCCACCGTCGGCAAAGAGGGCGGCGTTTCCTTCGGCTTTGTCATCGCCCGCGACCCTGCCGCGCTCAAAAAGGAACTGGCCGAGCAGCGCAAGGCGGGAATCGCGGTGCTGCGTGAGGCTGAAGAGGTCTGAAACCGTATTTACGGCTCATGCCATTTGCGCTTTGGGCCGGGCTCTGCAAAAGAGGCGGTGAAAGGGAGGGACCATGGTCAAACAGCGCTTTCGCGCCACGTCCTATGACGTTGCAGAAGCAGCAGGCGTCAGCCAGTCCACCGTCTCACGCGCATTGAGCGGCGACCCGATTGTGGCCGCAGCCACGCGTGAAAGGATTGTCGAGGCGGCGCGGCGGCTCAATTATCACATCGATTCCTCGGCCTCGCGTATGCGCAGCGGGCGTTTGAACACGATTGCCGTGGTGGTGATCTGTCCCGAAGACGAGGATGTCCGGGCGTTCAACCCGTTCCATTATGCCTTGCTGGGCGGGATTTGCGCGGCGGCTTCGGCGCGGGGCATGGAAACCATCGTCTCGTTTCAGGGCGCGCCCGACCGTCTGGACGATCATTTCGAACGCAGCCGCCGCGCCATCGGCATGATCGTGTTCGGCACCAGCGAAAACCGCAAGGCATGGGACTATTTTCAGGCATCGGCCGATGATGGTTGCCACGTCGTGTGCTGGGGCGCACCTGCGCCCGCGCATGAATTGCCGTGGGTGCGCGCCGACAATCACGGCGGGGCGCGGGCGGCGGTCGAACATCTGCTCGATCATGGCTATCGCCGCATCGTCTATGTGGGCGAGGCCGATTGCCCGCAGCGCCAATTTGCCGAACGTTATGATGCCTATGCCGAAACGCTGGTGGCGGCAGGTTTGACGCCGCGCATCATGACGTTGGAGCCGGGCTTTTCGCGGCACGAACAAGGGCGGCGCGCGGCGGCGGCTTTGCTGGAGGCTGGTGAGCCCTTCGATGGGTTGTTCACCGCCTGCGATGATATTGCGCTGGGCGCGATGGCCTTGTTGGAGGAGCGGGGCCTCAGCGTGCCGGGCGATGTCGGCGTCGTCGGCTTTGACGGGGTCAAAGCGGGGCAGTTCAGCGTGCCGCCTCTGACCACGATTGAACCCGATTTCGCGGTGGCTGGGCAACAGCTCGTCGACCGCCTTCAGGCCTTGGTCGATGATAAGGAAATGGCGCAGGAACGTGTGCCGGTACGTCTGGTCGTGCGGGGCAGCGCGCTTGGCCGGGTGGCCGCTCCCGTTTGAAATCGGGCAAATAACAACAAAAAATAGGCGGGAAAGCGTGATGCCTTCCCGCCCCTTTTTATTTGCCCATGGCAGGCCGATCACATGTGGATCGGCTTGGCCTTCACAGCCATCGCGGCTTCCTTGATCGCTTCCGAATGGGTCGGGTGAGCGTGGCAGGTATAGGCGATGTCTTCGCTCTTGGCGCCAAATTCCATGGCTTGGGCTGCCTGCGCAATCATGGTGCCCGCCACGCTGGCAATGCACCATACGCCCAGAACGCGGTCGGTGTTGGCATCCGCAATGACCTTGACGAAGCCATCCGGCTCGCGGTTGGTCTTGGCGCGGCTGTTGGCCATCATGGGGAATTTGCCGACCTTGATGGGGCCGCGTTCCTTGGCGGCTTCCTCGGTCAGGCCCACGCCCGCGAATTCCGGCATCGTGTAAACCACGCCCGGGATCACGTCATGGTTCACAATGCCGGTCAGACCAGCAATGTTTTCCGCCACCGCAATGCCTTCGTCCTCAGCCTTGTGCGCCAACATCGGGCCGGGGATCACGTCGCCAACGGCCCACACGCCGTCAACGGCGGTGCGGAAATCATGGTCGGTTTCGATCTGGCCACGCGCGTTCAGCGACAGACCGATGTTTTCCAGACCCAGACCATCGACATTGGGACGGCGACCAATGGCCACCAGCACGCAATCGGCCTCGATCGTCGAGGCTTCGCCGCCCGCCGCCGGTTCGATGGTGAGGGTGGCCTTGCCGCCTTCAACGGTCGCGCCGGTGACCTTCGTCGAAAGCTTGAGCTCCATGCCCTGCTTCTTGAAGATCTTGGCCGCTTCCTTGCGCACTTCGCCGTCCATGCCGGGCAGCAGCTGGTCAAGGAATTCGACCACGGTGACCTTGGCGCCCAGACGGCGCCACACCGAGCCAAGTTCCAGACCGATCACGCCGCCGCCGATGACGACGAGGTGATTGGGAACGCGGTCCAGCGCCAGAGCGCCGGTCGAGTCCACGATGATGCCCGCGTCATTGTCCACCGGCACGGTGGGCAGCGGCGTCACCGACGAGCCGGTGGCGATCACGATATGCTTGGCCGTGACGGTTTCGCCCGCGACCTCAACCGTGTGGGCGTCCTTGAACGTGGCGTAGCCCTTCTTCCAGTCGACCTTGTTCTTCTTGAAGAGGAACTCGATGCCGCCGGTCAGTTCCTTGACCGCCGTCGACTTTTCACCCTGAAGCACGGGCAGGTCCAGCTCGACCGGGCCGGTCTTCACGCCAAACTTGGCCAGCGTGCCATGCGCGGCTTCCTCGAACAGCTCGCTGCCATGCAGCAGAGCCTTGGAGGGAATGCAGCCCACGTTGAGGCAGGTTCCGCCCAGCGTTGCGCGGCCCTCGGCGCAGGCGGTCTTCAACCCAAGCTGCGCCGCACGGATGGCGGCCACATAACCGCCGGGGCCTGCACCGATGACGAGGACGTCGTAATTGTATTCAGCCATTGTTCTGTCCCCTATCCGATCAAAGGTCGATCAGCAGACGCGTGGGATCCTCGATCGCTTCCTTGATGGTCTTCAAGGCCGTCACGGCTTCGCGACCGTCGATGATGCGGTGGTCATAGGACAGCGCGATATACATCATCGGGCGGATCACGATCTGACCATTGCGGACCACCGGGCGGTCCTCGATACGGTGCAGGCCGAGCACAGCCGACTGGGGAGGGTTGATGATCGGGGTCGACATCAGACCGCCGAACACGCCGCCATTCGAGATGGTGAACGTGCCGCCCGTCATGTCGGCCATGGTCAGCGAGCCTTCTTTGGCCTTCTTGCCATAGTCGGCAATCGCCTTTTCGATGCCGGCGAAGGACATCTTGTCGACATCGCGCACCACCGGCACGACCAGACCATTCGGGGCCGAAACGGCGACCGAAATATCGACATAGTCGTGATAGACGATCTCATCGCCCTGGATCTGGGCGTTGACGGCGGGGATGTCTTTCAGAGCCAGCACCGAAGCCTTGGCGAAGAAGGACATGAAGCCCAGCTTCACGCCATGCTTCTTTTCAAAGCTGTCCTTGAAGCGGTTGCGCGCTTCCATCACCGCCGACATGTCAACGTCGTTGAAGGTGGTGAGCAGAGCGGCATTTTCCTGCGCGCTCTTCAGACGCTTGGCGATCGTCTGGCGCAGGCGGGTCATCTTGACGCGCTCTTCGCGACGCTCGTTGGCGGGCGCAGCAACCGCGGCCGGAACCGTCGGCGCGCCGCTGGCGGCCTTCGACTGAGCCGCTGCCACCACGTCTTCCTTGGTGATGCGGCCATCCTTGCCGGTGCCCTTGATGGTGGCCGGATCGATGCCGTATTCCAGAACCGCGCGGCGCACCGCCGGGCTCAGAACCGCCGGGTCGGTCGCGTCACCAGCAACAGCCGGAGCCGCCACCGGCGCCGCCGCCACAGGGGCAGGGGCGGCAGCTGCCGGAGCCGCCGCCTTGGGAGCAGCGCCAGCCGCGCCTTCCTCGATCACGGCGATGATCGCGCTGACCGTTACCGTGTCGCCAACGGCGGCAAGCTGCTGGCTGAGCACGCCGGCTACGGGCGCGTTGACTTCGATGGCAACCTTGTCGGTTTCCAGGCTTGCAATGGGTTCGTCCAGAGCGACCGTTTCGCCCGGCTGCTTGAGCCACTGGCCGATCGTGGCCTCGCTCACCGATTCACCCAGAGTGGGGACTTTGACTTCCGTGGACATGACTTGCTTATCCTAAAGAAATTGGCAGGAGAGCGAGGGCTTAACCCTTTTGCTGACGGCGGATTTCGCTGCGGGCCGAAAGACCCAGCGCATCGGCCACCAAGGCGCCCTGTTCAAGAGTGTGACGCTTTGCGCTGCCCGTTGCGGGCGAGGCCGATGCCTGACGTCCCGCATAACGAGCGCGCGAAACCTTGGCCTTGGCGTTGGCCAGCGTTTCCTCGATCAGCGGTTCGACAAAGAACCAGGAACCATTGTTCTTGGGTTCTTCCTGACACCAGATCACTTCTTCCAGATTGGGCATCTTGGCCAGACGTGCCGCAAGCGGTTCGCCGGGGAAGGGATAGATCTGCTCGATACGGATGATCTGCGTATCCTTGATCTCGTTCTTGTCACGCGACTCGAACAGATCATAGGCCACCTTGCCCGAACACAGGATCACGCGGCGGGTATCCTTGTCGGCGGCACCGTTGATGTCCGACAGGATGCGCATGAAGTGCCCTTCGCCCACGAATTCCTCGGCCTTGGATTTGGCCATCGGGTGACGCAGCAGGCTCTTCGGGCTCATGATGATCAGCGGCTTGCGGAAGCTGCGATGCATCTGACGGCGCAGAACGTGGAAGTAATTTGCCGGGCTGGTGATGTTGCACACCTGCATGTTGTCTTCGGCGCAAAGCTGAAGATAACGTTCCAGACGGGCCGACGAGTGTTCCGGACCCTGACCTTCATAGCCATGGGGCAGAAGCATCACGAGACCATTGGCGCGCAGCCACTTCGATTCCGACGAAGCGATATACTGGTCGATCACGATCTGGGCGCCATTGGCGAAGTCGCCGAACTGGCCTTCCCACAGGACAAGCGTCTTGGGATCGGCGCTGGCATAGCCATATTCGTAACCCAGCACGCCATATTCCGAGAGCGGGCTGTCATAGACTTCAAAGAAGCCATGCGGCACCGTGGTCAGCGGAACATACTTGCTCTCATTGGTCTGATCGACCCAGACGGCGTGACGGTGGCTGAACGTGCCGCGACCGCAATCCTGACCCGACAGGCGGACCGAATAGCCTTCCGAAAGCAGCGAGCCAAAGGCCAGCGCTTCGGCGGTCGCCCAGTCAAAGCCTTCGCCCGTGCTGAACATTTCGCGCTTGGCGTCCAGAACGCGGCCCAGCGTCTTGTGGATCGTCAGATCGCCCGGAACCGTGGTCAGCGTGCGGCCAAGGCTGTCGAACAGCTTTTGTTCGATGCCGGTGGGCACGTTGCGGCGGGCGCTTTCGGGGTCCATCGGCTGGTTGAAACCGCTCCAGCGGCCGCCGAACCAGTCGGCCTGATTGGCCTTATAGGTCTTGGCGGCGTCGAAGTGTTCTTCCAGATGGGCGTTAAAGGCCGCAACCTGTTCACCAAGGAAACCGGCCGGGATCACGCCTTCGCGCTGCAGACGTTCAGCATAGAGTTCCGACACGGGCTTGTGCGCGCGGATCTTCTGATACATCAGCGGCTGGGTGAAACCGGGCTCGTCGCCTTCATTGTGACCAAAGCGGCGATAGCACCACATGTCGATCACGATGTCGCGGCCAAAGGTCTGGCGATAATCGATCGCCAGCTTGCACGCGAAGGTCACCGCTTCCGGATCATCGCCATTGACGTGCAGCACGGGGCACTGAATGCCCTTGGCAACGTCCGAGGGATACGGCGAGCCGCGCGAGAACTGCGGGCTGGTCGTAAAGCCGATCTGGTTGTTGATGATGAAGTGGATGCAGCCGCCGGTGTTGTAACCCTTCACGCCCGACAGGCCGAAGCATTCCCACACGATGCCCTGACCCGCAAACGCGGCGTCACCGTGGATCAGAACCGGCAGCACCTGCTTGTGCTTGGCGCCCGGCCCGATGTCGGTGCCGATGTCGTCGCGGATCTGCTGATAGGCGCGAACCTTGCCCAGAACGATGGGGTCCACCGTTTCAAGGTGCGAAGGGTTCGGCATCAGGCTCATGTGAACCTTGATCCCGTCGAAATCGCGGTCGGTGCTGGTGCCAAGGTGGTACTTGACGTCGCCAGAGCCGCCCACGTCTTCGGGATTGGCGGTGCCGCCCGAAAATTCGTGGAAGATCACCTTGTAAGGCTTGGCCATCACGTTGGCCAAGACGTTCAGGCGACCACGGTGGGCCATGCCATAAACGATTTCCTTCACGCCCTGCTGGCCACCATACTTGATGACGGCTTCAAGGGCAGGGATCATCGATTCGCCGCCATCAAGGCCAAAGCGCTTGGTGCCGACATACTTCTTGCCGCAGAACTTTTCCCACTGCTCGCCGCGAACCACGGCGCCCAGAATGGCCTTCTTACCCTCGGCGGAAAATTCGATGTGCTTGTCGGCGCCTTCCATGCGGTCCTGCAGGAAGCGGCGTTCTTCGACATCGGTGATGTGCATGTATTCAAGGCCAACCTTGCCGCAATAGTTTGCGCGCAGGATGGCGACAAGTTCACGCACCGTGGCCCATTGCAGACCCATGTTGCCGCCAAGGAAAACCTTGCGGTCAAGCCCGGCGCCCGTGAAGCCGTAATATTCCGGCGTCATATCGGCGGGCAGATCAGAATGGTGCAGACCAAGCGGATCGAGGTCGGCGGCCAGATGGCCACGCACGCGATAGGTGCGGATCAGCATGATCGCGCGCAGCGTATCGCTGGCGGCTTCTTCGATGGCGGCTTCGCTGACCGGCGTGCCGGCCTTTTTCGCCGCGGCCTTGATCCCTTCCCTCAGCGTAGTGGGGTCGAGCGCGCGGGTCAGCTCGTCCTCTGCTGCGCCGCCTACCTGCGGCCAGTTGCGTCGCTGCCAGCTCGGTCCGGGCTGCGGCCCGTCCTGTGCTGGGTCGGAAAGAAAATCTTGGCTTTCGCTACCCATGGCTTCACCTATTTTCGCACCAATGCGTTCAAACACCGGTGGGGGTTATTGTGGCGGCTGGTTCCGAAAGAGCCTTTGGCCCTGGGGAGGATTGGCCGGCACATTGCAGTCTTCTAATACCGGGCGTGCTTAACCCTGGATGGATGCACACGCCCGGTATTGAACTTAAATTCAGCCCTTCAGCGCTTCGGCGAGCGTTTCGCCGAGCAGGCTGGGGCTGGCCGAAACCTTGATACCGGCTTCTTCCATCGCCGCGATCTTGTCTTCGGCGCCGCCCTGGCCGCCCGAGACGATCGCACCGGCGTGGCCCATGCGGCGGCCCGGAGGAGCCGTACGACCGGCAATAAAGCCAGCCATCGGCTTCTTGCGACCGCGCTTGGCTTCGTCCTTCAGGAACTGTGCGGCTTCTTCTTCCGCGCTGCCGCCGATTTCGCCGATCATGATGATCGACTTGGTGGCTTCGTCGGCCAGGAAGAGTTCGAGTACGTCGATGAAGTTCGTGCCATTGACCGGGTCGCCGCCAATGCCGACAGCGGTCGTCTGGCCAAGGCCGATAGCGCTGGTCTGGAACACGGCTTCATAGGTCAGCGTGCCGGAACGCGAAACCACGCCGACCGAGCCTTCCTTGAAGATCGAACCGGGCATGATGCCGATCTTGCACTGGTTCGGCGTCAGAACGCCGGGGCAGTTCGGACCGATCAGGCGCGACTTCGAACCCGACAGGGCGCGCTTGACGCGGATCATGTCGGTGACGGGGATGCCTTCGGTGATCGCAACGATCAGCTCGATTTCAGCGTCGATGGCTTCGAGGATCGAGTCAGCGGCGAATGGCGGCGGAACATAGATGACCGACGCGGTCGCGCCCGAAACTTCCTTGGCTTCGGCCACGGTGTTCCAGATGGGCAGGTTGGTTTCAGCGTGGATCGTACCGCCCTTGCCGGGGGTGACGCCGCCAACCATCTGCGTGCCATAGGCCAAAGCCTGCTGCGTGTGGAAAGTGCCGGTCTTGCCGGTCATCCCTTGCGTGATGACCTTGGTATTTTTGTCAATCAGGATCGACATGGAATTCTCCGAGAAGGGGAGGAGGTCTTCTTATAATTGCGGCCCCGGCATTTTACCGGGGCCGCAGCTATTTGGATCAGGCCAGCGAGGGATCGATACCCTTACAAGCCACCAGCAGTTCCTTCACCGCTTCAACCGAAACGTTGAGGTTGGCCTGAGCTTCTTCGTCCAGTTCGATCTCGATGACCTTTTCAACGCCGCCGGCGCCGATCATGACAGGGACGCCCACATACAGGTCGTTCACGCCATATTCGCCGTTCACATAGGCGGCCGAAGGCAGGATGCGCTTCTGGTCGTTGAGGTAGGCTTCAGCCATGGCAATGGCCGAGGCGGCCGGAGCATAGAAGGCCGAACCGGTCTTGAGCAGGCCGACGATTTCGCCGCCGCCCGAACGGGTGCGGGCGACGATGGCGTCGATCTTTTCCTGCGTCGACAGGCCCATCTTGATCAGGTCGGGAAGGGGGATGCCGTTGACGGTCGAGTACTGAACCACCGGCACCATCGTGTCGCCGTGGCCGCCCAGAACGAAGGTGTTCACGTCGCGCACCGAAACGCCAAATTCCCAGGCCAGGAACGTGGTGAAACGAGCCGAGTCCAGAACGCCGGCCATGCCGACAACCTTGTTCGCGGGCAGGCCCGAGAATTCGCGCAGAGCCCAAACCATCGCGTCGAGCGGGTTGGTGATGCAGATCACGAAAGCGTCGGGGCAGTTGTTCTTGATGCCTTCGCCGACAGCCTTCATCACCTTCAGGTTGATGCCGAGCAGGTCGTCACGGCTCATGCCGGGCTTGCGCGGAACGCCCGCGGTGACGATCACCACGTCGGCGCCGGCCAGATCGGCATAATCATTCGTACCAGTGATCTTGGCGTCAAAGCCTTCGACCGGGCCGCACTGCGACAGGTCAAGAGCCTTGCCCTGAGGAACGCCCTCGACAACGTCGAACAGGACGATGTCGCCCAGTTCCTTCTGCGCTGCCAGATGAGCGAGCGTGCCGCCGATGTTGCCGGCGCCGATCAGGGCAATCTTCTTGCGAGCCATGAAGCAATCCTTCCGTACTTGCGGGGCTTCCCCTTGACCGGACATGGCCGCAGGATAGCGAGTGTTTCACCGACCATCATACGCAGTCCCGCAAGCGCGCAAGTGGCCCTAAACCGAATTGGGGGTGGCCCTATTCCTGTCTTTGCCGCATTGCAAGGTGTGAAAAGCATATAAGACGAAAGAGTTTGTGCGAGTAATTCGCAGTAGCATAAGGCCTTGCGCTAATATCCTATATGGATTTTTTTTGGCGCCTGCGGTTCCTTATTGGTGCAGCATACGAAACCAATTGCCCAATGGGCGGCGCTTAGGCGCGCTTGCGGTCGTCGTTTGAGCCGCCAAGTGAGTCGGCGGTAAGCTGTGTTTTGCCAACCCGGCGGGCTTCCTGTGCCAACAGCATGGCGGCCAGATAGTCGGGCACGGCCCGGCTGAAATACCACCCCTGGCCCAGTGTACAGCCGGTGTCGCGCACGGCCTGTACCTGTTCCAGAGTCTCCAGACCCTCGGCCACAATTTCCATGCCCAGCGTCTTGCCCATGGCCGCCACGGCGCAGATGATCGCATGGCTGGTCGTTCCCGCGCTCAGGCCTGAGATGAAGCTGCGGTCAATCTTGATCTTTTTGAAGGGGTAGCGATCAAGATAGCCGAGGGACGAATAGCCGGTCCCGAAATCATCCAGCGCAAAACGCACGCCCGCCCCGGCCAGTTCATTGATGAACGCCGAGGTATTGGGGCTGTGATCCAGCAACGTGGTTTCGGTGATTTCCAATTCCAGCCGGTGCGGCGGCAGCTTTGCCTCACGCAGCGCGTTCAGGATGCCAAGGGCAGCGCCCGGCGCGCGGATCTGGAGCGGGGAAAGGTTGACCGCCAGCGTCACATCATCGGGCCATTCGGCGGCAACCCGCGCGGCCTTGGCCGTGATCCAGTTGCCCAGCGTGATGATGGCGCCGCTTTCCTCGGCCACGGGGATGAATTCGTCGGGACGCAATTCGCCCTTTTCCGGATGGAACCAGCGGACCAGCGCTTCGAATGCACGAATGCGCCCGGTTTCCAGATCGACCAGCGGCTGAAAATGCACCGACAATTCGTCGCGTTGCAGCGCCAGACGCAACTCCGCCTCGATTTCCTTGCGGCGGATAAGGTCGCGGGTCATCGATGGGTTGAAGCTGACAATCTGTTTGCGGCCATTCAGCTTGGCGTGGTTCAGCGCAAGGTCCGCGCCCTGAAGCACGGCCTCCAGATCGGTGCCATGTTCGGGCAGGATGGCAATCCCGATGGAGCAGCCGATTTCCAGCCGGTCATCGTCAATCCGCAACGGGCGCAGGATGTCGGTCAGGATCGTGTCGGCAATCGCCTTAACATCGGTATCCTGTTCGGCCTCAAAGGCTATGATGAATTCGTCGCCGCCAAAGCGGCCGATGCCCGCGCCAACCGGCGCGCTGCGGCGTAGGCGGGCGGCCACTTCGACCAGGCAGCGGTCGCCGACCTGATGGCCCAGCGTATCGTTGATTTCCTTGAACCGGTCGAGGTCGAGCCACAGGATCGCCAGCTTATTGCCTTCAGGGATCGCGACAAGGCGTTCGACCAGATGGTGATTGAGGCCCGCGCGGTTCAACAGGCCTGTCACAATATCGGTGCGCGCCAGATGCTGCATCTTTTCGGCAAGACGCTGGCTGGTTTCGGCGCTGGCAATCGAATCGCGCAGCATGCGAAACACGTTCAGCGTGATCGACATCATCGCGGGCAAGAACAGGAGCAGGTTGAAGGCCAGCAGCAGGCTGGAGAGTTCAGCCTCCATGCCTGCAGCGATGATCATCGGCAGGATGGCCAGCGACAATTGCCCGATGGCGATAAAGGGGCGTCCGGCGTTGCGCGCGGCAATCCCCGCGCCATAACCCGTGGCGTTAGCCACCAGCAGCGTTTGCACCGGCCCCGGAACATCAGCGGTAAAGGTAAGTGCTGCGATCATTCCTGCGGCGCTGGAATAGGAAAAAGCGCCAATTTCATAAATGATTTCAAGCAGGCGCGGCTTATGCGAAAACCACTTTGGCAACAGCGTTGCGCTGGCTACGCGGGCAACCGCGATGATGGAAAGCGCCCATGCGGCAACCGTAATACTGTGGTTTTGCGCGTCATAGGCTGCCGCCGCGCTCGACAAAATGCCGCAGATCGCCCCCAACGCCAGCGATGCGGGCTGTGTGTAGAGCGTCTTGATCAGAATCGCTCTTGCCCGGTCATCAGCAGCGTTGGTTTTGAACAAAACCCGCATCATGTCGAATAAAGGACGGATCGCACAACTCCCGTTGGTTGAGGGCAGATTAGGGAGGACACGTCACGGAATGGTTAACGGCCGAATGTTTCGTGCAATTTTTGTCGCATTTATACAAAAAATTGCGCCCCAATAATGCCCTCAAGATCCGGGCCTACTCCGGCCCGGACTGCTCTACAGGTTCGACAGCGGCGCGATGCACAACGGACAACCGGCTTGCCATCTGGCGGTCCAGTTTGCGGCACACGCCCAGCCAGTGGCGATATTGTTCGCGGTTGCCGTCAAAGAAGGCGCGCAGCGCAATGTCGCGCGCGCGTTCGGCCGCGCCAAGGCCGTGGCGGGCAAAGTGTTGCAATGCGGAATTGAGCAGAACGTCGTTTTCGACCGGATTGTCATGATCATTGGCGGGAGCACGCAGACGGGGGCGGCGCAGCACGCGCGCAACCGCGCCGCATTCGCCAGTTCCTGCCGCTGCAAATCGGATCGACATGCTCAAAAATTCCTCGATTTTCTCTAATACGTTGGATCGTAATGCCACATTCGGCCTAAGCCTTCGTATGTCGCCTTGGTTATCAAATGCTTGTGATCGGTTAACCGAATTTACCCGCATCATGGATCGATGAACGTTAAAACGCCCCGACGCGCCGCTTTTGCAAGGGCGCGTCGGGGCGGGGTTTTGGCGATATCTTGTGGTTTACTGAGGGTCGCTGATCCAGCGGCCGCTATTTTGATATTCAGGGCGCACATTATCGCTGCCGGGCAAGTTATTGGCACGATAGGCCGTTTCGCCGCCATGGCGTAACGCCTCGGCGGTATATTGTGGTGCGGCAAGAGCAGGCGCGGCAATTGCCGCTGCACGCGGTGCGGGGTTCAATGTCTGGCCCATTTTGGCGGCATAGGCCCGCTCGATGGCGATGGGATCATCGACCAATTCGCGATTTGCAATGGCGACGCGCTGATGAGGCACGGGCAAGGGTTCGCTCATCGCGTGAACAAAACGGAATGCGCCGGAATCGCCTGCCGGACCATGCATCCGGTAAAAACGGTGCGCGCCGATCTGGCCGACAAAGTTCAGGCTGTCGGCCCAATAGGGGTGGACGGCAAAAGTGTGGTAATGCGTGGCAAGGCCAACCGGGGCATAGACATAGCCGCCAAGGGCCGCCCGTGCGACGGTTTCGGCACGGCTCCAGAAATAGCGGCTGGGTTTGCGCATCAATGCGCCGTCACAGGTAAAGGTGAACTGACACCCGGTGGCGCGCTCGGAACCCTGAAACACCACGCCGCACACCGATTTGGGATAGGCGGGGTGGGCCATGCGGTTCAGCACGACCTGCGCCACGGCGCGCTGTCCGTCATCGGGTTCGCTGGCGGCTTCGTAATAGATCGCCGCCGTCAGGCATGACAGCGCGCGTTCCCGATCCACCGCATTGGCCAGACCCGACAGCGCCCGCGCCGCAGGGCCGGAACCGGGCAGGGGCGCTTCATCCTCGCCCTGCGCCGCATTGTCGCCATCCCAATGCAGTCCCGGCGCAATCGTCGCCAGCGCCGATCGCCAGCCGGTCGTCGGGGCCTGTGGCTCGGCTTCGCGGCTGACATAGTAATAGGCGGCACCCGGCCAACTGTCGCCTGGTTGTTCAAAGGGCATGGGGGCCAGGCTGGCCTGTCCATCGACAGGGTCTGCTTCTTCATGTGTGGTGGTTGCGGCCAAGGCCATCGCGCCGGTGCCTTGTCCGCGATAGGCCTGAACCGCCAGCATAGCCAACATTGCGCAGACCACGGCCAGAACGCGCTGCATCGCGGCGCGGCGCATCGCCGGATTGCGGATGGCGTTGATCTTCATCCCGCCGCCCCGGCGCAGCCGCGCAGCATCATCGGACGTCCGCATATCATAGGCGGGCATGGACTGGCTGGCATTGGGCGCAAGAGCGACACGAAACTTGTTCATCCTGACATCTCGGCCTGTTGCAGGGGCGGGTCAGCATGGCAAAACATACATTGGCCCGGCTTGCATCAGCCGATTTCCTGCCGTCTCATTGCGGCACTGTTGGGCCCACTAATCCTTAACGCCTTAATTTCGAGCCGCCGATCAGGGTTAATTTAAACTTCCCTTCCTCTTCCGCATGCCCACTTTTGTCGGCCCTTGCGTATGGGGCCATGCGGGGCTAGGGCGGCGGCCAACGCCAACGGTGCCTTTCGCAAGATCGGCTGAAAAGGGAATTTGCATGCCTGTCGCGCCCGCGCGGCAAGTGAGGCAAAGCTGCCCCCGCAACTGTTTCCGGGCGAGCGTACTGTCACATGCCACTGGGCCAAATGGCCTGGGAAGGCGGCAGATGCGCGTTGACCCCGGATAGCCAGGAGACCTGCCGTTGGTTGTCGTTCAGCGCCGGGCGGGGAGGACCGGATGCAGCGCGATGCCGTCTGTTTTCCATGCGCAAGGGGTGCGTGGGACGGCCTCTCCCGCCACGAACGGCATCTGCCTTCGTGAGGGGAAGAGCTATGAATATCCGTAATTTCGCCGTGGCATCGTCGTTGGTGGCGCTTGCCTTGTCCACGCCTGCGCTGGCCGCCGATGATGGTGATGCGATCACCGTTCTTGCCACCGGCCAGAGCCAGCCGGTCAATGAAACGGGCCAGTCGGTCAGCGTCGTCGACCTGTCCGAAATTCAATCCATTCAGGGGCCGGACCTGACCCGCATTTTCTCGCGCCTGCCGGGCGTGTCGATTGCCCGTGCGGGCGGCATGGGCGCGACGACCAGCCTGTTCGTGCGCGGCGCCAATTCCGAACAGACGCTGGTGATGATTGACGGCGTCAAGGTTGAAGATACGGCGGCCCCTTCGGGCGGCTATGATTTTGCCAGCCTGACCTCGGGCGGCATCGGTCGCATCGAATTGCTGCGCGGATCAAACAGCGTGGTGTGGGGCAGCAACGCCATCGGCGGCGTTATCGCCATCACCAGTCGCGAATTGAACGGTGTGGAACTCAGCCTCGATGGCGGCACGAACAACACGTTTGACGCGGGCGCCACGCTGGGCATTGCCAAGGACGCCTATGCAATCACCGTCAATGGCGGTTATTTCAGCACTGACGGCATTCCCACCCGCGTCACCGACACGCTTTCCAACGGTTTCCGCCAGACCCGCCTGTCGACCCGCGCCCGCCTGCGTCTGGCGCAGGGGCTGAACCTTGTCGCCACGGCGCGTTATGCCGACGGCAAGGTGGGGATCGATTCCTATGACTGGACGCTGGGTTATGTGAACCGCGGCGAAAAGCAGTCGAGCGAGCAGGTGTCGGGCCGCGTCGGTCTGGAATATGCGGCGGACAAGTATACGGCGCGTCTGGGCATCAGCCAGTCCTCGCTGCGTCGTGGTTATATCGACCCCACGGTTCAGAGCAGCGAATACAGTTCCTATCTGGGCCGCAGCACGCGCATCGATGGCGCGGCGCATGTCGATCTGCCCTATTTCTTTTCCGCCGATCTGGGCGGCGAGGCGATGTGGAACCACGCGCGTTCGTATTATTTCACGCCGGGCGCGGTGAATGATGCCAATATCGCCAGCGGCTATGGCCTACTGGGCTGGCGTGCGTTTGGGCTGAGCCTGTCGGGCGGCCTGCGCGTGGACAGCCATTCGACCTTTGGCACTCACACCAGTTTTGGCGCGAACGGGACGTACAATTTGATCTCGGACGTGCGCCTGCGCGCTTCCTATGGCGAAGGGTTCCGCGCCCCGACCCTGTATCAGTTGTTCGATCCCTATTCGGGCAACACGACGCTCAAGGCCGAAACCAGCAAATCCTATGACATCGGGCTGGAAAAGGGCGACCGCAATGGCAAGCTGTATGGCGCCGTCACGTGGTTCCACCGCAATATCAACAATCAGATCGACTATGATCTTTCGACCTCGACCTATGCCAACCTTGGCCGCACCCGCGCGCAAGGGCTGGAGTTCGAAACGGGCCTGCGCCCGGTCGATGCGTTGCAATTGCGCGCGGCCTATACTTTCGTGAAGAGCACGAACCAGACCGCAGGCAGCACGGCCTATGGCAAGGATCTGGCCCGTCGTCCGCGCCACATGGTCACATGGTCGGCGGATTGGAAAACGCCTCTGGCCGGTCTGGCCGTGGGCGGTGACATTCGCGTCGTATCGTCCAGCTTTGACAATGCCGCCAACAGCAACCGCCTTGCCGGCTATGCCCTGTTCGGCCTGCGCGCCAGCATGCCGGTGGGCGATCATGCGGAAATCTTTGGCCGCATCGAAAACCTGACCAATGAACGCTATGCCGTGGTCAAGGATTACAATTCCTATGGCCGCACCGCATCGGCGGGCATCCGGGCAAAGCTGTAATCATGATGCGGGGGCTGGCCCTTCTTTCGGGTCTGGCACTGGGCGCCTGCGCTCCGGCCGGGACCGGGGGTCAGCCCTCGCGCATTATCAGCCTTAATCCCTGTACCGATGTCCTGCTGGTCGAACTGGCAGACAGGGATCAGATCGGCGCGCTGTCCTCCTATAGCCGCGATCCTTTGCAAAGCTCGATGGATGTGGCGGCGGCGGCGCGCTATCCTTCGACCCGCGGGGCGTTGGAGGAGGTGGTGGCGGCAAGGCCATCCATGATCGTGTCGGGCAATTTCACGCCGCCCGCCACCCGCGCCGCCTATGCAAGGATGGGGCTGCGGCTCGAAGAATTTTCCATGGCCGCCAATGTCGAGGACAGCGAGGCGCAAATCCGCCGCATGGCCGCCCTCTTGGGCCATCCCGAAAGGGGGGAGGCCATGATCGCGCGGATCGAGCAATCTTTGCGCGATGCCTCGGCCCCCGATGGTTTCAAGCCTTTGCCCGCGCTGATCTGGCATGGCGGGGGATTGGTCGTGGGGCGCGAGACATTGGTGTCGGACCTTTTGCGCCGCACCGGATTCACCCCCTTTGCCGCGATACGGGGCATGGGCCAATCGCAATATCTGCCTTTGGAGCAAATGGTGGCGGACCCGCCGCGCGTGCTTTTGATCGTGGGGCATGGCGATGCCGATGGCGGGCGCGAAGGGCGGCGCGTGGTGCGCCATCCTGTTCTGGCGCAATTGCCGGGGATGCAGCGTTTCGATTTCGACGCCAGCCTTGAATATTGCGGCGGCCCGACCATCATCCGCGCCGCGCAACGACTGGCGCAAATCCGCAAGGGGGCGATGAAGTGACGCGGTTGAATGGGACGCTGATCTCGGCCCTGGCCCTTGCCTTCGGGGCCAGCCTGCTGGCCGGGCGGGTGTGGATTGATCCGTTCCATGCCGATTTGCCGGGCGCGGGGCTGATCCTGATGCAATTGCGCCTGCCGCGCAGCCTTTTGGCGGTGCTGGTGGGCAGCGGGCTTGGCGCGGCCGGGGCGGCGATGCAGGCCTATTTGCGCAATCCTTTGGCCGATCCGGGCCTGTTCGGCATTGCGCCCAGTGCGGCGCTTGGTGCGGTGCTCAGCATCTGGTTGGGGTCTTTTGGGCTGATGATGGGGCCTTGGGCCTTGCCGTTGTTTGCCTTGATCGGGGCGGGCGGGGCGATGGGTTTGCTGGGCCTGATCGCGGGACGGAGGCAGGGCGGCGTGGCGCTCTTTACTCTGGCGGGCATGATGATCGCCAGCCTGTCGGGTGCGTTGATGAGCCTTGCCATCAGCCTGTCGCCATCGCCCTTTGCCCTGTCGGAAATTGTGACATGGCTGATGGGGGCGCTGGCGGATCGGTCGTGGAATGATGTTTGGGTGGCGGCGCCTTTGATGGTTGTCGGCATCGCGGCCTTTATGTTGGCGGGCCGTTCGCTTGATGCGCTGACATTGGGCGAGGCGGCGGCGCGATCGCTGGGCGTCGATCCGCGCCGGTTGCAGGCTCTGCTGATCCTTGGCGTAGGCTGCACGGTGGGTGGCAGCGTGGCGGTGGCCGGGATCATCGGTTTTGTGGGCCTTGTCGTGCCGCATTTGTTGCGCCCATTTACCGACCGGCGGCCATCCTCGCTGATCGTGCCGTCGGCGCTGGGCGGGGCTTTGCTGCTTTTGGTGGGCGACAGTGTTTGTCGAATCTTGCCCTTGGCGGGGGGGGAATTGCGGTTAGGGATTGCGCTGTCTTTGCTGGGCGCGCCTTTCTTTATGGCGCTGCTTTGGCGGATGCGGGACGGGGGATGGCTATGATGCTGGGCGCGCAAAATCTCTCTCTGGCCGGGCGGTTGGCGGATGTGTCGCTGGATTTGGCCGCGGGACAGGTGACGGCGATATGCGGCCCCAATGGCGCGGGCAAATCCAGCCTGCTGTCGGCCATGGCCTGCGTTCTGTCGGTTGCCGGGCGTGTGACATTGGATGGGCGCGATTTGCCCGACATGCCGCCGCGTGAACGGGCGCGACTGCTCGGTTATTTGCCGCAAGGGGGTGAGGCGGCGTGGGATGTGACGGTGCAGACGCTGGTGGAACTGGGTCGTTTGCCTTGGCAGGCAGCCCCCATGCACCGGGCGCATGGAACGGTGGATGAAGATCGCGATGCGGTGACGCGGGCTTTGGCGACGATGGATCTGGATCATCTGGCCTCTCGCCCGATGTCGCGCCTGTCGGGGGGCGAAAGGGCGCGGGCCTTGCTGGCGCGGGTTCTGGCCGGAGAGCCGCGCTGGATTTTGGCGGACGAACCTTTGGCCAGTCTCGATCTGGGCCATGCCTTGCGCTTGTTGACGGGTTTGCGCGAACAGGCGGCGCGGGGCGTCGGGGTCTGTCTTGTGCTGCATGATCTGGCCATGGCGATGAACCATGCGGATCGGGTGGTGGTGATGGATAAGGGGCGCATCGTGGCCGATGGTCCGCCGCAAGACGCGTTGCGCGTTGAAATCATTGAACAGGTCTGGGACGTCAAGGCGCGCTGGCTGGGCCAGGCGGGGGCATGGGCGCTCGCGCTGTGATGTGCCAAATGGGAACGGCGGCGCAAAAGGCGGGTTAACCGAGTGGACTTGGCGCGGCGAATGGGTTTGTCTGTGTGCCATGATCAAGGGATTGCCTTTTCTCGCGCTGACGGCTTTGCTGGCCACGCCCGCATCGGCGGATGAATTGCCGCATGCCGATGTTGCGCCCGCGTGGGTGGTGCCCGTCGCCATGCCCTCCTCGGTACAGCCAGCAGGGGCAGCCCCCCTGCATATGGTGATGCAGGATCAACAGGTGTGGTTCCATGGCGGCACGACCAGCTTTTACCAACGCCGCGTCCTGCGCATCGATCAGCCCGAAGGCATTCAGGGCATGGCGCGCCTGTCGGTGCAATGGCGACCGGAAACCGACCGTTTGACCATCCACACCTTTCGCCTGACGCGGGGCAATCGCAGCAATGACCTGCTGCCCTCGGTTCAAGAGGTGCTGGCGCATAAAGGCAGCAATCTGGGGGGATTGCGGGTGGATGGGCAACGCTCGCTCGGCTTGCCGATTGCGGGCATGGCGGTGGGCGATGTGGTCGAGATCGCATGGACCATCGACCGGACGGAGCCCTTGCTGGGCGGCCATCATGAAGTGTCGCTGGACGCGGGCAGTTTTGGGGTGATCGATCGCCTTGCGCTGGCCGCGCGGTGGGATGATGCGCGTCCGATGGGCGTTTTGGCCAGCAATTTGCCCGCAGCCTTGCAGCGCGCACCGGGCAAGGTGGCGATGATCACCGACGCTTTGGCCGAGAGCAAGGCGGCGCGGGTTCTGGAACTGTCCGATTTTGCGCAATGGGCCGATGTGGCGGGGGTGATGACGCCTTTGTTCGATGCGGCGCGGCGCGTGGGGCCGGATTCCCCCCTGCGCGGCCAGATCGCCGATATTCGCGCCGCCACCAGCGACCCCATGGCACAGGCGGCGATGGCCTTGACGATTGCGCGGCGCGATGTGCGCTATCTCTATGTCGGTTTGGGGCAGGGTAATCTGAAGCCCATGCCCGCCGATCAGGTGTGGCTGCGCGGCTTTGCCGATTGCAAGGGCAAGACGGCGCTGTTGCTGGGCCTGCTGGATGGATTGGGCATCAAGGCCGAGGCGGCGCTGGTGTCCACGCAGGAGGGCGAGGCGATGGACCGCCGTTTGCCCAGTGTGACCGGGTTTGATCATGTGATCGTGCGGGCGCAACTGGCCGGTCGGATTTATTGGTTGGACCCGACGGCGGAGATGGCGGCCAAGGATGGCGCGATTGATTTGGCCGCGATGCCGGTGCCGCGATACGGCTGGGCCTTGCCGTTGCGGATCGGCGCGGGGTTGGAGGCGGTGGGCAGCGCGCGCAGCGCCAGAGCCGAGACACGCGTCCGTAAGGGAACTTGATCGGCGCTCCGGCTTTGCCTAGCGGGGATTGTATCTTGCATCCCGCGAACAAATCTGGAACACCGCATCCCTATGAGTCTGACCCATATCACGGTGCGCGGCGCGCGCGAGCATAACCTCAAAGGCATCGACATCTCTCTGCCGAGGGACAGTCTGATCGTCATCACCGGCCTGTCGGGTTCGGGGAAATCGTCCTTGGCCTTCGACACGATCTATGCCGAGGGGCAGCGGCGCTATGTCGAGAGCCTGTCGGCCTATGCGCGCCAATTCCTTGAAATGATGCAAAAGCCCGATGTCGAGCATATTGACGGGCTGTCGCCTGCCATCTCCATCGAGCAGAAGACCACCAGCCGCAATCCACGTTCAACCGTGGCGACGGTGACCGAGATTTACGATTATATGCGCCTGCTCTGGGCGCGGGTGGGGGTGCCTTATTCGCCCGCCACGGGATTGCCGATTGCCGCGCAGACCGTGTCGCAAATGGTGGACCGGGTGATGGCCTTGCCCGAGGGGACGCGCGCCTATCTGCTGGCCCCGGCGGTGCGCGGGCGCAAGGGCGAATATCGCAAGGAAATCGCCGAGTGGCAGAAGGCGGGCTATACCCGTCTGCGCGTCGATGGCGAATTGATGGCGATCGAGGATGTGCCGGCGCTCGACAAGAAGTTGAAGCATGACATTGAGGTCGTCGTCGACCGTATCGCGGTGAAGCCGGGCATTGAATCGCGTTTGGCGGATTCGTTTGAACAGGCGTTGAAACTGGCCGATGGGCTGGCTTTTGTTGACCTGGCCGATGGCGTGGTGCCGGGGCGCGAGGGTGAAGTTGCGCAGGGTTCGAAGAAGAAGGGCGCGCAGTTGAAGGGGGCCGGGGTGCCCGCCAACCGCATCGTGTTTTCCGAAAAATTCGCCTGCCCGGTTTCCGGCTTTACGCTGGAGGCGGTTGAACCGCGCCTGTTTTCGTTCAACGCGCCGCAGGGGGCATGCCCGGCCTGTGACGGTCTGGGCGAAAAATTGCTGTTCGATCCGCAATTGGTCGTGCCGAATGAGGCGCTGAGCATCAAGGAAGGGGCGGTGGTGCCATGGGCCAAATCGAACCCGCCTTCGCCCTATTACATGCAGGTGCTGGCCTCGCTGGGCGGGCATTACGGGTTCAGTCTGGAAACGCCCTGGGCCGATCTCCCGACCGAGGTGAAGATTGTCGTGCTGTATGGCACGGGCAAGACGCAGGTGCCGCTGACCTTTATCGACGGCAAGAAGGCCTATACGGTCACCAAGCCGTTTGAGGGTGTGATCGGCAATCTTAACCGCCGGATGTTGCAGACCGAGAGCGCGTGGATGAAGGAGGAACTGGGCAAGTTCCAGACGTCTCAGCCTTGCGAAGTGTGCGAGGGCAAAAGGTTGAAGCCAGAGGCGCTGTGCGTCAAAGTGGCGCAGAGCGATATTTCCAGCGCGACACGACTTTCGGTGGCCGATGCGCTGGCGTGGTTTTCGACGCTGGATGAAAAGCTGACCGATCAGCAGCGCCAGATTGCCAAGGCGATCCTGAAGGAAATCAACGAAAGGCTTGGTTTCCTGAACAATGTGGGTCTGGATTATTTGAATTTGGACCGGACCAGCGGCACGCTTTCCGGCGGGGAAAGTCAGCGGATCAGGTTGGCAAGCCAGATCGGGTCGGGCCTGTCGGGCGTGCTTTATGTGCTGGATGAACCCTCGATTGGTTTGCACCAGCGCGATAATGACCGCTTGCTCGAGACGCTGAAACGTCTGCGCGATTTGGGTAATACCGTGATAGTGGTTGAGCATGACGAGGATGCGATCCGTACGGCAGATTACATCGTCGATCTGGGGCCGGGCGCGGGCGTTCATGGCGGCAGCATCGTGGCCGAGGGGACGCTGGAGGATATTCTGGCCAATCCCGACAGCATCACGGGCCAGTATCTGACCGGAGAGCGGCGGATCGAGGTGCCTGCGGAGCGACGTGCGGGCAATGGCAAGGCCATTGTCGTTGAAAATGCGCGGGCGAATAACCTGAAGGGCGTGACGGCGCGTTTTCCCTTGGGGACGTTTTGCTGTGTGACTGGGGTTTCTGGGTCTGGTAAATCGACGCTGACGCTGGACACGTTGCAGGCCGGGGCGAGCCGTGTGCTGAACGGGGCGCGGGTGATTGCCGGGGCGCATGACCGGATCGTGGGCCTTGAGCATTGCGACAAGGTGATTGAGATCGATCAGTCACCTATCGGTCGCACGCCGCGGTCCAATCCTGCGACCTATACCGGGGCCTTTGGGCAAATCCGTGACTGGTTTGCGGGCCTGCCTGAGGCGCAGGCGCGGGGGTATAAGGCGGGGCGGTTTTCGTTCAACGTCAAGGGCGGCCGGTGCGAGGCCTGTCAGGGCGATGGGCTGATCAAGATCGAGATGCACTTCTTGCCTGATGTCTATGTGACCTGCGAGGAATGTGGCGGAAAACGCTATAATCGTGAGACTTTGGAGGTGAAATTCAAGGGGCATTCCATCGCCGATGTGCTGGATATGACCATTGAGGATGCCGAGAGTTTCTTTGCTAATGTGCCGCCGATCCGCGACCGGATGCATATGCTCAACGAGGTTGGGCTTGGCTATGTCAAGGTCGGCCAGCAGGCCACGACCCTGTCGGGCGGTGAAGCGCAGCGCGTCAAACTGGCCAAGGAACTGGCGCGCCGCTCTACCGGCAAGACGCTCTATGTGCTGGACGAACCCACCACGGGCCTGCATTTCGAGGACGTGCGCAAACTGCTCGAAGTGCTGCACCGGCTGGTAGACCAAGGCAATTCGGTGGTGGTGATCGAGCATAATCTCGATGTTATCAAGACCGCCGACTGGATCATCGACATGGGGCCGGAGGGCGGCGTGCGCGGCGGCATGGTCGTGGCCGAGGGCACGCCGGAGCAGGTGGCGGCTAATCCGGCCAGCTTTACCGGGGGGTATTTGAAGCCCTTGTTGAAGTAGGGGGAAGGAGGAGTTGGCCTCCGGCGGGCAAAGGGCCTCGGCCCTTTGCGATCCTGAAAATTGGGCTTTGAATTGGAGGGGGCTTTAGAGGGGTAATCTGTTGGTTCAGAAGTGCTGGATTTGTGAAGAAAGAGAGGCTGACAGTCGGGAGCATAAGGCGAAGGCTTCCGACTTGAGGTCTATTTTTGGAAAAAATTCAGCGAAGCCGATTTTCTTATATTAGCGGGATGCATTTGATCAGCATCGTACTAAGAAGATTAAATTACAGGGTTCGAACGACATCAAACTGAAGTGGAGCAAGTCTCTTTGCAGCCGCTGTAATGATACCCTCACTGAGCCTTACGATAGGGCTTGGGAGGTTTTTCTTAAGCGTGCGCAAAGCTTCTCTAATGTTTGGGGGCATGATTTTAGCTTGATGCTATCTCGCGCTTTTGGAGACATGCGGCGAGACGGTTGGGTTAATTTACATCTCTATTTCGCAAAGGCATTCGGCTGTGCGATTTTGAGGCCAATAAGCTAGGTGCCGGGCTGCCGCATTTGAAGATGTTCGCCAATTCTATCAGAGCGCGAAACCCCGTTCTAAATTTTTATCTGACCGTTCAGCATGCAGATCAGGTTCAGGGTGTCGCCATTCAAGCGTTGGATTTTATTGTTTTTGGTCAACAGCTAAGCTGGGCATACCGCGTCGATGATCTAGCGGTATTGATGGCATATTTGCCAGATGGACGTGAAAAGGCCAAGTCGCTTGGATTATCCCACCCGAATGATGCAGAAGGTGGCTTCATCTCGGCAGAAACAATTTAAATTTATGGGATTGCAAAGGGCCCCCGCCCTTTGCCCGCCGGAGGCAACTAACTCCTAAAATCAAAAAAATGCCGGAGACCTCGCGGCCCCCGGCATCCTTTATTCACGAAACCCGCAAACCTTACTTCTGGTTCGCCAGCAGCTTCAAACGCAGAGCGTTCAGCTTGATGAAGCCAGCCGCGTCCTTCTGGTCATAGGCGCCCGCGTCATCCTCGAAGGTCACATGGCGTTCGCTGTATAGCGAGTAGGGCGACTTGCGGCCCACGACATAGGCGCCGCCCTTATAGAGCTTCAGCCGCACCGTGCCGGAAACCTTGGCTTGGCTATGGTCGATGGCGGCCTGGAGCATTTCGCGCTCGGGGCTGAACCAGAAGCCGTTGTAGATCAGCTCGGCATACTTGGGCATGATCTCATCCTTGAGATGCGCCGCGCCGCGATCCAGCGTGATCGATTCAATGCCGCGATGCGCGCGGGCATAGATTTCGCCGCCCGGCGTTTCATACATGCCGCGCGACTTCATGCCGACGAAGCGGTTTTCGACGAGGTCGAGGCGGCCGATGCCATGCTTGCGGCCCAGATCGTTGAGCGCGGCCAGCAGCGTGGCGGGCGACATGGCTTCGCCGTTCAGGGCAACGCCGTCGCCCTTTTCGAATTCGATCTCGATATATTCGGGGGCGTCGGGCGCGTCTTCCGGGTTAACCGTGCGCGAATAGACGTAATCCGGCGTTTCCTGCCACGGATCTTCCAGAACCTTGCCTTCCGACGAGGTGTGAAGGAGGTTGGCGTCGGTCGAGAAGGGGCTTTCGCCGCGCTTGTCCTTGGGGACGGGGATCTGGTGTTCTTCGGCCCACTTGATGAGAGCGGTGCGGCTGGTCAGGTCCCATTCGCGCCACGGGGCGATGACCTTGATGCCCGGTTCCAGAGCATAGGCCGACAGTTCGAAACGAACCTGGTCGTTGCCCTTGCCGGTGGCGCCATGCGAGACGGCGTCAGCGCCGGTTTCGCGGGCGATTTCAATCAGGCGTTTGGAAATCAGCGGACGCGCGATCGACGTGCCCAGCAGATAGTCGCCTTCATAGCGAGCATTGGCACGCATCATCGGGAAGACGAAATCGCGCACGAATTCTTCGCGCAGGTCGTCGATGTAGATATGTTCGGGCTTTACGCCCATCAGCTCGGCCTTGGCGCGGGCCGGGGCCAGTTCTTCGCCCTGACCCAGATCGGCGGTGAAGGTCACCACTTCGCAATTATAGGTGACTTGCAGCCACTTGAGGATGACCGAGGTGTCAAGCCCGCCCGAATAGGCGAGAACGACGCGCTTGATGTCTGACATGGGGCGCTCCGCATGAGAGAGAGGAAATTGCGCCGCGCCTAGCAGGGCCGTGACCATGGGGCAAGGGTTTGGGGGCCATTCACCCCCGCGCGAGATAGAGAACGTCTCTGGGTTGCGATAACAGGTGCTGGCCGGAATCAACAAACAGCGTTTCGCCACTGGCCAGCCAGCCATCGGCGAGGAAAAGCGCGGCATCGGCAATCTCGGCCGGATCGGTCAGGCGTTCCAGCAGGTTCATACGGCCCGATGTCTCATGCTCCTGCGGTTTCTGGTCGAAACTGGGCAGCATGGCGCCCGGCGCGATGGCATAAACCCGGTCATTGGCCGCCGCCGCGCCCATGGCCAACATGCGAACGGTCGAGGACAGGGCGTGCTTCGCCATCGTATAGCTGAAGAAATCAGGGTTGGGATTAGCCAGTTTCATGTCCGTTATGGCGA
The DNA here is from genome assembly GCF_057401885.1 of Novosphingobium sp. 550D. Lineage (NCBI taxonomy): Bacteria > Pseudomonadati > Pseudomonadota > Alphaproteobacteria > Sphingomonadales > Sphingomonadaceae > Novosphingobium > Novosphingobium sp. 550D. The sequence continues at coordinate 3,040,294 of NZ_CM171613.1, read as the reverse complement.
TCACCCGACGCCCGGCCTGCGCACGGGCATGGGCCAGAAAGGCCTGCGCCATGCGTGTGGGGGTCTGGGCGTTGACGGTCATGGCTTCGGCAAAGACATCAGGGGCAATCGCGCGGGCATCATCATAACGGAACACCGCCGCCGAATTGACCAGAATGCGCCAGTCCGTCAGGCGCGAAGCCAAAGAATGCACCATCGCCACCGCCGCATCAGGATCGTTCAGATCGCATCCAACGCATTCCGCACTGGGCAATTTGGCGGCCAGCGCCTCAGCATCCTCGCGGCTTTGGCCGTAATGGATCACCACGTGCCATCCTGCGGCGCCAAAACGATGGGCAATGCGCGCGCCGATACGTTTCGCGCCGCCGGTGATAAGCAAGGTGGGCCGGGTCATGCATCCCATCAAGCACAAAGCGCCGCAGGAGGGAAGGTGGCTTGAGGGGAGGGGAATTGCCGCTATGCTATCTTTCTGAAAGGAAATGACGATGCGGATGGATCTGGTCGATGTGTTTGTGAACGGGGCGCTTTCGGGCAATCCCTTGGCGGTGGTGCATGGCGCCGATGGCATGACCGACGCCGCGATGCAGTCGATGGCCCGCTGGATCGGATTTTCCGAAACGACATTTTTGCTGGCACCCGACCATGATGACGCCGACTATCGCGTGCGGATTTTTACCCCCACGGTTGAACTGCCATTTGCGGGGCACCCTACATTGGGCACGGCCTATGCGTGGATGGCGGCCGGTGGACGGCCAAAGGCGAAAAATATCATGCAGGAATGCGGCGTTGGCCTTGTGCCGGTCCGCGTGGCGGAGGACAAATTGGCGTTCCGCGCGCCGCCTTTACGCCGGTCGGGGCCTTTGTCGGTTGAAGAACGCGCCGCCGCCGTCGCCCAATTGCGCTTGGCGGAGCAGGATGTTCTGGACGCTGTGCACGCTGACAATGGGCCGCCGTGGCAATTGCTGCGCCTTGCCAATGCCGAGGTGGTCTTGGCGGTGGAGCCGGATATTGCGGTGTCGGGTCTGGTTGATCTGGGGCTTGTCGCGCCATCGGATCAGGACGGGATCGATTGGGAAATCAGGGGTTTCTTTACCAAGGCAGGCGGTGTGCTGGCCGAAGATCCGGTGACGGGCAGCCTGAATGCCGGGGCGGCGCTCTATCTTTACGAGGCTGGTCTGGCGCAGGGGCCTTATGTTGCGGCTCAGGGGCGCAAAACGGGGGCGGATGGTCGGGTCTATGTTTCGCGCGATGACGAAGGCGTGTGGATCGGCGGGCGCGTTCATGGTGTCAGCATGGGCGGGGAGCTGAATATCTAAACGTCATAGGATAGATTTCTTTCCTACATAAACCTATTTGGTTATTTCACCCGTCATCCTTCTGCTGACTGACGGAGTTTACCATGCCCAATCCCAAGATCATCTATCCCGCCAACTATACCCCGGCTCAGGCACTTGCCTTTGCCAATGCGGATAACACCGCTGCCACTGTTTCGGCCAGCGCCCCTTTGCCTGTAACCCATGGCGATGGGGCGATGGTGTCTCTGGGCGCGATGGCTGATGCGGCGGCGGCATCGGATACGGGCACGGCCAGCCTGATTGCCCTGTTCAAACGCCTTTTGGGCAAATTCCCGGCCAGCATCGGCCAGAAGACCGCCGCCAACAGCCTGCCGGTTGTTTTGGCCAGCGATCAGAGCGCCATCAGCATCAATTCCGACGGCGTGGTGGACGGCGCCCTTGTCACGGCCAGCGTGACCAGCGCCACCACGGTCGTTGCCTTGAATATGGCCGGTTACAACGGGGGCAGTTTCCAGATTTCCAGCGTGGGCAGCGGCAATACGGTCACGTTTGAACAATCCAATGACAACACCAACTGGGTCCTGTTGCCCGTCAATACGGCCAGCAACACCAACGCAGGTTCGGCAACGACCGCCACAGCGGTCGGGATCTATAATTTCGCGGCGGCAACGACCTATGTCCGCGCCCGCGTTTCGACCTACGGCAGCGGCACCGTCACGATCACCGCCACGCCCAAGCGCAGCCGTATGTTGGCCGAGCAAGTGGGCAATGTCGTGCTGGCCACCGGCAGCGCGCAGATCGGCTATGTCGTGAACACCTTGGGCTATACCGACAGCTCGACGGTTCTGGCCGCATCGGCCACGTTTACGGGCACGTCGCGGGCGACCACCTCCTTGCCCTATGTCTCACGGTTCAAGGCGCGGGCTTTTGCCGATCAGGCCGGGACGCTCTACATCGAACAATCGCTGGACACCGGGACGACGTGGCAAGTCGTGGCGACGGGGTCGGTTGTGGCCAATATTGTGGTTGACCTGAACGTGGCGGTGACGGGGGCCTTGGGGGCGGCCAATCTCTATCGGGTGCGCTATGTCAACGGCGCCACGGTCCAGACCCTATTCCGCCTGTCATCCTGTTATTCGTCCAACTGAGAACGCCGGCTTTTTATCCGTCAGTGCCCGCCTCGGCCAATCGCCGGGGCGGGTTTTCACGCGCCAAAGACGGCGAAAAACCGGCGATGATGGAAAACCCAGACTTCGTCAAAATGTTCATTGGCTTGTCTGCAGGCGGCCTGCCACCATGAAAGGGGCGGGTCTTCTAACCCTTCGATCCACGTCGTGTTCGACCGGAGCAACAGCCCGTCGCAACGTTCATAATGTTTCGCGCATTTCTTTGCGATCAGGCGCGCAATTTCGGCGGCATAGGCATCCGGCGCAATCATCACCGGCGTTGGCGAGACATAGGGCGCCCCCAGTTCAAACTGGCGACATGTCGTTTCATAGGCCGAGTTGCGGCGCAGCAGCGGATTATCGGCCTCGGTATTTTCAAAGATCAGTTCAGCGCCGTTCAGCCGGATCGCAAAATCAGGCGTGGGCTTGCCGGTTTCGGGCAGCAGTTTGACCGCCTCGGCCCGGCGATGCTGCGCAAAACTGGCGGCCATGAACGCCTCGCGGAATGTTTTTCCGCGCTGGCTGCGGATTTCGCATTCGCTGGCCAATTCATGCCCCACCCTGCTGGCCAGAGCCAGCATGTCGGGCGGGGGCATCCAGCCGCCAACCGGGATCACCTCCACAAGGTCTATCCCAGCGCGGCCTGCTTTTCTTCGGCCAGACGGTCGAGTTCGGCGCGCGACATTTTCTGGGCCGAGGTTTTGAGCTGGCCACAGGCCGCGTCAATGTCGCGTCCGCGCGGGGTGCGCACGGGTGCGGAAATGCCTGCTTCAAACACGATGTCCGAAAAACGCTTGATGCGTTCGGGCGTCGAACATTCGTAAATCGCGCCGGGCCATGGGTTAAACGGGATCAGGTTGACCTTGGCGGGCAGCTTGTAATGCTTGATCAGGCGGACCAGTTCGCGGGCGTGTTCATCCGTGTCGTTCTTGTCTTTCAGCATCACATATTCGAACGTGATGCGGCGGGCATTGGACGCACCGGGATAATCGGCACAGGCCTGAAGCAATTCTTCGATACCGTATTTGCGGTTGATCGGCACGATTTCGTCGCGGATCTCCTTGGTCACGGCATGCAGCGAGACGGCCAGATTGACGCCGATTTCCTCGCCGCACTGGGCCATCATCGGCACGACGCCGCTGGTCGACAGGGTGATGCGGCGCTTGGACAGAGCCAGCCCATCGCCATCCATCACCAGTTTCAGCGCGCCCTTGACGTTGTCGAAATTATACAGCGGCTCGCCCATGCCCATCATCACGATATTGGTCAGCAGGCGCCCGTCGGGCGAATAGCCGCCATCATCATCGACCAGATCATCGGTCAGAGCGACCAGATCGGCCTGACCCGCCTTGGGCCATTCGCCAAGGGCATCGCGCGCCAGCATCACCTGCCCCACGATTTCGCCCGGCGTCAGATTGCGCACCAGACGCATCGTGCCCGTGTGACAGAACCGGCAATTGAGCGTGCAACCCACCTGCGAGGAAACGCAAAGCGTGCCGCGGTCCGCATCGGGAATGAAGACCATCTCGAACTCGTGCCCATCGGCGGTACGCAGCAGCCACTTGCGCGTACCATCCTCGCTGTGCTGCGAAACGACGATTTCCGGGCGGCCGATCACAAAACGCTCGGCCAGCCATGGGCGCATGGTCTTGGCAATATCAGTCATTGCGTCGAAATCGGTGACGCCGCGGTGATAGATCCAGTGGAACACCTGCTTGGCGCGCAGCTTGGCCTGTTTCGGGTCAAGGCCGGCTTCGGCAAAGATTTCAACGATGCGCGGGCGGGCAAGGCCGACCAGATCCACACGGCCATCGGGGCGCGCGGTAATATCGCGCGAGGTGACGACAGGATCAATATGGCCGGCAATCGGCATCGAGGTGGGGAGCGAGGGAGTGGTCATGGCGCGGCTCATACAGGCGAATCGGGCAAAAAGCCAGTTACCCCGCAAAGGCCACTATCGCCCCGCGCAGCCCAGCGATGCCGCATCGATGGCCGTGGCCGCGCCGGAGAGTGCATATTGATCGGCAAAGCTGCGTCCCGATCCGTCACGCGATGATACGGTCATGATCTCACCCGAACGCATGGCGGCGATGATGGCGGCCTCCATGCGGGCGTCGGTGGCCCATGCGTCGATGCCGCCGCTCATCAAACGATAGCGCTGACCGCTCAGCGACAATTGCACCGGCGCGCCCGATTGGGGGCGGCGGGAAAGGCGGAAATGGACCTGTCCGCGCACGCCCTTTTTGGGCCACAGGCCAATATCGGCATAGGGTTCGATGTCGCGCTTGGTCCCCTTTTCCGGCATGGCGATGGCGTAACAGCGCGGAATGGCCGGATCGCGAAACGCGCCCCAATCGCCGAACATGCCCAAGGCATCACGCGCCTGAACCGGAGCAGCGGCAAGGCCCAGAAGGCAAAGAAAAAAGGCCGGGCGTTTCATCACCCGGCCTCTTTACCATGCACTATCGCGGGATCAATCGAGTTCCCACGCTCTTTCACCATGGGACGTGATGTCCAGACCTTCGCGTTCGTCATCCTCGCTGGCGCGCATCGGGATCAATTTGCCCAGACCCACGGCCAGAACCCAGGATATGACCGCCGACCACAGGGCCGTAAAACCAACGCCGACGATCTGCGCCACGATCTGGTGCCCCATATCGCCCCCGGCGGCATAGCCCACGCCTCCCAGGGCCGGGCTCATCGCGACCGACAGGCCCAGCGATCCGATCATCCCGCCCACGCCATGCACGGCAAAAACGTCGAGCGAATCGTCGATCTTCCAGCGTTGCTTGACCAACTGGATCATCGCGTAACACACGCCCGCGCCCGCCACGCCGAACAGCGCGGCAATCCCCGGCGCGATCATCCCCGCCGCAGGCGTCACCGTGGCAAGCCCCGCCACCGCCCCCGTGGCAAAGCCAACGCTGGTGGGCTTGCCGACATGGCCCGCTTCGATCCCGATCCACACCAGCGCCGCAGCGCAGGCCGCCGTATGCGTGTTGAGAATGGCCGAAGCCGCCGCCGCGCTGCCGGTCAGCGCGCTGCCCCCGTTAAAGCCGAACCAGCCGACCCAGAGCAGCCCCGCGCCCAGCATGGTCAACGCAGGCGAATGGGGCAGCATCAGCGTTTTCGGAAAACCCGTCCGCGCGCCCAGCACCCATGCCACGACCAGCGCCGAAACGCCCGCCGTCGTATGCACCACAATGCCGCCTGCGAAATCCAGAGTCCCGAACTGCGAGGCCATCCAGCCCCCGCCCCAGATCCAGTGGGCCGAGGGCGCATAGACCAGCAGGCCCCACAGGCCGCAGAACGCCACCACCCAGCCAAAGCGCGCCCGGTCCACCCAAGCCCCCGCCATCAGCGCAGGCGTAATCGCGGCAAAGCAAAGCTGGAACAGCGCAAAGGTGTTTTCAGGCAGGGTCGTCCCGGCGCGCACCGGCGCCAGATGGGCAAGGCCAAAATTGTCCAAACCGCCGATCCAGCCATTCCCGACCGGCCCAAACGCCAGGGCATAGCCCACCAGCACCCACAGCAGCGAGGCCACCGCCGTGATGACGCCCACCTGCACCATCACCGACAGGAAATTCTTGGCCCGCACCAGACCGCCATAGAACAGCGACAGGCCCGGCAGGCACATCAACAGCACCAGCGCGCTGGAGATCAGAATCCACACCGTATCGGCAGCATTCACGCCATTACCGGTTTGCGCCATCGCAGGCGCGGGGCACATAAAAGCAGCGGCCAACAGACAGCGTCGAGCCGCCGCCGAAAGGCTGGGGGGCCAAAGGCGCATGAAAACTCTCCTCCACGGGGCGTCGCGATCCTGACGCTTTCTTCCGGGCGGGCCCTTAGATGCGATTGTTTCCTGCGCGCAAGGGGGAATTTTCAGGCATTTTGTTGCCTATTCTGCGTCTCAGGTGCCGCTGGGATAGGTTATCACCATCACTTCCCACTCTTTTTCGCCGCCGGGCAGGGAAACGCGGCGCAAATCACCCACCGCGCTGCCGCGCAGGGCGCGAGAGATGGGGGCGGACCAGCCGATCAAACCTTTGCTGGCGTCCTGTTCGTCATCGCCGACAAAGGTCAGGGTTTTGCGATTGTCATCTTCGTCCGCGATTTCAACCGTCGCGCCGAACCAGACGCGGCTGCGGTCTTCCTGTCGCGCAGGGTCCACCACGCGGCACGCCTTCATGCGCCGCGCCAGATGCGCCAGTTCGCGGTCGATTTCCCGCATCCGCTTGCGACCATAGAGATAGTCGCCATTTTCCGACCGATCGCCATTGCCTGCGGCCCAACTGACGATTTCGACGATGGCGGGGCGTTCGGTGCCCAACAGATGATCGTAACGCGCGCGCAGGGCCGCCATGCCGGCGGGCGTGATCGGCGGGCCTTCTCCGGGCGCTTTGGGCGCGGCGGTTTTCGCAGGGGGGCGCATATTTCGCATCGAACCGGATCTCATGATCGGGGCTTTGGGGCAGGCGTCTGGCCAAGGCAAGGGTTCAGAACGGCAATTCCCCCAGATCGGGCGCGACCCAATGCCGCCGCGCCTCGACACTGAACAAGGTTTCGCGGCGCCAATAGGTCAGCGGCCAATCGCTGCTGCCCAATTCCCCCGCCAGCAATCCGGCAAGGATTTGTGACAGTGGCTTGTCATATTCATGCCGCGCCAATTCCGCCTTTGCCGCGCGCAGCGAGGCGATGGTGATGGTTTCATGATAGCCCGACGTATCGGAGTTCACCCCGCCCACCGATGCATTATAGGCCCGGATGGCGCGGCCCATGGCTTCCGGCTCTGCCATTTCCGGGCGATGGCGCAACAGCCAAAGCGCGGCGGCCCAATGCGCGCCATGGGTCCATCGTTCTTTGGGCAGGCGGCATCCGGTCATGCCAAGAGCAATGTCTTCGATCATGTTATCGGAAAGAAGCGTTGATTCGGTCATTTGCAAACCATGGCAGCAGGCCCGACCACCGTCAAAAGCCCCTATTGTGATAGGCGGATTGTCATAATTTGCGGCACAGCTTCTGCCGCTTAGGTGGCTACTCTGCCAAATATGACAGTTCGCGCGGATAATCTGACATAAAAGTGTCACGCAACGGTCATAGTTGACGCGAACCTGTCACATACGGGATTCGCGATAGTGCATTGGTTCAAGTTCAACCTGATGGCCATTGGGGCGGCCATGGCCCTTTATATGACGCCCACCGGCGCCGTGGCCAGCGACGCCCAGCATTGGGAAGTGATCTCGGCCAATGTGCGTTTTGGCGACGGATGGCGCGCTTCGGCGGAAAATATCGTGCGCAACAGTCAAGCGCGCGGATTTTACGAAATCGAACAGAATGTCATGATCGGCCATGAATTGGGCGAAAAGGGCGGACCGCTTGGGTTGGTGTTCTATGTCGGATACACCCATGACCCGAATTACAGCCATGGCGATTTCAAATTCATGGAACACCGCATTCGCCAGCAATTGAGCGCGGACCGTTTGCTTACCATCGGCAAACTGCGCTTTTCGGGGCGACTGCGTCTGGAACAGCGTTGGCGCGATGGTGTGTCGGGGGTGGCCTGGCGTTTGCGGCCCTATGTCAAGGCGACCTTGCCAGTGGCGGGCAAAGTGTCTTTGGTTGCGGCGCATGAAAGTTTCGTCTCTTTGGACCGCGACACGTTCCAGACCCGCGTGGGCGAAGAGCGGATGCGCAATTCGGTCGGCTTCAGCATCCCGCTCAACCGGCGCTTTGCACTTGAGGCGACCTATATGAACCAGCACGGCTTTGTCCCCGGCGGCAAGGACAGTTCGGACAATATTGCCAGCTTTGAAATCAAGGCGAATTTCTGACCCACTTGCCCGCAGCGTGGATGGCGGGCACATGGGTCTGATGCTGAACACCTATCTTGCCTATGGCCAATGGGCCAACCGGATCGTGATCGATGGGCTGTCGGGCCTGTCGGATGCTGTGCTGGACGCGCGGCAGCCAGTGGTGTTCGGATCGATCCGCCGTACCTTTCACCATTTGCTGGTAATCGGCCAAGTGTGGCGGGCACATCTTTTGGGCCAAAACCATGGCTATACCAGCCGCAGTCCGGGCAATCCGCCGCCGATGGAAGAGATGGCCTCGGCGCTGGTGGAACTGGATGCGTGGTTTGTGGATTATGGTGCAGGGCTGGACGCCGATGCTTTGAACGAAAGCGTGGCTTTCACCTTCATCGGTGGCGGCGATGGCGTGATGACGCGGGCGCAGATCCTGCTGCACGTCGTCAATCACGCCACATACCACCGCGGCCATATCGTCGCCATGCTAAACGGGGCAGGGATCAGCCTGCCCAACAGCGACATGCCCGTGTTCCTTACTGCCCCGGCGTAACGGGTTGCACGATCGGCGCCGATGTATAGGTCGGTTGCGGCCCATAGGTCGGGCGATAGGCAGGTTGGCCAGAGGGCTGATACGCGGGTTGATAAACGGGTTGATAAGAGGGTGTCGGCGCAACCGGCGCGGTCACTGGCCCAGTCACTGGCGCAGTCACTGGCGGCGGCGGTGGCGGGCGTAGGTCTTTCAGGAAATGGCTGAGCGCGTTGGGGCCTTTGTATGATGCATGGTAGGGATACATCGCCTCATACGTCACGGCATTTTCCAGCACATGCGCGACATAGGAACGGGTTTCGCTGAACGGGATCTTTTCGATCCAGTCCACCCATTCCGGCCCGCCCGGCTGGCGCGGATCGCCGCGTGATGCAATCCATTTGTTCACATTGCCCGGCCCCGCATTATAGGCCGCAATGGCCAGCGGATAGGACCCGCGATAGGACGTCACCAGACGCTGGAAATAGGCATTGCCCAGCGTGGTATTGTACATCGGATCATCGATCAGCGCCTGCGTCGATGACGGCAGACCCAGCCGCTTGGCCTGTTCCGCCGCCGTCCCCGGCATCAATTGCATCAAACCGCGCGCGCCGGTGCGGGACATGGCGTTCTGGCTGAACTGGCTTTCCTGACGGGAAATGGCGTGGATCCATGTCCAATCGCTGCCGGGCGGGGTGGGCGTGATCGGAAAGGCCAGATCGCGGAAATTGTTGAAGCCCGCATTTTCGGCGGCTTGCCCAACGATCACCGCCAGATCGCGCCGGCCCAATGATCGCGCCAGATCGGCCACCAGTACGAAATCGGCCTCGGTCTTGGCCTGATTGGCGATTTCGCGAAAGAAGCGGATGGTGGTTTGCCATTCGGCGTCACGGGCCACTTCGCGAACGGCCTGTGTGATGGGGCGGGCGGCAAAGTCGCGGGCCTGAACATGCGTGGGAACGGCGCGGCGGCCATCGTGGAGCGGCGGGATCGGCTGGCCCAGACGTTCAAGCGCCAGAAGCCCGTGGAACTGATCCGGGAATTGCGCGGCCCAGCGGTAATATTCGAACGCGCCATTGGTCTGGCCCACGCTGTCCATTGCGCGGCCTGCCCAGTAATAGCCCTTTGCGCGGGTCATCGGGGTGCGGGCGGCATGGGCGTAATTGTAAAACAGATTGGCCGCCGTCGTCGCGTCGCGCATCTGCCACAGGGCGGTTGTCCCGCCCAGCCACATCAGCGAGGTGTAATCATCGCGCACGGCAAAGGCCATTTGGGCGATCTCGCTGCCCGGAATAAAGCCTTCGGTGGCGCCTTGAGCGATGCGTACCGAATCGGATGGTCCACCCGCCTTGGCCGCAGCCAGCAGCATACCGATCCAGCGGCGAGGGTCCAGTGCAGGGCGCATCAGTTGCGGGCGGCTGGCCAGCAGGCTGGCCGCCTCCGCGCCGCGCCCACGGCGGATCAGATAGCGCGCACGGTCAACCAGATAGCCCGGATCGGACAGCATTTCGGGCGTTGCGGGAATGACAACAGGCTGGATGGGGGCCACGGGCTGCACCATGGGCGTGGACAGGCTGGGGTTGGCCTGTGCCGTGATACGGGCCATTTCGGCCTGTTCCTCGGCGCTGCGGGCGCCGGAATCGGTGTCAGAGGTACTTGCGTCCGGCCCTTGCCCCTGTTGAATGGCCAGGCGCGCCTGTGCCACGGCCCATTTGTATTGCGATGCGCGGGGCAGAGCGCGGGCCGCCTGGGCGGTCGAGCCATCCCACAACAGGGCCTCCAGCCGCGAATCATGATCGGTCTGGGCGAATCTGTCGCCCCATCGGGCCTGAATCGCGGCCTCTGCGGCATCGCTCATGGTGCCGCCGCGCCATGCTTCGCGGGCAACTTCGGCCGCATCGCGGGCGCGCCCTTCGGCTGCCAAAGCCAGCGCATATTGCGCGCGCCCCGGATTTGTTAGCGGCGGGAACCGGTCAAACAGGGCGACAATCCGCGCCGATGGCACGTTCTGAATCGCCAGAGATTTCTCTGCCGCGCGGCGCATCGACTCTTCCAAAGGAAAGCCCGGCCACGCCAGAATAAAGCCCGCATAGGCGTCAAAACCCTGATTTTCCGTGCCCACCAGCTGTTTCCAGCGGGCAATGGCCGGGGCGATGGCGCCGGGCGCGCTGGCCTTTAATTCGGCGCGCGCGCGGTCCCATTCCGCGCCTTCCTGACATTGGGCCGGGGCGGACAGGACCACCATCGCCAGCAAAGCCAGCGAGGACAGGCGACGTTTGCGCGCCTGAGAAATGGATTTTGAACGGGGCATCATGGTGCTGGACACGATGGCCTATGGCTCCTTATCAGGCGTTGCGATAGTAGGCGCCGGCCCATGGCGCGGCATGACGTAATTTCATGTCGCCTATAGGTGGGCGATGAAAGAGGATAAAGTCGATGTTTTCCGGTTCCATACCCGCTCTGGTGACACCTTTTCGCGATGGAGCGTTTGACGAGCCGACTTTCCGCCGTTTGGTGGATTGGCAGATCGAAAGCGGTTCGAGCGCGTTGGTGCCTTGCGGGACGACGGGGGAAAATTCCACCCTGTCGAATGCCGAACACCACCGTGTGATCGAGGTTTGCATCGAGCAGGCCGCCGGACGCGTTCCGGTCATCGCAGGTTGCGGCAGCAATGATACCCAAAATGCGCTGTTGCACATGACTTTTTCCAAAAAATGCGGGGCCGCCGCCGCGCTGCTGGTCGCGCCTTACTATAATCGCCCGTCGCAGGAAGGGTTGCTTGCCCATTTCTCTTATCTTGCGGAAAAGATCGATTTGCCGATCGTGCTGTACAATGTGCCTGCGCGCACGGTGACCGATATCAAGCCGGAAACCGTGATCGAACTGGCGCGTCGTTTCCCCGGCAAGATCATCGGGATCAAGGATGCCAGCGGCGACCTGTCGCGCGTGACGGACCACCGCATGGGCGTGGGTGCGGATTTCTGTCAGTTGTCGGGCGATGATGAACTGGCGCTGCCGTTCAGCGCGGCTGGCGGGGTTGGGTGCATTTCGGTGACGGCCAACGCCGCGCCCCGCCTTTGCGCCGATTTTCAGGCGGCTTGCGCGGCGGGCAATCTGGCCGAGGCGCGCCGGTTGAACGATCTGCTCTATCCGTTGCACTATGCGATGTTCGAGGATGCTTCGCCGGGGCCGGTGAAATATGCCCTCTCGCGCGTGTTCGAAGGTTTCCGTGAGGAACTGCGTTTGCCGCTCGTGCCGTGCAACGAGGGCGCGCGTAAGGCGATGGACGCGGCTTTGGTTCATGCCGGGTTGGTGAAGTAAGTTTGCCTCCGGCGGGCAAAGGGACTTGGTCCCTTTGCAATCCCGTTAATGGGTTTTTGGCGGCTTCGTTGCGTTGGCAGCGGGGCCGCCTTTATGGGATGGCCCGCCCCTTTTCCCCGGCATCGGATATGATGCTGGTGCTTGAAGAGGAAAGGAGCGGACCGATGTCTATTGTGATCCTTGGCGTTGATTTGGGCAAGAATGCCTGCAGTGTGGTTGGCGTGGATGCGGCGGGAGCTGTCGTCGTACGCAGGTCGATGCGCCGCCAGACGCTGGTCGACTACGTTGCCAAGCTTCCTGTGTGCGTGGTCGCGATGGAGGCATGTTGCGGTGCCCATTATCTGGGGCGCCTGTTCGCCGCGCACGGACATGAGATCCGGCTGATGTCGCCGGAGTACGTACGGCCGTATGTCAAAGCACAGAAGAACGATGACCGCGACGCCGAGGGGATCGCGGAGGCCGCCTCGCGTCCAACGATGCGCTTCGTCGAACTCAAGACCCAGGAGCAGTTGGACATCCAGACGCTCCACCGGGTTCGCTCGCGCCTGGTGGCTGAGCGCAGGAGCCTGACCAACCAGTTGCGGGCGATCCTGCTGGAGCGCGGGACCATTTTCCCGGTTGGGCGGCGCAAGCTGGAACTCGGCATCGATGCCCTGCTGGCCGATGAGGATACGACCTTGTCACCGCGTCTGCGCCAGTTGGTGGCCGAACTGCGTGCCGAATGGCGCGAACTCGATACCAGGGTGGAAGCGCTGAACGGCGAGTTTGTCGAGCTGGCGCGCAATGACGCGGCTGCCCGGCGGCTCACATCCATCCCCGGCGTCGGGGTGCTGAACGCAACTGCCCTGATTGCAGCCGTGGGCGATGCCAGCAGCTTTGCCAAAGCCCGAGACCTGGGTGCCTGGCTCGGTCTGGTGCCCCGTCAGCATACTACCGGCGGCAAGCCGCGGCTGCTCGGCATCTCCAAGCGAGGCAACACCTACTTGCGCACCTTGCTCATCCACGGTGCCCGAGCAGCATTGCCGTCGCTGGCGCGAAGCGAGACCCCGTTGGGGCGCTGGTTGACAGGAATGATCGAGCGAGGAGTCCACCGCAATGCTATCGTCGTCGCGCTGGCCAACAAGCTGGCGCGGATCGCATGGGCGGCCTTGCGCAAGGACGCGACGTTCGAACGCGGCTACCCAGTCGCGGCATAACCGGATCGGCCGCACGCATCTTCGTGCATAGGCCAACGATGTTTGCAGGAAGGATCGTGAAGATGGCCTGACAGTCGATCGGCGTCTGGAAAGCCCGGCCAAAAAAATGGCACTCGTTGCCGGCGTCTTTATTGTGGCTCCAGACGTGCGGATGTCCATCTTGGCCATGGGGTCACCCATGAGACCGCATACGTTGACGCAGACTGATCAGAACACTTCAAAATCCCCCTTGCAGACGGGGCGGGCCATACGTTTTTTTATGGCCTGCGGCGCGGGTAGGTTAGGATCTTGGCGCCGCAGGCTTTAAAACCGCGGGTGCGTCCCAAACTCTACGCTGAAACCGGCACGCGACGCAGACAGTAATGGGAGCGCGAGGGTCTAGACCCTCGCATCTGAACCCTTTCTTACACACTTGTGTAAATCCATAACATCCGTTACCTTCTCTCTCGCGCGACCAAGAACGCGAGTCCCATGAGAGAGGATAACACATGGCCACCATCATTCAGGACGATACGATAGAGGACCAACAGCGTCAGGCGCCCGCGTTGATCCGTTATCTGGCGCCGGGGAATTTCGTCACGCGCCGCTATGTCCGTGCCGGGGCCGAGATCAACACCGGCGAATATCGCGATTACGAAGCGGTGGTGCGCGATGGTATGCCGATCCGTGACCATTTCCAATTCGACAAGCACGGCTTCATGATCGGCAAGGGGGCAACCTCGATCGAGGACTTCTGGAACCGGGAAGAGGTTGACGCCAAATATCATGAGGATGCGGCACGGATCATCCGCGACCTGACCGGGGCGGATCGTGTGGCGACGCAGGGGTGGATGATCCGCACCAGCGCAGACCTGAGCCAGCGGGCGCAGGAAAAGACGGATAATTATCAACATGCCGGCGGCATTCAGCCGCCCGCTGGCGAGGCGCATGTCGATTACAATACCCTGACCGGGCAAAAGGCCGCGGCGCGGATGCATGAGCAACATTTCGGGTCGCGCGATGGCTATCGCCGCTTCTGTTGCGTGTCGTTGTGGCGCACCTTCTCACCCGGCCCGCAGGATTGGCCGCTGGCGGTTTGCGACGGCCGTTCGGTGGCCGATGGCGAGGGCGTTTCGAACACTCTTTTCGTGGTTGATGAATTTCCGGTCGGGGATGCCTTGACCGCGCCGGTCGAGGGCGAGGATCAGATGATTGCAGCCTATATTTTCCGCCATAACCCGGCGCACCGCTGGTGGTATTTTTCGAATATGGAGCGCGACGACGTCCTTTTGTTCAAATTTCACGATAGCGACCATGATCGCACCTGGCGTTGTCCGCATACGGCCTTTCACGACACCAGCCTGCCGGGGGCGCAAACCCGCGCCAGTATTGAGTTGCGTGCGGTGGCCTATTGGGATTGATGGAGCTATAGTGTTGTAAATATTGAATAATAATTATAATTAACCCGTCGCCAACCCTATGCGAATCTGGTTGCGGCGGGTTTCCGTTTTTTGGCGTTTCGGGGAAAACGCTGAAATTGACGTTTCCGACAAATTTATATCGATTGTGCAAAGAAAGTGGGGGCTTGCTGCATAAATTGCCCCTTCTAGAGGGAAAACCGGTTAAACCGCTTGATTTCCCACCAAATGTGGAAATGCCAGAACGCATGTCGGAAACGCGCCAGACTTTAGAACAGCGTCGCAATCGCAACTATGAAGAAACACACCGCCAGTTGGTCGAGCGGGCGGTGGGCCTGATCGGGCGCGATGGAATAGATTCCTTGACGGTGGCCACGCTAGCGCGTGACGCGCGCATGAATCGCTCCACGGTCTATTATCATTTCGAAAGTCGTGAGGCCTTGCTCGGCGCCGCCAAGGAATGGTTCGGCGCGCGTTTGAGCGAGATGATGGTCGCACCGGGCGATTCGCAGGCATGGTTGGAAAAAGCCGTGCAATTCGCGTTGAAGAACACCCAATTGATGCATGAATGGGTTATGGATCTGGTGAACCATGCCCCGATCAGCCGCAATTTTCCGCGATGGGACAGCCTGGTGGAACTGGCCTCTCGTTCGCCGCAGGTGGCGCGAATGGAGGACGGCAAGGGCGGTCCGGGCTCGTCTGATCCGTTGGACGCCGAAATCTGGGCCACGGTTTTGTTGGCCAGCGTGTTGATGGCGCCGCGTTTATTCCTGGCCGGGGTCAAACCGGATCAGGATGTCGGTGTGGTTGCGCGCTATTATGCGATGGTGTTGCGCCGTATGATGCAATCGTCACAGCGCGCCGCAAGATAAAGGGTGAGCGCGCAATGAATTGCGACAATTCGCGTTGCGCTTTCACTTGGCGTTCAGCCAGACGCTGGCTATAGGCCAAACCATGTCTAAGCCCAGCCTCAGCCTGTCGCCGCGTGTTGTCCTTCTTGCCTGTGCCGTTGGCGCGATGGCGATCACCGGTGGTTGCGCCGGTCGGGGCAAGAAGCCCAAGGATACCGCCTATGTCGCGCGCGACGTTGATTCGCTCTATCTTGAGGCGAAGAAGCGTCTGGATCAGGGCGAGGACAAGACCGCTGCCGCGCTGTTTGACGAGGTTGAGCGCCAGCACCCGTACAGCCCGTGGGCGCGCCGTGCCCAGTTGATGAGCGCATTCTCCTATTACTCGGCGCGCGATTACGCCAAGTCGGTTCAGTCGGCGCAGCGTTTCATCTCGATCCATCCGGGCAACAAGGATGCCGCTTACGCCTATTACCTGATCTCCCTGTGCTATTACGAGCAGATCAACGACGTCAGCCGCGACCAGAAGATTACGCTTCAGGCGCTTTCGGCGCTCAACGATGTGGTGCGCCGCTATCCCGGCACGCGCTATGCCACCGATGCGCGGCTCAAGATTGACCTTGTGAATGACCACCTGGCCGGCAAGGAAATGGACATTGGCCGCTTTTACGAGCGTTCGGGCCGCTGGCTGGCCGCCGACATTCGTTTCCGCAATGTGATCGATCAGTATCAGATGACCAGCCACACCGCCGAGGCTCTGTTCCGTCTGGTGGAAACCAATCTGGCGCTGGGCATCCCCGAAGAGGCGCAGAAATATGCCGCAGTTCTGGGCGCGAACTATCCGGGCAGCGAGTGGTACGAAAAAGCCTATGCCATGATGGGCAAATATGCCCCCGGCACCAAGGCCAGCTGATTTCCGGCCAAAGACGTCATTTGACAGGCCCGCGCCCCGGTGGCGCGGGCCTTTTCATTTGTCCGGCGTGGGGACGGGGCCACAGCTGTCGATGAACCCGTGAAATGTCTAACCCGGTGATTGACATTTTCTTTGGATGAGCGCTGTTATGCCGCCGCCATGCTATCGCAGAAAACCCGTTATACGATCCGCGCGCTTCAGCA
Organism: Novosphingobium sp. 550D; assembly: GCF_057401885.1. NCBI lineage: Bacteria > Pseudomonadati > Pseudomonadota > Alphaproteobacteria > Sphingomonadales > Sphingomonadaceae > Novosphingobium > Novosphingobium sp. 550D. The sequence goes on along the minus strand of NZ_CM171613.1, from coordinate 3,023,619 downwards.
CCTCGCTGACCTGTGGCAGCAGGGTCCGATTCGGCTGGACGCGATTGCCGAGGCGCAGAATATCCCGCGCAAGTTTCTCACCGTCATCCTGTCGGAAATGGTGCGCGAAGGGCTGGTGATCAGCCATCGTGGCCGCGAGGGTGGCTATGAACTGGCGCTGGCGCCTTGTGATATACGCTATGGCGACATTATCCGCCTGACACGGGGCAGCCTTGCACTGGTGCCCTGTGCCAGCCGGTTTGCCCATGAACATTGCGCCAATTGCCTGCCAGAGGCAGATTGTCGCCTGCGTGGCCTGATGCTGGCCGTCCGCGACGAAATGGCGGCCATGCTCGACAGGCTGACTTTGGCCGACCCGATTTTGGTTGAGCCGCCTTTTTCCGATCCGCCCGAAGATGATGAGTCGCAGGCCCAGGCGGCGGAATAATTGCGGCCTATAGGGCAATGCCCTGATGCCGGTAAAATCGCGACTTAAACGACCCTTGGCGTAGATGACTGCCTCCATTGTCAGGCAGGTCGGTCATGAGCGAACTTCGGAAAATTCCTGATCCCAATCAGGCGGACTGGCTGGATGAAGCCGCCGCTGCGGCACTGGCCCGCGAGGTGCTGGAGGCGGCGCGGGATGGCGGCAAAGATGCTGTGGCATCGGCCAAAGTGTTGCTGCACCGCGACGCGCATGATCTGTTGGACGTTCATCAGGATCATTCGGGATTGTTTGTCGAACACTGGCTGATCATGGGCATCTGGGTGATCACGATTTTGGCGTCGACATGGCGGATGTTGTTTTGAAACCATAGACGTGCGCACGCGCTTCGGCTAGAACGCCTAGCGAACATGTTGAGCCATCTTTCCATTCGCAACATCGTGTTGATCGAGGCGCTCGATCTCGCTTTCGCGCCGGGCCTTGGCGTGCTTACGGGTGAGACGGGGGCGGGCAAATCGATCCTGCTCGATGCATTGGGCCTGATTCTGGGCATGAGGGCCGATAGCGGCCTGGTGCGCGCGGGCGCCGATCTGGCCAGTGTGACGGCCTCGTTTGAGCCGGGCGCGCTCCATGGCGCGGTGGCGCATACTCTGGCCGAGGCCGGGGTGGAGGTGGAACCGGGCGAACCCATCCTGATTCGGCGTCAGATCAAGGCTGACGGCGGCTCCAAAGCCTTTATCAATGACCAACCCGCCAGCGTCGCCCTGCTGCGCGAGGTCGCGCCCTATCTGGTCGAAATTCATGGTCAGCATGATGATCGCGGGCTGGTCAATCCGCGTGGGCATCGCGCTTTGCTCGATCGTTATGCGCGGGTCGATACCGCCGCGATGGAGGGGGCGTGGAAGGCTTGGGGGCAGGCCGAAGCCAAGCTGGCCAAGACCCGCGCCGCCATCGCCAAGGCGGCCGAGGATCGCGAACTCTATCAGGCCCATGTCGCCGAATTGGAGGCTCTTTGCCCACAGCCGGGTGAGGAAGAGGAACTGGCCACCGAACGGGCCACGATGCAGAAGGGAGAGCGTCTGGCGGGCGACCTTTCGGCGGTGCAGCAGGTCTTTACCGGATCGAACTCACCCTTGGCCGAATTGCGGGTTGCGGCGCGGCGTCTGGACCGAATCGCGGGCGAACATGCCTTGCTGGAAGAAGTTCTGGCCGCATTGGACCGGGCCATGATCGAGGCGGATGACGCCGAAGATAAGTTGAACCGGGCGTTGGACGAATTGGCCTTTGATCCGCTGGCATTGGACCGGGTGGAAACGCGCCTGTTCGAATTGCGCGCGGCGGGGCGCAAACATGGCTGCGCGGTCGATGATCTGCCTGCACGTTTGGAGGAAATGCGCGCCGCGTTGAACGCGATTGAGGGAGGCGAGGCCGAAGTCGTCGCGTTGGAACAGGCCGCGTCCAAGGCGCGCGCGGCGTGGCTCAAACTGGCCGAGGCGGCCAGCAGCGCGCGCAGCGAAGCGGCCTTGCGCCTCGATGCGGCGGTCAAGGTGGAACTGGCCCCGCTCAAGCTGGATGCGGCGCGTTTTCGTACCGATGTTTCCCGGCTGGACGAAGGGCAATGGGGCGCATCGGGCATGGACCGCGTCGAATTCATGATCGCGACCAACCCCGGCGCTGATTTCGCGCCTTTGGCCAAGATTGCCTCGGGCGGTGAATTGTCGCGTTTCATCCTGGCGCTCAAGGTGGCCTTGGCCGAAGAGGGCGGGGCCGCGACGATGATCTTTGACGAAATCGACCGCGGCGTCGGCGGCGCGGTGGCGCAGGCCATTGGCGAGCGTCTGGCGCGGCTGGCGTCATCCGGCCAATTGCTGGCCGTGACGCATAGCCCGCAGGTGGCGGCGCGCGGGGGACAGCATTATTTCATCGCCAAGAGCAACGATGGCTTTGTCACGCGCACCGGCGTCGTCCTGCTGGATGGCGCAGGGCGTCAGGAAGAGATTGCGCGCATGTTGTCGGGCGCGGAAATCACGCCCGAAGCAAGGGCGCAGGCGGATCGGTTGCTGGAACGGGTGTGACCTGCGCAAGTTTGTTGACGTTTGGGTACTGGAACACCGCAATTTCAACATTATCTTGGCGTCATGCATCCTTTAGACCGTCCGTTCTGGACCGCCCTCAACACCCGCCAATCCCATCTTGCGCATTGGAATGATGCGCGCACGGCCGTGCGGATCGATTCTGATTTCGGCCCTTTCGCCAATGCGGTGACGGGGGAGAATGGGGCGCTGGCATCCTTGCTGAACGGGGCGGAGGATGAAATCTGGCTGGTTGAGCCCGAAGATGTGACCGCGCCCGGCCTGATCGCCAAAATGACCGCGCCTTTGGTTCAGATGGTGGCGGAAGCATCCCCGCCAGAGGCTGATTTCACCGGGATCGTGCCCTTGGATGAAAGCCATGCCGATCAGATGAGCGCGCTGGCCCTTGCCACAAAGCCCGGACCTTGGGGGCCAAAGACGAGGCTTTACGGCCAATTCTACGGCATGTTCGATGGCGCAAGATTGATCGCCATGGCCGGTGAACGCGCTCGCCCCGGCGATGGCTGGACCGAGGTCAGCGGGGTTTGCACCGATCCCGACTATCGCGGGCAAGGGCTGGCGCGGCGGTTGATCCTGCGCGTAATGGCCGATCTGGCGGCGCGGGGCGATGCGTCCTATCTGCATTCATGGGCCGGGAATGCGGCGGCCATCGGGCTTTATGAACAACTGGGTTTCCGTATTCGGCGTCCGATGGTGGCGAGCGTGCTTGCCCTCGGCTAAGAGAGGGGCATGACATCGCCTACATCTTTGCCGACCGAAGCCGAAGCCGCCAATGAACTGATGCGCCTTGCCCGAAAGATCAACCGGGCGAACAAGGCGTATCACCTTAACGATTCGCCTGATATTTCGGACGCGGAATATGACGCGCTGGTGCGCCGCAATGCAGAGCTTGAGGCGGCCTATCCCCATCTGACCCGGCCCGACAGTCCGACCAACAAAGTTGGGCACGAGGTGGCCGCATCCCCCTTGCGCAAGGTCGCGCATGAGGTGCGGATGATGAGTTTGGATAATGCCTTCAACGACGAGGAAGTGGGCGAATTCGTCGCCCGCGTCCGCCGTTTCCTCAACCTTGCCGATGATGCGCCGGTGGCGTTCACGGCAGAGGATAAGATCGACGGCCTCTCGCTCTCGCTGCGGTATGAGCAGGGCAGGCTGGTGCGGGCGGCCACCCGCGGCGATGGACAGGTGGGCGAGGATGTGACCGCCAATGTCGCGCATATCCATGATATTCCGCAGCAATTGCGCGGCGATGTACCCGATGTTTTCGAAATTCGCGGCGAAGTCTATATGGAGCGCGCCGCCTTTCTTGCGCTGAATGAGCGGCAGGAACAGGCAGGCGACAAGACATTCGCCAACCCGCGCAACGCGGCGGCCGGTTCGCTGCGTCAGAAGGATGCACGGGTGACGGCCTCGCGCCCGCTGCGTTTCCTGGCCCATGGTTGGGGCGCGGCCAGCAGCGTTCCGGCGGCCAGCCAATGGGCGATGATGCAACAGATCGCGGCTTGGGGCGTGCCGGTTTCGCCATGGCTGCAGCGCTGCGATGGTCTGGCGGCGATGGTCGAGCATTACCGCAGCATTCAGGCGGAGCGCGTTGATTTGCCTTATGAAATCGACGGCGTGGTTTACAAGGTTGATGAGTTTGCGCTTCAGGATCGTCTCGGCTTCGTGGCAAAGGCCCCCCGCTGGGCCATTGCGCGCAAGTTTCCCGCCGAACGTGCCGAAACCACGCTGGAGGCCATCGATATTCAGGTGGGTCGGACGGGCAAGCTGACCCCGGTGGGGCGTTTGGCGCCGGTGCTGGTGGGCGGGGTGACGGTCACCAATGTCACGCTGCATAATCGCGATGAAATTGCGCGGTTGGGCGTGCGGATCGGCGACCGGGTCGTTTTGCAGCGGGCGGGCGACGTCATCCCGCAGGTTGTCGAAAACCTGACGCGGGATGTTGAACGCCCCGCCTTTGCCTTTCCCGATCATTGCCCCGAATGTGGGTCCGAGGCGGTGGCCGAAGAGGGGGAGGTCGATGTTCGCTGCACCGGGGGCCTGATTTGCCCCGCGCAACGGACCGAAAGGCTCAAGCATTTTGTCAGCCGTGGCGCGCTGGACATTGAAGGTTTGGGCGAAAAGACGATCATCGAATTTTTCAACCTTGGCTGGCTGGAAAGCCCTGCGGACATTTTCCGCCTGCACCGACGCCGCGCCGATATTGTCGGGCGCGAAGGGTGGCAGGATAAGTCTGTGGATAACCTGTTGAGCGCCATCGAGGCCAAGCGCCAGCCCGATGCGGCGCGCTTGCTGTTCGGGCTGGGGATTCGCCACGTTGGGGCGGTGACGGCGCGCGATCTGTGCAAGCGTTTCACGACATTGCCGGCCCTGCGCGAGGTGGCGCAAAAGGCCAACCAGTTGCGCACCGATGATACGGCGGGCGCGGCCGATTTGCCCGAAGTGGCCGACGCGCGGGCCGAGTTGGTGGGCATCGACGGCATCGGCCCTGCGGTGGTCGAGGCTTTGGGCGACTTCTTCCACGAGCCGCACAATGTCGCGGTTTGGGAGGATTTGCTGAGCGAAGTCAGCCCGCCCGACTATATCGTCGAAACCAAGGCCAGCGAGGTCGGAGGCAAGACGGTGGTGTTCACCGGCAAGCTGGAAACCATGAGCCGCGACGAGGCCAAGGCGCAGGCCGAAAGGCTGGGCGCCCGCGCCGCCGGGTCGGTCAGCGCGAAAACCGATCTGGTCGTGGCGGGGCCGGGGGCCGGGTCCAAACTGGCGCAGGCCGAAAAGCTGGGCATCGCGGTCATCACCGAGGCGGAATGGGCCGAAATTGTCGCGCGCGCCGGATAGGAGCCTGCGTACAAAATCTTACATTCACGGCCCTTGGCATTCCCTCGCGTTAGGATAGGTTCCCGCCTGACTGATAACTGGTGGGGAGTTTCTGATATGTCGAAGGCATGGTTGTTGGCGGGCGCTCTGGCCATGATGGCGCCGGGCGTTGCGCTTGCTCAGGGTAACAAGGCGGCGATTGCGGCGGCTCTGGCCGACAAGGATCGCCCGGAGGCCGACGTGTCGCGCGATGCCGGGCGCAAACCGGGCGAATTGCTGGCCTTTGCCGGGGTAAAGCCGGGGATGAAGGTGGGCGAATTGCTGCCCGGTGGCGGTTATTTCACGCGCCTGTTGTCCAAGGCCGTCGGTCCTAAGGGCGTCGTCTATATCTGGATGCCCGCCGGGACGCCGCCCGAACGTCTGGCGCGACTCGATCCCATTTTGAAAAATCCGGCCTTTGCCAATGTGAAGCTGGTTCTGGGCGAACAAATTGCGCCGCCGGAAAAGGTGGACCTGATCTGGACGACGCAGAATTATCACGACCTGCACCACACCGGCCGCAGCCCGGATGCCACCAATGCTGCGGCTCTGGCGGCGTTGAAGCCGGGCGGGACCTATCTGGTCAGCGACCATGCGGCCAAGGCCGGTTCGGGCACGACCGATACCGACAACCTGCACCGCATCGATCCTGAACTGGTGAAGATGGAAGTGGTCAAGGCCGGCTTCAAATTCGCAGGTGAAAGCAAGGCTCTGGCCAGTGCAGAAGACGATCACACCAAGAAGGTGTTCGAATTGCACGACAAGACGGATCAGTTTGTATTGAAGTTTACCAAGTAAGAGGTTTTGCCTCCGGCGGGCCAAGGGACTTGTCCCTTGGCAATCCCGTTAATGGAGCCAGGTTGGCTGCGTTGGACGAATTAAAACCTGCGGCACCAAGTTGTGCCACGGCATATACAGTAACAGGGAGCGCGAGGGACGAGTCCCTCGCATCCTCACTTCACCACTTCTTGGACCAATCCGGCAAAACGCCCATCTGCGAGGCATGGATCCGAGCGAAACGACGCTTGCGCAGCCACAAGATCGACCAGTCGCCCGAAACCATGCGCGCGGCCAAACGCATACCCGCGCGGCGGCAGGCGGCGCGGACCTGCGCCTCCTGCGTTTCCAGCAGGCCAGCCAGCAGCAGATGTCCGCCCGGAACCAGAGCCTTGGCAAAATCGGGCGCGAGCGAAATCAGCGGCCCGGCCAGAATATTGGCGATCAAGAGATCATAGGGGCCACGCGCCTGAAGCACCGGATCATCCATGCCATCGGCCACAACCATGGTCAGTTCACCTTGGCGTGCGCCGATGGGCACATTGTTGATTTCGCAATTATGGTCGACCACGCCGACGCAGGCGGCATCAATGTCGCTGGCCGTGGCATAGGCCCGCGGCCAAAGGTGCAGCGCCGCAAAGGCCAAAAGCCCCGTGCCCGTACCGATGTCGGCCACATTGCGCGCGATGACGCCCTGATCCTTCATATGGCCCAGCATGGTCAGGCACCCGGCGGTCGTTTCGTGGTGGCCGGTGCCAAAGGCGCGGCTTGCCGGGATTTCGAAAGGCACCAGTCCAGGCACGGGCGCATGATCGGATGTGTGGACACAGAATCGGCCCGCCACGATCGGCTCCAACCCCTGCTGGCTTTCCGTGATCCAGTCGATGTCGGGCAGGCGTTCGATGATCAGTTTGGGCTTGGCATCGACAAAAAGTGCAAGGATCGCATCTTTGTCTGCCTTGCGCGGTTTGCGCGGCAAATAGGCTTCAAAAACCCATTCCTCCGGCTTGTCCTTGGCCACTTCACAGCCCGACAGCACAATCTCGAAATCCCAATCAAAGGCGTCTTCATGCGCGATCAGCGCCGCCTCGATCTGATTACGGGGGCCGAAAACGGTGATTTTCCAGTTTTCGAGGGATTCTTGGTTGTCGCTGGGCTCGGTCATAGGCGCGCAGATAGGCCCGCGCGGCCACAATGCCAAGTCTCCGTGAAAATGCCGCCTGCGGGGCGATCAATTGCGACTTTAGCGGCAATGTATCATTGTCATGCTTGCACCGGGCCGGGATTTGGCTAAGGGGATTTTCGCGCGGGGCATTCCCGCAACGCAACATGAACCAGCCCAAAGGGGATTCGTCGTAATGGCTCAAGCCTCGCAAACCCGCAAAGCGCGGCCGCTTTCACCGCATTTGCAGATCTGGCGCTGGGGACCAGCTATGGCTGTCTCGATCCTGCATCGCGCCACCGGCAGCGCGGCTTCGTTTGCTGGCCTTGGCCTGCTGCTTTGCTGGCTGGGCACCCTTGCTGCAGGTCCCGACGCCTATGCGCTGTTTTTGGCGCAAGCTGGCACCTGGTATGGTCGGATCGTTCTGATCGGCGTCAGCTGGTCGGTTTTCAATCATGCCGTTTCGGGCGTGCGTCACTTCCTGCTCGACATCGGTGCGGGCTTTGAAGTGAAGAGCAACAATTTCTGGTCGGCGATTTGCCCGGTCATTGGCATTCTGCTGACGGCGGCCTTCTGGGCCTGCCTGCTGGCGCGCTAAGGGGATTTGGAAGATGGGTAACGGAACTTCCGTCGGCCGCGTCCGTGGTCTTGGCTCGGCCCATTCGGGTTCGCACCACTGGCTGATGCAGCGCTTTACCGCTGTCGGCAATCTTGTGCTGACCAGCTGGCTTGCCGTCTCGTTCATGGCTCTGCCGAACTTTTCGTACATCACGATGCGCGACTGGATCGCCAGCCCCGTGACCGCGACCGGTCTGGCGCTGTTCGTGATCAGCACGTTCTGGCACGCTCGTCTGGGCCTTCAGGTCCTGTTCGAGGACTATGTGCATGAAGCCGGCGCCAAGTTTGCCGTCATGGCCGCTCTGAACCTGGCCGCTTTTGGCGGCGCGGCCTATGGCCTGTTCAGCATCCTCCGTCTTGCGCTGGGAGCATAAGATAATGTCCGCGCCTGCTTACAAGATCATCGATCACACCTATGACACCGTGGTTGTCGGCGCTGGCGGCTCCGGCCTGCGCGCCACCATGGGCAGCGCAGAAGCCGGTCTTCGCACCGCTTGCATCACCAAGGTGTTTCCGACCCGTTCGCACACCGTTGCGGCTCAGGGCGGCATCGCCGCTTCGCTCAAGAACAACACGCCCGACCACTGGACGTGGCATATGTACGACACCGTCAAGGGGTCGGACTGGCTGGGCGACCAGGACGCCATCGAATATATGGTGCGTGAAGCGCCTGCGGCCGTTTACGAACTGGAGCACGCGGGCGTGCCCTTCAGCCGTAACGCCGATGGCACGATCTATCAGCGTCCCTTTGGCGGCCACATGCAGAACATGGGCGAAGGCCCGCCGGTTCAGCGCACCTGCGCCGCGGCCGACCGTACCGGCCACGCCATGCTCCACGCGCTGTATCAGCAGTCGCTCAAGTATGACGCCGACTTCTTCATCGAATATTTTGCCATCGACCTCATCATGGACAATGGCAAATGCGTTGGCGTGATCGCCATCTGCCTCGATGACGGTACGATCCACCGTTTCAAATCGCATGCTGTCGTGCTGGCCACGGGCGGTTATGGCCGTTCGTATTTCACCGCGACCTCGGCCCATACCTGCACCGGCGACGGCGGCGGCATGGTGCTGCGCGCTGGCCTGCCTTTGCAGGACATGGAATTCGTACAGTTCCACCCGACCGGCATTTACGGCGCGGGCGTGCTGATCACCGAAGGCGCGCGCGGCGAGGGCGGTTATCTGACCAACTCGCAGGGCGAGCGTTTCATGGAACGCTATGCTCCCTCTGCCAAGGATCTGGCTTCGCGTGACGTTGTGTCGCGTTCGATGGCGCTGGAAATCCGTGAAGGCCGCGGCGTTGGTCCGCATGGCGACCACATCTATCTGCACCTCGATCACATCGATCCCAAGGTTCTGGGCGAACGCCTGCCGGGCATCACCGAAAGCGGCAAGATCTTTGCCGGTGTCGATCTGACCCGCCAGCCTTTGCCGGTGGTTCCGACCGTTCACTACAACATGGGCGGCATTCCCTGTAACTATCACGGCGAAGTCGTGACCATCGGCGCGGACGGCAATCCGGACACCGTGGTTCCGGGCCTGTTCGCTGTGGGTGAAGCGGCCTGTGTGTCGGTCCATGGCGCGAACCGCCTCGGCTCGAACTCGCTGATCGACCTTGTGGTGTTTGGCCGCGCAACGGGCCACCGTCTGAAGGAAATCGTGAAGCCGGGCATGGCGCATAGCGAACTGCCCGCTGACTCGGCGGATCTGGCGCTGACCCGTCTGGATCACTTCCGCAACGCCAAGGGTGGCAGCTCGACCGCGGAAATCCGCACCGAGATGCAGCGCACCATGTCGGGCCACGCGGCTGTGTTCCGTACTGACGAACTGATGGCCGAAGGCAAGACCAAGCTGGCGGCGACCTATGACAAGATGCAGGACATCTCGATCAAGGACCGCTCGCTGATCTGGAACTCGGATCTGATCGAGACGCTGGAACTCGACAACCTGATCTCGCAGGCTTCGGTCACGCTGCACGGCGCGCATGCCCGCAAGGAATCGCGCGGCGCCCACGCTCACGAAGACTTCCCCGATCGCAACGATGCGGAATGGATGAAGCACACCGTGGGCTGGTTCGACGGCTGGGGCGGCAAGGGCGGCAACGTCAAGCTCGACTATCGCCCGGTCCACGAATACACGCTGACCGACGACGTCGAATATATCAAGCCGAAGAAGCGCGTTTACTAAGACGCCTGTTTCAATGGTTTGAAATGAAAAAGCCGGGGGCGCTGCCCTCGGCTTTTTTCTTTGGCGTTTGGGCGGGGCGGTGATCGTCAGACGGGCCGCGCGGGGTGTCCGCATCCCTTTTGCAGGCCGACGCCCTTCAGGAATGCCCTGCGCGCAAATCCGGCATAGATGGCCTGTTGCAGCGCGCGGCTTTCGGCATTCGCGCCGGTAATTTCGCGGACCACGCCGCGAAAAGGGATGATGCCGCCCACGATATCCTGCGCAACCTTGCCGGGGATCACGGCCTTGCCGCGTTTGTGTGCGCTATCGACATCTTCGCCCAGCACCCCGTTCAATTGGCCCACTTCACGCTGGATCGCGGGGCAGCGGGCCATTCCCGCCAGGCTGTAGGGAGCGGATTGGGCGCGCACCAGAATGGCGGGCACCTTGTTCTTGCGAATGTTCAGATCGCTGAGCGGCGTCGTCGCCACATCCTCGGCTGAGGGGGCAGCATTGGTCACCGGCTTGGGTTTGGGCGGGGGCGCGGGTTCAGAATGGACAACGCGCGGCGCCACCAGAACGGGCAGCAAGGCGATGGCGATCAAACGGCAAAGGGACATGGGACTGGCTCGCTCTTCCATCAGGAACCGGGCCATTAAGGCCCTTGTCCTGATGAAATGCGCGAGATGCGAAAAGGTGGCGTTGATGGTGGACGTGAATGTCGGATGAGCAAAAAATTCAGAAACGGCGAACCGATTATCCGCGGATCGCGTCGAAAGTGTTGCACTTGGCCGGGTCGCCGCTTTCCATCCCTCGGCGCAGCCATTCCATGCGCTGGGCCGACGAACCGTGGGTAAAGGAGGCCTCAACCGGCGTGCGTCCGGCCGATTTCATCAGCGTGTCATCGCCGATTTGGTGGGCCGCATTCAGCCCGCTTTCCATATCACCCTTTTCCAGCCGGTCGCGGTTGCGCGCCGCCCACACGCCTGCGTAACAGTCGGCCTGAAGTTCCAGCCGGACCGATAGGGCATTGGCGGCATCGGGATTGGCCTGTTCCTGTTGGCGCACGCGGGCTGACGTGCCCAGCAGGCTTTGAACGTGATGGCCATATTCATGCGCGATCACGTAATCGCGGGCAAACTGGCCGGTCGCGCCCAGTTCGGTGTCCATTTGGCGATAGAAATCGGTGTCGAGATAAATGCCATTGTCGGCAGGGCAATAGAACGGTCCCATCGCGCTTTGCGCAGCGCCGCATCCCGATGATCCGCGCGAGGAATAGAACACCAGACGGGGGCGCGCGAATTTATGCCCGCGATCGGCAAACAGTGTCCGCCATGTCTTGTTGAGCGAGGAGAGGGCGTTGCAGCTTTCCCGGCTTGCCGCGTCGACCGTGCAACTGCTTGCCGCGTCGCTGCCGGTGGCCACGGGGCGCTGTTCGACAGGGGCGGCGATCTGGCCGCCACCGGCAAGGCCAAGCACGCTGAGCGGGTTGAAGCCGAGCATCCATGCGCCCACCATCAAGAGCGCAATCGTGCCAATGCCCAGCCCGCCGCCGCCCAGTTGCAGCCCCTGACCGCCGCCAAAGCCGAAACCGCCAAGCCCGCCGCCGCGTCCGCGCTGGTCCTCGATATCCACATCATTAGGGTCGAAATCGTCAAGTCGCATCGCATGATCCCTGTCTTTATCTCTTAAATCGTGTTTTCCGCCTGTGGTTGCAAGGTGCGATCCATTTCATGGCGATGCATCGCGGCAACTTTCGGAATTTTCCCCATTTTGCCACCAACAGCGGTCTTGCGAGCAAGGCTGTTCTGTGTAGGCTGGCCCGCGATGACACGTGGCGGCTTAGCGACAGATGGCAAAAGGTGGCGCAGGCATGGGCTTGTGGTGCTGCGCCGGGCTGCGCTTTGCGCGGTGGCGGGGCTTTGCGCCGTGCCCGCCATTGGGCGAACGGACCGCGCGATCGAGGCGCAATTGCTCGATCATATCCGAATTCTGGCCAGTGATGAATTCGCCGGGCGCGAACCGGGCACCGATGGCGAGGCCAAGACGCTGCGCTATATCGGTAAGCAATTGTTTGAAATGGGTTTGGTGTCGGGAACCAATCAGCCCGCCAACCCATGGTACGCGCCGATCAAACTGGTCGCGCGCGAACCGGCGGCGGGTGTTGCGCGTTTTTCCAGGCGCGGGCGGCTGATCCCCTTTGATCAGGCGCAGGCGCTGCTGCTGACATCGGGGCGGCGCAGTCTGGTGCAGGGCGCGCCGATCTATTTTGTGGGGCGCGGCACCACCGTCCCGCCGCGTGCGGAACTGGCGGGCAGGGTGGCCTTGCTGCTGGACAATCAGGGCGATTTGGGCGCCAAGGACACGCCTTATGCCGGGGATCGGTCGCAGCGTCAGAATGCGCTGCTGGCAGGCGGCGCGGCAGCGGTGGTGACGGTGCTGGATGGTCAGCGCAGTCTGGCCGGCGTGACCGAAAGGCGCCGCCGTCAGGGATATGCGTTGGCCAGTGAGGCGCTGGGCGGTGATCTGGAAGGTTTCCTGTCGCCCGAAGGGTTGGAGCAGGTTCTCGCCACATCGCCGGACAATCTGGCCAGCCTGCAAAAGGAGGCCGACAAGCCCGATTTCGCGCCGCGCCTGCTCGACGTTTCGGCCAGTTTTGAGGCGACGACGCGCGAAACCAATATTCGCACCCATAATATCATCGGCCGCATTCCGGGGCGAAAGCCGGGATCGGGCGCTGTGCTGCTGCTGGCCCATTGGGATCATTTCGGCCAATGCGCCAGCCCGCCTGCGGAACATCTGATCTGTAACGGCGCGGTGGATAATGCCAGCGGGGTTGCCGCCTTGCTGGAGGTGACGCGGCGGTTGGTCAAAGTGCCGGGGGGCATGGACCGCGACGTCATCGTCCTGTTCACCACGGGCGAGGAAATCGGCCTGTTGGGCGCAGAAGCCTTTGCCGAAAATCCGCCGGTGCCGTTGAAGAATATCGTGGCGGCGTTCAACATCGATTCGGTGGCGATTGCCCCGGCCGGAACGCCGGTGGGCATTGTCGGGCGGGGGATGACGGTTCTGGACACGGGTATCGCCACGGTGGCGCGTGAACAGAAGCGCAAGCTGTCCGTGTCGGACGAACCCAATCGCTATATCCGGCGGCAGGATGGCTGGGCCTTGATGTCGCATGATTTGCCCGCCGTGATGGTGACCAGCGCCTATGGCGATATCAACCGTTTGGAAAAATATTTCGACACCGATTATCACCGCCCGCAAGATGTGGTGAAGCCGGGTTTGGAATTGGGTGGCGCGGCCGAAGATGTGGCTTTTCATGTCGCGCTGGTGCAGTATTTTGCCGATACCAAACGCTTTCCGGCCACGGTGCTGACGGGGACTCGTTAAGGCGGTCCGCCATGGCTTGATGGGTGGTGAACGGGCGGTTCATGAACGGCCAATACGGTCGGGAATATCTAAAGTCTGTCGTGCTTTGCTACGAGGAGGGATTTTATGAAGAAACTGCTTCTGCCTTTTGCCATGATGGCTTTGATCGCCGTTCCCGCTACTGCTGAGGCTTCGCAATGCCGCAATGCCAAGGGCCAGTTTGCCAAGTGTGGCACGCCTGGCGCTATGGCTCCGGGGCAGACCAAGGCCAAGATGGCGCCGCCCGCGATGAAGCCCGCAGCCCCGGCGATGAAGCCCGCCGCGCCCGCCATGAAGCCTGCCGCAGCGCCCGCGATGGCGCCGGCCAAGAAGGGGCCGTGCAAGGACGCCAAGGGCAAGTTTATCAAATGTGCCGCATAATCGTTTGATGCGATTTTGACGGGTTCGAAACAGCGCGTTGGGCACTTGCCTGACGCGCTGTTTTTCTACGTATTGTCACTAGGTTGGCGTGATGGGCATCGTATATATGCCTAATCATTAACCATTTTTGGTCATAATTCATCATTGAGAATTGTACGAGGATTTGCGCAACGGGAATAAATGGGGGGCCTGAAATAGGGTTGTTCCCAGAAGGGTTTGCCATGAATTTCTACCTTGCCACCTCATCGATTTTTCCGCGCAGTTTGCGAACGCGGATTTTCTTTCTTTGCTTTGTGGCAACGCATGTCCCGCTTCTGGCCTATATCGTGTGGGGTGTAACGACCGGAGAGATCGGCGCCCATGCCTTCTGGCTGCTGTTGGGCGCGACAGTTGTTGGCACCGTCATCGCGCTGTTGGGCATTGGCGCGCTGCTGGCTCCGATTGAGAAATTGGCCGATGCCTTGGATGAGGACGGCGAAGAGGGCATGCACCAATTGCCCCAGGCGCAGGATCTGATCCAAAAACTGTACAATGGTGTTCATCGGGCCAAGCGTTCAAGCGACAAGGCGATGCGCGAACTCGATCTGGTTGCGCATGAAGACCTGTTGACGGGCATCCTGAATCGCCGCGGTTTCCTCAAAAAACTCAACGCCCTGCCGGCAAGCCAGCGCCATGGTTGTTTTGCCATTCTCGACATTGACCATTTCAAACAGGTCAATGACGAGATGGGCCATGACGAAGGCGATCGCGTTCTGCGCGCTCTGGCCGTCCGTTTGTCGGAGCAGACCCGCCGGGCCGATATTGTCGCGCGATGGGGCGGCGAGGAATTTTTGATCTTCTTTCACGGCGTGATTGAGAGCGAGGCCTGCTGGGCGCTGGAACGGATCGCGTGGCGGATGCAGGGCGATCCGATCGGGCGGATCAAGGGGCGCCCGGTGACCTTCTCTGGCGGCGTATGTCGCTGGATCGAAGGCGATCTGGACGGGTCGCTGCTGCATGCGGACGAGGCTTTGTATGAGGCCAAGCGTAACGGGCGTGATCAGGTTTGCACCGCTGTGGCCTTAACCCCGGCGCGTTGAACCATGCCCAATTTTACCTTGCGTCCCTCGCGACCAGAGGATGGCGAGAGGGCCGTGGCGATTTGGCGCGCGGCTGTGGCGGCCTCGCATGACTTCCTGAGCGAGGCGGACCGGGCGGCCATTGATGCCGAGGTCGTCGCCTTTCTGCCCTCGGCCCCCATGTGGTTGGCGGTGGACGGGGCGGACTATCCGCTGGCCTTTATGTTGGTTGATGGAGAGATGATCGAGGCCTTGTTTGTCGACCCAGCCTATCAAGGGCAAGGTGCGGGCGGGGCGTTGATCGAGCAGGCCGTTTTGTTGGGCGGCGGCAAGCGGGTGGATGTGAATGAAGGCAACCCGCAGGCCCTGGCTTTTTATCGCCATCTTAGTTTCGAGGTTGTGGGGCGATCTCCCTTTGATGCGCAGGGTCGGGCGCTGCCTTTGCTGCATTTGCAGCGATAATCCTGCTTTGTCATGAAATAGGCTGCAAAACCCCCCTAGCCCTACGCGCCATGCTTGTTTACATGGGCCGCCACGAATCGATGGGCGGTTTCATCCAACAGCCCCTCAGCATGGGAATACAGCGTGGCGATCATGGACATCTCTCTCGGCCTTACCTTCGACGACGTGCTGCTGCGTCCTGCCGAAAGCGACATCGTGCCCTCCATGGCCGATACGCGCACCTGGCTGACCAAAGGCATTGCACTTAACATCCCCGTCATCTCGTCCGCGATGGACACCGTGACCGAGGCCGATATGGCCATCGTCATGGCGCAATTGGGCGGGATCGGCGTTCTGCACCGCAATCTGACGGTTGAGGAACAGGTTGCCGCTGTGCGCGCGGTCAAGCGTTTCGAAAGCGGCATGGTGGTCAACCCGATCACCGTCGGCCCTGACGCCACGCTGGGTGAAGCGCGCGCGATCATGCAGGCCAACCGCATCAGCGGCATCCCCGTGGTCGAAGCCAGCGGCAAGCTGGTGGGTATCCTGACCAACCGCGACGTACGCTTTGCCGATAATGCGGCCCAGCCGGTGCGCGAATTGATGACGCATGAAAACCTTGCCACCGTGCGCGCAGGCGTCAATCAGGAAGAAGCGCGCAAGCTGCTGCACGCCCGCCGCATTGAAAAGCTGCTGGTGGTGGACGATGCCTATAAGTGCGTTGGCCTGATCACGGTCAAGGACATTGAAAAGGCCGTCAATTATCCCAGCGCGACCAAGGATGGCGCAGGCCGTCTGCGCGTGGCGGCGGCGACGACCGTGGGCGAGAAGGGTTTTGAACGCACCTCGGCGCTGATCGAGGCGGAATGCGACGTCGTGATCATCGACACCGCGCATGGCCATAATAAGGACGTGGCCCGCTCGGTCGAGCGCGTGAAGGTGCTTTACCCCCATGCACAGGTGGTGGCTGGCAACGTCGCCACGGCTGAGGCGACCAAGGCGTTGATCGACGCAGGCGCGGATGCGGTCAAGGTCGGCATCGGGCCTGGCTCGATCTGCACCACGCGCATCGTGGCAGGCGTCGGCGTGCCCCAGTTGACGGCCATTATGGAAGCTGCCAGCGCGGCCCGTGAATTGGGCGTTCCGGTGATCGGCGATGGCGGTCTGCGCACTTCGGGCGACGCGGCCAAGGCTCTGGCGGCGGGCGCTTCGACCGTTATGGTCGGCTCGTTGCTGGCCGGGACCGAGGAAGCGCCGGGCGAAACTTTCATCTATCAGGGCCGTGCCTACAAGGCCTATCGCGGCATGGGCAGCGTTGGCGCCATGGCTCGCGGGTCGGCCGACCGCTATTTCCAGCAGGACATCAAGGACCAGATGAAGCTGGTGCCTGAAGGCATCGAAGGTCAGGTGCCGTACAAGGGCCCGGCCAAGGATGTCATCCACCAGTTGGTCGGCGGCGTGAAGGCGGCCATGGGCTACACCGGCTGCGCCACCATCGAGGAATTGCGCACCAAGGCCAAGTTCGTCCAGATCACCAATGCTGGCTTGAAGGAAAGCCATGTTCACGACGTGACCATCACGCGTGAGGCGCCGAATTATCCGACGCGTTAATGGGGTTTTCGGGGGTTTTATGCCTCCGGCGGGCAAAGGGTCTCGACCCTTTGCAATCCCGTTAATGGGTGGCGCATGATTTGCACAGTTATGTGATGATTGTTGAAAGCCTGCGGCGCGGAGAGCTTGCTCCATAAAGCGCCGCAGGCTTTTAGTTTGCGGTGTTGCGTCCGACACTCTTTGGCCGAACCCATGGCGCAATGAAGACAGTAATGGGAGCGCGAGGGACGAGTCCCTCGCATATCTTTTTTCTTGAAACCCCCAAAAGGCAAAGCCCACCCGACATGACCCCCCAAGCCCGTGTTCAGGCCGCAATCGAGATCCTCGACGAAGTGATCGCCGCCGCACGCAGGCAGGGCGCTCCGGCGGATCGGATCATCACCGAATGGTTCCGTACGCGCCGCTTTGCGGGCAGCAAGGACCGGCGGGCGGTGCGTGAACTGGTTTACGGCGCCATTCGTGCCTGCGGGCCGGTTCCGGTCAGCGGCCGTGCGGCGATGCTGCGTGTGGCACAAGGCGATGCGGGATTGGCCGCGCTGTTTGACGGTGGCCGCCATGCGCCTGCGCCGATCGATCCGCAGGAAGAAGTGGCAGCGGGCGGCGTTGCTCCCGACTGGCTGGAACGGCGTCTGGCCGATGGCGGGGTTGAGGGGGATGCAGCGCTGACCCTTCTGGACCGCGCGCCCTTGGACATTCGCGTGAATACGCTCAAGGCGGATCGTGCCTCGCTGTCTTTGCCGGAGGCGGGGGAACCCTTGCTGGCCCCCAACGGGTTGCGCTTTGCGCCCAATACGCCGGTCGAGGGTTGGGATGCCTATGAACAAGGGCAGATCGAGGTTCAGGACGGCGGATCGCAACTGGTCTGCAACGTGGTTGAGGCGCAGCCGGGCGAAACCGTGATCGATCTTTGCGCCGGGGCCGGGGGCAAAACGCTGGCTCTGGCCGCCGCCATGGGCAATCGGGGGCGCTTGATTGCGTGTGACGTAGATCGCGCACGCCTGTCACGTCTGGCGCCTCGCGCAGAGCGGGCCGGTGCGCTGATCACCCAAACCGTCCTGATGAACCCCAACCGCGAAGTTGACACGCTGTCGCCCTTCATGGGGCAGGCCGACGCGGTTCTGATCGATGCTCCGTGCAGCGGAACGGGCACATGGCGCCGCAATCCCGAAGCGCGCTGGCGTCTGACCGAGGCGGAATTGGGCCGCATCACCGCCATTCAATCGCGGCTGCTTGATCTGGCCGTGGGATTGCTCAAACCGGGCGGACGGGTCATTTTTGTCACCTGCTCGCTGCTCGACGAAGAAGGCGCGGATCAGTTCGCTGCTTTCCTGAAGCGCCACCACAATGTGGCGGCCATGCCCATCGATTTGGGCGCAGGTCAGCAGCGCGGCGAAGGAATCCGGCTTTCGCCCGCCCATGATGGCACCGACGGCTTCTTTGTTGCGCGCGCCCGCTTGTTGTAAGCGCAACCCTTTGGTAGCAATAGCGTCATGTTCGAGGCCTCCCCAGATATTCGGCGGTTTCGCCCCGTTTCTGCCAAGGAAATAGTCATGCGCTTTGCTCCCGTCTCGGTCGCCCTCTCGCTGGCTCTGGCCGTTGCGGCCAGCAGCAGCCATTCGGCCCCGGTCGAGGTGCTGGACCCGCGGGCGGCGGCGCTGGAGGATGCAGGGCGTGCAGCGCTGAATGCGGGCGAGGTGGACAAGGCCACCGACGCGTTTGAATCCGCGCTGGCCATTCAGCCCGGATCGAGCCGGATCACGATTTCGTTGGCACAGGCTGCGCGAATGCAGGGGATGCAGGGCAAGGCGCTGCATTACTATCGCACCGTTTTGTCGCATGATCCGCAGAACATTGATGCGGTGGCGGGGGAAGGTGAAACACTGGCCGAAAAGGGCGCGCTGGAAAAGGCGCGGGAAAATCTGGCCAAGGTGGAAAGTATGGGCGGCAAGGGTGGCGATGCGGCCAACCGTCTTGCGTCCGCCATTGCCAAAGGTGCGCTCCCCAATGCCGCGCCCAAGGTGGTGAGCGCGGCCGATGTGGCGGGCAAACCCGCTACGCAGAGCAATTGATCAGATCAGCGCGCGGAATTCTTCGAGCACGGCGCGATAGACCCGCTTTTTGAACGGCACGATCAAATCGGGCAGGCTGTCGGCATCCGCCCATTTCCACGCCTCAAATTCGGCCGGCGCATGGGCGTTGAGGTTTACGTCCGAATCCTGTCCGGTAAAGCGGAACAGGAACCAGTGCTGACGCTGGCCGCGATATTTGCCCTTCCACATCTTGCCAATCAGGTGATCGGGCAGATCATAGAGCAATTCTTCGCGAGTTTGGGCCAGGATCGTGACGTGTTCTTCGCCAACGCCGGTTTCCTCGTGCAATTCGCGAAGGGCCGCTGAACGCAATTCCTCGCCCGGATCGACGCCGCCCTGCGGCATTTGCCAGAAATCGCCTTCGCCATCGACGGTGCTTTCGCGCTGATCGATTCGGCGGCCGACAAAGACCTTGCCATGGGCATTCACCAGCATCACGCCAACGCAGGGACGGTAGGGCAGGGAGGCAAGATCGGTCATGGTTTTGGGCGGACTTTCATAATGGGTGCCACGGGCAGGATAGAGGTAATGCGCGGGGCTTCAAAGGAGAAAAGCTTGGCGCAAAGGGGAAAAGCTTGGGGGCGGGGCCATAGAATCACGATTGGCGCTTGACTAGAGCCCGCAACAGGTTTTGGGCATTTCCGACAGGTCCGCTCGCGCAATGGCGGCAAAAACTGTGGGCAGGAACGATCCGTTTTTGTCCTGACAGTTTTTCTCAATTGCGCATGCGATGCCGCCGCGCCAAGGGCAATCACCTTCGGCGCGAAAGCATTGCGGTTCGGGCCGGGTATGGAAGGACGATGATGGCAAGTGTTCTGGAAGCGGGCGCGGATCTTGGGCGCTCGACCGACAACACCCCCGAAGCGGTGGTGGTGCGTTTTGCGGGCGACTCGGGCGATGGTATGCAGCTTACGGGCGGGCAGTTTACGCTCTCGACCGCGCTGGCGGGCAATGACCTTGCCACTTTCCCCGATTTTCCGGCGGAAATCCGCGCGCCCCAAGGGACGCTGTTCGGTGTTTCGGCCTTTCAGATCAATTTCGGCAGCACCGAAATTTCCACCGCTGGCGATCAGCCCGACGTTCTGGTGGCGATGAACCCGGCCGCGCTGAAAACCAATGTGCCCAGCCTGAAGGCAGGCGGTCTGATCATCGCCGACTCGGGTGAGTTCAACAAGCGCAATCTGGAAAAGGCCAAGTATGAGAGCAACCCGCTCGAAGACGGCAGCCTGGCCAAGTGGAACCTGCTGGCTTTCGACATTTCCAAGTTGACCATGGAATCGGTGAAGCCCTTTGGCCTTGGCAACAAGGAAGCGCTGCGCTGCAAGAATATGTGGACGCTGGGTCTGGCGCTGTGGATGTTTGATCGTCCGCGTCAGCCGCTGATCGATTGGTTGAATACCAAATTTGCCAAGAACAAGGTGCTGGCCGACGCGAATATCGCGGCGTTGAATGCCGGTCACGCTTACGGCGAAACCGCCGAAATCGGTGGGCAGGTCAAGAAGCTGCACATCGAGGCCGCTCCCCAGACGCCGGGCCTTTATCGCACGATCACGGGCGCGGATGCCATCAGCCTCGGCCTGATTGCAGGGGCCCAGCTGGCCGAACTGCCGCTGTTCTTTGGCGGTTATCCGATCACGCCTGCTTCGGCGATCCTGCACAACCTTGCCAAGCTGAAAGAGTTTGGTGTCACCACGTTCCAGGCTGAGGACGAAATCGCCGCCATCGCCAGCGCGATCGGTGCGTCTTATGCCGGTTCGCTGGGCGTGACGTCCTCGTCGGGTCCGGGCATTGCTCTGAAGGGTGAGGCGATGGGCCTTGCCGTGATGACCGAATTGCCGCTGGTGATCGTCAATTCGCAGCGTGGCGGCCCTTCGACGGGTCTGCCCACCAAGACCGAACAGTCGGACCTGTATCAGGCCGTCTATGGCCGCAACGGCGATACGCCGATGCCCGTCATCGCCGCGCGTTCGCCCGCCGATGCCTTTGATGTTGCCATCGAAGCTTGCCGCCTTGCGGTGCAGTTCATGACGCCGGTCATGCTGTTGACCGATGGCTATATCGGCAATGCGGCCGAACCGTGGAAGGTGCCGGATCCGGAAACCTTCACGCCGTTCCCGGTCAAGTTCCTCGAAGAAAACAACAATCCAGAGGGCAAGGTTCTGCCCTATAAGCGTGACGAAAACGGCGTGCGTCCGTGGATCAAGCCCGGCACCCCCGGTCTGATGCACCGCATCGGCGGCATCGAAAAGGCGCCGGACACCGGCGACCTCGATTACTCGCCCGCCACGCACCAGTTGCAGACCGACGCCCGCAAGGCCAAGGTCGATGGCATCGCCAACCACATCCCGGCGCAGGAAGTGTCGCAGGGCACTCCCACGGGCAAGCTCGCCCTGGTCGGTTGGGGCAGCACCTATGGCGCGATCCATCAGGCCGTGCGCCGCGCCCGCGCCAAGGGGCTGGACGTTTCGCACATTCATGTCCGCCACGTATGGCCGATGCCCGCCAATATGGGCGATCTGCTGCGCGGCTATGACAAGATCATCGTGCCTGAAATGAACACGGGTCAGCTCAAGACCGTGCTGCGCGATCAGTATCTGGTCGATGCCAAGCCGCTGAACAAGGTTTCCGGCCAGCCCTTCACCATCGCGGAAATCGAAGCCGCGATCGAAGCTGCGCTTGCTTGAGGGATAGTATCATGAACGAAATGACCACGATCAAGACGACCCTCAAGGACTGGGAATCGGATCAGGAAGTTCGCTGGTGCCCCGGCTGCGGCGACTATGCGATCCTGAAGGCGGTGCAGCGCACGCTGCCCGAACTGGGCTGTGACCCGGCCAAGACGGTGTTCGTGTCGGGCATCGGTTGCTCCAGCCGTTTCCCCTATTACGTGTCCAGCTATGGTTTCCACACGATCCATGGCCGCGCGCCTGCGTTTGCCACGGGCCTCAAGCTGGCCAATCCCGAACTCGACATCTGGCTGGTGACGGGTGACGGCGACGGCATGTCGATCGGCGGCAACCACACGATGCATTTCCTGCGCCGCAACATCAACGCCCAGATCCTGTTGTTCAACAACGAGATCTACGGCCTGACCAAGGGCCAGTATTCGCCCACCAGCCGTGAAGGCACGAGCAGCCCGACCACCCCGCTGGGCAGCGTGGACCGTCCGATGCAGCCTTGCGCTTTTGCGCTGGGCGCGGGCGCGCGGTTTGTGGCGCGCGGTTTCGATACGTCGAAGAATTTGGGTGAAGTTCTCAAGGCCGCTCATGCCCATCAGGGCGCGGCTTTCGTGGAAATCTTCCAGAACTGCATCGTCTATAACAAGGACCGCTTTGCCGACTTCACCGAAAAGGCCGTGGCTGACACGCGCCAGCTTTGGCTGAAGCATGGCGAGCCGATGTTGTTCAACAAGGGCACGCAGGGCCTGCGCCTGAACATCGACCACCTGCATCTGGAAATCGTCGATGTCGTCGATGGCGACTGGCAGGCGGCGGGCGTGCTGGTGCATGACGTCAAGAACCGTTCGATCGCGCATATGCTGGTCGAACTGCCGATGGCTTTGTTCCCGGTGGCGCTGGGCGTGATCTATGACGATCCGCGTCCGACCTACGAAGGCGCTGTGCTGGGTCAGGACGCCGTCGCCCGTGAAGGCAAGGTCGCCAATCTGGCCAAGCTGTTCGCCAAGGGGCAGACCTGGAGCGTGCAGGCCGAGGATCAGGGGCCGCTTAGCGGGGTGTAAGCGGCGATTTGCCTCCGGCGGGCAAAGGGCACCCGCCCTTTGCCCGCCGGAGACAACTTTCCCCTTTGGCCATGTATCATTGCCCCCATCACTTGATACCCCCAAGCGATGACCAAACCGATTCTACTCTGGTTTCGCCGCGATCTTCGCCTTGCTGA
This sequence comes from Novosphingobium sp. 550D, assembly GCF_057401885.1. Lineage (NCBI taxonomy): Bacteria > Pseudomonadati > Pseudomonadota > Alphaproteobacteria > Sphingomonadales > Sphingomonadaceae > Novosphingobium > Novosphingobium sp. 550D. Next base: position 3,000,634 of record NZ_CM171613.1, on the reverse strand, counting down.
TCAGGCGGCTGTTTGGGCGGCGGCGCAATCGGGCGCGCCGGTTATTCCGGTCTATATTCTGGATGATGACACGCCCAGGCACCGCAAACTGGGCGCGGCTTCGCGTTGGTGGCTGCATGGATCGTTGCAAAGCCTCGCCCGCGATCTGGAGGCCAAGGGCAGCCGGTTGATCCTGCGACGCGGTGTGGCGGCAGATGTTCTGGCGCAGTTGGCGCAGGAGACCGGGGCGCAGGAAATCCACGGCCTCCATCATTACGAACCGTGGTGGCGCAATGCGGAAAAGGCGTTTGCGCGCAAGGGTTTGGCGCTTCATCTGCACGACGGCAATTTCCTGCTTCCTCCGGGCAGCGTCACCACCGGCGCGGGCACACCCTATCGGATCTATACGCCGTTCTGGCGTCAGGTTCAGTTACGGATGCCGCCCGCGGAACCCATGCCCGCGCCGGATCAAATCAACCCACCCGATCAATGGCCGGTCAGCGATGATTTGGAACAATGGGGCCTTTTGCCGACGCGCCCGGATTGGGCGCCCGGCTTCCGCGCCGAATGGACTCCGGGCGAGGCCGGTGCGCAGGAGCGTCTCGAAATCTTTTTGCCGCGCTCTGATAAATATGCCGAAAGGCGCAATATTCCCTCGCGCCCCGGCACCAGCCGATTGTCGCCCCATCTGGCCTTTGGCGAGATCAGTCCCGCGACACTTTGGCATGCCGCCCATGATCGGGGCGGATCGGTCGATGTGTTCCTGTCCGAACTGGGCTGGCGCGATTATGCGCAGAACATCATTGCCGAATTCCCCGATTATGGCGCACGCTCGGCCAAGCCGGATTTTGACGCGATGGCGTGGCGTGACGCGCCGGATGACCTGAAGGCATGGCAGACCGGCATGACCGGCTATCCCATTGTGGATGCCGGAATGCGCGAATTGTGGGTGACGGGATGGATGCACAACCGCGTCCGTATGATTGTCGCCAGCTTTCTTATCAAACATCTGCTGATCGACTGGCGCCTTGGTGAACAATGGTTCTGGGATACTCTGGTCGATGCGGACTACGGGCAGAATGCGGTTAATTGGCAGTGGTCGGCAGGATCGGGCGTGGATGCCAACCAATTCACGCGGATCATGGCCCCGCTGACCCAAAGTCCTAAATTCGAGGCGGGCGATTATATTCGTCGCTGGGTGCCTGAACTGGCCGAACTTGGTGAAGATGAGATTCACGATCCGACACCGATGACGCGCCGCCGCTGTGCCTATCCCATGCCGATTGTCGGCCATGTCGAAGGGCGCGAAAGGGCGCTGGCGGCCTATCGGATGATGAAGGGATGAGGGGGCTGAAGAAATAGCAGGCGCAACCGGCGAGGGTTGATGGCGAGGGGCGTGTCCATGAACGGCCGCCAGTCGCGCCTGCTGTTAGGGGCTCGGGCAGCAACGCTTTCGCACATTTAGCGTTATGCCCGGTCGCGGATAGTAATCTGCGACATAGGGATATTCGCAAAATGCAATGAATTATCGGTTGCCGTGTTTAGTTAACAGCAACTCGATAGGGGCTTACGAAGTCTTCGCCCAGCAGTTCAATCACCTTGTCAGCCACGACGGCGGGGTCTTTGACACTCTTGGGATCTTCGCCCGGATAGGCCTTGGCGCGCATGGCGGTGCGGGTCGCGCCGGGATTAACAATCGCCACTTTGACCGACGAGATATTCGCCACTTCCTGCGCGTAACAGTCGATCAGCACCTCTTGCGCGGCCTTGGTGGCGGCATAGGCGCCCCAATAGGCGCGGGGGCGATTCGCGACGCTGGTGGTCATGGCGATCACGCGGCCCGCTTCGCTTTTGCGCAGCAGGCGGTCGAAAGAGGAGAGCAGCGCTTGTGTTGCCAGCAAGTGCGTCGACACAGCCTTGCTCAGCGCTTTTTGGTCAATATCGACCACCGGCATCAACGTGGGCAAGATCCCTGCGTTGATGACCAGCACGTCCAGCTTGCCCCAACGTCCGGCGACCGCATCGGCCAAACGGGCAATCGCGTCGCTTTCCAGCAAGTCCATGGGCGCAATGGTTGCCGTGCCGCCTGCTTCATGGATCGCCTGCTCGACGCCTTCCAGCGCCTTGGCATCGCGGCCCGTGATCAGGACATGCGCGCCCGCCTTGGCCAGAGCCAAAGCGGTTGCCGCGCCAATGCCACGGCTTGCGCCGGTGACCAATGCGATCTTGCCGGAAAGGTCCATGCGATTACGCCTCGGTTTCGCCCGCCACCGCGTCCGCGTCATAGTCGGTCAGACGGGTGGGATATTCACCGGTAAAGCAAGCGTCGCAGAATTGCGGGCACTTGGGGTTGCGGTCCTGTTGGCCCACGGCGCGATAGAGGCCGTCGATCGACACAAAGGCAAGGCTGTCGGCCTGAATGTAATCGGCCATCGCCTCCAGATCCATCCGCGCGGCCAGCAGCTTGCTGCGTTCCGGCGTATCGACGCCGTAGAAGCACGAGTGGTCGGTGGGCGGGCTGGCGATGCGCATGTGCACTTCGGAGGCGCCGGCATCGCGCATCATCTGCACGATTTTCAGCGACGTCGTGCCGCGCACAATCGAATCGTCGATCAGCACGATACGCTTGCCCGCGACCAAAGCGCGGTTGGCGTTATGCTTGCGCTTCACCTCGGCATGGCGCTTGCTGTCGCCCGGCTGGATGAAGGTGCGGCCGACATAGTGGCTGCGGATAATGCCCAGTTCAAAGGGAATGCCGCTTTCCGCCGCATAGCCGATGGCCGCAGGCACGCCGGAGTCGGGAACCGGTACGACCAGATCGGCGTCCGCCGGGGCTTCCTTGGCCAGCTCGACCCCGATCTGGCGGCGCGACTGATAGACCGATTGCCCGCCAAGGATCGAATCGGGGCGGCTGAAATAGACCTGTTCAAAGATGCAGGGGCGCGGGGCCAGATCGCCAAACGGGCGGTGGCTGGAAATCACGCCATTGTGGTCAACCACCAGCAATTCGCCCGGTTCGACTTCGCGTTCGAAATCGGCGCCCACCACGTCGAGGGCCACCGTTTCCGAGGCAAAGACCACCGAGCTGCCGATGCGGCCCATGACCAGCGGGCGAATGCCCAGCGGGTCGCGGCAAGCGATCATGCCCGCCGGCGTCATGCAGATCAGCGCATAGGCGCCTTCGATCAGGCGCAGCGCATCAATGAAACGGTCCAGCAGCGTGGGATAGCGGCTGGTCGCGACAAGGTGGATGATCGTTTCGGTGTCGCTGGTCGACTGAAAGATCGAACCCTTGTTCACCAGATCACGCTTGAGCGTCATGGCATTGGAAATATTGCCATTATGCGCAATCGAGAACCCGCCGTCGGCCAGATCGGCAAACAAAGGCTGGATGTTGCGCAGGCCCGAACCACCCGTGGTGGAATAACGCACATGGCCCGAAGCCATCATGCCGGGCAGGTCAACAAAGATGTCCTGATTATTGAACACATGGGCGACATGGCCAATGCCACGGTGCGAAAAGAATTCTGCGCCGTCAAAGCTGGTGATGCCGACGGCTTCCTGGCCGCGATGTTGCAGCGCGTGGAGGCCAAGGGCCACCATCGAGGAGGCCGAACGGGCACCAATGACGCCAAAGATGCCGCATTCTTCATGCAGCGTGTCGCCATCATCCCCAATATCCCATGGGGTTTCATCGCGAAAAGCTTCGGTTTGGGCGGCGTTGTTGCGGATGCTGGTCATGCGGGTGGATGCGACTCTTCGATGACAAGAGCGCCGAAAGGCGGCGCGGGCGCGCGCATTTGGCGCTTGTTGCTTCCGAAAGCAAGCGCCGGGTTTATGTCAAACGCGATAGCTGTTGTTTATGCCGCGATGGACAGGCGGTCGCGCCCTGCGCCCTTGGCGGCATAGAGCGCCTGATCGGCCTCGGCCATCGCGCCATCGGCACAATGGCCAAGGCGGGCCAGGCCAATGCTGGTGGTGACATGGATTTCCTGACCATCATAAACTGTCACCGCCTGCGCCAATGCCTTGCCAAGGCGCGCGCAGATCCGCTCGCCCGCCTCGATGGGGGCGTCGGGCAGGAGAAGGGCAAATTCCTCGCCCCCGATACGGGCCAGCATGTCGGTGCCGCGCAGCCCCTGACGCGCAACATTGGCAAAGGTGCGCAGCACAGCATCGCCTGCCGCGTGGCCGTAACGGTCATTGACCTGTTTGAAATGGTCCAGATCGATCAATGCCACGCAGCCACTTTGGCCGCGCGCGATACAGCCGTTGATCGTATCCAGAAACAGGCGTCGATTGGGCAGACCCGTCAACTCATCCGTCATGGCCGCATGGGCAAGGGCGTTTTCATAGGCCTTGCGCTCGGAAATATCACGTACGACGCTGACCACGCTTTCGACATGGCCGTTGTCATCCAGCACGGCGCGCATATGCGCCTCATACCAGCGTGGCGCATTGTTCGAGGACAGCCCAAAGAATTCAACATTGACCGAATTGCCCTTGGCATCCAGCGCGCGCTGATAGGCGGCAATGACCGTACGGCGATAGCGCGGCGCCACCAATTTGAGCGCCGGGCTGTTGAGCAGGAATTTGGGATTGCGGCGGGTGGGCTTTTGGATCGATGTCGAAGCAAAGCGGATATTGCCCAGCACATCGGTCGAAACGATAATGTCGGTCGAATTTTCCGCCAGCAGGCGATAGCGCGTCTCGCTCTCGCGCAATCGCGTCAGGATATGGCGCATATGCTGGATCGCGCTGGTCACCGGAATGATCGCCAGTGCGGTGGTGGCCAGATAGACCTGATAGAATTGCAATTGCCGCCCAACACCCTGGCCCGTCATGGTGAGCGGGCTTTGACCGCTGCGCACAAACCACAGGCCCACCACGGCCAGAATGACATACATCAACGAGAGCGTGGCCAGATCGACAAAAACCGTCGCCACCACCAGAAGCAGCAAAGGCACGAACAGCATGGGGATCAGCGTCTGAACAAAGCACAGCGTTGCGACCACCGCCATGGCAATGGGAAAGCCCAGCGCAATGGTCCAGCGCGGCCGGTCAAACAGGAACAGTTTACGCCGCCGCTGGGAATGCACCATAACCGTAAAGCATGGCAGGAAGATCATCAGCCCAAGGCAATGGCTGAAATACCAATTGCGGAAATTATGCAAAAATTCGCCATGACCCGCCATCGAAAGGCCGAATACGCTGATGCTGGCGCCGATAAGCGGGGTGCAGACGGATACGCCAAAGAGCAGCCTCATCAACCAGTTGAGCGAGCCGACCGGTTCGCCCTTGGGCAACAGGCTGCGCATCAGCAAGGCGGCCGCAATCGCTTCGGACATATGCGCCAGCGCGATCACCGGCGCCGCAACCCAGCCCACGCCAAACAGACCCGTGACCAGAACCGATGCCAATGCGCAGGCCGCGATCCGCGACCACCAGAACCGGATGGCGACTGTGCTTAACGATGCAATCAGCACCGCGCCCGCAGGCCAGAGGAAGCTGTTGCCGTGGTCGATCTGGGCAAAACTGGTGCCCAATTGTGCGCAAAGAAAATAGACCAGCCCCAAAATGGCAAAACCGAATGGCGCTCGGTCATGGATAGGCTGGCTGCGTGGTCTCATGGGCGGTGAATGTACGGATATAAGGGTTAATATGCCGTTTAGGCTGAGGGCAAAATGGACGCGCAACCGTTTGGCTTTTTATGCGTTTTGAATGCCGCGGGGGATTGCAAGTTGCGCCATTGGCAAGGCGCGCCTAAATCCTGTGACCAATGCCCATTCGGGTATCACCAGACAGGCGAAAATTTCTGTGATTCTCAATCGTTTCGAATGGACTGTGGCCAAACGCTACCTGCTTCCGGGCCGCGGAGAAGCCTTTATCGCCCTTGTTGCCGGAATCAGCCTTGTGGCCGTCGCGCTGGGCGTGGCGGCGCTGGTGGTGGTGATGAGCGTGATGAATGGGTTCCGTGCGGAATTGCTGGATAAAATTGTCGGGCTGAATGGCCATGCGATCATTCAGGCCTATGGCGGACGACTCGACAACTGGGAGCAGGTGTTGAAGGACGTTCGCGCCACCCCCGGCGTGGTCAAGGCCAGCCCGCTGATCGAACAGCCCTTGCTGACCACGTTTAACGGGCGGGTTGAGGCTATTCTGGTTCGCGGCCAAACCGCGCAGGATATTGCCGCGATGCAGCCCAAGGTCATTTCCGGATCGATGGCCTCTGTGGCGCCCGATGCGGGCACGGTGGGGATTGGCGCGCGGCTGGCCGAAAGCCTTGGCGCGCGGGTGGGGGACAGCATTACCGTCATCAATCCCACCGGGCGGGACACGCCCTTTGGTACGGTCCCGCGTCAGGTTTCCTATCAGGTCGGCGCGATTTTCGAGGTGGGCATTTATGATTATGACAATGCCTTTGTCATCATGCCGATCCCGGACGCGCAGAGGCTGCTGCTGACCGGTGATTCCATCGGTATGATCGAGGTCAAGACCGACAATGCCGACAAGGCCGCCGAGATGCTGGCACCTCTGGGCAAGAAGCTGGCGGGACAGGCGACGATCACCGATTGGAAAACGATCAACGCCCAATTGTTCGATGCTCTGGCGGTGGACCGCGTGGTGACTTTTGTGGTGTTGTCGCTGATCGTGCTGGTGGCCTCGTTCAACATCCTTTCCAGCCTCATTATGTTGGTGCGCGCCAAGACGCGCGATATTGCCATCATGCGCACGATGGGCGCTTCGCGGCGCTCGATCATGAAGATATTTCTGACCATCGGCGCGGTGATCGGTTCGCTGGGGACGGGCGCGGGGTTGGTGCTGGGCTTTGTCTTCCTGTTCTATCGCCAGAATGTGCTGAATTTCGTGCAATTGGTGACGGGCCAGCAATTGTGGGACCCCAAGATCCGCTTTCTGACCGAATTGCCCAGCCGGTCGGATCCGGTCGAGGTGATCGGGATCGTGGCCATGGCCTTGGGCCTGTCCTTTGTTTTCACGCTGTTCCCTGCCTTCAAGGCGGCGAGTACGGACCCTGTGCAGGTGCTGCGTTATGAGTGAAGTGTTGAAACTGACCGGCCTGACGCGCGCCTTTGAACAGGGCGGGGTGCGGATCGAGGTGCTGAAGGGCATCGACCTTTCGATCATGCCGGGCGAAATCGTCGCGTTGCTGGGTCCATCGGGTTCGGGCAAATCGACGATGCTGCAAGCGGTCGGATTGCTGGAGGGCGGATTTGGCGGGCGGATCGAGGTAGCCGGTCACGACGCCAGTGTGATGAACGCCGATCAGCGCACCGACCTTCGCCGCACGTCCATTGGCTTTGTGTATCAGTTCCACCATCTGCTGCCCGATTTCACGGCGATGGAAAATGTCGTCCTGCCGCAACTGGTTTCCGGCCATGATCAGGCGCAGGCCGAAGCGCGCGCGCGCGAATTGCTCAGCGCGCTGGGCCTGTCGTCGCGCATCACGCATCGCCCCAACCAATTGTCGGGCGGTGAACAGCAACGCGTCGCTGTCGCCCGCGCGCTGGCCAATCGGCCGCGACTGGTGCTGGCGGACGAACCCACCGGCAATCTGGACGAGGCGACGGCCGACAAGGTGTTCGACGAATTTCTGCGCCTTGTGCGCGAAAGCGGTGCGGCGGCCCTGATCGCGACGCATAATGAACGGCTGGCGCTGCGCATGGACCGGGTGCTTCGTTTGCACGAAGGCCGGTTGCATTTTGATCACGCCGCCGCTTGAAGGTTAACGGCACAGGCCCCACATCGGATATGAAGGGGCCCAATAAAGGAGATGATCCATGACCAAGCAGATCGACTGGCAGGAAACCGTGGCGCTGCATCTGGCCAATGACGGCGGCGGACTGCTGGACGAATTGAAGACGCTGCGTCGTGGCACTCTGGCGGATCTGGTCCGCTATATCGCGCTGCTCGAACCGGCAGAGCGCGAGCGTTACGAGATCGAGATCGTGGGCGACCACCGGTTGAAGGCAGAAGAAATTATGGCGCTTTATACTCGTGATGATTTTCCCCATGCGGTTTAATCCATGACCCATTGGCCAAAACAGCCAGTGTTGAGCGGGCGCCACGTTACGTTGCGCCCGCTTTTGCGTTCCGATGCCGACGCGCTCCTGCTGGCGCTGAGTGCTGGTTTTGAGCGGACCTTTGCCGGTGGATTGCCGACGCCCGACACGATTGACGCATGGCTCGACAAGGCGGAGGAAGAAGCCGCCATTGGCCGCGCTCAGGTCTTTGCCGTGCTGGACGCCGATGGTGTGGTGTCGGGCACGACACGCTATATGCGGATGAATGCGCCCGCGCGCCGGGTGGAGATTGGCACGACGCTCTATGCGCCCCGCGTGCGCCGGACCGGATTGAATACCGAGGCAAAGAAGCTGCTCTTGGGCCATGCGTTCGACGTTATGGGCGTGCATTGCGTCCAGATCCGTACCGATGCCCTGAACCAACGCAGTCGGCGGGCGATTGAACGGCTTGGCGCGAAACAGGATGGCATCCTGCGCGGGCATAATGTCATGTATGACCCCGATTATGGTGAGCGTCGCCGCGATACGGTGGTCTATTCGATCCTTGATATTGAATGGCCCGGCATACGCCGCCACCTTGACGCGTTGTTAGATCGATAGGAGCCGTCATGCCCCAGACGATTGCCGATTTCACCGCGCATTTGCCCAATGGCGAAACCATCAGCCTTGCCGACCGGCTGGGCAAGGTCGTGCTGGTGGTCAATACCGCCAGCAAATGCGGTTTCACCCCGCAATATGACGGACTGGAAAAGCTGTGGCGTGATTATGGCGACCGCGGGTTCGAAGTCATCGCTTTCCCGTGCAACCAGTTTGGCCAACAGGAACCGGGCAGCGCCGAAGAAATCGGTGAATTTTGCCGCGTCAATTTCGGCCTGTCCTTTCCCTTGATGGCCAAGGTCGAGGTCAATGGGCCGGATGCCGACCCCCTTTGGCAATGGCTAAAGGACAGCGCGCCGGGGATTTTCGGCACGAAAAAGATCAAGTGGAATTTCACCAAATTCCTGATCGGGCGCGATGGCCGGGTGGTCAAACGCTTTGCCCCCTCCGTCAAGCCGGAGGATATTGCCAGCGAGGTTGAAAAGCTGCTGTAGAAATATCCACAGTTTTGGACACAGGCTTGTCCATAAGTCATCCACAGGGGGATTGGCGCGCCGATTGATGCCATGGCCCCTTGCGGCCTAGGGTCTTTATCATGGCATATTCCCCCTTCGTCCCCCTGCACAATTATTCCAGCTTCACCATGCTGGACGGCGCCATTGACCCAAAGGCCATGGCCAAGCTGGCGAAGAAGCACGGTTTTCCCGCAATTGCGGTGACGGACCGCAACGGGCTTTATTGCGCGCCCGCCTTTGCCGGGGCGGCCAAGGATATGGGCGTGCAACCTATCATCGGCACGCTTTTGTCCATCGCACGGCCCAGCGGCGATGGCGGCGGCGTTTTGCCCACGGCACCCCAGATCGACGCGGTAATCTTGCTGGCCCAGAATGAGGCCGGGTGGAACAATCTGTGTCATCTGGTGTCCAAGGCACATCTGGAACGGCCGCTGGAATTTGACCCCCATGTGCGGCTGTCTGATCTGGATGGCCATACGGACGGGTTGCTATGTCTGACCGGCGCGGGTGAGGGTGCGCTGGCCCGCATGTTTGCCGAGGGGCAGAATGAAGCCGCGCTGCGCTATGCCGATGCCTTGCAGGCGGTCTTCCCGAACCGCCTCTATATCGAAATCGCCCGTACCGGCGATCCGGCCGAGGAAGGCAGCGAAGAGGCGCTGATCGATCTGGCCTATGCCCGCGACATCCCGCTGGTGGCGACCAACCCCGCCCACTTTGCCGATGCCAAGGACAGCGCGGCCCATGACGCCATGCTCTGCATCGCCGGGTCCACCCATGTCGATGCGCCCGAACGCAAACGCTCCAACCCCCAGCAATGGGTACGCAGCGCCGAGTTGATGGGGCAATTGTTTGCTGATCTGCCCGAAGCTTTGGCCAATACGCTGGTGATCGCCCAGCGCTGCGCCTTTGAACCGCCCAAGCGCAAGCCGCTGCTGCCGTCTCTGGCGGGCGACAAGGAGGGCGAAGCGCGGATGATGGTCGATCACGCCCGCGCGGGTCTGGCCAAGCGTCTGGCGCCCTATTGGCCGGGTGTGGATGAGGCGACGCTGGACAAGGCTTTGGCCGCGCCCGATGAATCGTGGCCTGCGCTGCAAGCTCTCGGCGTGGATGACAGCTTCCTCGAATATGCCAAACGCCTCGATTTCGAGACGGGCATTATCAACCGCATGGGTTTTGCCGGTTACTTCCTGATCGTGGCCGACTTTATCCAATGGGCCAAACAGAATGACATTCCCGTGGGGCCGGGGCGCGGTTCGGGTGCGGGCTCGCTGGTGGCTTGGGCGCTGACGATTACCGACCTTGATCCTTTGCGTCTGGGCCTGCTGTTTGAACGTTTCCTCAACCCGGAACGTGTGTCGATGCCCGACTTCGACATCGACTTTTGCGAAACGCGGCGCGGCGAGGTGATCCGCTATGTTCAGCGCAAATATGGCGCGGACCATGTGGCGCAGATCATCACCTTTGGTAAGCTGAAAGCGCGCGCCGTGCTGCGCGATACGGGCCGTATTTTGCAAATGTCCTATGGTCAGGTCGACCGCCTGACCAAGATGGTTCCCAACCATCCGACCGATCCGTGGTCGCTGGAGCGCGCGTTGAACGGCGTGCAGGAATTGCACCGCGAATATACCAATGACCCAGAGGTCAAGCGCCTGATCGATCTGGCGATGCAGTTGGAGGGTATGCCGCGCAACAGTTCGACCCACGCGGCGGGCGTGGTGATCGGTGATCGTCCGCTCGAACAACTGGTGCCGCTTTACCGCGATCCGCGCTCGGACATGCCGGTGACGCAGTTCGACATGAAATATGTCGAGAATACGGGCCTGATCAAATTCGACTTTCTGGGCCTCAAAACGCTCTCGATCCTGCGTAAGGCGGTGGACCTTTTGGGGCGTCGGGGGATTTCGATTGATCTGTCGACCCTGCCTTGGGATGACAGCGACGTTTACGACCTGTTGAAACGCGGCGACACGGTGGGCGTGTTCCAGCTGGAATCCGAAGGCATGCGACGCACGCTGGCGGCGGTGAAGCCGACCAATTTTGGTGACATTATCGCGCTCGTGTCGCTCTATCGTCCCGGCCCGATGGACAACATCCCCCTGTTTGGCCAGCGTAAGAACGGTCTGGCCCCCATCGAATTTCCACATGAAAAACTGTCGGGCATTCTGGCCGAAACCTACGGGATTTTCGTTTATCAGGAACAGGTGATGCAGGCCGCGCAGATCCTTGCGGGCTATTCGCTGGGCGACGCCGACCTTTTGCGCCGTGCGATGGGTAAAAAGGTACAGGCGGAGATGGACGCCCAGCGCCTGCGCTTTGTCATCGGTTGCCGTGAGGTGTCCGACATCGACAAGGACAAGGCCAACGAACTGTTCGACATTATCGACAAGTTCGCAGGCTATGGCTTCAACAAATCCCACGCCGCCGCCTATGCCTTGCTCGCCTATCAGACGGCGTGGTTCAAGGCGCATTACCCCCACGAATTTTACGCCGCCGCCATGTGTTTCGACATGCATCAGTCGGAAAAGCTGGCGGTTTTCGTCGATGACATGCGGCGCAACGGGATTGCGGTGGCCGGGCCTTGCCTCAACCATTCCGAGGCCGAATTCATGGTCGAACAGACCGCCGACGGCCACCAGGTCCGCTATGCCTTGGCGGGCATCCGCAACGTAGGCGAAAAGGCGATGGAAGTCGTCGTGGCCGAGCGGCAGGCCAATGGTCCGTTCAAGGATCTGGCCGATCTGTTCACCCGCGTGCCTTATGGCTCGCTCAACCGCCGCATGCTCGAAGGTCTGGCGGCCAGCGGGGCGTTTGACGCGCTCGAACCCAACCGGGCCAAGGTGATGGCCAATGCCGATATGCTGCTGGCCGTGGCCGAAGAGGCCGAGCGCACCCGCACCAGCGGCCAGCACGGATTGTTCGGCGGCGATGATGCGGGGGCGGGCAATATCCGCCTGATCGACGTCCCGGCATGGAGCCGCGCCGACCAGATGGCCAAGGAGCGCGAGAATTTCGGTTTCTATTTCGCCGCCCACCCGGTCGAGCAATGGCGCGCCGTGGCCAGCGCCAACGGCGCGCGCAGCCATTCCAGCCTGCTTGCCAGCGGGGTTTCGGGGCGCACCACCGCCGTGATGGCCGCGATGGTCGAAGGCGTCCAGAAGCGCAAAACCAAACGCGGCAAGGATTTCGTCATGGCCGATTTTTCGGACCAGTCGGGCAATTTTTCGGCCTCGTGCTTTGAGGAAACGCTGGTGGACAGTTTTGTCCAATGGTCGAAGGAGGGTGCCTGTATCCTCCTCACCGTTGAACTGGACAGCCCAAGCCCGGAGGAACCGCCGCGTGTGACGGTGCGCGGGGCGCAGGCCCTGTCCGAGGTCAAGGCGGCGGCGAAGATGACGTTGAGCCTGGAGGTCTCGCGCCCCGAAGTCTTTGGCGAATTGGCGACGATTCTGCCGCGTGGCGGGTTGGGTACGGTTGAGGTCATGTTGAAAACCGGTGCGGCGCAGGAACCGCGCCTGCGTCTGGGCCGCGATTTCCTGCTGGATGGCGAATTGACCGACCTGATTGCCGGGATGGAGGGCGTGGCCAACGTATCGCTCAAACCCACGCGGGCGGGCGGGCATTTGCGGTTGGTCGCCTAAAACGCCGCCTAAAACAGCGACATTTGCCCGTCGCGACGCGGCGGGCAAAACTGGGTGATGTCCAGATCAACGTCGCGGTCGATCAGGCCAAGCCGCGTTTTGGCGATGCGAAAGCGTGTGCGGACCAGATCGGCCCAGACGCCTTGCGGCTTCATCCGCGTGAAGAAATCGCTATGATAATCCGCGCCGCCGCGCATGGATTGGACGATATGCATCACCTTGTCCGCCCGGTCGGGGAAATGCGCGTCCAGCCATTCGCGGAACAGCGGCGCCACCTCATGGGGCAGGCGCAGCATGATCCAACTTGCTCCCTTGGCCCCGCGCCCTGCGGCTTCTTCCAGAATGCGCTCGATCCATTCCTCGGTGATGGCGGGGACGATGGGCGAAACATTGACCCATACCGGCACGCCTGCCGTGCTCAATTTCTCTATGGCGTCCAACCGCTTGAAGGGACTTGCCGCACGCGGTTCAAGCAGGCGCGAAAGCCGCGCATCAAGGCTGGTCACCGAAATGGCCACCGCCGTCAGATGATGGCGCGCCAGTTCGGATAATAGGTCGATGTCATGCAGGATGCGGTCCGATTTGGTGGTGATCGTCACCGGATGGCGTGTTTCAAGGCACACCTCCAGCACTTGCCGGGTCAGGCGATAGCGTGCCTCGATAGGCTGATAGGGATCGGTGTTCGTGCCCATCGCAATGGGCGCGGGCGTATATCCGCGTGCGCCCAATTCGCGGCGCAACAATCGCGCCGCCTCTGGCTTGGCGAACAACCGGCTTTCAAAATCCAGCCCCGGCGAAAGGCCGAGATAGGCATGGGTGGGCCGCGCATAGCAATAGATGCAGCCATGCTCGCACCCGCGATAGGCGTTGATTGAGCGGTCAAACGGCACATCGGGCGATTTGTTGCGCGAGATGATCTTGCGCGCCGCCTCCTCGGTCACGACTGTGCGCAAAGGCGGCGGCCCGCCATCCACATTCTCCATCGCATCAAGCCAGTCTCCATCCACCTCACGCTGGGGCAGGGCAAAGCGGGTGGAAAGCGATCCACTTTGCGCGCCGCGTCCGCGGGGAGGGGGTGGTTTGAACATTGGCGCTTTAGAACATAGGTGGAACAATAATTCAAGCTCTGGCCAATTCGCCGCTCCACTCCTAAAGAACCGCCAGCCTAAAATTTACCGGAAAATCCGCATGACCGCGCCCTATGCTTCCTTGATCCCTGCTAATGCTGATTACCTTGCGCTCTATCTGGCGCGGATCGGCGTGGCCGGCCCGATAGAGATGGATGCAGAGGGGCTGGAGGCGGTGCAGCGCGCGCATCGCATGAACATCGGCTTTGAAAATCTGGACGTGATGCTGGGGCGCGGCGTCAGTGTCGATCCCGACGCGATTTTCGGCAAATTGGTGATGGGCGCGCGCGGCGGTTATTGTTTTGAACATAATGCGCTGTTTGGCGACATGCTGGGCCGTTTGGGTTTTGACAACCGACCGCTGCTCGCCCGCGTGTTTCTGGGTTTGCCAGAGGATGCCGCGCCGCCGCCTATGACGCATACATTCCGCCTGGTCGATCTGGATGGACAGGCGTGGATTGCCGATGCAGGTTTCGGCGGTTCCTATGTTCCGGCCATGCCCTTGACCGATGGGGCCACGGCGCGATCGCCCGATGGCGCCCAGCACCGCATTACCAAAGCGGGTGATCCGGGCAGCATCATGGGCGAATGGCTGGTTGAACGTCGCGGTCCGACCGACGCCACCGATGGCCGCGTGACATCCCCCGACTGGCAGAGGCAGTATGGCTTCAATCTGACGCAGGTCGCACCGATTGATCTGGAACTGTCCAACCATTGGACATTTACGCGCGCCAACACCCGTTTCACCACCGCCCATATCGCCTCCATCGTGCTGGAGGATGGCTTTGCTTCGCTCAACGCGCGGCGGCTCAGTGTCTATTCCGGCGGGCGGGGCGATGTGATGGAATTGGCCAATGGCGAAGATTGGCGCAAGGCCTTGGCCGATCTGTTCCGGGTGGAATTGACGCGTGAAGAAGTGGCCGCGCTGGGCCTGTTCTGACGGGCGCGAAAGGGCATCTTCGCGCCCGATCTAAACGCTCAGACTTCCTTCAATCGCGGCATCAGTTCGACGAAATTGCAAGGGCGGTTGCGACTGTCCAACTGTTCAAACAGGATGCCGTCCCAGCCATCCTTTACCGCGCCATTTGAACCGGGCAGGGCAAAGATATAGGTCGCCCCCGCCATGATCGCCATGGCGCGCGATTGCACCGTGCTGGTGCCGATCGATTTATACGAAAGCCAGCGGAAAAGTTCGCCAAAGCCGGGGATCAGCTTGCCGCTATGGGCGATGATGATCTGCTCCAGCGCTTCAGGCGTCACATCCCGCCCCGTCAGGCCGGTGCCGCCGGTCGAGATAATGCAGTCGATCTCTGGATCATCAATCCACGCATCCAGTTGAGATACCAGCGCGGGCACATCCTCACGCAGGATCTTGCGCGTGGCCAGCACGTGGCCCTTGTCGGCAATGCGTTGGGCCAGAATGTCGCCGCTGGTGTCATTTTCCAGCGTGCGCGTGTCGGACAAAGTCAGCAGCGCGATGCGGATCGGCTTGAATTCGCGGGATTCATCAATGGCCATCATCGCCCTCCTTCAATGTGGAGAGGATCAGTAGCCGGTCAACCGGGTTCCGGCAATCGCCCCGTTGCTGGCCACCCGAACGCCGCGTGCGCCATCAAGGCCGGGAAAGGTCGGCCAAAGTCCCTCGGCCAAAGCGGTACGGCTTTCCGACGGGCCGCCTGCCTGACGCTCATACATCCAGTAATTGCGCAGTACCGTCGCGACATAGCCGCGCGTTTCCCAATAGGGCACCGATTCCATCCACAGCAACGGGTCGCCGCCATCGTGGATCTGCGTGTTCCAGCGGGCCACCGGCAAAGGCCCGGCATTATAGGCCGCCATCACCTTTGGCAGCAGGCCCTGCGTCGCCGAATTGTTCTTCAATGCCTGTAAATGCTGCTGGCCAAAGGCGAGGTTGACGTCGGGGCGGGTCAGATCGCTGACCGAACCGGACACGCCAAGCGCGCCTGCATGGTCACGCGCAGCGGCGGGCATAATCTGCATCAAACCACGCGCGCCCGCGCTGGACAAAGCCGTGGCGCGGAACGCCGATTCCTGAAGCGTATGGGCCAGAACCAGCGCCGGATCGACCTGCCATCCGGTGGCGGGGGTCCATTTGGGCGTGGGGAAACGGCTGGCCGGGGCAGGTGTTGCGCCGCCCGGCGCATTATAGGCCATCCACAATTGCGTCGCGGGCAGACCCAGATCGCGGGCCAAACGCGAAAGAGGTTGATATTGATCGGGCGTGCCAATGCGGGCCTGATGGCGCAGCACATCGTCGGCCAGCCCATCTTCACCAATTTCGGCCAGTTCGACAGCCGCGCGCACATTGGCGTTTTCGCGCAGAGATTGCCAATCGGCGGGAGTGAAATCGGGCGTCGCGTGATCGGCGGGCAGGCGCAGGCCCAATTGCTCCGCCGCGATCATGCCATACAGTGTTTCATCAAGACGCGCCGCAGAACGCAGGGGGGCAGAAGCCTGTTCGGGCTGGCGGCAACGCACCTGCGCGCGCGATTGCCAATAATAGGCCGCCGCGGTCAGTTCGGCATTGGTCGAACCCTTGGCCGTTCGGGCAAAGGCTTCGGCGGCATTCAGGCAATCATTGAGGCGCCAGGCCGAAAGGCCCGCGACCCACGCTCCCTCGGCCACCCATGCGCCCGACATCGGGGCGCTGCCATCACCGATAGAGGAGGCCAGCGCAAAGGCCTCGCCATCCTGATTGTTGATGTAATAGGCCCATGCGACCTTTTGCCGCCATTCCGCACGCGCCTCGGCCGACAAAGTGGCATCGACGCCGTCCAGCAACAGGCGCGCGCCGACCGGATCGTCGACCTTGATCTTGTCATTGATGGCCTGGGCAATGGTTGCGGGCATCGACCCGTCGGCCACCGAACGCGGACGCGCACGGCGCGGCGCGTTGGGCTGGGTATAGAACGCCTGCGTCATGGGCAGGGTGGGAAGCGCGGTGCCCCCACGCTTCATGGCAAGAGCGGTGATCTGTTCGGCTTGCGGCAAGGTCGGATTGGCGTTGAGCCAGTCGGTCAACGTGGCCAGATCAATCCGCGGCGACCCAGCGGCCAGATAATATTCCGCGCGGGCCGTACCATGCAGCGGGCCATCGGGCTTTGCCGCAAACATCGATTGGACGCGCGCCCATTCCTGATGCTTGATCGCGCCAAAAATGTCCTTGTACCACGCACGCTCATCTTCGGTCAGCAGCTTGGGCACGGACGAGCGGGCAACGCGGCTCATGAAATAATCAGCAGCCGCGCTGTTGGCCGACGCAGGTTGGGCCGCCGCCATAGCGCCAAGACCCGCAAGGGCGCAAAGCCCCATGCGCCAGGCGCGCAGTCGCCCACCCCAATGTTGATCCCGTCGCAGCAAAAGCAAACCCCGTCCGTCCTATTATCGCATCAATCGTGATCGGCCCAACCGAGCCAACTGCGCCAGAAACCGGCCTTGCGCCGTGGATTTTCCAGCAACATGCCCAGATCCTGAGCCGCCAGAACAGAGACGCCGCCCGCGCTCTGCTCATTAATCCCTGCCTCACTTTGGTTAATCAAAGGCAAAAGGGCAGGCTTTTGCGATGGGGCGTGGCCAAGCAGCGGCAGGATGCGGTCACCCAGCAAAAGCAGGCGTTTTGGCGCGGCCAGCATGATGTGATGGGCCAAAACAGCACCCATCCCTTCGTTGCGCAGGAAATCCCAATCGGGCGCAGGCATGGCGCGGGGAAGGGCAGACGCCAGATAGCAATCCCCCACCGACAGCCCCATCACGCGCAACATGGCCGACAGCAAGCGCCCCTGAGGTCCGCTGAGCAATTCACCCGTTTCCGCGTCCACATTTTCGGGCATC
Organism: Novosphingobium sp. 550D; assembly: GCF_057401885.1. Taxonomy (NCBI): domain Bacteria; kingdom Pseudomonadati; phylum Pseudomonadota; class Alphaproteobacteria; order Sphingomonadales; family Sphingomonadaceae; genus Novosphingobium; species Novosphingobium sp. 550D. Next base: position 2,982,884 of record NZ_CM171613.1, on the reverse strand, counting down.
GGCACAACCACCATCAGGTCCGCGCCAATCGGCCCGCGAGGCGGCACCCGGCCCGACGTGCCGGTAGGGTCCAGCGTTGCCTCGCCCATCCACCATGGCGTGAAATCGGCCAATATCTTGGGCCACTGCTCAACCTCTCCGCCAAGGCGGGGGCGGGGCGGAGGTGGTGGCGGTTCGGGTTTGGCCCGCATCATCGGCGGGGGCGGGGGCTTGCCTTCCTCGGCCGGTTCCTCAAGCCATTCCTGCGGCTCTTCGGTATAGGCATAGCTGACCCCGGCCTCGCGCCACCAATCGAGCGCGGCGGCGATCTGTGCCGAAATAGGAGCTTGCCCAGTCATTGCGCGCCTGATTGGCCGGATAGGAGGCAGATGACAAGTCCTGTGCGGCAATTTCATGCATTGGCGTCTTGCCTGTGCGTGGCGGGCGGGCCATGGGGAGGGGCATGAACACGTCCGATTACCCCCTGTCCGAAACGGCATGTGCCAAGATCAATCTGGCGCTTCACGTGCGCCGTCGCCGCGAAGATGGCTATCATGAGCTGGAAACGCTCTTTGCCTTTGTCGATGCGGGCGATGAATTGACCGCGACCCCGGCGGGCGGGGATTCGCTGGCCATTACGGGGGAATTTTCGCCGCTTCTGGCCGGAGAGGAGAGCAATCTGGTTCTCGATGCGCTGGCGTTGATCCCGCGTGAAGGCGGCTGGGCGGTGGCTCTGGACAAGGCTTTGCCGGTGGCGGCGGGGCTTGGGGGCGGATCGGCCGATGTGGGCGCGGTTTTCCGCATGGCGCGGCGGGCCGGGGTATTGCCGGATAATTGGCATGAACTGGCCGCCGGTTTGGGCGCGGACGTTCCAGCCTGCGTTGAAAGCATCGCCATGGTCGGGCGCGGCACGGGGACGCAGCTTGAACCCGCGCCCGAGGATTTGAAAGGCTGCCCGGTGTTGCTGGTCAACCCTCGTGTTCCCTTACCCACCGGGCCGGTTTTCAAGGCGTGGGACCGGGTGGATCGCGGCCCCATGCCCGAAGGCAGCGCCCGCGATATTGCCCGTCATGGCCGCAACGACCTTGAGGCGCCCGCGATTGCGATCTGCCCGCCGGTGGCCGATGTGCTTGCGGCTTTGGGACATACGGGCGCTTGGCTGTCGCGCATGTCGGGTTCGGGGGCGACCTGTTTTGCCCTGTTCGACGACGTGGCCGCGCGCGATGCCGCCGCCGCGATGATCGCAACCAATCATCCCGCATGGTGGCAATTGGGGGGGCTGCTGCGATGATCGCGCGCAACCATGACGCCTATCAGCTTTTTGGCGAGCCCAAGTTTGGCGGCATCCTGATCGTATCGGATCATGCCAGCAATCGCGTGCCCGATGACATCGACCTTGGCATCGCGCCAGAGTTGATGGAGCAGCATATCGCCATCGACATTGGCGTGGGGGCCATTGCGCAAATCATGGCCCGGCGCCCCGGCATCGCCGCCTTTTGCGCCAATGTCAGCCGTTTGGTCTGCGATCTCAACCGTGGTGAGCATCAGGCATCGACCATCCCCCATGTCAGCGATGGCCACGTGATCCCCGGCAATGATCTGTCGCCAGAGGCCCGCACCGCCCGGCTGGAGCGGTTTCATCAGCCCTATCACAACGCCTTGGCGCAATTGCTCGATGATGTGCCGCCCGCGCTGATCCTGTCGCTGCATTCCTTTACGCCGCAATTGGCCACCAGCGATGAGCCGCGCCCGTGGCATATTGGCGTTCTGTACAATCAGGATGATCGTGCGCCGCGCATCGCCATCCCCTTGCTGGAGGCCCAAGGTTTGGTCGTGGGGGACCAGTTGCCCTATTCGGGCCATGTCCTGAATTATTCCATGAACCACCATGCCGAGGCCGAGGGGCGGCCCTATCTGGGCGTCGAGATCCGGCAGGATTTGATCGGCGATCCGGCGGGACAGGCGGAGTGGGCCGAGCGCATGGCTGATCTTTGTAATAAAATTGCGCTAAATCTTCCGTAATTGCAATTTTCACATTGCCACTTGCCCTTGGGGGCTGTAGGGGCGCAAACGTCATTTTCGAGTCTGTCGGAGTATCCCCATGCCTGCCTATCGTTCACGCACCTCTACCCACGGCCGCAACATGGCGGGCGCACGCGGGCTGTGGCGCGCCACCGGCATGAAGGACAGCGATTTCGGCAAGCCGATCATCGCCGTCGTCAACAGCTTTACCCAGTTCGTGCCGGGTCACGTTCATCTCAAGGATCTGGGCCAATTGGTCGCGCGTGAGATTGAGGCGGCAGGCGGCGTTGCCAAGGAATTCAACACGATCGCCATCGACGATGGCATCGCGATGGGTCATGACGGCATGCTCTATTCGCTGCCCAGCCGCGATCTGATTGCCGACAGCGTCGAATATATGGTCAACGGCCACTGCGCCGACGCGATGGTCTGCATTTCGAACTGCGACAAGATCACGCCGGGCATGCTGATGGCCGCGATGCGTCTGAACATCCCCGTGGTCTTCGTGTCCGGCGGGCCGATGGAAGCGGGCAAGGTCGTGCTGCGCGGCAAGGAAGTGGCGCTCGATCTGGTCGATGCCATGGTCGCGGCGGCTGACGAAGCCTATACCGATGAAGAAGTGAAGACCATCGAACGCTCGGCCTGCCCCACCTGCGGGTCGTGCAGCGGCATGTTCACCGCCAATTCGATGAACTGTCTGACCGAGGCGCTGGGCCTTTCGCTGCCGGGCAATGGTTCGACGCTGGCCACGCATAGCGACCGCAAGGAACTGTTCCTGCGCGCCGGGCGTCTGGCCGTGGAACTGTGCAAGCGTTATTATGAGCAGGACGATGAAAGCGTGCTGCCGCGCAACATCGCCAGCTTTGAAGCGTTCGAAAACGCGATGAGCCTGGACATCGCGATGGGCGGCAGCACCAACACCGTGCTCCACCTGCTGGCCGCCGCGCAGGAAGCGGGCGTCAATTTCACCATGAATGACATTGACCGCCTCTCGCGCCGTGTGCCCTGCCTGTCCAAGGTGGCCCCGGCCAAGAATGACGTGCATATGGAGGACGTCCACCGCGCCGGCGGCATCTATTCGATCCTTGGCGAGCTGGAGCGCGGCGGGCTGCTCCATGCCGATCTGCCCACGGTCCATTCGCCCACGCTGCGCGATGCGCTGGCCAAGTGGGACATCGGTCGCAGCAACGACCCGGAAGTGCAGGAATTCTTCCTTGCCGCGCCGGGCGGCGTGCCGACGCAGGTGGCCTTCAGCCAGAGCCGCCGCTGGGAATCGCTCGACACCGACCGCGAAAAGGGCGTGATCCGCAGCTGCGAACATGCCTTTTCCAAGGATGGCGGTCTGGCGGTCCTGTTCGGCAATATCGCTCTGGAAGGCTGCATCGTCAAAACGGCGGGCGTGGATGAAAGCATCCTGAAATTCACCGGCCCCGCCAAGGTTTACGAAAGCCAGGACGCGGCGGTGACGGCAATCCTGACCGGACAGGTTGTGGCGGGCGACGTGGTTGTCATCCGCTATGAAGGGCCAAAGGGTGGCCCCGGCATGCAGGAAATGCTCTATCCGACCAGCTATCTGAAGTCGAAGGGGCTGGGCAAGGCCTGCGCTTTGATTACCGACGGTCGCTTTTCGGGCGGCACATCGGGCCTGTCTATCGGCCATGCCTCGCCTGAGGCTGCCGAGGGCGGGGCGATCGGCCTGGTGGAAACCGGCGATGTGATCGAGATCGACATCCCCGGCCGTACGATCAACCTTGCCGTTTCCGACGAAGTGCTGGCACAGCGCCGCGCCGCGCAGGAAGCCAAGGGTTGGAAGCCTGCCAAGGAACGCCCGCGCAAGGTTTCAACCGCCTTGCAGGCCTATGCCGCGATGACCACCAGCGCGGCCAAGGGCGCGGTGCGGGATCTCTCGCAGCTGAAATGATCGCGCCCATGCAGATCCTGACCGCTGATCAGATGCGCGCTGCAGAGGGCGCTCTGATCGCGGGCGGGGTTGGGGTGGATGAATTGATGCAGCGCGCCGGGAACGGGGCTGCTGATTATATCTGGCGCATTGCAGGACCGCAGCGCCGTGTGACGGTGCTGACCGGACCGGGTAACAATGGCGGCGATGGCTGGGTCATTGCCGAGGCCATCCGGCGGCGGGGTGGCAAGATCACCGTCGTTCCCGCCGCCGAACCGCGCAGCGATGCGGCAAAGGTGGCCCGCTCGCTCTATCATGGCGACGTTGCGCATGGGGTGGTCGATGGCGATGTGCTGGTCGATTGCCTCTATGGCACTGGCCTGACGCGGGGGTTGGGCGAGGCGGATTTGGCGCTGCTCAACGGCCTTGCTGCGCGCCATGCCAAAAGAATCGCCGTCGATTTGCCCAGCGGTGTTGCGACCGACACCGGGGCGGTGCAGAATGACGGCCTGCCCGAATATCATCTGACGATTGCCCTTGGCGCGTGGAAGGCTGCGCATTTTCTCATGCCCGCCTGCGCGCGGATGGGGGAATTGGTGCTGGTCGATATTGGCTGCGGCGCGGTGGCGGATTCGGGGGCGGTGTTGGCGCGGCCCCGGTTTCATGCCCCTGCGGCGGACGCGCATAAATATCGGCGCGGACTGCTGGGCGTGGTGGTGGGGGCGATGCCGGGCGCGGCGATAATGGCGGCCATGGCGGCGCAGGGTGCGGGCGCGGGTTATGTCAAATTGCTTTGCGATGCCCCCCTGTCGTTGCCTGCCGATCTGGTTTGCGCGAGGGCGGATTGTTCCGATGATCGGCTTTCGGCGCTGCTGATCGGGCCGGGGCTGGGGCGCGATGCGGCGGGGCACTTTCTGCTGGCCGATGCGATGGCGTCGGGGCGGGCGATTGTGCTGGATGCCGATGCCTGTCATCTGCTTTCCAAAGGGATGCGGGCCGCGATTGCCACGCCGCATGAAGGCGAATTGGCCGCATTGGAGCGGCATTTCGGCACAAGCGGCGACACAAAGATCGCCCGCGCAACCGCCTTGGCGCGGGCCAGCGGTATGGTGATCGTGGCCAAGGGGCCGGACACGATTGTTGCCGCACCTGACGGCCGCTGGGCGGCGGCGCATCGGGCCTCAAGCTGGTTGTCCACGGCGGGAACGGGTGATGTTCTGGCCGGTACTATCGCCAGCCGCTTGGCCAATGGCGCCGATCCTTTCGCGGCTGCTTGCCAGGGCGTCTGGCTGCATGGAGAGGCCGCGCGCATCACGCCCGCGCCTTTTTCTGCCGGGGAACTGGCCAAATCCATCGCAAAGGCCTATCGGGCCAGCCTCTAGATCTAAGGGGCCATCATGAGTGACGAAACAATCCTGCGCATTGCCGCCAAGGGCGATGGCGTAACGGCCAGCGGGGCCTATGTGGCCGGAGGCGCGCCGGGGGATGTCTTGCGCTCTGATGGTTCGATTGAACGCGGGCCGAATTACACCGCGCCGGTTTGCCGCCATTTCGGCACTTGCGGGGGCTGTACGCTGCAACATGTGGGCGATGATGCGCTGGCCGAATTCGTGCGCGACCGCGTGGTTCATGCCGCGCGTGGTCAGGGGATGGAGCCGGAAATTCTGGCGCGCACGCATCTGTCGCCTGCGGGCACGCGCCGTCGTGCTTCGTTGCGGGCGGCGCGCGTGGGCGGTGCGATTGCGCTGGGCTATTCCGAAGGCGGCTCGCACAAGCTGGTCGATCTCAAGGAATGTCCGGTTCTGGCGCCGGAATTGACGGCTATTCTTGGACCTTTGCGCAAGATGCTGGCGCGTCGCGATGGGCGCTTTGCGGTTGAAATCGATCTGGCTCTGGCCGATCAGGGCGTTGACGTTTCGATCAAGGGCATGACGGTTGAAGGTTTGCAGCAGACCGAGGCCTGTCTTGATTTTGCCCGCGACAACAATCTGGCGCGCCTGTCGCTGGACCAGGGTTATGGCCCGGAAAGCCTGTGGGAACCCGATGCGGTGACGATCAGCTTGTCGGGTGTGCCGGTGCCTTTGCCGCCCGGCGCCTTCCTTCAGGCGACGCTGGACGGGGAACAGGCGCTGGTGGGCGCGGCGGTGGAATGGCTCAAGGGCGTGTCGCCGGTGGCGGATTTGTTCTCCGGCCTTGGCACTTTTGCCTTTGCTCTGGCCAAGGCCGGGTCAAAGGTTCTGGCCGCGGAAGCCGATCAGGCGGCCTTTTTGGCGTCCAAATTGGCGGCGGGGCGTTCGGGGTTGATCGTCCATCCCTTGCACCGCGATCTGTTCCGCAATCCGTTGATGCCCGATGAACTCAATCGCTTTGGCGGCGTGGTGCTGGACCCGCCACGTGCGGGCGCGCGTGAACAGGTCGGGCGTATTGCGGCCAGCACGGTCAAGCGCGTCGTCTATGTCAGCTGCAACCCGTCAAGCTGGGCCCGCGATGCGGCGCAATTGATCGAGGGCGGCTATCGTCTGGCCGAACTGCGTCCGGTGGGGCAATTCCGCTGGACCACGCATGTCGAATTGGCCAGCCTGTTCGTGCGCGATTAAATCAGCGTAAGGTAAAAGGCCCGGACAGCCCTCGCCGGTGTCAGCATGGCCCTGTTCATCGCTATCACGGAGGGGCGGGAATCAGGTTCCCGTGTACCGCCGGATGATGATCATGCGATAGTAACCCAGCGGGCCGTCATGAGTCTCCACCGATGCGATGGAGCCTGCCAGATGCCGCGCAACGTCCAAAAGCTCGGTGCGCGGCGAGACATGGAAATGCGCCAGCCAGCGCATCAGGGTCCAGCGCAATGGGGTGGGCAGACCGTGCGCCTCGCCGAAATCGACGATGTGGAGTTCGCCGCCCGGAGCAAGGACGGCGATAGCCTGCGCCATGGCGTCTTCCCATGCCGGGATCATGGACAGGGCAAAGGAGATCATCACTCGTTCAAAATGCGGGCGTCCGAACAAGGCCGGGGCGTTAAAATCGCAGGCATCGCCCAATTCCAATCGCGCGCGGCCGCCCAACCGATCCGCCGCCGTTTCCAGCATCAGGGGCGAAATATCCAGTCCGTGGATCTGCGTCTTGGGCCACAAGGCGCGCACCAGCGAGAGATTGCGCCCTGTACCGCAGCCGATTTCCAGAATCGCGCCGCCATAGGGGATCCGCAAGCCCCGGATCAGGCGATCCCGGCCAAACAGGAAGTATTTGCGCGTCGCATCATAGATATGGCGTTGCCAGCGATAGACGCTGTCCATCAGATCGCCGTGGTTGTCGAGCGTGGGTGCCGTGGCCATCGCGATTACCCCTTGAACCGATAGAGGTGGAGGCCGCCATAGATCGACGAACGATCGGCGCGGATCAGGTCGCGCGCTTCGGCCTCGCTGTAATCCCATCGTGACAGGATGGCGTCGGGCACGCGGCCGGGCAGCAGCGTTTCCTCCGCCGCCGTGCGAAACAGGACGCGGGCGCCGGGGCGGGCCGTGCGGGTGATCTGTTGCCACAGGTCGGTCAATTGCTCGTCGCTCATCCAATCCTGCGCGTCGAGCAGGATGTAGCGGTCGAGGCAGGCATCGGCCTGTTCGCGCAGGTGGTCGGTGAAATTGACGTGGCGCCATGTGATGCGGCTGACGCGGTCGCGCACGACTTCATAATTGGCGGGTTGCAGATAGGGGGGCAGGGGGGCATCCGGCCCTTTGCCATAGCCGCGATTGAAGGCCTGCCATGCGAAGTAGTTTTCGCCCACGGCAAAGTCGCAGGCCAGCTTTTCCAGCCGCGCGCGCAGCACATGGGCCATACGCTGATCCCCGGCCAGAGCGTCGAATTGCGCGGGCGGAATGCCAAGGCCGAACAGGCTGGCAGGTTGGTTGGTCAGCCAGCGGATGAAGCGTTTGTCGAAAACGGGCGCGATCTTTTCATCAAAGATCCGGCGTTGGTCTTCAATGCTCTGCGCGCTGAGGATAGAGCGTAGATCGACGCGGTAAAGGCGGGCGACGAAATGGGCCATGCCAATGAAATTGCCCAGCAATCCGCGTTTATAGATGCCATTGGCAAAGCCGCCGATCCGCTTGCGCCCGACCAGATCGCGCCCTTCCCAGTAACGGCGGGTGGCATCATCCAGATGCGAGGCGAGATATTGGCGATAGGCTGCGACATTGGCCTTGTTGTCGGCCTCGACAAAGAACCGGCGTAGCGCGTCATAGTCGGGCAAATAGCGCAGCGCGGCAAATTTCAGATTGCCCAGCGCAATATGCGCGGTGTTGAGGTCAACCGCGGTAATCTGCGCAGGGTCCGCCACCAGATAGGACAGCGCATTGCACGATCCGCTGGCGATGGTGACGATCCGGCTGTCGGGTTGAATGTCCAATGCGGCCATGTCGACCACCGGATCTTCCCAGATCTGGGCATAGACGAGGCCTCGAAAGGCCAGCGCAAAGGCGCGGTCGGCCAGGCGCTCTCGCTTGGGCGCGTCATTGCGGACCACGGCATTGTCGATAATGTGCGCTTGGCGCATGGGGGCGGACATGGATGCGGTTCTCCGGCCGGGCTTAGAGTATTTGCAGCGCTCATATGACCGGTGTGTTGCGGGGGCATGACGCACCCGTGACGATTTCAAGACAACAAGGCATGTTGTGCTGTCACAATACGGCCCTATATGGCGGCATTCGGATTTTTCAGGGTCGGGCATCAGCGCCGGCCCGTTTTTATGGAGTTTCGCCCATGGGCAAGGTTCTGGTGATTGGCGCGGGCGGCGTCGGATCGGTGGCGGTGCACAAGATGGCCATGAATGCGGATATCTTTTCGGATATCCATCTGGCCAGCCGCACGAAAGCCAAGTGCGACGCGATTGCCGCTTCGGTGAAGGAGCGAACGGGCGTTGATATCGCCACCTATGCGATCGATGCCGAGGATGTGCCGGCGCTGGCCGCTCTCATCAAGCAGATCGGGCCCAAGCTGGTGGTCAATCTGGCGCTGCCCTATCAGGATCTGACGATCATGGACGCGTGCCTGATCGCGGGCGCGCATTATATGGACACCGCGAATTACGAGCCCAAGGATGTGGCCAAGTTCGAATACCACTGGCAGTGGGCCTATCAGGACCGCTTCAAGGAAGCGGGCCTGACTGCGCTGCTGGGGTCGGGTTTCGATCCGGGCGTGACCTCGGTTTTCGCGATGTGGCTCAAGAAGCACAAGCTGAAGACCATTCGCCAGCTCGACATTCTGGATTGCAACGGCGGCGATCATGGGCAGGCTTTTGCGACCAACTTCAACCCGGAAATCAACATCCGCGAAGTGACCGCGCCTGCGCGCCACTGGGAAGGCGGCCAGTTCGTCGAAACCCCGGCGATGGCCAACAAGGTTCAGTTCGACTTTGCCGAAGTTGGCCCCAAGAACATGTACATGATGTATCACGAGGAGCTGGAAAGCCTCGCCAAGTTCATCCCTGAACTGGAGCGCGCGCGGTTCTGGATGACCTTTGGCGATGAATACATCAAGCATCTGACCGTGTTGCAGAATGTGGGCATGACCCGCATCGATCCGGTGATCTACAATGGCGTGGAAATCATTCCGCTCCAGTTCCTCAAGGCGGTTCTGCCCGAACCCAGCACGCTGGGCGCGACGACCAAGGGCAAGACCAATATCGGCGACATCGCCACGGGCGAAGCGCTGGATGGCAGCGGTGAAAAGACGTTCTACATCAAGAACATCTGTGACCATGAAGTGTGCTATGAAGAAACCGGAAATCAGGCGGTGTCCTATACCACCGGCGTTCCGGCCATGATTGGCGCGGCCATGATCATGCAGGATGTGTGGACGGGCGATGGCGTGTTCAACATCGAACAGTTCGATCCCGATCCCTTCATGGACATGCTGAACAAGCATGGCTTGCCGTGGAGCGTGGAAGAACTGGCCGGTCCGGTGCAGTTCTGATGAACTGGGGTTTGATCCTGCCTCCGCTGATGCTGGCGGGGTCGAATCTGTTCATGAATGTGGCGTGGTATGGCCATCTCAAGGCGCCCAAAGAGGCGATCTGGGTGGCCGTGCTGGCCTCATGGGGGCTGGCCTTTTTCGAATATTGGCTGGCCGTCCCTGCCAATCGGTTGGGGTCAAAGGCCTATTCGCTGGCCCAGCTCAAGACGATGCAGGAAGTGTTTTCACTGGCCGGTTTCGTGCTGGTGGCATGGGCGCTGTTCGGGCAAAAGCCGGGGCTGGCGCAATTGGCGGGCTTTGCGCTGATTATCGCGGGCGCAGCGCTGATTTTCAAAGGGAATTGACAGTTGGAAACTCGTGCGGGTGATCCCGGCGCCTTTGCGCATTTCGACCTGAACCGTGTGAACTCGCCCGCCTTTTTGGTGGACGAGGCGCGTTTGCGGGCCAATCTGTCGGTTCTGGCCGATGTGCGCGACCGGGCCGGGGTCAAGGTTCTGGCCGCGATGAAGGCGTTTTCGATGTGGCGTGTGGCCTCGATCGTGGGCGAATATCTCGACGGCGTCTGCACCAGCGGTTTGTGGGAAGCGCGTTTGGCCCAGCAGTCGTATATGGGCGAGATTGCCACCTATTGCGCCGGATATAAGGCCGAGGATCTGGCCGAGATTTGCGCGATTTCGGATCACGTGATCTTTAATTCGCCCAATCAACTGGCCCGTTTTCGGCCTGAACTGGACGCGGCGCGCGCGGCGGGGCAGGAGTTTGACATTGGCCTGCGCATCAATCCGCTGCACCGCGAGGGCGAAGTCGAGAAATATGACCCCTGCGCATTGGGATCGCGTCTGGGCTTCCCGGTGGATCAGATCACGCCAGAACATCTCGAAGGCGTCACTGGCATCCATTTCCACACGTTGTGCGAACAAGATTTCGAACCGCTGCTGCGTACGTGGGAGGCTTTGAAGCCGACCATTGCGCCCTGGCTGGCGGTGAATGGCGGGCCGATCCGCTGGCTCAATTTCGGCGGCGGTCATCACATCACCCGCGCCGATTATCAACGCGATGATCTGGTGGCTTTCCTCAAGGCGGTAAAGGCCGAAACGGGTTGCGAACTCTATCTGGAGCCGGGTGAGGCGGTTGCGCTCGACGCGGGCATTCTGATCGGTACGATTCTGGACACGCACACCAATGGCATTCCGGTGGCCATCGTCGATATTTCGGCCACTTGCCATATGCCCGACGTGATTGAGGCGCCCTATCGCCCCGCCATGCTTGGCGAGCGCGAGGATGGCGAGGCGGTTCGTCTGGGCGGTCCTTCGTGCCTCGCGGGTGATGTGATCGGCGACTATCGCCTGCCGGTTCCCTGCGAGCCGGGCCAGCGTTTCGCCTTCCTTGATCAGGCGCATTATTCGATGGTGAAAACCACGACCTTTAATGGTGTTCCTTTGCCTTCGATCTGGCTCTGGAACAGCGCGGATGATTCGCTGGAATGTGTGAAACATTTTGGATGGGAAACGTTCCGCGATCGGCTTAGTTGAGCGAAAAACGCAATTTATCAATGTATTGATTTGATGGGGTGATGCTGCACTGCGGCATCGCCCTTGTCACATAGATGTCATCAAATTCTGCGATTTTTCACAATCGCCAATTTTTACGCAAAATTGCGCCAAAGCGTGGGCGAAGGGGCATTTTTTCCCCTTGCACCCCCCGACAAACCGCCTATATGCACCCCCCTCGCTGCCCCATGGGGACTTCCAAACCGCAAGGCAGCTTTCCTTGTTCTAACGGCCTTTTGGCCATTTGGGGGTCCCTTGCGTTGTCCATTCATCTTGACGCACCGGCTGTAGTTCGCGCTCTCTCGCCCAACGAACCCGTCATTCTCAATCGCCCGCAGGCTGCGGCGCGTGCTGCTCGATTCTTTGTCGAAAAGTTTCCGGGCAAGTCGCTCTATGCCGTCAAGGCCAATCCTTCGCCCGACCTTCTGGCCGTGCTGTGGGACAATGGCGTGACGCATTACGACACGGCCAGCATCGCCGAAGTGCGTCTGGTGCGCGAAACGCTTGGCTCGGAGCCGACCCTTTGCTTCATGCACCCGGTCAAGCCCGTCGCCGCGATCCACGAAGCCTATCACATTCACGGCGTTCGCACGTTCAGCCTCGATTCCCACGAGGAACTGGAAAAAATCGTCGAGGCGACCCGCGATCGTGACGGCAATGCGGCCACCGACCTTTCGCTCTGCGTGCGTCTGCGCGTGTCGAGCGAATATTCGGAACTGAGCCTTGCGTCGAAATTCGGCATTGATCTGGCCGATGCGGCCCCGCTGCTTCAGGCCACACGTCAGGTTGCCGATTGCCTTGGCATCTGTTTCCACGTCGGTTCGCAGGCGATGACGCCCTTTGCCTATGTTCAGGCTCTGGAACGCGTCCGCGCCGCGATTGTGGACGCATCGGTCACGGTCGACATCATCGACGTTGGTGGCGGTTTCCCCTCGATCTATCCGGGGATGGAGCCTGCGCCGATGGAGGACTATTTCGCCTCGATCCACCGCGCCGCTGAATCGCTGCCGGTGTCCTATTCGTCTGAACTGTGGTGCGAACCCGGTCGTGCGCTGTCGGCGGAATATAACTCGATGATCGTGCAGGTGGAAAAGCGCCGCGGCAACGAGCTGTTCATCAACGAAGGCGCCTATGGCGCACTCTATGATGCGGCCCATGTCGAATGGCGTTTCCCGGTCAAGTGTCTGAACGCCGAGCGTGACAGCGCCGAGGAAGACTTTGCCTTCTATGGCCCGACCTGTGATGATGCCGACTATATGGAAGGCCCGTTCCGTCTTCCCGCCGACATCGCGCCGGGTGATTATATCGAGATCGGCATGCTGGGCGCCTATGGCGCGGCGATGCGCACGCGCTTCAACGGTTTTGGCGCCGGACTTGAAGTGCTGGTGGGCGACGAGCCGATGGCGACGCAATATTGCGGCACCCGCCGTGATCCGCGTCATTCGGACAATGTGGTTCGCCTGCGCTAAGTCGCTGGACATCGGACAAAACGGGGCGGTCGGTCATCGGCCGCCCTTTTTGTTTCAACCATTCGCCGGTTTTTACCCCCATTTCACAGTTTGGCTCGAAAACGGTCTGGCAAGGGTCTTCCGTTGGAGGCCTCTACTCCCTACATGCGGATTATCATGGCCCGTCCGACTCCGACCCAATTCGACAAGAAAAAGACCGTTGCCGAAAACCGGCGCGCGCGTTTCGACTATTTCATCGAGGATAAGCTGGAGGCAGGCATCGCCCTGACCGGCACCGAGGTGAAGTCTTTGCGCTTTGGCGAAGGTTCGATCGCCGAAGCCTATGCCGAGGTGCGCGATGGTCAGGTCTGGCTGGTTAACGCCAATGTGCCCGAATTCAGCCATGGCAATCGGTTCAACCACGAACCCAAGCGCCCGCGCAAATTGCTGCTCCACGAGCGCGAGATCGCGAAGCTGACCGGCGCGGTTGAGCGCAAGGGCATGACGCTGGTGCCGCTCTCGGTCTATTTCAATGGCCGGGGCCGGGCCAAGGTCGAACTGGCGCTGGCCAAGGGCAAGAATGACGCGGATAAGCGCAACACGATCAAAGACCGTGAATGGAAGCGCGATCAGGCCCGCATCATGAGGGAATACAAGTGAGCGGGCGGCGGCTCGTATCTCTTTCCAATTGGGCACGTAACCTTTTGCCCACCCGCGCGGCTTTGGAAAACAGCCGCATTATCGCCCCTTTTGCCCATCTGGTGCTGCGCGCCGATCTGTGGCGTTTCAACCGGCGCAGCGTCCCGCGCGGCGTGGCCGTTGGCCTTTTGGTGGGCATATTCGCGCTGATCCCCGGCGTGCAATTGGTCGGGGCGGCGCTGATGTGCGTGCCGTGGCGGGGGAATATTCCGCTGGCGGGCGCCATGACCTTTTTGTCCAATCCGGCCACGACGCCCTTCATTTTGGTGGGCGCGATTTCGGTGGGCAATAATTTCGGATTTCACGCCGATCTGAACACTCTGGACCATCTCTATCGCAGCGGAGCGGGCATGCGCGCGTGGGGCCAATGGCTCTTGTCGGACGGCGCGCCGGCGCTGGTGGTCGGGCTGGGGACGATCTCTCTGGTTTCGGCAGCGGTGGGTTATGTGTTGGCGGCTTTGATCTGGCGGCGGGTGGTGATGGTGCGCAAGGCGCGTCGCCAAAGCCGCGCCAGAGCATAGCGAAACGGGATGATGATGTCGGGAGAACAGGAGCGCGGCCAAACGACTGCGCCGGTCATGGAACTGTTGCTGATCGGCGGGGCGCTGGTGGTCAGCGCCGCTCTGGTGTGGTTGGCGACGGGGCAATGGGGCGCGGTGGCCGGCTTTGTCGGCGGGGCGCTGGTTTTGGGCGCCTTGGTGTTCGTACTGGGCCGGACGCGCGGCGGCGCGCAAGAAGCCGAGGTGGTTGAGCCCGACTGGTCGGTGACAGTTGCCGCGATTGAGGGCGAATCGGCGATAGCTCTGGCGGACCGGGCGGGGCGTCTGGTCTGCGCCAATGGATCATTTGAAAATGCCTTCGGGGCCTGGGCGCCTCCTGCCTTGCCTTTTGGTGAGGGCGGCGCCGCGGTGCTGGAAGAATTGGCCCGTTCGGCCTGGCGCGACGGGGCGAGTGCTGCGGATGGTCTGCTGGGGCCTGATGGCGGCTATTGGCGGATTGCAGTGACCCGTGCGGGGCGGGGCGAGGCTTACCTGATTTGGCGGCTTCATCGTTTGGCGGTTACCGATCCGGTCGATGCGCTGTGCGACCATCTGAACGGCAAATTGGGCGTCGTTTTGGGCCATGCCGGTTTTTGTGCGGCGGTTGTGGAAACGGACGGCAGCCTGCGTGCGGTGAACAAGGCCTTTGCGCAAAGGTCGGGCGGCGACGGGATGTTGCTTGGCCAACCCTTCATCGGCCTGTTGACTCAGGATGAACAGGACCGGATTTTCTGGGCGCATGATGTCAAACATTCGGTGCCTTTGACGTTATTCTATCTGCCTCTGGTCGATCCCGATGGTCCGGCCCCGGCCGACCCACAACTCAGCCCTTCATTGATGCTGCTGGTTGATCAGGGCGTCGGCCTTTGCGGTTCGGGTGAGGTGAGCGCGGCGGTGCCGCATTTGCAGGCTTTGTTGGGCGGATTGCCACTGGGCCTGGCGATGGCGGACCGTGATGGCCGCCTGTTGTTCGCCAATGCGGCCTTCATGCGCGCTGCGGGTCGGGAGGGGCAGGCGGTTCCGACCTATCCCACCGATTTGGTCGTGCGTGAGGATAAGGCGGCCTTGTCGGATGCAGTGCGCCGTTTCGGCTATGGCGCGGCGACCAGCGGGGACGTTGCGGTGCGTTTGTCTGCGCAACCGGATGATCCGGTCTCGCTGTCTCTGGCCGGTGTGCGCGGTTTGGGGGAGGCGGCGGTGCTGCTGGGCCTGACCGACAATACCGAGGAAACGCGGCTCAAGCGGCAGGTGGCGCAGGCCACCAAGATGCAGGCAGTGGGCCAGTTGGCGGGCGGTGTGGCGCATGATTTCAACAATGTGCTGACCGCGATTATCGGCACATGCGACCTGATGCTGCTGCGCCATACGCCGGGTGACAGCGACTATGACGACATTCAACAGATCCGCGCCAATTCAAACCGAGCGGCCAGCCTGACCCGTCAATTGCTGGCGTTTAGTCGTCAGCAGACCCTGCGCCCACAGGTCCTGCAATTGCCCGATATCGTGTCGGATATTACGCAAATGCTGCGTCGCCTGATCGGCGAAAAGATCCAGTTGCAGGTCAGCCATGACCGCGATCTGGGCGCGGTGCGGGCCGACCCGACGCAGTTGGAGCAGGTCATCGTCAATCTGGTGGTTAACGCGCGCGATGCCATGCAGGAGGCCTCTCGCAAGGCGGGCGGCGACGGCAGCGGGGCGTTGATCCTGGCCACGCGGCGGGTTCCGGCGGCCGATGTTCGCGCTATGGGCAGCGATATTCTGCCGATTGCCGATTACACGGCGTTGGTTGTGCGTGATACGGGGGGCGGCATTCCGGCCGATATTCTGGGCAAGATCTGGGAGCCGTTCTTTACCTCGAAGGAGCAGGGGCGCGGGACGGGATTGGGCCTCTCGACGGTCTATGGCATTGTAAAACAATCGGGCGGCTTCATTTTTGCCGACAATGTTGCGGCGCAGGATGGGGTTCCGGCGGGCGCACGGTTTACGGTCTATTTGCCGGTACATCATGGCGCGGTGGAAACCGTGGCGCGCCCGCGTGAGGAAGTGACCCATTGGGCGGGCGGCGGCGATATCCTTTTGGTTGAGGATGAGGACGCCGTGCGCGTCGTGGCGGAAAGGGCGTTGAGCAGGGCCGGTTATCAGGTGACAACCGCCAGTGACGGTGAAGAGGGCGTTGAAGCGGTGATGGCAAGGCGCGAATCAGGGGCGGCGATGTTCGACCTGATCGTTTCGGACGTGGTGATGCCGGCGATGGATGGCCCCGCCATGGCGCGGGCGATTCGCGCGGTTGAACCCGGTTTGCCAGTCCTGTTCATGTCCGGCTATGCCGAGGAGCAGTTGCGCCGCGAGATCGATATCGAGAATATGCACTTCATAGCTAAGCCTTTTTCCGTAAATCAGATTGCTGGAAAAGTGGCAGGAGTGTTGGCCAAACGGGCCGCGAAGAAGGGTTGAGCGGGTCGGTTGGAATAATTTTGTTCCACCCTTGTTCCGTTGGAACAAATCCGATACACAATGCCGTGTTGACCTTTGGCAACAGCGCCTTAGCAAGGAGACGGGATGTGGCAGCTCAACTCAAGCTGATTCAAGAAGGCAAGGACAAGGACAGCATGGACCGTCAAAAGGCGCTGGAAGCCGCTCTGGCACAAATTGATCGGGCGTTTGGCAAGGGATCTGCCATGCGTCTGGGGGCCAAGGAAACCATGCAGGTGGAGGCCGTTTCCACCGGATCGCTGGGCCTTGATATTGCTCTGGGCATCGGTGGTTTGCCGCGTGGGCGTATTATCGAAATCTATGGTCCCGAAAGCTCGGGTAAGACGACTCTGGCGCTGCACGCGATTGCAGAGGCACAAAAGGGCGGCGGGACGGCGGCTTTTGTCGATGCCGAACACGCGCTCGATCCGGTTTATGCCAAGAAACTGGGCGTCGATATCGACAATCTGATCGTGTCGCAGCCCGATACGGGCGAACAGGCGCTGGAAATCGTCGATACGCTGGTGCGTTCGAACGCGATTGACGTGCTGGTGGTCGACTCGGTTGCCGCCCTTGTGCCGCGGGCCGAAATCGAAGGTGAAATGGGCGACAGCCATGTGGGCCTTCAGGCGCGTCTGATGAGCCAGGCGCTGCGCAAGCTGACCGGTTCGATCAGCCGTTCGCGTTGTATGGTCATCTTCATCAACCAAGTTCGCATGAAGATCGGCGTGATGTACGGCAATCCGGAAACCACGACGGGCGGCAATGCGCTCAAGTTCTATGCGTCGGTGCGTCTCGACATTCGCCGCACGGGTCAGATCAAGGATCGCGACGATATCGTCGGCAACGCCACCCGCGTGAAGGTGGTGAAGAACAAGGTGGCGCCGCCCTTTAAACAGGTCGAGTTCGACATCATGTATGGCGAAGGCATTTCCAAGATCGGTGAAATCCTCGATCTGGGTGTGAAGGCCGGGATCGTTGAAAAGGCCGGTGCATGGTTCAGCTATGATTCGATCCGCATCGGTCAGGGACGCGAGAATTCGAAGAACTATCTGCGCGAACACCCCGAAGTGCGTGACCGGATCGAAAATGCCATTCGTGCGCAGACCGAAGGGTTGGCCGGTGAAATGATGGCCGGTCCCGAGGCCGAAGATGACGCGTGATTCCTTTGGTTGATGGTTGAAAACGCGGGGGTGTGGGCGGAATTAACGCTCACGCCCCTGTTTTTTTAGAATGCAAGTAGGGCTGAACAGCGGAAACTGGGCAAAAGATTGCTCTGTTCGGCAAAAACGATGGCTCTGAATGCGCCTTCCTGCTTGTCCACCGCCCTTTGGTAGCTTATCGGCAGGCCCCATGATCTCGACGAACGAAATCCGCCGCTCCTTCCTCGAATATTTTGGCTCGAACGGCCATGATGTGGTGCCGTCCGCGCCGCTCGTGCCGTATAACGATCCGACATTGATGTTCACGAACGCAGGCATGGTCCCGTTCAAGAACGTCTTTACGGGTCTTGAAACGCGCGCGATCCCGCGGGCAACCAGCAGCCAGAAATGTGTTCGTGCGGGCGGCAAGCACAATGACCTCGACAATGTCGGTTATACGGCGCGTCACCACACGTTCTTTGAAATGCTGGGAAATTTTTCCTTTGGCGACTATTTCAAGGAACAGGCGATCACGCATGCATGGTCCTTGCTGACCAAGGAGTGGGGCCTGCCTAAGGACAAGCTGCTGGTCACGGTCTATCACACTGATGATGAGGCCTTTGGCTTGTGGCAAAAGATCGCCGGTCTTTCGGATGATCGCATCATTCGCATTCCGACCAGTGACAATTTCTGGTCGATGGGCGACACCGGGCCTTGCGGTCCGTGCAGCGAGATTTTCTTTGACCATGGCGATCACATTTGGGGCGGTCCTCCGGGGTCGCCGGAGGAAGATGGTGACCGCTTCATCGAGATCTGGAACCTCGTGTTCATGCAGTTCGAGCAGCAGGCTGACGGCACGCGCTTAAGCCTGCCCAAGCCCAGCATTGATACCGGCATGGGGTTGGAACGTATCGCGGCGGTCATGCAGGGCGAGCACGACAATTACGACATCGATACATTCAAGGCTCTCATCTCGGCCAGCGAATCGCTGACGGGTGTGAAGGCAGAGGGCGATACGCGCGCCAGCCATCGTGTGATTGCCGACCACTTGCGTTCGACCAGCTTCCTGTTGGCTGACGGCGTTCTGCCCAGCAATGAAGGTCGCGGTTATGTTCTGCGCCGCATCATGCGTCGGGCGATGCGTCATGCGCATCTGCTGGGCGCCAAGGATCCCTTGATGCACCGTCTGGTGCCCGCACTGGTGACCGAAATGGGCGCGGCCTATCCGGAACTGGGCCGTGCGCAGGCTTTGATTCAGGAAGTGCTGGAGCGTGAGGAAACCAAGTTCCGCCAGACGCTCGACAAGGGGCTGAAGCTGCTTGATGAAGCCACCGATGGTTTGGGCGAGGGCGGTACTTTGGCCGGTGAAACGGCCTTCAAGCTTTATGACACCTACGGCTTCCCTTATGATTTGACCGAGGATGCGCTGCGTTCGCGCGGGATCAGTGTCGATAAGGATGGTTTTGACGCCGCAATGGCGCAGCAGAAAGCCGCTGCTCGCGCGGCATGGAAGGGTAGCGGCGAGGCTGCGGCCGGGGAAGTTTGGTTCGATATTACCGAACGCGTCGGCGCGACCGAATTTACCGGTTACACCAGCACCACCGGCGAAGCGCAGATCGTGTCCATCGTCAAGGATGGCAAGGAAGTCGAAAGTGCCAGCGCGGGCGATGCCGTGACGATCATCACGAACCAGACGCCGTTTTATGGCGAATCGGGTGGTCAGATGGGCGATGCCGGTACGATTACCGGCGCTGACGGTCTGTCCATCACCATTAACGACACCGCAAAGCCGCTTGGCCGACTGCACGCCCATGGCGGCAAGGTTGAAAGCGGCACGGTCAAGGTGGGCGATGCGGTGGCCTTGTCGATCGATGTGGCGCGTCGCGATGCGATCCGTGCGAACCACTCTGCAACGCACCTTTTGCACGCGGCCTTGCGCAACCGCTTGGGCGGGCATGTGACGCAGAAGGGTTCGCTTGTTGCGCCCGAACGGTTGCGTTTTGACTTTTCGCAGCCCACTGCTCTGACGGCCGAGGATATTGCGGCGATCGAAGCGGAAGTGAACGCGGAAATTCGCGGCAACGAAGTTGTCAGCACCCGTTTGATGAGCCCTGAGGATGCGATTGCCGCAGGGGCCATGGCGCTGTTTGGAGAGAAGTATGGCGAAGAGGTTCGCGTGCTTTCGATGGGCAGCAAGGCCGAGGGCAAGAATTTCTCGGTCGAACTTTGCGGCGGCACCCATGTTCGCGCTTTGGGCGATATTGGCGTTCTGCGTATCGTCAGTGAAAGTGCGGTATCTTCCGGTGTGCGCCGCATCGAAGCCTTGACGGGTGAGGGCGCGCGCCAGTGGCTTGTGAACCGCGAGGAGCAACTCAAGGCTGCGGCTTCGGCGCTGCGCACGACGCCTGATGAAGTGGAGGCCCGCGTTGTGGCCTTGCTTGATGAACGCAAAAAGCTGGAGCGCGAATTGGCCGAGGCCAAGAAGGCGCTTGCTTTGGGCGGCGGCGGCGCTGCGGCGCAGGCGGCGGACGAAACCATCAATGGTGTGACCTTCAGCGGTCAGGTTATCGACGGTCTGGACGCCAAGGAATTGCGCGGTCTGCTCGACACGGCCAAGCAGCGGATGGGCAGCGGCGTGGCCGTAATCGTTGCGGTCAACGACGGCAAGGGTGCTATCGCCGCTGCCGTTACGGACGATCTGACCGGAACGGTCAGCGCGGTTGATCTAGTACGCGCCGGTGTTGCGGCGCTTGGTGGCAAGGGCGGTGGCGGCCGCGCGGATATGGCGCAGGGCGGCGGGCCGGATGGTTCCAAGGCTGCTGATGCGATTGCCGCGGTCAAGGCGGTGATTGCCGGGTAATCTTGCCCGAATAGAAAACAAATAAGCCGTCGCGGGGAAACCTGCGGCGGCTTTTTGTTTAGAAGCTGTTTTTATAGCCTTTGGGCCTTGGCATCGGCTCCAAGGAAATGATCCGTTCAACAATCACATTGTGGCGAAAATGGCCGTAATGACCGTGATAGCCGGGAACCGAGGTCTTCCTGCCGATGAAGCGGATATGCCAAGGTTTTTCGTGGCCATTATTGCGGTCAATATCTTTGCCTGCCATCTGCGCCAAATCGAATTGCAGCCATGCCGCCCCGCCGAAATCGGGTTTTCCGTCCTCCATCGGCACGATGCGGGCAAAGTCCCAATAGGCTTCCCCTTCAAATTCGTCCCACCAGATGCCGTCGAATTGGCGCGGCGGATCATAGCGGATGCATTTGGGGGAATCGTCGGTGGAGGTGTAGGCGAAAGTGGAGCCATCCGCGTTTTTTTCGGTATGATAGGTTTCGCAAGGGGCACCCCAAGGTAAACCTATCATCCAGGTCATATTCTTGGCGCGGTCGGACCAATGCACATATTGGGCCGGGTTGTTCAAAAGGAACGTCGCCACAAATGGCGCGGCCAATGTAAATGCCAAGACCTTGTAGCGCTTTCTCATCCTGCGCGTTCGCGAAGGGTTGAGCTTTTGAGCTTCGGCTTCTCAGTCAGGCCCCCGTCTTGCATGATCGTTTCGCGATATTCGTCACGTTTTTCGTGGATCGAGGCGATGACAAAGCCCATCGGCACGCCCAATTCGACCAGCACCGCTTCGGACAATTGCAAGGTTGCCTCCAGCGTTTCGGGGATCGCATGGGTGACGCCGGCGCGATACATGGTCGCCGCGTGGATTGTGTCGCGCGCGCGGGCCAGGATCGGCAGTTCGGGATATTGTGCGCGCAATTTTTTGACCAAACGTTGGGCTGTGCGCGGTTCATCCATGGTCAGGATCACGCAATTGGCACGTTCAAGGCCGAGCCTTTCGATCATGTGGTTTGACGAGGCTTCGCCAAAAGTGGCGTGATAGCCCTGACGCAAGGCGCCGGCCACCAGATCGGGGTCGGAATCGACGCCGACATAGGGTTTGTCATGCGTTTTCAGCATGTCGGCCACCAATCGCCCGACCCGGCCGAAACCGATGATGACGGCGTGTGGCGGGCTTTCCTCGTCCAGCGACGGCGCATTTTGCCCTGCGGCGTCAACCCGGCGGGCAAGGCGCCGTCCCGCCCACGCCAGCAATGGCGTTACGGTCAGGCCGAAGGCCGTCACCGTCTGCCAGAACTGGGCGGTGCCGGGGGCAATCAGGGCCGCGCTGCTGGCCGTGGCCAGAACGATAAGGGTGGTTTCCGAAGGGCTGGCCATCAGGATGCCCGCCTCGGTTGCGACGCCGCGCCGCGCGCCAGTCAGGCGAAGGATGCCGCCTGTCACTATCGCCTTGACCACGACGACACCGGCCGTGGCGGCAAGGATCGCAACCCAGTTTCTCGCAACAGCGGCCAGATCGATGCTCATGCCCACCGTGATCAGGAAAATCCCCAGAGCCAGCCCCTTGAAGGGCGCGGTGATACCCTCGACCTCGGTGTGATATTCGGTTTCGGCGATCAGCAGGCCCGCGATCAGCGCGCCAACGATGGGCGAAAGGCCGACGCCTGCGGTTGCAAGGGACGCGACGATGACGACCAGCAAGCTGGCCGACAGGAAGAGTTCGGGGCTTTTGGTCCGCGCCGCCTGCGCAAACAGGTGGGGCAGAAAATAGCGGCCAAAGACCATCAGAATGGCGACGACCAGCGCGCCATAACCCAGCGTTTGCGCCAGTTCGACCCAATCGGCGCCGCCCGCACGCGGGGCCAGCGCACCCAGCAGGAAGATGATCGGCACCAGCGCCAAATCTTCAAACAACAGCATGGCCAAGGCAGCGCGTCCAACCGGAGTGGTCGATCCGGCAATCGGCAAGACCAGCGCCGTCGACGACATGGACAGGGCAAAGCCAAGGCCGACCGATCCGACGGCGCTCTGTCCCATCATTTTCAGGCCGATACCTAGAACCAGCGCCGCCACCAGCAATTCGGCTGCGCCCAATCCCAGCACTTGTTTGCGCATGGCCCAAAGGCGGTCGAAAGACAGCTCCAAGCCGACCGAGAACAGCAGGAGGATGATGCCGAATTCGGCATAAGGCGCCAAAGCCTGTGCGTCGGTGATCGTGACATAGGCCAGCCACGGGGCGTCGGCCACATGGCGGCCAAGGCCGTAGGGGCCGACCAACAGCCCGACCAGAATGAAGCCGATCACCGGCGTAATGCGAAAACGTGCAAAAACCGGAATTACGATGCCCGCCGCGCCCAGAATGACCAGCGCGTCACCAAGCGGTGTCGAAGGGGAGAATGAAACATGAGCCATATCCGCAGGCTAAGCGATGGTGGCGGATATGTCACGGTCGAACCCGCCCGGACATGGAACGTGGCGAAATTGTCATGGGCTGGTCACAAAAATAGCCATTGTTGCGTTTTACGCAATTGGCGTTGCATTTTTCGCTTTGCGTGAAAGGGCGAATCGGATAATCAGAATGCAACGAAAAGAAGTTTGGGGATTTGTTGGATGCGTAAGACCGGTAAGCGGATTTGGTTGTACCTGGCGGGATATGCGGTTTCGGCCGCTGGCGTGCTCGCCATCCCGGCTCAGGCCGCCGATCTTGCTACGCCGGTGACCATGGCCGCCGCGGTGCAGGTGGAAAGCCCGTCGACTTCGATGGCTCTTTCTCCGGTTGCGGCGGCCATGGATCTGATGCGATCGGGGCGTTCGGCCGATGCGCTGGCTTTGCTCGAACCGGCAATGGGCAAGCTGCAAATGGCCGGCAAGGCCAGCGGGGCAAAGCCCTATTGCCAGCATGACGGTTTGGTCGCGCGCGGGGTAAAGGTGCTGGACGCGGATCTGTGCGATGCACTCTATTTGCGCGCTTTTGCTCTGACCGAATTGGGCCGCCGCACCGACGCGATCGAAGCGCTGGAGCAATTGACCCAGCTTTCGCCCGACTATCCGCGTTATTTTGTCGAACTGGCCTATGCCTATCGCGCCGGCGGGGACAAGGCTTTGGCCATGGAAACCTATCGCCATGCTGCTGAACTGGCATCGGCGCCGGGCCAGCAGAAATATCGCGCAGCGGCTTTGCGCGGCATCGGCTATCTGCTGGTGGACAAGGGTGATCTCGAAGGTGGGGAGAAAGCTTATCGGGACAGCCTGAGCGACGATCCGCAAAACAAGATCGCGCTGGGCGAACTGCAATATATTGCCCGCAAGCGCGGTGCGATGGAACAGAAGGGCGGCTAAGACCCTAATGACCCTCTTTCAGGGGGGAAGCTGAAGGGCGCCTGTTAACGCAGGCGCCCTTTTTATTTGATCTCAGCCCGCGCAAAACGCGCCAAAAAGAAGAGGCCCGGTTTCCCGAGCCTCTCTTTTCGTCGTCAAATGATCGAGGAGCGATTACGCTTCCTTGGCCATTTCGGCTTCGAGGTTCTGCACGATGGCTTCGAAGAACGCTTCGGTCGTCAGCCAGCCCTGTTCGGGGCCGATCAGCAGCGCGAGGTCCTTGGTCATCTTGCCGCTTTCTACGGTTTCGATGCAGACGCGTTCCAGCGTCTGGGCAAACTTCACCACTTCGGGGGTGTTGTCGAAACGGCCGCGATAGATCAGGCCGCGCGTCCACGCGAAGATCGAGGCGATCGGGTTCGTCGAGGTCGCCTTGCCCTGCTGGTGCTGGCGATAGTGACGGGTCACGGTGCCGTGGGCGGCTTCGGCTTCGACGGTCTTGCCGTCGGGCGACATCAGAACCGAGGTCATCAGACCCAGCGAGCCAAAGCCCTGAGCCACGGTGTCCGACTGAACGTCGCCGTCATAGTTCTTGCACGCCCAAACGAACTTGCCCGACCACTTGAGGGCCGAGGCCACCATGTCGTCGATCAGACGGTGTTCGTAGTGGATGCCGGCTTCCTTGAACTTTTCGGCGAAACCTTCGGTGGCGAAGACTTCGGCGAACAGGTCCTTGAAGCGACCGTCATACTTCTTGATAATGGTGTTCTTGGTCGACAGATACACCGGCCAGCCAAGCGACAGGCCATAGTTGAACGATGCGCGGGCAAAGTCGCGGATCGAATCATCCAGATTGTACATCGACATGGCGACGCCTGCCGACGGGAACTTGAACACTTCGCGGTCGATCACCTGACCATCGTCGCCTTCAAACACCAGGCGCAGCTTGCCAGGGCCGGGGACGAGGAAGTCGGTGGCGCGATACTGGTCACCAAAGGCGTGACGGCCAACCACGATGGGGTCGGTCCAGCCCGGCACCAGACGGGGCACGTTGCTGATCACGATGGGTTCGCGGAACACAACGCCGCCCAGGATGTTGCGGATCGTGCCGTTGGGCGACTTCCACATTTCCTTGAGGTTGAATTCTTCCACGCGGGCTTCGTCCGGGGTGATCGTGGCGCACTTTACGCCGACGCCATATTCGCGGATCGCGTTGGCCGAATCGACCGTCACCTGGTCGTTGGTCGCGTCGCGATTTTCCACCGACAGGTCGTAATACTTCAGGTCGATGTCGAGATAGGGCAGGATCAGTCGTTCACGGATCCACTGCCAAATGATCTTGGTCATTTCATCGCCGTCGATTTCGACGACGGGGTTGGCTACCTTGATTTTTGCCATGTGCTTTATCTTCCCTGGGGTGGATTGGCTTGCCTTCCCCCGTAGCATAGGATTTCCGCCGCGCAAGGGCGGGTTTTCGCAATGTGGGTTGCATAAGACGGAATGTTTTTGATATTGCGAAGTCATATCAAAAATCTGGCGCAACTACGGCATTCAGCCGCCTTTCCGGCTCTGGGCAAGGCTATTTTAACGCCGATGCCCTAGATTATCATGACCGGAACGCCTGCCTGAAGTGATCAGGCCCCATGCGGTTGGAGCCATCCATGTCTGCCCTTGAAGTTGATGTCATTTTGCGCACGCATAATCGGGCGGACATGTTGCCCGATGCGGTGGCGTCTTTCTTTGCCGCCGATATGCGCGGGGTGAATGCTCGCCTGCTGGTGGTCGATAATGCGTCGAGTGATGGGACGGCGGCATTGTTGCAATCTTTGTGCCAAACCTATGGCGAAACTTTGGTGCCGCTCTATGAAGCGCGCCCCGGTCCTCAACATGCGTTGAACGCTGCGCTGGTTCATGTCAGCTCGGAGATCGTCGCTTGTTTCGATGATGATGAACGCATCGTACCGGGCTGGTTTCAGGCGATTCGGCGCGAATTTGCCGATCCCGAAACGGACTATATCGCCGGCCCGGTCCTTTTTCCCGCGGGCAGCAGTCTGCCGGAATGGTTGCCGTCGGGGTTCAATGGCGCCCTTGGTTTTATTGACCATGGGGCGGAGCGGCGACAGTTCGCCCCCGGCTTTCACGGCATGTTGACGCAGGGGAATTGCGCGCTGCGGGCCAGGATTTTCGACGAATTCGGTCCCTATCCTGAAGTCTTCAACACGGCGGAGGATCGCTGGCTCAACCAATGGTTGACCGATCAGGGCAAGCGCGGGTTCTATTGCCCTGATTTTGGCGTGACCCACCTGTTGCAACCAGCGCGCGTCAGCCGGGAATATTTCCGCCAATGGGCGCTGCGTGAAGGGCGCGATCTGGCCACCTGCGACACGTTGTTGTCCCGCCCAAACATGCTGGCCCAGAGGTGGTATTGGCGAAAGATTGCCGGTTGCGCGGCGCGCCGTCTGGTGGGGGCCGGATCGGCGGCCGAATTGTTCCGCGACGAATTGGAACTGCGCGTGGCAGCCAGTTACGCCGCCACTCTGCTCAAACCTCGCGCGGCTTAGGCCGCCGAGCGGCGCCCCAGCTTTTCCATTCCAATAGAATACATCCGCAATCCGATGTTGCGGATTTCAATCGTGGCCGGGTGGCGAACCAGAAACAGGCAGGCCAGCCAGCAGGGAATTCCCGCCAGCGAAAGCGCAATCAGCAAGCCCCAGCCAATGTCTGCCGCGCCCATGCCCAGCCAGTTTTGCGCAATAATCAAGGGAATGCCCGCGCCATAGGCCGCCACCGCGCTGCGCCAATAGATGTGGAGCAGGCTGCGAAAACGAAAGTGCATCAGGCGGCCCAGAAATACGCCATAGATACCCACCCAGATTAGACCATAGACGATGCGACTGGCCGCGGCGGCCTCGACGCCGATGAAGCAGGCGATGGTAAGGCAGGCCAGAATGATGGCGGTGTCGATCCAGTTCACCCAGATCAATGTGCGGATGCGACCTAACAGGATCGGCACATCCATTTGCAGCGGGATCGCCACGAATAAGGTTTCCGAAATCGCGGTCCATTTCAGCAGCGGCACCACGCCCGCCCATTTCGGCCCATAGAGCAAATGCACCAGGGGCCCTGCGGCCAATCCCAGTCCCACCATCGCGGCCCAATTGACCGCCGTATTGCAGGCCGTCAGGTGCAGATAGGACGGCGCCAGCGGATCGCCCGCATCCCGTTTGCGCGCAAAGGCGGCATAGAACACCGATGTCAGCCCGCTGGTGACCAAGGTGGATAATTGCGCCGACAGAGCGGTGGCGCGGCTGAACAGGCCCGTCGCGGTTACACCCAGCAGGCGTGCTACGATCAGGTCTTGCGTGCGCATGCCGATCGCGCCACTGGCGCTGATGAAAAAGGAATTGGCGCTGAAAGAGAGGAGTGGTCGCGCAGTGGCCCACTCACGCGGAATTCGCGGCCAGACCGTCCGAAAACGCATCACCAGTCCCGTCCGCAGGATCGCCGCCAGCAGCAGCCCCCAGGCCAGCGCCGAAGGACCGATCCCGCGCGAGGCCAGATAGATGCTGAGCAGGCCGCCCGACAGAGCGCTGGAAATATTGGCGATAAACAGCGCGCGAAAATTCATCTCTCGCGTCAGCAGACCGACCGGGATTAGCGCGAAGGGGCTGATAAAGCTGGCCCCGGCAATGATGAGCGTTAGCGGCACCAGCGTCGGGTTGCCGTAGAAATAGCCAATGACCGGCGCCAAAGCCCCCAGAACCACCGCGACGCCGCAGGCAATCGAAACCGCGATCCCGGCATAGTCACGCACATGGGCCGGGTCCATCGCCTGTTGTCCGGAAACGAACCGCGTGATCCCGGCATCCTGAAACATCGAGACCAGCATCGAGGAGGCCAGCGCCACCGAATAGACGCCAAATTCCGCCGGGCTGAGATAGAGCCGCGAGATGATGACGCTGACGCCGAACTGGATCACAAAGGCCAGATATTGCGTCGCCATGGACCATGCGATGGAGGCTCGAATCGACATGGGTCAGCAATCGACCGAATGATGGGAATGGGCAGCGATCATAGTGCCGATGATTTATACCGGCAGAGGTAAAGATTTATCCTGAGAGCAGGGGGCGATGCAGCGACCTGATTACCAGAATCAAAAAACCCGCCAGCTTTGCAGCTTGGCGGGTTTTTGAATGGTGGGCGTAGGAAGGATTGAACTTCCGACCCCTGCGATGTCAACACAGTGCTCTACCACTGAGCTATACGCCCACACTTTTCAAACCATCCCGGTTGGCGTTGTTGGCGTCCGCCGGGTGTGACGCGGCCTCTAACGGTGGTCCGCGATTATGGCAAGAGGCTAATGCGAAAAAATGTAATATTTTTCTCTAAGGCCCTGTTTACACGCTGATTTGCGAGGGTTGGCCGAATACGCGCTGCACCTCGGCCACCAGATCGCGCAGGTGGAAGGGCTTGGAAAGCACCTTGGCCTGGGGCGCTTCACGGCTTGCCTTGAGCGTGACGGCGGCAAAGCCGGTGATGAAGATCACCTTGGTATCGGGGCTGACCTCGGCGCAACGTTGGGCCAATTCGATGCCGTCCATTTCGGGCATGACGATGTCCGACAGCAGCAAGTCGAAATGTTCGCGCTCCAGATAGGGCAGGGCCGCCGTGCCGCGATCCACCGCCACCACGTCATAACCAGCATTTTCCAAGGCGCGGGCCAGATAGGTGCGCATGGCGGCTTCGTCTTCGGCAAGCAGGATTCGGATCATGGCGTTATCTCTCTTTTCGTTGCCCTGCTTATAACGCGCCATGCGGGCGATTTCTTGCGCCATTTTCGGCATGACCTGATTTGAAACACCCTTGGGGCAGGGTCCTAACTTTGACACGCGCGGGCGAAGGTTTCACTGTGGGCGGATGGATGGAAAACGGCCCTATATTTGCGATTCGCACACGGTGATGCACCGTGATGGCGGTGTTATTCCGGGGCTGGATGAAGCGTCCTATTCGGTGATAGCGCCTGTGGTTTCGCGCATTCCGGTGGTGATTGCGGTGCCCCATGGTGGGCGGCGCTATCCTCCCGATATTCTGGCGCGGATGCGTCATCCCGAAATGGCGTCGCTGCGGCTTGAAGATCGTATGGTCGACAGGTTGGGCGAAGCGATTGCGCGTGAGACTGGGGCGGCCTTGCTGCTGGCCCATGCGCCCCGCGCGATGCTGGATCTCAACCGGGCCGATGATGATGTCGATTGGGATATGCTGGGCATGGCGGCGCAAAGCGCACCGCCGCCCAATGGCCGCGCGCGCAGCGGGTTGGGACTGGTGCCGCGACGATTGCCGGGCTTGGGGGATATATGGCGTGGCCGCCTGTCATCGGCGGAGGTGGCCGAACGAATCGAAGGCATCCACGCGCCCTATCACACCGAATTGGCGAACATTTTGTCGCAAGAGCGCGAGCGTTGGGGCGCGGTGTTGTTGATCGACCTGCATTCCATGCCGCCTTTGCCGCGAATCAATGGGCAGAACGCCGCCTCCATCGTGGTGGGCGATCGTTTCGGGGCCAGTTGCAATGGTGCCTTGGTGGCGCAGTGCTTTTCGCATTTCTCGACTTGCGCGGTGCTGGCGGCGCATAACCGGCCCTATGCGGGGGGATTCGCGCTGGACCATCATGGGGCGCCCCGCCACGGGTTTCATGCGATGCAGTTAGAGATCGACCGGGCAACCTATCTTGACCCAAACCTTGTCGAATTGGGTGACGGATTTGATGCGATGGCTCGCTTACTTACATCGCTGATTCTTTCGCTGGGCGCGCAAGTGGCGGCGATGGGGGGACGCACATTGCCCATGTCGGACGCCGCAGAGTGAGGCGATACCGCCGTTAAAAGCCTGAAGATAATAAAAAACCACCCCGCGCAATGCGCGAGGTGGCCAAGGTTCAGGGAGGAAGTGCAACCGAAGTTGCACTAGACCGGCCGGGCCATGAGGGAAGCGCCAACCGGATAAGTGTGTATTACGCTGACATTTTCCTGCTGGCAAGGGTGGAAGTGACAAAATACATCACTTTGGTGGAAAAATACGGCGAGTTGAATTTTATCCTTTTTGGTTCGTGAAATTTGACTTGCGCAAACAAAACCCCGCCGGGCGCAATGCCGGGCGGGGTTTGTATCGATCACGACCTGAATTCAGGCCATGTCGGCGTGGATCAGGCGACCGGAGCCACCTGCGGAACCACCACCGGGCCAAGACCCAGCTGAACCTGACGGGCGAAGATTTCGCGCAGCAGGTCGAGGCTGAACAGGTGGGCGAACAGCAGCGGCAGCAGGCCCGACTGGTTCCAGCCGCGCAGAACGTCACCGCGCACTTCGCGCAGCTTAGCCTGATCGACCATCTGGAAACCGCGGTAAACGAAGGGCTGGTCATTGCCTTCCTGCTGGATGGCGACTTCGCCTTCCATCAACAGGTTGTGCTTCTTCAGCTCTTCAACGAAAGCGGCCGAACGCATGCCGGCTTCTTCGAAGTTTTCGCAGAATTGCAGCATGTTCTTGGTGGCTTCGCTGGCGGTTTCGCCGTCGAACAGCGGCGCGCCATCGACTTCTTCGCCCAGCAGGTTGGTGGTGGGGTCAAAGCACAGCGATAGTTCCTGTGCGTCGGGCGTCAGGCGGGCCAGCATGAAGGGATAGCGACGGACATAGGCCGGCACATAAACTTCCGAGGTCAGCTTGCCTTCGGCATCGACGAAAACGTTCACGCCTTCGTTCAGACCCATCAGCGCCAGCGGAACGGGCTGATCGCCGCTCGAAAACACGATGGGGAAATGGCGTGCGGCCTGCGGGAATTCTTCCACGGTCAGCGGAACAGCGTGCTGGCCAATCAACCAGGTCGCCTTGTCGGTGCTCTGGCTCTTGTAATTGGCGTGGTCCCGGCTGTTGAGCGGAACGAGGTCGTTGTAGAACAGCGGCAGGTTGGCGTTCTGCGGCGCGCTGGCCATGGGGTCTCTCCGAAAACTGGGGCGCGAAGGCCCCTAGGCTAAAAAATCAGGTTGCAGGCCATAAGCCCCGGTTTTGCCCAGCGCAAGGGCCGAGCGGGGCCATCTGTGCGCTGTTTCACGCAGAGGGCAATAGCTTTCCGGGGTTAAGTATGCCTTTGGGGTCCAAAGCCGCCTTGACCGCGCGCATCAGGCCCAAGGATGTCGGATCGCCCAGACGTTGCAATTCGGCCACTTTCATCTGACCGATGCCATGTTCGGCGCTTAATGATCCGCCCCATTGCGTGACCAGATCGTGGACGAAGCGGCTGATCGCCTTGCCGTCGCCGGCCTCCCATGCGGCGCGTTCGCTGCCCTGTGGAGAGATCACGTGGAAATGCACATTGCCATCGCCCAGATGTCCGAAGGCCACCGCATGGGTGCCAGGCCATGCCGCTTCGACCTTTGCAATGGCATCGGTGATAAAGTCGGGCATTTTTTCCACCGGAACGGAGATATCATGCTGTTTGGCCGGACCTTTGCTGCGCTCGGCCATCGGCACGGTTTCGCGCAGGCCCCAAAAGGCCTCGGCCTGCGATTCGCTGTTGGCGATGGCTGCGTCCTGCAACAGGCCCGCCTCGAACGCATCGGCCAACATCGCTTCCACCCGGTCGCCCAAAGTTGGCGCCGCCGCCGCATCGGCCACCACTTCGATCAGGGCGTACCATGCATGTGCGCCTTCCAGCGGCGAACGCATGTCGGGGGCATAATCGAACACCGCCAACAAGCTGGGGTGAGGGATGACCTCAAAGCCTTCCAGCGCCTCGCCCACTGCCTTTTCGGCGTGGAGTAGAAGCGCGCGGGCGGCCTGAATGCTCTCCACCCCGGCCCAAATCACGCGGCGATCGGCAAGGGCGGGCTCCAGTTTTAATGTGGCGGCCGTGACGATGCCCAGCGTTCCTTCGCTGCCGATAAAGAGCTGTTTGAGGTCAAACCCGCGATTGTCCTTTTTCAAAGGCGTCAGCGCGGAATAGATCGACCCATCGGCCAGAACCGCCTCCAGCCCCAAAACCTGTGAACGCATATTGCCGTGCCGCAACACTTGCGTTCCGCCTGCATTGGTCGAGATCAACCCGCCCACCGTCGCCGAACCCTTGCCCCCCAGAGTCAGGGGGAAGCGCAGGCCGACGGCCTCGGCGGCTTCATGCAGATTTTGCAGAACCACGCCTGCGCCGCATGTGACGCGGCGATTTTCAAGATCGATTGGACCAATCGTGTTCATCCGGCGCAAGGATACCAGCAGGGATGTCCCGCTGGCGTCCGGCGTTGCCCCGCCGCTCATCCCCGAATTGCCGCCCTGCGGCACCAGCGCCACGCCATGTTCATGGGCCAGAGCCATCAACTGTGCCAATTGCGCGCTGTCCGCGGGCGAGACCAGGCCCATCGCGGCCCCCGTATAGCGCCCCCGCCAATCGGTCAGCCATGGCGCAAGAAGGTCAGGATCACAGGTCAATCCACGCGGGCCAAGAAGCTGGGCGGCGGCGGCGAGAAAAGTGTCGGTTTGGGTCATGGCGCGCCCTATGCCACAGCCGCGGATCAGCATCCAGCCATCGCCTTTGCCATCATGGTTTGGGTGCAGGGTTAAGCGGCTGTTCAAACAAATGTGATTATGCCAAACAACCGACAAACAAGCATGAGGGTTACATGTTCGCCCGCCGACAGGACGGGTGGAACCAAGCAAATATATGGTGAAGCATCCCTTTCCCATTCCATGGTTGCACAAGATCGGCGCTGGCTCTGGCCTGCGCCGGGGTGGTGGGCGTTGGGCGTTGGGGGGAATCGCTGCCTCGCTTGGGCTTTTGTGCTGGATGAATGGTGGCGCGCCGGCTGTGGCGGCCCCCCTGGTCGAAACGGGTGAGAAAGTATGGCATGCCATGCAAATGCATGGTGTCGTGCTGGACGATGACTATCAACAGGTCCGCATTCAACAGCAATTCTCGATCCGCATTTCGCCCGGCCCGCCGGTGCCGCCGCCGGTTTTTGTGATGGAGAATGATCGGGATGATCGCCCGGTCAAACTCGAAGAACGCAATATGGGCAAATGCCTGCCTGCGTCGGCGATTGTCAGTGTGCAAAGTGCGCCTAAAAACCGGTTGCTGTTCTTTTTGCGCGATTCGCGGGTGGTGACGGCTGGGCTGGACAAATCGTGCCATGCGCATGATTTCTATTCCGGTTTTTACGTCGAACGGAATGCCGACGGACAGATCTGCATCGAACGGGACAAGATCCATTCTCGTTCCGGCGCCAATTGCGTGATTCACGATTTGCACGCCCTGGTCGAAGTTCCGGCGCGTCGTTAAGGCGTTATACGGCGATTTTCTTGACTTTCGCCCAGAATTGGCGCTAATCCGCCGATACCCGCGCCGCCTTGTCCGCCAAGGCGGCGGTTTTGCACATCCGGCCACGGGTAGGACGGATGCCCCTTATTGCGGAAACACCCAAAACCCATGAGTTTCGCCGATCTCGGCCTTTCCGATGAATTGCTGCAAAGCGTAATCGCTGCTGGCTATGACACGCCCACGCCAATTCAGGCGCAGGCCATCCCCTCCGTGCTGATGATGCGCGACCTTATCGGCATCGCCCAGACGGGTACGGGTAAAACCGCCAGTTTCGTGCTGCCGATGATCGACATTCTTGCGCATGGCCGCCGCCGCGCGCTGATGCCGCGTTCCCTTATTCTTGAACCCACGCGCGAATTGGCCGCGCAGGTGGCCGAGAATTTCGAGAAATATGGCAAGAACCATGATCTCAAGATGGCGCTGCTGATTGGTGGCGTCCAGATGGGCGATCAGGTCAAGGCGCTGTCGGACGGGGTGGACGTGTTGATCGCGACACCGGGCCGTTTGATGGACCTGTTTGAGCGGGGCAAGATCCTGCTGACGGGTTGCGACCTGTTGGTCATCGACGAAGCGGACCGGATGCTCGACATGGGCTTCATTCCCGATATCGAGACGATCTGTTCCAAGCTTCCGACCCAGCGTCAGACGTTGTTGTTCAGCGCGACCATGCCGCCGCCGATCAAGAAGCTGGCCGACAAGTTCCTGAGCAATCCGAAGTATATCGAGGTTGCGCGCCCCGCTTCGAACAATTCGAGCATCGCCCAGCACAAGGTCAAGTGTGGCCCCAAGCAGAAGCGCGAAGTTTTGCGCCATCTGTTACGCCACGACAATGTGTCGACCGCGATCATTTTCGCCAACAAGAAGACCACCGTGCGCGAACTGGCCAAGAGCCTGAAGCGTCACGGCTTTTCCGCCGGCGAAATTCACGGCGACATGGATCAGTCGAGCCGTATTGCCGAATTGGACCGGTTCAAGGATGGCTCGATCAACATTCTTTGCGCATCCGACGTCGCCGCGCGCGGGTTGGATGTAAAGGGCGTCAGCCACGTCTTCAACTTCGACACGCCGTGGCACCCGGATGATTACGTCCACCGCATTGGCCGAACAGGTCGCGGCGGCGCGACGGGCCGCGCCTTTACGATCTATTGCGATGCTGATCTCGAAGCGATCCAGAATGTCGAGAAACTGACCGGCGGGCCGATTCCGGAAATCAAGCTGGATATCGACCACAAGGTTGAAAAGGCCGAAGATAAGGCGGAGCGTACCTCGCATAAGGTCGAAAAGCCGCGTGAACGCCAAGCTGAACGCAAGGCCGAACGTGCGCCACGTGAGGAACGTGCACCGCGCGAAGAGCGTGCACCGCGTGAGGAACGTGCCACTCGCGAAGAACGCTTTGCCCGTGATGAACGCCCGCGTCGCGATTCTCGCCATGACCATCGCAGCGAAGACCGCAGCCGTGGTCGTTGGCGCGACAATGATCCGCCGTCAAAGCCGGGCGAATGGAACGGTCCTATCCCCGAATTTCTGGGTGTATCGGCCCTCGGATAGGATTATCGCGCCACGGTGATGATACACTGTGGCGCGAAAAGGGATAGCCATACGAGATAAATCAGGGGCAGCGCGAAAGGCGTCGCTATCCAGTGCGCCTGAAATCGCGCGCTTGCCGCATAGGTGGCGCGCCAAAGCGCAAGGCAAGCGGTTTGAATCAGTGCTGACCCGCTCAGGATCAAGCCCATGGAAAGCGGAACGCTGCCGCATGTCGCCAGATCGTCGGTGACGATTTCATGGATAATAAGATTAAACGAGAAATAGACTGGGTAGGTGGCGAGAAGCGCAATCAGCCCTCGCCAAACCCAGATCAACGGCGGCTACTCCCCCTCGGCAACAGCCGCACCGGCACGCGCTTCTTGGCCCCCGGCGTGCCCGCAATCACCGACAGCAAGCGGTCCACCAGAACCTCGCCCGCCGTCTGGAAATCCGGTTCCACCGAGGAGAGGGGCGGGGCCGAATGCGCGCCCGCACGGATGCCGTCGAAACCGATCAGGCCGACCTGTTCAGGCACCGAAATCCCCTGTTCGCGCAAGACCCGAAGCGCGCCCAGCGCCATTTCGTCGCAGCAAGCAAAGATAGCATCAAAAGGCACGCCCGAACGGATCAGTTCGACCGCGGCGCGGCGGCCCTGTTCGTCGCGGCTCATGCCTTCCTCAAATGTGATCAGGCGCGGCACCATGCCCTGTTCGCGCAGCAATTCGGCATAACCTTCATAGCGCTCCTTAAACTGGCGCTGGGCCGAGGTTTCCGATGCGATGCAGACGATGTCGCGATAGCCCGAATCGATCAGATGCTGGGTCGCCATCCGCGCCCCGCCGATATTGTCCGAACGGACCCAATCGAGATCCTCATGCGGGCTGCCCCAACACACCAGATGCGCGCCCTCGGCGGCGATAGAGTGGAAATAGTCCCACGCATCCCAGTTCTCACTGGTGCCAATGACGATCAAGCCGTCGGCCTTGCGTTGTTCCTGATACAGGCCCCAGAGGTGGTCCGTCGCCCCCTGAAACGATACGATCGTTTCATGGCGGCGGCGTGAGGCCGCGGCGCAGACGCTGCCCAACAGGGCGAAGTGGAAGGGGTTGAAATTCTTGATATCTTCATCCGGGCGGCAAATCACCACCACGGCCAAAGTGCCGGTACGCCCGGTGCGCAGCCGCGCGGCATTTTCGTCCACGTGATAATTCAGCTTGGCCGCCGCCGCCGCGACGCGCGCGCGGGTTGCCTCGCTGACCACCGGATCTCCGGCCAAGGCGCGGCTGACCGTCGACTGGCTCACCCCAGCCTCGGCGGCCACGTCAAAGGATGTCACGCGATAGCGCTTTTTCACCTTGGAGGCGTCGATCAGCCCACCGACCTCTTGGGTCGAGTGGAGCTTGTCTGTGTCTTGGCGATCATCTTCCCCCATGGCGTGGGTCTTGGCCCTCTTTGCTATCACTTGTCCAGAGGCCATTGGGCCACTTTGCGCGCAATCGGTGGATTTCACCGACGCGCAATAATCTGAGGCGCCAGAAGCATCAACAGCTTTACGTCGATCGCCATGCCTTCGGCGCGGCGGGCGGCAACAAAAGCGTCAATTTCGGCCAGAGCCACGCGATGCGTGATGATATTTTCATCATCCACCCCGCCGCCGGGGCCGACCTTGGTCAACCCATGCGCTCGCAGCAGGGTAAAGCTTTCCGTCACCATGCCGGGGGATGAGTAGAATTCGCCCACGACCTCCATTCGGGCCGCGTCATAGCCGGTTTCCTCGATCAATTCGCGGCGGGCGGCGTCGGTTGCCACTTCGTCCTCATTGTCCGCCTGATCGCCCACGAGTCCTGCGGGCAGTTCGAGGCAGGTCTTGCGCAGCGGAACGCGATATTGCTCGACCAGAAGGACATGATCCTCCTCGTCAATGGCCAGAATGACGGCGGCGCGGATGTTGCGCGCGCGGCTGACATATTCCCAGTTGCCGCGCTGCTTGGCCGCGATAAAGCGCCCCTGCCAGACCACCTTTTCTTCGCTTTCACGCCAGGTCTGGACGATCTTTTCCTTGGTCATCAACGGCTCCGTATTCCTGTGCAGGGGTTAACCCCTGAGGCGCGCAAAGTGCAAGTGCGTAGGCTGATAGGTGGTTGTGGTTAACATCACCCTGTGGCACCCCTGTGTCAGCAAGAAGAGGGAAGGCATCATGCTTCAGGAATTCAAGACCTTTATCGCGCGTGGCAACGTGCTGGACCTGGCGGTCGGTGTGATCATCGGCGGTGCGTTTGGTAAAATCGTGTCCTCGCTCACCGATGACGTTCTTATGCCGGTGATTGGCAAGATCACGGGCGGCATCGATTTTTCGTCCAAATTCATTCTGCTGGGCGAAATTCCCGAAAGCTATACGGGCGCGGTGACGGACTATGCTGCGCTGAAAAAGGCCGGGGTGGCGATGCTGGGTTATGGGTCGTTCGTGACGGCGGTGATCAATTTTCTGATCATGGCATTTGTCATCTTCCTGATCGTCAAGGGCGCCAACAAGGCAACCGCCAAGCCTGCCGCACCTGAAGCTCCCGCCGCGCCCGCAGGCCCGACCGAGGTCGAACTGCTGGCCGAAATCCGCGACGCGCTTAAGGCTCGTTGAGGCGTAACAGCATCATATCGAAGGGAAGGGGGCACCTGCGGAAAAGCAGGCAGGCCCCCTTTTCTTTTTACGAATTGCGCCTATATCGTCCCTCGCCGGTTTCGACCGGCTATGGTGATAAATTGCGGCGTGCAATAGATGCAGCGGACCCGGGGGCGGTACCCGGCGGCTCCACCATCACTACTTGGCATTTATGCCAAGGCCCCGTTGTCGCGGGGGTGTTGATGGGGCCGAACTAGGATCGACGTGTGTTGAAAAGCGCTGTTTTTGCCCGGGCTGAGTAACCCGTATAAGGCTCAAAACTCATAAGTGCCAACGACAACGAAGCACTTGCTCTGGCTGCGTAATTCTAGGCCTTAACGGGCTGAAGTTACAAACCTAGAACACGGTTGAACCCACCGGGTAACAGAAGGGAATTCGGGGGCCTGAGGGGAGCCTAGCAACAGAATCTCCTCACCTTATTTATGATTTATGCAAGGGTCGCACGGCGCCCCGATAAACGGTCAGACTCGCGGGCCTAGCAACAGAACCGCCCCACCCATTCCCGACATTTTGACAGATGACCCCGGAAAGCGCATGAGCGCGTCCATGCAATTTGCCCATTTCGATGTCGCCGCTTTCCTTGCCTCCAATTGGCAAAAGCGCCCGCTTTTGATCCGCAATCCGTGGAAGGGCTGGGCCAATCCGCTAGAACCGGATGAACTGGCGGGGCTGGCGTGTGAAGAAGGCGTCGAATCGCGCCTTATCACCCATTCGGGCGGCAAATTGGCTCTGGAGCGCAGCCCGATTGCCGAGGAGCGCTTTGGCACGCTGGGCAAGGAGCCATGGACGCTGTTGGTGCAGGCCGTCGATCATTACGTACCCGATGTGGCGGCCTTGATTGAACCGTTCCGTTTCGTGCCCGATTGGCGCATCGATGATGTCATGGTTTCCTATGCCAATGACGGGGGCGGGGTGGGGCCGCATTACGACCAGTATGACGTCTTCCTCATTCAGGGTTTGGGAAAGCGGCGCTGGCGTGTGGGGCCGGTGTGCAATGCTCAAACGCCTTTGGTGCCCCATGATGACCTGCGCCTGATCGAGGATTTCGAGGCCGAGGGCGATTGGGTGCTGGAGCCGGGCGATATCCTCTATGTCCCGCCCGGGTTTGCCCATGATGGCGTGGCCGTCGGTGATGATTGCATGACCTATTCGATCGGTTTTCGCGCGCCTTCACGCGCTGAACTGGCCGAAGCATGGACGGCGCATCAGGTGGACGCCATGGCCGAGGACGACCGCTATGCCGACCCCGACCTGACGGTTCAGGCGCATCCCGGCGAGATCACAGCCGAAGCGCTCGACAAATTGCAGGCCATGGTTCTGTCGGCCCTGTCGGATCGTGATGCCTTTGCCCGCTGGTTTGGCCATTACAACAGCCTGTCCAAATATGCCGAAACCGATTGGCGCCCCGAAGAACAGATGGACGAGAATGCGGTTGCCGCCATGTTGGCCGAAGGTAATGCCCTGCATCGCAATCCGGCACAGCGTTTCGCGTTTATCCGTCGAGGGCAGGGGGTCTTGCTGTTTGTTGATGGCGTTTGCCATGAATGCGACGACAAGGTTGCGGAACTGGCTGCGGAACTTTGTGCGCAGGCGCAGTGGCATGGAGAGGCCGAAGGCGCGGCGCTCACTTTGCTGACAACATTGATCAATCAGGGCAGTCTGGGTTTTGAGGATGAGGATTGATGGCGCTCATCCTTTTCAACAAACCATTTGGCGTCCTGTGCCAGTTTACGCCCGAGCCCAACGGCCCGCCCAAGCCCACACTGGCCGATTTCATTCAACGGCCCGGCGTCTATCCCGCCGGTCGGCTCGACCATGACAGCGAGGGGCTACTGCTGTTGACCGATGATGGAAGGTTGCAGGCGCGCATCGCCGATCCGCGTTACAAGGCGGCAAAGACCTATCTGGTGCAGGTTGAGGGCGAGCCGGATGATGCCGCGCTCGAAGCCCTGCGGCGGGGGGTGCGGTTAAAGGACGGGATGACTTTGCCCGCGGGCGTGAGGCGAATCGATACGCCCGATCTGTGGCCGCGCAATCCGCCGGTGCGTTTTCGTAAAACCGTGCCGGATTGCTGGATCGAATTGACCATCCGCGAAGGGCGCAACCGTCAGGTTCGGCGCATGACGGCGGCGGTCGGGCATCCGACGCTGCGTCTGGTGCGATGGCGCGTGGGGGATTGGTCGCTGGACGGTCTGGCGCAGGGAGAATGGAAAGAGGTTTGAATCAGGCCTTGGCCAGTTCAGGCGTCATTTCCGCTTGCTGCTTGGGCGCTTCATGCTTGATGCAATCCAGAATTTTGGCGCCCGCCATGAACACCGATCCCGTACAGGCCAGAAACAGCAGCTTGCCGCCAAAACCGGGATATTGGGTGAGGTAAACCTGTCCACGCTGAACCGCGCCATTGGCCAAGGCAAAGATGACCAGAAACGCTTCGGTGCGTGTCTTGATGACGAAGAGTCGGGCGATTTTTTGCCACATAAGCCATACCTCTGATGTGCCGTACCGGTGCAGGCGAATGTCCGTTTCGGCCTGAGACCTAATTGGGCAAAACACGTATTCGGTGCAAGAGAGGTTAAATGGCCATTAACCATGACTTGTCCGCCTTTGGGACAAATAGAGCGTCCCTTTCGTATAAAGGCGCGGGCGCGTGCGAAAATGACGCGGCCGCGATCAGCGCCGACACAAGGGCGTTGCCAAGATTGCCGGCATAAGGCATAAGTCCGTCTGTCTCTCCTCCCCGGAGTTCATATATGTCATGCGTTCGACACGCATGCCGTCCGTCGTTCAGGCTTTTCCCTGCGCGGCGTTTTGGATGAGGGTGAGTAATGATGAGCAAGTATCAGGACCGGGCCGGCCTCCAGGTTGATGGCGATCTGGCCCTCTTCGTCGAAAATCGGGTTTTGCCGCCTCTGGGGCTGGATGCGTCGCATTTCTGGTCGGGCTTTGCCGCATTGCTGGGTGAATTCGCCCCGCGCAATCGCGCGCTGCTGAACCGCCGTGATGAACTTCAGGCCGCGATTGACGGCTGGCACCGCGCGCGTGGCAAGGTTGCGGTGGATACGGCCGAATATGAGGCCTTCCTGCGCGCCATTGGCTATATCGTCCCCGAACCGGCGCCCTTTGCCATCACCACGGGCAATGTCGACCCGGAAATTGCCACGATGGCCGGGCCACAACTGGTCGTGCCTGTGCTCAACGCCCGCTTCCTGCTCAATGCCGCGAATGCGCGCTGGGGCAGCCTGTATGACGCCTATTACGGCACCGATGCTTTGGACGCTCCGGCGGCCAAGAAGGGTGGCTATGATGTCGAACGCGGCTCGGCGGTGATTGCGGCTGGGCGGGCTTTCCTCGATTCGGCGGTCCCCTTGGCCGAAGGTTCGTGGACCGAATGGGAAGGTATCAGCCCCGAACGCCCGCTGCCTTCGCTGGCCCGCCCGGAACAATTGGTTGCCCGTCGCGGCGATGGGCATAAGGGCGCGCTCTTGCTGGTCAACAACGGCCTGCATATCGAGATCGTGATCGACCACACCCATGTCATCGGCGCGACCGACAAGGCCGGGATCAGCGACATTATCCTCGAATCGGCGCTGACCACGATCTGCGACCTTGAGGATTCGATCGCCGCCGTCGATGCCGAGGACAAGATTGCCGCTTATACCAACTGGCTGGGCCTGATGCGGGGCGATCTGACCGAAAGCTTTGAAAAGGGCGGCAAGATCCTGCATCGCGAATTGGCGGCGGATCGGAAATGGACGGCGCTGGACGGTGGTGATCTGACGCTGGCCGGGCGCAGCCTGCTGTTCATCCGCAATGTCGGCCATCTGATGACCAATCCGGCGATCCTGTTGCCTGACGGGCATGAAATCCCCGAAGGCGTCATGGACGCCGTCATCACCAGCGCGATTGGCATGCAGGATCTGGCGGGCCTTGGCCGCCATCGCAACAGCCGCAAGGGTTCGATCTATATCGTCAAGCCCAAGATGCACGGGCCGGAAGAAGTCGCTTTCACCAACGACCTGTTCAACGCCGTTGAGGATCTGCTGGGTCTGAAGCGTCACACGATCAAGGTCGGCGTGATGGATGAAGAACGCCGGACCAGCGCCAACCTTGCCGCCTGTATTGCGGCGGTGAAGGAGCGGATCGTTTTCATCAACACCGGCTTTCTTGATCGCACGGGTGACGAAATCCATACCTCGATGCAGGCTGGCCCCGTTATTCGCAAAAATGCCATCAAGGCTTCGGCATGGATCGCGGCCTATGAGGCGCGCAATGTTGGCATCGGTTTGGCCAGCGGCCTGTCGGGCAAGGCGCAGATTGGCAAAGGCATGTGGGCTGCGCCTG
Source organism: Novosphingobium sp. 550D (assembly GCF_057401885.1). Taxonomy (NCBI): domain Bacteria; kingdom Pseudomonadati; phylum Pseudomonadota; class Alphaproteobacteria; order Sphingomonadales; family Sphingomonadaceae; genus Novosphingobium; species Novosphingobium sp. 550D. The sequence continues at coordinate 2,941,095 of NZ_CM171613.1, read as the reverse complement.
ATCGGATGCGCGATATGCTGGAGCAGAAGATCGGCCATCCGATGGCAGGCGCCAACACCGCCTGGGTGCCTTCGCCAACGGCGGCGACGCTGCACGCGACGCATTATCACGGGCTCGACGTCTTTGCCCGTCAGCGTGACATTGCGCAGCAGCCTGTCCCCGGTCTGGAGCCTTTGCTGACGATTCCTTTGGCACTGGGCACCAATTTTTCGGCGCAGGACGTGACCGAGGAACTGGACAATAATGCGCAAGGCTTGCTGGGCTATGTCGTGCGCTGGATCGATCAGGGCGTCGGTTGTTCCAAGGTTCCCGACATCAATGACGTCGGCCTGATGGAAGACCGCGCCACCCTGCGCATTTCCAGCCAGCATATGGCCAACTGGTTGCTGCATGGCGTCGCCACCGCCGAGCAGGTCATGGATTCGCTGAAACGCATGGCCGCCAAGGTCGATGCGCAGAATGCGGGCGATCCTCTCTATGAACCGATGGCCGGGCGTTGGGAGGAAAGCTATGCCTTCCGCGCCGCCTGCGATCTGGTGTTTAACGGTGTTGAACAGCCCAGCGGTTATACCGAGCCTCTGCTACACGCATGGCGTTTGAAGAAGAAGGCCGCGATGCGCGTTCCCGAAGCGGTCGCGTAACGTTTGGTTGTAAAATGAAACCCCCGGAGCTTATCCTCCGGGGGGTTTTCTTATGCGCTCAACACTTTGGCGATGCTGACGAACTCGGCCACGCTCAAGGTTTCGGCGCGGCGGGCCGGGTCAATGCCCAGCGTTTCAAGGGCATCGAGCGCACCGGGCAGCCCTTTCAGGCTTTGCCGCAGCATCTTGCGCCGCTGGCCAAAGGCGGCCTCGGTCACGCGTTCCAGCATCCGGGCCGACACGCCTTCGGGCATATCGCCGGGTTTGACATGGATGATCGCGCTCATAACCTTGGGCGGCGGGGTAAAGGCGCTGCGATGGACCTTCATCGCGATCTTGGGCGCGGCGCGCCATTGGCTCAGCACGGCCAGACGCCCGAAGGCATCGCTGGCCGATTGGGCCACGATACGTTCGGCCACTTCCAACTGGAACATCAGCGTCAGCGACGTCCAGCGCGGCGGCCATACCTCTCCCGATAGCCAACCCGTGAACAGCGCCGTCCCGACATTATAGGGCAGGTTGGCAAGGATCGCGTAAGGTTCGCCATCAAACAGGCTGGCATGGTCGATCTTGAGCGCATCGCCCTCGATCACCGTTAATTGCCCCGGAAACGCCTCGGCCAATTCGCCCAGCGGCGCCATGCAGCGCTTGTCCATTTCGATGGCCGTCACCTTGGCCCCGGCGCGCAGCAGGGCGCGCGTCAGGCCACCGGGGCCGGGGCCAACCTCCAGAACATTCTGCCCCTTAAGGTTGCCGGGAATGGCGGCGATGCGGGATAGCAATTGTTCGTCGAACAGGAAGTTCTGACCCAGCGCCTTGCTGGCGAACAGGCCATGCGCGTTGATCACCTCACGCAGAGGCGGCAATTCAGGCAGGCTCATCAGGCGGGAACTTTGACGGCGCGGCTGCGCGCACATTCGGCGGCAAGGCGCAGCGCGGAAACCGTCGCCCCGACATTGGCCTGCCCCTTGCCCGCGATGGGGAAGGCTGTGCCGTGATCGGGCGATGTGCGAATGATAGGCAAGCCCAGCGTGATATTGACGCCGTGGTCGAAATCCAGCGCCTTCAACGGGATCAGCGCCTGATCGTGATACATGCAGATGGCGACGTCGAAACCGGCCCGGCTGCGCGCGGCAAACATGCCATCGGAGGCATGAGGGCCAGAGGCATCGATGCCCTCGGCGCGCAATTGTTCGATGGCGGGGGCGACGATCCGCTGATCCTCGTCACCGAAACGCCCGTCCTCACCCGCATGGGGGTTAAGCGCGGCGATCGCGATGCGCGGCGATTTCAGACCGAAATCCTGCATCAACGCCCGCGCCACAATGCGCGAACGGCGCAGGATCAGATCCTGTGTAATCAGCCCCGGCACCGCCGAAAGCGCGACGTGAACCGTCAGCGGCACCGTGCGCAAATTCGGCCCGGCCAGCATCATCACCGCATCTTCGGCCTCTACGCCCGATGCGGCGGCGACAAATTCGGTTTGCCCCGGATAGTTGAAGCCGACCTCGGCCAAACGCGATTTGGCAATCGGCCCGGTCATCAAGGCGCCCGCCTGGCCCGAAACGGCCAAAGCGGCGGCCTGCTTCAAGCTTTCAAAGGCCAACATTGCGCCTTCGCGATCGGGCGCACCGGGGCGATATTCACCGTCAAAATCGCCCAGAACGGGCAGCGCGCTGTCATAAACCTGTGCGGCTTCATCCAGCGATTCGACGCGGCGGACCGGAACGTCCAACCCACGCGCCCGCGCCGCCGATGCCAGCAAACCGGCCCCGCCCACCGCGCAAAAGGCCGGCAGAGCATGGACGCGACGGGCAAACCATGCCGCCGCGATCAGTTCCGGCCCCACACCGGCCGGATCGCCCAGCGAAACGGCCAATGGAAGGATTGCTTGGGCCACGATATCTATCCTCAGTTATACTCGATGATCGCGTCGCGGCGAAGGTCGCGCATGTACATTTGCGCGCGCTTGTTGACGCGGTCTTCTTCCATCTGCGACATCAATTCTTCGAACGAAGGACCGCTGGCCGCCTTGGGGTCGTCACGGCCGCACAGCATCAGCATACGGATGCCTTCCTGAACCGAACCAAACGGCGGCGTGGTTTCGCCCAGCGAGAGCGCCAGCAACGATTGTTGCAGCGGGGCGGGCAGATCACGGGCGCGGATCTGGTCATTGGCAACAACCTGTGCGCCCAGCTTGCCGGCCACCGCATCGACACCGCCGCAACCCTTCGACGCCTTGATCGCGGTCGAGAATTCGTCGATCTTTTTGTTCGCGTCGGCTTCCGTGATGCTGGCGGGCAGGGTCAGCGTGATCTGCTTGAGCGCAAGCACCGCATCGCGCGGATCGGCCGTCAGCACCTGACGCTTGTCGATCAGATACAGGATCGAAAAGCCGCCGCGCATTTCAATTGGGCCGACCAGCTGGCCCGTCTGCATTTCACGCGCCGACGCCGCCAGTTCGGTGGGCAATTGCGCCAGACGGATCCAGCCCAGATCGCCGCCCACCGCCTTGGTCGAGGCTTCGGAATATTGGCGGGCATAGGCGGCAAAGCTGCCGCCTTCCTTCAACTGGGTCATGATGCGCTGGGCATTTTCGGCCACGATCGAGCGGCTGTCGGGCGTGGCCGACAGATAGATTTCACCAAGGCGATATTCCTCGGTGCCCTTCGATGCCTTCATGCGCTCCAGCAGTTCCTTGACTTCCTGCTGGCTGACATTGACGAAAGGCTGAACATTGCGGCGCAGCACGCGGTTCCAAGCCATTTCGCCGCGGATCTGACGCTTGAGCGAATTGGGCGACGAACCGATGCGCGCCAGATAGGCGTCGAGCGCGGCCGGTTCCTGCTTGAAATTTTCCTGTGCGACGCGGGCATAGGTGCCTTCGACTTCGCCTTCATCGATCTTGATGTCGGCGTTCTTGGCTTCCTGAATTTGCAGCGTTTCGTCGATCAGGTTGCGCAAAACCTGCGCGCGAAGGCGTTCGACTTCCTCGGGCGCGACCTTGCCGCCATTGGCGGCCAGAATCAGGGCAAGACGTTGATTGACGTCGGTGCCGGTAATGATGTCACCGTTCACGATGGCCGTGGCGCGACGCATGTTCGGGTTGTCTTTGCCCAGCATCGTCACGTTCTGGCCAATGCCGAACGGGTCGGCGGCGGTCGGCGCTGCTGCTGGCTGGGCCGGGGCGGCGGGTTTGGGGGCGGCGGCGGGCCGCTGCGCGCGGGTGCGGGTCGGACTTTGCGCAAAACCCTGTGCCGCCAGCGCCAGAGACAGGCCGGCCAGCGCCCCGTAACGCGCCATGGAGCCGAGCGCCTTGGCGCCCATATTGCCCGATCCAGTTGCTGCCTTTTTCGTCACCACCATAACCTTGCGCTCGATCCTGTTCTTGTCGTCACATTTATGAACGACCCGGGCTGAACCCAGGCTGCATCAATGACGATATGGCCGCATATCGGGCCGCATTTCGGGGCCGGCGACCTTGCCATGGGCGCAGGCGATAGCGCCTTTGTCTGGCCCTGCCAACAGATGCTTGACGTCCTTTACCGGAAACCCAGATTGCGCAGCGAAAAGCGCAATTCAAAGCTGCTGCCACGCACAGCGTCACCGATGGTGACATAGTCCCGGCGCCAGTTCAGATCGAATTGGAAACAGTCCGATTGGAACGACACGCCAAACCTTGTGCGCAAGGGTTGGAACGAGGACGTGCTGGTGTTGGCCAGCAGGCTTTTGTCCGAAAGATCGAATACGCCCGAACCGAACACCGACCAGAAACGCGCAAAGGCGATTCGCCCGGCAGTGCGCAATTCGTTGCTGTCGACCAGATCTTCGGTGCCGGTCCTGATATTGCGGTTCAATCGGGCATAGCCGACCTCAAGATAGGTCGTGTCGCTGCCCAGCGCCGCGTCCACTTCGTTGCGGCGGAACACGAATGTATCGTGGTCCAGACGATAGCGATGGGTGATCTTGAAGAAATCGCGATAACGGATTTCGGTGCGCCCGACGACGTCCGACATGCGATCCGACAATCCTGTGCCGGGGGGCAGGAGCGTCGGCTCGCTGCTCAGACGATAGGATTGGCCGACATTGGCGTTGATACGCCATTGCGGGCGTTCCAGCCGCCATTCCATGCCATAGGTGACGCGGTTGCCATCCTCGATCCGGTCGTAACCGGGAAAGCGGTTGAGGGCGAAGAGGTTGACGTCTTCAAGCTCGATGGCGCGCGCATCCTCGTTGGGGATGGCGAAATTGCGTGTCGGGGGCGCTGCCACCACCTGCACATGCGGGGTCAGAACCTGCGTGCCGCCAAAGGCCGGACCCACCAAGGGCCAAGTGATGTCAATGGCCGCCGCGGCCGATGCGCGGCTCTGCCATCCGGAGTTACCGCGATAGATGGCAGTGCTGGTCAAATAATTGTCGCTGGAATGATAGACGTCGCCCCGGCCCACCGCGGTCAGCGTAATGACCTGACCCATCGGGGTCATTTTGCGCAGGTTCCATTCCACGCTGGTAAAGGCGCGCTGCATGTCCTGCCCTGCGCTGCGGGTGATGGCCAAAGAATTGGCCCGCACCTCGATCTTGCCGCCCAGCAGGTTTTCATTAAACCGGCGGCGATAATCGATCATCGGCAATGCCACCGGGACCGCGCCCTGTGTGCCTGTGGCGCGCAGGTTCTGAAACGCCCAACCCGAGATCGAGAAATAAGACTTTTCGCCGATCCTCTCGAGGTTGATGGTCGAACGAAGCGTGTCGTCCGAGGAAATGTAGTAACGACGCAGGAACGTGCGGTCCGACGCGAACCGGCCCGAAAAATCCAGGCTCCAGTTGGTCGAAAGCTGATATTTGCCATTGGCGTCGAAATATCCACGCCATTTTTGGCGCGTGTTGGTGCCCGAAACGTCGGTCGCCGCCGAGCGCGTGATATAGCCTGTGATCTGGAACGCGCCCTTGTCGTCCAATTCGCGGTAATGCACCTTGGCCATGGGGTTGGCCTTGGAAAACACCGTGCCCGTCACCGCGAGATCGCGATTGTTGGCAAGGCGCGCGTAATAAGTGCTGGAAAATTCAACGCCGTTCGAGGCCGACGTGCGGAAATCAGGCACCAGAAAACCGGGCAGGGGCCGCCCGTCGGTGGCCACCTGAAGGCTGGGCAAAGGCACAATCGATGCGCCAAACAGCGAAAGCCGTGCCCCCTTGAACCGGACCAGCTGCTTGTCGGGATCATATTCGACGTGGCGCGCGGTTACCTTCCAGATCGGCTTTTTCTCGCACCCCTTGCTGTCCACCACGTCGCATCCGGTATAGGCCGCCTGGGTCAGGATATAATGGCCGTTGGGATCGCGCCGACCTTCATTGGCCGCCAGACGCCCGCCTTCGCGCATCAGCATCAGCATGTTATGCGTCAGCCCAACGCTCAGATCCTCGCTCAACTCCATCTGGTCGGTGAGCAATTCGTTGCCATTGGCATCAACGACGCGCAATTGGCCCTGCGCCATGATCTGGCCGGTCTTGCGGTTCCAGCGGACGGTGTTGGCGCGCACGGTTTGTTCGCCCCGGCGCAGAAAGACATTGCCCGATGCGACGACGATGTCGGTCTGATCGTTATATTCCACCTGATCGGCGGCAAAATCGATCTTGTTTTCGTCATATTGTTTGCGCGGGGGCAAATCATTGACCGGGCCGGACGCGGATGCATCCGGGCCATCGATAACATCGCGCATCGATGCGGCCCATGTCGGGTCCGCCGCCAACGCGACGCATAATGCCGCCCAGGGCGCCATATGACGCAGGACAATGGAAAGGTTCGGTTTGGTAAGGGGCGCAACAGGCCCAATAAGCGCAGGCATGGCTTGCCTATCGCAGAGGGGATGCCTAACTGCAATCCATGAAGGCGATGAGATTGACATCGATCCACCGCATCGCACCATGATATTTTTTTCGGGGCCGCCCGACCGGCCTGCAAGGAGTACCCCATGATCGTCACATTCCTCGCCAGCCCGCCCGCATCCGTCAAAGCACCGGTCGCCCGTGTCGTGGGCGTCGAAGGATGGGAAGAGGGCCAGCCCGCCGTCATCGTCGCCGGGGCCAAAGCTGCTCGCTTTGCCGGGCGTGCGGGGCAATTGTTCGAAGGTTTTGCCGAAATCGATGGTGTGGTCAGCCGTCTGGCGCTGGTCGGCGCGGGGGCCGCGGATGCCGATGACCGCCGCGCATCGCTGGAAAAGGCCGGGGGCGCCTTGGCCGCCAAATATCGTACGTCGGGCGCGACGCAATTGTTGGTTGATGCCACCGGTCTTTCGGCGGACGATCTTGCCTCGGTTCTCCTGGCATTGCGTTTGCGCCTGTGGAAACAGGATTCGTATCGCACCACGTTGAAGGACGAGGAAAAGGCCAGCCTTGAGGAAGTGATCGTCACCAACGCCGCCGAAGGCGCGCAGGCGGCATGGGACGCGGCCACGCTGATTGCCGAGGGTGTCGAATTCACCCGCGAACTGGTCACTGAACCGGCTAATGTGCTTTACCCCGAAAGCTTTGTTGAACGCGTGCGCCAGCGCTTTGCGGGCACCGGCGTGGACATCCGCGTTCTGGACGAAAAGGAAATGCGCGCGCTGGGCATGGGTTCCCTGCTGGGCGTCGCACAGGGGTCGGCGCGTCCGCCGCGTCTTGTCGTGCTGGATTGGCGCGGCGGAGAAGCGGGCGTGGCCCCGCTGGCCTTTGTGGGCAAGGGCGTGACCTTTGACAGCGGCGGCATCAGCCTGAAGCCCGGCGCGGGCATGGAAGACATGAAGTGGGACATGGGCGGCGCAGGCGCGGTTTCGGGCGCCATGCTGACCATCGCCCGTCGCAAGGCGAAGCTGAATGTTGTCGGCATCCTTGGGTTGGTTGAAAACATGCCCGACGGCAATGCCCAGCGTCCCGGTGACGTCGTGACGTCGATGTCGGGTCAGACGATCGAGGTCATCAACACCGATGCCGAAGGCCGCCTTGTCCTGTGCGACGCTCTGACCTTTGTTCAGCGCGAATATAAGCCCGCCAAGATCATCGACCTTGCCACGCTGACCGGCGCAATCATCATGAGCCTTGCCCATGAATATGCGGGCCTGTTCTCGAATGACGACGCTCTGGCCGCTGATCTGACCAAGGTCGGTCTGGCCACGGGTGACAAGTTGTGGCGCATGCCGATGGGCGCGGTTTACGACAAGATGATCGACAGCCCGATTGCCGACATGAAGAATGTGGGCAGCCGTTTCGGCGGTTCGATCACCGCGGCCCAATTCCTTGCTCGCTATATCGACAAGGGCACGCCTTGGGCGCATCTCGACATCGCCGGTACGGTGTGGACCGACAAGGCGGGCGCGACCTGGGAAAAGGGCGCGACCGGCTTTGGCGTGCGCCTGCTCGACGCCTTGGTGCGTGAAGCGGAATAAATGCAGGCCGACTTCTACCTGCTGGAATCGGGCGGCCCGGAACTGGCCCTTGCCCCCTTGGCGGGCAAGGTGCTGGAGACGGGCGGCCGCCTGCTGGTGGTGGCCGGAGAGGCCGGGGCGCGGGAAAAACTCTCGGCGGCGCTATGGAGCGCGGGGGCGGAAAGCTTCCTTGCCAATGGCATTGCCGGGGGCGAGCATGATGCGCGCCAGCCTATCCTGATTGCCGATGATGTGGTCCCGGCCAATGGAGCGCGCTTTCTGGCGCTGGCCGATGGGGTGTGGCGTGAACCGGGCGAGGGGGATTTCGACCGCGTCCTCCTCGTCTTTGGCGAAGCGGAACGCATGGCCGCGCGCGACACATGGCGTCTTTTAAAAGGACGCGAAGGCTGGGCCTGCCGCTTCTTTCGCCGCGAAGGGCGAAAATGGACGCAAGCAGGCTGATGGTCACCCTTGCAGGAGCCCGCACGAACGGCTAGTGGGCCGCGCAACAGGGCGTAAAGCCCAGCAACCCTACGCAAGGAATTCACCATGGCGCTTACCCGCACCTTCTCGATCATCAAGCCCGACGCCACCCGCCGCAACCTGACCGGCGCCGTCACCAAGATGCTGGAAGAAGCCGGCCTGCGCGTCGTTGCGTCCAAGCGCATCCAGATGACCAAGGAACAGGCCGAAGGCTTCTATGCCGTTCACGCCGAGCGCCCCTTCTTCAACGACCTCGTCTCGTTCATGATCTCGGGCCCGGTCGTGGTTCAGGTTCTGGAAGGCGAAGACGCCGTGAAGCGCAACCGCGACATCATGGGCGCCACCAACCCCGCCAACGCTGACGCCGGCACCATCCGCAAGGAACTGGCCGAATCGATCGAAGCCAACTCGGTCCACGGTTCGGACAGCGAAGAAAACGCCGCGATCGAAATCGCCTACTTCTTCAAGCCGGAAGAAATCGTCGGGTAATTCTGACTTTTTTTAGGCTGAAAAGACCGCTGGAGGGGTTTGGCTCTTCCGGCGGTTTTTTATTGACATCATCTGGCCGCCCGACGATGCCTTGAAAATTATACACTTATTGAGGGGGCGGATGAATGCGGCGGTTTTCTATGGTTCTGGCAAGCCTTGCCGCAATCTCGTCCTTTCAGGTCGAGACGCTCGCGGCAGAAACGGCGCCGGCAACCGGCACATTCTGTCAACGGATCGCCGCGCCTTTGAAGCTTGAAATTTCCACCGACCGATATGGCGCATCGGTCAAGGAACCGGTGTATATCCATACGCAATATTCATTTCAGGCATTCATGGTTGGAGACACTTTTACCACCTCCATGGGCGTTATTCCTTCGAATGATAGTGCGGTCAGCGAATTCAAGCGTGCCCAAGCCATGTGTGCCGCTGTGGGCAAGGGCGCTCGTTGCGATTTGGCGGGGCCGGTCATCTTTACAATCCGCACCCGCTATACCGATTTGAAGGAGCCTCTGGCCGTTGGAGAGAATGCCGTGGTCCGACTGGAGGGATCGAAGATCATCTGTCAGGATCGCCCCTCCACCCCCGTTCAGAACTGATCCGCCACATCCATCAGCTTGGTGAGCTTCTTAGGCGCCACCGACCGCCAGCTTCGCGCCAGCCACTCGCCCACCTGATCCCAATCGAGATCGGCGCGGTTGAGGATAAGGCCAGCCCATCCGCTCGCGCCATAATAGGCGGGGCGGAACCACGCATCGGGATCGGCATCGATCAGGGCGTTCATCTCATCCTGGCCGCTGGTTTTGACCAGCAGTGCGATGTGGGGTTCGCCGTGATGCTGATCATTGAAATAGGCGAAGAATTTGCCGCCCTTGATCGACCATGCGGGTGCGCCATGGCTCTCGCGCGCCTCCACTTCGGGCAGGGCGGCGGCCAGTTGCGACACCTGCGCCAGCAGCCAGTCCGCGCGATAGGGCCGGGTGACCAGTTCGGCGAGGCAACGGGCATAAAGCTGATGCTCGGCAAACAACACGCGTCCGGCCAGAGTATCAGCCGTATCACCGGGAATGATGGCCACGCGCGTCTGGCCCAGAATCGGCCCGTCATCCAGTTCGGGCGTCACCAGATGGACCGTCACACCGCCATGGCTGTCGCCCGCTTCGATGGCGCGCTCATGGGTGTGCAACCCTTTGTATTTGGGCAGCAACGAGGGGTGGATATTGAGCATCCGTCCCGCCCAGCCCGCGACGAATTCCGCCGTCAGGATGCGCATATAGCCCGCCAGCGCGACATATTCTGCGCCCGATGCGCGAATCGCCGCATCCATCGCCATGTCGTGATCGGCCCGCGCCATGCCCTTGTGCGGCAGGGCAAAGGTCGGCACGCCCTCGGCGGCGGCCAGTTTCAGGCCGCCTGCCTCTGGATTATTGCTGGCCACCAGCACGATTTCAAAAGGGCACTCAGGTGCGCGGCTCGCATAGAGCAGCGCGGCCATATTCGTGCCGCCCCCGGAAATCAGAACGGCGACCTTGGCTTTATGCATTGTGCGTCGCGGTCCATGCTTCGCGGGCGCTCCATGCCTCGGCGCTGCCTGAAACGGTGCAGCCGCGCGCGCCTTCGCGGATTTCGCCGATGCGCGAAACCGTTTCGCCTGCCGCCGTCAGATCGGCGGCCAGAGCTTCGGCTTCCTCCGGCTTGACCGCCAGAACCATGCCGATGCCGCAGTTGAACGTGCGCGCCATTTCGCCCGGCTCGATATTGCCCTGCGCCTGAAGGAAGGCCATCAACCGGCTCTGTTCCCAGCTATCGGCGTCGATAAAGGCATGCAGACCTTCGGGCAGCACGCGGGGTACGTTTTCCAGCAAACCGCCGCCCGTAATATGCGCCAGCGCATTGATGCGGCCCGAACGGATGAAGGGCAGCAGCGTCTTCACATAAATGCGAGTCGGCTCGATCAGATAGTCGATCAGCAGGCGGTCCGCATCAAACAGGGCAGGGCGCTCCAGCTTCCACCCCTTGTCGGCGGCCAGACGGCGCACCAGCGAATAGCCGTTGGAATGCACGCCCGACGAGGCCAGACCCAGCAGCACATCGCCCGCCGCAACCCGGTCGCCCGTCAGTTGTTCACCGCGTTCCACCGCGCCGACGCAGAAACCGGCAAGGTCATAGTCACCGGCCGCATACATGCCCGGCATTTCGGCCGTTTCGCCCCCGATCAGCGCGCAGCCTGCGATGCGGCAGCCTTCGGCAATCCCGGCGATCACGCGCTCGGCCACGCCGTTTTCCAGCTTACCCGTGGCGAAATAGTCAAGGAAGAACAAAGGCTCGGCACCCTGAACGATCAGGTCGTTGACGCACATGGCAACAAGGTCGATGCCGATCTTGTCATGGCGGTCATGGTCGATGGCAAGTTTCACCTTGGTGCCCACGCCGTCATTGCCCGCCACCAGCAGCGGGTCCTTGTAGCCCGCAGCCTTCAGGTCAAAGAAACCGCCAAAGCCGCCCAGATCAGCGTCCGCGCCCGGACGGCGCGTGCTCTTGGCCAGAGGGCCGATCGCCTTGACCAGCGCATTGCCCGCGGCAATCGATACGCCCGCGTCTTCATAGGTGTAATTGGTGGGGCCAGAGGCGTTGGTGTCGGTCATGGGCCTTGCTCGCTATCGAAGAAATCACGGTTGGAAAATATGTTTCGCGGGCGCCTAGCGCTTTCCTGCTTGGATTTCCATGCCCGATTGGGCAATAGCGGCGCTTGAACATGACAAATCCGGCAAATCTTTTCGCACCGCGCAGGCTGAGCGCGCTTTTTCCCCGCCATTTCGTGGCGCGCGGCGCGTTGGCGGCGGCGGTTTTGCTGGCGGGCGGGTTGGCCTTTGTCGATCCGGCGCGCCTGATCGCCCAGATCGAGGGGGATCGCGGGATTGCTCCGGTTGTCGCCACCAACGATATCGAAATCGGCAATATCGAGGTCGATGCCACCGGCAAGAACGCGCAGGACGCCAAGATGAATGGCTGGCGCGATGCCTATAAGAAGGCATGGGCCGCCGCGCATGGCCCTGCGCTGGACGCTGGCACGATTGAGAGCATCGTGGCCGGTGTTGTCGTGGAAAGCGAAGAAATCGGCCCGCATCGCTATCGGGCGAAATTGGTCATCGCCTTTGATCGCGGGCGCGCGGGCCAATATGGCGCGGGCAATGGCGGAGTCGCCATTCGTTCGGCCCCGATGCTGGTCATTCCGCTGCTTTATTCGGGCGGCGTGGGGCAAGTGTTTGAAGTGCGCAGCCCTTGGCAAAAGGTCTGGGCCGAATATCGCACCGGGGCCAGCGCCATCGATTATGTCCGCGCCAATGGCGGCGGTGCCGATTCGCTGATCATCAACGCGGGGCAACCGGGGCGGCGCAGCCGCGTCTGGTGGCGGGGCGTTCTGGATCAATTCGGTGCGTCGGATGTGTTGATCCCCGCCGCCCGGTTGGAGCGGCAATGGCCCGGCGGTCCGGTGAAGGGCTTTTTTACCGCGCGTTATGGTCCCGACAATCTTGCGCTGGGTTCGTTTGAATTGACCGCGCCCGATGATGGCGGCGTGCCCGCCATGTTGGCTCAGGCTCTGGCGCGGATGGATCAGATTTATACTGACGCGCTTTCCAAAGGCTTGCTGCGGCCCGACCCGACGCTGTCGGTTGATCATCCCACGATGGAACCGGGTCTGGCCTCGCTCATCAACGCAGGTCGGGCCGCCGAGGCCGCCGCGCAGGCGCAGGCCGCCGCCGAACGCGCCGCCGATGATGCCGCCGCCGCCGAAATGGCCGCCGCCGCGCCTGTCGTCGCGCCAAAGCCGGGCGGAACGGCTCTGAGCATTCAATTCGCCTCGCCCGATGCCCGCGCCGTTGATCAGGCGCTGGCGGCGGTGCGCGGCGTGGCCGGCGTTGATAATGCGGCCACAACCTCGATTGCGATTGGCGGAACTTCGGTGATGCGCGCACAGTTTAACGGCAATGCCGACGCCCTGGCGGCGGCTTTGCGCAAGGCCGGGTGGCAGGTCAGCGTGGCAGGTGCCGCGCTGCGCATCCGCCGATAGAGATTTATGAGCAAAATTATGCAGAAAAACGCCCCCAGCCAGTTCGCACTGCCGCTGGCCCCGGACCAGTCGCCAAGCGCGGCGCGTATCGTCGTGGGGGAAGGCAATGCGTCGGCTATCGCTGCGCTGTCCGCGCCCGACAGTTGGCCGTTTCGCACCGCCATTCTTTCGGGGCCGCCGCGTTCGGGTAAGAGCCTGCTGGCGGCGTGGTTTGCCGAAAGCGGCGGCGTGGCGCTGGATGATGCCGATCAGATGGATGAGACCGCCGTTTTTCACCGCTGGAACCGTGCGCAGGAGGAAAAGACGCCTCTGCTGCTGACCACGACGGCGCGTGAGGGTGGGTGGAAGATCACTCTGCCCGATCTGGGATCGCGCATGGGTGCGGCGCTGTGGCTGGATATTGAAGCGCCCGATGATGAGATGATGGCGGACCTTATTTCGGCCCATGCCGAAACGCGCCTGCTGCCTTTGACGGATGATCACGCCCGCTATCTTGCAAGCCGATGTGAACGTACCCATATCGCAGCCGAACGTCTGGTGGCGACCATCGATCGGCTTTCTCTGGAGCGCAAGGCGCCCCCCGGACAGGCCATCTTGCGGGATGCTCTGGAGGAGTTGAATGGTCCGGCCTGAACGCGTATGTTGTAAGGCATAGCGATAAGGCCGGGGCGCAGGAACGCCTGCGGCGGGTAAGGGATTTTGAGGGATGGTTTCTGGACTGATCGCCTATCTGGATTCGATCGTCGCGCGCGACCCTGCGCCGCGTTCGCGTTGGGAAGTGTTGCTCTATCCCGGTCTGTGGGCGGTGGGTTTTCACCGCGTGGCTCATGCTCTGTTCCGGGCGCGGCTGTTCTTTCTGGCGCGTGCGGTGAACCATCTTTCGCGGTTCTTTACATCGATCGATATTCATCCCGGCGCGACCATCGGCAAACATCTGTTCATCGATCATGGCTTTACCGTGATCGGTGAAACCGCCGAGATTGGCAACAATGTGACGATCTATCAATGTGTGACATTGGGAGGGACCAATCCGGCCAATGGCATTGGTGGCAAGCGTCACCCGACCCTGTCGGATGACAGCATCATCGGTTCGGGCGCGCAAATCCTTGGGCCGATCACGGTGGGGCGCCGTGCGCGCGTGGGCGCCAATGCGGTTGTGACCGATGACGTGCCCGAAGGCGCCACCATGGTGGGCGTCAAGGCACGCAGCACCGTTGTGGCCGCCGAAACATGGGTCAAGGATTTCATCCCCTATGGCACGCCCTGCAAGGAACCTTGCGCCGATGCCGAGCCTGCGGTGGGCCGCATTTGCACGTTGGAGACCGAAGTGGCATCCTTGCGCAAGCAGGTGAACGATCTGCTGCGTGCCACCGAAATGCATGATGGAACCAAGGGGTAAAACGGCCTGATGGAGCCTGCGGGAAAGTCTGACCAACCGCCAGTGATTGTCGCTTTTCCGCGGCCTGTTTTGCAGGTGGCATTTGATCGGGCCGAATTGATGCGCATTCTCGACCTCTATGGCCGGATGGTCGCGGCGGGGCAGTGGCGCGATTACGCGATGGATTTCGGCAAGGATGCCGCCAGCTTTTCCGCCTTTAAGCGCAGCGCCGAAAGGCCGCAGGCGCGGATAGAAAAACGTCCCTCGCTGCGCGGGAAGCAGGGCATGTGGGCGCTCTATGGCGAAGCGGGTCAGGTGTTGAAGCGTGGCCATGAACTGGCAGGGGTTCTGAGCATTCTTGAGCGGCGTTTGGTCAAGATCGTCGAGGGTTAATCGGACAGCGCCCATTCCACCGCCGCCGCCGCGTGAAGCGTGGTCGTGTCGAGCAAGGGCACCGGGCTGTCGCTACCATCGACCAGCAGCATGATTTCGGTACAGCCAAGGATGATAGTCTCGGCCCCTTTTTGCGCCAAACGGTGCAGGATGTCGCGATAAATGGCGCGCGAGGCGGGCGAGATGATGCCCGCGATCAGTTCGTCATAGATGATGCGGTGGATCTCGGCCCGGTCCTCGGTCTCTGGCACGATGACGTCCAGCCCGTGGCTGGCCAGCCTGTCGCGCAGGAAGGGTTGTTCCATTGTGAAAGCCGTGCCGATCAACCCCACCCGCCGCGCGCCCAGCGCCAAGGCCGCCCTTGCCGCCGGATCGGCGATGTGGAGCAGGGGCAGGGTGCAGGCTGCCTCTATATCGGGGGCCAGCAAATGCATCGTGTTGGTGCAGATCACCAGGGCCTGCGCCCCGGCGCGTTCAAGGGCCTTTGCCGCATCGACCATACGCACCGATAGACCGGCCCAGTCCCCGGCATGTTGCAGGGCCGCGATTTCGGAAAAATCAAAAGACCACAGGATGCATTTTGCTGAGGCCGAGGAGCCACGCGCGGCGCGCACGCCTTCATTGATCAGGCGGTAATAGTGGGCCGAACTCTCCCAGCTCATCCCGCCGATCAGGCCGAGGCTCTTCATCGCCCGCCCAGATCCAGCAGTGCAGGCACCAGAGCGTCGAAATGATCAATCACCGCATCCGCGCCAAGGTGGTCGGTCTGTCCCTGATTGAAGCCAAAGCGGCAGATGACGCAGGGGATTTGGGCCGCCTGCGCCGCGCCCGTGTCGAAATGGGTGTCGCCGATATAGGCGGTGCGCGGCGCATCAAGGCCAGACCGCTCGACCATCAGATGCAAAAGGTCGGGCAAAGGCTTTTGCCGCCCCGGACCCAGCGTGTCGCCACCGATGATCGTATAGAACCGATCGGTCAGCCCCAGTTCGCCAAACAATTTACGCGCCAGATGCTCCATCTTGTTGGTGACGACGGCGATCTTGACCCCGCGCGCGTCCAGATCGTCGAGCATGTCCGCCCCGCCCGGAAACAGGCGTGAATGGACGGCAATATTGTTCTCGTAATATCGCACCAGTTCGGCGGCCAGTGCCGTCAGCCCAACGTCGTCCAGCGTCACATCCTGAACCGCCAGCGCCCGCTCCATCAGCACCCGCATGCCCCCGCCCACAAGGCGGGGAATCAGGTCAAGGGGAACGGCCTGAAACCCGCCCTGTTCCAATGCGTGATTGAGAGCGATGCCAAGGTCGAGTTTGCTGTCGATCAGCGTGCCATCAAGGTCAAAGCCGACGATATCGAAAGGAAAATTGTGCATGATTGATGTCGTTGCCGTGTCCGTATGGAATCTGCAAGGATTTGCTGGCATGGGGGCGATATGACAAATATTCCGACACCGCTCGCCGTCGTTGTCCTTGCCGCGGGCAAGGGGACCCGCATGAAAAGCGACACTCACAAGGTGTTGCACCCCATCGCCGGGAGGCCGATGCTGGAGCATCTGCTGGCCAGCGCGGCGGATCTGTCGCCGGCGCGTCAGGTGGTGGTGGCGGGCCATGGGCGCAATCAACTGGAAAAGGCATTGGGCGCGCGGGCGACCATTGCGGTGCAGGACCCGCAGCATGGTACAGCCCATGCGGTGCAGATGGCGCAGGATGCGCTGGCCGATTTTGATGGCGATGTGTTGGTGCTGTACGGCGATGTGCCCTTTGTCACCGCCGAAACGATGCGCTCGATGATTGCGCGGCTGCACGCCGAAGATGCGCCCAAGGTGGTTGTGCTGGGCTTTGAGCCGGACGATGCGCTGGCCTATGGCCGGGTGATTGCCGAGGGCGATGCCATTGTGAAGATGGTGGAGTTCAAGGACGCGACCGAGGCCGAGCGTGCGACGAAGCTGTGCAATTCCGGCCTGTTGGCGGCGCATTCGGGTGATCTGTTCGCGCTGCTGGCGCGGGTGGGCAATGATAATGCGCAGGGCGAATATTATCTGCCCGATATTGTGAACATAGCGCTGGCCGATGGGGATCGTGCGGCGGTCGTGGTGACGGCGGACCCGGACGAAGTGGCCGGGATCAACAGCCGCGCCGAACTGGCCGATGCCGAACGCCGGTGGCAGGATCGCCGCCGCGCCAAAGCGATGGCCGATGGCGCCACGCTGATCGCGCCCGAAACGGTGTGGTTCAGTTGGGACACGCAGGTTGGCCGCGATGTGTTGATCGAACCCAATGTCGTGTTTGGCCCCGGCGTCACCGTGGCCGATCACGTCACAATCCACGCTTTCAGCCATCTGGAAGGCGCCAGCGTTGGGGCCAAGGCCCAGCTTGGCCCCTATGCCCGTCTGCGCCCCGGAGCGGACATCCGCGCCAAGGCCAAGATCGGCAATTTCGTTGAAATCAAGAAGGCCGTTGTGGGCGAGGGGGCCAAGGTCAACCACCTTTCCTATGTCGGGGACGCAGAGGTCGGGGCGGGCGCCAATCTGGGCGCGGGCACGATCACCTGCAATTATGACGGCTATTTCAAATACAAGACCATCATTGGCGAGCGCGCCTTCATCGGTTCGAACAGCGCGTTGATCGCCCCGGTCAAGATCGGCAAGGACGCCATTGTTGCCGCCGGCAGCGCCGTTTCGCGCGACGTTGGTGATGGCGAATTGCGACTGGTGCGCGGCGAACAGATGGTCAAGCCCGGTTGGGCGGACCGTTTCCACGACGCGATGAAGAAGAAAAAGGCCGAAAAGCAGGGCTAATCCCGCTTAATCGGCTGGAAAGCGTTTTGCCCTTATAGGGTTATACGGATCGGACCGGGCTTGCCCCGGCATAACATGGATAAGGGGCGGCTGAACATATGTGCGGCATTATCGGCATTGTCGGCAAGGAAGAAGTGGCGGATCGTCTGGTCGATGGTTTGCGCCGCATGGAATATCGCGGTTATGACTCGGCGGGCGTTTGTACGGTGCATGATGGCGAATTGATCCGCCGTCGCGCGCCGGGCAAATTGATGAACCTTGTCAAGGAATTGGCCGTCAATCCTGCGCCCGGTCTGGTGGGCATCGCCCACACGCGCTGGGCCACGCATGGCGCGCCCACGGCGGCCAATGCGCACCCCCATGCCACGGAAAAGCTGGCGCTGGTCCACAATGGCATTATCGAGAACTTCCGCCCTTTGCGCGAAGCGTTGCAGGCCAAGGGCCGCGTGTTTGAATCGGAAACCGATACCGAGGTGGTAGCCCATCTGGTGTCGGATCTGGTTGAAGGCGGGCTGTCGCCGGTGGACGCCGTCAAGGCCGCGCTGCCGCAATTGCGCGGGGCCTTTGCTTTGGCCATCGCGTTCCGTGAACATCCCGAGATGCTGATTGGGGCGCGTCTGGGTTCGCCGCTGGTGCTGGGCTATGGCGATGGTGAGACCTATCTGGGGTCCGACGCGCTGGCTCTGGCGCCTTTAACGCAGCGGATCACCTATCTGGAGGAAGGCGATTGGGTCGTCATCCGCCGTGAAGGGGTGGAGATTTACGACAAGGACAACAATCCCGTCACGCGCGCGATTGTGGCCTCGGGCGCTTCGGCCGCAGCGGTGGAAAAGGGTAATTTCCGCCACTTCATGCAGAAGGAAATCTACGATCAGCCCACCGTCGTGGCGCAGACGCTGCAAAGCTATGTGCGCCGTGATGATGAAAGCGTGGCCTTGCCGCAGATCGATTTCGACCTGTCGGCGATCAAGCGCGTGACAATCGTGGCTTGCGGCACGTCTTTCTACGCGGGGCTGGTGGCAAAGTACTGGTTCGAGCATTTCGCCCGTCTGCCGGTCGACATCGATGTGGCATCGGAATTCCGCTATCGCGATCCGGTGCTGGAGCCGGGCGGTTTGGCGATCTTTATCAGCCAGTCTGGCGAAACCGCCGACACGCTGGCGGCGCTGCGCCATTGCAAGGCCAATGGCCAGACGATTGCGGTCGTGGTTAACGTGCCCACCAGTTCGATGGCGCGTGAGGCGGATCTGTTGCTGCCCACGCATGCCGGGCCGGAAATCGGTGTGGCCTCGACCAAGGCGTTTACGTGCCAGCTTGCCGTTCTGGCCGCTCTGGCCGCGCATCTGGCGGTCAAGCGTGGGCGCATGACGCGCGATGAAGAGCGCCTTGTGGTGCGTCATCTGATTGAAACGCCCTCGGCTTTGAACGCGGCGCTGGCCTATGACGATGCGATTGCGGCGATGGCCCATCTTATCGCGCCTGCTCGCGACGTGCTCTATCTGGGCCGTGGCCAGGACTATCCGCTGGCGCTTGAAGGCGCGCTCAAGCTCAAGGAAATCAGCTATATCCACGCCGAAGGCTATGCCAGCGGTGAGATGAAGCATGGCCCTATCGCCCTGATCGACGAACATGTGCCGGTCATCGTGATCGCGCCGTCCGGTCCTCTGTTCGAAAAGACCGTTTCGAACATGCAGGAGGTCCGCGCACGCGGCGGCAAGATCGTCCTGATCTCGGATGCCGAAGGTCTGGCCGAGGCAGGCGAGGGCTGTATGGCCACGATCGAGATGCCCTCGGTCCACCCCCTGATCGCGCCTTTGGTTTACGCGGTGCCGGTTCAGCTTCTGGCCTATCACGTGGCCTGCGTTAAGGGTACCGATGTGGACCAGCCTCGCAATTTGGCAAAGTCGGTGACGGTCGAATAATCGGCAGAAATCTGGGAGAGAGGGCCGCAGGAATGCTGCGTGCCCTCTCTCCTTTTTATTTGCCTGTTGCCAATTGGTTTACGCGCCATTCACCATTTTCATTACACATGGTGATAGGCATTGAAGCGTAATCTTCCACGCGATGAACCAGTTGAATTCCTCCACCACAATTGGCGAACTTAGCATCTGGTCGGTGCTGGGCCTGTCCGGGCATGGCACCGAGGAATGGTCGCGGCTGCGCGGGCTGCAATATTCGCAACTGGCGCTGGTGGCGCGGGCGCGGATTTGGACACAGGCGCTGGCCGCTGTCGTCTCGGTGCTGCTGTTTTTTCCCTATGTTGGCCATCCGTTGATCGGCGGCTGGTTGGGGGCGCTGTGCGCGTCCTTAACCTATAGCATCCGTAACGAAGGGCAGTTGAGCGACGCCGACCGCCGCCGCATGACCAGCAGTGAGTTTCGCCGTCAGGCACTGGGCACGATCATCAACGCGCTGGTCTGGGCCGCGCCTTTGGTGTTTTTTGTGCCCTATTCGCCGATGCACCTGCGGTATGAATATTGGACCGTGCTGGCCATGTTGATGACGGTTTCGGCGGTGATTGTGCCGACGGTTCCTTTATCGACACTGTTGTTTTCGACCATTGTCGGCTGTGGTTCTGTCGTTGGTTTCTTCACGCTGTTGCAACCGGGCATGGCGGGGGTTGCGGCGCTGTTTGTTGCCTCGATTGCGCTGGGCACGATTGAGGCCTCGCGTCATTTTCTGTCCTCGCATCTGGCCGCTGCGGGTATGGCCGAACGCAATGAGGTGGTAAGCCTGCTCCTGCGCGAATTTGACGAGGATGAGGCTGACTGGCTGTGGCAGACCGATGCGCAGCGCCGGGTTCGTGCCGTCTCGGACCGTTTTGCCGAAGCGATGGGCATGGCGCGTGCCGATATTGATGGGGCCGGTTTCCTCTCGCTCTTGTCCGGGCCGGGCGGCGAAGGTCGCTCTGCCGAAGGGCGGGGCGTTGATCGCGCCGGTGCGCCGGGGATCAAGGAGCTGGAGGAAAAGCTCGAGGCGCGTGAGAGTTTCTCGAACCTTTTGGTCCGGGTGATGGTGCAGGGCACGCGGCGCTATTGGTCGCTTTCCGGCGCACCACGCCATGATGATCTGGGCAATTTCCTTGGTTTTCGCGGCGTTGCCTCCGATGTGACGGAACAGCAGGAAACCAGTGAGAAGATCGCCTATCTGGCGCGTTATGATACGCTGACCGGATTGCCCAATCGCATGATGGTGATTGACGCGCTGGAAAATGCGTTGGTCGCGGTGCGCGACGGGGATGGGCAATGCGCGTTCCTGATGATCGACCTTGACCGGTTCAAGGCGGTCAATGACACGCTGGGCCATCCTGTCGGCGATCAATTGCTCAGCCAGGTTGCCGAGCGTCTGAAGGTCCTGATGACGCCCAATTCGCTGTGCGGGCGTCTGGGCGGCGATGAATTCTGCGTCGTGCTGCGTCAGGCCAACGAGCGTGCGCTGGTGGCGCGTCTGGCGCAGGCGATCATCGAAGATCTGTCCAAGCCCTATTATGTCGACGGTCACGAATTGTCGATCGGCGCGTCGGTCGGTTCGGCCTTTGGCCCCGGCGACGGTGGCAGCGTGCCCGCGCTGATGCGCAACGCCGATTTTGCGCTCTATCGGGCCAAGCGCAACGGGCGGGGCATGCATTCGGCCTATGACGAGGCCTTGCGCGCCGAGGCCGAAGCCCGCGCATGGCTGGAGGAAGCCCTGCGTTCGGCCGTGGAGGAGCAGGAATTCGAACTCTTTTATCAGCCCGTCGTCGATGCGGGCAGCGAGCGATTGGTCGGTTTTGAATCGCTCCTGCGCTGGAACAGCCCCGAATTGGGCCGCGTATCGCCGGATCGATTTCTGTCGCTGGCCGAGGACACGCGTTTGAGCCTGCCGATTGGGTCATGGGTGTTGAAAGAGGCCTGTCATCAGGTCGCCCAATGGCCCGGAAACCTGAACGTTTCGGTCAACGTTTCGGATCGTCAGGCCTTGGACCCGGCGTTTATCGACCATGTCGTGACGGCGCTGGCGATTTCCGGCCTTGCCCCGCAACGGCTTGAATTGGAAGTGACCGAGAGTGTGTTCCAGCGCGACCCGGCACAGGCGCGTGCGACGCTGGAACGTCTGACGGCGCTGGGTTGCTCGGTAATTTTGGATGATTTCGGGGCGGGCCATGCCTCCATCTCGATCCTGTGCGAGATGCGTTTTGACGCCATCAAGCTGGACCGTGCGCTGATGAAGGGGGCCGCGTCCGGTAACGCGGAAAGCGTGGCGATGATCCGCGCCGCCGTCGCGATTGCCGACAGCCTTGAAATGATCACCATTGCCAAGGGCGTGGAAACGCCGGAGGAACTGCAAATCGCCTGCTCGTTGGGGTGCCGCCGTCTGCAAGGTATGGCCTATGGCGGCGCACGCAGCGTGGATGAGGTGCAGGACCTGTTCGGCACGCGCGCTGCGCCTCCTGCCCAAGAAGAAAGGGCGGGCTGACCTTTCGTCACCCCGCCCTGTCGGCATTTCAATCGGAACTCAAAGGGGATCAGGCGCTCAGCAGCGCCTTGGTCACACCTTCGAACAGCGCGCGGCCATCGATGCCGCCCTGCGCCGCTTCGATGAAGCGTTCGGGGTGCGGCATCATGCCCAGCACATTGCCGCCTTCGTTCAGGACGCCGGCGATGTTGCGGGCCGAACCGTTGACTTCCTCGGCATAGCGGAAGGCTACGCGGCCTTCGCCTTCCAGACGGTCCAACGTGGCGTCATCGGCAAAGAAATTGCCGTCGTGATGCGCCACGGGGATCGTGATCGTCTGACCCTTGAAATAGCGGTGCGTGAAGGCGCAGGTGTTGTTTTCCACCGTCAGCTTCACTTCGCGGCAGACAAAGCGGATGCCCGCATTGCGCATCAGCGCGCCGGGCAGCAGGCCTGCCTCGGTCAGCACCTGAAAGCCGTTGCACACGCCCAGTACCTTGACGCCGCGCCCTGCGGCCTCGATCACGGCACGCATGATCGGGCTGCGGGCCGCCATCGCGCCGCTGCGAAGATAGTCGCCATAGGAAAAACCGCCGGGAAGGGCGATGAAGTCCAGACCTTCGGGCAGGGCGGCGTCGCCGTGCCACACGCGATGGACTTCGCCGCCGCAGACCTGTTCAACGGCAACCGCCATGTCGCGGTCGCAATTCGATCCGGGGAAGGTGATGACAGCCGAACGCATGGGTTACACCCTCTCGATGCGGTAATTCTCGATCACCTGATTGGCGAGCAGTTTTTGCGCCATTTCTTCAAGCGCAGCATCGGTGACCGTCTCGTCCACTTCCAGTTCGATCAAACGGCCGGCACGGACATCGGAAACGCCCGAAAAGCCAAGACCTTCGATGGCATGGTGGATCGCGCGGCCCTGCGGATCGAGCACCCCGTTCTTGAGGCTGACGTAAACGCGCACTTTCATCGCTGGGCGGCCTTTCTGTTATGGCACAGTTCTGGTGTGACGCATCATGGGATGCGCCATGGTGGAATCGGCCTCGCCTATGGCGCGCAATGGCGCAAAAGCCAAGGGGGAGAGGGCATTTTTGACTTCAAAAAGCCCTCATCCCCGATCAACGGCGTGCAATGGCCGCGCTGTCGCCGCCAAGAGCGCGGTAGAGACCGACCAGATTGCTGGCCCGCGTGAATTGCGCCGCGACCAGCGTCTTCTCGCTGGCATAGAGCGATTGCTGCGCCGTCAGCGCATCGAGCCATGTGCCGATCCCGCCCTCATAGCGGCGATTGACCAGACGGTAATTGTCCGATGCGGCATCGCGTCCGGCGCGTACCGCCTCGATCTGGGCCTCAATCGTGCCGCGACGGGCCAGGACATTGGCGACATCCTGAAACGCGGTCTGCACCGTTTTGCGATAGGTGGCCAGAGCAGCGTCGCGCTGGGCCTGGCTGACGCGATAGGTGGCCTTGGCCGCGCCGCCCTTGAAAATCGGCCACGAAGCAGCCGATGTCAGACCCCATGCGAAATTCGCCGGCGAAAACAGGCTGGAGAGCGCGGTGGTCGCAACCCCGGCCACGCCCGTCAGCGTGATTTTGGGATAAAGCGCGGCGCGGGCCGCATCCACATTGGCATAGGAGGCGCGCAGCGTGAATTCGGCCTGCGCCACATCGGGACGGCGCAGAAGGATCGTGGAATCCAGCCCCGCAGCCACCGGGGCCAGATGCGCCGACGCGTCCTCAATCGAAGCGGGCAGCAAATCGGCCGCAACATCATCGCCCACCAATAGGCGCAGCGCATTGAGATCCTGCGCCACGGCATTGGTCTGGGCCGCGACATCGGCCTGCGCCGTGCGCAGCGTCAATTCCGCCTTGCGCAGATCGGCCAGCAGGCCAATCCCGCCATCAACGCGCCGCTTGGTCAGCGACACGCTCTTTTCCGCGCTGGCCGCCGTATCCTGCGCCAGTTTGAGCAGGCTCTTGTCCGCCGCATAGGTCAACCAGCCATTGGCCACATTGGCGATCAGCGTCAGGCGCGTGGCGCGCGAACCGGCCTCACTGGCCAGATAGGTCGCCTTGGCCGCCGCCGTCAGGCCGCGAATGCGCCCGAACAGGTCAATTTCATAGCTGGCCAGAGTGGCCGTCGCGCTGGCCGCATCACCCTTGGTCGTGGCGCCCGCAACGCGGGTGCCGTCACCCTCGGCATGGGTAAACCCACCATTGGCGTCGATTTCGGGAAAAAGAGCGCCGCGCTGCACCAGATACTGGTTCCGCGCCGCCTCGATATTGGCCAGCGCGACCGCCAAGTCCTGATTCTTGGCCAGCGCCAGTTCGATCACCTTGACCAGACGCGGGTCGGCCAAAACCTGCGCATAGCTGTAAGAAGGCAGCGCCGCGTCGGCGGGCAGGACATAGGCCTCGCCCTTGGGCCATGCCGAAGGGATGGGCAGCGGCGTGGGATCGGCGGGCTGATCGGCGCGCGGACGCGCCTCAATCCCACCGGGCAGGGCCAGAGCCAAGGCCGCAATCAGCGAGAGTTTCTTCATGCCACCGCTCCCTGATCATCGGCTTTCTTGCGGCGGAACTGGCGGAAACCGCCACGCACCAGAACGAAGAACATCGGGATGAAGAAAATGGCCAGACCCGTTGCCGTCAGCATGCCGCCGATCACCGAAGTGCCGATGGCGATACGTGCATTGGCGCCTGCGCCCGTGGCAATCGCCAAGGGCAGCACGCCAAAGATGAAGGCGCAGGAGGTCATCAGAATGGGCCGCAAACGCATACGCGCCGCATCCAGCACCGCCGTGATCGGATCCTTGCCCGCCTTTTCGCCCTGTTCGGCAAATTCGATCATCAAGATGGCGTTCTTCGCCGCCAGACCCATCGTCGTCGTCAAACCAATCTGGAGATAGACGTCATTCTGAAGTCCGCGCAGCGTGACCGCGGCCACGGCCCCCACCAGACCCACCGGAATGACCAGCAGCACGGCAAAGGGAATGCTCCAGCTTTCATACAGAGCCGCAAGGCACAGGAACACCACGATCAGCGACACCGAATAGAGCAGCGGCGCCTGACCCGATGACAGTCGTTCCTGATAGGACGCGCCCGACCATGCGATCGAGACATCGGGATATTGCGCCACAAGCGCCTCGAACGCGTTCATGGCGTCGCCTGATGAATAGCCCTGCGCGGCCTGACCTGACACTTCGAAATTGGGCGTGCCAGAGAAGCGATAGGTCGCGTTGGGCGCCTTGCTCCACGTAAAGCTGGCAAAGGCCGAGAAGGGCACCATCCTGCCGCTGCTGTTGCGCACCTGCCATTGCGAGAGGTCTTCGGGGCGCGAACGGAATTCGGCATCGCCCATGACAAAGACGCGCTTTACGCGGCCGCGGTCGACAAAGTCGTTGACGTAACGGCCCCCCCATGCCGCGGCCAATGTCGTGTTCACATCCGAAGGCGCAACGCCAAGGGCCGCCAATTTGGCCGTATCGGTGGTGATTTTGAGCGTGGGCTGATCGGGCAGGCCCGTCAGGCGCACATTCGACAATTGCGGCAAGGTCCGCGCTTCGGCCAGAATTTCGTCGCGCAGCTTGGAGAAGGCTTCCTGATCCATGCCGCCGCTGTTCAGCACTTCGGCGGTAAAGCCGGTGGCCTGACCCAGACCGCGCACGATGGGCGGTTGCAGAGCATAGAATTCCAGATCGCGATAACCGCCGCTGATGGCGGCTGTCGCGCGGCGCGTAATCGCTTCGGCCGAATTTTCCGCGCCTTTGCGATCTTCCCAATCGGTCAACGATACGAAGCCGCGACCCGCATTCTGGCCGCTGCCGCCGCCTTGGGCGCCGCCGGCCACGACCAGAACCGTATCGATGTTCTTCTTGTCGTGATTGAGGAAATACTTCTCAATCGCCGCCTGTGCCTGCTGGGTGCGCTCCAACGTCGCGCCTGCGGGCAACTGGAAACTGATCTGGGCCATGCCCTGATCTTCTGAAGGCAGAAAGCCGGTGGGCATGCGCACGAACAGCACGACCAACGCCACCAGAACTACGATATAGGCCACAATTGGCCCGCGCTTATGCGTCGCGGCCCATGTCGCTTTGGGGTGATACCAATTGAGCAGGCGGCCAAAATAGCGGTCAAAACGGACGCGCATCCAATGGCTGGCCCGGCCGACGAGCGAGGTTTCGTCTTCGTCTTCCGGCCGTTTCAAAATGGTGGTCGTCAAAGCGGGCGACAGGACCAGCGCCACCACCACCGACAAGGCCATGGCGGAAACGATGGTCAGCGAGAATTGGCGATAAATCACGCCCGTTGAGCCGCCAAAGAAAGCCATCGGCATGAACACTGCCGACAGGACCAGCGCAATGGCGATCAGCGCGATCGAGATTTCCTTCATCGATTCGATGGTCGCTTCACGCGGCGTCATGCCGGGGTTTTCGGCCATCAGACGTTCGACATTTTCGACCACCACAATCGCGTCGTCGACCAGCAGACCAATGGCCAGCACCAACCCGAACAGCGTCAGCGTGTTGATCGAATATCCCGCAACAGAAAAGATGGCGAATGTGCCCAACATAACCACCGGCACCGCAATCGCCGGGATCAGCGTTGCGCGCCAGCTTTGCAGAAAGACGAACATGACGATGACGACCAGAATGATCGCTTCGAACAGCGTTTCGACCACGTCGGCCACCGACTTGGAAATAAAGCGCGTCGAGTCATTGGCAAAGCCATAGGTGTAGCCCGCCGGGAACGTCTTGGAGAGTTCGGCAAACTTGGCCTTGACCAGCTTGGCCGTGGCCAGAGCGTCTGCGCCCGGCGCCAGCGAAACCGCCAGAGCTGCACCCGGATGTCCGTTCACGCGGCTGACCACGCCATAGGATTCAGAACCAAGTTCAATACGCGCGACATCCGAAAGCCGAACGGTTGCCCCGCTGGTCGCGCTTTTGACGACGATCTGGGCAAATTCGGCCGGGCTGGTCAGGCGCGATTGCGCCGTCACCGTCGCATCCAGCATCTGGCCCGCAGGCGAGGGGACCGCGCCGATTTCGCCTGCGGCCACTTCGGCGTTCTGGGCCGTAATCGCGGTGATGACGTCCGAAGGCATCAACTGATTGGCGGCCAGCTTGTTGGGATCAAGCCAAATGCGCATCGCATATTGCGCGCCAAAACCGTTGGTTTGGCCCACGCCTTCGATGCGGCCGATCGGCTCCTGCAACCGGCTCGCCAAAAAGTCGGATACGTCGATATTGGTCGTGCGGTCATAGGTATCCGCGACAAAGGCCACCAACAGGAAGTCGGGGTTCGACTTCGTCACGCGCACGCCCTGCTGCTGCACCACCGAAGGCAGGCGCGAGAGGGCCTGCTGGACCTTGTTCTGGACCTGCACCTGGGCGATGTCGGGGTTGGTGCCCTTTTCGAACGTGGCCGAAATCGACACCTGACCCGACGAACTCGACGTCGAGGAGAAATAGAGCAACCCGTCAAGCCCGGTCAGCTGCTGTTCAATCACCTGCGTGACGCTGGTTTCCAGAATAGCCGCCGAGGCGCCCGGATAGGTGGTGTTGATGTTCACCTGGGGCGGGGCAATATCGGGAAACTGCTGTACCGGCAGGGTCAAAACCCCGGCGATACCGGCCAGCATGATGATGATCGCAATCACCCATGCAAAAATCGGACGGTCGATAAAGATGCGCGACATGACGCTGTTTCCCGTCCCTTACTTTGCCGAAGGGGCTGCGCCCGAAGGCTTCTTGCCGTTCTTGATCCCTTGCGGCGTGCTGTCCGGAACGGCCACGACCTGCTGGCCGGGGCGGACCTTGCCCAGACCCTGCGTGATCAGCCTGTCACCGGCCTTCAAACCGTCGGTGACGACCCATTGGTCGCCAATCGTCCGGTCGGCGGTCACCTTGCGAATTTCCACCTTGTTGCCGTTCAGCACCATCACCGTCGCCCCGCCACGCGGATCGCGGCTGAGCGCGCCCTGCGGAACCAGAACAACCTTGGTCTGCTTACCCTGCGAAACGCGGGTGCGCACAAACAGGCCGGGCAACAAAGTGCCATCCGGGTTGGCGAATTTCGCGCGCAGTGCAACTGTGCCGGTGGCCGTGTCCACGGTCACTTCGGAAAACTCCAGCGTGCCCTCGATCGGATACTGGCTGCCGTCTTCAAGGATCAGCTTGACCTTGCCGACTTCCTTGATGCCGCCATCGGCAAAGGTCTTGCGCAGCTTCGTCAGGCTGGCGCTGCTCTGCTGAATATCGACATAGATCGGGTCAAGCGTCGAGATCACCGAGAGCGGATCGGTCTGATTGGCGGTGACCAGCGCGCCTTCGGTATAGAGTGAACGCCCGATGCGGCCCGTGATGGGCGCTGGAACCGTGGTGAAGCGCAAATTGACCTTGGCCGCGTTCAATGCTGCGCGAAATTGGGCGACCGAGGCCGCCGTGGTGCGCGCGGTGGCCGCGGCATCGGTGTAATCCTGCTGGGCCACGGCCTGATCGGCGGCCAGCGGCTTGTAGCGGTCGGCCTTGATCTTGGCGGCTTCGGCGCTGGCCTGTGCGCTCACCAGATTGGCGGCCGCCTGATCGGCGGCGGCGCGATAGACGCTGGGGTCGATCTGATACAGGGGCTGGCCCTGATGAACCAACTGGCCCTCGGTAAAGAGGCGGCGCATCAGAACGCCCGAAACCTGCGGGCGGACCTGTCCCTGACGGAACGGCGCGGTGCGGCCGGGCAATTCGATTTCCAGCGGAACTTCCGTCAGGCTGACCACGGCAAAGCCCACCTGTGGCGGTTTTTTGTCACGCTGTGGTTCCCCCGAACACGCCGACAGCGCCAGCGCAAGGCCGGCAGCCAGCACGACGAGCCGTCCCGTAAAGGGAGCAATGCGACGGGTATTAAACATGGAGAGCCCCCGGTATTCTGTAATCTATATTCAGCCTGCGCTTTGCCGGTCACAGGCTCCAATCGTCAAGGGCGGCACAGGGGCAGATTGTCGGAAAAAGGGTAATTATTTGTCGCAATTCGTACGCTTTTTGGCCCAGTCTGCGGCGTGTCATAATTATTATGAATGCGGTACATCATTGCGGGATACAAAACCGGTTTCATTCGTTGTGGCGGATTTTGTCGCCGTTGCGGCGGTGGGCGCAGGATCCGGCAAGACGGTGATGCGCACCGCATCGCCCGGCGCAAGATATCGGCGAGCAGCAGCCTGAACCGCTTGCGGTGTGACGGCGCGCAAACGTTCGGCGGCGTGCAATTGACGCTCCAACTGATCCGGTTCGCTTTGCGACAAAGCGACAATGCCCAGCCACCCGCCATTGGTGTTGAGCGTGTTGGCGATGGTTTCCAGCAAGGGCGCACGGGCGCGCAGCATCAGATCGTCCGAAGGCGGCGTCTTGATCAGGTTGTTGACGGCTTCCTCAATGGCCTCTTTGGCCATGGCCACGCTGTCGGTGTTGATCGATGCGGCAATGGTGAATGTGCCGTAATTGCGCCATACCCGGCTCAGATCGCTGCTGGCGCTGGGGGAGTACGACCGGCCCAGTTTTTGGCGCAGGGTTTCGGTCAATTGGATGCGCAACACGCGTTGCAGCATGTTGAGCACCTGTTTTTCCTGCGGATCGCGGTCATCGCGGGTGGGCCATACTTCATAGATCAGCGCCTGATCGGCGGGGCCGGTGTGGGTAATGGTGCGGTCGCCGCGCGTTGCGGTAAAGTTGCGTTGGCGCTGGGTATCATATTGGCGGAACTCTGCCTCTCGTGTGGGCAGGGCGCCAAAGGTGCGCGCGACATCGGCAATCGCGGCATCCTCGTCCAGATCCCCGACAAGGCCGATTTCAATCGCGCCAAGTTGAAGCCGCTCGGTAATGTCGCGCTTCAACTTGGCAAAGGTCAGGCCCCGATAGGCCGTGACGGGTTGCAGGGTAAATCGCGGATCATTGTCCGACAGGATGCCGCCGATGCTGCTCTGCAACGCGCTGCCCGGTGTTGATTTCAGGCGCAGGAACATGGTGTTGGCGTTCTGGTGAAAGATGTTCTCGCCTTCCTGGCGATAGCCCGGATCGGTGATCAATGCGGTCATCATCTGAAGTTGCAGCAAGAGATCCTTGGGCCGTGTCCCCGCCGACGCGTTGAAACTGTCCCCCGTCGCGGTCAGGCCAAGGCTGACAAGATGCCCGGCGGTCAGCGACTGCATTTCATCGAGCGTATGTTTGCCAAGGCCCCCCGTGCCCATCATCGCGGTCATTTCCACGGCCAGCGGATTGTCGCTGGTGGCCAGCATTTGCCCGCCATCAATCGCCAGATGCACCAGCACCGATTGCCGCGACAGGTTGGTGTGTTTCAGGTTCAGCCGGACGCCATTGGCAAAGCGGATCTGGCGGATGCCGAAATGGGGTTCGCGTTTGTCCTCGACCACCACGCCGGGCTTGCCAAAATCGGTATAGGCAAAGGGGGCCGGCGGCGGCTCCATAATGGTGGGCAGGGGCGCACTGGCGGCCTCGTTCCATGCGGTGCGGATGGCCGGGGCGCCGCCATCGGGGGCTCGCCGTCCGGTAAAGCGGATCAGCGGATTGTCGAGCGCCTGCATATCGGCCTTGACCTCGGCCAACACGCGTTGCGGCGTCAATTTGCCCGCCTCGGCCTTGATGAAGCCAAGGTTGACGGCCGGGTTGGATGGGATCGTCCCCCCGCGCAACATGCCCAAGGCCGCATTGGCCAGCGCCACGCTGCCCTGCGTTTCTTCACGCGCGGCCGCGGTTTCGGCAAGGCTGTTCAGCACCGCGACCTGTTCGTCGATCTCGCTCTGGGTAAAGCCCTGTTCCAGCGCGCGGCGCACTTCGGTCGTCGCGGCGGTCAGCGCACGGCGCCAGCGGCCATCGATGGAATCAACGTTGATGGCCGTATCGCGCCCGGCATGAAAAATATCATTGGTGCCAAATTGCGCCGCGCGGAATGGCGGATCCAGCCTGCGCGAAAGCTTCTGCAATCGCCGGTTGATGATGCCATATCCCACCGTCGCGGCTAGACTTTTTCGGCGGTTCGCCCAAGTGTCCGGCTCGTCCCGCCACGGACTGCGACGGCTGATGGTGATATGTTCGGACAGGGATGGGTCGATATAGATTGAATTGCGCCCCGTGTCGGCGCCATCAATCGGCCCGGCGGAGGGTTGCTGGGCGATGGGCGATGCGGCCCAGTCGGTGAATTTGGCACGAATGTCGGCTTCGACCTTGGCCACGTCGAAATCGCCCACCATGACCAGAACGGCCTTTTCCGGCACGTAATTGCGGCGCCAAAATGCGCGCAGAGCCTCGGCCGTGGCGCCGCCCAACGTTTCGTCGGTGCCGATCGGGCTGCGTTGCACATAACGGGCATTGGGGTCGGCAAAGGCAAAGCGATCCTGCGCCTCGCGATATTGCCAACTGTTGCGGTCGCGCTTTTCGGACAGGATGACGCCGCGCTCGCTGCTCACGCTGTCGGGTGAAATGGTCAACTCGCTGGCCGTTTCGCGCATCAGCATCAGTGCCGTGTCGATCAGATCGGGCGTGTTACGCGGCAGATCGAGGTGATAGGTCGTGGTTTCATAGGTCGTGAACGCGTTGGTATGCGCGCCAAAGGCCAGCCCTTTTCGTTCCAGCAGGCGGACCATTTCGCCCTGTGCGACATGGGTGCTGCCCTGAAACGCCATATGTTCGACGAAATGGGCAAAACCGCGCTCCTTCTCGCCCTCGTCCAGCGAACCGACGTCAAAGCGCATGCGGACAATGACCTCGCCCTTGGGCGTTTCATTGTGGCGCAGGATATAGCGCATACCGTTGGGCAGGCGTCCAAAGCGATAGGCAGGATCGGGGGCAATATCGCTCTTTTGAAACGGCCATACGGCGGCCATGGCGCGGGGCGCGGCCGTCGTGCGATGGGCTGTTGCCAGCGAACCGCCCCGCGCGGGCGGGCGGGCGTGGACCGGCGCGGCGATCATGCCCAACAGGGCGGCAAGGACAAGCGGGTGCCAAGGCTGCTTCATTGCGCCAGACTAAGAGGGAAAATCGCGCAGGGGAAGCGGGCAATTGTCGCCGGATTTGCTTGATGCCGCGTCGATAGAGGCGTAATTTCCCCCAAACCGGAGGTGTTTATGGCACAGCAGGACAAGAGCTACTGGTTCCCCGCAAAGCGCTATGGCTGGGGTTGGGGTGTGCCGCTATGTTGGCAAGGATGGGCGGTTCTGGCGGCCTATCTGGCGGTGATCGTCGCGGCGGGCGCCGAACTGGCCGCCAAAGGTCATATGGCGGCGTTCAATGGCGCGGTTGTGATTGCGACCATCGCCCTCATCGCCATTTGCTGGATCAAGGGCGAGCCCCCGCGTTGGCGCTGGGGCAACGACTGATCCAACGAAAAGGGGCGCCCCGATATGGAGCGCCCCTTTCTGATTCGCGACTGCGTTTAAGGCTTACTTGCCGCGCAGCTTGCGATGGTGGTTGAGGTCGAGCACTTCGCTCGGCCCATCATTGTCGAGCAGGCCGAGACGGCGCGCGACTTCCTGATAGGCTTCTTCCTCACCGCCCAGATCCTGACGGAAGCGGTCCTTGTCCAGCTTCTCACCCGAATTCATGTCCCACAGACGGCAACCGTCGGGGCTGATTTCGTCGGCCAGGATGACGCGGCTGTAATCGCCGTCCCAGATACGGCCGAATTCGAGTTTGAAGTCGATCAGACGAATGTTGATCGCCGCAAACATGCCGCACATGAAATCGTTGATGCGGATGGCCATGCTGGAAATGTCCTGCATTTCCTCGTTGCTGGCCCAACCGAAGCAGGCAATGTGCTCTTCGGCAATCATCGGATCGCCCAACGCATCGTCCTTGTAATAATATTCGATCAGCGTGTGGGGCAGCGGTTCACCTTCGGCAATGCCAAGGCGCTTGGAAATCGAACCGGCGGCCACATTGCGCACCACGACCTCGATCGGCACGATCTCGCACTGGCGAACCAGTTGTTCGCGCATGTTGAGGCGGCGGATAAAGTGGGTCGGAATGCCGATGTGGTTCAGGCGCGTGAACACATATTCGCTGATGCGATTGTTAATCACGCCCTTGCCGTTGATCGTGCCCTTTTTAAGCGCGTTGAAAGCGGTGGCATCATCCTTGAAATACTGGATGATCGTGCCCGGCTCGGGACCTTCGTAAAGGATCTTGGCCTTGCCTTCATAGATCTGACGGCGACGCGACATGGGCTTTCCCCTAATTCCTGACTGGATCGGCGATTCATGCCTTTGGCGCCCAGCGCCGCCAAAAGGCAAGCCCGAAGATGCACGAACACACGGCAAAAATGCCGCCAACCCCGGGAAAGGGCGCGCCTATAGGCGAAGCGGGGCGTTGCATCAACCTTTGACCGACACGCTTTATCGAGTTTGAACGATATGATTGACCTGTTTAGGTAAAAAATCGGATTGGAAACCGATGCAATCCGCGTTGCGGGACGGTGGGGTCGTTTTTACCCCTATGCCCCATGAAACACGACATGTTGCAACACTATCGCCGGATGACCGCCATGTTGCTGGCGGTGTGGGGCGCGCCGATCTGGGCACAGGTTTACGGGGCCGCTGATCCGGCCGGGTCCGGGCCGATTGTCGGCGCACTGCGCTGGGTTCAGGGGACGTTGATGGGCACGGTGGCCACGGTCGCCGCCGTGGTGGCCGTGGCGGTGGTGGGCATGATGATGCTGACCGGGCGGATCAACTGGCGATATGGGGCCAGTGTCATCCTTGGCTGCTTCGTCCTGTTCGGCGCGGCCAGTATTGTGGCCGGTATCCAAACCGCGGCGATGGGCCAATGAACGGGCGGGGGGCAACCGCATCAACGCCTCTGGCGCGCGACACTTTGTTTGTCGGCTTGACCCGGCCCCAGATGTTTGCGGGCGTAACGTGGTCTTTCTTCGTCATCAATCTGGTGATCTCGACCGAGGCATTTTTGCTGCTGCGTTCGGGCTGGGTGGTGTTGGTGGCGATGGTGGCTCACGCATTGGGCGCCTTGGCCTGTTTGCAGGAACCGCGCCGGTTTGACCTTTGGCTGACCCGCGCGATGCGCTGTCCGCGTGTGCGCCATTATCGGTTCTGGCGATGCAATTCCTATCGGCCTTGAAAAGCCCCGATTTCGCGGGGGAGGCCGCGGCGGGCCTTCATCTGCCCTATTCGCATATGGTGGATGATGTTACGCTGGCGCTGCGCGATGGCTCGCTATTGCAGGTTATCCGTATCGACGGATTGATGTTCGAAACCGCCGACAGCGAGACGCTGAACTATCGCAAAGATATGCGTGACGCGATGTTGCGGGCGATAGGATCGTCCCGCTTTGCGGTCTATCATCACATTCTTCGCCGCCGGGTTGAACCCGATCTGGCCGGAACCTTTCCTGATGCCTTCAGCAAGGGGCTGGACGAGGCGTGGCGTGAAAGACTGGCCGCGCGCAGGCTCTATGCCAATGACCTGTTCATCACGGTGGTCCGCCGTCCGGCGCAGGTAAAGGGCCTGCGTTGGTGGGGCCAGCCATCAGGCGCGGCAAGGCAACAGGATTTGCGCGCGCTGGACGCTGCGGTTGAACAGGTTTTGGCCGCTTTGGCCGCTTATGGAGCGCGCCGCCTTTGCGCCTATGACACGGCTCATGGCCCCTGTTCCGAGGTGCTGGAATTCCTGTCCGCATTGTTCAACGGGGATATCGGGCCGGTGTTGTTGCCCTATGGCGATGTTGGTCACCATCTGCCCCGCCATCGGGTGTCCTTTGGTCAGGATACGTTGCAACTGGGCGCGCGTTTTGGCGCGATGGTTTCGATCAAGGATTATCCGGGGCAGACCACGGCGGGCATGCTGGATGACCTGCTGCGCCTGCCCTTTGCCATGAATATCAGCCAGAGTTTTGCCTTTGTTGACCGGGGGGAAAGCCTTGGGCGGATGAACCGGGCGCTGCGCCGGATGCGGGCCGCCGATGATGAAGCGATCAGCCTGCGCGAGGAATTGGCGCAGGCCAAGGATGATGTGGCCGCAGGGCGTGCCGGATTTGGGGAGCATCACCTGTCGGTTCACGTCATGGGGGATGATCAAGAGGAGATTGACGCGGGCGTCGCCGAAGTTTTGGCCGCGTTGTGCGATCTGGGCATGGTGGCGGTGCGTGAGGATGTCGGATTGGAGCCGGGGTTCTGGGCGCAATTTCCGGGCAATTTTTCCTATATTGCGCGGCGGGCTTTGATCGGTTCCGCCAATTTCGCGTCTTTTGCCAGCGGACACGGCTTTCCCCTTGGCCGCGCGCGGGGGAATGTGTGGGGCGATGCGGTGGCCCTGTTTGAAACGACGGCGGCGGGGCCGTATCATTTCAATTTCCACGCCAATGGTGGCGATCTGGGCAACTTCTCGGTCATCGGCCCCAGCGGCAGCGGCAAGACCGTCATCACCAATTTCCTGTTGGCACAGGCGCGCCGTTTCGACCCGCGCATCATCCTGTTCGACAAAGACCGCAGCGGGGAAATCTTCATCCGCGCCATGGGCGGAACCTATGAGGCCATGAGACCGGGGATGGCGTCTGGGCTGAACCCTTTGGCGCTGGACGATACGCCGGGCAATCGCGGTTTTCTGATCGAATGGCTGGCGCTGCTGGCCGGGGGCGTTCGCGATGCAGCGGAATTGGATGCGGTGCGCGACGCGGTGGAGGCCAATTATCTGGCCCCGCCGGGATTGCGCCGGTTGCGCCATTTTGTGCCTTTGCTGCGCGGCGGGGCGCGGCCGATGCCCGATGATCTGGCCGCGCGGTTGCGGCCTTGGTGGGGGGATGGCGAACATGCGTGGCTGTTTGATAATGAAGGGGACGGCAGCCTTGACCTGACGCGTGATGTGGTGGGCGTTGATATGACGCTGGTGCTGGATCATCCGGCCTTGCGCACACCTTTGATGATGTTCCTGTTTCATCAGGTAGAGGCACGATTGGAAGGGCGCCCCGCCATAATCGTGGTGGATGAAGGGTGGAAGGCTCTCGACGATGATCTGTTTGCGCGGCGCTTGCGCGACTGGCTGAAGACTTTGCGCAAGCGTGGGGGCATTTTGGGCTTCGTGACCCAGAATGCCGAGGATGCTTTGGCCAGCCGCATTGCCGGGGCGATTGTTGAACAGACCGCAACCCAAATCTTTACCGCCAACCCCAAGGCGCGGGCGCAGGATTATGTCGATGGGTTCGGCCTAACGCCGCATGAATTCGAACTTGTGCGCGCCATGCCCGATGCGGCGCGATGCTTTTTGGTAAAACAGGGCGGAGAGAGCGTGGTCTTGCGCCTGACGTTGAATGGCGGGGCGCGATGGTTGACGGTTTTGTCCGGACGGGAAAGCAACGTGCGCCGTTTGGACGCCATCCGGGCGCAGGTGGGTGATGATCCGGCCGATTGGTTGCCCGTCCTGCTGGGGGATGGGTAATGGCGGATTGCGGGGGTTTTGATCCGGCGGGGCCATTCGTTGGTGGCGTCCTGGCGGCGGTGGATTGCCGGGCGCTGGGCATGGCGCAGGACGGATGGCGCGCGTTTGGCGGCGGGCCATGGCTGACGGCGGCCTTGACCATTGCCGTGGCGCTGATGGGCTATCGTTTGCTGCTGGGTCACGCGCAGGCGCGTGACGGTATGATGCTGGCATTGCGCATGGGGGCGGTGCTGGCGTTGGTCACGCATTGGCCGGCGTGGGAGGCGGTGGCCTATCGTGTGGGGATTGAGGGGCCGGAGAGCATTGCGGTGACAATTCTGGGCGGGGATGGCGCGCGCGGCGGATTGGCGGCCCGTTATGACCGCATGGCAACGGATATAGACGAGGCGTTGCGCATTGACGGCATGCAGGTGGCCGAAAACAAGGTGCAGCCGGGCGGGAAGGTTCTATCGAGCGAGGCGAGGGAGCAATTGGCCCGGGCGCAACGATGGATGACGGGGGCGGCGCTGGGCGGGTTGTTGGCGCCGCGCCTTATGGTTGCGCTTTTGCTGGGGGTGGGGCCGCTGTTTGTGGGCGGATTACTGTTTAGCGGGGCGCAGGGGCTGTTCATCGGCTGGCTCAGGGTGCTTGTCGGGGCAATGGTGGCCGCTGTTGCGGCGTTGATGGTCCTTGGCTTTGAACTGGACGTGGCGGGGCCGCAGGTGGCGTTGCTGCTGCAAGATCCGGGGGGGAATGGGGCGGATGCCGTGGCGGCGCGGTTGGTTACGACGGCGGGCATGTTTGCGGCATTGATGGTGGTGGTCTCCTTGGCCGTGATGCGGGCGGCATGGTCGATCCGCATTCCCGCGGCGATGCAGGCATCGCAAAATATCCGACGCGCTACATCTTCGCGCGAAACTTTGGCCAGCCGCGTGAGCCATTCGAGCGCGTCGCGTGTGCAGCATTTTGCCCAATCCATGGCGCGCAGCATGAACCGTGAAGTGATGTTGAGCCGGTTGAATAGCGAGAAGACGGTGGAACGTATCGCGCCGACGCCTTTGGGTCAAAGCGGCGGCACGGCGGCGCGCAGGATGCAGCGTCAAACGGGCGCAGCACAAAAACGGGATGGCGCGGTATGACCGAGGGCAACAGGGCCGCCTATTATGATCGGGCGGAAAGCTGGGCGCAGCAACGCGATAATGCCCATGCGCGTTCGGCCCGGCGGGCGTGGATTGTTGCGGGCGTTGCGGTGGGCGTCGCGGGGCTGGAGGCTTTGGCGATGATCGCCATGGCGCCGCTCAAAACCGTGGTGCCCTATACGCTGCTGGTCGACAGCCACACCGGTTTTACGCAAGTTCTGGAAGGGACGCATCCGCAAACCATTCGGCCTGATGCTGCGCTGACCCAATCGCTGTTGGCGCAATATGTCGTGGCCAGAGAAGGGTATGATATCGCCACGATTGAGGAGCAGTATCGCAAGGTCGCCCTGTGGTCGGCGGTTGGGGCGAGGCGCGACTATCTCGCCCTGATGCAACCGGGCAATCCGCAGGGGCCGATCGCCCGCTTTGGCCGAACCAAGGCGCAACGCGTTGGCGTGGAAAGCGTCAGTCCCATCGGGGCGGGCCGCGCCATGGTGCGCTTTTACGCCGACACGCCCGATGGCGGCGGGCGCGAATATTGGGTGGCCATGGTGGATTACCGCTTTTCCG
Source organism: Novosphingobium sp. 550D (assembly GCF_057401885.1). NCBI lineage: Bacteria > Pseudomonadati > Pseudomonadota > Alphaproteobacteria > Sphingomonadales > Sphingomonadaceae > Novosphingobium > Novosphingobium sp. 550D. The sequence goes on along the minus strand of NZ_CM171613.1, from coordinate 2,902,868 downwards.
GCGCGCCACAGCGGATGGAGGATCGGATGATCAATCCTCTGGGTTTTCAGGTGACCGCCTATCGCCGCGATCAGGAGGCCGCGCCCGTTCCGCCTGTGACGCCGGTGAAAGCTGGGCCTTTGGTGGCATATCGGGCGCCGGAAATGGCGTCGCAGCCCGAAGCGGTGGCCGCGCCATCGATGCCCGGTCCGCTGCCGCTTCGCCAAAGGCGGTTTGGACCACGCCCCTATCCATCGCAAATCATCCAGCCGGGGGGAGGCGAGCCATGAGGTGGATCTTGGCTCTCACCTTGTTCTGGGCGCCGCCGGTGTATGCAGAGATCACGCCGCGTGCGGGTGGCGGTGATCCTCATTTGCAGACGGTGGCCTATGACCCGGATGAGGTTGTGGCGCTTCGGGTGGCCAATGGCTTTGCCCTGACGGTTCGATTTGGCGGGGATGAGCGGATCGAGACGGTCACTTTGGGCGATAGCGCGGGCTGGGTCGTACAGACCAACAAACGCGCCGACAGTTTGATCATCAAACCCGTGGGCTATGCGCCCACCACCAACCTGACCGTGATCAGCGATGCCAGAACCTATAATTTCACCCTTTACGGCGCAGCTCCCGGTGAAGGGGTGCAGCCCTATCTCCTGAGCTTTACCTATCCCGCGCCGCCGGTTTCCGCGCCGACGATTGAGGGGCGCTATCGGTTGAGTGGCAGCAGCGCATTGTGGCCCAATGAATTGGGCGATGACGGCGTGATGACGCGGATGCGTTGGCCCGACGGCGTCTCGTTGCCTGCGGTCTATGGGGTGAATGCGGCGGGGCGGGTTCTGGTCAATGGGGCGATGCGCGATGGGTTCTATGTGGTGGAAGGTGTGTTTGAACGCCTGACCTTTATTCAGGGCCGCGCGCGGGCCGAGGGGCGGAGGATAGAGCCGTGAACCCGCGCGATATCCGCCCGATTGTTGCCCCGCCCCGCGATATGTTGCCTTTGCCGGTGATGCTGGGCGTTGCGGCGGCGTTGGGCGCGGGCCTGTTCCTATGGATGGAGGGGCAGCGCAAGGTGGTGCCTGAACCGCAGGCGCAGGCTATGCTTTCCGTCCCTCCTCCTCCCTTGGTTTTGCCGGAGGAGGCAAAAGCGCCGGTGCCGGTTGTCACTCCGTCCACCGCACCCAGGACCGTGGTGAAGCCGCCGCCGCCGGTGGTCTATATGCCGCCATCGGCCAATTACCCGCCGCCGCCTGTGGTCCAACCCACGCCGGCTCGCCCCGTGGGCAATCATGAATCCGCGTTGGTCATCGACAATACCACTGGCCATGGTGCGGAGGTGCAGGGGGGCAAGGGCGACGGCAATGAAGGGGGGGAGGAAACAGCCCACGCAACGATCATTCGGGGCCGGTCCAGCACAATCCCGCAAGGAACGATTATCGCGGTCACCTTGGAAACACCGCTCAATTCCGACCGGCCCGGATTGGCCCGCGCCATGGTGGGACAGGACGTGCGAGGCTTTGACGGGACACGCGTGCTGATACCACGGGGCAGCCGATTGATCGGTGAATTCAAGGCCGACAATAGCGCGGGCAAGCGGCGGGTGATGGTGACGTGGAACCGTCTGATCCGGACCGACGGGGTGGCGATACGGATTGCCTCTCCCGCGACAGATGCGATGGGGGGGGCGGGGATCTCTGGGCGCGTTGATACGCATGCGTTGGAGCGGTTGGGCAGCGCAGTCCTGCAATCGGCGCTGACGCTGGGCGTCAATGTCGCGACGGCGGAGGTGAGCCGGGGAGGCACGGCGGTCTATCTGGGGCTGGGCGGCGCGGGGCAGAGTGTGGGACAGCAATTGGCGCCCGGCACCAACCGCCCGGCTACGGTTAAGGTAAAGGAAGGGGCGGCCATTGCCGTGCTGGTTGCGCGGGATCTGGATTTTGCCGGTATGCCGGGGCTGCGCTGATGCCTTTGGCGACGCTTGCGGCATGGTTGGCGCCATTTGCCTCCTTTTTGGCGCAGGGAGATGTCACCGATATATTCGTGAACCGCGCCGGTGAGGTATGGGTCGAGCGTTTGGGTGGCGCGATGGAGTGCCTCGCCATGCCCGAAGTGGACGAGGCGCGGTTGTGGCTGATCGCGCGCGGTTTGGCCGGGATCACGCATCAGGGGATCAGCCGCCAGCACCCTTTGATGGCGGCTACCCTGCCTGATGGTGCGCGGGTTCAGATTGTCGCGCCGCCCGCCGCGCGAGCGGGCATGGCCATGGCCATCCGCAAACATGTGGTGGCCGATATGGGGCTGGATGAGATGGGCGGGCAGGGTTTGTTCGACGGCACCCAGTTTCATCAGGGCATCGTTCCTGCTCGGCCGGTCCCGGCGCCGCAATTGGGGCAGGGGATGGGCGATTATCTGGCCCAGATGGTGCGGGAGCGGCGCAACATCCTGATTTCGGGCGGCACGTCGAGCGGCAAGACGACTTTCCTCAACGCCCTGATCCGCGAAATTTCGCGTGATGAAAGGTTGGTGACGATTGAGGATACGCCCGAATTGACCATCCCTCACAGCAATGCGGTCGGCCTGTTGGCCGTGCGCGGCGAATTGGGGGAGGCGCGCGTTGGGGTCGAGGATCTGTTGCAGGCATCGCTGCGGATGCGGCCGGACCGTATTTTGCTGGGCGAACTGCGCGGGCGGGAGGCGTATAGTTTCCTGCGCGCGGTGAATACCGGCCATCCCGGTTCGATGACCACCATCCATGCCGACAGTCCCGAAGGTGCGATGGAGCAATTGGCGATGATCACCTTGCAGGCGGGATTGGGGATGAGCCGGGGGGATATTGTCGAATATGCGCGATCGGTCATCGACATCGTCGTGCAACTGGAACGGCGGGATGGGACAAGGCGGGTGAGTCGGATCGTCACGACTCGTCCGTAATGGCAGAAAATGCGTGGCAAGCGCCTCGGAAATCGCAGCAGATAGGGGACAATTTTGGTGCGCCGTCCATTAAAGTTGCATGATGGATCAAAGGATTACATCATTGGCTCGGGTTGGGCTGTTCGTGATCGGCGCGCAAAAGTGCGGGACGAGCAGCCTGTATGACTATCTGGCGCGGCACCCTCAATTGAATGGCGGCAGGGCCAAGGAACTGCATTTTTTTGATGACGAAGGGCGTGATTGGTCGCGCCCGGATTATCGCCCATTGGAAGACGGATTTGGCCCAGACGATGGTCGGATTTGTTTTGAGGCGACGCCAATCTATGGCTTTTTGCCAAAGGCGCTCGATCGGATTGTGGACTATAATCCGTCTGCGCGGTTGATATTCATGTTCCGTGACCCGGTGGAGCGGGCGTGGTCGCATTGGTGCATGGAATATGCGCGGGGGATTGAATCTTTGCCCTTCGCCCAGGCGATCCGCGAGGGGCGCAGGCGGGTTGTGCGCGAAGGAGAGGTGGGTTTGCGCCACTTTTCCTATGTAGAGCGCGGGGCCTATGGGGTGCAGGTGGCGCGGGCCATGACGCGATTTGCGCGCCACCAATTGCTGTTTATTGAAAGCGGTGATTTGGCGCGTGACCACAGGGGCGTGTTGCAAAGGGTTGCCTCGTTTTTGAATATTGAGCCTTTTCCCGTTGTTGCCCCGATCAGGAGCAATGCGCGGCCAAGGATCGCGTATCCCGCATGGCCCGACGGCGACGACTGTCGGTATATTTTGGAAAAATTGTCTGCCGACAGACCTTTATTCGAAAGGTTGACCGGCATTTCGACCCGCACATGGGGGATGGGGTTAATGCGCGATTGAGCGCGAGCGATGGGTTTGATAGGGCAAGGTCAACATGCCCGATGACACCCCAGCCCAGACCCGCGCGCGCCTTTTGCTGGCGGCTGAAACACTTGTGGTGGGTGAAGGGGTTCATGCATTGTCGGTGCGACGCATTGCGGCGGCGGCCCATGCCAATTCGGCGCTGATCCGGTATCACTTTGGCGGGACGGATGGTTTGCTGCGCGAACTGGCGCTGCGCAATGGGGCGATGATTGCGGATGCGCGCGCCGACTGGCTGGCACGGGGCGATGGGTTTGAGGCAACGGTCGATGCCTTGATCCAGCCCCTGTGGGCGCAGGCGGCAATGAGCGGGGATTACCGGGCGATTGTCGTGCTGGATGAGATTTTCTCGCGCGCGGAACCGGCCCTGCATGACGAGATATGGGCCATGTTTGACGATGGCGTGGCACAGGTCCGGGCGCGGTTGGCGGCGGCCTTGCCCGGCGTTGATGATGAAACATTGGGCTGGCGGATAAGGTTTGTGACGGCGGCGGCTTTGGATGTGCCGCCGCGTGACGCAAGGCGCGAAGGGCGCGAAAGCCGCGAGGAAAGGCTGGAACAATTCCGCCGCTTTGCCGTGCATGCATTAGGTGACCTATGAGCCAGACGACGATTTTTGAAGTGATGTCGGGCCTTTGCCGCGATTTGGGCGCGATCAATCTGGGGCAGGGCTTTCCCGATATGGAAGAGCCGCAGGAGATCATCGCGGCGGCCCAGCGTGCCTTGGCAGAGCGCAGCAATCAATATCCGCCGATGCGCGGTTTGCCCGAATTACGCGCGGCGGTGGCGGGGCTTTACGGCGTTTCGGCCGCAGAGGTGATCGTCACATCCGGCGCGACCGAGGCTTTGGCCAGTGCGATTTTGGCGCTGGTAAAACCGGGTGATGAGGTGATTTGCGTTCAGCCGCTTTATGACGCTTATCTGCCGCTGGTGGCGCGGGCGGGCGGCGTGGCGCGGTTGGTGAACCTGCGCCCTCCGGCGTGGAGCCTGGATCTGGATGATTTGGCCGCCGCCATTACCGACAGGACACGGCTGATCATCCTGAACACGCCCAACAATCCGACCGGCACCGTTTTGGACCGCGCGACGTTGGAGGGCGTGGGCGCTTTGGCTCAGAAGCACGGGCTTTACGTCCTGGCCGATGAAGTGTGGGAGGCGACTATCTTTGATGGATCCAAGCCTTTGTCGGTGCTGGATATTCCGACTTTGCGGGATCGGTCGGTGAAGGTCGGGTCGGCGGGCAAGATCTTTTCGCTGACCGGGTGGAAGATCGGTTGGGCGGTGGCCGCGCCCGAATTGGCCGAGCGGGTCGCGGCCAGCCATCAGTTCATCACCTTTACCACGCCCACGCCTTTGCAATGGGCGGTTGCCGAAGGGCTGGCGTTGGGGGATGAATGGTTCGCTGCGCATCGCGCACGCTATGTGGCCAGCAAGGCGCGTTTGGTCGGCGGACTGACGCAGGCCGGTTTTTGCGTTTTGCCGTCGGCGGGAACGTGGTTTGTGACCATCGACCTGTCCGCGTCGGGCTTGCCAGCCGAGGATGAGGCTTTGGCGCAACGTCTGGTGCGCGTGGCGGGGGTGGGGTCGATCCCGGTGTCGGCCTTTTATGCCGATACGCCCGAAAGGAACTATCTGCGCCTGTGTCATGCCAAGCGGGACGAGACATTGGATCGGGCGGTGGAGAAGCTGGCCGCGTTCAAGGCGGCGCTGTAAGGAAAAGGCCGGTTGGGCAAGGGGCCGAAACCCCTTGCAACCCCATCAATGTCAGCGGCGCTATTTGGGGGGAGAACCTTGGTTGCGCCGCCAGCCGTTACAGCGTGGTGGTCCGGCATTGCGAAGATCGCCAGTCCACCACTCAATAATGGGATTGCAAAGGGACAAGTCCCTTTGCCCCTCCGTCGGCAAAGTCCCTTCTCTTACTTTGCCATCGAACCGGTTTCCATGAACCGCTGGTGCCAGCTCAATGCCTCGCTGGGCAAGGAGGGGGCGTGCAGGCCATAGGAGCCCTTGAGCGCGCGATCGTAATAATCGGCCAGCATCGGGCGGTAATCGGGATGCGCGCAATTCTGGATGATCGCATGGGCGCGCTGTTTGGGGCTGAGACCGCGAAGATCGGCCAGACCCTGTTCGGTCACCATCACCTGAACGTCCTGGGCAATATGGTCGACATGGGCGACCTGCGGGACGATGGCGCTGATCTTGCCGCCCTTGGCGGTGCTGGGCGTCATAAAGATCGAGACATAGGCGTTGCGGGCAAAGTCGCCGCTGCCGCCGATGCCGTTCTGGATGCGGCTGCCCATGACATGCGTCGAATTGACGTTGCCATAGATGTCCGCCTCGATCAGCCCGTTCATCGCGATACAGCCAAGGCGGCGGATCAGTTCGGGGTGGTTGCTGATTTCCTGCGGGCGCAGGATCATCTTTTCCCGATAGGCCGACATATTGCTGTTCATGCGGTGCGCCGCATCGGGCGACAGCGAGAAGGACGTGGCCGAGGCCATGCGCAATTTGCCCGCGTCCAGCAGGTCGATCATACCGTCCTGAATGACTTCGGTATAAGATGTCAGGTTCTCAAACGGGCTGTCCACCAGACCCGACAGCACCGCATTGGCGATATTGCCCACGCCCGATTGCAGCGGCAGCAGGTTTTCCGGCATCCGCCCCTGCTTAACCTCATTGGCAAGGAAATCGAGCAGATGGCCCGCGATGCGAAGCGCCGTTTCGCCCGGTGCGTCAAAGGGCAGGTTGCGGTCAGGCTTGTCGGTTTCGACAATCGCGACAATCTTGTCGGGGTCGCATTGCAGCGTGGGCTGGCCGATACGATCATCCGGGCGCGTCAAAGGGATAGGCACGCGATGCGGGGGCAGGCGGGTGCCGTAATAGATGTCATGCATGCCTTCGAGTTCGGCCGCCTGCCAGCTGTTGACCTCAAGGATGATTCGATCCGCCCGGTCGAGCCAGGTTTTGTTATTTCCCACCGAAGAAGACGGCACCAGCGTCCCATCAGCGTTAATGGCGGTGACCTCGATCAGCGCCACATCCAGCGGGCCAAGAAAGCCCTGCCACGCCATCGGTGCCACCTGTGACAGGTGCATGTCGAAATAGTCCATCTGGCCCGTGTTGATCTTTTCGCGGGCGATGGGGTCCGAGTTATAGGGCAGGCGGAATTCGATGCCATTGGCCTTGGCCAGCGCCGCGTCCAGTTCCGGGCCGGTCGATGCGCCGGTCCATACTTTGACGCGGAACGGGTCGCCCTTGCCATGCGCTTCTTCAATCCGCGAGGCCAGCGCCATGGGCACGGCCTTGGGATATCCGGAGCCTGTGAAACCGCTCATGCCGACGGTATCGCCGTTTTTGATAAGGGCGGCGGCTTCTTCGGCGCTGGTGATACGGGACTTGAGCGTCTGATGGGCAATACGCGCAGACATGGCGAGGGCTTCTCCTGCGTTTGTGTTTTTCCGGCAATGACATAGCGCGAAAAGGAGCCATGCCGGGGGATCGCCGGGCGCCCCGCGAATGCGCCCGCGTTTGGCCGATGGCAAGCGAGTCGGAGGTCTTTACGACCAATGTCTTGGGTCTTTGGACCAAGCCGCGCGGGCCGGGCCGGGTATGGTTAAGATCGGGTTGGGGGCATTACGGGAATATCGTGGATGGTTTCGTTTCGCATTTGAAGGGGAGGCCGGATTAATCGGCATTCAGTGCAATCGTTACTCATAAAGGATTCAGCCTTGCGCTTGTTCAAGTTGGCTTTGGCCACATCCGCTGAATTTGATAAAATGTCGCAACACAATATCCCTGCGCACCTGAACGATTTGCGCAGGCATCAGATAATTGATCGTATTAGGGATTTCTTTCTTGAAAACAAAATCGAAGTAACATCAGAAAACCTTTTGACGGTCCATGCGGCCTATTCGGGAGAGTCGCCAAGACTGGCCCGAAAGTTCAGTGTGATGCGCGAAGAAAATCGCCCCATCACGCAGGCATGGCTGGATCATATTACACAAAACGACGAGGATATCGCCCAGCGCGATAATGCCCAGCAAATGCTCAACCGGTTAAGCAGTCGGCTGGAAGTCTTTACCTCGGCCGCTGCGCGTGCGCGTAACGACTCGGGCTCCTATCACGCCGCGCTTGAACATGTGGTCAGCGTTCTGCCCAAGAATGACCAAGGGGACTTTGTCTCCAGTCTGGCCGAATTAACGCGGGCCATGATCGAGCGTACCCAATTGCTCGAAGAAAGCATGCGTCGCAGCGAAGAGGAGGCAACCGCTCTGCGTCGCAGTCTGGACCGGGCACAGCGCGAGGCGCATATTGACCATCTGACCGGGCTGCCCAATCGCCGGGCGTTCGAGATGGTGCTGGAACAGCAATATCGCGCGGCCCAGATCCGTTCGGAACCTTTGTGTCTGGCTTTTTGCGATATTGATGATTTCAAGCGCATCAACGACAGCCATGGCCACGAGGCCGGCGACAGGGTGATTCAGGCCATTGCCCAGATCCTGCAACGGATGTCGGGCGAAAAATGCCATGTCGCTCGCCATGGCGGCGAAGAATTTGTGTTGATCTTTCGCGACAAGACCCCGGTGCAGGTCCATGACCTGTTGGACGAAGCACGCGAAAGGCTGGCCCGGCGCAATTTCATCAATCGTCAAAGCGAGCGGGAAATTGGCCGCGTTACCTTTTCGGGCGGTGTGGCCAATGTCTTTGCCTATCCCGACACGCGATGCGCGATGGAGGCCGCCGATGAGGCGCTTTATCGCGCCAAACGAACTGGTCGCAACCAGATCTGCGTGGCCTGACAATCTGCTCCAATATCGCCCCTTTGCGATGGCCATTAGGTCCAATTGCGGAGGGGTTGATGTACCAAATTATCAAATACGTTTATTTATTTGCAGTAAGTAAATCTTTCTAACGACACTTCTTTTGGAAGAACCGGCAAGGGAAGGCTGCAAATAGTCATGATTGAATCCAAGACCCCTCGCGCCGAACGCACAGGCGCCGGTGTCTATGCGCCTGTTATTGCCTTGGCCGCAGGGGTTCTGGCGGTTTTGGCGCTGGTCGTAACCGTGATGGTCAACCAGTTCGATGATGTCGCCTTGACGATGCAGGTGCAGACGGCGGAACGCGGCTATCGCAACCGTTTGATCAGTTTTGCCGCAATGGTCCAACCCCGACTGGAATCCGAAGATGCCGTCCGCCACATTGGGCAGGTCTTTGATCCGCATTGGGTGGAACAAAGCCTTGCGCGCTATTTCTACGACCGCAACAACATCTCACGCCTGTTGGTGATGGACGGTCGCGATCGCCTGATGTTTCTGGCCGTTAACGGTCGGCGGGTTGATCAATATCCGGCCATGACCGCCTATTCCAACGCGGTCAACGTCTTGTTGAAAAAGGTGCGAGAGGCCGAGCGCTCGATATCTGCAGAAAAACCCGGTGATCTTGGCCGCCCGATCCAGTTTACCAATATTGTCTATGCCGAAGATCAGCTTTTTGTCCTGACATCGACGCTGGTCCGCCCGGAAACGGCGGTGGGTGGCGAAACGGGCCGCCCGGCACCTGTCGTGGTGACGATGGCGCCGGTGGACGGATCGATCCTTTCGATGTTTGGCATTGGCAAAGTGGTCAGGAATTTCCGTGTCACGACCGATTTGCGCGATAATGACGAAGTGGCCATCCTGCCCTTGCAGGATTTGAGCGGCAAGGTGGTTGCCGGTCTGGCGTGGGATCGCCGCCGTCCGGGCAGCGACCTTTTGGTGCGGTTGATGTGGCCGATGGTGGCGATGATGGGCCTGCTGCTGCTGCTGGGCGCAAGTCTGGCGCGTCAGACGCATCGTTATGCGCGTGGCCTGATCCTGTCGGAGGCCAAGGCGCGTCATCTGGCCTTTCATGACACGCTGACGCAATTGCCCAATCGGGCGCTGATGTTTGAACGGCTCAATCAATTACGATCGCTGGCGCGGCGTTCGGGCATGGATGTGGCCGTGCTGTGCCTTGATCTTGATCGGTTCAAGGAGGTCAATGACACGCTGGGGCATCCTGCGGGCGATACTTTGATCCGCGCAGCCGCACGCCGTTTGGCCAATCTTGTGCGGGAAACGGATACCGTGGCGCGGTTGGGCGGCGATGAGTTTGTCATCCTGCAACCGCATTCCGGCGCGGCGGGGGCGGCGCATCTGGCCGAACGGATCATCAACGCCTTTTCCAATCCTTTCGACATCGATGGCCAGATGGTCGAGATCGGCTGCTCCATCGGCATCACGATCATCAATGATCCCGAAATTTCGGCCAGCGAAGTGCTGCGCCAGGCCGATCTGGCGCTTTATTGCTCAAAGGAAAGGGGGCGCAATCGGGCCACCTTCTTTGAACTGGAAATGGACGCGGCGCTGCGCATCCGACGCCAGCTTGAAATGGACCTGCGGGAAGCGCTGAATGAAGAGTTGCTGCACATGGTCTATCAACCGCAAGTGGACGCCGAAGGGCGCCTGCGCGGGGTGGAGGCGTTGGTGCGGTGGAATCACCCCGAAAAGGGCATGATCCCGCCCAACACTTTCGTCCTGCTGGCCGAGGAAAGCGGCCTGATCGGGCAATTGGGCTCCTTTACGGTCAACCGCGTCTTTGCCGAAACACGCGAATGGACGGGTGTTCCGGTGGCCATCAACGTTTCGGCGCTGCAATTGCGCTCGCCAGCCTTTATGGCCAATGTCAGCCGTCTGGCGGCCGAACATGCCATCAACCCCAGCCATTATGAATTCGAGATCACCGAGACCGTCCTGTTGGGCGATGATGCTGCAACGCGCGACAATATTGCGGTGTTGAAACAGGAAGGCTTTGCCATCGCCCTTGACGACTTTGGCACGGGTTATTCCAGCCTTTCCTCGCTGCAACGCTTTGCCGTGGATCGCATCAAGATTGACCGCTCCTTTGTCCGCAATCTGGATGAAGACGATCCCGATGCGGTCCGCCTGATCGAGGCGATCATCAATCTGGCGCGGGCGCTGGATCTTGAGGTGATCGCCGAAGGCGTCGAAACCGAAGGTCAGCGTGAACGCCTGCTGGAATGCGGTTGCGACCAATATCAGGGCTATCTCTTTTCACGCCCGGTCAGCGCGGATGCCTTGAAGGAAATGATCGATTCAAAAATGAAGCTGGGGCCCGCCCGCAATGGCGCGCTCAGCCTGGTAAAGCGCGCCTAATAGGGGAAGGGGGGCGAGGTCCGATGCGGACCTGTCATCGCAAGGCACGGGGTGATATGGGCCTGGCGGGCTTCAAAGGCATGGCTTAAGTCCAAAGCCGTCATCAGGTTCAGTATGAATTAGGCAGATCAGGCCAAGGGCATAAAGAGCAAACGCGCGACGCGTGAAGCGCTTTTCTGGGGCCCGTTGAAAATCTGAAACATGGTCGGGGAGACAAGATTCGAACTTGCGACCCTCTGCTCCCAAAGCGGAATATTATGTAATTAAATCATATCTATATATGTAAATCCATCTACTTCCGGATGCAGCAAATTCAATGGGTTAGAGAGGCGATGTAAAACGCTTCGGGGGTAGAGGCGTCCATAGATGCCTTTCGCTTAGGCACGTAGCGCCCGCGTTTTCTAGTAAATGTCGATGCAGGTTCGGCGGGCGCTCCGGTTAGTGCCCGTTGGAGCGTCGAGCAGCCATTAGCAGGCCTAAGTTCATCGGCGCAAAGACCAGCAAGGTGAACCGAGGTTGAGGCAGCCTATAATTCAAAATGAGGCACTGATGGATCTGCTCGAATGCGGACCCAATGCCTTGCTTGAAGGTTGGGTCTGTGGGGCCATCGCCACCCGATGCTATCAAGTGGCGAACAGATTCCTTCGCAAGACCCATCTTCGCACAGCCAGATACTGCCTCAAATTCATTCACGCCGTCCAAAGAGTGCCTCTAGTTAAAATAATTAAACTTTCGAAAATTTAAATATCGATTAGTTATCAATGTCAATATCAATATCAATCGTCGATACCTCTACGAATGTACCAAGGGCTGTCCTAATTTCTCCGAATACATCGTCATCAGGATCTCCAGTGCCAATGGTTAAAACGAATTCGACATCGAGTGGAGGGCTCTCTTCGTTGGAGGAATATTCATAAAGGTAGAGGTCGCGGGTGAAGACTCTTCCATATACCTTCAGGTTGTCGCCGTCGAATTTGATGTTGTTCAAAGGCTTGGAGTGATGCCGGAGCGGACACCACTTGTGATCGCTTTTCCGCGCGTCTGCCTCGGTCTGCTTGCCTGACTGGAGGGAGCCAAGCAGGTTGATCGGCTTGCCATTACGCTCACATTGCAGCGCTGTTTCAAGGCGGGCTCCAAAGTAGTTAAGGCCGGCGAAGTCAGAAACGAATGGATGGGGATTGAGAACTGCCGTCAGATGCGCTGCCCCTTTCAATTTTCCGGTTCGCTTCAGAGAAGGCGGTATTGGAAGCTCCCAGTAATAGGCTGCGCCTGGTTTCAACGAAGCGCTCCATTGTAACGTCACGTAACCGGGTGGCGTGCTCCAAGGAGGGATTGATCTTGGGGTGCCAAATCCCGTGGCCCTGTCGAACGCACCTTCTGCCGACCGGTGGAGAATGAGGGCTTTTACGAGATCTGGGCTGGCCTCACGAAGCCGCTGGAAGCAATGTGCAGCTAGCGGAGAGGTCAGCGCTGTCGAAAAGCTTGAGCCCTTGTTGACCAAGCCGCCGATTACACGCACGTGAGAAAAATTCGAGATCTCCGGCTTAAGCATTCCAGCAGGTCCTGGGCCGTTGAGGCTCACCGGGCAACTGTGTACGGGCCTGCCGTCCGCATCATGCACTCGCCCGCCAATTGTCAGCGCAGCTTCACAGTCAGCCGGTGGTTGCAGCAAATCCCCCGGACGATTGCCAACCGAGATAATCGGCAAGATCCTGTGTTTTCGAGCAAGAACCGTAATTTGATGCCCTAGGTAACTGACATCCTCAAGCGAACCGGGTGCCGGCTCGTTGAACGAGAAGTTCCAGACTCTTGCCTCAGGATAAGCTCCGATCACTGCATCAAGATAAGCAATGAGAGCGCCAGGATTGACGATTGCGTTGCTGCCACGTTTGGGTACTGCCTGGACCGTGCCGACGCGACAATGCAGCGGCATCAGGTCCAGCTTGTTGTTCCAGTCATGTCCTTGGACAATGAGGCTGGTTATCTGGTTGCCGTGCAGATGATCTGCCTGCCCGTCAGGGATGAACGGCGGAGCCCTCCACGCTTCTGCACTTGTACGGTAAGAAGAAGCTGTACACCCGCCGTCGATCACCCCAACCACAGGAGCGAGCGCGAGGCCTGACGGAAGAGGTCGATCCGGCTCGCTGCCCGTTCCAGGAGCAGTTGATGAAATAGGGCGTACTGGCTCGAGCCGATAAACTGCGCCTGATGCAACGAGTCGAGCTAGTGCTTGTTTCGATGGCACAATCACGGGGGCGCTGGCATGGCGTGTTTGACGGTACGCCCGCATTGCAGAGGCAACGCTATCGGCACTACCGCTTGCGCGAAGAGCCCTTGCTAAGGTTGCCGGTGTCTGATCCAGATCCAGTCCAAGCTGCCCGAGTAAGGATGGCGCTGGCAAAAGCAGATTGCCGCGTAACCCTTCGATCACAGCCAACAATTCCTCACCAGCGCGCTGATCGGCGAGCGGCATAAGCCAGATGATAAATGCACGACCATGTTCTGAGGGTGGGGCAGCAGCCCAAGCTTCATCACAGGTATAATCGCCTGCTGGGTCAGCATCGTCGAAGAATCGGATCGAAGCAATTCGCGAAATATCGACAAGATCGGTAATGCGCGTTGCTTCAAGCATTACGTGGGAAAATCGAGCCAGCGCCCGGCGATCAATCTCAATAAGATAACCATCACGAAACGGGGCAATGATCCTCGCTCCTCGTTCGGGCGAAAACAGATCGTCTGGCGTCCAACTCGGTGCGAGTGAGTCCTCGAACATCGAGGCGTAAATCACGCTGCGACTAGCAAATGCCGGTTGCTCATGCGCCATGCCAATCATCTCACCTAGTTCTGCCGACAGGGTGACACGTTGCTGGTTAAGGCGCTCGCGCTTGATACTGGCAGAATTCTTGCCGCCGCCAGTCACGCCTCGAGGTTTGGGGTCCTTCAGGAAGCGAAGAACCGGATTGAGCAGAGGGCGTTGGTCATCAGACGCCATCAATGTTCTCCTTCAAATAGCGATGAGCCATCTGTCGGCTCACGCCAATAACCCGTGCAATGGTGGTCACCTCAAGCGAGGCGCGATCTCTGAGAATCGCGGCAAGCGCCCGCCGGTCCTCATGGGACAGGCATGTCTGCTCAAGAAGATTGGGAGCAGCCTGAGATGACCGGGCTGCTGCGAAAACAATGCTAGCCAATGACGGTTCTTCTCCATCGATCAGCCCTCGACGTCGCGCCGCGAGAGCGATGTTTTCAATGTCAGCCCCGCTCAGTCCTTCAGAAACTTTCGCGAGGACATCGGCATCCGCAATCCGATCTGCTGCATCACCAAACAAATAATGTTCCCACATCGAGGCACGGACGTCGCTGTCTGGCAGATGAAGTTCGACCTTATAGGGAAATCTGCGCCATATGGCCGGATCGAGTAGATGAGCATGATTGGTTGCAGCGACGACAACAACCTCATCGGGAAGAGAGTCTAGTCCCTGAAGGACTGTATTTACGACCCGCTTTAGCTCACCGAGGTCATTCTTGTCATCCCTAACCTTGGCAAAGGCATCGATTTCGTCGAGAAATAAAACGGCTCTTTTCTGAGGGATGAAGTCAAAGACATTGCGGATGTTTTTGGCGGTATCGCCAAGCCTTGAAGATATAAGTGAGTCGAGACGGGCCACAAGTAAGGGAGCCTGCATCTGAGAGGCCAGGTGTCCCGCCAGATGTGACTTTCCAGTTCCCGGTGCGCCGTGAACAAGCAAGCCGAGCCTGGTTGAAACTCCGTGCTCCGCAAGCAAGCCAATATGCCTCGCATCTTCTAGGAATCGCGAGACGACGCGGCCAGCCGCTGCGTTGAGGAAAAGCGGATCCGTGGGCCAATTATCTTCTTGAACAAGGGGCAGATATGAGCTGCCATCCTTGGGAAATTGTTCAGCATACCCAGAGGCTTGAAGTGGAACGCCTTGGCGCTTGAGCGCTTTCTGAATTGCTTTTGCGGCCTCAGGCTCGTGGACTGACAGAGCCTTGGCTATCCGATTGCCAGCCCGCCGCACGCGCGTGTAGTCGGCCGCAAGTGCAGATTCACAGAGTTCGATAAGGTCACGTGCGTCAACTTTCATTTTGGAAATGTCACTCATAATGGGTTCTGTGTCAACTTATATGCGACTCCTGTAAACCAACTTTGCCAATCTGCAAGCGAAATGAGACGATTTGCTTGCCGCTAACCATGCTTTGTAAACTTACAGTGGCTAGCCTTGGCGAAGCGGTTGCCGTTTTGTCGAGGCTGGGCGCCGCGAATGTCTTTTCTTGGTGGAAGCTGTGCCGAAGGGAACCTTTGAAACGGACCTTCGTCCCGTGGCCAGCTAGTTCAGAAGTGAGCGTCCGATATTAAGGGAAGCTGCCGATAGGCGGGTCCCAGCGTCATCAGGCGGAGATCTCGAACTAAAATATATCGACAACGAGCGTCAGATCACGATAATCTCGTCCTATGCTTATGGGGCTTATCGGTGATGTAAGGATTGAGGCTAGCCAAGCTGAGCGCGGGCCTGCCTATCATTGCCCAAAATGCAAAGGTGACCTCACGCTGAAGAAGGGTCGCATTGTTATCCATCACTTTGCGCATAAGCCGCCGACCGATTGCAGTTGGGCGTCTGGTGAAACGCAAGCGCACCTAGCTTCAAAGATTGTCTTGCGAGATGCTTTTCGAAGAATGGGCTATGGCGCTGACTATGAGGTTGAGGTTCTGTCTGGCGGCGGCGATCGCCGGGCTGACGTTCTTGTGACATCGCTTGATGGTAGGATCCGCGTGGCAGTTGAAGTTCAGCACACTCCGATCCTCTATGATGCGATCGAGATGCGCACGAACGCCTATATTACCGCCGGGATTCCGGTCATGTGGCTTGGTATTTTGACCGAGAAGATGCGCAATGACGCGGAAACTCTAAACAACGGCCTAGTGATTCGGCAATATACTATCCGCCCTTGGGAAAAATGGGCGCACGCCTTCGCTTTCAAGGAGCTTTGGTTCATCGACCCTGCGGAGCAGGCATTGTGGCAAGGCACATTTTCCGAGCATTTGATCGAAGTGCCTAGCTCGTCTTGGTACAATTCCGAAGGGGAGGAGCAGTCTGCGGGCGGCTATACCCGGTATTCCAAGCGCTGGCGTACCCTGACGCTGCTTGGCCCGTATAAAATTGAGGAATGCAAGGTAATGCTGAAAGCGCGCAAAGCATGGTCATCGACTACCTTCAGCCTGCCTGGAGGACGCTTCGCCCACTTTGCCAAAGGTTGACGCTTGCGATCACGCGAACGCGATTAACGGGTCGAAGGCGACCTGTCCCCCTTCAGTTCTTCGATCATAACGAGAGGCCAGCGGCCTACTCATGTGACGTTCTTGGGCGTATTGCTGGCCGCGCATAGACTGGCCGATGACCAGCCGTGCGAGCGCATTTTCGCTACTTCGTCTCTTTGGCGTTAGAAACGAAGCTATTCGCGCGCTGCATCATAGCGGCCGGAAGCGCTTTTTCAGCAAGGCCAGCCAGCGCGCCGACCAGTGTTGCAGTGCTTCCCGAAACCAAAAGTTTTGCTGCACTAAAACTGCCAATCACGACATTGGCGAACCCGGTCGTGAACACCAAGCACAAGATGGCTGTGAGGATGGCAGAGAAGGCCAGCCGGAGGGGCGGTTCAAGCTTGTCGTCTTCCAATGCAGCCAAATCTTCGAATGAAAGAGTTACTTTTCGACTGGCAAAAGACGCCCAAGTTCCTGCCATGCAGCTAGCTAGGACCAAAAATACATTTCTATACCGATAGAGCTGATTTGGCGGAGCCTTAAAGAAGTCGATAAGAAAGTATGCTGTTGCGCAAAGTGCCATGAAGCCCAGCGCCCATGATCCAAGTTTGATCATGTATTCATTTTTTATGCGTCCAGATTCACGTGCTATAACATCTTGTTTGAAAAATGAAAGAGATGCGCTTGCCTCGGATATCGCCGGACTTGTGCCGACAAGTCCCAGCTGTGCAAGTTGTACCAGCTTGGCAACGCACTCCTCGCGCTTGGCAGTGTTGGAACTCCCCGCATAAATGCTTTGAATGAGGCTTAGGGTTCGTTCAATATT
This sequence comes from Novosphingobium sp. 550D, assembly GCF_057401885.1. Classification (NCBI taxonomy): domain Bacteria; kingdom Pseudomonadati; phylum Pseudomonadota; class Alphaproteobacteria; order Sphingomonadales; family Sphingomonadaceae; genus Novosphingobium; species Novosphingobium sp. 550D. The sequence continues at coordinate 2,885,779 of NZ_CM171613.1, read as the reverse complement.
CCCTTTTAGTTCAAGCATATCGGCAGGGCAGCCGGGCTTTATAACCTTGAAATATATGTCCGGCGTAGTTCCATCTGCCTCGCGTCGAGGTTCAACTGCCCAGAACCCTCTATCGGGGGCTACAGGTTTCGGGGCAGTAAATTTCAAGATTATCGACCGCAGCAACCGCAGCGTCCATCATCAGGGCCAGTCATTTTTGTAAAATTATTAGTACTTTCACGAAGCTGGTAATCAGGAGTTCGAATGTCAATCGCACGCAGTTCGCTCAAGAGAGCGTTTTCTTTGCTTGAGAGACTCATTTTTCGTTCAAGATCTGTTTTGATTGCTTGAAGCTGTGGGGGAAGGGCCACTTTAAAACCTCCAGTTTGATTCGAAGGCTATTGATAGGACATGCAATTGCAGTCTGTCGAGGCTTCGCATTCGACACTCATATCAGATTGTTGAATTATCTGCATCTGCCTAGATGAGTGGATGCGGACCTCCGTCTCCCGCCCACGAGGTCCAAAATTTTCAAATATAAACCGCGATTTACGCCAATTTTTCAGATGACGGGGCGAAGGTATTTACAGGGAAAATGAAACTTAAAAATATGTCTAAATAAAGTTTATTTGTGACGGTGTTTAAATGCGGTTTCCCAGCGCAATGATTATTGATCTATGCTGGGTAGGACCCTGAATTTATTTGATAAATATTCGATTTAACTGTTGACTATCGCAGTTCGTTGCCTATTTTTCGGCTTAACGGACTGCCCGACCGTTGAGCATTAGGGCAAACATAGTTGGGGACTGCCCGCCCCCGAGTGCGTGCAGGGCAAATCGAATTGGGGATTGCTCGCCCCCGCATGAATGAAGGGCAAGCCATACTGACAGGGGGCGGCGGATAGGCCGCCCCCATTGGCCGGATCGCCCGACCGGCGCTTAGCCAGGGCAAGCGAGAAGTCGAAACGGGGCGCGCCGCCCCGTCGTGCGGGATTGTCCACCCCGCGCCTGATGATGACAGGACAAAGCAAAGGCAACGCATATGCTGACACAAGCACAAGCCGCCGCGCGGTTTGGTATGTCGCTCGAAGAAGCCCACAAGGTCCGCGATAGGGCGGCAAGCGCATGCAAAGATATGGCCGAGGCACGCGCCGCATGGAATGACCTGAAAGCCGCGCTCTGGCCCGCTGGCCAGCCCATCGCCAAAGACTCCCCGCATCCTGAATTGATCCGGTTTAAGATGTTGCAGGCCATAGCCGAGGGCGCCAGCCCTAGCGATGCGGCCGCGACGGCCCGGCAATATGCCATTAGGGGCTTGGCATGATCCAGCATGCGCCAGCCATCGCGCGGGGCGTGTTTGCCCTTGTCGCCATCGTCGCAAGCGCCAGCGTTTGGCAATCCGCGCGCGCCTTCCTGCCCGCTTGGCGGGCCACGCGCGATGATCTGGCCAAGGCCAAGGAACGCATCAAGTAACAGGGCGCGGGCCTTGCCCCGCGCCGTCTTTCCCGCCCCCTGAGAAGCAAGGGGGGCGCGACAGGCGCAAAGCCTGAACCTTTCCGGATTGCCCGCCCGGATTGGTCATCAATGGGCAAAGTGAGGTTAGACCGATGCAAGCTGCAATCACCGAACGCGCGCCCTTTGAAATCGGGCAGGGCTTTGTCACCACATACGGCAATCTGGCTTGGGTTGTGGAAATTGAGCCGCGCAGCGGCGCGCGCCAAGCGCTCTTGATTGGCGGGCCTTCCGCCATGGCCCCGATTCGCTGGCACGTTAAGGCGGTGTCCGACTCTGGCCAGATTATCGACTATGACGAGCACACCCTAGCGCGCCTGATCTCCAAATATCCGAATATCGCCCCTTGCGATGATCCGGCGGCCAAGCTGGCAGAGGCGCGCGTTTTGGAGGAAAAGCGCCGGGAATCGGCCCGCGAAGCCATGGCGCGCGCCGAAAAGGCCAGAGAACAAAGCGCCGCGGATCTGGCCAAATATGCCCCGGCATGGGCCAAGGCGGCCCTCGTGGCGGAATTGCATGAAGATGATTCCGACTCCATGAGCGACTATCACGGCCACAAGACAAAGCGCCGTGTCGTGATCGGGTGGAGCCGCCACGAAAGGGATCTTTTCCCCGAGATGCGCAAGGCGGCCGCCAGCTTTCCCGATACCTCCCATCTTGCCGATGCGCCGGAGGGGGCAGAGCATCGGGAAAAGTATTCCATGGGAGCCGGTTACTACCTGAAAAACGGCTGGCGCGATTCCTCCGGCTGGTGCGTCAAAAAGTGCCGCGTTAAATGGCTTGCGGGCGATGCGTGGGAGTTTTCAGACGCGGCAAAGGGCATTGCCCCGGCGCCAGCCGATGCACCTACCGGCGGAAACGATAACGCCCCGGCGGCTGGCGCTGGTGGCGCCTTCGCGATCGAACGCCACAAGCACACGAAAAAGGGCTTTGATATGTGGATCTGCACTCTAGCCGATAGGGTTGAGCGCGAAGCCTTTGACGCCATGCTGGCAGAGGCAAAGGCCCTTGGCGGTTGGTATTCCCGCGCATGGGGCGCAACGCCCGCCGGGTTTGCGTTCAAGAGCGAGGAAAAGGCGCGGACCTTTGCCAAGGCGGCGCCAGCCGAGGGCGGGGCGGATCAATCCAGCGCGCCAGCCGCGCAGGCGGCCAGCCCCAAGGCAAGCGCCCCCCTACTGGCGGAAAAGCTGCGCGCAATGGCCGATGGTCTGCAAACCCTGATCGATGACAAATTCAGGGACCGGCGTGCCAATACGCCCAAGCAGGCCAAGCAAGCAGCGGAGGCCCGCCAAGAGGGCGCAACGCTTGAACGCGCGCAAAAGATGATGCGGGCGCTTGCTGATCGCCATGACGCGGGCACGGTTCCCCCGGTGCTGGCCAGCATCAAGACAAAGGCGGCGCTTCTGGATCTGGCGCAAGAGGAAATAGACCGGGGCAACGCGGGCTATTATGACGCGGGCATTCCTACCGGCAGGCCCTACCCGTGGCGCGAAGCCGAGAAGCAGGAACAGGCGGCCGCGCTATGGGGTCTGTTATCCAGCGAGGGGCAGGCGGGGCGCATGGCGGCTGATGCGCTGGCCCGCAAGGTGGAGGCTTTGCGCTTTGCCCGCATCCCCGGCTATTTCCCCACAACCGGCGCCCTTGTGGCGCAAATGATGGAACGGGCAGACCTTGCCCCCGGCGCGCGCGTTTTGGAGCCTAGCGCAGGTTCTGGCGCCATTGCAGACGCGGCGCGCGATGCGGGCCATTCGGTTGACTGTATCGAGCGGCACGCCAGCTTGTGCGAAGTGCTGGACCTGAAGGGCCATGCATTGACGCGCGGCGACTTTCTGGAATGCCAGCCGCAGGAGCGCGCCGCCTATGATGCGGTTATCATGAACCCCCCGTTTGAGAACGGGCAGGACCTTGACCATATCCGCCACGCTTGGGCCTTTATCCGCCCCGGCGGCGTGCTGGTGGCGATCATGGGCGCGGGCGTCATGTTCCGACAGGATCGCCGCTATTGCGAGTTTCGCGCATGGGCTGAGGATCTGGGCGCCGCCTTTGAAGAGATCCCGGCGGGCGCGTTCAAGGTCAGTGGAACGGGCGTTGCCTCTGTCATGGCCACTATTCGCAAAGGGGAGGCCTAAGCCATGTTCAAACTTCAATTTGAGACGGCAAACGCGGCCTTTGAGGATCAACCGGCGCGGCACATTGCGGCAATTCTGGCCACGATTGGCAACCGCGTTTGCAGCGGGGCAGAGGGCGGCCCGATCCATGACTATAACGGCAATCGCATAGGCTCATGGTCCTATGAGCCAGCCGAGACGGCGCAAGACGAATAAACGGCGCGCGCGGGGCAATCCCGCGCCGCCTATCCCGCCCCCCTTTTGGCGGAATGCGAGGGGGGCGCGGTAGGCGCAGGCCTTACCCTATCCGGCTTGCCCGCCCGGATAGTCCACCAGAGGGCAAACAAGGATTTTGACAATGTCCCATGCAAACGCACTTCGCACGGTTCTCGGCGGCGCGGATTCGGCCCTAGCGGTTGAGGTCTGCTATTGGCGCCATGACGGGGATTGCGTCACTCAGGTCTATTTCGCCCCGGCGGCGGATGGTTGCGGTGTCTATATCCGCAATCCGCTTGCGCTTCATGTTCAGGACTTCCCCGGCAAGGGCAAGGATCTGCCAGCCGCGCGCGCCAAAGCTATCGAGTTTGGCAAGGCGCTTGCCGATCATTTGGGCTGCCCGCTGGACATTCGCGCCCCTGAATTGGTGCAGGACCTTGGCCAGATTGTTGCCCCCGAATGGGCCTATGGGTCGCTTTGCATCTGGGAAGCCATGCTAGAGCAAATCGGCAAGCCCGGTTGCCCTTGGCAGGCCCGGCGCGATCAAATCGGCATGGCGGCCTTGCGGGAAGATGCCTTGAAGCTGGCGCCTGCGTGCGAGGATGCTTGGAACGCATTGAGCGATGACGAAAGGGACGAAGCCGGTTGCTTCGATTGGGAATTTGTCCCCGATTGGCTGGTGAATTGCGTTGAATGGAATTGCCTGAACGCGCCCCAGATTATCGCGCGCGCCGCCCTACCGGCGGAAACGGATGCAGGGGCAGAGCCTTGCCCGATCAACCGGCGCCCCAAGGAAACCTGCCGCGCGACCTGCAACCATGGGGAGGCCTGATCCATGACTGAAGGCACCGCAACAGAACATCGCCGCTGCCCGGATTGCGGGGGCGCGGATAGCCTGCACGCCAATGCGGATTGCAAATGGGATCTGGTCGCTAAGGCGTGGATCATTGTCGAGTGGGGCGGCGGCGTCGAATGCACGGCCTGCGATTGGTCCGGAACCATGGAAGAAACCGAGTTCGACGAATCCAAGCTAACGCAAGGGGAGGCTTGATCCATGTGCAGCAAAGTAAAGCCCGTTTGCCCGTACTGTGGCAGCGACGAAATCTCGCAAGAGGCCAGCATGACTTGGGACCCGCTTGCCCAACGGTGGGAGGCTGGGGACCCATACGACAAGAGCGGGTATTGCAGCGGTTGCGACACGCCAGATATTCGCCCCGATTGGGTCCCCTTGAGTGATGCCAAGGAATCTAGCCCACCGCCGGTTGTATGAATGGCGAAACACCCCGCGCGCCAGCCGTGCGGGGTTGTCCGGAGGGATTGCCTACCCCTCCGCTGATGAGCCAAGGCAAGGAGATTACACCCATGCAATGCGATCTTTGGGGCGTTCACACTGGCATCAATGAGACGTTGGGCGGTTCGCGTGTAGCGACCGAATGCGAGGTCAAGGCCTACATGGAATGGCAGCGCCAGCGGCGCGGCCTGCAAGACTTTGGCACGATCAAACTCAAATGGAAGGACTACGGCAAAGGCCGCTCGGCTTTCCGGATCTGCGTGGGCGCCACCTTTGGTGCGGGGGAAGATGGCGCCTATTCCATCATCATGCCCGGCCATGATGCCCACCGCGATAAGGTGACGCTGGAAACCCTGAACGACGCGGGGGAAATCGTGACGTGTTCCACCATGCCCCTTGAACCGAAAAAAGGCGGCCTGATTTGGAGCATGGCAGACGTTCGCGCCGCCCATGGCAAGATTCGCAAGGGCCAGCCGATGATTACCCCCGATCATTGTGAGGCCTTGCCCAAAATTTCCGCCAGCGCGGCCAATCAGGCACAGGAGGGCAAAGCCGCCGTCATCGCCTGCCATGAAGCGCAAGAGGCGCTGAGCGGGCAGGAAATCGCCCCTCTTGCCGGTGAAGATCCTCTGGCTGATGTTTTGGCCCGGCTTGATGCGCTGGAAAGCCAGCTTGCCACCCTATCGGGGGAAAGGGCCGATGCCCCTAATGGCGGAATGCAAGAGGCGATTGCCTCCCCGGCGGTCGCCGGCGCCGATGAACAAGGGAGCCAGGCGCAAACTATGCCGCGCCATGCCTATGATCGCGCGCGCCGCGAACGCATGGCACGCCGCTATCTGGCGATGCGGGCAGAGCGCGCCAAGGCCAAGCAGGAGATCGAACGCTGGAAGGCGCATTGCGACACGTGGGCCGATGAAGTCACCGTGCTTGAACAGGCCAATGAGCGCCTGAAGGCGAAGCGCCGCGCCAGCGTTACCCGCGCCATGACCTTGCAGCGCGAACGCGATGCCGCGCGCCTGAAGGCGGCAAGCGCCTTGACCCGGATCGAAACGCAAGAGGGGCGGATCTGGGAAGAATGGGACCATCGCCGCAAGAATGCCGAACGCGGGCGCCGCATGGTGGCCGCCGCGCGCGCCGATGCCCATGCCGCGCGCAAGAGCGCCAGCGCCAGCCGCGCGGCCTTGGCCGCCCTTCGCGCCAGCCTTGCCGATCCTGCCCGCCCCGAACGCGCAAGCGATATTGCCCGGCTGGTGCAAGAACGCGACACGGCGCGCAATGCACTGGCGGCTCTTCAGCACCGGGCGACATCAATGCAATCGGCGCTCGATAGCAGCGCCAAGATTATCGAGGATTTTGGTCTGAGGCTGGCCAAGGCTGAAGCGGCGGTGCGCCGCATGGTGGCCTGACCCCTTCTGGCGGAATGTGGCGGGGCGCTGGTCGCGAACGGCGCCCCTATCGGAGGAATGAACATGGCATGGACCAGCCTTTGCCAGCTTGCGCAGGATTGGCGCGGCAAGCTGCCCGATGGCGGCTGCATGGCGGAACAGAAGATTGACGGATGGCGGGCCTGCTATCTCACCGGGATCGATGGCAAGGCGCGGCTTTGGTCGCGCAAGGGCCAGCCGCTTTATGGGGCCGCGCATATCGAATGGCGCTTGGGCCTGATGGAGCGGGTTGCAGGCCAGCCGATGTTCTTTGATGGCGAATGGCAGGTAGGCGGAACGCTGGAAGGCACAAAGGCATGGGCCGAGCGCGGGCACCGCTTTGGCGGGGATGAGGGCCTGTTCCATGTCTTCGATTGCCTCACGATGGAGGAATGGCGGGCCGGGGGCAGCGATACGCCGCTCTATGAGCGCAAGGCGCGGCTGGTGGCACTGGCCAAGGCGGTGGAGGATGACCCGGCCCTATCGTGGGAATGGCGCCCCGGATCACGCGGCCAGGATGGCGATGCTTCCCCGGTGCTTGTCATGCCCGATACATGGGTGAGCGATGCCGGCGACGTGTTGGCGCACGCGCGCCGCGTGTGGAGCGCCGGGGGCGAGGGGCTGATGCTGAAGGATGCCGAGGCCCCCTATCGGCGGAATAGGAACGCCCACTGGCAAAAGGTGAAACCGGGCGGCCCCTATCGGCGGAATGTGTAATAATGGGGTTGAGAATCGGAGGGTTGCCCGTCCTCCAGCATATCAAGGCAAGGAATTTGACGTGACGAAAGAGATCAGCCGCAAGGCCTATATCGAGCAGGCGCCCGAAATCATCGGCGAGATTGCCGAGCTGGTGGTGAAGGGGGGGGATTACCGGCAGGAAGCCATGACGGTGCTGTCGGATGCCCGCCGCGCGCTTATTCGCGCAGCCAAGCGCCATGAGGCCCTATCGGGGGAATGGCAACGCATCGAGATCAACCAGTCGCGCGGCCCGCGCATCGAGTTCACCGGCATCCTGTTGGCTGAAACCAAATTTGAGACGCGTGGCCGAGATCCGATGGAGATCAGGATGGAGATCTGGCAGACGCGGGCCGGTGCGTTGATCGGCGCGACCTTTACCGCCTATGCCGACCGCCCCGATGCCGAGGAAGCGGACGCGGTGATCGTACCCTATCAGGAGAATGAGCAAGCCATGCGCTTTGCCATCCTCGACCATTTCGAATGGGATCTGCGCGCCAGGTCCATGGTGACGAAAAAGCTGGGCTGGAACCTGCGGCTTGATGTGGAGTGAGGGCATTGGGGCGCCTGCCAATCACAAGGCGGGTGCCCCCTCTCGCGTTCCGACCTTTCAGGTGCCTAACTTTCAGTTTGATTCCGTAAAAACCTTGTGTTTCTGGGGATTTGAATGGACTGAAAATGGTGGAACTGAAACTAATTCCGTGAACTGAAATCAATCAAGTGCTTTGGGCTTGGGGCGTCTGCATGCAATTTGAAGGGAAGGGTTAACTCACGTTTGCTAGGGAACCATTGATCCACTGGATCGTGTCGCTATATGGTGGATAGCTGACAAGGGATGCGTGCAAGCTGATGGCTGGAAATCTATATTTTGTAACGGCTCTCACGGAAGCCCCAAAGGTGCGTGAGCGGGTACATCAAATTATTCCAGAAAGTGACCGATATGAATTGGCGGGCGATAAATGGATCGCTGTTTGGGAGGCCACCGGTCAGGAACTCGCTGAGAAGGCGGGCATCCGTAGCGGAGACGACCGGATCGGAACTGGGTTGGTTATGCCGATCACCACCTATAGCGGGCGGGCGCCAACGACCCTTTGGGATTGGCTGAAGACGAAGGGGGCTTGATATGCCACCGCAGCAAAAGGGAGCATTAGGCTCGCGAAAGGCTACGCAAGAAACTCAAGTAGATCCGGGGGAAAGCGTTGAACCTCGGCCCGGCGGAGGTACGGGCTTTGATATTCATACTTGGACCACTATCAATCAGATTTTTGAGCGGTTGGGAAAAATTGATCAGAAAGTCGATCAAATTTCTACCGGCCACGATGATCTGAAAAAGTCGGTCGAAAAGCATGATAAGATGATAATGCGCGCCATATACTGGGCAGGCGGCGTTATTTCTCTTCTGATTGGATTGTGGTTTATCTACGACCACTTTCTCAAGGACCACATCATATATAAATGATGTAATGGGAGGCGTCGTGCTTTTCGCCGCCCCCACCTTACCCCATATCTGGGGGCAAGAAAAATCATCAATCAGATCGAAATTTCTGGCTGATGGAATCGGGATCATTGTATCCCGCACCGTCGATGGTAGGATGGTTTACGGATGAGCGTGAAACCTTGGGAGAAATTCGCTTTCAAGAAAATTCCAAAAGCGGGAGAAAATAAGGGTGCTCGACTCAATGATGTCAAGCATGTCACGCACACATCTTTGGCGCTGCGAGTTCTTGAAGATGGTCTAATTCGAAGTGGACTCGTGTTTGACCAGAGCTTGCTTAATACACATAGAAGAATGGTGACGTGGCTCTCGCCTAATTTTTGGACCGATGGTTCGCGTTACGGAAACGTTGAGTTCTCATTTAAATTCGACAAGCTAATTGAAGGCTGTAAAATATACTGGGTTGAGAGTGTTAACTATCAACCAGTCGCTTGCCGCTTTTTGATCACAGGCGATGATACCACGAATCTTGGGGTCGTCCGTTACGATCCCGAAACCGATAATGGCCCTCTGCGACTGATCGGCGGGCAATGGTGGTGGAATACCGATATCACCCTCGAGATAATGTTTGAAAGCGATCTGCACATAGCGACCTGCTCAAAGATTGATTTCGTCAATCACCACCAATATGGATGTACGATTGATCCGAATGCCTGCCCTGAGAAGGGGCAACAATCAAACCGTGCGGCTGCGAGGATGGTCGCAGGTATCCTTGGCAGGAGGCTTAACTCGATCAATCACCTCCTTAAGAATGCGGATGCGACCGATATATCGCCAGCCATGGACGAAGGTATCTGCAAATTAGCGACCATGTTCCAGTCAGCATTCGTGGGAGAGATTGACACAGATAGTATTGCAGACACTTTGGTTCAAGCGGCTTTGGTACAACTCTCAGTTGGAGCCAGCGACGCAGCGCGCGCAACAGTCGGCCTCCTCAAAGATAATGGTGTTTTTCAGAAGGCGCTGGCTCGCCTAACTAAAGTCCACGTTGGAGTTGATTCTAAATCACTGATTTAATAGAAAAGTCCTGGCTGAAGGTGGCGGGCTTTCGGCTCCCCTTGGCATAGGTGGCCTTTGCCATCACACCCAAATACGTCTTGTTCTGGCGATAGGGGTGAGGGGTCGGATCGAAGCACAGATAGAGGAAGCCTCGGACCCCCAGCGTCTCCATCATGGGGCGGAACTTTTCTTCCCATTCCACTTCGGTTTGCCAGCCGAGCGTAAAATCCACGGTGCGCAGGATAATGCCGGGATCGTCATCGACCACGCCAAAACGGCCAAAGTCCATACTGCCCAGATCCGCTATGCCATATTCGAAATCGAAGTTGTAGAACCGGCCCGGCTCGATCTTGCGCCCCATCACGATGTCGGCGGCCTGAAAGTTGCCCGCATGCCCGGTGATGTCGATCCGCCACCACAGCGCGGCCTGCGCGGCCGGGAGTTCGTGGTGAGAATGGTACAGCCCGTCATCGCGGGTGATCGCGGGGCTGATAAAGGGGAGAACGCCGCTGTCATAGGTCGCCGATCCATCGACTTCTGCCTGAGACGCGCCGAGGCGCAGCCGGATCATGGTTCCGGGCTGGGCATTCGCCGCGATCATCGCGCAGAAGTCGATGGTCTGGGCATCGGCAAACTGCCCGCGCGCCCAAAGGTTCGCATTGCCATCGGTCTGCCATGTCAGGCCGATAGCCCTATGGCGGTTCAGATTGCTCACTGGAAATCCCGCCAGCATGTTGCCAGCCGTGATTGTGCCAAGGTCCAGCGGGATCACAAAAATGGGTTTGCGCGGCATATTACCCCCATACCGTCATCATGGTTGTATCTTTGCCGACATCGAAGGTGAGTTCGCTCAGCAATGTGGGCCGGTTGGCATCGCGCTCCGGATCGATGTAGGTGGCAACGGGAATGCCGCCCACGAAATCGAGGTTGATGGTCTGGGCCACATTCTTGGTGGTCACTCGAAACCGGCGGCGCTCCACCTTGAGCAGCGCCTGTCGGGCATCGGCAATCACCTGAGCATCGGCGGGGCTGTCGAAGAATGTCGGTATGGGGTCCTCGCTCTCGCGGGCAAGGCCCCCATGCCGGTCTTTCACAATCTGGGTCGTGGCCACAACGCGCCGATATTCCGACATGATGAAGCCGATCCTAGCGGCGGTTGCAGCCATGACGTCCTCCTTACTTGGTCAGCTTGGCGAGTTCGGCGTGCAGCGCCTGATAGGCCGCCTCGTAATCGGCGGAGTAGCGCAGCATATCGTCCTCGGTGGGGATCTCACCGCTGATGATCTGATCATAGAGCGCGACGGCGGCGGGCTGCGCGTCGGCTACGCCAGCCGCAATCTTGGATGCGATGGCGATGGCTTCGCCCGCCGGGGGTACGGTGGCCGTCAGGATGGGTTCAAGCGCAGCGAGGATCTGGCTGGCCTGATTGGCGATCATGGCAATTTTCATGGATAGCTCCTGAAATGGGGCTTCAGCGCAATCCGGCCTGATAGGACCGGAGGGCGGAAAGGGCCGCGTTGAAGCCGTCAAAGACCAGGCTGACGCCCGCGCGCCGATCCGCTTCAAGGCGGGTCAGCGCGGAATGGAGCGCATCGCTGAGTTGTCCGATCTTCTGCGCGGTTGCCTTGTCAGGCTTGGCCGTGGCCACATAGACCGTCGCTGCGCGGGTCGCGATGGTGGCGGCCTGTTCCGCCTGTGCCAGCGTCCGAACCTGCGCCGGGGTGACGGTGGCCAGTTCCATGGCGGGGGCAAGCGCCGGAGCGCAGGCGCACAAAGGCATTACCGCCAGCGCAAGCGCGGCGGCGCGTATCAGCATTTTCATGTTGGGATCTCCGGTGGGAGTGATGGGGCTATTGGCCCGATGGTTGGCGGGAAGCCGTTATTTGCCGCGTTGCGGCGGGGGAGGGGTATCGCTGTTGGGATCGCCCAGCGTGGCGGCAGTTGCTGTCAAAAGAGGGTCCCCCTCAGCAGCCTTGGTGCGCGGAATCCGCATCAGGCCGATCAGTCCCCCCGTCACCGTGCCGAGGCCAAAGGTTTCGACCTTGCCGAGGATATGGGGGAAATAGGCGCTGATCATCATCGCAATGACGATCAGCAAAACCAGAGCCACCAGCGTACCGAAGTATGCCAGCAACTCTTCGGAGATTTTGGGCACTCATGCCTCCTGATGTTGGGCTTCAGCCGAGGGCTTTGGCCAGTTTGGTGTGATACGAGTTCTTCTCGTATCGCGGCCCGTTGTAGGCCTGCGCGAAGGGGCGGCAGGCGTCGGGATTGCTGGACAGGGCGCGAAGTTCATCCTTCAGACCGTTGTGTTCGATGAACCGGGCAAGAAGCTCGTAATGGCCGGTTTCGCTGCCGATCAGGGACGCGGCCAGGTCGAAGGGCGAGGCGAATTTCAGCGCCTCCCAATGCGCTCCCATGATTTGAAACCGGCCCCAGCTTGCGGAAGCAAAGGCGGCGTCGGGATCTTTGGCGCAGGCCGCACCCAGCTTGCTCCAACTGTCCTCGCCATAGCCACCAGCCACGGGATCGGAAAAGGAGGATGGCGACCACTGGCCCTTGGTCTGGCGGTGGAAATAGTGACGCTCGAAAAGGATCTTCACCTTGCCCTGCTTGTCGAAGCCGCCGCCGCTGGATTCGACGGCGCCCACGGCGGCAAGCTGGCGCAGGGAACAGCCAAGCCGCTGAGCGATCAGGCTGATGTCAGATGCGAGGGCCAGAGCAGGCTTTGCGGTGGTGAAGTGGGCGTTGAGAGCCAGCCGGGATTTCGGCCCCCACACTCCATCCGGCGCGGCGCCGATACGGCGCTGAAGGTCGGTGATGTTCATTCTTCATCTTCCCTTTCGTCGGTGCCGATGGCTTTGTAATCGTCCATCAGCTTCTGGACGCGATGCAGTTCCCCGCTTTCCGGGGCTTCGCGCTCAACGGCGCGCCAAAGCAGTTCGATGATGGTAATGAGGGCGGCGCGGCGTTCGTCGCTGACCTTCTCGCGAAGCCGGCATTTCGCCAGTTCGCGGTCAACCAGCTTGAACCGCTTTTCCACCTGTGACCAAAGCCAGGCGATCCCGCCCCCTACCGTCGCCAATGTCGGGGTCAGGATGGCGATGCCTTGAACAATTTCAGACATTGGACTTGCTTCCTTCAGGCACAAAAAAACCGCCTCGCGGGCGGCTGTCGGGTGCGGGCTTGGTTGCGCGCGCGCTATTCGGCCGAGGCGATCAGCCCCAGCACATCGACACGCAGGTTGATCAGGACGCGGTCAATGCGCTGCTGGTTTTCGGCGCTCACGCCGGGGCGTGCGGCCTCAAGGGCGGCGATGCGGGCTGCTACTTCATCAGCGCTGGGCAGCGCGGCCACAACCGCCGCCAGAGCAGCCTTTTCCGCCGCTGCCTTCTTGGCATTGAGCGCGGCCAGCGCGTCAGCGTCTTCTTGGGTCCATTCGGTATTGGGCATGGTTTTCTCCTGTTAAAGGGTCGCATCCGGCGCCGGGGGCCAGACCACATCGGCGGGGTCGGAAAAGGTTTCGGTGATGTCGCGCAGGGCCTGGCGATAGTTGACCCATGCGGCGCGCGTGGCCTCGGGCACATCGGGAAGCTGGGTCCAGTCGCAGGCGGTAAGAAGATTTCCCCTCTGATTTCTTATCAGAAACCACGCATCATTGCTGGACGTTTCAACCACACGCGCGGTCGTACCGTCAGAGGAAATCGCGTACTGACCAGGACCGTCAACGGGGACATAGACCTCCCCCTGGGCCAGTTGCATCGCGGCGATTTCCTCGGAGGAATTGATATACATCCTGGCCTCTGCGCCGGGAAAGCCAATGATATAACCCATCACCTGTACCTTGTGAGAATAGTGAATGTTGCGCCATTGGGCATGATTGATTGGGCGCCGCTCGTTACCTGAAACTCCAAGTTGATGGTGTAGTTATAGCCGGGCCGCCAATCTGAGCCTGAAGCAATGTTTACCCGTCCAATCATGGTGACAATGGATGGCCCCAGATATGCGTAGGAAATGACATTAGAAACGCTGCTGTTAAAACCGCTCCGCGCCCGGAGGGTCAGCATTCCACCGCCAGCGCCGCCGCCACTGAGAAGCACTTGGCAAAGAACGATTATGTCACCACTATAATTCATGGGCACATTGATACTTAGAGGCACCTGAACGTTGCTATTGCCTGCTATCGTTCCATTGGCCGATTGAGCAAAATAGGCGTTGCTAATAGCACCATTCAAAATCGCATCCGTGGTAATCGAACCTGTCACAAGCAATGCGCCGCTGATGCGGACGTTGCCCACGATGTCGAACCCCGAATAGGCCGTGTTGGCGAACAGGGTGATACTGGCGCGGTTGTCGCCGCTGACCGCCGTGACGCCCCAATAAGCGCCGCTTCGGCTCTCCAAACTCGCGATGGCGCTGGCCTGCACCGTGACCGTGGACGACAGACTGCCGAGGTTGGCCGTGAGGGTCGAGATCGAGGATGCCAGCGAGGCCTTGTCGGTCTGCTGGGTGACATAGGCCTGGTTGAGTGATGCCTCCTGGCTGTACGGCGTGGCGATTGAGCCATGCTCGAACTTGATGGCGTTGAAAGCCACGTATTGCATATTCGTGGCATAACCCACGATGCGGACGCGAACGTATCCCGCATCGTGGGGCGCCAAGACGCTCATCTTGGACGCCGCGCGATTGCTGGGTTCCCCAAACCACGGACGGCTTACATTCGGTCCCTGATCCAACCGAATGCGGTTGGTGTTGTTAAGGGCATCGGTAAGGTTCGCAAACCAGCAAAGCTCCAGCCGGGTGAAACCATCGGTCCAGCCGCCGAATTGTCCCATGTCGCTGTTGGCGGCGCAGGTGTAGGGATTGTCGCCCCAAACCGGGATCGGGTCGCTATCAGCGAAGTAGCCGCCGCTCGCGTTAGGGTGGCAAATGAAGTAAGGCCCCCATGCATTGACTTCAGCACCCCAGGTCCCCGAGACGCCGCCCCAATAGGCAAATCCAAACTCGCCCGAGCCGTTTTTCAGCAGGTTCGGCTTCCCGGCCGAGAGTTGCTGCTGGATGGTCGCGGTCGAGGACGTCAGCGTGGCTAGCGTGGCGCTCTGGCTGGTGATGCTGGCCGCGTTGCCGCTGACCGCGCTGCTCAAGCTGGAAATGCTGGCCGCCAGTGCGGTTTGGCCATCGGTGCGCGCAAGGATCTCGGCATTAAGCGAGGATGACAGGCCCGAAACGCTGGTGTTGAGCGAATAGATCTGGCTCGAAAGCGTACCCTCGGCGCCTGTCGCGCGCGCGATTTCATCGGCAATCGCCGCCAACGCGGCATCAGCGGAAGAGGCAGCAGCGGCTACATCACCAAGGACAGCGGCAATCTGCGCCTGTGCCGCCGCCAAGGCGGCTGAAAGGGCCGGCACTGTTGAAGTGACGGCGGTTGCCACCTCATCGGCGGTTGTGCTGCCAACGGGCGTTCCTGCGGGCGCGCCAACCGTGGCTCCCCCTTGAGCCGGTTTAAGCTCTTCAAGCGTGCTGCCATCCGCATAGGTGATGTTGGCGGCCGACAGCGGCGGGATGCTATTCGCCCACCATTCATTGCTCTCAATCGGCCAAGACGGAGGCGGATTGCCGGTCGAGGGGGTGGCATTTTTATAGATCCATTGCGATCCGTCTTCGCGCGTGACGATGTTGCCTTCGCGATAGGTGGTCGTGGCGTTGTAGATCCCCTTGTCGATCAACGCAGCGGCGAAGGCGATTTCATCGGCGGTTTGGACGCGCCAGGATCGATTGGCCCCCAAAATGGTTTTCCAATAGGGCGGGCTGACCTCAAGCTCTTCGGAACTGGCGACCTGAGGCAAAGCGCGGCCCCTTGCGTCAAGCGTCAGGGTGGCCGGGGCATCAAGGGTAACGGGGGTAACGAAGTAACTGCCGGTCAGCGAGATTCCGGTTTGGGCATTGCAGGCCAATGCCATCTGATTGGCAATTTCGATGAAGGTGGTTTGCTCTGTCTGGACGATGTTGACGGGATAAGGAACGGCGGCGTCCAGCGCATCAAGGCTCGATGCGATCAGGTTTTCACTGGCAATCCCCGCAAGGGCGGCAAATGCCTTGATAATGGCCCCGGTGAGGCGGGGCGTTGATCCCGAAATGGCATGGCCCTTCACGTCCCCGGTGATGACCCCATAGGCCGGGGCACCAAGCCGAACCAATCCGCGCGCAAGGCAGGTCGCCCAGGTGCCAGCGGCAAGGTTTGCGGCTTCCAGGCTGGCATAATCGGGATAGTTGCCCGAGGCAGGGCCAAAGGATGAGCCGCGCTCGAACAGGCTGGTGACGGCTTCGATGGGGCCATAGGAACTGAATTGATAGATGCTGTAATCGGCGTTGATCAGGATCGGTTCGACATTGCGCGCATAGCCCAAAATCAGAGGCTTCAGGCGGTTCTTGATGTCGCTTCCGCCCTCAATGCCGCCAGTGCCGCTAAAGGTTGCCGTCAGGACCTTTTGGGCAAAAATCGAGTTATCGACATTGGCGGTGATGGCCATGATCTGCTTCTTGCGCGTGGCTGACCCCACGATGCCGCGAAACCGGACGGCCCACGGCCAGGCCCGGCCGATCTGTTCTGCCCGGATCTCAACCGGCGCGCCCTGCCAATAATACCGATCCGCCATCGGCACGCTTTGCTTGACCGTTTCCATGTTGATGGAAAAAGTCGCGCTGCCCGGATCGACGGCCGTTTTGAAGTCACCATTCCAGAGGTTGATGGTCAGCGACGGCGGCAAGGTGACAGCGGGTTCCCAAACCACTCCGTTAAGGCCTGTGATCGAGCGATCCTGGGCAGAGCAGACGCGGACAGGAACCCTTGCACCGCTCTCAATGTCCAGCGGCAGGACGGTGATCAAACATGCGATGGCCATTACCAGGTCCCCGTGGTGCCGGTGGAATAGCCGCTGGATTTGAGGGCATTGATTGCCCCCAGAAGCGATCCGAGGTTATCGTTTACCGCGCTCAACTGCGAATTGAGATCGAGGTTCAAATTGCTGAGGGCCGCCGTCACCGCAGCATTGTCGCTGGCCGTGGTGGTGGAGATGCCGGAAAACGGGCTATCCGTGGTGCTGTTGGTGGCGGCGGTAATCTTGTCCGTCTGCGCATCGATGGCCGTTTTGGTCAGCTTCGTCACCTGATCCAGCAAGGCGAAGTAATCGCTCTGTGAACCTGACATTTGGCGCTCGATGTCAACCAGCGTCTGCGCGGCGCTGGAAAACTCCTCGAAGGCCGTGGTGTCGCCAGCCGCTACGCGCGCGGCCAGCGGCTGATAGGCCGCGAGGGCTGTGGCCTTGCGTTCCGTCAGGGAACGGGCATCATTGCCGCTGGTCAGGCTGTCGTAGAGACTTTGCAGCGATCCGGTCACTTGCTGCGTTGCCTGTTTGATGGCGGCGGCGCGCTCAAGCTCATAAAGCTGCTGGGCCTGCGCATATTGCTCAGTCGTCGCGCTGCCTTCCTTGAGGTAGCTCACCAGAACCGAAAACTGGCCGTTCAGGTCATCAAGAGCAGCACCGACAGGATCGGTAAACGCCTTGATCCGCTTGGGGATGCTCTCAATCGCCTGAACTTTGGAGAGGGCCGATGAGATGTCGGAACCAGCGGCTAGAATGTTCTTTGATGTCTGGCTGATCCCTTTGACCGCCCCGTCCATAATCGCATTCTTGACGGCGATTGCCACCGCCTCTTCAAGCTCGGTGCCATCATAGAGAATGTCAGCGCCCGCCGAGTTGGGATAATATTTGTCGCCAACCCGATCAGAGCCACTGGCCGAAACGCGGTAGTAATCCTTGTAGCGGCCGATGGAGACGGAGAAATCGCCAACCGTTGTACTCAGGGAACTGGCGATGCTGGAAAGCTGATCCTGAACGGTGTTACCGGCCTGCGCCAGTCCATTGGTTGTGGCCGAAGTGCTGCCTGTTACGCTAGTTTTCCCGGCCCCGATGACAACCGTTCCACGCTCGGAAACCTTGAACAGATTGCCGATGATCCCGCCGGCAATAGACCCGATGATGTCACCGCCGGGGATGCCGCTCAGCGCGCCCAGCGCGCCACCGATGGACGAGCCGGTGTTATCGAGCTTGATGCCTACAGAAGACGCAAGGCCCGTCACCTTGTTCGACGTTTCCAGACCGGACAGGGCCGTCCCGAATGCCTTGGAAATGTTGGACGTACTCAGCCCGGTCGAGCTTAGCAGGCCATCCATCCCCTTGGTGATTTCCTTGGGCAGGGTGTCGAGCTTGCTGAGCGCGCCAATCGCGGTCCCCCACTTGCTGCCCCCGGTCAAAAGGTTCCCGGCCATCGCAGCGCCAAGGACGGCAGAGAATTGGCCAAAGAACTTGGTGCCAAGCTTCTGATCGATGGGATTGAGGACCTTCTTGGCCATCCCTTCGGTCAGCTTTTCGACCCATTTTTCAAGCGTCAGGTCGGCGCCTTGAACCCTGATACCATCCCCGTTTGCCTGCGCATTGACGCCCGTTGCGTCTGTGGTGGGAGCCGCAGGAAGCGCGCCAGCAATCCGCTGCGCGTCAGAGCGGCCAAAGGCAGCATCGGAGGCATCATTGAGCGGCCGATTGTCATTGGCCGGGGTGCCTTTGATCCGGCCAGCCGCAGTATCAAGGGCATCGGCCAGCGTCGCGGCGGATTGGCTGACGCGGTTGTTTCCCTCGATCAACTGTTCGACGCTGGAATCGATGCCCGAATGGCGGCGGACATATTTGTCCATGTCCTTGAAGACATCGCCAAAAATGCTTTCGGTGAGGAACTGGCCGCGCAGCCGCTTGATGATGTTTTCAAAATTGCCCCGGATCTTGGAGGGATCGGCCAGCCCACCCATGATCGATTCAACCTCGCTGCGCGTGGATTGCAGGGCCGAGGAAAAGGCGTTGATGACAAGCTGCTTGCGCTTCAGCACTTCAAGGTGCTTCTGCTCTTCCTGCGCAATCTCGATGACGCGCTGCTTCATCTCGATATTCGCGTTGAGCAGGGATTGCAGGGCCTTGGCTTCGCTGGCACGGCCCTGATTGATGTAGTTCTGGATCTGGTTGCGGATCTGCTGTTCCGTCCCATTCCTGTCTTCCAACTGCCAGATATATTGGAGGGCCTGCGCCTCGGCTTCGTGACCGCTGGCGGTTAGCTGTTGCAGGGCCACGTTGCGCTGGGAATTGCGCTCAATCTGGTCGGCCTGGCGCCCGAAGAAGTCGGTGATCTCCTGCTTGGCGGCCTTGGCGTCCTGCACCATGTCCGCCCATCCCGAGGGCTTCCGCTTTTCCAGCTTGGCAATCATGGTGTCCAACTGGCGAACCGCCGTCATGGCTTCGGAAATCAGCTTGGGTTGCTCGCTGAACTTGTCCGAAATGCGCTTGATCGTCTCGTCGGTGCGTTCGCCAAAATTGGCGAGGGCGTTGCTGGCCTTGGGCTGCTTCTTCAGCGCATCAAGCGAAGCCTGTTTTTCCTTTTCCAGTTGCGTGCGGCGCTTTTCATATTCGGCCTGATTGATGAAAGATCCGTCAGTGGTGGCACCCACAGGATCGTCTTTCGATTTCCGATAGAGTTCGTTGAGCTTGCCGACTTCCTCTTTGTATTTCGTGATGGCGGCGGCACGCTTGTCGATGGTCGCAATAGCGCGTCTTTCGCTTTCGGCAATTTCGGTGTCGGTTTTGGCGATGCGGGCAGCTTCAAGCGCTGCTTGAGTTTGCTCTTCTTCCTTGGCTAAGCCGCTTTCTTTGTACTTATCTTTAATATAATCAAATAACCCCCTGCCAGGGATGGAGGTAACATAACTCGGTTCATCCTTCAGTGCTTTGCGCTTGTTTTGAATTTCAGACAGCTTATTTTCAAGGCTGGTAATGCTGGCATCAGCCACAAGGCCAAGGGACTTGAGAAGGTCGCCATTTGTTTCAATCGCGCCGCGCGCCGCCGTCTTCAATTGCTCCATGGCATCGACACTTTGCTCAACCTTTAGGGTCAGAACGTCAAAGCTGCCGCTAAAGTCATAGACTTTCGCCTTGGCCTTTTCGGATTCATCGCCAATGCCCAGAATGCTGGCAATAAGCGGGCCACCAACGGCAATCGCGGCAAAGATAGCGGCGCCGTAAGGCCCGGACAGGAAGCTGGCGAACTGCCCAATCTTTTGCTCGGTTTTGTTGGAGCTTTCGGCAAGGCCGGACAGGGCAAAGGCTGCTTGCGGAACCTGTTGCGTGAAGATGATCAGCCCGTTGGTGCCCATTTGCGCCTGGACAACCACGTCCTGCATCTGTTGGCCAAGCATCGTGTACGCCTGGCGGCTGGATGCCACGGAATTGATCATGCTTTGGTGGGCCGTGGTCCCGCGCTTGGCGGCATTGGCCACTTCATTCGTGCCGGCCGTGATCGCGGCCCAGCCTTGCTGAAGCTCCTGCCGGGCCAACGCCTGCGCCGCCGCATAGGTTTCCATCGAAATGGCGCCAGCCGCAAAGAGGCGCTGCGCCTTTTCAAGTTCCTGATCGAAACGCTGCTGAAGCGCCAGCGCCGGGTCCAGCCGCTGAAGCAGGTTGTTGGCCTGATCGGCGTAGCGCTTCATTTCGGCTTCAGCCAGTTTGAGCGCGCGCGCTTCCAATTCGATAGCGTTGGCGCTGGCCTGAGCCGCTTGTTCAAGCGCCGCTCCGACTTCCTTGCCCTTGTTGGCTACCCGGCCAAGGACCTGTTCAAGCGTGGTCCCCGAAACGGCGGCGCGGTCCAAAGTGGCCTGGCCGGCCGCCAGCGCTTCAGCGCCCCATTTCCCGCTAACCGGCGTGCTGGACGGAACCTTGGTGGCCGCTTGGCTGGCATCTTCGGTCGCCTTGGCCGCCGCTTGCATGGCTGCGGTTATATCCGCCCCCCTTCGCGCGACACGGCCCAGCACTTGCTCAAGCGTGGTTGCTGAGACGGCCGCCTTGTCCAGACTTGCGCTGCCGGCGAGGAACCGATCAAGATCCGAACTGATGTCGGCCTTGGGGGCATAGCTCTGGCTCTCGAAAACCGAGGCCGATTCCGCGGCGCTTTTGGGCTGATTGGCAAGGCCCGGCGCGGCAAGTTTGTTGAACATTTGCTGCGCTGCAAAGGAGGCGTTTTCGGCGCGGGCCTGTTCGGCATAAAGAGCGCGGTAGGAGTCGGCCAATTCCTGATTGCTGCTGACGTTCTTGTCGATCTGGCCTTGCAGGCGCGAGTAGGTCGAAACCTGCGCATCTGCGATCTCTTTGGCGCGCTCTGCCTCTGTCACTTGCGCACGCAGGGCATCGATATAGAGCTTGGTCTGGCTCGACGTATCGCCGGTTTTATCCGCCAGTTGGATCGCCGCGTCACGCAGGAGGTTGAGGCGCGCAACCGTGTGATCAGCCTGCGCAGCCGCTTGACGCAGGCCGGAAACATCGATGTCGAAACCGATCTTGCCCGCGCGCAGGCTCGATACCGAACGCGACAGCATTTTGCCGACTTCGGTATAGGCCTCGTCAAATTGCCGCTTGGTATCACCGGCAAGCGCTGCCACCTCGGCAAGGAAGGATTGCTTGGCCGATCCGTTGGGCTGATGCTCAAGCCGGATGAAGGCGGGGAAGGAGGGCATGTTGCTCATGTTCAGATCCTGCCAAGGGCTTCATGGAAGTGATCGACCGCGCCCGATGCAGCGCGCGAGAAGATCTCGGCCGTATCCACGCGGGCTTCGCGCGCGGTGCGGGGGATGGCGTAAAAGGCGACGATGAAATCCTTGGCCGCTTGACCTTTGCGAGGAGTGCCGTTGCGGCGCAGCGATTTGGCGCTTCGGCCAAGGCCAGCCGCCGAAATGCCGACATTCTTGACGATCAGGATCGGGAAGCCATTCGCGCCTTTGGCCCGCACCAGGGGGCCAATCTTGCGATCAAAGCCGCCGCGCTGGTAAAGTTCAGGCGTCATGCGCAGCTTGCCCGATTTGAGCGGGATCTGATCGGTGGCGATCCAGAGCCAGCGGCCACGCACCGGCTTGATGTCTGCGCCCTGCGTATAGGCCTCAATCGCGCCGCGAGAGCGCCGGGAGGCCGAACGAATGGAAATCATACCGGAGGCTGCCACATAGCCGCCAGCGCCCCGGAAAACGCCCCTGCCGCGCGAGAGGTCAGAAGATGCCTCTAGGGCTTGTCCCATGCGCCCAAGGCCCGCGCTGGCCATTTTATCGCGTGTTTCGCGCAAGGCGCCGCGCGTTGCCTGATCCGCGCCGATCAACATGGCGCGTTCCATGCGCTGCTGATTGAAGCGATACCAATCGGCATAGGCGGCGTTCAATCTGCCGCTGTCAATTCTGGCGCTGATACGCATAGGATCTCCAATGCAAAAAGGGGCGCACGCGGCGCCCCTTTTCGTGAGATTTCAGGTTTTGGTTTTGCGGACCTTGGCCAGCATGTCGCTGATGACCGCGAAGGCATCGAGCAGCACAAGCGGCTGATCCAGCAGCGCGCCGCCATCGGGATAGACATAGCCCGCCATTCCGCGATCACATTGACGGTGCAGGCGAAGGATCGCCCAATGCTCTTCGGTCAGGCGTTCAGAGGGGTTTCGTTCGAATACGCCGATGCCGGGGATTTCCCATCCCCCTCCAAGGTCCCCTCCGTCAAAGGAGGTTGGATCGTCGAAGACGGCAACGGCGATGCGGAGTTTTTTGCCTCTTCCTCGTCCAGGCGCATGCGGCCGCTGCATGCCACGAACAATTCGAGCCATGCGGTGCCTTCCTTCAGCCCATGCGCCGCATGCTTGCGCTCAAAAGCTTCCAGGGCATCACGGACGGCCAGCATGGTATCAACGGTCATATAGCCGCGATCCAATCGGGCATTGACCCCCAATCCGGAAATGTCCTGCACCACAACGGCGGTGAGGACCGGCATGACCATTTCGCCAAAGTCATTGTTGTCGGCCAGCAACCGGCGCAGGGGAGGGTAGGCCTCGGCCACGCGCTGGGTCAGGTCGCCAATGCCGCGTTCCATTTCGGCATCGAAAGTCCAGACGAGTTCGGGGTCATCCTTGTGCTGAAGCTCAAAATCATCGCGGCTTTGCCAATAAGCCTGGATCGTGGGGGAGTGGCGCTCGAAGTCTTCAGCGGTCCAAAGCAGGCGCAGACCATCCAGTACGAATTGACGGATCTTTTCCGCGCTGTGGGTGCGCAGGCCTTCCTCGGTAACAAGGCGGCGATGAAACCGCTTGTCGCGGGGAGTGGCGGCGCGCAGCACAAAGGAAGGCGCGCCGGGGATCGGCTGAAGCGAAGTCGGGGTAAAGACCAGCGTTTCGCTGGCCTCCAAAGGAAAGTCCTGAGGCACGACAGGAACCTTTCTGATTGAGGGGTTAGTAAGGGAAGTTGATGCAGATGCTGCGCGAAAGCGCGTCGATCACGAGATCACCATTTTCCATGATGATCGCCCCGCCAAGGTCGGGGTTCTGATAGTTAAGACGGCCATCGGGGATGACGATCTGAACCATGGCGCCGGCCGCATTGCCCCATTGCGCCCAGAAGGGTTGATAGGACTGTGCATCGGCCAGCGCGAGAGTGTCGAGGACAGAGGGCAGATACTTTTGCCGCGTCATCGTCACCTTTGCCGAACCGCCGGTCAATTCGGCGGCATCCACGCCATCCGGCTTGTTGGGATTGGGCGGATTTTCGGTCTGAAGGCCGAGATCAACCGTGAAGGTCTGAAGGCCAACCTTGGCCCCGGCCAGCCAGCCGTCACCATCCTTGTATAGCGGAACGGCGCCGAGAGCGGGAACCGAGGGCGTCGCCTGCGCTGCCTGGCTGGCAATGGTGCAGTCGAACGTGACCTGAAGCTCCGGATAAGCGGCCTGATCCTTGGTGCTGGTGGGCACCACGATCTGCATAGCGGTCAGGCGGCAGTTCATCAGGTCGAGACGGTGGCCGTCGAGCCAGACCTGTTGAGACAGAAGGATCGGATCGAACGCCGAGACATCGCGCATATAGCTGAGTTGCGGCGGGATCTGATAATTGCCGCTGACAGCCGCACCGAACGTCTCAACAAAACTCGCGACCTTGGCAACCGAATAGCTCCGGATGGCCGACATGCGTTCCTTGTAGGATGCCCCCATATTGGTGAGCAGGATCGCCATGCCCTTGTAAAGATCCGCCGTTGCCGCCGCGCCAGCGCCCAGCGTGGCGCCGGTCGTGGTGCCCGCCGAAACGGCTTCGGCCGCGACGGGGATCGCGGCAGAGGATCGCAGTTCGGTGAACTTTGCGGCCTGAAGCACGCGGCCCAGCAAGAAGG
This sequence comes from Novosphingobium sp. 550D, assembly GCF_057401885.1. Taxonomy (NCBI): domain Bacteria; kingdom Pseudomonadati; phylum Pseudomonadota; class Alphaproteobacteria; order Sphingomonadales; family Sphingomonadaceae; genus Novosphingobium; species Novosphingobium sp. 550D. The sequence continues at coordinate 2,861,742 of NZ_CM171613.1, read as the reverse complement.
CATTGGCCGCAGGAACGGCGCCGCCGCCCGGCGCGCGCAGCTTGATGTTGTAGCTGAGCGTCACCTTCTTGCCGGCAACGTCATCGCCGTTCTTGAAGGGCGATCCGGTATATTCGTCATTGGCGATGGTGATGCCATCGATCTGGGGCCGCAGATTGCTGATCGGCATGATGTCGCCGGGCAGGGTGGGGGCGGTGAACGTGTCGGCAAGCGGCTGAATGGCAATGGCCAAGGCCGAATTGTTGCTTTTCAAAGCCATGAGTGCGTCCTTTCGGGGAGCGGCTTAGTCCGAGGACTTTGCGGTGGCGGGGGTCTTCACGGCCTTGGCCGGGGGAGCGGCTTGCTCCGTTTCCGGCGCGGCCTCGGCCGGGCTTTCCGGCTCGGCCCTGATGGTGGCCTGTGCGATGGCGGCGGAAAGATCGGCCCCTGCAACCGCCGCTTGATGCAGGGCATTAAAATCCACGCTCCCCGTGCCAAGCGGGGGGCAAGTCGTGTCTGCCATGTGATAGTCCTTTTGGAGGGTCAGAAGATCTCGCCGCCCTGGCCGATGATCTCGAACCAGTTGGAGCGGCTGGTGAAAAAGGTGGCCCGCATCTGAAGCGAGGCCGTGCCCACGGATTTTCCATTGGCGGCGGCCCCTGCAACGTCCTGTTCCTGAAGGTCGAGCAGGCGGCCGCCAAGCGTGCGATCGGCATCGATGGCCGCTATGATATGGGCGATGGTCGCATGGTTCGCCCGGTTGATGATGCCCACCGTCGAATCCCCGCAGATGCAGGCAAATTCGATGGTGGCGGTGTGCAGGGTCTGGCCCTGTTCATCGGCCTGTTGCTGCCCATAGGCGGTGGTATAGATCTGGATCTGAAGGGCATCTTCGCCATCAAGAGCCTGATCCACCGATTGATCGGTGATGACCTGCCAGCCGGAAAGCGCGGGATAGGCGCCAAGAACGGCCGACAGGGCATCTTCGACCTTGGAGATAGCCGTGTCGGTCATGACGCCTTTGCAGCCTCGAATTGCCAATGCGTGCCGCTTTGATTGCGGCGCACATTGACAGGTTTGAATGTGAAGCCGGGCAGTTTGCCGAGAATGAGGCGGCAATTTCCGTTCGGCTTAACCGGAACATCGGCAATCAGGACTTCAACCGAAGTGTCCTGTTCGATGATCTTGCCGGTTTCCATGTCGCGCAGGGCATCGGCATAATCGACATAGGCACGCATGGGCGCCATCACGCCGCCTTGTGGCTGGTACTGGATGCTATCGCCCAGCGCGGCCATGCAGGATGCATCCAGCAACGCATCCTGCACATCTTCAAGGTTCGGCCCTGAATAGGTCACGCCGGGGGGGTGCCTTCGCCATCAGCGCCACCTTCGGAACCGCTGCCTTCGCCCTGGCCTTCGTCCTTATCGGCCAGCGCGCCTTCGATCACAGCGATGATGTCGGCCTTGTTCTTGGCCGGATCGATGGTGATCCCTTCCTCCTTGGCCAGCGTGACGAGTTGGGCCTTGGTGAGCGATGCCAGTTCGACCGTATCGGCATCCTCGGCCTTTTCGGCTTCGGCCAATCCGGCATCGATATAGTTCTGCGCCAGATGATCGGGGATTTCCCGATAGATGGGCTTGCCTGTTTTGGGATCGACTTCGCCCTTGTTGAAAACCACCATCTCCTTGCCGGTGAAGCAAGTGAAGGTGGCCAGCGCCATAATCTTGGCCATGGGTTTTCCTCGCATAGAAACGCCAGCGGCGGGGGAATGCACCCCCGCCGCTGGCGAATGTCAGTTGATCGATGAAGGCGCCGGCTTAGTTGCTCGTCTTGCCGCGCAGCAGGGCTTCAGGGCGCGTGCAGAGGTGCAGCGGATAGGAAAAGATTTCCGGCTGCACCCACTGCTTGCGCTTTTCATCCCAGATGAGGCCGGAATAGATCTCGCGGCCGATGGTGTTGACCGTATCGAAATCTTCGCCCGGCCCGTTGAGACGGCGGAAGAGGCCCGGAACGCCCTTGATGATGAACTTCACCTTGTTCGAGCCAATGCCGATGGTCGAATTGTCATCGGTGCCCTTGTAGTTGACCCAACTGACATCGAATTGCCGAAATTCGGCAAATGCGGTGCCTTCGCGCAGCGCCGCCGCCGCTTCCCAATTCTGGTAGGAGCGGATCACATCGGGATGGTTGGTGAACTTGTCATAGAACGTGTCACCGCAAAGCCCGATGATCTGCACGCCAGGGTTGAAGGCCATGCCGAGGGCGCGGGCAATCGGACGAACCACAGCGTTGGAAACAAGCGAGCGCAAAGCACCAGAAGTGGGCGCCGTATTGCCAAGGTCAAATTCGATTTCAGCAGGTTGGACGATGCCAAATTCACTGAAGAAATCGTAAAGTACCGAACCATCGGTATCGAGCAGAACGCCCGACGCCGCGCCCAGCCGGTGAAGTTCCATGGTCAGTTCATATTCCATCAGAAGCTTTTGCTGCTTTTGCGTAACGAGCTTCATCGCGGTCAGCAGTTCGCTTTCAGTGCCAAACGCGCGGACACCTTGGATCTGACTGGCAAAGATTTGATCGCCGCGCGCGATGCGGGGAATGTTGAAGCTGCGCAGGACGCCCTTTTCCTCGCCGCGCTTGCCCGGTTCGGTGCCGCGCGCAGAGGTCGGGATCGGCGTCAGGATATAATCCTTGCGCTCAATCGAGACGGTGTTGGTGGTTACGCCCTCGCTGTCGCCAAACAGTCCAAGCGAACCCAGATAGCTGGGCACGCTGGGCATTTTTTCGACGGCTTCCGTCATCTGAATGAGGCTGAAGGCGTCGTTATTGAAAATATCCATGTGCATGGATTGTTATCCTTATTCGAATGGGAAGGGGACGGATCAGGCCGCCTTGATGCCAAGCACCAGAAGCTGCGCGATGGCCGCCGCTTTCTGGGGAGCGGTGATCCCGGCGGGCCACACCAGGTCGGCCAGATTGACCTGTGCCGGGCCGCGCTTGAAAATCAGACCGGGCAGATCAGCGCTGGTGGCGTTGACGCGGTTTTCGCCGTTCTTGCCGCCCACCAGAATGGCGGCGGCGTTCTGCGACCCATCGTTGGCGGCCGGGGCGAGGATGGTGTATTTGCCGCTGGCCGTAATCTGGCCAAGAACGGTGGAGGCAACGAGGTTCTGGCCGGTGATCACCGTTCCGAGGTCGGCGTGATAGCCGATGCCCATGGCCATTTCGCCAATGAACTCGCCATAACGCTTCGGTTCAGTCAATGCAGGCATGTGTGCGTCCTTTCAGCTTGGTCGCGTTACTTGCGGCCGCGAGGAGAGAGAGAGGCCTGGGCTTGTTCCCAGAGGGCAGCGGCGTTCTGCTGCTTGTCCTTGCCTTCGGGCTTGCCGCCGTTCGGATCGATGTTGCTGTTGGCGTTGCCGGCCAAAGCGGCTTTCATTTCAAGCCGGGCAGCTTCTTCCGGATCGGCGGCATTCGAGGCCTGGGCGCCAGCGGGGGCCTCGGCCAGCGCGCCAATGATGTCATCGGCCGACAGGCTGAAGTTATCGAGCAGCTTGGCCGCCAGCTTCTCGCGCCCGGCATAATGTTCGGAGGCCAGCACGGCGCTGAAGCGCTGGTTGGCGGCCTGCGCGCCCTTGGCAACGCCGGTCTGTTCGGCCGCCGCGATGGCGGCGGTGCTGGCTTCGGTGTTCATCTGGGTATCGTCCTTCTTCTTTTTGCCCTTGGGCGGCGCGCCTTCATCGCGGTCGCCATCCGGCTCGTTGTTGGGATCGTTGTCGGGGTCCGGATTGGAGGCGCGCGCCGCCAACCGGAGGCCCGCATAGGCTCCGTTGCTCATCGCTTTTCCTTGTGCTTGGGGGTTAGTTCGCGAGCCTGCGCGCGCGTTCGAAAATGGCCTCAAAGGGGCCAATACCGTCGATCAGGCCTTGGTTCAGGGCATCGTCGCCGTGGAACCAATCGCCTTCCTGATCCATGATCGCTTTGAAAGGAACTTTGCGGTTGTCCGCCACCAGATTAGCAAACTGAACACGGGTATCGTCCACCCAATTCAGCAGCTTGTTGACCGTGGCTTTGTCGGCCCGCTCATAGGGGCCGCCGCGCGCCTTACGTTCTCCTGCGCGGATCATGGTCACTTCAATGCCATCCTGATCCAGACCGCGCGTAAGATCGACAAGCATGGTCCATACGCCGATGGAGCCGACAATGCCGGTTTCAGGCATGTAGATCTCATCGCAGCCGGAGATGAGCGAGTAGCCCGCCGAGCAGGACTGTTCATTGGCCGCGCCGATGATCGGCTTGCCGCCGTTGCGCTTGGAATATTGGGCGATCTTGCGCGATGTATCGAAACAGCGCGCCACCTCGCCGCCGGGCGAATCCACATCGAGCAAGATGGCGCGCACCGCCGCGTCGCGGACGGCCATTTCCAGCAGCGTATCAATCTGATTGTACCCCACCATGCCGGAATAGGGGCGCAGGCCCGATACGCGCTGGGCCAGCGATCCTTGAATGGGGATGATCGCAACGCCGTCGATGACTTCATAGGGCTGAAACGGCTTGGCCGGTTCATCATCATCCATCGCATCATCGGCGCTTTGGCGCAGTTCGATCACGCCCATCGACGTGCCATCGATCCGGTTCAGCTTGGCGATGCCGAAATGATCGAGCAGCGCGGCCGCCACGATCTCGCACTTTTCCGGGCGCAGCATCAGGGGCACGTTGAACAGGCGCTGGCCGATCAGGGGATAGTTCATCATGCGGCGGCCCTCGTTTCGCTTGGCGCATTGGTGGATTGATCGTCGGCATTTTCGTCTTTGGCGGCGGCGGCATCTTCCGCTGCGCCCGCGTCTTTGACGTTGTGGTTGAGTTCGGGCAGGCCCATCTTCTCGCGTTCCTTTCGGAACCAGGCCTCTTCGGCCATGACATCGCGCGGATCGCGGCCTCGTTCGATGATGTATTCCACCGTCGATCCCCGGCCAGCCGCCGTATCGAGATTGTTGGCGTTGGCTTCCTTGAGCGGGTCCACCGAACCGCGACCGGGGCCGATCCATTCGGCCATGCAGATGGCCGTCTTGTTGCGATAGAAATTGGCGGGGCCGCCGGGGATCTTCACATTGCCCACGGCCACTTCCATTTCGAGCCATGCGGCATAGATCGGCGTGAGGAAGTGCTGACAGAAATAGCGGCGATCTTCCAGAAACGAGCGCCAGATTTCATTGAGCAGCGCGCGCGCCGAGGAATAGTTGATCCCGGCCCAATCCTGCGAAAGCTGGGGGTAGCTGATGCCCAGCGAGGCCGCGACCTTTTGCAGGATGAACTTGATGAAGCTGGGATAGTTGCTGTTGGGATGCGTGGCGGCGGGCGTCTCGACGCTTTCACCGGGCAGAAGGTGCGTGATGTGCGCGCCATCCATCACAACCGGCTGGTTTTGGCGATAGTTCAGATAGGCGTCGATCCATGGGTCAACCGAGCCAGACTCGCTTGTCGGAGCCAGCGCGCCTTCAAGATCCTCGGTTGTGCCTGGGCTTTTGATGAACAGGGAAAAGATCGCGGACTTCAGCGCGGCATGGACCTCGGCGCGGTCCACGCGATCCGCCATCTTGGCCGGAACCATGATTTCAGCCAGGCGGCTGATCCCATCGTTCTGTTCGGCCCGGCGCGGGCTGAAGATATGGACGAACTTGGCCCGGCCGGTTTTGCCAAAGCGAGGCACATAATCCCAGCGTGTGCCCCTGAAACCTGCAACCGGATCGCCGGGATGCCCGGATTGAACGTAATAGCCGATGGGCGCGCCATTGTCGTTGAAGGCGATCCCGCCGCGCAAATTGGGCGATTCCATCAAGGCCCGGTCTTGGGGATGGGAAATCCGCTCAGGCTCGATCAGCAGAACATTGGTCGGATTGCTCAGACCGCGATAGTCGTCGCGGATCTCGGCCGCCGCCTTGCCGTCTCGAATGTAGGTCAGATAGGCCAGCTTGGCCTGCGCGCCAAAGGACAGACGCTGGCGGGCATCGTTGCGAAATTCAATGTCATTGCCCCAGACCTCGAAGCGCTCCTGCACATCGGCGGTCCATTCCATTCGCCAGCCGTAATCGCGGCGCAGCAGGTTATGGCGGGGTTGGGGGGAGAGGCGGATATTGACGCCAATGACCGCCTCCACCTTGCGATCAAGGCCGCCGTTGATCCAGCCATTGTTCTCATCCAGATCGCGCGCGCGGCCGGTGATGGTGGACCATTCATAGCTGTTGCTGCCCGCGAACCTGACTCTTGGGTTCCACCCCGAAAACTCGCTCAGATCGTGCCGCGCCGCGTCCCTCTGACCGCCTCCCATCAGGGCAGCATAGGCCGACATTGAGGCGGCCGGGATAGACCCGTCCGCCCGCACGCGGATGCGAGGTTTTTCCATTGCGGTCATATCAGTTCCTGTAGGCAAGGCCGATGGCGCGGCGGCGGCGGGTAGGGGTGACACCTTCGTCAATCTGGGCCTGAACCAGATCGGATTTCAGTTGAGCCAGGTATGCGTTAAGCGCGTCGATATCGGGCACTTCGACGCGGACCTTGCGGCCATCGCGCCAGAGTTCGACAAAGGTTTGCCCCATGGCAACCTTGTGCCGCTGGCCTTCGACTTCGCTAATCCAGATGGTGATTTGAGCGGATGAAGCCATGGATGCGTTACCTTTTGTTGAGCGCGGCAAAGCGCGAAAGCATGTCTTGTTTCGGCGCCTTCTTGATCGGCGCCGGGCGGTCGGGATCACCTCCTTTCGGATAGAGGGGCATAGGGCGCGCCCAGATCGGGCGCCTGCCGGGTTCATCCCAGCGAATGTCTTTGCGTTCGGGCATCATCATGACGCGGCCCGCTTCGGCATAGGCAAACAGGTCGAGCGATTCATTATCGCCGCTGCGATCCCATTCGCCTCCGATCAGGCGTTCGCCGAAGAACTCGTCCATGTGCCGGCGGCTGATGCCATCGGCAAACTGGCACTGGCCCGGCCCGTTATCATCGACGCCAAGCCGCTCCACCGCCTGTTCCTTCAGCTTGTGGACGCCCAGCGAGAACATGCGGATGACCGGCTTGACCTCTTTGCCTTCCTGATCCTTGGCAATCGGTGTGCCGGCCGGGGGCACTTCCGGCGCTTTGGCCGAGGTTGCGCCCTTGATCGCCTTGACGGCGCGAAAATCGCCCCAGCGGCGGTCATCCATGCGTCGGATGAACTCATAGGCCTTCCATGTCACATTGCCGTCACCCGTATCGATACAGGTGATGGCAACCGGCACGCCTTGCTCAGGATTGGAGGCCAGCGGGATCTTCCGGTCGATGTAGGGCGCCAGGACCAACCAATCTTCCAGCCTCTCGGCCGGGCGAATGTCTCGGGCGATGCCATCGGGCCATACGCGCTGCTTGATGGTCACGCGGTTAATCAGCCAGGATCGGCTTTCCTCGTCCCATCCCCATGTGCCGATGTCGAACTTGCCATGGCCAACGTCGATGGATTGGGTGATGAATTTTGCGCCATCCGGCACGGTGCCGATCTCGAAACCTTCTCCCTTTTTGCTGGCGGCTTCGCGGCGCTTGTGCAGCGCTTCACCGTCCAGGCTGCTCGATTTGCCGGTGCCCTCAAACACCTCGCCAAACACCTTGGCCACCACTTCGCGAAGCTGCTCGATCTTGCGGCTCGTCTCATACTTGATGAGCGCTTCCTCAAGATCGCGGGCCAGTTCGGCATTTGTGACCATCTTGGACATGAGTCCATGGACCCAAAAGCCCATGGACTCATTCTCTTCGGCATCCCCGCAGATACCCAATTGAACGTCCAGCGTCTGGCCACGATGCATCCATTCGCCTAGATCCACCATGGCATGCCGCTGATCGTCATCAAGCGCAGAGCCGCAATGCGGGCAGGCCATGCATGCGGTATCCTTGGCCAATTCCACCCTCACATCATGTTCGGTTCCCGCTTCAGCCTTTTGGTAATGCAGGCGGAAGCGAGGAACGTCCTTCCAGAATTTGGTGGGGTAGGGCGAAGCCCAATGCCCACATTCGGCGCAGGGCATCACGTAGATGCCCCGGCTGGTTGTCACCCACGCCGAGGCGATGCCGGTTGACCAGCCCCGGTCGGGGTGGCTGGCCATGCCCACCTTGCGGTTGGACCCCAGCGCGCGGCCACGGATACGCGCCTGCTGAAGGAAGCTGGCGCAGATCCGCGGTTGATAGGTGTCGATTTCGTCGCCCACCATGAAGCCGAACTGGCGGTTCGTCATCTTGGTCGGGTTGGCAGGCAGAAGGTCGAAATTTCGTCCCGAAACTACCTTGTGGTCGGTTCGGTTGTCGCTTCGGCCCTTGCCGATCTTTTCGGTAATTTCCTCATGCAGATCGAACAGAGCTTTCCAGCCGATGTCCGCATAAGCCTGCACTTCGGAGTCTGATTTCAGATACCAGCCGATGTCCACCATCGGCCCGAACCGCATCAGCTTGAACGCATAATTCTCGAAGACCACCGTGCCGCCGGAACGCGCCGGTTTGGGCATGACGACTTCCTGCACCTTGGGGTTATCCAAGGCATCCATCGGCCCCACGTTGTAGGGCGTCAGGTTGCGGGACCAGAGCCGCTTGCCGTTGCCCTTGGGGACGGTGATGTAGCGGTACTTTTCCGCGCATTCGACGGTCGAGATTTTCTCCGGCGGTTTGACCAGAGAGATCCCGTCTTCGAGCAATGTACGCGGCTTCTTGAGGAATGATCGCGCGGCCAGTTCCTCAATCTGGCGCGTCAGACTATTCCGGTCGAGGATCGGTTGAGACATGCTTGAAGGCGATAGCTAAGCTGGTGCCTTACACCCCCAGCGTGGCCCTGAACGTGTTGATGGCCATTTGGCGAAGCATCACGCAAACGCCCCGCGCGCCTGGACCTTGGCCCACCATTCGCTGACGGTCACGACATCGACCTCGCCCGCGTCCTGACGGGCTTTGAGATAGTCGAGGATGGTGATCATCGAGGCAAAGTTGTCCGCTGGCGTGGTTCCCATGTGCTGGAAAATGTTCACGTCATTCGCTGCATCAATCTGCTGCTGAACTCTGGCAATGACCGAATTGGCCCCGGCGGCATCGCTGGTTTCCCAATTGAAACCGGGGAAGTGCATGGCAAAATTGGGATCAATGCCGAACCCGGTATAAACCCCGCCACCAGAGGCTACACGCCCACTCTTGAACCCGGCCGCGATCAAGGCGTCTTCCATCTTGGTGCCCCAGAACTCGCCCGTATCGAGATCGAAATTCAGTTTGCCCACGCTGGCCGGAATGGCGTTGTTCACGGTGAAGGTCGTGCCATCCACGATCAATTGGATGCGCGTACCAGCCGGAACGCTGGCACCGCCAGAAACGGCCATGCCCGGAACAAGTCCGGCGGTTGACGCTACTGTGACGGTGGTTGTCCCGTCGCAGGTTGCGGTCTGTCCGCGCAGGCGGCCAACACCGGTCAGCGTCAAGGACCCGGCCGGTAAGGCGTTCGACAGCTTGATGGTGTTGGGAGAGGGGCAACTCACCACATAGGTATTGGCCGGAACCCCAGCGCCATACACGTACATGCCAGCGAGGAAGAACGTCCAGGCCGCTGTGGCGCTCGTCGTGGTTATGGTGTCGGTTCCGTTCGCGGTGATCGCTTGCGCTTGCAGGCCGGGCAAATACCATGCGCCCGAGTAGGAATAGCACATATGCTGCGCCCCTGCCGCACCGAACTGTGCCGTCACCCAATCCTTGACGGACTGAATGTTGGCCATCGCATTGGCCACGCTGGGGTAATAGCAAATGGGTTCATCATTCGGCCCGCTGTCACAGGCCATGGCCCAACCGGCAGCATACATTTCCTGCAAATTGGCAAGCGTGAGGCGGCCGGTGCCAAGGCGATCAGGGCAGACATAGATCGTGCCTTTGAAGCCGCGTGCGGCAAGCATCGGAAAGCCCTGCGTATATTGCAGGCCGTTGCAGTCGTCGAACGACAGGATCACGCTGGGTTTGTGCCGCGTGGGGCGAATCATCGCATCGACGGTGACTTTAGCCATGCCGCAAGTGCCGGTTGCCGGGGTGGTGTCGATGCGGCTCATCTTGGATTGCGCGCCGGTCAGGTCCGTCATTTTCGCGCCGGTCCATGTGCCATTGGCACGGAACCGGTTGGCCTTGAACGAGAACCACTGCTTGCCCTTGGTGTTGGGACCGATAGCCTGATTGCTGGCTCCGGTCAGGGCATCATAAGCGTAGCGATAGGACGTGCCGCCGATGGTGAAGGAGGGCAGCAGCGAGGGCACATCGGCATTGTAGATGTCATTGCCGAAGTCCGCATACATCGCGATCAGATCCCACGACGAAGGATCATCGCTGTTGAACGCGGTGGTGTTCATCAGCGCATTGCTGCCCGTGCCTTGGAGAAGCATGGCGTTGGTGCCATGGATCGCCCCGGTGGTGGTCAGCGCGAATGTGCCGCCACTCGACGTGCGGTTGGTCAGCGTCTCGAAATCATCGAGCATCTGATAGGTGATCGGCGCGGTAACGCCGGGCGCGACCGCATCATAGACGGTCGGGTCCGCCACCACCTTGACCGCCCCGGTCGGATAGACTTTGACCGTCTGCGATCCTGTGCGCGCGGCGGTGGACCGGAAAATCAGGCGCGTCTTGATGCTGGGCTGCGTGCCGGAAAGCTGGACCGTGGGGGTCAGCAGGGAGAGCGTCAGCGCCTCGGCGGGCAGGCCGATGGCCTTGGCCTGCGCGGTGGCATCGCATTCCAGCATGACGGCCTTGTCGCTGTTGTTTTCCGACAGATAGGCCGAGACGGACGAAAACACGCCGGAGGCATCAATCGCAATGTCCTGCTGATATTGAACCCAACTGGTTTGTCCCGACGCGCCGGGGCCATTGGTGAAGGAGTTGAACTGGACGGTCACGCTGTCCGAGTTGCCGGTATTGGTATATTCGAAGCACTGGATGAACTGGCCGACCGGCGCGCCGTTCAATCCGGTGCCGGGTTCCAGATAGCATTTGACGTTGGCCGTGGCCGAGCCAGTGATAGTCAGGCCGGTAACGACGCCCGCCACCGCCGAACCCGATGCCTGTGAACCCAGCCCCTTGGTGGTCAGCGCGCCCGATACCGTGCCCGCCTGCGCCGTCCAGGTCGCCCCATTATAGACCGTGGCGGCCGCGTTGTTCACCTTCCAGAAGTTGCTGGTGTCGGCCACCTTGGTATCGAGGATCGCCTTGATCCATTTGGCACCGGGATAAGCGCCGCCCTGCGCCTCATGGTTGGCATCATACATCTTGTTCGGGTCGGCAAAGCTGGTGCCTGCGACATAGGCGGCATTGTCCGCCGCTTCATCCCCGGTTGGGTTGGCGATCAGCAGCTCGAACAGCGGCACGCGGAACAGCGTTGTGCCATAGCCTTCCCAACCCGGCATGTTGGTCCGCAAATAGGCGTTATAATCGCTCGTCCGCTGGCGGGCAGGCTGCGAAGAGCCAGCGTAACCGGCAGAGGTGGTGGGGTTACAATCCGCCACGAAGATGATGTTGCCCGCCTGCCAGTTCGGATGAGCGCGCAGGGCATCGACAATCGCCTTGGTCTGATCGCCCGCCGTGGCGCCAGCCACGCCGTTGATGATCGAGTTGAGCGCGCCATTGATCAGCACCACACGCGGCGGCTTGGGTAGGGTCATGAGCGCGTTGACGCGGTTGATCAGGCCCATCGTGCCGTTCTGTTCGACCAAATAGTCGCCGCTGATCGACTGGTTGGCCCCGCGATAGTTCTGCATCAGGACGTTGCTGGCCGTGGCCGATCCTCCCGAGGACGAAGTGACCGTGCCATTGGTGAAGGTGCCCGAGACGTTCTTGAGCGTGATGTTGCCCGCGCCCGCCGAATAGTTGATCGAGGCAATGGTGCCCGTCGCGCCGTTCGACGCTTGTGTCAGCAGATCGCCCTTGGCGAACGTGTTGGTCCCGCTGCCAAGGTTCATCGTGGCGTACTGGAAACCCCACCACTTCTCATAACGAAGATAGGGGCAAATGGCCTCAAGCCAGGCCTCGATGCCGGAGACGTTGGTTTTGATCAGCGGCAGGGCCGAAGCCGATGTGCCGCCCGTAATCCCGTTCTGTCCATAGCTGTGCGCCAGAACGCCAAACGATACGCCGTTGGGTAGGCTCGTCCCGCCGCCGCCACCGCCGCTGCTGGCCTGCCCGGTGCAGGTCAGCGTCCAAGGGAAAACGCAGCCATCGGCGCCGGTCGCGGTGCCCGTCATGCTCTGGGTTGCCCCTGCGGCCAGTGCAGCCGCCGCCGCAAAGGTGCTGCCCGAGAGTGAAAGGTTCGAGCTTCCCCCCGTCTTAACATAGGTAATGGGGGGCAGCAGATCGAAGCTGGGCAGACTGCCAAGCACGCCTGATGTCAAAGGAACCGTGACCGGGATGCTCCGCGCGCGCGCAGCCATCCGGCGTCCATTGCGTATCCCGCGAAGATAGGCTGAAGAGGACAAGTTGAAGCCTCCTTATTGAGAAGCGCGGGCGAATGCAGTCGGCGTTCCGCCGCCGCTGAATTTGAACAATGCGCCGCCCGTGAATTGATAAACGCCAGCGACGGTAATCGTCGTGAAGGGGCCGGCGCCGTTTTGATCGTAGAAGCCGGTATGCGGGGTCGTGGCATCCCTCAGGTCGCGATAAATCGTGATTGCGGAAGTCACGTCCCGAAACTCAATTTCGACCATGCCGTAAAGGGTGCCGTCGAAGAGATCGCCAGCCGCAAGTGGTTCGGGCTTGAGAAACAGCGGCGCTACGACCTGCGCTCCATAGCCCTTTCCAGTATCCACGGCGCTTTGCATCGCCGAATTTTTGATGTTTCCAGAGGCCATCGCTCACTCTTCCATTTTCATGATGCAGGCCCTTCCGGCACGCTCAATGGCGACCAGAATGTTCTGCGTTGCAGTTTCAAAGGACACTCGGATTTCGGGAGGCCAGCGCCCGTTCGGATCTTGCTCTTGCGCGGCGCGCAGAGCGGCCTCTTGGATGCTCGACATGAATGATAGGATCGCCATTCTCGCCTTCTCGGCATCGATCAATTCGCCCTGACGCTCCTGTTCCTCGCGGATTTCGCGCGACAAGCGGACCATCTTCGTCAGTTCATCGATGCTAAGGTCTTCCGGCGCGCCCTGAAGCGCATTTCCGGCAACGATCTTTTTAACTCGCTGCGCCCTTTTGACGCTGGCCTTCTGCTTGGCCTCGAAATGCGCGATCAGCGCGTTGATCGTTTGGAGCGGGCGAAACGCCCATTCAACCCCATTGCCGCCTCTAACAAAGGCATCGAACCTTGTCAGTTCTTCAACTTCATTGCTCCAGGTACGAAGCGCAGGCCAGCTAACCCCCAGCAGTTCAGCCATAGGCTGAGCCGTCAGCAGTTCGCCGCGTTTCAGTTTCGCGGCCTTGTCTTTGGCATGCTTGAGTTGAATAAGGCGGGCGCTGGGGGGCGTTGCTGCCCTGGCCATCGCATCCCCTTGTCAAAGGCGTGAATCAAAAAGCCCCGCATTCAGCGAGGCTTTTTGGACGCAATTCTTGAAACTTAGGAATGTTTGGACCTATTTTGTTCCCATGTCAATCAACCCCTAGGTCGCGCCGAAAATTTCAACGGTCGGAGAAGTGACCGGGGTTGGTGATGGGATGGTTAGCGGCCATTGGCGCTTCACATGCGGAGCGTCAGTGTTCGACCAGTTCAAGTCGTTCCGGTAAAGCCCTATGAATGTCGGTTCACGCCGACACCGGCCATTCCGCGCTCCATTTCACATTGATCAGGGCCGCCTCTAAAGCCGACATTTCAGCGCCCCGACCGAGACTCTGATAGCTGCCGCTCATTCACGTTCCCATGTAACGCGCTCGATGTGTCACGGGCGATCCGATCGCCCATCAAACCTTCAAACGTTGCAAATACCGATCGAAAGCGCGAAGGTCGGGGCGGCCGTCGTCGTCACCATGACCTCCCGGACGGCGATCCCCACTGAAAGAAACGACAGGCCGATGTATCAGCGAACCGACTTCAAGGACCTGCCGCCCGAACTAGCGGTGGCCCTGCAACAGACTGATTATATCGTCCGCTCCTATCTCGCAGGTCTATCTTTCTTGGTTCAGGATACGAGCCGCGACCCATCTTTTCTCGGCAACCACCTAATGTCCTATCTCGCGCAGAACATGCTTCAATCTGCGCTCTCGGTCGTCGCGCTCGCCACCGAAGGCATGCTGAGCGTGGCGCGACGCGAGCTGCGCTTCCTCCTCGAAGCGTCGATCAAGATCTGCTTTGTCCAGCGCGCCAGTTACGATTCGAGTGTGGACGACAAGCTCGCCGAGTTCGACAAAGTGCTCTCCTCACAGCGCATCTCGATCAAGGGGAATCTCGACCTCGACATGCTGCCCGATGGACTCCGTACGGCGTTCGCCGAAGAAGTCGGGAGGCTCTATGGCCTCACCTCGGCCTATGTCCATCTGACTCCTACGCAGATCCTCGACAGCATCGCAGCGGCCAAGGAAGGCGTCTCTGCGGGTAAAGAGCGCCCGGCCGACGTCGAAGCGCTGAACGGTATCGCCGAGCGCGTTATGGCGGCCTCGCTCGTGCTGCTGTTGCATAGTGTGCCGAGCTGGGTTGCGGGTGACTTGCTTGTCGATGGCGATGGCGCCGGCATCGATTGGCATTTCATAGGTTCGCGCTTCATCGCCGGGATCGATAGCCATTTCGACTACAAGCATGAGCGCCAAGCGATACTCGAAACGATTGAACGCGAACGTAAGGCATCAATCCGCTTCTAAGAAGATAGATCGCGCCAGTAAAATCCGCCCTCAGAACAGACCTGCATGGTCTGCAGACTGAGTACCGAAGCCTGTAGTTCATTCAAATTGGTTGCTGCACATTCCCCCATTCAAGCCATTGGCGGCCTAATCCATGAAAAATCTATCTAATGCCAGTGCTGCGGTAAGGAATAGAGGACGGGTAGATTTTATCAGCCAGTGCAGGAAGTTCTAGGCACTGTACCAACCGCTTGGCCATGTCGGTAGCCAATGACGGAAAAACCGGATGGCGCTGGGTTGGCCCCAGAATGATTCTGTCAATGATCGTCTCAAGCGTCCATGCGTCATCAGGAGCGCTTGGAAGCGGTTTCAAGGGGAATTTCAACTTACTCTCGATGACACCACGACTGATAACGCAATCGATCTTCTTTTTAAGATACGCATCTTTGTCCCTGTCGGGCATATAAACAACCCGCCATTCTTCTTCCTCCTTGAAGCCAAGGGCCTTTGATGACAGCGCATAGAGAAAGATGTATTCGCACAAATGAAATGCTGTCGCCTGAGCTATCGTTTCAACATCGAATTCGCCAGCCCCCCTGATCGCTTCGCCAAGATCAAGTGCTTCCTTCACCTTCTGTAAGATGTGGTTATGCCTCTGGTATTCTTCTTGATATTTTACCTCCAAGATAATTAATGGCGATGCGTGGTTTAGCTGGATGAAGTCCGTGGAGAAGACAATCGCTGCTCCGCCGCCATCATCACCGTACCCCCGCCACATAGACAGCTTGCCATTGCCATCACCTGATGTGTCGTATTTCGACAAGCAGAAAATGTGATAATCCAGAAGGTGAATGCGCTCTTTTTGCCCGAAAAAGAAATTGAAGAAATATATAATGCGGCCGAGTAATTCCTCTCCGATATGTGCTTTGAATATATCAACATTAGATTCATCATTTATGATGCGAAAAGCAGTAGCAAGCCCAAACACCATTTCCTGATGGTCGTTCATAAAGAAGGGATGCGACAGCCATATTTCCTTATGGCGTAGTATCTTCTCCAAGGTGTCCATTGAGGTGTAATGCGCCAAATGGGTTGGCCGCTCTTCCTGAGGGATATCAACCAAAGTGGTGAGGCCCTTATAGATATCGGCAAAACGTTCATTCGGGATATCGGTCATAGTTCTTGGCTCATGGCGTTGACGGCTCAATGTTGATTGGCTCCTACCATGAGCAAATCGGCAGGGAAACCACGGCGCCTGACTCCGAATGAATAAGGGGTAGCTTGAGCTAGGTTAACTTTGTAAGCGGACTTATAGGTCCGTCAACCGCCTGGACATTGGGGGAGGGCTTACGCTGCTCGACCAATTACCGGATTCGGCGTAGTCGGACGATCTCGGGCGTGGCGGCGACCGGTGGGTTTGTCCCATTCCACGGCATGACTTTGCGGTCATTCAATGGCCACAATTGGGGGCGACGGGCAGAGATATGGCTTGGACGCTAGATATTTCAGCTTCGCTCGGCTTGAGAAGAATCCTTCGACCTGCGCAATAGGCCGCAACTTGGTCACATATTACAGCTAAACGATTGAATATTTTTTCATTTCGACATTTTGCCAACCGGCATGCAGCGCGCATGGAAATGCTGTTGATAACCACCGCCTCCCAAAAATCGTGATAGAAAGGATCGATCCGCGCCATGACTGCTCGATAATGATCGCGGCAATAGATTTCATACTCATGCATCGGCATCGGCGCTTGCGCGGCGCCGTCGCCGGATGAACTGATGCGGCCCAATTGGACTGAAGGCCAGCGCCCAGCCATACCGGCCTGCTCATAGATTTTCCGAAACCAGCACGCTGCTGCGAATTGCTCTTCGGTCAGGCGACCCGCTTGATATGCGGCTTCTATCTGCCCACGCTGCACCCTGCGGACGCTTTTGGCCGTTCGGATGGTTCCTGGTAGCTGCTTGGGCGTGAAGGACTGAACATCACCCTTAGCCAGCCATTCCTCGGTCGGACTTTCTACTGCTTCGTCAAGGTGGACATAGACGCCTTGCTTCAATTCCAGTTGCGCCTTCTTGCGCGCTGTCTGCCGGGCCTTCTCATTGCGATCTGCGAGAGCCAACTTCCGGGCGCGGCGCCTTTCTGCACGCTGCGCCAACTTCACTCGCTGAACGGCGTCCATCGGATCTTGGCTCATTTGCGCTTCCCGTACAGATTGGCAGCGGCGGCCTCGATCAACTGGCGGGTCAGGCCCTCCATCTGGCGAAGCTGTTGGGCGGTAAAGGCCACGCCGCCGTGCAGATGCCAAAATTCCTTAGCCGCCTTACTCGGCCCGCTTGGGTCCGGATCGCGGGCCAGATGGGCGAATTTGCCGAGGGGATGCTTCCTCATGCCCGGCGCCCCTTCTTGACGGCCTTCTCGACTTCGATGCGATGCCAACCAACCGCAAGGCCAGCCGCGACAATGGCGCGTTCGATCTCGCGGCCGTGCAATTCCTCGATCCGCGCGGCGATGAAATCGGTTGGGGCAATGATCCGCAAACCATCGTCGATCAGGATCAGGGCGCAGGGGGCAATCCAGCGCCCATAGGCTGGTTCACCCATGATGCCTTTCACGGCCCGATGCAGCGCGGCCGATGCCTCATCCTCCTGGGCCTTGCTGGCCGCATGGGCGGGGGCTGGGCGATCCTTTGCCGCAACCCGCGCGACACCGCCCGTACCCGCCGCAATGCCTGCTTTGGCGCCGCGCATGACGTGCTGGTGGAGGTCAATCACGCGGGCCGCCCAGATACCCGCCCAATCGCGTTGCTTGTCCCCCCGCCCACGGCGATAGCTGGCGAAGGCTTCGCCCTCGGCCTCGTAGGCACCGTCAGGCCATTGCAAGGCACAAGCCTGCGCAGCGGGCGGCAGTTCCTCCTTCCCCGGCAAAATCCAATCTTCAGGAAACGGCGCGCGCTCACTTCCCCCGTCTTCGGGGGGTAGGGGGGAATGGTTCAAGGAGGGTTCAAGAGGGGTTTGTGTCAATATTTTTGACGGGTGGCGTCCAGAATTTTGACGGGTGGCGTCAATATTTTTGACCCGTCCAAATTTTTGACCCGTCAATATTTTTGACCCGTCCAAATTTTTGACGGGTTCTTTTTGCCCTCGCTGCTTAGCGTCTTCCTTGCGCTGGTGGGCCGGGACCAGAGGCAGGGCCTCGAGGTTCTCGACCTTGATCTGATATTCGGTGGTGTAGCCATTGGGACAGGTCCGCTGCCCCACCTCTGCAAGCAGCCGGTCACCCACCAACGCGGCGATGGTATCAATCACTGTCTGGCGAGTGCAGCCAAGTTCATCGGCAATGGTTTGCTTGCTGGCCCAGATGCCAGAACCATCATCGCTGGCCTTATCTGCCATCAGCATCATAACGGCCGTGCGCGACAATTTTCCCACTTGCCGCTTCAGGACCTCGGAAACGAGATGATTGCTCATAGCGCACCCCCGTTCTTGAAATGGGCATCGAGGGCCGGTCCAAAGAACTCCGACCGCAATCCGGCTTCTAGCGTATCTGCCAGCCGCGCGAGATCGATGGTGCCTGCGACGTGGATAGACCCGCTATAATCCAGCGTTCCGCAATGGGTCAGCAGGCCGTCCGAGGCTTGCCGTGCCAGTTCCTTGGCGGCGGCATTGACGATGAGCCACGAGGAACGCCGGGGCGGTGTCATAGCCGTGCTCCCACGGTGATAATGAAGCGCGCGGTAATTTCTTTCCCGAACGAGACGGTAGGGGTGGCGAACAGCACATCGTTGATGCCCAGCTTCTGCGCGATCCCATCGAGATAGGCCTTCAGCGCGGCCACAGTGTTGTCGGAATCCGGGTAGGGACCGGATGATTTGCGCGTGGCATGAACATGCACCGGGATCTTGCCCGATGGAAATTCGGCCTTGTTGCGCCCCAGCGCGGCCCATGTTGCGGTGAATGCCCATTCTCTGTGCTTTCTGGTGAGCTTGGCTTTGAGCTTGGTCGAGAGCGTGCGCCCGTTCGGCCAAAGGATCTTGTGCGGATAAGGAAGGTCCACGGTCAGAGCATGGATCACGCTCATCTGTTGATGTCCCCTGTGGGACCCCCATCAGATGGGCGGGGAGGCCGCGCGCGAAGATCCATCTGGATCTGGCGCGTGGTTTCCTGTTTCAGGCGCCTTCGAGCTTCCTGCCGCCGCAGCGCGCGGGTGCGGTTGCCCTTGGCCACGGCGGCGGATTTACGACTGCGCGCTTCGATAATCTGGTTTTCGGCGGCATCGGCGCGGGCGCGCCATGCCTGATAGGCTCGCCACGCCAGCACCGCCCAAATCAGCAGGATGGCGATGGTGGCGCCCGCGACAAGGATCAAGACGGTGCTGGCCATCATCAGCCTCCCGTGTTCAGGACAGGGGGCCAAGGGACAGTGGACAAGCCCTCAAGGATCAGGTCGCTGTTCTGCCACAGCCGGGGCGGATCTTGCCCGTCAGGTGCGGAATTGCTGGCGGCGAAACGCGCCATGATGTCGTGCAACTTGTCCGAAAGGCTGGTCCTGCGCGCCAGAACCATGCTGCGCTTGATGAACTCGCAGCATTGCTTGATCAGCGCGGGGCTGGCGCCCGCCATGGCTTCGGCAATTGCCCAAATCGTGTCTTCATCGACCGCGTATGGAGCCATATAAAGCTTTACGATAGCAAAGCGTTCATCTTCGCCTGGATAGCCAATTTCGATCTGCATTTCGAAGCGACGCCACAAAGCGCCGTCGATGCGCTTGTTCTGATTGGTCGCTGCGAAGAGAAGCCCGTTGAACCGATCAAATTCCTGAAGCAGGGCAACGGTGATGTTCGACATTTCGGCGCCCGCGCCGCCGCCGCCCAACTGATCACGGTTTTTGGCCAGAGCGTCGAACTCATCGAAAAACAGGCCAATGTTGTGCCGGTCGGCGCGCGCCGCCTTGAACAATGCACCAATATTTTGACCCGACTTGCCGATATACATGCTGGCAATCTCATGGCAGGCAATCACCAGCATCGGTTGCCTGAAGCGTGCCGCAACATGGTGCGCCAACGTGGTTTTTCCGGTGCCTGGCGGGCCATACAGCATGCAGCGCTTGCGCGGCTTTACGCCCACGGCTTCGAGTTCAGCCGCAGCGTTCATTTCCAGCATCCATTGCTGCAAAGCGCCTCGAACGGGAGGCGTCAAAATCGGCGGCTGAGACTCATTGGGTATTACCACCCGCCCAAAGGCTCCAAAGGTCTTTTCAAGGTCGCCCTGTGCCGAGTTGATCTCAAAAGGGCGCATTTCGCGGGGCGCGCTCATTTCTTCTTGCCCTCCTTATCCAGAAGGACATCGCGCAGGCCCGACACATCGGGCGCGGAAATGACGCCATCGCGCTCAAGGCGTTCGATCAGATGTGCAGCTTTGCGGTAGCCAATGCCGAACGCCTTGCGAAACAGCGTTACCGAAGCGCGCTGTTCCTGAAGCACGAAGGCGCGCACAGAAGGATAGGCTTCATCGAGATCGCTGTCGTCCGCCGGCGCGCCGCTGTCTTCATCGTCGGCTTTGCCTTCCTGATCGGCATCTGCGCCACTGTCGGCATCAACTGCGTCGGGATCTTCTTGGCCGCCTTCCTGATCGCCATCATTTGCGGCATCATCGCCCTTGGGCTTACCCTTTTTGGCCGGGCGCAGCGCTTCGGGAATGTCCATGCCATCGCTGCCAAGCTCCTGGCACCAAGCTTCGTCCCATGCCGCACGGCGCGGATCGCCGCCGGGGAAGGGGTTGGTCAGAACATCTTGCCCGTTCTGCGCAGCCTCGCGGCCCATCTGGGAGGCGCGGGCCAAATCGACTTCGGGCATAAACTTTTCAGGTGTGGCCTTCGGTGCTTCGGTATCGGCGTCCTTGCCGTCCGCGCTTTCCTCCTTGGGCTTTGGCGGCTTCTTCGCGCTCAGCTTCTGAAGCGCATAGTCGCCCAGCGGCGTGCCATCCAGCATGCCGAGGGCACCGCGATAGATCTGGCGCATCGCCTCTTCTTCGCGGCGCTCTTCGGGCGTCTTTTTGCGCTCCTTGATCGCCCATTGAGCCGTCTTGGTGCAGAAACCATCGTTCTTCATCGCCTTGAGCCGGTCTTTGCGCTCAAGTTTCAGTTCTTCGATTTCCGCATCAATCCGCTCGATGCCTTCGATATGCAGCAGCAATTTTTCGGACGTGTTCGGCCCGTTGCTCATAACTTTCTCCGGAAGGTTATGGGTCGATTCGAGCGGGCGTTAGCCCACCAGCGGCCCGGAATGACGCGGCGTGCGTCAGTTTGTTCCAATGCCCTTCAAACGATCCGCCTCGCCCAACAACGCGGAAAGGTGAGGCATCAAAGGGCGAATTTGATCGGCCAGCGTGAGCGTTTCATGATGATCGCGAACGCCATCGGATAGGGCTTCGACCCATCGACCGACAAAGCGCGAAAGGCTGGCGATTGTCTCGAAATCCTGCGCGGCAACAGCCGTCAGCGGCCTGACCTGAAACCCGTACAATTTCAGCACTTCGTCCAAAGCGGTCGGGCTGGCCAACAGGCTGCCGAGCGCCGTGTGAAATTCAGGTACAGACTCGCCGGTCAGAGCGCGGTTGATCGTCTTGATGTCAACGCCGATACAGTCGGCAAAGGTGCCCTTGCCCATGGCGTGGCATTCGCGTGCCCAGCCAGCCGCCAGAGCGGCAGATGTGTCCTGCTTGGAAACAGGATGAGGGCGGACTTGTCTGCCCAAATCACGCATCTTGGCCTCCATGAAAACCAAGACGTTCAGCAGGAATGAAATACCGCGCCTCCCCATTGCCATCACGGGGCAGAGCGGGCGGGCGCAGGATCTCGATCTTGCGGTTGGCGAACCGATGATGGTTGATGTAGCCGCGTTCGTTCAGCGCAATCATCATTCTGTGAACAGAGCTTTTGGACATGACGCCAATCGCGCGCCCGATTTCGTCATAGCTAGGCGATTGGCCATCATTTCTTGCCTGATAGCCCGCGATGTAGCGCAGCATTTCCATCTGGCGATGGGTGGCCGAGAAGATCGGGGAGGCGTTCATGCGGCGCTCCTGTGAACCGAAGAATCGTTGCGCCACAAACCGTTCGCATTACCGATCTGGGAAGGAGCGCCGCGAAAGAGAAGGAAGTCCCGAATGGCCGAATTTCTGTTCGATAAGGAACGGTTGGCAAAGCTTGAACGTGAAGTTGCCTCGCTCAAAGAAGGTTTGCGCGGAACGGGAGTTGCAATCGCGATTGCTCTGGAAGAGGCGTTGGGCCAGCTTGTGGATGAGCGTAAAATTACGCCGCAAACCCGCGATGAGATTTTCAATCGGGTGCGCGATAAGTCAGCCATCGTGGCGGCAAAAAGCATCCCGCTGGCGCAGGCGATCCATGGCGCATTGGGCAAAGGGCGATAGGTGGTCACGCAAACGGCCCTTTAACAGCGCCGGTTTCCGCTACATCACGGATCTCGTGTTCTTCCACCCGATATTGGCTGATGGCACGCCCAGCCGCATAGGCCGCCTGAATGCGCGAAAGGGCATGAGCGGCCCTGACCGCTTCTTCTCGCGCTATCTCGCGGATGCGGGCTTCCTGCTCGGGGGAAAAGGCACTGCTCAAGGTCGCATTCCACTCGTAAACAGCTTTGATTTGCTTGCGATGAGCAAGCCTACGGCGAACAGCGCCGCCACCCGTAAGGAGGAAGTACCCCATGGATAGGACTGAAGCTTTTGAGGTGCTTGCGCTGAAGGCGCTGATGATTGCGGCCGACTGCGCCCATACGCTTGCCCATGCTGAGGCGATTGTTGGGCGACGGATGATGTCTCCTGATCGCACTCAGAAGCTGGCCGCTGATCTGCGTGCATCGGCTCAGATTTTGGAGCAGTTGCCGACGCGTTCAGATAGCGCTCAATCGATGCCCGGAGAAAATTTACCGCCTCGCCTAGCGATTTATCTGGATCTTCTTGCGAAACAGATCGGAGGGACGCTGGATGGCCAAGCTTAGGATGGATGGCGATGCCGACCGACTGCGACCGCAGCCACGCCTCTTCCATCAAAATATCCTCAGGCAAGCGCTCTTGTTGAAGGATATGTTCGGGTGTGATGGGGGTGCTCATTGAAAGCCGTGTTCGACATCAATGCCAAAGAAGTCGTTGGCGGTGACTGCCCCGTCCGTTTCGGCGGCGATGAGCGGCATGGTGATGCGATCGGGGATGCGCTCCCCAGCCACGTATCGACGCACCGTTTCCGGGGCACGGCCCAGCCGTCCAGCCAATTGCGCGGTCGTAACACCGCACAAACGCATCCATTCCTTGAGAGGCATTCTGACAACTCCTTGCAACACCATAATGGTGTTACTCGCGCTCTCAAGTCAACACCAAAATGGAGTATGGGCGCGCGGCACCAATTTGGTGCAGAATGGGTTATGGCCAGCGTCAACAACATTGCTGTATTGCGCGAGAAGAGGCAGTGGAGTCGGCCCGAGCTTGCTCGGCGCATGGGCACATCCCCTCAACAGGTTGAGCGCCTGGAGAAGGGGCAGCGCAACCTCAAGCAAGAATGGATAGATAAGGCAGCTCAAGCGTTTGGCGTGGAGCCAGCGGCCATTATTACGCCGATGGATGGGTTGGAATTGCCAGTCGTAGGTTTTGTAGGCGCGGGTGGCGCAATTACATTTGAGGATGCCTATGCGCCCGGTGATGGCATGTACTTTGCTGCGCCCATGCCGGGTATGGATGCATCTAAGCTGATTGGCTTAGAGGTACGCGGCGACAGTATGTACCCTATTTTTCGAAATGGGCATATCGTGTTCATCGGTCGGGATGGCTGGGACCGCGTAGAAGATGATGCTTTGCAAGACTGGGCCGTTTGCCGCCTGACCGATGGACGCACCCTACTGAAAGAGATAAGGCCTAGTCGAGATTCTGGGCGTTATGATCTGATTAGTCAAAATGCCCCGCCAATTGAATCTGTTGAACTTCAATGGGCTACGCCTGTATTAGGTCACCGCCGTCGCAGGTGACGCGAAGGCTCCGTTCATTAGGCCTGGTTATTTTGCGCAGCGGTTTGATCTTCATAAAAGATGGACCATTGGAAGGCTTGAGAGTTTGCGATCAAGCTGGCCATCTGTGTATGGCCAACATAACACCAAAATGGTGTTGACATTGCGACACCATTTTGGTGTTATCGTCCGGTAACTTGCCGGAGGATGACATGCAATCAACCGCATCTAAGATTTTGCCGGATGCCGACTCCGCAGCAGCGCTCGGCCCCGAACCTGTTCCCACACCGCTTGAGCGGACTCTAGTCCTGCGCGCTGCCAGAAAGACCGGCACGGCCCTTAACGAATTTCTGCGCTATATGGCCAATGGCGAAAATAGCGCCATGTTCGCTTTTGAAGAGGAAATTGCGTCTCTTCTGGCCGATGCTTTGCGCATGGCTATCGAGATCGAACGGCCCCGCCTTGAGCTTTCCTCGGTTGTGACCGAAGAAGAAGTCGGGGCCATCGCAAACCTGCATGCCGCCATCATCGCTTATCAAGGGGTATGGGGCCGTGCGTGATGGGCAGGTGATCACACCCATTCCCGCGCCGGGCTTTCAGCGCATCAACCATCAAACTGCCAAGTTGCCGCTGATGTTGATCGAAACGCCGCGCGGGCAGATTATGGCGGATGAGGCGCCGGGGTTGCTCACCCTTGATTTCAAGCGGCCGAATGGCCCCACCACTGTTGGGGTGCTTGTTTATCGTCTTTTGCCTAGCGTGGGTATGATCGCACAGATGGATGCGGCCACGGCGCGGAAAACTGGCCAGTCGCTCATTGCGCTTGCCGATGCGATCAATGCGCAAGAGGCCAAGCTGGCTGCCGAGAGGACAACATGAGCCGGGGCGCATTGCTTCACGGCATTGCCCTTTGCGCCGGCTGCGCCCTTGGCGCGCTTTACGCGGTCATTCGCACCCATTTCTAGCCGTTCGTAGGGAGATACCCTCATGGCTAAAGTTTCTGATCTTCCGGTGCGCCAGCTTCAGGTTTTGTCGATGGCAGCACGCGGCGTTTCGGCCAAGGCGACAGGGCGTGCGCTGGGCATTTCGCAGCGCAGCGTCGAGCATTACCGCCGTCAGATCCGCTCCAACCTGGGCGTGGCCGAACTGGCTGAAGCCACCGCGATCTTTGACGCTCACCATAGGGAGACGCGCAATGCCCGCTAATGTCTTCGAGGCTATGGGCTTTCCGCCCCAGGTCCGCGGTGCGCTGGCAAAAGCCAGGCCCCCGATTACCGTTATTGGGGACCTGATCGCCATGACGCCCGCTGAATTGATGCGCGTTCCTGGCCTTGGCCCGCTGGCCCTTAACCAGGTCGAAATCATCCTCTCCACCCATAAACTTTCGCTGCGGGCGAAGGGGGGCATATGACCAAGCCACGCTTGCCCACTGATGCCGTTCTCAGCCTCCGCCCCTTCAACCCGCAAGAAGCAGAGGAAGCCGATTACGTTGTGTGCATCAATGCCCGTTCGATGTCTGGGCATCCGGGCTATGTCCGGTGCGATTGCGAATTTTGCGGTCGCAAGGTCATGCATCTTCCCTCTGCCCCGTTAAACCCAATGAAAATTTGCTTCTCCTGCGCTCTGGAAACGCTGCATTCCGGGGAGCCGAACTGATGGAGCATATACATAACTTGCCGCTGTTTGGCTGGTTTCTGGTGATCGCAGGCGCCCTGTGCGGCCTGCTGGGGCTGGGCCTATGCTGGTTTCAGACGATGGATATCGATTTTCAGCTTGGCCCTGTCGATGGCGATGACGCCACCCCTCCATCCTTTCCAACGAGCCCGTTGGGTCGCCTCGCCCCTGCACCCGAGGAAATCGGGGCAGGGGCGAAAACCTCCACGATAGAGTCGGAGTGCCTGCCATGAACGTAAGCACGGGCATGACCTGGCCCTTTGGCGACCTGATGCCGCTTGGCTATGACTTCTTGCTGGTCGATCCGGCAACGCGGTTTAAGACCTATTCGGCCGCTGGGCAGGCCAAGGGGCCGGATGGCCATTACCCCACCATGTCTTGGGATGATCTCGGCCAGATGCCGGTCAGCCAGTTGTGCCGGGGCGATGCGATCCTGTTCCTTTGGGCCTGCTGGCCGACGATCCGCGAGTCCATCAAGTTGATGGACGATTGGGGCTTTCGGTATGTGACCGGCGGCGCGTGGCACAAGCGGACCACGCATGGCAAAACGGCCTTTGGCACCGGCTATCGCCTGCGCAGCGCCAGCGAACCCTTTCTGATCGGCACGCTGGGCAATCCGGAGACGGCCAACAATGTCCGCAACCTCATCGAGACGGAAGATCTCGATTTGATGGACGAGAAGGCGCGCGGGCATAGCCGTAAGCCGGATGCCCAATACGATTTTTGCCAGCGCCTTGCGCCCCGCGCGATGCGCTTTGTCGAGTTGTTCGCGCGGCAGCGTTACCCCGGCTGGGATTGCTGGGGCAATGAGGCGGACAAGTTTGAAGTGGAACCCGCGTAATGATGGAAGCCCCCCGGCCACGCGCCGCTAGGCAACGGCAGCCTGGTGTATCAGCCGCCAAGACACGCAAGCTGGTTGCCGTTGCGGTCGAGGCCGCCATGGCGGCCGGGGTGAAGATCGGCGGTATCGAGATTGCCCCCGATGGCACGATCCGCGTTTTGCGCCAACAGGCCGCTGCTAGCGCGCCTGGCGATGCCTATGATGCATGGAAGGCTGGATCGGCCGTATGAGGCCTGGTGCTCCCCATATCGTCGCTGTGCGCAAACCCGGTAAGCCAGTGCGCTGGTATGTCTATGCGTGGCGCGGCGGCCCGCTGGTGGAAAAGACGGTGGGGACCGTTCGACCGAAGCTGACGGCTGACATGATCCGCAAGATTGCACGCCTTCAGGAAGAGAAGGTTGAGAGGGCTGTCGATAATACGATCGGCGGGCTGATCATTCTCTATCGTGCAAGTCCTGAATGGAACAGGTTGTCGGACAGCACCAAGCCGACCTGGCGTATTTGGCTGGACCGGATCGACACGAAATTTGGCAAGGTCCCGCTGAAGGCAGCAGAGGATCGACGCTTTCGCGGTGATATTCTGGACTGGCGGGATGAATGGGCCGACAAGCCGCGTAGCGCGGATATGGCAATTCAGGTGTTTGGTCGGCTCTTGTCCTGGGGCGTTGACCGGGGCCGCCTCGAAAGCAATCGAGCATCCGCCATCGGACAGCTTTACGAGAGTGATCGTTCCGACCTGATCTGGGAAGCGCACCACCTTGAAGCCTTGAACGCTCACGCTTCGCAGGAGGTTCAGGAGGGTGTCGAACTGGCGGCATGCACCGGCCTGCGCCGCACCGATCTTGTCCGCGTTCCTTGGAAGGCCGTGTTTGAACACGCGATCATCTGGCAGACCAGCAAGAGCCGAGGCAAGACTCGGATCGTGGTGCCGCTCTTGCCGGAAACTCGCCTTCTGTTGGAACGGATCAAGGCGCGGCATGCGGCTGAAATGGAATTGAAGGTGCCCAGCCGCCGGAAAGACCTGCCGCCGACGATTCTCGCTAATAGCCGTTGGGCGCCCTGGACGCCCATGGGCTTTGGCTCACGCTTCAACGATGCCAAGCAGGCTAGCAAGGTCGATCTCAATCTGCATGACTTGCGTGGCACGTTCGCCACCCGCTGCATGATCGCCGGTCTGACAGATCAGGAGATTGCCGATATTCTCGGCTGGGGCACCAAAGAGGTGGCCACAATCCGGATGAAATATGTCGATCAGGGCCGCGTTGCGGTGGCAATTTCCGAGCGAATCTTGGGCCAGCGCCAACGAGAACAAACTGGCACTGAGTAAAACGCTTTGTAAAACGCTTTTGATGGAGTTCGCTAAGTGTCTGAAAAATTGGTCGGGGAGACAGGATTCGAACCTGCGACCCTCTGCTCCCAAAGCAGATGCGCTACCAGGCTGCGCTACTCCCCGACACGCCGATGCCCCTAGGATTGCACGGCATTTAGCGCAAGGGGAAAAAGCTGTTACACGCATATTGCCGTGAAACGATCCCCCGCCGATTTTGCAAAGGCATGGTGGGCCCGGCAGGACTCGAACCCGCAACCTAGCCGTTATGAGCGGCCAGCTCTAACCATTGAGCTACAGGCCCCAATCCATGCTTTGCGCAACCTGCGTTGTGCCGCCCCGCGTTAGCCAAGCCTTTTGGTTCAGGCAAGAGGGCTTTACCAACAGCAACAGCGTCAGGTTCAATCGAAAAGTGTCGTTTCCATCACTTCACGCACGCTGGTTGGCTTGACCCCGCGTCCGATCAGCAATTCAAAGACTTGACGCCACCATTCATACATCTCGTCCAGATCCGTCTCGGTCCGCACATAGGGCGTATGGCCGGGGCACAGCGAAGGGCTGTGAAAAGACAGCACGATCATCGGCAACCCTTCATCAATGGCAATATTGGTCGCGCGCAATGCTTCGCTGACCGTCACGCCTTCGGGCGTCAGGGGAATGCGCTCCAGCAAGCCGAACCGCGCCATGGCCCCGCGCAGGCGGTCAACCTTTGACAGTTTGGGATAGAGCCATTGGCCATAATGCCGCAGCAAGCCGGAAAACACCGTGGTCAGCGGCATTTCCATCAAACGCCCCGGTTGCCCCACCCAATAGGGACGCAGCGGCAGATCGCGGAAATTGGGGCCGCCCCAACCGCTGTAATCAAAACGCGACCGCACCGATGTGTCGATCGCAACCCCGGCCTCGTGCAAGACGTCGGCGGTATTTGGCCCGATGCCATAGCGTCCCGCGCGATAGATCATCGGCGCTGCGCCAAAATTATCGGCAATCGTGGCATGCAGTTTCAGGAACTTTGCCCGTTCAAGAGCAAAGGGGAGGTTGCCTGAAAAGCTGTTATATTGGTTAACCTCCTCCTCATACGGAGGGTTAACCCAAGGGTGCAATTGGACCCCCACTTCGGCCCGTCCGGCCAGAACCGCATCGCGCAGCAGTTCCGCCGCCAGTTCCGATGTCGCCACCGGATAGTCGATCAGATAGATCGGGACGATGCCAAAGCCTTCGCAAAATTGCTGAAACTTGCGCAGGCGTGAAACCGTATCCACCCGATGCCGCGTGCGGGTCAACGGCTTGGTCCAGTCGAATTCCTCTTCGGTATCGATGGTTACGACAAAACGCTGCCCGACGCCTTCGCGGAAACGCACAAAGGCGTCCGGCGCGGGCTGATCGGTAATTCTATGAGAAGACAAATCGGCCCCCTTGCCGCACCATGCGTTCAAGCCATCGGCGTTTCAAACACTTCCTGCTCGCCCTCTGATACTTGGCTAAGGTTAACGGCCTGTACGGTCAAGCTTGGTAATGTAAGCAAAAGTTGCTGTCCATCACGCATCAGATGACCGCCCGCGGCCCGCGCCTCGACCATGGCCAGCCGCAGGGCAAAGCCCGTTCCGAACATGCTGGCCACCATGGAATGCGAGCCGGGATGGGGCGCGGCCGATTGCGCGGCGGCGTGGAACAGCGCGTCATCGCTCATGCCGGCCAAAACCTTGGGCAAGGTGAAGCGGGTCTTCATCACCGTTCCGCCATGATGCACTGTGATCGGCAAAACTTCTCCGGCCGCACCATTGCCCGCCAACGTGGCCAGCAGACGCCAACAGAGCCGTTCTGCCTCCGTCCCATCCAGAGCGATAGGGCAGGGCTGATGATGGCCCTGCAAATGAAACACCGGCCCATTGGCGTCACCCGCCATGCGCGAAACCAACGCATCAAGCGCCGCGGCCAGATCGCACTCCCCACTGGCCAGCGACAAAGTGCCGCTGTCCAATCGGGCATAGCGGTCCAATTCCTCAAACCCGGCCAGCATTACCGCGCTGTCGGCGGCGACCACCGCAGCAAGCGCCCGATATTCATGCGGGGTGGGGCCAAACAACTGTTGCTGAATAACCTCGGCAAAGCCCTGTATCGCATTGACGGGCGTGCGCAATTCATGAAGCAATTGGCGAAGGCGGTCCGTCTCGCTGTCCTTTACCGGCGGCGTTGCGGGCGCGGCAGCGGTGGGGGCGGGGCGGCGGAATCGGCCCAGATGACCGATATAGCGCCCACCCAACGGATCGAACCGGGGCACGGCGTCCACTTGCCAGTTACCGGCGATGGCGGGCGCCCCGGCCAAGGTGATCGGAACCGCGCGAAAGGGTTGATGCAGCCGTACGGCATTCGCGCCCGGCCCATTGCCGCCCAACCCATAGCCCACGACCATAGGCGCGACGCGCGCCTCGGCCCAGACAATGCGGCCTTCGCCATCGCTGGCAAAGTCGAAGGATTGGATGGCCTGGCTCGCGCTGGACTTCTTGGGGGCCGCGTGGCGGGCGATTTCGGGCGCGATATTGTTTTCGCGCGCCTGACGAAAGGCTTCGATTCGGCGGACCAATGCGCCGATCGTATCTTCGGCCATGGGCGAGGATGGCGATTGAAAACGGGGCGCGCGCGACGGCTTGGCCGGGGCTTCTGCCTGAACCGGTTCCTCAACCGGCGCAGGCGCTGCCTTAACCGTTTCCGCCGCCGGTTCATTACCCGGCAGCGCGCGGTCACCAATCCCCAAACGTGCCAACAGCGCCCGGACCGGCGCGCCCAAATCGCGTCGCGACCCCAACGCCCCGCGCGAGGCAATCGGAAGGGCAGGGATCAGGTCAAGCCACTGTTCATCACTTAACCGCGCGGCATTCAACGCCGCATGGGCCACCACCGGTTCGGCCATCGCCAAGGCTGAGACAAGGCGCGGCGCGCGCAGGCGCACACCTGGCTGTCGAAGAATGGCAGCGCGATCCGCCGACGCGATACGGCCGGACAATTCCCCCAGCCGCATATAGGCCAGATCGATCATCTCCCCCTGCTCCTCAACCGGCAGCGTGCCCAGCAGATCCAGCAATTGCCGGAACTGGATACGCGCAACGCCAGGCCCGACTGGCGTCAGGCGAAGAGCGGTTGCGAGGCGGTCGTCATAGCGCATGGGTTTTTGTATCAGCGATTCCGGTGTTTCCGATGGCCTTTCAACGCCATTACGGGGTTAAATCCTAGCGAGTGGTTAGGAAGGCGTATGTAACCTGTGTACAACTTCAATTCTCATCCTATCACACCTGCGTCCGGGTGAAAGAGCGATGCGAGGTGGCGTTGCAATGTGGGACGATTGCGGCCATAGATAATAATATTAGCATGGTCCGCAACAGATGGGCTGATTCTTTCAACAAAGGTGATCCGTTCAATCGGATGGGTCGTTTCGCCGCACAACGCGGGCCGCAAATGGGGAAATTTCGGGCTTATGGCCAACCTTGATCAGATCGACCGGCGCTTGCTGGCCGAATTGCAGGACGAGGGCCGCGTTACCAATGTTGAATTGGCCCAGCGCGTCGGTTTGACGGCTCCCCCATGTTTGCGCCGTGTCCGTGCGTTGGAAGAAGAAGGCGTGATCCGCGGTTATCATGCCGAACTGGACGGTGCCAAGCTGGGCTTTTCGATCACGGTTTTTGCGATGGTGTCGTTGAAAAGCCAGGCCGAAGAAGCCCTGCGCGGTTTCGAGGATCACGTACGCGGGCTGCCCGAAGTGCGTGAATGTCATATGCTGAATGGCGAAATCGACTTCATTCTCAAGATCGTATCGCGCGATCTTCAAAGCTTTCAAGAATTCCTGACCAGCAAGCTGACCCCGGCGCCGAATGTGGCCAGCGTCAAGACTTCGCTGACGATCCGCACGTCGAAGCATTTGCCGGGTGTGCCGTTGGAGGATTGATTTTCAGTCGAGGGATGCCTCCGGCGGGCAAAGGGCGGCGGCCCTTTGCAATCCCGATATTGTCGATGTTGCGCCAAAGGGTCGGCAAAAGCTGAATAGCGCATCGTTTTAAATTGAAAGCCTGCGGCGCGGTTAGCTCGACCTAACCGCGCCGCAGGCTTTTCCAATATTGCCACCACCACAACGCCAATGTTTCAGCACCACCCCATTAACGGGATTGCAAAGGGCCCCGCCCTTTGCCCGCCGGAGGCATAAAAAAGACCGGCAAGAGAATATTTCCCCCACCGGCCTCTTTTTCCGATAACGTGAAAAATATCAGCGGTTAGCTAACCATTCTTCAAGCCACTTGATCGTGTAATTGCCGGTCTTGAAATCATCCACGTCCAGCAAAGCCTGATGGAGCGGGATGTTCGTTTTCGGCCCCGTGATCGCCATTTCCTCCAGCGCGCGCTTAAGGCGCAGGATGGCGCCCTCGCGGGTGCGGCCATAGACGATCAGCTTGGCAATCATCGAATCGTAGTAGGGCGGGATGCGATAACCGGCGTAAAGCCCGCTATCGACGCGCACATGCAGGCCGCCCGCCGCGTGGAAATTCTCCACCAGCCCCGGCGAAGGAGCGAAGGTGAAGGGATCTTCGGCATTGATGCGGCATTCGATGGCATGGCCACGGAATTCCAGCTCATCCTGGCTGACCGACAAAGGCAGGCCATCGGCGATACGGATCTGTTCACGGACAAGATCGACACCGGTGATCGCTTCGGTAACGGGATGTTCCACCTGCAAACGGGTGTTCATCTCGATGAAGTAGAACTCACCGTTTTCCCAAAGGAATTCGATCGTACCGGCCCCGCGATAGCCCATGTCGGCCATCGCCTTGGAGACGATACCGCCCATGCGCGCGCGTTCCTCGGGCGTAATGACCGGCGAGGGCGCTTCTTCCAGCACCTTCTGGTGGCGGCGTTGCAGCGAGCAGTCGCGTTCGCCCAGATGGATGGCATTGCCATTGCCGTCGCCAAACACCTGAAATTCGATGTGGCGCGGGTTGCCAAGGTACTTTTCGATATAGACCGTGGCGTCGCCAAAGGCAGCCTTGGCCTCGCTGCCAGCCTGCTGCATCAGCGTTTCGAGTTCATCCGGCCCGGTGCAGACCTTCATGCCGCGCCCGCCGCCGCCACTGGCCGCCTTGATGATGACCGGATAGCCAACTTTTTCGGCGATACGCTTGGCGTCTTCGATTTCCGAAACCGCGCCGTCCGAACCCGGCACCAGCGGCAGACCGAGAGCACCAGCAGTACGCTTGGCTTCGACCTTGTCGCCCATGGTGCGGATATGTTCAGGCTTGGGCCCGATCCAGATCAGGCCATGCGCTTCGACGATTTCGGCAAAGCGGGCGTTTTCCGACAGGAAGCCATAACCGGGGTGGATCGCATCAGCGCCGGTGATTTCCGCCGCGCTGATGATGGCCGCCACGTTGAGATAGCTGTCCTTGGCCGCGGGCGGGCCGATGCAAACCGCATGGTCGGCCAGCCGCACATGCATCGCATCGGCATCCGCCGTCGAATGCACAGCCACCGTTTCGATGCCCATTTCACGCGCCGCGCGATGAATGCGAAGCGCGATTTCGCCGCGATTGGCGATCAGGATGCGTTTGATGGCCATAATTCTATCAGCCGATCACAACCAGCGGCTGGTCAAATTCGACCGGCTGCCCGTTTTCGATGTTGATCGCCTTCACGGTGCCCGCGACGGGGGCCGTGATGGGGTTCATCACCTTCATGGCTTCGACGATCAGCAGCGTTTCGCCCGCCTTGACGGCCTTGCCCACGGTGATGAAGTCCGCCGCGCCCGGTTCGGGGGCCAGATAGGCCGTGCCGACCATCGGCGATTTGACCTGCGTGCCTTCGACAACGGCAGGAGCCGCCGCAACCGGCGCAGCGGCGGGCGCCGCAGCAGGAGCAGCCGCGACGGGAGCCGCAGCAGCAAGCGGCATGGCCGGCGCATAGGCCGGTGCCGCAGGCGCGACCGCAATATTGCGCGCCACGCGGATTTTGCGGCCGCCATCGGCCACTTCGATTTCGGTCAGGCCCGTATCGCCCAGCAGAACCGCCAGCTCGCGCACAAGCGCAGCATCGACGTTCATGCCGGATTGGATGTCGCGGCCCGTTTCAGTTTTGTCGCCCATGAAATCCCCTTGGCGATGGTTTATCAGGCATGGCCCCTATCCCTCTCGACCTTGGCAGGCAAGGGGAAAGCGGGCGTTAACCAGTGGCAAGCGCCCGCCAAGGCCAAATTCCGGGTGAAATTACAGGATCAAGGCCGCGTCGAGCGCGATCTGGTAGGATTTTGCGCCAAACCCGGCGATGGTGCCCTTGGCGGCCATGCCGATATAGCTTTTGTGGCGGAATTCCTCGCGCGTGTGGGGGTTGGACAGGTGGACTTCGATCACGGGCAACTGAATGGCCTTGATCGCGTCATGCAGCGCGACGGACGTATGCGTATACGCACCTGCATTCAGAAGCACCGCCTTGGCCCCGATTTCACGCGCTTCATGCAGCCAGTCGACCAGATCACCTTCATGGTTCGACTGGCGGCAATCCACGGTGACGCCCTTTTCTGCGCCCTGCTTGATCAACGCGGCGTCGATGTCGGCCAGCGTATCATAGCCATAGATTTGCGGCTCACGCGTGCCCAGCAGATTGAGGTTGGGGCCGTTGAGAACGAAAATGGTCGTCGCCATGGTGTATTCTGCCTGAAACTGTTTGCGTTGCAGGCGTCATACAAGGCCAGAGGCGGCGGGCAAGGTTTAGCGGTCAGACCCGGCCACTTTGCCCCATTGGCGCGCTGCGGTATAACCCAGATAGCCAGTGCCAAACAAAGCATAGAGCCCGTCGGGCAGGCTGTTGAGCCATAATTTGACGCCGTTGGTGACGGCCGCCGCCAATGGCGCGCTTATGGCTGACAACAGGCCCATCGGCAGGCTGAGCAGGATCATTCCATACATAAGGTAGAGGAAGCTGGGCCGGGCGCGGCTGACATAACGGTCGGGGGATGTGATTTCCGCGACGATGGGGCCGGTTGAAGCGGGCGGGGTGTTGCGGTCTGGCGATTCGTTCATGCGGATCTCCTGAGTTAGGGATCGGCAATAACCAAAATGGTTATGGTAGGAAAATCTTGCGGAAATTACGCAACAAAAAAGGCGACCGCCACATGGGCAATCGCCTTTTTGAAACCAATTGGTCGGGACGAGAGGATTCGAACCTCCGACCCCCACACCCCCAGTGTGATGCGCTACCAGGCTGCGCTACGTCCCGACCTTGGTTGTTTCCGGTAGGGCCGTCGCCCTGCCGGAGGCGCGCCTATAGGAGGGCTTTTTCGGCGTGGCAATCACCTTTTTGCATTTTTCTGGCAATTTTTTTGCCTTGAGGATCAGAACCCAAGCATTTCGGGGCTTCGCGCGCGTGGCGCCCGTTGCGTTGATATGATCCGGATAAGCTGCTAGGCGCTCATGCACTTCGGGGGAGGCTGGAGAAGGCAGGATATTTTCGGCCTTTTCGGGCCTTGGTCCGGTTCCTGTTATTCCTGCGCAAGGGTGTTTTCCCGTGTCGATCCAAACGCTTTCCATTCTTTCCGCCGCCGCCGCCGGTGGCCAGCCGCCCGCTTGGCTGCAATTCCTGCCGCTGGTGCTGATGGGCATTGTCATGTGGTTCCTGTTCCTGCGTCCCCAGATGCAGCAGCAAAAAAGCCACAAGTCGAAGCTGGAAAGCATCAAGAAGAACGACATGGTCGTCACTGCCGGTGGCCTTCTGGCCAAGGTTGTGAAGGTAGAGGATGATTACCTCGATCTGGAAATCGCTCCCAACACCCGCGTCCGTGCGGTCAAGGCGACGATTTCGGATGTGGTTTCGCCCAACGCGGGCAAGCCTGCCAACGATTAAGGCCATATACGCCCCGCGCTTGAACAGGCTGCGGGGCGTTCTTATGTGCGCCCACAGGGTCCGTCGATCACGATGGGCCGCTTTTCATTTCTAGAGCCGGATAGAACCCATGCTCGATTTTCCCCGCTGGAAACAGCTTTGGTACTGGGCGCTCACGCTGATCTGCGTGGCGGCGGCCGTGCCTTCTATGGTGTCATGGGGCGGGGGCAACTGGCCCGCGTCTTTGCCCAATCCCAAGATCAACCTCGGCCTTGACCTTGCAGGCGGTAGCCATCTTCTGCTCGAAGCCAACGCCGATCAGGTGGTTTCGCAGCGCCTTGAAGGCAAGGAAGAAGAAGTGCGCGCCGCCCTGAAAAAGGCGGGCAACGTGCATTATGGCGATATTTCGACCAAGGGCGGCGTGCTTTCCTTTATGGTGGCCAGCGCCGCCGAGGTTGACGCCGCGCGCGAAGTGCTGGTGCCGCTGACCAATGGCGCGGGGCTTTCGGGTGCGCGGGATTGGGATATTCAGGTGGTCGACACCACCCGCTTTGTCCTGACCCCGACCAAGGAAGGCATTGCCGACGCCATCGACAAGGCGATGGAAACCGCCACCGAAGTCGTACGCAAGCGTATCGACGCCATGGGTACGCGCGAACCGACCATCATCCGTCAGGGCGCCGACCGTATCGTGGTGCAAGTGCCCGGCCTGTCTGATCCGGCGGCCTTGAAGGCATTGCTCGGCCAGACGGCAAAGCTCGAATTCAAACTGGTCGATGAAAACGGCATGTCCGGCGGCGTTGTCGCTCCGGGCGATGAAATCGTGCCTTTTGCCAACGGACAGGGCGCCATTGCGGTCAAGCGTCTGGGCGGCATCAAGGGCGATCGCCTGACCAATGCAACGCAGAGCTTCAGCCAGAACAATGAGCCTGTCGTTTCGATCACCTTTGACAATCAGGGCGGTGAACAATTCGCTCGCCTGACCAGCCAGAATGTCGGCAAGCCTTTCGCCATCATTCTGGACGGCAAGGTTTTGTCGGCCCCCAACATCAATGAACCGATCATGGGCGGCAGCGCCCAGATTTCGGGCAGCTTCACGATCCAGAGCGCGAACCAACTGGCCATCGCCCTGCGTTCGGGTGCGTTGCCGGTGGATCTGAAGGTCGTCGAGGAACGCACCGTTGGGCCTGACCTTGGCGCCGATTCGATCCACAAGGGCATGATCGCCATGGTGGTCGGCACGACGCTGGTCGTGCTGTTTATGGCCGTCACCTATGGTCGTTTCGGCATTTACGCCAATCTGGCGGTCATCATCAACGTGCTGATGATTCTGGGCATCATGGCGGTGTTCAACACCACGCTGACGTTGCCCGGTATTGCCGGTTTCGTTTTGACCATCGGTGCGGCGGTCGATGCCAACGTGCTGATCAATGAACGTATCCGCGAAGAGCGTCGCCGTGGCCGCAAGGTCGTTCAATCGGTCGAATTGGGTTATACCGAGGCGAGTCGCACGATCTTTGACGCCAACATCACCCATATCATCGCCGCCGTGCTGATGTTTGAATTCGGGTCTGGCCCGATCAAGGGTTTTGCCGTGGTGCTAATGATCGGTATCGCGACCTCGGTGTTCACCGCGGTTTTCCTCACCCGCATGTGGGTGGCGGGCTGGCTGCGCCGCAAGCGCCCGTCCGACCTGCTGATCTGATAGGGGTGAATTTCCATGCGTTTGCTTAAACTCGTCCCTGACAACACCAACCTCCACTTTTTGAAGTGGCAGTGGCCCACCACGATCATCTCCGTGCTGCTGATGGTGGCAAGCTGGGGTTTGATGTTCACCCATGGACTGAACATGGGCGTGGACTTTGTCGGCGGTCAGATGATCCGCGTGACCTTTACACAAAGCCCGGTGGCCCCGGTCGCGCAATTGCGCGGCGAGGTCGAGGCGCTGGGATATGGTGAACCGATCATCCAGACCTTTGGCAAGCCCAACGAGATCTCTATCCGCCTGCGTCTGCCCGAAGGGTCGGACAAGGACGCGGCTCTGGCCGATGCCATGGCCAAGAAGATCACCGCCAACATCAAGCAGAACCATGCCGATGCGCGCGTCGATGGCGTCGATTCGGTGTCAGGCAAGGTGTCGAAGGAGCTGGGCTGGACCGCGTTCAAGGCTTTGGGTTTTGCCAGCCTCGCGATCTCGATCTTCATCTGGTACCGCTTTGAATGGCAATTCGGCGTCGGCGCATTGGTCAGCCTTGTGCATGACGTGTCGCTGGTGCTGGGCCTGTTTGCGGTGACGCAGATGGAGTTCGACCTGACCATCGTGGCGGCGATCCTGACGGTGATCGGTTATTCGCTTAACGATACGATCGTGGTCTATGACCGTATCCGCGAAAACCTGAAGAAGTATCGCAAGATGCCGCTGGAGGAATTGCTCGACCTGTCGGTGAACGAAACGCTGGCGCGTACGGTGGTGACTTCGGGCACGATGCTGATCACGCTGATTGCGCTGATGCTGCTTGGTCCCAAGGTGATCTTCGGTTTCTCGGCCGCGCTGATTCTCGGCATTTTTGTCTGCACCTATTCGTCGATTTATGCGGCGGCGCCGATGCTGATCTGGTTGAAAGTCAACCCGACCAGCTTTGTGCCGGGAGAGGGCGGCAAGAACGAAGCGCCCTGATCCAAAGGATCTCGTTCCGAACATAAAAAACCCCGCTCAGGCTTGCGCTTGGGCGGGGTTTTTTATGGTCGTTCCCAATATCGAAATTCGCCACTAACTGGCTTCGGCCCAGATCTGGCGCAGTGCTTTGGCATTGGCTTCCCAACTGAATCGATCGGCGTGGGCGGCCACGTCCTT
The DNA here is from genome assembly GCF_057401885.1 of Novosphingobium sp. 550D. Taxonomy (NCBI): domain Bacteria; kingdom Pseudomonadati; phylum Pseudomonadota; class Alphaproteobacteria; order Sphingomonadales; family Sphingomonadaceae; genus Novosphingobium; species Novosphingobium sp. 550D. Next base: position 2,823,413 of record NZ_CM171613.1, on the reverse strand, counting down.
TTGTGGGATGGCGCTGTTCAGGATTTCGGCAATAGCTTGCGCGATGGCGGCGGGCGTGCGTTCCACCAATCGGCCTGCGTTGGGGGTGGTGACGACTTCGCGCGCGCCGCCAATGTCGGGGATGACCAAGGGCGCGCCGCAAGCCATCGCCTCGACCCAGACATTGGCAAGGCCCTCACGCTCAGAAGGCAGAACGACGGCGTCGGCCGCGCTCATCAACATAGGCAGGATGTCATGGCTGACCTGACCAAGGAAATGCACTCTGCCGGGATAGGCTTGCGCTTGTTGGCGCAGGGCGGCTTCGTCGGCACCTGTCCCCGCCAGGGCCAGATGAGCGCCGGGAAGATCGGCCAGCGCGTCGATCGCCAAGGACTGTCCTTTGATCGCGATGAGCGCGCCCGGACATACCAACAGCGGAGCGTCGGCGGGCAGGGCGAGGTTCAGCTTGTCGAGGGCATCACGTCGCGCCTCGATTCTGGTGCGCGGATAAAAGCGCGCGCGATCCAGTCCAGTGTAATGAATGCGCAATTTTGCCTCATCCATGCCCAAGGCGACCATATCCCGCCCCAATGCGCCCGAAACCGTCAGCAAGGCCGACGCGTAGCCGGCCGCATCCAGCATTTGCGAGAGCGCCTTGGTCCGACCGCTCCAGTAATGGATGTCGCTGCCTCGAGCCTTGATGGTCAGGGGCACGCCCAATTCACGCGCAATGATGGCGGCAGCCGGTCCGTCGGGAAAAAAGAATTGGGCATCGACGATGTCGAACGGCTTTTCCGCGTGAAGGCGCCGGACCATGGGCATGATCGCCCGCGCGATACGCGCCGGGTTGCTGTCGCCACCCACCATAGGGATCAGGGTGAAACGGGGATGATGCACCGTCAACCCGCCCTGTTCTGACTGCGGCGGACATGCGGACCAATCCCGATAGGGTTGACGCATACGTAAAGGAAATGGTGGAAGGCCGATGGGGTTGATCATCACCAGATCTACCCCGCCCAGACCATGTAATGCCGCCATTTGGTTGGCGACAAATTTACCGAAACCCGCGCGAACGGGTGACGGAAACAGCGTGGAAATGGAAAGTACGCGCATCATGCGCGGGTGATTACAGCTTTCGTACTAACATTTCGGCAACGGCAAGCCACGGCGGACTGTCGATCACCAACTGGCGATGGCCGATTCCGGGGGGCAGCAGTGCAATACGGTGTTCATCGCGGTCGATCAAGCGCCCGAAAACGAATCGGCCACCAGGGCGCGGCGCGAGCACATCCCTGTTAACCAATTTGGAAAAGTGTTCAGGCTGCATCTGACGTAACCAGATCTGATCACCGCTACGGTAATCGCCCGCGCCGGTTTCGACCGACATGGCCATCTGTGTACCTTCACCAACCAGTTCGGTCGGCAGAATGGCATCACGCGGCGTGGTCAAAGCCTCGGCCCCGACATCGGTGAGGCGAGCGACCATTTTGGCCTGTTCAGAAGCGTCTCCGCGCACCAGCAATTCCGGGTCAACCTCAAGCGCCAGTGCGATTCGGTTCATCCAGATGAGCGAGAGATTGCGCGTGCCGGTTTCCAGCCTGCCAATCGTCTGCGCCGTGGTGGGCGGTGAACAACGCGCGGCCACATCGGCCAACGTCATCCCTTTTTGTCTGCGAATATCACGTATGCGGTTAATCATGACTAGTCGACCCCTCGAACCAATCCGGTTTTTTCCTTTCCTACAACTCGCCGTTGTTGGCAAACTTGACGCAGGAAGTGCCGGAATAAACCTAGGGAGATACTACAATGAATCGGCAACTTGTCGAACGGGAATTAACCTCTGAAGGCCCGGGAAAATCAAAGCCGCGCAAGGGAGGGCGCGGCGTGACCGTAAACCTTTGCGAATCGCCGCTGACATGGCTGCATGCGCGAGGGCATTTAACCGATCGCGAACTGGACGCCGGTGAACGGCTGCGCCACGATTGGGAGGCGGCCCAAATGGCCCCGAACATGTCGATGCGTTGGGAACCGGTGGTAATGCGTGGCAGCCGCCATGATCGCGACCTCAACCCGACAGAGCGCCAGATTGCGGCCAAGGCCCGCTTTGACGGGGCGATCAGCACGGCGGGCAAAGGGCTTTCCGACATTTTGTGGCGCGTGGTTTGCGCTGGCGACAGTTTGCCAGTGGCGGAAAAGGCGCTGGATTGGCCCACGCGTTCGGGAAAGCTGGTGTTGAAACTGGCGCTGGACCGGGTGGCGGAATTTTATCGTATCGCGTGATGGGGGCGCCTCCGGTGGCGGGCGCCCACCGGAGGCGTGAAATCACCCCTCGACCATTTCGGCCAGTTCGAGCCAGCGCTCTTCGGCGGCATCCTTTTCGGCGCGGGCCTTATCAAGCGCCGCGGTCAATTGCGCAAACCGCGCCGGATTTTTGGTGTAAAGGTCGCCATCGGCCAGAGCTTCCTCCAGCTTGCCGATCTCTCCATCCAACGCCTCAATCCGCGCGGGCAGGAGGTCATAGTCGCGCTGATCCTTATAGCTCAGCTTGACCTTGCTGCGCGTGGGCATGACGACGGGCGCGGCGTCGGCCTTGTCGCCGGCATTGGCCTTCTTGGCCGCAGGGGCATTGCGCTGTTGGCGCTGCTTTTCCCAATCGGCATAGCCACCCGCGACAATGTCCACGCGCCCCGAACCGTCCAGCCCCAGCGTCACCGTACAGGTCCGGTCGAGGAAGTCGCGGTCGTGGCTGACGATCATCACCGTGCCGTCATAATCGGCGATCACTTCCTGAAGCAGGTCGAGCGTTTCCAGGTCAAGATCGTTGGTCGGTTCGTCCAACACCAGCAGGTTGGACGTGCGGGCAAATTCCCGCGCCAGCAAAAGGCGCGAACGTTCGCCGCCCGAAAGAGTGCCCACCCGCGCCTCGATCAGACCGGGGTCGAACAGGAAGTCCTTGAGATAGCCCTGAACGTGCTTTTTCTCGCCGCGCACATCGACCCAGTCGCCGCCCTCGGCCAGAACGTCGCGGATGCGCTTTTCCGGGCTTAACAGGCTGCGCTGCTGATCAATCATCACGCCCGACAATGTCTGGGCCAGTTTGACCGTGCCGGTGTCCGGCTCCAATTCGCCGGTCAGCAATTTGAGCAGGGTTGTCTTGCCCGCGCCATTGCTGCCCACCAGACCGATACGGTCGCCGCGCTGAATTCGCAGCGAGAAATCGCGAATGATGGTGCGATCGCCGAACTTTTTGGACACGTTTTCGGCAACGATCACCGATTTGGTTTTTACATCATCGCTGGCCAGCTTCATCTTGGCCGCGCCCTGCGGATTGAGCATCGAGGCGCGCTGCGCACGCAGGGCATAAAGCTTTTCCAGCCGCCCTTGATTACGCTTTCGTCGGGCCGTTACCCCGCGTGAAAGCCAGTGGTTTTCCAGCTTCAGCTTTGCGTCCAGCTTTTCCGCTGCGCGGGCGTCATTGGCGTAAACTTCTTCTTCCCACGCCTCATAGCCGCCAAAGCCGACCTCACGCCGGCGCAAAGATCCGCGATCCAGCCACAGCGTCGCACGGGTCAGGCGGGTCAGGAAGGTGCGGTCGTGGCTGATAACCACAAACGCGCCATTGAACCGTTGCAACCAGCTTTCCAGCCAGTCAATCGCGGCCAGATCCATATGGTTGGTCGGTTCGTCCAGCAGCAGCAGGTCCGGCTCGCTGGCCAAGGCGCGGCAGACGGCGGCGCGGCGGCGTTCGCCGCCCGATGCGCTGGCCGCTTCGCGCGTCAGGTCGATGCCAAGCTGACTGGCGATGGATTCCACCTCATGCTGGGGCGGGGCGTCTGCGCCCTTGAGGCAATAGTCGAGCAGGCGAGGGCAGTCGCTGAAATCAGGGTCCTGTTCCAGCACGACAACCTTGGTGCCCGGCTGGATCGAGCGATTGCCCTTATCCGCGTCCAGCGTCCCCGCGATCAGGCGCAGCAAGGTCGTTTTGCCCGCCCCGTTGCGCCCGATCAGCGCAAGCCGGTCACGCGGGCCGATGAAAATGTCGAGATCACGGAAAAGCCAGCCCGATCCCTGGATCAGGCTCAGTCCTTCCCAGCTGAGAATAGGTGCAACTGCCATGGGCGCGCGTTACGGCGCATCATCGCCCATGGCAAGCAGTCCATCAGTTGGTCAGTTCAAAGGCCATGGCCAGCGATACCGAAATGGTCACCGGGCGAGGGGTGATGTCGGGAGACAGGTCTGTACTGGGCGCCCGCTCCTCGAAAGCGGCAAGTTTTCGGGCCTGAAAGCTCGAACGCCCGTCGCTGTCGGTGACACTTAACAGCTTTGCGCCGGAATAGCTGTTGATCCTTGCGTGGATCATGGCCTTGGCGCGCGCTTTGGCGGTTGCTTCGGCCATGAGCTTTTCAAGAATGGGTTCCTTGTTTTCAACATCGAATTCCGGATTGCCAACACTGGTTGCCCCTGCACCAATCGCGGCGCCCATGGCATCGCCCAGCAGGGCCAGCTTATGTAATTTCAACGCAAGATTGGATTCCACGACAAAGCCTTTTCGCCGACGGATGGTGCCATCCATGTCAAATTCCTCACGCGCGGAAAAATAGCCTGGCGTGATGTCGGCCGCAGCTACGCCCTTGGCGATCAGGTCGGCTTTGATCCGCGCAATGGCTGCGTTGCTGGCCCCTATGGCGGCGGCCCGATCGCGGTTGCGGGTGACAAGTCCGATATCGACATTGGCTATATCGGGCGCCTGTTCGACGCTGGCGTTCTGAACCAGTGATACGACCGGCCCTTTGGGCACAATGGTCACCAAAGGAGGGATGGTCGATTGCGCCAAAGCCGATTGCGGCAATGCCCAAGCGGCAAGTGCAAAGAAAAATGCTCTTTTCATGGGGCGTCTGACCTTCCATTCCTCGCTGAACAATCGCTATGTTATCTATTCACATCGCGTTCAATCGCAAACGGATAACCCATACGGCATGTTCACAAGGCTCACCTCTTTGCTGATGATGGCTCCGCTGGCGCTCTGGGCGATGGTCTCGGTGCTGGCGTTGCCGCCGGTCCCCGCCGCCCATGCCGGTCCGGGCGAGGCGCAGGGCGAAGTGCGGCGCGAGATGCGCGCCGGCAACGTCCGTTCCTTGCGCGAGATCGAAGGGCGCGTGTTGCCCACTATGGCGGGCGCACAATATCTGGGGCCTGAATATGACCCGTTGGCCATGGCCTATCGCCTGAAATTCGTGAAGGACGGGCGCGTGGTGTTTGTCGATGTTGATGCGCGTTCCGGGGAAATACTGCGCCAACGGCGCTGATCTTTCGGCTCCTGCGCTTGACGCGGCCTATGCCCGCCCCCATTTCCCCTGTTAATCCGACCTAATAATAAGGAAGTGCCGATGCGGATCCTGATCGTTGAGGATGAACCCACGCTGGGCCGCCAGCTGAAAACCACGCTGGAACAGAACGGCTATGCCGTCGATCTGTCGGTGGACGGCGAGGACGGCCATTTTCTGGGCAGTACCGAAGATTATGACGCGGTGATCCTTGACCTGGGCCTGCCGGAAATCGACGGTCTGACCGTGTTGTCCATGTGGCGCAAGGAGGGGCGCAAGTTCCCCGTTCTGGTGCTGACGGCGCGCGATTCGTGGTCGGACAAGGTGGCCGGGCTGGATGGCGGCGCCGACGACTATCTGGCCAAGCCGTTCCAGACCGAGGAATTGATCGCCCGCCTGCGTGCGCTGATCCGCCGTGCTTCGGGCAATTCCAGCAGCGAACTGATCGCGGGCGATGTGCGCCTCGATACGCGTTCGGGCCGCGTTACGCTGGCCGGGGAGCCGGTCAAGCTGACGGCTCAGGAATATAAGCTGCTGTCCTATCTGCTCCACCACAAGGGCAAGGTGGTGTCGCGCACGGAATTGATCGAGCATATTTATGATCAGGATTTCGACCGCGATTCAAACACTATCGAGGTGTTTGTAACCCGTATTCGCAAGAAGCTGGGCGCCGATGTGATCACCACGATCCGCGGTCTGGGTTACAGCCTTGACGAGCCGGCCCGCGGCTAAGCACGATGGCCAGCGCCCAAGGGCATGAGGCATCAGATACCGAAACGCGCAAGGTTGACCGGGTGAAATATACCGGCAGCCTCGCGCGGCGTATGATGCTGATTGCGGTGGGCTGGATTTTGGTGCTGCTGCTGGCCGGGGGGCTGGCGCTGGACCGGGCGATGACCGCGATGGTCACGCGCAATTTCGACGAACAATTGGGCTATATGCTGACCGGCATGATCGGCAGCGCGGAAATCGGCCCGGATGGTGAAGTCTTCTTCAACCGTCCCCTTGGCGATCAACGCTTTCTGGAACCCAACAGCGGCCTTTATTGGCAGATCACCGGCAAGGGGCACGAGGATTTTCCCAGCCGTTCGCTTTGGGATCGCACGCTGAAAGTTGATGCGAATCACAATGATACGCAGGCGCATATCTACGATTCGAATCAGTTTTCGGGCGAGCCTCTGCGCATCATGGAACGCTCGATCATCCTGCCGGGCAGCAATACGACGTGGTGGTTCGTGGTGGCGGAAAGCCGGCACGAATTGGACGCGCAGATCCACCGCATTCGCTCGATCCTGATCGACAGCTTTCTGGTGCTGGGGCTTGGCCTTGTGCTGATGGCGGCGATTCAAAGCTGGTACGGGCTTTCGCCGCTGCGCCGGGTTCGGCTGGCCATTGCCCATATGCGCAACACGGGGGCCAACCGGGTCAATGATCCCTTGCCGGTTGAGGTTCAGCCTTTGGTACAGGAACTCAATGACTTGCTCTCGCATAATGAGAGGCAGGCTGAAGAAGCGCGGACCCATGCGGGCAATCTGGCCCATGCGCTCAAGACGCCTCTGACGGTGCTGCTCAATGCGGCGCAGGCGAAGGAGGATGACCTGGCCGAATCGGTGGTGCGTGAAACGGCGGTGATGCGGCGTCAGGTCGAACACCACCTCGCCCGCGCGCGCGCGGTTGGCCGACGCGGCGCAGGGCAGGCGCGCACGCCTGTATGGGACGCCGCCAAATCCGTCATGCGCGCGGTGGAGCGACTCTATCCCGAAACCCGCTTTGACCTCGACGGGTCGCATGACGCACAGGTCGCCATCGAGCGGCAGGATCTGGATGATCTGCTCGGCAATCTGATTGAAAATGCGGCAAAATATGGCGGTGGCAGCGTTTTCGTTACACTGGACGTTGGCGCGAAGGGCGAATTGGTCGAAATCTGGGTCGAGGATGACGGGATGGGTATTCCAGAGGCCGAACGCACCCGTATTTTCGACCGTGGCGCGCGTCTGGATACGGGCAAGCCGGGGACGGGGCTTGGGCTGGCTATCGTGCGCGATGTTGCCGAAATCTATGGCGGCAATGTTGAATTGGCCGAGAGTGAGGATTTGGGCGGGTTGTTGGTGAAGTTGCGGTTGCCCAGAGCGCGGGGGTAGAACGCAAGTTTGCCTCCGGCGGGCAAAGGGCGGTGGCCCTTTGCGATACCGATACTGTCATCGGCGTGCGTCTGATCATCCTCGAGCAACGTCGCCTCGCCGCAGGCTTGATAAACCGCTTCGCGGATTGGCGAATCCCGGCGATCCAAACGCCACCCCATAACGGGATTGCAAAGGGCACCCGCCCTTTGTCCGCCGGAGGCAAAACTCCTTAAAAACCCCTTACTCGCCCAACTTGGCTTTCTCATGATGCCGGATCACTTCATCAATGATGAAGCGCAGGAATTTCTCGCCAAAATCGGGATCAAGCTGCGCATCCTCGGCCAGTTTGCGCAGGCGGGCGATCTGGCGTTCTTCGCGCCCCGGATCGCTGGCGGGCAGGGTGTGGGTGGCTTTATATTCGCCAACGGCCTTGGTGATGCGGAAACGTTCGGCCAGAATGTGAATCAGCGCGGCATCGATATTGTCGATGCTCGACCGGAAAGAGGCCAGAACCGGATCGGTGGTGGCAACGATGCTGCCCTGATGTGACGTTTCAACCATAAAGCGCCGCTAGCATGAGACAATGGTCGATTCCAGCCTTGCCTTTATGCGGGATGCGGCGCAATGCGGGCTCGATGACTGCCCAACCCGTTTCCATGACTGAACGCGCGGCGCCTATGGATGCGCCTCAGCCCTCGATCGACCCTTTGCTGGCACTGACCGCCAAGGGGATGGACGAGGTCAATGCTGTGATTCTCAGCCGGATGGAAAGCGAGATCCCGCTGATCCCGCAACTTGCCGGCCATTTGATTTCGAGCGGAGGCAAGCGCCTGCGCCCGATGTTGACCGTCGCGGCGGCGGATCTGGTCGGCTACACTGGCGGCGCGCAATATGCTCTGGCCGCGGCGGTGGAGTTCATTCACACCGCGACTCTGCTGCATGATGACGTGGTCGATGGTTCCGACCTGCGTCGGGGCAAGGCGGCGGCCAATATTATCTATGGCAATCCCGCCACGGTGCTGGTGGGCGACTATCTGTTCAGCCGTTCGTTTGAATTGATGGTTGAGGCCGGTTCGCTGCGGGTGCTGGACATCCTCTCGCGCGCATCTTCGATCATTGCCGAGGGTGAGGTCGATCAGTTGACCGCCCAGCGCAAGATCGAGACGAGCGAAGAACATTACCTCTCGATCATCGCCGCCAAGACCGCCGCGCTGTTTGCCGCTGCCTGCCGCATCTCGGCGGTTGTTGCTGGGCGCAGCGATGCCGAAGAGCAGGCGCTCGACGATTATGGCCGCTACCTTGGCGTGGCGTTCCAGTTGGTGGACGATGCCATCGACTATGATTCCGAAGCCGCCGAAATGGGCAAGGGCAAGGGCGATGATTTCCGCGATGGCAAGATGACCTTGCCGGTGATCCTGGCCTATGCCGCCGGGACCGAGGAAGAAAAGCAGTTTTGGCGCGACGCCATCGCCGGTTTCCGCGCCGAGGACGAGGATCTGGCCGAAGCCATCGCCATCATCGCCCGCCACGGCACGGTTGAGGCCACACGTCAGCGCGCTGCTGATTATGCGCAAAAGGCGATTGATGCTTTGAGCATCTTCCCCGCGGGCGAAATGCGTTCGGCGTTGGAAGAAGCGGCGCTGTTTTCGGTGGCGCGGCGGTATTAAGAGGTAGGTTGGCCTCCGGCGGGCAAAGGGACCCGGTCCCTTTGCAATCCCGATACTGTCATTGTTGTGCGCCCGACCATCCTTGCGCAACCTTGTCGCGCCGCAGGCTTTATCAACCGCTTCGCCGACTAGAGCGCTTCACTGCACACTTGGCGCCACCCCATAACGGGATTGCAAAGGGACCGTGTCCCTTTGCCCGCCGGAGGCAACTAAAATCCGCCGCTGGCGCCCCACTTCCCTTTTCCTGCAAAATCCATAAGACGCAAACCTGTGTCAGACCTGCCCATCCATGCCGTCCTTCCCGACTTGCTCGCCGTCCTGCGCCATCGGCCCAACGCGGTTTTGATCGCGCCGCCCGGTGCGGGTAAGACGACAAGCGTGGCGCCCGCCCTGATCCGCGAGGCGTGGTGCGATGGCAAGGTTATCCTGCTGTCCCCTCGACGTGTCGCCGCCCGCGCTGCGGCTGAGCGTATGGCCGAAATGATGGGCGAGAAGGCGGGGGAGACGGTGGGCTACCTGACCCGTTTGGACAGCAAACAATCGGCCAAGACCCGCATTCTGGTGGTGACCGAGGCGATTTTTGTTGCGACCATTCTGGCCGATCCTGAACTGTCCGGCATTTCCGCCGTTTTGTTCGACGAGGCGCATGAGCGCAATCTTGACAGTGACTTAGGCTTGGCTCTTGCTGTCGAGTGTCAGCAAGTTTTGCGCGACGACCTGCGCATCATCCCGATGTCGGCCACCATCGACGGTGAACGGTTTGCCGCCTTGCTCGGCCCCGATACGCCGGTGATTGAGAGCGAGGGGCGCGCATGGCCGCTTACCATCCGCTGGCTTGGCGCGCGGGCAGAGGCGCGTATGGATGAGCAGATGGTCAGCGCCATCCTGACGGCTTGGCGCGAGGAAAGTGGTGACATTCTGGCCTTTCTGCCCGGCGTCGGGGAAATTACCCGCGTGGGGGAAAAGCTGGAGGAGCGGTTGAAAGCCACGCCTATCCTGCCCCTGCACGGCCAATGTGAACCCCAGGCACAGCGCGCCGCCATTCGCCGCGATCCGGATGGACGCCGCCGTATCGTGCTGGCCACCAGCATTGCGGAAACCTCGCTGACGCTGGATGGCGTGTCGGTGGTGGTTGATTGCGGCCTGTCGCGCCGCCCGGAATATGACAAGGCCGCAGGCGTAACCCGCCTTATCACCACGCGTTCGTCTCAGGCCGCCGCCGCCCAGCGGGCGGGCCGCGCCGCGCGTCAGGGGCCGGGCGTTGCCTATCGCTTATGGGAAGAGGCCGCCCATGCGGGCCGCCCCGCCTTTGATCCGCCCGAAATGCTGACCAGCGATCTGGCGCCTTTTACTCTGGCTTTGGCGCAGTGGGGGACGCTTGATCCGGGGGCGATGGCGTGGATTGATCCTCCTCCGGCGGCGGCCATGGCGGCGGCGCGGGCGAAACTTTCCAGCCTTGGCGCGTTGGAGGGCGATCGCATCACGGATCATGGCCGCGCGATGGCCAGTCTGCCGATGGGGCCGGAACAGGCGCATATGTTGCTCTATGGCGCGGCGCGCGGGGCGGGGGAAACTGCGGCGATGCTGGCCTTTCTGTTGCAGGAGCGGGGCCTTGGCGGGCGCGGCGAGGATTTGCTGGCACGGCTGGATCGTTGGCGCACGGATCGCTCGCCAAAGGCCGAGGCCGCGCGCCAAATGGCAAGGCAATGGGGCAAACGCGCCGAAAAACTGGTGCCTCGGCTGGCCGGTGAGGCACCGCCTGCGGGCGTTTTGCTGGCGGAAGGTTTTCCCGACAATCTGGCCAAAAGGCGCGATGCCAGCGGCGAGGAATGGCTTGCCGCCGGGGGCAGGGGGCTGGTTCTTGACCCGCTCTCATCCTTGGCACGCAGCGAATATCTGGCCGTGGGTGAAGCGCAGGGGTCGGCCAAGGGCGCGCGGATTACCGGCGCCATCGCCCTGACCGAGGCCGAGGTGGTGGAGCATCTGGCGCACCGGATCGAGCGGCGGTCGACCTTGCGATGGGTGGCTGACGAACGCCGGGTCGAGGCTTTGCTGGAACGCCGCCTTGGCGCGTTCGTTTTTGCGCGGGGCAGCGATCCCAAGCCGGACCCGGCGGCGATGACGGCCTTTCTGTGCGACCGGATCAGGGCTGAAGGATTGGGGATTTTGCCATTGGGCAAGGCCAGCCTGAACCTGTTGAAGCGCGCGCGCTTTGCCGGATTCGAAGCCTTGGGCGAGGACGCCTTGCTGGCCGAGCTTGAGGATTGGGCGGGGCCGCATCTTAAACGCCGCCTCGATTCGGTGGAGGCGGGCGCCCTGCATCAGGCCTTGCTGGACCGATTGGGTTGGGATGGAAAACAGACGCTCGACCGTTTGGTCCCCTCGGAATTCCGCAGTCCGGCGGGCAGCAGCCATCCCATCGACTATGACGATGCAGGCGGCCCCAGCATCGAGGTGCGCGTCCAGGCGCTTTTTGGGCTGGAGCGGCACCCGACCTTTGGCAACCCACCCCAGCCGCTGCGTTTGCTGCTGACTTCGCCGGGCGGAAAGCCGATCCAGACGACGCTGGATTTGCCGGGATTCTGGGGGGGAAGTTGGCGCGATGTGGTCAAGGATATGAAGGGGCGATACCCCAAACACCGCTGGCCCGACGAGCCATGGGCCGAAGACCCCAGTCTGAAGACGAAAAACGCATTCGAAGCGGGCAAAAACCGCAGCGAAGGCAAAGGTCGCACTTGATTTATGGCGCGATTCGCTGGCATGGCAATCGCATGACCGCACGTATCTTTCAGCGCCCGAAGAACGCCATGCAGTCCGGCAAGGCCCTGCTGGACCAGTGGATCCTCGAATTCGCCCCGAACGAAGCCCGTCGTCCCGACCCCCTGATGGGTTGGCCCGGCAGCGCCGACACGCAAAATCAGGTGAGCCTGAAATTTGCCTCGCTGGACGAAGCCAAGGCCTATGCCGACAAGCATGGCATCGTGGCCACCATCCACGCCACCCCGCCGCGTCGTCTCAAGCTGCAGGCTTACGCGGATAATTTCCGTTAAGTGACAAAGGGGGCTTGCCAAGTTTGGCAAGCCTCGCCATAGGCCGCTCCGGGAGTCGGTCGGACGTTGCGTCCGCCAACCTGGTCAGGTCCGGAAGGAAGCAGCCACAACGGAATTGCCGCGGGTCGGCCGGCTCCTACGTTACAAAGAACCAGCTTTCGGGCTGGTTTTTTTGTGTTTGCGGTTGGGGATTTATGCCTCTGGCGGGCAAAGGGTCTAGACCCTTTGCAATCCCATTTTGGGGTGGCGCTAGGGTTACCGCGCCACAGGCTATATTGATAATGCCTGCGGCGCGGCAAACTTAGCGTATCGGCTGAACCAGATACGCAACGATGACACTAATGGGAGCGCGAGGGACGAGTCCCTCGCATTTGTCCTTCCCTTCTTCACCCCAAGCCCTAGTTAGACAGACATGATGACTGATTCCTCGGACATGTTTGGCGGCGACGATGACGGCGATGATCTGCCGTGGGATGATGATGCGCCGGAAGCGCAACCCAGCGCGGCTGAATTAGAGGAAGCGGGGCAGGAAAGCATGTTCGGCGCGCCCGAACCGGCCCCAACATCCGCGCCGGTCGTTTCGGCGCAGCCCTATCGCGTGTTGGCGCGCAAATATCGTTCGCAGACCTTTGCCGAGTTGATCGGTCAGGATGCGATGGTCCAGACGCTGGCCAATGCGATCAAGCGGGACCGGCTGGCCCATGCGTTTTTGATGACCGGCATCCGCGGGGTGGGCAAAACATCCACCGCGCGCCTGATTGCCAAGGCGCTCAATTGCGTGGGGGCGGATGGCAAGGGTGGTCCGACGATTTCGCCTTGCGGCGTGTGTGAGCCTTGCGTGGCGATTGCCGAGGGCCGCCATATTGACGTGATCGAAATGGACGCCGCCAGCCATACCGGCGTGGACGATGTTCGCGAGATCATCGAGGCGGTGCGCTATGCGGCGGTTTCGGCGCGTTACAAGATCTATATCATCGACGAAGTTCACATGCTTTCGCGCAATGCTTTCAATGCGTTGCTCAAGACTCTTGAGGAGCCGCCTGCACATGTGAAGTTCCTTTTTGCCACCACCGAGGTCGACAAGTTGCCAATTACGGTGCTGTCCCGGTGCCAAAGGTTTGATCTGAAACGTATTCCCGCCAAATTGCTGGCGGAACATTTCGGCTCGATCTGCGAAAAGGAAGGCGTGGCCATCGAGGCCGAGGCGCTGAGCATGATTGCAGAGGCCGCCGAGGGTTCGGCGCGCGATGGCCTGTCGATCCTTGATCAGGCGATTGCCCATGCCGATCTGGCCAGCGATTCCGAACACACCAACGTCACTGCCGAGAGCGTGCGTGAAATGCTGGGCCTTGCCGACAAGAGCGTGCAGCGCAAATTGTTTGCGGCCTTGCTGGGCGGGGACGGGGCCGGGTTGCTCGATCTGGTGGCGGCGCAATTTGCGCTGGGGGTCGAACCGATCAACCTGATGCGCAGCGCGATGGACATTACCCATCGCATCACCGTGGCGCAGGTCGGGCGCGGCGAAGTCAAAGCCGTGTCAGAGGACGAGCGCAAGACTATCGAGGACTGGGCCAAGCGTCTGCAACCGGGCCAATTGCACCGCCTTTGGCAATTGCTGATCAAGGGGCATGACGAGGTGAAGACCGCGCCTGCGCCTTTGGTGGCGGCGGAAATGGCGTTGCTGCGATGCCTGCATGCGGCCGATATGCCCGATCCGGGGCAATTGGTGAAAAAGCTGGAAAGTTTGGCGGCGCAGGCTGTCGCCATGCCCGCACAGGCCGCATCTTCTGCGCCCGGTCAGGACGCTCCGCAATCCGCAGCCCCCGCAATGGATTGGAAGCAGTTGGTCGAGCATGTCGAACATTACTCTATCCCGATGGGGGCGATGATGCGTGGACAGGTTCGGGTGATTGAACTGGCGCCGGCGCGACTGGTGTTTCAACAGGCGCCGGGCTTTGCCATGAATATCGTCGATGACCTGAGCAAGATTTTGCGTGAGGTGACGGGCGATCTGTGGGAAGTTGAGCAGCGCAGCGAAGGCGGCGCGCCGACTTTGATGGAGGTTGACGCCAAGGCCCGCGATGCGCAGGTGGCGCAGCGACAGGAATCGCCCTTGATGCAGGCGGCATTGGCCGCTTTTCCCGGGGCGCAGGACATTACCGATGAAGGACAATCTGGCGGTTTTCAGCGCCGCCAGTCCTATGGGAGCCGATAGATGAAGTCGATGGAAGAAATGATCAAGGCCGCCCAGCAGGCCGCCGAAACGATCCAGAAGCAGATGAACGAAACCCAGTCCAAGCTGGATTCGCTTGAAGTCGAAGGCAGCGCGGGCGGCGGTCTGGTCAAGATCCGCGCCAGCGCCAAGGGCAGGGTGATTGGCGTTTCGGTCGATGACAGCCTGTTGGTGCCCGCCGACAAGGGCATTCTGGAAGACTTGATCGCGGCCGCTTTTAATGACGCCCGCGCCAAGGCGGACGAAGTCGCCGGGGCCGAACTGGCCAAGGCGCAGAGCGGCATGGGCCTGCCGCCGGGCTTCAAGCTGCCGTTCTGATCCCTGCAGAAAAATCCGCCGAAAGGCCCTGCATCCTGACCCGGTTTTGCCGCCGGGGCCGTGATGCGGGGCCTTTGATTTTGAAGGCTGGGCATAAGTTGGCTCTTTTTCCCCATTGCGCCGCGCGCATCTGCTCCCCATATCCTCAAAAACAACGCAGGGCCGCCGTTCTTGGGCGCAACCCGAATGGAAGATTATGACCGACGAGAACACTCCCTCGAATGAGATCCAGCCGCTGCCTTCGCTGCTGCCCATGCTGCCGCTGCGCGATATTGTGGTATTTCCCGGCATGGTTGTGCCGCTGTTTGTGGGCCGCGAAAAATCGGTGGCCGCGCTTGAAGCCGCAATGGCGGGCGACAAGGATATCTTTCTGCTTGCCCAGCTTGATCCGGGTTGCGATGATCCGCATGCCGATGATCTCTATGATGTCGGCGTGGTGGCGACGGTGCTGCAATTGCTGAAATTGCCGGACGGCACGGTGCGCGTTCTGGTCGAGGGCACGCGTCGCGCCCGCATGGTCGCCTTGACCGAGGAAGACGAGATGCTGCGCGCCGAACTGGCGCCGGTGGAAAGCGCCGAGGCCGAAGGGCCGGAAGTCGCCGCCATGATGCGCAGCGTGGTCGATCAGTTCGGCGAATATGCCAAGCTGAACAAGAAACTCTCGCAGGATGCGGGCGATCAGCTTTCCGAGATCGAGGATGCCTCGGCTCTGGCCGATCAGATCGCCAGCCATATCAGCGCCAAGGTGGCCGACAAGCAGGCCCTGCTGTCGGAAACCGATCCGTTGAAGCGGCTGGAAATGGTCTATGGCTTCATGGAAGGCGAACTGGGCGTTTTGCAGGTTGAGCGCCGTATCCGTGGCCGCGTCAAGCGCCAGATGGAAAAGACCCAGCGCGAATATTACCTCAACGAACAGTTGAAGGCGATCCAGAGCGAGTTGGGCGGCGGCGATGAAAGCGGGGCGAACGAAATCGCCGAGCTGCAAGAGCGCATCAACAAGCTCAAGCTCTCCAAGGAAGCGCGGACCAAGGCCGAGACGGAACTCAAGAAGCTGAAGACCATGCAGCCGATGAGCGCCGAGGCGACCGTCGTGCGCAATTATCTCGATGTGCTGCTGGGCCTGCCTTGGGGCAAGAAGAGCAAGTTGAAGAAGGACATTGGCGCGGCGCAGGCCGTTCTCGATGCCGATCACTATGCTCTGGACAAGGTCAAGGACCGCATCATCGAATATCTGGCGGTGCAGGCGCGGACCAACAAGCTCAAAGGTCCGATCCTGTGCCTCGTCGGCCCGCCGGGCGTGGGCAAAACCTCGCTGGGCAAGAGCATCGCCAAGGCTTGCGGGCGCGAATTTATCCGGCAATCGCTGGGCGGCGTGCGTGATGAGGCCGAAATCCGCGGCCACCGCCGGACCTATATCGGCTCTATGCCGGGCAAGATCGTGTCCAATCTGAAAAAGGCGGGGACGAGCAATCCGCTGTTCCTGCTCGACGAGATTGACAAGCTGGGGCAGGATTTCCGCGGCGATCCGGCCTCGGCGCTGCTCGAAGTGCTGGACCCGGAACAGAATGCCAAGTTCCAGGATCACTATCTGGAACTGGACATTGATCTGTCGGACATCATGTTCGTCTGCACGGCCAACAGCCTGAACCTGCCCCAGCCGCTGCTGGACCGTATGGAGATCATCCGTCTGGAAGGTTACACGGAGGATGAAAAGGTCGAGATTGCCGAGCGCCATCTGGTACGCAAGCAGGTCGAAGCCCATGGGTTGAAGAAGGGCGAGTTCACGCTGACCGAAGGTGGTTTGCGCGACCTGATCCGCTATTACACCCGTGAGGCGGGCGTGCGTACGTTGGAGCGCGAAGTTGCCCGTCTGGCCCGCAAGAGCCTGCGCAAGATACTGGAAGGCAAGGAAAAGAGCGTGGTAATCACGCCCGAAAACCTGGCTGATTTTGCCGGTGTCCGCAAATTCCGCCATGGCGTTTCGGACGAGGAAAACCAGATTGGCGCGGTGACGGGTCTGGCATGGACCGAGGTGGGCGGCGAATTGCTGACCATCGAAAGCGTGACTGTGCCGGGCAAGGGCGCGGTCAAGACCACCGGCAAGCTGGGCGAGGTCATGAGCGAGAGCGTCCAGATGGCGTTCTCCTTCGTAAAGGCCCGCGCGCCTGCTTATGGGATCAAGCCTTCGATCTTCAACCGCAAGGATCTGCACATCCACTTGCCCGAAGGCGCGGTGCCCAAGGATGGACCGTCGGCGGGCATTGGCATGGTCACGGCCATGGTTTCCACGCTGACGGGCATTCCGGTGCGCGCCGATGTGGCGATGACGGGCGAAGTCACGTTGCGCGGTCGCGTTCTGGCGATTGGCGGCCTCAAGGAAAAGTTGCTTGCCGCCCTTCGCGGCGGCATCAAGACCGTGTTGATCCCCGAAGAGAACGCCAAGGATCTGGCCGAGATCCCGGCCAATATCCGCGAAGGTCTTGAGATCGTGCCGGTCAGCCATGTCGATCAGGTTCTGGCCCGCGCGTTGGCCGAAGTGCCGCAGGCGATCGAATGGACCGAAGCCGACGACCTGGCCAGCCAGCCCGGCGCGGCCCCGGCGGGTGGCTCGGCGCCTTCTACTGCGACTGCACACTGATAATTGCTGCAACGCCGCGACTCGGATGTGTCATCCGGGTCGCGGAATGCGCTTGATGTGCGATGGGATGATTTCTATCTCGCTTCGTCGAAAATCCCCGTATTCTCGGGGATAATTGCGGGTTTTTAACCGTATTTCGCTTTGACAGGGCGTTTAAAAATCGCTCAATTCCGCCCGCTGTCGAGGCGACTCAAACAGACATTTTTCAACGTCCTTTCTGGGGGTACCCAAATGAATAAGAACGAACTGATCGGCGCTGTTGCCGAAGCCAGCGGCCTTACCCGCAACGATGCGACCAAGGCCGTCGAAGGCGTGTTCGATGCTATCACTGCTGCTCTGAAGTCGGGCGACGAAGTTCGCCTCGTGGGCTTTGGCACTTTTTCGGTGGCCAAGCGCAAGGCTTCGACCGGCCGCAACCCCCGCACCGGTGAGCCTCTGGCAATTTCGGCCTCGGCCCAGCCCAAGTTCAAGGCTGGCAAGGGCCTGAAGGACGCGGTGAACTGATCACCGGCGCCTGACTGCTGAATGGCTGAACCGCCTCGCAGCCATAAGCAGAAAGAAAAACGCCGCCTCGGATTGCTCCGGGCGGCGTTTTTGTTGGTCGGGTAAAGGGGGCTTATTCCTCACCCTCACGCGTGGCCACGGCGTAAAGCGCGATGGCGGCGGCGT
The DNA here is from genome assembly GCF_057401885.1 of Novosphingobium sp. 550D. Taxonomy (NCBI): domain Bacteria; kingdom Pseudomonadati; phylum Pseudomonadota; class Alphaproteobacteria; order Sphingomonadales; family Sphingomonadaceae; genus Novosphingobium; species Novosphingobium sp. 550D. The sequence continues at coordinate 2,805,412 of NZ_CM171613.1, read as the reverse complement.
TGGACACGTTGAGCGATTCCATCGCTTCGCTGATGGGCAGGCGGGCCAGCGCGTCGCAATGCTGTGCAATGTTCTGGCGCATGCCTTCGCCTTCGGCGCCCAACACCAATGCGACGGGGCCGGCGGTCATGGCCTGCGACAAGGTGGCATCGGCCTCACCGGCAAGGCCGATGCGCCAATAACCGGCCTCGGCGATTTCTTCGAGCGCGCGGGCCAGATTGACCACGCGGACCCATGGCACGATTTCCAGAGCGCCGCTGGCCGACTTGGCAAGCGTGCCCGATTCGGGTGGCGCGTGGCGGTCCTGGGTGACGATACAGGCCGCATTGAAGGCGGCGGCGGAACGCAGGATGGCCCCGACATTGTGCGGATCGGTCACCTGATCCAGCACGATGACCGGACGCGAGGGATCGCCATCCAGCACGTCATCGAGATAGATATCCTCCAACCCGTCGCATTCCAGAACCAGCCCCTGATGCGGCGCATCGCGCGCGACAAGGCGACCCAGATCGGCGGCCTGCGCATATTCGACCGTGAAATCAGCGGGCAACTCGCCATCCAGATTCGCGATGGCTTCACGCGTGGCCCACAATTTACGGTGGCGACGGTCGGGATTCTTCAGCGCGGCTTCGACGGCATGATGGCCCCACAGGCGCACCGCGCCCGCGCTGGCGCGGCCAGAACCGCGGCCGCCCTTGTTCCGCCCCGCGCGGCCACGCAGCGCCTTGCCTTTTCCACGCCCGCTTTGGGGAGTGTCGTCGTCGCTGTGGCGGCTCATGAAATTGTCCTTTCTCGTAAAAATTTCCCCGCCTTTGCCAATTCGAGTGTTGACAGGCAAGGGCAAGATCCGCATAGGCGCGGTCCTCGGCTGAACGGCCCCGCAAAAAGGGGCCTTTCGGGGGGAAACCCCCAGGCTTGATTGCCTCGTAAGAGGTTTGACGGTGTGGACAGGTGGCCGAGTGGTTAATGGCAGCAGACTGTAAATCTGCCCGCGAGAGCGTACGCTAGTTCGAATCTAGCCCTGTCCACCACCGTTACAAACTTCCCATGAGAATCATGCGCTTTTTAGCGGCTCGTCATGCGTGTCCGTCACAGAGGTATTTTTCAACAGCCTATTTCCGACACGCAATTTTGGCATGTTGACAGACGCATTCAACATGCCCATAGGCGCGGTCCTCGGCTGAACGGCTCTGTGCAAACAGAGCCATTCTGGGGGGAGACCCCCAAGCTTGATTGCCTTGAAAGAGGTTTGACGGTGTGGACAGGTGGCCGAGTGGTTAAAGGCAGCAGACTGTAAATCTGCCCGCGCAAGCGTACGCTAGTTCGAATCTAGCCCTGTCCACCACCGTTGCTTTACCCCGCAAAATCGGTGCGCTCATTTCCGTAATGGGCTGTTGCACAAAGCATGTTTGACCTGTGGCCGCGCCGCGTCGACACAGGCGCCAACGGATTTGGCAACAGGGGCAAATATGGATCGGCGTGGTTTTGCAACGGGTATGGTTTGTGCAGCGGCCATGATGGGCCGGGCGGGCGCGGTGGCGCCGATCAAGGATCCGGCCATCGCCAAATTCATCGTCGACATGCCCAAGGCCGAATATCACGTCCATCTGGAGGGCACGCTGGAGGCGGAGATGAAATTCGCTCTGGCGCGGCGCAACGGGTTGCAATTGCCCTTTGCCGATGTGGCGGCGATGAAGGCCAGCTATCGCTATCACGATCTGCCAAGCTTTCTGGCCATCTATTATGACGGGATGAAGGTGCTGCTCAAAGAGCAGGACTTTTACGATCTTGCCTATGCCTATCTGAGCAAGGCGGCGGCGCAGAATGTAATCTACACCGAAATGTTCTTTGACCCGCAGGAGCATATGAAGCGCGGCGTGCCGATGGGCGTGGTGATCGGCGGCATCACGCGGGCGCGGCGCGACGCGATGGCCAAACTGGGCATTCGTTCCCAACTGATCCTGTGCTTCGTGCGCGACCTGTCGGCGCAAAGCGCGATGGAGGCTCTGGATGCCGGATTGGCGTTCAAGAGCGACCTGATCGGCGTCGGGCTGGATTCCGATGAGGCGGGCAATCCGCCGGAAAAATTCCGCGAACATTTCGCCAAGGCGCGGGCAAATGGTTTGCATGTTACCGCCCATTGCGACATCGATCAGGAAGATACGCTGGGCCATATACGCACCGCGCTGCTGGACCTGAAGGTGGACCGGATCGACCATGGTGGCAATATCGTGCAATCGCCCGAACTGGTGACCATCGCGCGGCAGAAGGGGATTTCCTTTACCGTATGCCCGACCTTTTCCGGCACGTTGCGCAAGGGGATGGAAACGCCCGTCGATGTCGTGCGCAAGATGATGGATGCCGGGTTGAAAGTGACGATCTCGTCAGACGACCCAGCCTATATGGGCAGCGAGTATATCAACGATGTGTTGATCCGCGCAGTCGATCGCAGCGGTTTAAGCAAGAGCGAATTGATCACCATCGCCCGCAATGGTTTCGAGGCGGCTTGGCTGCCACAGGCGGACAAGGATGCGATGCTGGGCAAACTGGCGGCCTATGTGAAGGCCGCCAGCTAACGGGGCTTATTGCTGGGGCGGCGTAGTCGGCGCGGCGGGAGCTTCTGAGGCAGCGGCGCGAGCCTTGCGGATGGCGTCAATTTCGGCAGCGGTCTTGTAATCGATCAACTCGACCTGAAACACCAGATCGGAATTGGCCGGGATGGGGCCTGCTTCCTGCGAACCATAACCCATGGCGGCGGGGATGCAGAAGCGGGCGATGCCGTTCTTGCCCACCATCTGAAGCCCCTTGGAAAAACCGGGGATCACGCCGCTGACCGGAAAGGTGGCCTTGGTGTTCTGATCGAACACGGCGCCGGTTGCCGCCAGATAGCCGATGTAATTGACCAGCACGTAATCCTCTGCCGCAGGCTTGGCGCCGGGGGCGTCGCGCAGGATCGTATAGCCAAGGCCATCGGCGGTCTTGGCGCTGCACAAACGCTGGCCAGCGGGCAGGATCGGGTTGAGCGGCAAGGGGATGATGTCATTGGTGGCCTTGACCACCGATGTTGCGGGTTTGGCCGCTGCCTTGGCGACGGGCTTGCGCGCCGGTGCGGCCTGAAGAGAGAGCGGGACCAGCAGCATGGGCAGGACCACAAGCGGGGCGAGGGGCGACAAAGCGCGGAACGAAAGCGTCATGGCCAAATCTATAGGCAGGATGCCCGCCCGCAATCAAGGCGGCGGCGCATAATCCTATGGGCGAAGGATTGGTTCGCTCCATCGTCGTTGATGATGAAATTCATGGTTAAATTTCGGGAAATCCACCCGTCCTTTGGGGCAATGGTCGTGACGGCATAATGGGTCAGCACCGCACGATCAGCATAAGGAACAATCATGTCGCACGAATTGCTGGTCCAGATTTCGGATACTTTGATGAGCGCGCAAACCGTTGAAGAACTTACGCGTCCTTTGTTGGCTATGCTGGAATTGGTAACGGGTCTGGAAAGCACCTATTTAACCCGCGTTGACGAGGACGCCGGGGTGCAGACGGTCATTTATGCGCGCAACACACGGCAAATGCAGATACCCGAAGGTATCATAGTGCCCTGGGATGACACTTTGTGCAAACGCGCGCTGGATGAAGGGCGGCCCTTCACCGAGGATGTTTCGGCCTGTTGGGGCGATTCCGAAGCGGCGCAGGCACTGGGCATATGCACCTATCTGTCAACGCCCCTGCGTCTGGAAGACGGCAGCCTGTTCGGAACATTATGCGCCGCCAGTGCCGAGCGCCGCCCCATCTCGTCCGAAAGCCAACAGATCCTTGCCCTGTTCGGCCAGTTGATCCAGCAGCACATACAGCGCGAACATATGATGGAGCGGCTCAAACAAGCCAATCGCCAGCTTGAAAGCTTTTGCTTTACCGACACGTTGACCGGCCTTCCCAATCGCCGCTTTATCTTTCAGGAGTTGTCACGCCTGTTCGGTCTGGCCCAGCGGGAAGGGCGCAAGGTGCTATTGGCCTTTATCGATCTTGATGGGTTCAAACAGATCAATGACACCTATGGCCACGAAACCGGCGACGCTTTCCTGATCGAGGTGGGCAAGCGCCTTTCCGCAGGTATGCGCAGCAGCGATCTGTTTGGGCGTCTGGGCGGGGATGAATTCGTGCTGGCCGGACTGGCCCCGGCGCTGGACACTGATGATGGCGCCCCTGTCGCCGGTATGCGTAAACGGATCTCCGCCCTGATCGAGGGGGACTATGATTTACCCGCCTGCCGCTTTTACTATCCTGGCGCCAGCCTTGGCATCATCAGCGCCGATCCGCAGCATTTGACCACGGATCAGGCCCTGCAAAAGGCCGATGCCGCCATGTATCTGGAAAAGCGTGAGAGAAAGGAGAGGCGGGAACCAGCGCTCATACCCTGATACAGGGCTGGAGCGGTCATTACGACTATGGTATATTCCGGATGTTTCCTGCTGCGAAATAAACAAATCGCGGCCATTCGTCGGAACCAATTTCGCCTTTGCGGAATTGATATGCGACGGGATGAAAGGACGAAACATGTGGTTGCTTGATCGCTTCCTTCGTCGTTCCATCCGCACCGGGCCATTACAGATTACCGATGCGGACGGACGGGTCTATCATTACGGCACCGGCGCGGGTGCTCCATTGCATCTTCGCTTTACCGACAAACGAACGGCGGCCCATATCGCGCGCCATCCATCACTTGGCGCGGGTGAAGCCTATATGCGCGGATGGCTGGTGGTGGAACCGCCCCATGACATCCGCGATCTGATCCTGATGATCGGCGCAGAGGTCAAGGCCGCCAAGGGCCATATGGAGGCGCCGGGCCGGATGCGGCAATGGATTGACCGCGTGGCATGGCGTCTGGACCAATTCAATGACCGCCATCGTTCCAGCAAGAACGTTCGCCATCACTATGACCTGACCCGACAATTCTACGAAATGTTCCTGGACGAGGATCGCCAATATACGATGGCCTATTTCGCCCAGCCGCAGGTCGGGCTGGAACAGGCGCAATTGGAGAAAAAGGCGCTGATCGCGGCCAAGCTCGCCCTGCCGACCGATGCGCGCGGGATGCGGGTGCTGGACATTGGCTGCGGGTGGGGCGGGTTGGCGCTCTATCTCAACCGCAATTACGGTTGCGAGGTTCTGGGCATTTCGCTGGCCCCCGATCAGGTGAAATTCGCACAGGAACGGGCGCAGGCCGCAGGCGTTGCCGACAAAGTGCAATTCCGGCTGGTGGATTATCGCGATCTGACGGACAAATTTGATCGGATTACCAGTGTCGGGATGATCGAACACGTCGGCGCGCGTCATTTTGATGAATATTTCGGCCATACGTTTGATCGACTGGCCGATGACGGTATCATGTTGACCCATACGATTGGGCGCACCGGACGGCCCGGCTATACCGACGCATGGACGCGCAAATATATCTTTCCGGGCGGCTATATCCCGGCCATGAGCGAGTTGGTCGGCGCGATTGAGCGCACCGGCTGGCAATTGGGCGATGTTGAAATCCTGCGCTATCACTATGCCCATACGCTGGCCGAATGGTATCGGCGCACCACGCTGCATGCGGACAAGATTACCGCCATGTATGACGAGCCGATGCTGCGTATGTGGCAATTCTATCTGGCCGGGGCCGAACAGGCGTTCCGACAGGGCAGCATGGTCAATTTCCACATTCAGAGCGTCAAGCGTCAGGATGTTCTGCCCATGACGCGGGACTATATCGCGGACGAAATGCGCCGCCTTCTGGCCAAAGAGGCGCCGCCGGTGTGGCACCTTGCGCCAAAGGTCGCCTAAAAGAGGCATAGTAAAGGTTCGGTTTTGCTGGACAAGCATGCCGGGGGCATCAAAATGGGCCTCGACAGATACGATAGAGAGGCCTTGCCGTGTCCCCGACATTCTCCCCCTTTGACGCAGCGGCGGTATTGATCGTGGCGGCGGCGGTGTTGGGTTACGCCAACCACCGCTGGCTGCGTTTGCCCGCTTCGGTCGGGTTGACGGTGATGGGGGCGATTGCCTCTCTGCTGGTGCTGGTGGTTGACCGGTTGATGCCGTCCAGCCAGCTTGCGCCGCAATTCAACGCTTTTCTGGGACAACTCGATTTCCATCGCACCCTGATGGAGGGGATGTTGTCCTTCCTGCTGTTCGCCGGGGCGTTGCATGTCGATTGGTCGCACATGCGCAAAGGGCGCTGGCCCATCATCATTTTCAGCACAATTGGCGTGTTGATCTCGACCATGGTGGTGGGTTTTGCCTTTTGGCTGGCGGCCGGCTGGCTGGGGGTCATGGTGCCGCTTGGCTGGGCGCTGGTCTTTGGCGCCTTGATCAGCCCGACCGATCCGGTTGCCGTCATGGCCGTGATGAAGCGCGCCGCCATGCCCCCGACGCTTCAGGCGACGGTGGCGGGGGAAAGCCTGTTCAATGACGGCGTGGGCGTGGTGGTTTTCACCATCCTTCTGGCCATCGCGACGGGCGGCGAGGAGTTCCACCTGTCCCACGCGGCGATGGATTTCCTTCAGGAAGCGGGCGGCGGGGCCTTGCTCGGCCTGATCATCGGCTGGATCGCCTTTCGCGCCATGCGCAGCATCGATGAATATAATATCGAGGTGATGATTTCTTTGGCCGTGGTGATGGGCGGATACAGCCTTGGCATGGCGCTGCATATCAGCGGGCCGGTGGCGATGGCGGTTGCGGGCCTTGTGATCGGCAATGCGGGCGTCGCCCATGCGATGAGCGATGTGACGCAGGACTATCTGCTCAAATTCTGGGCCTTGATTGACGAGATTCTCAATGCCGTGCTGTTCCTGCTGATCGGGCTGGAAGTGATCGCGATTGCGCCACATCTGTCTTTGCTGGCGCTGGGGGTGATTTCGATCGTTCTGGTCATGGCGGGGCGCGTGATTTCGGTGGGCGTGCCCTTGGTGGCGATGCGGCGCATGATCGATATGGGGCCGCTGGCCTTGCCGACATTGGTCTGGGGCGGGCTGCGCGGAGGCATTTCGGTGGCTCTGGCCTTGTCCTTGCCCGACAGCCCGATCCGCAGCGCCATTCTGGCGGCGACCTATATCGTCGTCCTGTTTGCCGTTATCGTACAGGGCGGAAGCATCGGCGCGTTGATCGAACGGATCAAACAGCGTCATGGCGTAACAGGGGAAACGGTGCATTGAGAAACTGGCACCAACGGCTGCGCTATTGGCGGGTGAAACTGGCCCATCTCGTGCTCTTGCCGGACATGAGCGACGAGGAAGCCGCCGCAATCCGCCAGCAGGTTGAGGATGACGGGCGACTGTCGCGCGGTTTTGCGCTGATGTGCGGGCTGGCGGCGGGCATTGCCATGCTGGGCCTGTTGCAATCCTCGACGGCGGTGGTGATCGGGGCGATGCTTGTTTCGCCGTTGATGGGGCCGATTGCGGCGCTGGGTTTTGGGTTTGCCGCGCTCGACGGCCATCGCATACGTGACGCGGCCAAGGTGGTGGCGGTTGGCGCGGCCATCGGTATTCTGACCGGCATCCTGATCACCTGGCTCAGCCCGATACGGAATGCCACGCCGGAAATCATCGCGCGGACCCAGCCGACCTTGCTCGATCTGGTGGTGGCTTTGCTCTCCGGGCTGGCCGGGGGCTATGCCTCGGTGATGAAAAAGGGTGGGACCGCGATTGGCGTTTCCATCGCAACGGCGCTTATGCCGCCTTTGGCAACCGTGGGCTATGGCCTTGCCGTGTGGCAGCCCGCCTTTGCCATCGGCGCCTTGTTACTTTTTCTTACCAACCTTTCGGCCATCGCTTTTGCCTTTGCGTTGGTGGCCCGGCTCAGCGGCGCGGCCTTGCCCGACCGTGATGTGGACTGGTCGCCGCGCTATGTTTTGGCCGGGCTTGGCGCTTTTGCGGTACTGGCCGTTCCGCTGGGCCTGACGCTGTCGCAGGTCAGCCGCGAGGCCGGTCTGCGCAAGACCGCAAGGGCCGCCATTGCCAAGGCCACCGATGGCGCCAACAGCCGCATTGCCCAATTAGACGTGACATGGCCGCTGCTGGGTGATCCAGAGGTGAGCGCGCTGGTGGTGACGCCGCGTTATTCCCGCGATGCCGATGATGTGTTGCGCAAGGCGTTGATTGCCGATGGGGCGGAAAAAGTAACGGTCAAGCTGCAACAGGTGCTGGCCGCGGACTTGCCCGCCCAGACGCAGGCAATGGTTGATGCCGCGATGGAGCGTACTGCGGCGGGGATCGCCGCCGATGTTCCGCCCTATGCACGTATTCGCGCCGCAATTGGTTTGCCCACCTCATCGCTATGGATGAACCGAACGGAACGCACGGTCTTTGTCGCACCTGTCGCCGCGCCGGGGTGGCGGCTGGAGGATTATCGCCGGGTGGAAGTTATGGCCCAACAGGTGGCCGAAGGATGGCATGTCGCCATTGTCCCGCCTGCCAGCGCGAATCTCAACGTCGCTTTGGATGGGCAACAGGATGAAACCGATGCGGTCACGCCGGATCTGGCGGTCTGGGCGGTGACGCGTTGGGGGTTGAACCGCGTTGTGCTTTTGGGCGCGGAGGAAGAAAGCGCCGCCTTTGTTCAGCAATTGCAGAAGGCCGGGATTGCCGTGACGGTGGCGGCGCCATCGAAGACAATCAAGGTTGCGCAAGCGCAATTGCAATTTGCGCCGCCTCCACCCGCCAACGCCCCATAGACGGCCGAGCATTTGCGGCCTAAGGGCCAAGCCTTCCAAGCTTGGCTGAACATGAGGCCCGCTGTGTCGATCTATCGGCAAGCCATCGCATGGTTTGCAAATTTGCGCCGTACCGGGAATTTGAAATCAAGGGTGGCCGCCATCATTGGCGCCATGCTGCTGCCGCTTGTCGCCATCATCTTCGCGCAATGTGGCGAATGGGCGCAGCATCTGTTTATTGCGATGTACCGCCGCGCGTTCTGGTCACCGTTGATCGTGACGCCCGCCCTGTTCATGGCGGTTGTGTGGTGTACGCGGCGCTATTGGCCCTTGGCACGCGCCTCCGGCATTCCGCAGGTGATGGCGGCCTGTCACAAACCTGATGGGGCAAAGGCCAAGGCCTTGCTGTCGCCCACGACCGCATTGGCCAAATTCTTTGGCACAATCCTGATCCTTCTGGCCGGTGGTTCGGCGGGGCGCGAAGGGCCGACGGTCCAGATCAGCGCCGCCATCATGGTGGCGGTAAACCGCATCCTTCGCATTCCCGTGACCAGCGGCGTGGTGATTGCAGGCGGCGCGGCAGGTGTGGCGGCGGCGTTCAACACGCCCTTGGCCGGGGTGGCCTTTGCGATTGAGGAACTGGCGTCGGCCTTTGAGCAAAAGGTCGCGGTGCAGGTGATGGCCGCGGTGATGATCGCCGGTCTGGTCAGTCTGGGCCTGTCGGGTGACTATGTCTATTTCGGGGCGATGAGCACCCGGCTGGACCTTCATGCCATGTTGCTGGTCGTGCCTCTGGCCGGGGTGATCGGGGGCGTGCTGGGCGGATTGTTTTCGCGTGTGATGGTGGCGATGGCTTGGTCCGGGGCGCCTTGGCTGGTGCGGATCAAGGCGCGTCCGCTGCTTCTGGCCGGGGGTTGCGGTTTGATCGTCGCCTTGACCGGAATTGCCAGTGGCGGCCTGTCATGGGGCACGGGGTATGAAACCACGCGCGCCTTGCTCGAAGGGCATCAGGCATCGCTGTTGTTCGGTCCGGCAAAGCTGATTTCGACGATGGCCACGGCCATCAGCGGGGCACCGGGGGGCATTTTCGCGCCCACCCTCTCGGTTGGCGCCGGTTTGGGGCAGGCCTTGTCGATGGCCTTTCCCGAACATTCCAGCGGGGCCATCGTGGTGCTGGGCATTGTGGGCTATTTTGCCGGGGTGGTGCGGGCGCCCCTGACGGCGATCATCATCGTGATGGAAATGACTGCCGACCGGGGGATGATCCTGCCTCTGTTCGGCACGGCGTTGATCGCGGATTGGGTCAGCTCTTTGGTGTGCCGCCCCAAACTCTATCACGCGCTCTCGCTCAGTTTTCGCTGAAAGCCATCCGGCCAGCACCATCGGGGCGTAGTGTTGCTATGCCCAAAATGTCGCAGTCGATCATCGTTGTTGCATCGCATGCGCAACAGGACTTCCCACAAGCCCAAAGAACGCCTAGAGGCCGCGCATCCCCGGGGGGCCGCTGTTGCGCGGCTGAGAGGTGGTCAGCAGACCACGACCCGCTGAACCTGATCCGGTTGACACCGGCGTAGGGAGGGTTGGCGGCCAGTCCGTTGTCTCTCCCGTTGGAGTGCGCGAGACGTGGAAAAGATGATGGCTGCCGATTTGATCCGTTTGCGTTTGCTGGGGGGCTGCGGGCGCGCGCTGGCGCTTTCGATGGCGGTTTCCATGGCCGGCTTTGCGACGCAGGTCCATGCGGCAGAAGCCGATGATCCGGCCGTCATCCGCGTGACCGGTCATCCCGATCCCGAAGGTCTATTGCCCGACCAGACCGCGCCCAAGGCGATCAGCGCGATTTCGTCCGATTTCATCATCAAGCAGGCCCCGACGCTCAACGCGTTCCAATTGGTCAGCCTGCTGCCCGGCGCGAATGTGTCGTCCACCGATCCCTACGGCCTTTCGGCAACCTCCAGCCTGACCCTGCGCGGGATGGGGCAGGATCAGATCGGCGTGTTGATGGAAGGCGCGCCGCAGAATGACATCGGCTATTATTATGCCTATCCATCGCAATTTGCGGACGCGGAAAACATCCGTCAGGTCGCCCTGACGCAAGGCGCGGTGGATATGGATTCGCCGACATTGGGCGCGACGGGCGGGCTGTTGTCGCTGACGCTGGATGATCCGGCCAAGAAGCGGGGGGCTTTGGTCAATTTCTCGCTGGGTTCGTATAATGAACGGCGCGGCTTTGTCCGCTTCGACACCGGCACTATCGGCAACAGCGGCTTGCGCGCCTTTGTGTCCTATTCGAACAATCGCGCCGACAATTGGCGCGGGGCGGGCTATGATCTGCGCAACCATATTGACGGCAAATTGCTGAAGGAATGGGGGCAGGGCAATCGCGCCAGTCTCGCCGTCTCGTTCAACGAGGCCAAGACTTCGACCTATCCCAGCCCCTCTCTGGCCGATTGGAAAGCCTATGGGCGCGGATATAATTTCGAGAAGAATTATACGGTTGGCGATACAAGTTACTGGCGTTTCTATCGTGCGCCGTTCCGCAATATCTATCTCTCGGCCCCGGTGCATATTCAGATCAACGACCGTTTGACGTTGGACACCACGACGTATCTGCAATGGGGTTACGGCAATTCGCCCTATGGGATGCAATTGACCACCACGGGCAATTATCTGGGCACCGAGGAATTGACCCAGCCGATCAATCTGCCCGGCGCGGATGCTTCGGGTCTGGCCACGGTTCTGGGCAATTGGACCGGCAATCAGTTTCGCGCCGGCAATGTGACGAAATTGATGTTGCAGGTGGGCGCGCATCGTCTGACGGGCGGGATCTGGTTCGATTACGGCAATGACCGTGTACAGCAGACCTACACCCCGGTGGGCAGCGATGGGCAGCCGGCCGACGAATGGGGCTATCCCGCCAATGCGATCCGCACCGCCGATGGTCGCTTGCTGGCCTATGAGAATATACGGACGGTGACAGTGTCCAAGGCGTTCTTTGTGGCCGACAGCATCACGATCAGCGACCGTTTGACCGCCGACATTGGTTTCAAGGGCGTCGATGCCTTGCGCAGCGGGCGCAATTTCCTGCCCGGTCCGCAATCGGGGGTGCGGTTTGAAAAGTTCGCCGCCTTGCCGCGTGCCGCGCTGCATTACCGGATCGATGACCGCCAGCAGGTCTTTGCCAATATCACCACCAATTTCCGCGCGCCCAATGAGTTCACTCTCTATAACACCTATGATTATGGCGCGGTGAGCACGCGGGGGACGACTGACCTCAAAAACGAATATTCGGTGTCTCAGGAACTGGGCTATCGTTATATCGGACCTAACCTTTCGTTCTCAATGACCGGATTTCATTACCATTTCCGCAACCGACAGGTCGCAACCGTCGTGAACAGCGGCGGCGCTCTGGTCAATTCGACGATCAATGGCGGCAGCCAGACTTCCTATGGTCTGGATGGCGAAATCGACTGGCGACCGGCCAAGGGCGTCAGTCTTTATGTTTCGGGCGAATATCTGCACACGCGGATCGACAGCGATTTGCCGGTCAATGGCGATTGGCTGCCCACCAAGGGCAAGCGCGCGGGTGCCGCGCCCGCCTATCAGTTTGGCGTAGGCAGCACCTATGACGATGGCCTGTTGTTTGGCAGCACGGCGCTGAAATATGTCGCGCGCCAATATTCGACCTTTATGAATGACGAGAGCATTCCCGGCTATGCCACGCTTGATCTGTCATTGGGCGTCCATCTGGCCAAGCTGGTCGATGGTAAGCGCACCGATTTGCGCGTCAACGCCATCAACATCACCAATCCGCGCGTCCTGTCGGGTGTGCAGAGCTTTGGCATGAATGCGCAGGACACCGTTGGGCGCAATGGCTCGGTCATTTCCGGCTATGCTCCGACCTATTATATCGGCGGCGGGCGCGCCTTTGTGGCGACCATCTCGCGCGCGTTCTGATGTCCGCCAACGCGCCTGCATCGGATCATTTGGTCCACGGCATGGGTAAAGTGCTTGAACCCCCCGCCTGGCCAGCGATCAACGCTGGTGAGGCGGAGGCCGTTCTGGCCCATTTCCCGCAGGCGGGGCGCGTGATTGCGCTGCCATGGCATTCGCCGCGTCCGTTTTCGGCGGCGGCAAGGGTTGAGGCCGAGGGTGGCACTTTCATCCTGAAGCGGCACCATCAGACCCTGCGTTCCGTTGATGGCTTGACGCAGGAACACCGCTTTATGGCGCATTTGCGCAAGGGCGGGGTGAGCGTGCCGGAGGTCATGGCGCAGGCGGCGGGCGATGTGGGGGCCTTGGGGCTGGGGGAGTGGACCTATGAACTCCATCGCGCATCGCCCGGCGCGGATCTCTATCGCGACAGGCATTCATGGACGGGTTTTCTGTCCATGGATCATGCCCGCGCTGCCGGTCATGCTTTGGCGCGGCTTCATTTGGCGGCGCGCGATTATGATGCGCCGCCGCGTGGGGCGGACCCGTTGATCGCCAGTTTTACCATCGTGCCCGCCGCCGATTGGCGCGGCGCGGCGCAGGCCTATATCGCGGCGCGGCCTGCCTTGGCGCGTTATCTGCGGGCGCGCGACTGGCAGGGGGAACTGGCTGGGATCTTTGCACAGTTTGGCCATGGGCTTTGCGATAGGCTGGCGGGCCAAGCTGCGCTGTGGACGCATAATGACTGGCATCCCTCCAACCTGCTCTGGTCTGCGCAGGGAGAGGTTGCGACGGTCTTTGACTTAGGCCTTGCGACGCAAACCTGCGCTTTGCACGATCTGGCCACGGCGATTGAGCGTTGCGCTATTCCATGGCTTGACTTGGGCAATGATGCGCCGATGGAGGGGGATGTCGCGACGGCGCTTGTCTTGGTTCAAGCCTATTGTGAGATAGCGCCGTTAAGTACTTCTGATTTAGTAACCTTGCTTGATCTCTTGCCTTTGGTCCATATCGAATTTGCGATGTCCGAGGTCGACTATTTCGCGGGCATTCTCAAGGATGAGGCGCAAGCGTCGATGGCGTGGGATGACTATCTGATCGGCCATGCGCGGTGGTTCGGGTCGGACAATGGCCAATCCTTTCTGCGGCAATTGCGCGAAGGGATGGGGCTATAATGTCCGTTCTGGAAATCATCGGGGTCGTGGTCAGTTTTCTGGGCATATGGCTGACCGCGCGACGGGTGATGGTGTGCTGGCCGGTCAACCTGATGGCCTGCGCGCTTTATTTCAAACTGTTCCTCGATGAACGGCTCTATGCTGACATGGCGCTTCAGGCGGTCTTTGGCGTGGCGATAGTCTATGGCTGGATCGCCTGGCTGAAAGGGCGGGGCGGGGATGGGCAGGTGATCGTGCAGCCGTTGAGCAACCATTCCGCGCTGGGTGGATTGGCTTTGGGGGCGATTGGCGCCGTCTCGATCGGTTGGTTCACCAGCCATTATACGGACGCCGCCATCCCGTGGATGGATGCCGGGCTCAGCAGCTTCAGCCTTGTTGCCCAATATTGGACGGCGCGACGTCATGCGGCAAGTTGGCTGCTGTGGATCGTGGTTGATGTGCTTTATGTCGGCATGTTCATTTTCAAAGGGCTGTTCCTGACCGCCGGTCTTTACGCAGCGATGGTGGTTCTGGCCATCATTGGCTATCGTCGTTGGAAATCATCAGTTTGAATTAGATTCTTCATTAAAAAATGAAGATGTGGCGTCGGAAATCCTGTTTGAAGCATTCCCGACGCCTGCAATCCGTCAAGCCGAAGGCTTGGCCTGTTTGGCCGCGGCATCCAGTTCGGCGGCGGTAAGTGAAATGAAAAGGCCCTGAGCACCAAGCCCAAAGGCTTTTTTGGTCAGCGAGACCGGTCCGGCGGCGCGGTCAATGATGATCAGGTCTGGTTTCACTTCCTTGATCGTGCCAACCGGCGTGCCCGCCTTGCCCTTTACTTCGGCGCCGACGACCATGGCGGCCTCAAGCGCGGCGGCCGACTTTTGCGCCGATACGGCGACCTGCTCGTCGATCTGGGCCTTGGTCATCGTCACCATCGGGCCCTTGGCATTGGTGCCAAAGGCGCTCTTGGGCAATGCCGCCTTGCTGGCACCGGTGTTGATGACGATGGCATCGTTGGAAATGCTCTCGATCTTGCCGACTTCGCCGCCTTGCGGGTCATAGGTCATGGCGCCAACGACCAGCGCCGAGGATGCCGCCGCCTGTGGGGCCTGAGCAAACGCCGTGGCGGGCGCAATCAGCCCAACAGAGGCCACCAGAGCGAAATAGGGAACCTTCACGTGTCATCTCCTGTTCCATTGAGAGGGTTGGCTGTGCTGCCTTGTTCATGGACAGGCCACAGGATGCAGTTCAGTTTCCGATAGGTCCAATTGAAAGGTTGTGGACGAATTGATTGATATTATCTATCAACGATGAATGTTGTCCTTCCGCCAATTGCAATATCTGGTCGCCGTCGCTGATCATCAAAGCTTTCGCCGGGCCGCGATCTATCTCCATGTTTCCCAACCGACGTTAAGCCTTCAATTGCAGAAGATGGAGGAAAGCCTTGGGGTCCGTCTGATTGATCGCTCCATGACGCCGGTGCGGCCAACGCCGGTTGGCAAGGAAATCGTGGCACGCGCGCGTAAACTCTTGCTCGACCTCAACGACCTTGAGGAAACGGCAAGGCGCAGCGTGGGGGAACTGGTCGGAACGATCAGCCTTGGCGTTTCTCCGACGCTTGGCCCTTATCTGTTGCCGGGGATTGTCGGCATACTGAAACAGGAAATGCCCGACCTTCGCCTGCATATTCGCGAGGGGATCCCCAATGACCAGATGTTTGAGTTGCGCAGCGGGGCGCTCGACATGGTTCTGACGCCTCTGGCGCTGGGCGGGGCGGATCTGCACGTTGAGCCTTTGTTCGATGAAAAGCTCTATCTGGTCGCGCCGCCCGACCATGCTCTTGCGGCCCGGTCGCATTTGAAACGCGCCGATCTGGTCGGCATTCAGGCGCTGAGCATCGATCCGCGTTACCCGTTTCATCAACAAACGCGTGAGATTTGCGATGAATTGGGGCTGGAACTGCTCGACGATTATGAAGGGACCAGCCTCGACAGCCTGTGCCAGATGTGCGCGTCAGGTTTGGGTTTGGCCATCCTGCCCGAACTTTATTTGCGTTCAGAAATTGGCGGAAAAAACATCATCACGCCATTGATAATTGAGGATTGGTCCTATGCGCGTTCCGTCGCGGCCATTTGGCGCCATGACTCGGTCTATAGCGAAAACTATGCCGAGGTGGCGCAGATCATCAAACGCGAGGCAGGGCATTTGCTGAGCGGCAATATGATGGCGTGACGAACAGGCCCGGCTGGCATGTATGCGCCAACCGGGCCAAACATATCTCAGGCGGCGGTGCTTACATCTCCCGCGCCGTTGGAGGGCTGCTCCGCCAGAATGATAGGGATATATTGAGCGGTGGTTTGAGGATATCCGAAAAGGAACCCCTGCACCTCGTCACAGCCTTCGCGTTTTAGGACGCCCAACTGGCTTGCCGTCTCAATCCCTTCGGCCAGAACGGGGATGGCCAGACTTTTGCCCAGCGCCAGAACCGCGCGGACAATGGCGACGGCTTGCGGGCTGTTTTCCAGTTCAGAAACGAACAGGCGGTCAAGCTTGATCTTGTCAAAAGGAAAGGCGCGCAGGGTTTCCAGACTGGAATAGCCGGTTCCGAAATCGTCGAGGGCAACGCCTACGCCCATCGCCTTGATCTGACGCAGGACGTGCAGCGCGCGGTCGCGGTCGGCCATGATGGCGGATTCGGTCAATTCGATTTCCAGACGGCGCGGCGGCAGGCCGGTGTCCATCAGAATCTGGTGAAACAGCCGTGGCAGGTCGGCATGCGACAATTGCATGGGCGATACGTTGACCGCCACGCGGGCGCCATGATCCCATTTTACCGCATCGCTGCACGCCCGGCGCATCACCCATTCGCCCAGTTGCAGGATCAGGCCGTTTTCCTCGGCAATCGGAATGAACACCGCCGGAGGGATCGCGCCGCGTTCCGGATGGGTCCAGCGCAGCAGGGCCTCGTAACCCGTGACGTCCGACGTCACGAGCGAGGTCTGGACCTGATAATGCAGCTCCAACTGGTTCAAGCCGATAGCCTGACGCAAGTCATTGGCCAGATCACGGCGTTCACGGATCGCATCGTCCAAAACCGCATCGTAATAGCATGGTTCAGGCGCTCGGCGGCTCTTGGCGCGATACATGGCCATGTCGGCATTGTTGGTCAACGTGTCGGCCGCATCGGCATCATCGGGATAGATGGCAACGCCAATGCTGGCCCCGACGCATGTATCGAATGTGCTGATTTCCAGCGGCTTTTCCAGCGCCTGTTTGATCCGTCCCGTAAAATTGGCCAGTGCGGGGCGGTTGTCAAAACGGATCAGTCCGACAAATTCATCGCCGCCCAATCGGGCAATCATCTGATTGCGCCCCAATTCGGCGGTCATGCGCCGCGCCAGTGTAATCAGTACATCGTCACCGACCTTGTGGCCGTGAATATCGTTGATTTCCTTGAAACGGTTAAGGTCAATGGCCACCACGCCCAGCTTTGTCCCGGTAACCCGCGCCACTTCGATCTGGCGTTTAAGCTCATCCTGAAAGCTGATGCGATTGGGCAGGCCCGTCAGCGCATCGTTCATCGCCATATGGTGCAGGCGGCTCATCGCGTCGGAACGCGTCCAACGGTCGATCAACGCGGCAAAGACACCGACCGCAATCACCAGCAGACCGACAATCGCCGTGGCCAGAGCCAGCGCTTCCATCTGCTGCGGTTCCATCGGCGCGGCGCTGATGCGCAGTGGGGTGATGTGCAGCGCGGTCATGGCGGTAAAATGCAAAGTCGCAATCGCCAAGACCAGCAGCGCCGTGGACAGGGGCGCACGATAGGTCGCAAGGCGGCTTTGTTGGGATGCGATCATCGCGGCGGCGGAAAACAGGACCGAACCAAGCACGGCCGCGATCACATATTCCTTGCGCCACGCCACGATCCCATCGACGCGATAGGCCATCATCCCGCAGAAATGCATGACCGCAATGGCCAGCCCTATCAGTACGCCCCCCGCTCCGGCATAGGCTGCGGACTTCTTCCACGTGGCAATGGCAAAGCCTGCGCCCGTGCCCATCGTGGCGGCAATCAACGAAACGATGGTAAAAAAACGGGGTCCAAATGGACCGGCACGCCGGCACGATAGGCCAACATCGCAACAAAATGGGTGCACCAAATGGTTGCACCGGCGCCCACCGATGTTAGAAAGAGCCAGGCGATGCGTTGGCCTCCCGATGTAGCCTGGGCGCGGGTAAACATCTGAATGACGGCAAAAGCGCCAACACGGCATACAAATACAGCCAATGCGACCAACCAAGGGTCGTGTTCGGTTGCAATGCACAAGGCAACGTTGATCATGAGAGGGGAGATCCAGCAAGCTTAGGGGGACGCTCGCTGATCGCATGTACCCACGCTGGTTAGATGTGCGGCGTTAAAATTGGGTGAAACGCTGGTTCGCACGAACAATGTTTAGGTGATTATCCTAATGTTACTTTTCAATAGATCACTGTTGATCCATATTGGTTCCGTGGCGCTGGGTGGTTTGGGCAAATTTGACCCGTGATTTGACCGCTGGCGAAATAGCGAGAGTTGGGTGAAGCAATGGCCGCATAGGCCCAAGTGCAATCAATCCATTTCCTCAATGTTTCGTTTTATTGCGGGGTATTCCTGAACTTGAAGGGTAAGGAATAGCCGCTATTTAGCTGCTGCAACTGCGAAAAGGATGGGGCATGGCCAAACAGAATGTGGGAATGCGGCAGGTGGCCCGGTGGATCGGGCTGATATTGGGGCCGGATGGGCCATATTTGCGTATGGCGTTAATGTATGGCGCCGCCATTTCACTGCTCTCTCTGGCCACGCCGATCTCGGTACAATTGCTGATCAACGCCGTTGCCAATATCGCGCTGCCTGCACCGCTCTTCACACTTTCGGCCATCCTGTTTGGCCTGCTCCTGCTGGCCGGCCTGCTCAGCGCGTTGCGTGTGCATGTGATGGCCTTGTTCGAGCGGCGCTTTTTCGCGCGGATGATGGCGGAAATTACGCTGCGTGCGGTTCATGCCCGCAATCCTTTCTTTCACGACGCGCGCCGCGGCGATCTGTTTAACCGGTTTTTCGACATGGCCACCGTGCAAAAGGCTTTGACCAGCCTGTTGGTGGGCGGTTTTGCGATTGTTTTGCAGGGCGCTGTCGGCCTTGTCGTGACCAGTTTCTATCACCCCTTCTTTCTTGCCTTCAACGTTCTGTTGGTCACGATCATTGCGTTGATCCTGATGCTGTGGGCGCGCGGCGCCTTTACCACCGCCATCGCCGTCAGCCATTCCAAACATGCCGCCGCGCATTGGCTGGATGGGGTTGGCGGATCCAATGGCTTTTACAAATCCAGCCGCCACATGCATTTCGCCATCGACCAATCCGAAGCGCTGACCGCAGATTATGTGGCCAAGCATCGTGCCCATTTCCGCTATACCTTTTCGCAAACCATCTGCCTCTTGCTGCTTTACGCCTGTGCCAGCGCCGGTCTGTTGACCATGGGCGGCATGTTGATCATCGCGGGCGAGCTTTCGATTGGTCAATTGGTGGCGGCCGAACTGATCCTGTCCGGGGTGTTTTACGGCATTGCGCAGATGGGCAATTATCTGGAAATTTTCTACGATCTGGTGGGCGGGCTCGAAGAACTGTCGCTTTTTTGGGATCTGCCACAGGAAAGCACGCCAAAAGCGGATGCGCCCGCTTTGCCCAATGGCGCGATTGCCTTTCGCGACGTGGAATTGGGCGACTATCACCTGAATTTTTCGGTCAGCAGCGGCGAACAACTGGCCATTCTGGCCGCGCCGGGGGTGGACCGGGCGGTATCGGTTTTGCTCAAGCGGTTGGACACGCCCGCGCGCGGCCTGATCACGGTGGGCGGCGCGGATATCGGCACCTATGACATGCTGCGCCTGCGTTCGGATGTGGTGGTGCTGGACCGGCCGACGATCGTTGACCTGTCCTTGCGCGATTATCTTTCATTGGCCAGCGGCGATCGCCACGACGAGATGATTGCAGCGCTGGATATGGTTGGTCTGGCTGATCGTGTGGGACAATTGCCGCAAGGGATGGACACGATGCTCTCTCCGCTGGGCTGGCCGCTGGCTGTGGGGGAAACGATGGCGCTCAAACTGGCTGGCGCATTGCTGGCCCGGCCAAAGGTGCTCGTGCTCTCGCCGCTCTATGACCTTTTGCCGCCCGCGCGATTGGACAAGGTTTTGCAGCATTTGCGTCAGACAGGCACCAGCGTTCTGCAATTCACCGGTCGTCCCGAAGGGTTGGAGCGTGACGGCTGGCTCTGGCTGGGCAATCGTCAACAAATCCGTGGGGGACAATTGGACGACATACGCCTTGCGGCCGGAATGGATGGCAAACTGGTCGGGGGGGCGCAGGCATGAGCCGGTTTGACCGTTTCGCTACGTTAAGCGCCATGAAACCCCCGCGCGTGATGCGGGTGGTGGCATGGATGATCGCGCTGTCCATTCCCGCCATCGTCGCATTTCTGTTTCTGGTGCCATGGGTGCAAACCGCGCCGGGCAGGGGCAGCGTGACCGCGCTCGATCCACATGACCGGGTGCAACAGATCACGGCTCTGGTGCC
The DNA here is from genome assembly GCF_057401885.1 of Novosphingobium sp. 550D. Lineage (NCBI taxonomy): Bacteria > Pseudomonadati > Pseudomonadota > Alphaproteobacteria > Sphingomonadales > Sphingomonadaceae > Novosphingobium > Novosphingobium sp. 550D. The sequence continues at coordinate 2,785,017 of NZ_CM171613.1, read as the reverse complement.
GGGCCGGGTGGAAAAATGGTATGTGAACGATGGCCAAGAGGTCAAAGCGGGCGACCCAATCGCCCAGATCGTTGACAATGATCCCGATGTTTTGACCCGCATGGCCGCGGAACGCGCGCAGGTTTTGGCCCAGATCGATTCGGTGGCGCAGGCGATGGCCGTGGCCCGATTGGATGTCGAGCGCACGCGTTCGCTCTATGCCGACGGGTTGGCCGCGCGGCGCGATTACGAAAATACGCAGATCAAGGTTGCCGAACATGCCGCCAAATTGGCCGAGGCCAAGGCTAAGTTGAGCCGGGTGGATATTGCGCTGAACCGCCAATCTGCACAGGTTGTACGTGCGCCGCGCGACGGGCGTATTCAGGCCATCAACACCAACGTCGGCGCATCGCTGGTCAGCGCGGGCGACTGGTTGGCAACGCTTGCCCCCGAACATTCCGAACGCGTGGTCGAGTTGCAGATCGACGGGCGCGACGTTGCCATGGTGCGGCGCGGGCAAAGGGTAAGGCTGAATTTCGAAGGCTGGCCCGCCATTCAGTTCAGCGGATGGCCGTCGGTGGCGCAGGGCATGTTTGATGGACGCGTGCGCTCGATTGACCCGTCGGCTTTGAACAATGGCCTCTTTCGTGTGCTGATCGAACCGATGCCGGGCTTGCGGCCATGGCCGGATAATAATTTCGTTCGGTTGGGGTCAAAGGTGCGCGGGTGGATTCAGATGGAAACCGTAAGCGTGGGCTATGAATTGTGGCGCCAGCTTAATGACTTCCCGCTGGAGATGACGCCGCCGGAAAATCCGGGGCCGCGCAAGGGGCTGGGCAAGGCGTTGTCCGACAAGGGGGACAAGGCGAAAGCTAAGTCCAAGGACTCCTATGAGGAGGAGGGTAAGTGATCCGTGCTCTGATTGGCGCGGCGCTGGCGCTCTCCGCTTCGGCGGCGGGCGCGGCCGAACTGACACTGAAACAGGTGTTGCAATCATCGGCCGCCCATGCGCCGCAAATCCTCGAAGCCGTGGCGCGCCAGAAACAGGCCGATGCACGTATGCTTTCGACACAGGGCCTTTATGACCTGGTGTTTGACGGCGACGTGCAATGGCGGGCGCTGGGCTATTATGACAATGCCACCGCCGAGGCCAAGGCAACCCGACCCATGACCGGCAATGGCGGCAATTATTACGCGGGCTATCGCCTCTCTATGGGGCCGTTTCCCGGCTATGACGGCAAATCGGTCACCAATTCTCTGGGCGAGGTCAAGGTCGGGGCGGTCTTTTCGCTGCTGCGTGACAGGTTGATCGATGATCGGCGTGGTCGGATGCAAATTGCCGGGTTGGACACCGATCTGGCCGAACTTGAACGCGAGATGGTGGCGGTCGGCGTCCAGCGCCGCGCGATTGAGGCCTATCAGCAATGGGCGGCGGCCGGGCAACGCCTGCGTATCTATCGTGATTTGCTGGAATTGGCATCCGCGCGACAAGCCTCGATTGAAAAGCAGGTGGCCGCCGGGGCAAGGCAGGCGATGCTGGTGGTGGAAAATCAGCAGAACATCGTGCGCCGTCAGGCCCTGTTGGTGCGGGCGGAACAGGATCTGGCGATCCAGGCCAATGCGCTTTCGCTGTTTTGGCGCGACGAAGAAGGGCGGCCCGTTGTCCCCAAGGCCGAGGAATTGCCCGGTGCCTTGCCGCGCCTTGCCCCGCCGCTGGGTATGAATGAGGATGAGGCCATCAAAGCGCGGCCCGATATGCAAATGCTGATGACGCGGCTGGCACAGGCGTCCGCGCGCAGCGCCATGGCGCAAAACGAGATGCGCCCCCGGCTCGACCTGCGCGTGGAGGGATCGAAAGACATCGGCGATGGCGGCCCCATGGGCTATGTCCGCCGTCCTGCCGAAGCCATCGTGGGGCTGCGCTTTACCATGCCGTTGGAGCAGCGTCAGGCGCGCGGAAAAATGGCCGAGGCCGCAGCCGAAACCGATGCGTTGGTGCAACGTCGCCGTTTGCTGGAACAGCAATTATCGGTCGAAATCGCCAATCTGAAAACACAGGTGACAGGCTCGGACAAGCTGGCCCATCTGGCCCATGACGAGGCCGGGCTGGCCGCGCGCATGGCCGAGGCGGAACGGCGGCGCTTCAGCCTTGGCGCCAGCGACTTTCTGTTGGTCAACCTGCGCGAAGAAGCCGCCGCAGACGCCCGTTTGCGGCAAGTGGATGCCGAATACCGGGTATCGGCTTCGCGCGCCGAACTGGTCGCCTCACTGGTGGATCGCGGGCAATTGGGGTTGGAATAGGCCATGATGGGGAGGGGTGAAGCCAAAGCCCCTCAGCCATAAGGTTCGAAGCGCCCAGACCCACCTTTACGCATTCTTCACGCAAGAGCCCGCAGCTTCATCTGGAAGCTTAATGCGGTCCCAAGGCATCAGCGTCCCTGCCCATCCGGCAGGAGCCTCAAGCGTGTCACAGCTTTTCACCCGAACCATTCCGCTTCGCCTGCGGCCCGGCCCTCGCACGGATATTCTGTTGCGCGCGGTTGGTCTGATCGGCCTGCTGCCGGTCGGGGCGCTGGTGCGCGTTCTTTATGGCTGGCGTCATGCGGGGGCAAAGCCTGCGCAAAGCCCGATGGAATTCGTGGTCGCTTTGGTGGCGGTCATGATCCTGTGGGGCGCACTGACCCTTCTTCTTGCCGGCGACAATCTGGTCCGCGCGATGCCGCGACCACCGCGGCCTTTGCAATAATGCCCGCATCCTCATCCGACGGAGATGTCACATGAATGACCTCGTCTGGCTGGCCGTTCTGGCCGGCCTTGTGCTGCTTACCTTCGCCTTCCTGCGGCTTGCAACCAAAGCCTGAACCGGAGAGCCACCATGCCCATTCCGCTTGCTCTGGCCGCGTTCACCGCGCTGGGCCTTCTTGCCTATCTGGTGGTCGCGCTGATGCGGCCCGAAAAATTCTAGAGAGGAATTGCCCATGACCCTTTCCGGCTGGGGCCTGATCCTCACCTTCACTGCGCTGGTGGCCCTGATGGCTAAACCCGTCGGGGCGTGGCTCTTTGCCCTGTATGAAGGACGCGCAACGCCGATGCATCGCGTTCTGGGGCCGATCGAGCGGGGCCTTTATCGCGCATCGGGCATCGATCCCACGCGCGAACAGACATGGCTTGCCTATGCGCTGCATATGCTGGCCTTTCAGGTGGCGCTCACCGTCTTTACCTATGCGATCCTGCGGCTTCAGGCTGTTTTGCCGTTGAACCCGCGCGCGCTGGCCGGGATTGGCGCCGATGGGGCGATGAACACATCCATCGCCTTTGTCACCAACACCAACTGGCAATGGTATGGCGGCGAAAGCGTGCTTTCCAATTTCAGCCAGATGGTCGGGCTGACCATTCACAACTTTCTGTCGGCGGCCACCGGCATTGCCATCGCCTTTGCCCTGTTTCGCGGCTTTGCCCGCCACGAGGCGGCGACAGTAGGCAATTGCTGGGCCGATTGCACGCGGGTCACGCTTTACCTCCTGCTGCCGATCAGCGTGATCTATGCCTTGTTTCTGGTGGCCAGCGGCGTGCCCCAGACCTTCGCCTCGCTGATCGATGCCCACACGTTGGAAGGCGCGAAACAAAGCATCGTGCTGGGGCCTGTCGCCAGCCAGGAAGCCATCAAGATGTTGGGCACCAATGGTGGGGGTTTTTACAACGCCAATTCGGCCCATCCTTTTGAAAATCCCACGGCGCTCACCAATTTCGTTCAGATGCTGTCGATCTTTGCCATCGGGTCGGGTTTGACATGGTGCTTTGGCCGCGCGGTGGGCAATACGCGTCAGGGTTGGGCCATTCTGGCGGCCATGCTCATCCTGTTTCTGGCCGGCGCGGGCATCACCTACTGGCAGGAAGCGCAAGGTTTCAGCGCGCTGACCCATGCGGGCCTTTCCGGCGGCAATATGGAAGGCAAGGAATTACGCTTTGGCATCGCCGCCAGCGCCCTGTTTGCCACCGTCACCACCGCGGCCAGTTGCGGGGCCGTCAACGCCATGCATGACAGCTTTACCGCCATTGGCGGCATGATTCCGCTGTTCAACATGCAATTGGGCGAAATCGTGATCGGCGGGGTGGGTGCTGGCATCTACGGCTTCCTGCTCTTTGCCGTTCTTGCAGTCTTTGTCGCCGGGCTGATGGTCGGGCGCACCCCGGAATATGTCGGCAAGAAGATCGAGGCGCGCGAGGTGAAGCTGGCCGTGCTGGCGATTGCCGTGCTGCCGCTTTCGATCCTTGGCTTTACCGCGCTGGCGGCTGTGCTGCCCGAAGGGCTGGTGGGGCCTTTGAATAAAGGCCCGCATGGTTTCAGCGAGATCCTTTATGCCTTTTCCTCGGCCACGGCCAACAATGGTTCGGCCTTTGCGGGGCTGAGCGCGGGAACGTCTTTTTACAATGGCCTGCTTGGTACGGCCATGTGGGTGGGACGCTTCTTCGTCATCGTGCCGGTTCTGGCCATCGCGGGCTCTCTGGCGGCCAAGAAGCATACGCCCGAAACCGCCGGGTCCTTTCCTACCACCGGCACCTTGTGGGTCGGCCTGCTGGTGGGCGTGATCCTGATCCTTGGCGGCCTGACCTTTTTGCCCAGCCTCGCCCTTGGCCCCATCGCCGATCAGGTGACGGCGATTGCCGGCAAGAGTTTTTGAGAGGAACATCGATGTCCACGCCCCAATCCATGTTTGCGGCCGAACTGGTCCTTCCGGCTGCGCGCGATGCGGTGCTTAAATTGGCCCCGCGTGAATTGATCAAAAATCCGGTTCTTTTCACCACCGCCATTGTCGCGCTTTTGCTTTGCATTCTGATGGTGGTCGGGGGGAGCGGCCTGTCGCTCAGCTTTCAACTGCAATTGATCGTCTGGCTCTGGCTGACGGTGTTGTTCGGCACCTTTGCCGAGGCGCTGGCCGAAGGGCGCGGGCGGGCACAGGCGGCCAGTTTGCGCGCGACCAAATCCGACCTTGTGGCCCGATTGCCCGATGGGCGCACCATTCCTGCCAGCCAGCTTTCGCGCGGCGATGTGGTGGTGGTCACCACCGGCGACCTGATCCCCGCCGATGGCGAGGTGATCGAAGGCGTGGCCTCGGTCAATGAAGCGGCCATCACCGGCGAGAGCGCCCCCGTCATCCGCGAGGCAGGCGGCGACCGCAGCGCCGTAACCGCCGGCACCCGTGTCATTTCCGACCAGATCACCGTGCGCGTGACACAGGAACCGGGGCAGGGCTTCCTTGACCGCATGATTGCCTTGGTCGAAGGGGCCGAAAGGAAAAAGACGCCCAATGAAATCGCTTTGACCATTCTGCTGGTGGGTCTGACCATCATCTTCCTGATCGCGGTTTCAACGATCCCGGCCTTTGCCCATTATGCGGGGGGCAGCGTCCCGGTGGCGGTGCTGGCCGCTTTGCTTATCACGCTTATCCCCACCACCATTGCCGCGCTGCTTTCGGCCATTGGCATTGCGGGCATGGATCGCCTCGTGCGCTTCAATGTGCTGGCCAAATCCGGGCGCGCTGTCGAGGCCGCGGGTGATATTGATGTCCTGCTGCTGGACAAAACCGGCACGATCACCGTGGGCGACCGCGCGGCATCGGAATTTCGTCCGCTGCTGGGCACGCCCATCACACGTCTGGCCGAAGCGGCTCTTTTGGCCAGTCTTGCCGACGAAACGCCCGAAGGCCGTTCCATCGTCGTTTTGGCGCGTGAGGGCTATCACGCGCAGGCCAGCCTGCCCACCGGGGCCGAGGTCATTCCCTTTACCGCCCAGACCCGCTTGTCGGGCATTCGGATAGAGGAACGGATCGTGCAGAAGGGCGCTGTGGATTCGCTGCTGCGCGCCTATCCCGACACCGCCTATACGCCCGCCGCCACAGAGATGCGCCGGATCGCGGACGAAATTGCCCGCGCCGGACAGACCCCTTTGGGCGTCGCCGAAAATGGCCGGCTGCTGGGCGTAATCGCGCTGAAAGACGTCATCAAGGCGGGCATCCGCGAACGCTTCACCCAATTGCGGGCCATGGGCATCCGCACGGTGATGATCACCGGCGACAATCCTCTGACCGCCGCTGCCATTGCCGCCGAGGCTGGCGTGGACGACTTCCTTGCCGAGGCCACGCCCGAAGACAAGCTGGCGCTGATCCGGCGTGAACAGCAAGGTGGGCGTCTGGTGGCGATGTGCGGCGATGGCACCAATGACGCCCCGGCACTGGCGCAGGCCGATGTGGGCGTAGCGATGAACACCGGCACACAGGCCGCGCGCGAGGCGGGCAATATGGTCGATCTGGACAGCGATCCGACCAAGCTGATCGAGATTGTGGGCCTGGGCAAGCAATTGCTGATGACGCGCGGCGCGCTGACGACGTTCAGTGTGGCCAATGATGTAGCCAAATATTTCGCGATCATTCCGGCGATGTTTGTCGTTCTTTATCCGGGCCTTGGCGCGCTTAACGTGATGGGTCTGGCCAGCCCGCAAAGCGCGATCCTGTCCGCGATCATCTTTAATGCGCTGATCATTCCGGCCTTGGTTCCGCTGGCGCTCAAAGGTGTGACCTATCGCCCGATGGCGGCTGGCGCGCTGCTTTCGCGCAATCTGGCGATCTATGGGCTGGGCGGTCTGGTTGCCCCGTTTGTCGGGATCAAGCTGATCGACCTTGGCGTGGCCGCGCTCAATCTGGCCTGAGGGAGAAGATCCATGCTTTCCACTTTTACCGCTGCCCTGCGCCCCGCCTGCGTGATGACGATCGGCTTTGCGCTGCTGCTGGGCGGGGCCTATCCCGCGCTGATCACAATGACCGGACAGGCGCTGTTCCCCCATCAGGCCAATGGCAGCCTGATCACCCGGAATGGTCAGGTCATTGGTTCGCAATTGCTGGCACAGGGATTTTCCTCGCCCGCCTATTTCCACCCGCGCCCCTCGGCGGCTGGCGCCAATGGTTATGATGCCAGCGCGTCGGCCGGGTCCAATCTTGGCGCAGCCTCCGCGGTTCTGGCCGAACGCATTGCCAAGGACCATGCCGTCCTGCGCGCCCAAAGCCATCAAGACGTCCCGCCTGAAATGGTGACAACCTCTGCCTCGGGGCTTGACCCTCATATCAGCCCCGAGGCGGCTTTTTGGCAGGTGCCCCGTGTGGCCGCGGCGCGTCATATGCGCCCGGCACAGGTGGAGGCTTTGGTAAAATCCTCCATCGAAACGCCTTTGGCCGGTGTGTTGGGCGCGGCGCGGGTCAATGTGCTGCGTCTCAATCTGGCGCTGGACGAGGCATCCCCCAAGGGAGCATGAAGATACAGTGAGCGACGCAAGTCCTGATCCCGATGCCCTGCTGCGCAGTCTGGCACAGAATAGTTCGCCAGAGCGCGAGCAGGACGGGCCGCGCAAGGGCCGCCTCAAGGTTTTCCTTGGGGCGGCGCCGGGCGTAGGCAAAACCTGCGAGATGTTGAGCGAGGCCGCCCAGCGCCGCGATATGGGCGAGGATGTGGTCATTGGCGTCATCGAAACCCATGGCCGCGCGGAAACCGAGGCGCGCATGGCCGGTTTCGAGATCATCCCCCGTCGACAGATCCCGTATCGCGGCCAAATGCTGAGCGAGATGGATCTTGACGGCATCATCGCCCGCCGCCCATCGCTGGTCCTTATCGACGAACTTGCCCACACCAACGCCCCGGATTGCCGCCATGACAAACGCTGGCAGGATGTCGAGGAAGTGCTGGATGCGGGTATCGACGTCTTTTCCACGCTCAATGTCCAGCATCTGGAGAGCCTCAACGATCTGGTCGCCTCATTCACCAATATTCGGGTGCGCGAAACCCTGCCCGACCGGGTGCTGGACAGCGCCCAGATCGAGGTCGTGGACATTCCGCCCGATGAACTGATCGAGCGGCTCAAAGCGGGCAAAGTCTATGTTCCGCAAGAGGCAAGCCGCGCGCTCAGCCATTTTTTCTCCAAATCAAACCTGACCGCGCTGCGTGAACTGGCCCTGCGCCGCGCGGCACAGGCGGTCGATGCGCAAATGCTGGACTATTTGCGCGCCCATGCGGTGCGCGGCACCTATGGCGTTGGCGACAGGGTTCTGGTCGCGGTGGGCGACAATGATACCGGGGCCGAGGTGGTTCGGGCTGGCAAACGGCTGGCGGACTCGCTTTGCGCGCCATGGACCGCCGTTCATATCGAAACCCCCCACAGAATGGCCCAGAGCCAGACGCTGGAGGCTTGCCTGCATCTGGCGACCCAGCTTGGCGCGCAAGTGATCACCCTGTCGGCCGGCGATGTGGTTGACGGGCTGTTGCAAATTGCGGGCGAATTGCGGGCGACCGTTCTTGTGCTGGGCGCAACCGGCAAACAGAACCTGTGGAACCGGCTTTGGCGATCACAGGCGCTTCATCGCCGCCTGCTGGCATCGGACGTGCACATGGCGTTGCATGTCATCGCCACGCGGCCATCCCGTCCTGCCCGGAGCTTTGGCGAACAGGGCCGATCCGGCGTCTGGCCGACACCGGCCGGTCTGGCGGTTTCCAGCCTGCTCATCGCCATTGTGACATTGCTTGGCACGCTGATTGCGGGGTTGGGCAATATCACCAATATTGCGCTGCTCTATCTCCTGCCTGTGATGCTGGCGGCGGCGCGCTTTGGGCTGTGGACCGGCATTGCGTCGGGGCTGATATCGTCGCTGGCGTATAATTTCTTCTTTATCCCGCCGCTCTACACATTCACGATCGAAGACCCGCAGAACATCATCACCGTGGTCGTGTTGCTGGCCGTGGCGATTGGGGCCAGCCACATGGCGGGACGTTTGCGCGACACAGCCCTGTTTTCGCGGGCCAGCGCGGCCAGAAGCCATACGCTTGCCGGATTTGCGCGCCGGTTGACGGGGCTTGGCGACATTGGCGCCATCGCAAAAGTGCTGTGCGAGGAAAGCGCGGGGCTTCTCGAAGCCTATACCGTTCTGCTCATGCCGGGTGAGGGTGGGTTTCAAGTCGTAGCGGCCTCGGCCCCGGACGTTGCGTTGCAACCTTTTGATCTGGTGGTGGCGCAATGGGCCTTTGATAACCTTCGCCCCGCAGGACGCGGCTCGGATACGCTCAGCGCCGCCGAATGGCGCTTTTTGCCCGTTGAGGCAGGGGGCAGGGCCTTGGCCGTGTTTGGCGTGGCCCATGCGAATATGGAACAGGCGGTGCGTGCCGATATGCTGCCGCTGATCTCCAGCTTTCTCGATCAGGCCGGGCTGGCGCTGGACCGCGCCCGGTTGGAAGTCGAGCGCGGGCAGTTGCAGCGGTTGGAAGAGCGTGACGCCTTGCGGGCTGCTCTGTTGTCCTCGGTCAGCCACGATTTGCGCACGCCGTTGACCGCCGTCATCGGGCTTGTTGATGATCTTTCGCCCGGTTCGGTGGAACAGGCCGAGGTGTTGGCGCTGGCCCGCACCGAAGCCGGACGGTTGCAGCGCTTTGTCGCCAATTTGCTGGATATGGTGCGGATTGAGACGGGCGCGGTGAAATTGCACCTCGAACCTGTCGATCTGGCCGAGGCGGTCAGCAGCGCGGTGCATGACCTGCGCCGTATGTTGGGCGCGCGCGAAGTGCAGATGCAGATTGCGCCCGACCTGCCTTTGGTGCGGTTGGATGCGCAATTGTTGCATCATTGCCTAATCAACCTGATCCAGAACGCGGTTCAATACAGTCCCGCGCCAAGCCCGATTACCGTCATGGCCGAAAGGGTGGCCGGCGGGATCAACCTTTGCGTCATGGACGAAGGCGAAGGATTGCCTCCCGGCAGTGAGGAACTGGTCTTTGAAACCTTTACCCGCGTGGCAGGGTCCGATCGGAACGGCGGAACGGGCCTTGGTTTGGCCATCGTCAAGGGATTTGCCCAAGCCATGGGGGTGCGAGCCGCCGCCGCCAACCGCCATGACAGGAAAGGCGCCCGCTTTACCCTGCATATGGATGAGGCATTATTGTGGAAGGACAGCGTGTGAACGCACCGAAAATTCTGGTGGTGGACGACGAAATGTCTATCCGGCGGTTGCTGAGGGCAAGCCTTGCACGCGCCGATTTTCGGATGATTGAGGCCGCCAATGCGCGAGAGGCGCTCGCGGCCCTGCCCATTGACAAGCCGGAACTTGTTTTGCTCGATCTTGGCCTGCCTGACCGAGACGGGCTGGAGCTTATCACCGCGATCAAGGCGGCGAAGGCTGCGCTGCTGATCATTTCGGCGCGCGATGCAACGGCGGAAAAAGTGGCGGCTCTCGATCTTGGCGCAGACGACTATATTACCAAGCCATTCGACACCGAGGAAATTCTGGCCCGCATTCGTGTGGCTTTACGCAACCGCCTGTACACCCAGACGGCGGAACCGGTGCTGCGTCTGGGCGACTTGGTGATCGATCTGTCCGCCCGCATGGTGTATCGAGACGGTGTTGAGGTGCATCTCAGCCCCAAGGAATATGGCTTTTTGGCCATTTTGGCCCGCCATCCTGGGCGGGTCATTTCGCACGCTAACATTTTGCGGGACGTATGGGGCGCCGGACAGGAACAATCGGTCGAGTACCTTCGCGTCGCCGCAAGAGGTTTGCGTCGCAAGCTGGAAGACGTACCCGTTGAACAGAGCATTATCCGAAACGAGCCGGGAATTGGTTATCGCCTGATCGTCCAAAATCCGGGGTGAGGGGGCCATTCTTTGCCGATTTTCATGGATGCCCCCCCGGCGGCTGGCGGTTATCCTTTGGGCGTTACCCAGACTTCCACCGGCGTGATGAATTTGCCCGGTGCGGGTTTGCCGACATGGACACGGTCGGCCGTAACCTGTTCACCTGTTTCAAGATGAAGCGTCACCCAAGGCTTGGGCATACGCTCAAACTTCATTTTCTGTATGGCCAATCCGGTCGACGAATTCATGATGGTTGCAATGATGCTCATGGTTTGGGCCGCTACCTTGATAGGCGCTCCACGGTCTAGACCCTCGCCGGAATTAGCCCCAACTTTTCCAAATGATGGGGCGCTGGCAAGTCGGATCAGGTCGCCGGACATCCCCCCGGAACGCGGAATTAAGCCTCCACCATCCTGCGGGCAAAACTGCCCGGTGGAGAGCCGAGGCGTTTGCGAAAGGCGGTGCTGAAAGCGCTGGCTGATTCATAACCGATATCATCGGCGATCCGGTCCAGCGATTTGCCGCCACGGGCAAGCGCAGCCTTGGCCACCGCCATGCGCCAACCGGTGAGATATTCCATGGGCGCGTGGCCAACGACTGAGCCAAACCGCGCCGAAAAGGCCGACCGCGACATGCCCGCGATCCTTGCCAACCCCGCAACAGTCCAATGGGCGCGGATATCGGCATGCATCGCGTGCAGCGCCCGGCCCAATGCCGGATCGCGCAGGCCGGCCAGCAGACCGGCAGAGGCCGTGTCTTGCCCCAAACCCTGCCAACGCAAGGCTTCGACCAGCAACACTTCGAGCATACGCTGAATAATCAGATCCTTGCCCGGATGGCTGGATGTGCATTCTTCGGCCAGCAGGCGGATGGTCCGACCCATGCGGTCGGCCATGCCCTGCGGGGCGGGAATATGGATCAGGCCGGGCAGCAATCCGAGCAGGAGAGGGGCATTAACCCGATCAAAGGAAAAGCTGCCGCCCAAAGCGACAAAATGGGGCTCACCGTCCTGCTCGCCATGCCTGACCGGCTCGGTGCTAGGCTCCTGCAAAGGACCGTCTTGCCCCGGCTCGTTGCCCAGAGAAAAGGCCGGCGTCGTGGGCATCAGCAGGAAATCGCCCTGTGCAAGCCGCAGCGGAGCCGATCGGTCGAACGTCACCCATGCCTGTCCGGCAAGGATGAGTGTAAAGCCCGGCGCATCATGCGCCTGATAGCGCACAGCCCATCGCCCCCGCGCCGTGATGGGTTTCGACAGGGCCGCATGGGGGCGCAACAGGGTGATGATTTCGCTGAGGGGATCCATGATTGGACGATCCATAATCAAATTTGGATTTATGATTATATATTGTCCCGATGGCTGCGTCTATCCCTCCTGTATCGACACCAAGGAGACAGACCATGACCAAGACAATCCTCATCACCGGCACATCCTCCGGCTATGGGCTGGCAACAGCGGAACACTTCCTTGCTCAGGGCTGGAATGTGGTGGCGACCATGCGCCGCCCTGACAAAACGGTTTTTGCCGGCGCATCCGACCGGCTGCGTATCCTACCCCTTGATGTCACTTTGCAAGACAGTATCGCCGCGCTGGTCGAAGCCGCCGGACCGATCGACGTGCTGGTCAACAACGCCGGTGTGGGCGGCGTGGGCGCTTTTGAAGCGATGCCGATGAGCCTGATCCGGCAATTGATCGAGACGAACACCATTGGCGCGATGGCCATGTGCCAGGCCTTTATCCCCCAGATGCGCGAACGCCGCGCAGGCCGCATCGTCAATGTCACCTCCAGCGTCACGCTGGGCGCCTTTCCTCTGGCTGCTGCCTATACTGCCAGCAAACAGGCCGTCGAGGGTTTCACCGGCTCACTGGCGCATGAACTGGGCCATTTCGGCATTGCGGTAAAGCTGGTCGAGCCGGGCTATGCGCCGACCACGCGGTTCGGGGCCAATGCCATCGTGCCGGTGAGCGATCTGCTGCCCGGTGAGTACGCCGATTTTGCCCGGCCTATACTGGAGGCCTTTGCCGCGCCCACACTGACCACGCGTGAGAGCGATGTTGCCCAGGCGGTGTGGGATGCGGTGCACGATCGCACAGACCGGCTTCATTTTCCGGCCGGAGCCGATGCTCAGGCGCTGGCCGGGGCGGATTATAGGATGTGATGGCATGCCTATTCCGCCAAGCAGGGCCAGCGCCATGAAAGCCGTTGGGAGCAAAACCGCCCCCAACCCTTGTCTTCAGGCAAGGCTCACTCTGCGCGGGCCAACCACCTGAAGCGCCAGAGCCAGACCGCCCAGTATAACGCCCAGCAGCCCCACGCCGTGCCAACCTGCCATCTGCCAGACCGCCATCGCCAGAGCGGAACCGGCCGCTCCGCCCAGAAACATGCCGCTCATGAACAGCGTGTTGAGCCGGGCGCGCGCATCCGGACGCAGAGCATAGACGATATGCTGGTGCGAGATCAGCGCGCCTTGCACCGCCAGATCGAGCAGGATGCAGCCCAGCGCCAGCCCGATCATGCCATGCGCAAGGCCCGAGATTGCCCAGCCCGCCATGGTCAGCAAGGTGCCCGCGGCAATCGCCGCGCGCGGGCCGCGCCGGTCGGCAAGATGCCCGGCCAAGGGAGCAGCAAAAATCCCTGCGGCTCCCACCACGCCGAACAGACCGGCCACTTGTGGACCTTGCCCCAACTGTTGCAAATACAGGGCAAGGATACTCCAAAAGGCGCTGAATGCGGCAAAGAGGAGGCCTTGCGTGAAGGTTGCCCGGCGCAAGACCGGCAAATCACGCCAAAGGTCCCACAATGAACCGAGCAGGGCGGGATAGGACGGCCCCTTGTCGGGCCGCGACACCGGCAGCACCGCCCGCATCAGCACGCCTGCTGCCACGGCCAGCGGCACACCCAGCCAATACATGCTGCGCCACCCCGCCTGCTGCGCCACTGTGCCGGCCAAAGTGCGGCTGAGCAGGATGCCGCCCAGCAAACCGGCCATCACTTTCCCGATGACCGCGCCCCGTTTGGCGTCCGGCGCAATATGCGCGGCCAGCGGCACGATCTGCTGGGCAACGGTGGCCAGCGCGCCGACCAGCAGGGAGGCGAGCACCAACACTGCCCCGCTTGGCGCGACGGCGGCGGCGATCAACACGATCGCCAGCCCCAGAAATTGCACCAGAATCAGACTCCTTCGTTCCACAAGATCACCCAGCGGGACCAGCAGGAACAGGCCCAGTGCATAGCCTAATTGTGTCACCGTCGGCACAAATGCAGTCAGCCCGCCGGGCAAATCGCGTTGAATCAGGCCCAGCATGGGTTGGTTATAATAGATGTTGGCAACGGCAAGGCCGGTGGCCACCGCCATGGCATAGACCATGGCGGTGGAAATCTGTTTGGTGGGCGCGTTCATGATAATGCCTCTGATGTGGCCAGTGCGGGATAGTCAGTGTAGCCACGTGCATCGCCGCCATAGAAGGTCGCGGGGTCAGGCGTATTGAGCGGTGCATCAATGCGCAACCGCGCGGGCAGATCAGGGTTGGCGATAAAGGGGCGGCCAAAGGCGATGGCATCCCCGCGACCATTGGCCAAAGCCGCTTGCGCACTCTGGCGTGTATAGCCACCGGCCAGAAGGATCGGCCCGGTGAAGGTCCGGCGAATGGCGCCCATCAACGCATCCGCGCGCGGATCGATGGCCGTAATTTCGCGGCCCACCACACTGGGTTCCACCAAATGGAGATAAGCCAGGTTCCGCTTGGCCAATTCGTCGATCAGATAGGCGAACAGCGCCTCCGGCTCGGCTTCATTCATGCCAAAAGCCCTGCCCATCGGGGCCAGACGCAGGCCGACCCGCGCAGAGCCCACAGCGGCGCAAACCGCATCCACAACCTCCAGCATCAGACGCGCCCGATTTTCTGGCGATCCGCCATAACGGTCGGTCCGCCAGTTGCTGGCGCTGTTGAGGAATTGATCAAGCAAATAGCCATTGGCGCCGTGAATCTCCACGCCGTCCAGCCCGGCGGCAATGGCATTGCGGGCGGCCTGTGCATAATCGGCAATAATCAGTTGAATCCCCGCGATGGTCAACGCCTGTGGTTCGGGCACATCGGTAAAGGCACCGCGACCATCCTCACCGGGAATGAAGGCTTTGGCCGGCACGGGCATGGTGGTCGGGGCTACGGGCCGCGCTCCGCCGGGTTGGAACACGGGGTGCGACACGCGGCCCACGTGCCACAATTGCATCACGATACGCCCGCCTTCGTGATGCACAGCCTGCGCAACCCTAGCCCAGCCTTCCATCTGCGCCTGTGTGTGAATGCCGGGGGTCCAGGCATAGCCTTGGCCCTGGGCTGAGATTTGCGTGCCTTCGGTGATGATCAGACCGGCCGAAGCGCGCTGGCGGTAATATTCAATCGCCAAATCGGACGGCACATTGCCAGCAGCCGCGCGCGAGCGCGTAAGAGGCGCCATCACGATCCGATTGGGCAGATCGAGCGCGCCCAGACGGACAGGCGTAAACAAAAGATCAGTCATGGCAGACTACTCCGCTGAAAAGGGTTGATCCCTGCGGTTTGCTCCCATTCGTCGTGCTTGATAATCCATCGAATATCGCGATCATCTTTGCAATTTTTGCAAAGATTAAAGAGCGCGATCCCAATAGGGCGGACTGCCGAATCTCTGGCTCAGGAAATTGACGAAAGCGGCCACTTTGGGCGACCCGCGCCGATCGGGCAGGTACAGGGCGTGAATGCCGCTTTCCCCCGAAGGTGGCGCACCCAGACGCCCAATATCGGCATGCCATTGCGGCAATATGGGTCGCAGACTGCCCTGCGCGATGTCTTCGCCCACCAGCCATGTCGGCAACATCACCACGCCAAAGCCCGCCAATGCGGCTTCCTTGAGCGCCTCGGCCTGATTGGCGCGCAACGGGCCTTTGACACGGATCTGCTCTGTGCGTTCGCCCATTGTAAAGCGCCAGCGCCAGCGCCGTTCGCCATCGGCAAAGGCGAAGGTAAGGCAGGCGTGATCGGCCAGTTCCCCCGGCGTGCCCGGTGTGCCCCGCTGTTCCAGATAGGCCGGGCTGGCACAGACGATCCGCCGATGCGGCGCCAATTTGCGCGCAATCAGGCTGGAGGATTCAAGTGCGCCCAAACGCACCGCCACATCCACCCGCCGCTCGACCAGATTGACCACCTCGTCGCTGATCAGCAAATCCAGTTCAACGCCGGGGAATTCGGCCATAAAGCGTGGCAGGAATGGTGAAACATGCATTCGGGCAAAAGAGGTCGGCAAGCTGACCCGCAACAATCCGCGCGGCGGGCCGTCGCGTTCGCGCAGGCTGCGATTGGCTTCCTCCAGCCCGGCCAGAATGGCCACCGCCTGGGCGTAATAGACTTCGCCGGCGGTGGTGAGCGAGACGCGACGGGTTGACCGATTGAGCAGGCTTGCACCAAGTTCGGCCTCCAGCGCATCGACATGCCGTGTGAAGGAAGAGGCCGCCTGACCAAGGCGACGGGCCGCCGGGGCAAACCCGCCTTCGTCAACCACAGCCACAAAAGCTTTTATTGCCGCGAACATGTCCATGCGCCTTTGTAGCGACACCGCACGCGAAGAGCCAATCAGTTTGCGCCCGATCCCACCACCACATCGGCATAGTCCGGGTGGCGCACAAACCATGCCGTCATGTAAGGGCAGATCAGCACCAGTCGCAAACCTTGGGCCCGGGCCATCGCGAACAACCCCTTGGCCAGCGTGGCCGCCAACCCCCGCCCGGCATAGGCTTCGGGCACATCGGTATGCAGCAGGACATAGTGCCCCGCTTCATCGCGGCGATAGACACAGACCGCGAGGGCATCGCCCTCAACCGGCAGTTCGAAGCGGTTTTGTGCGGGATTGTTGCGCACCATATCGGGATCAGCGGACATCGGTGTTGCTCCTTATCAATGGTTGTGAACTTGCGCGGCGGCGGGATGGGTGACACAGGCCGCCGTGCCCAGCATCACCAACCCGGCCGCCAGCGCCAATGGCAGGGCAAGGCCCCAATGCGTGACCATGAAGGCGCCCAGCGCGGCCCCGGCAAAAATGCTGGCCACGGCGGCAAGGCGGCGCGAAAGGTTTGGCCCCGTCCCGCCCGCCAGCGGCGAATCGGCAGCAATCCCCGTCAAGGTCAGCGTCAGAACCGTGGTGGTCAGATCGGGCACTTTGAGCATGCGGATCGTGGCATTGCGAAACCCCATGGCCAGCGCCGTCAGCGCGATGATCGCATCGACCCACGCAGCCATCGGCAGAGCGCAAAGCGCGGCGGCGCCCAGCAAGGTGCCTTCAACCCCGGCGGCGACCAGCAACCAGTGCCGCAACGGCTTTTGCCCCAGACGCAGCCCAACCCGCCCCGCCACCAGCGCCCCCACCAGAAACGCCAGTAGCGCGACCAGATAGGGTTTGACGGCAAAACCGGGCGTACCCGCCGCCGCAAAGCCAAGGAAAACGACATTGCCGGTCATATTGGCGGTGAACACCTTGCCCAACCCCAACACCGATACGGCATCGACAAGACCCGTTGTGGCCGAGAGCAAGAGGAGCAGGCCGGGAAGCGGTGAGGATTTCGTCATGGTCGAAGCTCCTTAAAAGCGGAAATTGGCCTCAAGGCCCAGCATGGTGAAGGTGTGGGTTGATCCCGTTTCGCGCAGGAACGCCCCCGGCACAAATGCGGAAAGCGATGTGGACAGGGCCAGTTCGGGGGTTGCCTGCCACGATACCGCCGCTTCGGCCCCGCCGCCGATAAAGCGTGATCGGCCCGCGCCCGCATCGCGGATCAGATTGCCCGGAATGTCATAGACGCCATCGGCCCGCGAGTAGCGCCAGAACGCCATGGCGGCCACACTGGCCGAAACCTTGGGGGTGATCTGCGCGCTGAAACGGGGGGTAAGGTTGATAATGTTGGCTGGGCCGACAGGCGAGAGTTCGCCGAAATATTTTCCCTTGGGAAACAGCGCGTTGAACGTGCCCAGATGGGCGTCGCCCGCCTTGCCGTCGCCGCTGATGATGTTGACGCGCATGGTGGCATCCATCGCATGGGGCAGGGTCAGGCCGACCTCGGTGCCCAGCGTCCATGCACCGATGGATTGGGCGTCGAAATGGCCGAATTGCGCCACACCCTCGACATTCCAGTGGAACCGGCCCCGCACGCCATGGCTGCGCAGCCCGATGGAGTGGCGCAATTCGCGGCCCGTTTTCCCGCCAAACCGGGCGTTGCGGTTGCGATAGGCCAGATAATAGACATCCCAACCCGGCAGCACCGCATAGGCGCCCCACAAGCCCCGCGCGGGCGAAGTATGGTCATCAAAATCGCGCGCGCCGGGTTGAACCGGGTTCAACGCCAGCAAATTGACCGAGGCCGCGCCCACCCGCACCACCGCACGCGCCCCGTCAAAGGCCAGCGGCGTGTTGGGGCCATAGCGCGTACCAACCAGCCGTTCCGTGCCCAGCGAGACCATCTGCCGCCCGGCGCGCAGGGTGACGGGGCCAAGGTCGGCCTCGGCAAAGACCTGGAGCAGGTCGAGGCGGCTTTGATCGATGGCGCCGGCGGCCGGTTCAACCCCGGTGGCAAAACTGGCCATGGGTTGCACAAAGGCGCGGACCCGGCCGATATGTAAATCGGCATAGGGCAGGGCGCGCGCCCAAAGATAGGTTTGGTCGGGAGAACCCTTGGCCGCGGGGCCGCCCCATTGATTGCCGCTCAGGCTCTCGCTGCGCAGGCGAAATTCGGTGCCGGTGGACAGCCAGACATCATCGGTGATCGGGATATATTTGAACGGGCCAGTCCAATGATGGGCGCGCTTTTCCGCATCGGCCAGATCGGACCAGTCCTCGTCAATGCGGGTGATGGAAAGGGTGGGGGCCTGCCATGCCTCCCGCGCCTGTTGGGCCGCCGCGGGGCAGGCGCCCCACAAGGCACCCGACAGGGCGAGTATGGCAAGTTTACGCATGGCCTGATCCGTCTGGGCGCGCTCGGTCACGGCGTTGCGCCCGTTCCGAAACCAGCGCGACCAGCACAAAGCCGCCGATCAGGCCGATATGTTCGAAAAAGGCGTTGGTGGCCATAAAGCGGTCCTGTCCGGCGGGCATCGCCCAAAAGGCATTGGCCACGCAGGCCGCCAGCAGGGTGAACACCCCCAGCATGCCTGCCCCCAGCCAGACCAGACGGCCCGACAGCACCAGCAAAGGCCCGATCAGTTCGACCGCAATCGTGAGCGCGGCCCAGACCATCGGCGGGTTCAGCCCGAAATGGGCCTGTTCGGCGGCGGCGGCGGAAAGGTCGGTCAATTTGACCACCCCGCCCAGCAGATAAGGCCCAACCAGCGCAAGGCGGGCGATGGTCCATGTGCCGGGCCATTCCAGAATGGCGTCGATCATGGCCGGGTCGCGGTGGGTGAAGTCGTGGCGCGTGTCCATGGCTCAGGCGCCCTGATGCACTTCGGCGATATAGCCGCCGGGGAAGCGGACAATCGCGGTTTGACGGGGGCCAACCGAATAGGGCGCGACCAGAACCTCGGTCCCATTGGCCTTGGCCTTGTCCAGCGTGGCGGCCAGATCCGGCACCTGATAGCCTGTCATGTCGCGGCCATAGGGCCAGGGCAATTGGCCATCAGAGACAAACACCACCATCTTGCCGTAATTGCTGGTCAGCGCAATGCGGCGGATGGTCTTGCCGCTCTGGCCCACCTCGGCGCCGGAGGCTTTGCGGTTGTCGGCGGTGATTTTGGCATGGGCATAGCCGCCCCAGCTTTTGAGGAAAGCATCGGCCGCGTCAGCCGTCAGATAGATGCGGTTTTCCGGCACCGTGGCCAGTGGCGCGTAATGCGGCGTGGCGGTGTGCCAGTAAAGCTGCATGTTGACTCCGCCCGGCCATTGAATGACCACATCGCGGCCAATGGGATCGGGAAAATCATTCAGGCGGCGGATCGCGCCATGTTTGCGCGCGGCCAGCACGGCCTTGTCCATATCCGTCACCAGATAGCCGGTGCGTTCATCACCAAAGGGATAGGGGATGGGCGTCTTGAAACCGAACACCGAGACCGTGCCCGCAGGGGTCAGCACCAGCTGCGATTTGGTGAGCGACGGCGTGGGGGTCACCTGAAACGTGCCCTGCTTGCTGGTGGTGCCGCCAAAAGTCGCGGAAAAGCTGGCGACGAAGCGGTCGAAATCGCCTTCGGGCACATAGACATGGGTGGTGTCATATTGCGGGGCGACGCCTACATCGGGGGTGGCGACAGGCTTGGCGGCGACAGGCGCGGCCAGAACGAGAGCGATGGTAAAAGCGAGAGATTTCATGGCGGGGGACTCCAGTGAAAAAGGGGATCAGACGGCCCAGCAGCCGCAGCCCAGCGCGCCCCAGAAGCTTTGGGGATCACCGGCCGGAACGCTGGCACCAAGGGCGGCGGCATGGTCATGGCCATGGACCGCGCAGGAGGAATGGCAGGCGCAGGCCGAGGCCAGTTTCGCGCGCGCCTCGCGGGTCTTGTGGTATCCGCCAAAGGTGGCCACCGGCGACCAGTCGGGCATCGGGCGGGGCAGGGCCGGGGCCAGCGGTTCGTACTTGCCCTCGCCATGCACCACCTTGCCGCCCAGCAAGGTCAGGACAGAGCGGATATGGACGATTTCATGTTCGGGCACGGTGAAATAATCGTCGGACAGGATGGCAAGATCGGCCAATTGGCCCGCCTTGATCTGGCCCTTCTTGCCCACTTCATTGGAAAACCATGTGTTTTCATGCGTCCACATGGCCAGCGCCTTTTCGCGAGTGACCCGGTTGGCCGAAGGATAGAGCCGCATGCCGCCCAAAGTGCGCCCCGTCACCAGCCATGACAGCGAGACCCAGGGGTTATAGCTGGCCACGCGTGTCGCGTCGGTGCCCGCGCCCACCGGGATGCCGGCGGCGATCATCTTGTTGATGGGCGGCGTGCGCTCGGCGGCCTTGGCGCCATAGCGTTCGACGAAATATTCGCCCTGAAACGCCATGCGGTGCTGGACCGCGATGCCGCCGCCCAGCGCCGCGATGCGGTCGATGTTGCGGTCGCTGATGGTTTCGGCATGGTCGAAAAACCAGTTGATGCCCGTGAGGGGAATGTCGCGGTTCACCTTTTCATAAACGTCCAGCGCGCGGCTGATCGTCTGGTCATAAGTGGCATGCAGGCGCCAGGGCCAGCGGTGTTCGGCCAAGAGGCGGATGACGGGTTCAAGGTCGCCTTCCATGCTGGGGGGCATGTCGGGGCGGGGGGCGCGGAAATCCTCGAAATCGGCGGCGGAATAGACCAGCATCTCGCCCGCGCCATTGTGGCGATAGGTGTCATCGCCTTGTCCGGGCGTCACTTGCTTCACCCAGCCGGAAAAGTCGGCCAGTTCCTCTTTCGGCTTTTGGGTAAAGAGGTTGTAGCTGATGCGCACGGTGAGCTGATCGTCCTGATGCAGCTTTTCGATGATCTCGTAATCGTCGGGATAGTTTTGCGCGCCGCCACCGGCATCGATCACGCCCGTCACGCCCAAGGCATTGACATCGCGCATGAAATGGCGGGTCGAATTAAGCTGATACTCCTGCGGCAGCTTTGGTCCCTTGGCCAGCGTGGAATAGAGGATCGTCGCATTGGGCTGGGCCAGCAGCAAGCCGGTGGGGTTGCCCATGGAATCGCGGACAATCTCGCCGCCCGGAGGGTTGGGCGTGTCCTTGGTATAGCCCACCACCCGCAGCGCGGCGGCATTGAGCAGCGCGCGGTCATACAGGTGCAGGATGAAGACCGGCGTATCGGGCGCCACGGCGTTGAGTTCGGCCAGCGTGGGCAGGCGCTTTTCGGCAAACTGATGCTCGGTAAAGCCGCCTACCACGCGCACCCATTGCGGGGCGGGGGTGCGGTCAACCTGCGCTTTCAGCATCGCCATCGCTTCAGAAAGCGAGGGCACGCCGTCCCAGCGCAGTTCCATGTTGAAATTCAGCCCGCCCCGGATGATGTGCATATGGCTGTCGATCAAGCCGGGGATCACCCGGCGGCGGCCTGCGTCGATGACGTCGGCTTCGGGTAGGGCGGCGGCGCGTACCTCCTTTTCGCTGCCCACGGCCAGGAATTTGCCGTCGCGGATGGCGATGGCTTCGGCCTCGGGGTTTTCGCGGTCAAGGGTGGAAACCTTGGCATTGGTGATGATCAGGTCGGCCATGGGGGGAAGGCTCCGGTTTGGGGAAGGGATCAGTTTTTGTCAGGGCTTCCGGGCAATTGGCCCAGAACATGATCGGCGCAATTGCCGCGGATATAACAGGCGATATCCTGTCCCTGAATGGCGCGGCGGGCAATCGGAACGATCTGTTCACCGGCCAGAATGCCCAGCAGGCCCACCAGCGCGATGATCGGCGGCGCGGGCGAACGCACGCCCAGCAGGCTGTAGATCACACCGACCAGCAATCCGGCGCCGAGTGAGAGGAAATAGAGTTTCATCGCGTGTCTCCCTTGATACGGGGGATTGGGGGAGGGGGCCGGTTTGCGGGGGGACAAACCGGCCCAGGGGCAATGGTCAGGGACGGGCGATCAATGGCCGCCTTCCGAACCGCCGAACATGGTCTTGGCATAGGTGATGCCCAGGCCATAAGCGCCGCCCCACTGGCGAGCGATGCCGGTGGTGCTGTCATAGGTTTCGGCCCGCGCCCAGTCGCGCTGAAGCTCAAGCATGTATTGCAGCGAGGTCATCGGCTTGGCGCCCAGCTGGATCATGCGCTGGACGGCGCGTTCGTGGGCCTCGGCCGAAATGTCGCCGCAAGCGTCGGCGATGAAGTAAACGTCAAAGCCCTGATCAATGGCCGAGGCCACCGGGCCGACGATGCAGACGCTGGTCCACAGGCCGGCAAAGATGATGCGCTCCTTGCCGATGCGGTTCACTTCGGCGATCACGGCTTCGTCTTCCCATGTGTTCATGCTGGTCCGGTCGAGCAGGGGCTGGCCCGGAAAAGCGTCGGTGATTTCGGTGAACATCGGGCCGGAGAAGCTCTTTTCAGCCACCGTGGTCAGGATGGTGGAGACGCCAAACGAAGCGGCGGCATTGGCGACCAGCGCGGCATTGCTGCGCAGCACTTCGGTGGCGATCGACTTGGTGGCAAAGGCCATTTGTGATTGGAAATCGATCAGGACCAGCGTGTGATCCTTGGGCGAAATCAGGCTCTTACCGGGGGTGGCGGTGGCGGTGATGGTCATCGGGGGGTTCCTTTTGTTGGGCCAGCATCGTTGCTGTGAGGGCAGACTATGTCGGAAAGGAACTTCGGGTAAGTGAGATAAGATAGGATGGTTTGTTCGATATTTTTGAATAGAGGCCCCACCCCGAATCGCGCCCCCGGATGGCCTCAGATGTCGGGCATCATCTCGTCGCCGGGCTGTGCGTGCATATGGGCGGTGGCCACGAATTGTTCGATCAACCAAGCCGCCGCCGGGCCGGGGGGGGTGTCGCGCCGCCATATCCCGGCAAAGCGATAGGTGCCGCCCACGTGGTCGGGCATCATCAACCGGGCCAGCGTGCCCGTGGTCAGATCATCGGCAATCATCGGCAATGGCATGTTGCCCCACCCGATCCCTTCGCGCAGCAGGGCATGTTTGGCGCCAAGGTCGGCAAGACGCCATGTGCTGGGTGAGAGCACCGAATAATCCTGCCCTTCGGTAAAGCGCGAACGATCGGTCAGCACGAGCTGGATATATTGCCGCCCCGCGCCGGGGGGAATCGGGTCCATTTGCGCCAGCGGATGATCGGGCGCGGCCACCGGCACCATCTGCACCGATCCGGCATCGACGCTTTCCAGCCCCTCCACCCCGGCGAACAGTGGGCCGGACAGGCCGATCACCGCCTTGCCGTCCAGCACCATGGCCGTGATCGCGCCCAGTGCCTCGACATGCAGGCGCAATTGCACGGTGGGGAACTCAGCGCGAAAGGCGCGCAGGATCCGCCCCAGCCGCGCGGTGGGCAGCATCACATCCACCGCCACATCGACCTCGGCCTCCAACCCGTCGAGCAGGCCCTTGACCTTGGCGCGCAGCGCGTCGATCCCCTGTGCAACACCCCGCGCCTCGGACAACAGCGCGCGGCCCGCCACGGTCAGCGTGGGTTTGCGCGTGCCCTCGCGGTCAAACAGGGTCAGGCCAAGCTGCGCCTCCAGATTGGCGATGCCATAGGATATGACCGAGACGGCACGGTTCAGCTTGCGCGCCGCGCCCGCAAAGCTGCCGGTGTCGACAATGGTCAAAAAGATACGGAGCTGATCAAAGGTGGGGGTACCGGGATTGCTCACTGCGAAACCTTCTTTTCAAGAATATCGAACGTTATGGTTCATTTTATCCATCTGAACGGAATGATCTGCAAGGGCTAAAACGATCTCATCAAGGGGCGGTCAACCCATGCCGCCCAACAGGAGATTGAACCATGATCGAACATCGCCCCTTTGAAACGCTTGGCGCGGCCAACCATGGCTGGCTGGATGCGCATCACCACTTTTCCTTTGCCGAATATCACGATCCGGCCCGCGTGCATTGGGGCAACCTGCGCGTGTGGAACGATGACACGATCGCGCCGGGCACCGGTTTTCCCCCGCACCCCCACCGCGACATGGAAATCATCACCTATGTCCGCGAAGGCGCAATCACCCATCAGGACAATCTGGGCAACAAGGGCCGCACCGAGGCCGGCGACGTCCAGGTGATGAGCGCAGGCACCGGCATCCGCCATTCGGAGTATAATCTGGAAGATATCACGACCAAGATCTTTCAGATCTGGATCATCCCCACCCATCAGGGCGACGCGCCGCAATGGGGCGCCAAGCCTTTCCCCAAGGATGATCGTTCGGGCCATTTCGTGACACTGGCGAGCGGTTATGCCGAGGATACCGACGCGCTGCCCATCCGCACCAATGCCCGCGTTGTGGGCGCAACGCTGAAGGCCGGTGAAACCGCCGAATATCCGCTGGGCGCGGACCGCAAGGCCTATCTGGTGCCTGCCATCGGGGCCGTGCGGATCGATGACCTGACCGTCAAGACCCGCGACGGTGTGGCGATCAGCGATGTTGAAGTGCTGCGCGTCACCGCCATCGAGGACAGCGAGATTGTGCTGGTGGATGCCGCATAATACTCTTCCGGGCGCCTCCCGCTCCCCTCGTTTTTAAGGGAAGCGCCCGGACATTCCTTGCCGAATACCCCCTTCCTCTTTCCAATCCCCCCACTTTCCCCCGAGGTGTATCATGACCAATTCTGTTCAGGATTTTTCGCGTCGCCATCTTTTGACCACCGCAGGCGCCGTGGCGGGCGCGGCAACGCTGGCCGGCGGCGCTGAACTGGCGGCGGCTCCGGCTTCTGCTGCCGCTCCGGCCAAGGCTGTCCAATCCGCCCCGGTGGGCGACGGCTATGTCACCACGCCCGATGGAGCGCGGCTCTATTACAAGGATTGGGGCAGCGGACAGCCCATCGTGTTCCACCATGGTTGGCCGCTGACGGCCGATGATTGGGATGCGCAGATGATGTTTTTCCTGTCGCAGGGTTTCCGCGTCATTGCCTTTGACCGGCGTGGTCATGGCCGTTCGACCCAGACGATGAACGGCAATGACATGGACACCTATGCCCGCGATACGGCGGTGCTGGCGCGGCATCTGGATCTGCATAATGCCATCCATATCGGCCATTCCACCGGCGGCGGCGTGGTGGCCCGCTATGTGGCGCGCTATGCCGAAGGGCGCGTGGCCAAGGCGGTGCTGGTGGGCGCGGTGCCCCCGATCATGCTGAAAACCGAGGCCTATCCGGGCGGATTGCCGATGTCGGTGTTTGACGGTTTCCGCAAAGCGTTGGTCGAAAACCGGGCGGATTTCTTCTGGAATGTGCCGGTGCCCTTTTACGGTTTCAACCGTCCGGGCCAGAGCGTGAACGAAGCGATCCGCCAGAACTGGTGGCGTCAGGGCATGATGGGCAGCATCAAGGCCCAGTATGACAGCATCAAGGCCTTTTCCGAAACCGACCAGACCGAAGACCTGAAAGCGATCAAGGTGCCCGTGTTGATCCAGCATGGCGACGACGATCAGATTGTGCCGGTGGACGCCTCGGCCCGGTTGCAGGCCAAGCTGATCCCCAACAACACGTTGCGGATCTATCCCGGTTATCCCCACGGTATGTTGACCACCCATGCCGATGTGCTGAACAAGGATATTCTGGCCTTCATCAAGGGCTGATGAATTAAAACCCGATACAAACTGTAACCCGGTACAGGGCGCGGTGACATGGTGATGTTGCCGCGCCTTGGTTCGTGGCCTTGCCCCATCGAAACGCCATATTGAAACCGAAGCGCTTGGATTGGCGATGGCGGGGGGATTGGAGATAGGCTCGATCGGGCCGATATCATTGCCTAAATACGTCATTTGAACGAAACGCCGAACTGATTGGTTTCTAAAATTTACCGCCAACAGCTGCATCAAGGCAAAGCGATGCTGGCGGGACGGCACGCCCCGAATTGATGCAAGGTAATTTGCAATTGGTGCTATAGGCAGAGCTATCGCGAGACTTTGTTTCCGAGCCACTCGCGGCTGAGGGATGCCAAGCGCCCCCGCTTGATACAAGAGGACACGCCATGTGCCTCAATCAGATCTTCAAAGACGAACAGCTTGCCATCATGCGCTATACTTTGGCCCCGAATGGGCCTGATGTAGGGGCAAGTTTGCGGGCCTTGTGTCGATTGCGGCTGGATTTTCAGCCTTTCCCTTATCCCCACCGCCCCTATGTCCCCAATCGGACGCCTGTGCCGGTGATGGACAAAAAATGACACTCCCTCTCTCATAAAGGCAGCAACTGACATGGCCAAATCACAAAAGCGCAGCAATCGCGAAATCCGCAAACCCAAGACCGCCAAAAACAAGTCCGTCACGGCGCTGGTGCCGTTGGAAATTTCGCCGGTATTGGCCGCAACGCGCAAGCCGAAAGGCAAGCTCTGAGACGATTCTCAGACACGACCGTTAAAGATTGCCTTTATCGGCAATGCGCTGCCGCGTCGTTGCGGCATTGCGACCTTTACCACCGACCTTGAACTGGCCCTGCGGCATCTTGATGATGTGGCGCAAACCGCCATCGTCGCCATGTGCGATCCGGGCGGACAATATGCTTTTCCGCCCCACGTTCGCTGGTCCATCGCACAGGATGATTTTGGCGGTTATCTGGCCGCGGCGGATTTCATCCATGAGCAGGGCTTTGATGTCGTTTCGCTCCAACATGAATTCGGGATCTATGGGGGCGAAGCGGGGGACTATATCCTTGGCCTGATTGCCGCCTTGCGTATCCCGCTGGTCACCACGCTGCATACCGTACTGGACCGGCCCAGCGATGCCCAGCGCAAGGTCACCATGGCCATACTGGCCGCATCAGCGCGGGTGGTGGTGATGGCGCAAAAAGGGCGTTCAATCCTGATCGACCTCTATGACGCCGATCCGGGCAAAATCATTGTCATCCCCCACGGCATTCCCGACATGCCGTTGATCATCCCGCAACAGGCCAAGGAAAAGCTTGGCTTTGCGGGTCACCGCATCATCCTGACCTTTGGCCTGATCAGTCCGAACAAGGGCATAGAAACGATGATCAAGGCCATGCCGGTGGTTCTGGCCGCGGCGCCCGATGCGGTCTATGTGGTGATGGGCGCGACCCATCCCACGCTCCTGCGCGAAGCGGGAGAGGCCTATCGCGAAAACCTGATCGCGCTGGTCCATGATCTGCGTCTTGACGGGCATGTGGTCTTCCTCAACCGCTTTGTCGACCGGCCCGAATTGTTGCAACACATTGCGATGTGCGACGTCTATGTTACGCCCTATCTGGTCGAAACCCAGATGACGTCTGGCACTTTGGCCTATTCGCATGGATTGGGGCGGCCGGTGGTCTCAACGCCTTATTGGCATGCGCTTGAATTGCTGACCGATGGGTCGGGGGCGCTGGTGCCCTTTGGCGATACGGCGGGGCTTGGCACGGTGGTGGCCGATCTTCTAACCGATGAAGGATCACGCCTTGCCATGGGCCGCCGCGCCTATGTGGCCAGTCGGGCGATGACATGGCGCAACACTGCGCTGCACTATCGCGAAGCCTTTCGCGCGGCTTGTCGAAAGCCGGTTCCAGCATTGCCCGCGATGCCGCTCGATCATTTTGCCGCGATGTGTGACGACACGGGCCTGTTTCAACATGCGGTTTTCGGCATTCCCGACCGAAGCCACGGCTATTGCATCGATGACAATGCCCGCGCCATGCTGCTGTGCTGCGCCATGGGTGGGCATGGCGACGCCCATGGCCACGCCGATTTCATCAAGACCATGCAGCCACGCTTTGCAGCCTTCATCCAGCACGGATGGAACCCGGACAAGGGCCGTTTCCGCAACTTCATGGGTTATGACCGCCAATGGCTGGAGGACGCCGGATCCGAGGACAGCCATGGCCGCACACTCTGGGCGCTGGGCGCCTGCATGGCCAAGGGGCAGGATACTCCGCTGGCGCAATGGGCCTGCGGCCTGTTTGAACAGGCCCTTGCCCCGGTGCAGGCTTTCACATCGCCGCGGGCATGGGCATTTGCGCTGCTGGGTCTGTCCTATTATTGCGCCGCAAGACCCAAGGACCGCGAGGCGCACCGGATCCAGCTTACTCTTGGCGGCCGGCTCCACGCGCTTTTGCTGGCCTGCGAGAGCA
Organism: Novosphingobium sp. 550D; assembly: GCF_057401885.1. NCBI lineage: Bacteria > Pseudomonadati > Pseudomonadota > Alphaproteobacteria > Sphingomonadales > Sphingomonadaceae > Novosphingobium > Novosphingobium sp. 550D. The sequence goes on along the minus strand of NZ_CM171613.1, from coordinate 2,756,674 downwards.
AGGATTGGGTATGGTTCGAGGATCGGCTGACCTATGACAACGCGCGCCTGTGCGAAGCGCTGATCGTGACCGGCAAGGCATGCGGTTCGCGCGATCTGGTTGACGCCGGTTTGCGCAGCCTGCGTTGGTTATTGGCGCGTCAGACCGCGCCGGAAGGTCATTTCCGCCCGGTCGGGTCGCAAGGCTTTTTGCTGATTTCGCGCGAAACCCCGCTTTGTTTTGATCAACAACCCGTCGAAGCCTGCGCCACGATTGCGGCCTGTCTGGCGGCCTCTCTGATCGACCCCACGCCATCATGGCATGTCGAGGCACACAAGGCCTTTGCATGGTTTACCGGCGCCAATGATCTGCATTTGCCTTTGGTTGATATCGCCAGCGGCAGTTGCCGCGATGGATTGCACGTGGATCGTACCAATGAAAACAGGGGGGCTGAGTCCTTGCTCGCCTATCTGCTGTCACTGTCCGACATGTGGCAATTTGAACGGGATCTGCCTTGGCCGGCGGCCATTCGCCTGCCGGACGCTTCGCTGCCCACCCTCCATCACGCCGGATAGCACACTATGCAAAATGCCCCGTTTTTCAACCGCCATGCCCTGCATTTGCGGCCCGATCCCTCACGCGTGGTGGTGCGCCCATTCCGCCTTGCCAGCGAGCCGCGCGAGTTTAACCCCACCGATAAAGCGCGCGTCAACCATGCCGTCGAAAGGGTGCTTTCCCTGACCGCCGAGGAGGCCGAAGCCGTTCTGGTGGCGGCCCTTGCCAATTTCGACGACCACGCCTTCATGCTGCGCCTGTTCGAACGACGCGCCGAAGATATGGAGCATGTCTTTGCCGCCCACGCCTCTTTTTCGTTGGTCCAGCGCCAGCTGATCGGGGCATATTTCCTGCATGAATACAGTTTCGAGGCCGCCGCGCTCTTTAACCCCAGCATTGTGCCTCATCCCGACCAAAGCGGCGTGCAAAGCGGAGCCATGCGCTTTATCCTCTCGCTGCGGGCGGTGGGCGAGGGGCATGTCTCGTCATTGACCTTCCGATGCGGTACGATCAACGCCGATGGGATGCTGGCCATCGAACCGCCTCTGCGCTTTGCCAGCCTGCCCAAAGTGACGGCGCGTGTGGGCGACCGGATCGAACTGAGCTTTGCCCCGGACAGCGACTTGACCGAAAGGGTGATCTTTCCCATCACCGAGGCGCAAATCCATGGCATCGAGGACGCCCGCTTTGTTGCCTTTGAGGAAGACGGGGCCACAACCTATTACGCCACCTACACCGCCTATAGCGGGCGCGAGATTCGATCAGAACTGCTCGAAACCCGCGATTTTCTCTCCTTCCGGCTTGTCGCGCTGCGCGGCCCTGCGGCCAACAACAAGGGTATGGCGCTGTTCCCGCGCAAGATCGGCGGGCGTTACGCGATGATCGCGCGCCATGACAATGAAAGCCTGCATCTGATCTATTCCGACAATTTGCTGGAATGGGAATTGGGTACGCCGATCATGCGCCCTCAATTCCCGTGGGAATTCATTCAGATCGGCAATTGCGGTTCCCCCATCGAACTGGAGGAGGGCTGGTTGCTTTTCACTCATGGTGTCGGGCCGGTGCGCCATTACTCGATCGGCGCGGTGCTGCTGGACAAGGATGACCCCAGCCGCGTGATAGGTCGCTCTCGCGTCCCGCTGGTGCAGCCTGAAAGGTCTGCTCGCGAAGGCTATGTGCCGAATGTTGTCTATTCCTGCGGTGCGATGAAGTTCGGTGACCGGATCGTGTTGCCCTATGCGGTTTCCGACACGTTCTCCACCGTGGCGACGGTGGAGATAGCCGCCCTGGTCGAACTGTTGAGGCAAGGCGTAATGCCGATGGCAAAGAAAACCGGGTGAACCGGACACACATCAAGGACTGGGAACGGCACGTCGTTGCTTTACCCCGCGGTTGGCGGGGCGCCGTGAAAAAGTCTCAAGCCGCCCTTGCCAGTCGACGCAGCGTTTGTGGTGGCTGACCATATTGGCGCATAAAAGCCTCGCGCATACGGCGCAGGTCGATAAAGCCGGCCTCGCGCGCGATCTGATCCATCGGGTGGCGGGTTTCCTCAATCATCAATCTGGCCGCCTCAAGCCGCATTTGCTCCACCGCTTTTGCCGGGGTCTGGCCGGTTTCCGCGCGAAAGGCGCGGGCGAACTGGCGCGGCGAGAGCGCCGCCACTTCGGCCAGTTCCTCCACGGTCAGCGGATTGGCAAGATGAGCCTTGGCAAAGATCAGCACTTTTTGAATGCGGTCACTGCTGGGCGCCAGTTCGAGTAGTTCGGAATGCTGCGATTGCCCACCGGCCCGCCGATGATGCATGACCAGACGGCGGGCGACGGCGCTGGCCAGATCGCGTCCCAGGTCCTTCTCGATCAGCGCCACGGCCAGATCCAGCCCAGCCGTCAGCCCCGCCGAGGTCCAGACAGGCCCCTCGTTGATGAAGATGCGATCATCCTCCACTTTCACATCGGGAAAGCGCTCGCGCATCTCCCGCGCATAGGACCAATGCGTTGTGGCGCGCCGCCCGTCGAGCAAGCCCATCTGTCCCAGCAGAAAGGCGCCGGTGCAAAGGCCCGCCACCCGCCGCGATTGCTTTGCCGTGGCGCGCAGCCGTTCCAGCACTTCATCTTCTTGTTGTGGCGGCGGAACAAGGCCTGCCAGCAACAACAATGTGTCGATCTGCCCGACCTCGGCCAGCGGCGTGGTTGGCACGGCAAAGCCGCTGGACGAGGTGACCGGCCCTCCTTCTACCGACGCAATCGAAAGCGTGTAATAGTCTTCGCCTTTCAAGACATTGGCGAGTTCGAATGCCGCCTGCACCCCCAACGCGAGGAACTGGAACCCGGGGGTCAATACCATGGAAATATGGGGCATAGGGTCTTTCCAAGAGGAATGTCTGAAAAACGTAATTTCTACGTCATATCAGACAAGTGAGTAGCCCCTAGTTTTCTAGACGCCTTCCGCTTTCAAAATCTGCCGCCGTTCGAACTCGGCGGGCGACAGCATCCCGTTCCTGACCTGCTTGCGCACCGGGTTGTAGAACATCTCGACGTAATCGAACACGTCCTGCCGGGCTTCCTCGCGGGTTTTGTAGGTGCGGCGGCGGATGCGCTCACGCTTGAGCGACGAGAAGAAGCTCTCGGCCACAGCGTTGAGGCTCCTATATTTGTCAAGCATCTGCCGAGGCTGTTTCCGGGCGACACAGGTGAGTGAAAATTTCGCGGACTATGTAGCGTTTGAGGCAGCGGATGATCTCGCGGTTGCTTTTGCCGTCCTTCTTACGTTTGCTGACATAAGCGAGAGTTGGCGGATGGTTGCGCATCCGTACGATCGCGACACGATAGAGCGCGGCATTGGCTTGCCGACTGCCGCCGCGATTAAGCCGGAAGCGGTTGGTTTTGCCACTCGACGCCGGGATTGGACAAACGCCGCAGAGCTTGGCGAGCGCGGATTCGGAACGGATCCGGTTAGGATCGTCGCCGACCAGGATGAGCATCTCTGCCGCTGTCATCGTGGCGATTCCGTGCGCTGCGATCAATGTCGGCGCGCGGGCGACGACGAGTTGTTCGAGCGCCTTGTCATGCGCCTGGATTTCATCGTGCAGCGCGAGCCAGCGTCGCGCTAGGGCGCGCATAGCGGCTTTGGCCGACGCGGTGGTCGAGGTGAGTGCACCTGGCCTGAACGCGGCGATATGCCGGATCAGTGCGATTTTGCCGCTGATCTGATCAAGACCGTCGCGAAGCGACGCGGGCGCATTGATGATCAAGGTTTTCAGCGTCACCATGGCCTGTGACCGGCTTTTGACGGCCGTGTCGCGAGCGATCTTAAGGTGCCGGATCATCTCGACCGACCCGCTGTGGGTTTTGGGTTCGGCGATCGCTTGCCCGGCTAGCACGGAACGGGCTGCTCCCTCGGCATCCAAGCTGTCAGTTTTGCCGTGCTGATAGCGCAGCTGTCGATTGGGTCGCGTTACCTCGACGACCTTGTGCCCTTGGGCAAGGAGGTGACGCGACAAGCCAGCACCATATGATCCCGTTCCTTCGATACCAAAGGCTGTGATCGCGCCGATCGCACACGCCCAGTCTTCGAGCGCAATATAGCCTTTGGTTGTCGCCGGAGCCGAGAAGGCTGCCAGGCGGCTGCCTTTGGTATCGATTGCCACAGCGACATGCGTGGCCTTGTGCGTATCGACGCCGATGATTACGGCGTTGGTCGTTATGTCGCTCATGTCCTGTCCTCTCTGCGCGGTGCCCGGGCACCGCACAGAGAGGACAGGACTGTGAAGGGGCGAACCCGTCAGGCTCCTATAAAGTCACATCTCGCCCGTTGCCGGGGCGACCTGATGGCCGACACGTCAACGCAATGACACGCGGTCAATCGTAGCATGGGTCAGACCATCAGGCCGCAGCAGGTTATCACAGTCGTGGCAGTTACCACGTCGGCTCATCGAGTGTTCAAGATTGTGAGCCCGGATGAAGGCAGCCCAGTCCATGCTGGTGAACTGCGAGCCCTGGTCCGAATGGACCAACACCCGCTGCTTCGGCTTGCGCCGCCATACCGCCATGTGCAGTGCCTGCAGCACGACATCGGTGGTCTGTCGGCTCTGCATCGACCAGCCCACCACGCGGCGCGAGTAGAGATCGATCACGACCGCCAGATAGGCAAAGCCTTCCAGGGTGCGGATGTAGGTAATGTCTGTCACCCAGGCCCGATCTGGCGTTGTTACATCGAACTGGCGATCCAGAGTGTTGTCGACCGCCAGGGAAGGTTTGCCGCCATAGCTGCCAGGCCGACGCTTGTAGCCAACCTGGGCCCTGATACCCGCGAGCCTGGTCAACCGCGCAACGCGGTTGGGGCAGCAGGTCTTGCCGTGATCCAGAAGGTCATCGTGCAGCTTGCGGTAGCCATAGACCTTGCCGCTGTCGTTCCAGGCCTTGCGGATCAGATCGGTTTGCCGGGCATCTTCCCGAGCCCGCTGGCTCAGCGGGCTCTTCTGCCATGCATAGAAACCACTGGGCTGGATGCGCAGGCACCGACACATCGCCCGAACCCTGAACTGGTGACGATGCTCGGCAACGAAGGCGTATCTCACTTTGCATCCCTGGCGAAATACGCGGTGGCTTTTTTTAGGATGTCGCGCTCCTCGGTCACCCGGGCCAGCTCGCGCTTCAACTGGCGGATCTCAGCATCCTTGCTCGCTTCGCCGGACACCACCCAGGCATACAGCGAGTGTTGGCTGACGCCGAGCCGCTGCGACACCTCAGCTACCGGATAACCTCGCTCGGTGATCTGGGCTACCGCATCACGCTTGAACTCATCACTGAAATTGGGCTTCCCCATCATCGCCTCCTATCCTCAAAATAAAGATCGAAGGCGTCCAGAAATCTAGGGGCTACTCATAGCGTGATCACGTCCATAAGGGCTGTGTCGATAGCGAAGGCGCTCTTACCAAACCGAAGGATCTGACCCATGACCGCCCCATCCGCTCACAAGGGCACCGCCCTCATCACCGGCGCCTCCACCGGCATTGGCGCCATCTACGCCGACCGCCTTGCCGCCCGTGGCTACAATCTCATCCTCGTCGCCCGCAACAAGGACAAGCTGCAAACGCTGGCCGCACAGATTTCGGACAAGACCGGCCGCGCGGTCGAGGTGCTCGCCGCCGATCTGGGCGACAAGGCCGATCTGGCCCGCGTGGAAAAAGTTCTGCGCGAGGATGCCAGCATCACCGCGCTGGTCAACAACGCCGGCATCGGCACGCACAGCCCGTTGCTGGAAAGCAACGTCGAGAAGATGGACGCCATGGTCCAGCTCAATGTCACCGCGCTGATGCGCCTGACCTATGCCGCCGTGCCGGGCCTGGTGGCGCGCGGTGGTGGCACTGTGATCAATATTGCCTCCATCGTGGCGGTGGCGCCAGAACTGCTCAACGGCGTCTATGGCGGCACCAAGGCTTTTGTTCAGGCTTTCACCACCTCGCTGAACCACGAACTGGTCGAAAAGGGTATCCGTGCTCAGGCTGTGCTGCCGGGCGCCACCCGCACCGATTTCTGGGCGCTGGGCGGGTTGCCGGTCGAGCATCTGCCTGCCGAGATCGTGATGGATGCGGCCGATATGGTCGATGCCGCTCTGGCCGGTTTGGATCAGGGCGAGATCAGCACCATCCCGGCACTGCGCGACGCCGAACTCTGGCACGCTTTTGAAGCGGCCCGCCACGCGCTCGGCCCTCAGCTTTCCGCCACGACCGCTGCACCACGCTTTCACGTGGCGGCCTGATCTTTCCTTCCAAAGAACAAAGGACAAATCCCGTGAAACTCACCGGCAACACCATCTTCATCACTGGCGGGACCAGCGGCATCGGTCGGGGCCTTTGGGATGAAGTGACCGCCGCCAATCCGGGCATGGAGGCGGTCCCGCCCGACGTCACCAGCCTTGCAAGCCCCACCGGCGCCTGAACGCGCCGCCCAAACCGCACACCATTTGAAAGGAACATTCCATGCCCCGCATCCTCACCCCTGACCCCGATGCCGCCCCCGAAGGATCGCAAACCGTCTTGCAGGCGATAACGGCCAAGCTTGGTCAAGTGCCCAACTTCTTCCGAGTCTTGTCAAACAGCCCCGCGGTACTGGGCGCCCATGCTGCGCTCAGCCAGCATCTGGGTAAGTCGCTTGACCTCAAAACCCGCGAGCGGATCGCGTTGGCCGTGGCGGCGGTCAACGGCTGCGAATATTGCAACGCCGCGCACAGCTTCACCGGCCACACCTTTGCCAAGCTGAACCATGAAGAGATCGCTTTGGCCCGTCAGGGCAAGGCGACGGAGGCCAAGGATGCCGCCGCTGTCGGCTTTGCCCGCCGTGTGGCCGAGGCGCGGGGCAAAGTGTCACAAGAAGATCTGGACGCGGTGCGCACCGCTGGCTTTACCGATGCGCAGATCGTGGAAATTGTGGCCACGGTGGCGGAAAACTTCTTCACCAACCTGATCAACAATGTGGCCGGGACGGAGGTTGACTTCCCGGCGATCTGACAGAATTGCAATGATTGCCTCAGATGATCAGGGCACTGGGCCGATAAAGTCGAGTGCCCTGCGACGGTTTGAACGCAGCAGCGTTGATGGATGAACGACATCTCCAAGGGCGCGACAATCACGCCTGCATTGTCCAAGATGGCAATGGCGGCAATGCAATTAAGGTGTGCCGCCATTGCCGACCATGACTATTGAACTTCGGTCACAAATGCGTCGCGATCGCGGCGCACCTTCTTGAGGTTGACCAGCCAGTCGCCCTCAGCCTGACGATAGCCCAGCGGAAGCAGGATCACGCTGCGCAGATGGCGCGCTTTGAGGCCAAGGATCTCGTCGACCGCCTCTGGGTCAAAACCTTCCATCGGTGTGGCGTCAACTTCCTCGAAAGCGGCCGCCACCAGCGCGGACCCCAGGCCGATATAGGCCTGGCGTGCGGCTGCCTGATAATTGGCCTCGGTGCCCCTTGCGCCGACGATGCCCAACAGTTGCTGCCGGTAATTTTCCCAGCCTTCGTTGACAAAGCCGCGCACTTCATTGGTCAGATCGAACATCATGTTGACCCGCTCGGGCGTGATGTCGTCCCACGCGGCAAATACCAGCAGATGTGAACAATCGGTAATCTGCGCCTGGTTCCACGACACGGCGCGGATCTTTTCGCGAATCTCCGGGTTCGTCACCAGCAGCAGTTCAAAAGGCTGGAGGCCGCTGGACGTAGCGGTCAGACGAACGGCCTCGATGATCCGCTCAATGCTTTCGGTCGGGACGGTTTTGGTGGGGTCGTATTTTTTGGTAGCGTAGCGCCAGGACAGCTTCTCGATCAGGGTACTCATGTCAAATTCCTTGGGGGCTGTTCGGGTCGCGCAAAATATGCGCGGTTCCGCAACGTATTTACGGCAGGTTCCGCAAACAAGGCTTGAAGGAAAAAATCGGCAAAGCTTTTGTGCCGAACCGATTTTGCCGGAAGGCACAATCCTGGGGTTTGGGATGCACGCATGAGGCATTTGATCGACCCTATAGCTTGCCAAAGCTAAGGTTCAATCTGCCATCCCTTCAAACGAAGAAGGCCACCGTCATGGTGGCCCACTTGGACGGTTGGCGGAAGAGGTGGGATTCGAACCCACGGATAGGTTTCCCCATCGCTGGTTTTCAAGACCAGTTCCTTAAACCACTCGGACACTCTTCCATACCGATTCAGAGGTTTGCCGCTTACGACTGGCTTGCAGGCCATGTTATCGCCTAAGCCGACCTATCGCTAACCCTCTGTAACCATTCTCCATTCATTCAACCCATGTGACAGGCTCCGACAGCCTTCAAAGGCCGCTGCCCCAAACCACTTGGCCGCCCGTCCTTGTTTGCGGCGCATAGCCATGTTTGTGGGCCAAACGCAAGGGGCGGCGGGTTTTTTTGCGCGGCGCGCTGTGCCATACAGCGGGAATGACGATCCGCCTGAACCGCCACCGGTGCATGACCGCCCTGTTTTCTCTCGCTTTGGGGCTGAGCGCTGCGGTTTTGCCCATTTCCCGGCTGGAGGCGCAACAAGAGGCTGATTCGGCAGGGTTCGATGCCTATCTGCAACTGCTGGCCGCCCGCGCACGGGGGGAAGGGGTCAGCGAAGCCACGATCCAGAGCATGACTACAGGGCTGACCTATAACCACCGCGTTATCCAGCTTGACCGCAGCCAACCCGGCGCCAGCACGACCACGACGCCGCCCGCATTCACCCCCTATCGCATCAAACATGTCGACGCCTCTCGCATCGCGCGGGGGCGGTCGGTCTATGCCAGCGTTGCGAGCGATGCAGGGCGGATTGAGGCGCGCTATGGTGTGCCGTTGCCGGTATTGCTGGCCATTTGGGGGGCGGAAACGGATTATGGCGCGGCCAAGGGCGGGTTTGATCTGGCCGGTTCTTTGGCGACCTTGGCCTATGAAGGGCGTAGGCGGGAATTGTTTGCCGCCGAATTCATCGCCTTGCTCAAAATGGTGGATCGCGGCGTCCCGCGTGAGAAATTGAAAGGCAGTTGGGCAGGGGCCTTCGGCAACCCGCAATTCCTGCCCTCGGTCTATCTGCGCATGGCACAGGACGGTGACGGCGATGGCTTTGCCGATATCTGGTCCAGCCGGGTTGATACGCTATCTTCCATCGGCGCCTATTTCCGTGACGCGGGTTGGAAGCCGGGCGTACCGTGGGGCGTGGCCGCCACGGTGGCGGACGGATTTAACCGCGACGGTGTGACCTCACGACTCGATTCGCCAGTTTGTCCACGCGTTCACGCCCGGATGAGCCAATGGAAAACCGTGGCCGAATGGCGCGCATTAGGGGTTAATGCGCAGGAGAATATCAGGGATTCTGAGCTTACTACGCTGTTTGAGCCCGATGGACCCGGAAAATCGGCATTTCTCTTAACCGGTAATTATCGGGTTATCCTCGATTATAACTGCTCGAACTATTATGCGCTGAGTGTGGGATTGCTGGCCAATGAGATTGCCCGTTGAACGTCGTGTAGCGCAGCTCTGTCTGGCGCTGGCTGTATCCGGAGCCGCATTGGGGGCTGGATCGCCCGCGATGGCTGGTTTGAAAATTCCATTTCTATCCGGTGGCGGAAAATTGCCTCCTGCGCCTGCGGTGCCTGATATGCCGCGCGCAACCACGGGGCCGGCGGCCGATTATCCGGTGGTACTGGGCGAACCCTATAAGGTTGGCGACACGGTCTTCAGCCCGGCGAATGCCATGAATTACGATGCGGTGGGTTATGCCTCGGTTGGCGGGCCTACGGTGGGCGTTTCGGCCGCGCATCACACTTTGCCGATGCCGTCTTATGTCGAGGTGACTTCGCTGACCTCCGGGCGCACCATTTTGGTCCGGGTGGAGCGGCGCGGTCCGATGGACAGCACCCATGCCATTGAACTTTCCCCCGCCGCCATTGCCCAATTGGGTTTGAGCAGCGATGGGCGTGCGCCGGTCCGCGTGCGCCGGGTCAACCCGCTGGAAACCGAGCGCGCCCTGTTGCGATCGGGCATGAATGCGCCCGAACGGATGGTAACGCCCAAACCCTTGCTGGCTGTGCTTCAGCGTCGTTTGGCAACCGACCCCAATGCCAATCATGCTGGCGCCTCTTTGGCCAGCAGCGTTTTGGTCGGTGCGGCGCGCGACGATGATGATGACGCGCCGGTGGCGGCAAAGCCGGTGCCCAAGGTCGCCGTCGCCCCTGTCGTCAAACCTGCACCAAAGGTGGCCGCGATTGCGCCCATGCCGGTTGCGCCAACCGCGCGCACGGTGGGCATGCCCCCGGTCAACGGGGCCAGCTATGCCGCGCCCTATGCGCCTCCTCGCTTTACGGCGGTGGCCCCGGTTCGCACGCCAACCGAATTGGCCATGGCGGCTCCGGCTCCTAAGCCTGTGGCTAAAATTGCTGTGGCAAAACCTTTGCCCAAGCCCAAAACGGCCCCCATCGCTCTGGAAGCCCGCGTCAGCGCGCCAGCGGCGGCGATTTCGGGCGGATTTGTCGTGCAATATGGCGCCTTTGCCGAAAAGGCTCGCGCACAAACTCTGGCCCATGCCGCAGGGGCGCAAGTGGTGGGCGGAGGCGCTCTCTGGCGCGTACGGTCAACCGCTTATGCATCGCGCCCGGCCGCCGAAGCCGCTCTGGCTAAAGCCAAGGCGGCTGGTTATACCCAAGCGCGAATCCAGCGCGGGGATTAAGGTCGTTTCCCGCGTTTGGTGGCCCGGACCGTAAAAGCATACGGGCCAGACAAATTGCGGGAATGAGTTTGAAAATTTCGCCAATGAAGAAGCTGCTGTTTGCTGGCGCCACGGTATCGGTCGCAGGTCTGGTGGCGCTGGCCGCACATGGAGGGGTGAATTCGGGTCAGGTGGTGGTTCCGCTGGCCCCGCCTCTGCCTGCTCCGACGTCCAGCACGGCCAATGTGGCGTTGCCCGTGCGCGCCGATGATCCGTTGCCCCCGGCCGAGGTTGGCGTCGCGCCGGTTGCGTTGCTCTATGATTTGGGGTCGGGGCGCACGCTTTATTCGCGCAATGCCGATACGCCGTTCCTGCCCGCGTCGGTCACGAAAACGATGACGGCCTATGTCGCCTTTGAGATGTTGGCCAAGGGCGAATTGCGCGAAGATCAGACCATGACCGTCAGCCGCGAGGCATGGAAGGAATGGCACTCCAAAGGCAGCCGGATGTTCCTGTCCGAGGGCAGCAAGCCCACCGTGCGCGATCTGTTGATGGGCATAATGAATGTGTCGGCCAATGATGGCGCGATCGTTCTGGCCGAAGGCGCGGCGGGCAGCGTCGCCGGTTGGGTCGAGAAAATGAACGCCACCGCCCGCCAGCTTGGCATGACGCACAGCCATTTCGGCACGCCCAACGGCTGGATGGACAATGGCAACACCTATGTTTCGGCCAATGATCTGGTGAAACTGGCCAGTGCGATGCTGACCCGGCATCCCGATTTTTACCATCGATACGTTGGTCAACCGGGCATGACGTGGAATGGCATCGCCCAGCCCAACCATGACCCTACGCTGGGCGTGGTGCCGGGGGCCGATGGGATCAAGACCGGTTATACCGGCGAAGCGCATTACAACTTTCTGGGCTCGGCCCAGCGCAATGGGCGCCGCTTGCTGATGGTTCTGGCCGGGGTGCCGACGCCCAAGGAGCGGACCAGCGCGGCCAGAGCCTTGCTTGAATGGGGCTTTGCCGCGTGGGAGGATAAGCCTTTGGTGAATGCCGGAACCACTTTGGCGCAGGCGCGGGTTCAGGGCGGGAAAGTGGACGAGGTCGATCTGGTCGCGCCGCGCGACTTTTTCGCCACGATGCCGACCGGGGCCAGCGCGCCCGCCAATTTACGCGTTGTCTATAACGGCCCCTTGGTCGCCCCGATTGAAAAGGGTACGCCGGTGGCCGAACTCGAAGTAAGGCTGGGCGGCGCGGCGCCGGTGCGTTTGCCATTGACGGCGGGACATTCGGTCGAAAAAGGCGGGGTCATGGATCGGGTGAAATTTGGGCTGTCGAGGTTGATTTCCTGATGGGGCAACAGATTGGGACCGGACGCTTTATCGCGTTCGAGGGGGGCGAAGGGGTTGGCAAGTCAACCCAGAGCAAGATGTTGGCCGAAGCCTTGCGCGGGGCCGGGCATGAGGTTGTTCTGACACGCGAACCGGGGGGCACGGTGGGGGCCGAAGCGATCCGTTCGTTACTGTTGGGCACCGATGGCGAAGGTTGGGGCGCGCGGGCGGAGGCTTTGCTCTTTGCCGCGGCGCGGGCCGATCATGTCGAACGTCTGATCCGTCCCGCCTTGTCGCGCGGGGCGTGGGTTATCTGTGACCGCTTTATCGATTCCAGCCGCGCCTATCAGGGTGGCGGCAGCGGATTGTCGGACGAGGACGTTCTGACCCTGCACCGGATCGGCAGCGAAGGGCTTTTGCCCGATGTTACATTCCTGTTCGAAGTGCCGGTCGAGGTTTCGGCCAAGCGACTGGCGCGCCGCGACGTGGATGGATCCGACCGGATCGGCGGGCGCGAAGCGGAATATCATGCTCGTGTCAGTGAAGCCTTTGAACGTTTCGCCGAAGCCGAGCCGGAAAGATTTGTGCATATTGATGGCGCACAGGACGTTTATGTGGTGCATGATGCCGTGATGTCGGCACTCTCTCCGCTTCTATGACGCAATTGCTGGGCCATGAGGCGCCGTGGCGTGAATGGCACGCCGCGCTGGGCAGTGCGCGTATGCACCATGCGTGGATATTGGCCGGGCCGCAGGGTGTGGGCAAGGGGAGCTTTGCCCGGATCGCGGCGGCGGAACTGGTGGCCGAACCCGGCGTGGCCCAGCCTCCGGTCGAAGCGCATCCTGATATCCTGATCCCGGATTATCCCCCGGCGACCAAGGAAGATGAAAAGAAACGCGATGCGGGCGAACCGTATAATCGCAAGCGGTCCATCCCGATCGACGAAATACGCCGGATGCAACATCGGTTGACGACGCGCCCCACTTTGGGAAACCGCCGCGTGGTTATTCTGGATACGGCGGACGATCTGGAAAAGAACGCGGTCAACGCACTGTTGAAATCGCTGGAGGAGCCGCCGGCGGGAACCTATTTCCTGCTGGTCGCGCATCGTATCGGGCGGCTTTTGCCGACGATCCGTTCGCGTTGCCGGATCTTGCGCTTTGCTCCATTGGCGGCGGGACAGGTCGATCTGGTTTTAAGCCGCGCCGCCCCGCACACCGATCCGGCCACGCGCGCGGCCGCCATTGCAGCGGCGCAAGGGTCCCCCGGTGTGGCGCTGGAATTTGTCGAAGAAGATTTGGCGCCCGTTCACGCGCTGATGCAAAGGTTGGCGCGGGAAGGGGACCCCGACATGGCGCTGCGCGGCGCGCTGGCGACAGTGATGGGCGCGCGGCCCAGCAAGGCGCGGGTTCAGGCGGCGTTTGAATTGGCGCGGGCGGTGTTGGCCGACGGGTTGCGTCATGCCAATCCGGCACAGCAATCACGCATGATCGAGGCCCACGCCGCCTTGGTTCGATTGGGGGCCGAAGCGCCGATCTTCAACTATGAACCGCCCATGCTGGCGATGGAGATGGGGGCCTTGCTGGCATCGGCATCAGGCCGATAATCGGCCACGGGCAAAAAAGCGGTTTGCACCGGGCCATAGCTTGCCTAGAGAGACGGCAATTGTCTTCTTTTGCAGGTATCAAAGGCTCATGGCCGACCCATTCTATATCACCACCGCGATCGCCTATCCCAATGGCAAACCGCATATCGGCCATGCCTATGAGGCGATTGCCGCCGACGTCATCGCCCGTTTTCAGCGCGCATCGGGCCGGGATGTCCGGTTCCAGACCGGCACGGACGAACACGGTTTGAAGATGGCGCAAAAGGCGCGTGAGCTGGGGACGACGCCGCGCGAATTGTGCGATGAAATGAGTGCGCATTTTAAGGCGATGTGCGACACTCTTAACATCAGCTATGACAAGTTTCAGCGCACCACCGACGAAGCGCATTACCGCGCCAGTCAGGCGATCTGGCAGGCGATGGCCGATAAGGGCGATCTTTATCTGGATCGCTATGAAGGCTGGTATTCGGTTCGCGACGAAGCGTTCTATGACGAAAGCGAGTTGGTGACCGGGGACGACGGCGCCAAGCTTTCGCCGCAGGGAACGCCGGTGGAATGGACGGTGGAGGAAAGCTGGTTTTTCCGCCTGTCGGCCTATGGTGACAAGCTTTTGGCGCTTTATCGCGACAATCCCGAATTCATCCAGCCCGAAAGCCGCCGCAACGAAGTGATCCGCTTTGTCGAAGGCGGTCTGCGCGACCTTTCGATCAGCCGTACCTCGTTTGACTGGGGCGTGCCGGTGCCGGGTTCGCCGGGCCATGTGATGTATGTTTGGGTCGATGCATTGACCAACTATATCACGGGCCTGGGCTATCCGGACAAAACGCCGGAGATGAAAAAGTGGTGGCCTGCTGATATTCACTTGATCGGCAAGGATATTGTGCGTTTCCACACGGTCTATTGGCCCGCGTTTTTGATGAGCGCGGATCTGGCCCTGCCGCGTCAGGTGTTTGGGCATGGATTCCTGCTGCACCGTGGCGAGAAGATGTCCAAGTCGTTGGGCAATGTGGTCGATCCGATCGAACTGGCGGAACGTTTCGGCGTGGACTCGCTGCGTTATTTCCTGTTGCGCGAAGTCAGCTTTGGCAATGACGGGTCGTATAGTGCCGAAGCAATTGTGACGCGGTGCAACGCGGAATTGGCCAACAGTTTCGGCAATCTGGCCCAACGTACTTTGTCCATGATCTTCAAGAATATGGGCGGTGTATTGAAGGCTGATTGCGCGGTTTCTGAAGCCGATGAAGCGCTGACCTCTGCGGTCGCCGCAGGCATCGATGAAATGCGCAAAGCCTTTGCCGAATATGATTTCAGCGCCGGTCTTGATGGCTGGATGCGCGCGGTTTTCGCATGCAACGCCTATGTTGATGATCAGGCCCCATGGACCTTGCGCAAGACCGATCCGGCGCGGATGGAGGCGGTATTGATGACGCTGCTTCGCTGTGTTCGTGATCTGGCTTTGGCCGTGCGTCCGGTGGTGCCCAGTGCTATCGACAAATTGCTCGATCAGATGGGTGTCGCCGCCGATGCGCGCGATTACGCGGCGCTCGCCAATCGCGAATGGCTTGCCGCTCTGGCTGGGAATTTCTCCCTGTCGCAGCCGGTTGGCGTGTTCCCCCGTCTCGAATTGCCTGCGGACGAATGATGCTCATCGATTCTCATTGTCACCTTAATTACAAGGGCTTGGTTGAGGAACAGGAAGCTGTTCTTGAACGTGCCCGCGCGGCGGGGATCGGGGGCTTCCTCAATATCTCGACCCGGCAGAGCGAGTGGGAGGCGGTGATCGCCACGGCGCAGCGCCATGCCGATGTCTGGGCGACGGTGGGAATCCATCCGCATGAGGCCGACGAACATGCCGATCTGGGCGAGGGGGCGTTGTTGGAAGCGACGCGTCATCCCAAGGTGATTGGCATTGGGGAAACCGGGCTCGATTATTATTACGATCATTCGGATCGTGAGGTGCAGCAGGCCTTGTTCCGCACCCATATTCGTGTGTCGCGAGAGACGGGCCTGCCTTTGGTCATCCATACCCGCGATGCCGAGGATGATACGACGCGGATTATCGAGGAGGAGATGGGAGAGGGGGCCTTTCCGGCGCTGATCCATTGCTTTACCGCATCGGCGGGATTTGGGGCGCGGATGGTGGAATTGGGTCTGACGATTTCGTTGTCGGGCATCGTCACGTTCAAAAGCGCGCGTGATTTGCAGGGCTTTGCATCAGAAATTCCGGCAGACCGCCTGTTGGTCGAAACGGATTCGCCGTTCCTTGCGCCGGTTCCGCACCGTGGCAAGACATGTGAGCCGGCCTTTACCGCCGACACCGCCAAATTCGTGGCCAATTTGCGCGGGGTTAGTGTCGAAGATCTGGCCGAGCAGACTTCGGCGAATTTCCGCAAGCTGTTCGGGAAAGCGGCATGAAGGCGATCATCCTGGGCAGCGGAACCTCGACCGGCGTGCCGCGCATCGGCGGTGAATTTGGTCTGGACTGGGGCGATTGCGACCCGGAGGAACCGCGCAATCGCCGTACGCGGGCCTCGATCATTATTGAAAATGATGCTGGAACGCGGCTGTTGGTGGATACGTCCACCGATTTGCGACAACAGTTTATTTCGAATAATATCCATAAGATAGACGCGGTATTTTGGACGCATGATCATGCCGATCATGCCCATGGTATCGATGATTTGCGCCCTTTGCGCTATGGCCGCAGCGGGCCGATCCCTGGCTATGGCGTGGATGAAACGGTGCGCCGTTTACGGCAGCGGTTCGGCTATGTGTTCGCCGGTCAGTTTGGCTATCATACAATCGTGCAACTTGAGACACTTTCTCAACTTCGCATGTGTGCCGGTATTGGTATCGGTTGGACGGTCATGCCGCACGGTCCAGCAAAGAGCACCGGCTTTCGATTTGATTGTGATGGTCAGACAATTAGTTACGCCACAGACTTCAGCGAGATTACCGACGAGATGGTTTCGCTGTTCTATGGCTCAGATGTTTTGATCACCGATTGTTTGCGCCGAGAAGCGCATCCAACGCATGCCAATCTGGCCATGTCAATGGAATTGGCCGCAAGGACCAAGGCAAAGAAAGTCGTCTTGATCCATCTCGACAAAAGTATGGATTACGCGACGTTAAGTCGGGAAATTCCGTCGAATGTTGACGTTGGCTTTGACGGAATGGTGATTTCAGCATGAGCGGCACCGCGATCAGCATGGACCAGATTGTCGCGCTGATCGCGGTGGCTTTGATGTTGCTGTTGGCGTGGCGCAATATTTCCAGTTTTCAATTGGGTGCGGGACGCAAGCTGGGCATGGCGATGATTTGGGTCGCTGTCTTTGGGCTTTTGGCTGTTATCGCTGGTCAATTTGGCATGTGAGAAATCACATGAGGTTGCCATCTCGTTTTACATAATCGAGATTATCCGCTAAACTTTGAACGCCGTTTTTCGACAATATTTGCCTCACCAACCCAACGGCACTAGCCCCCGTTTCTCAGACGGATTATGGCGCCCGCATGTCCATAAACCAAGATATCCTGCAGTTGAGCAAGCGCATCGCCGTCAGTCATGACTGGGCGGCGGCCAAGGCGTTCAAAGCCTATGTCATGCATGATGATGAGCGCGCCATCATTTCGCGCGCAGCGGTTGAGATCCTCGCCCTGCTACCTTCTTCGAGTGGCACCGGGAGTGCATTGTTGAGCGCATCTTTGGCGGTCAGCCTTGGACGCAAGATGTCGGCGCCGATCCATGTGGTTAAAGGCTCGCTGAACATCGAAAATCAGCCCGTGTTGAACAACCACTCATGGTTGATGGTTGGCCCATATATCGTTGATATCGGCCTGTTCCGTTTGGCCTACTCCTCAAACGCGCCCGCAGCGCTGGTCAAACATATTGATCTGCTGTTCGGTCCGAACAAGGCGCTCTATGCCGATCACATGTCGATGAGCAAGCGCGTAGGCCTTCGTTACCGGGCCGAAACCGTGTTGAACGAAGATGAGATCAACGCACTGATGGGCGAAGCCTTCCGTCTCATTAAATCGGCCAGAGAAGTTTCGGATAAGCCTTCGGACGACTGACTGTTGGGATCAGGAGAGCAGGAGCAATGAGCGGCAATGAATTGATTAAAATAGATAATGTGGCATTGTCACGCGATGATGTCTCTGCGCTTGCTCACGGCAATCCCAATGGTGTCCACCTGATCGAATGTGATTTGGATGAAGCCGAACTGGCCGATCTCGATCTGGCCGGTTGGCGGTTTGAACGTTGCACCATGCGCCGGGTTGACCTGACCAAGGCGTGTTTGGAGCGCAGCCATTGGCAATCCTGCCGCGCGCCTTTCGCCAGCCTCTTTTCCGCCGACCTCACGGATACGGTGTTTCAATCGTGCGATCTTAACAATGCCAATCTTCGCCATGCCGCCATGACCGGTATGCGCTTTGTAGGCGGCAAACTGACGGGCGCGGATCTGGGCGACGCGCGCATCATGGACACGCATTTTGAGGAAAGCCTGCTTGCCGGCGCCAAACTATCCGGCCTTAGCTTTCGAAAGCAACATCTTCGCCGTGTTGACTTTTCTCAGGCCGACTTACGCAAGGCCGATTTCCGCGAAGTGAATTTTGAGGAATGCAGCCTGCGCGATGCGAACCTAGGTGGCGCTCGTTTTGACAAGGCGGATTTGCGCGGGGCGGATCTGGGCGGTTTGCGGCTGGTGGATGCATCGCTTTATCGCGGAGCGACCATTTCCCGTGCGCAGGCCACCCAACTTTTGGCCGAACTGGGTCTCAAGCTAGGCTAACTCCTTGCCATCGGCTTATCGCCTTGACGCGCATGCGGCGCAAATTGGCCATGCGCTGCGGGCCGATCCTGGCGGAGACGTCTGGGCGGGCGGTCTCGTTTCGCCGGGCGGCTATGCGCCCGTTGTCATCCGCGACAAAGAGCGAGGGCGGATCATCATCCCTCGGCTCTGGGGCGTCCCCCCTCCTCCGCGCGGCGAACATATTGTCACCCACGTCCGCAATCTGGACAGCCCGTTCTGGATCGGCACCCTTCGCCACACGCAATTCCGCTGCCTTGTCCCATTGACCTCCTTTCATGCCAAGGGCGGCTGGATGGAGGATCGCACCCGCCCCGTCCTTGCCGCGGCCGGGATATGGCGCGACAGCGAAATCCCCAGCTTTGCCATCATGACCCGCGACGCGATGCCTGTGATCTTGCGGCCCGATGATTTTGGAACATGGCTTCATGCGGACATAAAAATGGCGCGCCGTCTGATCGAAGGCGCGCCATAATCAGGGCCAGTAAAGTCAGATGCGAACGCCGCTGATCGCCGCGCCCCAAGTCGTGCGCCAGCGCTTCTTGACGCCGGTCAGACCCGCCAGAGCCACAACGGCCAGTGCCGCAAAGATCAGGAAGCCTGCGCTCATCGAACCGGTCCACTGCTTGGCAAGGCCGAGCGAAGAAGCGAGATAGAAGCCGCCCACCCCGCCGCCAAAGCCGACAAGGCCGGTCATCACGCCGATTTCATGACGAAAACGCTGCGGAACCAGCTGGAACACTGCGCCATTGCCGACGCCCAGCGTCGCCATGGTCAGGAAGAACAGCGGGAACATGACCGCAAAGCTGATCGGAGCCTGTGATATGACCACCAGCAGAACGGCGGCCAAAGCATAGACCCCAGAGAGCGTCTTGATACCACCGATACGGTCCGCCAACGCGCCGCCAAAGGGTCGGACCAGCGAACCGGCAAACACGCAAGCCGCCGTGGCATAACCCGCCTGAACCGGGGTAAAGGCCAGTTCGGCAGTGTACCAGCTGGGCAGTGAGCCCGACAGGCCGACAAACCCGCCAAAGGTCACGCCATAGAACAGGATGAACCACCAGGCGTCACCATCGCCCAGCATCTTGAAATAGCCCTTCACATACTCGCCGGTCGACTTGGCGGGGGGCTGATGCGGGCTGTCCTTGACCAACGCGAGATAGGCCACAAATACAACCGCGACCGGAATTACAGCCAGACCAAGGACGTTTTCCCAACCATAAACTTTGGCCAGCAGCGGGGCGAAGATCGCGGCCAGAACAGTGCCCGAATTGCCCATACCGGCAATGCCCATCGCCTTGCCCTGATGCTGGGGCGGATACCATCGGCTTGCCAGCGGCAAGGCCACCGCAAAACTGGCCCCGGCAAAGCCAAGGATGATACCAACCGCAATCAGGCCGTTCATCGAGTTGACGCCAAAATACCAGGCGCCGAGAAGACCGGCGATCACGATAATCTGGCCGATGGTGCCGGTCACCTTTTGACCGATGCGATCCACCAGAAAGCCGTTGACCAGACGCAGAACCGCCCCCGCCAGTGTGGGAACCGCCACCACAAAACCTTTTTGCGCAGGCGTCAGGGCCAAGGCCTTGGAAAAGATCGGCGCCAACGGGCCGAGCAGGTTCCAGACCATAAAGGCGATGTCGAAATACAAAAAGGCCATAATCAGCGTAGGCCGATGGCCGGATTGCCAGAAGGTTTTATCAGTCATCGGAAAGTCTCCGCTGCGAATTGGTTTAAAGGCTTGACGTGCGCCGCATCCGGCCTGCCAATCGCGTGTGTACGTGAGAGGGACGGCCGAATATGCGCGATGAAGGCAGGTTGTGGGTAAGCGCGGGCGTGGTTAGCGAACGCGGGCCGCGCACAGAAAATCAGGATTTTGCCGGTGTTTACCTTGGCACGGAAATTGAACGTGCCGGGCGCGGCATGGTTGCTGCGCTGGCCGATGGAGTTAGCGGCGGCAAGGGTGGACGCATTGCCGCCGAACTGGCGGTGGCCAGTCTGCTGGACGGCTATTTCGCGCAAAGCGACACGATTGGCGTCGCGGCCGCGGTGAACCGGGTGATGGCGCCCTACAACCGCTGGCTGTCGGCCATGGGGCGCAGCGAAACCATGGCGCATTGTGCGACAACGCTCACCACTTTGGTTCTTCGTGGACGACGCGCCCATGTTTGCCATGTTGGCGACAGTCGTGCGTGGTTGTTGCGCGACGGACATCTCAGCCAAATCACCAAGGATCACACACACAGCCATCCTGACCGGCGCCATATCCTGCTGCGCGCACTGGGTCTGGAGGAGGACTTGCGGCTTGACCATCACGAGATCCCGCTGGCCGAACATGACCGTCTTCTGCTGACCAGTGATGGTGTTCATGGCGTTCTTTCGAACCGAAAAATCGAGAAAATTCTGAGCCAAAGGCAATCCGCGGAAGCTGATGCACAGGCCTTGGTCGCCGCCGCGCTGGATGCGGGTGGACAGGACAATGCCACCGCGCTGGTGCTGGATGTGGTCAGCCTGCCCGCGGTCGGCCATGATGCCATTGCCGGTGATCTGGCGCGTCTTGCGATCATTCCCCCGCCCGAAGTGGGAGAAAGCATCGACGGATTCCGTCTTGAAGATTTGCTGTCCGATGGGCGATATACCCGTTTGTTTCGTGCCGTTGACACGACCGACGGTGCCGATGTGGTTGTCAAATTCCCCAAACCCACCTTGCTGTCCGAAAGTGGTGCGCGTTCCGCCTTTACCCGCGAATTGCTGATCGGCAGCCGTGTGAACAGCCCCTTTGTCGGCGGTTCCATTCCCATCGCGCTGGAACGCCAGACGCGGCTCTATGGTGTGCAACCGTTCTACGACGGGCAAACGTTGGAACAGCGGATGAAGTCGCCCATTGCTTTGGTCGAGGCCTTGAACATCGCAGTGAACCTGACGCGCGCAGTGGCGGCCCTGCACCGTCAGGGCATTATTCATCGCGATATCAAACCGGAGAACGTCATCCTGCCCCGTGATGGCGGATTGAAGCTGGTCGATCTGGGCGTCGCACGCCTGCCCCGCATCGAGGATTTTACCGGAGACGAAATTCCCGGCACACCCTCTTATCTGGCCCCGGAAATGTTTACTGGTGAAGCCGGTAGCGAGCAGAGCGATCAATTCGCGTTGGGCATTACACTGTGGCGCCTGTTCGCCCGCATCTGGCCCTATGGTGAGGCCGAAGCCTTCAGCCGCCCGCGTTTTCGTGAGGCCGCTGCGCCCAGTCGCACGCGGCCCGAATTGCCCGGTTGGCTCGACGCCGTTCTGCTGCGCGCCGTTGCCATTCAGCCGCAGGACCGGTTCGGTGACGTGGTCGAATTGCTGCGCGCGCTGGAAGGCGGGGCGGCGGTTGAGCGCACGCCGCTGCGCGCACCGGCCCTGATCGAGCGGCACCCGATTGCCTTTTGGAAAGGCGTCAGCGCGATTTTGTTCATCGCTCTGATTGCAACATTGATCTGGAAATAGGGCACGATTCGACATGAGGCGGCACCTTGCTGAAAAGGAGCGGCACCTTTGCCGGCTATGTTTGCTGAAAATGGGTTTCGCAAATGCTGACCGCGCCCTTGCGGCAGCTGCGAAATAAAAATGCCGGATTCGCCCCGCTGATGCAAGAGCAAATTGGAATTCACGTAATCCCCCTTGCCTTGCGTCCCATCCATCGCCATCGAGAATGTCATGCGAATAGCCATCATCGATGAAAGCGCCGTCCGGGCCAGCGTCATGCAGGAAGGCCTGACGCAATTGGGCGAATGCGAGATCTTCGTGATCACCGAGCGGCGCGGGTTGATGCGCCGCGTGTCCGAGATTGATCCTGATATCGTCCTGATGGATTTGGGAAATCCCAGCCGCGACGTGCTGGAGGAATATTTCGCCGTCAGCCGCGCCCTGGCCCGTCCGATCGCGATGTTTGTCGATGATTCCGACGAAGAGTCTATCGGCGCCAGCATCGATGCCGGGGTGTCGGCCTATGTCGTGGACGGCTTTGCGCCGCACCGTATTCGCTCCATCCTCGACCTTGCCATTCGGCGCTTCCACGCCTTCTCGCGCCTGCAAACAGAGTTGAGCGCGGCGCAAAGCAAGCTGGCCGAACGCGAATCCGTCGATAAGGCCAAGCGCATCCTGATGCAGACAAGGCGATTGAGCGAGCCGGACGCCTATGCCGAATTGCGCAAGACCGCGATGAACCAGGGCAAGCGTATCGCCGAAATCGCAGACGCGGTCGTAACCGCGCATAAGTTGATGGGAGGGGCAGCATGACAACCAAATTCTCGATCGGTTTCCTGCCGTTGGTTGATGCTGCTTTGCCCATTCTGGCGCATGTCCATGGGTTTGCGGCCGATGAAGGGCTCGAACTTGAACTGGTCAAGGATGTCAGCTGGGCCACGGTTCTGGACCGCCTGCTCTATGGTCATACCGATGCGGCGCATATGGTGGCGCCTTTGGCCATTGCCACGACATTGGGGCGCGGGCGCCCTGCCCAGCCTTTGGCTGCGCCATTCGTGCTGGGGCTGAATGGCAACGCCATCACACTCAAATCCGATCTGGCCGAAAGGGTCGCGCCGCACGGCGCATTGGGCGACCCAGCCGAAGTTGGCGCGGCGCTGCGCAAGATTGCGTTGGAGCGCAAGTCGGCAGGCGATCCGCTGTGTTTTGGCGTCGTACATCGTTATTCCAGCCACAATTACATGCTTCGCTACTGGCTGGCCGGATGCGGCATTCAACCGGACGAGGATGTCACGATCACCACCGTCCCTCCGCCATTTTGCGCCGATGCGCTGGAGGCGGGCGAGGTTGACGGCATTTGCGTGGGTGAACCGTGGAACAGCGTGGCGGTCGAACGCGGCGCGGGGACCATCGTTCTGGCCACGGCGCAGGTGTGGCGTCGCGGGGTGGAAAAGGTTCTGGCCATGCGCGAGTCGGTGGCCGATTCGCGCCGGGATGAGGTCGAGGCGTTGATTCGCGCCCTTCATCGTGCGGCGCGGCAATTTGTTGATCCCGAAGCGCTTTTAACCAATGCGGCCATTTTGGCCCGGCCGGAATATCTCGATTCCGATGTCAGCCTGATCCAGCGCGCGCTGGGCGATCGGTTGCTGCTGCACAAGGGCGGATCACTGATCCACTATCCCGATTTCATGTTCCAATACCGAGAGGCGGCGAATTTTCCGTGGGTTAGCCAGGCCCAATGGCTGTATTCGCAAATGTTGCGGTGGGATCACGCGCCTTATAGCGCCGAAGATGAAGCCAAAGTTCAGCGCGTTTTTCGTCCGGATATTTACAGAAGTGCTTTAACCGGAACGGATGCCCCCCTTCCCGGCGCTTCGTCGAAAGTAGAAGGAAGTTTGCACAAACCCATGGTGGTCGGCACGCAGCAAGGCCTTATTACATTGGAAAAAAATGCCTTTTTCGACGGTCGGATATTCGATCCTGCCGATCTGAAAGCCTATTTGGCGCAGGATTTGTACGCCAAATAGCGTAAGCAATGGATTGCTCCGGAATAACGGCTTGCTGAATTTTTAAATCTCACGGACAAGTTGGAGGCGTTTCGAGAGGCTGGTTCCAAGGACGGGGCCAAGTTGTTGAGGCGAAACGCCAGCAAAGTTTAGTGGCAACGGTGCCGCCCGATCTGTTTCCAGTGTGGAGATGGATCGTGGCGGCTTTTTGCGTTTTGGCCTGAATACTACGCGAAAGACGCAATAAGCCGCGTTTTTCGTGACGGAAAACTGCGTCCAATCGCCCTTCTCCACCGATACTTGGCTGGCACTCGGTAATTCATGTTCCAACATAGAGGGGTTTTGGGACAATGGCTAACACGGATGATCGCACCAATCTGAGCCGCCGCCGCCTGTTGAAGTCAGGTGCCGGCCTTGCCGCCGCTGCTGCTGGCGAAACACTTTTCTCGGCCAAGGCTTTGGCCGCCGGCGGACCACCCGAAGTCAAGGGCGCCAAGCTGGGCTTTATCGCTCTGACCGACGCCGCGCCGCTGATCGTGGCCAAGGAACTGGGTCTGTTTGCCAAATATGGCATGCCCGACGTGACGCTGGCCAAGCAGGCAAGCTGGGGCGCGACGCGTGACAATCTGGTGCTGGGCGGCGGGGGCGGCGGCATTGATGGCGCCCATTTGCTGACGCCCATGGCCTATTTCCTGACGCTGGGGGTTCAGGCAAAGGCGACGCCGATCAGCATTCTGGCCCGCCTCAACGTCAATGGTCAGGGTATTAGCGTCGACAAGGCCTATATGGCCGCCAAGGCTGACATCAACGCCGCCAAGATGAAGGGCGTCATCGCCCAGAAAAAGGCCAGCGGCAAGAAGATCACCATGGCCATGACCTTTCCCGGCGGCACCCACGATCTGTGGATCCGCTATTGGCTGGCTGCCGGCGGCATCGATCCGGACAAGGATATCGACCTGATCACCGTTCCGCCGCCGCAGATGGTGGCCAACATGAAGGCCGACACAATGGACGCCTTCTGTGTGGGCGAACCGTGGAATGCGCAATTGGTGGACCAGAAGCTGGGCTATACCGCCGTTTCGACCGGCCAGATGTGGATGAACCACCCGGAAAAGAGCTTCTCGATGCGTTCGGATTGGGTTGCGGCGCATCCCAACGCCGCCATCGCCATCACCGCCGCCATCATCGAGGCGCAGAAGTGGGCCGACAATCCCGCCAACATCAGCCGCCTGGCCATGATGATCTCGGGCTGCGACTATCTGAAGGTTCCCGTCGGCGATATCGCCAGCCGCCTTCAGGGCAATTTCGATTTCGGTGACGGTCGTCAGCAGGGCAACGCGCCCTACAAGATGAAGTTCTTTGCCGGTCACGCCTCCTTTCCCTTCAAGAGCCACGACATGTGGTTCCTGACCGAGGAACAGCGCTGGGGCAAGCTGCCGATGAACCTGAACAAGGGCGCCGCCATTGCCAAGGTCAACCGCGCCGACATCTGGCGCGCGGCCGCCGCCAAGGTGGGCGGGGTTCCGGTTCCGCCTTCTGACAGCCGCGGCGTTGAAAAGTTCTTCGACGGCAAAACCTTCGACCCCGGTCATCCCGAGGCCTATCTCAAAAGCCTCGCCATCAAGCGCGTGTAAGGGAGAATATCCATGGCCAGCAAAGCAGAAACCGCCGCCATGGATGCCCCCTCGCCTATCAATACGACGGGCGAGGCGGTCATCCTGACCTATCCCGAAACGGCTATTGCCCGCAGGTTCTTTCCGCCCATGCCAAAGCCCACCAATCCGGTTCTGGTCAACCTCCAGAAATTCGCATCGGCTGTTTTGCCGACCGCCTTCATGCTCGCTTTCCTGCTGGGCTTCTGGTCGCTGGCCTGTGGTCCGGAATCGGCCCTGCCCAGCCCGTCAAAGGTTTGGGAAGAATCGCATGAAGTCATCATGCATCCGTTCAAGGGCGTCGAATTGAACGGCATCATCCCCGACATTCAGGATGGCGGCGATGTCGGTATCGGCGCGCATATCATGAAGTCGCTGGCCCGCGTTCTGAAAGGCTATACGCTGGCTGCGGTTGTGGGCATTGCTTTGGGCATGTTGGTGGGCACCAACAAATATGCCTTCCGCGCTCTGGACCCGCTGTTTCAGGTGCTGCGTACGGTGCCGCCTCTGGCATGGCTGCCAATCAGCCTTGCGATTTTCCAGCAGGCACAGCCCAGCGCGATCTTCCTGATCTTCATCACCGCCATCTGGCCGATCATTATGAACACGGCCGTTGGCGTCCAGAATATTCCCCAGCAGTATCGCAACGTGGCCAAGGTTCTGGCGCTCAACCCGATGGAATATTTCGTTCGCATCGTGTTGCCCGCCTGTGTGCCGCACATGTTCACGGGTCTTCGCATCGGCGTCGGCATGAGCTGGCTGGCCATCGTGGCCGCCGAAATGGTTCAGGGCGGCACCGGCATCGGCTTCTTCATCTGGGACAGCTACAATTCCTCGCTCCTGTCGGACACGATTGTTGCTCTGGTCTGGATCGGCATGGTTGGCTTTGCGCTTGACCGTATCGTTGGTGGCATCGGCCGCCTGATCGCCCGCAACGGATAAGGATCAATTCGATGAAACAACGTTCCTATCTCGCGCTTGAAGGCGTGACTGTCGAATTCCCCACCAAGAATGGTCTCTTTTGCGCTCTCGACCGCATCGACCTGAACATTGAAAAGGGTCAGTTTGTTGCCCTGATCGGCCATTCGGGTTGCGGCAAATCCACTTTGCTCAATGCCGTTGCGGGCCTCAACAAACCCACTCGCGGTGTGATCTTCCTTGATGGCGATGTCATCGATCGCCCCGGCCCGGATCGCGCCGTGGTGTTTCAGGACCATTCGCTGCTGCCCTGGCTGACGGTTGAGGAAAACGTGGCTCTGGCCGTGTCCAAAACCGCCAATGGCAAGACCAAAGCCGAGCAGAAGGATTGGGTCCTGCACAACCTCGATCTGGTCCAGATGGGTCATGCGGCCAAAAAGCGCCCCAGCGAAATCAGCGGCGGCATGAAGCAGCGCGTCGGCATTGCCCGCGCCATCGCCATGCAGCCCCGCGTTCTGTTGATGGACGAACCCTTTGGCGCACTCGACGCGCTGACCCGCGCCGCTTTGCAGGATGTGGTGATGGAGCTTCAGGCCCGGCTGAACAACACGGTTCTGATGATCACGCATGATGTGGACGAGGCCGTGCTGCTGTCCGACCGCGTGGTGATGATGACCAATGGTCCGGCGGCCCGCATCGGTCAGGATCTCTCGGTTGACCTGCCCCGCCCGCGCGACCGCCTGTCGGTCATCGACCTGCCCAATTACGCCCACGCCCGCAGCGAAATCATCCACTTCCTGCACGAGCGTTACCGCAACCCTGCGCAAGCCGCCTGATACAACAACAGCAAGAAGAATGATAACCCGCCAAGGCGGGATCGGGAGAGGATTGCCTGTTTAAAGGCAGCTTTTCATTGAGGGGACGAGCCATGATCCGTTATTTGCTGACCGCTGCACCGGTCGCGTTGATTGCCACCCATGCCTATGCCGCCGCGCCCGCGCCGAAATTTGGTGATCCGGTTCCGTTTGCCGAAGGCATGACGTTTGATCCGATCGTTGACGCGCGCCTGCGCTGGGAAGACGTGGACGCCACCACCAAGAAGGCCGATGCCGTAACGCTGCGTGTTCGCGGTGGCGCCGAAATCAAGCACAAGGCGTCTGGCCTGTCGGTTCTGGTCGAAGGCACCGGTACGGTTGCTCTGGACAATGACTTTAACGCCTTTCCTTTCGCCAACCCGGCCAGCAACCAGTATCGCAACGCCTATGCCGTGATCCCGGATGGTCAGAATGCCGCGTTCAACCGCGTCCAGATCGCGTATCAGAACAAGGTGTTCGGCCTGACCATCGGTCGTCAACGGATCAATCTGGACGATCAGCGTTTCATTGGCTCGGTCGCATGGCGCCAGAATGAGCAGACCTTTGACGCCATTCGCGCCACGATCAATTCCGGCCCGATCTCGCTGGACGGTACCTATGCCAAAAGCCAACGGACCATCTTTGGCAATGATGCCGGTGTGCGTCACGCCTATGACGGCAAGTTTGTGTTTTTGAACGGCGGGCTCAAGAACAAATATGGCTCGATCAAGGGCTTTGCCTATATTCTGGACTATGACAAAACGGCCTTCTCGAACGCTGTTGCGCGCAGCACGCTGGACAGTTCGGAAACCTATGGCGTTCGTGCCAGCACCGCGCCGGTCAAGCTGGACAAGAAGATCAACTTTGTCCTGACCGCCAGCTATGCCAACCAGCAGAATTACGGCAACAACGCCAAGCGCTATAATGCCGACTATTACTTTGCCGAAGGTGCGCTCAATGTGATGAACACCACCTTCACTGGTGGTTATGAAGAACTGGGCGCGGATCGCGGTGCAACGGGCGGCACATGGTCGTTCCAGACCCCGATGGCTACGCTGCACAAGTTCAACGGCACGGCGGATCTTTTCCTGACCACGCCTGCCAATGGTCTGTCGGACCTTTATGTCGGCGTTGGCGGCAAGTTCCCCAAGGTCAAGGCCCTGCCCGGTTTGAACTATGGCGTCACCTATCATTGGTTCAACAGCGCGGTGAACAACATGAAGTATGGCAATGAGTTCGACGCTCAGGTCGGCTTCAAGATCCGCAAGGTGACCTGGCTGGTCAAATATGCCGATTACAACGCCCGCGGCTTTGGTCTGGATACCAAGAAGTTCTGGCTTCAGGCCGAATATTCGTTCTAAATCATAAATTTACACCATATCGCTTCGCGGGCGCACAAAATCTCTTGCAGATGCGCAGCGAAGCGATATGATCGGTGTGTAAATGCATTAGATTCTTTGCCCAGCGTCGGGCAAAATTTTCAGAATCCACCGCATATCATCCAAACAATCGTGGCAACGAAGCCGCTTCGAAAAGGTCAAACTGACCTGTTTCGTTGCGGCTTTTTTTCGTTTGCCTCGTCGATATCAGGAGTAGCCCGAGGTGAATGCCCCCAACCCTGTGAAAGCCCCGCAAGGCGCGGGCGACATGCGCGAAAGGCTCGTGGTGGTCGGCAACGGCATGGCCGGTTGCCGCGCGGTAGAAGAAATCCTTGCCCGCGACGCCAACCGCTTTGCCATAACCATTTTCGGTGCAGAGCCGCGGGTAAACTATAACCGCATCATGCTCTCGCCGGTTCTGGCCGGTGAAAAGGAATTTGATGACATCGTCATCAACACCGCTGAATGGTATGAAGAAAATGGCATCACGCTGGTTTCGGGCGACCCTGTCGTTGCGATCGACCGCGAAGCCAAGACCGTCACCAGCAAGTCGGGGCGCGTTGAGGCCTATGACCGCCTGCTGATCGCGACGGGTTCGGAACCTTTCATCATCCCCGTTCCGGGTAAGGATCTGTCCGGCGTCGTCTCTTTCCGGGATCTGGACGACGTGGACAAGATGTTGGCCGCCGCCTCGCTGGGGGGCAATGCGGTGGTCATCGGTGGCGGCCTGCTGGGGCTGGAGGCGGCTCATGGGCTTTCTCTGCGCGGCATGGCCGTCACCGTCCTCCACCTGATGCCCACCTTGATGGAGCGCCAGCTCGACGAAGCCGCCGGCTGGCTGCTCAAGACCGAGCTGGAGCGCCGTGGCCAGGTCATCCTGACCGGTGCGGACACCGCCGAAATTCTGGGCAAGGATGGCAAGGTCACCGGCGTCAGGCTGAAGGATGGCCGCGAAATCCCCTGCTCCATCGTCGTGATGGCCGTCGGCATCCGGCCCTCGACCGCACTGGCGAAGTCGGCCGGTCTTGAAGTCGAACGCGGGATCATGGTCGACGACCACATGGTCACCAGCGATCCGGCCATTATGTCGGTGGGCGAATGCGTCCAGCATCGCGGCATCTGCTATGGTCTGGTGGCTCCCTTGTGGGAAATGTGCCGTTCGCTGGCCGATGCGGCGGTGGCGACGCCCAATGGTTACACGGGTTCGGTCACCTCGACCAAGCTGAAGGTGTCGGGCATCGACCTGTTCTCTGCCGGTGATTTTTCGGGCGGCGAAGGTTGCGAAGACATCGTTATGCGCGACGCCGCGCGCGGCGTGTACAAGCGCGTCATCGTCAAGGACAACAAGCTGGTCGGCGCCGTCCTTTATGGCGACACGGCTGATGGCAGCTGGTATTTCGACCTTCTGAAGCGTGAAGAAGACGTTTCCGACATCCGCGAAGCGCTGATCTTCGGTCAGGCCTTTGCTCAGGGTGGAGGCGCCCTCGCGGACCCTAATGCGGCCGTTGCTGCCCTTTCGGATGATGCCGAAATCTGCGGTTGCAACGGCGTTACAAAAGGCAAGGTGGTTGACACCATCAATGGCGGGGCCTGCTCGCTCGACGCGGTGCGCAGCCAGTGCAAGGCTTCGGCTTCCTGCGGTTCGTGCACCGGTCTGGTGGAAAGCCTGCTTAAGCTGACGCTGGGCGACGATGTAGCATCTGGCCCCAAAACGCTGTGCAAGTGCACCACGTTCAGCCACGATGACGTGCGCCGCCTGATCGTTGAAAAGAGCCTCAAGGCCATTCCGCAGGTGATGCAGGAATTGACCTGGAAGACGCCGGATGGCTGCGCATCGTGCCGCCCTGCCCTCAACTACTACCTGCTCTGCGCCTGGCCGGGCGAGTATGTCGACGATCAGAAGAGCCGTTTCGTCAACGAACGCATGCATGCCAACATCCAGAAGGATGGCACCTACTCGGTGGTCCCGCGTATGTGGGGCGGGGTTACGACGCCCGACGAACTGCGCGCCATTGCCGACGCCGCCGACAAGTATCAGGCCCGTCTGGTCAAGGTGACGGGCGGTCAGCGTATCGATCTGTTCGGCATCAAGAAGGAAGACCTGCCCGCGATTTGGGCCGATCTGAATTCCGCCGGGATGGTGTCGGGCCATGCCTATGGCAAGTCGCTGCGCACGGTCAAAACCTGCGTTGGTTCGGAATGGTGCCGCTTTGGCACGCAGGATTCGACCGGCCTTGGCATCAAGACCGAGCAGATGACCTGGGGCAGTTGGATGCCGCACAAGTTCAAGATCGCCGTATCGGGCTGCCCGCGCAATTGTGCCGAAGCGACGATCAAGGACTTTGGCGTGATCTGCGTGGACTCCGGCTATGAATTGCATGTCGGCGGCAATGGTGGCATTCACCTGCGCGGCACCGATCTGCTGTCCAAGGTGACGACCGAGCAGGAAGCGCTCGATGTCTGCGCTGCCTTCATCCAGCTTTACCGCGAACAGGCATGGTATCTGGAACGCACCGCGCCGTGGATCGAACGCGTCGGCCTCGATTACGTCAAGGCGCAATTGTTCGACGATCCCGAAGCGGTGGCACAACTGGCCAAGCGTTTCCACTACTCGCAGCAGTTCATGCAGGACGACCCATGGGCCCGCCGCGCCGCCGGTGAAGACAGCGAACTCCATCAACATCTGGCCGAGTTTCGCCCCTTCCCCACCATGCAAATCAAGGAGGCCGCAGAATGATTGGCACCAAAGTAACTGGTGACTGGATCGACATCGGGCCGACGACCCAGATCAGCCCCGGCAATGCACGCACTCTGCCGGTGCAGGGTGGCGAGGAAATCGCCATCTTTCACACCCTCGACAACCAGTTCTATGCATTGGTCAATAAATGTCCGCACAAGCACGGCCCGCTCTCACAGGGGATCGTGCATGGAACGGTGGTCACCTGCCCGCTGCACAGCTGGAACATCAGCCTGAAAACGGGCGAGGCACAGGGTGATGACAAGGGCTGTGTGCCCACTATCCCGCTCAAAATCGATGCAGGCCGCATCTATCTGAAGCGTGATGCCATTGTGAATGCGAAGGCACCGGAGGCAGCGCAATGAAACAGGCAGCGATCCAGACAACTTGCGCTTATTGCGGCGTGGGATGTGGGATCGCGGCCACGGTGCCCGCCGTCGATCCGACGGCAAGGATGGTGACCGCCGCGCCCCTGCAAGCAGGAGTGTCGGGGGAGCGCGCCGTCACCATCCGGGGCGACGGCCAGCACCCGGCCAACCATGGCCGCCTTTGTTCAAAGGGCACCCATCTGGGTGAAACGGTCAGCCTCGACGGGCGCCTCCTGTCGCCGATGATCGGCCAGAACGCGGTCGATTGGGGCGTGGCGCTGGACGAAGTGGCCGACCGGATGCGCGAGACCATCGAGGCCCATGGCCCCGACGCTGTCGCCTTTTATGTCTCGGGCCAATTGCTGACCGAAGATTACTACGTGGCCAATAAGCTGATGAAGGGCTTCATCGGCAGCGCCAATATCGACACCAATTCGCGCCTCTGCATGGCCAGCGCCGTTGCCGCCCACAATCGCGCCTTTGGCGAAGACATCGTGCCCGGCAGCTATAGCGACCTTGAACAGGCCGACCTCATCCTGCTGGTAGGCAGCAACACTGCATGGTGCCACCCGGTCATCTGGCAAAGGATGGAAGCCGCCCGCGCCGAACACGGCACCAAGATCGTCGTGATCGACCCGCGCCGCACCGAAACCGCAGAACAAGCTGATCTGCATGTCGCCGTGGCGCCCGATGGCGATGTGGCCTTGTTCAACGCCCTGCTGGCCGCGATGCATTCGCGTGGTTTGACCGACGATGGCGCGCTTGAAGTGCCCGCCGGTTTCTGGCGCGACCTGCCCTGTGATCCGGGCGTTCCGGCCGATCAGTTTGCCAAACTGGTCGATCTGGTCGCGGCGCATCCTCGGATGGTGACGCTTTTCTCGATGGGCGCGAACCAATCGGCCAGCGGCACCGACAAGGGCAATGCGATCACCAACCTGCATCTGGCCATGGGCCGGATCAATACGCCCGGCGCCGCACCTTTCAGCATGACCGGCCAGCCCAATGCCATGGGCGGGCGCGAGGTTGGCGGTTTGGCCAACATGCTGGCCTGTCATTTGGGCTTTTCGGATGCTGAATTGCGCGATGTGGCGGGTTTCTGGAACACGGCGAATATCTGCGCGGGGCCGGGCAAAAAGGCCGTCGATATGTTCCGCGACATTCACGATGGCAAGATCAAGTTCCTTTGGGTCATGGCCACCAATCCTGCGGTTTCGATGCCCGACGCTGGTTTCGTCCGCGAGGCTCTGGCACGTTGCCCCACCGTGGTCGTCTCCGAGGCGATTGCCGACACCGACACCACGCGCTTTGCCCGTATCCGCCTGCCCGCCCATGCATGGGGTGAAAAGGACGGCACGGTCACCAATTCGGAACGCTGCATCAGCCGCCAGCGGACGCTTTTCCCTGCCCCCGGCGATGCGCGTGCCGATTGGTGGATCATGGGGCAAGTGGCCGAGCGCATGGGTTGGGGCGATGCCTTCGCCTATGACCGCCCGGCCCAGATCTGGCGCGAATATGCCGCGATGACGACGCTGGCGGTCCGTTATGGGCGCAAGCTCGACCTGACCGCATGGGCAGAGATTTCGGACGCGCAATATGATACGATGCAGCCGTTTCAATGGGGCGGGGACTATCCGCTGGCCGATGGTTACAGCACGTCCAATGGTCGCGCGCGTCTGATTTCGGTCCGTCCCGCCGCGTCGGCTAAACTCGATCCGGCATGGCCGCTGCGCCTCAACACCGGGCGTTATCGCGACCAGTGGCACACGATGACCCGCACCGGATATGCCGCGATGCTGGCCCAGCATCGGCGCGAGGCTTTGCTGGAAATCCACCCGGATGATGCGGCGCGGTACGGCCTGATCGATGGCGGTCTGGCGCGGGTTGAAACGGCCAATGGGGCATCGGTTTTCCGCGTAGGCGTTTCCGATGGCCAACGCCGCGGCGACATCTTTGTGCCGATGCACTGGACCGATGTCATGTCGGGCGGCGCGCGCGCCAATCTCCTGCCCGCGCAGATCACCGACCCCGTATCGGGCCAGCCTGCGTTCAAGAACACCCCCGCGCGCGTCGAACCCGTCACGCCGGAATGGCGCGGTTTCCTGCTGCTGACCGAACCGGCCGCCCCGCAAGACCTGCTGTTCTGGAGCCGGTCGCGGGTCAAGGGTGGTTGGCTCTACGAGCTGGCCGGGATGGGCGCGGTGGAGGTCGATGGCCTTCTGCCCGCCGGGCAGCGGTTGGAAGTGGCCGACCATGTTCGCGGAATGCGCCGCATTGCGGTGCGCGGCAAGGATGGCGGTTTGGCCGGGGCCTTGTTCGTTACACGCAATGGCACCCTGCCCCCACGCGGCTGGATTGCCGAACAATTGGGCGTTGATGGCGCGGCCACCGAATGGCTGGCCGGGCGGCCCAGCACCCCCGCCCCGGATCGCGGCGCGATTGTTTGCGTCTGCCACGGTGTGGGCGAAAAGGATATTGAGGAAGCCATCTGTGCCAAGGCTTGCAGCGTGGCGGCCATCGGTGAAGCAACGCGAGCAGGAACGAATTGCGGCTCTTGCCGTCCCTCGCTCGCACGAATGTTGGCAAAGATGATGGAGGCGGCGGAATGAGTGACGATTTTCCCGCAGGTATGGTCTGGCTGGTTGGCGCCGGTCCCGGCGATCCGGAATTGCTGACGCGAAAGGCTGAAC
Source organism: Novosphingobium sp. 550D (assembly GCF_057401885.1). Lineage (NCBI taxonomy): Bacteria > Pseudomonadati > Pseudomonadota > Alphaproteobacteria > Sphingomonadales > Sphingomonadaceae > Novosphingobium > Novosphingobium sp. 550D. The sequence continues at coordinate 2,722,133 of NZ_CM171613.1, read as the reverse complement.
GGCTGATCCGCAGCGCCGATGTTGTGTTCTATGACGCCTTGGTGGGCGAAGGCGTGCTGGCATTGGCCAGCCCCCAAGCACGCATGGTCAGCGTGGGCAAACGTTCAGGCCGTCACAGCAAGGCGCAGGGCGACATCAACGAATTGCTGTTGATCGCGGCCAAGGCGGGCCAGCGCGTCGTGCGCCTGAAAGGGGGCGACCCGTCCGTCTTTGGCCGCAGCGCCGAGGAAATGGAGCATCTGGCCAAGGGCGGCGTGGTTTCCAAAGTTTGCCCCGGCATTACCACCGCCAGCGCGGCAGCCGCCAGTGCGGGGGCATCGCTGACCCTGCGCGGTTCGGCGCGCGGGATCACCTATGTCACGGCCCATCTGCGTGCGGGCGAACCGCTCAAGCTGGATTGGGATAATCTGGCCAGTGATAACCAGACGCTTGGCGTTTATATGGGCCGCGCGGCGGCGGGCGAAATAGCACGCGGGTTGATGGCGGCGGGGCGCGATCCAGAAACGCCCGTCATGGTGGCGGTCAATGTGTCGCGCCCGGATGAACGTCTGATCCGAGGCAAGCTGTGGTCTCTGGCCTTTCTGGTCGCGGCGATCAGCGATGATGACCCAACGCTGTTCCTGATCGGGGAGGCCGTCCGCGCGCCGGATTTCGTGCCCACGGCTTTGGAACAATTTGCCGCCATCAAGGGCTAAAGCGGAAGGCGTAACTGGGCGATGAATTGTGGCCCATCGCGCATGAAATGCAAGGAACCATGATGCGCGGCCATGATGCGCGATACGATGGCAAGACCAAGCCCGGCATGATCACCGCCACGCGCCAGATCGCCGCGGGCAAAGGGGCGGCTTAATTCCTGTGCGCGGGCCGGGTCAAAGCCCGGGCCAGTGTCGCCAATCGAAATGACCAGATCCCCCCCATCGCGTTTGGCGCTGATGGTATAGGGCGGAGCCCCATGCCGCCTTGCGTTGGACAAAAGATTGGTGATGGCGCGCGACATAGCGATGGGGCGCAATGGGGCCACATCAACGGCAACATCCATCGTCACTTCGTCATGGGCCGGATCAAAACCGGCATCCATCGCGGCCCCGACCAAGAGCGCGGCCAAATCAACCTGTTCCAACGCTTCCTTCTCAAACCCTCTGGCAAGATCGAGGAATTGGGCCAGCATGGCTTCTATCCGATCCACCTGTTGCGCGGCGCGTGTCATCAGGTCGGGATCGGCGCCGCGCATCATATCCAGCAACAGGCGAAGGCGGGTCAAAGGTGTGCGCAAATCGTGGCTGACCGCGCCAAGCATCAAGGCGCGTTCCGCCTCATGCCCGGCGATCCTCTCGGTCAGGCGATTAAAGGCACGGGCGACGGCGGCGATTTCCTCCGGGCCATTTTCCGACATCGGGGCATGGGAAAGGCGATCCGGGTCATAGGCGTCCACCGATGAAACCAGATTGCGCAAAGGCCGATCCACATGGCGTTGCAACGCAATCCCGCCCGCAATCGCGGCGATCAGCGCAGTCCCCATCGCGATCAGCACGCTCATCAATGGCGCACGCAGTCGGCGCGGGGTCAGGCTGACCCACCAATCCTCTCCGCCCAGCCAGAGGCGGACCCATAGCCGGTCATCCGTGTCGGCGCGAAATTCGACGGGCTGATCATGGTTCAACCGATGGGCGATGGCGCGCAGAAAATCGCGCTCGATCAAAGTCGGGCGGCGGTGTCCCTTTTTCGGCGGCGCGTTGCCGGGCAGGATGACCACCGCATCATCCCGGTTGAAATGGGCGACCAGTTGATGCCGCTCCTCCATCGTCATGCGGGCCATAAATCGGCCGATGGTTTCGGTCATTTCGGCCGTCACATCGGCAATCCGTTCGGATTGCGGGCGCAGGACCAGCACCTGCAACATAACCCCGGCCATCACCTGACCCAGCAGCACGACAGCCACCATTGTGGCAATATTGCGATCCAGCAGGCGGCGCATCATGCCGACGCCTCGCCCGCGACCAGAACATAGCCAATGCCCCAAACCGTGCGGATATAACGGGGCGCGGCGCCATCATCGCCAATGGCCCGGCGCAGGCGGCCCACCTGAACATCAATGGCGCGATCGGTCACTTCTGCGTCGCGGCCGATCGCGCGGTCGATCAATTGCGCACGGCTAAGCGGTCGTCCCGCCGAACGTGCCAGAGCGGCCAGCAGAGCGAATTCGCGGCTGGAAAGCTCGATTGGCGTGCCGTCCCGTTCCACCGTCATGGCGGAAAAATTGATGGTGAATGGCCCAACCCGCGCCACATCATCGCGCAAAATCCCTCGTTCCGGGCCTACGCGCCGCAGGATCGCGGCCAATCGCGCCACCAGTTCGCGCGGCAGGAAGGGTTTGCCCAAATAGTCATCGGCCCCCATTTCCAGCCCCAGAACCCGGTCCACCGGATCGCCCCGCGCGGTCAACATGATGATGGGCGTCGGGTCTCCATCCGCGCGCAGGCGACGGCAAATCGCCAGGCCATCCTCGCCCGGCAGCATCAGGTCCAGCACAATGACATCGGCCGGATCGCGCATCAGCGCCGCGTCCAGCGCCTTGCCGCTATCAACCGCGCGGACGTGGAACCCATGCTCGCCCAGAAAACGCAGGAGCAATCCGCGCAATTCGGCATCATCATCAACGATGACAATGCGGGCAGATCTTTCGGTCATGTTCGGCCTTTCTGACTTTCTGGCCCTAGCTATCAGCGCCGCTATGCCGCGGCCAGAGGCAGGGGTGTGACAAAGCGTGACATTCGCGCCGCCCCGTCATGGTTTGCGACACAGCCACTCTGGCGCGACACAGGTTTGATGCAGGAGTTTGGCATTGCTCGTTTCAGGCCAACGCCGTCTTTGATTTGAGGAGCAAGGCGATGAAGAAGATCACGACCATTCTGATGCTGGGTATTACCGGATTGACGTTGGGACATCAGGCCGAAGCGCGCGGCTTTGCCCATTTTCGCCAAGGCGGGCGCGGGGGCACCGTCGCCGCCGGCCCGCGTGGTATCGCGGCCAGAGGCCATTCGACCACCATCAATGCCGATGGCTCCACCACACTAAACCGTGCAGGCGGCTTTGCCAGCGTCAACGGCGCACGCGGGACAAGGCAGAGCAGCACGACGGTGGGAGCCGACGGTTCCTTCGCCCGTTCGGGCAACGCGGCGGCAACCGGGGCGAACGGGTCCGTGCAATCCCAAGGCGGCTTTGCCCGCGGCACCGACGGCACTTGGTCGGGCAGCCGCACGACCAGCGCGACCAATGCCAACACCGGCAATTCATACAATGGCAGCACCTCCATCGATCCCAATACCGGTAAGCCGGTGCATTCGGGAACCTGCACCAATGCCGCTGGACAGAGCATGTCCTGTCGTTGACCCTTTGCGGCCGGGGCGAATCCGCGTCCCGGCCCCCTCGATTTCGATGGAGTTGATAGAATGAAGGCAATTTATCCATGGCTGGCGCTTGGGATGGGCGCATTGGCCGTTCCGGCGGTGGCGCAACAAGGCATGGACCGCGCCGATATGGCCCAGCGCCTGTTGCAGGCCGATGCCGATGGCAACGGACAAGTGACGCGGGCGGAATTTCTCGCCCATCGCGGACAGCAATTTGCGCGATTTGACCGAAATGGCGACGGGTACATCTCGATGGATGACGTGCCGCGCCTGCTTTCCAGCCGGTTTGAGCCGCGCATGAAGGCCATGCAACAGCAGTTTGACGCCAACAAAGATGGCAAGATCAGCCGTGATGAATTCATCAACGGCCCGACGATGGGTTTTGATATGGCCGACGGCAATCACGACAATATCGTCACCCGCGCCGAGGCTCAGGCGTTGGGCGAAAAGGCAAAGGCAGCGAGGGGTGGATAACGGGTGTTTTGCGCCAAAAAGCGTATGCGTTTTCAACAAGCCCCGGATGATCGTTCAAGTCAAAGCTGAAGCGTGATGTTACCTTGCCCCTGTGCTGAAACGGGGGAGTGAGGCGTGACCCAGAGCCATGGCAAGGTGACTTTACAAAAACGATTGGGCGCGTTTCAACTCTGGGGCATTGCGGTCGGGCTGGTCATTTCCGGCGAATATTTCGGCTGGAGCTATGGCTGGGCACAGGCCGGGACGCTGGGATTTTTGGTCACGACGGTGGCGGTGGCGGCGATGTATATTGCCTTCATCTTCAGCTTTACCGAATTGACCACGGCGATCCCCCACGCGGGCGGGCCATTTGCCTATAGCCGCCGGGCATTTGGCCCGACTTTGGGCGCGGCGGTGGGCATGGCAACGTTGATTGAGTTCATTTTTGCCCCGCCTGCCATTGCTCTGGCCATCGGCGCCTATCTCAACGTGCAATTTCCCGCCCTGTCACCAAAGCTTGCTGCTACAGGGGCTTACGTTCTGTTCATGGCACTCAACATTATCGGCGTACACATTGCCGCGATGTTTGAATTGGTGATCACCTTGCTGGCGGTGGCGGAATTGCTCGTGTTCATGGGGGTGGTCGCGCCCGCCTTTGACTGGGGCCATTTTGCCGCGATGGGCTGGGCCGGACAAAGCCATTTTCACACCGGCGCCTTGACGGGCATTGTTGCCGCGACGCCCTTTGCCATCTGGTTTTTTCTGGCCATCGAAGGCGTCGCCATGGCGGCCGAGGAAGCGCGTGATCCTCATCGCGCCATCCCTATCGCCTATCTGGCTGGGGTGGTTACACTGACCTTGCTGGCATTTGGCGTGATGGTCTTTGCCGGCGGATCGGGGGATTGGACAAAACTGGCCAATCTCAACGATCCCTTGCCGCAAGCGATGATCCGCGTGGTGGGAACATCGAGCGATTGGCTGCATATGCTGGTGTGGCTTGGCTTGTTCGGGCTTATCGCGTCATTTCATGGCATTATCATGGGTTATTCACGCCAGATCTTTGCTCTGGCGCGTGAAGGTTATTTGCCCGCCGTGCTCGCCCGCCTTCACCCTCGATTTGCCACACCCCATTGGGCCATTCTGGCGGGCGGCGTCATCGGCATTGCCGCGATTTACAGCGACAACCTGATTTCCATAGCGGGTCAATCCTTGACGGCCAGTATCGTGATTATGGCCGCATTTGGCGCCTTGACCATGTATGTGTTGAGCATGGCGGCCCTGTTCCGCTTACGCAAAGAGGCGCCTGAAATGCCACGCCCTTTTCGTGCGCCGCTCTATCCATTCCTGCCTGCTTTCGCCTTGATCGCCGCCGCCTTCGCATTGGTGGCGCTGGTCTGGTTCAACCCGCAGATTTTTGGATTGTTCCTTGGCATCACCGTGGTGGCAATTGCTGGCTCGGCATGGTTGCGGCGCGGCAAGGATATGCGGTACCAAGCGAGGAAATAGAGCTTCTTTCAGACCGGACCATCATGACACGTTCCCGCAGCCAGCGTAATGTACCCACCATCGCCGATGTGGCCCGACACGCTGGCGTTTCGCCCATGACGGTTTCCCGCGTCATCAATGGCGAAGCCTCGGTTCGTGACCAGACACGTGATAGGGTCAACGCCTCGATTGCCGCGCTCAATTACGCACCTTCGCCCGCGGCGCGGCAATTGGCCGGGGGTGAAGATACGAAAATTGCCCTCGTATTTTCAAACCCTTCCTCGGCATATCTCTCAGAATTTCTGATGGGCAGCCTTGACCGTGCCAGCAGCCTCAACGTCCAATTGATGGTTGAAAAATTTGGTGAGGTCATCAGCGTCCCAGACATGATTTCCCATTTACGGCGAGGACGGATCAGCGGGATCATCCTGCCGCCCCCTCTTTGCGAATCTGAAGCGATGCTTGCCGCCCTGGCCGACGAAGGCATTCCCGTTGTAGCCGTTGCTCCGGGCATGCCCAAGGATGGCGTCGCATCGGTTTGCATCGACGATTTCGCCGCCGCACGGGCCATGACGCAACATTTGATCGCCCTTGGTCACAAACGGATAGGCTTTATCAAAGGCAACCCGGATCAAAGCGCAAGCGAGCGCCGTTATCTGGGCTATCTCTCGGCATTGGAAGAAGCCGGATTACTGGCCGATCCCGCGCTGATTGCCCAAGGCCTCTTTACCTATCGTTCGGGTCTGGAGGCGGCTGAGAAAATCCTTTCGGCCGCTCCTCCGCCCAGCGCCCTTTTCGCCAGCAATGACGATATGGCCGCGGCCGCCGTGGCGATCGCCCATGCACGCCGGTTGGACGTGCCGGGCGATCTGTCGATCTGCGGTTTCGACGATACACCTTTGGCAACAACCATTTGGCCCGAATTGACCACTATCCACCAACCAATCAGCGATATGGCGCGATCGGCAGTGGATATGCTGGTCCGCATGGTCCGCAGCAAGGTGGCCCCGGCCCATGAATGGCAGGATTTCAAACTGATCCAGCGCCAATCGGATGGTGCGACATAATCCTGTTCTGATCTTCAACAGAGGGCGCCCAATCGCTGGAGATCAAACCACGGGGGCCGAATAATCTATCCACCACTCCCTCACCTTGCACCGCCTCAGCCAGAGCCCCTGCCCTTGGGTCATCGACGGGTCCGTTATGGCCGCGCAGGTGTTTGATCCAGGCGGCGATGGCCGAGAGGATGGCGGGGCATGAACGCCCCTCTGCCTGATTGGCGGCAAGGGTGGCGAGCCAGCGCTGGGGGATCTTTTGCGAGCCGTCCATCGCGATCTGGATCAAGCGGTGGTTGAGCGCGGGATTGTCGAAACGCTCGATCAGGGCCTTGGCATAGGCCGACAGGTCCATGTCCGCCGGGGCCGGGATGGTCGGGGCGGCTTCATCGAGCATCAGTTGCAAGGCCATCGCGCGCAGGGCCGGATCCGCCACGGCCTGATGGACATAGGTGTGCCCTGCGGCCAGTCCGCAATAGGCCAGCGCCGAATGCGCGCCGTTGAGCATGCGCAATTTCGCCGTTTCATAGGGCGCCACGTCCGCCACGATCTGCGCGCCGACGGCATCCCACGCGGGGCGCGGGCCGGCGAACCTGTCCTCGATCACCCATTGGCTGAAAGGCTCGGTCATCACCACGCCCTCGTCGCGCATCGCCAGCGCGCCCTCGACCTCGGCACGGTCAGCATCGGTGGTGGCGGGCACGATGCGGTCAACCATGCTGCATGGGAAAGTGCAATTCTGCGCCACCCAATCAACCAGATCAGGGTGATGGGCAGAGAGATATTCGCCCATCAGACGCTGCAACTGATGCCCGTTATCGGCCAGATTGTCACAGGACAGCAGCGTCAATCCGCCGATCCCCGCCGCCTTGCGCGCCGCAAAGGCATCGGCCAGCAAGGGATAGAACCCGCCCGCCGCCAGATCGAGATCAAGCCCGCCCGCTGCGTTACGGCAATAGCCCTTTTCAGTCACGGTGAAAGTGACGATATGGGTGCTGGGCGCAGCCAGAAGTTGGGCAATGCGCCCCGGATTTTCGGGCGCGACGATCACCTCGGCCACGCTGCCGATCACGCGCAATTTCGTCCCCTCGCCCGATTTCTCGGCCAGAGTGTAGAGCCCGTCCTGCGGGTTCAATTGCTCGCCCACGGTGGGGCTGCGCAAGGAAATGCCCGCGATCATCCAGTCGCCGCCGTGCAATTCCATCGCCCGGTCGGTGTACCACGCCTGATGCGCGCGGGTGAAGGCGCCGAGGCCAAAATGGACGATGCCAATGGATTTTTCCGCCCGGTCATAGGCGGGCAATGCCGCGTTGGTGGGCAGATTTACAGCAGAGATCCGGCTCACAACTTATAGGCCTTCTTCACCAGATTATAGGTCAGGTCCTGCGCCACTTCGGCCGCTTCCCAATCGGCCATGCGGTGTTCGACCACCATTTGCGCCAGAAAGCCGCAGTCGATGCGCCGCGCCACATCGTGCCGCGCCGGGATCGACAGGAACGCGCGCGTGTCATCGTTGAAACCGACGGTGTTGTAGAAACCGGCGGTCTCGGTCGTGGCATGACGGAACCGGCGCATCCCTTCGGGGCTGTCGTGGAACCACCATGCCGGGCCCAGCTTCAGGCACGGATAATGCCCGGCCAGCGGCGCCAGTTCGCGGGCATAGACGCTTTCATCCAGCGTAAACAGGATGATCGAGAGCGACGGTTCATTGCCAAAAGCGTCGAGCAAGGGCTTCAAAGCGTTGACATAATCAGTGCGCATCGGAATGTCGGCGCCCTTGTCGCGGCCAAATCCGACGAAGAGCGCAGCATTATGGTTGCGGAACGATCCGGGGTGGATCTGCATGACCAGCCCGTCCTCAAGGCTCATCCCCGCCATTTCGGTCAGCATTTGCGCACGGAACAATTCGGCGTCCGCTGCGGTAAATTCACCCTTGGCCACGCGGTCGAACAGGGCCTCGGCCTCAACCGTCGAGAGGTTGGCGGTCTGCGCGGTGGGGTGGCCGTGGTCGGTGCTGGTCGCGCCATGGGCGGCGAAAAAGGCGCGGCGCTGGCGGTGGGCGGCCAGATAACCGGCCCATGTCAGGCAATCCTCGCCGGTGATTTCGCTGAAACGTTTCAGATTATCGCGGAAACCTTCGAATTCCGGGTCCACCACCGGGTCGGGGCGATAGGCGGTCACCACCCTGCCCTGCCAGCCACCGGCGGCGTTTTCGGATTGAATCGCAGCGTGGTGTTCAAGGCTGTCGAGCGGGCTTTCCGTCGTCGCGATCACCTCGATATTGTAGCGATCGAACAGCGCGCGAGGGCGGAAAGCGTCGGTCGCCAGTTGATCAGTGATCGTGTCGAAATAGAAATCGGCGTTTTCGGCCGAGAGCATTTCGCCCATGCCGAAGACTTCCGAAAACACCCAATCCGACCACATGCGCGAGGGCGTGCCCCGATACAAATGCCAGTTCTCCGCCAGAATGCCCCACGCCTTGCGCGGATCATAGGTCGCCTTGGCCGGACCAATCCCCAGATCCTCCAGCGCCACGCCCTGCGAATAGAGCATCCGGAACAGATAATGGTCCGGGCGCAGCAGCAATTCGGTCGCGTTCCCGAAACTCTCGTTCCGCGCAAACCAGCTGGGATCCGTATGCCCATGCGGGGACACAATCGGCGCGTCCTTCACATAGGAATACAACTCCCGCGCCAGAGCACGCGTGCCGGGCTCAGAAGGAAACAAACGATCAGGGTGAAGTTCCAAAGGACGGGGCATAGAGAAAGTTCAATCCTTCAATGCAGTAAAGCGGAAACCTCGAAACCGTGCTTCACCTTTTCCTGCCGCATAGAGGCCCGGTTTGAGCGCCAGAAATCCGCCCCTTACGTTGTGGTGATAGCCTGACACCTCCATCCCCCGGTCAAATCGGTGCCATGTCTGGCCTCCGTCGTGGCTGGTATGGATGGCGATGATATGGCGGCGGTTGGTGATGCGCATCCGCAGGTTTTGACCATAGGTATGGGCCGGACGCGCGCGTTCCATGCCATATTGATGGGTCACAAAACGGTCTTTGTCGAAGCCCAGCCCGGCATAGAGGCGGTCATCATAGAAAAGCACAAGACCCGCCGTTGTGCCCGGATCAATCTCGATATCGCATTCAAAACTATAGGATGTATCGCCCGCCGTCAGCAGCAAGGGCGAACCATCGACCGGGGCACTCCCCTTGGCGGTCAGATGCAATGTGCCATCAGCAACACGAACGCGGGCGGCTTCATCACGCGATGGACGGAAAAAGGTCCACTTGCTGCCCAACGCCAGCGGGCCGGAAAAATCATCGGACAACGCCATGCCGTGGGGCAGCGCCTGCCCTCCGCGCGGTTTCGGGATGGGGCGCGAAAGATCACCGCCGGTCATGCGGGGCCAGCCATCGCGGCCCCATGCCACCGGATCGAGCAGACATTGGCGCCCCAGTGTCCAGAAATTTGCGCGATAGCCATGATAGACCGCCCACCACGAACCATCGGGCGCATCGACCAGCGAGGCATGGCCCCTGCACCACCACGCTTCCTTGTCGGTAATGGTGCGGACCAAGGGATTACCGGGATGATGTTCCCACGGGCCGTGGATAGAGCGGGAACGCGCCGCGATCACCATATGGCCCGTTGGAGGTCCGGCCGTCCCGCCCACCGCCGTCAACATGTGGTAATAGTCACCATGGCGCAGGATCTTTGGCCCTTCTGGGCTGAAGCCTTCGACATCCCATGTGTCGGGATAGCGCCACGGGTCGTAAACATGCTCGGGCGTACCGGCCAATGAAAGACCATCGTCGGATAATCGAACGCGATCTCCGCCCGACAGGAACAGCCAGCGCGAGCCATCCTCGCCCACCGCATGGCATGGGTCGATGTGGCGCGGCAGACCCAGAGGGACAGGATCGCTCCACGGCCCATCGATATGATCGGCCCAGATTACGAAAGTATCGTTCTTTTCCGCCTTTACTGGGATATAGAGGAAATACCTCCCATTATGCTTGACCAAACTGACCGCCCAGACCGAGCCAATATTGCGGAACAGCGCAGGCTTTCGCGGTTGCCAGTTCACCAAATCGCGCGAGTGCCAGATGGTCAGCCCCGGATAGGCGTCAAAACTGGAGAAGGTCATGTAATAGTCTGCGCCATCGCGCAGGATAGCTGGATCGGCCCGATCACCCGACAGAATGGGGTTCAAAAACGTACCATCGCCAAGGTCTGGAACGGCCTGATTGTCGAAGCCCGAGGTCGGACTGGCCAAAGTTTCATCGGCAATCGCGGCGGCCAGAGTTGCCAGACCGCCCGCCATCAAAGCCGAGCGGCGACTTATATCCATGCTCATGCAGGTTTCACCAATCCCGTCGTTTGCGCCCAGTTCAGCCAGAGGTGGGGCCAGATCGCCACCGGTTTGCCCGCCGCATTGCGCAGGCCAAAACCATGGCCGCCCAGTTCAAAGAGATGACATTCCACCCGCGCCCCCTTCGCCTTCAACGCTTCACGCAGGGCAATTGTATTGCCGACCGGCACCGCCGGATCATCTTCGGCATGAAGCAGGAAATGTGGCGGCGGATTGGTGGGGATGCACTTGTCGGGCGAATGGGCCGTTTCCTGTTCCGACGTCGGATGGGCGCCCAGCATTTGCTGACGCGACCCGGCGTGGGCCAGCGGCGGCGTCATCGAGATCACCGGATAGATGGGCGCGGAACAGTACGGTCGAGCCGGAAGATGATCGGCGGCATCGATGGGGTCATAGACGCGCGCGTCAAAGCGCGACGACAGATCAGCGCACAGATGACCGCCCGCAGAAAATCCCATGGCGGCAACGCGGTCCGGATCAACCCCATATTCCGTGGCCCGATGGCGGATCAGTCGGATGGCACGCTGTGCATCGATCAATGATGTGTCGGGCCCGGTCGCCCAGCCTTCACCCGGCAGGCGATAGAACAGGACAAAGCAGGTAAAGCCGCGCTCCGCCAGCCAGCGGGCCATTTCATAACCTTCGCGGTCGATCACGACGCGGACATAGCCGCCGCCCGGTGTAATCAGAACCGCCGCGCCATTGGGCTTTTTGGGACGAAACACCACCATGCGTGGATGGGAAATGCCGTGGATCGCACGATCTGGTGTCGCGGGGTCTTTTGATCTTTCGACAATTTCCTGTGTGATGGGTTTTAACCGGCCCGGCCCGGTGCCACCGGGCCAGAGCGAGATGACCTCTGCCGCTTCGGGCAAAGCATCCGTCGTGTTTGGGGTGGCGGGCGAAGGAGCCATCATTCCCTCCGCCCGCCATGATGCAGCGCCGGTTGCCAGTCCGGCAAGAAGGAGCCCCCTGCGATCAAATCTCATGGAAAACCTCGTTCAAACTGGCACTTGCGCGGCATTATTCATCAATACTTGAAACGCGCACCCAACAGAATGTTGCGCCCAAAGTGATTGTTTTCATAGTTACGGTTCGCGTCCCAATCGGTGAAGCGATAGCGATAGGTGTCGAGCAGGTTGTTGCCTTCGAGCGAGACTTCGAGCGTGGGCGTGATCTTGTAACGGATCGAAGCGTCCAGGTTCGTCGTTGCGCCGTAACCTTCCAGCACATTGCCCGTGCCCGAAGCGCCTTCGTGGAAGCGACCGCGATAGGACAGCATGAGGCGGGCCGAGAACTTGCCATCGTCATAATAGACGGTGCTGTTCCAAGCGACCTTGGAAACGTTCGACAAAGTGTTGGTAACGGTCACGTTCTGGAGCGCGCCGCCTGGAACCGTTGCCGGGCCCTGAAGGTTGAAGGTCGCCTTGGAGTCGATAAACGTCGCGTTGGCCAACCAGCCCACATTGCTGAAAAAGCCATGATCCACAAAGGTGCGGAACGGCAATTGCAGCGCCAGTTCGATCCCCTGAAGCGAGGCACCCGAACCGTTAACGGTGGTCGACAGCGTCCAGATCGGCTGAAGCAGCTGATTGTTGGCCGTACCGATCGAAAGCGCGGCGGGCGAGGATGCCGACAGCGAGGAGATCGGTGCGCCCGTCTGGGCATAGGTCAGGCCGGTGATCGAACCGGACTGGGTGAACGTGCCCACTTCCTTGCGGAACAACGCAACCGAGGCCAGAGCCTGGGGCGCAAAATACCATTCGAACGACAGGTCATAATTGCGCGCACGATAGGGCTCCAGATAGGGATTGCCCGTCGTCACGCGATAGTTGAACCCGTCGGCCGAACCGCCCGGCGTCAGCGAACCCAGCGAAGGGCGCGTCATCACGTCGGCCACCGCGCCGCGCACAATGAATTTGGGCGTCACAAAGATCGCCAGATTCATCGAAGGCAGCCAGTTTTCGTAATTGCGCTTCACCGTGTTCTGCACGCCGCCGACCAGACCATAGGATGACTGATCCGTGCGGACATAGCGCGTACCGGCATTCAACGCATATTCTACGCCCAGCAGATTGCCCTTGGCATCAAACTGGACATAGCCGCCCTTGGTTTCCTCGGTAACGCCGCGAATATTGCCCGCGTCAGCAACCAAGGGGCGGCTGTAAAGCTGGGTATAGGCAGCCGCCGCCGGGATATTGGCGATGACCCACGAATTGGTCGTGCCCGCCGGCTGTCCCGCATTGCCCAGCGTGAACAGATCGGTCAGCCCGGTCGCCGGGAAACCATAAACCGCCGAAGAGCCAAACGTCGAACTGGGCGTACAAGTGATCGTGCCCGACGTGCTGGTGACAAGGCTGGTTCCGCCATTGCCGCAGACCGCCGTGTCGCGGGTGTATGACGTTACGTCATAATTGAACCGACGCCACATGCCGCCCGCCTTGATCTGGAACCCGTCGGCCACATCCCATTCGGCGCGCAGCTGGAACGTTTTGAACTTGTTCAACGTGCGCGAGGGACGGTCACGAATTTCCGAGAGCTGGAAATTGGCCGGATTGGTGACGCTGGTGCCAAAGCTCAACTTGGGGCTGGCCATGTTCGAATAATCGAAGGAATAGCCCGCCGCGTCGCGGTCGTCCAAAAGGATCGTGGTTTCCACCGGAATATTCGCGTTCGACCGCGACATGCCGCCCACGGCCGTAAAGCGCAGCTTGTCGGTAATGTCCTGATCCAACGTCAGACCGATCTGATAGAATTCGGTCGAACTTTTGCGCAGGTAATGTTCGGTGCGGACCCATGCGTCGTTCAACGTGGCCGAAACCATGTTGTTGTTGCTGTCATAGACAGGGTTCACGACGTCAATCGAACGTTCGTTGGAGCGAAGCAGCACTTCGGCCCACTTTTCCTCACGATCTTCCTTGAACCGCGAATACAGGCCGTCAAGCGAGAGCTTGGTCTTGTCGCTCGGCTCCCACTGGGCCGAAGCGGTCAGGCCCAGGCGTTCGCGGCGGTGGGTGATTTCGCCGTAACGCGGAATGCGCGGGTGGAACGAAAGCGCGGCCTGATCGCAGGCGGCCACGCGGCCATTGGTATAGGTGCCGCCGCTGTTCTGAACGCCAGTGTTGCTGGTCGCGCTGCTGTAATAACAGGGCGTGCCATTGACCGAGTCAAAGCGGGTTTGCACCCAGCGCACCGAATTGTTGCCCAATTCAAGCTGGGTCATCTTGGAATAGGCCGCCGACACCGACACGCCAAAAGTGCTGGCGTCATTTTTCCAGCTGAGCATACCGGCCAGACGCGGCCCGGCCTTTTTCGACAGGTCATTATACTGACCCACCGCCGAGAAAACGCCATGCAGGCCGGCCTTGCCCGCCAAGGGATTGCCGGTGTTAAGATCCACCACCGCGCCCAGCGACCCTTCATCAAGGCTGGCTTCGGCGGTCTTGTGGACGACAAGGCTGCTGAACAATTCAGAGGCGAAGACGTTGAAGTCAAAGGCGCGGTCGCGGTTGGCGCTGGCCCCGTCGGTCGAGGTGGCGATGGTTTCAAGGCCATTCACCCGGACGCGGGTAAATTGCGATGACAGGCCGCGAACCGTAATCGAGCGGCCTTCACCGCCGTCGCGCACGATCGAAATGCCCGGAATACGCTGAAGCGATTCGGCAAGGTTCTGATCAGGAAACTTGGCGATATCTTCAGCAACGATGGCATCGACCGCAGCCACCGAGTTCTTTTTCAGATTCAGCGCCGCTTCGAGCGAGCGACGGAAGCCCGTTACAACAATGGCTTCGGGTGACGCCGCATCGGCCGCCGGCGCGGCATTCTGCGCATAGGCTGCCGGAGCGGCGAGCGCGGTGCTGGCTGCAAGTGCCAGACGAAGGGTTGTGAGACGTGTGACGAAACGAGGCATTATAACTCCCCCTTAAACTCCCTGCGGGCGGCAAACCGCCCCAATCCTCATCAGCGCCCCAAGGGATTGCCACCGGTGTCATAAGGGGGAAAAGCGAATCGCTTTTCCGCAGCCTCTTGCATCCAGATCCCTGCCCTCTGGGGCCAATTTATTCTCTCAAGTGGTTATCGATCAACGTTTTTGACGAAGGCCGAAGGGAACCTCTTGTCCGATTTGGTAACCGGTGTCATAAGTCTTGGCACGAGGCCCCGGCCTCTGTCAAGAACCACCAACAATATGCCCCACAGGAGAGGCCCCGGTGACATTTTTGCCCACCCCCGGATTCCGTCGCGCCCGTTTCTTGCTTGCCGCTGCGCTTTTGCCGTTGGCGACCATGGCCCATGCCGAGACGCCCAATGCGCCCGTCGCAGCCAATTTTGCCCATCCCACCGACCCCACAAAGGGCGGCGCCGGCGGCCGGATCATCCGCGTGACCACGCTGGCAAAGGACGGCCCCGGTTCGTTTAAAGAGGCCATCGAAGCCAAAGGCCCACGCATCGTCGTGTTCGAGGTTGGCGGCATCATCGACATGGCCGGCACCGAAATTGTCATCAAGGAACCTTTCCTGACCATTGCGGGCCAGACCGCCCCCTCGCCCGTCACATTGATCCGCACCGGGATCGATCTGCACGGCCATGATGTCATCATCAGCCACCTTCGCGTTATGACCGGCGCCATGGGCAAGCCACATTTTTCCGATTGGGAACCCGACGCATTTTCGACTGTGGCTGCGCATAATGTGGTGGTGGAACATTGCTCCTTCCTGTGGGCCATCGACGAAAATATGTCGGCCAGCGGCCCGCGATTTAACGGCAAAACGGTTCAGGAATGGCGTGCAAATACCAGCCATGACGTGGTTTTCCGTGAGAACCTTGATGCGGAAGGCCTCGCCTTTGCCAGCCACCCCAAGGGCGAGCATTCCAAGGGTTCGCTGATCCATGACAACACGACCAACATCACCTTTTATCGCAATGTCTGGGCGCATAATGTCGAACGCGCCCCTCTTGTAAAGGGCGGTGCGCAGGTCGCGATGGTCAACAACATCATCTATAACCCCGGCCACCGCGCGGTGCATTACAACCTGATGGCGCTGGAATGGGCGGGCCATGATTATGTGACCGGCGAGATTACCGCCGTTGGCAACGTCATGCGCGGCGGCAATCAGACCGATCCGGGCCTGCCCTTCCTGATGCTGGGCGGCGACGGCGATCTGGCGTTCTATGGCAAGGACAACCGCGCCGTAGATCGTCACGGCAATCCCTTGCCCATGTTCGGCCGCTATGGCGAAACAAAGGCGAAGCTGATTACTTCGGACAAGCCTTTGGCCAAGATCGATGGCTATACCGTTTTGCCATCGGGTGATGTGGAAACCAGCGTTCTCAACACCGTCGGCGCTCGCCCATGGGATCGGGATCCGCAGGACATCCGCGTGCTGTTCTTTGTGGCCGAAGGGCGCGGCGATATCATTGATGATGAAAAGCAGGTTGGCGGCTATCCCCATGCCACGGAAAAGCGTGCGCCTTTTGTCGAGGCTGCATGGGATTTGACGACGATGACCCCCAAGAACGGCCTCTATCCCGGCCAAAAGGGTGGCGCGCAGGAAAAGTTGAGCGACCGTGACAAGGCCATGCGGCAGGGGGGCGTCTGATGCTGGCCGCGCTCTTGCTGGCCGCGGCCCCACCCATGGCGGTGATCGATGAGCGCGACGTGATGCGGCGCGAGCCCGTGCCGCACGGCGCCATCGGCATGTCAACAGCGTGGCGGATCAGCGACGCCGCACCCCAGCCGCGACGAATGGAATTCCGGCGGCGAACTTTGGATGTTGGGGCCGCTATCGGCCTCCACATCATTGCCCATGATGAGGTCTATTACGTCCTGTCGGGCCAAGGCGAAGTTGAGAGCGATGGTCAGAAAGCCCCGCTAAAGCCCGGAATGACCGCCTATCTTTATGATGGCGCCAATGTCGGCATTCGTCAGGTTGGCAAGGAACCGCTGGCGCTCGTCATCGCCTATCCGGTCAAGCCCTAGCTGCCGGGCTGCACATAGGGAGCGGTTGCCCACAAGGCCCGCTCCCACCCGCGCGGATCATTTTCAACGTGTGGTGTTTCATTCATCATCATCGTCGCGCGTTCCCGCAGGCGATAGGGCGTCCAGCTCCCCTGCCCCGTCTTGGCCATTTTCACAAAGGCCGCCTGAAGCGCATCGCGCGTCGCCCGCGCTCCGGCATCACTGCCGCTGAAACTGCCCGGCGCATCCAAAGTGCCAAAGACATAGGGAATGTCATCCGTATGCGCCGCGCCGCGCAACGGATCGACCGGCGAACGCCGTGTCAGGCAATAGACCCAGGTCTTGTCGGCATCAGCCGCCGCCCTCGCATCGGCCTCGATCACCTGACCGGGCCAACTGCGCCCGGCGGTGGTGGCGGCGTAATAGACCTGCTCTGGCGACCAATCCGGGCGATGCATGCGATATTGCGAGATCACATGATCGGGCCGCAGATCGATCTTGACCTCTGCCGCCACACGATTTGCGATATTGTCCCAAGACAGGCCGCGCAATTTTGGGCCGCGAGGATCAAGGAACGCCCGCGTTTCCTCCATCACATTGCCCAGGATCATCGGAATGTTCAGTGATTGCGGCGCAGCGTCAGGCCAGAAAGGATGGCGCGGCAGATTGGTCATGTCCAAAACCGGCCCGAAATAGACCGATCCGCCCATAATCGGGTCTGCGGCTACCAATCCCTCAACCAATTTCTCTATCGGCAAGTGTCGCAGTGCTTCAACATCGCCTTGCGCGATCTTAACACGGTCCAAGAACGCTTTGGTCCGCTCCCATGCATGGGCCGGACCGCTGGCGACAACTTGCTGGCCGCTCATGGTGGCGGCGGCATGAAACAGGCCGTTGGCGGCGGGCATGGCCATCAATGTCGCGATTTTGGCCCCTCCACCGGATTGGCCAAAGGTAAAGATACGTGAGGAATCGCCGCCAAACTTATGAATATTTGTACGAATCCATTTCAGCGCACAAATCAAGTCCAATTGACCCAAATTACCGCTGTCGGCAAATTCCACGCCCAACGGTTGCAGCCACAAATATCCCAACGCGTTCAGGCGATGGTTGACTGTGACCACCACAACATCGCCCTGCTGCGCCAAATGACCGCCATGGGTCAGAGGGTCGGTCACGCTTCCGGTCGTATAAGCCCCGCCGTGGAAGTAAACCATCACTGCCCGGCGCGCATTCGGATTGGTCTCCGGCGCCCAGATGTTTAGGAACAGGCAATCTTCAGATTGCGGTTGCTCACCCAAACCGCGTTGGGGACAAATCGGACCGAATTCTTGGGCCTTGGTTGGCTGGGTGGCGAATGGCTCCATTTGCGGCCGGGCAAACCGCGCCGCGCGTGCGTAACGAATGCCCTTGAAAGCCAAAACCGAACCATCGCGGCAACCGGAATAAAGGCCGACCTTGGGTTCGCGCGAAAGTCCCCAAGCGGGTGAAGCGACCAATGTGGCCGCTCCACCCAAGAGGTTTCTACGCGATAGATTACCTGCGAACATCGCCGGAATTGCCTGTAAACCCGTCGATTTCCGCGCGCGGCAGCCGCAGCCAGTCGCCATGCAGCGAATGTTTGAGCGCGTTCATGGCAAGGCCAAGCTGCGCCATCTTTTTGGCGTCTCCACCCTCCAGCCAGCCCGTCAGCACACCCGCGGCAAAGGCATCACCGCTGCCGACGCGATCGACGATATCGGTGATCTCGATTTCCGGCGTCTGATGCCGGTCCTCGCGCAGGTCCACGCGGGCCGAGAGGCGGTGGTGGGTCTGCGTAATCGGATGGCGCGCCGTGCTGGCCATGACCTGAAGGCCCGGAAAAGTCGCGAAGGCCGCCTCGACCGCCTCACGCCGCCGTTCTGCCCCATCGCCGGAAAAAGGCTTTTGCAACAGCAGTGTCATGTCACGGTGATTGCCGAACATGATCGTCGCCTCGGCCAGCAGTTCCAGCAGAATCTCACGCGGATTGCTGTCCCACGCGCCCCAGAGCTTTTCACGGAAATTACAGTCGAAGCTGACCGGAACGCCCGCCGCTTTGGCCGCCTTGATCCCGGCACGGGCGAGTTCGACCCCGCCCGGACCAAGCGCCGCCGTGATGCCGGAGATGTGGAACAATGCCGCCCCGTCGAGCGCGGCGGCAAAGTCAAACTCCTCCGGCACAGCGGTGGCAAAGGCCGAACCGGCGCGATCATAGGTGATGGCCGAGGGCCGCAGCGAACCGCCAACCTCAAGGAAATAGAGGCCCATACGGCCGTCTCCGCGCACGAAATGCGCAACGTCCACGCCAGCGCCTGCCAAAGCGGCACGCGCCTTGTCGCCCAGCGCATTGGCCGGAACCTTGGACACAAAGCGCGCCTGATGCCCCATCGCCACCAGCGCCACGCCGACATTGGCCTCTGCCCCGCCGATGGTCAGGTCGAGCGATTGCGCATCAGCAATCACCCGCCCCGCCGGCGTGGCGAAACGCAGCATCACCTCGCCGAAACAAACGACATGGCCGCTCATCGTGCCAGCCAGCCACCGTCAACGGCCAGAACATGGCCCTGAACATAATCGGCCGCGCTGCTCGAAAGGAACACCGCCGCGCCGCCCATATCCGCCGGACTGCCCCAGCGGCCTTCGGGGATGCGCTCCATGATCTGGCGGTTGCGCGCCTCGTCGGCCTGAAGCGCGGCCGTGTTGTTGGTGGCGATATAGCCCGGCGCGATCGCGTTGACGTTGACGCCCTTGCTCGCCCATTCGCAGGCCAGCAATTTGGTCAGCCCCGCCACGCCCGATTTGGACGCGGTGTAAGACGGCACGCGGATGCCGCCCTGAAACGACAGCATCGAGGCGATGTTGATGATCTTGCCGCGTTGGCCCGTGGTCTCATGGTTGGCGATCATGTGCCGACCGGCAGCTTGCGAAAGAAAGAACACCGATTTGAGATTGGTGTCGACCACCGCATCCCAGTCTTCCTCGGTAAAATCCACCGCGTCATTGCGGCGAATAATCCCGGCATTGTTGACCAGAATGTGCAGGCCGCCCAACTTTTCGACAGCCTGCGCCACCACATCGCCCACCGGTGCGATGGAGGAAAGATCCGCGCCGATGATCTCGGCCCGGCGCCCGGTTTCGCGCACCAGAGCGGCGGTTTCTTCGGCAGGTGTTCGCCCCACCAGTGCCACATCGGCCCCGGCCTGCGCCAAGGCCACGGCAATCCCCTGACCGATGCCCGTATTGGCACCGGTCACAACGGCCACGCGGCCGGTCAGGTCAAAGCTCATTTGGGCCTCACTTCAACTGGCAGATGTCGAGAACCTTCATGTCGGTATAGTCGAGGTTTTCCCCGCCCATCGCCCAGATGAAGGCATATTTCTTGGTGCCCGAACCCATGTGGACCGACCACGGCGGGCTGATCACGGCTTCTTCATTGCCGATCACGATGTGGCGCAGGTCTTCGGGCTGGCCCATGTAGTGGAACACGCGGTCGGCTTCGGTCGGCATGTCGAAGTACAGATAGATCTCGCTGCGGCGATCATGCAGGTGCGGGGGCATGGTGTTCCAAACGCTGCCTTCCTCCAGCACGGTCAGGCCGAGCAGGAGTTGCGCGCTCTCGCAGACGCCGGGAATGACCAGCTGATAGATCGTTCGCTGGTTCGAATTGGCCAGATCGCCGCGCGCCAGCGGGTTGGCCTGATCGAGCGTAATATGCTTGATCGGGAATGCCTTATGCGCGGGAACTGAAGCGATGTAGAAACGTGCGCCTTCGCCTTCAAAGATCACCTCGCCGGTGCCCATCGGGACGTAGAGGCATTCCTTGTTGCCCATTTCATAGCGCGTGCCATCGACCGTGATCGCGCCCGGACCACCGATATTGACGATGCCCGCTTCGCGGCGCTCAAGGAAAGGATGCCCCGCGGCCGAGGCCGGTTCGGTCTGTTCGGGCAGCTTGATCGGGTCCTTGCCCGGCACCGCACCACCGATAACGAAGCGTTCGTTATGCGAGTAGTTGAGGTTCACCTGCCCCTCGACAAACATGCCTGATACCAGATAACGGTCACGCAGTTCATCATTCGAAACACATTCCATCATATCGGGATGTGTGGCATGATAGGTCTTACAGAACATGGGTAGCTCTCCCAGCAAAGATTTTGTGCCCTGTGGCACGTGATTGATCGCTTGGTAGCGGCTTTTGGTAACCGGTGTCAATAACTCGCAAACAGACCCTCGAACGAAAGCGAGCGATGCGAAATCAGCCTTTGAACGGGGCGGTTGAAGCGCGCTCGACCAGTTCGGAACGGAAGAAGGATTTGTGTTCTGCGGCCTTGTCCGGCTGGATCAATTTGAACGCAGCCGAGCGCGCCATCGCCCGGATCGGCCACCGCACCGTGCTGAGCGGAGGCCAGATATGCGCGCCGATCGGCGTATCGTCGAAGCCCAAAATGGACAGCTCGCGGGGCACTTCCAACCCCTGCTCCAAGGCGGCATGCAGGACGGCGGCGGCCATTTCATCATTGGCGGCGAAAATGGCGCTGGGGCGCGGATTGGCGCTCAAAACCTGTTTGGCCGCGACATAGCCCGAATCGAACGTGTAATTGCCTGTCGCCCGCCATTCATCCGGCAGGCCCAATCCATGCGCCATCAAGGCCTCGCGCAATCCGGCCTCTCGTTCACGCGCAGAACGGAACCCGTCGGGGCCTGCGACATGGCCAATGCGCGTGTGCCCATCGCGAATCAATTTATCAACCGCCTCGCGCACGGCCTCACGATCGTTCGATTCGACCAGATGTTCTTCATCGTCCAGCCGCGCCGACCCCATGCGGACATAGCGGCACCCCAATTCGGCGCAGAGTCGGGCGACCTCATCATTTTCCGAAACCGGGGGCAGGACATAAATGCCGTAGAGACGCTGTTGCTCGATAAAGTGGCGAATATCTTCAAACAGGCGCGGGCTTTTGCGATCCACAGGCCGTACCACCAGCGCGAATTCGGTGCCCTTCATGGCGTCGAGCATACCTTCCTGCACCGACAGGACCATCTGCGCGTTCGGGTTGTCGTGGATCAGGCCAATCAGGAAATTTCGCCGCAATGCCAGGGCTCTGGCCTGCGGATTTGGCACATAACCTAGGTCGCGGATAACCGCTGTCACCTTGTCGCGCGTTGCATCGTTGAGCAAGGGAGAGTTGTTGATCACACGGCTGACGGTCTTTTTCGACACGCCGGCAAGGCGCGCCACATCGTTGATCGTCGGCTTGGGCTCGCGAATGGCCACGTTGTTCCCACCTCTCTTGGCTCGTCTGCTGTTTTGCTGCCTTGCCCGTGCAAGTTGATGGGCGCAAGCAGGAGACTTATTGACACCGGTTACCATAAACGACATTCCCACGCAAAGGCGAAACCCCAAAGGGGGAGATTCGCAATGCCAGACCCCCGGGGAGAATGATGAGCCTGCAACCTGCCCTGATCCGCGTGCATCCCGATGACAGCGTCGCCGTGGCGCTGCGCCCGATTGCGGCGGGAGAAGAAGTTGCGCTGGGCAAACACAGTTTCACCGCCCTTGCCGCCATACCACAAGGGCACAAGCTGGCGCTGATCACCCGCGCCATCGGCGACATGGTGGTCAAATATGGCCAGCCCATCGGCAAGGCCACAGCCCCGATCGCCATTGGCGACCACGTTCACACCCATAATCTGGCGACGGCGCTGGCAGGCGAATTGTCCTATGCGCCCGATGATGATGCCGATGTGGCGGCGGTCCGCGCGCATGACGCCACCTGGCGAGGTTATCTTCGCGCCGATGGCCGTGCGGCGACACGCAACGAAATCTGGATCCTGCCGACGGTCGGATGCGTCGGCCTGACCGCTGAACAAGTCGCGCGCGAAGCCAGTCTGCGTCATGCCGACAAGATTGCATCGGGCCAGATCGATGGCATTCACGCCTTCTCGCACCCCCATGGCTGTTCGCAATTGGGCGATGATCTGGGCGGAACGCGTGCGGTTTTGGCCGGATTGGCGGCGAACCCGAATGCGGCAGGGGTGCTTGTTCTTGGCCTTGGTTGCGAATCGAATCAGATTGACGAATTGATGGCACTGGTGCCCGACAGCGCGCGCGGCAAGATCGCCACGCTCTCTTCGCAAAGTGCAGGCGATGAATTGGCCGAGGCTGGCGCGCTGATCGATGCGATGGTGGCCCAGGCCGCCATGGCGCATCGCGAGGAATTGCCCCTATCGGCGCTGGTCGTCGGTCTGAAATGTGGCGGGTCCGATGGCTTTTCCGGCCTGACGGCCAATCCCTTGCTGGGCCGGTTTGCCGAAACGCTGGCGGGCGCAGGCGGGACGCCGATCCTGACCGAAATTCCTGAAATCTTTGGCGCAGAGCAGGCATTGCTGTCGCGGTCGCGTGATCGGCAAACCTTCGATGCCGCGGCCGCCTTGGTCAATCGGTTCAAACGCTATTACCTCGATCAGGGGCTGCCGGTTTCGGAGAACCCCTCGCCCGGCAATCTGGCCGGCGGGATTACGACGCTGGAGGAAAAATCGCTTGGGGCGGTGCAGAAGGCGGGCCATGCCTTGCTGTGCGCGGTGATAAATTATGGAGAGACGTCGCCCCTTGGTGGCCTGACGCTTTTGGAGGCGCCGGGGAACGACGCCATTTCCTCGACCGCTTTGGCGGCGGCGGGTGCCACGATGGTTCTTTTCACGACCGGGCGCGGCACCCCGCTGGGGTTTCCGGTGCCCACGGTCAAGGTTGCATCCAACCACCAATTGGCCGCCAACAAACCCCACTGGATCGATTTTGACGCCGCCATGGCATTGGATCAAGGGCAGGAAGCCAGCGACGCGGCCTTTCTGTCGCGCCTCATTGCAATTGCCAGTGGCGAAAAGACGGCCGCCGAACGTCATGGCCAGCGCGCCATCGCGATCTGGCGGCGGGGGGTAACCTTATGACCGAGACAGGCTGAGACCCGGTTTGCGTCATCGCATGCCCGTCATGATGATTGTCAATGACACCGGTTTCCAATATTGAATTCACCCAAAGGATTGTGGGATCAGGATGCAAACTCAAGAAATAGAACAGGCCATCGCAAAGGCCTTTGTCGAAGCCCGCCGCGCAGGTTCCGGGTTGGCCGCTTATCCCGGCACGGCCCCCACAACTCTGGCCGACGCCTATCGCATTCAGGACACCGCCCTGTCGATTGACGGGCGCAAAGTGGCCGGATGGAAGGTTGGCCGCATCAATGCGCCGCTGGACGCGCAATTGGGGGCCAATCGCCTTGCCGGGCCAATCTTTTCCGATGCTCTGGCCGAAGATGGCGCGGCCATGCCGGTCTTTGCCGAAGGTTTCGTCGCGGGAGAGGCTGAGTGGTTGCTTCATGTCGCCCCCGGCTTTGTGGGGCCGGTCCCGACGAACGATGCCGAAACCAAAGCCATCATCGATGATATCCGGATCGGAATCGAAATCGCCAGCTCGCCCTATCCCGGCATCAATGCCGATGGCCCCTGTGTAACGGTATCGGATTACGGTAACAATGCCGGTCTCGTGTTGGGTACACAGGTTGAAGGCTGGGCGGACCTTGACCTTTGCGCCATTTCCATCACGACCCAGATCGACGGCGCAGTCGTTGGCGAAGCCACGGCGGCAACCATGCTCGACGGCCCCTATGGTGCGGTGCGGTTCCTGCTCGGCAATCTGATGGCGCGCGGAATTGATGTTTCGGGCGGCCTCTGGGTTTCATCGGGCGCGGTCACCGGCGTCCATCAGGCCGTCGTCGGCCAGAGCGTAAACGCCAGTTTCGGCGATCTGGGCACCGTATCCTGCACCTTGACCCAAGCGCAGCCCCGTTAACGCGCCATAAGAAGCGCAATTGGAGATTGGATGATGACAGGCTTGAATGAAGCCATGCCCGCATTGGACCCCAGGGCCGGCCGACGCCGTTGGGTCGTGTGCGGATTGCTCTTTGCGGCAACGGCGGTCAATTACATCGACCGGCAAATGATCGGCGTCCTCAAACCCACGCTCAAGGAAGAACTGGGCTGGCAGGAATCCGATTTTGCCACGATCGTCTTCTGGTTCCAGATGGCCTATGCGATCGGCTATATCTCCTTTGGCCGCATCGTTGACGTGCTGGGCGCGCGTCTGGGTTATGCGGTGGCGATTGTGGTGTGGACCGCAGGCCATATGGCCCACGGCTTTGCCAGCGGCGTCGCCAGTTTCGCCGCGGCGCGTTTCGGCCTCGGCCTTGGTGAATCGGGGAATTTCCCGGCGGGTATCAAGGCGGTGGCGGACTGGTTCCCACAGCGTGAACGCGCCTTTGCCATCGGCCTGTTCAATGCCGGGGCCAATGTGGGCGCGATCATCACCCCTTTGCTGGTGCCTGCACTGGTGCTGTGGTTCGGGTGGCGTTCGGCTTTTTTCATCACGGGCATTTTCGGTGTCGCGTGGCTGATTGCATGGTGGACGCTTTATCGCCATCCCAGCCAGCAGCCGGGCATGACCGAAGGCGAATTGGCGTGGATTCAACAAGATCCCGCCGACAAGACCGAAAAGATCGGTTGGGGCCGCCTGATTACGCTGCGCGAAACCTGGGCCTATGCCTTGGCCAAGTTCCTGATCGACCCTATCTGGTGGTTCTTCCTTTTCTGGCTGCCGGGCTATCTGTTCGAGCGCTATCATCTTGATCTCAAGAGCTTTGGCCTGCCGCTTGCCGCGATCTACATCATCTCCGATCTGGGCAGCGTGGCGGGGGGCTGGTTGTCGTCCTTCATGCTTAAGCGCGGCTATTCGGTGAATGTGGCGCGCAAACTGGCGATGTTGATCTGCGCCTTCTGCGTCCTGCCGATCTATTTCGCGCAAAGTATTGAAAGTGTTTGGGGGGCTGTTTTGGTCATCGGTCTTGCCACGGCCGCGCATCAGGCATTTTCGGCCAATGTGTACACCCTGCCCTCGGATATGTTCCCCCGCGCCGCGGTGGGCAGCGTGGTCGGCATTGGCGGGACAGTGGGCGCGCTGGGCGGCATGGGTATGGCGCTGTTCACCGGCTATATCCTTGATGCGACGCACAGCTACGAATTGCTCTTCGCCATTTGCGCCAGCGCCTATCTGATTGCCTTGGCGGTGGTCCACCTGCTCAGCCCGAAGCTGGCTCCGGCAAAGGTGGAATGACGAAATCCCCTCCATGATCGCTCATGGATTGTCTGGACCGGGAAGGCTGCTTAAAGCTTTCCCGGTCTTTTTGTTTTGCGAGAACCCTATGTCCGCTTCACTTACCCGGCTTCTGAACATCATGGCTCGGCTGCGCGACCCGGAAAGGGGATGTGAATGGGATGTGGCGCAAACCTTTGCCACCATCGCGCCCTATACGGTTGAGGAAGCCTATGAGGTGGCCGACGCGATTGAACGCCATGACATGGCGGGCCTGCGCGAGGAATTGGGCGACCTGTTGCTGCAGGTCGTGTTCCACAGCCGGATGGCGGAGGAAGCGGGCCTGTTTGCCTTTGACGACGTCGCCGATGCGATCAGCGACAAGATGGAGGCGCGCCACCCCCATGTTTTCGGCGATGTCGCCGATGAAGGCCAATCACGCGAAGTGCGTTGGGAAAAGCTGAAAGAACAGGAACGCGCCGATAAAGGAGCCAACAGTGCGTTGGATGGCGTGGCGCTGGCCCTGCCCGCCTTGATGCGCGCAGAAAAGTTACAGAAGCGCGCGGCGCGGGTAGGCTTTGATTGGCCCGACCCTGCCGGCCCGGCGGCCAAGGTTGCCGAGGAAGTGATCGAATTGGCCGAAGCCGAAACACAGGAAGACCGCATCATGGAGGCAGGCGATTTCCTGTTTGCAGCGGCCAATTTAGTTCGCGCTTATGGCATTGCACCTGAAGAAGCCCTGCGTGCCGCCAATGCCAAATTCGAACGGCGGTTTAAGGGTATGGAAGCCTTGGCCAAAGCGAGCAGCATGGAATTTGCCAAGCTCTCCCTCGATGAGCAGGAAGCGCTGTGGCAGGAGGTCAAGAAGGGGGAGAAAACGAGGGGCTAACCGCCTCGCTTTCTCTATTTCCGTCCGGCGTTACAGCCGGACGAACCGCCCAAATTCCTTGGGGCTCAGCTTCACCGACACCAAACGCGCGGGTTCTTCGCCCCCGGCATCTTCATCGGCCAAGACCTCACCATGGGCATAAAGCCACGCGATGCGCGCGCCATCATGCACGGGGATCGTAAAGCGATGTTCCCGCGCATCCCCGGTCAGCAGCCGGTTGGCGGTTTCAAGTAATTCCTCGCAACCTTCGCCGGTTACGGCTGATAGTGGAACCACAACCTCATCATCATGCGCCGCCTCACGCGCCGCATGCCACAGGTGCGCTGACTGCTCGGCGGAGAGCAGATCCCACTTGTTCCAGACCTCGATCATCGGCACCGAGGGAGCGCGCGTGCCCTCCTCCAGCAAGCCGAGATCTTCGAGCACGGACAGCACCTGTTCCTTTTGCGCCGCCGTGTCGGGGTTGGCAATGTCGCGAACGTGGATCACGATATCGGCCGCCGTCACCTCTTCAAGCGTAGCGCGAAAAGCCGCAACCAACTGCGTCGGCAGGTCGGAGATAAAGCCTACCGTATCCGACATGATCGCCTTTTCGATGCCCGGTAAACGAATGGCGCGCATTGTGGGGTCAAGCGTGGCAAACAACAGATCCTGCGCCATCACCTCCGCCCCGGTAAGGCGGTTGAACAGCGTGGACTTGCCCGCATTGGTATAGCCGACCAAAGCCAGCACCGGCCAAGGCGCCTTTTCCCGGCGGTCGCGATGCAGGCCGCGTGTCCGCCGTACCTGCTCCAGCTCACGCCGAATACGGGCCATGCGGTCGCGGATCATGCGACGGTCCGCCTCGATCTGGGTTTCGCCCGGACCGCCAAGGAAGCCAAAGCCGCCGCGCTGACGCTCAAGGTGGGTCCAGCTGCGTACCAGACGACCTTGCTGGTAATCCAAATGCGCCAGTTCGACCTGCAACCGCCCTTCAGCAGTTGCCGCGCGTTCGCCAAAGATCTCAAGGATCAGGCCCGTGCGATCGATCACCTTGCGCTTGAGCTTATCCTCAAGGTTGCGCTGCTGCACGGCGGTCAGCGCGCCATCGACGATGACAAGCTCGGCCTCATGCAGATTGCATTGGGTGATGATGTTCTGGATCTGGCCTTCGCCAAACAGCGTGCCTGGGCGCGGGTCACGAATAGGAATCGGAAAGGCCTCGGCAATCACCAGCCCGATGGCCAGCGCCAGCCCCTTTGCCTCTTCGACGCGTGAATCCGTATCGGAGGCGCTGGGGCGCCCCCGAATCTCGGGGCAGACGATCAGGGCGCGTGCGCCCCGAGTTACTTCGCCCTCTGCTTCTTCACCGAAAATCAGGCGTCGGAACCTTCTTCACCATCCCACTCGCCGGTGAGATCGACCGGGCCGAGCGGCTGGATCGTCGACACCGCGTGCTTATAGGCCAACTGCACATAACCTTCGCGTTCCAGCATCATGCAGAACAGGTCATAGGCGGCCACGCGGCCCTGAAGCATCACGCCATTCACCAGGAACATCGTGACCTGCACGCTGGACGAGCGGATTGAGGAAAGGAACACATCCTGCAACAGGCGCGCCTTCTTCGACGCGTCGCCGCCCTGCGGGAACAGGCGCGTGTCGATGGGCTGGCTGGGCATGATGGTGGAAACGGCGTGCTTATAGACCAGCTGCGACTGACCATCGCGGCGCAACAGGATCGAAAAATTGTCGAACCACGTGACAATACCCTGCAACTTCACGCCCTTGACAAGGAACATGGTCACCGGGGTTTTGTTCTTGCGCAGATAGTTCAGGAACTGATCCTGCAAATTCTGATTGCCCTTGCCCGACGGGGCGGGAACATGAACGGGCGCGGCTTCGATGCCTTCGGCACCATCTTCAACTTCGGGTTCGGCAGGCTTCGAACGAGGGCGGGCAGAAAGCGTGCGGCCAGTGGACCCAGTAGTCATTGCTTGCTCCTATTGTTGGCGGCCGTTTCTACGGTCCGCATTCTGGCCGAAAGCGACTCTGCGCTCTCGACCGACTGAATACTGTTTCTAGCCTCTCGCAGTTGCAGCGTAAATGGTCAAAATGGGGAAGACGTATTCACGCCCCCCATTCATTCTTCGTCTTCATCATCCCGCTTGTCACCCATGCCCAGCAGCTTGAGCTTGCGATGGAGAGCCGAGCGTTCCATGCCGATAAAGGCCGCCGTCTTGGAAATATTACCGGAAAAGCGCCGGATTTGAACGCGAAGATACTCACGCTCAAAATTCTCACGCGCTTCGCGCAGGGGCACGCCCATCAGCGAAGACATGCCCGAATCGCCCGCCAATCGGCCATTGTTGATTTCGGCGGGCAACATATCGACCTCAATCCGCCCCAACCTTTCGCGTGGGGCCAGAATGACCGTGCGTTCCACCACATTGCGCAACTGACGCACATTGCCCGGCCATTCATAGGCCTGAAGCGCGGCCATCGCCTCGATGCTGATTTCGGGTGGCGGCATACCCTGATCATTGGCGTATCGGGCAAAAAAGTGCTGAACCAGCACCGGAATATCTTCACGCCGCTCGGCCAGCGGCGGGACAACCACCGGCACCACGTTCAGGCGATAGAAGAGGTCTTCACGGAAAGCCTTTTCCGTAATTTCCTTTTCCAAATTGCGGCTGGTCGAGGAAACGACCCGCACATCGACGCGGATCTGGCGATTGCCCCCGACGCGGACAAAGGCCTGCTCGGTCAGCACCCGCAGGATACGCGCCTGAGTCGAAAGCGGCATATCGCCCACTTCATCCAGATAGAGCGTCCCCCCATCGGCCAGTTCGAGCAAACCGGCGCGGACCAGCTTGCCGTTGGCTTCCTCGCCGAACAATTCTTCTTCGAACCGTTCGGGGGTGATGCGGGCCGAATTGACGCTGACAAAGGGCTTTTCCGCCCGCCCGCTCCACGAATGGAGCAAGCGCGCCGCCACTTCCTTGCCCACACCCGATGGGCCAGAGATCAACAGGCGGCTGCCGGTATTCGCAACGCGTTTAAGTGTCGCACGCACATGGTTGATTGCGCTGGATGAACCGTGAAATTCCGTGCCCTGTGCCGTATCCAGCTTCAGCCGCGCGTTTTCGCGCCGCAGCCGTTCCGTTTCCGTCGCGCGTTCCACCAGATGCAACAGGCGTTCGGTCTCAAACGGCTTTTCGATGAAATCCATCGCCCCGCGCCCGATCGCGGCCACCGCCGTATCGATGTTGCCATGGCCGGAAAAGATGATGACCGGCAGATCCGGCTCACGCGTCTTGATCGCGTCCAGCACTTCCAGCCCATCCATGGGCGAACCATGCAGCCACACATCGAGCAGCACCAGCGAGGGTCGCCTGCGGTCCACCTCGTCCAACGCGGCGCGGCTGTCGCCTGCGGTCCGGCATTCATAGCCTTCGTCCGAAAGCACACCCGCCACCAGTTCGCGGATGTCCTTTTCATCATCAACGATCAGGATATCGACTGCCATCAGGCTCTTCCTCTTCTCAATCGGATCATTCGCCCGGCTCCATGACTTTGCCTGCACTCAACGGATCGCGGGCGAAACGCAGGGAGACGATGGAGCCACCGCCCTCGGCGCTGGCAAAATTCATGTCGCCGCCATGTTCTTCGACAATTTTCTTCACAATGGCCAAACCCAGCCCCGTCCCCTTTTCACGGGTGGTGACATAGGGTTCGACAATCCTGTCCCGATCCTGCGGCAGGCCGATGCCATTGTCGGCCACCACCGCCACGATGCTTTCGCCTTCGTCAATCAGGCTGAGGTGGATAGCACCGCGATAGTCGTCGCCAGCCTGTTTTTGTTTTGCTTCAATCGCCTCTGTCGCATTCTTCAGAACATTGGTCATCGCCTGACCAAACTGATGCCGGTCGCAACCGATCAGGCCGATATCGGCGGGATTCTCGATCGAGAAGTCGATATCGGGCCGCGCCACTTCCTGAAGGAACAAAGATTGCCGCGCCAGATCCACCGGATCTTCCGACCGGAATACCGGCTTTGGAATACGGGCAAAGGAGGAGAATTCGTCCACCATCTTGCGCAGATCACCCACCTGCCGGATGATGGTCGCGGTCAATTCCTCGAACAATTCGGGGTTGTCGCTGATCTGCTTGCGATAACGGCGCGACAGGCGCTCCGTCGCCAACTGGATCGGGGTCAGCGGGTTCTTGATTTCATGCGCAATGCGGCGGGCCACGTCCGACCATGCCGCCTGACGCTGATCCAGCAATTGGCGTGTAATATCCTCAAAGGTGATCACATGGCCGCCCTGCGCCTCGCCCGACGCCGAACTGTTGGCCGTCAGTTTCACCGCCAGCGTCAGAAGATCGCCGCCGCGGTCGGAGGAAATGCCGTGCTGAACAACGCCCTCGCGCTTTCCTTCATACACCATCCCCGCGATCTGCGGAGAGAGTTCGCTCAGAGGTTGGCCAATAGGGGCGCCATCGCTGCGTCCCAACAACAGCTTTTGCGCCGAGGAGTTCATCAAGCGGACCGCCCCCGTCGCATCCAGCGAGATAACCCCCGCTGTCACCGATTCCAGCACCGCCTCCATCAGCGCGCGGCGCTCATCAATCTGCATATTGGCGCGGACGAGGGCAGCAGTCTGACGCTCGATCTGTTCGGTCATCCGGTTAAAAGCCCGGTTGAGCAGGCCGATTTCCTCGGCCCCCGTGCGCCCCGTGATGCGGATTTCGTAATTGCCCGCACCGACCCGCTGGGCCGCCGCGACAAGGTCATAGAGCGGCTGCACCTGTCTGTCGGCAAAACGCAAGGCAAAGACCACCGACAGACCCACAAGCACCAAGGATATGACAAACAGCGCGATGTTGAACCGCAATTGGAGCAATCGCGCCCTTTGCGTCAAAACCTGATAGGCCTTGACTATATTATCGGCGCGCTTGCCCTGACTGATTGCCAAAAGGTCGGATGTTCGCGCGGCATAAAGATAGAGACCGATGCGTTGATCAATCGCGGTGACGGCCTCGATACGGTCGGCCTTGGCGTTGACCACAATCGCTTCGCCACCATCGACGCGGCGGCGGTCTTCGGGCGAAATCTGAACCCGCGTATCATCGCGCGCAGGATCGACAATGGCGACGGTGATCATCCGCCCATCCGGGCCTTTTTGCAGGATCGCCACTTCATCAAGGCCGCGTTGCAGCACCTGATACGAAAGCGCCCGCTGAAAATCGAGGCTGACAATGCTGGTCTGGCTCAGAATATAGCGCAGGTCGCTGGTCATCGCGATGGCTTCGTTGGAAACGTCGCGCTGGGTCTGTTCGTAATAGCCGCGGGCCAGTTTATTCGCGTTTTCCAAAAGCCCACGCGAATTATCGGAAAACCAGAATTCGACGCCCGACTGAAACAGCCACGATGCAAAGATCACGACCAGCAGCGTCGGCACAGCCGCAATCAGCGAGAACAGAAACACAAGCTGTGTGTGCAACCGCCCTTTGCCGCCCGGAATACTGGCCCCCCGCCGAACCGCGATCCAGCGGCCGATCAGCACCAGAATGGCCATCGCGGGCAACAACATGCCCACCAGCAGCGAAGCGGTCATCCCGCCCGACAGCAATTGCCCCTTTTCCGCCTGATCCGACACGGCAAGCCATGCCGAAAGGCTGGCCGCCAGAAAGCCGAATATGCAGATGCCCCAGACATAGGGTTCCAGATTGGCGCGCCGGGCATAGACCAAGGCCCGCCGCCACCAGCGGGGCCATCTTTTCAACTTTACCTTGCCATCGCTCACCATCGTGGCCGTGTTACAACGCCACTGTGGCAAGAATGCAAGAGGAAAGCGACAGATTACCCGAAAGGTCGCACAGGCATCATGGGCGGCGCAGGAAAATATCCGGGTCTATCGCCAATTCCCCCAGCCTTTTGCGCAAAGTGTTGCGGTTGATGCCCAGCACCTGAGCCGCCCGCAACTGATTGCCGCCTGTGGCCGCAAGGATACGGTTGAACAGCGGACGTTCAAACGCGGCCAGAGCGGTGTCATAAACCGTACCCGCCGAAGGGTTATGTTCCTGCAACCAGCGCTCCACCGCACCGGCCAGATCGAGCGGGGTTTCCACCACTTCATCCGGGCGAGGCGCTGTGGCCAGCAGCGGTTCAAGCGCGGCGGCGTCAATCACGTCTTCTCGCGCCAAAAGCGCCAGTCGATAGATGAAATTGCGAAGCTCGCGCACATTCCCGCGCCACGACTGGCGTTGCAAAATTTCCTCGGCCTCTTGCGACAGCCGCCTGCGCGGCAGCCCTTCGGACGCGGCCAGCGAGAGGAAATGGCGCGCCAGAGCCGCAATGTCATCGGCCCTTTCCCGCAAAGGCGGCAAATGAATCGGCACCACGTTCAGGCGGTAATAGAGATCCTCGCGGAACTGACCCGCCGCGATCATCGGTTCCAGATCCTTGTTGGTCGCGGCCACGATGCGGGCGTCAATCCTGACCTCTTCACGCCCGCCAACGCGCCGGATGGTTCCGGATTGCAGAGCGCGCAGCAAACGGGTCTGCGCCTGCATCGGCATATCGCCAATTTCATCAAGGAACAGAGTGCCGCCCGCCGCCTGTTCAAATTTGCCGATATGACGGGCCACAGCGCCGGTGAAAGCGCCCTTTTCGTGGCCGAACAACTCACTCTCGATCAAATCTGCCGGAATGGCCGCCGTGTTGACCGCCACAAACGGCCCCTTTTGGCGGTGCCCCAACTGATGGATGGCTTCTGCCACCAATTCCTTGCCCGTCCCGCTTTCGCCCAGGATCAATACGGTCAGATCATTGCGCAGGACGCGCGTGATCATGCGATAGACCGCCTGCATCGACTGCGACCGACCGACCAGAGGCAAGCCCTGCCCCGGCCCGTCATCCCCGCCAGCACCCATCGCGCTGCCTTGCGAACCGGCGGCCTGACGGACGGTGCGCACCAGTTCGTCAATGTCGAAAGGTTTGGGGAAATATTCAAACGCACCCGTATCCGATGCGCGAACCGCCGTATCCAGCGTATTTTGCGCCGACAGGACAATCACCGGCAGATCAGGGTGGTGTTGACGCACGCGCCCCAACGTCTCGATCCCGTCGCCATCGGTCAACATCACATCGGTGACCAGCGCCGAAAATTCACGGTGCGAAAGCAAGAGATCGCGGTCAACAATCGAATCACAACGCACCACGTCAAAGCCTTCGGCCTCCAACGCGGCGGTGATGACGATGGCGATGGACTCGTCGTCCTCGACCAGCAGAATAGTCATAGATTTATCCGTTCAGCGCGTCTGAGGCAGGCTTGCGGCGAGATTTTGATGCCGTCGGGGTAATCGCAACCATCGGCAGATGCAGCCGGAAATGGGTCCAGCCCGCCGCCTCGTCACGATCATGGGTGATGCGCCCGTTCATATCGCGCATCAATTTGCGCACCAGCGCCAGCCCAAGCCCCTGCCCGGTCTTTTTGCTGGTGACGAAAGGTTCGAAAATCTGGTCTCGGACGGATGGATCAATGCCCGCGCCATTGTCCGAAACCCGAACTTCGATGGGCAGGCGCACGGCCTTGCCGCTATCGGTCGCGTGCAGTTGCAGGCCCGAAACAAAGCGTGTGCGCACGATAATGCGGGGGTTCTTGACGCCCTGCGTCGCCTCACGCGCATTGGAAAGGAGGTTGATCAGGACCTGCACCAAGCCATGTGCGCTGCCCAAGACTGCGGGCAGGGACGGATCGAATTCTTCCTCAATCCGTGCCCCTTGACCTTTTGCCCCCCCCGCTGCCGAAATAATCGTGCTGGCCCGGCGGATCGTCTCGTGCAGGTTGCATGGCTCCACCGGGTCGGCGGTGCGGCGCGAGAGCGTCTGCATCTGGTCGATCAGCTTGGCAATGCGATCCACCTCATCGGCAATCAACATGGTCAGGGCGCGGTCGCTGCCCTCCACCTTGCGGGCCAGCAATTGCGCAGCGCCGCGAATGCCCGCCAATGGGTTCTTGATTTCATGGGCCAAAACTTCCGGCCCGCGCAGACGCCCGTCGCCATCCCCCGGCATTGACTGGCCCAACGGCTCGACCGTCGCGCTGTCGGCCAGAGTGACCATCAGCCAACCCGGCGCGTCCAAAACGGGCGTCGTGGCAATGTCGATCCGCCGCGCGCCCATCCCCAATACGTGCGCATCGACATGGCGGGCGCTGATCGGCGCATCGCTTTCATAAATGCGCTGCATCAACCTTTCATCGTCCAGCGCCACGACATCGGACAAAGAGCGACCCAACAATCGACGCTGGCTCTGGCCCAGAAACTGTTCCGCCGACGGATTGGCCATCGAAATCTTCTGCCCCGGCGCCAGCAGCATCACCGCCTGCGGCAGGCTGAGCAGCATACGGCGCGCATCGGGCGCCGGTGGAATCACATCGGTCTGTTCAGGCGCCATCAGGCCGCGTCTTGCAACAACGGCATATAAAATTCGTAGAGCGCCGCCTTCACATCCTTGGGATCATCCATGAAATTGGCCTTGTTGCGGAATGCGGCCGACCCGTGCAGGCCATGGGTGTACCAGCCGATATGTTTGCGGAACATATTGACGCCGGTCTTGATGTCATAATGCGCCAACATATCCTCATAATGTTCGAGAATAACGGCATATTTTTCGGCCAATGAAGGTTCCGCCTTACGTTCACCCGTCGCCAGCCAATGCATCATCTGGCCCAACAACCACGGACGGCCATAGGAACCACGACCGATCATCACACCATCGGCACCGGATTGTTCAATGGCGGCGGTCACATCCTCGATTTCGCAAATGTCGCCATTGACGATGACGGGGATGTCTACCGCTTCCTTGACGTTGCGGACAAAGGCCCAATCGGCGGTGCCTTTATACATCTGATTGCGGGTGCGGCCATGAACGGTGATCATTTTCGCGCCCAGGTCCTGCGCAATCCGCGCCAGTTCAGGGGCGTTCAAACTGTCATGACACCAACCCATGCGCATCTTGACCGTAACGGGCAGGTCGACAGCTTTGACGCAAGCCTCGATCAGGCGGGCGGCCAGATCGGGCACGCGCATCAATGCCGACCCAGCATCCCCATTGACGACCTTTTTCACCGGACATCCCATATTGATGTCGATGATCGATGCGCCCTTGTCCGCGGCAATCTTGGCCGCTTCGGCCATCTGATCGGGTTCGCACCCGACCAATTGCATTGAAACGGGCTCCTCCATCGGATCCCACGCGGCCTTTTGGATCGACTGGCGTGTTTCACGGATGGCCGCCGGCGAAGCGATCATTTCCGTGACATTCAACCCCGAACCATAACGCCGCACAATCCGGCGGAACGGCAGATCGGTAACAGCCGTCATCGGCGCCAGCACAACCGGGCAGTCAATCTGGACGGGGCCGATATGGATCGGCTTGAGGGCGGGCGGGGTCGGAGTGTCTATCATTGGGGCATGCCTAAAAAGTGGGCAGCGCATAAAGGATTGCGCGCCGCCCGGCAAGGGATTACCGGCGCGAACCATGAGCAGCGCCCCGACTCCAGAGATGGACCCTTCAGCGAATACACTCAAGGCCGCGATCATTGTGGCCGCAGGCGCAGGTTTGCGCGCAGGCCAGCCTTTGCCCAAGCAATTTGCCATGTGGCGGGGAAAGCCCGTAGTGCGCCATTCGGTCGAGCGTTTGATTGCAGCGGACGTCGCGCCCATCGTGGTCGTCATTCCCGAAGGCGCGGATGAAGTGGCGGGACGGGCGCTTGATGGACTGCCCGTTCGGCTGGTCACGGGCGGGGCGTCGCGACAGGATTCGGTGCGCGCCGGGCTTGAAGCATTGGCCGCAGACTCGCCCGCCATCGTTCATATCCATGATGCGGCGCGGCCGATCCTGCCCTTGGCGGTGGTGGAACGGCTGGAAAACGCGCTTTTGGCTCAACCCGGCGTGATTCCCGTCCTGCCTGTCGTAGACAGTTTGTGTAACGCGGCCGACAATCTGATGGGGGCCCCTGCCCGCCGCGAGGCCTTGCGCCGGGTCCAGACGCCGCAGAGCTTTCGCTTTGCCGATATTCTGGCCGCGCATCGCGCGTGGGACGGTCCAACCAATGCGGGTGATGATGCACAGGTTGCGCAGGCTTACGGCCTGAGCGTCGCGCTGGTTGATGGAGATGAGACCTTGCACAAGCTGACCTATGCCAGCGATTTCGCGCCCGCCATGCCGCCGGTGCGGATGGGAACGGGCTATGACGTCCACCGACTCGAAGATGGCGAGGAATTGTGGCTGTGCGGGGTCAAGATCGATCACCACCAGGGTCTTGCCGGGCATAGCGATGCGGATGTGGCCATTCACGCGCTGGTCGATGCCATCCTCGGCGCCTGTGCGCGCGGCGACATTGGCCAGCATTTCCCGCCCAGCGATCCCCAGTGGAAGGGCGCGGCTTCGGATCGTTTCCTTGCCCATGCCGTGAAACTGGCCGGTGAGGCAGGCTATGCCATCGGCCATGTCGATGTCACCATCATCTGCGAAGCGCCCAAGATCGGCCCTCATCGCGATGCCATGCGCAACCGACTGGCCCAGATCATGGGCGTCGATGTCGCCGTGGTCAGTGTGAAGGCGACGACGACCGAAAAGCTGGGCTTTACCGGGCGCGGCGAAGGTATTGCCGCGCAGGCCGCCGCAACGCTGCTTCTGGCCTGATGGCGCGGATTTTCGCCCTGACGGCTTCGGCCCTGCTGGTGATGGCGCCGGGAATGGTGCGCGCCGCTGAGCCCTGCCTTGCCCCCGCCGAATTTTCCTCACTGGTGGGCTTTGCCATGCCCGGCACAATTGCGGGCGTGGCAAAGCGTTGCGGCCCCACTCTGCCCGAAGGCGCGTTTTTGCGTGGCCCGGCGCGGGGCATGATCGACCGCTATGCCGCCGTCAAACCCTCGCTGTGGCCCGGCGCCAAAGCCGCCATCGGCAAATTGAGCGCCAGTGCGCCCACCGACATTTCCGCCCTTTTGGGCCAATTACCCGATCCGCAACAACAACAGATCGTGGAAACCATGGTGACCGGCATGGTCGCCGAAAAACTGCCCATCGCCCGTTGCCCGGTATTGGACCGGTTGCTGGCGATCCTTTCCCCCCTGCCGCCTGAAAGCACGGCTGAGGCTATTGGCCTTGCCATTGGTTTGGGCTCGCGCGCTGGACAGGCGCGTATTGGCAAAATCGTGATTTGCACACCATGAACAATGCATCCTTCTTCTCCCCCGAAATCCTCGAACTCGCCGCGCAGGTGATTGCCGAAAATGCGGCGATCGGGCGCAAGGTCGTGCTGGCGGAAAGCTGCACCGGGGGGTTGGTCTCGGCCGCGCTGACGGAAATTGCCGGGTCGTCCTCGGTGGTGGAATGCGGTTTCGTTACTTATTCCAACCAGGCAAAGAAGCAGTTGCTGTCGGTTTCGCCCGATATCATCGACACGTTTGGCGCGGTATCCTGCGCCTGCGCATGGGCGATGGCGCAGGGCGCGCTGAACAATTCGGACGCCGATGTCGCCGTCGCGATCAGCGGCATTGCCGGCCCTGATGGCGGCACCGCGCAAAAGCCCGTTGGTCTGGTGGTCTTTGCCAAGGCCGAACGCAACAGCGAAGAAGTTCTGGCCGAGGAACGTTTCTTTGCCCCGACCGGGCGCAGCGAAATCCGCGCTGAAGCCGTCAAGGTCGCGCTCGAACTGCTCTTGCCGAAAATGGAAGCCCCGGCCGAAGAGGAATAATCCTCAACGCCGGGGCGCTGCGTTTAGAGCGTTTTCCGTTCAAGCTGACGCGAACGGAAATGCGACGCTCAAGCGCCGCGCGGGCTAGTCGCGTTTTTTCGATCCCGAATGATCGAAAAAACGCTCTAGGCAGGCTCGCCATAGAGTTTGGCCGCACGCTCTTCAAAAGCGGCCACCATCTTGCGAAACGCCTTGTCAAAATATTGCCCGGCAAGGCTTTCGAACAAGGGGTTGCGGAAGGTGAAGCTGACGTCAAATTCCAGCTCGCAGCCGCCCTCGACATCACGAAATTGCCAATGATTGTCCAGATCGCGCATCGGCCCGTCAAGGTAATGCACGGTCAATTCGCGCGGGGCGTCAAACACCACGCGGCTGGTGAATTTTTCCCGCAGCATTTTGAAGCCAACCAGCATGTCGGCCACCATTTCGCGGCCGTCATTGCTTTTGACGCGGGTGGCCACCACCCAAGGCAGGAATTCGCCATAGCGGCCCACGTCGGCCACCAGATCGAACATCTGCTTGGCCGAATAGGGCAGGCGGCGCGTTTCGTGAATACTCGGCATCGCGAATTAGGCCTTAGCCGCTGCCTTGGCGAGCTTGGCCTCGCGAGCCGCGCGCATCTCGGCAAAATCCTTGCCCGCGTGATAGGACGAGCGGGTCAGCGGGCTGGCCGCGACCTGAAGGAAGCCCTTGGCCCGGGCAATCGCGCCATAGGCGTTGAAGGCGGCGGGGGTGACGAATTCCTTGACCTCGGCATGTTTGGGCGTCGGGCGCAGATATTGGCCCATGGTCAGAAAATCGATCTGGGCGCTGCGCATGTCATCCATCACCTGATGGACTTCCAAACGCGTTTCACCAAGGCCGAGCATGATGCCGCTCTTGGTAAAGATCAGCGGGTTATGGGCTTTTACCTCTTCGAGCAGACGGAGCGAAGAATAATAGCGCGCGCCGGGACGAATGGTCGGATAGTTGCGGGGAACCGTTTCCAGATTGTGGTTGTACACATCCGGCCCGGCGGCAACGATGGCCTCGATCGCAGGGCGCATCTTGTTGCGAAAATCCGGGGTCAGGATCTCGATCGTCGTGTTGGGCGTCGTGCGGCGCAATTCGTTGATGACCTTGACGAACTGGCTGGCGCCGCCGTCGGGCAAATCGTCGCGGTCGACCGAGGTGATCACGATATGCTCCAGCCCCAGCTTGGCGGCGGCTTCGGCGACATGGGCCGGTTCATTGACATCCACCTTGCGCGGCATGCCGGTCTTGACGTTGCAAAATGCGCAGGCGCGGGTGCAAACATCGCCAAGGATCATCACCGTGGCGTGCTTCTTGGTCCAGCATTCGCCGATGTTGGGGCACGCGGCCTCTTCACACACCGTATTCAGCCCCAGCCCACGCATCAGGTCGCGCGTGGCGCCATATTCCCGGCTGACGGGCGCTTTAACGCGGATCCAGTCGGGCTTGCGCTGGGTTGCGGGCTTGGAATCGGGCGAAGGAGGGGTGGAGAGCTCGTTCATGGCCTGCCAGATAGGCGCATGACGCGCCTCTTTCCAGAGCTAAGTTTATGCTGGCCTTTGCCAATGCTTCGGGGCAATCGACGGGCCAAGGATGCGGCTTGCGGCGAATCTTTGCCCGATGCTGCCCCTCAACCGCTTTCATCGTCAGGAGAACGACATGTCAGATACGGGTAACGCCCCCGCAACCCCGCCCCTTGACCGTCTTATCGCCGGATATCGCCGTTTTCGCGAAACCGGATGGACCCCGCACCGCGCCCGTTGGAGCGAATTGGGCGAAGGCCAGCAGCCGCAGGTCATGGTGATCGCCTGTTCCGACAGCCGCGTCGACCCTTCGCAGATTTTCGACGTCGATCCGGGCGAAATCTTTGTGGTGCGCAATGTCGCTGCTCTGGTCCCGCCGTTCGAAACCACGCCGGGGCATCATGGTGTGTCGGCGGCACTGGAATTTGCGGTGCAGGTTTTGAAGGTCCGCGAAATCATCGTCATGGGCCACGGCCTTTGCGGTGGCTGCAAGGCGGCGCTGACGCAGGAATTGCAAGGCACCGAACCGGGTCAGGGCGGCTTTGTCGCCGACTGGATTGCGCTGCTCGACGAAGCGCGCGATTCGGTGGCGCATGTTCATGGCACCACCGGCCGCCCCGCCGAACGCGCCATGGAGCAGGCCGGCGTCAAGGTCAGCCTTGAAAACCTGCGCACCTTCCCCTGCGTTCAGCAAAAGGAGGCCAAGGGCGCCCTCACCCTGCGCGGCGCCTTCTTTGCCATTTCGGATGGCGTGCTGCACCTGCTGGACGAAAGCACCGGCGAATTCGCCCCGGTTGAATAAAGAAAAGGGGCGGCGGTTTCCCGTCGCCCCTCTCCTATTTCCAAGGCGTTAGCCTTACTTGCCAGCGGCCTTCTGCGCCGCATAGAGCGACCAGAGTTCAGCCATCGGCTTACGCGGACCTTCGACCTGAGCCAGCGTCGCCTGCGCACCGGCATAATCGCCAGCATCAACCTGCGCGATGCCCAGACGGGTCAGGACGACCGGCTTGTCCACGCCCGGCTTGTTCAGAGCGATCTTGTACAGATCAATCGCCTTGGCCGATTCGCCATAGGACAGAAAGGCGTCACCAGCACCGGCAACCGTGCCAACCGTGGCGGCAGGCGCACGAGCGTCCTTTTCAAAGCCGGGCAGCGAGGCCTTGTCGGGGCCGATACGCGTGGTCGCGGTCTTGAGCGCTTCGGCATAGAAGGTCTTGGACGCATCCAGCTTGCCCGAGGCAACGCCCGCTTCGATCACAGCCTTCACTTCGGCCGGGTTACGACGAGCGTCAGCGGCCTGCACGAATTCGCCATAGTCGCGTTCTTCAGCCCAGCTGTTGGTGCGGGCCATCAGGCGCATCAGGTCGATCGTGTCCTGCGAGGGCAGCTGACCCAGATCGCGCAGCACGGCGATGGCAGCCGACCAGCTCTTGGTGACGGGATAGGCCTTGACCAGACCGGTCGAGAACTTCACCGCCTGAGCATAGTCACGGCTTTCATAGGCAAAGCCCAGACCGCGGCGATACCAGTTTTCAGGGGCCGCCGTACCAGCGATTTCGATGGCCTTATTCAGCTCGTCAAAACCGGCCTTGGTCTGCTTTTCCTCGAAATTGATTTCGGCCAGCCAAACATGGGGTTCAGCTTCCTTGTTACCGGCCGCGATCGAGGCATCAAGGTTCTTGCGGGCGCCCGCATTGTCCTTGGCCTGCAGCGCCATCTGGGCCAGCGCAAAGTGCAGCTTGGGCAGGAGGTCAGGCGGGGTCTTGCCGCTGTCGACCATCAACTGAATGCCCTTGCCCTGAAGCGCGTCGTCCTTGGCCAGGCTGCCAAGCTGAATGCCCCAGTTGCCTGCGGTGAACTTGTCATCGGGCTTGGTCGCGGCGGCCAGAACCTTGTCATACTGCGTGCGCAGATCGGCAATGCCTTCGGGGCTGGGCGCCTTCTTCACCTTTTCCAGAGCGGTCTGAAAAGGCACGCCAACGGCCAGGAACGGCTTGGAGAGATCGGGACCGGCCGGCGCCGCCATAGCGGGGGCAGACACCATCACGCCAGCGCCCGCCACGGGCAAGGCCAGCGCCACGGCCAATGCAAGGCGCGAAAGGGAAAGCTTCATTGCAATGTATCTCCTCTTGGCATGGGCCACCACCGTGCCCCCCCAAACTGAACGTTGCGCTAGTTAAGGCAAAATGCCGTCAATGCAACTATCGGCGTAATGAGCCATCGCGTGTGAACCGCGATTGAACTACGACTTTGTGCGCATTCACATTGGGCATTGCAATGACGCCGCCATGACAAATGCGCGCCCGATTGTGGAAAACGCTGGCAATATAGGCTGATGGTGCGCGCAAATGCTGGCCATAGGCGACGCCATGGCCTAGAGACAGTCCACCCCGGGCCATGCCCTAAAACAAACCAAAGATTGAAGCACGCGCGTGAGCGACGAAAACACCCTTTCTGCCAGCCCCATGGGCGAATTCACCCGCGTCGACATCGTCGACGAGATGAAGACGAGCTATCTCGATTACGCGATGAGCGTGATCGTGGCGCGCGCCTTGCCCGATGTGCGCGACGGCCTGAAGCCCGTGCATCGCCGTATTCTGTGGACGTGCCATGAAAATGGCTTCACCCACTCAAAGGCCTATCGCAAATCGGCGCGTATCGTCGGTGACGCGATGGGTAAATATCACCCGCATGGCGACGCGGCGATCTATGATGCCCTTGCGCGCATGACGCAGGACTGGTCGATGCGCCTGCCGCTGATCGATGGTCAGGGTAACTTCGGATCGATGGACCCTGATCCGCCGGCCTCGATGCGTTATACCGAAGCGCGTCTGGCCAAGGTGGCCGACAGCCTGCTGGCCGATATTGACAAGAACACCGTCGATTTCGTCGACAACTATGACGGATCGGAGAGCGAACCGCAGGCCCTGCCCGCGCGTTTCCCCAACCTGCTGGTCAATGGCGCGGGCGGTATCGCGGTCGGCATGGCCACGAACATTCCGCCGCACAATCTGGGCGAAGTGATCGATGGCTGTCTGGCCACGATCGACAATCCGGCAATCACCACCGATGAATTGATGAAGATCATTCCGGGGCCGGACTTTCCGACCGCTCCGTTGATCCTTGGTCAGGGCGGCGCGCGCAACGCCTATAATACCGGGCGCGGCAGCATTATCATGCGTGCGCGCCATGTGATTGAAACGGGACGCAATGATCGCCGCTCGATCGTGCTGACCTCGATCCCCTATCAGGTGGGCAAATCGGGTCTGGTCGAAAAGATCGCCGAGGCGGCCAAGGAAAAGCGCATCGAGGGCATTTCCGACATCCGCGACGAATCGAACCGCGAAGGCGTGCGCGTCGTCGTCGATTTGAAGCGCGATGCCACGCCCGAGGTCGTGCTCAACCAGATCTGGCGCAACACGCCTGCACAGTCCAGCTTCCCGGCGAATATGCTGGCCATCCGTGGCGGTCGACCGGAAGTGCTGGGGCTCAAGGATATTCTCACCTCCTTCATCGCCTTCCGCGAAGAAGTGATCACCCGCCGCACCAAGTTCGAATTGAACAAGGCGCGTGACCGGGCGCATATCTTGCTGGGTCTGGTGATCGCGGTCACCAAT
Source organism: Novosphingobium sp. 550D (assembly GCF_057401885.1). Lineage (NCBI taxonomy): Bacteria > Pseudomonadati > Pseudomonadota > Alphaproteobacteria > Sphingomonadales > Sphingomonadaceae > Novosphingobium > Novosphingobium sp. 550D. The sequence goes on along the minus strand of NZ_CM171613.1, from coordinate 2,678,458 downwards.
CTGGACGAGGTGGTGCGCATCATCCGCGGCTCGCCCAATCCGGGTGCGGCGCGTGCGGCCCTGTCGGCGCGCGAATGGCCGATGGGTGAGATCGCCTCGTACATCCGTCTGGTTGAAGCGATTGAGGAAGGCAGCGATGAACTGTCGGCCCCCACCTATCGTTTGAGCGAAACGCAGGTGAAGGCCATTCTTGACCTGCGCCTGCACCGTTTGACCGCTCTGGGCCGCGACGAAATCGGCGCCGAACTGGAAGAACTGGCCAAAGCGATTGCCGAATATCTCTCGATTCTGGGTGATCGTGCCAAGCTCTATGGCGTGATCCGTCAGGAGTTGATCGAGGTGCGCGCCGCATTCGCCACGCCGCGCGTGTCGGAAATCACCGCCGCCGCCGATGGCATTGATGACGAAGATCTGATCGAGCGCGACGACATGGTCGTGACCGTGACGATGGACGGCTATATCAAGCGCACCCCGCTCAGCACGTTCCGCGCTCAGGCGCGCGGCGGCAAGGGCCGTGCGGGCATGGCCACCAAGGAAGAGGATGCCGTGGGGACGATGTTCGTCACCACCACCCATAATCCGGTGCTGTTCTTCTCGACGGCGGGCAAGGTCTATCGCCTCAAGGTTTACAAGCTGCCCGAAGGCGGTCCGGCCACGCGTGGTCGCCCCATCGTCAACATGCTGCCCGCGCTGGACAAGGATGAGACGATTGCCACCGTGCTGCCGCTGCCCGAGGATGAGGCCGATTGGGGCGCTCTGTCGGTCGTATTCGCCACGGCCAAGGGCAATGTTCGCCGCAACAGCATGGACGCTTTTGCCAACATTCCGTCCAACGGCAAATTCGCCATGCGCTTTGACGAAGGCGATGATGATCGCCTGATCGGCGTGGCGCTGTTGTCAGAAGATGACGATGTGCTGCTCGCCTCGCGTCAGGGCAAGGCGATCCGCTTTGCCGGGGACGATGTGCGCGAATTCACCAGCCGTACCTCGACGGGCGTGCGCGGTATGTTGCTCAAGGGCGATGACGAGGTCATTTCACTCTCGATCCTGCACCGCGTCGATGCCAGCGCCGAAGATCGCGAGGAATATCTGAAGTTCGCGCCGTGGAAGGGTGAACGCGAGGGTGAACCTTCGCTGTCGCCGGAATATATGGCAGAACTGGCCGCGCGTGAGGAATTCATCCTGACGGTCTGCGCCAATGGCTATGGCAAGCTGTCCTCGGCCTATGAATATCGCCGGACGGGCCGCGGTGGTCAGGGGATCACCAATATCGACAATATCGCCCGTAACGGTAAGGTCGTGGCCAGCTTCCCCGCAGTTCAGGCCGACCAGTTGATGCTGGTGACGGATCAGGCCAAGATGATCCGTCTGCCGCTGACGACACTGCGTGTGATTGGCCGTGGTTCGGCAGGCGTGCGCCTGTTCAACGTGGCCGACAATGAACATGTCGTTTCGGCGGTTCGTTTGGCCGAGAGCGAAACCGAGGAAGAAGGCGGCGAAGAAGCAGCGCCTGAAGCAACGGCGCCCGAAGGGGAAGCAGGCGAATGAGCCTGCCGCCTGTTGCCCATAAGGTCCTGACTGCGCAGCAAATGGCGCAGTTTCTGGCCGATGGCGTGTTCCAGGGCGCGCCGGTCGATCTGGCCGATGGCTATATCCACCTTTCCGCCGAGCCGCAGTTGGCCGAAACCATCGACAAACATTTCGCCGGGCAAAGCGATCTGTTTATCGCGACGGTCGACCTGGCGGCGCTGGGCGATGCCGTAAAGTGGGAAGTTTCGCGCGGCGGGGCACTGTTCCCGCATATTTACGCGGATCTGCCGCTGTCGGCCGTTTTGGCGCATGGGGCGTTGGTGCGGGCCGCCGATGGTTCGGTGGTATTGCCTGCGGCATAAGGGGTTAGATGCGAGGGTCTAGACCCTCGCGCTCCCATTAATGTCTGCGCGGCGCGATAAATTCGGCGTTGCGCCTTGGACGCGAAATTGGAAAGCCTGCGGCGCGGATAGCTCGGACCTGTCCGCGCCGCAGGCTTTCATCATTAAACCCACAACGTGGCAAACCATCCCCCCCTTAATGGGATTGCAAAGGGCACCAGCCCTTTGCCCGCCGGAGGCACCTTTCTTTCCCCAACCTTGCCCCTTCCCCCCACAATAGCTAAAGCCCCGCCCCATGACATATGACGTACACATCATCGGCGGCGGCCTGGCGGGAACCGAGGCGGCTTGGCAATTGGGCAAGCGCGGTTTCAAGGTACGCCTTTCAGAAATGCGCGGAACCGGAGAGCGCAGCCCCGCGCATCAGGGCGACGGTCTGGCCGAACTGGTGTGTTCCAATTCGCTGCGCAGCGATGATGATACAGCCAATGCGGTGGGTCTGCTGCATTACGAAATGCGTCAACTCGACAGCCTGATCATGCGTGCGGCGGACAAGGCGCGGGTTCCGGCGGGGTCCGCTCTGGCCGTCGACCGCGATGTGTTCAGCGACACGATTGAGGCAGAGTTGACCGCCCTGCCCAATCTGACCCTTACGCGGGAACGGATCGACACGCTGCCCGATGCGGGCCTGACGATTGTGGCGACCGGGCCTTTGACGGCGGCATCGTTGGCCGAAAAGATCGGCGCGGCGACCGGTGCGGACAGCCTTGCCTTTTTCGACGCCATCGCGCCCATCGTCTATGCTGAAACGATCAACATGGACATCGCCTGGCGCGCGGCCCGTTGGGACAAAGGGGCCGAAGCCAGCATCGCGCTGGGATCGGACGGCAAGGATTACATCAATTGCCCGATGAACAAGGCCGAATATCTGGCCTTTCGCGAAGAATTGCTGACCGGCGAAAAGACCGTGTTCAAGGAATGGGAGGCCAACACCCCCTATTTCGACGGCTGTATGCCCATCGAGGTCATGGCCGAGCGTGGCGAGGATACTTTGCGCTTTGGCCCGATGAAGCCGGTGGGGCTGGACGATCCACGCACCGGGCGCTGGCCCTATGCGGTGGTACAGTTGCGACAGGATAACAAGCTGGGCACTTTGTTCAACATGGTCGGTTTTCAAACCAAGTTGAAATATGCCGAGCAGACCCGCGTGTTCCGCATGATTCCGGGCCTTGAAAATGCCGAATTTGCGCGGCTGGGCGGTTTGCACCGTAACACGTTCCTCAATTCGCCGACCTTGCTGGACCGCCAACTGCGCCTGAAATCCTCGCCGCACATCCGCTTTGCCGGACAAATCACCGGCTGCGAAGGCTATGTCGAAAGCGCGAGTGTCGGCATGTTGGCCGGTATCATGACAGCGTGTGAATTGGCCGGTCGCGCGTGGACCGAACCGCCGCGCACAACGGCGTTGGGCGCGCTGCTCGCCCATATTACGGGCGATGCCGAAGCCGACACCTATCAACCGATGAACATCAATTTCGGGCTTTTCCCGCCGATCATCACGGAAAAGAAGATCAAGAAAGCAGGCCGCAAACTGGTCTATACCGAGCGTGCCAAGGGCGATCTGGCGCCTTGGGTTTCCACCATCGTATGAGGCTGGATCAGGATGGCGCGCGCCCGAATGTCGCGCCATCCTTGTGACGAGATTTAATCCTCGTCATCATCCCCATTCTTTTGCGGCCCCGGCTTTCCACATGCGCATTGGGCGGATTTCGCGCGCGATCTTTCGGCTTTTTGGGCATCCTGCGCGGCGTAATAGGCGTTCAATTCCGCGCGGCTGAGGATGCCATCGCCGTTCCGGTCGATTTCCTTGAACCGGTTGGAGGTTTTGACCGCCCATTCCTCGAAACTCAGCAAATTGTCATGGTTGAGGTCCAGTTTCTGAAACGCCTTTACGCGGGTGGACAGCATTTCATTGCGGTTGATTGTGCCGTCCCGATTGCGGTCATAACGATTAAAGCGGCGATCTTCCTTCGATACCTCTTTCTTGACCGCGTTGGGCAGAGCGGCCCCGCGACCATGCGGATCGGCCTCTGGCAGAGCGATGGTATTGTCGGCCTGCGGCTCTGCGGCCAACGGCAAAGGCGCGGCATGTTCAAGGTTGGCGCGCCCTTGCCACCAGAAAAAACCAGCCCCGACCAAGGTCAGCGCCGACACTGCACCAATCACAATCCTGCTCATCACCCCTCCGATTTATGGTGGAGAGTACCTTAGATACCGAGGATGCCAAGTCGCAAAAGGGTGAAAAGTGAAATGTTTTCCGCGCCCTGCACGCCCCCCTTGGTGCGTGCGGCCAGACCGTGAAGGACCACCAAAGGGCGCATCGCACGTGACAGACGCGCTCCCTTCCAACGGTGAGCCTCGACCAATTCGGCCAGAAGAAGTTGCTCCTGCGCATCGCCAATATGCGAGGCAAGATCAGACAGCGCCCAGCCACGCGCCATTTCCTCGCCGCCCTTGCCCAAAGCGGCGCAAGCGGTGACCCTGCCGTGTATCCATGTTTCAAACGCGTCTACGGGCAATGGCGCATCGCCCAACAACGCCTCCCACCCATCGACCAGCGCGATCAAGGCACCATGCCCATCTTGCCAGCACTTCAAGGCTGCCAGAAGCGGCTCGCCCTTAGGCCAGTTCGCAGACGAATCGCGCAGGCGATCACGCCACCATGCCAGACGCATTTGTGCCAAAATTGGCTCACGCGCGCTGCGCACCACGCCAGCCAGACGTATGTCCAAAGCCAGCAGCGTCAACCAACGATCACGCGTGGATGCCGGGGCATAGGCAACAGCAAGGCGCCATGGCGCGGGCAAACTATCAAGAAGATCCTGAGACATCGGGGGCCACTTAGCCCAACCCCGCCACGATTACAGCCCCAGATCCGCCATTTCCTGCGTTTCGGGCCACAACATATCGACCATCGCGTCCAGTTCGGTAAAATCGACCTGCTTTTGCATGGGGTCAAATCGGTTCAGGATGATTGGCTGCGAATGCGGGTTCAACAGTCGGCGTCGCAACGCCTTTTGCAGCAGCGTCAGACGCTGTACCGCTCCAACCGTGGCCATTTCCGACGCCTTGGCACGGTACACAGACCACCGCGCTTCGACCTGGCCCACACGTTCCATCACCAGGGCATTGTAATCGCGATGCGGCCCGCGGTGCATCGGCAATCCCATCCTGATCGCAGCGGAATGGTTGGAAGGCAGAAGCAGGCCATTGCTGCGAAAATCGTCAAAACCAAAGCGATCGCGGCCGATTGTGTCCAGCATCGGCCCAAAGCAACGCTGATTGAGCAATCGTTTTGGCAACAGATGATGGCGTTGCAGACCCGGATCATAGTGTGGACCGGCCGTATGGTTAACCGATCGGAATGAGAGAAAATGTCTGGCCCGATAACGTAGGCTGTTGATGACGTGACTTTCCGAAAGAGCAGCCCCTGTCACAGCCAGAGGCGTCGATTTAGCGACATGACGAATCAACGTTTTCGACATACCCTTAATAATTTTCCATTTTCCTCGGGAAACACCCCGAGAATATCCCCTTCCGGCCCTTCAACTTCGACAGGTTCGACCACCTTCCACCCACCCACCAAACTGTGGATAAGTCGAACGGCGATCTTGCCAGCCAAGCCGGGCTGTTTTGCCAGAAGTGGATCGATACATAGTTCGAGTCCAGTAAAAAAACTTAGCCCCGAACTACGAACGGCCCCGGAGGCATCGCGCGACAAGGCCGTGAGCCCCAACGCCGGGAACGCCCCGCCCGTTAACCACGATGGGATAATGCGCCGAAAATGTTCTGCGCTCATCAACGTCTGGGCCGCGCCCCATGCCACGCCGGTTGCACCGGGTAAATCCAATAAAGCCAGTGCGATAGCGGCCATACCTCGAATTACGGGGATTTGGGTCCGTCCGCCGCCAAGATGCTCCCCCGGCGTCAATCGCAACCATCCAGATTGCGCCAGATCGACATTCGCATCGACGCCATACCGAACGGATACATCAGGAATGCTGCCATTCCCGGACAGGCCGGACAAGTCGAACGTCAACCCACTTGAAAGCAATTCAAGCCAGTCGCCATCATCAAACGGTTGATGAGTAACTGTAAAAATGCTGGCGGCATGGCCACCTTGGGCCAAAAGAGCAAAAACCGCCGCCCCGTTGGGAATGTTTTCCAACGGAAACTGAATATAAAAAGCGGACGTGGCGGCAGCAGGTACTGTCATGAACTCAATCGCGCGTTGGCCCCCCAAAGAAATCACCTTCGAACATCTGCTATGGCATTTTACCTTGTGCAGCGTCGAGTCTTGCACATTCGTTAACCGGAATGGCACGGACAGGCCGAATCATACTTTACGATTTATGATCTGATGTTCTTAACGAAAACCCTACCCTTTCTGTCGAGGCAAACATGCTCTAATCGCATCCGTCATGCACCCAGAATTGACCCAATGGATCCGCCCCGAAGCATCTCTTTCCGGCAAGGCCTGGCGCTGGCGCGGCGGCAATATGGATATGGCGCAAGGCGCTGCTGGCGGATTGAATGACGATATCGTCACGCAATTGCTGCTGGCCCGCGGCGTTGCGCGTGATGATCTGCACCGGCATCGCGCGCCCACCTTGCGCGCGTTCCTGCCCGATCCGTCCGAATTTCAGGACATGGAAAAAGCGGCAGAAAGAATCGCCGACGCCATCACGCGCCGTGAAGCCATTACCATATACGGCGATTATGACGTTGACGGGGCAACCAGCGCGGCCTTGATGATCCGCCTGATCCGTATGCTAGGCCATGATGCCCGGCACTATATCCCCGACCGCCTGCTCGAAGGCTATGGCCCGACCGGAGAGGCGCTGGTGCGACTGGGGACCGAAGGGGCACAATTGATCGTCACGGTTGATTGTGGGGCCATGGCGCATGAGGCGTTGGCCATGGCGGCACAGGCCGGTGTCGATGTCATCGTCGTTGATCACCACAAATGCAGCGCCGAATTGCCGCAGGCGGTCGCTCTGGTTAACCCAAATCGATTTGACGAGAGCGATATTGGCGCGGCCCATGGCCATCTTGCCGCGGTGGGCGTGGCCTTTCTGCTCAGCGTCGCCTTGGTGCGGGTGCTGCGCGGGCGTGGATGGTTCAAGGATCGTGTGGAGCCGGACCTCTTTGCGCTGCTCGATCTGGTGGCTCTGGGCACGGTGGCGGACGTGGCGGCGCTGCATGGGCTTAATCGCGCACTGGTGGCGCAAGGGCTTAAAGTCATGGGCCGGCGCGAGAATATAGGCATGGCCGCGCTGATCGATGCCAGTCGCCTGAACCGCGCACCGACAGCCACCGACCTTGGCTTTGCCTTGGGGCCGCGTGTGAACGCCGGTGGGCGCGTTGGCGAGGCGACGCTGGGCGTACGCCTGCTGACCACACAAGACGCCGAGGAGGCGCGTGAAATCGCCGCACAGCTATCCCGCCTGAATGAAGAACGCCGTTCGATCGAAATGGCCGTTCAGGAAGCCGCAGAAGCGCAGGTCGAACGCCAAGGCAATCGCAGCGTCATGGTGCTGGCCGGCAAGGGTTGGCATCCCGGCGTCATCGGCATTGTGGCGGGGCGCCTCAAGGAAAAGACCGGCAAGCCCACGCTGGTTATCGCGCTGGACGATGAAGAAGGGGGTTACGGCAAGGGGTCGGGGCGTTCGATTTCGGGCGTCGATCTTGGTGCGGCCATTATTGGCGCGCGTGAATTGGGCTATCTGGTGGCAGGTGGCGGTCATGCGATGGCCGCAGGTTTGACCGTATCGCCCGACAAACTGGATGATTTTGCGCAATGGCTGGACGACAGGCTGGCCGGTGATGTGGCCCGGGCGCAGGGGGCGCAATCGCTTTTGCTCGATCTGGCCGTGGCGCCGCGCGGGCTGCATCCCGATCTGGTCGAATTGCTGGAGAGCGCCGGCCCCTATGGCATGGGTTGGCCGGGACCGCGTGTGGCCGTCGGGCCGGTGCGCGTGGTCAAGGCCGATGTCGTGGGCGCCGATCACCTGCGGCTGATCGTGCGGGGAGAAGATGGCGCCAGTTTCAAAGCGATGGCTTTCCGCGCCGCGCAAACCGACATGGGCCAGACCTTGCTGCATGGCGATGGCGGGCGAAAGCTGTGGTTGGCGGGTCGTGCGCGAATCGATGATTGGGGTTCACGCCGCGCGGCCGAATTGCATGTCGATGATGCGGCATGGGTCGATTGAACGCAACGCATTGGTATTTAACGGTTTTTGATATTTTTTTCGTTTTTTCCGATAGTAACGCGATTTGAGGCTTGACCAATCGGCCCCCTCTTCATAAATGCGCGGCCTCACAACGGCGCAAGCCAACGTGGCCCCTTCGTCTAGCGGTTAGGACGCGGCCCTTTCACGGCTGAAACACGAGTTCGATTCTCGTAGGGGTCACCATTATATAGCCTACCTTGGCTTCAAGGATGGCCCCTTCGTCTAGCGGTTAGGACGCGGCCCTTTCACGGCTGAAACACGAGTTCGATTCTCGTAGGGGTCACCATTATATAGCCTTCCTTGGCTTTCAAGGATGGCCCCTTCGTCTAGCGGTTAGGACGCGGCCCTTTCACGGCTGAAACACGAGTTCGATTCTCGTAGGGGTCACCACTTGATTTTGCAGCAAAGGCTGCGCCCACCATCCCATATGTTGCGCAACATGCCGCACCCCCGGACCAGTAAAGATCCGAGGATGCGAAAATGCGTCATCCATCAATATTTCAGGCCAAAGCGGACGCCATAGCTGACCGGGCGCGCCGGTTGCGCGATGTCGGCGCTGGTAAAGAAGTTACGCGTCAGGTCGTATTTCTCGTTGAAAATGTTGCGCCCCCAGATCGAGAGCGTCCATTTTCCATCGGCAGGCGCCAAAGACACTTCGGCATTGGTGACGAAATAGGCGCCAATGTCATAGGTCCTGCCCAGCCATGACGGATATTTCGAGCGATAGGTAAAGGTGGCCGATGGCGTCACCACGAAATCGCCAACCGGCTTGGCATAGCTGATCGCCGCGCCCCATGACCATTTGGGAAACGGAATGCTGGTATGCGACCGGTCGGAATAGACCGCCGCCCCCGCCGCGCGCGATGCCGCCACGTTCAGATCGCTGAAGCTGAGATAACGCCCCGAACTGTAGCCAAGATATTGGCTGATCATCAGCCCTTTGACCGGTTGCAGCGTCATTTCCAATTCGCCGCCCAGCACGCGGGATTTGTCGGCATTGGTGAATCGGCCCACCGGACCATTGGCGCCCCAAACCGCCGAGAGCACCTGTTGATCACGATAGTCGTAATAATAGAAAGACCCGTTGACCTGAAGGAAGCTGAGAGGATTGCTCTTGAAGCCCACTTCATAGGCGTTGATCTTTTCCGGGGCAAAGGGCTGAATACCGCTGGAATTGCCGGTGTTATAGGTGGTGAAGCCGCCCGACTTTGTGCCCCTGCTGGCCGAGGCATAGACCATCAATGCGCGGCTGGGTTGATATTGCAGGGCGATCTTGCCGGTCACAGGGCTCATGCTGGTATCCACACTGGTCGGGCGTAGGGCCTGCGCCCCGCCAAAGGCGCTGCCGAAGCCCTGAAGCGAGCGTTTTTCATATTCATAGCGCAGGCCCACCGTCGCCTTCAGCTTGGGCGTGATCGCATATTCGGCCTGACCAAAGGTGCTGATCGATTCGACCTCTTGCGCATAATTCACGCGGGCATAGGTGCCGTAGATGTTGATGAAGTCGGAATAGTAGCGCTCGTTCAGATTTTGCTTGGCGTAATAGACCCCCGCCACCCATGTCAGGCGCCCCGGCTTGGAATTGCTCAGACGCAGTTCCTGGGCAAAAACCTTGACCTTGGACCCGAAAAACGTGTCGGCCTCGATCGAGGAGGATGAGTCCCAATCACCAAACTGACGCCGGTCCAGCCAGTCATAGGAGGTTATGCTGGTTAAGGTGGCCGGACCAAAATCATAGGCCATATTGGCCGATGCGCCCCATGTCCGGTTATTGACGCCGGGCTTGGAATTTTTGGTCAGCCCGGCGTCCGCGATCAATTGCGGTGACACGCCCCAACCCGTGGCAAAACGATCCCTGTCGGCCGGGATGGTCACCCCCGTGCCCCCGGCCGTTCGCAACGGATTGAGCAGATAGAGCCCCGTCGCCTCCGATTTATCGCGCCCATAATGGAAATCGATCAAGGCGGTAAACTTGCTGCCCGTCGGCGCGACGGAGAGCAAAGCGCGACCGCCCCAGCGGTTGGCGTCGCCCAAGGACGCGCCCGTGCTGCGGTTGTATTGATAGGCCCCGCCCTGCTGCGTCGCGCCCGCAACGCGCAGGTTCACGCCCTCGGTAATCGCGCCCGAAACATAGGCCTCGCCGTTAAAGGCGCCAAAGCGGCCATATTCCATCGTGCCGCCTGCGTGGAATTCGCTGGTCGGACGGTTGGTGATGAAATTGATCGCGCCCCCGGTCGTGTTGCGCCCGTAAAGCGTCCCCTGCGGCCCGCGCAGCACCTCGACCCGGCTGACGTCAAAGATCAGGCCCTGGGTCATGATCGGCACCGGATAGGCCACTTCGTTCACATAGACGCCGACGGTGGGCGAATTGTTCGACGCGTAATCCTGAAAACCCACCCCGCGCAGGCGGAATTGCGGGGCGCCCCCGCCAAAGGCCGGTTCGACCTGTAGGCTGGGCGTGGCGTCCTGTAACTGATTGACGTTGGTGATCCCGCGCTCTTTCAACATGTCGGCGTTCACCACGCTGAGCGCGATGCCCACGTCCTGTGCCGATTGGGCGCGGCGTTGAACGGTCACGACGATTTCGGATTCCGGCCCCTTTTCGGCACCGGCCTCCGCTGCAAACAGGGGCGCGCCATAGCCCCCGATGATGGCGCAGATGGCTGCGCTGGTCAGTAAACGCTTCATCTTGGCTCCTCGTCGAATTGCCGCCATGCGAAATTGCACGACAGGATCGGCCAAAGGAGGCACCCTCTGTTGTCCCGTATTTCCCGATTTGGGTTGGGGCGGCTTGGGCCGCCCTCTGTCTTTGCCCTGCGATTTACTGATCTTGTTTCTATTGCGCCGGCGATCCGGCGTTACGCATCATCGGATCGCGGCCAACTCTCGCCGGATCACATGCACGATCTCGTCAATCTGCTCCTGTGTGATGATAAGGGGTGGGGAAAGCGCGACAATGTCGCCCGTTACGCGGATAAGCACGCCCGCATTCCAGCAGGCGTCAAACAATTCCTTGGCCCGCGCGCCCGGTTCATTTTCACGCGGGGCCAGTTCGATCCCGGCTACCATGCCCAGATTGCGGATGTCGATAATATGGGGCGCATCGGCCAGACTGTGGACGGCGGCCTCGAAACCAGCCTCCATCGCCAAGGCCCGCCCAAACAGATCATCCTGTGCATAGACGTCCAACGTCGCCAGCGCGGCCGCACAGGCCAAAGGATGCGCCGAATAGGTATAGCCGTGGAAGAATTCGATCCCCTTGGCCGCATGGGCGATCACGGTGTCGTAAATCTCGCGGCGCACACCGACACAGCCCATGGGAACAGTGCCGTTGGTAATGCCCTTGGCCGTGGTGATAATGTCGGGAATGACGCCCAAACGTTGCGCCGCCGTCGTCGCGCCCAGACGCCCGAAACCGGTGATCACCTCGTCAAAGATCAACAGGATGCCGTGTTCGCGGGTGATTTCGCGAAGGCGCTCCAGATAGCCCACCGGCGGCACCAACACGCCAGCCGACCCCGACAACGGCTCGACAATCACCGCCGCGATGGTTTCCGCACCATGTTCGGCGATAATATCCAGCAATTCCTCGGCCAGTTCCGCGCCCCATTCGGGCTGTCCCTTGGAAAAGGCGGTGCGGTTGATGACCAATGTCGCGGGCATGTGGCTGACGTCCGCCAAGAGCGGAAAACCACGGCGGTTATTGGGCAATCCGCCCACCGAAATCCCGCCGAACCCCACTCCGTGATAGGCCCGTTCCCGCCCGACAAGGCGCGTGCGCCCCGGTTCCCCTTTCGCCGCATGATAGGCAAAGGCGATTTTCAGCGCCGAATCAACCGCCTCCGAACCGGAATTGGCGTAAAAGAATGTGTCGATTTCCGCGGGAAACACTTCGGCCAATCGCGTGGACAATTCAAAGGCCAGCGGGTGTCCCAATTGGAACGTCGGCGCGTAATCCAGCACCTGCGCCTGTTTCTGGATCGCATCGACGATAGGTTGCCGCGCATGCCCCGCATTCACGCACCAAAGCCCCGCCGTCCCGTCCAGAATGCTGCGCCCGGCAACATCGGTATAATGACACCCGCTGGCCGAGGCGAAAAGTTTGGGCGATGCCTTGAAGCCCCGGTTATCCGTAAACGGCATCCAGAAATTGTCGGGCGAATGCATGATAAAAGGGGTCTCCATTCCACTGTCGATGACAGATTGACGGCACAGGCCCCATTCCCACAAGACTGTTATTTGCGTGGCAATCCGCAGCGATGCAATGCAACAAGATCCAAGCATTCCAGCGATTGCGCGCTCATTATCCTGAGCGGATCAATCACTTTCCACCATGCATCCATCAAAAACTTGGCGGGGTACAGGCGCTGACGACAACGCATTTTTCCTTGCCGATGTTGCGGAACCGATGCGGCTTGGTGCTGGCAAAGAGATAACCGTCGCCAGCCTCCAACACCTGTTTTTCGCCTGCGACCGTCACTTCCAGCTTGCCGGAAATGACAATGCCCACTTCCTCGCCTTCATGGCTCAGCATCACACGACCGCTTTCCGCCCCGCTCTGGTAAACCTCATACAACATCTGGATCGAGGATGAGGCCATGCTGCCCAACTGACGATAGCTGACGCCATCCTTGCCTATTTCGATCAATTCGCTGCTGCGGAAATAGAAGCGCTCCTGCTGCGCCGCCTCCAGGTTGAAGAACTCGCCCAAGGGCATGTTGATCGCCCCCAATATCCGCTTGAGCGACCCCACCGACGGATTGGTGGCCCCGCTTTCAATCAGCGAGATCGTGCTGCTGGGCACCCCGGCCATTTTGGCCAGCATCCGCTGGCTCAAGCCTTTTTTCTCCCGCACCAGACGCAGGCGCATGCCAACCTCATTGTCCATCACGATCTCCGTCACCTACAGGCCGAGCTTTGCGTGTCGCCTTACGGAATAAGATGGTGCATCAGACGTTTGTGGTGTTCAATATTTCATATTGGTTGCACTGCAAAAAACAGGCTTGCCGGTGAACGCCCTTGGCTCTCTACTTGCCCCACCACAAAGAGCGCGAGGTCGCAAACAGGGTTTGACCGCCAAGGCCCAATTGATTCAGTTAGCATCCCAATAGCGAAAGGATCGTCATGCATCGTCGCCATCTGTTAAAGGGTGCGGGATATCTCGCCGGTCTTTCGATGACCCCTTGGGGTTTGGCGCGCGCTGCCGGGGTGCCCTATGTCGGCGGCCAGACGGGGCCGTTCAATCTGATCACCGACGTGCCGGGCATTCTGGTGGGCTGTGCCGAAGATCCGGCGGTGCGGACCGGCACGACGGTCATCCTGCCCGACAAATTGGCGACGGCGGCGGTGGATGTGCGCGGCGGAGGCCCCGGAACGCGGGAAACGGATGCTCTGGATGCGCATAATCTGGTTGCGGCGGTCAATGCCATCGTCCTGTCGGGCGGGTCGTCATGGGGCCTTGCCGCGGCCGATGGGGTCGCGGCGCATTTGGGCGCAAAGGGTATTGGCTATGGCGGCATGGCGCGTCCCGGCGTTCCGGTCTCGCCCATTGTGCCTGCGGCCATCCTTTATGACCTTGCCAATGGCGGGAACAAGAATTGGGGCACAGAGCCGCCCTATCGCAACCTTGGCATAAAGGCACTGGCGGCGGCGGGATCGCAATTCAAACTTGGCACATCGGGCGCCGGTTATGGCGCGATGTCGGGGGGGCTGAAAGGCGGGCTTGGTTCGGCCTCTACTCTTACCAGCGACGGGGTCATGGTGGGCGCGATTGTCGCGGTCAATTCGATGGGTTCAACCGTCATCCCCGGCACGCAACAATTCTGGGCGGGCGCCTTTGAAATCGGCGATGAATTCGGCGGCCTGACCCCCACCCCCATGCGCGTGGGGCCGGAGGAATGGGGCTATACCAAGACGCCAGCCGCGCGCGAGAACACGACCATCGCCTGTATCGCCACCGATCTGGCGCTGACGCCCGATGAAATGAAGCGCGTGGTCATCATGGCGCAGGATGGGATGTCGCGCGCCATTCGTCCGGTGCATACGCCCTTTGATGGCGATGTGGTTTTCGGCATTTCCACGGGCCGCATCGAACCCAAGGGGCCGCGCCAGATCGCCGTGCTGAAGGTCGGCACCATTGCCGCCGACACATTGGCCCGCGCCATCGCACGCGGCGTGCATGAGGCCGTTGCCCCGCCCGGATCGAATGTGAAAACCTGGTCCTCGCTCAAACCCAAGTAACCATCGCCAGCCGGATTTGCCATCAACAGGAATAGACCCATGCATGAAATTCCTGAAGACAGACCGACCGACCTGCCCGATACGCCGCAACCGCGTTGGACGGTGTTGGTCGGGCTGATCCTGCCGCTGGTTCTGGTCATCACCTGCGGATTGGCCATTCCGGCGGATGCGGGGCGGTTTCTGGGCATATCCTTGGCCACATGGTGCCTGTTTGCATGCGCGCCGGTGGTCAGCCTGTGTCTGGCCCTGTGCTGGCGCTATGGCTCTGGGGATGGTTCATGATCGCGGCGTTTATCGCCATCATGCTGGTTTCCCTCGCTCTGGCCATATGGTCTCGGCGCGGGCATGACCGGCCCGATGCGCGCGAATTCTTCACCGCATCGGGACAGTTCGGCCCCATCCTGTTCTTCTTCCTCTCGGTGGGCGAAACTTATTCCATCGCCACGATGCTGGGCTTTCCGGGCGGAGTTTATGCCGGGGGGGAAAGCTTTGTCCTGTGGTTCTTCGGCTATATCCTGATGGCGGGACCGGCGATCTATTTCGTAGGCCCATGGATCTGGCGGGCGGGCGCGCTTTATTCCAGCGCGACGATACCGGACTTCTTCCGCTCTCATTTCGACAGCCGGACACTCGAAGTTCTGATTGCGGCCAGCGCCATCATCCTGCTGATCCCTATCGGCACGACCCAGTTTCTGGGGCTGCGGCTGGTCTTTGGCGGATTGGCGCCGGGCCTGCCGACGGTGATGTTGACCGCCATGGCGGGGCTTTTGACCTTTACTTATGTCGCCTTGGCGGGCTTGCGGGCATCGGCCTTTGTCGCGGTTTTGAAAGACGTGCTGATGATGGGCTCGATCGTGCTGGTAGGCGGCATGGCCATCATGATGTGGGGAACGGTGCATCCATCCTCCCCCCTGCCCGCGCCGAAACCGGCCAGCCCGGCCAGCATGACTTTTGCCGTTTCAACCATCGTGTTGCAGGCGGCAGGCTTTTTGATGATCCCGCAGAACTGGGCCTTCATATTTTCCGCGCGCGCCCCGCGCGCCATCCAGCGGGCACAGGTTGTCGCGCCCATCTATATGCTGATGTTTCCGCTGCTGATGATCGTGGCCTATTATGCCAAGACGGGCGGGATCGTGCCGCATGTGCCCGATTATGTCTTTCTGGCAACGGCCACGGCTCTGCTGCCGGGCTGGATGGTGGGGGTGGTCATGGCGGCGGTGGTTCTGTCCGGTCTGGTCGTGCTCAGCAGCGTGTGCCTTGCCATTGGCCCCCTGTTTGCGCGCAACATCGTGCCGGGTTTGAATGGTCAGGCGCAACAGCGCTGGTCGCGGATCATCATTGCGCTGTTCATCCTGTTCTCGCTGATCGCGGCGGAAATGTCGGTGCCGCTGATCGCCACGCTCAACAACATTTTCTATTTCGGCATAGTCCAGCCATTGCCAGGATTTGTCGCGGCGATGCTGCTGCCCCGCGTTCCGGCCAAGGCGGTGATTATCGGCATTCTGTCGGGCGATGCCTTTGTCCTCTATGCCCGTTTGGCACAGGTGGATCTGGGCGGGATCAATCCGGGCCTTATCGGTCTGGGTGTCAACGCGGCGATAATGTCGACCATCGCCACCCTTTGGCCAAGGATCGGCCATCAATCGGTCATGCAGCAATTTGCCTCGCCCGCCAATCATGCAATCCAGACATAAGGCACAAAGAAATCCATGTCTCTGATCCTGCATTTCATCAACGGTTCGGCCCTTAGCGGCGCCGACAATGCGCTCTCGCCCGTGTTCAACCCCAATGTCGGCGAGGTGCAGGCGCAGGTTCAATTGGCCACGCAGGTCGAACTCGATCTGGCCATTGCCGTGGCGCAGGCGGCACAGCCCGCATGGGCCGCCGCCAACCCGCAGCGCCGCGCCCGCGTCATGTTCCGTTTCAAGGCCTTGATCGAGGAACAGATGGATGAACTCGCCATCCTGCTGTCGAGCGAACATGGCAAAGTGATTGAGGACGCCAAGGGCGATATTCAGCGCGGGCTGGACGTGGTCGAATTTGCCTGCGGCGCGCCCCATCTGCTGAAAGGCGAATATACCGAAGGCGCAGGCCCCGGCATCGATGTCTATTCCATGCGCCAGCCTTTGGGCATCGTGGCTGGGATCACGCCCTTCAACTTTCCCGCGATGATCCCGCTGTGGATGGCGGCGCCCGCGATTGTTTCGGGCAATGCCTTTATCCTCAAACCTTCCGAACGCGCGCCCTCGGTGCCCGTCCGCCTTGCCGAACTGGCGCGGGAAGCCGGATTGCCCGACGGTATTTTCAACGTCATCCATGGCGACCGCACCATCGTCGAAGCGATCATGGACCACCCCGCGATCAAGGCGGTCAGCTTTGTCGGCTCATCCGATGTGGCACAGGCGATATATGCGCGCGGAACCGCCAATGGAAAGCGTGTTCAGGCGATGGGCGGGGCCAAGAACCATGGCATCGTCATGCCCGACGCCGATATGGATCAGGCCGTGGCCGACATCGTTGGCGCGGCTTTTGGTTCGGCGGGCGAACGCTGCATGGCCTTGCCCGTGGTGGTGCCGGTGGGCGCGCAAACCGCAGATCGCCTGCGTGGCAAGCTGGTCGATGCGATTGCCGGTTTGCAGGTGGGCATCTCCACCGACCCACAGGCCAATTACGGCCCCGTCATCACCGCCCAGCATAAAAAGCGCATCGAAGATTATATCACCATGGGCGTTGAGGAAGGCGCTGAACTGGTCGTCGATGGGCGCGGTTTCGTGCTTCAGGGCTATGAAGGCGGCTATTTCGTCGGGCCGACCCTGTTTGACCATGTTACGCCCACCATGCGCAGTTATCAGGACGAAATCTTCGGCCCCGTCCTCCAGATCTTGCGCGCCGACACGCTGGAGGAAGCCACCGCACTGGCCAGCCGCCATGCCTATGGCAATGGCGTCGCGCTGTTCACCCGCGATGGCGGCGCGGCGCGCGCCTATGCCAGCGCGGTCGAGGTAGGCATGGTGGGCATCAATGTGCCGATCCCGGTGCCGGTGGCCTATCACAGCTTTGGCGGGTGGAAGCGTTCGGCCTTTGGCGACCACAATCAATATGGCACCGAAAGCTTCCGCTTCTTCACGCGGGTCAAGACCGTGACGCAGCGCTGGCCAGCGGCGGGTGAAAGCGCGGGCAATGCCTTTGTGATGCCCGTCATGAAGTAAAGCGCGGCCCCAACCCCAATGCCAAGTATGACATGCGGCCCCATCGCCGCCAAACGAGGACATGTGCATGGACGAGACACTGGCCGATCTGACCGCCGCCGACATGGCCAAGGCTTTTGCAGCGCGCAGCCTGTCGCCGGTGGAGGTCATGCGCCACGTCATTGCCCGTGTCGAAAGGCTGGAACCTCATCTATGCGCCACCTATGCTTTTGATCCCGTCGCGGCGCTGGAATCGGCCCGCGCGTCCGAACAACGTTGGACGGATGGGGTGGCGTTCAGCCCTCTCGACGGCATACCGGCGACGATCAAGGAATTGATCGCCACGCGGGGCACGCCAAAGCCGGTGGGCACCGCCGCCGGTGACATGACCCCGCAAAGCGTTGACGCCCCACCCGCCGCGCGCCTGCTTGAAGCGGGCTGCGCGATTTTTTCCAAAACCACCGTTCCCGATTACGGCATGCTGTCATCGGGCCTGTCGAGCTTTCACAAACTGGCCCGCAACCCTTGGGACATTGCCAAAAACCCCGGCGGGTCCAGCGCAGGCGCCGGCGCGGCGGCGGCGGCCGGTTACGGTCCGTTTCATGTCGGAACCGACATTGGCGGGTCGGTGCGCCTGCCCGCGGGGTGGTGCGGGGTTTTTGCGTTAAAGCCCAGCAACGGGCGCATTCCGATTGACCCGCCCTATATTGGCCGGGTTGCCGGGCCGATGACCCGGACAGTGACGGACGCGGCGCTAATGATGACCATGCTGTCGCGCCCCGATCCGCGTGATTACATGGATCTTCCCTATCAGGACTTGCCGTGGCTTGATCTGAACGCCGATGTGGCGGGCCTGCGCATCGGTTTGATGATGGATGCCGGTTGCGGTTCCGCCCCCGAGCCAGAGATTGTCGAGGCCGTTGAGGCGGCAGCGCATCTGTTTGAAGAAGGCGGCGCAATTGTCGAGCCCGTCGAACCCTTTATGACCCCGGCCATGCTGGACGGTCTGGACCGTTTCTGGCGCACGCGCTTTTGGGAGGAAACAAGGTATTTGCCGCCCGATCGCTATGGCCTGATCCTTGAATATATTCGCCAATGGGTTGAACCGGCGGCGGGCTATGATGGCGCGTCGGTCTATACCGGATTTGATCAGATCATCAAAATGCGCGAACGCGGACGGGCCTATAATGACTATGACCTGATCCTCTCGCCCGTTTCCCCCATGCCCGCCTTTGCGGCGGAATTGCCCTCGCCCACCAATGATCCGGCGCGCCCGTTTGAACATATCGGCTTTACCGTGCCGTTCAACATGACCGAACAACCCGCCAGCTCGATCAATTGCGGCTATACGTCGGATGGTCTGCCCATCGGGTTACAGATTGTCGGGCGGCGGTTTGATGACATGGGCGTCATGCGCGCGTCACGCTGGTATGAAAAGGCCCGCCCCGCCCAGCGCCCGTGGCCTATGTCGTTGAAATAGGCCTATGCCGAGGGGCGCCAATTAACATGCATTCTTGTGGTCAATGCTTGGCTGTTTCATAAAACTGTCATACGTCTTCCCCATGCGCAGAACAAAGCGCCTCGCCTGATGCAGGCGCCAAGGAATGGACGATCCAAGCAATGCGCGACAGCAAGCTTCCCTGGCCTGCCATAATTCTTGAATTGCTGACGCTTTTGTTGCTCTACCTTGATGGGGTGGGGCTGTTGATGGTGTGCCTGACGGGGGCATTCTGGACCTTCTCGCTGCTGGCCGTATGGTGGTGGTGCAGCGATCAGGCCGAACCCGACGCCCCGCGTGAAATCGAGGGGACGGCCCGCCAATTGCAACTGGAGCAGGGGCATATGGTGCGCCGCGCGCTGTCATCGGCGCTGGAGGGCACCGGATCGCCCATGCTGCTGATCGACCGGGCGCGGATCATCGACGCCAACAGCGCGGCCCGTGCGGCCCTTGGCGATCATATTCTGGAACAGGACCCGCGCATCGCCCTTCGTCACCCCGATGCCATCCGCCTTTTGGACAGCCCCGATGATGAAAGCGCGACGGCCAGCATTCGCGGCCTGACCCGCAGTGGCAGCCTGTGGCAATTGACGCGCCGCCCGGTCTATCCCGGCCTTTGGGTGATCGAGGCGCGCGACCGCACCGCAGAGGCCGACATCAGCCGCGCCCATACCGATTTCGTCGCCAATGCCAGCCATGAATTGCGCACGCCCCTCTCCTCGGTCATCGGCTATGTCGAAACGATCAGCGAGAGTGCCGGGTCGATGGACAGTTCGGTCATGCAGCGTTTCCTCGGCACCGTCCTGCGCGAGGCCAAGCGGATGCAGGCATTGCTCAACGATCTGATGTCGCTGTCACAATTGGAGGCGGAAAAGCATGATGCGCCGACGGCCTTGATCGATCTGGCGCCGCTTGCCGCGCGTGTCGCAGGCGAATTTGCGCCGCCGCCGGGCAATCCGGTTCGCGTAGAATTTGCCAAACCCGATGAACCGTTCGAGGTCGCCGGCGACGTCAAGCAGATCGAGCAGGTGCTGCGCAACCTGATCGACAATGCGTTGAAATATGGCGACGCGGATCAACCCGTGACCGTTGCGTTGACCCATGCGCCGCGCGGCATGGCCGAACTTTTGGTGACCGATCGCGGGGCTGGCATTTCGGCCGATCACCTTCCCCACCTCACTCGCCGTTTCTATCGCACCGATCCGGGCCGCAGCCGCGCGGCGGGCGGCACCGGCCTTGGTCTTGCGATTGTAAAACATGTCGTCGAACGCCATCGCGGCAAACTGGACATCACCAGCAAGGTGGGCGTCGGCACCAAGGTTTCCGTGCGTTTGCCCTTGATGACACCAGCGCAGGAAAAAGTCACAAGCCTGTCATAGTCCTGTCACCAAAACGCTGCATGGCGCTTTCAAGGCACGATGGATCGAGCGAAAGCTTCCAACCTTGTTACACATATGTGACAAGGCATCCATCACAGCTTGAACAGGGAATTGCGTCCAGTGGCAGAACATACGGTCAAAGCCTTTGACGAAGAAATCACCACGCTGCGTGGGCTGATCGCCGAAATGGGCGGTCTGGCCGAACTGGCGATTGGGGAATCGGTCGAAGCGCTCACCAAGCGGTCACTGGAGCTGGCCGCGCAGGTCATTGAGCGGGATAAAAGGATCGACCGGCTTGAGGCCGAGGTTGACCGCCTTGCTGTCAAAATCATCGCTTTGCGTGCGCCGGTAGCGGATGATTTGCGCGAAGTGCTGGCCGCGCTCAAGATCGCGGGCATTCTGGAACGCATTGGCGACTATGCCAAAAACATCGCCAAGCGGGTGTCACGGATCGAAGGCAGGCTCAATTCCGAAACGCAGACACTGATCCCGGCCATGGCCGAAATCGCAGGTGAAATGGTGCATGACGTGCTGACCGCCTTTGCGGCGCGCGATCCCTCGCTGGCGGTGGATGTGATTGAGCGCGACGCCCGCGTGGATGCTTTTTATGACAGCATTTTCCGCAACATGGTGTCTTTCATGATGGAGAATCCCTCCACCATCACCTCTGCGGCACATCTGCTGTTCATTGCGCGCAATATTGAACGGATCGGCGATCACGCCACCAATATTGCCGAACAGGTCTATTTCGCGGCCACCGCTGAATATGTGGTCGACCGGCTGGAACGTCCGGAAAACTAACCTCTTTTTAGAAGGTATCAGGGGGCAACCATGAAACAACCCCGGCTCTTGCTGGTAGAAGATGATCCGGCGCTGGCGGAACTGCTCGAATTTCGCTTTCAGGCGGAGGGCTATACCGTCCTTTCAACGCCCGATGGCGACGAAGCGCTGTTGCTGGCCGCCGAAGAGGCGCCCGATCTGGTCCTGCTCGACTGGATGATCGAGGGCACCAGCGGGATCGAGGTTTGCCGCCGGTTGCGCCGTGACAAGGCGACCGCACATGTGCCGATCATCATGCTGACCGCGCGCGGGGCCGAGGATGACATGATCCGCGGCCTTGAAACCGGCGCCGATGATTACATCACCAAACCGTTCAGCCCCCGCGAATTGATCGCACGCGTTTCGGCCATCATGCGCCGCATCCGCCCCGCTCTGGCCGGGGAACAGATCACGGTGGGCGACCTGACGCTGGACGCCACCGCGCATAAGGTGACGCGCAAGGGGACCATCCTGGCGCTGGGGCCGACGGAATTCCGCCTGTTGAAATTCTTTATGGAGCATCCGGGCCGCGTGTTTTCGCGCGGGCAATTGCTGGACGCGGTATGGGGCACAGACAGCGATATCGAATTGCGCACCGTGGACGTCCATATCCGCAGGTTGCGCAAGGGTATCGAGTTGGAAGGCGCGGTTGACCCTGTCCGCACCGTCCGCTCGGCAGGTTATGCGTTGGAAGCGGTGTAAAACACCGCACACCCCGGAATCAAAAAGGGCGGCCCGATCAGGCCGCCCTTTCTTTTAATCAACGCCCGGAAGCGGCGGCACCGGAAGATCCGGCGCATCGGCGTCATCTTCATGAACATCGATGATCCCGCGACCGACATAGGAACGGCTGCGGCTATAAGTGAAATAGACCACCAGACCGATCAGGCCCCAAATCCCGAACAGCATCTGGCTCTTCACGTCCAGCTTGTAGAACAGATAAAGGCAGCCCAAAAACGACAACGGCGCCGTGACAAACAGCGCCGGAGTGCGGAACGGGCGATGACGATGCGGGTCTTTCTTGCGAATGACCATCACGGCAATCGAAACGGCCGCAAAGGCAAACAGCGTGCCCGAGTTAGAAATATTGGCCAGCAGACCGACCGGGAAAAAGGCCGAGAACAGAGCCACAAACACGCCGGTGATGATCGTGATCACGTGGGGCGTGTTGAACTTGGGGTGGATGCGCGAAAAGACTTCGGGCAGCAGGCCGTCACGGCTCATCACGAAGAAGATGCGGGTCTGGCCGAACATCATCATCAGGATAACCGAGGGCAAAGCAAGGCCGGCGGCAAGACCAACCAGATTACCGATCTGGGGCCAGCCGATCGTGCGCAGCGTCCATGCCAGTGCTTCCTTGGAACAGACAACGGCCTGATCGCCAACGGCCGAACAGGCGGCGCTCAATTCACGGCTGCCGGGTTCCAGTTCAACGCCACCGGGCCCGAACACGGGCTGTGCGCCGACCGAACCGATCACGCCAGAGGCCACCAGCAGATAGAAGATCGTGCAGATCGCAAGGCTGCCGATCAGGCCGATCGGCATGTTGCGCTGGGGGTTCTTGGTTTCTTCGGCGGCGGTGGAAACCGCGTCAAAACCCACATAGGCAAAGAAGATCGACGCCGCAGCCGCGCCGATACCCGCAAAGCCGAGCGGAGCAAAAGGATCGAAATTCTGCATCTTGATGACCGGAACCGACAGCGCCACAAACAGCGTCAGCGCGGTGATTTTGATGGCCACCAGCACGGCGTTGACCGACGCGCTTTCCTTCGTCCCGATCACCAGCAGCCATGTCACCAGCGAAGCAATCAACATTGCCGGCAGGTTTACCACGCCGCCGTCATAGGGGCCACGCACCAGCATATCGGGAATATCGATATGGAAAGCATGCTCGATCAGGCCCACGACATAGCCCGACCACCCGACCGAAACCGCACCAGCGGCCACGGCATATTCCAGAATAAGCGCCCAGCCCACCATCCAGGCGACCAATTCGCCCATCACGGCATAGGAATAAGTATAAGCAGAGCCGGAAACCGGCACCATGCTGGCCATTTCGGCATAGCACAGCGCGGCCACGGCGCAGACAAGACCAGCGATGATGAAGCTGATCATCATGCCGGGGCCAGCCTTTTGTGCGGCTTCGGCGGTCAGAACGAAGATACCCGTCCCGATCACCGCGCCAACACCCAGCATGGTCAATTGAAAGGCGCCCAGCGAGCGATGAAGTGATTTTTTCTCAGCCGTGGCCAATATGGCATCCAACGGCTTGACGCGACCGAACATGCAGTTCCCCTGAACGCAATAAGCAATGGGAAAGAAAATTAACGGATCGCGCAACATTCGCAAGGGCGGATTATGCGTAGTCCCCCGTCTGATGAACCACCTTGCCTCAAAGCGGATCGCCTGTCACCCGCTTCGCGCTTTATGAACAGGTCATTCATCGCGCTTTACCCTTTGGGGCTTGGCGGGCTAGAAGCGGCGCCATGTCTACGACCTTTCAGATCGATACGGCCACCAGCCGGGCCCATCCCACGCCCGCGCCGATGCGCCGCCTGACCATTCCGGCCATACGCCAACGTAAAGTGGACGGCGTCACCGCCGATCCTGTGGTGATGCTGACGGCCTATACGGCGCGCCAGGCCCAATTGCTCGACGCGCATTGCGACCTTTTGCTGGTGGGCGATTCGCTGGGCCAGGTCATTTATGGCCTGCCCTCGTCCCTGCCCGTTACGCTGGACATGATGGTGGCCCATGGGGCGGCGGTCGTCCGGGGCAGCTGGCATGCGGCGGTGATCGTTGACCTGCCCTTTGGCACGTATGAAGCGTCACCTGTGCAGGCATTTGAAACGGCATCACGCGTCCTGCGCGAAACGGGATGCGCGGGCGTCAAGCTGGAAGGCGGCGTCGCCATGGCCGAAACGGTCGCGTTCCTTTCGCAACGCGGCATTCCGGTGATGGGCCATATCGGCCTGACGCCGCAGGCGGTGAACCAGCTCGGCGGCTATGGCGCGCGCGGACGCAGCGAGGCGGAAGCCGAAAAGATCGTTGGCGACGCACGCGCTCTGGCCGATGCGGGCGCCTTTGCCATTGTGGTGGAGGGCGTGGTGGAACCTTTGGCCATCGCCGTCACACAGGCGGTCGCATGCCCGGTCATCGGCATTGGCGGATCGGCGCAATGTGATGGGCAAGTCCTTGTGACCGAGGACATGCTGGGGATGTTCGAGCGTGTTCCCCGCTTTGTCAAACGCTATGCCGATGTCGCAACATTGATTGCCGACGCTGCCGCCCATTACGCCCAGGAAGTGCGCGAGCGCAGTTTTCCCGGCATCGAACAAACCTATCAGCCCAAATCCTAATCCTTCGGAGTAATTCTCAAGTGGCTCAATTTTTTCGCCATTTCAGCGGATCGCTGATCTTTTCCGCGGTCTGTCTGGCGCTGGCCGCGGCCTATGGGTGGAATGACACCGGATCGGTTTCGGCGGTGGGCGGCATGCTCTGGGTCGTGCTGGTGCTGGCCGTACTTGAAGTGTCGCTGTCTTTCGACAATGCCGTGGTCAATGCCGCCGTTCTAAAAGACATGGACCTCATCTGGCGCAAGCGCTTTTTGACATGGGGCATGTTGTTTGCGGTGTTCGGGACGCGTGTGGCTTTTCCGCTGCTGATCGTGGGGCTGACTGCCGGGCTTGGGCCGATTGAGGCGATCCATCTCTCGCTCAACCAACCCGCGCAATATGAGGCGATCATGCGCCATGCCCATATTCCGATTGCGGGCTTTGGCGGGGCGTTTCTGGCGATGGTGGGCCTCGGCTTTTTCATCGATCCGGACAAGGAAACCCATTGGCTGCGCTGGGTCGAGGTGCGGTTGAAACTGGTCGGGTCGATCAAGGCGGGCGAAGTGGCACTTTTGCTGCTGGCCCTTGTCGTGATCGGACGCTGGCTGCCCGCGGACGAGGCCTATACTTTGCTGGTGTCGGGCATCTTCGGCATCATCACCTTCATCGCGGTGGAAGGGCTGGGCCATTATCTGGAAAGCCGTGAGGCGGCGCGCGCGCTGGCTGGGACCGCTGTACGGTCGGGGCTTGGTGGCTTCCTCTATCTCAACGTGCTCGATTCCTCGTTCAGCCTTGATGGCGTGATCGGTGCTTTTGCCTTGTCGAACAATATGGTGATCATCGCGCTGGGCCTGTCGATCGGCGCAATCTTTGTGCGTTCGTTAACGGTGATGCTGGTCGAACAAGGCACGCTGTCGGAATATGCCTTCCTCGAACATGGCGCATTTTGGGCGATCATTGCGCTGGCGGCGATCATGTTGGGTTCGGCGCTGGTCGAAATTCCTGAAACCGTGACGGGTCTGATCGGTGCCGTTCTTATCGGCGCGGCGCTTTGGGCCTCGGTTCGGTTGAACCGGCGGGAAGAAGGTTAATCTCGAACAAAGGGTGCCAGTGTGGTTCGTTTGCCACAATAGGCGGCAAATTACCCGGTGAGTGCTGCGCCGCCATTGAAGCCCCGCACTTTCTGTGCAAATCGGGCGGCGGAAGAAAAAATGGGAGAGGAAGGGCGGCTTTCGGGCCGCCCTTTTTCATTTCGGACAATCGAAATCGCAGACGAAAAATTGTACGATATGGTACATCTTTTCATCAATTCTGCATGTCATACTGTTTCAGCAAATCATAAAGCGTCGGACGGCTGATACCGAGCAGCTTGGCGGTCGACGATATATTCCCTTCGCTACGCGCCAGAGCATGGCGGATCACGCGCCGATCGGTCATTTCCCGCGCCGATTTCAGGTTGAGCGGAAAATCCTCCTCGGCCCCCGGCGCGGCCAGATCAAGATCACCGGCATGGACCAGTTTGCCATCGGCCATAATGACGGCGCGCTTTATCCGGTTTTCCAGTTCGCGGACATTACCGGGCCAATTCCATGCGTCCATCGCCGCCAGAGCATCAGGCGCAAAGCCTTTGACCTGCGGGTTCATTTCTTTGGCAAAACGTACAAGGAAGGCCTTGGCCAACAGTCCCGCATCGCCGGGACGTTCCGACAGAGAAGGTATTTTCACCACGATTTCGGCCAGTCGGTACCACAGATCTTCGCGAAACCGGCCATCGATGATCATGGCCTCAAGGTTCTGATGAGTCGCGCAAACAATACGAGTGTCGACCGCGATTGAGCGCCGTCCACCGATCCGCTCGATCACCCGTTCCTGCAAAAACCGCAGCAATTTGACCTGAAGCGCAAAGGGAATATCGCCCACTTCGTCCAGGAACAGCGTGCCGCCATGGGCCTGCTCGATCTTGCCCTCGGTGGTCTTGATGGCCCCGGTAAAGGCGCCCTTCTCATGGCCGAACAATTCGGATTCGAGAAGGTTTTCCGGGATGGCCGCGCAATTGATCGCGACAAAGGCCCCTGCCCGCCCGCTGGTCTCATGCAGGCCGCGGGCCAGCAATTCCTTGCCCGTTCCGCTGGCGCCCAGCAGCATGACCGACACATTCGTGCCCGCCACGCGTTCAATCGTGCGCGCAACCCGCAGCATTTCCGGCGCCGCGGTAATCATCGTGCCCAGCACGCGATTATCCTTGCCCGCGCGTGAGGCAAGCTGGCGGTTTTCGGCCTCCAACCGATACAGCCGATAGGCCCGGCGCACGATCAGCGCCATTTCGTCAAAATCCATCGGCTTTTGATAGAAATCATAAGCCCCGCGCTCGATCGCCTGCAACGCACTTTCCCGCGCGCCATGGCCGCTGGCCACGATGATCTTGGTGTCGGGTTTCAACGCCATGATTTCGTCCAGCACCGCAAAGCCCTCGCTGGTGCCATCCGGGTCGGGCGGCAGGCCAAGGTCGAGCGTCACCACCGCCGGCTCCTCGGAACGCAGAGCCGCCATTGCGCTGGCCCTGTCGCCGGCGACGATCACGTCGAAATCCTCATAGGCCCATTTGAGCTGCGCCTGCAGACCCGGATCGTCCTCGACGACCAGCAATTTGGGGCGCGTCTCACTCATTTCAGGCAACCTTTGTTTCATTATCCAGAGTTTTCAAGATTTCGGCCGCGCTGGCCAAAGGCAGACGGATGATGAAGCGTGTGCCGATCCCTTCGCGGCTCTCCACGTCCAACCGCCCGTGCATCGCTCGGACCAATTCGCGCGCTTCATAGGCGCCAATGCCAAAACCGCCGGGTTTCGAGGAATCAAAGGGTTTGAACAGGCGGTTGCGGACAAATTCCGGCGCCATGCCATGCCCGGAATCGTCAATCTCGATCCGACAAAACAGCCCGTCGCCGGTGATCGAAACAAACACCGGCATTTCGGGCGCGCTGGCATCCACGGCGTTCTGGATCAGATGGGTCAAGATCTGTTCGATACTGTGACGCTGGCCCGCGATGGTGCATTCGTCGCGCTCGATCACCTGAACATTGTGCCTCACGCGGAAAGTCTCGGCCAATTGCTGGGCCAATTCGCCCACCTCAACCGGCTCGACCTTGTCCACCGTGCTGGAACCATAACGCGACAGGCGGGCGACCAGATGGTTAAGCTTGTCGGATGAGTTACGCAAAGTAACCAGCATATCAGCGCGAAAGGCCGGATTTTCCGCATGACGCTCGGCGTTGCGGGCCAACAGGGCAAGCTGGCTCGACAGGTTCTTGATGTCATGCATGACAAAGGCGATGCGGCGATGGAATTCATCGAAACGCGCCGCCTCGGCCAAGGCCTGTTGCCCCAGATGCTCGGCCAGATAGGTGCCGATCTGTTGGGCCACAACGCGCAAAACGTCGAAATCCTCCCAGTCGAGTTGGCGATCCTGCGGCGGACGGGCCAGGATGACCACGCCCACCAAACGCCCATTATGCTGAAGCGGGACGATGGCCCATGCGCGGCTTTCCTCACGCAGCCAATCGGGGATGCCCATGATCTCGGTTCCCGGCGCGCCCGCGCGCACGGTATCCAGATCAACGATATGGTCGCTGGCGGAAAGGAAGTGGGCGGCGGCCAACCCCATGGCTTGGGCCGGAACATCGGCGGTCGACCATTGCCAACGCGCGGCCAGCACCAATTCGCCCGTTTCATCGGGCGTCAACAGCAGGCCCGCCGGGCTGTCGGTAATATCGGCCATCGCCTGTACCGCGCGCTGGTGCAATGGGGCGGCATCCTTGCCCTGCCCCCCGATGGTGCGGGCAAAGCGGAGCCATTCCTCGCGATAGTCATAGCGGTGCTGAAAGAAATGCTTGGTGAACATCACCCGCATCCAACCGCGCAGGCGCCGCGAAGGCAGCAGCAGCGCCGCCGCCGAAATCGACGCGATCAGGAAGCTGAATTGCCACCAACGCCCCAATTCGCCGCCCGCATTGGCCAGCCAACGGGCAATCGCGATCATGGCGATAAAATAGCCGCCGATCACGATCAGCGACATCGATTGAAACGTCACCGTCCGCGAAGGTTTCAGGCGCAGCGGTTCCCGCCCCTTCATCGCGCCCAGCGCCAGAATGCCCGCAAAGCCCACATCGAGCAGCCCATGAAGCGAGGCCAGTTCGACCGGCCAATGTTTGGCCAGATAGGCGACCGTGAACAGGTTGAGTTCGAACACCCACACCGCCGCCAGCGCCAAAGCGGGCCAGCGCAACATCTGGCGCGAACTGCTCGACGCGCTGGCATAGAGGTTGTGGACCAGCACCAACGACCCCACCACGCCCAGCATCGCCAGCATGATGTTCAATTGATACAGCGCCACTTCATTAAGCAGCGCCGGGTTGATCCGATGCTCGATGAATTGCACCGTCGGCACCAGAATATCGACCAGACACAGCGCCGCCACCACCGGCCCGACCTCGGCCAGGCTGGTGTGCCGTCCATCGCTGGCGAACATGGCATAGGTGGCCCAAAGATAGGTCAGATTGCGCAGGCCCATCAGCCCCTGCGCGACAAGGCTGAGTTCGCCCTCGGCCGCCACGGCAAGGCACCACAGCGCAGTCATCACCAGGGCGGCGACAATGGCCTTTCCCGCGCCGCTGTAGCGTTCGCGCTGTCCCCAAAGGCTGACGGCCACGGTAATCGCGGCGCATGCGCCGGCCACATGGCTGGCGTTGGACACCCAGTCCCACAGGCTGGGGCCAGCCGCCATCTTACCGCGCCCCTTCGTGCCAGAGGACCACGCGCAGCGTTTGAAGGATGATCAGGATGTCGAGGAAAGGCGTGTAATTCTTGACGTAATAAAGGTCATATTCCAGCTTGTTGCGCGAATCCTCAAGGCTGGCACCATAGGGATAGTTGACCTGTGCCCATCCGGTGATGCCCGGTTTGACCATGTGCCGCTCGGCATAATAGGACAGCTTGTCTTCCAGATCGGAGACGAATTCGGGGCGTTCCGGGCGCGGGCCGACAAAGCTCATCTCGCCTTTGAGAACGCTCCACGTCTGGGGCAATTCGTCGATGCGGACCTTGCGGATGAAATTGCCGATGCGGGTGACGCGAGGGTCATTCTTGGCGGCAAATTGCGCGCCATTGACCTCTGCGTCCAAACGCATGGAGCGCAATTTGATCACATCGAAATTCTGGCCATAAAGGCCGACGCGGCGTTGGCGGAAGAAGGCGGGGCCTTTGCTGTCCAGTTTTACCAGCGCGGCGAAAATCAGGATAATGGGCGCGGTCAGCAGCAGGAGTACAAGGCTGACGATCACGTCAAAGATCCGCTTGGCTGCGCTGGAAAAGGCGCGGCCAGAGGAAAAGCCGTCCGAGAAGATAAACCAACTGGGGTTCACCGTGTCCAGATCGACGCGGCCCGTCTCGCGCTCCATAAAGCTGGAGAAGTCATTGACGTGGACACCCGCCGTCTTGATCCGCAACAGATCCTTGAGCGGGAGCGCATTGCGGCGTTCTTCCAGCGCCAGCACGACCTCGGACACGCCAAGGTTTTCGACATGGCGCTTCAGATTGTGGATCGCGGTGCGCGGGATCGCTTCTTCGACCACGGGGGTTGCTTCGCTCATCGCGACATAGCCGACGATGGCAAAGCCGCTTTCGGGGCGATCACCCAATTCACGCAGGCGTTGGGCGCGCAGACCCGCCCCCAGCACCAGCACCCGTCGACGGAACGCCGAAGTGCCCAAAATTCCGCCCACAATCAGCCGGTTCATCACCAGCATCACGATCGAACCCAGCATCGCGTAGAACAGGGTCGAACGCCAAAAAATCTGGCTGGTGAACATCGAATTGAACAGCGCCAAACCGATCACGCCCAGCGACACCGCCACCAGCAACCGCGCCGAGGCAAAGCGCACCGAACGCAGCGCATCGGCGCCGTAAACGCCCACCGCGATCATCGCCATCAACATCACCAATGCAAAAGCGATCAGTGGTTGAAGCCGCGTTTCAAAACTTTCCGGCGGCATGCCCAATTGGTCCGCCCGCAAACGCCAGGCAAAATCCGCCGAAATCATCAGCAGCACCAGATCAATCAAACCCAACAGAATGACCGAATGGGGGATGTAATGTTTGAAAAGACGAATCATCGGCCTGCTCAATTATGCGCCAGCCATCAGGCGGGCTTTGAGCATGGATTAGGGATGAGACGTAAAATGTCGGTAAATTTTACAGTGATTGCGGGAATTAGGGCCGATGACCGGTCCGGCCCTGCGCGATTTAGAATTCGCTCCAATCATCATTGGTCGGCGTTGGCGTAGGGTTCAATGCCAGATTGCCGGTAATGGGCATAAAGGGACGTTCCGCCGCGTTGCTGATCCGCCTTGCGGTGGATTTGGCTTTTGAATTCTGGCGTGTTTCAATCTCGCGCGTGCGAAATGCGCGCACCAGCGTGGACAGTTGTTCAGCCTCATTGGCCAGATCGCGCGTCGCGGCGGTGGTCTGTTCGACCATGGCGGCATTCTTTTGGGTCACGCGGTCCAATTCGCCCACGGCATTGTTAACCTGATGGATGTTTTGGGCCTGTAATTCGGCGCTGGTGGCAATTTCGGTGATGACTTCGTTGATCTGACCCACTCGCCCCAGAATAAGGCGCAAGAGATCGCCCGTTTCGCGCACCAGCACGACACCGCCGGCAACCTGATCGGTCGAATCATGGATCAGGTGGCCGATATTCTTGGCCGCATCCGCGCTGCGCTGGGCCAGAGCGCGCACTTCGGCGGCAACCACGGCAAAGCCTTTGCCCGCCTCGCCCGCACGCGCGGCCTCTACGCCTGCATTCAAAGCGAGCAGGTTGGTCTGGAACGCGATGCCGTCGATTACGCCCACAATCTTGCCGATTTCGGTGGCCGAACTTTCCAGCGCGGCCATGGCGTCGATGGCGCGGGTGATGACGCCGGCCCCTTCATCGCCCTGTGCGCAGGTTTCGGCAATGGATCGCTGCACCTCGGTCGCGCGGGTCGCGGTTTCCTGTACGCCATCGGTAACCTGGCTCATTGCGGCGGCGGTTTCTTCCAACGTGGCGGCCTGCTGCGTGTTGCGATGGGCCATATCGTCGCTGGCGCTGCGGATGTCCTGAATGGATTCCATGACGCTGGCCGCGCCCACGCGCACCGACCCGATGGCCTTGGCCAAAGACACCAGCGCCAGATTGAAATTGACGCGCAATTGTTCATATTCAGGCGGGAAAGGCGTTTCGATGCGAAACTCCAGATCCTGTCCGGCCAGCTTGTCCAAACCTTCGGTCAGGGCGCGTACAACCATTTTCTGCTGATCATCGGCATCAACTTTGGCCAAGGCGGTTTCGCGAAAGACGGCAGCGGCGGCGTACATTTGCGCCACTTCATCGCCCTGATTGTCGCCTTCCAGCGCCACGCCATAGTCGCCCGCCGCCATCGCGTTCAACCTTTCGGCCAGATGCGAGACAGGATCAACAATCGCGCTCGACACAAAAGTCCATGCCCACCACAGCGTCGCGGCACCCACCGCAATGGTGATCAGTGTTGTGATCACCGCCGCCATGATCAACCAATCCACACCGCCAGCCGACCCGGCCGCCGCGCTCAACGCCTGATTGGCGGCATAGAGCCGATAATGCAGGAAAGTTGCCGCCGACACCTGCACCACACTGACCAATGCCAGAGCGCCAAGACAGAAGACCAGCTTTTGCCGGAGGCTGTTTGCGGTTGAATTACCACCGAAAAAAGCCCTGCCGGAATTGGCCGTGCCGGAAAAACCATCGCCGGAAAGCACGCAAGCGTCCCCTTATTGATTCCGATGTTTCGTGTGATGCGCTGATAATATGGCCCTCGCCAAATCACCCCTTATCGGCGTTTAGGTAACTCCACTTATTCGCTTGGCACTTGCATCCGTAATCGGATTGTCCAAAGGAGAGCGCGTGATAGCTCTCCTTCCCCGCCCCGCCGCGATCCTGTTCGCTTTGCTTGTCCTTGCAACGACCGCATGGTGTTTTTCGGTCACGCCCCCGCCGATCAAGACCGCGAAAAAGGGCGGATATACCGACGCGCGCCTGTATCACGACATTGCCGCCGAAGTGGCCAAGGGAAAGCCCTATCATCAGGCCGCCGCCGAATTGCATCGCGCGCATCACTATCCGCTTAAACCCTTTGTAACGATGCGCCCGCCCACGGAAATGGAAATCGCCGCCTTTATCGGGTGGAAGGGTTTTCAAAAGCTCTGCATCCTGATGCTGGTGGCCGCGATCTTCACCTGGGCCATCGCGCATGAAGGGCGATTGACCGGGATCGAGCGTTTTCTGGCTGGCGCTGCGGTGGCGGCGGGGGGGACGGCGGTGTCCTCGGACTGGTTGATGGCGTTGCAGGAATATCCCGCGGGCCTGTGCATCACGGTCGCCTTTGCCGGGATCATCGGTTGGCCGCGCCAATGGTGGTATGTCGTGCCGGTGCTGGGCGCGGGCCTGTTTATCCGCGAACTGGCGCTGCCTTTTGCCTTGTTGGCCATGGTATTTGCCGGATGGAACAGGCGCTGGGTCGAGGTCGGCGCATGGGCGCTGCTGATCGCGGCATGGGGCGTGTTCATGGCCATTCATGCGCAACTGGCCATGGCGCAATGGTTGCCCAATGATATTCAAAGCCAAGGCTGGCACGCGATGCAGGGCTTTTCAGGCTTTCTGAAGGCGGTGGTTTACACCACCCCGCTGCAACGTCTGCCTTTGCACTGGGCGCTGTTCGGGGCGAGTTTGCCGTTGATGGGTTGGCTCTCGCTGGGCGGGCGAGAAGGCGTTTTCGCCAATCTGCTGGTCTGGGGCTATGCGATTATGATCGCGATGTTTTCGCGGGCCGACACGTTCTATTGGGGGGCCATCATGAACCCTTGGTATCTGGTCGGCTATGCGCTGCTGCCCCGCGCATCGGTGCAACTCTATTGGGCCGTCCGGGGACAGCGAAAGGCGCAAGTGCCCCCGCTGCCCGCCGGGGCGTGATTATCCGGCCGGATTGATTGTGCCGGTATAGGAACCCAGAATTTTCAGCACGGTGCTCCACGCATCGACATTCTGCTGCAATTGCACCGGGTCGACCTTGTCCAGCGTATCGTCGGGCGTGTGGTGCCAGTCGAAATAGCGCGTCATGTCCTGATTGAGGTCGATGACCGCCAACTTCTGCTTCTGGGCGATATAGCCCACGTCCTCGCCGCCTTCGGGCGTACCCTCGCCGGTATAGATGCCCATCTTGGCCAATTCGGCACCGATGCGCTCGGCCAAGGGCTTGTCCTGCGCCGACAATTTGAACAGCGCGCGGAAAACCTTGTCCGCGCCCGTGTCCGATTCCATCACAATGGCATGGGGTTCATTGCCATGGGCCGCCGCATAGGCCTGCCCGCCAAAGCCGCCCATTTCCTCGGTCCCGGCCCAAAGCACGCGGATCGTGCGGGCAAGCTGGCCCGACTTGCTGGCCTCCAGCGCGGCGGCGGTGATGATGCCGCAACCCGATGCGTCATCAATCGCCCCCTGCCCCAGGTCCCAGCTGTCGAGATGGCAAGCAACAAGGATCGGCGCCAGTTTGGGATCACGCCCCGGCAATTCGGCAATCACATTGCCCGACATCACTTGCCCGGTGAAACGAGGGGTCAAGGTGACGCTGGCGGTCAGAGGCTTACCCTTGGCGGCCAGTCGCGCGATCAGATCGGCATCCGGATTGGACACCGCGCCCGAGGGCAAAGGCTCGCCCTGCGGCGGCAAACGGGTGACGCCGGTATGCGGATCACGCGCATGATCGGTGCCGATGGAACGGATCAACAGCGCCGACGCGCCCTTGGCCGCGGCAATGGTCGGCCCCTGACGACGGGCCGCGCCGAACGGGCCGTATCCGCCGCCATCCTGCGCCGCCTTCATCGCGTGATCGACAAAGGCGATCTTGCCCCGAAGCGAACCTTCGGGCGCCAGTTTCAGAGCGTCCAGTGTCGGGAAATAGACCAGTTCGCCGCTCACACCCTGCGCCGGGGTGGCCCCGGAATAGCCAAGCGCCGTCACGGCCAGTTTCTGCGGAACCGGCGCGGTGATTGCGGCACGTTCCTCGCCACGCACCCAACCCTTGATCGGGAAAGGTTCGGCATGGACATTGGCAAAGCCCAAAGCCTTTAACCGCGCCACGGCCCAATCGCGCGCTGCCGCCTCTCGATCGGTGCCGCCAAGGCGTTGCCCCACATCCGTGGTCAAATCGGTGATAATCGAGAGAGCATCGCCCCCCGCCGCCATGGCAGGAGAAGCAATCAATCCAACGGATAAGGCCAACAGGCTACAGAATTTTCGCATGGGGCCCAGGCTATCGCCCAAGCGCGCGCTTGGCAACTGCGCGCCCAGGTTGTAGAGCGGCGCGCAAATTCACATTCCTTTATCCGGAGACCGCCACGTGGCCGCCCAATATGCCTTCGTCATGAAGAACATGACGAAAACTTTCCCCGGCGCGCAAAAGCCGGTGCTGAACAACATCAGCCTGCAATTCTATCAGGGCGCCAAGATCGGTATCGTTGGCCCCAACGGTGCGGGTAAATCGACGCTGATCAAGGTCATGGCCGGGATCGACACTGATTTCACGGGCGAAGCATGGCCGGGTGAAAACATCACCGTCGGCTATCTGGAGCAGGAGCCCCAGCTCGACAATTCCAAGACGGTTCTGGAAAACGTCAAGGATGGCGCGCGCGCTACCGCCGATCTGGTGGACCGCTTTAACGAAATCAGCAACATCATGGCCGACCCGCCAGAAGATTGCGATTTCGACGCGCTGATGGAAGAAATGGGCGATCTTCAGGGCAAGATCGACGCGGTCGATGGCTGGACGCTCGACAACCAGCTTGAAATCGCGATGGAAGCGCTGCGCTGCCCGCCCAGCGACTGGTCGGTGGAAAGCCTGTCGGGCGGTGAAAAGCGCCGTATCGCGCTGACCCGCCTGCTGATCCAGAAGCCTGACATTCTGCTGCTCGACGAACCGACCAACCACTTGGACGCGGAAAGCGTGGAATGGCTGGAAAACCACCTCAAGGAATATCACGGCGCGGTGTTGATGATCACCCACGACCGCTACTTCCTTGACAATGTGGTGGGCTGGATCCTCGAACTCGACCGCGGAAAGTACTTCCCCTATGAGGGAAATTACTCGACCTATCTGGAAAAGAAGTCGCAGCGTCTGGCGCAGGAAGACCGCGAGGCCACCGGCCGCCAGAAGGCGATCAACGACGAATTGGAATGGATCCGCGCCGGCACCAAGGGCCGCCAGACCAAGTCCAAGGCCCGTATCAAGAAGTTCGACGAACTGGTCGCCAGTCAGGAAAACCGCACCCCCGGCAAGGCCCAGATCGTCATTCAGGTGCCCGAACGCCTTGGCGGCAAGGTTATCGAGGCCAAGAACATCTCGAAGGCCTTTGGCGACAAGGTGCTGTTCAACGACCTTTCGTTCCTGTTGCCGCCGGGCGGCATCGTGGGCGTGATCGGTCCGAACGGCGCGGGTAAATCGACGCTGTTCAAGATGATCACCGGTCAGGAAACCCCCGACAGCGGCACGATCGAAATCGGTTCGACCGTCCGCCTCGGCTACGTTGACCAGAGCCGTGACCACCTTGATGATTCCAAGAACGTCTGGGAAGAAATCTCGGACGGGCTGGATTACATGACCGTCAACAAGCACGAGATGTCGACGCGCGCCTATGTCGGGGCCTTCAACTTCAAAGGTCAGGATCAGCAGAAGAACGTCGGCAAGCTGTCGGGCGGTGAACGCAACCGCGTCAACATCGCCAAGATGCTGAAGCGTGGCGGCAACGTGCTGCTGCTCGACGAACCGACCAACGACCTTGACGTGGAAACGCTGGCCGCTTTGGAAGAAGCCATCGAAAACTTTGCCGGTTGCGCCGTGGTCATCAGCCACGACCGCTTCTTCCTTGACCGTCTGGCCACGCATATCCTCGCCTTTGAGGGCAATGGCCATGTCGAATGGTTCGAAGGAAACTTTGAATCCTATGAAGAAGACAAGCGCCGCCGCCTTGGTGATGCGGCCGACCGGGCAAGCTCCGGCTCGTACAAAAAGCTGACGCGCTAATAGTAGCTTAGCGATAACAAAAAGGGCGGCAGGCATCGCGCTTGCCGCCCTTTTTTGTATTAGCCCTTGCTTATAGATGAATGATCGCCAACAAGGCGGTTCAGACTGCCGACAGAGGCCAGCAGATATACGCATGATCACAGGAAGTGCACCGGCCATGCGATGGGAAGCATGCCGACCGGCCAACGCTTTGACTGGGAGGTGGCTTATGAAGACAATTTATGGGCGTATGCGCCCTCTGGCCAATCTGGCGATGGGTCTGGCTCTGGTTTCGATGCCGATGCAGGCGATGGCGCAGGAAGGCCATGGTGGCGGTGAACGCGGCAATCGCGGCGGCGGTCGCGGTGCGGAAATGTCGGGCGGCGAACGCATGGGCGGCGGCGCCCCGATGGCACGCGGTGGCGGCGATATGGGGGCCCCTCGCGGCGCTCCGGCTCAGGCGCAGCCTTCGGGCGGCGGTTTTGGCGGTGGCCAGCCGGGTGGATGGCAACAGGGTGGTCGCCCCTCATGGGGCGGCGGCAATGCTGCCCCGTCGGCACCTGCGGCGCGCCCTGCTCCGGCGGCACCTTCGGCCCCGGCCGCGCTGGGTGGGTGGAATGGAGGCCAGCGCGGCCCTGATCGCGGGTATGATCGGGGGGCGATAGGCGGCGGCTGGAACAACGGTCGCGGCGATGGGCAACCCCAGCGCAATGTTCAGCCGGGCCGTAATGACGAATTTCGTGGTGATCGTGGGCGTAACGACGGTTTCCGCGGCGATGGAATGCGCGGCGGCAATGAAAGCTGGCGCGGCACGCCGGGTTGGCCGCAGGGCGGCGTGAATCGCGGTCCGGGCGGGTATAATCAAGGTTGGAACGGCAACCGTGGTCCGGGCGGCTTCAATGCGCCGCGCGGTGACTATCGCCGCTGGACACAGGATTGGCGGCGCGACAACCGGTATGACTGGCAGCGTTTTCGGTCCAGCAACCGGATGGCGTTTCACGTCGGACGCTATAACCCGCCCTATCGCGGCTATGCCTATCGTCGGCTCAGCGTAGGTCTGTTCCTGCAACCGCTGTTCTACAGCCAGAGCTATGTGATCTACGATCCCTATACCTATCGCCTGCCGGCGGTTTACGGCCCCTATCAATGGGTGCGTTATTACGATGACGCCATGCTGGTGGATACATACACCGGCGAAGTGGTGGACGTTCTCTACGATTTCTTCTGGTAAAAAAGCCCGAATGGGTCGCAAGGGACAGGGCGGGGTTGATCCCCCGCCCTGTTCTGTTTCATAATCGGCCATCATGAAGAAACCTGATCCAGCGCCAGACCGCGATGCCCTTGTTGCGCAGGGTGATGCGGTTCGTGCGCGCCTCGACGGCGATCCCTATGCCTATCGCGTCCCGCTGGACACGATGGACATGTATGCGATTACCGATTTCCTGTCGCCGGCCGAATGCCATCGGTTCATGACGCTGGTGGACGAGGTGGCACGACCTTCGGCAACCTTTGAACCGGGCGATCAGCAGGACTATCGCACCAGCTTTTCGGGCGACGTGGACCGGGCCAATCCCTTTGTTGCAATGATCGAGCGGCGGATCGACGACCTGATGGGAATCGACCCGCATTTCGGTGAGGCCATTCAGGGCCAACGCTATGCCGTGGGTCAGGAATATCGCGGGCATTGCGACTGGTTCCCCCCCCTCTCCTCCTATTTCCGCAAAGAGATCCCATGCGGCGGGCAACGCAGTTGGACCGCGATGATTTACCTGAACGAACCCGACGAGGGCGGCGAGACCGATTTCATGCATGTCGGCGTCTGCGTCGCGCCGCGCCAGGGCATGTTGCTGGCATGGAACAATGCCAATCGCGAGGGCGTGGTGAACACATACACCCAACACGCGGCCAAGCCTGTGCTGAAGGGGCAGAAATATGTCATCACCAAATGGTATCGCACGCGGGAATGGGCGGCGCGGGTGGCGGATGTTTAGAGTTTTGCCTCCGGCGGGCAAAGGGACTCGGTCCCTTTGCAATCCCGTAAATGGGGTGGTGGTTGGAACGCGGGCCTTGGTACGGATATATTAAAGCCTGCGGCGCGAGGATGATGCGCCGCAGGCTTTAAAATTCCAAACATCGCGTCCGACACAATTGGCCGAACACATGGCTCAACGAAGACAGTAATGGGAGCGCGAGGGTCTAGACCCTCGCATTAAACCCTTACCCCTCCAACGCCTCCGCAATCAGCTTGCGTGTATTCTCAACGCCATAGAGCGCAATGAACGACCCCATGCGCGGCCCTTGGCTAGAACCAAGCAGCGTTTCATACAGCGCCTTGAACCAGTCGCGCAGGCTTTCGAAGCCGAAATGCGGGTCCTTGCCGATTTCATAGACGATGTTTTGCAGCAATTCCGCCGTGGCATCGTCGCTCGTCGCGGCCAGTTCTTCGTCCAGCGCGGCCAGAGCGGCGGCCTCACCTTCCTCCGGCTTGCGGCGATGTAGCGTGGGTGCGATAAAGTCGCGGTTATAGGCCAACGCCCGCGTCACCAGAGCATCGAGCGCGGGATGTGCTTCGGGACGGGCATCCTCGACATAATTGGCAAGGTAGGACCAGACCTGATCGCGCGTTGCATGGGCGCCCAACACACCGACAAGGTTGAGCAGCAGGCCAAAGCTGACCGGCAGCTTGTCGCCCTCACCGCCCTGATAGCCATTGGTGCGCAGCAGATGCCACACCGGATTGCCCAGCTGCTGCTCGACCGGCTGGGTCGCCAGCTTTTCGCGGAACTGCCAATATTCGTCCACCGCGCGGCCGATGATGCCGGGGTGCAGGCTCTTGGCGCTCTTAGGGTCACGGAACAGATAGAAGCCCAGCGATTCCTCGCTGCCATAGGTCAGCCATTGCTCGATGGTCAGGCCGTTGCCCTTGGACTTGCTGATCTTCTCGCCCTTTTCGTCGAGGAAAAGTTCGTAGATCAGCCCTTCCGGCTTCTGCCCGCCCAGAACGCGGGCAATCTTGCCCGATTGCGTCACCGAGTCGGTCAGATCCTTGCCGCACATTTCATAATCGACGCCCAGCGCCACCCAGCGCATGGCCCAATCGACCTTCCATTGCAGCTTGGACCAGCCACCGAACACGGTCTGCTCAATCACTTCGCCTTCGTCCTCGAAACGGATCATGCCGGTTTCGGCGTCGACCACCTCGATGGGAAGCTGCAACACCACCCCGCTCTTGGGGCTGACGGGCAGGATCGGCGAATAGGTCTTGCGGCGCTCTTCGCGCAGCGTGGGCAGCATAATACCCATGATCTTGTCATAGGCGCGCAGCACGCCGCGCAGCGCATCGTCAAAGGCGCCCGAATTATAGCGGTCGCTGGCCGAAACGAACTCGTAATCAAAACCGAACTGATCAAGGAATTCACGCAGCATGGCGTTGTTATGATGCGCAAAAGATTCATGCGTGCCGAACGGATCGGGAATCCGGCTCAACGGCTTGCCCAGATTGTCGGCCAACACCTGCCCATTGGGGACATTGTCGGGCACCTTGCGCAAACCGTCCATATCGTCCGAAAACGCCACCAGACGCGTGGGCAGACCCGTCAACGTCTCATAGGCGCGGCGGACCAGCGTCGTGCGCAACACTTCCTGAAACGTGCCGATATGCGGCAGGCCCGATGGGCCATAGCCCGTCTCGAACAGCACCGGCTCTCCGTTCGGTTTCCCATTCGGATAGCGTTTCACGATCTTGCGGGCCTCCTCGAAAGGCCATGCTTTGGAAACCTGTGCGGCGGCAAGAAGTGCTTCGTCTGTCATAATGCCACGCCTTTTGCCCAAGGGGGCCGAAATGGCAAGCAGGGAATGGCGCATAGGGAAACACCCGGCCCGCGCGAACACGCATCCCCGCTTTACATTATCGAAGCCCACCCTGCGCCATCATTTACCATCACAGTCGCCCAGAACCGTCCAACAGAGGTGTCCGAACATGGTGCAAACACCCCGGAATGTTCATAAACCTGAAGGCCATAGCCCCACATATTGCACATCCCGACCGATGGACCCGTGCGATCGCCTGCGCCGATATGGCCCAATCCGCCCGATGCAAAACCGCCCCAGCCTGATTGAGCGCATTTTGTTCTCCTGACGGGGTAAAACCGCCCGCTGCTCCATTGCCAATCGGCCTGCGCCCCGGCATCAGTCGAGCCAATGGATGACGCCCCCGCCCTGCCCACGCTGGAATTGCCCGCCCTTCATGCCAATCACAGCGGTTGCTGGCTGCGATTGCGGGGCGGCGTCACCAATGCCGTGGGCAAGGGTGAGGCGATTGTCACGGCGGCCGATACGCCGCTGCTGATCCTGAACGCGCCGCTGGTGGCCAGCCGGTTGGGCTATCCCGACCTGTCGGGGCTGGATCTTCTGGAACTTTACGCCTTTGTCCATCCGGCGCGTTTCGTTGTGCCCACGCCCAAGGGGCTGGCGCAAGCCTTGGGACTGCCGGTACCGGGGGGGGATGATGATGTGCCGCTCTTGCTGCAACAGGCGGCGGCGGCGCTCTTGGCCCATTGTTCCGCGCGCGATTGGGTCGAACGCGAAGGCGCGTGGACCGCGCTTCAGGGGCTGGCCAAATTGCGCTGGTCTTGGGCGCCGGTGCTGGCCACGGCCATTGATAAACCGGCGCGGGCGGAACGCTGGTTGTTCTCACGCCTGCCCGAATGGGAGGAGACCGCCGAACGCCCCCAACCCGCGCAGGTTGATTTGCTTCAGGCCGATGTGTTGGGTCAATTGGACCATATCACCGGCCATGGCAGCGAGAGCAGGCAGGGCCAACAGGAATATGCCGCCCGCGCCGCGCAT
Organism: Novosphingobium sp. 550D; assembly: GCF_057401885.1. Classification (NCBI taxonomy): domain Bacteria; kingdom Pseudomonadati; phylum Pseudomonadota; class Alphaproteobacteria; order Sphingomonadales; family Sphingomonadaceae; genus Novosphingobium; species Novosphingobium sp. 550D. The sequence goes on along the minus strand of NZ_CM171613.1, from coordinate 2,636,862 downwards.
ATCTTTGCCCCGCGCACGTCGCGTGGCGCCCCGCACATGCTGCTGGCCGAGGCGGGCACGGGTACGGGCAAGACGCTGGGCTATCTTGCTCCCGCCTCGCTCTGGGCGCATGCCAGCGGCGGGACAGTCTGGGTTTCGACCTATACCAAGGCGTTGCAACGCCAATTGCGCCGTGAGGCCCGGCGCGTCTGGGGTGATTCTGAGCGCGTTGTGGTGCGTAAGGGGCGCGAGAACTATCTGTGCCTCCTGAACCTTGAGGACGCGCTGCAAGGCGGATTTGGCGGGCGTGCCGCCATCCTTGCGCAACTGGTGGCCCGCTGGGCCGCCTATACGCAGGACGGTGATATGATCGGGGGCGATCTTCCGGGCTGGCTGGGCACTTTGTTTCGCCAGCGGGGCATTACATCCCTGACCGACCGGCGGGGTGAATGCGTCTATGCCGGTTGTCCGCATTACCGCAAATGCTTCATCGAACGCTCCGCCCGGGCCAGCGCCGACGCCGATCTGGTGATCGCCAACCACGCGCTGGTCATGGTCAACGCGGCGCGCGGCAAGGATGTCGCCCAGCGCCCCACGCGCATCGTCTTTGACGAAGGCCACCATGTGTTCGAGGCGGCAGACAGCACCTTTTCCGCCGACCTGACCGGGGCCGAGGCGATCGAATTGCGCCGCTGGGTCATCGGGCCGGAAAAGGGATCAAAGGGCCGCCGCCGGGGCCTGTCCGCCCGCCTTGCCGATGTGGCCAGCTATGACGAAGCAGGCGCCCGCGCCATCGCCGCCGCGCGCGAGGCCGCCGAGGCATTACCCGGCGATGGCTGGTTGCAGCGCGTGGTCGAGGGCGAGCCTAGCGGCGAGATTGAATGTTTGCTGGCCGCCGTCCGGGCCACAACCTTTGCCCGCGATGAAAGTGGCGGACAGGAAGCGGGCTATGGATTGGAAACCGAGGCCGCCTCGCTCGATGGCCCCTTTATCGAGGCCGCACTGGCCGCAGGTGAGGCATTGGCGGCCTTGCGCAAACCGTTGATCCAACTGGGCTTGCGGCTGGAAGCGATCATGGATGAACCGCCAGACTGGCTCGACGGCCAGGGCCGTGCGCGCATCGAGGGCGCGCGCGCATCGCTGAGCTGGCGTGTCGATCTGATCGCCGCGTGGGAGGTTTTGCTGGCGCGCCTGTCGGGGCCAGCCGATCCCGCCTTTGTCGACTGGCTGGCGGTGGACCGGGCCGATGGGCGCGAATATGACATGGGCCTGCACCGCCGCTGGGTCGATCCGATGCAGCCTTTTGCCGCCACAGTTCTGAACGGAGCGCATGGGGTAATGATGACCAGCGCCACCCTGCGCGACCGGGCCGGGGACGCGGATTGGGACCAAAGCTGGGAGGGCGCGGTGGCCCGTTCCGGTGCGTCGCATATCGAGGTCGCGCCCGAAGTCGCGGCTTTCGACAGTCCTTTCGATTACGCCAGTCAGGCCGAAGTTTTGATCGTCACCGACATTCCGCGCGGCGATATTCCGGCGCTGGCCGGGGCCTATGGCCAATTGATCGAGGCGAGCGGTGGCGGCGCGCTGGGCCTGTTCACCGCGATCCGGCGGTTACGCGCCGTGCATGGGCGCATTGCCGACCGCATGGCGCGAAACGGCCTGCCGCTCTATGCCCAGCATGTCGATCCGATTGATACCGGAACGCTGGTCGATATTTTTCGCGATGATCCCCATGCGTCTTTGCTGGGCACCGATGCTTTGCGCGACGGCGTGGACGTGCCGGGCGATTCCCTGCGTCTGGTCATCATGGAACAGGTGCCTTGGCCCAAACCGTCGATCCTGCACCGCGCGCGCCGATTGGCGCATCCGCAGGGCGGTCAGGCCCATGACGACCGCATCATCCGCGCACGACTGGCACAGGCTTTTGGCCGGTTGATCCGGGGTCGCGGCGACCGGGGCCATTTCGTTGTTTTGTCCGCCGCATTCCCGTCGCGATTGTTGACGGCCTTTCCCGCCGGCACGCCTGTTGTGCGCTGCACGCTTGCAGAGGCTTTACAAAGGCTGCGCGCCCATGCTTCAGGCGATGCTTCTCCTTTTTCGCGGGCCGAGTCTTCGGCCCAAAGTCGAAATGATTGCCAGAATGGTTGAACGCCGATGAAAACGCTGGGCCTGTTGCGTCACGCCAAATCCGATTGGGGCGATGCCCGCGCGCGCGATTTCGACCGCCCGTTGAACGAGCGCGGGCGAAAGGGCGCGCCGTTGATGGGTAAGCATATCGACCGATATTGCGCAGATCGTGGTCTGCGCTGGGGCCGCATTCTGGCATCGCCTGCGGTGCGGGCGGCCGAAACCATCGAATTGGGCGCGCAGGGGGCCGGCTATGGCCACGCCCTGCCGGTCAATTGGGACCGCCGGATCTATCTGGCATCCTCGGCATCGCTGCTCGATGTGCTGCGTGATCAGGCCGATGATATCGAATCCGTCTTGCTGGTCGGCCATAATCCTGGGTTGGAAGATCTGATCTTTGATCTCGTGCCCGACGACGGTTCATCGCCCTTGCGCGATGTGGTCGAACAGAAATTCCCCACCTCCGCCTTTGCAGTGATGGAGGTGGATGTTGATAGCTGGAAAGACATTGAAGAAGGTCAGGCGCGCCTGGTCCACCTGATGCGCCCCCGTGATCTGGACCCCGCCTTGGGGCCGGAAAGGCTCTAATTCAGGCCAGCGCCGCGGCCAGTTGCGCGCGCAGGGCGATCAGGTCGGCGAGCAATTGAGAGTCATTGACGGACGCTGCCACCACTGGCGCAGTTTCCGGCACAGTTTCCAGTTCCGGCGCCGTTTCGACCTTCTTTTGCGATTGGAGCCATTTCTTGGCGCCGCGCAACGTGAACCCTTCACGATGGACCAGTCGGTCGATCGTGCTGATCAGTTCCACGTCTTCGGGACGGTAAAGGCGCCGTCCACCAGCACGCTTGACCGGACGCAACATCGGGAATTGCTCTTCCCAATAACGCAGGACATGCGGCTGGATCGACAGCGCCTTGGAAACTTCACCAATCGTGCGAAATGCTTCGGGCGCCTTGCCGTCGTCGGTGGACGTTGATGCGCTCACTTCTTCAGCCATGCCCGAAACTTCCCACTGTCCCGACCCGATCAACCGGCAACCCGGTCTTTCAACATCTGGCTGGCGCGGAACGTCAGCACGCGGCGCGGCGTAATCGGCACTTCAACCCCGGTTTTGGGATTGCGCCCGATGCGCTCGGTCTTGTCGCGCAAAAGAAAGGTGCCAAAGCCCGAGATCTTCACGTTCTCGCCCTCGGCCAAAGAGTCGGAGACCAGATCAAGGATCGATTCCACCATGTTCAGGGAATCGGCCCGAGACAGGCCCAGCTTGCGGTTGATGGCTTCAGCCAGATCAGCTCTTGTCAGTGTAGACATAGATCGCACTATCACCCCTCCAAAGGCCTCTTGTGGGCACCCCTCACCACACAAGATAGCAAATATCGCGGGTAATACAATGCCATCCCGCGTCGGATTCGACGCAATATAAGCAAATTCGCAATAAAGAGTTTAGATGCGGATCAGGCTTGCGCCCCATGTAAATCCGCCACCCATCGCCTCGAGCATGACCAGCTGCCCCGGTTGAATCCGGCCGTCACGCACCGCGCAATCCAGCGCCAAGGGCACCGATGCGGCCGAGGTATTGGCATGATCCTGCACCGTCATCACGACCTTTGCCGAAGGCATGTTCAGCTTCTTGGCGGTCGCCTCAAGGATGCGCGCATTGGCCTGATGCGGGACCAGCCAATCGATATCCTTCGGCGTAAATCCTGCTTCTTCAAGCACTTCGCCAAGAACAGAGGCCAGATTGACCACGGCATGACGGAACACTTCGCGCCCCTTCATCCGCAGTTTGCCAACATCGCCGGTGGTCGAAACGCCACCATCGACGAACAACAACTGGTTATGCGCGCCATCGGCATGCAGCTTGGTGGCAAGAATGCCCGGCGCATCAGCATCTTCGCTTTCGCGCGCCTCGAGAACCACCGCGCCGGCGCCATCGCCGAACAGAACACAAGTCGCGCGATCGTCCCAATCGAGAATTCGACTGAAAGTTTCCGCACCGATCACCAGCGCGCGGCGCGCCTGACCACAGCGCAACATCGAATCGGCCACGCCCATGGCATAAAGAAAGCCCGAGCATACCGCCGCCACGTCAAAGGCGATCCCACCATTGGCGCCAATCGCATTCTGAACGATCGTTGCGGAGGCGGGAAAGGTCTGATCAGGCGTGGCGGTCGCCAGAATGATCAGGTCAATGTCTTTGCCCTCAACCCCGGCCGCTTCCAGCGCCTGACGCGCCGCAGCCGTGGCCAGCGAACTGGTGGTTTCCCCCTCACCCGCCAGATAGCGTTGACGGATGCCGGTGCGTTCGACAATCCATTCGTCGCTGGTGTCCACCTTTTCCGCCAGTTCCACATTGGGAACCACACGCGAAGGCAGAGCGCTGCCCGTACCGATCAAAACCGAACGCCGCATGACCTGCCCCATATTTATCGACCGGCCTCGGCCGCGATCTTGTGGGGTGCGCGCAGCGTCTCGGTGCCAAGCCTTGCCAGGTCGGCCTTGATCCGTTCGGTCAGATTTTCCTCCAGCAGCCGTTGAGTCACCCCAACCGCATTGGCCACGCCAACCGCATTGGCGCTGCCGTGGCTTTTGACGACAACCCCGTTCAGGCCCAGAAAAACCGCGCCATTATGATTGTTGGGGTCAAGATGATGTTTGAGAAGATCCGTCGCAGGACGTGAGATCAGAAAACCGACCTTCGAACGCAGCGAGGATGAAAACGAACGGCGCAGCAGGTCACCGACAAAACGCGCGGTACCTTCAATCGCCTTGAGCGCGATATTGCCCGAAAAACCGTCGGTGACGACAACGTCCACCTCGCCGCGACAGATCTTGTCCGCCTCGGTAAAGCCGTCAAAGGCCATCGACAGATCACCCGCACGCTCTTTCAACAGAGCCGCGGCTTCGCGCAATTCTTCGGTGCCCTTGATATCTTCGGTGCCAATGTTGAGCAGGCGCACGCGCGGCTCAGGCTGGCTGTTCACGATGCGCGCGTAAGCGGCGCCCATGATGGCAAATTGCACCAGATTGCGTGCGTCGCACTCGGTATTGGCACCAAGGTCGAGCATCACGACATCGCTGGGTTGCAATGTGGGCATGATTGCGGCCAGAGCCGGACGATCAATACCGGGAATTGTACGCAGGGCCAGCTTGGCAATCGCCATCAGCGCGCCTGTGTTGCCCGCGCTCAGGGCTGCGCCCGCCGAACCATCCTTGACCGCATGGATAGCCATGCCCATCGAAGTGGTCCGCGCGCGGCGCAGAGCCTGACTTGGCTTGTCCTCGCCGCTGATGGCATCATCAGCATGGAGGATCTCTACCAGCGGACGAAGGGCCGAATGACGGTCCAGCGCCCGCTCAATCCCGGATTGGTCACCTACGAGGAGGAAGCGCACCTGCGGATAACGGTCCGCCGCCAGGGCCGCACCAGCGACCATGACCTGCACACCTTCATCCCCGCCCATCGCGTCGATTGCGATACGCGGAAAATTCATGGTGCAACTACCCCTTCACAGGCCCCCAATCGGGAGCCGGACATTAAAGACCGACTGCGATGATCTCACGACCATTGTAATGGCCGCAGGACGGGCAGAGGTTGTGCGGGCGCTTCAGTTCGCCGCAGTTCGAGCACTCGTGGAAAGCTTCGACCTTCAGCGCATCATGGCTGCGACGCATGCCGCGACGGCTGGGGGAAGTTTTTCTCTTAGGGACAGCCATTTCGGCACCTATTCCTGAAATATACGAATTAGACGACAAAAGCCGCCCGATATGCGTTGCCGCACAGGCGGATGCGAAGCGGCGCCTATACCGGATTTCTCGTGCGTTGCAAGTCGCTGATGGCTATGGCGACCACGAAAGATCGAGAGGGAGCTGCAAATATGAACTTACTGAACCTCAACGCCGTGCTTTTGCCCACAACTCTATGCCTTTGCGCGGCGGCGGCTGTCATCAATTTCTGGCTTGGCCTGCGCATTGGACGCCTTCGCATCGCACGAAAGGTGGAAATGGGCGATGGCAATGACCCTCTGATCTATGCCCGGATGCGCGCCCAATCCAATTTCATCGAAAATACGCCCATCACCCTGATTCTCTTTGCCGCCGTGGAACTCGCGGGCAAGGGCAGCTGGTGGCTCGCGCTTGTGGGCGCGGTATTTATGGCCGGGCGGATCATGCACGCCTTTGGCATGGACGGTAATTTCAAACCCGGCCGCCCCTTTGGCACGGCCAGCGCCTATCTGGTGCAACTGGGCCTTGCCGTAGTGGCCGTGTTGACGGCGGTCCGCGTTATCTGAACCGCCGTACACTTACTTAGCCATAGATGCTGCCCACGAAAGGATTGGTCAGCATCTCATGGCCGAATGTGCTGCACGGACCATGGCCGGGGACGAAAGTAATGTCCTTGCCCAGCGGCCAGAGCTTGCCCGTGATCGAATCGATCAATTGCTGATGGTCGCCCTTGGGAAAGTCGGTGCGCCCGATGCTGCCCTGAAACAAAACATCGCCGACAATGGCCAGACGCGAGGGTTCGTGGAAAAACACCACATGCCCCGGCGTATGGCCGGGGCAATGCAGGACCTGAAACTCCAATTCGCCCACCGTCACCGTATCACCATCGACCAGCCAGCGGTCAGGCTCAAAGCTTTTGCCCGCAAGGCCCATGCGCATATTGGGGTTGTCGAGGCCCTCGATCCAGAAGCGGTCGCCTTCATGCGGCCCCTCGATCGTCAACCCCAGATCCTGCGCCAAAACGCCCGCCAGACCGCAATGATCCATATGCCCATGCGTGACGAGCAGCTTTTCCAGCGTCACGCCGCGCCGTGCCACCTCGGCCTTTAATTTATCCAGATCGCCGCCCGGATCGATCAACGCCCCGCGCATGGTTTTCGTACACCACACCAGCGAGCAATTCTGCTGGAACGCGGTGACAGGGATGAGATGGATGCGCAGCGGCGGTTCACCGCTTGCACCGGTGTCAGTAGGTTTGCTTTCAGCCATGACGGAAATCCTAGTGCCACCGCGGCGCGAAGGCCAGTAGAGAAGAGCGAAAGGATCGCTATATATACTCTATCGTCTTACTAAGGATTACGAGATGCGTCACCTCCTCGTCGGCCTCGCCCTTGCCGCTGCTCCCATGATGAGCGCGCCCGCCATGGCCGCCCCCGCCCCGCGCCTGCCCGAAACCAGCTTTGCCGCCCTGCCCCAGCCGTTGCCGCTGCCCTATGATGAGGCCGCCGACGCGCATAAGGACGTGGCCGCCGCCATCGCCCGCGCCAAAAAGGCCAAGAAACTGGTGCTGATCGATCTGGGCGGCAACTGGTGCCCAGATTGCCGCATTCTGGCCGGAACCATGGCTCTGCCCAGCCTGAATCCCTGGGTCAAAAAGCACTTTGAACTGGTGACCGTGGACGTGGGCCGCTACACCAAAAATCTGGACATCGGCGCGGCCTATGGCGTGACGCGTCCCAAGGGTGTTCCCGCGCTGTTCGTAGTGGATCCCAAGACGAACAAGCTGCTCAACCCAACCACTTCCGTTACGGCTCTGGCCGATGCGCGTTCGATGACGCCGCAATCGCTGGCCGACTGGCTGGCACAGTGGACCAAGTAATCGGGATGCGGGCGGTTTAAAGCCGCCCGCCCTTCCACACGACGCGGCCGATCACGGCCACCTCCTCCGGCGACAGATCGATGGGATCATAGGCCGGATTTTCGCTTTTCAGGCGCACCTTTCCGGGGCGCCCCATGTCGATCCTCTTGACCAGAACATGGTCCCCCACGCGCACCACATGGATGCCATCGGCCAAGGCGCGGCGCGACTGATCGACCAGAATTTCATCGCCATCATTGAGCACGGGATGCATCGAATCCCCCGCCACCGCGATCGTCGTCAATTGCGACGGGGTCAGCCCCATGCTGCGCAACCAATCGCGCGAGAAACGCAGGGCGCCGAACGGCACCTCTCCACCCGCAAAGGCGCCCGGCCCCGCCGAGGCGTCAACCGCCAGACGCGGCACATCGACCCAATGTTCGCGCGGGGATTTTTCCAGCGGAGAAAAGGATTTTTCCTCTGATCCGCCCAATCGCGACTCGTCGATTCCAAAGAAATTGGCCAGTTTCCGCCGGTCACCTTCCTCCAGCTTGCGCGGGCTGCCCTTTTTGACAAATTGCTGCAAGTAACTGGAATTACGACCTATTAACCCGGAAAGCGCCGCCAGGCTCACGCCTCGCTCTGCCGAAAGAGCCATCAGAGTGGATTGCGCATTTTCCTGTTCCATGTCCAAATTTATACCATAGGAAATTTCCTAGACAAGTAGGATTTCTTATGAGAACAAATGAGCAACAGATCCGGCGAATCGGACCTAACTTCAAACCAATGAAGGGGGCTTCATGCTGTTGCGAATGATAGAGGATTTCCTGTGCCGTACCGGCATGCCGTGGACAAAGTTCGGGCGCATCGTGGCCCATGATCCGCGTCTTGTCGGCGATATGCGCAATGGGCGCAGCCCCCGGCCCGATCTGGCCGCCCGCATCGAAAACTATATCACCACCTATTCGGAGATGCCCAATGCGCTTTGACTTTCGCACCAGCAACGACATCGACGCCCAGCGCGTAGCCCTGTTCAGCCCCGCCGCCCGCATGAATGAAACCAAGGGCGTCGGCGCCCCGCGCGCCCGTTTACGCCACCCTTCGGTCCTTCTGCTCGATGCGGTTATGCGCCTTGCGGGGGAACGTGGCGAATTGATCTCTCACGCCGAACGGCCTTGGGCCAGCGCGACTTTTAACGGCTCGCGCCATACGATCACGCTGCTGTTCAATGGCAAGGACGGCGCCGCCGCCGCCGAGGAATTTATCGCCAGCATTCCCGAACATGAATTCACCATCCGCGGCCAACTGGTCGCCGATGCGGTGGTCAGCGAAGTCACCCACGTTCAATTGCCCGTGGAGCGCGTCGTTGTGGAAACCGAACTGCTGCTTTTGGCCGACGGATAAGCCTTGCTGGATGGCAAGGGGCATCCGGCCCCTTGCCTAAATCCTCAACCCAATTTCCATTCCCAGCCAAGCGGGTCGCCATCCATGGCCTCGACACCCTTGGCCGCCAATTCATCACGAAGCGCGTCGGATCGCGCAAAATCCTTTTCCGCCCGCGCTTCCTTGCGCTGAACCAGAACGGCCTCGATCTCTCCCTCGGTGATCGAGGCGGCCTTGGGACGGATCCGCAGATCACCGCGTTCCATGGCCAGCAGGTTCAGGCCCAGCACATTGTCCATCGCCGTGATCGCGCCCAGCTTTTCGGTGGCCGGCACCTTCTTCATCGAGGCGACTTCCTCCAGCAGCGTCAGAGCGACCGGCGTGTTGAGATCATCGCTGATGGCCGCTTCGAAACGCTCCATCACCGGCGCGATCTTCTGGCCCCAACCGCCGATGGCCGCATAGCCGGCGTCGGCGCATTGCGCCTTCACCTGCGCCACGGCCATCAACAGACGTTTCAGGCGTACCAATGCCGCGCCCAGACCTTCCCAACTGAACTCCAGTTCGCTGCGATAATGCGCCTGAAGGCACATCAGGCGATAGGCCAGCGGGTGATAACCACGGTCGATCAGCAATTGCAGCCGAAGAAATTCGCCCGAAGACTTCGACATCTTGCCGCTGCGTTCAACCAGGAAATTGTTGTGCATCCAGAATTGCGCGCCCGAATTGGCGGCGTGATCCAGCCCGCCACAACCACAAGCGGCCTGATTCTGGGCAATTTCATTGGGGTGGTGGATTTCGCGATGGTCGATCCCGCCGGTGTGGATGTCAAAGGGAAAGCCCAGCACCTCACCCGACATGACCGAACATTCCAGATGCCAGCCCGGCGCACCGCGACCCCACGGGCTGTCCCACTCCATCTGCCGCTTCTCACCCGGCGGAGTTTTGCGCCAGATAGCGAAGTCGGCGGCATTGCGTTTGCCATCGACCTTTTCGATGCGCCCCTCGCCCTCCTCGGTATTGGCGCGGGCCAACCGCCCATAGTCGGCCACAGTCGACACATCGAAATAGAGGCCACTGTCCAGTTCATAGCAGTGAGCGGGCGCGATCTTCTTCGCAAACTCGATCATCTGGGGCACGTAATCGGTGGCGATGGTCCACTTGGCAGGCTGACGAATATTCAGCGCGCGCACGTCGGCCCAATAGGCCTGCTTGTAATGCTCGGCGATGTCCCAGATGGATTGGGCCTGCGTGCGGGCCATCTTCTCCATCTTGTCCTCGCCCGCATCGGCGTCATCGGTCAAATGGCCAACATCGGTGATGTTGATCACATGGGTCAGCTTCAACCCCTTGAACGAGAGCGTGCGCCCCAGAATATCGGCGAACACATAAGCCCGCATATTGCCGATATGGGGATAATTATAGACCGTCGGCCCGCAGGAATAGACCCGCGCCTCACCGGGATGGACAGGCGTAAAGGTCTCGGTCTGGCGGGTCAGGCTGTTGAACAGCCGAAGAGGCGTTTGCTCGGTCATGGCGCGCGGCGTAAACGCCCGCCCGGCAAAAGGTCAAGAGGGCGCGGGCGCGCATAAAGCGGCCCGCACGAAATTCATCAATGTGCAGCGACCGGCGCCGAAACCGTCACCCCGGCCAGCGTAGCGATCTCGTCAGGCTTGAGCACACCTTCGCCATAATTTTTCGGATCGGAGAGCGAGAGCTTCTTGTTACCCCGGAAATCGGCTTCTTTGGCAGGGAACAGATCCGGGCGGCCCGTCATGATGCCCATCTTGATCCGGCAACCGACATATTGCACTTCATCGGCTTCAAGCTCGAGCGTCACCTTATCCTTGGCTTCGCTGGACACCGAAAAGCTGTGCTTGCCCGGTTCAGCGGCATAGACGAAATAGCGCCCGACCCCCATTGAGCTGATCTTCTTGTCATTTTCCGAAACAGCACAGCTGATGGCCGCGCCAAAGATCGACGCGCTGCGATAGAAAACCACCAAACCCTTGCCCTTGGGCGCGGGGGGCACAACCATCATCAATTCGGGCGGCGTGTCATAAGCCATCGCCGGCATCGAAATCCCACATGCCAACACCGATGCAAACACCGCCATTTGTTTGAAACGCATTAAACCCACTCCCGTTGTAAAACTGCTTTCGTTTGGATCGAGTTTCAGCGCTCAACCGTCAGGGAGCGACCGAAAAATCGGCGGCCACCTTGGCTTCCGCGATCGTACCTGAAGGAACAACCACTTCCTTGCCCTTCATGAACCAGCCCGCCATGGCCGCGATTGGAACGGTTGCCGCTGAAGCTATCATGATGCGATTGACGTCTTTGATGCCGCTTTTCCCGTTTTCCGCCATATGCATCGAACGCAAACGCAAATGCTGTCCATTCACGTCAATCCAGCGGGCGGCCAGAATAAGCTCACCCGGCCCGCCACTCATACTGGATTTTTTGGCGTGCACGACTTCACCTTCGCCCAAGGCGCCTGCGGCGATGATGGTTTTACCATCCATGACAATGGGGTCGGCCAGTCGGATGGGGAAATGCGCATCCGGCTTTGAAATCGCACTTCCTTGCGCTTCAAGAATCTCGATGCGGACAGGGGTCAATGCCGCAATAACCTTCGCATTGGTTACGGGCACAGCCCCATTAGGCGCTTCCTGGGCAAACAAATGACAAGAGAACAGCGCAAGGCCACATGCCGCCGAGCGCAAAAAAAGCCTAATCATAAAGTGATAGCCCCCCCAGACCCTGTGGAAGCTATCGTTCAAATTCCTTAGTGGCAATCACCAATAACGTGATTCATCCATCTTCGAACAAACCAGCCAATTGTTCGATCATCGTGCCGCCCAATTGTTCGACATCCATGATCGTCACGGCGCGGCGGTAATAGCGCGTCACATCATGCCCGATGCCGATGGCCACCAGTTGCACCGGCGACTTGCTTTCGATCCAGCCGATCACGCGGCGCAGGTGGCCCTCAAGATAGCCCGCAGCATTGACCGACAAAGTGCTGTCATCAACCGGCGCGCCGTCGGAAATCACCATCAGGATGCGGCGATCTTCCGGTCGCGAGAGCAGACGGTCATGCGCCCATTTCAGCGCCTCGCCGTCGATGTTTTCTTTCAGCAAACCTTCGCGCATCATCAGGCCAAGGTTCTTGCGCGCCCGGCGCCAAGGTTCATCGGCCTTTTTATACACGATATGGCGCAGATCGTTCAAACGCCCCGGATGCGCCGGCTTGCCCGCGGCCAGCCACGCCTCGCGGCTCTGTCCGCCCTTCCACGCGCGGGTGGTAAAGCCAAGGATCTCGGTCTTGACCCCGCAACGTTCCAGCGTGCGCGCCAGAACATCGGCGGAAATGGCCGCGATGGAAATCGGCCGCCCGCGCATCGAGCCGGAATTGTCGATCAGCAGCGTGACGATCGTATCCTTGAACTCGACATCGCGCTCGACCTTGTAACTGAGCGAGGAACCGGGCGCGACGACGATACGCGAGAGACGCGCCGCGTCCAAAATGCCCTCTTCCTGATCAAAGTCCCAACTGCGGTTCTGCTGCGCCATCAGACGCCGCTGGAGCCGGTTGGCAAGGCGCGTGACAATACCCTGCAACCCCTTCAACTGTGCATCCAGATAGGCGCGCAGACGGGTCAGTTCATCGTCGTCGCACAGATCCTGCGCAGCCACGACCTCGTCAAATTTTTCCGAAAAGACCTTGTAATCAAAATCATTGGGCAGATCGGTCCACGGGCGATTGGGGCGCGTGGGCAACATGCCTTCGTCGCTGTCGTCGCCTTCGTCGTCCATCTGACCGTCATCTTCGATTTCGGTCTGTTGTTCGCTGTCGCCCTGTTCGTCGCCCTGGCTGCGGTCGGCGGCCATTTCAACAGGCTGCTGCTCCTGTCCGGGCTGATCCTCGTCCTGCTGCTCTTCCTTGTCCTGCTCGGCATCCTCATTGTCCTCATCCTCGCCGGGTTCATCCACGGCTTCGGGCTTGGTCAATTCCAAATGGCGCAGCATGTCCAAAGCAAGGCTTTGAAAGGCGCGCTGATCGTTCAGCTTTTCGGCCAGCGCGGCAATATCCCCGCCCGCCTTTTCCTCGATAAAGGCGCGGCGCATTTCAACGCCGCCTCTGGCCATTTCCGGGATCGGCTGGCCAGTCAGCTTTTCGCGCAGGATGAGAGCAAGCGCCGTGTGCATCGGCACCTGCTCTGCGCGTTCGGCGCGGGAAATGGCGTCTGTCGCCATCCGCATATCCAGCGCCGCACCCAGATTTTCACGCATTCCGGCATAGTCATTGGCCCCGAGCGCCTCAAAGCGCACGGTTTCCACCGCATCAAAGGCCGCACGAGCCACCGCATCCTGCGGCGCGTTCTTGCGGTGAAGCGCCTCATTATGGTGCTTCAAACGCAGCGCATAGGAATCGGCAAACCCGCGCGCCTCCATGGCGGCTTCGCGCGGGATGCCACGCCCCGGCATCGGGATGCGGAACGTCGCACCCGTCTGGCTGGGGTTATCCGCGCTCCAGTTCACCTCAATATCCGCGCGTTCAGCGATCGCGCGTGAGGCCCCGGTCAGCGCAGCCTTGAAACGGTCGAGAGGAGTTTCCTCGGCCAATGTCTATCCTTCGGAAATTATTACAAGCTCTGGCCGGTCTTGGCCCAGTCAGCCATGAAACCTTCAATGCCCTTGTCCGTCAAGACATGCTTGACCAGCCCCTTGATGACGGCGGGCGGCGCGGTCATCACGTCGGCGCCGATGCGGGCGCATTCCAGAACATGCACGCCATGACGGATCGAAGCGGCCAGAATTTCGGTCGCATAGTTATAGTTGTCATAGATCAGGCGGATGTCACGGATCAGGTCCAGACCATCAAAGCCATTGTCATCGTGACGACCGATGAAGGGCGAGATGAAGGTCGCGCCCGCCTTTGCGGCCAGCAGAGCCTGATTGGCCGAGAAGCACAGCGTCACGTTGACCTTGGTGCCGTCGCCGGTCAACGCCTTGCAGGTTTTCAGGCCATCAATGGTCAGCGGAACCTTGATGCAGACATTGTCGGCGATCTTGCGCAGGATTTCGGCCTCACGCATCATGCCTTCGTGGTCCAGGGCAATGACTTCGGCCGAAACCGGGCCATCGACGATGCCGCAGATTTCCTTGGTCACTTCCAGAAAATCACGGCCCGACTTGGCGATCAGCGAAGGGTTGGTGGTGACGCCATCAAGCAGGCCCGTTGCGGCCAGTTCCTTGATGTCGTTGATCTCGGCGGTATCGACGAAAAACTTCATGGGGTGTCCCCTGATTGGCGCGCGCCCGGCGGTGGGCGCGATTCTTGAAACGCTCTACCCCGCCGCCTATAGGCATGAGCGCCGCGCAACCCAAGCCCCCACTTGCACGAGTTTTATCGCCACATCGCTCGTCGGCCAAATTATGCCTGCGCGAAGGCGACTTGACCCACCGGGGCGTTTGGTCGCATGGCCTTGCCCATGACCCGCGCGCGCCTGCTTGTGATGAACTCTGCCCTGCCGGTGCTGGATTACCGGGTGCCCCATGGCATGGAGGTCGAACACGGCAGCGTGGTGATCGCGCCGCTCGGGCCTCGTCAGGTTATGGGCATCGTGTGGGAACCTGAACGCCTGCCCGGTGAAGAAGTGGGCGACAATCGCCTGCGTCCGCTGCTCTCTGTGTTGCCGGTGCCGCCCTTGCCCGCACCTTTGCGCCGGTTGATTGAATGGACGGCGGATTATTACTGCGCCTCGCTGGCCAGCGTCGCGCGCATGGCCTTGTCTTCCACCGCCGCATTGCAGGGCGGGCGGATGATGACCGAATATCGGCTGGCGCCCAATGCCGAACCGCCCAAACGCCTGACCCCGCAACGCGCCGCCGCATTGGAAACCTTACAGGGCATGCAGGGCACCCTACGCGAATTGGCCGAGGCCGCCAGCGTGACCGAGGGCGTCTTGCGCGGCATGGTCAATGGCGGGATGATGGAAACGGTGCGGGTCGATCTGGACCGCCCCTATCCATTGGCCGACCCGGCCTTTGATCAACCCGACCTGTCCGAAGGGCAACAGGCCGCCGCCGATCAGATGGTCGATGCGGTGCGTGGTGAAGCCTTTGCCCCCTTCCTCCTCGACGGCGTGACAGGCAGCGGTAAGACCGAAACCTATTTCGAGGCCGTGGCCGAGGCAATCCGCCTTGGCCGACAGGTTTTGGTGATGCTGCCCGAAATCGCACTGACGCAGAACTTCCTGCGCCGGTTCGAGGCGCGCTTCGGGGTGGAGCCGGTCTTGTGGCACTCCAGCCTGAAATCAGCCGAACGCCGTCGGGCGTGGCGGGCCATCGCCGCGGGCCAAGCTCAAGTGGTGGTGGGCGCGCGATCGGCACTGTTCCTGCCCTTCCCGCGCCTTGGCCTGATCGTGGTGGACGAAGCGCATGAGGTGTCGTTCAAGCAGGACGATGGCGTGCGCTATAATGCCCGCGATGTGGCGGTGATTCGCGCAAGGTTTGAAAAGATCCCCGTCGTATTGGCTTCGGCCACTCCCGCGCTGGAAAGCCTGACCTTGGCCGAGGCGGGCGTATACAAACGAATCATCCTGCCCGATCGTTTCGGCGGGGCGCAATTGCCCGATATTCAGATCATCAATCTGATCCAGCATCCGCCAGAGCGAAACCACTGGATTTCGCCGCCATTGGTCAAAAAGCTGGAGGAACGGTTGGAGAAGGGTGAGCAATCGCTGCTGTTCCTCAACCGGCGCGGTTATGCGCCTTTGACGCTGTGCCGATCATGCGGCCATCGGTTTCAATGTGATACGTGCAGCGCGTGGCTGGTGGAACACCGCCTCTCGCGCCGCCTCGCCTGTCACCATTGCGGACAGGAACAGCCCATGCCCACCGCCTGCCCCGAATGCGGCGAGGCCGATTGCCTGGTGGCCTGCGGGCCGGGGGTGGAACGCATCGCCGACGAAGTGGCCGAGATTTTGCCATCGGCCCGCGTCGCGGTGGTCACGTCGGACACATTGAACACGCCCGACAAGGTGGCCGAATTCGTGGCGACGGCCGAAGCCAAAATGGTCGATGTGATTGTCGGCACGCAGCTGGTTACCAAAGGTTACCATTTCCCTGACCTGACTTTGGTTGGCGTGATTGATGCCGATCTGGGGCTGGAAGGCGGCGATCTGCGCGCGGGCGAGCGCTCTTATCAACAGATCGCGCAGGTGGCCGGGCGCGCGGGGCGGGGTGAAAAGCCGGGCGAAGTGCTGATTCAAACCCGCCACCCCACCGCGCCCGTCATCGCCGCTCTGGCCGCAGGCGACCGCGACGCCTTTTATGAGGCCGAGGCGGAGGGGCGCCGCCATGCCGGTGCGCCGCCTTTTGGTCGCTGGGCGGCCATTATCGTTTCCAGCGAGGAAGAATCGGAGGCCAAGGAGGCCGCAAGGGCCATTGGCGGCACGCGCCCCAACCTGCCCGATGTCGCGATTCTGGGGCCGGCGCCGGCGCCTTTGTCCCTCTTGCGCGGGCGCTATCGCTATCGCCTGCTGGTCAACGCCAAGCGCAGCGCTGAATTGCAAAAGGTGCTGCGCGAATGGCTGGGCGCGCTGAAATTCCCGCAAGGCGTGCGAGTCAGCATCGATATCGACCCTTATTCCTTTGTCTAAAGGCGGCCTTCACAGGCGACCATCGACTAAACCATGCGCCGAACGGGCCGATTATGCCCCAAAAAAATTCAATTCAGCGCATCACCGATAGAAATACGCGTAACGCCGTCCATGGCATCCAATGGTCCCCTTGCGATCAATGATTTTTCGGGCAAAGTGACGCATAGGAATGCATTGCGCATTTCTCAGACAATCTGACCAATTCGGCGCTGGACCATGGACTTTGGAATCAGGTCGCATCGGGCCGCTTGCATCGTGCGGTAATCGTCGCTATGCGCGCCGCCCAAGGGGGACAGATACGCAGTTTGACGCTGCGCATCCTTACCTTTGCGAACCGGCATAGAGCCTTCCGGCAAGAGGGGACGTAAAAGCGTGGACAATTCCGCCGGCATTACTGCCAGTCTTCAGGGGCGCTACGCGTCCGCCCTGTTTGAACTGGCGCAGGATTTGGGCGCGGTCAGCGCCGTAGAAGCGGACCTTGAGACTTTGGGTGCGGCCATTGCCGAATCCGACGATCTGGGTGCCCTGATTCGCAACCCGCAGATCAGCCGCGATGCGGCTGGCCGTGCGGTAGAGGGTGTCGCCGGGGTGTTGGGCCTTGGTGATGTGACCCGCAAGTTCCTTGGCGTGTTGGCTGCTGGCCGCCGTCTTTCGGCCCTGCCCGACATTCTTCGTGCATTTGCAGCCATCGCGGCTGCGGCGCGCGGCGAAGTGACGGCACAGGTCACCAGCGCCCATCCGCTCAGCGACGATCAGCTTTCGGCCCTTTCGGCCAAGCTGGCGGCCCGCGAAGGCAAGGCCATCAAGCTGAAGACCAGCGTGGATCCGGAACTGCTTGGCGGTCTGGTTGTACGCATCGGCAGCCAGCAGATCGATAGCTCGATCCGCACCCGTCTCAATTCTCTCGCCCAAAAGATGAGGGGCTAACAGGCCCCTCCTAAAGGGTCGATTGCGGGGCCTTGGCCCCCAACAAGGTTCGATGAAAGGCTGAACATGACAATTCGCGCCGCAGAAATCTCGAAGGTCATCAAGGACCAGATTGCCAACTTCGGCACCGAAGCCCAGGTTTCGGAAGTCGGCTCCGTTCTCTCGGTGGGTGACGGTATTGCCCGCATCCATGGTCTGGACAAGGTTCAGGCCGGTGAAATGGTGGAATTCGCCAACGGCGTTCAGGGCATGGCTCTGAACCTGGAAGCCGACAACGTCGGCGTCGTGATCTTTGGCTCGGACAGCGAGATCAAGGAAGGCGACACCGTCAAGCGCACCGGCACCATCGTGGACGTGCCGACCGGCAAGGGTCTGCTGGGCCGCGTGGTGGACGCTTTGGGCAACCCGATCGACGGCAAGGGCCCGATCATGTACACCGAGCGCCGCCGCGTCGAAGTTAAGGCTCCGGGCATCATCCCCCGCAAGTCGGTGCACGAACCCGTGCAGACCGGCCTCAAGGCCATTGACGCTCTGGTTCCGGTTGGCCGCGGCCAGCGCGAACTGATCATCGGCGACCGTCAGACCGGCAAGACTGCGGTGGCGATCGACACGTTCATCAACCAGAAGGCCGCCAACGCCGGTGATGACGAATCGAAGAAGCTGTACTGCATCTACGTCGCCGTGGGTCAGAAGCGTTCGACAGTCGCCCAGATCGTGCGTCAGCTCGAAGAAAACGGCGCGATGGAATATTCGGTCGTGATCGCCGCGACCGCTTCGGAACCCGCTCCGCTTCAGTACCTGGCGCCCTACACCGGCGCTGCGATCGGTGAATTCTTCCGCGACAACGGCATGCACGCCGTGATCGTGTATGACGACCTTTCCAAGCAGGCCGTGGCCTATCGTCAGATGTCGCTGCTGCTGCGTCGTCCTCCGGGCCGTGAAGCTTATCCGGGCGACGTATTCTATCTGCACTCGCGCCTTCTGGAACGCGCTGCCAAGCTGAACGATGACATGGGCGCCGGTTCGCTGACCGCCCTGCCGATCATCGAAACGCAGGCGGGCGACGTGTCGGCCTACATTCCGACCAACGTGATCTCGATCACCGACGGCCAGATCTTCCTTGAAACCGGCCTGTTCTATCAGGGCATCCGTCCGGCCATTAACGTTGGTCTGTCGGTGTCGCGCGTGGGTTCGTCGGCTCAGACCAAGGCGATGAAGAAGGTTGCCGGCTCGATCAAGCTGGAACTGGCCCAGTATCGCGAAATGGCCGCGTTTGCCCAGTTCGGTTCGGACCTCGACGCTTCGACCCAGAAGCTGCTGAACCGCGGTGCGCGTCTGACGGAGCTGCTCAAGCAGGCTCAGTTCTCGCCGCTCGGTTTTGAAGAACAGACCTGCGTCATTTTCGCTGGCACCAACGGCTATCTGGACACCGTTCCGGTCAACCGCGTCACCGAATATGAAGCCGAACTGCTCAGCTTCCTGCGTTCGCAGCATGGCGATCTGCTCGACCTGATCCGCAACACCAAGGATCTGGGCGACGAAGCCAAGGGCAAGCTCAAGGCCGCTCTGGACGCCTTCGCCAAGCAGTTCGCTTAAGTCCGTTCTAGCTACGAAAGGTAGTTGGCAATGGCCAGCCTTAAGGAACTCAAAGGCCGGATCAACTCGGTCAAATCGACCCAGAAGATCACCAAGGCCAAGCAGATGGTCGCGGCAGCGAAATTGCGTAAAGCGCAATCCGCTGCCGAGGCCGCGCGCCCCTATGCATCGCGGCTGGCCGGCGTTGTCGCCAGCCTCGCCTCGCGCATTGTGGTCAGCGAAAATAGCCCGAAGCTGCTGGCGGGCACCGGCAAGGATGCGGTGCATCTGCTGGTGGTGGCCAATTCGGACCGTGGTCTGTGCGGCGCGTTCAACTCGAACATCGTCAAGGCCGCTCGCCTGAAGGCCAAGGCTCTGGAAGCCGAAGGCAAGAAGGTGGCGTTCTATCTGATCGGTCGCAAGGGCCGCGCGGTTATCCGTCGCGAATATCCTAACGCAATCATCGGTGGCTTTGACACCACGACCGTTCGCGAAGCAGGATATGCCGAAGCGGACGCGATCGTTGCCGAACTGATGGCGCTGTACGAAGCTGGAAAGTTTGACGTAGCGCACCTGTTCTTCAGCCGTTTCCGCAGCGCCCTGCTGCAGGAACCGACCGAACAGCAGATCATCCCCGTGCCCGCTCCCAAGTCGGAAGTGGCCGCGGATTCGGTGGTCGAGTATGAGCCCGAGGAAGAAGAAATCCTCGCCGCTCTGCTGCCGCGCTATCTCAAGACCCAGATCTTTGGCGCGCTGCTGGAAAATTCGGCCAGCGAGCAGGGTGCATCCATGACCGCCATGGATAACGCCACCCGCAACGCCGGCGAACTGATCAGCAAGCTGACCATCCAGTATAACCGCAGCCGTCAGGCCGCGATCACCACTGAACTCATCGAAATCATCGCGGGCGCCGAAGCGCTCTGACGACGACACAGCAGGCAAGGAAGAAACCCATGTCCACCAGCACTGGCAAAATTGCCCAGGTTATCGGCGCCGTCGTCGACGTTGCCTTCGACGGGGAACTCCCGGCGATTCTGACCGCTCTGGAAACCGACAACAACGGCAACCGTCTGGTTCTCGAAGTTGCTCAGCACCTTGGCGAAAACACCGTCCGCACCATCGCCATGGACGCGACCGACGGGCTGACCCGTGGTCAGATCGTGACCAGCACCGGCGCGCAGATTTCGGTGCCGGTTGGCCCGATGACGCTGGGCCGCATCATGAACGTCGTGGGCGATCCCATCGACGAACGCGGTCCGGTTGGCGCTGCTCAGGTTGCCCCGATCCACGCCAAGGCCCCGGAATTCATCGACCAGTCGACCGAAGCCGCGATCCTCGTGACCGGCATCAAGGTCATCGACCTTCTGGCTCCCTATGCCAAGGGTGGTAAGATCGGTCTGTTCGGCGGCGCGGGCGTTGGCAAGACGGTTCTCATTCAGGAACTGATCAACAACATCGCCAAGGGCCACGGCGGCGTGTCGGTTTTCGCGGGCGTCGGTGAACGTACCCGTGAAGGTAACGACCTTTACCACGAATTCCTCGACGCCGGCGTTATCGCCAAGGACGCCGATGGCAACCCGACCCCCGATGGTTCGAAGGTTGCTCTGGTGTTCGGCCAGATGAACGAACCGCCGGGCGCGCGCGCTCGCGTGGCTTTGTCGGGTCTGACCATGGCTGAATACTTCCGCGACCAGGAAGGCCAGGACGTGCTGTTCTTCGTGGACAACATCTTCCGCTTCACGCAGGCCGGTTCGGAAGTGTCGGCTCTGCTGGGCCGTATTCCTTCGGCCGTGGGTTATCAGCCCACCCTGTCGACCGACATGGGCGCGCTGCAGGAACGCATCACCTCGACCACCAAGGGTTCGATTACCTCGGTTCAGGCCATTTACGTTCCCGCGGACGACCTTACCGACCCGGCGCCGGCCACCTCGTTCGCCCACTTGGACGCTACGACCACGCTGAACCGTGCGATTTCGGAACTCGGCATCTATCCGGCGGTTGACCCGCTCGACTCGACCTCGCGCGTGCTGACGCCCGCCGTTGTCGGCCAAGAGCACTACGAAACCGCCCGCCGCGTTCAGGAAACGCTGCAAAAGTACAAGTCGCTGCAGGACATCATCGCGATTCTGGGCATGGACGAGCTTTCGGAAGAAGATAAGCTCACCGTTGCCCGCGCCCGCAAGATCCAGCGCTTCCTGTCGCAGCCCTTCCACGTGGCCGAAGTGTTCACCGGCATCAGCGGCAAGTTCGTTCAGGTCGAAGACACGGTCCGTTCGTTCAAGGCAGTTGTGGACGGCGAATACGACCACCTGCCCGAAGCAGCCTTCTACATGGTTGGCGGCATCGACGAAGCGGTCGAAAAGGCCAAGAAGCTGGCTGCGGAGGCCTAAGTCATGGCCCTGCACTTCGAACTCGTCACGCCTGCGAAGCTGGTCCGCTCCGAGGAAGTCCACATGGTGGTCGTCCCCGGTTCGGAAGGTGAGTTCGGCGTGCTGGAAGGGCATGCGCCCTTCCTTTCGACCATCACCGACGGCACCGTGAAGGTTTACAAGACCGAAAACGGCGCACCGGAAGAAATCGTCATCGTCGGCGGCTTTGCCGAAGTGACGCCCAAGGGCCTGACCGTTCTGGCGGAAAAGCTTGCCGGGTAAACGTCACGATTGACGGAAATCAGATTGAGGGGCTGGAAAGGGGTTTGCGCCTTTTTCCGGCCCCTTTTCTGTTTAGGGCGGGAATTTTGCCTCCGGCGGGCAAAGGGCGGCGGCCCTTTGCAATCCCGATACCGTCAATGTGAAGTTACAGGATCAGCTCGTGTAATCGGGGACCGCTAGTTTTGAAAGCTGCTTCGCAGCGGGGAAAGACCGGAAATGGTGGAAAGCAGTCATTGAGTGATGATCTGCATCCGACTACAATTAGTCGTTATGGCGACCACAGAACTATCATCGACTGTCCATGATGCGATCCAGCATTTTTGCGCCGATGGTGATGCACTGGCCTCTGCTGGCAGATATGAAGAAGCCATCGCCGAATATAATCGAGCATGGGAGATCGTTCCCGAGCCAAAGAGCCAATGGAATGCATCCACTTGGATTTTGGCGGCAATCGGTGACGCGGCGTTTCTAGCAAACTACAACACCTCAGCGAAAGAGGCGCTGGAATACGCGATGGTTTGTCCCGATGCGGTAGGCAATCCATTCCTTCATCTTAGGCTGGGACAGGTACTTCTCGATATGGGGGAGCATGATCGCGCTGGCGACGAGTTAATGCGGGCTTATATGGGTGCTGGAGCGGAATTGTTTGCCAACGAAGATCAACGATACCTGTCCTTTCTTCGCACCAGAGCGGCGCTAGACTGAACGACCGACTTTGGGGCGATTGCTGTCATTCAGGCAACAAAGTCTTCCGAAACGCCATACCTACAACAGCGAGATTGCAAAGGGCCCCTACTCTTTACCCGCCGGAGGCATCAAACGGAGGCTCAAACCTTCTATCAAATCCCTATCGCTTTCCCTTTCTGGCCGTTGGCGCATGAAAATTTGGATCCTTTCCGGCCACCCATTTCATGAATTTCCCGATAGCCTCATGGTCACGCAGCAGGTCGACATCCATGCCCACCCGCGCCAATTCGGCATTGGTGAAAGTGGTATGCAAAATGCGATGGCAAATCGGGTGAACGCCCACCACGGCGCGGCCCCCTCGCGATTTTGGTACGGGGTGGTGCCATTCGACAAGATCGCCCAACATCCGTTCGCACAGCCAGCATGTTGCAGGTGGGGTTACCGAATTGGGCTCATCTGCCTCATCAAAATCGGTATTTGCCCGATAGCGCCGCTTGGCCATTAGCAAATCCTCAAAGTTTGCACTCTATTCACCTTGTCAAATTGGCACAGGCTGTTCGCGTTCCAAAGCGGGCCTGCGCGAAAATTGTGTGGTTTGTGAAGGAATGGACGAACGATGAGCGCATTCGGTCGACGCACTGGCCCCGGCAGCTTCGGCGCTGGCGCAAGACCGCAATTTGGCGTGGCGCGTCCGATGCGGGCCGATGGCCTGCCCGCCGGTGCGCCCCCGCCGCCATCGGGCGGGGAACAGTTCCCTCCCCTGCCCGCCGAACCCGACATGCCGATGGAAATGTCCAAAGGCGGCGATGCCATGGCCCGCCTTGCCGAGCGGATGAATTCCACCGTCGAGGGCACCCGTCAGGCCGAAGGTTTCGAGGCCAGCGTCCACAAGATCAAGGAGCAGGTGCTTCCCCGCCTGCTGGAACGTGTGGACCCGGAAGCGGCCGCGACGCTGACCAAGGATGAGTTGGCCGAGGAATTCCGCCCGATCATCATGGAGGTGCTGGCCGAGCTGAAAATCACGCTTAACCGTCGCGAACAATTCGCGCTGGAAAAGGTGCTGATCGACGAATTGCTCGGCTTTGGTCCGCTTGAGGAATTGCTCAACGATCCTGACGTGTCCGACATCATGGTCAACGGGCCGGACCAGACCTATATTGAAAAGAAGGGCAAACTGACCCTTTCAACGATCCGTTTCCGCGATGAACAGCATCTGTTCCAGATCGCTCAGCGCATCGTCAATCAGGTCGGCCGCCGCGTTGACCAGACCACGCCGCTGGCCGACGCCCGTTTGAAGGACGGCAGCCGTGTGAACGTGATCGTCCCACCGCTCTCCTTGCGCGGCACGGCGATCTCGATCCGTAAATTTTCCGAAAAGCCGATCACGATCGACATGCTGCGCGATTTCGGGTCGATGAATGACAAGATGGCCACGGCGCTGAAAATCGCGGGCGCCTGCCGGATGAACATCGTGATTTCGGGCGGTACGGGTTCGGGTAAAACCACGATGCTCAACGCCCTGTCCAAAATGATCGATCCGGGCGAGCGTGTGCTGACCATCGAAGACGCGGCCGAACTTCGCCTGCAGCAGCCGCACTGGCTGCCGCTGGAAACCCGCCCGCCCAACCTTGAAGGCCAGGGCGCGATCACCATCGGCGACCTTGTGAAGAACGCTCTGCGTATGCGCCCCGACCGCATCATCCTGGGCGAAATTCGCGGCGCGGAATGTTTCGACTTGCTGGCCGCAATGAACACGGGTCACGATGGCTCGATGTGTACGCTCCACGCCAATAGCCCACGCGAATGTCTTGGCCGTATGGAAAACATGATCCTGATGGGCGACATCAAGATCCCCAAGGAAGCCATCAGCCGTCAGATCGCCGAATCGGTGGACCTGATCGTTCAGGTCAAGCGCCTGCGCGATGGCAGCCGCCGCACCACCAACATCACCGAAGTGATCGGGATGGAGGGCGACGTGATCGTGACGCAGGAATTGTTCAAATTCGAATATCTGGACGAAACCGACGACGGCAAGATCATCGGCGAATGGCGTTCATCGGGCCTGCGCCCCTATACGCTGGAAAAAGCGCGCCAATTCGGCTTTGATCAGACTTTCCTCGAAGCCTGTCTTTAACGCGCAGGCGGGCCTTGCGAAAAAAGCGGTGCCACAAACCGCCTCTTTGCACTAAGGCCCGACTGTGCTTCAAAATCAACGCCCCTTTCTTGCGCTGGGCCTTCGCCTGACGGCAACGGTCGCGCTTGCAACGCTGTATATGATGGTCAAATTGCTCCATCAGCACGGCGTCCCCCTGCCCGAAATCATGTTCTGGCGCCAGGCGATCACCTTGCCCTTGCTGGGCGGCTGGCTGTTGATGCGGGGCAAACTTTATTCGCTTTATACCAAGCGGTTAAAGAACCATGCGATGCGCACCGTCACGGGGACAATCGGCATGGTCTGCCTGTTTGGTGCACAGGTTTTGCTACCCTTGCCGGTGGCCACGATCCTTGGCTTTACCACGCCGCTCTTTGCGGTGCTGTTGACGGCGATTGTCTATAGATCAGCGCCGGGTATGTTGCGCTGGCTGGCGGTCGCGCTGGGCTTTGCCGGCGTGTTGATCATCACCGCCCCGGCGGGCGGCGGCCCATCCATGGCCGGTTCCATCTCGCCGCTCGGCCTTGCCGCAGGTCTGTGTTCGGGCTTTCTGGTGGCCGTTATCAGCCTTCAGATCCGCGATCTGACCAGCACCGAAACGCCGATTTCCGTGGTGTTCTATTTCGCGCTCTTTGGCTCATTGCTGACGCTGATCCCGATGCTGCTCTACCGCACGCCCCATCCCGCCATGGTCTGGGCCGGGATCATCGCCATGGGCGTGGTGGGTACCTTGGCACAGGTCCTGATGACCGCCGCCTTGCGCTTTGGTTCGGCGGCCAGCGTTCTGGTCATGGATTACGCGACGCTGATCTGGACCACATTCTATGGCTGGGCGATCTTTGCGCAATTGCCGCCCGCGCATACTTGGGCCGGGGCGCCGCTGATCGTGGCGGCGGGGATGATGATTGCCCTGCGCGAACATCGCCGCATCAAGGCCGCGCGCGAAACCGCATAGAAAAAGGGCCGCTGCGCGAACGCAACGGCCCTCCTCCTGCGACCCTATAGCTTAGTCCTTCCAGACCAGCTTGGGCTTGCGCGCTGCCAATGTTTCATCAACACGGCGACGCGGTGTATAGTGGGGCGCGCTTTTCAGCGTGACGTCCCCGGCACGCCCACGCTCGGCCAGCGAACGGAGCGAGGAGATCAGGCGGTCGGTGCCTGCCTTGCTTTCGGTTTCGGTGGGTTCGACCAGCATCGCGCCATGGACCACCAGCGGGAAATAGACCGTCATCGGGTGGAAACCCTCGTCGATCAGACCCTTGGCAATATCCAGCGTCGAGAAGCCATCGGCCATGCCATCGTCGCTGAAGAGGGCTTCGTGCATGCACGGGCCAGAAGCGGCAAAAGGCGCATCCAGCACGTCTTCAAGCGAGCGCAGGATGTAATTGGCGTTCAGCACCGCATCTTCCGACACCTGACGCAGACCATCGGCCCCGTGGCTGAGGATATAGGTCAGCGCGCGGGTGAACATGCCCATCTGGCCATGGAATGCGGTCATGCGGCCAAAGCTGCTGGGGTGGCCGTGGGTTTCGGCATCGCCCTCTTCGACCAGATGCGCAACGCCATCAGCATCGAGCGTGGCAAAGGGCAGAGGCGCAAACGGCGCCAGCGCCGCCGACAGCACCACCGGACCCGAACCCGGACCACCGCCGCCATGGGGCGTCGAAAAGGTCTTGTGCAGGTTGATGTGCATGGCGTCGATGCCAAGGTCACCGGGGCGCACCTTGCCCACGATGGCGTTGAAATTCGCGCCGTCGCAGTAAACATAGCCGCCAATGGCGTGAACCGCATCCGAGATCGTCTTGAGATCACGTTCAAACAGCCCGCAGGTGTTCGGATTGGTGATCATCACGCCCGCAATATCCGGCCCAAGGCGAGCGGTCAGAGCGTCAACATCCACGCGGCCATCAGCAGTCGCAGGGATATTTTCCACGCGGAACCCGGCAAAGGCGGCCGTGGCAGGATTGGTGCCATGCGCGCTTTCGGGGACCAGAACGACCGGGCGTTCCTCACCGCGAGCGGTCAGAGCGGCACGGATGCAGAGCAGGCCGCAAAGCTCACCATGCGCGCCCGCCTTGGGCGTCATGGCCACAGCGGGCATGCCCGTCAGCGCCATCAGCCAGTCGGCCAATTGCGTGATGACCTTCAGCGCGCCCTGCACCGTCTGGGTCGGTTGCAACGGGTGAACGTCGGCAAAACCGGCCATCCGCGCGACCTTTTCATTGAGGCGCGGATTGTGCTTCATCGTGCAGGAGCCGAGCGGGAACGGCCCCAGATCGATGGCATAATTCTGACGCGAGAGGCGGGTATAGTGGCGCACCACTTCCGGTTCGGTCAGGCCCGGCAGAGCGGGAGCCGCCTTGCGCAGGAATTTGCCCAGCGCGGGCGCGGGGGCCACATCGGCGTCGTCAAAATCGACGCCATAGGTGCCCGGCTCGGCCAGTTCGAAGATCAGCTTTTCTTCAAGGTTGAGACCATGATCGCCGCTGTTGGTGGGGGGCAGGATCGCGCCGGCCTCACCCATTTCCGGACGCCAGCCCGAAGCGTTGGGAGCGTTCATCACAGCACCTCCTTGAGCGCCGCAACCAGCGCCGCAATATCTTCATCACTCGTGCATTCGGTCGCCGTCAGCAGCAGGCCATTGGCCAGCGCTGGAACCTCGGCATAGAGGCGGCCCAAAGGCACACCGCCCAGAATGTCCCGCGCCGCCAGAGCATCAACCACTTCACGTGCATCCTTGGGCAGGATCACCGTGAATTCGTTGAAATAGGCATCATTCAGGACCGACACGCCCGGAACCGCCGCCAAAGCGGCCGCCAGAGCCTGCGCCTTGCCATGGTTGATGCGGGCCAGACGTTCCAGACCAGCGCCGCCCAGCAGGCTCATGTGAATGCTGAAAGCCAGCGCGCACAGGCCGGAATTGGTGCAGATATTGCTGGTCGCCTTTTCGCGGCGGATGTGCTGTTCGCGGGTGGAAAGCGTCAGCACGAAGCTGCGGCGACCTTCGGCATCCACCGTTTCGCCGCAAAGGCGGCCGGGGATCTGGCGCAGGAACTTTTCACGGCAACCGAACAGGCCCAGATACGGCCCGCCAAATTGCAGGCCTACGCCCAGCGACTGCCCCTCACCCACGACGATGTCGGCGCCCAGCGCACCCGGCGCTTCGAGCAGACCCAGCGCCACAGGCTCGGTCACGACCACGATCAGCAGCGCGCCCTGGGCCTGCGCCGCCGAAGAAATCGCGGCCAGATCGGGAATGCGGCCCAGAATGTCAGGGTACTGGACCACAACCGCGCTGGTTTCACCGTCGATGGCCGCAATGATCGCGGCATCCTCGGCGTCCGCCGACAGCACCGGGGCCTGCGCCACCAGCACGTCATCGGTGAAACGCGCCATAGTCTGCGCGGTAGCTACATAATGCGGGTGCAAACCGCCCGTCAGGATCGACTTCTTCCGCTTGGTCACGCGATGCGCCATGGCGATCGCTTCCCAGCATGCGGTCGAACCGTCATAGAGGCTGGCATTGGCGATGTCGGTGCCCAGCAAACGCGCTACCTGCGTCTGGAACTCGAACAGCACCTGAAGCGTGCCTTGGGCGATTTCCGGCTGATAGGGCGTATAGGCCGTCAGGAATTCGCCGCGCTGGATCAGGTGATCGACGCTGGCCGGAATATGGTGCTTGTACGCGCCCGCGCCCAGAAAGAAGGGCGCCGCGCCCGCCGACAGGTTTTCCGCCGAAAGGCGGCCCATGTGGCGTTCCACAGCCATTTCGCTGGCATGGGCCGGAAGGCCCGCGATCGGCCCGCTTTGCAAAGCATCGGCGGGCACATCGGAAAACAGCGCGTCAATCTTGTCCACGCCGATCCGCGCCAACATGGCGGCGCGATCGGCCGGGGTGAGAGGCAAATAGCGCATAAGGGATTAGAGCTCCGCAATATAGGCGGCGTAGGCGGCCTCATCCATCAGATCGGCCAGATCACCGGCATCGGCCACGCTCATGCGCCACAGCCAGCCTTCGCTTTCGGGCGAGGTGTTGACCAGTTCGGGCGCTTCTTCCAACGCCGGATTGCCTTCGGTCACTTCGCCCGCAACGGGGGCGTAAACGTCGCTGGCGGCCTTGACGCTGTCCACCACGCTGGCGGTGTCGCCCTTGGCCAGGGTCTTGCCCGCTTCGGGAACTTCGACAAAGGTGATGTCGCCCAGAGCGTTCTGCGCGAAATCGGTGATCCCAACGGTCGCAACGTCGCCGTCAACGGAAATCCACTCGTGGTCCTTGGTGAAATAACGGGTCATTTTGCGGCTCCTTTGCGGAAATAGCGATGGGGAACAAAAGGCATGGCAGCGACCGTGGCGGGCAATTTCTTGCCGCGCACGTCGATGAAGAGTTCGGTGCCGGGCTCGCCCAGAGCGGCGGGCACATCGGCCATGGCGATGGGGCAACCAAGGCTGGGCGCGAAACCGCCCGAGGTCAGCACGCCGACCTTTTCCTCGCCGCTGTAAACCTCAGCGCCTTCGCGCGCGGCCTGACGGCCCGACAGTTTCAGGCCGACACGGACCGTTTCCGTGCCCTGTGACAGGCCGGTCAGGATGCGGTCGGCGCCGGGGAAACCGCCTTCGGCGCGGCGGCGCTTGGAAATAGCGAAGGACAGGCCCGCGCTGATGGGGTCGATTTCTTCGTTCAGGTCATGACCGTAGAGCGGCAGGCCAGCTTCCATACGAAGGCTGTCACGCGCGCCAAGGCCGATGGGCTTGACCGCCGGATGGGTGCAGAGCATTTCGGCCAAGGCTTCGGCGCTCTCGGCCGGGACCGCGATTTCATAGCCATCTTCGCCGGTATAACCGCTACGGCTGATATGCAGTTCGACGCCGTTCCAGACATAATGTCCGGCCTGCATAAAGGAGAGCTGGTCCACCGCGGCAACCTCCGGCTGGGCCGGTTCGATACCAAAAGAGGCCAGAGCCTCCGCCGCGCAGGGGCCTTGCAGCGCGAGCAGCGCGAAATCGTCGCGATGCGTCAGCGTGATGTCGTCGGGCAGGAATTCGCGCAAATGGCCGATGTCGTCCCACTTGGTCGCGCCATTGACGATCAGGAAGAAACCATTGGCCCAACGTGTGATCATCAGATCATCGATAATGCCGCCGGTTTCGTTGAGCAGCAGCGAGTAACGTTGACGACCAACCTTGAGGATCGAAAGGTCCGCGGGCATCAGCGCTTCCAGCGCAGTGATGGCGTCTTCCTGCGCTTCGTCTTCGCTCGACACGACCAACTGGCCCATGTGGCTGACGTCGAACAGGCCGGCGTTTTCGCGGGTCCACAGGTGTTCGCCCATGATGCCTTCGTATTGCACGGGCATCCAGTAACCGGCGAATTCGACCATGCGGCCACCGCGTGCGCGGTGCCATGCATCAAGGGGAAGCGTGAGGGTTTCGGGGGTTTCGATCTCTTCGACCGAGTCAGAATCGTATGTGTCGCTCACTAATCAGCCTTCCGCACAGCGTTGCACCAATCTCGGTGCCCCCTCTGTCACGGAAACCTGAGAGCTTAGCCCGCACATGGAAATGCGCAGATTTACCCCTTCGGCGGCCCTCGAACCGATTGGTCCGATTGCACTTTCCAGAGCGTCGCTATTGACCGACACGGTCCTTATTGCCTGAGAGATTCCGGGGCGGTTGCTCCTTCGGCGCCGGATAATTCTTTCGAATCATCCGAACTCTCCCGCATCGTTCAGCGACTGATGTCCGCCTTCTCTTTTTGCGGCGCAAAAGTCAAACAGAGTGTCAGAAATTCTACCCCAATACGCAATCTGGTCACCAAATCCGGCACGATGTGGCTCAGACGTTGCTCAAACCCTCCGGCGCGGTGCCGAAAATGGTCCGATATTGTGCGATGGCGAAGCGATCCGTCATGCCGGCGATGAAATCGGCGATGTGGCGGCTGCGTTGAGGTTCAGCCGCAGGCAGGCGCGCGGCCCAATCCGCCCCCATGTGCCCCGGATTTTCGCGATAGGCAGCAAACAGGCCCGATACGACCTGATGCGCCTTTTCCGCCGTGGCCAGTTGTTCGGGGTGATAATAGAGCTTGGCGTACATAAAGCGCTTCAGCGTACGCTCGGCCTCACCCATCGCGGGCGAGAAGGCGACGCTGGCACGCGTGGCGGCGCGCACATCGGCGATGCTGGCCATGCCCGCCGTGCGGGCCTGCGTTTGCGCGATGACGTCATTGACCATGATGCCAATCTGGCTGCGCACCAGTTCGCGCAATTTGCGGTCATGAGGGGCGTTGGGGTGCTTTGCCTCCACCGCGCACCATTGTTCGGCCACGAAGGGTTGGGTCAACAGATCGTCGAGATGCAGGAATCCGGCGCGCAGCCCATCGTCAATGTCATGATTGTCATAGGCGATGTCGTCGGCAATCGCGGCCACCTGCGCCTCAAGACATGACCATTCGCCCAGATGCAGCGGATAGGCCGCATCCAGTTCGGCCAACGCCCAGTTGGGATTGCGCACCGGCCCGTTATGCTTGGCCAGCCCCTCCAGCGTCTCCCAAGTCAGGTTCAGCCCCTCATGCTCGCAATAAGGGCTTTCCAGACGCATCAGCGTCCGGAGCGTATTGGCATTGTGGTCCCATCCACCCTGCTCTTTGAGCGCTTCGTCCAACGCGTCCTCGCCGCTGTGGCCAAAGGGCGGGTGGCCGATGTCATGGGCAAGGCAGAGCGCCTCGGTCAAATCCTCGTCCAGCCCCAGCACGCGGGCAATGACGCGGCCGATCTGGGCCACCTCAAGGCTGTGGGTCAGGCGGACGCGGTAGTGATCTCCGTCGGGGGCAACGAAAACCTGCGTTTTATGGCGCAAACGTCGGAACGCAATCGAGTGGATGATCCGGTCGCGGTCGCGCTGATACGGGCTGCGCGGACCGCGGGCGATCGAGCCTTCCAGCGCGAATTCACGGCCAAGGGTTTGCGATGGGTCACAGGCCAGGGGGGATAGAGGCATCGGGTTGGGGTAGGCGGATTTCAGTTGAAGAAAAAGGGGAAAATGCGAGGGACTTGTCCCTCGCGCTCCTATTACTGTCTTTGTTGCGCCACGGGTTCTGCCTCAGGTGTCGGACGCGGCGTTGAAATGATAAAGCCTGCGGCGCCCATAACCAGCGCCGCAGGCTTTAAAAATCATCACACAACCGGGCAATTTCACGCCACCCATTAATGGGATTGCAAAGGGCCACCGCCCTTTGCCCGCCGGAGGCAAACCTTATCTTTCCCACCCGCTCATGCACAACCCAGCCGCCGCCGCCGTCACGCGAATGACTTCCGGGTCCTGAATTCGGCGCACCGCCATCACGTAATCAAACAGCGACCGCTTTGGCCCCTGCAACGCCTCCAACTGGCGCAATTGGGTGATGGTCAGCTTGTCCACCATATGCTCGGCCATGCAGGCCGACACCGGTTCGGACAGCCCCGCCCCGACAAGGGCCGATTTCACCCGGCCTCTGGCGATCCCCTGAACACAGCCCGACAGGGCAAGGGTAAGGGCAAGGACTGTCAGAACTTTACGCATTCAATGGACCCTTTAGTGGGCCAGCGCCTTGACGATGTCTTCCACCATCTTCTTGGCGTCGGCCAGCAGCATCATGGTCTGGTCCATGTAGAAGACATCATTATCAACACCTGAATAACCCACGCCGCCCATCGAGCGTTTGACGAACATGACGGTCTTGGCTTTGTCCACGTCGAAGACGGGCATGCCATAGATCGGGCTGGACTTGTCGGTCTTGGCGGCGGGGTTGACCACGTCATTGGCGCCGATGATGAAAGCAACGTCGCACTGGCCGAACTCGGAATTGATGTCCTCCAGTTCGAAGACTTCATCATAGGGCACATTTGCTTCGGCCAGCAAGACGTTCATATGGCCCGGCATTCGCCCGGCAACCGGGTGAATGGCATACTTGACGCTGACGCCTTCTTTTTTCAGCACATCGGCCATTTCGCGCAGCGCGTGCTGAGCTTGAGACACCGCCATGCCATAGCCGGGGATGATGATGACGCTCTCGGCCTCCTTCATCAGGAAGGCCGCGTCCTCGGCGCTGCCGCGCTTCCACGGGCGCTGTTCCTTGGCCGCGCCGCTGGCCGCTTCCGGCGCTGCGCCAAATCCGCCCGCGATCACGCTGATGAAACTGCGGTTCATCGCCTTGCACATGATGTAGCTCAGGATCGCGCCCGAAGACCCCACCAGCGCGCCGGTGATGATCATCGCGCTGTTATGCAGCGTGAAGCCCATCGCGGCGGCGGCCCAGCCCGAATAGGAATTGAGCATCGAGACCACCACCGGCATATCCGCCCCGCCAATCGGAATGATCAGCAAGAAGCCGATGATGAAGGCCAGCAGCGTGATCAGGCCGATCACCCAGAGCGACTGATCCATCGTGAAATAGCCGACAAGGCCAAGGATCGCGATGATCGTGCCAAGGTTGATGACATGGCGCCCCGGCAGCATGATCGGCGAACCCGACATCTTGCCCGCCAGCTTGAGGAAGGCGATGATCGAGCCGCTGAACGTGATCGCACCAATCGCGATGCCAAGGCCCATTTCGATGCAGGATTGGGCGGCGATATATACTGTCGTAACAGTATGTTCACCCCGAACCACTCCAGCAGCAGCCTCTTGTTCAGTTATACTGTGCAAAATAAAAGCAACGTGTTTTTCTGAAATCCCGAAAGCCTCAGGATTGAGATAGGCCGCCCAGCCCACCATCACCGCCGCCATCCCAACCAGCGAGTGAAACGCCGCCACCAATTGCGGCATCGCCGTCATGGCAATCCGCCGAGCGATGACAAAACCGATCCCGCCGCCCAAAGCAATTGCAGCGACAATCAGCGCAAACGATCCAAAGTCAGGACCGTAAAACGGTAAACCATCAGGCGGCGTATGTTCATAATACTGTGCTAAAGGAAAATGCGTCACCAACGTCGTGGCGACCGCAATCAGCATACCAATCATGCCATAGCGATTGCCCGAACGGCTGGTGGCCGGAGACGACAGGCCGCGCAGCGCCAGAATGAACAACACGCCGGAAACAAGATAGGCAAACATCGCCCATGAAGGAGTTGTGACATGTTCCATCACTTCTTCTCCTTCTTCTTATACATGGCCAGCATGCGCGCCGTCACCGCAAAACCGCCAAAGATGTTGACCGAGGCCAGCACCACCGCGCCCAGCCCCAGCCATTTCGACACGCCGCCCGCAGCGCCAATCCCGCTGGCCGCCGCCGCGATCAGCGCCCCCACCACGATCACCGAGGAAATGGCATTGGTCACCGCCATCAAGGGCGTGTGCAGCGCAGGCGTGACCGACCACACCACATAATAGCCGACGAAACACGCCAGCACGAAAATCGACAGGATCGAGATAAAGTCCATAATGCCCTCCCCTCAGAGCAGTCGTGGATTGACGACCTGGCCGCCGTGCGTCAGCCGGATCGCATTGCCGATTTCCTCGTCCAGAACGGGTCGCCCCGCCTCCTTGTCCCAAAAGGCCGAGAGGAAGTTGTAGAGATTGCGCGCAAACAGCGCCGAAGCATCGGCGGCCAGATGCGCGGGCGTATTGGAATAGCCCATGATCTTGACGCCATGGCGCTCGACAATCTGATCGGGCAAGCTGCCCTCGACATTGCCGCCCTGCGCCACGGCAAGGTCGAAAATGACGCTGCCGGGTTTCATCGTGGCAATCTGGGCATCGGTGATCAAACGCGGCGCGGCCCGTCCGGGGATCAGCGCCGTGGTGATGACAATGTCCTGCTTGGCAATATGGCTGGACACCAGTTCGGCCTGCGCCGCCTGATATTCCGCGCTCATTTCGGTGGCGTAACCACCCGCGCCCTCGCCCTCGATGCCGGCGACCTTTTCAACAAAGATCGGCTTGGCACCAAGGCTCTGGATCTGCTCCTTGGTCGCGCTGCGCACGTCGGTGGCCGACACCTGCGCGCCCAGACGGCGCGCGGTGGCGATAGCCTGCAAGCCCGCCACGCCCACGCCCATGATAAAGGCCTTGGCCGCCGAAATCGTGCCCGCCGCCGTCATCATCATCGGAAAGGCGCGACCATAGGTAGCCGCTGCATCAATCACCGCCTTGTAACCGGCAAGGTTGGATTGCGACGAAAGGATGTCCATCGACTGCGCACGGGTGATGCGCGGCATGAATTCCATCGCCAGCGCCTCAACACCGGCCGCCGCATAGGCATCAACCCGCGCACGCTGGCCAAAAGGATCCAGCCCCGCCGCGACCCATACGCCCGGTTTTGCACCGGACAGCATCGCCACATCCGGCCCTTGAACCCCCATCACGATATCCGCGCCCGCCACAACCGAGGCCGCATCACCGACAATGGCGCCCACAGCCGCATAATCAGCGTCAGCAATCGAGGCGGCATGCCCCGCCCCGCTTTCCACCGCGACCAAAGCGCCCAAGGCCGTGAATTTCTTGACCGTTTCCGGCGTCACACAGACGCGCGTTTCCCCCGCCGCCCTTTCACAAAGAGCAGCGATACGCAATTTTTCAGCCATTCCAGACCTTTCAGCGGGAGATAAGGTAGACGATGAAGGCAGCCAAAATAGCAATAATGGGGGTACTGATTTTGATCAGCCGAATGAAACCTTCATAGGTTTGCTTGGCCGCGGTAATATCCTGACTTTGCGCCATTGATTTTTCCCCTGTCCCATTAGTTCTTGTGCAATTCTTATCACCACGCCCATGAGGCACAAGGCAAAACTGCCCCATTCGAATGTCGCCGCGATAAATGGCCCAAAGGTAGGATTGGCCTCAGAAGAATTCCGGTCCCGAAACAAGACAGGTTTAAGCAGGTCTTTACCCATATTGGCTAAATGCCAAAGCCATGACGACAGACCGGGCAAATATGGCAGAATCCGAACAGCGCCTGTTGATGCTGATCGATGATGAACCGGCGCAGAGCCGCCTGATCACGGCTCTGGCCGCGCGTGAAGGGTGGCGGACGCTGGTGGTCAATGATGCCGAAACGGCGGTGGCCATGCTGGGCACGCGTCAGGGCATGCAATTGGGCGCGGTCATCCTTGACCAATGGGTGCCCGGTGACGAGGCCTGCTCGCTGATTGCCGATTTGCGCGGGCGCCGTCCGGCGCTGCCGATCCTGATGCTGACCACGTCGGCGTCGCCTTTGTTGGCGGTCGAGGCCATGCGTGCGGGGGCAACCGATTACCTGATCAAACCCATCGCGCCCGACCGGTTGATGAGCGCGCTGCGCAACGCCACAACGCGGGAAACGCCGCGCGATGAATTGCAGCCGCTGACCGAAAAGATGAACGGTCCTGCCGATTTTGAATCGATGATCGGGGCCGCGCCCTCCTTCCGCACCGCTTTGGCCATTGCGGCAAAGGCGGCGCGGGGTCAGGGCCATTTGCTGATCGAAGGCGAAAGCGGGACCGGCAAGGAAATGCTGGTGCGCGCCATTCACGCCGCTTCGCAACGCGCAAAAATGCCGCTGCGTATCGTCAATGCCGGGTCAACGCCGGGCAATTCAATTGAATCGGCCCTGTTCGGCCACGAAAAGGGTGCATTTCCGGGCGCGTTTGACCGGCAAATGGGCGCGATCCAATATTGCGATGGTGCAACGCTGGTCATTGATGAGATCGACCGCCTGCCCATCGGGGTTCAGGCGCGGCTGGCCGAATATCTGACCACGGGGTCATGCCGACCGATTGGCGCGCGCCATGCATTTCGTGTGGATGTGCGCCTGATCGCGGCGTCGAATTATCCTCTCAAGGAATTGATCCTCCACGGCGATTTCCTGCCCGAATTGCACGCGGCAATTTGTGCAACCACAGTGGCGCTGCCTCCGCTGCGTGCGCGGCTGGGGGATATTCCGGCGCTGGCGCGGCATTTTCTGGCCCGGATTGGCGAGCAACCCGGCTTGCGCCAACTGGGCATTACCGATGGGGCGCTGGCGCTGCTGTCTGCCTATGACTGGCCCGGCAATGTTCGGCAATTGCAAGCGGTGCTCTTCCGCGCTGCGGTTTTCTGTGATGGCGATGCGCTGACCGCCGACGACTTCCCGCAGCTGTCCAGCATGATTTCCGCCGAGCCCATTGGCGCAAATAGCGGCGTTACCCATGAAAGCGCGGGCGTAATGCTGTTCACTGCCGACGGCAATCTGCGTCCGCTCGAAGACATCGAGGCCGACGTCATCCGGCTGGCCATTGGCCATTATCGCGGGCGTATGACCGAAGTGGCGCGGCGGTTGGGGATCGGGCGTTCGACGCTCTATCGCAAATTGAGCGAGCTTGGCATTGGGGATGCGGCTTAGGTTTTAATTTGAGCCTCCGGCGGGCAAAGGGTCCCGACCCTTTGCAATCCCGTTAATTTAGCGTTTGGCCTGCCAAATAACGCCGATCCGCGAAGTGGTTTCATAGCCTGCGGCGCGGCAACTTCGCACAAGGACGATTAGGAGCGCCACCCCTTAAAGGGATCGCAAAGGGTTAAGACCCTTTGCCCGCCGGAGGCACCCTTAACCCTAAACCAACTGCCCAAAATCCGTCAGCGCTGCGTCCCGCACCCCGCGCCACACGTGCAAGGCCTGCACCGTCTGCGCCACATCATGCACGCGGATGACCTGAACCCCGGCGTCCATCATCTTCGTCGCCAGCATCAGCGAGCCGCCCAGACGCTTATCCGCAGGCGCTTCATTGGACAGCGCGCCGATCATCCGCTTGCGGCTGGCCCCGACCAGCAAAGCACAGCCAAGCGCATGGAACAGCGGCAAACCATTCATCAGCGCGAGGTTTTCCTGCAACGTCTTGCCAAAGCCGATGCCGGGGTCGAGCAGGATCCTGTCCCGCGCCACGCCTGCCGCCTCGGCCGCATCGCGCTGAGCCTTGAGCCAGTCGAAGACATCCAGCACGACGTCCTGATAGATCCCGTCATCGTGCAGGTCGTCCCCCTTACCCGGCGCATGCATAATGCAGACCGGGGCGCCGGAATGGGCGGCAAATTCCCGGCTGCGCGGATCATGGCGCAGGCCCGACACATCGTTCCACAAATGCCCGCCCGCGGCCAAGGCAGCCTCGAATACCCCCACGCGGCGCGTATCGACGCTGATGGCCGCCCCGGTACGCGACAGCTTTTCAATCACGGGGACAATGCGCTCGATCTCGTCGCCTTCCCACACCGGGGGGGCGCCGGGGCGCGTGCTTTCGCCGCCAATGTCGATGATGGCCGCGCCTGCCTCCAGCATCGCGCCGGCATGGGCGATGGCGACATTGGGGCCGGACATGTTGCGCCCGGCGTCCGAAAAACTGTCGGGCGTGATGTTCAAAATGCCCATGATCTGGGGCTGATCAAGGCGGATGATGCGCTCGCCCATGATCAGCGGCGCGCGGGGGTTGCGCAAAGCCTCCCACTGTTCCTCAACATCGCCGCGGATCACACGCCCCGCCTCGGCCACGCCAAAGCGGGTGCGTTCGACAATCTTGCCGCCTTCGCGCCGGATCAGCGCAAAACGGCTGGCATAAGTCAGCCCCCCGGCCAGACGGATGGCTTCACCATCCTCGGACTGGGGGCTGTCGACAAGGGCGATCGGGCGCAAATATACAGTCATGCGCCGCGTCTAAACCCGATCAGTCCTCGTTTGCCAGCAGATAAAGCTGACGGATGGCGTCGAGGGGCTTCATCTTGCCCTCATGCTCGATGTTCCAAAAGGTCCAGCCGTTGCAGCTGGGCGCGCCCTGCAATTGCGCACCGCAGGAATGGATCGAGCCTTCAATCTTGTCCGAAACCAGCGAGCCATCCGCGCGCACCACGGCGGTAAAGGCCGGACGATTGCGCCCCTTCTTGCCGGTCAGAACCGTGCCCGGCTTAATCCAGCCGGTTTCGATCAACGTGCCGAAGGGAACC
The DNA here is from genome assembly GCF_057401885.1 of Novosphingobium sp. 550D. Lineage (NCBI taxonomy): Bacteria > Pseudomonadati > Pseudomonadota > Alphaproteobacteria > Sphingomonadales > Sphingomonadaceae > Novosphingobium > Novosphingobium sp. 550D. The sequence continues at coordinate 2,598,213 of NZ_CM171613.1, read as the reverse complement.
TTGGGCGCGGCGCGCTTGCTCTTCATCGTGCTGATGGCGGATTCGTCCAGAGGCAGCGCCATTTGGATACGTTCCATCGCGGCATCGCGATAGTTCTGCTCACGCTCACAACCAATCCATTCCCGACCCAAACGCTTGGCCACAGCCCCGGTCGTGCCGGTGCCAAAGAACGGGTCAAGCACCACATCGCCCTTGTTGGTCGTGGCCAGCATCACGCGATAGAGCAGGCTTTCGGGCTTTTGCGTCGGGTGGACCTTCGACCCGCCCTTCTTCAACCGCTCGGCCCCGTTGCAGATCGGCAGCACCCAGTCGCTGCGCATCTGAAGCTCATCGTTCAACGTCTTCATCGCGCGATAATTGAACGTGTATTTCGCCTCCTCGCCCATGCTGCACCAAATCAGCGTTTCATGGGCATTGGTAAAGCGCGTGCCCTTGAAATTGGGCATCGGGTTCGATTTGCGCCACACGATATCGTTCAGGATCCAAAAGCCCATGTCCTGAAGGATCGCGCCGACGCGGAAGATGTTGTGATACGAACCGATCACCCAAAGCGAGCCATTAGGCTTCAACACGCGGCGCGCTTCGGCCAGCCAGGCGCGGGTAAAACGGTCATAGGTGCCGAAACTGTCGAACTTGTCCCAATCATTGGTGACGGCATCGACATGGCTGCCATCCGGGCGGGCAAGGTCGCCGCCGAGCTGAAGGTTATACGGCGGGTCGGCGAACACCATATCGACGCTGGCCGTGGGGATGCTGCGCATCGCCTCGATGCAATCACCGTCCAGAATGCGGCCCAGCGGCAGGTCGGCCTTGGGCGTTTCGACCGGCTTGAGGACAAGATCCTTCCTGATGCGGCTGGCGATCTTGCGCGGAGCCGGGGTGGAGCGTGCGCGCTCCTTGAGAAGGACGTTGCCCATGATAATTCCTGTGAATAAGTGTCTCTAACACCCCCTCAATGATTCAAACACAGACTCTCGTCAAGGCCCGACTCGTGGAGTCACCACGAGTCGCGGCGTATGAACCGAGTCAAGAACAGGAGAACAGAAAGAGTCTGACACAAGGGATAGAGTCACAGGCGAATCGACAGACTCAACATCTAGTGGCGTGACAAAGCAGACTCACACCGCAAATTTTTACAAAAGCGGCAATTGAGCAACCGGCGCGAAGGACCGCCGATGATGCACCGTGGCCCCATGTTCACGCAGCGCGGCCAGATGCTCCGCCGTGCCATATCCGGCGTTCCGGTCCCACCCATAATGCGGGTGCAGCGCCGCCAATTCACGCATCACCCGATCACGGTGTTCCTTGGCGATGATGCTGGCGGCCGAAATCGCCGCCTCACTGGCATCGCCCCCCACAATCGCCCGCGCCGCCCATCGCCAGTCCGCGACCCGCCCCTGCGGCGTCTTGTTGCCGTCGATCAGCACCATCGCCGGTTCACCCACCTTGGCCACCAGCCCGGCCACAGCCCGCGTCATGGCCAGCATCGTGGCGGCAAAGATGTTGATGCGGTCGATCTCATCGGCCTCGACCACGCCAATGGCCCAATGCGCCTCGGCCATGATGCGCGCCTCCAATGGCCCGCGCTTTTTCGCCGATAATTTCTTGCTGTCGTTCAGCCCCGCAATGGCGCTGTCGGCCAACCACACCGCGCCCGCCACAACAGGCCCCGCCAAGGGGCCGCGCCCCGCTTCGTCCACACCAAAGATCATGCGCCGATCCGTGGCGCGACAGCCTGCGCCCTGCAAGCATTTCCTTGCATATGGTGCCCCCCTGCCCTAACGCGCCGGGCATTATGGCAATCGAACCCTCGCTCATTCCGCTGGACAATGTCGACCCCTCGCTCGTCGAGGAATTGCTTGATCGTGCGTTCGAGCCGGAACGACGCGGACGCACCGCCTATAAGGTGCGCGGCGATGCCGAATGGCTGCCCGCGCTTTCCTTTGCCGCGGTGGACGAGGAACAGCATCTGGTCGGCTCGATCCAATGCTGGCCGGTCGCGCTGACCGATCCCGATGGGCGGCGCCATCCGATGGTCATGGTCGGCCCTGTGGCCGTCCTGCCCGAAATTCAGGGGCGCGGCTTTGGCAAGGCGCTGGTCACCGCCGCGATTTCGGCCATGAACCCGCAGGCGCCGCTGCCGATGGTGATGATTGGCGACCCGGAATATTATGGCCGCTTCTGGGGCTTTACCAATGCGCCCACCGGCGAATGGGAATTGCCCGGACCGTTTGAACAGCACCGCCTGCTGGTGCGCTGTGACAACACCGCCGTTCTTCCGCAAAAGGGCATGCTTGGCCCCTGGGCTTAAACAGAATTTGGGCAGACGGACCACTGGCGCATAGCCACCGCCTGCCCCATATTGCCGATATGCCTTATACTCCGCCCCCCGATCTGGCCGCACTTTCGTTGCAGGAAATCGCCGACATGGTGGCACAGCGCCGCCTGCCGCCGGTCGATCAATGGCATCCGGCCGAAGAACTCGACAGCCAGATGGAGATCCGTGCCGACGGATCATGGTGGCATCAGGGCGGGCCGATCACCCGTCCGGCCATGGTGAGGGCCTTTTCAACACTGTTGATGCGCGATGAAGCGGGCCAACACTGGCTGGTCACGCCGCAGGATCGACAGAGGATCGCGGTGGCCGATGCCGCCTTTGTCGCGGTGGATGTGGCGCGGATTGACGGGGCACTGGCGTTTCGGTTGAACACCGATGACACGGTGATTGCCGGGCCGGACCATCCCTTGATCGCGCGGGGCGATGCGGAAACGCCCGCCATTTACCTTGGCGTACGCCATGGGTGTCTGGCGCGGATCAATCGCTCCACTTGGGGACAATTGGTGGATATGGCGCTGGAAAACCCCGGTACAGGCGATGGCACAGACGGTGGACTGGCTGTGGATAGTCTGGGGATAAACTTCCCCCTTACCCCGCAATGAGCAATCTGCGGCATAAGCTGGAACGGTTGTATCAGGCCGGAATGGCCGGGCCTGCGCCCGCGCTTTTCCCCGATCCGCGCACCGAAGGCATGGTCGAATTCAAACCCGCCGCCGTGTTGATTGCCGTCACCGAAAGGGCCAATCCCGGCGTTTTACTGATCCACCGCCCCGGCACGATGCGCGCCCATGCGGGACAGGTTGCCCTGCCCGGAGGCCGCCTTGACCCCGGCGAGAATGAAATCGACGCCGCCGTCCGTGAGGCAAATGAGGAATTGGGCATTGATCCGCACCATGTGGACATCATCGGCCCTCTGGACACATTCCTTACCGGATCTGGCTATGCGGTAACGCCGGTTCTGGCGCTGATCCCGCCCGATCTGCCGCTGGTGCCAAATCCCGATGAAGTGGCGGAATGGTTTGAGGCCCCCTTCGACTTTGTCATGGACCCGGCCAACCATCAAAGCCGCGCCATTGAATGGCAGGGCAAGCTGCGCCATCTGGTCGAAATCCCTTGGGAAGGGCATCATATCTGGGGCATTACCGGGGCCATTCTGGCCAATCTATCCCAACGGCTGAATTGGCCCAAAATCTGAAAGTGGTATGACGCAATTTCTTGAACGTGACGGCTGGATGAGCCGGGATGATCTGGCGCAATTGGTGGCCGCTGTTGGCCCCTTGCGTTGGGTGGGCGGCGCGGTGCGCGACACGCTGCTGGACCTGTCGGTCAAGGATATTGATGCGGCAACCCCGCTGCTGCCCGATGAAGTGATGGCGCGATGCAAGGCGGCGGGCATTCGCACCGTGCCCACCGGGATCGAACATGGCACGGTGACGGCGGTGCTGGAGGGCGGTCCGGTGGAGATAACGACGCTGCGTCATGATGTGTCCACCGATGGGCGGCGCGCAACGGTCGCCTTTGCGCAGGATTGGCGTGATGATGCGGCGCGGCGCGATTTCACGATCAACGCCCTGTATGCAGACCCGATCACCGGCGAGATTTTTGACTATTTCGGCGGGCTGGACGATCTGGCGACGCGGCGGGTGCGTTTTATCGGCGATGCGGCGCAACGCATCCGGGAAGACCACCTGCGCATCCTGCGCTACTTCCGGTTTCAGGCGCGTTTTGGCCAGAGTGCCGATGTAGAGGCCGAAAAGGCCTGCGCCGCACTGGCCGCAACGCTCAAGGGCCTGTCGCGTGAACGGATCGGGATGGAGATGATGAACCTCCTCGGCCTGCCCGATCCGGCCCCGACGGTGGCGCGGATGGCACAGTTGGGCGTGCTGGCGGTCGTCCTGCCCGAAGCGTCGCCAGAGACTTTGGCGCAATTGGTGGCGCAGGAAAAGGTCGAGGGCGTGGCGCCCGATGCCTTGCGCCGGCTTGCGGCCTTATTGCCCGCGAATACATCTTTGGCCGAACAGGTTGCCTCTCGTTTCCGCCTTTCGGGCGCGCAGAAAAAGCGGCTGGCTGCTGCGGCCGCGCGTGATGGGCAAGTGGGTGATGCGCGCGCGCTGGCCTATCAATTGGGCATGGACGGGGCGATGGACCGCGTTCTGCTCTGCAATGGGACAATTCGTGATTTGCGCGACTGGACCATCCCCGTTTTCCCCTTAAAAGGTGGGGATATCGTGGCGCGGGGCATCGCCGCAGGCCCGCGTATCGCGCAATTGTTGCGCATGGTCGAACGGCTTTGGGTTGCCGAAGGTTTTCCCGATGCCGCGCGGGTCGATGCCCTGTTGAACGAAGCGCTGAATACAGAAGCGCCATAAGGAGACGGAATGACCACTGCCCGCGCACAAACGGCTGGAAGCGATGCCATCGATCGATTGATCGCGGCGGGCTCGGCCCTTTGGGCGCAGGTGGGCGATCTGGTCGCGACGCAGCCTTTGCTGAAATATTCGCTGATCTGTGCGGGCATTCTGATCCTGGGCAATCTTCTGCGCTATCGCGTGCCGTTGCTGGGCGGGCTGTTGCGCTTTATCGGCAATCTGGGGCTGATCGTGGCGCTGATTATGGTGTTTCTGGGCTTTGTCGATCTGCGCCAATTCGGGATCGACACGCCGCTGCCCAAGGCGATCACGCAATATCTGCCCGGCCCAAAGGATGAGCAGGTGGTCGAGGGCAATGTCACCCGCGTGCCCTTGTCGGGCGATGGGCATTTTTGGGTTCGGGTATCGATCAATGGCGTATCGCGACGTTTCCTTGTCGATACGGGCGCGACGCTGACCACCATTTCCCCCGACACGGCGCGCGAAACCGACCTGACCATACCCAGCGATGGGCGAAAAATCGAATTGCGCACCGCCAATGGCAATTCGACAGGCCGGATCATCGTTATCCCCGAATTGAAGGTGGGCAATGCGGTGGCGCGCAACATCGAGGCGGTGGTGGCCCCCGGCCTTGGTGAAACCAATGTGCTTGGCATGAACTTCCTGACCAAGCTCAAAGGCTGGCGGGTGGAGGATCGCGTGATGGTGCTGGAACCCCACCATCCGACCAATGAAGACGCGGATACCGACAGCGCGAATTGATCCGTCCCACGCTGGTACGGGTTGGCGTGGTTAACGCAATTGAGATCGGGCCACTCGCGGGAAATACATAGGGCATTCTTCGATACAATCGAAAGCCTGCCTGATGCCGCTGATTGATTCCCTGCTCGACCTTCCCAACCATCTGGTTTTGGGTGCGGCCTTTGCGTTTATGGCGCTGGTGCTGGTGGGCGGCATCATCCGGGCCGAGGCCAATGGCGCCTTGGGAGCCTTAATCCGCATGGTGGGCAGCGCGGGCCTGACCGTCGCATTTGGCATTACGCTGATCCAGCTTGGCGGGGCCTTTATCGGCGTGCCGGTGATCGCGGGCGCGGCCATGGCGGCGCAAGTGTCGATGCAAAGCGTGCGCGGGGGCGAAACGCGCGTTCCTCTGGCCGAGGATGGGCATTACTGGGTCGATGCCAGCGTCAATGGCACGCCCCAACGTTTTCTGATCGATACGGGGGCCACCTATACCACCGTCTCATCCGAAGTGGCGCGTGAGGCGATGGTCGAACCCGGCCCGCAATCCACGCAGGTCAATCTGCACACCGCCAATGGCGATGCCCCAGCCCAGATGGCCGCGATCAGCAGCCTTGACGTAGGTTCCATTCACGCCGCCGACATGACCACCATCATCGCCCCCGCCATAGGCACGACCAATGTGCTGGGCATGAATTTCCTGTCGTCGCTCGAAGGATGGCGGGTCGAGGGCAAGGTGATGATCCTTACCCCCAAAACCTCAAATCAGACCTGAAACTTGTTGTCGCGGGGGAAGCCTTGCGGGGCGAAGCTGCCCGCGGCCCCACGCGCCACGCGCCATTGACGCAGGTCTTTTTCCACCCGCGTCCGGCCCGTTTCGCCGCCCATTTGCCAGCTTAACCCGTCCTCGAATTTCAGCGTGATGATGTCGGACAGGCCGCCATCGCGGTAACGCTGGAGCGTCACGCCCTGCCCCTTGGCCAGAACAGGCACTTCGACCAGGCCGAAGATGACGATGCGGCGGTTTTCCCCCATCACCGCTACGTAGTCATGTTCAGGCGGTATCTCGCGCACCACCATCAGTTTGACGCCATCCTTGACTGTCATCACCGCGCGCCCCTTGCGGGTTTCGGCCAGCAATTCGTCGGCCTCGGCCGCGAAACCACGCCCGGTGTTGGCGGCCAGCAGCAATTGCGCCTTGGGGTGATAGACGATCATCGCGACGATATGGGCGTCGGCGTCAATATCGACCATGCTGCGCACCGGCTCACCAAAGCCGCGGGCGCCGGGCAATTTGTCGCAACCCAGCGTATAGAAACGCCCATTATCGCACGCGATCAACAACTTGTCCGTCGTCTGGGCATGCAGGACAAAGGCAGGGCCATCGCCCTCTTTGAACTTATATTCCTTGTCCAGCGGCTCATGCCCGCTGGCCGCACGGATCCATCCGCGAGCCGAGAGGATAACCGTCAGGGGCGCCTTTTCGATCATGGCGTCCATGCTGAATTCGCGGGTGGGCGCGGCTTCCTCGATCGTGGTGCGGCGGCGGCCCAGAACGGTCGTTTCCGCATAATCCTTGCGCAGGGTCGTCAGGTCGCGCTTCAACCGGGTCCGCTGACGCGCCGGATTTTCCAGCAGCTTGTTCAGCTCATCCTGTTCCTTGAGAAGATCGTCCCGCTCACCGCGCAGCTCCATTTCTTCCAGCTTGCGCAAGGACCGCAGGCGCATGTTCAGGATGGCTTCGGCCTGACGGTCGGTCAGGTTGAATTCGGCCATCATCACCGGCTTTGGCTCATCCTCGGTACGGATGATCTCGATCACCCGGTCAAGGTTGAGATAGGCGATGATATAGCCTTCAACCAGTTCAAGCCGGTTGGCGATCTTGTCCAGACGGTGGCGGGCGCGGCGTTGCAGGATGTCGATCTGCGCCACGACCCATTGCAGCAGCAAGGGCTTGAGCCCCAACACGCCGGGGGTCCGCTGCGCATCCAGAACGTTGAGGTTGAGGCTGAACCGGCTTTCCAGTTCAGAAAGCTTGTACAGGCTTTCCTTGAGCAGGTCTGGATCAACATTGCGCGTCTTGGGCACCAGAACGATGCGGATCTGCGTGTCGCTTTCATCGCGCACATCTTCAAGGATCGGCAGTTTCTTGTCCGCAATCAGGCCCGCAAGCTGTTCGATCAGCTTGCCCTTTTGCACCATGTACGGAATTTCCGAGACGACCAGCTGCCATTGCCCGCTGCCCAGTTTTTCAATGCCGGTCGCTTCCCAATTGCCCGCTTCATCGCGCCCGGTGGAAAAACGCGCCCGAACGCGGATTGAACCCTTACCCGTGGCATAGGCATGCGAGATCGCCGCCGGACTGTCGACGACGATGCCGCCGGTCGGGAAATCCGGCCCGTGAAATACCTTCATCAACTCGGCGTGTTCTGCCTGCGGATTGTCGATCAGCATCAGCGTCGCGTCGAGAATTTCCGCGACATTGTGGCTGGGAATGCTGGTGGCCATGCCGACCGCAATGCCCGTCGCGCCATTGGCCAACAGGTTGGGGAAAAGGCCGGGGAAAATCTCCGGCTCTTCTTCCTCACCATTATAGGTCGGGATGAAATTGACCGTGCCTTCTTCAAGCCCCGCCATCAATTGCATCGCCGTCTTGGTCAGGCGCGCTTCGGTGTAACGATAGGCCGCCGCATTATCGCCGTCGATATTGCCGAAATTGCCCTGCCCCTCGACCAAGGGGTAACGCAGCGCAAAATCCTGTGCCAGACGCACCATCGCGTCATAGACGCTGGCGTCGCCATGCGGGTGGTATTTGCCGATGACATCGCCCACCACGCGGGCCGATTTCTTGAACGCCTGCGCCGGGTCCAGCTTCAACTGACGCATGGCCCAGAGCAGGCGGCGGTGAACAGGCTTCAACCCATCGCGCAGATCGGGCAGCGAACGCGCCGTGATGGTGGACAGCGCATAGACCAGATACCGCTCGGACAAAGCGGCGTCGAAGGGCGCATCAATGATGGCGTCAAACGGATCGGGCTGTGTGATGTCGCTCGGCATATCGCGCCTCTCCTAACAGGCTGGCACGCATATCCCAAGTGTTACCCGCGCTGCATATCGCGGCTTTCACCGGGAATTTTCACTGTCAGCCCATCATGATCGTCGCCCAGCGTGATCTGGCACGACAAACGACTGGTTGCGGCAACGCCGGCTGCCAGATCAAGCATATCTTCTTCATCGGCGCTGGCCGGTTTGAGGCGCGAAAACCAGTCGGGCGAAATCAGCACATGACAAGTCGAACAGGCCATCTGGCCCTCGCAAGTCCCCTCCAGCGGCATACCGGCGGCCTGCGCCACTTCGAGCAGGCGTTGGCCCGCATTGGCCTGGGCCTCGATACGCTGCCCCCCGGCGGTGATGAATTGCACCTTTATCACTATAAACAGACCCCTATCCGCTTAAACGGCCGCCCTATTGGGCTTTGGCTGCAGCATCGATTCGCTTCAAGGCCTCGGCAAACTCTCCGCTTTGCGTATAGCGCCCGAAACCAAGCCGGATAGAATTTTTTGCCTGTGCCGACGAAAGTCCCAGCGCGGTCAGGACATGGCTGGGCCGCCCCGACCCGCTGGCACAGGCCGAGCCCGCGGAAAAGGCGATGTCGCGCAAATCGCTCATCAATCGGGCAACGTCCAACCCGTCGCGGCGAATGTTGAGATTGCCATGCCAGCGCTGCGCCTCGCTGCCATTGAGAGTCCAGTCTGGGAGGATCGCGCGGGCGATTTGCCACAGCGCCTCAACATGTTCCCCATCTTTTATCCACAGGTCTTTACACAGGGCGGCCGCCGCACCGAATCCGGCACAGAGAGCGGGGCTAAGTGTCCCCGAACGCAACCCGCCTTCCTGCCCCCCGCCATGGATCAACGGCAAGAGCGAAACACCATCACGCAGCCAGAGCGCGCCAATCCCCTTTGGCCCGTACAATTTGTGGGCCGAAACCGCGATCATATCCGCCCCGTCAGGCGCGGCCATCTTGCCCGCCCCCTGCACCGCATCGCACAGAAACAAGGCGCCCGCCGCATGGGCACGCTCGGCCAGTTCGGCAATCGGTTGGACCGTGCCGATTTCATTGTTCACCTGCATCACCGCGACCAGATCGGTATCGGGCGCGATCTCTGCATCGGGCGACACCAAACCGTCAGAGGATACCGGCAATACATCCACCACCGCCCCGCATGCCCGCGCCGTGTCCAATACGGCGGCATGTTCTATGGCCGAAACCGCGATGCGGCGCGGGCACAGGCCCTGAATGGCCAAATTGATCGCCTCGGTCGCACCGCTGGTAAAGGTGACGTTGCCACCGGGCGGCAAAATGCCCGCAACCTGATCGCGGGCGACCGAAACGGCGGCGGCGGCGGCGCGGCCGGGCCTGTGCGGGCTGTGCGGATTGGCGAAACCATCGGCGCCCAGCCAGTAAAGCATCGCCTCTCGCGCTTCGGGGGCCAGGGGCGTGGTCGCCTGATAATCGAGATAGATCAACGCCGTACCCCACGCAAAACCTTGAGCAAGGCGGTCAGATCGTCGCGCGTCGTGCCACGTCCGATGGAAACGCGGAAAACCTCGCGCGCCTCCTCCTCGCTGCGCCCCATGGCCAGAATGACCGGACTGGGCTTCAGGCTGCCGCTGCTGCATGCCGACCCCGCCGAAATAGCGATGCCGGCCATATCGGCGCGGATCAGCACCGTCGTCGCATTCACTCCGGGCAGGCGATAGGCACCAATGGTGGCGATACGTTCCGCGCCATGGCCGATGACTTCGCCGCCCATCTCGCGCAATTCATCCTCGAACCACCCGCGCAGGACGGCAGCCTGAAACAGCCAGGACCGATCCGCCTCCAGAGCCGTCGCAAGGCCCAGAATATAGGGCAAATTTTCCGTGCCGCCGCGATAGCCCCGCTCTTGTCCGCCGCTGGGCTGAAGCAGGCCGAAATTGCGCACCAGCAGCGCCCCGATGCCCGGAGGCGCGCCAATCTTGTGCCCGGCAATCGCAATCATGTCGGCATCGGGCAAAGGCAATTTCCCCGCCCCCTGCGCGCAATCGGCCAACCATACTGCGCCCTTGCCACGGATCGCTTCGCCCAGATCGGGCTGAATCACGCCGGTTTCATTGTTCACCTGCTGCACCGCGATCAGATCGACCGACGGCAAGGCCTCCGGATCAATCCGCCCCAAACGGTCCACCGGAATGATCGCGTCCCGTTCCGCCAAACGCGCAACGGCGGAATGCTCCACCCCGCTGGCCGCGCGGCGCAGGGCCTGCGCACGGGTGTAGCCAATGGCCAGCGCCTCGGTCGCACCGCCAGTAAAGATCACTTCTCCGGGCCAGTTCAGCGCCTTTTTCACGCGGTCCCGCGCCGATTCCAGTTGCGCCCGCGCCCCGCGACCTGACCCATGTTGGCTCGACGGATTGGCCCATTCGCGCATGCCCTCAACGATCGCCGATTGCACCTCAGGCAGGATCGGCGTGGTCGCGGCATGGTCAAGATAGATCGTCGACTTGGGCATTTTAGCGCTCTTTTACACTTGGGACCGCGAAATCATTGCTTTCGCTAGGCGGCTTTCTATATAGCGCATCGCTTCCAATCACAGTCCCCGCCGCAGGTTTTGCGCGAATTTTGCGTAATGGCCGCCGGATCTGTCCACTTGATCAGGGATTTGTTCGATGCCCGCAGTGATCTTTCCCGGCCCCGAGGGCCGCCTCGAAGGCCGCTTTCAACCCGGCACCCGCCCGCGCGCGCCCGTGGCGATGATCCTCCACCCGCACCCGCAGGCCGGCGGCACGATGAATGACCGCGTGACGCAGGCTATGTACAAGACCTTTGTCGCGCGCGGTTTTGCCACGCTGCGCTTTAACTTTCGCGGCGTCGGCCGTTCGCAGGGCAGCTTTGACAATGGCATCGGCGAATTGTCGGATGCGGCGGCGGCTCTCGACTGGGTCCAGTCGATCCACCCGGAATCGAGCACGACCTGGGTTGCCGGTTACAGCTTTGGCGCGCTGATCGCGATGCAACTCTTGATGCGCCGCCCGGAAATCCGCGGCTTCATCAGCGTGTCGCCGCCCGCCAACATGTATGATTTCAGCTTTCTGGCCCCTTGCCCGGCCAGCGGCATCATCGTGCAGGGCGCATCCGACACGGTCGTCACGCCCAATTCGGTGCAGAAGCTAGTCGATAAGCTGCGCACGCAAAAGCACATCACGATCCACCATGACGAGATCCCGCGCGCCAACCATTTCTATGAGAATGAACTCGACGAAATGATGCGGGCCGTGGACAATTACCTCGACATGCGGCTTTCCCCGGATTGCCCGATCCGTTGATCGGGCGGGCGCCGGATTGCTCGATCCGTTGATCTGCTGATCCGACAAAATGCAAAACGCCCGATCTGATGGTCGGGCGTTTTTGTTTCCCTCAACGCGGTGCCGATAGCGCAGCGGGGGCGGGCAAACTCCATATCGCCACATTGGCCCCCAAGACGACCGCCAGAACGATCATCAGGATCGCCTGTTTACGCACGCCGCGACGCCACAGCGCGCCCGATCCGATCACCAACAGGATAACGGCCAGAACGGCCAGCGACAGTGCCACATCCATCATCGATCAGGCCTTGCCGAAAAATCCTTTGGCAAAACCGATGACATCATTGACCGCGCTGCCGTCGCCATCCCGGTCGAGCAGGCTGTTGATGGTCGAGAGGATTTGCGGATTGTTCTGCAAAACCTGCGACACCTGGCTCAGGCTTTCAACGCCGCCCATCGCGCTGACCACCTGATTGAGTGTATCGGGGGCAAGTCCGGTCTGCTGCGCGGCGGCCTCGACCGTATCACCTTCCTGCGGATAGGCCTGACCCAATGCGGTAATGGCATTTTGCGCGGTGGCCGGATCAATCCCGACCTTTTGCGCGATGGCCGCAACATCAACATTTCCGGACAATTGGCCCAGTAAGGAATCAAGCAAGCTCATCTCATCACCCTCCGCATAAAGAGCGGCCAGCATGACACGCCATCACCCCGCCGCCAAGAATTTGTGGGCCATAAAAGGCAAAAGGCGCCGGCGACATTAGCCACCGGCGCCCCTCCTCTCACCAATCTTCCGTGGTGTATGCGCGAAACTGAAATCTAAAGCCGGACAGACAACAACCCATCGCACCGGCGCAACAGGCCAGCATGATCGGAAGTGTCATCAAACAGCTTGGTCAAAACCGAATACTCCGTAAGAATGACCCGCAACATATGGGCCACAACAACAACGGTCGATTCAAGAATGGCTATTCGAAACAATTGCTTTGCGAAGAGCCCCCTCACGCAGTTGCATACGAATTGACGAGGCTTTTAATAGACGACACTTAGCACTACGTCAAATGGCAGATTGCATTTCCACCTGTTTCCACGAATTTGATGCCGATGCGCCACGCCCCTCCCATTGCGCCGCGCCCCGCCACAGGCTACCGCTCATGCTTGGTTCAGCCGTTCCATGCAGGGCGTTTTCGGGATGAGCAGTAACGAAAAACCCGCTTCTTTCACGCCCCCGCGCCACACGATTGCGTTGGTGGACGATGATCGTAATATTTTGACCAGTGTTTCCATTGGCTTACAGGCCGAAGGGTTCACGACGCGGGTCTATGCCGACGGGGCCAGCGCGTTAAAGGCTTGTTTGGACAATCCGCCCGATCTGGCCATTTTCGACATCAAGATGCCGCGCATGGACGGGCTGGAACTTCTCCAACGGCTGCGTGAAAAATCCGCGCTGCCGGTCATTTTCCTGACCAGCAAGGACGAGGAGCCGGACGAGGCGCTCGGCCTTGCCATGGGTGCAGACGATTACATAACCAAGCCTTTCAGCCAGCGCCTGCTGGTCGCGCGAATCCGGGCCATCCTGCGCCGGGTCGAGGTCGCCCGCGCCGACGCAGGCGATTCGTCGCCCGACGCCCCGCCCGCCCCCGACATGGTGCAGCGCGGCCGCCTCAGCATGGACCCGGCCCGCCATGAAGTCCGCTGGGACGATAAGCCCGTTTCACTGACCGTGACCGAATTCCTGATCCTCGAAACACTGGCCCAGCGCCCCGGAGTCATCAAAAGCCGCAACCAGTTGATGGACTGCGCCTATAATGATGACACCTATGTCGATGATCGCACCATCGATTCGCACATCAAGCGCCTGCGCCGCAAATTCCGTCAGGTTGACCCGACATTTTCGGCCATCGAAACGCTTTATGGCGCGGGCTATTCCTTTTCCGAGGGCGGATGATCGGGCCGGAGGGACATATACCGCGCCGCCCGACCTATATGCGCGGCGGCCCGTGGCGCGGCGTTTCGCTGACCACGCGCATTCTGGCGGTCAATGTGATCGTGCTGGCGCTGATTGCGTTCAGCCTTTTGTACATCGATTCCTATCGCCGCGAAGTGTTGGGCGAACGTTTCAAACGCGCCAGCGGCGAGGCCGAGATTGCCGCCGAGGCTCTGGCCCAAGCATCGGATGACAAACGCGCGCAGGTTTTGACCACCATTGGCCGCCGCCACGCGCTGCGCCTGCGCCTTTTCCGCCCCGATGGCGCGTTGGAGGCGGACAGCTTTCTGCTTGCTCCCCCATCCTTCCATCTGGCCGATCCCGCAATCCAGCCGTGGTATATGCAGGCCGCGCGCATTCTTGATCGCGGCATGGACGCCATTCTGGGTGCGCCAGAAGTGCCTGCCTATCGTGAACCCAAATCACCCGTACACGCCAATGACTGGCCCGAAGTGATCGAGGCGCGCAAAAGCGGACAGACTGCCGTGCGCGAAAGATATGCCCCCGACCGCACCCCGATCATCAACGCCGCCACCCCCGTCGGACGCCGGGGACAGGTATTGCTGGTCCAGCAAAATGCCCGCGATGTGACACAAAGCGTGCGCGATGCACGGCAGACATTGGCCATTGTGGTAGCGATTGCATTGCTGCTGACGGTCTATCTCTCGCTGTTTTTGGCGCGCACGATTGTCCAGCCATTGCGCCTTTTGGTGCGTGCATCGGTGCGGGTGCGATTGGGGCGTGACCGGACGGTGGTGGTGCCACGTTTGCCGGATCGCGGTGATGAAATCGGGCTGCTGGCACGCGCCTTGTCCGATATGACCGAGGCCCTGCGGCAAAGGATGGACGGGGTGGACCGCTTTGCCGCCGACGTTGCGCATGAGATCAAAAACCCTCTAGCTTCATTGCGCAGCGCGCTGGAGTCATTGGATAAAATTGATGATCCCGATTTGCGGCGCCAATTGATGGACATTGCCAATCACGATGTTCAGCGCATGGACCGATTGATCAGCGAAATTGCCGAAGCAAGCCGGATCGATGCCGAATTGGCCCGCACAAAATTTGAACCGGTCGACCTGATCGTGCTGGCCGATGCGATGATTGGTGCCCGCGGGCGACGGGGCGCGAACCGTGATTGCCGCCTGACGCTGGAATATGCCGGCGATCATGAAGCCATCGTCGCAGGCGTTGCCGCAAGGTTGGAGCGGGTGCTGGAAAACCTGCTCGACAACGCGGTATCCTTTTCGCCGCCGGGCGGCATAATTCGTGTCGGGATTACGGCTTTGGTCGAACATGTTCTGGTCGAAGTCCGCGACGAAGGCCCCGGCATTCCGCCACAGGCCCGCGAGAGGGTGTTCGAACGTTTCCACTCGCTGCGCCCGGCGGGTGAGGATTTCGGGTCGCATTCCGGGCTGGGACTGGCCATCGCGCGCACCATCGTCGAGGCGCATGACGGCACGCTGACCGCCCGCGATCCCCTGCCCGGTGAACGCGGGGCAAGGCTGGTGATCGAATTGCCCACCTATCACCACGAGGCCGAGGAAGAATGAGCCAGTGGGCCAGACAATCGACATGCGTGGCCATCGAAGGCCGAGCCATGTTGATCGAAGGCGCGCCGGGCGTTGGCAAATCCTCGCTCGCGCTGGCGCTGATAGACCGAGGCGCGGTGCTGATCGGCGATGACAGTGTTATGCTGGAGGAACGTGAGCGCGCGCTCTATGCCCTTCCCCATCCCAATACGCATGGGTTGATGGAGGTGCGCGGCGTGGGCATTGTTGCCATGCCGGTCGCGCCCGTGGCCCCGGTGGCGCTGATGCTGCGTCTGGATGAAGGCGCGCCGCGACATATTGAGCAGGCCCCGACAACGATTGTCGGAGAAATTTCCTTGCCGTGCATCACCTTATGGCCGGGTGCATCGGCATTGGCTCTGCGCGCGGAAATGGCGTTGCGGGTGCATGGGCTGAAGGTATGAAACGCGCCGGAAACTCTGATTAACCCTGAGATTGCTTTAATTAGCGTAAGACAGCCCTCTTCACTTTTTAACGGTCTGGGCGCACAGAAGGCAAATGACAGCCTCGGACATACATCCCGCCGCTTCGGACAGCCTTACCTTGCATGGCACTCCGGACAAGCAGCGCATCCTGTTGGTGACGGGCGTGCTGGGCGCGGGAAAGACCACGGCGCTGCGGGTTTTGGAGGATTTGGGGTGGGAAACCATCGACAATTTCCCCATCCGCTTTCTCGAACGTCTGCTCGATACCAGCCGGGAAGATCACGGACTGGGCACGCCCTTGGCCATCGGTTTCGATTCGCGCACGCGTGGGTTTGATCCCCAATCGGTGATTGCACTGGTTAAACGGTTGAGCACGCGGCAAGATATCGAACTGGCGACGCTCTATCTGGATTGCAGCGTGGGCGAATTGGAGCGGCGTTACAACGAAAC
The DNA here is from genome assembly GCF_057401885.1 of Novosphingobium sp. 550D. NCBI lineage: Bacteria > Pseudomonadati > Pseudomonadota > Alphaproteobacteria > Sphingomonadales > Sphingomonadaceae > Novosphingobium > Novosphingobium sp. 550D. The sequence continues at coordinate 2,581,987 of NZ_CM171613.1, read as the reverse complement.
CCGCCGACGCCACCCCATGGCAACCGAAATGCCCGTTGCCACCGGCATTTCGGCCGAACGCGACATGATGGAGCCGCTGCGCCGCTGGGCCGATATCGTCATCAACACGACGGCCTTTTCGACCAATGCATTGCAACAGGCGATGCGCGAACAATTTGCCCCTGATTCGGGCCCGGCGTTAACCTTGACCATCACCAGTTTCGGCTTTTCCAAGGGGATGCCGCCTCTGGCCGATTTTGTTTTCGACATGCGCTTTCTGGACAATCCGCATTGGGACAAAGTCTTGCGCCCGATGACCGGGAAAGAAGGCCCCGTTGGCGATTTTATCCGCAAGGACCCCGCCTTTGACGAGGCATTTACCCGGATCCGCGACATGCTGTTGCTGTTGCTGCCCCGCTTTCAACATCAGGGCAAAGCCTATGTCCATGTGGCGTTTGGTTGTACCGGCGGGAGACACAGATCGGTTTTCATGGCCGAACAAATCGGCGCAGCCTTGCGCGCATCGGGATTTTCGCCCACAATGATTCACCGTAATCTGGGTTCACGCGCGGCCGACCTGGTTGAAGGAGTAGCGGCGCGATGAAACCCAACGCTTGTTTGCCTGCGAAAGGTCTTGCTCCCCACATGCCCTGCGCCTTTACCGTCAAGTTTCCACGAATGATGTTTGAGAATTGGGCATGATTGGCCTTGTTCTGGTAACCCACGGCCATCTGGCCGAGGAATTTGTTCGTGCGATGGAGCATGTGGTTGGCCGCCAAGAGGCCGTGGCAACCGTCTGTATCGGCCCCAATGACGATGTCGAACGCCGCCGCAAGGAAATTGCCGAGGCGATCAAGAATGTCGACAGCGGAGAAGGCGCGATCATCCTTACCGACCTGTTCGGCGGAACACCGTCAAATCTGGCCATTTCGCTGATGGAAGCGGGCCGGGTCGAGGTGATTGCCGGGATCAATCTGCCGATGCTGATCCGTCTGGCCGGCGCGCGCAAGGGCGCGAGCGTTCAGGTGGCCATCAGCGCGGCGCGCGACGCCGGGCGCAATTACATAACAATAGCGTCCGAATTTCTGGGCCAGGAAGCCTGAAAACAGGTGAGAGGGAAGCATGGGTGAAGCACGGGAAACCGTTGAAATCGTGAATGCAAAGGGCCTGCACGCCCGCGCAAGCGCGAAATTTGTCAATATGGTGGCGATGTTGCCGGGCGGCTTGAACGTCAAGGTCGTCAAGGACGGGACGGAGGCTGCGGGTGGTTCGATCCTCGGCCTGATGATGCTGGGCGCGGCGCGTGGCGACAATGTCGACATCGTGGTGGCCGGTGACGGCGCTGATCTGGCGCTGGCCAAACTGTCTGGTCTGGTCAAAGACGGATTTGGCGAAGACTAGACCCAATGGGTTCGACAGGACGGCGCCGGGTGGTTATAGGCCCGGCAGTTTTCCTGTTTCCCCACAAGGCTTGCCTCTGACATGCGCCGCAACATCACCGGCTTTTCCAATCCCACGGTCAAATTCCTGCGTTCGCTGCGGGAAAAAAAGTTGCGCAAGCGTGAGGGCCGTTTTCTGGCCGAAGGTTTGCGCCTGCTGACCGATGCGCGGGAAAGCGGGCGCTTGCCGGAAACTTTGGTTATGGCAGAAGGGCGTGATCCGCACCCGCTGCTTGATGCGCTTGAACTGGCCGTGCTGGATGCGGGCGGCGATGTGATCGAAACCAGCGAGGACATTCTTTCCAAGATCACCGGCAAGGATAACCCGCAGGCGGTCTGCGGCGTGTTCCGCGAATTCGATACCTCGCTGAACATCATTGACCGCCATAGCGCGCCAATCTGGCTAGTGGCGCAGGCGATGCGCGATCCGGGCAATCTGGGCACGATGCTGCGTACCGCCGATGCGGTGGGTGCCGGTGGATTGATTCTCCTCGACGATTGCGTCGATCCGTTCAGCGTCGAGGCCGTCCGCGCCAGCATGGGCGCCATCTTTACCGAAAAACTGGCCGTGGCGCGTTGGGAAGAGTTTCTCCCCTGGCTGCGCGGCGGTGAAGGCCAATTGGTGGCGGCCAGCCTGCGCGAAGCGGTGCCCTATCGCGGCGCGCCCTATGCGGGGCCGTGTTTCATCATGGTGGGCAACGAATCGCGCGGGTTGCCAGAAGAATATGAAATGGCCTGTGACCTGCGCGTGACGATGCCGATGAAGGGCCGCGCCGACTCGCTCAACGCCGCCGTCGCGGGCGCCGTTCTGGCCTATGAAGTCCTTGCGACGCTTGACGCCTAATCGCCAGAAACAAAGGCCGTGATGACCCAGCGGCCCTTTATACGTTCGGCCATGATGCGATAATCGGTGACGGAACGCAGGCTTTTGGTGGCGACATAGCCCTGAAGCTTGCCATGGCCGAGAACCGACACTTTCTGACGCTGACGACGCGGTTCCCACGGGCCAACCAATTCGCTCATCGCCCAATCGATCCGGGCCATTTCCTGCGCGCCCGACGGCCCGGCATAGAGCGGCACGTCCCGCCCCATGATCAATTGTCCCGCCGCCGGGTCATCAAGCGCAAAGCTTTTGGAGAAATACCAAGGCATCGTCGCAACGCCCCGGTGTCGCCTGCACCCAAGTTTCAGGACTTGATCGAGCGCCCGCCATAGACCGGCGCCATCACGCGACCTTAACCGACGCGCCAGTTCAGCGTTACCGCTGCCTCCTCCAAAATCGAGTTTAACATCGGGATCAACAAAGCGGATTAAGCCTTTGATATCACGATCACGAACCGATCGTACAATCTCACTGCGAAAAATAATGAAGCCGGGAATCGAGGCGCATTCATCGCGCGGTGCCAATCGGCCATCGACATGAACCGCAGAGGGAAGCCCGGCAAAAGCCGACACCGGGATCAACGTCAATACAAACCCCAGCGCTGGCCCCCACCTTGTCATCCGATCATTCACCGTCTGGCCAAGGCAGCGCCGAAGGTTCGACCACATCGCCATGGCGCGGCTGACTTTCGACCAACACGACATCTTCGATCTCGCGCTTGCCGATTTCGATCCCCTTGTCGCGCAGGCGGCGGCCACTGGCCATCACATTGCGTTCAAAGCTACCGACGAACTTGTTGTAATTGTCCACGGCACTGGTCAATCCGCCGCCAACGCGCTTTAGGTGATCGCCCGCAACCGCCAGTCGATCATACAATTCGCCGCCAAGACGGCCGATCTCGCGGGCTTCCTGCGCCAGCATATCCTGTTTCCACACCATTGCCACCGTGCGTGCAATCGCAACTAAATTCGTAGGTGTCGCCAGCAGGACCTTGTTACGGAACGCGAAATCCCAAAGCTCAGGATCTTTCTCCATCGCGGCGGCCACAAAGTGTTCGCCCGGCACAAACATCACGACATAATCGGGCGCTTCGGCAAACTGGCTCTGATAGGACTTGGTCGCCAGCGTTTGCACATGGCCCCGCATGCTGGCCACATGGCGGGCCAGAGCAATGTCGCGCGCCACGTCATCACTGGCCTCAAACGCCTCCTGATAGGCGTTGAGCGAGACCTTGGCGTCGATCACCAGTTTCTTTTGCCCCGGTATCGAAACGATAGCGTCGGGACGCAACCGCCCTTCCTCGGTGTCGATCGAATGTTCGGTGACGAAATCGGTATGTTCGGAAAGACCGCATTGTTCCAATACGTTACGCAGCGCCTGTTCACCCCAGCGCCCACGCGCCTTGGGAGCATTGGTCAGCGCATTGCCAAGACGCGCAGCTTCTTCGCGCACCTTTTCCTGACCATCGCGGATCGACTGGATCAGGCCGGTTAACTGGCCAAAGGCATCGACGCGGCCCTGTTCCAAAGCCGCAACCTGTTCCTCATAGGCCTTCAACCGGGCGCCGACCGGGGCCAGAACGGTACTGATCCGCTCCGCTTGTTTTTCCTCGCTCTGGGTAAATCGCGCCTCGGCACGAGACAGGAAAGCTTCCTGCGCCTTTTCCAGAACGCGCGCACCGGCAACCTCAAATTCCCGCCGCAACTGATCCTGCGATTCGAGCAGAAGGCGCTTCTGCTCTTCAAAATGCTCTGCCTGCGCGCGCAAAGTTGCCAGATCGCCCTGCGCCCGAAGCATATCGGCCCGCGCGCGGTCCAGATCATGCGCCAAGGTATCCGCCCGCGCAGCCCGTTCACTGGCCGCGGCAAGGTCGGTAATCGCACGGCGGAACCGTTCATCCAGTTCCGCAAACGCTTTTTCGCGCTCGGAAACCCTTACCTGCAAATCGGCCAAAGGGCGGCGGCCAAAAAACCAGCCCAACCCCAGCCCCGCAAGCAAGGCGACAAACACAAAAACGGCAGATTCCACGGTTCACTCTCCCGTCACAAACTCCGCAGGCGTCTAGCCTACGGAGCCTGTGTCTTCATGCTAGAGGAACCTATACAGATCCCTCAAAGCGAGTTCCTCGGTGGCAAATCCATCCTGAGAACAAGCAACAACAATGCCACAGGTCGCGATAAGCAACCAATGCCAACCGTCATTTTGAAGACACATGGAATAGAGGCCATATTTCATGCCTATCCTTTCATGTGTCTGGCGCTTTCTCAGCTCACCGTCGCTTGGCTATTGTGTCGAATCCTTCGCTATGCTCGGCAGCGTTGCATTTATCGAGGGCAGCAAGATCAACGAAAAAATATGCTCAGATCGGGGGTAAGCAAAGAGCATGGCACTATACCATGCGCCACCAGTGCCAACTGGACAGCCCCGAGATTCTAACAGAACAGAGGGGCAACACAACCCACCTCTCATTTTCCAACTGTGGAAAATCAAGCCAGCTTGCGCGCCTTTTCTAGCTTCTTGAGCGCCATGTTGCGCTTCAGACGCGAAAGATGGTCGATAAACAGGATGCCTTCGAGATGGTCGATCTCGTGCTGGATGCAGGTGGCCATCAGGCCCTCCATCGCTTCCTCATGCACGGTCCCGTCCAGATCCTGCCAGCGCAGGCGGCAGGTCGCGGGGCGTTCCACCTCGGCGTAAATGTCGGGGACCGACAGGCAGCCTTCCTGATAGACCGAAAAATCTTCCGACGGATCAAGGATTTCCGGGTTGATGAACACATGCGGTTCACGCTTCACCGGCTGATGCGTATGTTCATGCCCGCCGTGCGATGTGCAGACTTCGGGTTCGGCATCGGGGTCTTCAGGCTGAAGATCGACCACCACCACGCGCAGCGGCACGCCCACCTGAATGGCGGCAAGGCCAATGCCCGGCGCGTCATACATCGTTTCAAACATGTCCGCGACAAGCGTCTTGAGCTCATCATCAAACACGGTGACAGGGGCAGAAATCTGCTTCAGGCGCGCATCGGGCGCTTCCAGGATCGGTCGAATAGCCATAGGCCGCAGATAGTCTCACCCCGCCCCCGGCGCAAGGCGGTCCGTCCGATTTCTGTCATCGACCGGGACTAAACCGGACGCCTTGCCCGCAAGGCCTGCGCCAAAGTGCCTTCGTCAAGGTAATCCAGTTCACCCCCGACCGGCAAGCCATGCGCCAATTGGGTAACGCGGACCGGCATACCCTCCAGCCTTTCGGCGATGTAATGCGCGGTTGTCTGCCCCTCCAGCGTGGCATTCATGGCCAGAACGACCTCGTCCACACCGCCCGCCGCCACGCGGTCAATCAGGGGCGCGATCGACAGATCCTCTGGACGCACGCCATCCAGCGCCGACAAACGCCCGCCCAACACATGATAGCGCCCGGTAAACAGCCGCGCCCGGTCCAGCGCCCACAGATCGGCCACATCCTCCACCACGCAGATCGAGCGCGCATCCCGGCGCGGATCGGCGCAAATGGCGCAAGGGTTGGTCGTATCGACATTGCCGCAGGTGGTGCATTCGACCAGCCGGTCCTGCAACACCTCCAACGCATCACGCAATTGGCCCAGCGCCGTATCCCGGCGTTTGATCAACCACAGCACCGCCCGCCGCGCGCTGCGCGGGCCCAGCCCCGGAATACGCGCCAATACCTGCGCCAGTTGTTCGATCTCTTGCGATGCCATGCCGGTCCAGATAGGGCGGCGCGGAGCAAAGGCAAAGAGCCGGAAAGTGACTTATGCGCATCATCTATATGGGCACGCCCGAATTCGCCGTTCCGGCGCTGGATGCTTTGGTGGCCGCGGGCCATGACGTGGTGGCCGCCTATACTCAGCCGCCGCGCCCCGGTGGCCGCCGTGGCCGCGAATTGACGCCCAGCCCTGTGCATAAGCGGGCGCAGGAATTGGGCATTGAGGTCCGTCATCCGGTGTCGTTGAAGGGTGCGCAGGAACAGGCCGATTTCGCCGCCTTGAACGCCGATGTCGCGGTTGTGGCCGCCTATGGCCTGATCCTGCCGCGTGCGGTTCTGGCCGCGCCGCGCCATGGTTGCATTAACCTGCATGGCTCGCTCCTGCCCCGGTGGCGCGGCGCGGCGCCGGTACAGCGCGCCATTCTGGCCGGAGACGCGGAAACAGGCGTCGGCATCATGCAGATGGAGGCGGGACTGGACACCGGCCCGGTTCGCCTTGAAGGGCGTACGCCGATTGCGGACAAGACCACCGGCGAATTGACACTGGAATTGGCCGAAATGGGGGCGAGTCTGATCGTTCAGGTTCTTGCCGATCTCGACGCCTATCCAGCGAAGGCCCAGAGCGACGATGGCATCACCTATGCCCACAAAATCGACAAAGCCGAAGCGCGGCTGGATTTCAGCGCTGATGCCGCGCAAGTCCTGCGCCAGATCCGCGCCTTCATGCCCGCGCCGGGTGCTTTTTTTGAGCTGGAGGGTGAGCGGTATAAGGTGTTGTCAGCCGAATTGTCCGATGGCGCTGGCCAGCCCGGCGTGACACTGGACGATGCCCTAACCATCGCCTGCGGCAGCAGCGCAATCCGCGTCACCTCCATTCAGCGCGCCGGAAAGCCCGCCATGCCCGTAGGCGATCTGCTTCGCGGTCGACCGATTGCCGCAGGGACCGTGCTGGCATGACGCGCTTTGCCTTTACGCTGGAATTTGACGGTACGCCCTTCATGGGCCTGCAACGCCAGACCCACGGCCCTTCGGTCCAGCAAGCCGTCGAAGAAGCGATCCAGCGCGTCACCGGCGAAGAAGCGCTGATGTATGCCGCCGGGCGAACCGATGCGGGGGTCCATGCGCTGTTCATGCGCGCCCATGCCGATATCCAAAAGGACATCGCCCCGTTTCGCCTGATGGAGGCAATGAATTATCATCTGCGCCCCAACCCCATCGCGGTGCTGGATTGCCAAGTGGTGGCCGACGATTGGCACGCACGATTTTCCTGCATCGGGCGCAGCTATATCTATCGCATAGTCAACCGCCGCGCACCGCTGACTTTTGGGCGGAACCATGCGTGGCTGATCGGCAAACCTCTGGATGCCGAAGCCATGCATGAGGCGGCGCAATTGCTGGTGGGACACCATGATTTCACCACTTTCCGATCGGTCCATTGCCAGTCGGCCTCGGCGCTCAAAACCCTCGACAGCCTTTCGGTGCGGCGAGAAGGCGAGCAGGTGATCATCGAAACCGCCGCGCGTTCCTATCTGCACCATCAGGTCCGCTCGATGGTGGGGGCGCTGTCTTTTGTCGGCCTTGGGCAATGGCCGGTGGAACGGGTGGGCGAAGCGCTGGCCGCGCGTAATAGGCAGGCATTGCCGGTGAATGCGCCGCCTGATGGGTTGTTTTTCAACCGGGCGGTTTATCCGGGGGAGTAGGAAGGGATTAATGCGAGGGACGCGTCCCTCGCGCTCCCATTACTGTCTTCGCTGCGCGCCGATTAGACCTTGGGTTTAAGGCGCAACGTTCCAAAATTAAAGCCTTCGGCGCCCATTATCCGCGCCGCAGGCTTTAAAAATCATCACACTACCACGGGACCAAAGCGCAACCCCAAAATGGGATTTCAAAGGGGCCAAGTCCCTTTGCCCGCCGGAGGCAAATCTCAAGCCCTCAACGCCCCGCCCTGCCACTGCATTTCCGCCCATTCCCCGGCTGTCTCGCCGGTTCGGGCAGCATTTTGCATTTGGGCCGAGGTACGATACGCGCACCAACGCTGCGGACCTTCTTCCTGACCTCCAAAGGCCAGAAAGAAGGCCAATGCAGCAACAGGCATCAAGCCCGCGCCACCACGCTTTCGGGCAGATCGGTGCCAAACACGCGCTGGTAATATTCGGCCACCAGCACGCGCTCTGTTTCATCACACTTGTTGAGGAACGAGAGGCGGAAAGCGAAACCGGCGTCCTTGAAGATTTCGGTGTTCTGCGCCCATGTGATGACGGCGCGCGGCGACATCACGGTCGAAATATCGCCGTTGATAAACCCAGCGCGGGTCAGGTCGGCCACGCGCACCATGTCGGCGATCGTCTTTTCGGGCAGGCCGGGCACCTTCTTGTGGACGATGCCCGTTTCAGTCGCGTGGGGCAGATAGTTCAGCGCAACGACCATGTTCCAGCGGTCCATCTGGCCCTGATTGATCGCCTGCGTGCCGTGATACAGGCCCGACGTATCGCCAAGGCCCACCGTGTTGGCGGTGGCAAACAGGCGGAACCACTTGGACGGGCGGATCACGCGGTTCTGGTCCAGCAGGGTCAGCTTGCCCTCGGTTTCCAGCACGCGCTGGATCACGAACATCACGTCCGGGCGGCCCGCGTCATATTCGTCGAACACCAGCGCGGTCGGCGTTTGCAAAGCCCAAGGCAGCAGGCCTTCGCGGAATTCGGTAACCTGCTTGCCATCCTTCAAGACAATGGCATCACGCCCGATCAGGTCGATACGGCTGATATGCGCGTCAAGGTTAATGCGGATACAGGGCCAGTTCAGACGCGCGGCCACCTGTTCGATATGGGTCGATTTGCCCGTGCCGTGATATCCCTGAACCATCACGCGGCGGTTAAAGGCAAATCCCGCCAAAATCGCCAGCGTGGTGTCCGGGTCGAACACATAGGTGTCGTCGCGGTCGGGCACGCGTTCGTCCGCCACCGAAAAGGCGGGGACTTTCATATCGATATCAATGCCGAACACCTCGCGCACATCAACGGTGATGTCGGGGGCGCTCAGGATCGTGGTCGAGCGGCTGTCGGGCTGAATGTTCTGAATCTCGGTCATCGCGGGAAACTGCTAGCCGCTGCTTCTCGCGGCTGCAATATGTTTACTGGGTTCTGAAAACAGAATCGCTTGGGGAAAGGAATTATCATGGAACTTTATGGTGCCCTGTTTTCGCCCTTCGTGCGCAAGGTTGCGGTCGTGGCCGCGGAAAAAGGGATCGAACTGGACACTCCCGCCTTCAGCTTTGCCGATCCATGCGAGGATTTCCTGAAAGCCAGCCCCTTTCGCAAAATCCCCGCGATTTGCGACGGCGATTATCATCTCAGTGATTCCACCGCGATCTGTACCTATTTCGACGCTCTGGTCCCCAACCCGCCGATCTATCCGGTCGACGCCCGCGCAAGGGGCCGCGCCGTCTGGTTCGAGGAATTGGCCGACACGATCATGGTGCCCGCGATTGGCCCGGCGATCTTCAACCGTTTTGTCCTGCCCCGGTTGCGGGGGGTTTCGGGCGATGAAGAATCTGCGCTGGCGGCTATCGCAAAATTCAACGACGTGTTGGCCTATCTGGAAAGCGTGACGCCGCAGCAAGGCTGGCTTGCAGGCGAATTTTCACTCGGCGATATTTCGGTGGCCAGCCTGTTGCGGACCATCGAGTACATCGACGCCTCACCGGACCGGGAACGTTTTCCCCTTATCACCGCATGGTATGACCGCGTTACCGCTCGACCGGCGTGGCAAAAGGTGGCTGTTCAGGAAGCGGCGCTCGTCTCAGCCTGACCAGAGGTAACCTGTGGTGGCAAGGCAAAGCAACGGGCGAACATCATGGCCGTATAGGCATCGCCCGTCAGCGCCACTTCCGGCAATGTGGCCAGCGGCGCCTTGCCATAGATAAAGCTTTTGAGTGGGGCGGTGTTGGGAACGGTCAGCGTGAAGTCGCCCTGCCCGTTCCCGCGCTCAATAGACAAAGCGCCGCCCTGCAATTGCACCGTAAAGCTTTCGCGCCCGATGGTGATCGTGCCGCGCATATCCATCGCCCCGGCTTTTTCCGGCACGATCAGCGCCTTTAACGACAACATCAGCGACACCGGCGAGAGCGCCAGCGACATATCGCGATCCGGCGACATTAACGCCCATCGGCACATGCCGATCAGGATCGGTTCCACCGCACGGCCCCATGCCGTCAAACCGTAAAGTCGGTCGCCTTCTTTACGAACCAGCCCCGATGCCTCAAACCCCGTCAGCCTCTCGGTCAGCACCCTCGCGCTGATCCCCGGAAGAGCAAAGCGCAGATCGGTAAACCGCCGCGCGCCCAGCATAAGTTCGCGTAAAACCAGCCCCGCCCAGCGTTCACCCAACAGTTCCATACCCAGCGCCGCGCCGCATGCGTCGCCATACCAACGGCCATGGCCGTCGGTCATTTTGGGTTCGGTTACTTTTCCCAACTTCATAGTTGTATTTTGTAACCAGAGTGCCACGCTCTGTCGATACGAATCGCATCTGTTTTGGGGAGAAGATGCATGGAACCGCTCTTGGGCCAATGGATCTGGTACGAATTGATGACCAAGGACGCCGCGGGGGCCAAAAGCTTCTATGAAAAGGCGATTGGCTGGACCATCACACCGGGCGCCGAAGCACCTCTGTTTTATGGTCATATCGCAAGGTCGGATGGACGGCAAGTAGCCGGAATTCTGCCACTTTCCGACGACAGCCTGGCACAGGGCGCGCACCCGATGTGGGTGGGCTATATCGCCGTTGATGATCTGGACGCGACACTGGCACAGGTGATCGAACGCGGCGGGCGCGCCCTGATGCCCCGCATGGACATTGCCGAGGGCAGCTTTGCCATGGTCATGGACCCTTGGGGTGCTTGCTTCTATCTGATGCGCCCCACCCCCGCCCCCGACAGCGCCCCCTCGGTCGCCTTTTCCCCGCGTGATGCGCAAAGCGTCGGTTGGAACGAGCTTTACACCGGCAATTTCGATGAAGCGCTTGGCTTTTATACCGAAATCTTCGGCTGGGCGCCCGCCGGATCGATGGATATGGGCGAATTCGGCACCTATCAGTTCCTGTCGCACAAGGATGTGGTGATCGGCGCGATGATGCCAAAACCGCCGCATGTGCCGGTGGGCGGGTGGAACCACTATATCCGCGCCGCCGATTTCGACGCGGCCCATGCCGCCGTGGTTGCGGCGGGCGGCACTGTGCTGCACGGCCCCAGTGAAGTTCCGGGCGGCGACAGGATTATCAATGCGATAGATCCGCAAGGGGCCCCCTTTGCCATCGTGGGCCAGAAATTGGCTTGATAAGGGCGATATTTGCGACATCGTTCCGCAAATGTTCCAATGAGGATGCACGATGGCCAGCTATACGTTTTTCACCAATCCGATGTCGCGCGGCCAAATCGCTCGTTGGGCGCTGCATGAGGTTGGCGCCGATTACGAACAGGTGATCGTGGAATATGGAAAGCCCAAGCCGGAGGCGTTGCTGGCGGCCAATGGATTGGGCAAATTGCCGACATTGGTGCATGACACGGCGCAGGGTGAATATCCCATCGCCGAAACCTCGGCCATCTGCGCCTATCTGGCCGAAACCGAGGCGGATGGCACGCTGGCCCCCACGGCGCAGGAACGGGCGGCCTATTACCGCTGGCTGTTCTTTGCCGCAGGGCCGTTGGAACAGGCGATCACGGCCAAATCCATGGGGTTTGAACCCAATGAGCGTCAGAAGGTTAGCGTCGGTTACGGCTGCTATGATCTGGTGGTCGAAACGCTGGCCGCGCATTGCCGGGACAATGATTTCGTGTGCGGGGCGCGATTTACCATGGCCGACGTCTATGTGGGCAGCCATGTCCTGTGGGGCACGATGTTCAAGACATTGCCCGAATTGCCCGAATTTCTGGCCTATGGCGCGCGTTTGGCCGAAAGGCCGAAATATGCCGAGGCCAAGGCCATCGACCACGCCATGATTGCCGCAGCGCAAGAAGCCAAGGCATGAGCGACTGGGGCAAAAGCAAAGGCACGCTTTGCCTGTGGTATAACAAGGCCGTGCATGGCGGCGCAGAGGCTGCGGCGCAATTCTATGCCTCGCTCTTTCCCGATACGGCGGTGGGTCATGTCATGCGCTCGCCCGGCGATTATCCGGGGGGCAAGGCGGGCGATGCGCTGGTGGTGGAATTCACGCTGCTGGGCTTTGCCTGCATCGGCCTGAACGGCGGCGGGCATACGCAGCACACCGATGCGTTTTCAATGCAGGTCTGCACCGAAACGCAGGAGGAAACCGACCGTTATTGGGACGCGCTGATCAGCAATGGCGGACGCACGATGGCTGCGGATGGTGCGTCGACCGTTGGGGCATCCGTTGGCAAATCACGCCGCGCGCATTGATCGAAGGCATGGGCGATCCCGATCCGGCGGCGCGAGCACGGGTCTTTGCCGCGATGCAGACCATGGTGAAGGTGGACATCGCCGCCATTGAAGCCGCAAGACGCGGAAACGCATGATGCACGAATTATCCATCACCCGCTTTATCGCCGCCCCGCCGGAAAAGGTCTGGGACGTTCTGGTCAATCGCCAAAATGAATGGTGGTGCCCCGCCCCATGGCGGGCCGAAGTGACGCTTCAGGACCGCCGCCCCGGCGGCGCGTGCGAAATGACCATGTTCGGCCCCAATGGCGAGGAAGTGCCCTTGCGCGGTATCTATCTGGCATGGGACGAAGGGCGGCGGTTTGTCACGACCGATGCGGTCAATGGCGATCTGGAACCGGCCGGACCGTTCATGATCGGCATTTGGGAAGTGGCGCCCGAAGGCGATGGCACCCGCTATACCGCCAGCGCCCGCCATTGGACCGCCGAGGCCAAGGATCAGCACGAAGCCATGGGCTTTACCCAAGGATGGGGCGCCTGCGCCGACCAACTGGCCGCTTTGGCGCAGGCGTAAATGCGTCAGGCCATGCCGGGCAATTTGCGCAGCATCTGATAGGCCTCGACCACCTGTTGCAGCTTGGATTCGTGCCGCCGGTCGCCACCGTTGCGGTCCGGGTGATAACGGTGGAGAAGATCGGAATAGCGCACCCGCAATTCCCGCCGACTGGCATCGACGCCAAGCCCCATCGTGTCGAGGGCGCGCTTTTCATCAAGGCTGACCATGCGCCCGTCGGGCCATGCCATCGGGCGCATCGCCTCCTTGGCGCGGCGCGCACGTTGGCTGATCGCGTCCAACGGATCGGAAAAATCGGCCCAGCGCGGGGCCGAATCGATACCCGCCGTCGGGCGAAAGGCGCGGGCTTCCTGTTCCCAGCCGTGGATGGGCGATTGCGCGGCCCAGATTTCCTCCGGGCTCATCCCTTCGAAATAGTCATATCCGGCGTTGAAGGCGCGGATATGTTCAAGGCAAAACCACCGGAAATTGCCCGGCCCGTCAAAGCCGGAAGCCTTTGCGCCCGGTGCGCGGAATTCGCCTGCTTCGTTGCATCCGGGCCATTCGCATGCCCGATGGGAACCTTTTACCCTGCCGTGAAATCGATCCTGAACCATCTTTCTCCCTTGGCGAAATATGGGCTAGGAGAAAAGACCAAGCTTTTGAGGAAACCTTATGTCCGGCCCGCTCGCCCAGGAAATCACACAACGTCTTACGGCCGCTTTTGCTCCCGAACGGTTGGAGGTGATCAATGATTCGCATCATCACGCCGGTCATATGGGCGACGACAAATCGGGCGAATCGCATTTTACCGTTGTCATTCAGAGCGCCGCCTTTGCCGGGGTGAACCGCGTGATGCGCCAACGTCTGGTCAATCAGGCGCTGGGCGACATTCCGGGCCAGCGGGTCCACGCCTTGGCCATCAAGGCTTCGGCCCCCGGCGAGGGCGCATGACCACCCGCCGCATCCGCCGCGCCTCGCGCATATTGCTGCTCAATGGCGCGGGTGAATTGCTGCTGTTCCGCTTTACCCCCGACGACCGCGCCCCCTTCTGGTGCGCGCCGGGGGGCGAGGCCGAGGAGGGCGAAACCTATGACGAAGCCGCCACGCGTGAATTATGGGAAGAAACCGGCATTCGCGCCGATTGCGGCCCCGAAGTCGCCCGCGTAATCAGCGATTTCGTGACGCTGGCCGGTGAACCTGTGACGGGGGACGACCGCTATTACCTCCTCCGCATGGACAATCCGGTCATCGACACGGCTGGCCATACCGAAACCGAACAGGCCGTGATGCGCGAATATCGCTGGTTTGCGCATGGTGAGATCGCCGGTTGGCCCGAAACGATCTATCCCTATGACCTGACCGAAATGCTGGAGCGGGTATTGGCCAAGGCTTGACGATACCCGTTAACCCATGCGCCAAGGCCGCGCGCCGTTCTGATCGCAATGGCGCGCCAGTCCTTTCAAAGTCTCACGCACATGGACGATTTCCATGATCGGATTCTCTGTTGTCATGGCGGTTGCTCTGGGCTTCAATGCAAACTAATGCGGCGCGCATGTCTTTCTCGTCCAAACCGCTCACCTTTGCGATCCCCAAGGGGCGCATCCTCGATGAAGCTCTGCCGTTGATGGCGCGCGCTGGTGTCGTGCCCGAAGCGGAGTTCCATGACAAGAAGTCGCGCGCGCTGTCTTTTGCGGTCGAAGGATCGGACATGCGCCTGATCCGTGTGCGCGCTTTTGACGTGGCGACTTTCGTGGCGCATGGCGCGGCGCAGGCCGGGATCGTGGGATCGGATGTGGTCGAAGAATTCGCCTATCCCGACCTGTATGCGCCGGTGGATCTGAACATCGGCCATTGCCGTCTGTCGGTCGCCGAACCGGTTGACGCCGACGACACCGCCACGGCCAGCCACCTTCGCGTGGCCAGCAAATATCCACATCTGACGCGCAAGCATTATGAGGCCAAGGGCATTCAGGCCGAAGTGGTCAAGCTGAATGGCGCGATGGAACTGGCGCCGATGCTGGGTCTGTCGGGGCGGATCGTCGATCTGGTGTCGACGGGGCGGACGCTGAAAGAAAACGGTCTGCGCGAGACGGAAACGATCATGCAGATTTCGGCCCGTTTGATCGTCAACCGCGCCGCGCTGAAAACCGATCCGCGCGTGGGCGAGTTGGTCGAACAATTCCGCGCCATGGCGGCGCAGCAGGTTGAGGCATGATCAAGCTTTATTCCAAAGACCCCGGCTTTGCCGAGGCGTTTGAAAAGATCGTCGGCGACCGGCGCGAAAGCGATGCGGGCGTAACGCAGGTGGTGCTCTCGGTTCTGGCCGATGTGCGCGCGCGCGGCGATGTGGCTCTGGCCGAATATACCGCAAAGTTTGACAGCCACACGCTGGACACGCCCGATGACTGGTGCATCAGCGCGCGGGATTGCAAGGCGGCCTTTGATGCGCTGGACCCGACGCTGCGCGATGCGTTGGAAACGGCGGCCAAGCGGATTGCAGCCTATCACGCGGCGCAAAAGCCGGAAAATCGCGATTATGTCGATGAGACCGGCGTGCGTCTGGGCGCGGTATGGCGTCCGGTCGATGCGGCGGGGCTGTATGTGCCCGGCGGCCGCGCAGCCTATCCCTCCAGCCTGTTGATGAACGCGATTCCGGCCAAAGTTGCCGGAGTTGAGCGTCTGGTCGTCGTCACCCCCACCCCGCGCGGATCGGTCAACAACCTCGTTCTGGCCGCCGCGCATTTGGCGGGCGTCGATGAAATCTGGCGCGTGGGCGGGGCGCAGGCGATCGGCGCGCTGGCCTATGGCACGGATCGGATCAAGCCTGTCGATGTCATCGTCGGCCCCGGCAACGCCTATGTGGCCGAGGCCAAGCGCCAGCTTTACGGCGTGGTGGGCATCGACATGGTGGCCGGGCCGTCGGAAATTCTGGTGGTGGCCGATGGCAAGAATAATCCGGGATGGATCGCCGCCGACCTTCTGTCTCAGGCCGAACATGACCCGGTGGCGCAATCCATCCTGATCACCGATGACGCCGAATTTGCCGATGCGGTTATCGGCGCGGTCGAGGTTGAATTGCAGGCTCTGGCCACGCAGGCCACCGCGCGTCAGTCATGGGACGAATACGGCATCGTCATCGTCGTGGACGATCTGATGGGTGCAGCGCCCGCGCTTTCGAACCGTCTAGCGGCGGAACACATCGAAATCGCCATCGACGATCCCAACGCCATGTTCGCCCATATCCGCCACGCAGGCAGCGCCTTCCTTGGCCGCCATACGCCTGAAGCGATTGGCGATTATGTGGCCGGACCCAATCACGTTCTGCCCACCGGGCGCCGCGCGCGCTTTGCCAGCGGGCTTTCCGTGCTGGACTTTATGAAGCGGACCAGCTTCCTGCAACTTGACGAAGCCGCTCTGGCTGCTATCGGCCCCGCCGCTGTTGCCCTTGCCGATGCCGAAGGGCTGCCCGCCCATGGTCGCTCTGTTGCGATCCGGCTTGGTCAATAAATCGGGCCATATAAGGAATTCTTTGATGAGCAAAGCTCCCAAGTCCCAATCACGCTCGGTCGCCCGTCTCGGCGCGGTGCAGGCGCTGTATCAGCATGCGATGGAGGGCACCCCCCTGCCCACGCTGCTGGATGAATTCCACCGCCACCGTCTGGGCGCGGAAATCGAGGATATCCAGTTTGCCGATGCCGACCGCATCCATTTCGACGATGTGGTCAAGGGCGTCGTGGCGCGCGGAGAAGAAATCGATGCGCGCATTTCGGAAAAGCTGGCCGAAGGCTGGCGTCTGGACCGTCTGGACAAGACGATGGTGCAGATCCTGCGCGCGGGCACCTATGAATTGCTGGCCCGTGACGATGTTGCCGGGCCGACGGTCATCAACGAATATGTCGATGTCGCCCACGCCTTTTTCGACGAACGCGAAGCCAAGTTCGTCAACGGCGTTCTGGACGCCATTGCCCGCGCGGCACGCTGATCCGTTTGGCGGGAGAACTGGCCTTTATCGAGGCGCTGCGCGCGCTGGCCAGCGATCCCGCCGCACGCGGATTACGGGATGATTGCGCCGTCCTGCCCTTTGGCGGCGAAACGCTGATCCTGACCCATGACACGATGGTGGCGGGGGTCCATTTCCTGCCCGATCAGGATCCGGCCGATGTGGCGTGGAAACTGGTGGCCACCAATATATCCGACCTTGCGGCCAAAGGCGCCGCGCCAGTCGGGGTGCTGCTTTCCTATCAACTGAACGGCAACGAGGCGCGCTTTCTCGAAGGTCTGGCGCAGGCGCTTGCCGAATATGGCGTGCCCTTGCTGGGCGGCGATACGGTGGGCCACGCGGGGGCGCAGGTTCTGGGCCTGACCGCACTTGGCCGCGCCACTTGTTCGCCGGTGCCGGGACGCGATGGCGCAAGGGTTGGCGATGCGGTGTATCTGACCGGCCCCATTGGCGGCGCCATGATCGGGCTGGAGGCTTTGCGCGCAGGTCGCCCGGAAGCCGAAAGCCTTGCCTATCGCCGCCCGGTGGCGCGTCTTGCCGAAGGGCAGGCGCTGGCGCCTTTGGTCACGGCGATGATGGATGTCTCGGACGGATTGCTGCTCGACGCATCGCGCATGGCACGGGCCAGCGGGGTAACGATAGACCTTTGCGCCAATGCAATCCCGCTCGCTTGCCCCCCCGAACGCCGGGATGAGGCGATGCGTTGGGGCGATGATTATCAATTGCTGCTGACCGCGCCTGCCGATCTGGCTTTGTCGGTTCATCTGCACCGGATTGGCGTGGTTGTGCCGCAAGGCGATGCGCCCGTCATGATCGATGGCGCAGTCCCGTCCGGCCATTGGGGCTATCAGCACCAATAGAGTGCAAGTTGGGCCAATCCACCCGGCCAGTATCAAATCATTCTTGCACCCAATTTTCATAGTCCTATACCTATAAGACCATGGGCACTGTCTGACCAAACAAAGGCAGGTCCGGGGGAAATGCCGGATTTTCCGGCAGGACCGAAGCAGAGGGGAATGCTATGAACCTGGTGCTGATCGCCATGGGCCTGGGGGCCCTGGCCGTAATTTACGGTTACATCACAAGCAGACAAGTTTTGGGCGCGAGCGCAGGTTCGCCCCGGATGCAGGAAATTGCCGCCGCCATTCAGGAAGGGGCGCAAGCCTATCTCAAGCGGCAATATACCACGATTGCGATTGTCGGCGTCGTTGCGGCGATCATCATCGCGGCCAGCCTTGGCACGATTGCCGCGACGGGCTTTGTTCTGGGCGCGGTTCTGTCGGGGGCGGCCGGTTTTATCGGCATGAATGTATCGGTACGATCCAACGTACGGACGGCGGCAGCGGCTCAACAGGGGCTTCAGGCGGGGCTGACGCTGGCATTCCGCGCCGGGGCCATTACGGGCATGTTGGTGGCGGGGCTGGCGCTTTTGGCGATTGCCGGGTTCTTTTGGTATTTGACGGGGACGGCGGGTTTTGCGCCCAATGACCGGACGGTGGTGACGGGTCTTACGGCGCTGGCTCTGGGCGCATCGCTGGTGTCGATTTTTGCACGGCTTGGCGGCGGCATTTTCACCAAGGCCGCCGACGTTGGCGCCGATCTGGTCGGCAAGGTCGAGGCGGGCATCCCCGAGGATGACCCACGCAACCCTGCGGTGATCGCCGACAATGTGGGCGACAATGTCGGTGACTGTGCCGGGATGGCGGCTGACCTTTTCGAAACCTATGTGGTTACGGTGGGCGCAACCATGGTTCTGACGGCGCTGCTGGTCAAAGGCACCGACAACCTGATGGCTTTGATGAGCCTGCCCCTGCTGATCGGCGGGGTTTGCATCGTCACCTCGATCATCGGCACCTATTTCGTCAAATTGGGAGGCAGCAACAATATCATGGGCGCAATGTACAAGGGGTTCCTTGTCACCGCCTTGCTCTCGATCCCGGCGATTGGCTGGGCGATCCATACCGCGGTGGGGGACTTCGGAACGCCGATTGACGCCAGCGGTTTGACGGGAGGCGCATTGTTCCATTGTTCGCTGCTGGGGCTGGTTATCACGGGCCTGATCATCTGGATCACCGAATATTACACCGGCACGTCCTATCGCCCGGTCAGATCCATCGCCAAGGCATCCGTGACCGGCCACGGCACTAACGTCATTCAAGGCCTTGCCATCAGCCTTGAAGCCACCGCCCTGCCTACGCTGGTGATCGTGGCGGGCATTATTCTGGCGCATCAATGGGCCGGGCTGATCGGCATCGCCTATGCGGCGACGGCCATGCTGGCGCTGGCGGGCATGGTGGTGGCGCTCGACGCCTATGGGCCGGTGACGGACAATGCGGGCGGGATTGCCGAAATGGCCGATATGGAGGCATCCGTGCGCGAAAGGACCGACGCTCTGGACGCGGTCGGCAATACGACCAAGGCGGTGACCAAGGGTTATGCCATAGGTTCGGCGGGGCTGGCCGCGCTGGTGCTGTTTGCGGCCTATACGACGGATTTGCGTGAATTCTTCCCCGCGCTGACCGTCAATTTCAGCCTTGAAAACCCCTATGTCATTGTCGGGCTGCTGCTGGGGGCCTTGCTGCCCTATCTGTTTGGGGCGATGGGCATGACGGCGGTGGGGCGCGCGGCGGGCGATGTCGTGGTTGATGTGCGCGAACAGTTCCGCGACAACCCCGGCATCATGGCGGGCACATCGCGGCCTGATTATGCCCGCACGGTCGATCTGGTCACCAAGGCGGCGATCAAGGAAATGATCGTGCCCAGCCTGTTGCCCGTTCTGGCGCCGATATTGGTCTATTTCATCATTACGATGGTCGCGGGTCAGGAGAATGGCTTTGCGGCCCTTGGCGCGCTGTTGCTGGGCGTGATCGTGGGGGGACTGTTCGTTGCTCTCTCCATGACCAGCGGCGGCGGGGCATGGGACAATGCCAAGAAATACATCGAAGACGGCCATTACGGCGGCAAGGGTTCCGACGCACACAAGGCCGCCGTCACCGGCGATACGGTGGGCGATCCGTACAAGGATACCGCTGGCCCGGCGGTCAATCCGATGATCAAGATCACCAATATTGTCGCGCTGCTGCTTCTGGCGGCCTTGGCGGGGCATGTTGGGTGATGCACTTCGCCCCTCTGCCGCGATGACAGGGGGGCGAATTTTCACCTGCTTATTCATACTTCCTTTGCGGCTTTGCCCTTAACCTTTGACCCGCGTGGCATTCCGACCGCCGCGCTCAAGAGGTAACTTTGGCCAGCCAGCCCCAATTTTCTGTTCCCGCCCATGCGCGCACCATTCCGGAATATGTCGATCCGGCGGTGCGGACGCCTGAGCCTTTCGCCCCCGCGCCGCGCCCGGACATGCCCATCCCGTCGGGCCGTGTCCAATTGCTCGATTGGCGCGAAATGGAGGGTATGGCGGCGACGCTTGGCTGGGACGCATTGGCCATGTGGGCCAGCGAACCCAATCCGTTTTATGAAAGCTGGTATCTCCTGCCGGCGCTGCGCGGATTGGACCCCAAGGGCAAGGTCAAAATCCTGCGTTTTGAAATGGGCGGCGATCTGGCCGGGATCATGCCCATTGTCGCGCAAAGCCGTTATTACACGCGGCCCATCCCGCATTGGGCCAGTTGGTCACATCCCAATGGCTTTCTTGGCGCGCCTTTGGTGGCGCGCGGGTTGGAGCGGGCTTTTTGGCGCGCGGTGCTTGAATGGGCCGATGCGCAGGGCGGGCTTGGTCTGTTTCTGCATTTGGGCGAATTGCCGCTGTCGGGGCCGGTGGCCGATGCGTTGCGCGACGTTTTGGCCGAACAATCCCGCAATGCCGCCGTTGTGTCGCGTAAGAACCATGTGATGCTGCAAAGCGATCTTTCACCCGAAGACTATTTCGAAGCCAGCGTTTCGGGCAAGAAGCGCAAAGAATACAGGCGTCAGGCCAACCGATTGAGTGAATTGGGCAAGGTCGAATTCATCCGCCATGAGGACGAGGATGATCTGTCGCAATGGAGCGAGGATTTCCTCGCGCTGGAACGCGCAGGGTGGAAGGGGGAGGCAGGTTCCGCCCTCGCCTGTCTGCCCGAAACCGAGGCATTATGGCGCGATGCCCTGCGCGGGGCGGCGGCGCGGGGGCGGTTGGAACGGCTGTCCATGACGCTGGATGGGCGGCCCATCGCCATGCTGGCCACATTCATCACCAAGCCCGGCGCCTTCATGTTCAAGACCGCCTATGATGAAAGCCTGAGCGCCTATTCCCCCGGCGTTTTGCTGCAACGGGAAAATCTGGCCATGTTGCAGACGCCCGGATTGGGCTGGGTCGACAGCTGCGCCGATGACACACATCCGATGATCACCCACCTGTGGCGCGAGAGGCGACCCGTCGGGCGGGTGTCGATCGAGATCGGCGGCCTACTGCGCCGCAGCCTGTTTGGCATGATGGCGCGGAGGGAATTGGACGGGCGGAGCTTTGGCCTGTAACGCCCGCCTATCCCCCCGGATGATAGAAATCATAGACCGTCCGCGCCACCGCCTCTGACACTCCGGGCGTTCGCGCCAAATCCTCCAGCGAGGCGGCGCGAACCCGACTGGCCGTGCCGAAATGCAGCAACAGAGCGCGTTTGCGGGCCGGACCGATGCCGGGGATTTCATCCAGCGGACTGGCCGTAATCGCCCGGCTGCGCTTTTCACGATGCGCGCCGATAACGAAGCGGTGCACCTCATCGCGCATGCGTTGCAGATGGAACAGGACCGGCGAATTGACCGGCAGCATTTTCTCGCGCCCATCGGGGAAATGGAACACCTCGCGCCCGTCGCGGCCATGGTGCGGCCCCTTCGCAATGGCGATCAGCGGCACATCCTCGACGCCCAGTTCTTCGAGCGCAGCCTTGACCGCGCTCATCTGCCCCTTGCCCCCGTCGATCAAAACGCAATCGGGCCATTGGCCTTTGTCGCGATCAGGGTCTTCCTCCATCGCGCGGCCAAAGCGACGGGTCATCACCTCGCGCATCATGGCAAAGTCGTCGTTGGTCTGGGCCTCGCGGATGTTCCATTTGCGGTACTGGTTTTTCAAGAAACCCTCCGGCCCCGCACAGATCATCGCGCCAAGGGCGTGCTGGCCCTGAATATGGCTGTTGTCGTAAACCTCAATCCGCGCCGGTTCGTCCAGTTCAAGGAAATCGGCCATCTCGCGCCAGACTTTTGCCTTGCTGCCGCTTTCGGCCATGCGGCGGTCCAGCGCCTCGACGGCATTGCGCTGCGCCTGTTCCAGCAGGCGTTTGCGATCCCCGCGTTGGGGCGTGGAAATCTCCACCTTGCCCCCTGCGGCCTCTTTCAACGCCTCGGCCAGTAGGTCAGTTTCGGGCAAAGCGCGATCGATCAGGATGACGCGGGGCGGCGGCACTTCTTCATAGAATTGCGCCATAAAGCTTTGCAGCACCTCGCCCATTTCCATGCCTTCGGTACGGGCCGGGAAAAAGGCACGGTGGCCCCAATTCTGACCGCCGCGGATAAAAAAGGCCTGAATGGCGATTTGCCCCGCCTTTTCCGCGCAGGCAAAGATGTCGGCATTGGGAAGGCCCTCGGCATGGAGCGCCTGTGATCCTTGGATAAAGGTCGCCGCACGCAGACGGTCGCGCAACATGGCGGCGCGTTCGAAATCGAGATCCTCGGCCGCCGCGCTCATCTGGGCCTCGATTTCGCGCTGAACCGCATTGCTCTTGCCGCCAAGGAAGTCCTTGGCCTGACGCACCAGTTCGCCGTAATCCTCCTTGCTGATCCGGTCGACACAAGGGGCGCTGCACCGCTTGATCTGATAGAGCAGGCAGGGCCGGTCGCGCCGCGAAAAGAAGGAATCCGTGCAGGAGCGCAGCAGAAACAGTTTCTGCAACGCGTTGATCGTCGTGTTGACCGAACCGGCGCTGGCAAATGGGCCGTAGTAATTGCCCGGCGCCCGCCGTGCCCCGCGATGTTTGGTGATCCGCGCAAAATCATGATCGGTGCGCAACAAAATAAACGGAAAGCTCTTATCGTCCCGCAGCAGCACATTGTAGGGCGGGCGAAACCGTTTGATCAACTGCGCTTCCAGCAGGAGAGCCTCGGCCTCGCTGTTGGTGGTGACGATGGTCATGCTGCGCGTTTGCGACACCATGCGTTGCAGGCGCAGAGGCAGGCGGTCCACCTGCGTATAATTGGCCACGCGATTGCGCAAAGCCCGCGCCTTGCCGACATACAGCACATCGCCGCGCGCATCCTGCATCCGGTACACGCCGGGCCGCACCGGCAAAGTGGCCAGCACCTCGCGGATCGCCGCCACGCCGGCGTCCAGATCGGGCCTTTCGCCCGTTCCACGGATCAGACTGGTTGCCTTATCCTCGTGAAAGCGGTCGGCCGCGCGGTCGGGGGGATTGTTCGCATCATCAACCATCCCGCCCAGATAGGACCATCAAAGCAAAAAGGGGAGAGGCAGACCCCGCCTCTCCCCCAGCTTTTGCCCAATTCTCAAAACCCATCAGAACATCTTGCGGAATTCGATTTCTACAACGCGGCCCTGCGGGTCCACATACAGCGGTTGATAGGACAGCGGCGTGTTGCCTGCATTGTCCGTCACACGCTGGCGCTGGTTAAAGATGTTCTTGGCGCCGATGCTGAAACGCGCGTCCTTGAAGAAAGGATGATCGCGCACCAGACGCTTCTGCTGGCCAAGGTCAAAGAACAACCGCGTGTTCAGTTTGAACAGCGCGCCAAAGCGCAGATCGGTCGAACCGGGCGCCCCGCTGCCGTTGACATGCGTTGGCGCGGTCCACGTGCCATTCATGCGCAGGCCGATGCCCTTGAAGAAGAACCCGCCCTCACCTTCGAGCGAATGGCGCGCCGTGCCCCCGCCCGACAAGGCATCGCCGCCCAGCAGGTCAAGCAAAGGACCGCTGGCCGCGACCTGAACCCGGTTTACGAAATTGACCGTGTGATAAAACGAGAGGTTCCAACGGCCTTCGTACCGGCCACCGCGACCGCCACGTCCACCACCGGGAGGGCCACCGGGACCACCCGGACCGCCACCGGGCGGAGGGCCACTCATCCCGCCACCGGGGGGCGGACCACCTGCACCACCAGGGCCGCCACCGGGGGGCGGGCCACCCATGAACCCCATAGGTCCGCGTCCCTGCGTCTTGATTTCCTTGCCCAGATTGCCACCGATGTTGAAACCCCAGCGCACATGCTCATCGCGCGTTTCGGCCAACGTGATGGCGCGCCGGTCGATCGAAGTGATCAGGCCCGTCGTCACATCGCGCGTCACACGCCCCGGAAAGGCGCCTTCGATCGCGGTCGTCAAGGTGGTCGGGAAAGCATTGGTGACATTGGAGGAACGGTTGTTGAAATATTCAACCACCAGATTGGATGCGCCCTTCAAAATCGGCGGGGTCCAATTCAGCCCCAGCTTGATATCGTTGCGATGTTCCTTGAACAGCGCCGAATTGCCGCCGGTGATAACCGTGGCCAGCACGGTCTGGCTTTTCACAAAGTCATAGACCGATACGTTATAGGTCGCGACCATCGGAGAGCCAAGATTGGCCAAAGAAGGCGCAGCCTCATCATACATATAGCTCGCCTGAAAACCCAGCTTGTCGGTCAGGTTCCACGTCAGGCCCGCGCTCATGTCCACCAGATTGCCGAAATCGGACAGGTGATCAGCCGATGCCGACAGGTTGAGCGTGATATCGCCCAATGCCTCGCCCACATGTTCGCGGCGGCTGGTCAGAGGGATGCCCAGATTGACGCCCAGCGACGCATCGCCGCGCTTCAGATTGGACGAAGCGCTCAACGCGCTGGTGCTGCTGGCGGCCAGAGCGGTGTAGTTAAAGCCACCCTTGACCGTCACGGCCATCTTGCCCGCAGGCAGCGTAACCGGACGCCCGCTGAGCGTCACCAGCGTCGTGACCGTGTCGGTCTTGCTCAAGGCCGTGGTAAAGCCGCCGCCGGGCGAAGTTCCGCCGGCAAGGGCAGCGGCCAGTATGGCGCTGTCCGTGACGCGGTTGGCGGTGGTAACGGTGGTGTCGACGTGGCTGATATCGGCGGTGGCCGACAGGTTCCAATCCAGCAGGCGCTTGTTCACCCCCGCCCCGGCCGAGAACGTATCGGTCAACGTCCGCCGTGTCAGCGCCCCGTCAAAGGTGCGCAGGACATCGCTCGACGGCGAATAGCTGTTCAACCCGACCAGCCCCGTCACATCCGCACGCGAGGCCAGCGCGTTGAACGTCATATTGCCGCCCATGCCGTCCTTGCCAATCGGCACGGTATAGGTGCCGTTGATCGAATAATCCTTGGTATTGGAAATAACGGTGCGGTTGTCGGCCGGTTGCGGATCGCCCGCAACAGTGGGGGTCGAACCACTGGCCTGCATGATCTTTGCCTGCGCCTCGGTCACGGGATTGGTCTTGTCCGCCTTGACCGTCAGGTTCATGCGCTTGCCTTTGTCGATCTTGAGGATCGAGGCCATGCCCTTGACCGTGTTGGCGCCGATGCTGTCGGAAATCGCGTCTTCGATTTCGGCGGTGCGGGCCTTGAAATGGTCCTTGAGGATGATGTTCACCACCCGTTGATCCGCGCTGTAACCATATCGCAGCGCGACTTCTTCGGGCAGAACTTCGACCCGGCGGATCGATTCCGGCGGGTAATTCATCATTTCGCGGAAATTGGTGATCCGCTGTCCATTGACCAGAATGACCGGCCCGCCGGACCCGCGCCCACGGCCCGAACCCGTTTGCGGCGAGATCGCGGTGATCAGATCGTCCACCGTCGTCGCGCCATAGGCGGCAATGTCTTCTTCATCGAACACGGCAATCGGGGGCTGGGGCGCTTCGACCTGCCCCTTGATGCGGTCGGCGATGACGACGATCTCGCGGTTTTTGGGTGTTCCGGCGCTGCTGCTTGTCGCGGCGTCGTCGGACGCGCCCTCGCTGGCGGCGGCGTCCACGGAGGGGCTGTCGGCCACGGCGGCCAAAGGCGCAGCCTCTGCGCCCACAGATGACGTCTGGGCCATCACCGACCCTGTGGACGCCATCACCCACACCAGTGACACCGGGACAAAGGCAAATTTGCGCAAAACTGGATACTCCCTGAGACAGCCCATTATGATCCCGCAGGCTGACAGGGCTATGCGGATGCCGTTTGATCCGGCCATTCGCAAGTGCGGCATGGTAACATATTGTCGCACTCCCGCTACATTTTTGCCGATCTATTTCCGGTGTTGGCCAAGAGTTGCGCGACTTGGGCTTTCCTTTTCCTGCATCTGAGTCTATGGCGCGCCCCAATCTCCCCTTTTATCAGAGAACCGAAGTTTACGGATGGCGAAAGAAGAACTGCTCGAAATGCGCGGCCAGGTGGTCGAACTTCTGCCCAACGCGATGTTCCGCGTGCGGCTGGAGAATGATCACGAGATCCTCGGTCACACCGCCGGCAAGATGCGCAAGAACCGCATCCGCGTTCTGGTGGGCGACGAGGTGCTGGTCGAGCTGACCCCTTACGACCTGACCAAGGGTCGCATCACCTATCGCTTTATGCCCGGTCGCGGTGGCCCCGGCTCGTACTAAGCCATGGTCATGACTGATCAGGCTGGCAAACCTATGCTGGTGCTGGCCTCTTCCTCGCCCCGGCGGCGGGATCTTTTGGCGCGTCTGGGCGTGGTGCCCGACAGGATCGCCAGCCCCGACATCGACGAAACCCCGTTAAAGGGCGAATTGCCACGCGCCTATGCCCGCCGCCTTGCGGTGGAAAAGGCGCGTGCGGTAGATCGGGCACCGGGCGAAATCGTGATCGCGGGCGATACGTCCGTGGCGCTGGGTCGCCGTGTCCTGCCCCCTGCCGATACGGTGGAATTGCAGCATGAGATGTTGTGCGCAATTTCCGGGCGGCGGCAATTGTGCATCTCTTCGGTCTGCGTGATCGACGCCATTGGGCGCGAACGCGTGAAGCAGGTTGAGACGATCGTCATTTTCAAAAACCTGACCGATCAGGAAATCGAGGCCTATATCGCCAGCGGCGAAGGTCTGGGCAAGGCCGGTGGTTATGCCATTCAGGGCCGCGCCGAGGCGCTGATCCGGCGTTTGTCGGGCAGCCATTCGGGCGTGATCGGCCTGCCCCTTTACGAAACGCGGGCGCTGTTGCGTGCGGCCGCCTATCCTCTGGATTAAACCCCTATGTGGCTGATCGAGCAAGGCATCGGCGAGGATCGCGCGGTGCTGCTCGATGGCTCGGAAGTGGTTGCGGCCAAGATCGACTGGCCCGGACGCGCCGCGCCTGGACAGGTGGAGGAGGCCGTGCTGATCCGCCGCGCCGGTGGATCGCGCCGCGGCGTCCTGCGCCTGAACAGCGGCGAGGAAGCATTGGTCGACCGCCTGCCGCGTGAGGCGAGCGAGGGCGCCCCGATCCGCGTCGAAATCACCCGCAGCGCCATGGCCGAGACAGGCCGCTACAAACTGGCCCATTCACGCCCCAGTGACGCGCCCCTGCGCCCTGCGCCGCGCTTGGCCGAAGCGCTGCCCGATGCGCAGGTGGTTCGCCAATTCCCCACCGGCGTGTGGGAAGATGTATGGGCCGAGGCATGGAGTGGGAGCGTGGACTTTACCGGCGGCTCGCTGGTGCTTTCGCCTACGCCCGCAATGACAGTCATTGACGTTGACGGCCCCCTGCCCCCGCCTGCGCTGGCCGTGGCGGCGGCGGAGGCTGTGGCGGCGACTATATTGCGGCTGGACCTGAGTGGGTCGCTGGGCATCGATTTCCCCACTCTGGAGGCCAAGGCCGAACGACAAGCCGTGGATGCCGCCCTGACGCAGGGGCTGGAAGGCTGGACGCATGAGCGCACCGCCATGAACGGCTTTGGCTTTGTGCAGATTGTCGCGCGGATGGAGCGGCCTTCTTTGCTGTCGCGCCTGACCCATGCGCAGGTCGGTGCGGCGGCCCGTTTGCTGCTGCGGCGTGCCGAACGCATTCAGGAGGCCGGTGTGCTGTTGCTGCGCGCCCATCCACAGGTGATCGCCGCCATCACACCCGCATGGCGCAATGAATTGGCGCAGCGCAGCGGACGTCGGCTGGAATTTCAGGAGGATGCGGGTCTTGCCCTTGATGGCGGATTCGCGCAGGCGGTGACATCATGATGCAACAAAATCGCAAATGCCCAGTCTGCGGCAAGCCCCGCAGCGAATCACACAAACCCTTTTGTTCGACCCGTTGCAGGGATCGTGACCTGTTGCAGTGGCTTTCGGATGGCTATGCCCTGCCCGGAAACCCCGCAAATGCTGACGATGAGAAATAAGTTTTAACGGAAGTGTTTTTTTGGCTTGCAAAGACCGATCCGGTTAGCCATAGGCCCCTCCACCGGCGGCGAGGTGGTGACAACAACCTCTTACGGAAACGGTAAAAATTGGTAATGCCTGGGTAGCTCAGTTGGTAGAGCACGTGACTGAAAATCACGGTGTCGGCGGTTCGATCCCGTCCCCAGGCACCATTATCTCCTTGTAAAGAAAATGAGAAAACAGCCGGTCGCTTCGATCGGCTTTTTTGTTTTGCCGGGCGGCGCTTCAACCCTTATTGCGCGCCCTGAAATGCGGTGCGGCATCAGGCCGCCTGCATAGTAACTCCATCCGTTTCGAATATTCCGATTTGGCGAAACGGCTGTGATTATCTGATCCTGAAGAATTCCAAGCCCCGCCCCCATGCCCGCGCGAATCATAGCGGGACGCCGAAACGAAAATTCGGAATCCATTTTCAGGATCATCGATGGATCATACGAGGGCGGTCAAAACCCACCGACAGGCCGGGAAATTTTCAGAATTGTCGGAACTGCCTTCAACCCAAACCCTCGAACCTCATCCAATCGGCGCAATGGCCACCATGGCCAGAGTTCAGGCCGCCTCCACCTGTCCATGCGGCAGAAAGGCGGCGCGCAAAAAGCACAAGCCCGACAGAACCGGTGTCACCGCGATGATCAGCATCGAGTAGCGCACCGCAAAGGGTCCATATTCATCAGCAAGCCTGTCGTTGAGCAGGCCCACCGCACTTGGCCCCACAACATTGCCCAGAAAACTGGCCCCGAACAAGATCACTGAAATGGCCAGCGCGCGCTGCCCCGGCCGCACGACATTCATCGTTGCGGCATAGATCGGCCCCTGATGGATCAGCGAGAGAAAGCTGGTGGCAACAAAGCCTGACAGCCATAGGCCGCGAGCATCGCCCAGCAGAAACAACGCCTCGGCAGGCCCGGCCAGAATGCAGGCAATGGCCGGAATGGCCAAGCGCCAAACGTCACGATGGGCCGGCAGCCGATCAATCAGGAAACCTCCGGCCAACACGCCCGCCGCGCCGACAAAGCCGCGTACCGGGCCGACGGTGCCGGCCACCTCGGCCAGACTCATGTGATGCACGCGCGCAAAAAACGTGGGCGTCCACGCCCCCGCCGCCCAGACATTGGCCCCCATCAGCGTTACACCCAGAAATACCCAAACAAACCAGCGGTTGCGAAACAGCTCGGCCACATCGCGCAAGATCGCCCCGCCCATCACCGCGCCACCTTGCGGACGGGACGCTTCGACCGCGTGGCTCAGTCGCACAGGCTCGCGCACCGTCGTGATAAATAGCAAGGCCACCAGCAGGCCCGGCGCACCCATGGCCAGAAACATCGCCCGCCAGCCATAATGCTGCGCCACCCAACCGGCGATAGGAAAGAAGATGATGAAGGCCAGCGAATTGGCGGTGCCGAATATGGCCATGGCCAGCGGACGACGACGGGGAGGAACAAGATCGGCAATGATCGAATTGGACGGCGGCATGGCGCAGGCCTCACCCGCGCCCATCAGGAAACGCGCCATGGCCAATTGCCAGACCGAACCCACAAAGCCGGTCAGAGCCGTCATCAGGCTCCAGAACGCAAGCCCAAAGGTGATGATGTTGCGCCGGTTATAGCGGTCGGCCAGCCATGCGATCGGCACACCCAACACCGAATAGAGCAGGACGAAAGCGATCCCGGTCACCAAACCAAGCACGGTGTCGGAGGCCCCGAACTCGCGCTTGACCAAAGGCAGCGCCAGCCCTAGCAGCGACCGGTCGAGGTAATTGAAAACCGCGATCAGGGTGAGCAATGCCAGCGGCCAGCTCGCTTTCCATGGCCATCGATTGTCTTGCGGCGCAGTATGAACCGTGGCGGCGGCTTCGTTCATGGCGTTGCACTCTCCCATTGTCTTGTTATTCGATGATCTTCATCTATCCGCAGCCCCAGTTCAAGCAGCGCAGGATCCGCGCGCGGGGGCAGCGCGGAACGTATCCACAGGCGAAAAAGCAGGCGGGAGTGACCGGCACGATCGGTAAAGGGCGTGCGGCCATGCAACCAGCTCCAATTGTGCCAAAACAACATGTCGCCCGGCATCAGGGCGAACCTTGCCTGCCCCGCCATTCGTGCCGTCAGCCGGTCGAACGCGTTGATCACCGGGGGTGCCTCCTCACCTTGTTCCAGCGCGCCCCGTCGCAGGAAATAGCCATTATAGGCCAACTGTGGCCCGCATTCGGCATCCGTGGGCAACAGCAGGATCGGCACCTTTGGCCGCGCCTTGCCCGACGATTGCAGGGCCGGATTGCCGCCCCAATGATAGGGACAGGTCAATTCTGGCAACAGCGACGGTGTTTCCTGCCTGACCGCCCGGCAAACATCCCGCGCCGAGAGCAACAGGCTTTCTCCGCCCGAAGCAGCGGCCCGATAACAGGCCAGCGCCAATATGTCGTGAAGATCAGTATGAGGGCGCAATTCCGCATCAGAATAGGTGCCACGCCGGGCGGGATCATCCGGTCTTTGCTCGACGCGGGCCACGCGCTCGCCCTGTGGCGACTGTATCGCCAATGTGCCCAGCCAATTACCCAGCCGGGCAAAAGTGGCCGCAAAACCGGTTTCGCCCAACATATCAGGCTCCAGCCCGCGCAGCAGGATCGCCCGCGGACCGCGCGCGAAATTGGCCGTCATATCATCGCGCAGATCGGCCAGCGCGTCCTCCCGCCCATCCAGCAAAGCCTGCACCTCCCCGGTGGTCAATGGTCGGATGGGCGGGCGCTCCGCCATAGTGAGCGGGCTCGCCGTCACAGTCGCGAAGCTCTGGTTTCCTTGGCGGTCATGAATTCCAGCAAGGCGGGCTGGCCTGCCTGCGTGGCGGCAATCCCGCGCCGGATTGCATCGGCGATTTGGGCCGGGTCGGTGATCCGCTCGCCATAGCCGCCCAGCGCGCGGGCAAAATCGGCATAATGGCCGGAAATGGCGGTGGCGTGATAGCGCTGCGTCGCCACCGGCATCTGGTCCAGCTCGATGGCCATGGCCGAATTGTTGAGCAGGATCGAAAGGATCGGCAGGCGCTCGCGCACGGCAGTTTCAAAATCCATGCCGGTAAAACCGATCGCCGCATCGCCCCAAACGTTAATGCACAATTTGTCGGGACAGGCCAGCTTGGCCCCCATAGCCAGCCCCAGTCCATAGCCAAGCTGGGTGGATTTACCCCAGCCGATATAGCTGAGCGGGGTGATCGATTTCCAGAAAGGGGTAAGCTGATCACGCGGCGAACCGGCATCATGGGTGATGATCGTATTGGCCACATCGACCGTGCGCTGCAATTCCCACAGGACGCGATAGGGGCTGATCGGTGCATCCGCGCTTTCCAGCAAGGGCAGCCATTGGGCGAGCCATGCCTGCTCTACCGCGCGGATTTCATCGACCACTGGACCCATGTCGCGCGGGACGGGCAACAGCTTGCGCACCTCGGCAATCAGCATGGCCAGCGTCAATTGCGCATCGCCAATCAGCGCCGCCTCGCAGGGCACGCCCTTGTTAATGTCGGCCGGGTCGAGCGTGGCATGGATGATCGGCACATGGCCGGGCATGGCAACGCCAAAGGCGGTCTGGGCAAAGCTGCAACCGATACCGAAGATGAGATCGGCACTGTCGAGGAAATGGCGCAATTGCCCCGGTATGGCCGCCCCGCCCGAACCCAGCGCCAACGGGTGGGTTTCGTCGAACGCGCTCTTGCCCTCAAGGCTGGTGGAAACGGGCGCGGCCAGCAATTCGGCCAGTTCGAGCAGTTCCGAATAGGCATTGGCCCAATGCACCCCCTGCCCCGCGTGAACTACCAAACGGGGCGCATCGACCAGCCGCCGCGCGACAGCCGCCACCTGCGTCGGATCGGGGCCATAGCGGGTGGATACCACCGGCGCGTAATCCAGCGTCTCGCCGACATCCTCGGTCAACACATCCCACGGCATTTCCACCAGAGCAGGCCGCCGCCGCCCGTTGCGCAGGGCGGTAAAAGCACGGCGCAGGATCGCGGGCGTATCCTGTGCGCGCAGGATCGGCTCGGCGGTTTTGGTGATGTCGCGCATCGAGCGGCAGGCGTTGTAATTGTCCGGCACATGGGCCAGCGCCCGCGCATAGCCTTGCGGCAGCACCAGCACCGGCACGCTTTCGGAAAAAGCCTGCGCCACGCCGCCATAGGCGTTTTCCGTGCCCGGCCCGTGCTGCATGGCAAAGACGCCCATCTTTTCACCCCGCGTCATGCGGGAATAGGCATCGGCCATATGCAGCCCGGTGCGTTCCTGTCGCACGATGATGGT
The DNA here is from genome assembly GCF_057401885.1 of Novosphingobium sp. 550D. Taxonomy (NCBI): domain Bacteria; kingdom Pseudomonadati; phylum Pseudomonadota; class Alphaproteobacteria; order Sphingomonadales; family Sphingomonadaceae; genus Novosphingobium; species Novosphingobium sp. 550D. The sequence goes on along the minus strand of NZ_CM171613.1, from coordinate 2,549,394 downwards.
GCGGATATCCTCCTTGGCCGCGGCCTCCAGCACCGCATTGCGCGGATAGCGAAAGAGGACATCGACGCCCTCGATCTTGAGGATGCGCGCAATGGCGGTGCCAACTTTCACGATCTTTCCCCCTTGCTCAACGCGCCGCCAGATCGGCTATGCCCATCGGTCGCTCGCCGATGACGGTGGTGCGGATCAGATGGCGCCGCTCATGCTTGAAATCATGCACGCCGCGATGAAGCGTGAAGCGGTTGTCCCACACGATCAGCGTGTCTTTGCGCCATTTGACACGGCAATGGTAATGCAGATGCTGGGCCAGGCTTTGCAGATAGTTGAGCAGGGCGCGGCTCTCCTCCTCGCTCCACCCGACGAAATGGCGGAAATAGGCAGTGGTGGCGAATAGCGCGCGGCGTCCGGTTTCGGGGTGGACGCGCACGGCGGGCTGGATATTTTCCAGCTGATCCTCGGTAAACCCATGGCTCTCGCGCAGACGCAGCCGCTTTTCGGGCGGGAGCTTCTCGTTCTTGCTCCACACATCCTTGGCCGAATAGACCACCTGAAGACCGTCGAGCAGCGCCTTCATCCCTTCGGAGAGGTGTTCATAGACCAGATAGGCGTTGGAAAAGGCCGTGTCCCCGCCCCATTGCGGGCAATCCAATGCGCGCATCACGATACATTTGGGCGGCTGGGGCAGGAAGGGGCTGTCGGTGTGGAAATGCTCGAAACTGGGCACGACATTGACCGGCTCCCACGCCTCGCGGCGCACCTCCTGCATCAGATTGTCGCCATTATACGTGGGCGCCTGCGGCAATTCGGTCAATTCGCCGAAATGGCGCGAGAAAGCCTTGTGCTGTTCGGGCGTCAGGTCCTGATCGCGAAAGACGATGACGAGGAAATGCTGAAAGGCCAGCATGATCTCGCCCAGCACTTCGGGCCGCAAGGGCTGGCGCAGATCGACCCCGCCGATTTCACACCCGCAGGCGCCGCTGATCGGTTCAACCGTGATGTGGCGAAATTCGGGCATGGGCAGCCCGGCGACGATAGGTTCGCCGGGGGGCGTTTGGCTGGAAATGGACGTGGCCATGAGGGATCCTCCCGCAAAATGGGATAAAGGGATGGTGACATTGGATGATTGGGGGCGCCGTCACGGGCGCCCCGATGTTCAGAAGCGGCGCTTGACCGTCACCGCCCATGTGCGCGGTTCGGCAGGCGTGCCCTGGATCGAATTGGTCGATCCGCGATTGTCGAAAATATCGGTGTAATAGAGCTTGTCGGTCAGGTTGCGCCCTTCCACGGCCAACTCCCATTCCTTGCCCGCGGTTTGATAGGCCACGCGCGCGTTCACCAGCGTATAGACCGGCACCTGTCCAAAGATGTCCTTGCCCCCGGTGGTGGCATCGACATTGTTGGCGTTGCGGTTGAAACTGTCGATATGGTTGACATCGACGCGCGGAGTGATGGTGCCCTTGTCGCCAAGGCTCCAGTCATATTGCACGGCAAAGCTCCATTGCCATGGCGAGATATACTGGCCCTTGTCCTCTGTGCCGATGCCGGAGGTGACGGCGGCGGCGCTGACGGAGTCATACTTGAAATTGAGATAGGCGAGCGATGCCTCCACCGTCAGCCCCGGCACGGGCTGCAGCCGCATTTCGGCCTCCAGCCCCTTGATCGTGGCATTGCCCGCATTGAGCGGCAGCGAACAGGGCGCGGCCGGAACACCGGGCAACGGACAGCTGGCCGCCGTCACCAGAATATCGGTGTATTTGTTGATGAAGCCGGAGAAATTCATCCGCAACCGGCGGTCAAACAGGTCGGTTTTCAAGCCCACTTCATAGGCATTGATGGTTTCGGGGCTGTGCGGCAGGGCTTGCGCGGGAAAGAAGGGGCGCGGATTGATGCCGCCGCCGCGAAAGCCGGTGGAAAATTGGGCATAGCCCATCACATCATCGTTGAAACGATATTGCAGCGCCGCGCGATAATCGACCCGACCGCCGCTGAAACCCCCGACCAGCCCATTGAGCGCCGCCAGCGAAGGCGGCACCGCGCCGCCGGTTGACGACCCCGGCACGCCAAAGCGGCCATAGTAAAAGGTCTTGGACTGATCGGTATAACGGATGCCGCCGATCACGGTCAGGTTCCTGATCGGGCTGATGTCGGCATTGGCAAAGACCGCCTTGGTGGTGGCGGGGATCGAATCGTCCTCGATAAAATTGAGCGTGGTCAGCTCGATCCGCGCCTGATACCGGCTGCGCTTGTAGAAATAGAAGCCGCCCACGGTCAGATTGGCCAGATCGCCGAATTTGGCCGACAGGCGCAATTCCTGACTGAATTGCTTGTTATAAATATTGTTGGCCTGAAGCGAGGGGTTGAGCGGCGATCCGTCGCCGGTGGAGTAAACCCCGTCGAACTGACGATAAGCGGTGATCGATGTCAGTTTCAGATTGGGCGTCAGCGTGGCGTTCAGCGTGCCCGAAATGCCCCATGTGTTGAGCGCGGCCTTGAGCGGGGCCTGCCACGGGGCCGAACCGTCGCGCGGGGCGGTGTCGGCGTAATTCTCATAATTGATATAGGGGCTGCGGCTGAACGTATCCTGCGCATAGGAGCCAAAGGGCGAATAGCTGATGAAGGGCGATCCGGTGGCATTGCCATAGACATTGCCGTTCAGCACATAGGCCGCCGCAGGCGGGCTGGCGATGCCGGTCAGGGTCGAGCCGGGATTGGCGTTGCGCCCCACATAGAGCAGCGTCGAAGGCGTGGGCTCGCTGTTGTCGCGGGTGATGTCCACCGCCACATCGGCGGTCAGGAAGCTGGCAGGGGTCCAGCGGAAGGCCGCGCGGCCCGCGACATAATCCTTGCCCCCTTCAGTGCCCAATTTACAGCTCGATCCGGTGACCGAGCTGGGCACTGTGCTGCCCGGATGGGTGCAGGCATAGTCATAGCGGGTGACATAGCCGTCCTTGTGCACCCCCACCCCGGTCAGGCGCATATAGAGCTTGTCCGGCGCGATGGTGAAATTGGCACCACCGCGGATTTCGACGCGGTTGAACGCGCCATAAGTTGCCGAGATGTAGGCGTCCGGGTTGGCATCGGGCTTTTTGGAATAGAGCTTGATGGCCCCGCCGATGGAATTCTGTCCCGCCAATGTGCCTTGCGGCCCGCGCAGGATCTCCACCCGATCCAGATCGACCAGATTGAGCAGCGACCCATGCATCGTGGGCAAATAAACATCGTCAATATAGAGGCCGACCCCCGGCTCCAGCGCGAAATTGGTGTCGCGTTGGCCCACGCCGCGAATATAGGCAACCACGGAGGGACCAAAACTGGCCGCCGCCGGGCGCAGCGTCACGTTGGGGGCGCTGGCCCCGATATCGGCAATATTGGTGGCGCCGCGCTGTTCCAGCATGGCCGAATTGACAGCGGTGATGGCGATGGGCACATCCTGCAGCTTCTGGCTGCGGAATTGCGCGGTAACGACGATTTCTGGCGCATTGTCCTTGGCCTTGGCCGGTTCTTCGGCATGCGCCGCGCCGCCAAACATCGCCATGGCCAAGGCGGCCGACGAGGTGTAAACGAGCACCTTCCCCTTGCGGTAGTTCATTGCCCTCTCCCATTTTCCCGGTTTTTTTTGCGCCGGGTTACGGGAAGAGACGATAATGTTGAGCAATCAACTTTCAAGCATCTTCCATCTTACAGAACCACTATTCCGTATTTTGGAATTTTCAACTCACACTCCCTTGCCCCATGGACGCCTGCGCACTCAGATTTTGCCCCGCCTCATGCACGGCCAGCACCAGATCATCCTCGGCGTGAAGCAAATAGCGTTTGGATGGCATGGTCACACCGATACAGCCCAAAACCAACCCTTCGGCGCCGAACACCGGGGCGGAAATGCCCGCGATCTCGATGTCGGGATCATAAAAGCGCGACACGCCCGCTTCACGCACCTCGCGCAGATCCTTTTCCAATTCGCTGCGCGGGTCACGCGGCCGGCCGGTCAGAGGGCCGAAACGCGTTTCTCGAATAATCGCCTCCATCTCTCCGCCGGAAAGAAAGGCGAGAATCGCCCGTCCCAGCGAGCCCCAAGGCAATAGGATCTCGCCTCCCCTTTCCACCGCAAAGCGCAAAGGATGCGGGGTCATGACGACATCGGCAATGGTCGCACGACGGTCGGTGGGGTTATAGGTGCACAGCACCGCCGTCTCATGCCAGCGCTCGACCAGTCCTTCCAGCAAAGGTCGCGCCGAGCGGATGACATCGAATCGCGCCACCAGTTGCGACGCCATGGCATAGAATTCGCGCCCCGGACGATAGGTCTGATGCGCCCCACGTTCGACCAATCCCGCCCGCACCATCACCTGTAACAGACGATGGACCGTGCTGGCCGGAAGCCTTGCGCGCGCGGCCAGATCGCCAAGGCTGAAGCGATCCGGGCCATGAGCCACCAGTTTGAGCAGATATGCCAGCCTGTCTGCCGCGCCGGATGGGACCTCACGCATCATGCCTCCGAGAATTATGTTGATCTATCAACTTAGGCAGTCAAAGATGGTTCTACAAGAATACAATGGGAGAGCAGATCGCCATGCAGCCACATGCCATCATGGAGAACTATATAGCCGCCTTCAACCGGGGCGATGAAGATGCCTATGCCCGATTTTACGCGCCCGATGTGGAATTGCGCATTGGCACGGGCCTGCTTTTTCGCGGCGCAGAGGCGATCAAGGCGTTTTATCGTCAGGCACGCGAAGATTTCCACCGGGTGATGCGGCTGCGCGCCGTTCTGGCCGGGGACGGCGCCATTGCCGCGGCTCTGGCCTCGGTTTTCACCGCAAGGCGCGACGGCGTCGAACTGTCGGGCCGGACCATGCAGGCTGGCGACACCTATGCCATTGAAAGCATGGCGCTCTATCAAATACAAAATGGCCTGTTTCACCGGATCGAGGCCGTCACCCTCTCGCGCAGCCACAGCGCCGTTGGAGAAGCGGCATGAACGCGCCTACGGCTCCGCGCCGCCGGACTTTGCTGGTGCTGCTGCTGCTCACCTGCACGCTCAATTTTGCCGACCGGGCGGTGTTTTCCGCGCTGGCACAAACGATCAAGGCCGATCTTCTGCTCACCGATCTGCAATTGGGCCTGTTGCAAGGGCTGGTCTTTGCCGCGCTCTATGCTCTGGCCGGATTGCCGATCGGGCTGCTGGCCGAGCGTTTTTCCCGTAAACGGATCATTGCGTCCTGCACCATCATCTGGTCGCTGGCCACCGCCGCCACCGGCATGGCGGGCAGCTTTGCCGCGCTGGCCGCCAGCCGCCTTGGCGTGGGCATGGGCGAGGCAGGCTTTGTGCCCCCCACCGCATCGATGGTGGCCGACATCGCCCCGCGTGAAAAGCGCGCCTCAACCTTTGCACTGGTGATGCTGGGCACGCCCATCGGCACGCTGCTGGGCGCGATGCTGGCCGGACATATTGCCTCGCTCTGGCATTGGCGGACGGCCTTTCTGCTCTTTGCGGTGCCCGGATTTGTGGTGGCGGGCCTGCTTTTGCTGCTGGCGCCGGAACCCGAACGGGGGCGTTATGACACCGGCACAAAGGGCGGCAAGGCCCCGCCGGTGGGCGAATTCCTGCGCGAGGTGGCGGGCAACCCCACCCTGCTCTGCGTGATCGCGGGGGGCAGTCTGGCCGGATTTGGCATGACCTCGATCTCGCAATTTCTGGCGGTGTTTCTGGCGCGCACCCATCATCTGGGCGTGCGCGAGGCGGCGGCCAATTTCGGCCTGATTTCGGGCCTTGCCATCACCTTCGGTCTGATCGTGGGCAGTTTCGGCACCGACTGGCTGGCGCGGCGCGATGCGCGCTGGCCCGCATGGGGCGCGGCCTTTGGGCTGACGCTGGCGCCGCCGATCTATTGGCTGGCCTTTCATGCCACGTCGCTGGGCGCGGCCTTTGCGCTGCTGCTGGCGGCGGGCGCGTTCCTCCTGCTGTTTTACGGGCCGACCACGGGCATGATCCAGAACCTCTTGCCCACCCGTATGCGCGCCAGCGGGGTGGCGCTCTACACCCTGCTCTATACGCTGATCGGGTCGGGTCTCGGGCCGGTCTTTGTCGGCTTTGCCTCGGACCGGGCGGCGCGCGCCGCCTATGCGGGCCAATATAGCGTTGATTGCCCCGCAGGCATGCCCGCCCATGGCGCTGGCGAATCGATCGCCGCCGCCTGTCGTCAGGCCTCGGCGCAGGGTTTGCAAAGCGCGCTGTCGCTGGCGGTGCTGGTGTTCTTTGTGGCGGCCCTGTGTTTTCTGGCCGCCGCGCCGGGGCTGCGCCGGATCGCTCAGGCCAGAGCGTAATAGCGAAAGAGCGTGCGGTCCGGGTCGGATCGCCGCTCTCCCCCGCCTACGATCACCGTTCGGTTGAGCCAGTCATGCGGCCCGACCGGCACCCGGAAATAGGGCGTCAGCTTGAAATAGGACGGCTGATCCTGGCCGGCGCGGGGGCGGACCAGATAGCCCAGATTCTGGATATAGATCATCGTGCCATCATCGGCGCGCAGCAGATAATGGGCGCGCAGTTCGATGGTGCCATCCTCACGCACCGTGGCATAATCGGCGCCCGAATGGGGCACCACGCTGCCCGTCAGGCGCGGCCCGGTGATCGTGCCGCCGATGGCGGGCGTATAACCCTGATGCCCGCCGCCGGGCAAAGGGCCGAACAAAGTCCGGTCCGCGCCAAACAGCACCTCGATGTCAAACACATGCTCAAGGCGGCAATCGGCAAGGGTGGCCAAGGGGGTAGGCTGCAATGTCATGGATTCTCCGATGCGGGAATGAAGGGCAGGATCAGGCGCGAGGCCATCGCCCCGCCGCCGTGAAAGACATGATGGCCCGCATTGCGCGTATCCTGATGCTGGGGGAAAGGCAGCATAGCGCCCGGCTCTGGCCGATAGATGTCGCGCCCCGCAATCACCAGCCGCAGGCTCTCGCCCGCCGCAAAGCGGACCGAGAAAGGCCATAGTTCGACGTCAACCCGCACGATCTCGCCCGGTTTCAGCCTTTCCTCGCGGCGGTGGCTGTGCACCGGGCGTTCCGGCGTGGAAAGCGCCTCGTCCAATTCGCGATGGCTGGCCCTTTGCCAGCCCAGCGCAATGGGGCCGGTTTCATAAAAGGCGTAAAAGGTGAAGCCCACCTCCTGCCCGTCGGCATCGAGTTTTTGCAGGGCGATGAACAGGTCCGCATCATCGCTGCCCTCGGCCTCCACCCAGAGGCGCAGGGCGGCATGGCCGGTGATTTCGGTGGGCCGGTCAAAGCGAACCGTGAAATGGGCCTCGCCGTGGATGGCGTCCTGCCGCAGGCTGGAGGGCGGAGGCGCGGCATCGCACAAGGTGCCCCGCGCCGGATCAAGAAAGAGTTCTCGATAGGCCGTGCGCGCGGGCGGCCATTCCTGTTCTGCCCGTTCCTGCTGCACACCATGCCGGTCGCGGATCTCGATCCGCACCGGGGGCCAAGCGGCCAAAGCCGTCGGGCGATCGAACAGGAAATGCTGGAAAAAGGCGGCCTGCCGGGCGCGGCTTTCGGGGCAATAGTAATGCGCCCATTTCTTCTGGCCATGGATATCCAGCCATTTTTGCGGGCTGCTCATCTGGCGCCAAGCCTCGATTGTGCCACGCAGATGAAGCCCCTGATCCGACCAGCTGGCCACAACATAGGCAGGCTGAGTAATCGCGGCCAGATCATAGGATTTCGACAGCCAGTAGTCGTCCATCAGCGGATGGGCGCGGACATTTTCCAGCGTGTCCTCAGTCCGCCCCAGCGAGAAGCGGATATTGTCCGAGGCGCGCGGCAAAAAGCCGGTTTCGGGAATGCCGCCATGATAGGCAAATTCGCGGTACCAGTCGGAAAAGCCCTCCCACGGATTGATCGCGGCCAGCGCGGGCGGATGGAGCGGCGCCACCAGATACTGGATCGCGGCCAGATAGGACACGCCCGTCATCCCCACCCGCCCGTTGCACCACGGCAGCCCGGCCAGCCACTCGATGGTATCGGCGCAGTCCAGCGCCTCCTGCGCACCATTGTGATGAAAATCGCCGCCCGACAGCCAAGCTCCGCGCGGATCGACCACCGCCACGCCAACGCCATGCCCGGCCCAAAAAAGGGGATCGGGCGCCTCAAATGCGGTGAGATCGGACAGCCAATCCGGCTCCACCCCGGATCGCGGCCAGAACACGCGATTGGTCAGCGCATGTTTGCCATAAGGCCCCCATGCCAACAGGATCGGCACGCCTTGCTGTGCGCCCTCGGGTCGATAGATGTCGGCAAAGATCTCCACCCCATCGCGCAAGCGGACGCGATGGTTGCGCTCGATGGTCAGCCCGCGCTCGGTCCAGCGGGCAAAACTGGTGGGCGGCAGGGGCGGTTTGTGCGTCGCGCTGTGCGGATCGACGCCAGGGCGCATCAGAACCGGATAGGACGGTGCCAATCCCCCGCCCGTCATTCACATCACCACGAAGTAATGGATGCGGTTGGCATTGGGCACTTTTTCGGCAACGCCTACAAAAACATGCTGGCTGAGCCATTCATGCGGCCCGGCGGGCGCGTCGAAACGCGGGGTCACGCGCATATAGTAATCGTCAAAGCCGACGGGTTCATTGCGGCGCATCTTTTCGGCTATTTCTGGGCTGCGCGCCCAGCGAAAGCCGCGATTTTCCAAATAGATGATCGCACCATCCTCGGCTTCCAGCAAATAGCGCGCGTCAAAATCAATCACCCCGTTGGGGCGCGAAAGCGGATAGTCGCCGCCCGACATAGGCACCACCCGGCCTTGCAGACGAGGCCCCTCGATCACACCCTGTGCCGCGAAAATCGCCGCCCTTGTATCCCCGCGTGCCGGAGGCGTGATCCAATAGGGACGCGAGAGATCGATCGAAATGGTGAAGGCATGTTCCAGCCGGGGCAAAAATGGATGGTTTTGGGTCATGCCCTTTTCATGATCGCCCAGTGTTGATTAGTCAACATGATTCCCATTGCATTTGTCCGCTCGCTTTGGCAGCGATAGTGGGATGACTTTGCCACGGACATGGGATCTGTTTGGCGGCTCCCACTTGCCGCACCGACTGCTCTTGCTGGCGCGGATGATCGACCGCGCAACGGCGCAGCAATTGCAGGAAAATTTTGGGCTGACCCTTGCCGAATGGAGGGTGCTGGCCTTCATTTGCTCTGTGGGTCCGGCCAGCGCCGCCGATATTGGCGGGGCCTTCGACTCCGATCGGGCCGAAGTGAGCCGCGCCGTGAAACGGTTGATCGATGCGGGCCTGATTGATCGCAACAGCAACGAAAGCAATCGCAAGCGGCAGATCATTTCCGTTCTGCCCGAGGGCCAGGTGATCTTTGACCGCGCCCGAAAAATGCGCGGCGATTATTTCGAGGCAATTTTGCGGGACGTCGACCAATCGGGTCGAGATTTCTTCAACGACGCCTTGCGCAAGATCGCAATGCGTGTGGCCGAGCATCGTGAACCCAAATCGTGATCGGGCCGCAAGGTAAAGCGAGAAAGTAAATCATATAAGACGATAGAATTTCGAGAAATGCATTGTATTGTCCGGAAACAATGCGTGATCAATCACTCGCCACGCATCCATTGCTAAAGCATTACAATAACGATTTCACAGCCTTTTATCCGAACCGGGATGACAATATCGCCCCAATGTCGATAATGAGTTGATCGAAAGAAAGATCATTCTCCAATTTCAACATTCTATTTCTGTGAATTTACTTCAATCCGTTTCACACCCTTCAATCCCGCGGGTCAACAGCCTGGCGAGAAAGCGGGCCAGCCCCGCAATGTCGGCATTTCGGGTTTTCAAGGCGCCGAATATGGCTTCTGTTCCGGTGGCGAACATGATCGAGACAAGGAGTTTGCGCTCGTTTTCGGCAAGTCTGTCGAGAACGCCTAACTGCGCAACGTCAATTTCAATATCGGCCAGCAAGGCTCTGATCTGTGCCGAGCCGAACAATCTTGACCTTATATGATGCTGGTTTCTTTCAAAGAATTCCGCGCCGCCCGGCACCGAAAGCAGCATGTTCATAAAGGTGCCATAGCCCTGGCGCAGCATCGTCTCGATATCCTGCGCGCCCGCTTTGGCCGCCGCGATTTCAAGGCGGATACGCTCCATCAACTGGCCGACCAGCTTGTCGAACACAGCCTCCTTGGTGCGGTAATAATTGTAGAAACTTCCCGCCGAAACCTCGCTCTCGGTCACAATGTCGCGCACCGTGGCGCCATCAAGGCCAAGCGTCGAAAAGACCTTCCACGCTGCGGCCTCGATCTTTTCCATATTTTGCGCGCGGGTCATCTCGCGCTTCTCGGACAGGCTGTAGGGCGCCTTTCTCTGGTTCGGCATCTGGCACTCTTGGGCTCGGGGGAATTTTTGAGCCGCGCTTAGGCCATCAATTGCTGTCCGGCGTCAACAGGAACGATGGTGCCGGTAATATGCCGCGCAGCATCGCTCGCCAAAAAAGCGGCCAGAGCGCCGACATCCTCGATCGAAACCAATGTTCCGGCCGGAGCGAGGGCGGCGGCGCGCTCCAGCAATTCGTCGAAACGGTCGATACCGCTGGCCGCGCGCGTGGCGATCGGGCCGGGCGAAATGGCGTGGGCGCGGATGCCTTTCGGGCCGAGTTCGGCTGCAATATAACGGGTCGCGCTTTCCAGCGCGGCCTTGACCGGCCCCATCATGTTGTAATGCGCCACCACCCGGTCCGAGCCGTAGAAGGTCACGCACATCAAACAGCCCCCGTCCTGCATCAGCGGTTCGGCCAAGCGCGCCATGCGCAGAAAGCTGTGGCACGACACGTCCATGGCCAGCGCAAAGCCCTCCGCAGAGCAATCGACAACCCTGCCCTGCAAATCCTCCCTCGGCGCAAAGGCAATGGAATGGAGCAGAAAATCCAGCTTTCCCCAACGCGCTTTGACCTCATCAAACAACGCTTCAAGCTGACCCGTTTCGCGCACATCGCAGGGCGCCAGCCAGTCCATGCCCAGACGCTCGGCCACCGGCTCGACAAATGGCTTGGCCTTGTCATTCAGATAGGTCGCGGCCAGCGTGGCCCCGCATTGCGCAAAGGCCGCCGCGCATCCCGCCGCGATACTGTGCTCATTGGCGATGCCCACCACAAGGCCGCGCTTGCCCGAAAGATCCACCAATGGTTTCATGCCCTTGCTCCCTGCTGATCGTGCAGCATGTTGAAAGTGTGGAATGCAATCATGCGTTCTTCATCGGTGGGGATGACCCGCACCGCGATGCGGCTGTCGGGCCGGGTGATGACGGGGGCATTGGCGGCATTGGCCGCCTCGTCCAGAATGATGCCTGCCCATGCCATGCGCGCGCATATGGCGGCGCGAATGGCGGCATCATTCTCGCCAATTCCGGCGGTAAAGACAATACCGTCCACCCCTTCGAGTGAGCCGATCAGAGCAGCCATATGGCGCGCGACGGTCCAGACGAACAGCTCTATCGCCTCCTTCGCATGTAGGTCCTCGCTGGCGTGGAGCACCCGCATATCGCCCGATACGCCCGACACGCCCAGCAGGCCCGACTGACCATAGAGCAAGGCTTCGACCTGCTGCACGCTCATCCTTTCCTGAAGCATCAGATGCAGCACCGCGCCCGGATCCAGAGCGCCGCTGCGCGTGCCCATCATCAACCCGTCGAGCGCGGTAAACCCCATGGTCGTGTCGATGCTGGCCCCGCCGCGCATCGCGCAAAGGCTGGCCCCATTGCCCAGATGGGCGACGATCACCCGCCCCTTGGCCAATCCGGGATCGATTTCACCCAGACGCCGGGCGATATATTCATAGGACAGGCCATGAAAACCATACCGCCGAACCCCTTTTTCCGCGAACCGGCGCGGCAGCGTCAGTCGCGTCGCCACCGCAGGCATGGCATGATGAAACGCGGTATCGAAACAGGCGACCTGAAGCAGATGGGGCGCCATGCGGGCGATCTCGCGGATGGCGGCCAGATTGTGGGGCTGATGCAGCGGCGCGAGCGGCGAGAATGCCTCCAGCCTGTCGACAAGGGCCGCATCGATCCTTTGCGGCGCATGGAATACTCCGCCGCCATGCACCACCCTGTGCCCCACCGCGACGATCTCATGCTCGCCCAGATGATCCTGCGCCCAGCCATAGAGTTCGCCCAGCAGATCCTCATGGGTCAGACCCGCCCCGCCCGGCCATGATTTTTCGAGCAGCACCTCGCCGTCATCCTTGCGGACAAGGATACGCGGATCGCTGCCGATCCCTTCCAGCTTGCCGCCCGCGGCATGGCGCGGCCCGTCCGGATCCAGCGTATAAAGGCCGAACTTGATGCTCGACGAGCCGGAGTTGAGGCTGATGAGAGCGCGGCTCATAAGGTGGGCCGGAACAGGCCGGGCGCCGCCTTTGTCCCGGCACGGGCCAGCAGCACAGCCACCGCGCAAGAGGCAAGGCGGGTGGTCAGACTGTCCGCCCGGCTGGTCAGGATGATCGGCACCCGCGCGCCCAGCACGATGCCCGCCGCATCCGCCCCGCCCAGAAAGGTCAATTGCTTGGCCAGCATATTGCCCGCCTCCAGATTGGGGACCACAAGGATTTCCGCCTTGCCAGCAACGGGCGAGACAATGCCCTTTTCCTTGGCCGCGCCCTCGTTGATGGCATTGTCAAAGGCCAATGGGCCATCGAGCAGCGCACCGGCAAATTCGCCCCGATCCGCCATCTTGCACAGCGCCGCCGCATCAATCGTCGAGGCAATCGCCGGGTTCACCATTTCCACGGCGGAAAGAATGGCCACCTTGGGCTGTTCTATGCCGATCACATGGGCAAGGTCGATCGCGTTACGGATGATATCGGCTTTCTCGGCCAACGTCGGCGCGATATTGACCGCCGCATCGGTAATCAACAGGGGCCGGGGATGGCCCGGCACGTCCATCAGATAGACATGGCTGATCCGCCTTTCCGTGCGCAGCCCTGTTTCGCGCGCGACCACGGCGGCCATCAATTCATCGGTATGGAGTGAACCCTTCATCAGCAGCCCAGCCTCTCCGGTTCGCACCAGTTCCACCGCCGCCGCTGCGGCCGCATGGCTGTGGGGCGCATCAACAATGCGGTAGGAGGCAATGTCCACCCCCGCCTCCTGCGCTGTGGCGCGAATGCGGGCCGCCGGGCCGACCAGAATGGGGACGATCAATCCAGCCTCCACCGCCTCGGCCACCGCAACAATCGCCGCCACGCTGCACGGATGGGCAATCGCGGTGGCCACCGGATGGGCGTCCTTGGCCGCCGCCATCAAGCGGCGATAGGCATCATGGTTCGACAGGCTGACATCGGGCAGGCTGGCCCGCGCGCGGCGCACCTTTTGGGTGGGTGCCTTGACACTTGCCACGCCGCTGATGACCTCCTCACCCGCCTGATTGGTGCACAGACAATCTAGCGTGACGATATGGTGCTGCTCGGCCTTGGCGGAAACGGTCAGACGCGCGGTGATCGTATCGCCAACCGCCACAGGCCGCAAAAAGCGCAGGCTTTGTTCCAGATAGATCGTGCCCGGCCCCGGCAATTCGGTGCCCAGCACAGCGGAAATCAGCCCGCCCCCCCACATGCCATGCGCGATGACGTGGTGAAACATGTCGCCCTGCGCAAATTCCGGGTCGAGATGGGCCGGATTGACGTCTCCCGACACCAGCGCGAAAAGCTGAATGTCGCGCTGGGTCAATGTACGCGACAGGCTGGCGGCATCGCCAATCGCGATCTCGTCAAAGGTGCGGTTCTCGATCATGGCGGGAGTCGTCATCATCACTTCTCCAGAATATAGAGGCCCGGCGCATCGGCGATGGAGGCATAACCCTTGTCCGGCGCGCCCATCGGCGGTGGGGCAACGGCGGCGCCGGACCTTGCATCCAGCCATTGGCCCCACGCCTCCCACCACGAACCGGGATGGTCCGGGGCCTGCGCCTGCCACACATCGGGCGCAAGGGCCGGGGCGCAGGCCGGGCGCACAAGCATTTGGTAATGGCGGTGTTTATGCCCCGGCTCGGAAACGATGCCCGCATTATGGCCACCATTGGTCAATGCGAAACATATTTCCGCATCGGTCAACATATGGATCTTATGCACCGAGCGCCACGGCGCGACATGGTCGGTCTGCGTGCCCACCACGAACATCGGGGCTTTCAACGCGGACAGGCTGATCGGCTGACCGCCCGCCACAAAGCGCCCCTCGGCCAGATCATTCCTGAGAAACAGTTTGCGCAAATATTCGCTGTGCATCGCAAAGGGCATCCGCGTGCCATCCGCGTTCCAGACCATCAGGTCGCTGGCCGCGGGCCGTTCGCCCATCAGATATTCGTTCAGGATGCGCGACCACACCAGATCGTTGGACCGCAGCATCTGGAACGCGCCGCCCATCTGGCCGCTGTCGAGATAGCCGCGCTCCCACATCATGCTGTCGAGCAGGTTCAACTGCGCCTCATCGATAAAGAGGCCCAATTCGCCCGGCTCGCTGAACTCGGTCTGCGCGGCCAGCAGGGTCAGGCCGGCCAGCCGCTCGTCGCCATCGCGCGCCATGGCCGCCGCCGCAATGGTCATCAACGTGCCGCCCAGGCAATAGCCCAAAGCATGGATTTTCGGCGCGCCGGTAATCGCGCCAATGGCGTCCAGCGCGGCCATCGGCCCCAGCAGGCGATAATCCTCCATGGTCAGATCGCGATCCGCACCATCCGGATTGTGCCACGAAATCGCGAAAACCGTATAGCCCTGCCCCACCAGCCAGGCGATCAGGGAATTGCGGGGCGAAAGATCGAGAATGTAATATTTCATGATCCATGCCGGAACGATCAACACCGGCTCGGGCCGGACCGTCGCGGTGGTCGGCTCGTACTGGATCAGCTCCATCAGGCGGTTGCGATAGATCACCTTGCCTTTGGCTGCCGCGATGTCGCGCCCGATCTTCAGGGGCTGCTCGCCCGCCTGCGTCTTGCCGCGGGCTAGCGCCTCGACATCGGCCATCAGCAGCCTTGCGCCCTCGACCAGACACATCCCGCCCGTATCGACGATCCGGTTTTGCAGCACAGGGTTCGTAAGGATGAAATTGCTGGGCGCGAACATGTCGAGGATTTGGCGCGTGGTGAAGGATGTCACCGCTTCATGGCGGGCGCTGACGCCGGAAATGCCGGTGGTGGCCGCGTGCCACCATTGCTGCGTCATCAGAAAGGATTGCGCGATCAGATTAAAGGGCGCCGCTTTCCATGCCGGATCGTCAAAGCGGCGATCCTGTGGCAGCGGCTCAATCGCGGGGTGTTCGCCATCGGCGCCATGGGCGACATAATCGGCCAGACGCAGACCTTTGCGCCAAGCCTTGGCCAGCAGTTCCAGCCGCCGCCCCGGCGATACCGCCAGATGCAGGGCCCAATCCGACAGCGCCTGTGCCACGGTAAAGGGCGAGAGGCCGCCCGTGACACCGGCAATGGCGGCGAAAGAGGCGCGATCAAGGGTCCGTGCCATCCCTTCGAGCGGATCGGCGGTATCTGAGGCGGTCGGCTGGTCGTTCATGGGTGAACTCCTTCTGGCACGATCGGGCCGGGGGATGATGCGTTTGCGCCCCAACCGCCCGCAATCGCGCGATAAAGCTGAACCGTGGCGGTGCCCTGCGCCAGCTTGGCCTGCTCAACCTTGTCGGCATCGGCCAAGGCATCAAGCCGCGCCTGCAGCACATCGCCCAAAGTCATGCGCCCTGCACGATAAAAGGCCTGCGCCTGATCGACGCGGCGGGCGGACAGGTCACGGGCCTGCTCAAACCCGCGCAAACGGGCGTCCAACCCTGTGCGCATGGCATAGGCAGTCTCGACCTCCTCAAGCGCCAGCAGGATGGCACGGTCCTGCCCCGCCAGCGCCGCCTCCAGTTCGCCATGGCCCGCCGCGATCCGCCCGCGCAGCAGACCGCCGGTGAAGACCGGAACACTGGCCTTTACGCCCACCAACCCGATCGGACCGCCAAAACCGGGCAGGCCGGACAAGGCGATATGGCCATCCTGTCCCATAAAGCTGATCCCGAAACGGGGCATCAGATCCGCCTTCAGACTTTTCAACCGGGCGGCCCGCGCGGCAACGATCATCATTCGGGCGCGAACGTCGGGACGGCGTTCCAATATGGCCGAGGGAAACTGACCGGCGGGCGGCGGCGGCACGGTCAGATCCGCGCTGACCGCCTGCGCGGGCATCGCTTCGGGCAAATCTCCGGCCAGCACGGCCAGCCGCCTGCGCCGCGCGTCGATCAGCGACAGGAGCGGCGCCCGGTCCGCCTCCAGCGAGGCCAAGGCCGCCTGCGCCTTGGTCACGTCCAGCGCCTTGGCCTGCCCCAACCCTTGCCGGGCGGAGAGATAATCGGCCAATGCCCGCGCCGATGTGATGCTTTGGTCAAGGATGGCAACGCGGCGGCGCAGCCCCTGCCACTGCTGATAATTTTCCACCATATCGCCGATCACCGTCAGCGCGACGCCTTGCGCCAGCCATTGCGCGCTGTCGGCAAGGGCCTTGGCCGCTTCGGAATCGGCGTGGCGGCCCCCGAACACGTCCGGCTCCCATTGCGCGCCAAGGCCGACAAGATAGCCACCTCCGGTCGCGCCCTCGGACACAGGCGCGAGAAGCGAGCCCAGAGCACCATCGGCCCCCGTATCGGCCACCGTTCCCCATGCCGCACCATTGGCCGCAATGGATGGATAAAGCGCGGCCTCCGATACGGAGACAAGCGCCCTTGCCGCGCGGACATGGGCCTGCGCCACGCGAATATCGGCATTAGCGGCCAATGCCTTTTCAACCATCGCGTCCAGTTCGGGGTCACCCCAAAGGGTCCACCAACGATCCGGCGCGCCCGCCGATGGCAGACCGGCATCGGGCGCGGCAAGGCGCGCGGGCGCGGAAACCATCGCCTGCGGCGTGGCCATCCGGGGCGGCGATGCGCAAGCGGCCAGACCAAGCGCCCC
This sequence comes from Novosphingobium sp. 550D, assembly GCF_057401885.1. NCBI lineage: Bacteria > Pseudomonadati > Pseudomonadota > Alphaproteobacteria > Sphingomonadales > Sphingomonadaceae > Novosphingobium > Novosphingobium sp. 550D. Next base: position 2,532,411 of record NZ_CM171613.1, on the reverse strand, counting down.
CCCCGCCGCCAACAGTGCGCGCAAGACCATCTGTGGGCCATTATGCATGATATTTGCCTTCATCCCTGACGCTCCAGCATCGAACGGAAGCGCTGCACCGCAAGGGCCACGAACAGCACGCCCCAGCCGCAGATCATGGCCAGTTGGGGCCATACGGTGACCATTTGCGCGCCGCGATAGAGCACAGCCTGTGAAAGGCTGACAAACTGGGTCGTGGGCAGCAGCCTTGCCACGATCTGGACGGCGGGCGGCATGCTCTCTAGCGGGGTGGCGGCCCCGGACAGCAGATAGGCGATGGCATAGACCGGCACGGCAAACAGGCCGAATTGCGGCATGGAGGGCGCCAGCGTCGCCATCCACATGCCCAGCGATGTCACCGAAAAGAGATAGAGCACCATCGCGCCCGCAAAGAGCGCCAGCGAACCCGCCAGCGGCACCGCCAGCAATCCATGCACCACAAACCACAGCGACGCGATCGAGGCCAGAAAGATGACCAGTCCATTGGCCAGAATTTTCGAAAAAGCGATTTCACTGGCGCGGACGGGCATGACCAGCAGATGCTCGATCGTCCCATGCTCGCGCTCGCGGATCACCGCCGCGCCGACAAGGATGATCGAAAGCACCGTCACATTGGTCACGATCTGCATCACCGAACTGTACCAGGCCGATTGCGAATTGGGGTTGAAGAAGATCTGGCTGGTCACCGACACGGGCAGAGCCGCCAGCAACCCGCGCGCATGGAGGAAATCAAGCGTCTCGGCGGCAAAGATCCGCTGGAAATCGACAGCCCCCAGCCCTGCCTGCGTCATAGCCGTGGCATCGACCAGAATCTGAACCGCGGGGCCGCGTCCGCTCAGAACATCGGCCTGAAATCGCGGCGGGATCTCGATCACGAAAATATAACGGCCTGCGTCCATCGCGGCGGAAACATCCGCGCGCGCGATATCCACCGGGGGCTTGAAATAGGGCGGGCGGACCGCATCGCGTAGGCGGCGCGACAATTCGCTGTGGTCATCGTCAACAATGGCCACCGAAACATTCGATACTTCGGCCTTGAGCCCTGTGGCGACGAGCTGAATGGCAACGGTAAAGGCAAAGATAATCAGCGCCATCAACGTGACATCCTTGAGAACGCTGCGCAGTTCCTTGACGCCGAGCAACCAGACATTGATCAGCCAGCGCTTCATACCTCCTGCTTTCCAAGCATCAGCCGCGAGGCCATGATGACGATGAGGGCAAAAAGGCCCAGCGCCAGATAGGCCGTGCCGAAGCTGGCCGGACCAAGCCCCTTGGTGAAGGTGCCCAGACTGATGATCTGAAACCATGAGGAGGGAAAGATGACGCCGATCCAATAGCTGCCGTCGAGCAGCGTCGAGACCGGATAGAGCAGGCCCGAAAAATTCACCGAAGGGATAAGGCAGATCAGCGCCGTGGCGAAAATCGCGGCGACTTGTGTGCGAACAAGGGTCGAGATCATCATGCCAAGCCCGGTGGAGGCCAGCACGAACAGCAGCGCCCCCACCGTCAGCGCCAGCAGCGACCCTTTGAGCGGCACGCCCAGAACGGACACGATCAGGGCCACAAGGCTGGCATAGCTGACCATGGCCAGAGCGACATAGGGGGCCTGTTTGCCGATCAGGAACGCCCCGGCCCCGGCGGGCGAGGCATAGAGGTTGATGATCGAGCCGATCTCCTTTTCACGCACAATGCCAAGCGCGGTCAGCATCGCGGGGATCAGGATCATCGTCAGCATCAGCACGCCCGGCGTGATCGCATAGATGCTGCGAAAATCCTGATTGTAGATGAAGCGCGGCTCGATCGAGGCGGGCAGCGCGACTGCGGTGGCGACGGCCCCCAACCTGTCGAGCGAATAGGACAGAATGATCGCATCGGCATAGCCCTGAATATTCGCGGCCAAAAAGGGGCTGGCCCCGTCAATGAAAACCCCCAGATCCGGTTTACGCCCCGCAGCCAGATCGCGGCCAAAGCCGGGCGGAATGTCCAGCACCATCTGGACGCCCCCTTCGCGCAGGCGGGCATGAGCGTCCTCCTCGCTGCCGATGGGGCGGGTTTCCACGAAATAGCTTGATCCTTCAAAGCGGCGGATCAGGTCGCGGCTGGTCGCGGTCTGATCGTGGTCGAGCACCGCCATGCGGATGTTCTGCACGTCAAAGGAAATGCTGAATGCGCAAATGCACAAGAGGATGATCGGCCCCGCCAGCGCAAAGCCCATGCGGATGCGGTCGCGCATCAGCTCGGTCGCCTCACGCCGGGCAAAGGCCCACGCAAAACCCAGCCAACCGGCCAGACCGCCCTGCCTGTTGTCGGCATCATCCGGCGTGCGCTCCACCGGTTCCGGGGGCGCGACCGATGCCCCTTCGGCCGAATTGTTCTCCAGCACCGCGATGAATGCGTCTTCCAACCGATCGGCATCGTATTGGCGCGTCAGTTCGGCCGGTGATCCCACCGCCAGCACCCGCCCGCGATCCATCAGCGAGATCCGGTCGCACCGTTCGGCCTCGTTCATGAAATGGGTCGAGACGAAAATGGTCACGCGGTCCTCGCGCGAGAGGCGCAGCAAATGGCCCCAGAACATGTCACGGGCCGCCGGATCGACGCCCGATGTCGGCTCGTCAAGGATCAGGATTTCGGGCTTGTGCAAACAGGCCGCCGCCAGTTGCAACCGCTGGCGTATCCCCAGCGGCAGCGCGGCAGGCAACGCGCGGGCATGATCGAGCAGCGCATATTGCGCCATGACCTCGTCCACCAGCGCCGCCGCCTCGGCCTGCGGCACGCGATAAAGGCGGGCGTGCAGGGTCAGATTCTGCTCAACGGTCAATTCTTCATAAAGCGAGAAAGCCTGCGACATATAGCCGACACGCATCCGCGTCTGCATGTCTCCGGCGGTGATCGGCCGACCGAACAGGGTTGCCGTCCCGCTGCTGGCATCGAGCAGTCCGGTCAGCATCTTCATCGTAGTCGTCTTGCCGCAGCCATTTGAGCCTAGAAAGCCAAAGATCTCGCCCCGGCCGATCCGAAAGCTGACATCATCAACCGCCACGAAATCGCCGAAGCGGCGTACCAGATGCTGCGCTTCTATGGCGGGCCCCTCGCCCCGGTCGTGCCATGGCGCGACATTCATCAGTTCACCCGCAGGCCGCTTCGCCTCGGGCAGCAGGCTGATATAGGCCTGCTCCAGCGAGGCGGCCCCGGTTTGCACCAGGATGTCGCGCGTCGGCCCCTGCGCGATGATGCGCCCATCATCCATCGCCACCAGATGATCGAAGCGCTCGGCTTCCTCCATATAGGCGGTCGAGACCAGCACTGTCAGTTCGGGCCGCTCCGCCCGCATCGCATCGACCAGTTCCCAGAACTGTCGCCGCGACAGGGGATCAACGCCGGTTGTCGGCTCGTCCAGAATGAGGAGGTCGGGGTCATGGACCAGCGCGCAGCACAGACCCAGCTTCTGCTTCATCCCGCCCGAAAGCTTGCCCGCAGGCCGGTCGGGAAAGGGGGCCAGCCCCGTTGCCTCAAGCAGTCGTTGCATATGCGCGCGCCGCTCGGCCCCGCCCAGACCGAACAGACGGCCGAAAAAGTCGATATTCTCGGCCACGGACAGCGTGGGGTAGAGATTACGCCCCAGCCCCTGCGGCATATAGGCCACGCGCGAGAGGAAAGCGGAGCGGTCGCCCCGCTGCGCAAGATCGAAGCCAAGGACGCCGACCTTGCCCTGCTGAACACGCTTTACCCCGGAAATCAGGCCCAGCAACGTGGATTTTCCTACCCCATCCGGCCCGACAAAGGCCACCGCCCCGCCACGCGGCAATTGCAGGCTGACGTTGTGGAGCGATTGAACCGGGCCATAGTGATGGGAAACATCATCAAGGACGATGGCCATGGCGCCCGGTTCCTGCGCCCCGGTCACGGTCTGGCCGTTCCCTGTTCAGGCCCCAGTTCCGGCCATTCTTTGCCCGGATCGGTGCGGACAAAGCCATCGGCGGTCATCCCCGCCTTCAGCACGCCCGCATACCGCCGTGCCACCTCGACGGGTATCTGCAGCTTTACCCGATAGGAGAGATTGTCGCGCTCATTGGCCGTTTCAACGTATTTGGGCGTGAACTGCGCCTCTGGCGAGACAAAGCCCACGCGGGCGGGCAAGGCGCGGGTGAAGCCCTGCGGCAGGACGCGCGCCTCGTCACCGATCCGGATGCGCGACGCAGCGGCCGAGGGCACGAAGATGGTCAGATAGACATCTTCTGGATTGATGATCGACAACAGTTTGCCGCCCGGTGCCATCATCGCGCCCGGTTCCGCAATGCGATATTCCACCCGGCCAGGCCCCGGCGCGCGGATATGCAGATCGGCACGGATAGCCGAAACCAGCCGGATCTGGGCATCGGCCTGCGCAATTGCGCCGCGTGCTTCGCCTATGGCGCCGCTTGCCGCCTCAAACCCGCCTGTCTCGCCTGCCAGCGCCAGATTGCGCTGCTTCAGCTCCACATCGGACACCATGTCGCGCGCGCGAAGGCCCGCGGTTTCCGACCAGTTGAGCCGGGCGAGTTCGGCCTGACTGCGATGCGCGGCCTGCTCGCCCCGCGCGCGGGCAAGGCCGCCCAACGCCCTTTCGCGCGAAGCTCTGGCCGCATCAAGCTGGGCCAGAACATCGCCTTCGTCCTGTTCGGCCAGGATCTGGCCCGCATGAACGAAATCGCCTTCATGAACCGTCACAGAGACCAGCCGCCCCGGATATTTCACCGCAATATCGGTCCGGGTCATTTCAATCCGGCCATTGCTGCGCAAGACCCATTCCGGCAGCGCGGGGCGGCGCACAAAATAATGCCACGCCCCATAGCCACCCGCCGCCAGCGCGAGCAGGGCCAATGCGACAAGAATGGGACGAGACGTCATCGGCCGCCTCTGTGGCCGCGAAGCGTCGACATGCGAGCATCAGCACATTGCATAACCATCGGGCTCCTCAGCCGGAAGGAAAGTGAAGGGCGTGTATGGCCCGTCGGAATGTTCTGATTTTGATTTACGACGCGCCATAGTCGGCGGTCACTATGCCGACTCCGGAACAATCGCCTCTCTCAGGGCGTGAACAACAAAAAATTGAACGCAATGTCAAGTTTTCTATATATCAGATCCGAAAGGCTTGTTGGGAATTGGCGCTGGTCTGCAAAGCTCTTGAGGCCCTCCTTCACGCGGCAAAATGCCCAAGACGCAAGGAACCATAAGCGGCCAGCTGGCGGCGCGATCAAAAGCCATTCGGGGGTAACGACCTAGTTGATGGCCAGCATCTCGGACAAGGCTCTGCGCGCACGGTAAAGCCGCGTCTCCACGGCCTTGCCGGTAATGCCCAACAGCGCGGCAACATCGGCCTCGGCCATCCCCTCAACCCCGCGCAGGACCAGAACGTCGCGCTGCGCGGCGGGCAGGCGCGCGATGGCGGCCATCGTGCGGGACAATTCCTGACGATCGGACAACGCATCGTCCGCGGCCACGGCCGGATCGGGCAGGTTTGGCGCCTGATCATCGGTCAAGGCAAAGGAAAAGATGGCACGCAATTTCATCCGCCGCGCCCGGTCGCGGCATTTGTTGAGCGCAATACGCGCAATCCAATGGGCAAAGGGCCGCGCCCGATCATATCGCCCCAAGGCGGCAAAGGCGCTGATAAAGCTCTGTTGCGTGATATCGAGGGCAGCATCGTCATCGCCGCAGGACGCACGCGCAATGCGAAAGACGACGTCGCGGTGGCGGCGCAGCAAAGCGCTGTAGGCCGCCTGTCGACCGCCCAGCGCCAGCGCGGCCAGATCGCCATCGCTCAAGGCATCCAGCGCGGACATCAGCGGGGCTGGTCCGCCTCCGTGCTGGTCAACATGCGGGCTATGCCCTGATCAAAGCGCGCGGCCTGATCGGGGCGCAACACGCTGCGCATGGCGAACACATGTTCGAGCGTGGCTTTTTGCAGAGCGCCCATCGCATGGTGCGAGCGATCCACCGCCGCCGCCACCCGCGGGCCATAGCTATGTTCATCGCGCAAGGCCGCCCCCAGTTCAGCGTTGGCGGCGCGTTGCTGCGCGACCAGGCCGGCCTTCTGCACCGCGAAACCGGAATTCAACGCATCGATCTGGGCCTGCTGCGCCTTGTCCAACGACAATTCATCATGCAGCAAACGGTGCAGCGCGGTTTCATCCTGCGCGCCATTCACCGGCACCATTCGTCCCGCCAAAGCCCCGCCCAGCGCCCCGACAAAGCCCAGTGCCAAGGCCAGCAGCATCGACCACTTGCGGTTCACAACGCGCGGTCCAGCAAGGTCGAAGGCGCCAAGGCCAGTCCCTGCCCCAAGGGATCAACCGGCGCGCGCGGCGCAGAACCGCCCCCCATCCACGCCCCCGACACAATCGCCAATGCCGCAATGCCCGCCAGCATCGGCATGGACAGGGCCGGTTGGCGTGCACGTTCGGCGCCTTGAAGCACCGCGTCCTCGATCATGTCCAAACGCGGATCGGGCGCCGCCGATCCCAATCGGGCCAACAGATCATCGATTTGGGTCATCGTCTTTGTCTCACTCAAATTCCCGCAGCACCCCATATACGCAGGCGTGCGAAACTCCCCTCGCATTTATTTGCGAGGGGGGCGGCAAAATGCTGCGTATCCGACATGACTATCCCCAAGTGGAGAATTTGCCCATGCGTTTCCTCTCCCCTCTTGTTGCCCCGTTTGCCCTCCTTGCCGCCCTTGCCATGTCCGGCACGGCGTCGGCCGCACCCATCGTCGATTCCACATCGCCCGCCGAAAAGGCCGATGCCGCCAAGGTGACCCAGATTACCATCCATTTTCAGGACGCCATTAACCCGGCTGCATCGGGCATTCAGATTTGGATGACCGGAATGCCCGGCATGGATCACCACGATCCCATGAAGATGAATGGCGTTAAGGTCTCTGTATCGCCTGATGCGAAATCGCTGATCGCAACGCTGGGCCGCCCCCTGCCGGAAGGCACCTATGCCGCGCGATGGTTCGCCACCGACAAAAATGCGCAAAAGGCCGAGGGCAGCTTGACCTTCAACGCCCGCTGAGGCCCATCATCCCTTTTCCTCAACGTGACACTTGTCATGATGCGCCATATTTTCCGGCGCTGTTGCGTTGAGGAAGGGGCGTTTTTTCCACCACAGCATCCCATCTGGCAGCAACGAGGTTTGGCATAAGACTTGACCCGCAAAGCGAAATTGAAATAGGATGATATAACATGACAAAACATTATTCGCCTTCCCGCTGCGCCTCTCCCACTGCATGGACAATATACTTTTGTTCCGGGCATGGTGCTTTGCACTCTGTCGCCAATCTGACAATTTCAAAGACCGGGCCGGGCCAAACCTAAACCCCTTAAATTTTCGGGATCGAGGCGCTACGGAACTTACGCAGAGTTCGTGCCGCGCGCTGCTTCTTTTCGATATGATCAACCGTCAAGTCACCCCGCTTCGATCAAAGATTCCTCACAAAGCACATAGCCTCATAACTGTCACAAAAGAGACTGGCCGCCGCGAAAAAGGGTGAAATTACTCGCGGCAGGATCGGTCCGATACCCAAGCAGGTTGCGGAACAAGCATTCATCAGGGGGAATTTCAGAATGATCGATCAATCCGCTTTCAAACCCGTGCTGCTGGCAACAGCTGCACTTTTGGCCACGCCGGTTTTTGCGGCCGATAATACCGACTCTATTGTGGTTACCGGCCAGCGTCAGGCCTATCGCGGCGACGTGCCGGTCAAGGAATTGCCGCAAACGATCCAGTTGATCGACGCCAAGATGATGGACGTGGTCAATATGACCAAGATGGATTCCATCACCGAAATCGCCAGCGGCGTCGTGCGTCAGAACAACTTTGGCGGCCTGTGGGACAGCTTTGCCATTCGCGGTTTTTCCGGGGACGAGAATTTCCCGTCGGGCGTTTTGGTCAATGGATTTAACGGTGGGCGCGGTTATGGCGGCGCGCGCGATGCGTCCAACGTCGAAACGATCGAAGTGCTTAAAGGCCCCAATGGCGCAGTGTTTGGCCGTGGCGAACCGGGCGGCACGATCAACATCATCACCAAGAAAGCCAAGCTGGGCAGCAGCTTTGGCAAGATCGGCGCGCAGGCCGGTTCCTTTGACACCTATCGCGGCGAAGGCGACGTGAACCTTGCGCTCAGCGACAAGTTGGCCATCCGCGCAACCGGCGCCGTGGAAGACGCAGGCTCATTCCGCAACACGGTGAAATCCAGCAAGGAAGTCTTCAACCCCTCGATCCTGTGGCAGCCGACCGACAAGACGACGCTGACCTATGAGATTGAATATGTCGGCCTTCGCACGCCTTTTGATCGCGGCATCGTCGCAATCAACGGCAAGCTGGGCGCGGTTTCGCGCAACACTTTCCTTGGCGAACCCGGTGACGGCCCGACCCGCGTCAAGGTGTTTGGCCATCAGGCACAGTTGCAGCAGAAGCTGGGCGGTGACTGGGTGATCATCGCGGGCTTTGGCCTGCGCGAAACCAGCATGATCGGCTATTCCGAAGACGCCGAACTGGCCACCGGCCGCCAGCCTATCTTCAGCACCGGCACGATGCTGGCCCGTCAGCGCCGCTATCGCGATTTCCGCACCCGCAACATCACGGGCCGTGCGGAAATTTCCGGCCGCATCACCACGGGTTCCATCCTGCACCACGTCCTGCTGGGCGCGGATGTGGATGAATTCGACATCAACACCTGGCAAACCCGCTATCGCCCGGTCGCCTATACGCCGGGCACCCCGGTCACGGCGGCCAGCAATGCGGTCAACGTCTTCGCCCCGGTCTATGGCCAGATGTTCACGCCTACGGCCGTCGTGCTCAACTCGCTGGAAAAGCAAAAGAGCTGGGGCATTTATGTTCAGGATCAGATGGATATTGGCGAAAAGGTCAAGATCCGTTTCGGCGGCCGCTTTGACCATTTCAACCAGTTGATCGGCGCCCGCGTGGGCAATTACAACCCCACCGTCAACACGGTCAAGGAACGCTTCAGCCCGACGGTCGGCCTGCTTTACGACGTCAACACGCGCATGGGCTTGTATGCCGCATGGGGCAACGGTTTCCGCCCCAACAGCGGTCAGGACTTCTTTGGCCAGCCCTTTGCCCCGGAAACCAGCAAGTCGTATGAAGTGGGCGCACGTTATACCAGCAAGGTCATTTCCGCCTCGCTGGCCGTGTTCACCATGACCAAGGCCAACGTGCTGACACAAGACCCCGACACCGCGCATCAGGGCTTCTCCATCGCGGGCGGCAGCGCGCGCAGCACAGGCGTCGAGGCCGGTGTGGACGCTCATCTGCCCGGTCAGATCGACGTGCATGGCACCTATGCCTATACCGACGCGCATTGGACCAGCACGTCCAAGGACTTCAACTTTGGCCTTGCCATTACGCCCGGTTCCAAGCTGATCAACATTCCGGCCCATACGGCCAACCTGTTGGTCACCAGGGGCTTTGATGTCGGTTCCGAAGGCAAGGTGACCATTGGCGCGGGCGTCAATTATGTCTCATCGCGTCTGGGCGAAACGGCAACGACCTTTACCCTGCCGGGCTATACGCTGACCCGCGCCTTGATGACCTATGAGCCGAACAAGCGCATTCGTCTGGGCGTCGATGTCACAAATCTGTTTGATGTGACGTGGTACGCATCCTCTTACTCGACGCTGTGGGTCGCACCGGGCGCGCCGCGCACGGTCACCGGACGCATCAGCTACGCATTCTGAGTTACACCCTGACTGGCCACCGCTTGCTTTTGATATAGCAGGCGGTGGCTTTTTTGCGTCAGTCGTGCACAAAGCCATGGACAAGGGCCACATAATGAACCGCAAAAGCCTGCTGATCTGGCATCGCCGCATTGCGCTGACGCTGGCGCCGCTTCTCCTGCTTCAGGCGCTGACGGGCCTGTTGTTGCTGCTGCCCTCGCCCAAATGGAGCATGTCGCCCGGACCTGCGCTGCCGCCCTCGGCCCTGCTGCACAGCGCGCAAAGCGCAGCGCCCGGCTATCAAACATTCCGCCTCGATTACCCCGCCAATGACGCGGTGGTGGCGCGCATGGCCAACGCGCAAGGCCACCGCCTGTTCGTCCATATCGACCCCGCCACGGCCCGCGTTCTGGCCGTGGGCAGCCTTTGGCAAGACCCATGGCGCGTGGCGCAGGAATGGCACAATAGCCTGTTTTCCGGGCGCATCGGATCAACCATAGTCGCGCTTGAAGCAACCGGCCTGCTGGCTCTGGCCATCAGCGGCCTGATTTTCTGGTGGCCCGGCAGGTCGCGCATCAAGCAAGGCCTGTCCATCCCGGCCCGCGCGCCCAAGCGGCTGAAATTGCGCCTGTGGCATCGCTCCACCGGGGTCATTGCCTCGGCGCTGCTGGGCATGATGGCGGTGACGGGTATGTTGCTGGTATGGCCTTTGATGGTGCCGCCTTTGGCTGGCCCAGCGCGCGTGGATCAGGCGTTGCCTGTTGACGCCGCCTATGCCCGCGCCGCTTTGCCGGATCAGCCCTTGCGCGATATCCGCATAGCCTCGACAGGGCACGCCACATTCCATTTCGCGGCCAAGAGCCGGAACCATTGGGACCTCGACACCGTCACGCTAGGCCCGGATGGCGCACGGCGGATTTCGCGCGCCGCCGATGCGCCTGCGTTATGGATGACGCTCTTGCCCTTGCACACCGGCGATGCGCTGGGCACGATTGGCCAACTGGTCATCGCGTGCCTTGCCGCCGCCCTCCTCTTTCTTACCATCAGCGGCGTAATCGCATGGAACCGCGCCCGAAAAGGAAAAAGCAAATGAGCCTTGAACCCCAAGGGCCCCGAGCCTCCATCGTCCATTGCGGAGATCCCAAGCGCGGCGCGGCATGGTCGGAAATTTTTGCCCGCGACATGCCGCATGTGCCTTTTCACTGCTGGCCCGACATCGGTGATCCACAGGACGTGCGCTATCTGATCGCCTGGACGCTCAGCGAGGAAGTCATTGCCGCGCTGCCCAATCTTGAGGTGCTGTTTTCGATTGGCGCGGGTGTTGATCAACTCGACCTGTCGATCCTGCCGCCGCATGTCCGGGTGATCCGTATGATCGAACCGGGCATTACAACCACCATGGCCGAATATGTCACCATGGCCGTTCTGGCGCTGCATCGCGATTTGCCGGCATTGGTGGCCGGACAAAGGGCGGGAACCTTCCCCTATATGCCGGTCCGCATGGCCCGCGAACGCAGCGTCGGCATCATGGGCCTTGGCGAATTGGGGCAGGCGGCGCTGCGCATGCTGGCGCCCATCGGTTTTCGCCTGTCGGGCTGGAGCCGCAGCAAGCGCGAGATCGAGGGCGTTGAATGTTTTCACGGCGCCGATGGGATGGATGCCTTTCTGGGCGCGGTCGATATACTCGTCTGCCTTCTGCCTCTGACCGATGACACACGCGGCATTCTGTGCCGTAAAACCTTCGCCAAATTGCCCAAGGGTGCCGCGCTCATCAATGTTGCGCGGGGCGGGCATCTGGTACAGGATGACCTCATCGAAGCGCTGGACAATGGCCAGATCGGGCAAGCTATTCTGGACGTTTCCACCCCAGAACCCCTGCCCGAAAACCACGCTTTGCGCGGGCATCCCGCGGTTTTCCTGACCCCGCATATCGCGGGCGTTACCCGCATCGATACGGCGGTCTATGCTCTGATGGACGCCCTTGCCGGGGTGATGGCCGGAAAGCCCGTCGCGGGCGACATCGACCGCAGTCGGGGATATTAAGCCCGCGGCATAGTGTGCCGAATGTTCGCCGTAAAAAACCGCATGCGCGCCCTTGGGCTTGTCGCAATCGGCTTCTTCTTCCGGCCGGGTGGTGGCCTATTATCGGGGTGTACGGTGCCGGTCACGCACCGCTTTGCAGGATGCAACCATGACGATTTTCACTCCCAAGTTCATCAGCTTTGATTGCTACGGCACGCTCATCAAATTCCACATGGGCGAAATGGCCAGTGATTTTTACGCCGGTGTGATCGGCGCGGCCAACATGGACGCTTTCAACCGCGACTTTTCCGCCTATCGCTTTGACGAAGCGATGGGTCCGTGGAAACCCTATCGTGAAGTCATCGGCAACGCCCTTGCCCGCACCGCCAAAAAGTGGGGCGTTGCCTATGATACGGCCTATGGCGATGCGATTTATGACATGGTGCCCAATTGGGGGCCGCATGCCGACGTTCCGGGCGGCCTGTCGAAAATCGGCACCAAGATCCCGCTGGTCATCCTGTCCAACGCGATGAACAGCCAGATCCACGACAATGTGGCCAAGCTGGGCGCGCCTTTCTATGCCGTCTATACCGCCGAAAGCGCACAGGCGTATAAGCCCCGTATGCAGGCGTTTGAATATATGTTCGACCAGCTCGGCTGGGGCCCGGAGGTCGGCATGCATGTCTCCTCCTCCTTCCGCTATGACCAGAACACCGCGACCGACCTTGGCTTTGGCACGCGCGTTTTCGTGGGCCGTGGCCATGAACCCAGCAACGCCAATTATCGCGACGTGGAAATCCCCCACATCGGCTGTCTGCCCGCTCTGGTGGGTCTCTGATCCTGATGCGCCCCGCCCTTTCCCTTTGGCAGGCAACGGCACCCGGTTTTGCCTCTGGCATGACCGGGCCGGTCGAAGGCCGCTATGATGTCGCCATCGTCGGTGGCGGGTTTACCGGCCTGTCGGCGGCGCTCTCGCTGGCCAAGGGCGGGGCACGGGTTGCATTGCTGGAAGCAGGGCCGGTGATCGGCGCGGCATCGGGCCGCAATGGCGGGCAATGCAACGCGGGCACGGCGCATGACTTTGGCGCTTTGGCCGCCGCCTATGGCGTGGACAAGGCACGCCGTTGGTATCTGGCCCATTGCGACGCGGTGGACACGGTCGAACGGCTGGCGCGTGAAGAAGGTATCGGATGCGACTTCCGCCGCGCGGGCCGGGCCAAGCTGGCCGCCAAACCGGAACATTTCACCAAGATTGAGGCCGCCTACAAGCTGCTCTCGTCCGAGGTGGACCCCAATGTGTCGCTGGTGGATGCGGCCGGTCTTTCTAGCGAAATCCGCGCCGATGGTTTCTATGGCGCACTGATCCAGCATACCAGCGCGCAATTGCATGTCGGGCGTTTCGGCATCGGCCTTGCCCATGCCGCGGTCCGCGCGGGCGCGCATATCTGGGAACAGGCCGCCGTCACCGGTATCCAACGCGATGGCGCGCAGCATCGGATCGAAACGCCACGCGGAACGCTCACCGCGGCGCAGGTTCTGATCGCCACCGGCGGCGCCAGTCAGCAGGCGCCCTTTGGCTGGTTCCGTCGCCGTATCGTCACCGTGGGCAGCTTTGCCATCGCCACCGCGCCATTGTCGGATGCGATGGTCGATCACCTGTTTCCCGGCCGCCGCAATTATGTGACCAGCCGGATCATCGGCAATTACTTCCGCCTGACCGCCGACAATCGTCTGGTCTTTGGCGGGCGCGCGCGCTTTGCCCTGTCCAATCCGGCCTCTGATCTCAAAGGCGCGGATATTCTGGAAAAGGCCATGCTGCGCCTGTTCCCCGATCTGGCCGGCACGGAAATTCAGCATCGCTGGGGCGGCGCCATCGACCTGACGCAGGACCGCCTGCCGCGTGCGGGCGAACATGACGGGCTTTATTACGCCATGGGCTATTCCGGCCACGGGGTTCAGATGGCCACCCATATGGGCGGGCAAATGGCCAAGGTGATGGGCGGCGACATGTCGGCCAATCCCTTCGCCGATTTGCCCTGGCCCGCCATTCCCGGCCATTTGGGCAAGCCGTGGTTCCTGCCCTTTGTGGGCGCCTATTATCGCGTGCTGGATTATTTCCAATGATGAATTTTTCACGCCGAACCATGATGGCGGGCGGGTTAAGCGCCGGATTGATGGGCATGCCCGCCTTGAGCGCCGGCGTTCCAAAGCGCGGCGGCTCGATCCGTGTGGCCACGCAATCGGTGTCGACCGCCGACACGCTGGACCCGGCCAAAGGCGCGCTTTCGACCGACTATGTGCGCCATTATATGCTCTATTCCGGGCTGACCCGGATCGGGCCGGACATGATCGCGCGCCCAGCTCTGGCCGAACGGATTGAAAGTGCCGACCGGACAACGTGGCATATTACGCTGCGCCGGGGCGTCCATTTCCACCACGGCGGCGAATTGACCAGCGCCGATGTCGTCTTTTCCCTGCTGCGCCACAAAGACCCCAAGCTGGGCAGCAAAATGGCCGGCATCGCGCAGCAATTTGTCGAGGTGCGGGCCGATGGCCGCCATGGCGTCATCATCCGCCTGTCCGGCCCCAATGCCGATTTGCCCGCCGTTCTGGCCCAGTCGCATTTCCTGATCGTCCGGCACGGCGCGGATCGCCCCGATGGCAATGGCACGGGCGCCTTTCGGCTGGATGATTTCAAACCCGGCATCCGCACCGTCGTTGTGCGCAACCCCGATTACTGGGTCCATGGCCGCCCCTATCTCGACCGGATCGAATTGATCGCCATTCCCGATGAAGTCAGCCGCGTGAACGCGTTGCTGGCCGGTGACGTGCAATTGATCAATGCGGTCGCCCCGCTTTCCACCAAACGGGTTGAGGCATCGCCCGGCCATGCCTTGGCCGCGACACCATCGGCGCTCTATTCCAACCTGATCGCCCGCATGGACCGCCTGCCCAGCGGCAATCCGCATTTCGTCGCGGCGCTCAAATATCTGTGTGACCGGCCGTTGATCAAACGCGCATTGTTTCGCGGCTATGCCACGATCGGCAATGACCATCCGATCCCGCCATTCCACCCCTATTACAACCCGTCGATCCCGCAAACCGCGCTCGATCTGGACCGCGCGCGCTGGCATGTTCAACGGGGCGGGCTGACCAATGTCCGTCTGCCCATCTTTTGCGGCCCGGCGGTCGAAGGTTCGGTGGACATGGCCTCCGTGCTTCAGGAATATGGCGCAAGGGTCGGGCTTGATCTGGCGATAACGCGCGTGCCTTCCGATGGCTATTGGTCGACGCACTGGATGCGTCACCCGTTGACCTTTGGCAGCACCAACCCGCGCCCGACGGCGGACCTGACCTTCTCGCTCTTCTATAAATCCGACGCGGCCTGGAATGAAACGGGTTGGAAGAACCCCCGCTTTGACCAATTGCTGATTGCCGCGCGCGGCGAAACCAACGAGGCCAATCGCAAGGCGATGTATGGCGAAATGCAAAAGATCGTGCATGACCAATGCGGCTCGATCATCCCTGTGTTCATCAGCCTTCTTGATGGGCATGACCGCCGGTTGCGCGGGCTGGACCCGATACCGCTGGGCGGCATGATGGGTTATCAGTTTGCCGAATTTGCATGGTGGGCGGCATGAGCGCGCCTGCAACCCAGAACGGCGCGTCGGGGGCCGGGCTGTGGCCTATGGTGATCCGGCGCATCGGATCGTCCATCCTGACTTTGTTGATGGTTTCGGTGGTGATCTTTACGATTGCGGGCCTGCTGCCGGGCGACGCGGCACAGGAAGCGTTGGGGCAATCGGCTACACCCGAACAGGTGGCGGCGCTGCGCCATGAAATGGGCCTCGATCGCCCCGCGCCCCTTCGCTACGTCACATGGCTGTCCAGTCTGGCGCAAGGAGATGCGGGGCAATCGATGGTCGCGGGCATGCCCGTGGATCAGATCATTGCCGAACGCCTGCCCAATACGCTGATGCTGGCGGGGATGACGGCGGCATTGGCGGTTCCGCTGGCGTTGTTAATGGGCATTGTGGCGGCCATTCGTCGCGGCACATGGATCGACCGAGCCATCAATCTGGCGTCGCTTTCGATGGTGGCTTTGCCCGAATTTCTGGTGGCGACGGTGGGCGTGCTGATCTTTTCGGTCGAGCTTACGTGGCTGCCTTCGATCGCCATGGTTTCGGCCGATGCAACGTGGAGCGATACGTTGCGTTCCTGCGCCTTGCCAATCCTGTCCTTGACCGTGGTGGTGGTGGCGCAGATGGCGCGCATGACCCGCGCGGCCATCGCCGATCAGCTTGACCGGCCCTATGTCGAAATGGCGCGGTTAAAGGGCGCCTCGCTCTCGCGCGTGGTGCTGGGCCATGTGCTGCCCAATTGTCTGGGGCCGATTGTGAACGCGATGGCGCTGTCTCTCTCGTATTTGATGGGCGGGGCGATCATTGTGGAAACGATCTTCAACTTCCCCGGCCTTGCCAGCCTGATGGTCAATGCCGTGACCAGCCGCGACATGCCCTTGTTGCAGGCCTGCGCCATGATCTTTTGCTCTGCCTATCTTTTGCTGATGCTGGTGGCCGACATGGTCGCGCTGCTGGCCAATCCAAGGCTGCGTGCGCAATGAAACGCTTGATTTCTTCTTGGGCCAAGGCGCCTTTGCCAAGCCGCGTGGCAGCAGGCTTCGTCGGTTTCTGGCTGGCGCTGGCGGTGGCCGGGCCTTGGCTGGCGCCGCATCCGGTGGGCGCGTTTGTCGATTATGATGTGTTTTCGGGCCTCTCCTCAAAATTCTGGCTGGGCAGCGATTATCTGGGCCGCGATGTCTTTTCGCGATTGCTTTATGCGGCGCGCTATACGGTGTTTCTGGGGCTGGGCGCGGCATTGCTGGCGGCTTGCTGCGGCACATGTCTTGCGCTTTGGGCGACGCTGGCCGGAGGGCGGGTGGATGAAGTGATCTCGCGCCTGATGGATACGCTGATTTCGATACCGTCAAAGATCCTTGCGCTGGTGCTGGTCGCGGCTTGCGGGTCGTCTCTGCCCTTGCTGCTGCTGATCTGTGCGCTGACCTATGTGCCGGGCAATTTCCGCATTGCCCGCGCGCTGGCGATGAACCTTGCCTCGCTGGATTTCGTGGCGGCGGCGCGGGCGCGGGGCGAAGGCCGCATCGCCATCGCCATCCATGAAGTGTTGCCCAACATGGTCCACCCTTTGCTCGCCGATCTGGGACTGCGCTTTGTCTTTGTGGTGCTGTTGCTCTCGGGCCTGTCCTTTCTGGGCCTTGGGGTACAGCCGCCCTATGCCGACCTTGGTTCGCTGGTGCGTGAGAACATCTCTGGCCTGACCGAAGGCGCCCCGGCAATCCTTGCCCCGGCGCTGACCATTGCGGTGCTGACCGTGGGAACCAACCTTTTGATCGATGCCCTCAAGCCCGGGGACAAGAAATGAGCGCGCCCCATATCGAGGTTACCGGCCTGACCGTGTCGGTTGGCGATGTGCCGATTGTTTCGGACATTTCCTTTGCCGCGCAAAGAGGCGAAGTGCTGGCGCTGATCGGGGAATCCGGGTCGGGCAAGAGCACGACCGCGCTGGCCCTGATGGGATGGTGTCGGCATGGCGGGCGCATCGCGGGCGGCGAAATCCGCGTCGGCGGTATGGTCATCGAGGGCAAGAGCGAAGAAGAGCTTTCCGCCATCCGTGGCCGCCACATCGCCTACATCGCGCAAAGCGCCGCGGCCGCGTTTAACCCATCGCGCCGCATTATGGCACAGGTGATCGAACCGGCCCTGATCCACCGCATTATGACGCGCGAGGAGGCCGAGGCCAAGGCCGTGGATCTGTTCCGCGCGCTGGCCCTGCCCTCACCCGAAACCATCGGTTCGCGCTATCCCCATCAGGTGTCGGGCGGGCAGTTGCAGCGTCTGATGGCGGCCATGGCCTTGATCACCGATCCTGAATTGGTGATCCTTGATGAACCCACCACGGCGCTGGACGTGACGACGCAGGTTGAAGTGCTGAAATGCTTCAAATCAGCCTTGGCGCAATGCAACCATGGCCGTGGCGCGACGGCCATTTACGTCAGCCATGACCTTGCCGTTGTGGCACAGATGGCCGACCGCATTGCCGTCCTGCTGAAAGGCCGATTGGTCGAGGAAGGGGCGGCCGAGCAAATCCTGACCGCCCCGCGTGAAGCCTATACGCAAACGTTGCTCAACGCCCCCCACCCTGTGCCTGCGGCGCCAGTGTCGCGCGATGGCACGCCGGTTCTGGCCGTAAAGGGTTTGACGGCAGGTTATGGCCGCGTGGTCGACGGCATGCCGCAAATACCCATCCTGCGCGATGTCGGTTTCGAGCTGCCCGCTGGTGGAGCATTGGGCATTATTGGCGAAAGCGGTTCGGGCAAATCGACACTGGCGCGGGTGATCGCAGGCCTGCTGCCCGCAGCACAGGGCGAGGTTCTGCTCAATGGCGCGGCCCTTCCGGCCAAGCTGGAGGACCGCAGCCTTGACCAATTCCGCACGGTGCAATTGGTGTTCCAGAACGCCGACACTGCGCTCAACCCCGCGCATAGTGTGCGCCGCATCCTGTCGCGCCCCTTGCAGCATTACCACGGCCTGACAGGCAGCGCAGCGGATCGCCGTGTGGCCGAATTGCTCGACCTGACGCGCCTGCCGCAGGAAATGATCGACCGGCCTGTAACCAAACTGTCGGGTGGCCAGAAGCAACGCGTCAACCTTGCCCGCGCCCTTGCCGCCGATCCCAAAGTGCTGCTGTGCGACGAGGTGACCAGCGCCCTCGATACGGTGGTTGGGGCCGCAATCCTGTCGCTGATCGAAGATCTGCGCCGCGACCTGGGGTTGGCCACGGTGTTTATCAGCCATGATATCCATGCCGTCTCGTCGCTGTGCGAACAGGTGCTGGTGCTCTATGGCGGCACGCCGGTTGAATTGGCGACGCGCGAGGCCTTTAACGGGGCGCGCCATCATCCCTATACCAATCTGCTCAAATCCAGCCTGCCCACGATGGACCCGCGCTGGCTTGACACCACGCACGCGCCCATCCTGCGCGGTGATCGGATTGCGGGACTTTGCCCCTTTCAACCTCGGTGTGCCGAAGCTATCGCCGGGCTTTGCGACAATGTGCCCGCCCCTGTGCGCGAGGGAGAGGGTATGCGCTGGCTATGCCATCATTCCCCAAACATGGCGCAACCGGTGTGATCTGCTTGCTGAATTCCTAATCGGGAAAGGGCGTTTTGGCGATCCATATTGTTCGCTCCTTTTGATGGCTGAGCCTTCGGAATATAATTCCGAAGGCTCACTTTTGCGCCGCCGGAACGGGATGTTTGCAGACCGCCAAAGGCGATTATTTTAGACCATCGCGGCATCTCATGCTGCATGGAATTCACACCAACCGTCGCGGGATTGGGCGCTGATACCAAACGCCCTTCCACTCCACAGCAGAATCTACCGGGTGATGCGAAGCGCACTACGCCATAATCTTCCGATATGCGCCATAACGCGGCATCCTATTCCATCCATGCGGCGCTAACCCTTTATCAACATGGCCATGGTGCCACAGCAACGGATCAGGAGTGTTATGATGGGTGAGCTGGTATCCAGCGACATCTCTTTTCGGGAAATGAGGCACCAGGACATCGACCGCGCAGTGGAAATGTCGCGCGCCCTGTCATGGCCCCATCGCGAAGAAGATTGGGCGCTGTTCCTCCAGCTGGGCGAAGGCATTGTGGCGCTGGATGATGACCGGGTGATCGGCACGATCATCGGCTTTCCCTATGGGCAAAAGGCCGCCGCCGTAGGCATGGTCATCGTCGATGACGCCTATCAGGGCAAGGGCTATGGGCGCCGCCTGATGCAGGCGATGCTGGACCAACTGGGTGATCGCACCGTCATGCTTCAGGCCACCGTTCAGGGCGCGCCGCTGTATGAAAAGCTGGGCTTTGTCGATTGCGGCGTGCTGCATCAGCATCAGGGCACGGTCCCGCTTGCGCCTTTGGCCTCGCTGCGCAGCGGCGAGCGTATCCGCCCCTTGGGCGCATCCGAACAAAGCCCCGGCGATCTCTATTCCCGCGCCACCGGCACCGACCGCCATTCGGCCATGCGCGCGTTGACGGCTCAGGACAGGTCGGTCGTTTTGACCCGTGACGACATTCCGGTCGGTTTTGCCCTGCTGCGCCGGTTTGGCCGTGGATGGTCGGTGGCGCCGGTGATTGCGCCCGACAGCGACGGTGCCAAAGCGCTGATATTGCACTGGCTGGCGCAGAATGCGGGGAATTTCACGCGCCTTGACGTAACCGAGGCCAGCGGGCTTTCCCCCTGGCTTGAAGGGCTTGGCCTTGCCCGCGTGGATACGGTCCGCATGATGGCCCGCGGTCCACTGCCCGAAACCGACGAGAGCGTTAAGCTCTTTGCCCTCTCCGCCCAAGCGATGGGATGAAACATGCAGCTTTCTGATTCTACACTTTTGAAGCAGGCCGCCCTGATCGGCGGGGAATGGCTCTCGGCATCCTCGCGCGATGCGCTCTCGGTCAATGATCCGGCCAGCGGCGCCGTGGTGGGCGCGGTGCCCGATTGCACAGCCGATGATACGCTGGAGGCGATTGCCGCCGCCAACGCCGCATGGCCCGCATGGCGCGCCCGCACGGCAGGTGAACGCTGCGCCTTGCTGGAAGCGTGGCATGCGCTGGTGCTGGCCAACCTGGACGATCTGGCGCTGATCATGACGGCGGAACAGGGCAAGCCTCTGGCCGAGGCGCAGGGCGAAATCCGCTATGCCGCCAGTTTCATCAAATGGTTTGCCGAGGAAGGCCGCCGCACCGGCGGGCGCAATGTCGTCTCTCCCGAACGCGACCGGCGCATCATTGTCCTGACCGAGCCGGTGGGCGTTTCGGCAGCGATCACGCCGTGGAATTTCCCCGCCGCGATGATCACCCGCAAATGCGCGCCCGCGCTGGCCGCAGGTTGTCCGGTGGTGATCAAGCCGTCGGAAATGACGCCCTTTACCGCGCTTGCGCTGGTGGAACTGGCCGTTCGTGCAGGCATTCCGGCCGGCGTCATCAATATCGTGACCGGCATGCCCACCGCAATTGGTGCGGCCATCACGGCCAGCCCGCTGGTGCGCAAGCTGTCCTTTACCGGATCGACACGCGTGGGGGCGCTGCTGCTCGAACAATGCGCGAAAACCATCAAGCGGACCAGCATGGAATTGGGCGGCAATGCGCCGTTGATCGTTTTTGCCGATGCCGATCTCGATCTGGCGGTGAAGGCGGCGATGGCGTCGAAATTCCGTAATTCGGGACAGACCTGCGTTTGCGCCAACCGCATGTTGGTGGCCGATGAAATCTATGATGCCTTTGCCGAAAAACTGGCCGCGGCGGTTGGGCAATTGAACGCCGCGCCGGGGATGGAGGCGGGTTCCACCGTCGGCCCATTGATCAACGCGGCGGCTGTCGAAAAGGTTTCCGCCCATCTGGAAGATGCGCTGGGCAAGGGCGGCAAAATCATCGGCGAAGGCAAGGGCCGCAGCGATGACCGCTTTGTCCGCCCCGTCATCATCGGTGACGCAAACCCCGACATGCGTCTGGCCAGCGAAGAAACCTTTGGCCCCCTCGCCCCGCTCTTCCGCTTTACCAGCGAGCGGCAGGCGATCGAGATGGCCAATGACACGCCCTTTGGCCTTGCCGCCTATTTCTACACCCGCGACCTCTCGCGCTCGTTCCGCGTGGCCGAGGCGTTGGAAGCCGGGATGATCGCGCTGAACACCGGCGGGATCGCGATGGAAATGGCGCCCTTTGGTGGGATCAAGCAATCCGGCCTTGGCCGCGAAGGCGGACAGCAGGGCATTGAGGAATATCTGGAAACCAAGGCCTTCCACATCGGTGGGCTGGAATTGGGGGCATAAGACCCATGCGCAATTACAAGATCGCCGTCATCGCCGGGGACGGCATTGGCAAGGAAGTCATGCCCGAGGGCTTGCGCGCGCTGGAAAAGGCGGCGGGGGCCTATGGCTTCGGCCTCGACCTTCAGGTGCATAATTTCGCCGATTGCGATTATTATGCCCAACATGGCCGCATGATGCCCGAAGACTGGAAGGATCAGATCGGCCGCCCCGATGCGATCTTCTTTGGCGCGGTGGGCTGGCCCGCGACGGTGCCCGATCACATTTCGCTGTGGCAATCGCTGCTGCAATTCCGCCGCGAATATGACCAGTATGTCAACCTGCGCCCTGTGCGCCTGATGCCGGGCGTGCCTTGTCCGCTGGCGGGGCGCGAGCCGGGCGACATCGACTTTTGGGTTGTGCGCGAAAACACCGAAGGCGAATATTCCAGCGTCGGCGGCCATATGTTCCCCGGCACCGAACGCGAGATCGTCATTCAGGAAACCGTGATGACCCGTCAGGGCGTGGACCGCGTGCTGCGCTTTGCCTTTGAACTTGCCCAGAAGCGCTCCGCCAAGCATCTGACCAGCGCGACCAAGTCGAACGGCATCGCCATCACGATGCCCTTCTGGGACAAACGCGTCGAGGCCATCGGCGAGGAATTTCCCGATGTGACCCATGACAAATATCACATCGACATCCTGACCGCGCAATTCGTGATGAACCCGCAACGTTTCGACGTGGTGGTGGCATCGAACCTGTTCGGCGATATCCTGTCCGACCTTGGCCCGGCCTGCACCGGCACGATCGGCATTGCGCCATCGGGCAACATCAACCCCACGGGCGAACATCCCAGCCTGTTCGAACCCGTCCACGGTTCGGCCCCCGATATTGCGGGCAAAGGCATTGCCAATCCGGTGGGCCAGATTTGGTCGGCAGCCATGATGCTGGAACATCTGGGCGAAGCACAAGCGGCGGCGGGCATCATGCGTGCCATCGAGGATGTGCTGTCCACCCCATCGGGCCGCACCGGCGATCTGAAGGGCAGCGCCAACACGGTGGAATGCGGCAAGGCGATTGCCGCCGCCATCGGCTGATCCACAGCATTTTATGCCGCACCCGCGCCGCAGTTTGGCGCAACACGCCTGAACCGTTAGCATAGGTTTGCCACATGACCGAAACCTTGACCAATCGCTCGCTGATCGACCTTGACCGCGATCACCTGATCCACCCAGTCGCCTCGTTCCGGGGCCATGAGGAGCATGGCGCACGCGTGCTGGCCAGCGGGGACGGCATGTGGCTGACCGATATAGACGGCAGGCGCGTGATCGACGCCTTTGCCGGCCTGTGGTGCGTCAATGTCGGCTATGGCCAGGAAAGCGTGGTAGAAGCGGCGGCCGAACAAATGCGCCGCCTGCCCTATGCCACCGGCTATTTCCATTTCGCCAGCGAACCAATGATCCGCCTTGCGGCAGAATTGACCGCGCTGACGCCCGAAGGCCTCAACCACGTCTATTTCACCCAAGGCGGTTCGGATTCCGTGGACAGCGCGGTGCGCTATATCATCCACTATTTCAACGCCATCGGTAAGCCGGAGAAGAAACAGTTCATCGCGCTGGAATGGGGCTATCACGGCTCGTCCTCGACGGGCGCGGGGCTGACGGCGCTGGGCAATTTCCATCGCGGTTTCGACCTGCCCTTCAAGTGGCAGCATCATATTGCCTCGCCCTATCCCTATCGCCACCCCAATGGTGATGATGATGCCGCCGTCATTGCCAGCACCGTCACCGCATTGGAGGCCAAGGTGGCCGAGATCGGCGCGGACAAGGTCGCCGCCTTCTGCTGCGAACCCATTCAGGGCAGCGGCGGCGTGATCGTGCCTCCCGTCGGCTGGCTCAAAGCCATCCGTGAGGCTTGCGACCGTCTGGGCATCCTGATGCTGGTGGACGAAGTCATCACCGGCTTTGGCCGCACCGGCCCCCTGTTCGCCTGTAACGCCGAGGGCGTCTCACCCGACTTCATGACCACGGCCAAGGGCCTGACCGCCGGCTATATCCCGATGGGCGCCTTGTTCATGGCCGACCATATCTATCAGGCGATTGCGGACGCCAGTCCGCTGCCCGTAGGTCATGGCGGCACCTATTCGGGCCATCCGGTGGCGGCGGCTGTCGGCCTTGAAGTGCTGCGCCTTTATCGCGAAGGCGGCGTGCTGGCCAATGGCGAGAAGGTGGGCAAGCGTTTTGCCGCGCGGATGGACGCCCTGCGTTCGCATCCTCTGGTCGGTGATGTTCGTTATCGCGGGCTGCTGGGCGCTATCGAACTGGTCGCCAACAAGGAAACCAAGGAAGCCTTCCCGGCCGAATTGGCCATTGGCGACCGACTGTCGCAAATGACATGGGACAATGGCGTGATCGCACGCTGTTTTGCCAATGCCGTCATCGGCTTCGCCCCCGCGCTGACCTGCACCGATGAAGAAATGGACACCATTTTTGATCGTGTGCAATTGACGCTCGACCAATTGCTGGAACAAGCCGATATTCGTGCCGCAATCGGCAAATAAGAGGAATAGCGCCCCATGATGCCCGGCCTCAAACTAGACCGCATCGATCTCAAGATCCTTGCCAAGCTGCAACAGGCCGGGCGCGTCACCAATGTCGAACTGGCCGATGCGGTGGGGCTTTCGCCCTCGCCCTGCCTGACCCGCGTAAAGCGGTTGGAGCAGGCAGGCTATATCACCGGCTATGGGGCGCATCTCAACCTTGGCAAGCTGGGCGAATTTCTGACGGTGTTTACCGAGGTGACGCTGTCGGAACATCGTCGCGGCGATTTTTCGCGCTTTGAAAGCCGGATCGTCAAACTGGACGAGATCGTCGAATGCCATCTGGTGTCGGGCGGCTATGACTATCTGCTCAAATTCGTCACGCGCGGCGTGTCGCATTACCAGTCGATCATCGAAGGCATGCTGGAAAGCGATTACGGGATCGAGAAATATTTCTCCTATGTCGTGATCAAATCGCCCTTCATCAAACATCACTTCCCGATCCAGAGCCTGTTCGGCAACTCGATTTAAGGCACCGATCCATGACAGATATTACTGCGCTGATGGCGCCATTGGTGGCGTTGCGCCATGATATCCATGCGCACCCCGAATTGGGTTTTGCCGAACATCGCACGGCGGGCATCATTGCCGATGCGCTGCGCGCGGCGGGGTTGGAGGTGCATGAAGGCATTGGCGGCACCGGGGTTGTGGGCGTTTTGCGCCATGGTTCCGGCACCCGTACCGTTGGCCTGCGCGCCGACATGGATGCGTTGCCTATCGATGAAAAGACCGGCCTGCCATATACCAGCCGCCATGAAGGTTACTTTCACGGCTGCGGCCATGATGGCCACGTGGCGATGCTGCTGGGCGCGGCCCAGGCATTGAGCGCCGATCCTTCGGGCATTGACGGCACCGTGCATTTCATCTTTCAACCCGCCGAGGAAGGACAAGGCGGCGCGCGTGCCATGATCGAGGACGGGTTGTTCGAACGCTTCCCCTGCGACCGGGTCTATGCGCTGCACAACTGGCCCGCCCTGCCCGCCGGGACGATTGCAACGCGGGCCGGGGCGATCATGGGGGCCGCGGACAAATTCTTCATCACCCTGCGCGGACGCGGCGGCCATGCGGCGGTTCCGCATGACACCAATGACACCCTTTTGGCCGCAGCATCGCTGGTGCAGCAATTGAACACCGTCGTTTCGCGCAATGCCCCGGCCAGCGCGAATGCCGTCCTGTCCGTCACGCAAATGCATGGTGGCCATGCGCATAACGTCATCCCGGGCGAAGCCATTGTGGCGGGCACGGTCCGCACATTCGACCCCGCCGTTCAGGACCGTATCGAGGAACGCATGCGCAAGATCATCGCCGGGATCGAGACCGGTTTCGAGGTCAGCGCCGAACTGGTCTATGACCGCTACTATCCCGCTACGATCAATGATGCAGACGCTGCGGAGGACGCGCTTCGTATCGCCGCGACCGTTGGCCATGCTGAACGCGCCCCCGAACCCGCCGCGACCTCAGAGGACTTCTCCTTCATGCTCCAGGCCCGCCCCGGCGCCTATATCTGGCTGGGGCAAGGCAAGGGCGAGAACCCGCCCCCGCTGCACAATCCGCATTATGATTTCAACGATGCGGTGATGGAAACGGGTGTGCGACTGCATCTGGCGCTGGCGCATCACTGGCTGGCGCCGCAAGCGTGAGCCTTAATGTTCACCCATAACCCGCGCCTTCATCCGGTGCAGGCCCAGCCACATGGACACCACCACCAACGGCACCAAAACGCCCATGATTTCGGCCGCCGGGAAATGTTCGAAACGATGCTCGGCGGCTTTCAGCATATAGCCGATCAAGCTGATGCCGTAATAGCTGAGCGCGACGACAGAAAGGCCTTCGACCAATTGTTGAAGCCGCAATTGCAGGCTGGATGAACGCTCCATGCTGCGCAGCAATCGGCCATTCTGATTTTCGATGCGGGTTTCAACACGGGTGCGCAACAGCGACGTAAAATGCGCCGCCCGCCCCGACATATCCTCCAACCGCCGCGAATAGGCCTGCGCGGTGCGGATCGCGGGCAGCAGGCGGCGCTGGGTAAAATCCTCAAGGCTGGGATAGCCGGGGATCGCGCGCGGCATTAATCCGGCCAGACGCTCCTCGACCAATTGGGCATAGGCGTCGGTAGCGCTCATCCGGTAATTGGTTTCGGTGGAAAGCGACATCAGATCAAGGCTGAGCACCGACACGCGTTCGAGCAGCGCATCGTCGGTCGTTTCAGGATTGGCGACATCGGCGGCCAATTGTCGCAACGTCGCCTCTGCCGCATCCAGCCTTGGCCAGTAAGCCTGCGCCACCGGCAAGCCCATCAGCGCCAGATTGCGGTAATTGCCCAATTCCTGAAACCTTTGCAGCAATCGCGCAAGATCGGCGGGTGCCGCCCCATTGCCCGCCACCAATGCAATACCCAGACCTTCGTCCCCAATCCGGAAATCGGACCAGAGACGCACGCCCGACGCCCCGATCAGGCATGAAATCAGATCGCTGCCGACAAAGCCCATTTGGGGCAGCATGTCGCGGGCCTGTGCCTGATTTTCGACGACATGGATGCGGGTCGCGCGCATGGTCTGGCCCGGAAAACGCTCGATCCATGCCATGGCTTCGGACGGATCGGCATGGGGTTCCTGCATGAACAGGGTGATGCCGCATGCCTCGCTATGCTGCTCCCACACAAAGGAAATGCCGGGCGCCAACTCACCTTCGGCATGACGGGGGTTTTCCGATTGGCCCAGCCAGTTGTCCAGCATCGCCCGATGCGCCGCGCGTTCTTCGGGCGTCACCAAACGCAGCACCTGCACAATTTGCGCCGGGGCATGGATCGCAGGCCAGCGCCGCAAATGCATTTCGCCCACCACCTGACGGCGCAGCGGATGTTCGTTGAGCCTCATTCACCCTCTCCCCTTAACGCGGCGATGATGCCCTGTCCCAAAGACAGGCCGCCGTCATTGGCCGGAACGTGCCGATGGGCCAGCGGGACCATATCCCGCGCCCGGATTTCCCGACGCAGCGCGGCCAGCAAGACCCGGTTCTGCATCACGCCGCCCGACAGCACGACATGTTGCCCCGGACGCCCCGCCAATGCCGCCTGATGGGCCAAGGCCGACGCCAATGTGGCGTGGAAGCGGGCCGCGATCCGCCCCTTATCGACGCCTTTGCCAAGATCAGCCAGCAAGGCGCGCCACAATCCCCCCCATTCCAGCGCGGGTTCGATGTCCCATGCCTTTTCATCCCATGGCCGCGCCATCGCCTCCAGCGCCATGGCCGCCTGACCTTCATGCCCGACACGCGCCGGGTAAATGCCCAGCGCCGCCGCGACCGCGTCAAACAACCGGCCTGCGGACGAACATGGCGGACAATTCGTACCACTGTCGATCATGCTTTCGGCCAAGCGCAACTTGGTCTCGTCGGGCAAATGCGCCATCACCGGCGCTGAAAGATTGCGCCATTCTGCGCCGAATGCGGCGCGCAAATGCGCCAGAAGGTTGCGCCACGGTTCCTTCATCGCCGCCGATCCGCCGATCAGCGGGACCGGAGCAAAACCTGCGACACGTTCGACATGACGATAGCCGCCGTAAAGGACCTCACCGCCCCACAGCTTTCCATCCGGCCCCATTCCCAATCCGTCGAGCAGCAATCCCACATAATCGTCATCACCCATGCCATTGTCGGCCAGACAAGCGGCCATATGAGCGTGGTGATGCGCGACGCGGGCCAACCGGGCGCCGCATTCCTGCGCGACCATTTCACCGATCTGGGTCGAGAGATAGGACCGGTGCGCATCCACAGCGACGATCTGCGGGGTAAAGTCAAACAATCGCCGATAGAGATCGAGCATGGCCCGATAGTCGCCAAGCGCCGCCGCCTGTTCCAGATCGCCGATATGCGGGCCAACGATCGCCTCGCCATCACGGATCAGGGTGAAGGTCGCCTTCAACTCCCCCCCGCAGGCCAACACCTTTCGCAAGTCACCAAAGGGAAGCGACAAGGGCGCGGGCGCATAGCCCCGCGCGCGGCGAATGGGCAATGACGCGCCGCATTCATCCATGGCCAGAACACTGTCATCCAGCCGGTTCTGGATGGGCCGGTCGTGCATCAGGAAAGCATCGGCAATCCCCGCCAACGCCGCGCGGGCCGCGTCATTGTCGATCACCTGCGGTTCGTCGCTGCGATTGCCCGATGTCATCACCAACGGCCCGCCAAAGGATTCGCACAGCAAATGATGCAATGGTGTCGCGGGCAACATCACGCCAATGTGATCCTGACCGGGCGCCAGGGCATCGGGCAAGGACGCGACATGCGGCAACAGCACAATGGGGGCCGCAGCGCTTTTCAGGATCTGCCACGCCTGATCGGAAACATCGCAAATGTCTTGCGGGCATGGGGTCATCACGGCGAAAGGCTTGCTGCCCCGCCCTTTGCGCCTTCGCAATTCCTCGATGACGGCCCCGTTCCACGCGTCACACGCCAGATGGAACCCGCCCAGCCCCTTGATCGCGACGATGGCGCCATCGCGCAGCAATTGCACCGCCGCATTGATAGGATCGCCCTGCGCCCCTTCGATCCACAAACGCGGGCCGCAATCGGCACAGGCGATGGGTTGTGCATGAAAGCGCCGATCCGCCGGGTCTTCATATTGTTCCAGACAGGCCGCGCACATCGGGAAATCGGTCATGCTGGTTTGCCCCCGATCCCACGGAATGGCGCGGGCGATGGTCAATCGCGGGCCGCAATGGGTGCAATTGGTAAAGGCATAGCCGTGTCGGCGCTCCACCGGATCGCGAATTTCGGCAAGGCAGGCCGGGCAAGTCGCCGCATCGGGAGGAATGGCCGTATTGGCCGCGCCATGGCCGCTTTCGACGATATGAAAACCCGATGGCTGTTCGCCCGATATAGCCTTGGTTTCGACCGCAACAACTTTGGCCAAAGGCGGTGCATCGCTGCGCAAACGGCGTTCAAGATCGGCCAGCGCCGACACCGGACCCCACGCCGAGATCAGTACCCCCTGCCCGTCATTCGACACTTCGCCCGTCAACGCCAGATCCTGCGCCAGACGCCAGACGAAGGGGCGGAACCCCACCCCCTGAACCGTCCCGCGCACACGGATGCTGCGCCCCGTGACCGGCATCAATGCACCGTGCAGACCATGCAGGGGTCAAAGCTGCGCACGATATGCTGCACAGCCACCGGCTCGGTTTCGCCCGGACGGATCGGCGCTCCGACCAAGGCCTGCTCCAGGGGACCGGGCACGCCTAGCGCGTCGCGGGGCGAGAAGTTCCATGTCGTGGGGGCGATGATCTGGTAATGGCTGATCCTCCCTCCATCCAGCCTCAGCCAATGGCCAAGGCTCCCCCGCGCCGCCTCGGTCAGGCCCATGGCATCGCCCGTATCCAGACGCGGGCGCGTATCCTGAAAGGGCGCCGAAGGGTCGATGGCCGCCACCCATTGCTCCATCGCCATGACCACCAGAGCAACCTCGATGATCCGCGCCACCACGCGGGCCTCGACACTGGCCCCATCGCGCGCGACATAATCGCGCAGCAAGGGATGCCCCGCCACCAATTGCCGCGAAAGGGCGCCAACCTCAGCCACGCGCCCATCAAGGCGCGGCGCCTTGCACCAGCTATAGGCATCAGGATTGCTCATGTCAGGCGCGGGCGCAGCCTGACGCGGGGGGCCGCCTTCACCCACATACCATGCGTGCGACACGTCCTCGGTAATCGCGCCAATGGGCAAGGCCCCCGCCACGCCCAGCCCGGCGTCGAACATGCCTCTGGGAAACAGCGGCCCGTCGGCCCCGGCATAGGCCCCAAAGGCGATATGGCGAAGACGCGTCACGCCCGACCGCGCCAAGCCAAGGTGCCGCGCAATCTTAAGGAAATGGGCAAAATCGCCGCGATTACCCTGTGCAAAGGCGTAGAGCGCGTCGCGGCTGGATATGGCCGCCACCGTTTCCAGCGACGCGCCAAACAGCACATTTTCGCAAAAACCGCGAAACCCGGCCAGCATCAACCGCAACCGCGCCTGTTCCGCCCGCGTGATGGCCCGCGTCGATCCGCCCGGCTGAATCGAGAGCGTATGCGGCCATTTCCCGGCCAGAATGCCCATCATGTTCATCAAACCGGCACGGGCGGGCAACATCTGGGTCGCCGCCGTCCCTTTGAGCGCGGTAAAACGCATGGCGGCACCTTCATGCCACGGCTCGTCGGCATAGGTTGCGCGGGCGAAATCGGGCATGAAGAACAGATAGAAATGCGTGATATGGTCCGCGATATTTTCCACCGCATGGACCAGATTGATCGCATGTTGCCCGTTGGCGGGCGGCAATTGCCGCTGCATCCCGGCGGGGCGCACACCCGCCAAGGCCCGCGACGCCGCCACGCTTTGCGACACCGAACAAATGCCGCAAATGCGCGGGGCATAGGTCAAGGCATCGGCCGCAGGCCGCCCGACCAGCATCGCCTCGAACCCGCGATAAAGCGGCGAGGTGACACGCGCCCCCTCGACATGATCGCCCGCAATGTCGAGCCGCACCTCTAGATCGCCCTCCACCCGGTTGAACGGGCCGAGGATCAGGCGCGATGGCTTGTCACTCATACGCCCTCCTTGCGCTTGTCACGCGGCAGAATGGCGGGCGTGGGCCTAGCGGCATTTTCCTTCAACCGGCGGGGCGTTGCGGCCTTGGACAGGCTGGCCAGAGCGACAAACCATGCCTTGGGCATGTCGGTGGGCAAGCCGATGGGAATGCCGCTGATCTTGGGTGTGGTTGAAAAACTGTGCCCCGGCTCCTCAAACCCCGGCGCGGTGCAATTGATGCAGGGGTATCCACCCGTCAGGCAAGAGCCAGACCCGTTCCACGCCCGCGTGTTGCAATCGGCCCGCGCCTGCGTCCCCTTGCATCCAAGGTTTTCCATCATGCAGCCAAGGTCGCCCAGTTCCTCGGCGCTGGCCTTGAATTCATAATATTCGTTGCGGGCGCAGCCGTGGTGAACAAGGCTGGACGTATAGGCCAAGGGGCGTTCCCATTCATCCAGATCGGTCGCGTTCAATGTGCCCCCTGCCAGTTGCAGGATTGTATCGACGAACCACCCCGGATGGATCGGACAACCGGCGATGTTGATGACCGGCAATCCGCCCCGCCCGCGGAATCCCGCACCCAGCAACCCGCCAGAGGTCCGCCCATTATAGGCAAGCCCGCCCGCCTCCACCGCATTGCCGCCGCCCATCGTGATCCCGCCATAGGCCGCGCAGGAACCGACGGCGATGACATGGGTGGCATGTTGCGCAATGGCGTGGATCATGTCGCGCATGGGCCGGCCCGTGCCCGCCATCAGGTGAAAGCCGCCTGTGCCATTGGGGCCGTGGATGACCGATCCTTCAAGGCACAGAATATCGACCGGATCGCGCCCATCGGCCGCCGCGTCCAATATCGCGCGCGCTTCCGCACCCGTCGCCTCGGACAGCGAGGGGTGCCACAGCACCTCGACATGGGCGGCGCGCAGGGCCGATACCAAATCCGGTTCCTGTTGCCCGATGAGCGAGAGCGTGCAGCCGCCACATCCCCCCGATTGCAGCCAGATCAGGCGCAAGGGACGCTGGGCCGTGCCCGATGGATAGCTCATTCCTCGCCTCCTTCGGGGCTGGATACGGGCATGCGCAGCGTGAACATCGCACCACCGCCCGGCGCATCGGCATATTCCAGATTGCCGCCCAATTTCCCCGCCATCGTATAGGAGACATAAAGCCCCAGTCCCGTCCCCGCGCCAATCGGCTTGGTGGTGAAAAAGGGTTCAAAAATCTTGTCCTGATGCTCGCGGGCAACCCCTTGCCCATTATCGGCAACATGCAGGGCGATCATGTTCTGGGATTGATCGGAACTGATCCGAATGACGCCCCCTTGTTTGTCCTTAAGCGCATCGGCGGCGTTCTGGACAAGGTTAACGAGGATCTGATGCAATTGCCCCTTGCGGCTGGCGATCTCCAGCGTTTCGGGCAAATCGCATTGCAATTCGGGCGGATCGCGCAAAGCCTTCAGAACCCAATCGGCCGCCGTATGAACCAGACGGACGAGGTTGAAACTTTCCAGCGGTTCGCGCTGATTGGCGGAAAAGCGGCGCAGGTCCTGCACGATGTCGCGCACCCGCTCGGCCCCTTCCAGCGTGCCATCGACCAGCGGGCCGATGTCAGACAGCACCCGGTCAATTTTGAGCTTTTCGCGCAACGCCGCCAGTTCGCCCCCGCCTCGCCCTTCATCAATCGCGGCCAGATATTGCGTGATCGCCCCGCCATAGCGTTTGAGCGCATACATATTGCCGAACACAAAGCTGATCGGATTGTTCAGCTCATGCGCCACGCCCGCCACCAATCGCCCCAATGCGGCCATCTTCTCGCTGGTCAGCAATTGCTGCTGGGTCTGGCGCAATTTCTGATGCGCTGCGTCCAGTTCGGCCAAGGCATGTTCCAGCGCGACGTTGCGCTCTTCCAACGCGGTCTGGCTGGTGACGAGATCGGCATAGACATCGTCCATCTTGCGGATGACATCGATCCACATATCCTCGCCATGAAAGGCGCCGTCGCCCGGCATCGACAATTCCGGCATGGGGTCATGCGGACAATCGACATGGGCCGGATCGAACCGCCCTTCGAACCTGTCATTGCCCCCCTGATGCATCATCGGCTCACCGTCCCGCGTCCGGCCGCTTCCCGCAACGGATGGACATTTTCCAGACCATAGCGTTCGAGTTTGGCCCGCAGCCCCACGCGCGAGAGGCCCAATTCGCGCGCCGCCTGCGATTTGTTCCAACGGTGCCGGATCAGCGTTTCCCGGATGATCCGCGCCTCCATCGCACAGACGCGCTCCTTGAGATCGCCGGTCAGGTCACCCAGATCGGGCGCGGCATCAGCCTGCGCAACCGGCGCGCGGGACACGGGCGCGGCGATATGGGGCGAAAGCACATCCACCCCCAGCCAGCGCCCTTCCACCCCGCGCACCAGCATGCGCTGAATCTCATTCTGCAATTCACGCACATTGCCCGGCCATGCGTAAGCCGACAAGCGCGCCATCGCCTCATCCGAAACGCCCTGCACACGCTTGCCCATGTTGCCCATGGCCCGGTCCAGCAAGGTCTGCACCAGCACCGGCAGATCGCCGGGGCGGTCTTTGAGGTCGGGCAGGCGCACGATCATGCCCGCCAACCGATAGAACAGATCGGCGCGGAACCGGCCCTCGCGCACTTCCTCTTCCAAATCGCGGTTGGTGGCGGCGATGACGCGCACATCGACCTTGCGCGTGCGGCCATGGCCCAGCGGGCGGATCTCGCCTTCCTGCAACACGCGCAGCAATTTGACCTGAAAGGCCGGGCTGACCTCGCCGATCTCGTCAAGGAACACCGTGCCGCCATCGGCCCGTTCAAACAGGCCAATGTGGTCATCAATGGCCCCGGTGAACGCCCCCTTTTTGTGGCCGAACAATTCGCTTTCCAGCAATTCATCGGGCAAGGCGCCGCAATTTTCCACCACAAACGCCTTGTTCCAGCGCAGCGAGCCATAGTGCAGCGCCCGCGCCGCCAGTTCCTTGCCCGTGCCCGATGATCCGATCAGCAGCACCGGCACATCAAAGGGCGCGACCTGTGCCAGCGCGCCGCAAACGTCATCCATCGGGCTGCCATGGCTGCGCACGATGCCGTCGTTGAAGTCATAGGCGCGGCGCACCTGCGCTTTGCGCTTGTCCACCACCGCGCTGGCGGCCTTGGGCGCCATGCGCAGTTCGACCGCCAGCAATTCGTTCTCGCGCTGAAGCTGAAATAGGCGGCAGGCCGAATGCAGCGTCAGGAGCAGATGGTCGGGATGCCATGGCTTGGTCACATATTGAAAAATGCCCGCCTGATTGATCCCGTCGATAATGTCATGCGCATCGGCATAGCCCGAAATAATCATGCGGATCACATCGGGCCAGCGCTCCTTCACCAGCGTCAGAAACTCCACCCCGCTGCGTTCGGGCATGCGCTGGTCGCACAGGATCACCTGTACCCAATGCTGGGACAGCATCTCCTCGGCCTCACGCGTGGATGAAGCCGTCAAGACCTCGAACTCATCCTCCAGAATGCGGCGCAGGGATTCAAGGCTGCGGATCTCGTCATCGACGATCAGGATGGTAGGCAGGGCAGATTGCGTCATAAACCAGCCCCCTAGCAGATTCTGGGCAATTGCTCACCCGCCAACCAGTCAACCACGCGCATCCCGCCAATCAGCGTTTCCATGCGCAGCAATCCGGGCGTGCCGGGGGGCATGGATGCGCCCACCGTGCCGATTTGCACGGCATCGCGCCCTTCGGGATGGGCGCGCATGATGGACAGCACCGCCTCGGCCTGATCATCGGGACAGATACAGACCAGCTTGCCCTCATTGGCGATATGGATGGGGTCGAGGCCGAGCAATTCACACGCCCCCGCCACTTCGGGCCGTACAGGGATCGCGGCCTCGCGCAGCGTCATGCCCACCCCCGCCGCCTCGGCCAATTCGTTGAGCGTAGCCGACAAGCCGCCCCGCGTAGGATCACGCAAACAGGCAATCGAAGGCACCGCCGCCAGCATATCGCCCACCATCCGATGCAACGCCGCACTGTCGCTCTCGATTGTCGTGCCAAAGGCCAGACCCTGCCGCTGGCTCAATATCGCCACGCCATGATCGCCCAGCGTGCCCGACAGCAGGATCGCCATGCCCGGTGCGATGCGTTCAGGGGCGATTTCGACGCCTTCGGGGATGATGCCGATGCCGGTTGTGGTGATGAACAGGCCATCGGCGGCCCCGCGCTCGACCACCTTGGTGTCGCCCGTGACGATGGGTACGCCCGCCTTGCGCGCCGCCTCGCCCATGCTGGCCGCGATGCGGTCCAGCGTTTCAAGCGGCAGGCCTTCCTCGATGATAAAGGCAGCAGACAGGGCCACCGGCATCGCGCCCCCCATGGCCACATCATTGATCGTGCCATGCACGGCCAGCGACCCGATATCGCCGCCGGGAAATTCCAGCGGGCTGATGACATGGGCGTCGGTGCTCATCACCATCCGGCCATGCGGCAGGTTGAGGCGGGCCGCGTCATGCCCCTGATCAAGGATGGGATTGGCGAAATGTCGGGCAAAGATTTCGCGGATCAGGCGCGTGGTGGCCATGCCGCCTCCACCATGCGCCATTTCGACGGCGGCTCCGGGGCGCAGGATGCCGCTCATTCCGCCGCCTCCATTTGGGCCCCCATGGCTGCCAAGGTTTCTGCGCGGCGATAGGTGTAATAAGCCGCGCAGGATCCTTCGGAGGACACCATACAGGCCCCCATCGGCGTTTCGGGCGTGCATGCCTTGCCGAACAATTTGCAATCCTTGGGGCTCTTCACCCCGCGCAAGATGGCGGGGCATTCGCAGGATTTGACCTCGCGGCTCTGCTTCTCGCTGATGGTGAAACGCGCCTCGGCGTCGAAATCGGCCAACGTCGGCCGGATCGCGCGGGCGCTGCGGGGCACGCTGCCCAAACCGCGCCATTCAAAGGTTTCGCGCAGGGCAAAGACCTCCTCGATCACGTCCTGCGCCCGCGTGTTGCCCGCATCGGTCACCACGCGCGCATATTGGTTCTCGGCCTCACATCGCCCCTCATTCACCTGCCTGATCAGCATCAGCACCGATTGCAGCACATCCAGAGGCTCAAACCCGGCGATCACCATCGGCCGCCCATATTGCGCCACCAAGGGGCGATAGGCCGATGCGCCGATCACCGTCGAAACATGGCTTGGCCCCAGAAACCCATCCAGCGCAATGCCCGGCGCGGCCAGTACATGCTCCATCGCGGGCGGGGTCAGCACATGGTTGCAGAACACGCTGAAATTGGCCAACCCCTGCGCCCGCGCGGTCAGGATGGCCATGCCGGTGGCGGGGGTGGTGGTTTCAAAGCCGATCCCCATGAACACCACCTGCCGCCCCGGATTGTCCCGTGCCAGCGCCAGAGCGTCGAGCGGCGAATAGACCATGCGTATATCGGCCCCCGCGCCCCGCGCCGTCAGCATGGATCGCCGCCCACTGCCCGGCACGCGCATCATGTCGCCATAGGTGGCCAGGATCACGCCATGCCGCTCGGCCAGTTCGAGCGCATCGTCCAGACGCCGCATCGGCAACACGCAGACCGGACACCCCGGCCCATGCACAAAGCGCACATTGGACGGCACCAGATCCTGAACCCCATAGCGGAAGATCGCATGGGTATGCCCGCCGCAGAACTCCATGAAGGCATAGGAGCGCGCCGGATCAGCCTCGCGCGCAATCGCCGTGGCAAGGCTTTGCGCCAGCGCCGGGTCGCGAAATTCGGAGACATATTTCATTGCCCGCCCCCCAGTTCTTCCTCGATCAGCCCCGCCTCGGCCATCATTTTCAGCGTGGCCTCGGCTTCTTCCGCACTGATTTTGTGCAGCGCATAGCCGACATGAAGCAGCACATAATCGCCCAGCGCCACATCATCGACCAGCGCCACCGAAACGATGCGCGTCACGCCGCCCGCCGACACCGTGGCCATACCATCGGGCAGCAGTTCCACCACCTGCGCTGGGATCGCAAGGCACATGGGATCAACCCTCCGCCAATGGGCGCGAGGCCAGAGCCATCGCCCGCGCCGCCCGCAGCCAGTCGAGCCATTGGCCCATACCCTCGCCGCTGCGCGCCGAAACGCGGATCAGGCGCACGCGCGGATTGACGCGGCGGGCGTTGGCGATGGCCAAATCAATATCGAAATCCAGATGCGGCAAAAGATCGACCTTGTTGACCAGAACCAGATCGGCGCTGGCAAACATATCGGGATATTTGAGCGGTTTGTCCTCACCCTCGGTGACGGAAAGGATCGCCACACGCGCCCCCTCGCCAAGGTCAAAGGCAGCGGGGCACACCAGATTGCCGACGTTCTCGATGAACAACACGCTGCCCTCGGCTGGGGCAAGATGTTCCACCGCATGGCCCACCATATGGCCGTCGAGATGGCATCCCTTGCCGGTGTTGATCTGGATCGCGGGCGCCCCGGTGGCGCGGATACGGTCGGCGTCCGCGCTGGTCTGCTGGTCGCCCTCGATCACGGCCACGGGAAATTCACCCGCGATCTCGGTCAGTGTACGGCACAGCAACGTGGTTTTGCCCGATCCCGGCGAAGACACCAGATTGAGCGCAAGAATGCCCGATGCCGAAAAACGATCCCGATTGGCAGTAGCAAAGATGGCGTTCTTGCCCATGATGTCGGCTTCCAACTGGATCAGGCGCGTCTGGGTCATGCCCGGAACGGAAACGCCAGCCGCGCCTTGGCCATAGTGCAGATCATCGCCATGATGGTGATGATGGCCATGATCGTGGCCATGATCGTGGCCATGATCGTAATCGTCGTGATGATGATGGTGGCCATGATGTTCGTGATCATGGTGATGATGCCCGTGTTCCAGCTTGGCCCCGCCATCGCCGCATCCGCAAACCGTACACATCACAAAACCTCCAATTCGCGAATGGTCATGTCTTGCCCACCCGTAATCTGCAATTGATAGGACCCGCATTGCGGGCAGGCATCATAGCGCGCGGCAATCGCCACATTGGCCGCGCATGGCATGCACCATGCGCTGGCCGCCACATCCTCGATTTCCAGCCGAGCGCCTTCGGCCACGCCGCCGCGCATCACCACGTCAAAGCCAAAACGCAACGCTTCCGGTTCCACGCCAGACAGCGCGCCAATGGCCAGTTTCACCCGCTCCACCCGTGTAAATCCGGCCGAATCGGCCTGTTCTTCAAGGATTTGACGGATGGATTCGCATATCGCCATTTCATGCATCAGGCATCCTCCCCCGTCATGTCCATGCACCATTCCACACAGGGATCGATCGCATGCATAACCCACATTGTCGCGTCCGCATCCCGGCAAGGCGCCAACATGGAGGCGGCGTCCCCGTGCCGAGCGAACCGGCGGGCCGTGGGCGCGTCAATGGTGTAGGCGGCGACCCGCCCATTGTGAAGCGCCACGCGATGGGTCAGCCGTCCCCTTGCGCAATTCAGACTGGCCACCCCTGTGCCGGGTTCAGGGGAAGTCATTTCAGGCGCGACAGGTTCACCATTCAATCGCGCCGCAAAGATGGGGCGCAGGGATACGGGCGCTCGATCCAGTATTCTTGCGGCCAGCCCCGATGCCTCCACACCGCGCCAATCCTCTGCCAGCACCTCTCTTGCCAGCGCAGGTTGCGGCGCCTCGCCGATCAGCGCCGGCCAATCGAGACACAGGCGCAGACCCGTCTCGCGCCGGGCTTCGGCATGAACGCGCGCGATGCGCCGGTCCAATTCGTCGTGCGCGGTGGATTGCCCCATCGCCGCCGCCACAGCCATTTCGCCAACCAGTCCCTGCGCCTCGCGGCAAATCCCGTGAAGGCGGCGCAGGGCCTGCCCCACTTTATCCGCGGGCAGGCCGATCAGCAGGTCCTGCACATTGGGGATCGCGCAATATTCGATCCGGCTGCCTGCCGGGCTCGTGACGATGCGGATGGCGGGTCCGCTCATGCGGCATCCTCACGCGGCAGGCGGAACAGCGCACGTCGGCTGAGCGCGGGTTGAACATCAGGTTCGGGCGGGGCCGGTGCAGTCGTGATCTCGGCCATTGCGGCGTCGGCCGTGGCGATGGCGGCCTCCATCGTTGCAAATTCAAACATGGGGGAAAACAGCGAGACCGACCAATAAAATCCTATGGCCTCTTCATATCCCCGGATCGCTTCGTATGCTCCCGAAGGCAGGGCCAGATTACGCTTTTCCCCCACCCGCGCGGGGGCATCATCATCGGGGGCCACCGCCATCAAATTCATAAACCAAGGCGTCACCAGAACACCCATGCGCCAACCATCGGTTACACAGGCCCCGCGCATCGCCACGCCCAGCGCATCATTCATCACCGGAACGCCCACCATGCGCGTTTGCGCGATGTCGGAAAACACGGCCTCGACCTGCGCGGCCCATGGTTCGTGCTGGTTCATTCCACCACCATAAAGCCTTGTTTGGGCGCATCGCATTGCGGGCATGTCCAATGGTCGGGCAAATCGGCAAAGGGCGTGCCGGGCGCCACCTGCCAATATGTGCAACCGTCGGCGGGGTCATAGATATGCCAGCAGATTTTGCATTCCAGCCGCGTATCGGGGCCGATCTTGGCCGTATCGCCGCCGAACGAGCCGTCGAAGAAGTGCTGTCCCGTCACCGATAGGTGTCCATGATTTCGGCCAGCCGTTCGGCGCTGTCGGCAATGTCTTCGGGCGCGGCCTGCGCCACGGCGGGCAGAGCGCTGATCTCGATCGTGTTGAGGATCAGCGTGTCCTGCGAATTGAAATAGCGCACCCACCAATTATGCCGCGTCCCCGTGCTGCGGATCCGACAATTGCCATAGCCGCGCGACAGGATGATAAGATCGCCCTTGCCCAGCGCTTCTTCAAGGAACAGCAGATCGCCCTCGGTATGGGGCAGCAGCGAGAGGTTGATGACATGCGGATCGGTGCGCGTGGCCGTGCCGGGAATATGGGCGTTGATCTCGGCAATCAGGGCGGGTGCGTTGAACAGGCCGTCAAATGTCCTTTCAGGGATCGTCACCTCGCCCCGCGCCCGGCCAAAGGCGGCGGCGATGAAACCGGCGGGAAAGGCGCCAATGTCCACTCGGTCGCCGCGCCGCTCGCCCGTCCCGCGCACGCGCCACACGCCCGCCAGCACCGATTCCTGGGCTTGGTAACTATCGCCCAGCACGACAGACACTTCGCCCTCGCCCAGCAATTGGTCAACAAAGGCAAGGTCAGCAGGCGCCAAATGGGCCAGATCGACGCTTTCCTCCGGCCCGCCCGCCGCAACACGGTTTAACGCGGCCAGGATCGCTTCACCCGCCGCAACGCCGGCGGCATGATCGGCGGCATCGGCCGGGATGCTGGCCATCGAGAACACCCGCATTTCCTCGGGCATGATCATGTAATCCAGCTTGGCATCATCCGGGCCGTCAGGCTGGCTGCCGGGGCCGACCAGAGCGCTGAGCAAGGTTTCGATTTCCGGGTTCATCATGCGTCTCCGTTGGGCGTGGCGCAGCCAGAAGGCATGCGGAAGGGCGGCGGATCGGACGGCTCGCGCCCCAGCATGTCGGGCAGTTCGTTCATGTAATCGGACCAGTCGCGAATACCCTCCATCGCGCCCAGATATTGCCCTTCGCGAAGGAAGATCAGCGCGGGGAAAGCGGCAAAACGAAAACGGCGCTGCATCGCGCGCTCGGCATCGCGCGCGGCGACCAACACGCCGACATGCCCGCCCAGCGCCTTGTCCAGTTCCGGCACCACCACGGCCAGATCATCGCATTCGGCCAGCCGCCACCAGTCGCCCGCCACCAGCAGCATTGCGAGCGGATGGGACGCGGCAATGGCGTCAAAATCCTCCTCGCCCACCACGGCGTAACCGTGGCGCGCGATGATAGAGGCAAGCAGCGGCGAATGAGCCGAGCGGTCGAGTTCGGGGGAAAGGTCGCTCATGGGCGGTTCTCCGGCATAAGGTGATCTGGCAATTTCGGCTCGCGGGTGATCAGATCGGCAAAGGCGGCGTCCAGATCGACAGGTTCGCCGCGCAGCAAAGCGGCCAGCGCATCGGTGGCGGCCAGGGTTTGAAGGGCGGTCTCCTCGTCCATCTTTTCACGCGCCGCGCCAAGGAAGGTCATCAGCCATTCGCCGGGCACGCAATCCCCCACCAGCGACGTATCGATGGAATGCAGCGCCCCGTCATGATGGCACAGCGCAAAGCCCGCGCCATTTTCCACCACGCGCATGGGCAGGCCAACGCACATTACAGCGCAACCTTCAGATTGGACCCGCCAAGGATCGACTGGATCTCGGCCTCATGGTCCTGTGGCCCCGCAGGTCCGGCCCAGCCATCGGCCAGCACGCGCGCGTCGCCATGGCGGGGGGCCTGATCGGCATCCGGGCGGGCGGCCTCATAATGCTCCATCAGCATTTCGAGGCTGCCGATGCCCTGTTCGGGCGAAAGCGGCACCGGGCGGCGCGTGGCATGAACCCCGCGCGAGGCAAGCCATTTGAGCGCCACCTCAATGGCAGGCTCCATCTGCGCCTTGACACTTTCGCGAAGAGAGCCGCCGAAATCCTCCAGTTCTTCAGGCTGAACCCCCACCAGCAGGATTTCGGAAGGTGGCTCCCCCATCATCTCGGCCATGGCCAGCACTTCCTGAAAGCCGGTCTGATGCAGCGAGATCTTTTTCGCGCCAAGGAAGCTGGGCACTTCCTCGCCCTCGACAACTTTCATCGTAGCGGGGGGCAGGCCGTAATCCACCGCATCGAACACCACCAACAGATCGGCCTCGCGGATGTCCTGCACCAGATAAATGCCCTGCGTTCCGCCATCCATCAGCCGCACATGGTCAGGGAATGACCAGTGGCGATGGAGATGCTCGACCGTGCGCACGCCAAAGCCTTCATCGGCCCACAACAGATTGCCGATGCCCAGAATAAGTGTGTTGAGCTTTTGCTCGTTCATGGATTGCTCCCCACCATTTCCTGCAATGGTTTCGCTTTGGAAAGAAGGATAGCAAGCGCTGTGCCAGTTCCTGCCAAAGCGTGAAGATACGGGCCAAATGGGTTAGGGATGGCGCCGGAGCAAAAGGGTTAATTGCAAGATTACTTTCCACTATGGAAAGCTGATGTGGAAACAAATCTTCCATAAAAAAAGGGGAGCGGTTTCCCACTCCCCTTTCCCATCGCACGCGGCAAAACCGATCAGGTGTCGCGATCAATCGGCTTGGCATCGCGGAAATTGCGCCAGCCCGAAATCATCGAGGAAATGATCGACTGACGCGACATGATATCCTCGCGCACGGCGGCATAGATGTGGACGATCACAAAGATCACCATCGCCCACATCGCCAGAT
This sequence comes from Novosphingobium sp. 550D, assembly GCF_057401885.1. Lineage (NCBI taxonomy): Bacteria > Pseudomonadati > Pseudomonadota > Alphaproteobacteria > Sphingomonadales > Sphingomonadaceae > Novosphingobium > Novosphingobium sp. 550D. The sequence continues at coordinate 2,490,229 of NZ_CM171613.1, read as the reverse complement.
GGTGCCAGGTGTGCACCGTCTGCGAATTGCCGCCAAACAGCCACAGGACCGGGCCGGTAAAGACCGTGTGAATCCATCCCGGCCCCTCGCCCTCGCCATAAAGGGCAAAGCCGGTGACGATCATGAACAGGCCGACCCAGACGAACAGGATATGCATCGAAACCATCGCCAGCGGATTGTGGCCGATGTACTTGCGCGGATGCTCCTCGATCATCGCATACCAGCGCATTTCGTGCAGCACGCCTTTCCAGAAACCGATATGCCAGAAAGGCGGGCGGAAGATCTCGCGCGCGTGGTGGTTGCCGACAAAGCTCCAGTAGAAACGCAGGACAAAGCCCACCGCCATGATTTGCCCCGCGCTGAAATGCAGAAAGCGGACCCAGCCGAAGAAATAGTGGCTTGATGGCTCGCCCATCAGCGTGAAGGGCGGCGATCCGATCAGATAGCCGGTGACAAACAGCACCGTGACGGCAAGCGCATTGATCCAGTGCCAGATGCGCACCGGCGCTTCATAGACATAGACGGCCGGTTCGCTCGATAGCGGCTCTTCGATGGGAGTGCTGGCCATGGCGCACCTCCTTTATGCGGCTAGCAGCGCAAAGCCGGTGGCGCCAAGCGCGAGGCCCGCCGCCAGCCGACCTTGCGACTGTGAGAAGATCATCCGTCCGATGCGATAGCCCGCGCCATGCAGCAACGCCGAGGAGAGCAGGAAGCCGCCGAAATAGGCCGCCAGATTGCCGCTGGCCTCGGCGCCATGGGCCAGACCATGCACCGCGCCCGCCGCCACGATCAGCCCCAGCCCAAGGCCGGACGACAAACGCGTGGCCAGCACCAACAGCGCGCCCAGCACCAGCACCGAACCGGCCACCATCGGTTCAACCATAGGCAGCGCGCCCGTCATCAACCCAACCACCGCGCCCGCCGCCAACGCGCCCATAAAGGCCACCGGCGCAATGATCGCCGAACGCGCAGGCCGCGTTGCCGCCCACAGGCCCACCGCCACCATCGCGGCCAGATGGTCCACGCCCGAAAACGGATGCGCCAACCCCGCCATCATCGAACCATCATGGCCCGGATGCGCCATCGCAGGCATAGCGGTCGCCGCAAGGACAGAGGCGGCCAGAACAGTTTTACCAATCGCTTTCATCAAACCTCTCCCTTACCGTACCTTGACCTGCGCCATTTCCTGACCGTCCGGCCCCATCACATGGGTCGAACAGGCAAGGCAGGGGTCGAAACTGTGCAGCGTGCGCAGGATTTCCACCGGTTCCTCGGCGCGCTCGACTTTGGTGTTCATCAGGCTGGCCTCAAAGGCGCCAATGTTGCCCTGATTGTCGCGCGGGCTGCCGTTCCAAGTGGTGGGCACGACGCATTGGTAATTGTCGATCTTGCCATCCTTGATGCGGATCCAGTGGCCCAACGCCCCGCGCGGCGCCTCGGTAAAGCCCACGCCCTTGACCTCGGAGGGCCATGTCTTGGGGTCGAATTTGGCGGTGTTGGCGGTGGATGTGTCGCCCGCCTTGATATTGGCGATCAGCTTGTCGAGGAAATACTTCTGCTTGCGCGCGGCCCACTGCGCCTCCAGCCCGCGCGCGGCGGTGCGGCCCAGCGTCGAGAAGAGCGCATCCATCGGCACGTCCAGCGTTTTCAAGGCCCAATCAACCTGCTCCTTGATCTCCTTGTTGCCTTGCATATAGCCGATGACATAGCGGGCCAGCGGCCCCACCTCCATCGCATGGCCGCGCCACCGCGGGGCCTTGATCCAGCTGTATTTGGCGCTTTCGTCGATTTCCTCGATGCGGGTGCTGGTGCCCTTGGCGCCCTTGCCCAGCTCGTAATGCGGTTCGGTCACGCCGTCCCACGGGTGCAGGCCCTTGCTCTCGTCCTCATATTTGTACCAACTGTGCGGCACAAATTCCTGCACTTGCGTCAGGTCGGCCAGATCGACCGGGTGGACCTCATTCAGCTTGCCATTGATGATCGCCCCGCGCGGCATCAACAGGTTGGCGGGGCTGTAATCATTGGCCTTGTCGGGAATGTCGCCATAGGCCAGCAGCGATTTGTTCGACAGGCCCCCGCCATAGAGCCAGCCCTTGTAATAAGAGGCAATCGCCATCAGGTCGGGAATATAGACATTCTCGACAAATTCGATGCAGCGCTGGGTGATGTCGATGACATAGTTCAGGCTGGCCATATTGATCGGCGCGCCCGCCGCCATATCGCCGTCGATGTTGATCGCGCAGGGCACGCCGCCCACCAGCCAGTTGGGGTGAATATCCTTGCCACCAAAGATCGTGCGCACACGCATGATTTCCTTCTGGAAATCCAGCGCTTCCAGATAATGCGTCACCGCCATCAGGTCCGCTTCGGGCGGCAATTTATAGGCCGGGTTGGTCCAGTAGCCATTCTTGAACGGCCCCAATTGCCCGCTCTCGACAAATTTGCGCAGGCGCGTCTGCACATCGCGGAAATAGCCGGGCGAAGAATTGGGATGGCTGGGCGAGACTTTCTGCTGCAACTCGCTGGTGGCCTTGGGGTCGGCTTTCAGAGCATTGACCGGGTTGACCCAATCCAGCGCGTGCAGGTGATAAAAATGCACCAGATGGTCATGCACCTGCAGCGACAATTGCATGATGTTGCGGATCGAATTGGCGTTTTCGGGAATGTCGATCCCCAACGCATTTTCCACCGCGCGCACGCTGGTCAGCGCATGGGTGCCGGTGCAGACGCCGCAGATACGCTGGACAAAGGCCCATGCATCGCGCGGGTCGCGGCCTTTCAGAATCACTTCCAATCCGCGCCACATCGTGCCGGTGGAAACGGCGTTGCGGATCACATTGTTGGCGTCAAGGTTGACCTCGCAGCGCATGTGCCCTTCGATGCGGGTAACGGGATCGACGACAACGCGCTTGCCGCTGCTGTCGAGGTTAAAGCCATTGGGCGTGGCAATCGTGGCCATCAGTCCTGTCCCTCAAATTCATTGGATTTGGTGTCTTCGCCCGCCTTCTGGCGCGCGCGTTTCACCGCGCTGGCGGCGGCATGGGCGGCCGCGGCAATGCCCACCACGCCGGCCGCCGTCCCGCCGATCTGGTCGGCATTGGCCTCGATGCCGAACCCCTTGATGTCGGTCAGGCGTTCATAGAAGCTGCCCTTGTCCCAGAAGCCATCTTCCGAACAGCCGATGCAGGGATGCCCCGCCTGAATGGGGAAGGAAAGCCCGCCGTTCCAGCGCACCGTCGAACAGGCGTTATAGGTCGTCGGCCCCTTGCAGCCGACTTTATACAGGCAATAGCCCTTGCGCGCCCCCTCATCGTCGAATTTCTCGACAAATTGCCCGGCGTCGAAATGCGGGCGGCGATAGCATTTGTCATGAATGCGCTGCGAATAGAACATCTTGGGGCGGCCCTGAAGGTCCAGCTCCGGGAAACGCTCAAAGGTCAGGATATAGGCGATCACCGCCGTCATCACCTCGGCAATCGGCGGACAGCCGGGCACCTTGATGATGGGCTTTGCGGGCAGACCGGGCACCTTATGCACCGGGGTCGCCTGGGTGGGATTGGGCCGCGCGGCCTGAACGCAGCCCCAGCTTGCACATGATCCCCAGCTGATGATCGCCTTGCAATGGTCGGCGGCTTCTTTCAACTGTTCAAGGAACGGACGCCCGCCGATAATACAGCTCATCCCCTCCTGATTGAGCGGCGGATTGCCCTCGACCGCAAGGATGAAATTGCCGTCGTACTTCTTGATGGTTTCCTGAATGATCGCCTCGGCCTGATGACCGGCGGCGGCCATGATCGTGTCGTCATAATCCAGACTGATCATCGAAAGGATGACGTCCTTGGCCAGCGGATGGCCCGAACGGATAAAGCTTTCCGAACAGCAGGTGCATTCCAGCCCATGCAGCCACAGCACCGGAATGCGCGGCTTGGTTTCCATCGCGTCCTGGATCTGAGCGGCGGCGGCGGGCGGCAGACCCAATGCGGCGGCGGTCAGGCTGCAAAACTTGGTAAAGCTGCGCCTTGTGATACCCTGACGGCGCATCACGTCATAAAATGTCTCGGTGGCCATATATGTTCTTCCCCGGACGAAACCCCTTGAACGGGGCTTTGCGTGTTAAGATTTCGGCGGGGGTTGTTAAGCAAGGCCTGTGCCAGATACGGATATTGGCGGGAAAGGTGGATTTTCCCGCCAACGCGAACCAAGCCGGATGGCAAGTTGCCTTCCATTATCGGGTGCGCGCTTTCCACCTGCGCTGGGTCAAATTGTCCTCATATGCCGGGATGACGTTGAATGCGCACCGGGCTATGCAGCCGATGTGTATTCGATCCGCCGCCTTGTCTTAAACCATCGCTGGATGGCCGCCGCGCTTTTGGCGCTGGCCATGCTGGTGCGTGCGTGGGTGCCCGCGGGATATATGCCGGGCCACGGGGCACGGGTTTTGACCATGGAAATCTGCGCCGATTCGCTGGGACAGCGTATCACGCGCAGCATCACCCTGCCCGGTCGAGACAACGGCACGGCGGGGGTCAAGAACCATTGCGACTATGCCGTGATGGCCGATGCGATGCTGGGCGGGGCAGATCCGCTGCTGCTCGGCGCGGCGCTTGCCTTTATACTGGCGCTTGGGTTTCTGCCTCGGCCTGTTCTGCGTGTTGCACGGGTCCGGGCGATCCGCCCTCCCTTGCGCGGACCTCCTGCCCTCCCCTGAACCGGCCATTGCGCCGGACTGACGCCTTGGCGCGGCCTTGGGCTGCGCCGCTTTGCGCCTGCCTGTTCCGGGGGTTTTCATGTCTTATGCTTTCTGCGCGGCCACATCTCTGGCCGTGCTTTCCGCCATCCTTGCCACGCCCGCCCATGCCGGGGACGAGGATGAAAGTCGCACCATCATCGTCAAAGGCGAAAAGCCCGATGACATCGCCCGTGCGGCGGCGTCATCGGCCATCGTCGATGCATCAACCATCGCCACGAAAATCAATGCCGTCAGCGTCGAGGACACGCTCAAATACCTGCCCAGCCTGATTATCCGCAAACGCCATATCGGCGACAATTACGCACCCATCGCCACACGGACCAGCGGGTTGGGCTCCTCGGCGCGCAGCCTGATTTATGCCGACGGCGCGCTGCTTTCCGCGCTGATCGCCAATAACAATGGCAATGGGTCGCCGCGCTGGACTTTGGTCACGCCTTCGGAAATTGAACGGGTGGACGTGATCTACGGCCCGTTTTCCGCCGCCTATGCGGGCAATTCGATCGGCACCGTGGTCAATATCACCACACGCATGCCCAAAGGTTTGGAGGCACGGCTTTCGGCCCAAACCAATCTCCAGACCTATTCCTATTACGGCACCAACAGCACATTGCCCACGACCCAGTTTTCCGGATCACTGGGCAATCGTTTCGGCGCCTTCAGCCTGCTGATCAGCGCCACCCGCACCACCGCCAACAGCCAGCCTGTGAGCTTTGCGACCACCACCAACGGAACGGCGGGTTACGCCGACGTCAATCGCACCGGGGCGCCCATTCGCGTTCTGGGCGCGGGCGGGATCGAGCATCATATTCAGGACACCTATAAGGCCAAATTCGCCTTAGACCTGACGCCACATGTTCAGGCCCGCTATGTGCTGGGCATCTGGCGCGATGATACGCAAGGGCGCGTGCAATCCTATACGTCATCCTATGCCACCGCGACCAGCGGGGCGACCACCGGTTTCAACTCGGCGGTCTATTCCCGCGACGCGCTGCATCTCAGCCACGCGCTCAGCCTGACGGGGCGGGATTGGGGGGTGATCGGCACGCTTTATCGCTATGAAAGGGATAATCAGACCAACCCTTCACCCGACGCCACCACCGGCACATCGGCCGCCACAGGCTTTGTTTCGACGCGCAATGATTTGCCCAACGCTTACGCTGGCGGAGTGGGCACAATTGCGCGGCAAAAGGGCACCGGATGGGCGACGCTGGACGCAAAGGGCGCATTCGACATGGGCACGGCCCAGCGCATCAGCATGGGAGGCCATTTTGACCGCACCACGTTGAACAGCCAAACCTATACGATTGCCAATTGGCTCGATACATCTTCACCCCTTGGCCAATTGCGGTCGGCCAGCAAGGGGAACACGCGGACATTCGCCCTGTGGGCGCAGGATGAAGTACGCCTTGCCAAGGGCGTGAAATTGACCCTTGGCGGGCGGCAGGAATGGTGGCACGCCTATGGCGGGGCCAACACAAGTCTGACCGCCACCATCAACGCCAATTTGGCTCAACCCGAACGCAGCTTTTCCGGGCTCAGCCCCAAGGCCGCGCTGGAATATGCGCTGGCCCCGCGATGGACGGCGCGCATTTCGGCGGGACAGGCGTTTCGCATGCCCACCGTTGGCGAACTCTATCAAACCGTCACCACGGGAACCTTGCTTGCCAATCCCAACCCCGGCCTGTTGCCGGAACGGGCGCGCAGCCTCGAACTGGCGCTGGAACACAGGGCCGCGCGCGGATCCATGCGGATCGCCCTGTTCAACGAAGTGGTCGATAATGCGCTGATTTCACAATTGAACGCGGCGACCAACACGACCTATGTTCAAAACGTCGACCGCACGCGCGCACGCGGCGTGGAAATCGCGTTTGAGCGCCGCGACCTGCCCGGCCATTTCGATGTACAGGCCAACATGACCCACGCCGCCGCCATCACCAGCAAGAACTCGATCCTGCCCTCGGCGACGGGCAAATTGCTGCCTTCTGTTCCCCGATGGAAGGCCAGCGCAGTGCTGACATGGCGTCCCAGCCCCCGTTTCAGCCTGACCACAGCGGCGCGTTATTCAAGCCGCAATTACGGGACACTGGATAACAGCGACATCATCGGCAACACCTATCAGGGTTTCGACAAATATTTCGTCGTCGATATCCGCGCCCTGTTCCACGTCAACGATCATTTCGAGGCCAGCCTTGGCGTTGATAATCTCAACAATGACAAATACTTCCTGTTCCACCCCTTTCCCCAACGCAGCTTTTCGGCGGGCGTGAACTGGCGACTGTAACGCCTTCGCAGTTTGCCCCCTTGTTCCCCCGGCGCGGCGCGGCCATAGGCTTTTGCCCATGAGCATCATTCTGATCGACGCCGGGGGAACGATTTCCTCCTTGCCCGATGCGGGCGGAAAGCTGGCCGGGGGCGCATCCGGCCTTGGGGGCACATTGGCGGGACCACAGGTTCGCCAGATCTATGCCGGGCTGTCCGAGGACATGACATTGGCCGATATGGCGCGGGTGCGTGACGCGGTGCTGGCGGCTCTGGATGAAGCGGATGTCACCGGCATCATCGTCGCCCATGGCACCGACGCGATGGAGGAAACCGCCTTCCTTATCGACCTTTCCCTGCCCAGGGTTTCAAAGCCCGTCATCGTCACCGGCGCCATGTTGCCGATGACCGATCCCGACAGCGATGGCCCCGGCAATCTGGCCGCAGCGCTGCGCGCCGCCGCAACGCCGGAATTGGCACAGCATGGTGCTTTGGTCGCCTTTGCCCGGCATCTGATCCCGGCGGCGCTGGTCTATAAATTTGCCACTTCCGCACTCGATGGCTTTGGCTGGCGGGGCGGCATGGCGGGCATGGCCAGTGGCGATGCGATCACGGCCCCCGCCCCCTTGCCGCGCCACGAACCATTGGCGGCGGTGGTGCCCGAATCGGCCTGTCCGATCATTGCTCTGTCGGGCGGTGACGATGGCGCGATGATTCGCGCCGCCATCGCCTCTGGCGTCAAAGGCATCGTGCTGATGGCGCTGGGCCGCGGCAATGGTTCGGTCGGCGCGGCAAAGGCCGTCGAACAGGCCGTCGCAGCGGGCATCCCGGTCGTGGTTGCATCACGCTGTCCCACCGGCTCCACCGCCGCCGATTATGCCAGCGGTCAGCGTCTGGCCGATGCGGGCGCGATCTTTGCGGGCGGATTGGGCGCGACTCAGGCGCGCATCCTGCTCGCCACCCTGCTGGCATCGGGCGCCAAGGATGTGGCGCAGCACTTCGCCGCACGCGGCGCTCTTTATACGGAAACACATTGATCATGCTGACTCACCGAATCGCCACGATGGACGATCTGGAAAATCTGCGCGCGTTGATGGTGCTGGCCATCGACAATCTTCAGGAAGGCTTTCTCAGCCCCGCCCAAATTCAGGCGAGCCGCCATGTGATGGGGCTGGATACCCAGCTCATCAAGGACGGGACGTATTACCTTGTCGAATCGGATGGCGAACTGGCCGGTTGCGGTGGTTGGTCCTATCGCGCCACGCTTTATGGCGGCGATGCCAGCGTTGTGGCCCGCGAACCCGAAGTGCTGGACCCGGCCAAGGATGCCGCCCGCATTCGCGCCATGTACACCCACCCCGGCTTTGCCCGGCGCGGCATTGGCCGCCGCGTGATGCAGGTTTGCGAAGACGCCGCCCGCGCCGCAGGCTTTGCGCGTACCGAAATGATGGCGACGATGGCGGGTGTGCCGCTCTATCGCTCGGTCGGCTATAGCCCGATCGAGGAAGTCCTGTCAGCGCCGATCGACGGGGTTCAGGTGCCTTTGCTGCGCATGGGCAAAGTGTTGTAACCAACCCGAATCGCGCAAAACGAAAAAGGGCCAGCGAAACCGCCGGCCCTTTTTTTCGATCTTTGGAAATGGTGCCCCTGGCCCGACTCGAACGGGCACATCTCTCGATATCCGATTTTGAGTCGGACGCGTCTACCAATTCCACCACAGGGGCGTTCCAGATCCAATCTGGAAAGGATCGCTTGCGCGTCCTTGTGGAGCCCGCCTAGCGATCCTTTCGCATCAGATCAATGGGTTTTTCACCCTTCCTTCAATGCACCCACAAGGATTTTGTGGAGACGCGAGTGAAGAGCGTCATTCCCGGCCAAAACTTCCTTGTCACAAACCGGCAGCGACTGGCCGCGATAGTTCGAAACAAAGCCGCCGGCTTCACGCACCAGAAGGCAACCGGCAGCCGTATCCCAAGGCTTCAGGTTCGATTCCCAGAAACCTTCGTAACGACCGGCCGCCACCCAGGCCAGATCGAGCGAAGCCGCGCCAAAGCGACGGATGCCCGCAACCTGCGGCGCCAGAGCGGCGTAAATTCTGGTCCATTCCAGCGGATCGCCATGGCCCGCAAAGGGGATGCCGGTCGAAATCAGGCTTTCGTCCAGATGGCGACGGCCCGACACGCGCAGACGGCGATCATGCAGCCATGCACCGCGCGTCTTTTCCGCCCAGAAGCTTTCATCCGTAATCGGCTGATAGATGATGCCCGCAATGACATCGCCCCAACCGTCACCCGCCGGCCCCTTGCCATCCAGCGCGGGTTCCTGCGCGGCGATGGAAATGGCGAAATGCGGAATGCCGTGCAGAAAGTTCGAAGTACCATCGAGTGGGTCGATGATCCAACGCGGACGGGTGGGATCGCCTTCGATCACACCGCCCTCTTCCATCACAAAGCCCCAGTCGGGACGGGCCGCGCGCAGCTCGTCATAGATGGTGCGTTCGCTCTGCTGGTCGGCGCGGCTGACAAAATCAGCCGTGCCCTTGCGGCTCACCTGAAGGTGCTCCACTTCACCAAAGTCGCGACGCAGGCGCTGCCCGGCTTTACGGGCGGCGCGCTCCATCACGCGGATCAGGCCGGAAATTGCCATACTCAGTCAGCCTTGCCCACATAGGTGCGTTCGTAAACGTTGACCACGATGCGCGTACCCGATGCGATATGGGGCGGCACCAGAATACGCACGCCATTGTCCAGAACGGCGGGCTTATAGCTGGACGAGGCGGTCTGGCCCTTCACCACGGCATCGGCTTCGACGATGGTGGCTTCGACCTGTTCGGGCAACTGAACGCTGATCGGGCGTTCATCATACATTTCGAGAACAGCCGTCATACCGTCCTGAAGGAAGGCAGCAGCATCGCCCAGAAGGTCGGAAGGCAGGTTGATCTGATCGTAGGTTTCAACATCCATGAACACCAGATCGTCGCCTTCGGCGTACAGGAACTGGAAATCCTTGGTGTCGAGACGAACTTTCTCCACCGTATCGGCGCTGCGGAAACGCACATTGGTCTTGCGCCCGTCGATCAGGTTCTTCATTTCGACCTGCATAAAGGCGCCACCCTTACCGGGCTGGGTATGCTGGGTCTTTGCGACCTTCCAGATACCGCCTTCATATTCGAGAATGTTGCCGGGGCGGATTTCGACGCCGCTGATCTTCATGGGGTTTGACCTTCGATGGAAAAGAGCAGGAATAAGTTTGGCGCAAAAGCGCAGTCGGGCGCCCTTAGCGGACGCAAGACCATATGGCAATCGTGCTGTGCATTGGGATTGGCCGGAATTGCGGTCTTTTCTGTCCCGGCACAGGCCGGTCCCGAAGGTCCGGCCTTTACCGTGCGTCGCGGCGAATATGCCTGCGAAATGCCCGGCACGGCTCTCACCTCGGCCGGACTGCGCCGCGCCGAGGAGGATTTCACCATCCGCCAAGGGTCCATCTACAGCACCAGCGAGGGCCGCGGATCCTATCTGGCGACGGGCGATGAAATCCGCATGACCACCGGACCCAAGCAAGGGCAAAAATTCCGCCGGGTCAGCGACAACTTTCTGCGCAAGCTGACCAGCGAAGGCAAGGAAACCGACATGCGTTGTATCCGCCGCGTGGCCAACAACCGCTATTGATCGGCGCCCTTAATCCTCCACCGGCCATTGCGTACGATGGGCCGCTGCGCGCTTGGTGCCAAGATAGAGCCAGGCAATGGCCGCAGCAAAGAGGACCATGCCCAGCGGCAAAGCCAGTTCGCCCGGCTCGATAATTTCGAGCGGGGTCGGGCTGTTGCGGGCGGCCGCTATCCCGGCGAACACCACGCCAAACAGGCTTTCGCCCGCAATCAGACCCGTCGCCGCCAGCACACCCAGTCGTTCTGCCACTTCTGCATTGCGGCTGTTTTTGGCCCAATTGTCATAGAACCGGCCAATGATCGCCCCCACCGGGATAAGGAGCGTCAAACCCATCGGCAGATAGATCCCCATGCCCAGCGCCAGCGGCGGCAAGGCACCCTTCTTGGTCGCGCGCAGCACTTCATCGATAATGACCGCCACCACGCCAATCCCGGCCCCAATGCCGATCAGGTTCCAGTCAAGGCTCCCGCCCAGAACGCCCTGCGCAATGGCCGAAATCAGTGCCGCCTGCGGGGCGGCAAGCGCTTCGGGGCCGGCATTGGCCGCGCCCTGAAAGCCAAAGGTCGTGTTGAGCAGGCTGAGCACCGGCGGGATCACCAGCGCGCCAAACAACACGCCCAAAGCCAGAGCAATCTGCTGACGCCACGGCGTCGCGCCGATCAGTTCGCCGGTTTTCAGGTCTTGCAGATTGTCGTTCGAAATGGTCGCCACGCCAAACACGATAGCGGTCACGAACAAGGCAAAAGCGACCAGCGCGCGCGTTGCCTCCGGCGCGATGTCCCGGCCAAAGATCGCCGCCAGAATCAGGGCGATGCCCAAAGCCGAAATGATGCCCGTGCCCGAAATTGGGCTGTTCGACGCACCGATCAGACCCGCCATATAGCCGCACACCGATGCAATCACGATGCCGATCAACAACACATAGAGCACCGTCAGGATCAGCACCGGAACAAAATGCTGCTCAATCGGCCCACCTGCGGCAAACCCGGCCAGCAATAGGCCGATGGGGATCATCGAAGCGGCAATTACCGCGCCGACCAGACCAATCGGCAAATCCTGCTCGGTCAGGGCAAGAGCCGCGCCCTCGCCCGATTTGCGCGCGCGCTGTGCGGCCAGAGCGCCGGTGATACCTTTCACAATCGGGCCAATCACGCGCAGCAACGTCCAGACCGCCGCCACGCCGATTGTGCCCGCGCCGATGAAGCGGACCTTGCTCTTGAACACGCCCGAAACGAAACCGGCCAATTCATGCGCAGCCGGTACGCCGCCCGCGGTATAATGCGGCACCAGCACGACCCAGCTGATCAACATACCGATCAGCATGGCAAGGCCGACGGTCAGGCCCACCAAATGGCCCACGCCGATCAAGGCAAGGCTGAAACTGGTCGAAACGCCCGAAGCACCTGCGCCGAAACGGAAAACACGCGAGGCTTCCTCGACCACAATGCCCATCTTGGCCAGCAGCGTGTAACCCACCGATACGCCCGAACCCAGCACGATGGCGGCCAGACCCTTGCGGTTCTCCTCCTCGCCGCCAACGCCCGCGCCGACCTTAAGCACCTCGGCCGCCGCCACGCCTTCGGGATAGGGCAGATCGCTGCCCGTCACCAAAGCCCGGCGCAGGGGCACCGAATACATCACCCCCAGAATGCCGCCGACGCCGATCACCGCCACCGATTGCCAATAGGGAAAGTCCACCCACCAACCGATCATGATTAGGCCCGGCAGCACGAAGATGATCGCGCTGAGCGTCCCTGCCGCACTGGCGATGGTCTGGACGATGTTGTTTTCCTGAATGGTGGCGCCCTTGAAATAGCGCAACACCGCCATCGAGATCACCGCCGCCGGGATCGATGTGGCAAAGGTCAGGCCGATCTTGAGGCCCAGATAGACATTGGCCGCCGTAAACACGATGGTGAGCAAAGCGCCCAGAACAACACCGCGTAAGGTCAATTCGCGCACATTTGCGCCATCAGGATTTGATTGGGTCATGCCCATGTTCTGACACGGCGGCGCCCCTTGGGAAAGAGGGCGCCGATATGCCCATCAACAACTTTATTGCGCAGCCAGGATAGCATCCATCAAGGCTTTGACATTTGCCGCCTCGTCCCCGTTCCACACAGCGCCGGAAATCGCCAGGAAATCGGCCCCAGCGCGCACCAGAGGCGCGGCGTTTTCGGCATTGATCCCGCCAATCGCCACACAGGGGATTTCAAACAGGCCCTGCCACCAGGTCAGCAGGTCCAGTTCGGCATAATGTTCAACCTCTTTGGTGGCGGTGGGGTAATAGGCGCCAAAGGCCACGTAATCGGCCCCCGCCTCACCGGCCTCCAGCGCCAGATGGCGGCTGTTGTGGCAGGTCACGCCGATTTGCGCGTCCTGTCCCAATTCCTGCCGCACCACTTTGACGCCGCCTTCGCGCTCCAGATCGTCCTGTCCCAGATGAACGCCATCAGCATTCAGGCGCTTGGCCAGCGTGAGCGAATCGTTGACGATGAAGGCGATCTCGCGCTCGGCGCAAATGGCCTGAAGCGGCGCGGCCAGTCGCGCGGCGGCATGATCGTCGATACCCTTTACGCGGAATTGGAAAGCGGCAATCCGGTGACGCCCCTTCAAACCGGCGTCCAGCGCGCGCGCCAGCCTTTCGGGAAAATCACCACCCACATCGGCGGGCGAGATCAGATAAAGCTGCGTGGGCGCGCGGGTGTGTTCGAAAGTCGGTGCTTCTTCAGTCATGCCCGCGCCCATACCGCATAAAAAACGCGGAGGCCAGTGTCGGCCCCCGCGTCTTTTGCTTCACCCTACGGGCTAAGGATTATTCCTTGCCTTTGTAGATGTTGATCAGCTTGCCCAGCATGGCGAGCGCTTCGTCGCGCGGGCGCTGGAACGTGTTGCGACCGATGATCGAGCCATTGCCGCCGCCGTCGCGAATGTCGCGCGCGTCCTGATAAACGGCATCGGCGCCCTTGGTGGCCCCGCCCGAAAAGATCACGATGCGGCGACCGTTAAAGCACGACTGCACCACATGCTTGACCCGGTCCGACTGCGCCGACCAGTCGGTGCCCTCATAGCAAGGCTTGGCTTCGGCCTGTTCGATGTGGTTGCTGGGCAGCTTCACCTTGATGATATGCGCGCCAACCAGCGCCGCGATATGCGCGGCATAAGCGCCCACGTCCAAGGCCAGTTCGCCGCTCTTGGGCAGCTTGCCGCCGCGCGGATAGGACCAGATCACCGTGGCAATGCCGACGCTGGCGGCTTCGTTGCGCAGTTCCTTGATCTCTTCGATCATCTCGAACACATCGTCCGAACCCGGATAGATCGTGAAACCGATGGCCGAGCAGCCCAGACGCAGCGCATCATCAACGCTGCCGGTCAGCGCCTGATTGGCCGCCGTGGCCCAGCTGTTCGAGCTGTTGACCTTGAGAATGGTCGGGATCTGGCCGGCAAACTTGTCGGCGCCCGCCTCCAGCATGCCCAGCGGCGCGGCATAGGCCGACAGGCCCGCGTCAATGGCCAGCTGATAGTGGTAGTGAGGATCATAGGCGTCCGGGTTCACCGAAAAGCTGCGCGCCGGGCCATGTTCAAAGCCCTGATCCACCGGCAGAATGATCATCTTGCCCGTGCCGCCCAGCTTGCCCTGATTGAGCATGCGATAGAGGTTGGCCTTAACGCCGGGATTGTCGGATTCGTAATTGCTGAGGATCTTCTGGACAACCTTGGTGGTCATGCGTGTTTCCCTGTTTGGTTAAGGCCTCTCTTGTTCATACCTATGCGCAAAATTTTGCATAGGTATGCACGACAGGCCGGAAATAACCCGCCCGGTGCTGCAATGCAACCGCTGCACTGCAAACCGGGCGGGTGAATTCGTTTAGATTTCGAGCGCCTTGACGCCCGGCAGTTCGCGGCCTTCCATCCATTCAAGGAAAGCGCCGCCTGCGGTCGAGATATAGGAGAAGTCCCCCGCCACCCCGGCGTGATGCAGCGCGGCCACGGTATCACCGCCGCCCGCCACCGAAACCAGCGAACCTTCCTTGGTCAGCGCCGCGGCAATGCGGGCCAAAGCCACGGTCGCCGCATCGAAAGGCACGGTTTCAAACGCGCCCATCGGCCCGTTCCACACCAGCGTCTTGCAGGTTTTCAGCGCATCGGCCAGCGCCTCAACCGCGCTGGGGCCAACGTCGAGGATCATCTCGTCGGCGGCCACTTCATGCACGTTGCAGGTGCGCAAGCTGGGCGGATTGGCGGCAAATTCCTTCGACACCACCACTTCATAGGGCAAATGCACGGTGCAACCGGCAGCATCGGCGGCCTCCATAATCTCCTCGGCAGTGCCGGTCAGATCGTGTTCGCAAAGGCTCTTGCCCACATCCACGCCGCGCGCGGCCAGGAAAGTGTTGGCCATGCCGCCGCCGATGATGAGGTGATCGACCTTGGTCACCAGATGCTTGAGCACATCGAGCTTGCTCGACACCTTGGCCCCGCCGACAACGGCGGCCACCGGCTTTTCCGGAGCGTCAAGCGCCTTGCCCAAAGCTTCGAGTTCGGCCTGCATCGAACGACCCGCATAGGCGGGCAGGACATGGGCCAGCCCCTCGGTGCTGGCATGGGCGCGATGCGCGGCTGAGAAAGCGTCATTGACGTAAAAATCGCCAACCTCGGCCATGGCCTTGACCAGTTCGGGGTCGTTCTTTTCCTCGCCCGGCCAAAAACGGGTGTTTTCCAGCAAGGCAATGTCGCCCGCGCCCAGAATCCCCACGGCCTGCTTGACCACATCGCCCGCAACTTCGGGCACGAACATGACTTCGCGGCCCAGCACCTTTTCCACTGCGCCCACGACCAGCGAGAGCGACTGATCCGGCACGCGGTTGCCCTTGGGACGGCCAAAATGCGCCAACAGCAGCACCTTGGCGCCCTTGTCGGCCAATTCCAGAATGGTCGGCGCCACGGCGCGCACGCGCGTGTCTTCCGTCACCGCGCCATCCTTCATCGGCAGATTGAAATCGACGCGCACCAGCGCGACCTTGCCGGTCACATCACCCAGATCGTCAAGCTTGCGAAAAGCCATCACTAACCCCCAATTCGGGACGCAGATCTAGCGCCCGATCGTAAACATATAGCTGAGAAACAAAGGGCGGAAAGGTTTCCCTTCCCGCCCCGGTGTTCCATCAGAGGAACTTGGCCATCGCGCCTGCCGTGTCCAGCATGCGGTTGGAGAAGCCCCATTCATTGTCGTACCAGCTCAGCACGCGCACCAGCTTGCCGTCGATGACAGCCGTTTCCAGCGCGTCGATGGTCGACGAATGCGGGTCGTGGTTGAAGTCGATCGAAACCAGCGGCTCTTCGGTATAGCCCAGCACGCCCTTGAGCGGACCTTCGGCAGCAGCCTTGAGCAGAGCGTTCACTTCCTCGATGGTCGTGTCGCGCTTGGGCTGGAACGTCAGGTCGACGACCGAAACATTCGGGGTCGGCACGCGGATCGACGAACCGTCCAGCTTGCCCTTCAGTTCGGGCAGCACTTCGCCCACGGCTACGGCAGCGCCGGTCGAGGTCGGGATCATGTTCAGAGCAGCGGCGCGGGCACGACGCGGATCCTTGTGGATCTGGTCCAGGATCTTCTGATCGTTGGTGTACGAGTGGATCGTGGTCATCAGGCCACGCTCGATACCGATCGATTCATGCAGAACCTTGGCGAAGGGCGCGAGGCAGTTGGTGGTGCACGAAGCGTTCGACACGATCAGATCGTCGGCGGTCAGCGTTTCGTGGTTCACGCCGAACACGACGGTCTTGTCGACCTTCTTGGCAGGCGCCGAGATCAGTACGCGCTTGGCGCCGGCGGCCAGGTGCTTGCCGGCCGAATCGCGGTCGACGAAGAAGCCGGTGCATTCCAGCGCGATGTCGATGCCATTGGCGGCATGCGGCAGGTTGGCCGGGTCCTTCTCGGCGGTCACCTGAACGCGCTTGCCGTTCAGGATCAGGTCGTTGCCGTCCACTTCGACGGTGCCCGAGAAAGTGCCGTGCACGCTGTCATGCTTGAAGAGGCGGGCATTAGCCTTGGCGTCGGCCAGATCGTTGATCGAAACCAGTTCGAGCCCGCAATCGGGGCGCTCCAGAATGGCGCGCGCGACATTGCGCCCGATGCGACCGAAACCGTTGATGGCAACCTTCACAGCCATGAGTATCCTCCTCGTTAGTTCTGGAGTGCCGCAAGAATTTGCGGCGCAATCTTTTCAGCCGTAAGACCGAAATAATCATAAAGTGCCGGGGCCGGAGCCGATGCGCCAAAGGTGTCGATACCAAAGCGCAGACCGTCAAGGCCCGTAATACGTTCCCAGCCAAAGGTCGTACCGGCCTCAATGCTGACCTTCAGCACATCGGCGGGCAGAACATCAGCCTTGTATGCCGCGTCCTGTTCAAGGAAACGGCTCATCGAGGGCATCGAAACCACATCGACGCCCACGCCTTGCGCTTCAAGCGCAGCGCGAACGCCAA
The DNA here is from genome assembly GCF_057401885.1 of Novosphingobium sp. 550D. Taxonomy (NCBI): domain Bacteria; kingdom Pseudomonadati; phylum Pseudomonadota; class Alphaproteobacteria; order Sphingomonadales; family Sphingomonadaceae; genus Novosphingobium; species Novosphingobium sp. 550D. Next base: position 2,473,063 of record NZ_CM171613.1, on the reverse strand, counting down.
AGGCGATCTCGACTTCCGAACCGGTCGCCACGATCACCACCTTACGCGCGGCTTCGGCCGCGACAAGGCGATAGGCACCCTTTGCCGTCAGGTTCGGACCCGACTTGCGAAGCTGCGGCAGGTTCTGACGGGTCAGAGCCAGCACGCTGGGGCGGCCTTCATTGGCGATCGCCAATTGCCATGCCTCGGCGGTTTCAATCACGTCGGCAGGGCGGAACACTTCCAGATTCGGAATCATGCGCATCGACATCACATGTTCGATCGGCTGATGGGTCGGACCGTCCTCGCCAAGGCCAATCGAATCGTGGGTCAGCACATAGACCACCTTGGCCTTCTGCAAAGCCGACATACGAATGGCATTGCGGCAATAATCCGAAAACACAAGGAAAGTGCCGCCATAGGGGATGATCCCGCCATGCAGCGCCATGCCGTTCATCGCCGCGGCCATGCCGAATTCGCGAATGCCGTAATAGACATAGCGGCCCGAATAATCCTGCGGACCAAAGGGCTTGGTCGACTTGGTGACCGTCAGGTTCGACCCGGTAAGGTCGGCCGAACCACCCACCATTTCAGGCACATGCGCGGTCAGCACTTCAAGCGCCATTTCGCTGGCCTTGCGCGTCGCAACCTTGGTGCAGCTTTCCAGCCATGCGTCGAACGTGGCCTGAACCTCGCTCTGATCGGGCAGTTCGCCGTTCATGCGGCGCAGCAGTTCGGCACCCTTGTCGCTCTTGGCCACGCGGTCGGCCCAATCCACCGCCGCCGTCTTGCCCAGAGCGCCGACATTGCGCCAGTCGGCCAGAACGTCAGCAGGCAGTTCAAACGCAGGCAGCGTCCAGTTCAGTTCAGCGCGAGCAGCCTCGATTTCAGCGGCGCCCAGCGGCGCACCATGGACCGAGTGACCACCCTGCTTGTTGGGCGCGCCCTTGCCAATGATCGTGCGGCAGGCAACGAGCGAGGGACGCGGATCGGCGACCGCTTCGGCAATCGCACGTTCGATGTCGGCGAAATCATGGCCGTCGCACGAAACCACGTGCCAGCCAGTTGCAGCATAACGCGCGCCCACGTCTTCGCTGGTCGACAGATCGGTGTCGCCGTCAATGGTGATGCGGTTGTCGTCCCACAGCACGACCAGACGGCCCAGCTTGAGGTGACCGGCAAGGCCGATGGCTTCATGGTTGATGCCTTCCATGATGCAGCCGTCGCCTGCGATCACGAAAGTCTTGTGGTCAACCAGATCGTCGCCAAACTGGGCGTTCAAATGACGCTCGGCAATGGCAAAGCCCACCGACATGGCAAGGCCCTGACCCAGCGGGCCAGTGGTACATTCCACACCCGGCAATTCGGTGTTTTCCGGGTGACCGGCGCAGACCGAGTGAAGCTGGCGGAACTTCTTGATGTCGTCCATCGTCGGACGTTCATAGCCGGTCAGGTGCAGCAGGCTGTAAATCAGCATCGAGCCGTGGCCCGCCGACAGGATGAAACGGTCACGATCGGGCCAGCGCGGCTGGGCCGGATCAAACTTCAGGAATTTCGAAAACAGGACCGTGGCGACGTCGGCCATGCCCATCGGCATGCCGGGGTGGCCCGAATTGGCAGCCTGAACCGCGTCCATCGAGAGCACACGGATGGCGTTGGCCATGTTTTGCAGGCGGGGGGCGGTAATGCTCATGATGCTTTCGAAAGCTCCGAATAGGTATGCATAGGCACATAGGCGTGCGATTCGCGCGGTCTCCATTGCGGATGGGTGGGGGCTGCGTCAACCTCTGCGCGACGCCAAAATGGCATCGAAATCGCCGCAACCGTTGTCATTTGGGTCCTTCTTGCCTTTGCAAGGGCAAAATTATTGCGCTACGCATGCAAATTGATGGCCACTAGCGAACATGAAACCTCATCGATGGACAGCGCCCTCGACCGGATCGAGGCGGCGTTGGACCGTATCGCCCGCGCGACCCAGCGCGCCAAAGAAGCACGGCTTGAGGCCGCAAACCAGACGGCCCAGCTTGAGGTGCGGCACGAAATCCTGCGTGAAAAGGTGGGCGACGCTTTGTTCACCCTCGATGGCCTGATCGCCAGAGCAGAGAAGGCGCAATCATGAGTCGAGTCGAATTGACCATCGGCGGCCGCGACTATGCGGTGGCCTGTGCGCCCGGCGAGGAAGACCACGTGCGCGTGTTGGGTGGGATTATCGAGGAAAAGATCGCCGCCCTGCCCGAGGCATCAAATCAGAGCGAGGTTCGGGCGATGCTTTTTGCCGCCCTGCTTTTGGCCGACGAAGTTCAGGAATTGCGCCAACAGGTGGAAATGGGCGTGCCCTGCGATACCGATCCTGCGCTGGCTCGGCGCCTTGGCGCGGTCGCGACAATCCTTGAACAATTGGCTGCTTCGGTCGAAACTCTGGCATAAGCCCTTTGGGGCTTGAGAAATCACCTGGTCGCGCCTACATTATGTCTCGACGGGTACTGCCCGGTGCGAGCCGCATGAAAATCCCTGAGGCTATAAGCAATCCTAGGGGGCTGTCCCTGCCACTGGCCCTGGCCTCTGGTACATGGTCCCCACCTGACGTCGAGGCGTCAGAGGATTTCCCGGCAACGGCCCATGGTGGTCCCGTCACCCTTTTCTTTGTTGGGTACGCCCAACGCCTACGCGTTGGGCTTGCTGTGCCGTCCCGCTCCCCCGGCCCAGCCACCCAGATTGTACTTAAGGTAGCCGCGCCGGGGGATCGGGACGGCACAGGCCGAAAGTGCAAATGTTGACCGACAAGAAATGCCTGCGCGCCCGTTTGCGTCGTTTGCGCCGCGAACATGTCAATGCCCTGCCTGCATCCATGTCGGCGCTGTTGTTCATGCGCCCGCCCGGCGCAGTGGCGGCTTTGGCGGGCGAAGGGACGACCATCGGCCTCTATCACGCCATTTCGGGTGAAGCGCCGACGCGGGCCTATGCCAAATGGTTTGCCGAAAATGGCCGGCGGATCGCCCTTCCTTGGTTTGCGGCCGTCGGTGCGCCGATGCAGTTTCGGGAATGGCGCGACCCGTATGAAGATGATGGATTGGAAACCGGCCCCTATGGCGCGTTGCAGCCAGCCGCCGACGCCGAAGAATTGTTTCCCGATGTCACCTTCGTCCCCTTGGTCGGCTTTACCGCGCAGGGCATGCGATTGGGCCAGGGTGGCGGACATTATGACCGCTGGCTGGCCGCCAATCCCGATGTCATGGCGCTGGGTCTGGCGTGGGATTGTCAAAAGGTGGACAGCCTGCCCACCGAACCGCATGATATGCCGCTGCGCGCGGTGGTGACCCCCACCCGCCTTTACGGAGACATTTGATGCGCAAAGAGCCGACTTGGCGAATTCCGGCAGGGTTGCTGCTGCTGCTGGCCGGATTGATGGTCTATGCCGGGCTTGTGGCGCGTTACGTCGCCCCGTGGATGGCCGGATGGCCTGCGCTGGGTCAGGTGCCGATATATGTCCTGCTGGGCGTGGTGTGGCTCCTGCCCTTGCGGCGGTTTCTGATCTGGATGGAGACCGGGCGCTGGGGTTGATGGCCCCACGCCATGAATTCGCGCATCGTGCCGACGACAGACGCAAAAAAGGCCCGATCCACTTGGGACCGGGCCTTTTTGAAACCATCCGAAAGAATGGACCCAAGGTGGCGCGAGTGACGGGGCTCGAACCCGCGACCTCCGGCGTGACAGGCCGGCACTCTAACCAACTGAGCTACACCCGCGCAATATGCTTGGGCCTCGCAAGGAACCATGAAGTGGCGCGAGTGACGGGGCTCGAACCCGCGACCTCCGGCGTGACAGGCCGGCACTCTAACCAACTGAGCTACACCCGCTCACTTCGATGTTTCCTTCGGGGCAGCGCCCCTTGGGTGACGCGGCCTCTAGATAACGAGGCGCACCCTGTCAACAGCCTTGCGCAAGCTTTTGCAGAAGCCCCGGATTTTCTGGGTTTTCGTCGGGTGAACGACCCCGTTTCCGTAACGCGAATCTGTTTCGGCGGCGTGACAATGTGATTTATCCACAGACAAAGCGCGTTAAATCAGCACTTTTCGTACTTCCAATGACGTTTTTTGCCCTGCGCCATCCATTCGACGGCCTGTTCTATGCGTTTGGTGCGGGTTGCGGCCTGTTTTGCCTCAACAATCCATTCCAGATAATCGCGTCGATGCGACGGGGCAAAGCCTTCAAACGTCATCCGTGCGGCCTGATTGCCATCCAAAGCCGTCAAAAGGTCGTCAGGAACAGCTATCTCGGCTTTGGGCGCCTTGGGCACCTTTGGCCCCTTCTGCTCGCTCAGCAACGCCTGCGCGGCCTGTGCCAGCCGTTCACGTAAGGTTTCCGGGTCGGGCAGGTCATCCATCGTGGCGATCTTGCCATAATCGCCCATGCCGTCGGTGCGCGCCGCGCCCTGTCGGCCCGATACGTGGATGATAAAGGCACAATGCGCCTTGAACGCGGCCATTCCGGCCAGATTTTTACCATTCAGCGTGAAATGGGGCATCGACCATTTGATCGCCTCGCCCAAACCCGGCACGGCGTCATGCACCATGGCGCGCAGATGGATCAGGATCGGCCGGGCAAATTCCGGGGCCGCCTCGATATAGGCATCGATTCGCTGATCCATCACATCTCCTTACACGGCGACAGGTGCCCCCAGCTTGCCTTGAGGCGCGTAACCCAGAACCGAGAAGTCCTCGATTCGATAATCAAAGATCGTGTCGGGCTGGCGCGTGATCGACAATCGCGGATCGCCCGAAGGCGCGCGCTTCAACTGTTCCTCCACCAGATCGCCGTGGTTGAGATAGAGATGCACATCGCCCCCCATCCACACCAGTTCGCCCGGCTCCAGCCCACATTGCGCCGCCAACAAACGCGTAAAGAGCGCCGCGCCCCACAGGTTGAACGGCACGCCCAGCGCCAAATCCGCGCTGCGTTGATAAAGGATGCCCGACAGGCGCCCGTCGGCCACATGGAACTGATAGGTCTTGTGACAGGGCGGCAGCGCCATCGCATCGACCTCGGCCACGTTCCAGCCTTCGACAATATGGCGGCGGCTGCCCGGATTGGTTTTGAGCGCATGGACCAGATCGGCCACCTGATTGATCCCCTGCCCCAGACGATACAGGCCATCGCCCACCGGCTGATAGGTCGGCCAATTGACCCATTGCTTGCCATAGACCGGACCAAGGTCGCCCCAGCGGGCAGCAAATTCCGCGTCAGCCACGATGCGGGCGGAAAAATCCTCGCGCGAAATCTGATCGCCCGTTTCGCGGCGGTAAAGCGCCAGCGGCCAATCGGTCCAGATCTCCACCCCCTGCGCACAGAGCGCACGGATATTGGTGTCACCCGTCAGGAACCACAGGAATTCGCGAGTCGCCGTTTTCCAGAACACCCGCTTGGTCGTGACCAGAGGCATACGGCCATCCGAAAGATCACACCGAATCGTCGCACCGAACAAGGATCGTGTGCCAATGCCGGTACGGTCGCGCCGCTCGTCACCATTTTCCCAAATCTGGCGCATCAGATCGAGATATTGCCATTCCCAATGGCGGCTGCGTTCGGGGCTGTTGGTTTGCATGGGCACCATCTAACGCCGCTTGTTTCATTTCGCCACCGGCAAAAGCCATGGGCCGCATAGGGGCATTTGCGGAAAGGCGCATCGCGAATTGCCAAAGTCTGTGCGGTAAAACGGGCAAATATTCCCCACCTACAGGGTCGCCCTTCGTTGAAATCCGTTAGTCCTCCTTACCGAAAACTGGCCATCGCACAGATGGTATTGGCATTCGTGCTGATGCCGCTGATCGCGCTTTGGCCACGCGCGGGCATGGCAGTGCTGATCCTGCCTCTGCCGGGTGGGGGAAATAGCGCCAGGATATGGGCAAAGCATCAGGGTCTTCCCCTGATCGGTCGCGGCATCGCCAAAGACAGCCTGCTGATGATCGGTCGCCCGCAATTCACCCCTTTTTCCGCTTTGAGTGCAGGGGCACTGATTATCGCCGCTCCGGCATCTCTATGCCAGTCAACCGATCCATACGTTAAGGACAAGCCATGAATGAAATCGTCAAACTGCGTCAGGTGGGGATGAAATCCCTGGTCGGCGTATGCTGGCTAGTCACCATTCTGGTGCTGGCGGGCAGTTTGATCGCCGGTTCGGGATTTACGCCGGTGCTGCTGGCGCTGGCGCTGGTTGCTGTGCCCACCATGCTGATGTTTTCCGGCAAGGATGACGCCGTGGCCCGCGTCGCCATTGGCGCCACCCTGCCTCTGTTCAGCGCGGTCATGCTGTATCAATGGAGCGGCAGCGCATGGCAGGTTGACCTGCACATGACGTTCTTTGCCTTGATTGCGATGCTGCCGTTGCTGGTCGACTGGCGCCCGATTGTGGCCGCAACGGTGGTGACCGCCCTGCACCATCTGCTGCTCAGCTATATTGCCCCCTCACTGGTCTTTGGCGCGCAGGGAGATCTGTTCCGCGTGATATTGCATGCCGTCATCCTGCTGTTGGAATCCGGCGTCCTGATCGGGCTGGTCCATAAACTGTCGCAGGTGATGCTGGAACAGCAAGCCGCGCAGGAGGAAAAGGAGCGCGTCACACTGGCCGCCGAACGCGAACGTGAAAGCGTCGAGGCCGAACGCCGTGAAGTGGTCGATGAGATCGGCAATGCGATGCGCGCTCTGGCCCGCGGCGATCTGACCCATCGCCTCAACCGCCGCTTCCCGGCCCAATTCGAGGAATTGCGCGAAGACTTCAATCGGTCGGTCGCCGATCTGGCCGCGCTGGTGCATCAGGTGACCAAAGCGTCGAACGTCATTCAGGCCGGCTCGGTCGAGATCCGCAGCGCCAGCAATGATCTGGCCATCCGCACTGAACAACAGGCCGCCCGCGTCGAACAGGCCGGATCAACCATGAACCGATTGGTCGACGCCGCCCGCGATACTGCCCACAGCGCCGCCTCGGTCAATGCCGCGCTGGATCAGGCCCAGCAAAGCGCCAATGACGGACAGCAAGTCGTCAGCCGCGCCATGGCCACCATGGAACTGGTCGAAAAATCAGCGCAGGAGATTCGCCAGATCATCACGCTGATCGACGGCATCGCGTTTCAGACCAACCTTCTGGCCCTGAACGCCGGCGTCGAGGCCGCGCGCGCGGGCGATGCGGGCAAAGGCTTTGCCGTTGTGGCCAACGAAGTGCGCGCCCTTGCCCAGCGCAGCGCGGATGCAGCCAATGGCATCAAGCAATTGATCGACACATCCACCCATCAGGTATCCGAAGGCGTGGCGCAGGTGCTTCAGACCGGCGAAGCGCTGCAAGGCATCATCGGCCAGATCAGCCAGATCGCGCAGGCCGTGGGCAATATTGCCGACGCCGCCCAGAGCAACGCCGAAGATCTGGAACAGGTCAGCGACACATTCCGCATCCTTGACCAATCCACCCAGCAAAACGCCGCCATGGTCGAGGAAAGCAATGCCGCGCTTCAGGCGCTGTCGGGGGAAACCAATGTGCTGATCCATGCCGTCGGACGTTTTTCCAGTGACCAGTCAGGGGCCGATTCTCGCGGGCGCTATGGCATGGCGGCCTGATTGCCACCTGTGGAAAACTATGAAATGCCTAGATTTCTGCGGTTTTTGAAAAAAATGCAGGGCTTTTTGAAAAAACTTGTCACTTGCCGCTTGCCAACCTGAATACCCCCCTATATAGGCGCGCTCCTGCCCAGCGGCGCTCTTCGGAAAGCCGCTCCGGTCGGGGAATAGCTCAGCCTGGTAGAGCACTGTCTTCGGGAGGCAGGGGCCGGAGGTTCGAATCCTCTTTCCCCGACCATTTTACCTCTTTTATGAGGTTCAGGATAAGGCGGCCTTCGGGTCGCCTTTTTCTTTGCCCGCGATGCCCGTGCCCCATCGACGCCTGCGTCCCATCAACGTCTGGGCCCCATCGAAAACGCGCGCACCGACATTTGCACAATGCAACGCGATGGCGCCCCGCTAAAAATTCTTAACACAAATTTTAGAACCTTCTCTTAGGTTTCATCCAATTTCGTGCTTTAGGGGCCAATTATATCCATGTCCGGCAGCGCCAAAATTAACCGGCCAAATCCCGATCAAGGCGCGCAGCCAAAGCGGTCCGCGCGCGGTGATTTGCTGGCCTTGGCCATTGCGGTGACGGCCACATGCATGGTTGCGGCCACCGGCGGCGAGGCGCTGTCCCAGGTCTGGTACAAATTCAGCGGCATCGGCCTTGGCCCCAACCAGCTTTTGACCAACGCCCTGTTGCTTAACATTGCGCTCGTGATCTTTGGCTGGCGCCGGTACGAAGACGTCCATGCCGAGGTCGTGGCGCGGCGCAATGCCGAAGATCTGGCGCGTCAGATGGAACAGACCGACACCCTGACCGGATGCCTTAACCGCCACTCTTTTGCCCCGCGTGCGGACCAATTGCTGGCCGCGTTGCGCGAACGTGGTGAAACGGCGGCGCTGGTCATGCTCGACATTCACGACTTCAAACACATCAATGACAAGATCGGCAGCGATGGCGGCGACCGGTTGCTGGCCGACACCGCGCGGCGGATCGAAGCGCTGCTGCCGCCCGATGCGCTGCTGGCGCGACTTGGCGGCGATGAATTTGCCTGCGTCATCCCCTATATCGCGGGCCATCCCGAACGCGTGACCCATATTGCCGAAGCCATGATCGCAACCATGGACCGCAAATTGGAAAATCACCGCTTGAGCGCCAGTGTGGGCATGGCCAATGGCGACCGCCAGAACCGCATGGGCAACGCCCCCATCGACGCCAATGGCCTGCTCCATCTGGCCGAGGTCGCCTTGCTCCACGCCAAGAAACTCGACCGCCCGGTGCCGGTCTGGTTTGAGGAATCGCTGGAAACCGAGTTGCGTTATCGTTGCGAAATGGAAATCGCGATCCGCGACGCCATCCCGCTTGGCGAATTCGTGCCCTATTATGAAAAGCAGGTCGATCTGGCCTCGGGCGAAGTGCTGGGCTTTGAAATGCTGGCGCGCTGGCATTCGCCGACGTTTGGATTGGTCGGACCGGATGTGTTCATCCCGATTGCCGAAGAAATCGGCGTCATTGGCGAATTGTCCGAATCGCTGATCCGTCAGGCATTGCGCGATGCCCGCGAATGGGATCCGCGCCTGACCCTGTCGGTCAATGTTTCGCCATTGCAATTGCGCGATCCGTGGTTTGCCCAGAAACTGCTCAAACTGCTGGTCGAGGCGCAATTCCCGCCCCAGCGCCTTGAGGTGGAAATCACCGAAACCAGCCTGCATCAGAATATCGCCGTGGTGCAGTCGCTGGTCACATCGCTGCGCAATCAGGGCATCACGATCAGCCTTGATGACTTCGGCACCGGCTATTCCTCCTTTGCCCAATTGCGCAAACTGCCCTTCGACCGGATCAAGATCGACCGCAGCTTCGTTCTGGCCATGCAGGATGATCCCGACAGCCGCACGATTGTCGAAACCATCGCCTTGCTGGGCAAAGGCCTTGGCCTGAACATCACGGCCGAGGGTGTCGAATCAACGGAATTGCTGACCCAACTGCAATCTTTGGGCAGCTTCAAGGGTCAGGGCTATCTCTATGGCAAGCCCCAGCCCGCCGAGGCCACACGCGCCTTTCTGGCCGAGCATGACATGCTGGTGCCCAATACCGACGAACTCTCTCTGGCCAGCAGCCGTCAGGAAGCATCCAAAACCGACGCCAAAGCGCCGCAAGAGTGGCGCCGCACCGCCTAAAAGGGTGGACCTGAGCCGCCAACAGGCATAGAGCGCCCGCCATGCGCATAGGTTTTGTCAAGATGCACGGGCTGGGCAATGATTTCGTCGTCCTTGATGGGCGCAGCGAAGCCTTACCTGAAATCACCACCACGCTGGCCGCGGCATTGGCCAATCGCCACACCGGGATCGGTTGCGACCAACTAGTCGTGCTGGACGGGTCGCAGGTGGCGGATTTCCGCATGCGCTTTTTCAATGCCGACGGCAGCGAAAGCGGCGCCTGCGGCAATGCCAGTCGCGCGGTCGGCCTGTTGCATGGGCGGCCTGCGCAGATTGAAACGCTTGGCGGCATTTTGACCACCGAACCGACAGAGGCCGGGATCAGCGTCGATATGGGCGTGCCCCGCTTTGACTGGGACGCCATTCCGCTGGGCTTTGCGATGGATACGCTGACCATGCCGGTGGGCTGGGAAGATTTGCAGGACCCGACTGCGGTCAATGTCGGCAACCCGCATGTCATCTTTTTCACGCCCGACGCCGATGCCGTCGATCTGGCACGGATCGGGCCGATCATCGAACATGACCCGCTGTTCCCGCAGCGCGTGAACGTCAATGTCGCCACGATCACCTCGCGCAGCGCCATCCGCCTGCGCGTGTGGGAGCGTGGGTCGGGCATCACGCTGGCCTGCGGCACGGGCGCCTGCGCGACGGCGATCGGCGCAATGCGGCGTGGATTGGTGGACCGCCGCGTCGAAGTCACCCTTCCCGGTGGCCGCCTGATCATCGAATGGAATGCCGATGGGCGCATCATCATGACCGGCCCGGCCACCGAAGCCTTTCGCGGCAGTTTTGAGCTTTCCGATTTCCCTGCATGAGCGCGAAAGCCACCTCTGGCGTTGAGGTCGTCTCTTTGGGCTGCCGGATGAATCTGGCCGAGAGCGAGCGCATGCAGGCGATGCTGGCGCAGGAAGGTGATCTGGTGGTCATCAATTCCTGCGCCGTGACGGCAGAGGCTTTGCGACAGACGCGACAGGCGATCCGCCGTGCGCGCCGCAATCGGCCCGATGCGCGGCTGTTGGTCACGGGATGCGCCGCCGAGATCGAACGCGAGGCCATCGCCGCCATGCCCGAGGTCGATGGATTGATCGCCAATGCGGAAAAGCTGGATGCGCGGGCGTGGAATGTGCCCGATCTGGCCCCTGTGGCGGCGCGGTCGGTGGGGCATACGCGGGCCTTTGTCGCGGTCCAGAACGGCTGCGATCACGCCTGCACCTTTTGCATCATCCCGCAGGGGCGCGGCCCTTCGCGTTCACGGCTGATGGCCGATGTGGTGGCCGAGGTTCGCGAACATGTCGCGGGCGGCGTGGGCGAGGTCGTGCTGACCGGGGTTGATCTTACCAGTTGGGGGCAGGATTTCGGGCTGCGGCTGGGCGCTTTGGTCGCGGCAATTTTGCGTGATGTGCCGGAGCTTTCGCGCCTTCGCCTGTCTTCGGTCGATGGCGTAGAAATTGACGATGAACTCTTCGACCTGCTGGCGGGCGAGGCGCGGCTGATGCCGCACCTTCACCTCTCGTTGCAGCATGGCGATGATCTGATCCTGAAACGTATGCGGCGGCGCCACAGCCGGGCTGATGCGGTGGATCTGGTTTCGCGCCTGAAATCCTTGCGCCCCGATATGGCCATCGGCGCCGACATCATCGCCGGCTTCCCGACCGAGGACGAGGCCGCCCATCAGGCCAATCTTTCGATCATTGCCGAACTTGCCATCGTTCACGGCCACATCTTTCCCTATTCCCCCCGCCCCGGCACGCCCGCTGCGCGTATGCCGCAGGTTGACCGACAGGTTGTGTTGGCCCGTGCCGCCGCTCTGCGCGAAGCCGTCGCGGCCCAGCGCAGCGCATGGCAGGAAAGCCTGATCGGACGCCCCCAGACCATTCTGGTTGAGCGCGATGGCACAGGTCATGCAGAAAATTTTGCGTCCATTGCGGCGCCCAAAGGCGCCCAACGCGGCGCCATCATCACCATCACACCCACACGTTTGCTTGAAGGAATGCTGGCATGAGTGCCGATAGCTGGTCTGACCGTCTGCTGGGCGGTTTTGCCAAAACGACCGACCGGTTGACGGGCAATCTTGCCGGATTGCTGGGCGGGGCCGCGCGCCTGACCGATGATCAGCTCGATGATCTGGAAGACGCGCTGATCCTGTCCGACCTGGGCCCGCGTGCGGCGGCGCGCATCCGCGAACGCCTTGCCTCGACCCGGTTTGAAAATGGCGTTGATGAAACCGCCATCCGTTCCGCCGTGGCCGAGGAAATCGCCGCGATCCTGCGCCCTGTGGCCAAGCCTTTGGACGTGACCGCATTCCCGCGCCCGCATGTCGTGCTGGTCATCGGCGTCAACGGCAGCGGCAAGACCACGACCATCGCCAAACTGGCCCATCTGTTTCAGGAACAGGATTATGCGGTCATGCTGGCGGCGGGCGATACGTTCCGCGCGGCGGCCATCGGCCAGCTTGGCGTCTGGGCCGACCGGATCGGCATCCCGATCATCAAGGGGCCGGAAGGCGGCGATCCGGCCAGCGTGGTGTTTGACGCGGTCAAGGCCGCGACCGACAAGGGCACGGACGCATTGATCGTGGACACCGCCGGGCGCTTGCAGAACAAGCGCGAGTTGATGGACGAATTGGCCAAGATCCGGCGCGTTCTGGGCCGATTGAACCCGGCCGCGCCGCATGATGTCGTGCTGGTGCTGGACGCCACCAATGGCCAGAACGCTTTGGCCCAGATTGAGGTTTTCCGAGAAGTGGCGGGCGTGACAGGGCTGGTGATGACCAAGCTGGACGGGACGGCGCGCGGCGGCGTTCTGGTCGCGGCGGCTGAACAATATGGCCTGCCCATTCACGCGATCGGCGTGGGCGAGACGATTGACGACCTGCGTCCGTTTGACCCTGATCTGGTAGCGCGTGTCATTGCCGGGGTTGCGGCATGAGCGCGACGAAGAAGAAATCTGGCTGGCTCAATATCGTCATCGATTACGGGCCGATGCTGGCCTTTTTCCTGGCGTATCGCGCATGGCGTCCGGCGGGCGGCGATGCGGGGATCGGTGATGTCGTGGCGATCACCAAGAGCACAGTCGTGTTTATCGCGGCAACGATTCTGGCGCTGATCGTGTCCAAATGGCGACTTGGGCGTATTGGGCCGATGCTTTGGCTTTCCTCTGGTCTTGTCGTGTTTTTTGGCGGGCTGACCATCCTGCTGCATGACGCGACATGGGTTCAGATCAAGCCAACGGCAATCTATCTGGCCAGTGGCCTTGCGTTGCTGATCGGGATGATGCGCGGCCATGCTTTGCTCAAAATCCTGCTCGAAGACGCCTTTGCGGGCCTGTCGGACGAAGGTTGGATGAAACTGTCGCGCAATTGGGGTTGGTTCTTCCTGCTCCTCGCGGTGCTGAATGAGGGGCTGCGCCATTTCTACAATCAGGCGAACCACAATTTCGACACTTGGCTCGCAATGAAGATTTGGCTGTTCATGCCGCTGTCCTTCCTCTTCACGTTTGCCCAGATGCCGATGTTGTTGAAGCATGGGTTGGGGGCAGAGGAAGGTTCAGAAGAAGATTGAAATGCGAGGGACTCGTCCCTCGCGCACCCATTACTGTCTGCCTTGGCGCTATGGGTTCGGCGTTTTGTGTCGGGCGCGGCGTTGAAATATGAAAGCCTGCGGCGCCCGTTCATAGCGCCGCAGGCATTTTCATAAAAATGGCCTCAAAGCACAAGGCGTCAAGACCATCCCAAACCCGGTAATGGGGGTGCAGGGGGACAAGTCCCCCTGCAAAAATCAATCGCGAAGCGAAAAGATCAACCCTGCTGGTCCGCGCGCGAAGCGCCTTCGCCATCAAGGTTGGCTTCGACGAACGCCCAGTTCACATGGTCGAGCAGCGCATCGAGGTAGTTGGGACGCAGGTTGCGATAGTCGACGTAATAGGCGTGTTCCCAGACGTCGAGCGTGAAGAGCGGCTTCACGCCTTCATAGGCGACGGGGGTGTCGGCGTCATGATAGCTCGTCACCTTCAGCTTGCCGTCTTCCAGCACCAGCCAGCCCCAGCCGCTGGCGAAGTGGCCGGCGCTCTCAGCCTTGATGGCCGCCTTGAACGCGTCCAGACCGCCCAGATCGGCTTCGATCTTGGCCAGCAGTTCGGGCGAAGGAGCGGTCTTTTCCGGCGACAGGCCAAGCCAGTAGAACGTGTGGTTCCAGATCTGGGCCGAAGCATTGAACAGCTTCTTGTTGCCCGCAGCCTTGGCGGCCGCGATCACTTCGAGCAGGCTCTTGCCTTCCAGATCGGTGCCCTTGATCTGGTCATTGGCCTGCGTGACATAGGCGTTGTGATGCTTGCCATGGTGATAATCAAAGGTTTCGGCCGAGAGGACCGAGCCAAAGGCATCCTTGGCATAGGGCAGTTCGGGAAGAGTGAAGGCCATGACTTTCTCCTGTTTAATCGCGAATCCCCGGCCCCGGGGCTTGTGGCGTTATATGGGTATCAAAGCGCGTATCGGCCAGCGTTCAGAGAGAAAAAATCTGTAGGGCGGGAAAGCTTACCCTTCCCGCCCCGTGATTTAGATCTCAACCTGGCTGCCCAATTCGACCACGCGGTTCACGGGCAGGCGGAAGAATTCCATCGCGGACGCCGCATTGCGCATCATCCATGCAAACAGCTTTTCACGCCAGATGGCCATGCCCGGCTTGGACGAAGCGATCAGCGTCTGGCGCGAGAGGAAGAAGCTGGTCTTCATCATGTCGATCGGTTCGCCGTCCAGCGTCACGCCTTTCAGCGCGGCAGGCACATCGGTGTCCTCAAGGAAACCGAACTTGATCACCATTTTGTAGAAACCCTGACCGAAGTTTTTAAGCTCGATCCGCTCGCCTTCCTCCAATACCGGCACATCCTGAATGGCGATGGTCAGCACCACCACGCGTTCATGCAGAACCTTGTTATGCTTGATATTGTGCAGCAGCGCCGAAGGCACCCCGCCCCGCGTCGAGGACATGAAGATCGCTGTGCCCGCCACGCGCTGGGCGCTGGAATGGGCGCTCTTGGCGAAAACCTCGAACGGGATCGTACCTTCCGCCATGCTGGCCCGCATCAGCGCGCGGCCCTTGGACCAGGTGGTCAGCAACGTAAAGATAGCCAATCCCATGGCCAGCGGCACCCAGCCGCCATCGGGGATCTTGGTCAGATTGGCCGCGAGATAACCGAAATCGAGCAGGGTAAAGATCACCAGCAGCGGGATCGCCAGCCATTTCGCCCATTTCCAGACGACGAACAACATCACCGCCAACAGGAAATTGTCGATCATCATCGCACCCGTCACCGCGATGCCATAGGCCGCCGTCAGGTTCGAGGATTCCTTGAACACAAACACCAACAGGATCACCGCGATCATCAGCGCCCAGTTGATGACCGGGATATAGATCTGTCCGGCATTCACACTGGTATATTTGATCGACATGCGCGGGATAAAGCCCAGCTGGATCGCCTGCTGCGTCACCGAAAAAGCGCCCGTAATCACCGCCTGCGACGCAATGATCGCGGCAAGGCTGGCCAGACCCAGCAAGGGCCATTGGAACCATTCGGGTGCAAGGAAATAGAAAGGGCTGGCCAAGGCCGGCTCTCCAACGCGGACCAGCAGCGAGGCCTGCCCCAGATAGTTGAGCACCAGCGAAGGCAACACGATGGCCAGCCACGAAAGGCGGATCGGCGGGCGGCCAAAATGGCCCATGTCGGCATAAAGCGCCTCGGCCCCCGTCACGGCCAACACCGCCGAACCCATGGCCAGAAACCCGCGCATCGGATCGGCCACGAACATGGCGGCGGCGAAATGCGGCGATAGCGCCGCAATCACGCCGGGATGCTCCAGAATGCTCATCACGCCCAAAACCGCGATCACCGCGAAATAAACCAGCATGACCGGGCCGAAAAAGGCTGCAACCTTGGCCGTTCCCCGGCTTTGAATCAGGAACAGGCCGATCAAAATCACGACCACCATCGGCACAACGGCGCCATGCATCCCCGGCTCGTATACGGCCAGACCTTCGATCGCGCCCATCACCGAGACGGCGGGCGTAATCATCGAATCGCCATAGAACAGCGCGGTCGCAAACACGCCCAGCAGGACAATGCCCGCCGACCAGCGCTTGCCCGAAATATGCTGGTTCACCAGCGCCAGCAGGGCCAGTGAGCCGCCCTCACCCCGGTTGTCGGCGCGCATGATGATGGACACATATTTCAGCGTCACAATCACCATCATCGACCAGAACATCAGGCTGATGATGCCGTAAACATGCAATTGATCGAGCGGCAGCCGGTGATGGCCCGCAAACGTATCACGCATCGCATAGAGCGGGCTGGTGCCGATATCGCCGAACACAACGCCCATCGCGCCCAGCGCCAATTTGGGCAGGCTTCCATGCGTACCGTGATGTGAGGAAGAGTGTCCGCCTTGATCGACTTTATCGGTCGCGCCCGGCTGTGCCACTGGCTGCATCATGCATATGCCCCTGAGTCGCCGCGAAAAGCGGCAAGGCCCGGCGATTAGCAGCGCCGCATTGCCCCGGCAACAGCCGTTTGCAACGCTGACAGCTTCGCCAGACCTGCTTGTTCATGTTAACGCGGCGGGGCCGGCAAGGTTGCGCCCTGCCCTCTGGCATTTTCGGCCTCGGCGCGTTGACGCAACATCGCCATCAATTCATCCAGCCGCTTGAGCCGCATGGCAATGTCATCACGCCACGGCGCATCGGCGGGCGCCTTGGCCACCAGATCGGCCCACAGCGCGCGCGTTTCATCAAAACGCCCGGCCCGCGCCATGGCCAGACCAAGGAAGAAAGACGGCCCCGGTGATTTGGGATCGGCATTCTGCGCCATACGGAATGCATAGAGCGCAGCAGGAGAGATGTTCCCTTCGGCATGGCTGACCAAAGCATTGGCGATGGCGAGCCAGGCGTCCCCATTCTTGGGATCAGCCTCGACCGCGCCGCGCAAAACCGTTGCTGCTTCGGCATATTGCCCATGCATGGCCAGAGCATCGCCCGGCACGATCCAGCGGTTTTTGGTGGGATCTTCGCCCGACAACTTCTGCCGTTCCTCGACCAGCGCCTTGCCATTGCTGGCAGCGGGATTGCCGGGCGCCTTCATGGCCGAGGGCATGCCCGGCTGACCCTGAAGCGCATAGCCGGCAAGGCCCACCATCAGGGCCGCGGCCACCGCCTCCCATCCCTCACGCTTTCCGCGCATCAGGAACATCAAGGCGGCCATGGTCACGATGACCAGTGCAATCAGCACAATCCACGTCATGGCCTGGCCTCCTGCCCGCCGATAAATCGTTTCCGCAACAAAAAGGCGGCCAGAGCGATCAACAACAAAGGCGCGGCGAACAGCGGCCAAGTCGCCGCGCTGACACGCGGTTCATAGCTGACGTAATCGCCGTATCGCTGGATCAACCAAGCGCGAATCGCCTCCGGGTCTTCGCCCGCGGCAATCCGTTCACGCACCTGCGAACGCATGTCGCCCGCGATCGAGGCGTCCGAATCGGCAATCGACTGGCTTTGACACACCAGACAGCGCAGCGTTTCCATCAAGGCCTTCGCCTTGGCCTCCTGCGCCGGGTCGGGCAATTGGCGATAGGCCCAAGGCGCGGGCGGCATCGTGTCATCGGCCCAAACCGGCGCGGCAATCATCAACACGATGGCGGCTAAAAGCGCGCGAATCATCATTCGGCCTCCTTGAGCAGGCGAAGGATGTCGGGGATCTGTTCGGGGCGGATGTCGCCGATGTGCTGATATCGAATCACGCCCTTGCCATCGATGACAAAGGTTTCGGGAACGCCGCTCGACCCGATGGCCAATTGCACCGCCGAAACATCATCCGCGCCAATCCGCGCATAGGGATTGCCATATTGGCCAAGGAATGCGGCAAGGTCTTCCTTGTGGTCACGAATGGCGATGGAATTGATCGTCGCCCCCTGACGGCGCAATTCCTCCAGCACCGGTGCTTCGGCGCGGCAGGGAATGCACCAGCTGGCAAAGATATTGAGCAATTGCGGCTTGCCGGTCTTGAAATCGGCGTTGCTCAACCCCGGTTTGCCATCGGCGGCGGGGCGCAGGGTAAAGGTCGGCAAGGGCTTGCCCACCATCTGGCTGGCAATGTCGGTGTTCTTGGGCTTGACCAGCCCGACCACCACCAGCGCCACGAAAGCCACAAACAGGATCAGCGGCAACCACAAAGCCCAGCGGGGCGCCTTGGCCGGGGTCTTGTCGCTCATGCCACGTCTCCCTTGTTCAGCGCGGCCACTTCATCGCGGCGATAGTTGCCCTTGCGACGCGCCACCCGGCGCTTCAAATCCTGCGCCACGCGGCTGAGCAAAGCCAGACCGCCGCCCAGCGCCACCAGCAAGCCACCAATCCAGATCAGCGGCACATAGGGTTTCCACCATAGGCGCAACTGCCAACGGCTCTCACCCTTGTCCGAGGTCGTTTCCTCGCCCAGCACGGTGTAGAGCTGACCATTCCAGCGCCCTTTGAGCGCAGACACCGCATTGGTCTGAAGCGGCGCCCAAAAAGTGCGCGACTGCGGACGCAACGTCACCTCGGCCCCGCCGTCATAGCGGGCTTTCAAAACGCCCTCCATCGCGGTCCAGTTTGGCCCAGCGATCGGCGCCACTTCGGCCAGACGGATGCTCCACGGCCCGACCTGCGTCACCTCGCCCACTTTGGCGGCAACCAGACGCTCGACCGTAAAGGCGCTGTCGCTGGCCATGCCGAACAAGGCCACGCCGATGCCGGCATGGGCGATCACCATGCCCCACAGGCTGAGTGGCGCGCGGGCCAGCGAACGACCACGCAGCGGCAGGAAACTTGCCACCACAAGCGCCGGACCAAGCGCAAGGCCGAGCAGCGGCAGTACATGGCGCACGCCTTCGGCAAAGGCCCAGACGCCCGCAACAACCGCCACCACCAGCGGCAAAGCCAATACCTTGTTCACACGCGAAAACTTGTCCCTCCGCCAACGCAGCATCGGCCCGACCAGCAGCACGATGAACATCGGCACCGCAAACATCGCCGCAACCGGCGTGAAATAGGGCGGGCCGACCGACACCTTGGTCCCCATCGCCTCGGTAAACAGCGGATAGAGCGTGCCGATCAGCGTGATGCCAAGGATCGAGGAGAGCATGACATTGTTGAACACCAGCGCGCCCTCGCGGCTGGTGATGGCGAAACGCTCGCCCTCGGTCACAGTGGCCGCGCGCAGGGCAAAGAGCAGCAAGGCCCCGCCGATATAGATCGCCAGCAGCGCCAGAATGAACCCGCCCCGGCGCGGATCAACCGCAAAAGCATGGACCGAGGTCAGGATGCCCGAACGCACAAGGAACGTGCCCACCATCGACATGGAAAAGGCCACCACGCCCAGCATCACCGTCCAAGCCCGCAGAGCGTTGCGCGCCGCCAAAACGCTGGCGCTGTGCAGCAACGCGGTCGCGGCCAACCAAGGCATCAGCGAGGCATTCTCGACCGGATCCCAGAACCACCAGCCGCCCCAGCCCAGCACGTAATAGGCCCAATAGCTGCCCGCCGTGATGCCCACGGTCAGGAAAATCCACGCGCCCAGCACCCATGGCCGCATCGCGCGGGCGAAATCAGGCCCGACCTGACGCGTGATCAACGCACCGATGGCGAAAGAAAACGCGATCGAAAGACCGACATAGCCCAGATAGAGCGTAGGCGGATGAAACGCGAGGCCGGGGTCCTGAAGCAGCGGGTTCAAACCATTGCCGTCCTCCGGCGCCGGATAGAGCCGCGCAAAGGGGTTGGAGGCGAACAGCAGGAAGGCATAGAAGCCGAGGCTGACGAACGCCTGTCCCGCCAACGTCGCCATCATCGTGGGTTCGGGCAACCGGCGCTCAACAGCGGCGACAAACGCCCCGCCCAGCCCCATTACCGTCACCCAGAGCAGCATCGACCCTTCATGATTGCCCCAAGTCCCCGCGATCTTATAGATCAAGGGCTTGGCCGAATGGCTATTTTCCGCCACCAGTTTGACCGACAGATCGGTTTCAACAAACAGCCAGATCAGGATGCCCAGAGCCGCCGCCGCCAACACCCCCTGCACCATGGCCACCGGGCGCACGATGCCCGCCATCCCCTTGCCATTGGCCGTCAGCGACAACCCGCCCGCCAGCAATTGCAGACCGGCCAGCGCCGCCGCCAGCCACAACAGGCCCAAACCGATTTCAGGAAGCACAGGGGATGTCCTTACTTGGTGTTCTCTATGGCCTTGCGGGCCTGTTGCATGTCTTTCATCTCGCGCGGCACGTATTTTTCATCATGCTTGGCCAGAAGATTGTCGGCGACAAAAATGCCATCGCGGCCCAGCTTGCCCTCGGCCACAACGCCGCTGCCCTCGACGAACAGCGCTGGGCGGATACCGGCAAAGCGGACCGGAATGCGGGCCTTGCCATCGGTGACGATGAAATTGACGGTGATGCCATCGGCGGCATTCTTCATGCTGCCCCGTTCGACCATGCCGCCAAGGCGCACGGCGCGGTCGGCCTCGGGCGGATTGGCGGCCATGTCGGCGGGCACATAGAAATAGCTGGCCTGGCTGCGCAGCGCCCATGTCGCCAGCAAACCGGCACCAATCAACGCCACCAGCGCAATGGCCAACAATACCAGTCTTTGATGTTTGGCCCGAACCGCCATTTAACCCTCTCGTACTTTATTACGGCGCGCTTCGGCCCGGCGCATGGCCAGCCAGCTCCACCCCGCAAGAGCCAATGTCGCGCCGCCGCCTAGTACATAAGCGGCGATAACAAATTGCCATTGGTCAAATGTCTCGGTCATTACCAGGCCTCCTCAGTCGCGGGAGCCTGCGCCCGCATGGCCTTGCGGCGCAAACGCGCTTCGGCCTGTTCATTGGCCAGAATGGCGCGCATCCGCGCCATGACGATCCCGCCAAAGACCAGCGAGAAACCCACCGTCGCAATCAGCAAGGGCACGAGAAAATCCGCCGCCATGGCCGATTTGCCCATCGAGATGCTGGGCGGTTGATGAAGGCTGTTCCACCATGTCACCGAATAATGGATCACGGGGATGTTAACCGCCCCCACAAGGCCAAAAATGGCAGTGATGCGCCCCTGTCCCTGCCCTGCCTGCTGGCTGCCCCGTGCGGCGGCGTCGAGCGCCATATAGCCGCAATAGAGGAACAACAGCACCAGCATGGAGGTCAGTCGACCATCCCACACCCACCAAGTGCCCCAAGCCGGGCGGCCCCAGATCGAACCCGTCATCAGGCAAACCGCCGTAAACACCGCACCCGGCAACGCGACGGCGCGCGCGGCGATCCCTGCCAAGGGGTGACGCCAAACGATTTCAGTAAAACTGGCGATGGCAATCGCGCTCCACCCACCCATGCCAAGCCAAGCGGTTGGCACATGCAGGTAGATGATTCGCACCGTATCGCCCTGAAGCGCATCGGCAGGACCAAAGAACACACCCCAAACCAGAGCCCAAATGGCCAAAGCCAGCCCCAGCAGCAGACAGAGCGGCGTGGCCCAGCGGGCGATACGCAGGAAACGGGCGGGATTGGCAAAACCGTGCATGACAGATCAATAACCGCAAAAGCGCCGACCCTTTCGGCGTACGCACATGCTTTGGCAGGCCGCATCGGTTGCGGCAAGGGGGCCATAAGCCCTGTACCACCGTTTTTGCGCGTAGTAGCGCGTCAACCAAGTGGTTTGCGGGCAATAAAAAAGCGGCCCGCCGGGGCCGCTGTCTCATGTGAAAAAATGGGGCGATTAAAGGGGTTCGAACCCTCGACCTCCGGTACCACAAACCGGCGCTCTAACCAACTGAGCTATAATCGCCACACCATTTTTGCGGGGCTTTTCAAACCGCGCCGCCGCTGTCGGGAGCGGCCCTTTGCACCAGCTTGGCGAAGATGAAAAGTGTTTTTTTCATTTTCCGCCAATTTTTTTGCTCACCCTTGGGTGGGCAGGGACGCAGCGGACCGGTGCAGGTCCGCCACGCCCCGAAACGCTTACTTCTTGGTGAGCGAAAGGCCACCAAAGCGCTTGTTGAACTGTGCAACGCGGCCGCCCTGATCCAGCAGACGGGCGTTACCGCCGGTCCATGCCGGGTGCGAGGTCGGGTCGATGTCCAGAGCCAGCGTATCGCCTTCCTTGCCCCAGGTCGAGCGGGTCTGGAAGGTCGTGCCGTCGGTCATCTGCACAGTGATGAAGTGGTAATCGGGATGGATGTTAGCCTTGGCCATGGCATTCACTTTCGCAAAAATCGACCGGTTCCGACCGGCCTGAATGAGAAGCGGCGCGCATAGACGCACGCCGCCCGCTTGTCCAGTTGAATCAATCCTTGGGCGGATCGGCGATCATCGCGGTGAAATTCACCTCGCAAGTCACCTTGCCCTCGATCTCGGCCTTGCCCCAGAATTTGCACACGCGGGCGCGCTTCTGGATAAAGCCGACCTTGAGGTCCAGCAGCACGCCCGGTTCAACGGGCGCGCGGAACTTGGCTTCCTCGATGCTCATGAAATAGACCAGCTTGTTGCTGCCGGCCAATTCCAGAGTTTCGATGGCAAGAATGGCAGCCGCCTGTGCCAGCGCTTCGATCTGAAGCACGCCGGGCATGATCGGACGGCCGGGGAAATGCCCCTGAAAGAACGCCTCGTTGAACGAGACGGCCTTCACCGCGTGGATGTCCTCGCCAATGTTCAGCGCGGCAACCCGGTCCACCAGAAGCAAGGGGTAACGATGAGGCAGCGCCGCCAGAACCTTGCGAATGTCATATGTCAGGGGCGCCGCGGCTGCGGCAGTATCGTCGCTCATCTTATCCCCCACGCCTTCTCTTAGCGGCTCTCGGTCGCGGGAGCCTGCTGCTGCTGGGCGGCAGCTTCACGGGCTTCACGCGGCTGCCAGCCAGCGGGCGGAACGATCTGAACCGACGGCAGGGCCGTGTTCAGTTCGGTCAGGATCTGCTGGTTCAGGTTATAGGCGTTGGTCGCAGCCAGAATAGCTTCCGGGTTGAGCAGCAGCGTGACGCCGGCCTTGCTCATCGCGCTCTGCACGGCGGCGGCGCGCTTTTCCATGATCTGTTCCAGAACATAGGCGTCCGACAGACGAACCGGCTCAACGATCTTTTCGATCTCGGCCTTGCCCGCTTCCTGGATCTGCTGAACCTGCTGCTGAGCGGCAGCGGCCAGAGCGTTCACGTTGGCGCCCGGCGCCGCACGATCCTTCTGGAACTTGTCCACGATCGGCTTGATCTGGGCGTTAAGCGCAGCTTCCTTCGCCTTGGCGGCGTCAAGCTGCGGCTTGTAGGTCACTTCGCGGTCGGCCTGGGCCTTTTTGAAAGCCAGCGAATTGGCGACGACGGCATCCAGATTGGCAACGGCAATACCGTTGACACCAGCGGCCACCGGCGCAGCAGCGGGAGCTGCGGCAGGCTTGGCAGCCGGAGCGGCCAGAGCGGCCTGCGATGCACCAGCCAGCGCGGCCAGGGCGATAATCTTGATAAAGGTTTTCATCAGAACTGGGTTCCCACGTTGAATTGGAAGGTCTTGATATCGTCGCCTTCTTGGTACAGCAGCGCCTTGGCGATATCGATGCGGAACGGCCCGAACGGAGAGTTCCAGTTAAAGCCAACACCAACCGCAATGCGCGGACGGGGCGAATCGCCGTAATAGAATTCCTTGAACGCGCTGACGTTCGAACCGATCTTGGTGTTCGCGACCCCGGTCGCCGTATTCGTGGCATTGGTGGTGGTCACCACCGTGCCATCCGCATTGGTCTGATAATACAGCGGATTGCCGCTCGTATCGCGGGTCGGAAGGAAAATCGAGCAACCGACATAGCCGCAAATGGCCGTCGAATCCTGCAGCGTCGGCTTCTTCACGCCCCACACCGCGCCGGCATCAAGGAAGATCGAGGGACGAATGCCCATTTCCTTGGCACCCGAACCCAGCGGAATTTCGACCTCTGCGCGGAACTGGTAATAATATTTGCCGCCCACGGCGTCCTGTGACCACGAATTCCTGTCCGTGGTCAGGACATAGGCCCCCGTGCTGTCCGTGATGTAGGGCTTGCGCACAACGCGCGGGCCGATACCGCGGATGTCAAAGCCGCGCATCTGGGGTTCGCCAAGGAAGAAGCGGTCCGTCAGATAGACGTCATCCGAACCATCCACATTGCGGCTGCTCAGCGCCTTGATCGCCCCGGCCTCACCCTTCATCGAGAAGATGAAGCCCTTGCCCAGCGGGTAGAACTGCGAGGCATTTGCGCGGATACGGGCATAACGAACGTCACCGCCAAGACCGGCGAAATCGACGCCCAGCGAGCCCGAACGGCCACGCGTCGGACGCATGCGATTGTCCAGATTGTCATAAATCAGCGACGCACCGACGATCGAGGACAAACGCTTGCCTTCCGCGTCGCACAGATAGCGACCCGCCAGCAGCGGACTACAGGTCAGCTTGCCTGTCGCATCCTGTGCATAATAGGTCGATTGGGCCAACGAAACATTATCGTAGTTGAGCGTATAGCGGCCAACCAGCGATACAAATTCGGTCACCGCAAAACCAAGGCGCGCCTGAAAACCGATGGTTGAATTGCTGTAGGTCGTGGCCGTGTTCGAGCTGTAATAATTGTAGTTATTATAGTCGCGACGATAAATATCGAGACCCATCGAAACGTTCTTGTCGAACACATAAGGCTCGGTGAACGAGAGCACGATGCTCTTCGAATAACGCGAGACCGAACCCGACAGGCCGATCGTCTGACCACGTCCACGGAAATTGTTCTGCTTGATCGACGCCTGGAAGATGAAGCTTTCAAGGCTCGAATAGCCGGCAGAAAGCTGCAATTCGCCGGTCGGCTTTTCTTCGACGTTGGCCTCAAGGATGATGCGGTCGCGCGCCGATCCATTGACCTGCTTGACCTCAAACTTTTCCTGGAAATAGCCAAGGCTCTTGATGCGGTTGGTCGAACGCTTCACCTGCACCGAGTTGAACGCGTCACCTTCGGCCAGACGGAATTCGCGGCGCACCACCTTGTCCTGCGTCAGCGTATTGCCGTTCACGTCGATCCGCTCGACATAAACGCGCGGCGCTTCCTGAAGGTTGAAAGTGACGCCCATTTCCAGATTCTTGGCGTCGCGCTGATAATCGGGGCGCGCGTCGGCAAAGGCATAGCCGAACACGCCAACCGTCTCGTTCATCTTGTCGATCGTGTCTTCGACCAGCTTGGCGTTGTACCACTGGCCCTTCTTCATCGGCAATTGCTTGGCCAATTGGGCGCCGTCAAAGTCACGAAGCTGGCTCTCGACCTTCACGTCGCCGAACTTATAGCGCTGCCCTTCTTCGACCACATAGGTGATGATGAAGTCGCGCTTGTTCGGCGTCAGTTCGGCCACCGCCGAAACCACGCGGAAATCGGCATAGCCCTGCGTCAGATAGAACTGGCGCAACTTCTGCTGGTCATAGGCCAGTTTATCCGGGTCATAGGACGTGTTCGAACGGAAGATGTGCAGCGGGCGCGCGGTCTTGGTGATCATCGCGGCCTCAATTTCCTTGAGGCTGAAATGTTCATTGCCGATCACGTTGATCTGCCGAACCTTCGACTTGGGGCCTTCGTTGATTTCAAAGACGATATCGACGCGGTTCTGGTCCAGACGCACCATCTTGGGCTCTACCGTCGCGGCAAAACGGCCCTGACGCTTGTAAAGCTCGATGATGCGCGACACGTCCGCGCGGACCTTCGACCGGGTAAAGATCTGGCGCGGGGCCAGCTTGATTTCCGGGTTGATCTTGTCTTCCTTGAGATGCTTGTTGCCCTCAAGAACGATGCGGTTGATGACCGGGTTTTCCTTAACCGTAATCACCACACGGCCACCATCATTGCGCACCGAAACGTCGGCAAACAGTTCGGTCGCGTAAAGATCCTTCAACGCCTGGTCAGCGGCGGCCTCGCTATAGGGCTGACCGGGGCGAAGCTGGATATAGGACAGCACCGTATCAGGCTCGAGACGCTGGGCGCCTTCGACCGTCAAGGACAAGATCGGCTCGGCAGGCGCCGTCGCAACGGGCTGCGCGGCGATGGTCGGCTTGGCCGGAGCGGCTGCCGTGGCCGCCACCGCGGGCTTTTCCGAAGCCTTTGCCGCCGTTGCCTTTGGCGCCGGACGTTCGGCCGCGCTCACCACCTGGGGAACGCCCGCCAAAATCGTCGTGCCCAACAGCGCCATGCCGATCTGGCCCAGGCGCGTCGCTTTGATTGCGGCACTATCCGTATTTGCCTGCCCGAAAGCCATATTCCGATCCATCTTCGACACGGTACTTCCCATCCTTAGCAACCGTCGGTCACCCGATCGGCAATGCGCCCCCGACAATTGGCCCCTTTCGGCGGCCAGTTGCGCGGTCCCCGTGTTTGCCTGTTTCGTCTTTTCCGGGCGACCGGACGAAACAGCACTCCATCTTGCGCGTCATGCGCCCTCTGCCCGATGCTGGCACAGCTTTCAAGGCATCTTGCGCCAGAGCGACAAGCGACCTGTTCAAGCCCGGCCGTTTTTAAAGGCCAAACAAATCCGTCGGCATCAGATCGTTGATCGTGACAAACACCATCAACGCCAACACGAAAGCAATCCCGGTGCGAAAAGCCCACTCCTGGCTCTTGGCATCCAATGGTTTGCGCCGCACTGCTTCGGCCACATAAAATGCTAAATGTCCACCATCCAGCGCCGGGATTGGCAGCAAATTAATGAATGCCAAATTAATTGAAATGAAAGCCGCGAAATAGACGAATTCCTGCCAGCCCAACGCCAGACGCTGGCCAGAGAATTTCGCGATCTTGACCGGCCCGCCCAGCTCCTTGATGCTGCGCTGACCAAACAGGATCTGGCGGATTCCAGTGACCATCGAACCCATGACGCCGATGGTCTGATCCCCGGCCATGGTCAGCGATTCCACCGGCCCCAAACGGACCCGCTCCAGATTGCCGCCCTGTACACCCAACATGCCAACCCGGCTTTCATTGCCGAATTCATCATGCTGCACCACACTGGGGATGGTCATGTTGAACGTCAGGCGCGCAGCCCCACGCTCAACCACAATCGCCGTCTGTTCGCCCGGAAAGGGCGCAATCAGCGGACGAATGTCTGAAAAGCTGTCAACCTTGGTGCCACCGATCGAAAGTATCCGGTCGCCTGTCTGCATGCCCACCTGTTGCGCCGCCGAATTTTGCGCGAATGCCGCCACCACCGGCGGGGCATAAATCCGGCCATAGGTGACGTTAAAGGCTGCAAAAATCAGCACCGCCACGATCAGATTCGTCGCAGGTCCGGCCAGAACGATCAGGAACCGCTGCCACAAAGGCTTGAAATGGAACCAGCCCTCGCGCTCCTTGATGTCCAGCGGGATCTTGTCCACCCCCGCCGAGGCCGGGTTCATGTCCCCCGCAAACTGAACATAGCCGCCCAGCGGCAGCATCGAGATCTTCCACCGCGTCCCGCGCCGGTCGGTCCACCCCGCAATCTCGCGCCCGAAACCAATCGAAAAAGCCACCGCCTGAACACCGCACCAGCGGCCCACCAGATAGTGCCCCAATTCATGCACCATCACCAAAGGCCCCAGCAAAAGGCCAAAGGCGATGATGGTCATCAAGATCGACGGTTGCGCCATGATTCAGGCGATCTCCAGCAAGGCTGCGGCGTGGCGGCGGGCCTGCGCGTCAACCTCATGCACATCCTCAATAGCAGCCGGCGGCGGCGGCGCATAGGCGCTCAACACATCCTCGACCATTGTGGGAATGCGCGTAAAGCCGATGCGCCCGTTCAGGAAAGCATCGACGGCAATTTCATTCGCCGCATTCAGGACCGCAGGGATGCCCCCGCCCGCATGGGCCGCCTGCCGCGCCAGACGGGTCGCGGGAAAACGGGTTTCATCGGGCGCGCGGAACGTCAATTCCCCAATCGCGGCCAGATCGAGCTTATCCGACAACGGCGTTTCCATCCGCTCAGGCCAGGCAAGGCACGAGGCGATGGGCACGCGCATATCGGACGGCCCCAATTGCGCCAGCGTAGAACCATCGTGATATTCGACCATCGAATGGATAATCGACTGGGGATGCACGATGATGCGCAGCCGATCCAGCCCGACCGGGAACAAGTGATAGGCCTCGATGAATTCGAGCCCCTTGTTCATCATGCTGGCCGAATCGACGCTGATCTTGGCGCCCATGCTCCAGTTGGGATGCTTGATCGCCTGCGCCGGGGTCGCGGTGTGCAACTGCTCCAGCGTCCATTCGCGGAACGGACCGCCGCTGGCCGTCAATGTGATCCAGCGGACGTGATCGACCTTGTTCCCCGACAAGCATTGGAAAATGGCGTTATGCTCGGAATCAACCGGCAACAGCGTGGTGCCATGGCGCTTGACCGCCGCCAGCATCACTTCGCCCGCCGATACCAGCGCTTCCTTGTTGGCCAGCGCGACCGTCCGCCCCTGTTCAATCGCCGCCATCGTCGGGGCAAGGCCCGCACAACCGACGATCGAGGCCATCACGATATCGGCCGGACGCCGCGCCGCATCGACCAGAGCATCCGCCCCGGCCGCCGCTTCAATACCCGATCCCGCCAAAGCCTCACGCAACGCGGGCAAGGCGGACGGATCCGCGCATACCGCCACTTCGGCCTCAAACTCACGCGCCAATGCGGCCAAAGCCTGCGCATTGCCATTGGCGGTCAGCGCGACAACGCGCCAGTTACCGCGATTGCGGCGGATAAGATCCAGCGTGGAGGCGCCGATTGACCCCGTAGCGCCTAAAACGGAAATGGATCGCACTTAGAATCTTCCTACTGCGCCGATAACACCGGCAACGAACAGCACGGCGAGCAAACCGTCAACCCTGTCGAACAAACCGCCATGGCCCGGAATGAGATGGCCGGAATCCTTGACCCCTGCACGACGCTTCATCCAGCTTTCGAAAAAATCGCCGGTCTGGGCGATGATGGCGATGCAGGTGCCCATCGCCAAGGCTTGAGGAATAGTCGCCAATGGCGTCGGCCAACCGCCCAAAACACCAGCAGCCACGGAGGCCCCAAAAATACCCCCGCCAAGACCCGACCAAGTTTTACTTGGGCTAATCCTTGGAGCAATTTTCGGGCCACCAAACGTCCGCCCTGTGAAATAGGCTCCGATGTCCGTGAAGATGACCGATGCTACCACCATCAGCACCAGCAACAGCGCCTCTGCCCGCAATGTTATCAACATTTCACAGGCGAACCCGACGTAAGCCACCCCCGCCACCACCCACAGCGCCCTGCCCCACCAGCTCGCCGCAATCGCCCGCGAAAGCTTGCTCCACTCCCACAAGACGCCCGTGGCGACCAGCAGCACGAAGACCATCCATGGCAAACCACCCAACCACAGGGCTGAACCCGCCACCGCCACCATCACGATGGCCGACAGCGTGCGCGCCTTGAGATCCGCGTTCTTTTTGGGCGCCACGGCCCCCTCGCCTGCTACTTCAGGCGTTTCAACGGCCGCCAAAACGACGCTCCCGCTGGCCAAAGGCGCCAAGGGCATGGGCCAAATGGTCGGGCGTGAAATCGGGCCACAACACATCGGTGAACCACATTTCTGCATAGGCCGCCTGCCACAACAGGAAGTTCGACAGGCGAACTTCACCGCTGGTGCGCACCACCAGATCGAGCGGCGGCAGGCAAGCGGTGTCGAGTTCGGCCTCAATCGCTTCGGGCGTCACTTCGCCCTTGGCGGCGGCGGCGGCGGCGGCGCGGGCAATCTCTTGCTGGCTGCCGTAATTCAAAGCAATCGCCAGTGTCAGTTCACGATTGCCCGCCGTTCGCGCCATCGCGCCTTCGAGCAATTCGACAATATCAGGCGACAAAGCCTTGTAATCACCGATGATCTTGAGCCGAACGCCATTGCCGGCAATCTCATCCAGATCGCTGATGATAAAGCGCTTGAGCAGCCCCATCAGATCGGACACTTCCTGCTCCGGCCGACGCCAATTCTCAGACGAAAAGGCGTAAAGCGTCACCGCCTCCAGCCCCATGCCGCGCACACCGCGGATCAGGCGGCGCACTGCCTCAACCCCGCGCTGGTGGCCCAGCACGCGCGGCAAATGCCGCTTCTTTGCCCAGCGGCCATTGCCATCCATGATGATGGCCACATGGCGGACGCCGTGATCGGCGCCCCCATTGGCAGGCCCGGAAGCCGGAAGCAGCGCAGCGGTCACTTGCCCAGGATTTCCTTTTCCTTGGCCGCCGCAGCTTCATCAGCCGACTTGATCGCCTCGTCGGTCAGCTTCTGCACTTCGGTTTCAGCGCGCTTGCGCTCGTCTTCCGAAATCAGCTTCTTGTTCTCGTCAGCTTTCAGCGCTTCCATGCCGTCACGACGCACGTTGCGGATGGCGATACGCGCGCCTTCGGCATATTTGCTGGCCAGTTTCGCCAGTTCCTTGCGGCGTTCCTCGGTCAGGTCGGGGATCGGCAGACGGATCGTGTTGCCATCGGTGATCGGGTTCAGCCCAAGTCCGGCCGAACGGATCGCCTTTTCCACCGGGGTCACGCTGGAACGGTCCCACACGGTGACGGTCAACATGCGCGATTCGGGCGCGGCCACCGTGGCGCAGGCGTTGAGCGGCATGTGGCTGCCATAGATTTCCACCGTGATGGGATCGAGCAGCGCGGTGTTGGCGCGGCCCGTGCGCAGACCCGACAGGTCGCCCTTCAGCGATTCCACCGCGCCCTTCATCCGGCGCTCAAGATCAGCCTTGTCATATTTGGGAGCAGCCATTGGTATTCTCCTGAATTACTGCACAATCGTCTGGGTGCCCTCACCCATCAACACGCGGGCCAGATTGCCACGCTCGCGGATCGAGAAGACGACGATCGGGATCTTGTTGTCACGACACAGGGCCACTGCACTGGCATCCATTACCTTGAGGTTATCGGCCAGAACAGTGTCATAATCTATGGTATCATAACGCTTTGCCGCAGGATCATGCTTGGGATCGGCATTATAGACGCCGTCCACGCTGGTCCCTTTAAGCAGAGCATCGCACCGCATTTCCGCCGCGCGCAAAGCAGCGCCGGAATCGGTGGTGAAATAAGGAGCGCCAACGCCCGCGGCAAAGATCACCACGCGGCCTTTTTCAAGGTGACGCTCGGCGCGGCGACGGATGACGGGTTCGCAAACCTTGTCCATTTCGATGGCCGATTGAACGCGCGTCGGCACGCCCAGTTGTTCGAGCGCATTCTGCATCGCCAGAGCGTTCATCACCGTGGCCAGCATGCCCATATAGTCAGCCTGCGCCCGGTCCATACCCTTGGCCGCGCCGGCCATGCCGCGGAAGATATTGCCCCCGCCGATGACCAAACAGATCTCAAGCCCGCTTTCCTTGGCGGCCTTCACCTCGGCGGCCATTTCGGCCACAAATTCGGGATCGATGCCGAAAGGCTGGCTCCCCATCAACACTTCGCCCGAAAGTTTCAACAAAACGCGCTTGTATTGGGGTTGAGCCATGGTTCCGATCTATCCTTATGCTTCGCAAGCGCCCTTATACCGTGGCGTTGCCTGTGCCAAGGGCGCGCAAAAACTAATGCACACACGGATAGTAGAAACCCCGAAAATGACAAACAAAAAGGCCCGCCGTTTCCGGCGAGCCTTCCTGATTTCCTTGACGGAAAAGAAACTTACTTCAGGCCAGCGGCAGCAGCCACTTCGGCGGCGAAGTCGGTTTCTTCCTTTTCAATGCCTTCGCCCAGCTGGAAGCGGACATAGTCCACCAGCTTGATCGTGGCGCCAGCGGCCTTGGCAGCAGCGGCAACAACGTCCGAAACCGGGGTCTTGCCATCCATCACGAACAGCTGCGACAGAAGAGCGTTTTCCTTGGCATACTTGGCCACGGCGCCTTCAATCATCTTGGCCTGAACGGCTTCGGGCTTGCCCGATTCCGCAGCCTTTTCAGCAGCGATCTTGCGCTCACGCTCGATCAGCGAAGCGTCGAGATCTTCAGCCGACAGGGCCAGCGGGAAAGCGGCGGCAATGTGCATGCCGATCTGCTTGCCCAGGGGTTCCAGAACGTCAGCCGGAGCGTTGCCTTCCAGAGCGACCAGCACGCCGATCTTGCCCAGGTTGGGGGCGGCAGCGTTGTGCATGTAGGCGACAACCACGCCTTCGCTGACCGAAACGGCCTTGATGCGACGGACCTGCTGGTTTTCACCGATCGTGGCAACGTTGCTGGTCAGCTTTTCGCCAACCGTGCCGCCGTCGGGGTAGGCAGCGGCCTTGAGAGCTTCGACATCGGTGATGTCGCCGTTCAGGGCAGCTTCGGTCGTCTTGCGCACAAAGTCCTGGAACTGGTCGTTCTTGGCAACGAAGTCGGTTTCCGAGTTCACTTCAACCGCGATGCCCTTGGTGCCGGCAATGGCCAGACCCACGAGACCTTCAGCAGCGGTGCGGCTCGACTTCTTGGCGGCAGCAGCCAGACCCTTGGCGCGCAGCGCGTCAACGGCGGCTTCCATGTCGCCATTGGCTTCCTTGAGCGCCTTCTGGCAATCCATCATGCCAGCGCCAGTGCGTTCGCGCAGGTTCTTCACGTCGGCGGCAGTAAAGGCCATGTCCGATAGTCCTTAGACAAGAGTTTTATACAGATGCGCCGGGCCACATGGACCCGGCGCGTTCCAATTTTGTGACGGGGTCGGTTTGGCAACCCCGCTCCAAAGGCTGATTAGCCTTCGACCACTTCTTCAGCGACCGGCTCGGCCATGGCGCCGATGTCCGCGCCCGAAGCGACCACAGCAGCGCGGTTGCCCTTGGTGGCAGCAGCAGCAACAGCGTCGCAGTACAGGCGGATAGCGCGCGAGGCGTCATCGTTGGCGGGGATCGGGAAAGCAATGCCTTCGGGCGAAACGTTCGAGTCGAGGATCGCAACGACCGGGATACCCAGCACGTTGGCTTCCTTGATCGCCAGCTCTTCCTTGTTGGCGTCGATCACGAACATCACGTCCGGAATGCCGCCCATGTCGCGGATACCGCCCAGCGACAGTTCAAGCTTGTCGCGTTCGCGCGTCAGCTGAAGGATTTCCTTCTTGGTCAGGCCCGAAGTCGCGCTCGACAGGCGTTCTTCAAGGGTCTTGAGACGCTTGATCGACTGCGAAATCGTCTTCCAGTTGGTGAGCATGCCGCCCAGCCAGCGGTGGTTGACGAAGTGCTGACCAGCAGCGCGAGCGGCTTCAGCGATGGGCTCCTGAGCCTGGCGCTTGGTGCCAACGAACAGAACCTTGCCGCCGGCCTGAACGGTGGCCGAGATGAATTCCAGAGCGCGGCTGAACAGCGGCACGGTCTGCGACAGGTCGAGAATGTGGATGCCGTTGCGCGCGCCGAAGATGTACGGCTTCATACGCGGGTTCCAACGGTGGGTCTGGTGGCCAAAGTGGGCACCGGCTTCGATAAGCTGCTGAATCGTGACGACAGGAGCCGCCATAGGTAATTCCCTTCCGGTTGTTCCTCTGAGGCGCTGGAACCGTGCGGCCAAGGTCGAAAGACCCGAAATCCCGCTGCGGCACCGGTGAAAGTGCGCCCCATGTGGGGTGGCCCAAGGTTGCGAAATCCGCAGGATCGCGAATCTCTTTGTTCTCGGGTGCCGCGCCCTTAGCGCCTGCGGCCCGAATAATCCAGACCCATTTTGGATGTCGGCGTGATGAAGGCACCGCAAGGAATCTTCAACTCACCGCAAAAAGCGCTTGACCGACGGGAACAATGGTGGAACAAAGTGCATACAGAACGGAACACGGAAAGATCCGGATAGGAACCGTTCAAACTCTTAATGGTTATCCACATGTTGTACACAGGGTCATTCGCCGCATCAAGCCGCGCCTGATCGGATGGACAAAGGACTATACCGCGATGCTGACTCTTGTGATCAATGGCATGACCGGCCTTATTGCCGCCCTTGTTATCGTTTCGGTGATCCAGAGCGCTCGCGCTTTCATCCCTGCGTGGAAAAAACTGCATGCAGAGGTCAAGCGGCTTGAACAGGGAAGCATCATTCACGCCTCGCTGCGCGAGGTGACGGCGGCAGATCTGGATCGCCTTTCGGCACCGGCGCCGGCGTTTGCGGCACATATTGAAAGACCGGCGGTTAAGCCGGTCTCCCTTATTCCCCAGAATCGGCGCGCGCTTCGCTCACCCTTGCTCCACGCGGTCGCTTGACCCTTGCATACATGATCAACCCCACCGGGATCAGGATCAGATAGGCAACGCAAATCCCCACCAGCGTAAACCATGGCTCGCTGAGCAAAGCGGCAAAAACGATGCCGAACAAAGCCAGCAATTCCAAGCGAACCGAACGGCGCGGACGGATGGATTTCCAGCTGAGTGTCGGAATGGCCGAGATCAGCAGGAACGCATTGAACGCCAGCCAGACGCCGACGATGCGCGGATCGCGAAAGATCGGATTGCCCGAAACATCGCCACCGCTGGCAATCCAAAGATAGATCGGCAGGAAAGCCAGCCCGGCCCCAACAGGCGCGGGAACGCCGGTCAGGAAACCAGCCTGCTTACGCGGCTCGTCGGGCATATCGATGCGGGCATTGAAACGGGCAAGGCGCAACGCCATGCAGATCGCAAAAGCCAGAGCCGCAAACCAGCCCAGACGCGGAACGTCCTTCAACGACCATAGGAACACGATCAGCGCAGGTGCGACACCAAAGGAAATGGCGTCGGCCAGACTGTCAAGTTCGGCACCAAAGCGGGATTGCGCCTTGAGCAAGCGGGCAATCCGGCCATCGATGCCATCAAGCACCCCGGCTAGAATGACCGCCAGCACCGACTTTTCCCAATCGCCTTGAATGGCAAAGCGGATGCCCGTCAGTCCGCAACACAGCGCAGCAGAAGTAATGGCATTGGGCGCCAAAGCCCTCAGCGTCAGCCCACCGGGCATACGCTTTTGCCAACGCGGTCCATCACTCACTGGCTTACGCCCTCGATCAGGCCGACCTCACCGATTTCGGCCAGAATGGTTTCACCGGCCACCGTGCGCTGACCCAGCAACACCTTGGGTTCGGTCCCTTCGGGCAAATAGACGTCGACGCGGCTGCCGAAACGGATCAGGCCAACGCGCTGACCGGCGCCGATAATATCACCCGGCTTGACGAAAGGCACGATGCGGCGTGCGACAAGGCCCGCGATCTGGGTAAAGCCGATCATCGCGCCATTGCCGCGATCAATCAGGATGTGCTGGCGCTCGTTCTCTTCGCTGGCCTTGTCGAGGTCAGCGTTCAGGAACTTGCCGGGAATATAGATGACGCGGGTCACGGTGCCGCTGATCGGTGCGCGATTGATGTGAACATCAAACACGCTCATGAAAATCGACACGCGCGTGACAAGGCCATCGCCAAGGCCCGGCGTACCGGTGCCATCTTCCATGGTCAGTTCGCGCGGCGGCGCAACCTTTTGGATCAGCGTGATCAGGCCGTCAGCGGGCGCCACAACATAGCGGTCACCGCGCGGCGTCACGCGCAGGGGGTCGCGGAAAAACGCGCAAATCCCATAGGTTAAAATACCAAGCGGCCATGCCAACAAGCTCCACCCCATAAGCGCCGCCAAAAGGCAGGCAAGGGCAGAAACCGCAGCAAATTTGCGCGCTTCGGGGTGTACGGCGGGCCAATGCCATCCGGCAGTGCCACGCCCCTGGTTATCAAGAATTTCTCCGGGCATAGTCTCGTTCTCTAGGGCCTCGATTGGCCGCCTGCAAGCGCCGCCTGTCGCCTACCCCCAGATAGCTGTTGGCCAAGGCCGGTTTGCGACTTCTGCGGTCAGGCGTCTTCCTCAACAACCTCAACGATTTCGAAGACATAGCTCTTCCAACCGCGCATCTTTGCGCCTTCCGACGCGGCCGTCTTTAACCGCGTTGCGTCGGCCAGC
Source organism: Novosphingobium sp. 550D (assembly GCF_057401885.1). Lineage (NCBI taxonomy): Bacteria > Pseudomonadati > Pseudomonadota > Alphaproteobacteria > Sphingomonadales > Sphingomonadaceae > Novosphingobium > Novosphingobium sp. 550D. Next base: position 2,437,336 of record NZ_CM171613.1, on the reverse strand, counting down.
GATCGCGTGTGGCCCCAGAACACCTCGGTCTTGCCATTGGCCAATTCTGCCACAATGCGCCAGTAATGGGTGAAACGGTCGCTGGTCGGACCGATCCGCTTGACATAGCCATCGGGCATGGTGGCGGTCAGATAACGCTTCTTCTTGGCCATGCCCGTGCGCCTAGCAGATCAATCAGTCTTCATCATCACCAATCCACAAATGGTGGCTGTCGATGCGCAAACGTGTGATCGCGGCATGGGCGTCGCCGCGCGCAATGCTTTCCGCGCGGGCCGCATCCTGACTTTGCCGCTCGGCCAAAAGCAGTTCGGAAAGATCGAGCGCCCCGCCCTGAAACCCGCGGCGAACCTTGAGCAAGGCCGCATCCTGCGCCTTGCGGCTCGCGTCCGCCCGTTCCCATGCGTGCAGCGCAGCCTGCGCACCGGCCAGATCGGAATCGGCAGTTTCCTGCAAAGATCGGCGCACCGCCTGAAGATCAGCCCCGGCCGCCGCCGCATTCGCCCCCGCCTGATCGGCCAGAGCGCTGCGTCGCCCATTGCCAAAGGGCATGATGAAGATCAGCCCAGCCCCGCGTTCGATCCCGCCCTTGTCGGAAAATACGCGCACCCCCACCTGCGGATCGGCCAATTTGTCTGCCCGCGCGCGCTCAGCGCTGGCGTCGGCCATATGCGCGGTTGCTTCTGCCGCCGCAATTTCGTGGCTGCGGGCAAAGACCAGATCGCGCAAATGGGTCAAGCCGCCTTCCGGCTCATGCGGCATCGGGATGATGGGCGGGTGTTCGGGCAGAGTCATGGCGGGAAATTGCGCCTGCAAACGGCTGCGCGCCACCTTTTCCCGTCCGCTCGAACGTTCCGCCGCCAGACGCGCCGCCTCCAGGGCAGCCAAAGTCTGATCCGCCTCCAGCACGGACGCATCGCGCAATTCCACGCGCCGTTTGACCGCCGACAGCAAGGATTGGTAATTGGTCACGCTGTCGCGGTCGACCTGCGCCTCGCTGGCCGCCGACAACCACGCCCACCAATAGTCGGCCAGCATCAGCGCGGTTTGATGGCGCACATCCTCGGCGCGGTTCTTCTGCGCGGTCAGACCATATTGCCCGATTTCCCGGTCCAAACGCACCTTGCCGGGCCAGCGCACGCCTTTGGTCAGTTGCGCCTCAAACTCGTCAAAAACGCTTTCCTGAACAATCGACCGACGGTTGTACGAGGTCTGAAGGTTGTAGTCATAGGGACCACGTTCCAGCACATGCATTTCCGCCTCGGCGGCGCGGGTGCGCGCGTTCGCAGCCTCAACGCCGGGATGGCTGGCCAAGGCCTGGGCCACGGCGGCGGGATCCGGCAGGCCCGGTTCGGCCACCACCGCCGCCATCACCGGCAAAGGCATCAGGAACAGGGCGAGCGAAACAAACTTACGCATCGGCTTTCTCCGTGCGGGATTCGCCAAATCGCTCATACAGGATCGGCAACAGAACCAGCGTCAGCAGCGTCGAGGTGATCAGCCCCCCGATCACCACAATGGCCAGAGGCTTTTGAATTTCCGAACCCGGCCCGGTGGCAAACAACAAAGGCACAAGGCCAAAGGCAGCAATCGTGGCCGTCATCATCACCGGACGCAGGCGGCGGCGCGCGCCCACCTGAACGGCCTGCGCCAGATCCATGCCACCTTCGCGCAATTGGCGGAAATAGCTGACCATCACCAAGCCGTTGAGCACGGCAATGCCCAGCAGCGCGATAAAGCCCACCGAGGCCGGAACCGAGAGATATTCCCCCGACGCCGCCAGCGACACCATGCCCCCCACCAGCGCAAAGGGAATATTGACCAGAATGAGCAGCGAGGCGCGCACCGAGGAAAGCGTGGCGTAGAGCACGACAAAGATCATCAGCAAAGCAATCGGCAGCACCACCGAGAGCCGGGCCGACGCACGCTGCTGGTTCTCAAACTGACCGCCCCAGACGAGGCGGTAGCCCTGCGGCAATTTGACATTGGCATTGATGTCGGCCTTGGCCTGCTGAACATAGCCGACCAGATCGCGGCCGCTGACAAAGGCCTGAACCAGAGCAAAGCGTGAGCCGTTTTCATGCTCAACCTTGACCGGACCTTCGGTGCGCTCGACCTTGGCCACATCGCTGGCGCGGACCAACTGACCGGTCGGGCTGCGATAGAGGCGGTCGGCAAAGCTGGCGGGATTGGCGCTTTCGCCCTCACCCCGGATCAGGATCGGCACGCGGCGCAAACCGTCGGCCACGACGCCCGAACGAACGCCCTCCAATTCCGAACGCATCGCATCCTGAAGCGTATCAAGAGGCATGCCCACCCGGCCCGCTGCGGTGCGGTCGATGTCGATCTGAAGGTAATCCACCTTGTCATTGGCCATGGTCAGCGCCTCGCTGGTGCCGGGAATCGCGCGCAGGCGGCGCTGAACCTCTTCGGCCAGGCGGCCCAGTTCGGCGCTGTCGGGACCAAAGATGCGGATCGCCAGATCGCCGCGCGCGCCGGTCAGCATTTCGGAAATGCGCATTTCAATCGGCTGGGTGAAACTGGTTTCCACACCGGGCAGATTGGACACGGCCTTGCGGATCTGGTTGACCAGCCATTCCTTGTCCCCGACGCGCCATTCGCTGCGGGGCTTGAGGATGACGAAACTGTCGGTTTCATTCAGGCCCATCGGATCGAGCCCCAATTCGTCCGAACCCGTGCGCGAGATGACATTGGCCACTTCGGGCACCTGCGACATGATCGCCTTTTGCGCGGCCCGGTCGATCTCCATACTATGAGGCAAGGAAATGGAGGGCAGCTTGGTCAACTGAACGATGCTCGACCCTTCATCCATCGTGGGCAAAAAGATCGTGCCCGTGACCGAATAGGCCCCCACGGCCACCACCAGCGACAGGCCCGCGGCCACGAAAACCGACTTGCGATGGGCAAAGGCCCAATCGAGCAAGCGGCCATAGCGCGGCGCCAATTGGCGCATCAGCCAAGGTTCGTGATGGGCGACATCATGCCCTTCGGTCTTTTTCAGGCCAAAGAAGGACAGGACCGGCACCAATGTCAGCGCCAGCAGCAAAGCCGAAAGCAACGCCAGCACGATGGTCAGCGCCACCGGGGCAAACAGCTTGCCCTCCAACCCTTCGAGCGTCAGCAAAGGCAGGAACACCAGCGCGATAATGGCAAGGCCGCTGGCCACGGGCGTTGCAACCTCTGCCGAAGCGGCAAAAATATTGTGCAGGCGGCTTGACGAAGCATGACGGGGATCGTTCAAACGCTCCACCACATTTTCCACCACCACGACCGCACCGTCGACCAGCATCCCCACCGCGATGGCAAGGCCGCCAAGGCTCATCAGATTGGCCGTCAACCCGACCGCGCGCATCGCGATAAAGGTCAGCAACACCGCCATCGGCAAGGCCAGCGCGACGATGACCGAGGCCCGCACATCGCCAAGAAACAGCAGCAGCAGCACGACCACCAACAGCGTCGCCTCGATCAAAGCCTCTTCGACCGTCCCGACGGCGCGCTCGATCAGATCCGAACGGTCGTAAAAAGTAACTACCTTCATGCCTTTGGGAAGGCTGGGTTTCAACTCCTCCAGACGCGCTTTGACGCCATCGACGATCTTGGCCGCGTCCACGCCGCGCAATCCGATCACGATGCCTTCGACCGCCTCGCCCCGCGCGCCCTGACTGACCGCGCCATAGCGGGTCAACGCGCCGATGCGCACCCGCGCCACATCCCCAACGCGAACGACGCGCCCGGTCGCCGATTTGACCACCACCGCCGACAGATCCGCCACGTTGCGAATTGCGCCCGATGAACGCACGATCAACGCTTCCTCACCGGCCACAAGACGCCCGGCGCCATCGTTGCGGTTGGACGTGTTGATCGCCTCGGACAAGTCGCTCACCGTCAGGCCGGCCGCCGCCAAGGCCTGATTGTCGGGCACGACCTCATAGCTTTCGGCCAGACCGCCCAGCGAATTAACATCCGCCACCCCCGGCACCGTGCGCAGCGCGGGACGGATCACCCAATCCAGCGTGCGGCGCTTTTCCATCAGGTCCTGCGGCCCCTCGATGGTGAACATGAACATATCGGTCAAAGGCGTCGCAATCGGCGCCAGACCGCCGCTGACGGTCGAGGGCAGATTGCCCATCACGCCCGTCAGGCGTTCATTGACCTGATTGCGCGCCCAGTAGATGTCGGTGCTGTCGTCGAAATTGATCGTGACGTCGGCAATCGCATATTTGGCCACAGAGCGCAGAACGGTCTGATGCGGAATGCCCAGCATTTCCATTTCGATGGGCGCGACGACGCGGCTTTCCACCTCTTCGGGCGTCATGCCGGGGGCCTTCAGAATCACCTTGACCTGTGTCGAGGAAATGTCGGGAAAGGCGTCAATCGGCAGGTTGAGAAAGGACCACACCCCGACCCCGGCCAACCCCAGAGCCAGCGCCAGAACGGCAAGCCGGGCGGCCAGCGCCCGTTCGACCAGTTTGCGCAACATGGCTCAGGCCCCTGTAAAAATGGCTTTGAGTTCGGCCACGCCTTTGGTGACCACCTGGGCATTGGCGTTCAGGCCGCCCCCGATCACCATGCGCCCGCCGCTCTCACCCGCGACCGTCACGGTCTGGCGGCGGAAATTCTTGCCCTCGCGGACAAAGACCACATCCTTGCCATCGATATTGGCCACGGCATTGCGAGGCACGCTGACACCCTTGGCCTTTTCGGCGGGGGCCTCGATAATCGCCGTCACACCCTTGCCGGGGATCAGGCCGGAATCGCCCGCCACACTGGCCCGCGCCACCAATGAACGCGATACCGGGTCGAGCGAGGCGCCGACCGAGAGCAATTTGCCCGTTACGCGCCGACCATCCTGTTCAACCGCCACCGGCATGCCGGGGTACAATTGGCCCGCCAGCCTTTGCGGCAATTGCAGGTCAAGGCGCAGGGCCGCAACATTTTCCACGACAAATGGCGCGCCCTCGGTGCTGACCGCGCCGCCGGTTTCCACGCCCACACTGGCCACGCGCCCCGCAATCGGCGAACGCAGCGTCACCGTGCCATCGCGCGAGGCCCCGCCCAGCGCCAGCAAGCGCCGATTTTCCGCCAGCGTCGCCTGAACTGCGCGCAGATTGGCAACCGCTTCCTCGGCGCGTGATGGGGCAATGACGCCTTCACGCGCCAGTTGGGTCAGGCGTTGCGCATTGGCCTGGGCCACGGGCAATTCGGCCTGAGAACGCGCCATGGCGCCGCTGTATTGCACCGATTCGGCGGCCTTGACGACCCCCAGCACCGCACCCTTTGCCACCTGCTGCCCCGGAATGACCAGCACCCGGACCGCCGTGCCGCCAAAGGGAGACGTTACCGCCACGCGCGCTTCGGGCGGCAGGGAAACCGTGCCCGGCACGCTGGCCAAGGGGATGGGCGCATCGCCGATCGCGGCCTCCACCACAATGCCCAACTGACCCACCTGCGCATCACTCAGCGCCACCAGGTCGCCCTTGGGAGAAGGCGCTTCGGGCGCGGCCTCCTCGCTCTGGCGCGAACAGGCGGAAAGCAGGGCGAGCGCGGCACAGGCCGCCAGCAGAGAGTTTTTGCGCATCATGGGCGTCGCCATGGCCCACGAAGCTGACAGGAACTTGTCAGTTTCGTGTGGCAGGTCCATGAGACATGACGCAAACGGAAATGGGGACAAAGGGCTTGCGCCTGTTGTTGATCGAGGATGACGGCGAGTTGGCAAGCCGGCTGAGCAATCGGCTGCGCGATGCGGGCTTTGCCGTGGATGTGGCCGGATCACAGGCCGATGGCGAAGGGTGGCCCGATCTGGACAAGATTGCCGCGATCATCCTCGACCTCGGACTGCCCGACGGCAATGGGCTGGACCTGTTGCGATACTGGCGGGCGCGGCGGGTGGATTGCCCGGTACTGATCCTGACCGCGCGCGGCAGTTGGCAGGACAAGGTCGAAGGCTTGAACGCGGGCGCCGATGATTTCGTGGTGAAACCTGTGCGTTTCGAAGAACTGCTGGCGCGGCTTCACGCATTACTGCGGCGGCACAGCGGGCAAAGGGCGCAATGGATCGAGGCGGGCGGGGTTCGACTGGACCCGGTTGGCCGCAATGCAGAGGTCGATGGCGCGCCGCTTTCCCTTTCCAAACAGGAGTTTCGCCTGCTGCAACTGTTCCTGCGCCGCCCCGGTCAGGTTCTGGCGCAGGGCGACATCCTTGAGCATCTCTATGATCTGGGCGCGGAACGCGATCTCAACGCGGTCGAGGTCTTGATCAGCCGCCTGCGCCGCAAGGTGGGGGCCACCCGGATCAAAACCTTGCGCGGCCTTGGCTATAGGTTCGAAGCATGAAGCGGATGCTGATCCCCGCCCGTTTTGCCGCGCATAGCCTGCGCCTGCGTTTCCTGCTGGCCATCCTGTTCTGGGTGGCGCTGGGCATCGGCGGCATCTGGTATTCGGCGACGCGGGTTTTCACCCGCCATATCGAGGCGCAATATCACGACGAGCTTTACGGCCATGTCCGCGAACTGGCCGGACTGGTGAATATTTCCAAGGACAGCCACCTATCGCTGTCACGCCCCCTGTCCGACCCACGCTATCTGGAGCCGATGTCGGGCTATTACTGGCAGGTTTCCGTACACAAGGGCGACCGCATCCATTCCGCATCCATGGTGCGCGGCGTGATTGACGAGGACATTGCCCATTCGCCCGAAATTTTCCATTCGATCGACAATGGCCCAACCGGCAAGACGATCGCCTATGGCTTTACCGGCTTTACCCCCGACGGTCGCGTCGTTCATTATGTGATCGCGGTCGACAAACGCTATCTCGACAATGCCATTGCCAATTTCACGCGGGAATTGACGCTGTGGCTGTCGGCTTTGGCGGCGGCTTTGCTGATAACGGGCTATGCGGTGGTCCTGTTCGGCCTGCGCCCGCTCAACCGATTGGCCACCGCCATCGGGCAATTGCGTGAAGGCACCAACGCCCGCCTCGAAGGAGCCTATCCGGCCGAAATCGCGCCTCTGGTCGAGGACTTGAATGCCTATATCGCGGGCAATGAGGCCGTGATCGAACGCGCGCGGGTGGAGGCGGGCAATCTGGCCCATGGTTTGCGCACCCCTCTGGCCGTCATTACGGACGAAGCAGAGCGTCTGGCCCGCCAGCCCGAAAGCGAAAGGGCCGCGCGCGCCTTGCTGGATCAGGCGCATGTCATGGTGCAACAGATCGACTTTCGCCTTGCCCGCACCCGGTCGGCGGCGGGCGCAAGGACAACGCTGAAAATCAGCCATTTGCCCGAAGCGCTGTTGCCCATGTTGTCGGCCATGCGCAAATTGCACCCGGACCGCGTGTTTGAACTCAACGCCCCCGAACCGGTGCGTATGGCCATTGACCCGGTCGACCTGTCCGAACTTGTGTCCAATCTGCTGGACAATGCAGGCAAATGGGCGCGTCACAAGGTGGTCCTGTCCATCACCCAAGGGCCGCGTATCACCGTGGTCGATGACGGTCCGGGCATGAGCGAGGGGCAAATCGCCAAGGCCTGTGAGATCGGCAGTCGGTTTGACGAACATATGCCCGGCAGCGGCCTTGGCCTTGCCATTGCCCGCGATATTGCCGAGGCCTATGGGTTCACGCTGCGACTTTCGACGACGCCTGGTGGCGGCCTGATGGCGAAACTGGTATGAGGGTCATCCTGCAAGTCTTTGCCATCCTTGCCTTCTATGGTGCAGGCGACGCGCTGGCACGCCTTTCCCACTCTCCCCTGCCCGGCAGCGTGGTTGGGCTTGGACTGATATTGCTGGCCTTTCGTTTTCGCCTGCTGCGCCCCGAACATTTGCGAGAGGGCGCGCTGGCCTTGCTGGGGCGGATGCTGCTGTTTTTCGTGCCCGCGGTGCCTGCGATCATCGACCATCCCGAATTTTTCGGCATGTTGGGCCTCAAATTGCTGCTGGTTGTGGTCTGCGGCACTTTGATGGTGATGGCCGTAACCGGGATGGTGGTGCAAATGGTCGCACGTCAGGATTATGGCGATGGTTGACCCTGTCGCTATCGCTATGTGGTCAACCTTGACGCTGGGCACATTTGCCTGTGCGCGATCGATCCACAGGCGCTGGACGCGGTGGTGGCTGATGCCGCTGATCACCGCGCCAGTAATGATCGGCACCATCCTGATCCTGTTTCACATACCCTATGCCGCCTATCGCGCCGGGTCGGGCTGGCTGCTCTGGATGCTGGGGCCAAGTGTTACGGCCTTTGCCATACCGATTTACGATCAACGCGCGATGATCGCACGATATTGGCGCCCCCTCGCCGCCGGAATGGTTGCGGGCAGCGCCACGTCCATTCTCTCGGCATGGACCTTGGCGGGCGCCTTGGGCATTGACGGCACGCTGCGCCTATCGCTCTTGCCCCGGTCGATCAGCACGCCCTTTGCCATGGCCGTTTCGGGCCAGATTGGCGGAATTCCTGAATTAACCGCCGTCTTTGTCATCGCAACCGGCATTTTGGGTGCCTTGTTGGGCGAAATCGCCATTCAACATTCCCGCCCGCGCAACCCGACGGCACAGGGCGCGATGGTGGGCGTAACCGCCCATGCCATCGGCACGGCGCAAATTCAAACCGCACACCCCCATGCCGGCGCAATCGCAGGCCTGTCCATGGTCCTGACAGGCCTGCTCAATCTGGCGCTGACGCCGGTGGCATTGTGGTGGTTTCACGTTTGAAAAACCGGACGAATTGAATTCAAAACCGTTGCATCCTTGCCCCGGCGCGCAAAAACCTTGTCGGCCTGTTAACTTTTTATCTCTAAGATTCAGCGCATCAAAGGAGGCATGTTTTTCGTGAATATGCAAAATTATCAAGGTTTTGGAAAATCACGCCCCGGCGGTCAAGGCGGGCGCGAAGACAATCAACGCGTTGAAATCTCCACTGTTTGTGAAGTTCGCCAAGGCATGGCCGAATGGCGACGCGTAACGCTGGATGAACTGTCGCCCGGCGGCTTTCGCATCAACCGTTATGGACCGGCCGACCCCTCACAACCTTTGCGCATCCGCATTCCGGGCCTGCAACTCCTGTCGGCACGGATCGTCTGGCAAAAGGATGGTGCGATCGGCTGCGCCTTTGCATCGCCGTTGCATGCGGCGGTGTTTGAACATATTACGCGTCTTCTTCGTTAAATCACAATTGCTTGCGGCCAAAACTTGCGGGTGCATTACGGGGCCTTTGCGGCGCTGGACGATGCACCCTGGGGGGCATGGCCGCGCTGGCCCGATAGGCCAAATGGCGCGCGATGATCATATCGGGATCGAAATCCTCGCCACGATCCTCATCGAGTGAGGCCAATCTTGCGCGTTCCTTCCTGCCCTTTTCGCGCAGGAAATAGACCAGAATCACAAATCCGGCGATCAAGCCCATCGCGATCAACACCAGCACCAGAACCGCCCCCCCGGCGGAGTTCCAGGCTAGATCCGAAATCTGTTGAACATTCAACAACATCGATGACAGACCGCAAATCGCGGCAAAACTCAGCGCAAACACATTGCGCAGCATCGAACCTAATGATCCCAATAGACTCAACATCGCTTTTCCCCCGTCAGTTTGGGGATAGCGATCAATGGTTAATGCGCAGATAACCCCAGCTTGCATTTCAGGAAGCATTGAAAAAGGGCGGGAGACTTTCGCCCCCCGCCCCTATTCATTCCATCTGCGCGGCAAAGATCAGATGTGGAGCGCACGGCCATAGGCGGCCAGCGTTGCCTCATGCATCATTTCCGACAGGGTCGGATGCGGGAAGACCGTGTTCATCAATTCCTGCTCGGTGGTTTCCAGCGTCTTGCCCACCACATAGCCCTGAATGAGTTCGGTCACCTCCGCGCCGATCATGTGCGCGCCCAGCAATTCGCCGGTCTTGGCGTCAAACACCGTCTTGATGAAGCCTTCCGGCTCACCCAGCGCGATGGCCTTGCCATTGCCGATGAAGGGGAACGTGCCGACCTTGAGCGTATAGCCGGCTTCCTTGGCCTTGGCCTCGGTCAGACCAACGCTGGCCACCTGCGGGTGGCAATAGGTGCAGCCCGGAATGTTGCGGCGGTCCAAAGCGTGCGGATGCACCTCCTTGTTGCCCAGTTCCTTGGCGATGGCTTCGGCCGCCGTCACGCCCTCATGGCTGGCCTTGTGCGCCAGCCACGGGCCGGGCGTCACGTCGCCAATCGCCCAAACGCCCTTGACGTTGGTGCGGCCATAGGGATCGGTGTTGATGATGCCGCGATCGGTGGGGATGCCCAGCGTTTCCAGCCCGATGTTCTCGGTGTTGGCAACAACGCCCACCGCGACGATCACATGGCTGAACTCTTCCTCGGTCACCTTGCCATCGGGGGCCTTGATCTTGGCCTTCACGCCCTTGGCGTCGGCCACCAGACCTTCAAGGCCCGTCTTGGTGCGGATCTTGAAACCCTGCTTGGTCAGCGACTTTTCAAGGAAGGCCGAGACATCGGCGTCCTCGGCCGGAACGATGCGGTCGGCCATTTCGACCACCGTGACATCCGCGCCCAGATCGTTGTAGAAGCTGGCAAATTCAATGCCGATTGCGCCCGAACCGATGACCAGCAGCTTGCTCGGCATTTCCTTGGGCGTCATCGCATGGCGATAGGTCCAGATGCGGTTGCCGTCCGCCGGGGCAAAGGGCAGATCGCGCGCGCGCGCGCCAGTCGCCACGATGATATGCTTGGCGGTCAGCGTCTCGGCGCCCTTCTCGCCCGTCACTTCCAGCTTGCCGGGGGCCAGCAGCCTGCCGGTGCCCATGTGAACGGCCACCTTGTTCTTCTTCATCAGATGCGTGACGCCCTGATTGAGCTGCTTGGCCACGCCGCGGCTGCGCGCGACAACGGCGGCCAGATCGGCGGCAACGCCCGTGGCCGACAGGCCGTAAGCCTTGGCATGCTGCATCTGATGAAACACCTCGGCGCTGCGCAGCAGGGCCTTGGTCGGGATACAACCCCAGTTGAGGCAGATGCCGCCCAGATTTTCGCGTTCCACAATCGCGGTCTTGAGGCCCAATTGCGCCGCGCGGATCGCCGCGACATAGCCACCGGGGCCCGAACCCAGAACAATCACATCATACGCTTCAGCCACGTTGTTTACTCCTGAACCACCGGGCGGGGCCGCCCGGCGTCATCGACAGCCACAAAGGTAAAGACCGCCTCGGTCACCTTTTGCGCCTCGTGTTGAAAACGGTCGCGCCGCCATGCCTCGATGGCAATCGTCATCGAGGAGCGGCCCACCTTGCGGATTTCGCCATAGACCGAAACCTCATCGCCGACCTTGACCGGCTTGAGGAATTGCACGCCGTCCATGGCGATGGTCACGGCCCGGCCGCGCGAATGGCGCGCGGCCAGCAGCCCTGCCCCCATGTCCATCTGACACAGCAGCCACCCGCCGAAGATGTCGCCATAGGCATTGGCATCGGCGGGCATCGCGGTAACCCGGATGACCGGCTCAGTGGCAGGGCGCAGGGTCAAGGCCTCCATCTCAGGCCAGCAGGCCCAGCGGATTTTCGACCAGTTCGCGGAAAGCGGCCATCAGTTGCGCACCATCGGCGCCGTCAATGGCGCGGTGGTCAAAGCTGCCCGTGGCACACATGGCCGTGGCCACGCCCAGGCTGCCGTCTTCCAGCACCCAGGGGCGCTTTTCGCCCGCGCCAATGGCCATGATCATGCCCTGGGGCGGGTTGATGACGGCTTCAAACTGCTTGATGCCCATCATGCCCATGTTCGACAGGCTGGCGGTGCCGCCGATAAACTCGGTCGGGGCCAGCTTGCCTTCCTTAGCGCGCTTGCCAAGGTCGGCCATTTCGGTGCTGATCTTGGCCAGACCCTTGCCCGCGGCATCCGTCACGATGGGCGTGATCAGACCGTTGGGGATCGATACGGCCACCGACACGTCGGCGCGGCTGTATTGACGCAGCGTGTCACCGGCAAAGGCCACGTTGCACTGCGGAACCTGCGTCAGGGCAACACCCAGAGCCTTGATCAGCATGTCGTTGACCGACAGCTTCACCTTGCGGCCCGTCAAGGCCGAGTTCAATTCAGCACGCAACTTGAGCAGCGCATCGAGGCGGACATCGACCGTGAGGTAGATATGCGGAACCTGCTGCTTCGATTCGGTCAGGCGGCGCGCAATCGTCTTGCGCATCGTCGAGAGCGGCAGATCCTCGTGCGGGATGCCAAAGTCGGGCAGAGCCGCAGGCGCCGAGGGAGCCGGAGCCGCAACAGGTGCGGGCGCAGCAGCCGGAGCCGCCGCCGCAACAGGTGCCGCCGCGCCGGGCTGTGCGCCTTCAACGTCGGCCTTGACGATGCGGCCGTTCGGGCCTGAACCCTTGACGCCCGACAGATCGACGCCCTTTTGCGCCGCAATACGCTTGGCCAGAGGCGAGGCAACGACGCGGTCGCCGGTCTTGACTGGGGCCGCAGCAACCGGGGCAGGCGCCGCGGCAACAGGTGCCGGAGCCGCCGCAGCGGGCGCGGCGGGAGCAGCAGCAGGCGCGGCAACCGGGGCCGAGGCATCTTCACCTTCACCGGCCAGCTGGGCAATCACGGTCCCGACCTTCACATTGTCGGTGCCTTCGGCGATTTCGATGGCCACAATCGTGCCTTCGTCCACCGCTTCGAATTCCATTGTAGCCTTATCGGTTTCAATCTCGGCCATGATATCGCCAGCACTGACAGTATCACCAACTTTAACCAGCCAACGGGCCAGTTTCCCCTGCTCCATGGTTGGAGACAAAGCGGGCATCTTGATCGAGATCGGCATGAGGGCTTCTCGTCCTTATGGCTAATTTTAGAATCGGTCTGCTTCTGCCGGGGATTGTCGCAATCGGCAAGATGCTTGCACCGAATAGGAATGTGCTTGATAGCTTAACCCACAAATCTTATGCCCCCTGTGACCTTTGGGAAGCAGCAAATTTGCGCGCGGTTTCGGTTTATGCCATCTGCGTGGTAAGCGCAAACATGCGCTCAGAGGAAATATGCGATGCGTGTCTATTTGGTGATCGTGGACGAAAGCGATGAGGCGCGCGTGGCGCTGCGTTTTGCCACCCGCCGCGCGATCAAGACGCAGGGACAGGTGCATATTCTCGCGCTTGTCCCGCCCCAGCCCTTTTCGGCCTTTGGCGGAATTCAGGCGACAATCGAGGAAGAAGCCCGCGCCCGCGCCGAAACCATCGCCGCATCGGCCGCCGGCAGCGTTCTGTCCCAATCGGGCCATATGCCCGTAATTACGGTTGCGTCGGGCGACCCGGTCAAGGTTGTGCGCGAATATCTGGCGCAGCACAGCGAAGTGGCCGCCCTTGTTCTGGGCGCACCGGCAGGCGGCGGACAGGGGCCGCTGATCGGCCATTTTACCGATACCGGCCTTGGCGCCCTGTCCTGCCCGCTGTTCATCGTTCCCGGCGGAATGGATGAGGCGGAAATCGACCGCCTCAGTTAATCACCGCTTTTTGCCCTGATGGCGGATGTTGGCCGGGCGGCCGCGCTTGCCGACCAGATGGCTGCCGCGACGTTTCATCCCCGCCTTGTCGGGCAAGGGGACGCCGCGCCTTTCGATACGGCCCTGCCCGTCTTCGGGTTCGAACTTCAACGCGCCGGTCAAGGCATTGGCCTCGGCCAGACGCAGCCGCAGACGATCGCCAATGGCAAAGGTCGTGCCAGTCGATTCGCCGCGCAGCACCTGGGCCTTTTCATCATGATGAAACCGTTCATCGCCCAGCACCGAAATCGGCACCAGCCCATCGCCGCCCAACCCAAGAATCGTGGCGAACAGGCCAAAGCGCTGAACCCCGGTGATGCGGGAATCGAAAACATCGCCCACATGGGTCGAGAGCCATGCCGCAACATAGCGATCGACCGTCTCGCGCTCGGCCTCCATCGCACGGCGTTCGGCGGTGGAAATCGCATCGCAAATCCGCGCCAGATCCGAACGATCTCGGCCATGCAGCCCCGACAGCGCGGGCAGATCGCCACCAGGCGCCGGCTGTTCCAAATGGAACGCATCGACCAGAGCGCGATGGACCAGCAAGTCCGAATAGCGTCGAATGGGCGAGGTGAAATGGGCATAGGACCCCAGCGACAGGCCAAAGTGCCCCGCATTGCGCGGCCCATAATAGGCCTGCGTCTGGCTGCGCAGCACGGCCTCCATGATCAGCGCCTTTTCGACATCGTCCTCGATGCTTTTCAGCATGCGGTTGAACAGCGCGGGCGTGATCACCTGACCCAGCGCCAGCTTGCGTTCAAACGTGGCCAGATAATCCTTGAGAGCAATCAGCTTTTCGCGGTTTGGCGGTTCGTGGATGCGATAGACCACCGGGGCGGTCTTGCTTTCCAACGCCTTGGCCGCCGCGACATTGGCCGCGATCATGAAATCTTCGACCACGCGATGCGCGTCCAATCGTTCACGCAGGGCAACCTGCGCCACGCGCCCCATTTCATCCAGAACCACGCGCCTTTCGGGCAAGTCTAGTTCCAGAGGATCGCGATTCTGGCGCGCCGTGGCCAGCGCCTTCCACGCGCCCCACAGGTTGACCAGATGCGCCTCGGCCTCACCCGCGTCGATGCGGCGCTGGGCCTCCTCATAGGCGATGACTTCGGCGATCTGCACAATGGCGCGGGTAAAGCGGAAGGAAGTCATCCGCCCTTCGGCGTCAATCGTCATGTGGCACGCCATGGCCGCACGCGGCGCGCCAGCCTTGAGCGAGCAGACATCGGCCGACAAAACTTCGGGCAACATCGGCACCACGCGGTCGGGGAAATAGACCGAATTGCCCCGCTTGCGCGCCTCACGATCCAGCGCGCCGCCGGGGCGGACATAGAAGGACACGTCGGCAATCGCCACCACGGCGCGCCAGCCACCCTCGCCATCCGGTTCGGCCCAGATCGCATCGTCATGGTCGCGCGCATCGACCGGATCGATCGCGACGATAGGCAAATGCGTCAGATCCTCGCGCTGATCCCGGCTCAGTGGTTGACGCGACGAAGCCTGCGCCTCGCCGATCACCTCGCTGGAGAAGACATGCGGCAGGCCATGTTTGTGGATGGCAATCAGGCTGAAGCTCTTAGGCGCCAACGGATCGCCCAGCACGACCGTCACGCGCACACCTGCGCGGGGGCTACGTCCGGCGGGTTCGGCCATGACCAATTGCCCTTCGACCGCGCCGTTCAGATCGGCAATCGGCGCGGCATGGCGCTCACGTTTATCAACCGGCGCCAGCCACCCCTTGCCCGCGCCATCAACCTCGACCACGCCCATGATGGCTTCGGCCGAATTGGGCAGCTTCTTCATGGGGAAGGCCACCATGCCTTCGGCGGTTTCCTCGGTCCGGCTGAGAATCTTGTCGCCCGGTTTCAGCGCGCCGACACCGCGCATCTGCGGGCCTTTTTTCTGCGCCACGCGCTGTTCCACCACGGTCAGGCGCGGCGGAGGGCTGGCATCATCAGGCTCCCATTTGTCGGGAACCGCGATGGGCAGGCCATCCTCAATCCCGATCACACGCAGCACCGTAACCTTGGGCACGCCGCCCATGCGGTGATAGGCGGTGCGGTTGCCGTCGATCAAACCTTCCTCGGCCATATCCTTGAGCAGGGCCTTGAGTTCGATCTTTTCGGCCCCCTTGAGGCCAAACGCCTTGGCAATCTCGCGCTTGCCCACTTCTTCCTGCGCCTCGGCGATGAATTCCAGCACCTGATGGCGCGTGGGCATGCCGGGTTCAATCTTGCCACGGGCGTCCTTGCTGCGGATCGTCAGTTTGCCGGGCTTGCGAGAGGTTCGTTTGTCAAAGGCCATGGATCACGCCTTGGCCCCAAAGCGCGTTCAATACAAGCGTCAGGGTTTGACCCTTTCATACGATCCGCCCGGAAGCGCGCTGGCAATCGGGCTTTGCGCGCCATTGCCGCCGACCGCCGACACGCCCAGAAACCAGTCGTCCCCGCGCAGCCCCTTGAACGTCATAGCCGTGTCCCGCGTGGTGGCAAAGGGCTTGGCCTCCCACCCGGACGCATCGGTGCGGCGGCGCCAGATCAAGTAAGACGCCGCGCCCGGTATGGCGTTCCATTTCAGGTCAGTATCGGGCGAGACGGCAATCTTTTGCGTCACGGTCGGCGGCATGGGGGCCGCCGCAATCGCACTGGCCGCGCGGATGTTGAGCGCGGTCACGCGGGCCAGATAGGGGAAGTCCATGAATTCGATCGTGTCGCCATATTGGGTTGTCCCTTCGCGGCGGATGTCCTGATGCTGATGGTCGTAATTTTCAACGGCCACGGTGATGCGCACAGCGGGAAAACCCTTCTCCTCAAAGGGCAGATGATCGCCCCCGCGCCCCACCCGATCCGCGCGCCACACCTGTCGCACCGCCAGATCCCGCGCCGAAAGCCCCGCGATAAAGCGTGAGAGATTGCGGCTGGGGCTGTCATTCTCGCCCCCTTCGCGGCGTTGGGCGGCGGTCAGCTTCGCGTCGGCATTGGCGCGCGGCCCTTCGGAGAAAACGCGAATATGGGTATCGTCGACCAGACCATCGGAACCGCGTGTGTTGCCCACAATGTCATTGTTGAGCACGGCCTTCACTTTCCACCCGCGATCCGCCGCCACATCGGCCAGCAGACGCCCGCCCAGCAATCCCTGCTCCTCGCCGGACAGGATGGCGTAAACCACGGTGGTCGGGAATTTGCGTTTGGACATGATGCGCGCCGCCTCCAGCACCAAGGCGACGCCCGAACCATCGTCATTGGCGCCCGGCGCATCGGCGGTGGCATTCATCACATCGGAGACGCGCGTATCGATATGGGCCTGAATGATGGTCACCTCATCGGGGCGCTCGGTGCCCTTTTGAATGGCCACGACATTGACCAGACGCGCCGGCGTCGGAATGCGGGCGCTGGTCACCATACGTTCGGGCAATTCGATGGAAAGGCATCCGCCGCATTGCGCGCTGATCTGGCGGAACTGTTCCCCTGCCCAAGTGCGCGCCGCGCCAATCCCGCGTTTGGGATCATCCTGCGAGGAGAGCGTGTGGCGCGTGCCAAAGCCCACCAGCGAGGACACCGTGGCGCGCAGGCGTTCAGGCGATGGCGCATTTCGGGGGGCGCTTTGGGCAAATGCGGCGGCGGGCAGCAGAGCGGCGGCGAGAAGCGTGTGGCGGATCATGGCCGCGAATGTGCCACGCCCGCGCGCCCGCGCAAGGGGGCAAACTAGAGTAATTTTTCCAGCCAGATGGTGCGGCGGATGGTTTCGTCGATTTCGCACTGGAAATAGTCTGCTTGGGCCATCATGCCGCCGCGCCTGGCCATGGCGAGGCTGCAAAATGGCTCGAGCTGTTTGATCCACAGTCGCTCGGCCTTGCGCAATTCCTCGATGCGCCCGGCACCCCCCGGCGTCGGCTGCAACCGCGCTAGGGTCAAGCGCCAAACGGCGTTGAGTTGCTTGTCCTGCAAGTCCATTTCTGGCTCCGTGCAATCGACGAAGCTGAGCGCGTTGGCACCCGGCTTGTTAATGCAGGCAAGGAACGTCTTCGAATAACGTGCTTGTATCTCGTTACGAGCGGCGCTGGAGAGGGGCGCTTTCGGGCTTGTCCTCTGCTGATAGGGTGGCAAGGCAGCCATCGCTACCGACCCGATGCTGACAACCACCATACTAATCATCAGCGCAAGATAGCCCTTAAGTCGCATCAATAAGCCCGCGCCACGTAAATCCGCTCGACCGCAGCCTCACCCGTAAACGGGCACAGCCCTTCGGCAGGCGCGGCATCCAGCGGCGTGTTGCGGATCGTCAGCTTGAGCGCCTTCAACTGCTCCACCACCTTCTCCAGCGCCTCGCCGGTGGGGCGGGCCCAGTTCAGTTCGACCCAACCGGGGTAGCGCTGATCCTCGGCGAAGAACTTGGCCAGATCGTCCAGCGTGGTGATGCCCTTGGTGATGGCGGCATCGCGCTTGGCGGTCGCCTCGCGGTGCAGGCTGGCCTGAATATCCTCCAGCAGCGCGGCGGCACCGGCGATGAATTCCTCGCGGGTCTGGCCCACGAAATTGGTCTTGGCATCCTCGCGCCAGATCTGATCACGGCGCAGGGCCGAAACCATGCCGCCGGCCGCATCGCGCCCGCCGATTTCCAGAATGATCGGCGCGCCCTTCTTGACCCAAGCCCAGCGCTTTTGCGTCGCCTTGCCGGGACGCTTGTCGAGCAGCACGCGGATCGGTTCGCCCAGCGCCGAGAGCTTGAGCAATTCGCGGCGGATTTCCTCGCAATAGACCAGCAGCGCCTCATCGCCGTCATCCTCGCGCAGCATGGGCAGGATGATGATCTGATGCGGGGCAATTGCGGGGGGAACGCGCAACCCGTCATCATCGCCATGGGTCATAATGACGCCGCCGATCATGCGGGTCGACACGCCCCAGCTGGTCGTATGCGCCAGTTCCTGCGCGCCTTCCTTGCTTTGGTAACGGATGCCCGCTGCCTCGGCGAAACCGGTGCCAAGGTAATGGCTGGTCCCGGCCTGCAACGCCTTGCCGTCCTGCATCATCGCCTCAATGGAATAGGTTGCCACCGCGCCGGGGAAGCGTTCGTTCTCCGGCTTTTCACCCGCCACGACCGGCATGGCCAGCACGTTTTCCGCAAAGCTGCGATACATTTCGAGCGCGCGCAGCGTTTCCTTCATCGCGTCATCGCGGTCAGCATGGGCGGTATGGCCTTCCTGCCACAGGAACTCGCTGGTGCGCAGGAACATGCGGGTGCGCATTTCCCAGCGCACGACGTTCGCCCACTGGTTCACCATCAGCGGCAGATCGCGCCACGATTGCACCCAGCGCGCCATCGCCGCGCCGATCACCGTTTCCGAGGTCGGGCGCACGATCAGCGGCTCTTCCAGCTTGGCTTCGGGGTCGGGCATCAAGCCGCCCTTGCCATCCGCAATCAGGCGGTGATGGGTGACGACCGCCATTTCCTTGGCAAAGCCTTCAACGTGATCGGCTTCCTTGGAAAAATAGCTCAGCGGGATGAACAGCGGGAAATAGCAATTGTCGACGCCCGCTTCCTTGATCGCGGCGTCCATGATCTTTTGGATGCGCTCCCAAATGCCATAGCCCCACGGCTTGATGACCATGCAGCCGCGCACGCCGCTTTCCTCGGCCATCTCACCTTCGGAGACAACCTGCTGATACCAGGCGGCGAAATCATCCTCACGCTTGACGGTAAGGGCGTGGCGGATCTGGGCGGGCTTTTGCGTTTTCTGATTCATGGCGCGCTGCGTTTAAGCAAGGCGCCGAAAAACGGGAACCGGTTTTTTGCAAAAAACTGTGCGCATGCCAAAAATGATGCGCCGCGGTTCCATTAATGGCGCGGCCCAGCCGATGCCGGGCCACGCAAAATCGCTTACTTGGCCAGCTTGTCCAGCATCTTCTGCATTTCAAGCATCTGATTGCGCAGCGCATCGATCTCCGACTTGGTGCCGACGTCCTCTTCGGCCTCACGCGGCGTTTCGGCGGGCTTGGGCGCCCCCCCTTCTGCGCCGGGCATGAAAGCGGCGGCGGCGGCCTGAAACATCGCAATATTCTGCTGGGCCAATCGGGCCAGCGGATTGCTCTCGATGCTGTCCTCAAACGCCTTGCGCAACTTCATCTGGTTGGCGCGGAACTGCTCCATGCTGGCTTCGAGATAATGCGGGATAAGGCTCTGCATCGAATTGCCATACATGCCGATCAACTGGCGCAGAAAATTCACCGGCAGCATCTGCTCGCCGCTGGCTTCTTCTTCCATGATGATCTGGGTCAGGATCTGGTGCGTGATATCAGCGCCCGACTTTGCGTCCAGCACACGGAATTCCACGCCCTCGCGCGTCATCTTGGACAGGTGATCCAGCGTGATATAGCTCGACGACTGGGTATTATAGAGACGACGGTTAGCGTATTTTTTGATGATAACCGTATCGCTCTTGCCTTCTGCCTTATCGGTCATGCGCGCTTCTCTTCTCCCAGAGTTATAGTGCAGGCTAACACCGGATAGAGGTGCAGTGCAACATATTGCTGCTGCGCGGCAGTGGTTTGTCACAATTGCATTTATAGGATCGCGGCTGCGTCGTTCCTGCCGTTGGCAAAGGCCTGCAGAACTGCGCGCCAACCCAGCATGATCGCGCCGTGGCGACCGGGAAATTCGCGCGCGGGCGCAATGGCCAAAAGACCCGGCCAATCAGGCAAGTCCCCTTCTCCACCCAACCAGCGCAACAAAGCGCTTTCGGCCTGCACAAAATCATCCATGCTGCGCCCGATGGCGGCATGGGCCATGATCGCGCTGGATGCCTGACCGATGGCGCATGCCTGCGCGGCAAGCCCGATCCGTTCGATCCGACCATCGCCGTCAAGATCAATCCCGACCTTCAAAGTGCTGCCGCAACTGGGCGAACGTGCCGAGCCTTGCAGCATGAATTGGTCGTCCCACCGATATTGCACCAACCCGGTCGCCAGCATCAGCACTTCGGGCGTATAAAGCGCGGCAACGGATGCCATATCAATCGACCGTTCGATGCGCTTTGCGCTTGGCCGCGTGGCTCGACGCTTTGGTGGTGGGTTTGGCGACAGGTTCGTCACCCTCCTTGGCGCGTTCTTCGGCGGCGTCGCGGCGGCGCTGCGAAATCATCTTCACCAAGGCCTCGCTGCTGGCGTCGATGAAATTATAGGTACGCGAATGCGTGATCCAGCCCGGACGCCCCTTTGGCCCCCAGATCGTGTCATAGGCCAGCACCAGAACCGAATAGCCCAGCACGATGATCAACGTACCCTTTACCGCGCCAAAGCCGAAGCCCAACACCCGGTCCACCGGTGCAAGAGCCGAGGCACGGCTGGCCGTCCCCAGATATTTCGCCACGCCCTTTACCAGCACATAAGGCACGATCAACAACAGGAAAAAGGCCAGAACACTGGCCCCGCTTTCCGTGCCGATATGCGGCGTGAGCACCTGCGCCAAAGGCGTGTGCAAGGAATGGATCGCCACAATCGCCACCACACCGGCGAAAAGCGAAATCGCCTCCTGCACAAAACCGCGCAGGAAACCAAAGGTGGCCGCAAAGCCCACCACCACAAGCACAAGAATATCAAATCCGGTCATAGGTTCATGGGGTTATTCGTCCCCCACGATGCGGTCAACGAGATTTGGCAGGAGATTGATCACGCGATGCTTCATATCGGCAACCGGATCACCGGGACCGCCGCTTTCCTCCGGCCCATAGGCTTGCGAAAAGCCCAGCTTGGCCGCTTCGCGCAAACGCAACCCGCCATGGGCCACCGGGCGAATTTCACCGGCCAGCGACACTTCGCCAAACCACACAGATCGCGCGGGTAAAGGCTTGTCCGCCAAGGCCGAAACCAATGCCGCCGCCACCGCCAGATCAGCGGCCGGATCGGCCAGACGATAGCCACCCGCGACATTCAAATAGACTTCGCAGGACGAAAAATTCAGCCCGCATCGCGCCTCCAGCACGGCCAGCAGCATGGCCAGACGCCCATTGTCCCAGCCCACCACCGCCCGCCGCGGTGTCGCGCCCGATTGCAAGCGTACAATCAACGCCTGAATTTCGACCAGAACTGGGCGCGTCCCCTCAATGGCGGTAAAAACCGCGCTGCCCGGAACCGGGTTTTCGCGCCCCGAAAGGAACAGCATCGACGGGTTCGAAACCTCTTCCAGCCCCTTGGTCGCCATGGCGAAAACGCCGATTTCATCGACCGGGCCAAAGCGGTTTTTCAGGTTGCGCAGAATGCGATATTGATGGCTGCGCTCGCCCTCGAACGCCATGACGACATCAACCATATGCTCCAGCACGCGGGGGCCGGCAATGCTGCCATCCTTGGTCACATGGCCCACCAACACCAACGCCGCGCCATTTTCCTTGGCATAGCGGATCAGTTCAAAGGCACAGCCGCGCACCTGACTGACCGTGCCGGGCGCGCCCTCGATCTGATCGGAATGCATGCACTGGATCGAATCGATCACCAGAATCGCAGGCGCCTCCATCCCCCCCAGCGTGGTCAGGATGTCACGCACCGATGTCGAACTGGCCAGACGGATCGGCGCGCTCTGCAGACCCAGACGTTCCGCGCGCAATCGGATCTGTCCGGGCGCTTCCTCGCCGCTGATATAAACGGCAAGCCCACCCGCCTGCGCCACCTTGGCACTGGCCTGCAACAACAAGGTCGATTTGCCAATCCCCGGATCGCCGCCCATCAAAATCGCGCTGCCCGGCACCAACCCGCCGCCCAGCGCGCGGTCGAACTCGGCAATGCCCGTGCTGCGCCGCACCAGCTTGTCATCGGCCTTGTCCAGCGGCTCAAACAGGATCGCCCGCCCGCCGCTCGACAAATCATGCTTGGCCGAAAAAACCGTCTGCGGCGCCTCCTCGCCCAGCGTGTTCCATTCCCCGCAATCGGCGCATTGCCCCTGCCAGCGGTTGGTAACACTGCCACAGGAAGAGCAGACGAAGCGACGTTTCGGTTTGGCCATGGGACGCATCGTAGGGAGAACAAAAGGGGAAATCAAGAAGAGAAGTTTTGCCTCCGGCGGGCAAAGGGATTCATCCCTTTGCAATCCCATAAATGAGTTGGGCATTCATCGCCGCGTAGCGCACCTTATAAAAATAAAAGCCTGCGGCGCTATTAAGCTGCGCCGCAGGCTTTAATATTTCCAACGCCGCGCCCGACACAAACGGCCGAAACAACAACGCAACCTATACAGTAACGGGATTGCAAAAGGATAAGTCCCTTTGCCCACCGGAGGCAAAAACCCCCAACCGTCACTCCGTCAAATCGCTCCAGACATTCTTCAACCGATCAAAGAAGCCCTTGGCCTCCGGGCATTCATCGCCCGTCTCGGTCCCCTGAAACTCGCGCAGCAATTCCTTCTGGCGGGCCGAAAGCTTGGTCGGCGTTTCCACCGCCACTTCGACCACCATATCGCCCATGCCGCGCCCGTTCAGAACCGGCATACCGGCCCCGCGCTTGCGCAATTGCTTGCCGGTCTGGATGCCTGCGGGAATGTCGATGACGTGCCTGACGCCATCCAAACCGGGGATTTCGATCTGGCCGCCCAGCGCCGCCGTCGTGAAGCTGATCGGCGCACGGGTCAGCAGCGTCGTGCTTTCGCGATCAAACACCGCATGGCGCTTGATGTGGAGGAAGATATAGAGATCCCCCGCCGGCGAGCCATTCGGCCCCGCCTCACCCTTGCCCTGAAGCCGGATGCGGTTGCCATTGTCAACGCCCTTGGGGATCGCGACTTCCAGCTTCTGACGCTTGTCGACGCGACCTTCGCCATGGCACTTCTTGCAAGGCTTCTCGATCACCTCGCCCCGGCCATGACAGGTCGGGCACGTGCGCTCGACCATGAAGAAGCCCTGCTGCGCCCGCACCTTGCCATGCCCGCCGCAAAGGTTGCAGCGGCGCTTGCCCGTGCCGGGTTCCGCGCCCGAACCGGCGCAAGGTTCACAACCCGTCGCCACTTCGACCTCGATTTCCACGGTCTTGCCGTGAAACGCGTCTTCCAGCCCGATTTCCAGATCATAGCGCAGGTCCGCGCCGCGACGCGCCTGTTGACGACCACCGCCGCCACCGCCGAAGGCATTGCCGAAGATGCTTTCGAAAATATCGCCGATATCGCCGAAATCACCGCCGCCATGGAAACCGCCACCAGCGCCCGCGCCGCCCTGCTGAAACGCCGCATGGCCGAAACGGTCATAGGCTGCACGCTTTTGCGGGTCCTTCAGGCAATCATAGGCTTCGCTGATCTGCTTGAACTTGGCCTCGGACTCCTTGCAACCGGGGTTGCGGTCCGGGTGAAATTTCATCGCCAGCTTGCGATAGGAAGATTTCAGCGTGGCCTCATTGGCGTCCCGCGAAACCTCCAGCAATTCGTAATAGTCGATTTCAGCCGACATTGCACATTTCCCCTGAAGAGAGGCCCGCCCCGTTCAGAGCGGGCCTCTTTCATCGCAACATCAGGCCTTCTTGTCGTCCACTTCCGAGAACTCGGCGTCGACCACATCGTCCTGAGCCGGAGCGGCGCCCGGCGAGGCCGCAGCAGCCTGTTCCTTCTCATAGATCGCCTGACCCATCTTCATGGCCTTTTCGGTCAGGGCCTGGGTCTTGGCGGTCATTTCGGCCGGATCATTGCTTTCGATCGCGGTCTTGGCTTCGGCAATCGCAGCTTCGATTTCAGCCTTCAGACCGGCATCGATCTTGTCGCCATTTTCGGCCAGCTGCTGCTGGGTCGCGTGGACGAGGCTGTCGGCATTGTTCCGGGCCTCCGCCGATTCACGACGCTTCTTGTCCTCTTCGGCGAACTTTTCGGCATCCTTGACCATCTGATCGATGTCATTGTCCGAAAGGCCGCCGCTGGCCTGGATCTTGATCTGCTGTTCCTTGCCGGTGCCCTTGTCCTTGGCGGACACGTTCACGATGCCGTTGGCGTCGATGTCGAAGGTCACCTCGATCTGGGGCACGCCGCGACGGGCCGGCGGAATGCCGATCAGGTCGAACTGGCCCAGGATCTTGTTGTCCGCCGCCATTTCACGCTCGCCCTGGAACACGCGGATGGTCACGGCCTGCTGATTGTCATCAGCGGTCGAGAAGACCTGCGACTTCTTGGTCGGGATCGTGGTGTTGCGGTCGATCATGCGGGTGAACACGCCGCCCAGCGTTTCAATGCCCAGTGAGAGCGGGGTCACGTCGAGCAGCAGCACGTCCTTGACGTCGCCCTGAAGCACGCCCGCCTGAATGGCGGCGCCCATGGCCACGACTTCATCCGGGTTCACGCCGGTGTGCGGTTCCTTGCCGAAGAATTCCTTCACGGCTTCGCGCACCTTGGGCATGCGGGTCATACCGCCCACCAGAACCACGTCGTCGATCTGGGCCGCCGTCACGCCGGCGTCCTGCATCGCCTTGCGGCAGGGTTCCATCGTGCGGGCGATCAGATCGCCCACCATGCGTTCCAGATCCGAACGGGTGATCGTTTCGACCAGATGCAGCGGGGTCGTCGCGCCGCCTTCCATACGCGCGGTGATGAAGGGCAGGTTGATTTCGGTGGTCTGCGCCGACGAAAGTTCGATCTTCGCCTTTTCAGCCGCTTCCTTCAGACGCTGCAAAGCCAGACGGTCGGTCTTGAGGTCCAGACCTTCCTTCGCCTTGAACTTGTCGGCCAGATATTCGACCAGCTTGGTGTCGAAATCTTCACCGCCAAGGAAGGTGTCGCCATTGGTCGACTTCACTTCAAACACGCCGTCGCCGATTTCCAGGATCGACACGTCGAACGTGCCGCCGCCAAGGTCATAGACAGCGATGGTCTTGCCATCATTCTTGTCCAGACCATAGGCCAGAGCCGCCGCCGTCGGTTCGTTGATGATGCGCAGCACTTCAAGACCGGCGATCTGGCCAGCATCCTTGGTGGCCTGACGCTGGGCGTCGTTGAAATAGGCCGGGACGGTGATGACGGCCTGCGTCACGGTTTCGCCCAGATACGATTCGGCCGTTTCCTTCATTTTCTGAAGGATAAAGGCCGAAATCTGCGACGGCGAATAATCGGTGCCACCGGCTGCAACCCACGCATCGCCATTCTTGCCCTTGGCGATGGCATAGGGAACCAGTTCCATGTCCTTCTGGGTCATGGGATCTTCAAAACGACGGCCGATCAGACGCTTTACCGCGAAAATCGTGTTGTCGGGGTTGGTCACCGCCTGACGCTTTGCAGGCTGGCCGATCAGGCGTTCACCATCCTTGGTGAAGGCGACGATCGACGGCGTGGTGCGCGCACCTTCCGAATTTTCGATGACCTTGGGCTTGCCCCCATCCATCACCGCAACGCAGCTGTTGGTGGTGCCAAGGTCAATACCAATTACTTTACCCATATCTCAGATCCCTAAGTCCAGTGTGACACCACCCCTTGGCTCCCCGGAAATCCGGCAAAGCGGCTCGATGGCTCGTTTGACTTGGCGGCATATAGGTGGGGTTTTGCGGCTAACAAGGGCCTTGGGGCCTGTTGTTTCACTTCATCCCCGGTCGGGGTTCATTTTACCCGTCAAATTTGTGATGGATCATGGCCAATACGAAGCAATCACGCGATGTGATCGATCCGTGACAACCACCACCAAACCGCTGTGAACATCAGCATTTACACCGTTGTAAACACAGTCATGCTTGGAATAAGACGCGAAAGCACCTAATTTCAATCTTTCAAGGCGCGCATATCCTATCCGGCGCGCAAGACCATCTGGCCCATTGCCAACACCGCAATCGACACCAAGGAATGCCGCAGGATGAAAAAACCAGCCCTGGCCCTCTGCCTCACAATCGCGCTTGGCGCGTGTGGGGGTGAAAAAAAGGCCCAGCCCCCCGTCAGCCTGTCGGCCACCGATGGCGTTTTGGTTAACAGCGGCCGCCTTGTCCTGCCTGCGGTCAAAGGCAATCCGGCGGCGGCCTATTTCACCGTCTCCAATCAGAGCGGCGCTGTCGCCACGCTGACCGGGGTCGAGGTGGCCCGTGCGGGCAAGGCGGAAATGCATGTGACGCTCGACGGCATTATGGAGGCCGTGCCCAAGCTGGACATTGGATCGGGGCAAAGCGTCGCATTCGGGCCGGGCGGCAAACATGCGATGGTCTTTGACGTTTCGCCCGAATTGCAACCGGGCGGCACAACCGATGTCACGCTGGTCTTTTCCGATGGGCGCAAGATCACCTCGACGCTGAAAATCGAAAGCCCCGGCATGGTTGGCAACATGGCGGGCATGGATCATTCCAAGATGTAAACGCGAAAAGGGCCGCCAGCCAATCCGGCTAGCAACCCTTTTCCTGCGCGCGCCGTCGTATCAGCGGCAGCGCACGCGGTATTCGCGGCCATAGCGGTCGGTGCGATAGCATCCGCCATCCTTGCGAACGGTCGAACCGGCCACGCCGCCCGCCGCCGCACCAATGGCCGCGCCCGTTGCCACGTCGCCGCCGGCGACCCCGGCCACAACCGCGCCTACACCGGCACCGGCCAAAGCGCCTTCACCGCCATAATTGCTGGCACAGCCGCCCGTCATCATCAGGGCGCCCGCCACAATCGACATCATCATTGCCTTGCGCATACATGCCTCCTTTCCTCGTTACTCAGGGAAAGGACTGAGGCGGAGGAATGTTCCATCCGCCCCGCGCAAGAGATCCTTATTCCGGCTTCTTGGCCACGGCCACCATGGCCGGACGCAGCAGGCGATCCTTGATCGTATAGCCATGCTGAAGCACCTGGATCACGGTGCCCGGTTCGGCATCATGGGGCACTTCGATCATGGCCTGATGCTGATTGGGGTCCAGCGGAAGGCCCTGCGCGGCAACCTTCTGGATGCCATGCTGACCAAACACCTTGTCCAATTCGCGGCCCGTTGCCTCGATCCCGGCGAGCAGAGCCTTCAACCGCTCATCCTCGCGCAGGTCGGCGGGAATGGCGTCGAGCGCGCGCGACAGGTTATCGGCCACGCTCAAAATATCACGGGCAAAGGACGTGCTGGCATAGGCGCGCGCGTCGGCGATGTCCTTTTCCAGACGGCGACGCACATTCTGCGTGTCGGCGCGGGCGTAAAGGACGTCGTTACGAGCCGCTTCCAGATCATTTTCGAGTTGAGCGATGCGCGTTGCCAGATCGTCACCGGCTTCGTTCTGCCCCTGCGTAGTTTCTTCCGTCATTTTTCCGATTATTCCAGTTTCAACCGATCAACTTGCCCAACGACTGGGCCGTGAAATCCACCATGGGGACGAGACGCGCATAATTCAACCGCGTCGGACCGATTACCCCCACAACGCCAATGACCCGCCCATCGCGATCTCTGTAGGGAGATGCAATAACCGATGAGCCGGAAAGTGCAAAAAGCCGGTTCTCGCTGCCGATAAAGATGCGCGTGGCGTCGCCTTCTTTGGCGCGGTCCAGCAATTCGGCCACCGATTGTTTGTTTTCCAGATCGTCCAGCAAGGATCGCACCCGGTCCAGATCGGACAGCGCCGCCTCGTCAAGCAGATTGGCCTGTCCGCGCACGATCAAAACGGGGCGGTTGGCCGCATCCTCGCTCCAAACCGCAAGGCCGCGCTGGACCAGATCGGCGCTGGCCGCGTCCAAAGCGCTGCGCCCGCTGGTGATTTCGACCTGCATCGCGCGGGCCGCTTCGCCCAGAGTGCGCCCGCCCAGATGGGCCGTGATGTAATTCGATGCCGCCTCCAGCGCCCCGGCGCCGATGCTTTCGGGAAGGGCCAGAATGCGGTTTTCGATCCCGCCATCCTCACCCACCAGAATCGCCAGAGCGCGCCCCGGCGACAGGGGGACGAGGTTCATCTGGATCAGGCGCGGTTCGCGCTGGGGCACCATGACCACGCCCGCACAGGCCGACATATCCGACAGCGCCGCGCTGGTCGCGGCCAGAGCCGCCTCGATCGGGCCGGGTTGATGGAGCGAGCGCTCAATCGCGGCGCGTTCCTCTATGCTGGGTTCGCGCACCTGCATCATGCCATCGACAAACAGGCGCAGCCCCTGCTCGGTCGGCATTCGGCCCGCGCTGGTATGCGGGTGGGACAAAAGCCCCAACCCTTCCAGATCGGCCAGAACGCTGCGGATCGAGGCGGGCGAAAGGTTAAGCGCCCCGCCCCCGGCCAGCGTCTTGGACCCGACCGGCTGGCCGGAATGCAGATAAGCCTCGACCACTTGCCGAAACACTTCGCGCGCGCGCCCGGTAATCTCCGGAAACGAGAGGACAGAGGCGGGATTTTGAGCCATTGGCATCTTATTGGGCGGCACGCCTTTGCAAATCAAGGGCCACGTCGTCAAATCCTTGCCCCGCCCCGCGCAAACCGTTAGGGCCGCGACACGTTTAATTGAAAGGCTCCCCATGCGTCCTTCTGGTCGCGCGCCCGATGAAATGCGCGCCATCGAAATCGTCACCAATTTCACCAAACATGCCGAAGGCAGCGTGCTGGTATGCTTTGGCGACACCAAGGTTCTGGTCACCGCCAGCGTGGAAGAGCGCGTGCCGCCGTTCCTGCGCGGCAAGGGCGAAGGTTGGGTGACGGCCGAATATTCGATGCTGCCCCGCGCCACCCACACCCGCGGCAGCCGCGAAGCCGCCAAGGGCAAGCAGTCGGGCCGCACGCAGGAAATTCAGCGCCTTATCGGCCGTTCCTTGCGCGCTGTCACCGATCTGAAAAAGCTGGGCGAACGTCAGATCACGCTGGATTGCGACGTCATTCAGGCCGACGGCGGCACCCGCACGGCCTCGATTTCGGGCGCTTGGATTGCGCTGCGTCTGGCAATCAACGGTCTGATGGCCAAGGGCCTGATCACCGAAGATCCGCTGCCGCGCAAGGTGGCCGCCGTATCCTGCGGCATCGTCAATGGCACGCCGGTGCTCGACCTTGATTACATTGAGGATTCGGGCGCGGATGCCGACGCCAATTTCGTCCTGATCGAAGGCGGCCATATCGCCGAAGCGCAGGCCACCGCCGAAGGCGCGACCTATGACGAGGAAGGCCTGCTGCGCCTGCTGCGTCTGGCCCGCATCGGTTGCGACCGCATCTTTGCCGCACAGGACAAGGCTGTAGGGGCTTAAACTTAACGCCGCTTAATTAACCATGGAACCTGCCGTTCTATGGAGAAATATCCGCCTAAGGACAGGGCCAATGAGCAGACTTTCCGGCAAGATCGTGATCGCCACGCATAATTTGGGCAAATTGGCCGAGATGCAGCGCATGTTGGCCCCCTATGGGCTGGAATGCGTGTCGGCGGGCGAACTCGGGCTTCAGGAACCGGAGGAAGTTGGCACGACCTTTATCGAAAACGCGCTGATCAAGGCGCGTTTTGCGGCGGTGGAAAGCGGCCTTCCCGCGCTGGCCGATGATTCGGGCCTCTGTGTACAGGCGCTGGGCGGCAGGCCCGGCGTCTATACCGCCGACTGGGCCGAGCGCCACTGGTACGAAGGCCCCGAAGGCCGCGACTGGTTTATGGCCATGGGTAAGGTCGAAGGGCTTTTGTGCGAACACGGCCCCGACGTTGGCCGCGCCGCGCATTTTGCCTGCGTCCTTGCCTTGGCATGGCCCGATGGCGTCGATGCCGTGTACGAAGGGCGCGTCGACGGCACCATGACATGGCCGCCGCGCGGGCGCCTTGGCTTTGGCTTCGACCCCGTATTCATCCCGCGTGGGTACAAGCAAACCTTTGCCGAAATCCCCCCCGCCGACAAAGCCAAAATCAGCCACCGTGCGGATGCTTTCCGCAAATTGGTGGCCGATCAGTTTGGGTGAGGTTTTTCTTCGGGGTTAAGAATGCCTCCGGCGGGCAAAGGGCGGTGGCCCTTTGCAATCCCGATACTGTATGCGTTGCGGGTTGAACGCGGCGTGGTGTTTGGGGGGCGGCGTATAAGGTTTTGATAGCCGCTGCGCGGCGGGGAATGGGCGAAAGGTAGGCGAAGCGGCATTGCATCAGGTGCAAGGTCCAATGCGTTCATTCGCAATCCACCGCAGCCCCAGAATACCTGGCCCAGTATCGGCAATCAGGCAATTGCCAGCCCTGTCCCATCCGGCAGGATAGCCCCTGTTCCAAAAAATCTCTGACTGAGTATTCACCCCAGCAAAATTTTTCACGACCAGCCTGATATAGGGATAGCCGCCCTCGTATTTCCTAACGTCCAAAACAGTCCATGAACGCGAAGCGGCATTTCTGTCCAGCGATCCATTCATAGCTTCGAGGAAGAATGTAAGAAAAATACCCAAGCTTAAGACTGATCCTGCGACGACGCCGGCACCAATTGCAGATGAAAAATTTCGAGGCGTATCCCATTCGGGATTTCTGGCAAAAAAGAGCTTCGCTGCAATCAGGATCAATAAGATAGGGGTGCAAACAAACCACCGCATGCGATTATCGGCAACATGATATTCCCACGCTGCAGGCAAATAATTCAAGGCAATACCTGAAACCGCAATTACACCAAGCATGCCTAAAATGAAGGCAAGAAAACGCATAATCGCTAAGAATGCATTCAAAGCTCACCTATTCAAAATGTCATTAAGAGCGGTGTATCATTTAAACGGACGCCCGCAAGCAACGCAAACAGTACCGGGATTGCAAAGGGCCCCCGCCCTTTGCCCGCCGGAGGCATCGACTCTCAAAACCTTACGGCACCCTCTGCCCAAAGATATTCCCCGCAGGCCAATAGCGACACACCAGCACGTCATCACGCCGCGCCCGCGCGATGGCGCAACCCACCCGGCGCGTGCCGCGCCACACGATCTGGGTGTAATGGGCGACATTGTGCCAATTGCCGTCGCGGGTGACATAGGGGAATGTGCCGGGCTGAAAGTATTCGCGCTCGGCAATGAACTGGCCGATCATGGCGTCGATGGAAAAGGCGCCCGCAGTGCCCATGAACAGGTTTTCGCCCGCCCTCTTGCGCCTTGCCGCCGGGGCGTGGTCGAACTTGCCGGTGCGCGCCAGTTCCTGCGCCCAATCGAGTGCGCCGCGCGCCAAAGCTTCATCCCAAACCAAGGGAGCCTCGCCATACTTGCTCCGCTCACGATTATGCGCGGCCAGAGCGCGGGCCGCGATGGCAGGCGGCATCACCGGATTGACCGGCCCATAAAGCGCCACGGGCGTAATAGTGGGCTGCGCCGCAACCGGCGTCGACAACAGGCAACAGAGGACAAAAGCATAGCGCATAGTGGGCAAGGCTTGACATCCAAGCCTTAAACCCGCGTGAAGAAAGCATGGCGCGCGCACTTTATATCCACTGGCCCTTCTGTCTCAAGAAATGCCCCTATTGCGACTTTAACAGCCACGTGCGCGACGGGGTGGACCGTGATTTGTGGCAACGCTCGCTGTTGGCCGACCTGCGCCGCGAGGCGGAAATGGCGGGCGGCGAGGCATTGGAGAGCATCTTCTTTGGCGGCGGCACGCCCAGCCTGATGCCCCCTGCCCTTGTCGCCGCGCTTCTGGCCGAGGCGGAAAATCTGTGGGGTTTTGCACCCGGGATCGAGATCACGCTGGAGGCCAATCCGTCGAGCGTCGAGGCCGCCAATTTCGCCGCTCTGGCCAGTGCCGGGGTCAACCGCGTGTCGCTGGGGGTTCAGGCGCTGGACGATGATGCCTTGCGCTTTCTGGGCCGCCTGCATGGCGTGGACGAGGCTTTGGCCGCGTTAAATGTCGCGCAAAACCATTTCGACCGCGTCAGCTTCGACCTCATCTATGCCCGCCCCGATCAAACGGCGGAAGACTGGGAGGCCGAACTCAACCGCGCCCTGTCCTTGGGCACCGATCACCTCTCGCTCTATCAATTGACGATCGAGGAGGGGACGCGCTTTGCCACGCTGGTGCGCGAGGGCGCCATTGCCCCGCTGGAGGATGATCCGGCCGCCGACCTGTTCGCCATGACCCGCGCCATTATGGCGCGCGCCGGCATGCCCGCCTATGAAGTGTCCAACCATGCTAGGCCGGGGCAGGAAAGCCGACACAACCTGACCTATTGGCGATACCGCGATTATGCCGGGATCGGGCCGGGGGCGCATGGGCGACGCGGCGGTCATGATGGCCACCAATTTGCCACGACGCGCCACAAAAAGCCCGAAAACTGGCTTTCCGCCATTGAGCGACGCGGCGATGGCATTCAGGAAGAACGCCTGCTGACCATCTCCGAACAAGGGGCCGAGGCGGTGCTGATGGGCCTGCGCCTTGCCGAAGGGCTGGATGTGGCGGCGCTCTCGACGCGGCTGGGTCTGGCGCAGGATGATCTGATTGATGCGGACAAATTGGCGCTGTTCATCCGCCAAGGCTTGATGTGGCAGGATGGCCCGCGTGTCGGCGCGAGCGAGGCAGGGATGCTGGTCCTCAACGCGCTGATCGCCGAGGTTACGCCCGACGGGCTTGGCGGATGAATGAAGCCGCCGCATTTCTGACGGCCCGCGCCGATGTTCTGGCGGCGTGGCACGCGCATCTGACCGATGCAAGGCGGCGCAGTCCGCATACCGTGCGCGCCTATATGGCGACGGCGGGGCGGTTGATGGATGCGCTGGAGGCTTACGACTGGGCCGCGCTGGCCCGGATCGAACCGGGCGGATTGCGGCATTTTCTGGCCCAAAGACGCGAGGATGGGATCGCCAATATCTCGGTCGCGCGCGAATTGTCGGCGGCGCGCAGCTTCCTGAGCTTTGCGCGTGAAAAGGCCGGATTGGTCAAACCCGCCCCTCCCCGCCTGCGTGGCCCCCGGATCAAACGTGGCATCCCCCGCCCGATCACGCCCGATGAGGCCACCGATCTGGCCGATCTGGTCGCGGTCAATGCGCGTGAGGATTGGCAGGGGTTGCGCGACCGGGCGGTGCTGCTGCTGCTTTATGGCGCGGGCCTGCGCATTGCCGAGGCATTGTCGCTGACCGGCGCGGACTGGCCCATGGGCGACCGGCTGACCATCACCGGCAAGCGCAACAAGCAGCGCGTGATCGCCATCCTTCCCGCCGTGCGCGAGGCGATTGCGACCTATCTCCAAGCCTGCCCCTATCCGGTCGAACGAGACAAGGCGCTGTTTCGCACAGGGAAAGGCGCCCCCCTCTATCAGTCCGCCGTCCAAAAAGCGGTGGCCCATGCACGCGGCATGCTGGGCCTGCCCGATACGGCAACGCCCCATGCGCTGCGCCATTCCTTTGCCACGCATCTGTTGGGCGCAGGCGCGGATTTGCGCTCGATTCAGGAATTGCTGGGTCACGCCAGCCTGTCATCGACGCAGGTCTATACTAGGGTGGATGCGGCGGTGCTGCTCGACGCCTATCGCAACGCACATCCCAGAGCAGAGGATTAACGGGCGAACCACCCGTCGATCCGGGGACGAAGCCAGCCGATCACCGGCACTTCTATCCAAAGGTGGACCGCCACCGAAACGCCCATGGCGACACATGCCACCACCCCCGCCCAAGGCACCCATGGCATCGCGCCATCACCCAGCCAATCCTGTACCGCCAATCCGCCATGCACCACCGGCAGATGAACCAGATAAAGCGCAAAAGAGGCATCACCCAAGAGCACTAGCCAGCCTTGCCGCGACAGCCAGCCCGACAAAGCCCCGCCCCCCGCGCCAAAGGCCCATATGAACAGCGCCATAAGCGGCAGATAGGCCAGTTGCATCCGCCACACATCGGGCACGCCCAGCAACGGATAGGCCACCATCGCGCCCAGCAACAAAGCCAGCGCCAGCCATTCCACCGTCGCCCCGCCACGTTTGGGCAGGCGATAGATCAACATCCCCACCATAAAATCGAGCAACCGCGTCACCGGGCTGATATAGGTCAGCCAATGGGTCAGGGTCGGCGTGTCATTCAGGCTGATCGCCGCATGGCCCGATGCAATTCGCCACAGAACAATGCCCAGATTGACCGCCAGCCCCCCCGCCGCCAGCCATCCCAACCGCCGCACCGACAACAGAGCCAGACCGGCAAAGCTGGCGTAGAAAAACGCCTCGTCCGACAGGCTCCAGCTCGGTTCATTGATGGTGAAATACCAATCGGCACGGGGCACCCAAGCCTGAAGCAGCAGCAGATTGACCGCCACCTTGGACCATCCCTCCTGCCCCAGCGCCATCACCGCCAGCGGTACGCCCACCAGCCAATGCAGCGGCAGGATGCGCGCAAGCCGCAGCACCAGATAATGCCTCAGCCCAATCCGCCGCTCTGCCAGCCGACGCTGATAGGTATGGGCAAGGATATAGCCCGAGAGCATGAAGAAGAAGGACACGCCCGCGTACCCCTCGTGGAAGAGGGTTTGCGCGAGCGGTTGCAACGCATTGGGATATTCGGCCAGCGGCCATAAATGCGAGGCCAGCACCGCCAGCGCCGCGAAAAACCGCAGCGCTGTCAGTTGGTCGAGACGTTTCATGCGTCTTGGGGCATCAGGCGGCTGTCATCTCCGCATGGCGACGCTCGATCGCCGCCCAGATCAGCGCGCCGGTGTCGCTATTGTTGAAGCGATCGATGGCGACAATCCCGGTGGGCGAAGTCACGTTGATTTCGGTCAGCCATTGTCCGCCGATCACATCGATGCCGACAAACACCAACCCGCGCGCGCGCAGTTCCGGGCCAAGCACGCGGCAGATTTCCGCCTCACGCTCGGTCAGATCGGTCGCCTCGGCGCTGCCGCCCACGGCAAGGTTGGAGCGGAACTCGCCCTCGCCTGGCTTGCGGTTGATCGCGCCGGCCACCTCGCCATCGACCAGAACGATGCGCTTATCTCCCTTGGACACGTCGGGCAGGAAGGGCTGCACCATGAAGGGCTCCTTCCACATCTGGGTGAAGACCTCGATCAAGGCGCCCAGATTGTCGCCGCTGGCGGGCACGCGGAACACCGCCTTACCGCCATTGCCGTGCAGAGGCTTGATGACCAGATCGCCGCCGAAACCGCGTTCCACCATCCGCTTTTGGAAATCGCGCACATCCTCGATCCGGCGCGCCACCAGCGTCGGTGGCATGAATTGGGCGAAATCCAGCACGAAGACCTTTTCGGGCGCATTGCGCACCTGTTCCGGATCATTGACGACCAGCGTCGTGCCTTTCAGCTTTTCAAGAATATGCGCGCCGGTGATATAGCCAAGGTCGAACGGCGGGTCCTGACGCATCAGCACCACGTCAATGTCGGCGCCAAGGTCGATATTGGCAAAGTCGCCCAGCGTGAAATGCGATTCGCCCGCCTGAGGCCGCCGGACCGTCACCGGCGCGGCCCATGCCGAGACGCGCCCCTTACCGTCCGCCGTCGATTCCCATGCCAGCGTGCCGACATCGTAATACCACAGCGTATGCCCCCGCGCCTGTGCGGACAGCATCAGGGCAAAGGTGGAATCGCCCGCAACATTGATCGAGTGCAACGGGTCCATCTGGACAGCAATACGAAGGGACATCAGCAAAAACCTCAAGCGCCGCCGGAGGGCGGCAGACCGAATGACACCGATCAGATCGGCATCCATGCGTTGGGGATGTGGCGCACCATCGCGCCGGGCGCAAGCAACAGAATATCTACCCGCATATCATCCCCAGCTTTCATGTAGCCCGGAGCGAGCAATTCGGCCGCCCGCGCCACGCGGGTCAGGCGGCGCTGATCGATGGCGAAATCGAGATCGGCCTCGCGGGCGCGCCATTTGACCTCGACAAATACGACAAGGCGCGGCTGGCGGGCAATAATGTCCACCTCGCCGCGCGGGGTTTTGACCCGCTGGGCCAGAATTTCAAACCCATGTTCGCGCAGCCAGCCGCAGGCCAGATCCTCGCCATGACGACCGCGCGCCTCGGCGGCCATGCGGTCCGCCTCGCGCCTCCAGTTCATTTCAGGGTGAGCGCCAGAGCGTAAAGCGCCTTTCGGTCCAGCCCGGTCGCCTTGGCGACGGCGGCGGCGGCCTGACTGGGTTTCAAATCCCGCAATTCGGCGCGCAGCAACCTTTCGGCATCCTCCATACTGGCGGCCTCTGCGACAGGCGGGCCGACCATCAGAACGATTTCCCCACGCGGCGGATTGGCGGTGTAATATTCGATCAGTTCATCGGGCGTGCCGCTCCGGCATTCCTCGAACATCTTGGTCAATTCGCGCGCCACCGCCACTTCGCGCCGGGGCAAAACCTTGGCAATCGCGGCCAAAGCATCGGTCAGGCGCGGCGAGGTTTCGTAAAACACCAAAGTCGAAGGCACGACCGCCAATTCGGCCAGCGCATGTTCACGCGCCTTTTCCTTGGACGGCAAAAACCCGGCAAACAGGAATTTATCCGAAGGCAAGCCCGACAGGGTAATCCCGACAATCGCCGCACTGGGTCCGGGCAAGGACGTGACCGCAATCCCCCTTTCCCGACATTCGCGCACCAGACGATAGCCCGGATCGGACACCAGCGGCGTCCCCGCATCCGACACCAGCGCCACGGCCTGATCCGCCATCATCGAAAGCAAGCCTTCACGAGAGCGTTCGTCGGCATGGTCATCATACCGGATCAACCGCTGTTTGATGTCCAGATGCTGCAACAATTTGCCGGTAACCCGCGTATCTTCACAGGCCACCGCCGCCACGCCTCGCAATGTCTCGATCGCACGCAGAGTGATGTCGCGGAGATTGCCAATTGGCGTGGCGACAATATACAGGCCGGGAGAGAGATTTTGTTCCATAGGTCAGCTTCATAGAGGGCGGACCGGGGCAAGCCAACAGGACAAACAGGAAGTGGAACAGCCGATGGCCCCCGTAAACCGCACGCTTTGGCGCAAGGGATTGGTTTTGGGCGCAACCGCGCTGCTTTCGGCCTGCGCGGTCGTGCCCAAGGCGCCGGTGGAAAGCCCCAATGTGCCCCCGCCCCCCACGGCTCACCTGCCCACGGACGAAGGGCGCCATCGCATCGCCCTGCTGGTGCCCTTGTCGGGTCCGGGCAGCGCCTTGGGTCAGGCGATGGAAAATGCCACGACCATGGCCTTGCTGGACACCAATGCGACCAAGATCCGTATCACCACCTACGACACTTCGCTGGGCGCGCCGGCGGCGGCGGCAAAGGCGCTGGCCGATGGCAACCGTCTGATTTTGGGGCCTATGCTAGGCGAGGATGCTCTGGCCGTGGCGCAAACGGCGCGGGCGGGCCATGTGCCGGTGATTTCCTATACAGGCGATGCGGGCGTTGCGGGCAATGACGTCTTTGTCATGGGCACCATCCCGGCCCAATCCATTTCGCGCGTCGTCAAATATGCACGCGGGCAAGGCGTGACGCGCTTTGCCGCGCTCATGCCTCTGGGCAATTACGGTGAGCGGGCGGGCAATGCAACCATCGCCGCCGTGCGCGCCGCAGGCGGAACTTTGGTGGGCATGGAAAGCTATGACCGCACCAAGGGCTCGCTGACGGCGGCGGTGCGCCGGTTGAAGGGGCGCGGGATTTTCGATGCCGTCGTGATTGGCGACAATGCCGCCATGGCGGCGCAGGCGGCGCCTTTGCTGAAAGTGGCCGCGCCCAATCTGCGCATTCTGGGCAATGAATTGTGGGCGGGCGAGGCGATTGTTGCCCGCACCCCCGCGTTGAACGGCGCATGGTTTGCCGCTCTTTCGGACCAACGCTTTGGCCGCTTTACCGAAAGCTATAAGGCGCGCTTTAATCAGGCTCCCTATCGCGCCGCGACTTTGGGCTATGACAGCGTCCTGCTGACCCTGCGCATTGCGCGGGATTGGGCGCCGGGGACGCCTTTCCCGACGGCCCATATGCTGGACCGGGGCGGTTTCCTCGGCCTTGACGGCATTTTCCGGTTCAACACCAATCAGGTCATCGAGCGCGCATTGGAAGTGCGTGAGGCGCGCGGCGGCGCGGTCAATGTCCTGAGCCCCGCGCCGGTTAAATTCGATAACTGACCCACGCGCCATTTAGGCCGGGGATTTAGCGGTCCCCGGCGCTTGCTTTCAGGCGTCGGCGCGGTCTAGGCTGTCGTCCATGTCGGACGATCTGTTTGAAACCCCACGCGGCCCCACGGGCGAGGCTTATGACGGCTCGGCAATCGAGGTGCTCGAAGGGCTTGAGCCTGTGCGCCGCCGACCGGGCATGTATATTGGCGGCACCGACGAACGCGCGCTGCACCACCTTGTTGCCGAAGTGTTAGACAATGCGATGGACGAAGCCGTCGCGGGCCATGCCAACCGGATCGAGGTGTATCTTGAGGAAGCCCCCGGCAGCGCGGGCCGCGTCACCATCGTCGATAATGGTCGCGGCATCCCGGTGGACGAACACCCCAAGTTTCCCGGCAAGAGCGCGCTGGAGGTTATCCTCTCGACGCTGCATTCGGGCGGCAAGTTTTCGGGCAAGGCCTATGCCACCAGCGGCGGCCTGCACGGCGTGGGGATCAGCGTGGTCAACGCGCTTTCCACGCTGACCCGCGTTGAGGTTGCGCGGAACAAGGAATTGTTCGCACAGGAATTTTCCAAAGGCGTCACGCTTGGCCCCATTCAAAAGATCGGCGCGGCGCCCAACCGGCGCGGCACGTCGGTGCAATTCACGCCCGACCCGGAAATCTTTGGCGCCGATGCGCGCTTCAAGCCTGCGCGCCTGTTCAAGCTGGTGCGGTCCAAGGCCTATTTGTTTGCGGGCGTGGAAATCCGCTGGAAATGCGCACAATCTCTGGCAAGCGAGGATGTGCCCGCGGAGGCGACGTTCCAGTTTCCCGGCGGTTTGGCCGATCATCTGGCCGAACAGATCGCCACGCGCGAATGCGTGACCGCCGCGCCCTTTTCGGGGACGCAGGATTTCCCCGGCGACATGAATGGTCGCGTCGAATGGGCGATTGCTTGGCCACTGTGGTCCGAAGGCGCGTATAGCTATTACTGCAACACCATTCCCACGCCTGACGGCGGAACCCATGAACAGGGCATGCGCGCGGCGCTGACCAAGGGCATTCGGGCCTTTGGCGAATTGGTGGGCAATAAAAAGGCCAAGGACATTGCGCCTGAAGACGTGGTCGTAGGCTGTGAGGCGATGCTGTCGGTCTTTATCCGCGACCCGCAGTTTCAGAGCCAGACCAAAGACCGCCTGACCAGTCCAGAGGCCGCGCGCATGGTGGAAAACGCCATCCGCGACCATTTCGACCATTTCCTGACCGACAATATGGATCGCGGCAAGGCATTGCTGGGCCATGTGATGGAGCGGATGGACGAGCGTTTGCGCCGCAAGGCCGAGCGCGAGGTCAAGCGCAAGACCGCCACCAATGCGCGCAAGCTGCGCCTGCCCGGCAAGTTGACCGATTGCAGCGGCGAAGGCGAAGGCGAAACCGAACTCTTTATCGTCGAAGGCGATTCGGCAGGCGGCAGCGCGAAACAGGCCCGTGACCGCAAAACGCAGGCCATCCTGCCCATTCGCGGCAAAATCCTGAACGTGGCCAGCGCCAGCATGGACAAGATCCGCGGCAATCAGGAAATCGCCGATCTGGCACTGGCCATGGGTTGCGGGATGCGCAAGGATTGCAACCCGGACCTGTTGCGTTACGATCGCATCATCATCATGACCGACGCCGATGTCGACGGGGCGCATATCGCCACGCTGTTGATGACCTTCTTCTTTCAGGAAATGCCCGATGTGGTGCGCAAGGGGCATCTCTATCTGGCCCAGCCGCCGCTCTATCGCCTGACGGCGGGCAAAGAGAGCGCCTATGCCCGTGATGATGCCCATCGCGAGGAGTTGGAGCGCACCAAATTCAAGGGCAAGAAGGTCGAAGTTGGACGGTTCAAGGGCCTTGGCGAAATGAACCCCCAGCAATTGCGCGAAACCACGATGGACCCGGCCAAGCGCAGCCTTGTGCGCATCACCCTGCCCCAGGAATATGAGGACCGAGCGCAGGTAAAGGATCTGGTCGACCGCCTGATGGGCCGCAACCCGGAACACCGCTTTCACTTTATCCAAAACCGCGCCGCCGATATCGACCCGGACATGATCGACGCATAATGGCGACCAAGGCCCATTTCGAGGTGCTGGACGGGTTGCGCGGTGTGGCCGCGTTGCTAGTTCTGGTGTTCCATATCAGCGAGATCCTGTCCAAGGGCGTGATGGCGGACAACTGGCTGCCCCATGGCGCGCTGGCGGTGGATTTCTTCTTTGCGCTTTCGGGCTTTGTCATCGCCCATGCCTATGACCGGCGCATGGCCGAGGGGCTGGGTTTTGGCGGTTTCATGCTGCGGCGTTTCTTGCGCCTGCACCCCATCGTGCCGCTGGCGACACTGATCGGCGCGCTGGCGTGGGTGTTTGCGCCCTTTCATCAGTCCCCTCATCCGGTCGATGGACGGTTCTGGACGGCGGTGGTGATGGGGCTGGTCTTGCTGCCCTATCCCACACTGGCGGACCGGGCGGAGGATACCCATTCGCTCGACGGGCCGACATGGACGCTGTTTCAGGAATATATCGGCTCGGTGGCCTATGGGTTGGTGCTTCATCGCCTCAGCCCCCGCGTTCTGGCATGGCTGCTGATCCCGGCGGGCGGACTGCTGGCATGGGGCGCAGTGGCCTATGGCAATCTCTCGGTCGGTTGGGGATGGAGCCATTGGTGGATGGCCGAGGCCAGGTTGGCGTTTCCCTTTATCTTCGGAATTCTGCTGCGGCGTATTCTGCACCGATTGACGCCTTTGCGGATGAGCTTTGGCGGATTGGCCATCGTGATGGCGGTGGCGTTTGCCGCGGGCGTGCCGGGGGGCAAACCGGGCTGGGCCAATGGGCTGCTTGAATTTGCCTATGTCGCCTTGCTCTTCCCACTCATCATCCTGCTGGGCGCGCATTCGCGCATGAGCGCGGGGACGCGCAAGATCGCCAAGGCGCTGGGCCGCCTGTCTTACCCATTGTATATTATCCATTATCCCTTCATCTATTGGTACTGGGATTTGGCACTTGATCCGCGTCCGCATGATCTGATGATCTGGGCGCCGGTGCTTTATGCCGGATCGATTGCATTGGGTTGGGCGGCGCTGCGGCTTTGGGATGACCCCTTGCGGCGCTGGGCCACGGCCCGTTGGATTGCCAAGGAGAATTGAGATGACGCATACAGGACAAT
The DNA here is from genome assembly GCF_057401885.1 of Novosphingobium sp. 550D. NCBI lineage: Bacteria > Pseudomonadati > Pseudomonadota > Alphaproteobacteria > Sphingomonadales > Sphingomonadaceae > Novosphingobium > Novosphingobium sp. 550D. The sequence continues at coordinate 2,395,751 of NZ_CM171613.1, read as the reverse complement.
GCCTGTGCGGCGCGGTGAAGCTGGAACTGGAGGGCGACCCCATCGCCGCACGCATGTGCTGGTGCCATGACTGTCAAAGGCTGGCCAGTGGATCGGCGACGGTCAACGCGCTGTTCGCGCCCGAAAATGTGACGGTGACGGGGCCAATAACGCTGCACCACAAGGTGGCCGACAGCGGCAACACGGTCGAGCGCGCCTTTTGCACCACCTGCGGCAGCCATGTGTTCTCGCGGCCGCTGCTCGATCCGCCGGTGGCCTATCGCATCCGCGCCGGGGCACTGGACAATCCCGAAATTGCCAAGCCCACCGGCATCATCTGGACGGCCAGCGCGCCGTCATGGGCGGTGATGGACCCGGCCCTGCCGCAATTCCCCAAGGCGCCGCCGGCCTGAAGCGTCGCCGCCAGCCTGAAGCAAGCGGCGCCCGTGGGTATCAATCCTGCGGGCGCAGCTTTTCCATCGGGACTTCGGCAAACATTTTTTGCACCGCCGGGCGGGCGTTGATCTGGGCGATCCAGCGCGAGAGATGCGGCGCGTCATTGGGATTGACCAGTTCGGGGAAGCTGTAATTCATGCCATTGGCGATGGCGAAATTACAAATATCAGCCAGCGTAAACATGCCCCCGGCCAGCCATTCATTATCGGCCAGATGGTCATTGAGGCGCGTGACCGAAAAGGCGATCTTGCGCATTTCCTCGTCGAGCAGATCCTGCGGGAAGCCTTCGCGCGCGCGGCGCCATTTGACCTGCTGTTCAAAGACGGGGATGGCCTTGACCTTTTCCTCAAAGGCCTCATCGCTCATGCTCTTGACCATATTGCCGACATAGCGGTGCCAACCGATGGTCGAAACGCACCAGCAGAAATATTCATCGACCCATTTCGTCCAGATCCGCATTTGCGCGCGGCCATAGGAATCGGCGGGGCGCAGCTTTACCTCACCGGGATGTTCATCCTCCAGATATTCGCAGATCACCGTGCTTTCGGTAATCACCTTGTCGCCATCGACCAGAGCGGGCACCTGACCACGCGGATTGATGGCCTTGAACCATTCCTGATGATGTTCAAAGATGGCCGGGTTCAGGCGGTGACCTTCAAAAGGCGTGCCCTTTTCATAAAGGGTGAGCAGCGGCTTCATCGAATTGGCGGCGGGGCCGAAAGAATAGAGTTTGAGCATCGTATGGGCATCCTCTTGTGCTTTGCGCCGACCTTAAGGAATGTCAGTGTTGCATACAAGTGGTGGGAAAAATACCCGGCAGATTCAGCCTATCGGCCCCAGCCGTTTCGCCGCCATCCGCACGCGCATCGAAGCATTTGCCCCGCGCCCCGGATGGCGCACGTGGGTCTATGAATTCCTGCTCTTTGGGTTCAAGCAAGGCTGGGCCTGCCTGTTTGGCGGGCTGTTGCTGGCCCTGCTTTTGCTCACCCATCTGTTCTATCCGGCGCATGCGGCGCTGGCACGCTATGACATGCTGACATTGGCCGCGCTGGGGATACAGGTGGCGATGCTGGCGTTGCGGCTGGAAAGCCGCGAGGAGGCGTGGGTGATCGCCGCCTTTGACATCGTCGGTACGGTGATGGAGCTGTTCAAAACCGCGCAAGGGTCATGGGTCTATCCCGAGGCGGGCTTTCTGCGGATCGGCAATGTACCTTTGTTTTCCGGCTTCATGTATGCCGCGGTGGGCAGCTATATCGCCCGCGTCTAGCGCATCTTTGATTTCCGCTTCAGCCACTATCCCGATGATCGGCTGACCGTGCTGGTGGCGCGGCTGCATCGCGCCGCGCCACCCACGGATCAGTAAAGCAGATAGGGAGCGATTTCCTCTGCCCAGCGCAATTCATCGGGCGTGGTGATCGCATCGAGATCGCCCGCGCATGACCCGGCATCATCCACCCATTCGCGCAAACCCGGCCCGCCGTTGATCACATCAATGGCAAGGCGGGTCAGCTCATACTCATAGGGGAAATCGCGCCACAGCGGATAATCGGGATAAAGCCGCCGGATCGCCTTGAAGGCCAGTGCCTGCAATCGCCATGGGCGGAAATGGGCGTGGTCATAGAACCCGCCTTCGGCATGGATCATCAAGGCGCTGCACAATTGGCCGACATGCTTGTGGAACGTAGGCGTAAACCAGCATTCGCGAAGAGCGCAGCCGGTCATCCATTGGGGCGCAAAGGCCTGCATTTCGGCCAGAACAGCCTTGGCATCCACATCGGGCGCGCCGAACAAGACCTCCAGAGGCCGCGTCGTCCCGCGCCCCTCGGACAGGTTGGTGCCCTCCAGCATCACCGTCCCGGCATAGGCCCGGGCCATGTTCAGGCTGGCCGCATTCGGGCTGGGGTTGATCCAGAGGCGTTCCTCGGGCCAGCCGAAACCGGCCAAACCAGCACGAGCAGGCGCATCAGGCAGCCAGCCAGCCATGGTGATGACGCGGTAATCGACGTCCAGCTTGTAATGGTCGATAAACCAGCGCCCCATCTCGCCCAGCGTCAGGCCGTGGCGCATCGGCATCGGCCCCGCGCCGACAAAACTCTCTTGTCCGGGGATCAGCGTCAGCCCTTCGATGGGCCGTCCCGCCGGATTGGGCCGGTCCAGCACCCAGACCGATTTGCCCGTGCCCGATGCCGCCTCCAACAGATAGAGCAACGTGGTGACGAAAGTGTAGATCCGGCAACCAAGATCCTGAAGGTCGAACAGGAACACGTCCGCCGTATACATCATCGCCGGGGTCGGGCGGCGCACCTGACCATAAAGGCTGAACACCGGAATGCCGAGCGTGGGGTCGAACTCGTCCTCGGTCTCGACCATATTGTCCTGTTTGTCGCCCTTCAGCCCGTGCTGGGGGCCAAAGGCGCTGGTCAGTTTGATGTCGGGACATGCCGCCAGCGCGTCCAGACTATGCGTGAGGCCAGCGGTCAGCGACGCAGGATGCGCGACCAAAGAAACACGGCGTCCCGCCAGAGGCGCACGAAGCGAGGGATCAGCGAGCAGGCGATCAAGGCCGAAGTGAACAGTCATGGTGCCTCCGCTGCCGCAAGCTGGAGCGTGAAGCAAGAGCGCTTGTGAAAATCGGGCCGCCCCGGCCCATGGGCAAGCGCCCAATAGGATTTGTGACCGCCCGTTTCCTCGATCACCGCCGTCAGCCCCGCGCAATCGGCCCCGTCCAGAATGGCGCGGGCAAGGCGGACTTCGCAAACCGCCACATCGCTCGTCCGGGTCACGGCGATCATCGGGGCGATGGGCATATCGGCATCACGCCCGCCCTCGCGATAATCGGCAAAACCATAGGCGGCCCAGCGCGATGAGGGCGAGAAGTTGAACTCGCGATAAGTGCTGTCCACCAATCCCACAAAGAGTTCAAAGCAGGTCGCCTTCCAAAGGTCGTCATGACGATCCGGCGCCGCGGGCGCGGGCAGCACCAGCCCCCCCGCCCCGCCAACCCGATAGGTCAGCACCAGCCACTCCCCGCGCGCTTCCCAATCCACGCTGACGGATTTCACCCCCACGGCGGGCGTTTGCGGATGACAGATCAGCGAGAAAGTTCCCAAATCCAATTCTCCATGCTAGGCGGCGCGTTCAATCAAGAGGCAATCATGACCGAATACAAGTCCGACCTGCTGCGCCTGCTGTCCGAACGCGGCCATATCCACCAATTGACCGATGCCCAAGGGCTCGATGCCCTTGCCCAAAAAGACGTGGTAGTGGCGTATAATGGCTATGACGCGACGGCCTCCTCGCTGCATGTCGGCAATCTGGCCTCTGTCATGCTGCTGCGCCGCCTGCAACAGGCCGGGCATAAGCCCATCGCGCTGATGGGCGGCGGCACGACCAAGGTGGGCGACCCCAGCGGCAAAGACGAATCGCGCAAGCTGCTGACTGAGGAAACCATCGCCTCGAACATCGCGGGCATCGCCAAGGTGTTCCACCGCCTGCTGCGCTTTGACGACAGCGCCACCGGCGCGCAAATGGTCAACAATGCCGACTGGCTGGATCAGTTGGGCTATATCGACCTGCTGCGCAATGTCGGCCCGCATTTCACGGTCAATCGCATGCTGACCTTTGATTCGGTGAAACTGCGGCTCGATCGCGAACAGCCGCTGACCTTCCTTGAATTCAACTACATGATCCTTCAGGCCTATGACTTCCGCGAACTGGCGCTGCGCCATGGCTGCCGGTTGCAGTTGGGCGGGTCAGACCAATGGGGCAATATCGTCAACGGCATCGAATTGACGCGCCGGATGAACGGGATCGAACTTTTCGGTCTGACCACGCCGCTGCTGACCACGGCCGACGGGGCCAAGATGGGCAAGAGCGTCAATGGCGCGGTGTGGCTGAATGAAGAGCTGCTGCCGCATTATGACTTCTGGCAGTTCTGGCGCAACACCGATGACCGCGATGTGGGCCGTTTCCTTCGCATCTTTACCGATGTTCCGCTGGACGAGATTGTCCGGCTCGAGGCCCTGCAGGGCAGCGAGATCAACGCCGCCAAGGTCGTTCTGGCCAATGAAGTGACCAAGCTGGTCCGCGGTGAGGAAGCAGCCAAGGCCGCCGAAGCCACCGCCAGCGCAACCTTTGCCGGGGGCGGTCTGGGCGCGGACCTTCCAGTTTGGCATGTGCCCGCCGGTGGCTGCACGATCATCGATGCGTTGGTCGGAATTGGTTTTGCGGCAAGCCGAGGCGAGGCCAAGCGCCTGATCGCGGGCGGCGGCGCCAAGCTGGACGGCGCGGCCATTAGCGATGAAAATCATGCCATTAGCCTTGATAGCGGCGAAATCCGCCTGTCATCCGGCAAGAAAAAGCACGGCATTCTCAAGGCCCAATGACATCATCGAGGGGCGGCAAGGCCTTGCCGCCCCAACCGGCACCAAATTGCCATATTTACCATTTTTTCGCCATTTGCGGCTTATAACCTGCCCTTACCCCCTCAAGGCAGGAGACTGACACAATGGCATCAGGCGCACAGCTATCGGTTACCGAGCTGCGCCGCGCGGCGCGCCATCCGGTCAATTTCCGGGTAGCAGCAGAACACAGGCGGTTGGGCGACATCATGCTCGATATCGCCAATATCTCGATCCACGGCTTCATGGTCGGCAACAAGGTCGAGCTGGGACGTGGCGAAAGAGTAACCATCCGTTTGCCCGTCGTCGGCCGGATCGAGGCGCATTTGATCTGGGCAACGGAGGATCGCGCCGGTTTCCAATTCGAACGCATCATTCGTCAGGATGATTTCACCAATATGATCGCGGCGCTGCAACCCAATCCGCGCCTGCGCAAATAAGATACGCCCTGCGCAAGGGGGAACGAAAGCGAGATTTTTCGTTCCCCAAGCGTTGATGTCTTGGCAATCGCCTCTGCACCTGCCAAATCGGCGGGCGTGAACGAGCAAGCCCCCCAACCCACCAACCCGTTGCAAATCGCCGACTATCGCCGATTTTGGAGCGCGCGCTTTCTCTCATGGCTGTCCGGATCGGGCATGGTGGTCATTATTGGCTATCAACTCTATGATCTGGCCCGCCAATCCTATGGGATGAGCATTACGCAGGCCTCCTTTATGCTGGGCGTGCTGGGTTTTGTGCAATTCGTGCCGATGTTTTTGCTGACGCCGATTTCCGGCGTCGTCGCCGACAGGTTTGACCGGCGAAAAGTCGGCGCCATGGCGATTTGCGTCGATATGACCATGGCACTGATCATGGCTGTTGCCACGTGGCAGGGGTGGCTGTCGCTGCCGCTGGTGCTGATATTGGGCGCGGCCAATGGCACGGCGCGCGTTTTCATAGGGCCATCGGTGGGCGCAATTGCGCCGATGATCGTGCCGCCAAACCTCTTGCCCCGCGCCATCGCGATGAATTCCATGGCGATGCAATCGGGCACGATTGCGGGGCCTGCGGTGGCGGGCATGCTGTTCGCCTGGCACCCTTCGCTGTTTTACTGGATCGCCTCGGTCCTGCTTAGCGTTTCGGCGCTGGCGCTACTGACGATCCGCCCCTTGCCCGCCCATGCGGCCAATCGGGATGTTCACCCCCTGCGCATGGCCATGGAAGGGCTGACTTTCGTGCGCGGCAATCCGTTTCTGCTGGGCTGCATTACGCTCGATCTGTTTGCGGTTTTGCTGGGCGGGGCGACGGCGTTGTTGCCGGTCTATGCGCGCGACATCCTGCATGTCGGCCCCGAAGGTCTGGGCCAGATGCGCGCAGCCCCGGCGGCGGGCGCGGCGGTGCTGGGCATTCTGTTATCGATCAAACCGCTGGAACGGCGCGTGGGTGTGACCATGCTGGGTTCGGTGGCGCTGTTTGGCGCGGCAACGGCGGTCTTTGCGGTTTCGACCAATTACCTGCTCTCGCTGGCCATGCTGGCGGTGCTGGGCGGGGCGGATATGGTCAGCATGTTCGTGCGCGGTACGCTGGTCCAGTTGCACACGCCCAATGAAATGCGCGGACGCGTGTCGGCTATTTCGGGTCTGGCCATCGGCGCGTCCAATGAATTGGGCGAAATGGAATCGGGTCTGGCCTCGTTGCTGTTCGGCGCACAGGGGGCTGTGCTGTTCGGCGGGATTGGCGCGGTGGTGGTGACGCTGCTCTGGGCCGTGCTGTTCCCGCAAATCCGCAAGGCAAATCGCTTTACCCCCAAACAGGACAATTGATCATGCCCCAAACCCCGAAACTCGAAAGCGTTTCCTATCAGGATGGCGATGTCGCGCTGACCGGATGGCTGGCCCGTCCGGCCGGTACGCCGCGTGGCGCTGTGCTGATCTGGCCGACGATTGCCAATGTCGGCCCCGCCATCGAAGTGCGCGCCACCGCTCTGGCCGAACAGGGCTACATCGCGCTCATCGGCGACTTTTACGGCGCCCCGGTGGCCAGTTTTGAAGCGTCTTTCCCGATGGCCGCAGAACTGCGCGGCGATTGGGAGCAATATCGCGCCCGCCTGCGCGCCGCTCTGACGGCCTTGCGCGCGGTGCCCGGTGTTGATGGATTGAAGATCGCTGTGATCGGCTATTGCATGGGCGGACAGGCCGCGCTCGAATTGGCACGCGACGGGGCCGACATTGCCGCCGCCGTCAGCTTCCACGGTGTGTTCGCCACCGAAAAGCCCGCCCAGCCCGGCGCGGTCAAGGCCCGAATTCTGGTGCTGCATGGTGACGCCGATCCGCTGGCCCCGCGCGATGCGGTCATCGGCCTTTGGCAGGAATTGGACACGGCGGGCGCCAATTGGCACTTCCACGCCTATGCCAACGTGCGCCACGGCTTTACCGACCCGGAAAGCGACGCACGCGGCAAGGACTTCCTTGGCTATAACACCAGCGCCGACCGCCAGAGCTGGGCCGCCATGCTCAGCTTCTTTGACGAGATCTTCGCTTAATCGATCCGCGTCAGGGTGTCCCCGTCAAGCTTGCGATAGAAGCAGCTGGGGGCACCCGTGTGGCACGCCGGACCTTCGGGCTTGCACAGCATGACCAGCGCGTCCTGATCGCAATCGACGCGCATTTCCTGAACCCGCAGGAAGTGACCCGAAGTTTCGCCCTTCAGCCACAATTTGCCGCGCGAACGCGAATGGAAATGGGCCAGCCCCGTTTCCCGCGTCTTTTCCAGCGCCTCGGCATCCATGAAAGCCACCATCAGGATCTCGCGGCTTTCCGAATCAACGGCGATGCCGATCATCAGGCCCTGCGCATCAAAGCGCGGCATGAAAACCGAACCCGTTTCACGGTCGGGATTGGCGGCGGAATTGGCCGAGGACATCGATCAAACTTTCGGTTCAAGGCGTGCCAGCCCTCTGCCGGACGCGGTGCTGTTGCGCGATAACCACAATTGCGGAGCAAAATCCACACTCCGCAGCATCGCCTCTTTATCTTTGGTCCGAAAAAGTGAAACAAAACCTTCACGGTCTTGAGGGAGATCGTATTTGACCAGGCAGCGGAAAGCGCCACGGTTCAGGGAATTGCCAGCCAGCGCCGAAAGGGTGTTGCGCGGTAGAGAAATGAGGGTTCGGGTGTGGTGGCCCAACAGGGGGGGCCTGCCAATCGCGCTGAAAAGCGTCGCCCAAGAGTTTCGTCACGTGAACGCCCGGAGGCCAAATCTCCGGGCGTTTTCTTTTGCCCATCGTTACGGCCCCGGATTACGGTAACGATTCGCCGTGAACCCGGGCGAAACAGGCAATGACCACGCGTGAAGCACCCGCCTGTTCCAACGCGGCGATACAGGCATTGGTGGTCGCGCCACTGGTCAACACGTCATCGGTCAGCACGATCTTGGCCCCGTTGAACGCATGGCGGCGTCCGCGATGCACGTCGATCGCGCCATCAAGAACCCTTGCCCGCTCATCCGGACCAAGCCCGCCCAGCATCGGCGTCTTGCGCCGCCGGATCAGCCCATCAACCAAGGGCCGCGCGCCGGTGTTTCGGGCGATCTCCTGCGCCAACAGCGCCGATTGGTTAAAGCCCCTGCCCCACAAACGCCAACGGTGCAGCGGCACCGGCACCACCAGCCACCCCGGCCCGACACCCATATGGGCCAGATATTTAAGCCGAGACGCCATCAAACGCCCCATCATCCCGGCCAAAGCCACCCGCCGTCCATATTTGAGCGCCATGACCAAATCGCGCGACGTATCATTGTACAAGGTCGCCGCCGCAACCCCGTGATGGCGCGGAGCCTCACCTGCACATTGGTGGCACCGCAGGTCATCCTCGTCATGCGACGCCGCCTCGCTGGAAAGCGGACGTTGGCACAGGCCGCAGGACGGATCGCCCGGTATGGCCAGGCCCGACCAACAGGCACCGCACAGGCCGCCTTGCTCACTCACCCCTTCGCCGCACATCGGGCAACGGGGCGGGAACAACAGGTCAAGGACGGGGGCGAGGCGGCGCATAGACCAAAGTGTAATAGGCTGTTTGGCGCAGGCAAGCACGAAGAGCCTTGCAGCACGCCGCGACCCAAGGCAGGAGGCAGGCTTATGAGTCAACCTCCCCGCATTTTTGCCCAGCACCGCCGCCTTGCCGCCCGCCGTCGGGCCATGGTTTTGCAAAACCACCCCAATGCTGCACGCTATCTGCTTGAAGATATGGTGGAAGATGTGATCGAGCGACTCGCCTTTGTGAAGGCTGAGTTGAAAACGGCGCTGGTCATTGGTGACTGGACCGGGATGCTTGCCGCGAATCTGCGCGCGCAAGGGGTTGAGGTTACGCAGGCGGACCCTGCCGGATTGCACGGCGCTATCACGATTGACGAAGAGCAGCCCTATTTGTTGCGCGGTTTCGATCTTATCGCCTCGCTCGGCACGCTCGATACGGTCAATGACCTGCCAGGCGCGCTAATCCATATGCGTCAGGCGCTTAATCCGGGGGGGGTGATGATCGCCAGTTTCGTGGGCGCCGGATCGCTGCCCGCTCTTCGCGCTATCATGCTGGCCGCCGATGGCGACCGCCCTGCCGCGCGCGTTCACCCGATGGTCGATGTTCGCGCCGGGGCGCAATTGCTGCAACGCGCCGGTTATGCCGATCCGGTCAGCGACGGGCGCAGCATCAAGGTCAATTTCCGCTCGCTGGCCAGCCTTGTCGCCGATGTGCGGGCTCAGGCCCTTGGCTGCGTGCTGAACGAGGCCGGGCCGGCGGTAGGAGAGGCCGGCTATGCACGCGCCATGCTGGCCTTTGCCGATCAGGCCGTGGATGGGCGCGTGACCGAAAGTTTTGAAATTCTGACGTTGAGTGGTTGGCGGAAGTAAGCAGGGATTGATGCGAGGGACTCGTCCCTCGCGCTCCCATGACTGTCGAGGTTGGGCCACGGGTTCGGCGTCGGATATCGCACGCACCCGAACCAAATAAAAAGCCTGCGGCGCTCTTACCTTGACGCCGCAGGCTTTTATTCATTCAACGCCTCAGAACAGGCATGCCCCCATGAACGCGATTGCCAAGGGACAAGTCCCTTGGCCCGCCGGAGGCATAAAGCATGCCTTACCCCAAAGCCGCCTGCGCAGCCGCCAACCGGGCAATCGGCACGCGGAAGGGCGAAGCCGAGACATAATCCAGCCCGGTCTTTTCGCAGAAAGCGATGGAGGCCGGATCGCCGCCATGCTCACCACAAATGCCCAGCTTGATGCCCGGCAGGGTCTTACGGCCCCGCTCAGCGGCCAATTCGACCAACTGACCCACGCCTTCCACATCGAGGCTGACGAAAGGATCGCGCGCATAGATGCCCTGCTCGACATAGGCCGAGAGGAAGCGGGCGGCGTCATCGCGCGACACGCCCAGCGTGGTCTGCGTCAGGTCGTTGGTGCCGAAGGAGAAGAACTTGGCTTCTTCGGCAATCTCGCCCGCCATCAGCGCCGCGCGCGGCAATTCGATCATCGTGCCGACCAGATAATCGAGCACCTTGCCCTTTTCGGCAAAGACCTGCGCAGCGGTGCGGTCCACCAGCGCCTTGAGGATCGAGAGTTCCTTCTTGGTCGCCACCAGCGGAATCATCACTTCGGGAACAACCGCCTCGCCGGACGCCAGCGCCACATCGACGGCAGCCTCAAAGATCGCGCGCGCCTGCATCTCATAGATTTCCGGGAAGGTGATCCCCAGACGGCACCCGCGATGGCCCAGCATCGGGTTGAATTCATGCAATTCACCCGCGCGGCGCTTCAACGTTTCCACGCCAATGCCGATGGCTTCGGAAAGCTCGGCAAATTCCGCATCGCTATGCGGCAGGAATTCATGCAGCGGCGGATCGAGCAGGCGGATCGTGACGGGCAGGCCAGCCATGATCTCGAAGATCGCCTGAAAATCGGCGCGCTGTTCAGGCAGCAGCTTGGCCAGAGCGGCCCGGCGACCGTCCTCGTCCTCCGCAAGGATCATCTGGCGCACGGCCGAAATGCGGCCCGCGTCAAAGAACATATGCTCGGTGCGGCACAGGCCGATGCCTTCGGCGCCAAAGCTGCGCGCGGTGCGGCAATCCTCGGGCGTCTCGGCATTGGTGCGCACCTTCATGCGGCGATGCTTGTCGGCCCAGACCATCAGCGTGCCGAAATCGCCCACCAATTCGGGTTCAATGGTCGGCACAGCGCCCGCCATGATGTCCCCCGTCGCGCCGTCCAGCGTGATGATGTCGCCTTCCTTCAGATCGCGCGTGCCGATCTTCAAGGTGCGGCTGTTCATGTCGATGCTGACCGCGCTGGCGCCCGAGACGCAGGGGCGGCCCATGCCGCGCGCCACAACGGCCGCGTGGCTGGTCATGCCGCCGCGTGCGGTCAGGATGCCCTTGGCCGCATGCATGCCGTGGATGTCTTCGGGGCTGGTTTCGACGCGCACGAGGATGACGCTGTCGCCGCGCTCGGCGCGAGCCTGCGCCGTTTCGGCGTCCAGCACGATCGCACCCGATGCCGCGCCCGGCGAGGCAGGAAGCCCCTTGCCCAGATAATCACGCGCCGCCTTGGGGTCCAGCGTGGGGTGCAGCAGTTGATCCAGCGCCATCGGATCGACGCGCTTGATAGCGGTGGCTTCGTCGATCAGGCCTTCGCCCACCATATCGACCGCCATTTTCAGCGCCGCCTTGGCCGTGCGCTTGCCGCTTCGCGTTTGCAGCATCCACAGCTTGTTGCGTTCCACCGTGAACTCGATGTCCTGCATGTCCTTGTAGTGCTTTTCCAGCAGTTCAAAGACAGCGGCCAGTTCGGTGTAGGCCTCGGGCATCGCCTCTTCCATCGAAAGCGGCTTGGCCCCGGCGCGTTCACGCGAAAATTTGGTCAGATATTGCGGCGTGCGGATGCCCGCGACAACGTCTTCACCCTGCGCATTGACCAGCCATTCGCCGTAATAGGCCTTTTCGCCGGTCGAAGGGTCGCGGGTAAAGGCAACGCCGGTGGCGCTGGTGTCGCCCATATTGCCGAAAACCATCGCCTGAACATTGACCGCCGTGCCCCAATCGCCCGGAATGTCGTTCAAACGGCGATAGACCTTGGCGCGTTCGCTTTCCCAGCTGTCGAACACCGCGCCAATCGCGCCCCAGAGCTGTTCATGCACATCCTGCGGGAACGGACGGCCCAGTGCCTTTTCGACGATGGCCTTGTATTCACCGACCAGAGCCTGCCAATGCTCGGCTTCCAGTTCAACGTCGGCGTAGAAACCATTGTCTTCCTTGACGATTTCCAAGGCATCCTCGAACAGGTGATGGTCAATGCCCAGCACCACGTCGGAATACATCTGGATGAAACGGCGATAGGAATCCCATGCGAAACGCGGGTTGCCCGAACCCTGCGCCAAACCCAGAACCGTTTCGTCATTCAGGCCAAGGTTGAGCACCGTGTCCATCATGCCCGGCATCGAAACCCGCGCGCCCGAACGCACCGAAACCAGCAGCGGATTGGCCGTATCACCAAACTTGCGGCCCGTGGAGCCTTCAACATGCGCCACGCCTGCGGCAACGCCGGCGCGCAGATCGCCGTCAAAGCTTTTGCCATTGGCGTTATAGAGGGCGCACACTTCGGTGCTGATCGTGAAGCCCGGCGGCACCGGCAGGCCGATGCCCGCCATCTCGGCCAGATTGGCGCCCTTGCCGCCTGCGATTGTCTTGTCGCGGCTGCGCGATTCGGACGAATTGGCGCCACCGCCGAAATAGAATACGTATGCAGACATGATTAGACCAAGCCTCCCAGAACGAATCGGCCTTTGTAGTTTCCCTGCCCCTAGCCTTCGATCCGTGAGAAGTCAGCCACTTTGTGCGTTGCAGCACGCAATTGCGACAAAAGACCTAGGCGCGCGGACCGGATCGCGGGATCTTCGGCATTTACGGTGACGACATTAAAGAAATCATCAACCGCTGACCGCAGAGTGGCCAGAGCCGCCATCGCACCGGTAAAGTCCTCGGCCGCCACCGCCGCTTCGGCCTTGGGCGTCGCATCGGCCAGCGCGGCGATCAGCGCCGCTTCGGCGGGTTCCGGCGCAGGATTGGTGACATCGGCGTCCCAGCCCTTCTTCTCCTCAGCCTTGAGGATATTGGCCGCGCGCTTGTAACCGGCGAGCAGGTTCTTGCCGTCGTCGGTCTGCACAAAAGCCTGCAACGCATGAACGCGGGCGAGCAGGCGGACGAGGTCGTCCTCAGCCTTCCCCGATTCTTGGCCAAGCGCAAACACCGCGTCGATCAGATCGTGGCGGACGCCCGCTTCCTTCTGCTGGACCTTGAGGCGGTCGGCGAAGAAGGTGAGTAGGTCAGCCGAAGCGTTAGAAACTTCGACGCCCTGATTGCGATAAAGTTGGGCAGCGGCGTCAAACAGCCTGACCAGATTCAGGCGCAGGCCGTTTTCCGTGATCAAGCGGATTACACCCAGCGCAGCACGACGTAAGGCAAACGGATCCTTCGACCCCGTTGGCTTAAGATCAGCCCCAAAGAAGCCGACCAACGCGTCCACCTTGTCAATCAATGCAGTCAGGATCGCCGCGCCCTCCGTCGGCAATTCATCCGACTGCCCTGCAGGCTTATAGTGGTCGCGGACGGCCGCAACGACGGGCGTCGCCAATCCTTCAGCCGCAGCGTAATAGCCGCCCATCAGCCCCTGCAATTCAGGAAACTCGCCAACCATCTCCGTAACGAGATCGGCCTTGAGAATAGCAGCAGCTGCACGCGCGCTTTCAACACTATCGGCCAAGGCACCTTGGAAATCGCCCGACAGAGCAACAAAGCGTTCCTGACGTTGTGCCACCGTGCCCAGCTTCTCATGGAAGGTAATCCGCGACAACTTCTTGGCCTGCTCGGCCAGCGAGGTTTTCAGGTCCTGCTGCCAGAAGAAGCGCGCATCGCTCAAACGCGCGGCCAGCACCTTGCGGTTGCCGTCGATGATGCCCGCGCCGCCGTCCGTGGCGTCGATGTTGGCGGTGCAGACAAAAGCATTGGCCAGCTTGCCCGCCGCGTCTTCGCAGACGAAATACTTCTGGTTCACGCGCGCGGTCAACTGGATGACTTCGGGCGGAACTTCAAGGAACGCCTCGTCAAACCGGCCCAGCAAAGGCTGCGGCCATTCGGTGAGACCCGCGTTCTCGATCACCAGCCCTTCATCCTCAACCAGCGTCAGGCCAGCCGCCGAAGCCGCCTCCTTCGCCTTGGCGCGGATGATGTCCTGACGCTCGTTATGGTTGACCAGAACCTGCGCGGCGCGCAGCACATCGGCATAGGTATCGGCGTCCGCCACCGTCACCGCGCCCGACGAATGGAAACGATGCCCCACCGTCTCGCGGCCCGAAGTGATCCCGCCAACCTCACATTCCACCACCGCGCCGTCGAGCAGCGCGACAATGCCCTGCAACGGACGCACCCAGCGCAAGGACTCGGTGGACAGCGAAGCCGCGCCCCAGCGCTGCGATTTGGGCCAACTGAACCCGCGCACAATGGCGGGGATCGCTTCGGCCAGAACGTCGGCGGTCGCCCGGCCCGGCTTTTCGGTCACAGCGAAAAGCACGCCGTCGCGCTCCTCCAACTGTTCACGCGTCAATCCGGTCTTGCGCAGAAAGCCCGCCAGCGCCTGTTCCGGCGCCGAGGCTTTCGGCCCCTTCACTTCCTCGCGCACGGCCTGCGTCGCCACCGGCAATCCGCGCGCGATCAGCGCAAGGCGGCGCGGCGTCGACCACACGACCAATTCGCCAACCGCAACGCCCGCCGCTGCCATGGCCCCGCGAAACAGCTTTTCCAGTTCAGCGCGAGCGCCCGCCTGCATCCGCGCGGGGATTTCCTCGCTGCGCAGTTCAAGAAGGAAATCGCTCATTTCGTCCACCCCGGAAATTTCACGGCCCATTCGGCCTCGTTCTTCTCGATCCACGCTTCGCACGCGCCCTTGGCCAGATCGCGCACTCGGCCGATATAGCTGGCGCGCTCCTGTACCGAAATCACGCCGCGTGCCTGCAACAGGTTGAACAGATGCGACGCCTCGATGGCTTGGTCATACGCCGCCAGCGGAATCTTCGCCTCGATGCAGCGCTTGGCCTCGGCCTCGGCATGGGCAAAGCCTTTGAACAATTGCTCGGTGTCGGCCACCTCGAAATTGTACTTCGACATTTCCTGCTCATTCTTCAGGAACACATCGCCATAGGTCAGGCCCGCGTCATTAAAACGCAGGTCATAAACCCAGTCCACGCCCTGAATATACATGGCAAGGCGCTCCAACCCATAAGTCAGCTCGCCCGCAACCGGCTTGCAGTCAAACCCGCCGACCTGCTGGAAATAGGTGAATTGCGTCACCTCCATCCCGTCGCACCAGACCTCCCAGCCCAGCCCCCATGCGCCCAACGTCGGGCTTTCCCAGTCATCTTCGACAAAGCGGATGTCATGGGCCAGCGGATCGACGCCAATCGCGGCCAAAGATTGCAGATAAAGCTCCTGCAAATTCTCAGGGCTTGGCTTGAGGATCACCTGATACTGGTAATAGTGCTGCAACCGGTTCGGATTTTCGCCATAGCGGCCATCGGTCGGACGGCGGCTGGGCTGCACATAGGCGGCCTTCCACGGTTCGGGGCCCAGCGCGCGCAGCGTCGTTGCGGGGTGAAACGTACCCGCACCCATGCGCATGTCATAGGGCTGAAGGATCGCACAACCCTGCTTGCTCCAGAAATCATGGAGGGTGAGGATCATGTCCTGAAAGCTCAGCGGCTTTTTGGCCACGGGTGCTGTCTCGCGTGCTGTTTCACTCATGGCGCAGCCTTTGGCGTAACGATTTGCATGGGTCAATGGGGATCAGGGGCCGGTTTGGGTCAAGCAAAGGCCGTTTTCCGCGCAAATTTACTTCTCGCTAACCCTTCCTTATAATCGACACATTGCGCAGGATCACTATAGGGGGCCCTATGTCGAAGCTGACCTTCCCCCGTCTCGTTCGCGCTCTGGCCTTCGTCTGGGCGCTTTTTGCTGCAACGCTGGCAAGCGTCGCGCCCGCCTCTGCCGCCGCCAATGTCCAGCACCACCCCAAACCGGTGGCCAGTCAGCAGGTGGCCGCCCCCAAGCTGGCTCGCCCGGCCCTGTGGAAATTACAGAGTGGCGAGACGACGATCTATCTGTTCGGGACGGTTCATGCCCTGCCGGCCGATATTGACTGGTTCGACGGCGCCGTGGCGCAGGCTTTTGGCGGTTCGACCTCGCTGGTCACCGAAATTATCGAGAAGAAACCGGAGGAAATGCGCGGCATCGTGATGAATACGGCCATGCTGCCCCAAGGCCAGAACCTGCGCGCAACGCTGAGCCGCAGCACCCGCAAGGCGGTGGAAAAGGCGCTCGCCGCCAATGGCCTGTCGCCCGCCATGTTCGACAGTTTTCGCCCTTGGTATGCCGCCGTGGCTCTCTCGACGCTGCCATTGATGAAGTCAGGCTTTGACCCGGCCAACGGTGTCGATTCCCGCCTCGTCAAACTGGCCGATGAACGCAAGATGGAACATACCGCGCTTGAAACGCCGGAATACCAGCTCGGCCTGTTCGATTCGCTGCCGGTTGCCTCTCAACGCAATTACCTGCGCGAGGTGGCGGTCAATTCATCCAAGATCACCACCGAATTGGGCGCCATGATCGCCGCGTGGAAAACCGGTGATGCGCCGCGTCTGGCCAAGCTGATCAATGCAGATCAGAGCGACCCCAAATTGTCCGAAGCGCTGCTGATTGGCCGCAACCGTAATTGGGCCGCATGGATCAAACAGCGCCTGACCAAACCGGGCAAGGTGTTCATCGCGGTGGGCGCAGGCCATCTGGCCGGGCGCGGCAGCGTTCAGGAACAATTGGCCAAGCAGGGCATCACCGCCACGCGGGTTCAGTAATGAAGCGCGCCTGGGCCGCTCTTGCCGCTCTTTCACTGGCGGGCGGCGCGGTATGGTATGGCCTCCACCGCCCCGAAACGGTCCACCCTGCCCTGTGGCAGGTCGAAGGGGCGGGCGGGCAGAAGGGCTGGCTGTTCGGGACCATCCACGCCCTGCCCCGCGCCGCAGCTTGGCGCGAGGGCGCGGTGGCGCAGGCATGGGATCAGGCCGACACGGTCATCGTTGAAATCGCCGCCCTGAATGACGATGCCGCCACGGCGCGCGCATTCCAATCCTTGGCCCATACGCCGGGCCAGCCTCCGCTTGACACCCGCATCGCCCCGCAAAACCGCGACAAATTGGCCAAAGCATTAAGCGATGCCCACGGCGCGCCCGGCGATTTTGCCGACACCGAAACATGGGCCGCCGCGCTGATGCTGGCGCGAGAAGGCGCGCAGGGCGATCCGGCCCAAGGTATTGACCGCGCCGTCATCACCAACGCGCCGCCGCGTCGCATTGTCGAACTGGAAGGCGCGGCAGCCCAATTGTCGATCTTTGACCGCCTGCCCGAAAGCGCGCAACGCCGGTTGCTGAACGAGGCTTTGGCCGACGATCAACCGGGAACCGATTTGGCCTCTGCGTGGAAAAAGGGCGATGTCGCCACCATCGCAAACGAAACCCAGCGCGGCATTCTGGCCGATCCGACCTTGCGAGAGGCGCTTTATACTGGCCGCAATCGCGCATGGGCGACGCGTATCGCGCAAAGCCTGAACCAAGGCGCTCACCCCTTCGTCGCCGTCGGCGCGGCGCATATGGCCGGGCCGGACGGCCTGCCCGCCATGCTGTCGGCGCGGGGCTATCGCGTCACCCGCATTCAATAGGCGGCTTGCTTTTCCGCCATTTTGCCCCTAAGGGCCGCCGCTTCCCGGCATGGTCATCCCTGGAGGCGTGTCGGGTGTATTTTGGTTCCAGAAGTTTTGAAAGGCTTGTGTTATGAGCAATACCCTGACCCTGCCGGCCGAGACGCGTGCGAAGACTGGCAAGGGAGCCAGCCGCACCCTGCGTCGTGAAGGCCGCGTGCCCGCCGTGATCTATGGTGGCAATGCCGAACCCATCGCGATCCACGTTGAACTGAAGGAACTGGTGCGTCAGCTGAACACCGGCACCTTCTTTGACAGCGTGATCGAGCTGACCGTTGACGGCCAGACCATCAAGACCACGCCCAAGGACGTCGCCTTCCACCCGGTGAGCGACCGTCCCGAGCACGTGGACTTCCTGCGCGCATAATTGCGACAGGCGCCGCATGATGCGGCGATGAAACAGGCGGGAAAGATGGCCGAAATTGGCCCGTCTTTCCCGCCTTTTCTTTGCGCCAGAGGAAATTGAACGATGCAATTGTGGGTGGGCCTTGGCAATCCGGGCGACCAATACAAGATGAACCGCCACAATGTGGGCTTTATGGCCTGTGATGTGATCGCGGACATGTATCGTTTTGGCCCGGTGCAAAAGAAGTTTCAGGGCTGGGTTCAGGACGGACGCATCGGCACCGAACGGGTGATCCTGTTGAAACCGGCGACATTCATGAACGAAAGCGGCCGCTCGGTTGCCGAGGCGATGCGTTTTTTCAAGCTCGAACTTGATGCGCTCACGGTCTTTCACGACGAACTCGATCTTGCGCCCATGAAGGTCAAGGTCAAGCGCGGCGGCGGGCATGCCGGGCACAATGGCCTGCGCTCGATTGCCCAACACATGGGGCCAGACTATCGCCGCGTGCGCATCGGCATAGGCCATCCGGGTCACAAGGATCGCGTGACGGGCCACGTCCTTGGCAATTACGCCAAGTCGGAAATGGACGATCTGGCCGATATGCTGGGCGCCATCAGCGCCGAGGCAACATGGTTGGCCAAGGGCGATGATGTGCGCTTTATGAACGACATAGCCATGCGCTTGGGCTGAACGCCCGTTATCATTAACCGCGCTTCAACCGTTCCTGCGTCATAGGTCTGCGCCAATGACTGGCGGAATCGGCGGGCAATCGTGCCTTGCCGCGTCAAATGGACGGGGCAAAATGGCACAAACCCAGCAAGGCGCGCGAAAGCAGAACTGGCTGCTGACCGGCGTGACAGTCGGCAGCATCATTCTGGCGATACTTGGCTGGACCCGCAAAGTGGATTGTGCGTGCCCCAAGGATTTCAACGCAACTGTTTCCAGCAGTGTCAAAGGGCTTGGCGAAGGTCTGGGCGTGCCGGTGGGCGCGCGGGTTGTGGATGCAAAAGGCATGGCCATCCGCGTCGGTGCGCCGCCGCAGGGAGCCGCCGCCCCGCTTGGCCGTCCAGCCGCGCAAGGCATCGGCACGGGATCGGCGGCCGGTTCAACCAATCTGACCAATACGCGCGGCCCCGTGGGCGTCGGACGCGGCATCGGCACCACGGGCGGCGTTGCGGGCGGCGGCAATTTCCGCGCCGATGGCACGCCTTTTAACGGCGGCGGCGATGGATTTGCCCGCAACAATGGCGGCAATGGCATTGGCGGCACTGGGCGCGGAGTCGGGGGCGCAGGCAACCCTTCGGGCGGATCGGGCGGATCTGGCCTGCAAAATTCTCCCAACGGCCAACCGGCCGGCGCGACCAGTTCTACCTCCGGCGGGAGTCAGGGCACCGGCTCGACCTCTGGCGGAAGCCAGTTGGTCAGCACCAGCACCACCGGCGGCGTGACCAGCACCAGTTCGACCACCAGCGGCGGCGCCGTTTCCACCACCGGGGGCGGCACGGTCACCTCGACAGGCGGCAGCACGTCGGGCGGCACCACGTCGGGCGGGCGCGATCCCTTTGGTCCGCGTGATCCCAATATGCAGCCCAATGGCGATCATGGCGGCGCAACCTCGGGCGGGCGCGGCCCCAATGGCGGCCCCGGCGGCATCGGTAATCCCGGTGGAGAAGGGCCGGGTGGCGACAGCTCCGGCGGGCGCGGCCCTAATGGTGGCCCCAATGGCAACCCACGCCCCGGCGCGGGCGGGCCTGGCAATGGCTGGTTCGACGGCTTCCATTTTGGCGACCGCGATCACGGTTCGGGCGCGACCGATGTGCCTGAACCCGGCACATTCGGCCTGATGGGCATTGGCGTTGCCGGGCTTGCCTTTGCCTCTTGGCGCCGCCGTCGGGCCAAGGCAGGCGACGCCCCGCAGCCCCAAACCAACGAGGCCGAAGGCGCGGCGGGCCAAAACGGCTGAGACTACGGCTGAGACTACGGCCGAGACCAAGGCTGATCCCGGCGCCCACTTTTTCCCTTGATTTCGGCCAAAGGCTGGACCATCGCCCCTGCCATAACAAGGCGCCCTGTCGGCGCGGGCCATGGGCCGGTTGCGCTTTTCACCGGGCGCGACGCAAGGTGATTAAAAGGATCGAGCAATGGGTTTCAAATGCGGGATCGTCGGCCTGCCCAACGTGGGCAAGTCCACCCTGTTCAATGCGCTGACCGAAACGCAGGCGGCGCAGGCGGCCAACTATCCCTTCTGCACCATCGAACCCAATGTGGGTCAGGTGGGCGTGCCCGACCCTCGCCTCGACAAGCTGGCCGAGATTGCGGGCAGCCAGAAGATCATTCCGACGCAATTGTCGTTTGTGGACATCGCCGGCCTCGTGCGCGGCGCGTCCAAGGGCGAAGGTCTGGGCAATCAGTTCCTTGGCAACATTCGCGAAGTGGACGCCATCGTCCACGTCCTGCGCTGTTTTGAAAATGACGACATCCAGCATGTCGACAACCGCGTGGACCCGATTTCAGACGCCGAAACGGTGGAAACCGAACTGATGCTGTCCGACCTTGAAAGTCTGGAAAAGCGCGTTTCGGCGGCCCAGAAAAAGGCCAACAGCGGCGACAAGGAAGCCAAGATCCTCGTCTCGGTGCTGGGTCAGGCCTTGGAACTGCTGCGCGAGGGCAAGCCCGCCCGCCTGACGCAGCCCAAGGATGATGACGAAGCCCGCGTCTTTGCCCAGGCCCAGTTGTTGACCGCAAAGCCGGTGCTGTACGTGTGCAATGTCGAGGAAGAAAGCGCCGCCACCGGTAATGCTTTTTCGGCCAAAGTGTTTGAAAAGGCCAAGGCCGAAGGCGCCACCGCCGTCATCGTTTCAGCCGCGATCGAGGCCGATCTGGTCGGCATGGACGCGGAAGAACGCGCCGAATTCCTGTCGGAACTGGGGCTTGCCGAAACGGGTCTGGCCCGCATCATCCGTGCTGGCTATGAATTGCTCGGCCTGCTGACCTTCTTCACCGTCGGCCCGAAGGAAGCGCGCGCATGGACCGTGGCCAAGGGTTCCAAGGCCCCGCAGGCGGCAGGCGCGATCCACTCGGATTTCGAACGCGGCTTTATCCGCGCTGAAACCATCGCCTATGACGATTACGTCTCGCTGGGCGGCGAAGGTCCGTGCCGCGATGCGGGCAAGCTGCGCCAGGAAGGCAAGGAATATGTCACCAAGGACGGCGACGTGTTCCACTTCAAATTCAACGTGTAATGAGCGCTGCGTTCAAGACCTGTTTTGAAGACCTCGTGCTGGGCGAAACACAGAAATTCGGCCAGTATGAGGTCAAGCGTGATGAAGTCATCGACTTTGCCCGCGCCTATGATCCACACGATTTCCACCTGTCGGACGAAGCGGCGGCCAAGAGCCATTTCGGTCGCCTTGCTGCCAGCGGATGGCACACATGCGCAATGACCATGCGAATGATGGTGGATCAGA
The DNA here is from genome assembly GCF_057401885.1 of Novosphingobium sp. 550D. Classification (NCBI taxonomy): domain Bacteria; kingdom Pseudomonadati; phylum Pseudomonadota; class Alphaproteobacteria; order Sphingomonadales; family Sphingomonadaceae; genus Novosphingobium; species Novosphingobium sp. 550D. Next base: position 2,374,280 of record NZ_CM171613.1, on the reverse strand, counting down.
TGCATGAAATAGGGCTGGCCAGCATGGGCGGCGCAGGGGTGGATGAATTGCGCTGGATGGCGCCGGTCTATCCGGGCGATGTGCTGCGCGTCGAATCCGAATTGCTGGAAAAGCGCCGCAGCCGTTCGCGCCCCGAAATGGGCCTGATCCGGCGGCGCAACACCGTGTTCAATCAGGAAAATCGCGCAGTGATGAGCTTTCTCGCCACCGGCATGATTGCGCTTCGCGATCCTTCCGCCCCGATGGAAGAATGACGCGAATTTGCAAAAATACAGGTTCAGGGCCATGGGTATGAAATATTTTTTCCGTCTGATGGCCGCCCTGTTTCTGTTGCAGGTCACGTTGGCTGTGCCCGTCACCGCGCGCGGCAAGGCGTCAGAGCGCATCCCCACGATCCTGATTTCCATCGACGGTTTTCGCCCCGATTATATCAGCCCCACCCTCACCCCCAATCTGGCCGCGATTGCGGCCAAGGGCGTGTCGGGCACGATGACGCCCTCTTTTCCCAGCATCACCTTTCCCAACCACTGGACTCTGGCCACTGGCCTTCGCCCGGACCGGCACGGGGTCGTGAATGGGACAATGAAAGATCCCGCCCATCCCGGCGTCACCTTTGGCAAGAGCAGTGAACAGCCATGGTGGTGGGACGGCAGCGGCGGCCCGGTACATGTCGAGCCGATCTGGGTGGCGGCCGAGCGCGCCCATATCCGCAGCGGGATCATGTTCTGGCCCGGATCGACCACGGCCATCGACGGCATCCGCGCCTCTGACTGGCAGGCCTATCACGCCGATCTGCCCAACCATGAACGCGCCGAGGTGGTGCTGGACTGGATGCGGCGGCCGGCACGCATTCGACCGGGTCTGGCATTGCTCTATTTTGGCGATGTAGACGTAAGCGGCCATCGACATGGGCCGGGATCACCCGAAACCACCGCCGCGATCCGCGATGTGGATGCCGCCATCGGCTATCTGCGCAGGGGCTTGGCGGGGATGCACCGGCGGGTCAACATGGTCATCGTGTCGGATCACGGCATGGCGCGAACCATTCCCGAACATGTGATCTGGGCCAAGGATTATCTGGCCAAGGAGGACTACAAGCTTGTTTCCTATGGCGGCATATTGTTCATCGACAATGTGCCGGGCCATGAGACCAAACTGGCCGAAAGCCTGAAGAAGATGCCCTCCTTCATCCATTGCTGGCCCAAGGGCGAATTGCCGGAGCGGTTTCATTATGGGCATAACGCGCGTGTGCCGGATTGGCTGTGCCTGCCCGATCCGGGCGCGCGGATCATGGATGGCAATCCCGAACATCCCGATGACGGCGGCGACCATGGCTATGACCCGGCCAGCCCGGACATGCGCGCATTATTCCTGGCCACCGGCCCGGCCTTTCGCCCCGGCACACGCCTGCCCGTGTTCGACAATGTTGCCATCGAGCCGCTTTTGCGCCGCTTGATCGGATTGGCGCCGGGCAAGGATCGCGACGGGACGGTGACGCCGGTGAAAAAGGCGCTGCGTTAAAGACGGTTATTTCCGCCCGAACAGCTTTTCAATATCGCCATGGGCCAGCTTCACCCATGTAGGCCGCCCATGGTTGCACTGGCCAGAGCGCGGCGTCACTTCCATCTCGCGCAGCAGGGCGTTCATTTCGGCGACGTTGAGCGCCCGCCCTGCCCGCACGCTGCCGTGACAGGCCATGGTGGCCAGCACCAGATCGAGCCTTTCGCCCAGCAAGAGCGCATCGCCATTGAGCGCCAGATCATCGGCCACATCGCGCACCAGAGCCTGAACATCGCCCTTGCCCAGCGCGGCGGGAACCGAACGCGCCAGCATCGCGGTTGCGCCAAACCGTTCCAACGCCAGACCGTGCTGGGCCAAGGTCGCAATCGCCTCCTCCAAGCGGTCGCAGCTTGGCTCGTCCAATTCGATGACCTCGGGCAAAAGCAGGGCCTGAGCGGCGGCCACCTTGTCGCCCGCGCCCGCTGCCTTCAAACGCTCCAGAACGATGCGTTCATGGGCGGCATGTTGATCGACAATCACCAGACCATCCTCGGCCTCGGCGATAATATAGGTGTTGGCGACTTGCCCACGCGCCACGCCCAATGGGTGCCGGATGGCTTCCGGCGCGGGTTCCTGCGCGGTTTCGGCGCGGCCCATCGGCAAGTCCTGCGACGGGGCCATTACCTGCGCTTCATAGCCGCGCCACGCGCTGCCCGCCTCGCTGACGCGATTGGGAACGGGGGCATATTGGCGGGCGAACAGGCTGGTCAGGCTGGGCGCGGGCGCGACGGGGGCAATAGGTTCGGATGTCCACGCAGCCATCGCGGGCGCGGCGGGCGTCTGGGCGGTCTTTTGCCCGGCGCCTTCCAAGGCATGACGCAGGCCCGAAACGATGAAGCCCCGGATAAACGAGGGATCGCGAAACCGCACCTCGGTCTTGGCCGGGTGGACGTTGACGTCCACCTCCTCTGGCGGAACGTCAAGGAACAGCGCCAGCACCGCATGACGATCCCGCGCCAGCATGTCGGCATAGGCCCCGCGCACCGCGCCGACCAGAAGGCGATCCTTGACCGGACGCCCGTTAACGAAAAGATATTGGTGATCCGCCACGCCCCGGTTGAACGTAGGCAATCCCGCCACGCCCGTCAGCCGCGCAGGCCCGCGTTCGAGGTCGATAATCACCCCATCCTCGGCGAGTTCACGCGCAACGATCTGGGCCACGCGGGCCGGGCCGCTCTGTCCGGGTTGAACCGACAGAACGCGGCGACCATCATGCTCCAGCAAAAAGCCCACCTCTGGCCGCGCCATGGCAAGGCGGCGCACCACATCGAGGCAGGCGGCATATTCGCTGCGGCCGGAACGCAGGAATTTGCGCCGTGCCGGGATTTTGGCGAACAGATTGTCCACCCGGATGCGCGTACCGGGCGGAAGGGCGGCAGGCGCATCCTCCACCACATCGCCATGATCGACCACCCGGCGCCAGCCCTCGGCCGCGCCGCGCGGGCGGCTCTCAATGGAAAAACGCGCGACGCTGGCGATGGAGGGTAAAGCCTCGCCGCGAAAACCCAGCGTCGTGACCAATTCGATGGCCTCGTCCGGCAATTTCGAAGTCGCGTGTCGCTCCAGCGCCAGCGCCATCTGATCGGGCGCCATGCCGCAGCCATCGTCCGTCACCTCGATCGCGTCCAGCCCGCCATCGGACAGGCGCACCGTGATCATCCCCGCCCCCGCATCGATGGAATTTTCCATCAATTCCTTGAGCGCAGAAGCCGGCCTTTCGACCACTTCACCAGCGGCAATACGGTTGACCAGATTTTCGGGAAGGCGGCGGATAATCGGCATAAGGCCCACTATAGGCCGCCCCGCGGCAAAGCGCAGGCCATAGCGGCGCGAGTATCCACCGATTTTCGCAAATGCCGCCCGCCAATTGCCGCCATGCTGGTGCATTCCGCCACGCAATCCGCCATGCCAAAGCCCAAGCGAAAGCGATTCGCGCCGATCCGTTGACGCATTGCGGGACAGGGCCAACAAATTTTTGGCCTTTACGCTGCGCATGCGTTATGGAGCGGCGCGCCCATAACCCCCAATGTCCTGTCGGACGGTACGCAATATCGCGGTCGTCGGGCAAAGCCACGGAATTTTCGATGTCGTCCTTCTTCTCGCGTTTCATGAAATTCGGTTCGCAAAACATGGCCATCGACCTCGGCACGGCCAATACGCTGGTCTATGTTCAGGATCGCGGCATCGTGCTGAACGAACCCAGCGTGGTGGCCATCGAGACGATCAACGGCAACAAGAGCGTGAAGGCCGTGGGCGATGATGCCAAGATGATGATGGGCAAGACGCCCGACAGCATCGAAGCGATCCGCCCGCTGCGTGATGGCGTGATTGCCGACATCGAAATCGCCGAAGAAATGATCAAACATTTCATCCGCAAGGTGCATGGCAAGCGCAGCCTGTTCCGCTATCCCGAAATCGTCATCTGCGTTCCCTCGGGGTCCACGAGCGTTGAACGCCGCGCGATTCGCGACGCGGCCAGCAATGCGGGGGCCAGCCAGGTCTATCTGATCCTTGAACCCATGGCCGCCGCGATTGGCGCCGACATGCCGGTGACCGAACCGGTTGGTTCGATGGTGGTCGACATTGGCGGCGGCACGACCGAAGTGGCCGTGCTTTCGCTGCGCGGTCTGGCCTATACCACCAGCGTGCGCGTCGGCGGTGACAAGATGGACGAAGCCATCGTTTCCTATGTCCGCCGACACCACAACCTGCTGATTGGCGAAGCCACCGCCGAGCGCATCAAGAAGGATTACGGCATTGCCGTGATGCCCGCCGACGGCATTGGCGAAACGATCCACCTGAAAGGGCGCGATCTTGTCAATGGCGTGCCCAAGGAAATCACGATCACTCAGGCCAATATCGCCGAAGCTTTGTCCGAACCGATCAGCGCGATCATCGAAGGCGTGCGTATCGCGCTGGAAAACACCGCGCCCGAACTGGCCGCCGACATTGTCGATCAGGGCATCGTGCTGACGGGCGGTGGCGCTCTGATCAAGGGTCTGGACGATTATCTGCGCGAAGAAACCGGCCTGCCGGTGTCGATTGCCGAAGATCCGCTGTCCTGCGTCGCGCTTGGCACCGGCCGCGCGATGGAGGATCCGATCTATCGCGGCGTGTTGATGACCGCGTAATCGTTTGGGTTGAATTCCATGTCCGCGTCCGGCGTGGGGCCGGCGCGGACATCAATGCGTAAGAAAGGCGGGATGCATGGCTCCGCCAGGCAACCGGCGCCCGGGCTATTCGCGCAGGGCGCATAACAATATCTTCTTTGCCTATGTGGCGGCCGGCGTGGGCGCGGTGGTCGGCGGGGTGCTGCTGTTTTCATCGATGGGCAGCACGGGCAATTTCGCGGGCCTGCGCAATGTGGCCAGCGATGTAACGCAACCTGCGGCCAAATTGTCGGCGCAGGGACGTTCGGCAGCGGGCGATACATGGGGCGTGCTGAGCGGCTATTTCACGTCGGGGGCGGAAAACGCTCGTCTGAAAAAAGAGGTCGCACTGGGCCGGGTTCAGGCGGTCGAAATGGCCGCCCTGCGTCAGGAAAATGAGCGGCTCAAGGCCATGCTCAACCTGTCCTCGGACACGCCGAAACCTGTGACCTATGGCTGGCTGGTGGCCAGCACCAACAGCAGCCCGCGCCGCTATGCCACGATTTCGGTCGGCAGCCTTCAGGGCGTAAAGAGCGGCATGCCGGTTCGCACCCATCTGGGGCTGGTGGGCCGTGTGCTGGAGGTTGGGCTGCATTCGGCGCGCGTGCTGATGATCACCGATCCGGAAAGCGTGGTGCCGATCCGCCGCGCCAGCGACAGCATCCCCGCTTTTGCCACGGGCAAGGGCGATGGCACGCTGCAATTGCGCCTGCTGACGCTGGGGCTGAACCCGCTCAAGGTGGGTGATGCTTTTGTAACGTCGGGTTCGGGCGGGCTTTATTGGCCCAACACGCCCATCGCGGTCGTCACCGCCCTGACGCGGGACGGCGCGATTGCCCGCGTTCTGGGTGATCCGGCGGTCAGCGAAATGGTTGCGGTCCTGCCCACATGGTCGCCCGACAGCGACCCCACGCTGCCCCCGCCGGTCGATCCGGTCAAGGCCAAGGCCGACGCCGACGCGCAGGCCAAAGCCGCCGCCAAGGCTGCCAAGGCGGCTGCATCAGGGGCGCCGCAATAAGATGGTGTCCAGCAGGCTTTCGCGGCGCGGTGCAAAGCCGATTGCCCGCAGCATCAGCCGTTCCCCCTCGCCCTTTATCGCCTATGCCGCGCCATGGGTGATGGTGGCGATGGCGTCTTGCATGCCGGGTTGGCCCTTGATTGCCATGGTGCCGATTATGCCGCCGCTGGGTTTTATGACCTTGCTGGCATGGCGACAATTGCGGCCCGGATTGCTGCCGGTCTGGGCCGGGGCTGTGCTGGGGCTGGTCGATGATCTGTTCAGCGGGCAACCGTTTGGGGCGGCCATGGCGATCTGGTCGGTGACCATGATTACCATGGATGTGATCGAGGCGCGCTTTCCATGGCGTAATTTCCTGACCGACTGGCTGGTGGCGGGCTTGTTCATCGCGGCCTATCTCGCGCTCAACTGGTTGATTGCGGCCCGTTCGGGTGGGATGATTGCGCCTGAATTGATGGTGCCGCAAGGGATCTTGGCCCTGATCGCCTATCCAATGGTGGGGCGCACGGTCGGATTGATTGACCGTTGGCGATTGACGCGTTTCCGGGTGCTGGATTGATGGCAAAGCGCAAGAAAGCGCCAAAATTGATTACGCCGGCCATGCTGCGCGACAGTTTCGACCGTCGCAGCATGGTCGTGGGCCTGTTGCAGGGCGGGGTCGGTGTGCTGCTGGCCACGCGTATGGGCTATATCGCTCTGGCCGAAAGCCAGAAGTATCAGATGATGGCCGAGAGCAACCGGGTCAACCTGTCGCTGATCCCGCCGCGCCGGGGCTGGATCCTTGACCGCGATGGCCAGCCCATCGCCAGCAACCGCGCCGATTTCCGCGTCGATCTGATCCCCGACCGGGTGATCGAAAAGGAAAAGACGCTGGAGGAACTGGCCAAGGTGCTGGGGCTGGACGAGATCGCGCTGCAGGATGTGCGCGACCGTCTGGACAAGGCGCGCGGGTTTCAGCCCGTCGAGGCCGGATCGCATTTAAGCTGGGAACAGTTCGCCGCCATTTCGGTGCGCCAGCCCGATCTGCCCGGTGTGGTGCCCCAGCGCAGCTTTTCGCGCTATTATCCCTCCGGCCCCTGCGTGGGCCATCTGGTGGGCTATGTCGGCGCGGCCAATGCCAAGGATTATGAAAAAGAGCATAATCCGCTGTTGATCACGCCGGGGTTCAAGATCGGCAAGGACGGGCTGGAAAAGGTTTACGATCAGGTGCTGCGGGGCCAACCGGGCGCGCGGCGCACCGAAGTGACCGCCAGCGGCAAGATCGTGCGCGACCTTGAAACACGCGAAGACGTGCCGGGCCAGCCCATCAAGCTGACCGTTCACGCCGGGTTGCAGGAATTTGCATCGCGCCGCATCGGCACGGAAAGCGGCACCTGCGTGGTGGTCGATTGCCTGACGGGCGACCTTTTGTGCTTTGTCTCGATGCCCAGTTTCGACCCCAACAGCTTTACCGACGGGGTTGGCCGCATTGAATGGAAAATGCTGTCCGACGATGACCATGTGCCGCTGCGCAACAAGCTGCTGCACGGGCTTTATCCGCCCGGATCGACGGTCAAACCCACGGTCGCGCTGGCCTTTTTGGAAGCGGGTCTGGATCCCAAAGCAAGCGTCAATTGTTCGGGCGGGCTGCGCGTGGGCAACCGCGTGTTCCACTGCTGGAACCACCATGGCCATGGCAGCGTGGACATGGCCAAAGGTATTTATCAGTCCTGCGACGTCTATTTTTATCACTTTGCGCAACAGATCGGCATGGACCAGATCGCCAAGACGATGCGCAAGATCGGCTATGGCCAGAAATTCCCCCTGCCCTATCCCAGCCAGTCCTATGGCACCGTGCCCGACCCGGCGTGGAAGATGAAGAAATATGGCAAGGAATGGGCGATTTACGACACCGTGAACGCCACGATCGGTCAGGGCTATGTGCAGGTAAACCCCTTGCAGCAGGCCATCATCGCCAGCCGTCTGGCCAGCGGCAAGCTGTTGATGCCGCGCCTGATGCATGAGGACAAGCCGCCCACGCCCGCCTCGCTGGGCGTGCCGCAGGAGCATCTGGATTTCATCCATGCCGCCATGCACGAAATGGTGAACGGGCGCGGGACGGGCCATGCCGCCAAAATCCCCATTCCCGGCGTCGAAATGGCGGGCAAGAGCGGCACGGCGCAGGTCGTCGGCCTCAACATCGGCAATGGCAAGGGCGGGCTTTGGCGCCACCGCGACCATGGCCATTTCATCTGTTTCGCGCCCTTTGACAAACCGCGCTATGCCTGTGCGGTTCTGGTCGAACATGGCGGCGGTTCGGGCGCGGCCATGCCGATTGCGCGCGACGTAATGACCTATATGTTCGATCAGCAAAAGGCGTGGGACGCGCTCAGCAAGCTGGAGGCCGGATGGGGCGGCACGCCGCAACAGCGTCAGGCGGCCAGATACCGTTCCTATGCCGCGCAATATGGCGTGCGTGCGCCCGCGGTTCAAGATAGCGACGAGGCCTTGGCGCGTGAGAGCGAGGCGGACGCCCGCCCCACCCCGCAGCCGATGCAATCCGATGCCGCCCCGCCCGCACCCGAACCACAGGCCGAAGATGCGACCGCCCCTGCCCCCGCACCGGCGCCGACACCTTCGAGCAGCGCTTCGACGGCGGTGCGCCCATGAACTCAAACTTCATCCCTACTCCTCTGCGCGGCCTGCCATGGCGCATTCTGATCCCGTTGACGGCGCTGGTGCTGTTTGGCGCCACGGTGCTGTGGTCGGCGGCGGGCGGCAATTGGTCGCCTTATGCGTGGAAGCATATTTTCAACTTTGGCCTGTTCCTGTCGCTGGCCATCGGCATTTCGCGCCTGCCCGAACATACGTTTCGCAAGGCGGCCTATCCGATCTATGGCGGGCTGGTTTTCCTGCTGATGCTGGTCGAGGCCGTGGGCAAGGTCGGGGGCGGCAGCCAGCGCTGGCTCAACATCGGGTTCATGAACCTGCAACCCTCGGAATTGATGAAGCCGGGGATCGTGCTGGTGATGGCGCTGTTTTACTCCACCCTGCCGCCGACGCTGATCCGCAGCTGGCGCGCGCTGGTGCCGCCCTTGCTGTTGCTGGGCATGCCGGCGGGGTTGGTGATGCTGCAACCGGATCTTGGCACCGGTCTTGCCATCTGTTTCGGGGCGGTGGTCGTGGTGTTCTTGTCCGGCACGCCCATCTGGTGGTTTTTGAGCGGCGGAGCGGCGGCGGCTGTGGTGGCCCCGCTGGCCTTCTTTTTCGCGCTTCATGATTATCAACGCAAACGCGTGTTGGTATTCATGGACCCGGAGGCCGACATGCTGGGTTCGGGTTACCATATCACCCAATCCAAGATCGCGATCGGCTCGGGCGGCTTCTTTGGCAAGGGGCTGGGCAATGGCACGCAGAGCCATCTGAAATACCTGCCCGAAGCCCATACCGACTTTGCCTTTGCCACCATGGCCGAGGAATGGGGCATGATCGGGGGGCTGTTCATCCTCTTTGTGTTCTTTGTCGTGCTGTTCCGCTGGGGCATGGGCGTATCGCGCCGCGCGCCTGATCGGTTCAGCCAATTGCTGGCCGCGGGCATGACCGCGACGATCTTTTTCTATGTCGCGATCAACATGATGATGGTCATGGGCCTGGCCCCGGTGGTCGGTATCCCCCTGCCCTTTATCAGCCATGGCGGATCATCCATGATGACCAACATGATCTGTATCGGCACGATCATGGCGGTGGATCGCTGGTCACAACGCGCAGGCGGCAGGTTCTCCTGAGGCCTGACTTTCGCATTCATCAAATTTTTTCAAAGAATCACTTGCGCCCCGGCGATCACACGCTAAAGGGAGCGCCTCCGGCGGGAAGCCAACCAAGCTTCCCCGCAAAAACCGGTACGGACGCATAGCTCAGTTGGTAGAGCAGCTGACTCTTAATCAGCGGGTCCTAGGTTCGAGCCCTAGTGCGTCCACCACGGTTTTTTCGCCTTTTTCGGCGTGGATGGACGCATAGCTCAGTTGGTAGAGCAGCTGACTCTTAATCAGCGGGTCCTAGGTTCGAGCCCTAGTGCGTCCACCAAAATCTTCTGGCCCTTTGGCACAGACGGACGCATAGCTCAGTTGGTAGAGCAGCTGACTCTTAATCAGCGGGTCCTAGGTTCGAGCCCTAGTGCGTCCACCACCCTTTCCCGACAGAACACTTTCCATTTGCCGCGATGGTCGATAGTGGCCGCGCCATGGCCTATATGCCCTTTTCTTCCATCAAACGCCTGCCCGGCCTCGAACTGCTGCGTTTTGTCGCGGCATGTTGCGTGCTGCTGCTGCATGTGCGGGCGGTGTTTGGCGGGCAAAGAGTGTTTGGGCTGGGCTATCTGGGCGTCGATTTCTTTCTGATGCTCTCCGGCTTCTTGATGGCGCGGGTTCAGGAACCGCGTCTGGCCAATGGCACATCGCCCTGGCGGTTCCTGCAAAGGCGGTTGTGGCGGCTGTGGCCGATGATGGCGCTGGGCGGGTTTATCGGCATGCCGCGCCTGTGGTTGCGGTCGGCGGATTTGCCCAATTTCCTGCTGGCGGCGGTGCCCAATATGGCGCTGTTGCCGGTGTGGTGGTGGACCTTTGTCTTTCCGCTGAACATTCCGGCATGGACGATCACGTGCGAATTGGCCTGCAACGCCGCCCATGTGCTGGGCCTGTGGCGTTTGCGGCGATGGGGCTTGATCGGGCTGACGGTGACGCTGCTGATCGCGGATGGTTGGATGTCATGGCATTTCCATGGGCTGGATATCGGGGCCAAGACCACCAACTTCTTTTGGGGCGCCCTGCGTTGTCTGGCGGCCTATGCGCTGGGCATCGCCCTGTCGCGCTGGTGGGGTGACGAACCAGCGGTGCCGGTGCCATGGTGGCTGGCCGTGCCGCTAATGCCTGCACTCTTGCCGCTGGTCTGGTGGACAAAGACGCAGGGGTGGCTGTTCGATATCGGCTTTGTCGTGCTCGCCTGCCCGCTGATGATAGCGGGGGCGATGCGGCTGGATCGGTTTCATCGCGCGGCGGGCTGGATAGGACAGATCGCCTTTCCGCTCTTTGCCCTGCAAATGCCGATCCTTCAGGGCATTCGACAGCTTGGCGGCAATTACTGGATCGGGTTGAGTGTGGCGGCGGTGGCGGGTGTGGCGCTGGGCTTGATCAGCGCGCCCATATCCGCGTGGCGGCAGAAACAGAAATAATGTGACGCCGATGTGATGCGACACTTGAAAACACATTGCCGTGTGTTTACCTGTGCCGCATGACACAGAACATCATCGATCGCGTTCGCCGCCTCGTCAACGAAGGAGGCATGACCCGCGCCGGATTGGCCCGTGCCGCCGGCCTTCATGCCAACACCCTTCGCGATGTCAACGAAGCGGAATGGAACCCCACCGCCGAAACGCTGGGCAAGCTTGAGCGTTTCCTGGACGAAAGCGACGAGACCCCGGTGCTGGTCAGCATCGAGGAAATCATCGAGGAAGCCCGCAATGGGCGCATGTATATCCTTGTCGATGACGAAGACCGCGAAAACGAAGGCGATCTGATTATCCCGGCCCAGATGGCCACGCCTGCCGCCATCAATTTCATGGTCACCCATGGGCGCGGCCTTGTCTGCCTTGCCCTTTCGCATGAACGCGTGGACCAGCTTGGTTTGGAGCCGATGAGCCGCCGCAACGGCACCCCGTTGGGCACGGCCTTTACCGTATCGATCGAGGCCAAGGAAGGCATCACCACCGGCATTTCCGCCGCCGACCGCGCCCGCACCGTTTCGGTGGCCATCGACGGCAGCAAGGGTTCGGCCGATATTGTCAGCCCCGGTCATGTGTTCCCGCTGCGCGCGCGCGCCGGGGGCGTGCTGGTGCGTGCCGGCCATACCGAAGCGGCGGTGGATATTTCCCGTCTGGCCGGCCTCAACCCCTCGGGCGTGATCTGCGAGATCATGCGCGAGGATGGTACGATGGCCCGCCTTGAGGATCTGATCGGCTTTGCCCGCCAGCATGGTATGAAGATCGGCACGATCCGCGATCTGATCGCCTATCGCCGCAAGAATGACCGCATGGTCAGCCTGAAATCGGAAACCACCTTCAAGAGCCGCTATGGTGGCGAGTGGCAGGCGCGGGCCTATTTCAACAAGGCAACAGGCGATGAAAGTCTGGTGCTGCTTAAAGGCCGCATCGACCCGGCCAAGCCGACGCTGGTGCGTATGCACGGCACATCGGTCTTTGCCGACCTGTTGTGGGAAGACAGCCCGCGTGCCGGGATGTTGCACCGTTCAATGGAAATCATCGGTCAGGAAGGCGCGGGCGTGATCGTCTTTGTCAACCGCCCCCATCCCGAGGTGTCCAAGGCGTTTGAATGGCGCCGTCAGGCTTTGGCGGGCAACACCAAACATCTCGAAGAACTGCGTGACTATGGCGTTGGCGCTCAGGTTCTGGCAGAGCTTGGCGTTCACGAACTGGTGCTTCTGACCAACACGCATCACACACTTGTCGCGCTGGAAGGTTATGGGCTGACCATCACCGAAGAGCGCCGGATCGATTGAATTAAGGACGCATTTTCATGGCCAAGTTTCTGATTGTCGAAGCCCGCTTTTATGACCACCTCAACGACATGCTGGTCGAAGGCGCGCGGGCAGCGTTGAAGGCAGCTGGGCACAAGGTCGATGTGCTGACCGTGCCGGGCGCGCTGGAAATTCCGGGCGCCATCTCGCTGGCCGAAGCATCGGGCGAGTACGAAGGCTATGTGGCCATCGGCGTTGTGATCCGGGGTGAAACCTATCACTTTGAAATCGTGGCGGGCGAAAGCGCGCGCGGGATCATGGCGCTGACTATGGACGGCATTGCCATCGGCAATGGCATCCTGACCGTCGAAAACGAAGCGCAGGCCATTGTCCGCGCCGACCCCAAGCAGAAGGACAAGGGCGGCGAAGCGGCCAAGGCAGCCCTCGCCCTCCTGGCGCTCAAGGAAAAGTTCGGCGCGTAAAACCCTCAGGACAGTGCAAGGAAAAGGGCGCGGTGGTCATACCATCCGCGCCCTTTCTTTTTACCAGACCTTCACGCGCTTGGCCGGGGGCAGATAGAGCTTGTCGCCCGGCTTTACATTGAACGCCTTGTACCAGTCATCGACGTTGCGGACCGTCAGCGCGCGATACTGCCCCGGCGCATGGCCATCGGTGGCAATCTGGGCGCGGGCGGCGGCTTCGCGCGCCTTGGTCGCCCAACTTTGCGCAAAGGCGAGGAAGAAGCGTTGATCGCCGGTCATACCATTGATCACCGGCGCAGGCTTGCCTTTCAACGAGGCGTGATAGGCGCCCAAAGCCGCCGCCAACCCCGCCACATCGGCAATATTTTCACCCAGCGTCAATTCACCCTGCACATGCAAGCCCGGATAGGGTTCATAGGCGCTGAACTGATCGGCCAATGCCTTGCCCGCCTGTTTGAAACGCGCCATGTCCGCAGGCGTCCACCAGTCGCGCAACCGGCCCGAAGCATCGAAGGCCGCGCCATTGTTGTCAAAGCTATGGCTGATTTCATGCCCGATCACCGCGCCGATCGCGCCATAGTTGAAGGCCGCATCCGCCGCCGGATCATAGAACGGCTTTTGCAGGATCGCGGCGGGGAAATTCAGCGCGTTCTGCACCGGCAGATTGACCGCATTGACCAGTTGCGCATTCATCCACCATTCGCCCCGGTCCATCGGCTTGCCGATCTTGGCCAGCTGCTGGCGATAGTCATTGAGGCCGGCAGCCTTCGCATTGGCGTAGGCGTCAGTGCCCAGCTTCAGCGCCGAATAATCCTTCCAATGGTCAGGATAGCCCACGCCCACGACAATGCCGCGAACCTTGGCGATGGCTTCCTTTTTCGTCGCGGGCGCCATCCAGTCGAGTTTGCCGATGCGGACGGCGAAGGCATCCTTGATGCCCGATACCATGGCCTGAATACGCGCCTTGTCGCTGGCGGGGAAATATTTCTCGACATAGAGCTTGCCCAACGCATCGCCCAGCGCACCATTCAGGGCGGCAATGGCGCGACGCTCCCGGCTGCGCTGAACCTTTACGCCCTGAAGCACGGCGCCATAGAAGGCGAAACGATCATCATCGATCTTTGTCGGCAGGACCGAGGCATATTGGTTGACCTGATGAAAGGCCAGCCAGTCCTTCCACACATCCAACGGCTCGGAGGCGACCAGCGCGGCAATGCGCGGGATCGACTGATCGTGGAAAGCGGCAAATTGATTCTGATGCGGCAGGCCAGCAGCGGTGAAGAAGGTATCCCAATCAATACCGGGGGCCTTTTTGACAAAATCGGCGCGGCTCCATTCGGCATTGGCGTGCTGAAAGTCTTCGCTCTGTTCGCGGCTTTCATGGGCCTGCGCGATCTTGGATTCCAGATCGAAGATCCGCCCTGCACGGGCCTCGGCGTCGGCAGGCGTCGCGGCCAGACCGGCATCGGTCAGGATGGTGGCGATATAGGCGCGATATTTGGCGCGAATGTCCGCCATCTTGGCATCCGAGGAAAGGTAATATTCCCGTTCCGGCAGGCCAAGACCGCCCTGAAGCACATAGGGCATCACCGCGGTGCCATTGAGCGATTGGGTGATGAACAGACCAAACAGGTTCTCGGTCTGGAAATCGGTGGCGTTCAGAGGGTCAACATCGGCCCGAATCTGCTCACCCAAAACGCGCGAAAGTTCGCCCTTGTTCGCAATCGCAGCAAAGCGTGACAGGTCGCCCTGAACCGGCGCCATGCCCGCGGCATTGATGGCATCGGTGTTCAAATAGGCGCGGTAATAATCATGGATCAAAGCGGCCGTGCTGCCCGGTTGCGGATGGCCCGCCACGACGTCGGCGACCAGTGCAGTGATTCGCTTTTCGGTCGATTGATCGGCAATATAGAAGCCGCCGACCGATGCACGGTCCGCCGGGATCTCTGTTTCGCGGGCCCAAGCGCCATTTGCAAAGGTATAAAAGTCGTCTCCGGGCCGAACAGATCGATCCATTCCGGAGGTATTTATCCCCGCTGAGGCCAATTTGGGCGCACCGGCCGCCTGCCCCGCCAACGGCAACAACAGCGCCAACGGGCAAAGACCAAGCGCCAGCGAGCGGCGGTAATTTCCAATCTTTGGCATTATCCCATCCTTACAATACAATAGCGCCACAACTTTTTCCGGGCATCCGCCTCTACGCCCAACGCCTGGGGCAGGGTAAACAAATGACACCCGTGTCAGCAAGGCCGCCATGGCGATCGGGATAGGCCAATCAGCGGCTTTGAATAGTCCAAATTTGGGGAATCTGCACAAGACACTAAGGCATCCTTGCATCTACATAAGTGCATACACGTAATTCACCGTTTTCCAGTTTCAAGCAAACAGACACTATCGGCACAAGATTTTCGCCTTCAAAGCCCAATTCAACGCCGATGAACCTATATCTGGAATGACCAAAAACAGGGATCATATGGAACGTTTGAATGAACCCCTTTCGCTGATGCAATGTCTTCGCAGCGCGCTTGATCGGCTCGATGACATTAATGCCTTTACTGCGGCTGCACATCTTGATGCATGCCTTCATGCCTTGAGCGATTATTTCATTTCCGAGGGAAATCTCTCGAAAGACGACTGATTATGTATTGTCCCTAATATTCCCCACTCCCCCCCTTGGTCTAAACTACGCAGACACCAGTAGCTAATTCTGCTGCTACCACATGGGGGACATTGCGAGGGATGAACTGGACCGACAGAAATCCTGCCGCTCTGGCTAGTGCGGCAAACCAGATCTGGAAAGACGCAGAGGGGCCTGCGCCCATCAACCAGCGCTTGCGGACCTTGGCTCAATCGCTGCTCAACGCGGCGGTCGAATTGGAAAAAGCGCCACCGGCTATTCCGATGGAGGATGGAGGTTCTCCGGCGCTTTTGCAAAGAACCAAATCGGACCCGGCCGAGCAGGCACAGCAGCTCTATCGCGAACGTCGACGCCGGATCGAGGCCTTCGGCGATGACACGCTGTTTGGCGAACCGGCGTGGGACATCCTGCTCGACCTGTTCGTGGCCGGTGAACGCGGCAAACGCGTCGCCGTGACCAGCGCCTGCATCGGGTCCGGCGTGCCCAGCACGACGGCGCTGCGTTGGCTCAATGTGCTGGAACTTCGCGGCATGGTGGAGCGTGAGGACGACAATCACGATGCGCGTCGCTCCTTCGTCCGCCTGACCGCCAAGGCGCGGGCGATGATGCTCGACTATTTCGCCAATCTCTGAACACCCAAAAACAAAGGGCGGGGAGCATGATGCCCCCCGCCCCCGGTCCAACCTCGTTGGATATGATCGTCAGAACTTCAGACGACCAAAGGCGCTCTTGCCGGCATAGAGCGCGGCAACGCCAAGCTGTTCTTCGATACGGATCAGCTGGTTGTACTTGGCCAACCGATCCGAACGGGCCAGCGAGCCGGTCTTGATCTGACCGCAATTGGTGGCAACGGCGAGGTCGGCAATCGTGCTGTCCTCGGTTTCACCCGAACGGTGGCTCATCACGGCGGTGTAGCCGGCGCGCTGGGCCATCGAGACGGCTTCGAGCGTTTCGGTCAGCGTGCCGATCTGGTTAACCTTGACCAGCAGCGAGTTGGCCAGTCCCTGATCGATGCCCATCGACAGGCGCTTCGGGTTGGTCACGAACAGGTCGTCACCCACCAACTGCACCTTGTCGCCCACCAGCTTGGTGAGAGCGGCCCAGCCTTCGAAATCATCTTCGCTCATGCCGTCTTCGATCGAGATGATCGGATAGTCGGCGGTCAGCTTGGCCAGATATTCAGCGAATTCGACCGGCGAGAGCGACAGGCCTTCGCCCGAAATCTCATACTTGCCGTTCTTGAAGAATTCGGTCGAGGCGCAGTCGAGCGCGAGCAGGATGTCGCTGCCCAGCTTGAAGCCGGCCTTTTCGATCGAGGTCGACACGAAATCGAGCGCAGCGCGCGTGCTGGCAATGTTGGGGGCAAAACCGCCTTCGTCACCAACGGCCGTGGCCAGACCCTTTTCGTGCAGGCCCTTTTTCAGCGTGTGGAAAATTTCCGCACCCCAACGCACCGCCTCGGCAATCGAGTCAGCGCCCACGGGCATGATCATGAATTCCTGGAAATCGATCGGGTTGTCGGCATGTTCGCCGCCGTTGATGATGTTCATCATCGGCACGGGCAGGACATGGGCCGAAACGCCGCCAACATAGGAATAAAGCGGCAGGCCACGCGCGTCCGCCGCGGCCTTGGCCGTGGCCAGCGAAACGCCCAGAATGGCGTTGGCGCCGATGCGGCCCTTGTTGGGCGTGCCGTCCAGTTCGATCATGGCAAGGTCGATGTCGCGCTGGTCTTCGGCATCAAGACCGATCAGAGCTTCCTGGATCTCGGTGTTCACCGCTTCAACAGCCTTGGTGACGCCCTTGCCCAGATAGCGGCTCTTGTCGCCGTCACGCAGTTCAACCGCCTCATGCGCGCCGGTGCTGGCGCCCGAAGGCACAGCGGCGCGGCCAAAGCTGCCGTCTTCAAGCAGCACATCGACTTCGACCGTGGGATTGCCACGGCTGTCCAGAATTTCGCGAGCGTGGATGTCGATAATCGCGGTCATGGCGTGTTCATCTCCTCTCGGACAGTTTTCAAGTGCCCTCAGGCCAAATCCCTTAGCAGCGGAACCTTGGCAGGCAAGGCGCATTGCAGCATGATAAGAGAGTGGCGAAAAAATCGATGCGAATTCATCACGCGATTCTTTTGCCCCAGCCCATGAAAGGATGATTAGCCATGGCCGATGAAACCAACGTTATTGTTGCCGACGCCGCGCAAACGGCCGTCGCCAATGCCGTCGAGGCGGCAGATGGCGTGAAGGCGAAGTTCAGCAAGGCGATTGACGAGGCCCGCACCAGCGCCATCGCGCTGGGCAAGGATCTTCAGGAAAAGGCCGCGCCCTATACCGAAAAGCTTTCGAGCGGCGAATTGCTGGCCGAAGCCAAGGCAATTGGCGAACAGGCCAAGGAACGCGCGCTGGGTCTTGCCGCCGATGGCAAGGTGAAGGCGAGCGATGCCATCACCTCGCTGGGCAAGGTGGTTGCCGACAATGCCGGGCTTGTGGACGACAAGCTGGGCGAAAAGTTTGGCGATTATGCCCGCAGCGCTGCCCGCGCCCTTCAGGAAACCGGCGCCAAGCTGGAATCGAAGGATCTTGAGGAATTGGGCAAGGAAGCGACCGAGTTCGTGAAAAAGAACCCTGTGATCGCCGCTGGCGCGCTGATCGCGGTGGGATTTGCATTGACCAAGCTTTTGGGCAGCAGCAAAAGCGATGAAGTAGCAGAATAAGCCGCAAGGCGATCGGTTTTAAGGCGCCGGGGGTTTGGGCCTCCGGCGCCTTTTGCCGCAATGATAGGGGGCCTGATGCCCAAGCATCGGCAAGATCTGAACGAAGCGGAAGAGCCCAGTCTGGAGCAGGATTTCTATGGCCTGTTCACATCGACCCGCGCGGCGTTTGACAGCGAGATAGCCTATCAAAAGGCCCGTGCGGCTTTGGCGGCAAAGCTGGTCATGCGGATTGCGGGCCTTGTGGCTTTGGCGCTGGCTCTGCTGTTTTTTGTGTTGATGGCGCTGATTGTGGGGGGATTGCTGGGCCTTGCGGCATGGCTGGGACCTTGGGCCGCCACGGGCATCATGGTCGCTTTGCTGTTGATCATCACGATATGGAGCGCCCTTCGCGCCAAACGTGCCGTGGGCAAATTTGCCGCCCTTTTTTCACCCTCGGAGCCTGATGCATGAGCGCGGCTGAGGAAAAGGTGGCGCAATTGCGCGCGGCCCGTGATGCGGCGCGTGCGGAATTCCTCGAACATAGCGGGCGCATCCGCGATCTGGCCAAGCCGGGCGAATTGAGCCGCCGGATCACCCGTGATGTTCAGGTACAAGGCCGCAAAGCCCTGTCACAGGCCATGGAGATCGCCGCCGATGAACGGGGCGTTCTGGCCGGAACCTTGACCGCATTGATGCTCTGGATGGCTCGCAAACAGGTTTTTGCCAAGGCCGTCGAATTGGCCCCCAAGGCAAAACCCGCATGGGCCAAGATGCAGGATCTGGTCAAAGGCGGTCTGGGAAAAGCCAAGACCCGCCTGCGCGGCAAGAGCGGACAGGTATAAAACTTGCGCTAAATGCAATCAGAATATGCTTGATTTCAACCTTGGTGGTGCTTGCTGATCGGCTTGGCGCAATGCTATGGCAAAGGCTCAATCCTCCAATTTCTGGAAGCAAGCCATCATGTCCCAACTTCTCCACCTCGTCATCGGCGGTCGTGTGCGCGATCCGCAGGGCCTCGATTTCGTGGATCTCAACGCGCTCGATTATGTTGGCGTGTTTCCTGACTACGCTTCGGCCGTGGATGCATGGCGCAGCGCCGCCCAGCGCAGCGTCGACGATGCCGAGATGAAGTATGTGGTCGTCCATCTGCACAAGCTGCTGGAACCCGGCCACGAGCATTGATCGCGTGCCGGGTACCGCCCGGCGCCATCATGCCTTCGGCATGCGCGATACATACAGAAAAGGCCCCACCGACCGGCGGGGCCTTTTTCATGTGCCATCAGGCCGTAGCCTGACCGCGCCGATCAGATGAATTCGATCTTTTCGACGACATAGAAACGCTCACCCGCCGGCACGCGCACTTCGATCTCGTCTTCGACCTTCTTGCCGATCAACGCACGGCCCAGCGGCGAAACATAGCTGATCCGGCCCAGTTTGGCGTCCGCCTCATACGGGCCGACGATCTGATAGCGCACCGGCTTGTCATCATCGTCCAGCAACGTCACCGTCGCGCCAAAGATGATCTTGTCACCCGACAAAGTGGTCGGGTCTATGATCTGGGCGCGGCTGATCTTGTCTTCAAGATCGGCGATTGTGGCTTCAACCTGCCCCTGGCGTTCCTTGGCCGCGTGATATTCCGCGTTTTCGGAAAGGTCGCCATGCGCGCGCGCTTCCTCAATCGCATCAACGATCTTGGGACGTTCTTCCCGCAGCGCCTTCAGCTCGGACGTCAGCTTTTCATAGCCAATCGCCAGCATCGGCAACTTTTCAACACTTGCCATCGGTGAAACTTCCTTCATGCCCCTCCCCTCCGCCGGGACAGTCGGAGGCACCGCCCCGTATTTTAAAGAAAATACGCAGGTGATGCCTTCCAACTTTTGCGGAAAGGACGTGGTCGGTCAGCTATAATAGGCTTGCAACGGGCACACTTCAAGACTGGCCGAGCGCATCGCACCAATCGCTTCCACAGCCGCGACGCTGCCCGCGGCGGTGGTGAAGTAGGGAACCTTGTTGCCAAGGGCTGCCTGACGGATGCTCTGTGAATCCTTCAGGCTCTGCCAGCCCTCGGTGGTGTTGAACACCAAAGCCACGCCGCCATCGATAATGCGATCAACGATATGCGGGCGACCTTCGGCCACCTTGTTGATCAATTCAACCGGCACACCGGCCTGCGCCAGATACTTCTGCGTGCCGCCCGTGGCGACCAGCGTAAAGCCCAGTTCGACCAGCTTGCGCGCGGCAGGCAGGACGACCGGCTTGTCGGTATCCTTGACCGAAATGAACACCAGCCCTTCCTGCGGCAGCTTGACGCCCGCGCCCAACTGGCTCTTGGCAAAGGCCGTGGCGAAATCCTTGTCGAGGCCCATGACCTCGCCGGTGGACTTCATTTCGGGGGAAAGCACAGGGTCAACGCCGGGGAAACGGGCAAACGGGAACACCGCTTCCTTGACCGCCATATAGGGCAGATCGCGGCGGAACGGCGGGAACGTGTCCAGCTTTTCACCCGCCATCACGCGGGCGGCAATCTTGGCCACCGGCTGACCGATGGCTTTGGCCACAAAAGGCACCGTGCGCGAGGCGCGCGGGTTGACCTCGATGAGGTAAACTTCGCCATCCTTGACCGCGAACTGGATGTTCATCAACCCCTTGACGCCCAGCGCCAGCGCCAGAGCTTCGGCCTGACGCTCCATCTCGGCGATGATGTCGGCCGAAAGGCTGTAGGGCGGCAGAGTGCAAGCGCTGTCGCCCGAGTGGATACCGGCCTCTTCGATATGCTGCATCACACCCGCCACGACGACCTTTTCGCCATCGCACAGCGCATCAACGTCGCATTCGATCGCGTCGCGCAGATACTGATCGATCAGCACTGGCGAATCGCCCGACACCTGAACTGCGGTGGCGATATAGTCATCCAACTGGGCCACGCTGTCGACGATTTCCATGGCGCGACCGCCCAGAACGTAGCTGGGACGCATCAGCACCGGATAACCGATACGGTTGGCAACGGCCACAGCTTCGTCACGGCTCCGAGCGATGCCGTTGGCGGGCTGCTTCAGACCAAGCTGTTCAACCAGAGCGGCGAAACGCTCGCGATCTTCGGCAAGGTCGATGGCATCCGGGCTGGTGCCCAGAATGGGGATACCGGCATCTTCCAGCGCCTGCGCCAGCTTCAGCGGGGTCTGCCCGCCAAACTGCACAATCACGCCGACCAGTTCGCCCTTCGACTGTTCCACCGTCAGGATTTCCAGCACGTCTTCGGCCGTCAGCGGCTCGAAATACAGCCGGTCCGAAGTGTCATAGTCGGTCGACACCGTTTCCGGGTTGCAGTTGACCATGATGGTTTCATAGCCCACCTCTTCCAGCGCGAAGCAGGCATGGCAGCAGCAATAGTCGAACTCGATGCCCTGACCGATACGGTTCGGACCGCCGCCAAGGATCACGATTTTCTTGCGGTCGGACGGATCGGCCTCGTTCTCGGCCTCGCCAAACATCGGCGCTTCATAGGTCGAGTACATATAAGGCGTAATCGCCTCGAACTCGGCCGCGCAGCTGTCGATGCGCTTAAACACCGGACGCACGCCCAGACGGTGACGCAGAGCGCGCACTTCGGCCTCGCTCGTCGCGCCGACCATGGCTTCGACCACGTCATGCAACAGGCCGGAACGCGCCATGTTGGGGCTGCCCGCCAGCGAGGCGGACTTGACCGCCAGCTTGGCCAAACGCTTGTCCGAGAAGCCCATCGCCTTCAGACGGCGCAGACCTTCGGCATCATTGGGCAGGCCGTTGGCTTCCACCTCGGCCTCGGCCGCGATGATTTCCTCGATATGGGCCAGGAACCACGGATCGTAATGCGTGATCCGGTTGATGTCGGCGGCGGTGAAGCCCTCGCGGAAGGCCTGCGCCACCACCAGCAGGCGGTCGGGCGTGGCGCGCGAGAGGGCGGCGGTGATCTCGTCACGGCTTGCGCCCACCAGTTCATCGACGCGATTGAAACCGTCGAGGCCCGTTTCCAGCCCACGCAGCGCCTTCTGCATCGATTCCTTGATGTTGCGGCCAATCGCCATCACCTCGCCCACCGACTTCATCGCGGTGGAGAGCAGCGGCTCGGAGCCCTTGAACTTTTCAAAGGCAAAGCGCGGGATCTTGGTGACGACATAGTCGATCGACGGCTCGAACGAGGCGGGCGTGGCACCCGTGATCTCGTTGGTCAGTTCGTCCAGCGTATAGCCCACGGCCAGCTTGGCCGCGACGCGCGCGATGGGGAAGCCGGTGGCCTTGGATGCCAGCGCCGAGGAACGCGACACGCGCGGGTTCATTTCGATCACGATCAGACGGCCATCCTTGGGATTGACCGCAAACTGAACGTTCGAACCGCCCGTTTCCACGCCGATCTCGCGCAGCACGTTCAAGGACGCGGTACGCATGATCTGATATTCTTTGTCCGTCAGCGTCAGCGCGGGCGCGACCGTGATCGAGTCGCCCGTATGCACGCCCATCGGATCGATATTTTCGATCGAGCAGATGATGATCGAGTTGTCGTTCTTGTCACGAACGACCTCCATCTCATACTCCTTCCAGCCGAGGAGCGATTCTTCGATCAGCACTTCGGTGGTCGGGCTGGCTTCCAGACCGCTCTTCACGATCTTTTCGAACTCGGCCTTGTTATAAGCAATGCCACCGCCCGTGCCGCCCAGCGTAAAGGAGGGACGGATGATCGAAGGCAGGCCGGTGCGTTCCAGCACGGCAAAGGCTTCCTCGACCGTGTGGGCGACGCCCGAACGGGCCGATTCCAAACCGATCTTGTCCATCGCCTCGCGGAAACGCTGGCGATCTTCGGCCTTGTCGATGGCGTCGGCGTCGGCGCCGATCATCTGGACGCCGTACTTTTCCAGCGTACCGTCCTCAAACAGCGCCAGCGCGGTGTTCAAAGCGGTCTGGCCACCCATCGTGGGCAGCACCGCATCGGGGCGCTCCTTCTCGATGATCTTGGCGACCATGGCCGGGGTGATCGGCTCGATATAGGTCGCGTCGGCCATTTCCGGGTCGGTCATGATCGTCGCCGGGTTCGAGTTGACCAGGATGACCCGGTAACCCTCTTCCTTCAGCGCCTTGATGGCCTGCGTGCCGGAATAGTCAAACTCGCAAGCCTGACCGATGATGATGGGCCCCGCGCCAATGACGAGGATCGAGGAGATGTCTGTCCGCTTAGGCATCAGGCGAGGCTCTCAATGAATTTCGTGAAAAGATAAAGGCTGTCCATCGGCCCCGGCGAGGCTTCGGGGTGATACTGCACCGAGAAGGCTTTCTTGCCGGTGATCTCGATACCGCAATTCGAACCGTCGAACAGCGACTTGTGGGTTTCGACCACGCCGGCGGGCAGCGTTGCCGCGTCCACCGCAAAGCCATGGTTCATTGACGTAATTTCCACCACGCCTTCGGCCATGCGCTTGACCGGATGGTTCGCGCCGCGATGGCCCTGGTGCATCTTGATCGTGCGCGCACCGGCGGCCAGCGCCAGCATCTGGTGACCAAGGCAGATGCCGAAGATCGGGATGTTGCGTTCCAGCAGCGCCTGAATGACCGGCACGGCATAGGCGCCGGTGGCCGCCGGGTCGCCGGGGCCGTTCGACAGGAACACGCCATCGGGGCTCAAACCAAGGATAACCTCCAGCGGAGTTTCCGCCGGAACCACCGTCACCGAGGCGCCAGCGGCCACAAGGTTGCGGAAAATATTGTCCTTGGCGCCGAAATCCATCGCCACAACATGCGGGCGCGGATCGTGGGGCGAACGGCCATAGCCCTTGCCCAGATGCCAGACAGAACTTTCCCAGCTTTCCTGTTCCTTGCGCGACACGATCTTGGCCAGATCCATGCCTTCAAGGCCCGGCCACTGCTGCGCCTTGGCCAGCAGCGCGGGAAGGTCGAATTCGCCCGCTTCGTTGTAGGCGATGACGGCATTGGGCGCGCCCGACAGGCGGATGCGGCGCGTCAGGGCGCGTGTGTCGAGACCGGCGATGCCGATCTTGCCCTTGGCCTTCATCCATGCGTCAAAGCGGCCTTCGGAACGGAAGTTCGAAGGATCGGTCACATCTTCGCGCACAATGCAGCCAACGGCGCCATCAACGGCGGCTTCATTGTCTTCATGGTTCACGCCGACATTGCCGATGTGGGGGAATGTGAAAGTCACGATCTGGCCCGCATAGCTGGGGTCGGTCATGATTTCCTGATAGCCGGTGATCGAAGTGTTGAAGCACACTTCACCAACTGCGCTGCCCTGGGCGCCGAAGCCTCGGCCCCAGGCGACATAACCATCAGCCAGAACCAGAACGGCAGTGGCGCCAGCTGGGGCGCCAGCTGATTTAGGCGCAAGCGAAGGGGCGGGGTCTGCCATGGGGGCGCTCCGTGAGAAGGTTATAACAATGGGTGCTAAGGCCCGCCCGCTAGACCCCATCCCCTTATCCGTCAACCTATCAAAACCGGAAAAATCCCGCTAGGGTTATGCGCCAAGCCGCGAAATGCGCAAAACTCCACGGGAAAGTCTTAGAAAAATGATCCGCGATTCGATCAAGGCCGCGCAGGTGGCCGCCATGAAATCGGGCGACAAGGCCCGCCTTGCCGCCGTGCGCCTGATTCTGGCCAAGCTGAAGGACAAGGATATCGAACTGCGCACCGCAGCCAGCATCCCTGACGATGACACGATCGTGACCGATGTGCTGCAAAAGATGGTGAAGCAGCGCCGCGAATCGATCACCATGTACGAGCAGGGCGGCCGTCCTGAACTCGCCGAAATCGAAGCCGCCGAAGTGGCCGTGATCGAGGAATTCCTGCCCGCGCAGATGGGCGAGGATGAGGTGAAGGCCGCCATTGAAGCCATCAAGGCCGAAGTCGGCGCCGCCGGCCCCAAGGACATGGGCAAGGTCATCGCCGCGCTCAAAGCCAAGCATGGCACCCAGATCGACATGGGCAAGGCCAGCGCGCTGGTAAAGGCCGCCCTTTCGTGATGATGGCGGCTTAATGTCACTCTCGCCCCAGTTCCTTGATGAATTGCGCAGCCGGATCACGCTGTCGGCCATCATCGGCCGCACCGAGCGCGTGACCAAGGCGGGGCGTGAGTTCAAGGCCTGTTGCCCGTTTCACCATGAAAAGACGCCCAGTTTCACCATCAATGATGAAAAGGGCTTCTATCACTGCTTTGGCTGCGGGGCACATGGCGATGTCATCCGGTGGATGACTGACCAGCGCGGCCTTTCCTTTATGGATGCGGTGAAACAACTGGCCGAGGAGGCGGGGATGGAAGTCCCCGCCCCCGACCCGCGCGCGGCGCAAAGGGCGGAAAAGCAGAAAAGCCTGCATGATGTGATGGGCGCGGCGCAGGCGTTTTTCGTCGACCAACTGGCCAGCAATGAAGGCGCGCAGGCGCGGTCCTATCTGGCTTCTCGCGGGTTTTCACAGGGCGTGTGCCGCGAATTCGGTTTTGGCTATGCGCCGGAAGGTCGTCAGGCATTGAAGGGCGCTCTCGGCCAGTTTCCGGAGGCCATGCTGATCGAGGGCGGCCTGCGCATCGTGGTCGAGGACGCCCAAGGCCAGAAAAAGGAGCCGTATGACCGGTTCCGTGGGCGATTGATGTTGCCCATCCATGACCCGCGCGGGCGGGTGATCGCGTTCGGTGGGCGCATTCTGGCCACGCACAAGACCGATGCGCCCAAATATCTCAATTCCCCCGACACGCCTTTGTTCGACAAGGGGCGCACGCTTTACAACCATCACCGCGCCTCGCCTGCCTCGCGCCAATCGGGGCGGATCATCGTGGTTGAAGGCTATATGGACGTGATCGCGCTGGCCGCGGCGGGTTTCCATGATGCTGTCGCGCCGCTGGGCACGGCCCTGACCGAAACACAGATCGAGATGATCTGGCGCATGGTGCCGATGCCGATCCTGTGTTTCGATGGCGACGCGGCGGGGCAAAGGGCGGCGATGCGCGCCGTCACCCGCGCCCTGCCCCTGCTGCGCCCCGGCCATTCCTTGCGCATCGTGCGTATGCCAGCAGGGCAAGATCCCGACGATCTTATCAAGGCGCGCGGCCCGGCGGCCATGGAGGAAGTGCTGAGCGGCGCGCAAAGCCTGCTCGATACTTTGTGGCAGGTTGAACTGGATGCCGCCCCCGCCACCAGCCCGGAGGAAAAGGCCGGGCTGAAAGCGCGCCTGATGGCCCATGTCGACACAATTGCCGACAATGACATCAAAGCGCTCTATCGCCGCGATCTGCTGGAACGTTTTTCCGCCTTCGCCTTTCCCCGGCGCGAGGACAGCCGTCCGCCATGGCAACCGCGCCAACCTTTTCAGCGGCAACAACGCGGCGGGCGGTTCGGGCGGGATATGCCCCCGCCCCTGCCCCATCAGGAAACCACGCAAAGGCTTCAGCGCCCCGCCAATCCGTTCCGCGCCGCCACGATCGAGGCGGTTCTGGTCGGCCTGATCCGCATGCCGGAAGAGATTGCGCGCCATTCCAGCCTGTTGGCCCGTTTGGCTCATGAGGATGCGCGGTGCGACGCTTTGCTTGATGCGCTTGATGATGGCGCCCCCCTTGAATGCGCGGCCATCGCCACCATCTTGGGCGAGAAAGGCTTTACCCCTCCAGACACGACACCGCGCCCCGGCATGGGATTTGCCTTCCTTTGCGAATCGGGGGAAGGCGCAAAAACCCAATTGGCTGACGTGCTTTGCGTGTTGGCGGAAAAGCCTTTGGTGGAGGCCGCGTTGGCCCAAACCCGCGAAAGTGGGGATGTGACCGAAGAAAGTTGGGCGGAACAACAGAGATTGTTGGCCCGTTTGCGTGATTTGGAAAAAAGAGAACTGGATTTGAAAGCGCGACTCGGCCAAATGGCGGTTGCACAGGATAATGCTGCGGCGGCATCGCCCGATGCCGCGCAACTCTAGATGGCGTATAGGATGGACGAAGAGATTTCTGGCGCGGACATGTCTGATGGCGGCAAGGGGGAAGGCGGCGACGCCCCTCTGATCGACCTCAATGAAGCCTCGATCAAGAAGCTGATTGCCCGCGCCAAGCGCCGTGGCATCATCACCTATGACGAGTTGAACGAGGCGCTGCCTCAGGACCAGTTCTCGAACGATCAGATCGAGGACATCATGGCCGCCATCAGCGAGATGGGCGTCAACATCGTGGAAAGCGATGAAGATGCCGCCGAGCCTGATGACAATCCGGCCGATGATGTCGAAGATTCCGATTCGATGCTGGCCGACCGGCCCGCGGTTGAAAAGAAGAAAGAAACCATCGAGCGTACCGACGACCCGGTGCGCATGTATCTGCGCGAAATGGGTGCGGTCGAACTGCTGAGCCGCGAGGGCGAAATCGCCATCGCCAAGCGGATCGAGGCCGGTCGCGACACGATGATTCTGGGCCTGTGCGAAAGCCCGATCACGTTCCACGCCATCATCCAGTGGTCCGAAGCGCTCAACAATGGCGAAATGCAGCTGCGCGAGATCCTCGATCTTGACGCGATGCTGAGCAAAGAGCCGCAGCCGGAAAACCTGTCCGAAGACGGCGAAGAAGCCGATGGCGAAATTTCCGAAGCCACCGCTGGCCCTTCCTTCAAGGAGGAAGAAGACATCGAGGAGGAGGAATCCGCCGACGAAGAGGATGAGGACGGCATCGAGCGCCGCGCCAAGCGCCCTGTCGAGGAAGAGGAAGAGGACAACACTCTTTCGCTGGCCCAGATGGAAGCGCAGCTCAAGCCCGAAGCGCTGGAGAAGTTCGCCCGCATCACCGAGCTGTTCTACAGCTTTGAAAAGGCGCAGGCTGAACGCCTCGAGTTCATGGCGGTGGGCAATGACTATCCCGCCGACAAGGAACGCGCCTATCAGCAGTTGCGCGAAGACCTGACGGCGGAAGTCGAAAGCGTACAGTTCCACGGCCAGAAGATCGAATATCTGGTCGACAACCTCTACGCCTTCAACCGCCGCCTGACCGCGCTGGGCGGCCAAATGCTGCGTCTGGCCGAGCGCCACAAGGTGAGCCGCAAGGACTTCCTTGAAGCCTATGTCGGCCGCGAACTGGACGATAACTGGCTGGCCAGTGTTCAGGGCAAGGACAAAAAGTGGGCGGCGTTTGCCATCAACGAAGGCGATGCAGTCGAACGCATCCGCGCCGAAGTGTCGGACATTGCCAGCAACACCGGCATGGCCCTGCCCGAATTCCGCCGTATCGTGAACATGGTGCAGAAGGGTGAGCGCGAAGCGCGTATCGCCAAGAAGGAAATGGTGGAAGCCAACCTTCGCCTCGTGATCTCGATTGCCAAGAAATACACGAACCGTGGCCTGCAATTCCTTGATCTTATTCAGGAAGGCAACATCGGCCTGATGAAGGCCGTCGACAAGTTCGAATATCGTCGCGGCTACAAGTTCAGCACCTATGCAACCTGGTGGATCCGTCAGGCCATCACGCGTTCGATCGCGGATCAGGCGCGCACGATCCGTATTCCGGTGCATATGATCGAAACGATCAACAAGCTGGTTCGCACCAGCCGCCAGTTCCTGCACGAGCAGGGCCGCGAGCCGACGCCGGAAGAAATGGCCGAGCGTCTCTCGATGCCGCTCGAAAAGGTGCGCAAGGTGATGAAGATCGCCAAGGAGCCGATCAGCCTCGAAACGCCGATTGGCGATGAGGAAGACAGCCATCTGGGCGATTTCATCGAGGACAAGAACGCGATCATCCCGGTGGATGCCGCGATCCAGTCCAACCTGAAGGAAACGGTTACCCGCGTGCTGGCTAGCCTGACCCCGCGTGAGGAGCGCGTGCTGCGCATGCGTTTCGGCATCGGCATGAACACCGACCACACTTTGGAAGAAGTGGGCCAGCAGTTCAGCGTGACGCGTGAACGTATCCGTCAAATCGAGGCCAAGGCGCTGCGCAAGCTTAAGCACCCCAGCCGGTCACGCAAGATGCGGTCATTCCTCGACCAATAATTGCGGAAATCTTGATGCAAACGGGCGCGATTCTATTGGGAATCGCGCCCGTTTTCGTAAAAGCTTGATGCAATCCATCATCCGAAATGCCGGATTGATGCAAACCGGCCACCGATGTCGCGAAACTGCCACTTTCCGCCGGTTTTGGGGGTGGCCATGGCGCGCTTTGACGCCTAAGGAGCCGCCAAGACGACTCTTTGGGGAATGAGCCAAACCCATGAAAATCGCTATCGCATCCGATCACGCCGCCGTCGGCCTCAAGGCCGAACTTGCCCAGTTCCTGCGCGATGAAGGGCATGAGGTCAGCGACCTCGGCCCCGAAACCGAAGATCGGGTCGATTACCCAGACTATGGCTACAAGCTGGCCGAGGCAGTCGCTTTGGGCGCGGCGGAATATGGCGTCGCCCTGTGCGGCAGCGGCATTGGCATTTCGATCGCCGTCAATCGCCACCCGGCGCTGCGCTGCGCGCTGGTAGGCGAACCGCTCTCGGCGGCACTGGCCCGCGAGCATAACAATGCCAATGCCATCGCCATGGGCGCCCGCCTGACCGGCATCGACATGGCCAAGGCCTGCCTCACCGCATTTTTGAGCACCCAATTCGGTGGTGGCCGTCATACCGGCCGCGTCGAAAAGCTCTCCAACCCCTCCGTTTGATCCCCAAAAGGACGAGATCCATGACCGATATTCGCCCCGCCGACTTCTTCACTGGCACGCTGTCCGATCGCGATCCCGCCATCGCCGGCTGGATCAACAAGGAACTGGGCCGTCAGCAGGACAAGATCGAGCTGATCGCTTCGGAAAACATCTGCTCGACCGCCGTGCTTGAGGCCGCTGGTTCGATCCTGACCAACAAGTATGCCGAAGGCTATCCGGGCCGTCGCTATTATGGCGGCTGCGAATATGTGGATGAGATCGAACAGATCGCCATCGACCGCGCCAAGGAACTGTTCGGCGCCGCTTTCGCCAATGTTCAGCCCAATTCGGGCAGCCAGATGAACCAGGCGGTGTTCCTTGCCCTGCTTCAGCCCGGCGACACGTTCATGGGTCTGGACCTGAACTCGGGCGGGCACCTGACGCATGGTTCGCCGGTGAACATGAGCGGCAAGTGGTTCAACGTCGTGCCTTACGGCGTGCGCGAAGACAACCAGCTCATCGACATGGACGAGGTTGCCCGCATCGCTCGCGAGTGCAAGCCCAAGCTGATCGTCTGCGGCGGCACGGCCTATTCGCGCGAATGGGACTGGGCCGGTTTCCGCGCGATTGCGGACGAAGTGGGCGCCTATCTGCTGGCCGACATGAGCCACATTTCGGGTCTGGTGGCGGGCGGCGCGCATCCCTCGCCGGTGCCTTTCGCGCATGTGACCACGACCACGACGCACAAGTCGCTGCGCGGTCCGCGTTCGGGCATCATCCTGTCGAACGACGAAGCGATTGCCAAGAAGCTGAACAGCGCGATCTTCCCCGGCCTTCAGGGCGGCCCGCTGATGCACATTATCGCCGCCAAGGCGGTGGCTTTTGGTGAAGCGCTCCAGCCCTCGTTCAAGGCCTATGCAGCGCAGGTCAAGGCAAACGCCAAGGCTCTGGCCGCCAGTCTTCAGGCTGAAGGTCTGGGCATCGTGTCGGGCGGCACCGACAACCACCTGATGCTGGTCGACCTGCGCCCCTATGGCGCCAAGGGCAAGCATGCGGAAAAGGCTTTGGACCGCGCCAGCATCACCTGCAACAAGAACTCGATCCCGTTTGACGATGAAAAGCCCCTGCTGACCAGCGGCATCCGTCTGGGCACGCCGGCCGGCACCACCCGCGGTTTCGGCGAGGCCGAATTCACCCAGATCGGCAAGTGGATCGCGCAAGTGGTTGATGGCCTTCGCAAGAATGGCCCCGAAGGCGATGCGCAGGTCGAAGCCCGCGTGGCCGCCGAAGTCGCCGAAATGTGCGCCCGCTTCCCGATTTACCCCAAGCTGGGTTACTGATCCTTGCGCTGTCCGTTCTGCGCCTGTGACAATACGCA
Source organism: Novosphingobium sp. 550D (assembly GCF_057401885.1). NCBI lineage: Bacteria > Pseudomonadati > Pseudomonadota > Alphaproteobacteria > Sphingomonadales > Sphingomonadaceae > Novosphingobium > Novosphingobium sp. 550D. Next base: position 2,343,242 of record NZ_CM171613.1, on the reverse strand, counting down.
GGTGAAAGATTCGCGCCCGACGGAGGACAATACGTCCATCCGTCGGCGCAGACAGTGCGAAGGCTGCGGCGCGCGTTTCACCACGTTTGAACGGGTGCAATTGCGCGAAATCACCGTGGTGAAAAGCAACGACCAGCGCGAGCCGTTTGACCGGTCCAAGATCGAGCAATCGGTGGCGCTGGCCAGTCGCAAGCGCGGCATTGCGCAGGAACGTCTGGACCAACTGGTTTCGGGCATTCAGCGTCAGATCGAAACGCTGGGCGACAGCGAAGTGCCATCGAAAGCCATTGGTGAAATGGTGATGGAAGGGCTGCGCGCCCTCGACAGCGTGGCCTATATCCGCTTTGCCAGCGTCTATCGCGACTTTTCCGAAGCGCGCGATTTTGAAGAATTTGCCGGGACTGTGCGCGACGCGGGGCATAAGAAATGAAACCTGTAATCGTCCTCGTCCGCCCGCAATTGGGCGAGAATATCGGCAAGGCGGCGCGCGCCATGCTCAACTTCGGCCTTGTCGAAATGCGGCTGGTGTCGCCCCGCGATGGCTGGCCCAACCCAAGCGCGGGGCCTGCCGCGGCGGGCGCCGACATCGTGCTGGAACAAGCGCAGGTGTTTGAAACCCTGGCCGAGGCAGTGGCCGATTGCCCGCATGTCTATGCCACCACAGTACGCAAGCGCGGCGTGACCAAGCCGGTGCTGACGCCCGAGGCGGCCACACGCGAAATCCACGCCCAGCCGGGGCGCAGCGCGATCATCTTTGGCCCCGAACGGTCGGGTCTGGAAACCGATGATGTGGCGCTGGCCCGCGCGATCATCACTGTGCCGATCAACCCGGAATTCGGCTCGCTCAATCTGGCGCAGGCGGTGATCCTGTGCGCCTATGAGTGGTCGAAGGGCGTGGCATTGGAACAGCCCCCGGTGGAGGAAATCCTGCCCCCTGCCCCGCAGGAAGAGCTGGAAGGGCTGATCAATCACCTCGACAGCCTGCTTGAGCCGCGCGGCTATTATTTTCCCGAGGCACGGGCCGATGCCACGCGGCGCACTTTGCGCACCATGCTGACCAAACCGGCGTGGAACCATCTGGAAGTGCGTACCATGCGCGGCGTTCTCTCCGCGCTGATGCGCCAGCCCGGCGTGCCGCCGCCGCCGCGCGTCAAGCCCGCGCCCAAGAAAGACGAAGAATCCGGCAACACGGGGGATTGACAAAATCCGTCATTCCCGCCAAGGGCGCCCCTTCACAAGGATGGCGCCCACCCGGCGCCGTATTCCATTGGCCCTGCATGTCCGGTGAAGCAGTGGCCGCCTGAAGCTTAAATAGCATCAGGGTGCGCGCCGGAACCTGTCGGTCAATACGACCGGCTACAGCATGGCACGAGGCATCCCGCCCCGCGCCACGAAGCAAATGTAAGGAAGACTATGTCGAAGCGTCATGCCTCGAAGTACAAGATTGACCGCCGCCTTGGCGAAAACATCTGGGGCCGTCCCAAGTCGTCGGTGAACCGCCGTTCGTATGGCCCCGGCCAGCACGGTCAGCGCCGCAAGAGCAAGATCTCGGACTTCGGTATCCAGCTGCGCGCCAAGCAGAAGCTCAAGGGCTACTATGGCGACATCACCGAAAAGCAGTTCAAGCGCACCTATCAGGAAGCGTCGCGCATGAAGGGCGACACCGGTCAGAACCTGATCGGCCTGCTCGAACAGCGTCTGGACGCCGTGGTGTACCGCTCGAAGTTCGCCCCCACCATCTTCTCGGCCCGTCAGGTTGTTTCGCACGGTCACATCTATGTGAACGGCGTTAAGTGCAACATTGCCTCGCGTCGCGTTCGCCCCGGCGACGTCGTTTCGCTGGGCAAGAAGGCCAAGGAAATGGCTCTGATCGCCGAAGCTCAGGCTCTGCCCGAGCGCGAAGTGCCCGATTATGTTGCCCAGGACGGCGACAAGATCACCTTCGTTCGCGTTCCGACCCTGGACGAAGTGCCCTATCCGGTGAAGATGGAACCGAATCTGGTCGTCGAATTCTATTCGCGCTAATTCGCGTTTCCTCACGGAAAAGCAAAGAAAAGGCGGTGGCTTCGGCTGCCGCCTTTTTCTTTTGCAACAAAGCCTTTCTGGTTCATTTCTGTCATCAGATCGTCGCTATTCGGCTTCATTTCACCGCGATGAACGGAACCTTTTCAAACCAGAATCGTATCACGGCCATGAACAAGCTCTATCGTTATGTGACCGCCCATCGCGTCGGCAAATGGTACCCCGATCTCGTCACCGCACAGCGCTTTGCGTTCAAAATCGGCGCTGGATTCATGGCGGAAAAGAGCGGACAGTTTTCCACCTATATGGGGACTCGGCTGGAAGTTCTGATGCCGGATGGCGAGGTCGTTCCAGCCTGATTTTACACGGCGGGAATAAGCCTCCGGCGGGCAAAGGGACTCGGCCACTTTGCAATCCCGTTATGGGGGAGCGACCAGTTTGTGAGGCTGGTTTGGCCTTAGTGGCTGACACAGCCAGCGGCGCGGCGAAGTTGCGCTAACGTCGCCACGCCGACAGTAACGGGAGCGCGAGGGTTAAGACCCTCGCATCCCCTCAATTCCCCTTGTTAAAATACCGCGCCCGGAACCCCGACGCAAAAGCCGCGAACCGCCCCTCAGCAATAGCGGCCCGCATACCGGCCATCAATTGCTGATAGAACGCCAGATTGTGTTCCGTCATCAACATCGCGCCCAGGATCTCACCCGCCTTGTTCAGGTGGTGCAGATAGGCCCGGCTGTAGGTGCCGCAAACCGAACACGTGCAATCCGTATCGATTGGCCCGGTATCCTCGGCATGTTTGGCGTTGCGGATGTTCAATGGCCCGTTCCACGTAAACGCCTGACCATTACGCCCGGAACGCGACGGCAGAACGCAGTCGAACATATCAACCCCGCGTTCAACCGCGCCGACCAGATCGTCCGGTTTACCCACACCCATCAGGTAACGCGGCTTGTCCTCCGGCAATTGGCCCGGCGCAAAGTCCAGCGTCGCGAACATCGCCTCCTGCCCCTCGCCCACGGCCAGACCGCCGATGGCATAGCCGTCAAAGCCGATCTCTTGCAGCTTGCCCGCCGAAATCGAGCGTAGGTCTTCGTTCAAACCGCCCTGCTGAATACCAAACAGCGCCGAACGCGCTGCATGTTCCTCGCCGCTGTCGAAACCATCACGGCTGCGCTTGGCCCAGCGCATCGACATCAGCATCGAGCGCTCGATCACATCCTTGGGCTGATCCGCGCGCGGGCATTCATCGAAACACATCACAATGTCGCTGCCCAGCTGGCGCTGGATTTCCATACTGCGTTCGGGCGTCAGATTGTGGCGTGAACCGTCAATATGGCTGGCAAAGGTCACACCTTCCTCGGTGATCTTGCGCAGTTCCGACAGGCTCATCACCTGATACCCGCCGCTGTCGGTCAGGATCGGGCGGTCCCAATTCATGAACTTGTGCAATCCGCCCAGCCGCGCCACCCGTTCCGCACCGGGGCGCAGCATCAGGTGATAGGTGTTGCCAAGGATGATATCCGCGCCGATTGAACGCACGGTCTCGGGCTTCATCGCCTTGACCGTGGCCGCGGTGCCCACGGGCATGAACGCAGGCGTGCGGATTTCGCCGCGCTGCATCTGGATGGTGCCGGTGCGCGCCTTGCCGTCGCGCGCGTGAATGTTGAATTGAAAACGGGTCATGGCCCCGCGCCTTACGCGCAAAAGCGAAGGCCCGCAATCTGGACGCGGACAGTGCGGGCGTCTAGCGTTGCGACCATGAAAAAAGCCACCCTGCTCCTCGCCCTTTTGGCCGCCCCCGCTCTGGCCGCGGATGATCCGCTGACCCGCCCCATCACCACCAGCTATACCGACCGCTGGATGCAGGTGCGGGCGCCGATCCCAATCTATGGCAAGACCTGGATGGCTGGCTCGGTGCATTTGAACACGGCGGTGATCGACTCCGGCGCGGGGCTGATCGTGATCGATGCAGGCCTGCCCCAGTTTGAGCCGCAATTGAAGGCCCAAATCCGCAGCCTTGGCCACAAGCCCTCCGATGTGCGCTACATCCTTGTGACCGAGGCGCATTTTGACCACGCAGGCGGGGTGGCCGCACTGGCGCGCGATTCGGGCGCCACCGTGATCGCCAGCCCCTATACGGTGGGCGCGCTGCGCAAAGGACAGACCGGAGCAGAGGACCCGCAAAACGGCGATCTCAAACCCTTTCCTGCGCCGACGCGACTGCGGGCAATACGGGATGGCGGGCAAATCAAACTGGGCGATACGGTGATCACCGCGCGTTTCACACCCGGCCATACCGCCGGATCGACCAGCTGGACCTGGCAATCCTGTGCCCCCAAAACCGGATGCCGCGCCATGGTTTTCATGGCCAGCCTGAGCGCGACAGCCGCCGACACCTACCGCTTTTCCGCGCCCGAACATGCCGCCGTCGTCGCCTCTTTCCGCCAATCCTTTGCCAAGGCGCGGACTTTCCCTTGCGACTATCTCATCACCGGCCACCCCGAACACAATCAAACCGATGACAAGGTCGCCGCCGCCATGCGCGCGCCCAGCAGCGTGAATTGGGAAGACAAAGGTGCCTGCGCCGCCACGGTCGGACGCTTTGAGGATCGCCTCAACACCACCCTCGCCCGTGAGGTGGCCAAGTGACCATTGACTGGATGTATCCCGCGCTGACCGGCGTTGCGGTGCTGGCGGGTTTTGTGGATGCGGTGGCGGGGGGCGGTGGTTTGATTACCGTCCCTGCGCTGATCTATGCGGGCCTTCCCCCGGCTATGGTTCTGGGCACGAACAAGTTGCAATCATGCAGCGGGACGGCGCTGGCCACATGGCGCTATCATCGTGCGGGCTTGTTCAAGCTGCGCCCCAATTTGCCTGCGGTGCTCTTTGTGCTGGTGGGTGCGGCGCTGGGCGCATGGGCGGTTCAGCGGATCAGTCCGGGCGTGCTGAAGCTGTTGGTGCCCATTCTGTTGATCGCGATGGCGGCCTATACGCTGCTCAGCCCCAAGATGCATGACCATGAAGGTGAGGCCAAGGTCAGCGAGAAAGCCTATCTGCCCATTGCCAGCGGCATCGGCTTTTACGACGGTTTCTTTGGGCCGGGCACCGGGCAATTCTTTGCCATCACGCTGGTTTCCCTGCGCGGCTATGGGCTGACGCGGGCGACGGGCCTGACCAAATTGTTCAACCTGACCAGCAATTTGGCGTCGCTGGTTGTCTTTGCCATTGGCGGCCAGATCATGTTCGCGCTGGGCCTGTGCATGGCCGTCGGGGCGATGACCGGCGCTTGGCTGGGGTCACATATGGCGACAAAGATGGGGGCCAAAATCATCCGCCCCTTGCTGGTCGTGGTCAGCCTCAGCCTGACGGCCAAGCTGGTATGGGGCTGGTTCACCGGGTGAACCGGCCCCACAGGGCTTATTGCTGGATCAGCTTGAGGAAGTCCTGCTGATTGAGGTTTGAGACATAGCTGCGCACGATGGCGCTGTTGACGCCGGGTGTGGCAATCAATTCACGCACCGCCAGACGCGACAGCGCCGCGCCCGCCGCACGGAATGCCTGTCCGCCGCCCTGCTTGGCCAAGGGTTTGGCCAGATCGAAGCAATCCGTCATCACAAGGCGGGTAAAGATCTTGGCCGCGTCCTTGTCGAGAGCCGCCTTCTTTTCGGCGTCCACCGTCACCGCCCCGGCCGCCGGCATGGACGAGGCGATTTCAACCGCCACCCATTTGGACAGCGTGGCCTTATCCTCGACCGTCGCCTTGACCGTCACGCATTCGGCCAGCTTTTGCGACGCCTCATCCACCGCTGGCGCCTGTGCCGTCGCAGCAGTTGCCGCAGCCGCCATCAGGCAAGCGAAACCAATTTTCCATTTCATACGCGCCAATCCTATCCGCCGGGGGCTTTCGATCCGCACGAAAGGTGGCTGAGGGTCAAGCCCAAGGCAAGCCGCAATTCCATCAGCCCTTGGGCAAAAGCAGGCTGGAATCGCCATAGGAATAGAAACGATAGCCCGACGCAATGGCATGGGCATAGGTTTCCTGCATCCGTTCCAGACCCATCAACGCGCTGACCAGCATGAAGAGCGTCGATTTGGGCAGATGGAAATTGGTCATCAACCCGTCAATCGCCTTAAAACGATAGCCCGGCGTGATGAAGATCGACGTGTCGCCGCTGAACGGCTGGATCACGCCATCATCCCCAGTCGCCGATTCGAGCAGGCGCAGCGAGGTCGTCCCCACCGCAATCACGCGCCCCCCCGCCTTGCGCGCCGCATTCAGGCGATCAGCAGCCTCCGGGCTGATCGTGCCCCATTCGGCGTGCATCTGATGATCGGTCGTATCGTCGGCCTTCACCGGCAGGAACGTGCCCGCCCCCACATGCAGCGTCAGAAATTCGCGCGCGATGCCCTTGGCGTCGAGCGCGTCGATCAGTTCGGGTGTGAAATGCAGCGCAGCCGTCGGCGCGGCCACCGCACCATCCTTTTGCGCGAACATGGTCTGATAATCGCTCTTGTCGGCCTCATCCGTCGGGCGTTTCCCCGCGATATAGGGCGGCAAAGGCATTTGCCCCGCACGTTCCAGCAAAACCTCAACCGGCTCATCACCATGAAAGGCCAGCGTCCAACTGCCATCGGCATGGCGCGCCTCAGCCGTGGCACAGACATCGGCGGGGAATTGGATCACATCGCCTTCGCGCAGGCGTTTGCCATTGCGAACAAAGGCCTGCCAACGCCGCAGGTCGATCCGTTTATGCAACGTCGCGCCGATCTTCGCCTCGCCCCTGTGGCCCTCAAGCTGTGCCGGAATGACGCGTGTGTCATTGAACACCAGCACGTCGCCCGCCCGCAGCAATTGCGGCAGGTCGCGCACAAGATGCTGGCCAAATTGCCCGGCGGGGGGAACCAGCAGCATACGTGCCGAATCGCGCGGAGACACGGGTCTCAGCGCGATATTTTCGGTCGGCAATTCGAAATCAAACAGATCGACGCGCAAAACAGCCTCAGTTCGAACGCGAGTTGTTCAACTGATCAATGCTGATCTTGGCGGGGGCCGACGGCGGCGCATAGGCCGGACGCGGCTTGTTATCCGACGCGATGGACGCCTGAACGATCTTGGTCGGATTGCTGGGTGGTTCGCCGCGCACGATGGCGTCAACAATATCCATGCCCGCAATCACGCGGCCAAAATTCGTGTAACGCTTGTCCAAGGCAAAGCGCGGATAAAACACGATAAAGAACTGGCTGTTGGCGGTGTCCGGCTCGTTCGTGCGCGCCATCGACACCGAACCGCGCACATGCGGGATCGAATTGAATTCCGCCTTCAGATCCGGCAGCTTTGACCCGCCAGCCCCGGTGCCCGTCGGGTCGCCGGTCTGGGCCATAAAGCCTTCGATCACGCGGTGAAAGATGATGCCGTCATAAAAACCCTGACGAGCCAGCGTCTTGACGCGCTCAACATGGTTGGGCGCCCATTTGGGCATCATGCGGATGGCAACGCGCCCGCCATTCGACAGGTCCAGCAACAGGACATTGTCGGGATCATGCGAAATGTCCTGATCGACCTTGGCCGACTGGTTGGCGCCGGGCAAAGCTTCAACCGCCTTGAGGTTGGACAGCTTGGGGGTCTTGTCACGATGTGCGCAAGCCCCGGTGGACAGCATCGCAGCGCCCATCAGCACAGCAAGCGCGGTTTTGGCGAAATCAGGACGTTTCATGCGGCTCTCTTGCAAGTATGGTACCCAAGGCCCTGCTGGGGACCAATGGCGGAGGCGATAGACCGCCAAATCTGTCGTGGCAATGAACCAGTCACCGAAAATTCGGCACGGTTCATCAATCGTCACCCTTTCTTCCCACTTTATCAATGCGCGCAATGACATCGGCGCGCACCGCGGGACTGACAAATTTGGCGATTTCGCCGCCAAACAGGGCGATTTCTTTCACTAATTTGCTGGCAATGGGTTGAAGCGAAACATCCGCCATCAGAAAAACCGTTTCGATATTGGGGTTTAACTGCTGGTTCATGCCGGCCATCTGATATTCATATTCGAAATCCGCCACAGCCCGAAGCCCACGCAGAATCACGCTGGCCCCCTGCTTCTCGGCAAATTTCATCAGCAGCGCATTGAACCCCACCACCGAGACATTATCCAGCCCCATGGCGGCGACTTCGCGTGTGACCATCTCCATCCGCTCTTCTGGCGTAAACAGCGGGTCTTTCGACGGATTGGTGGTAACGCCAATGATCAGGTGATCGACCAGCTTGGCCCCGCGCCTAATGATATCGGCATGGCCCAGCGTGATCGGATCGAACGTGCCGGGATAAACACCAACTCTTTTGGCCCCACCGGCAACGCCGAGAATGTTGTCTGCCATGCCTTCCCTTCGCGCTCCCTGGCCTTAGTTACTCTTGCGTAAAGCCAGCGAAGCGCCCGGTCCAGCCCAAAGACAATTAACGATCACGTTCCACGATAAAGCGGGCCAGCGCGCGCAGGAGGTCCGCCTCGCTGCCATGGTTGGCCAGATGGGCAATCGCCTGATCGATCAGCATGCGGGCCTGTTCACGCGCACGATCCGCGCCCAGCAACGAGACAAAGGTCTCCTTGCCCGCTTCGGCATCCTTGCGCAACGCCTTGCCCGCCAGTTCGGCGTCGCCTTCATGGTCGAGCAGGTCATCGACGATCTGGAACGCCAGACCAATATCGCGGGCATAGGCGCGCAGATGACGGCGCCCTTCCGGCGCCACCTTGCCCAAAATCGCGCCCAATTCGACCGCAGCGCACAACAAGGCCCCGGTCTTGAGCTGCTGCAACCGCGTCACGGTGGCCAGATCAAAGCTGGAAGTTTCGGCGGCGATGTCCATCATCTGGCCACCGGCCATGCCATTGTGTCCGCTGGCCGTGGCCAGAGTCGTCACCAGTTCAACCCGCACAAAGGGATCGCCGCTGGTCGCCGTATCGGCCAGAAGTTCAAACGCAAAGCACTGCAAAGCGTCGCCCGCCAGAACCGCCGTCGCCTCATCAAAGGCGATATGCAGCGTCGGCTTGCCATGGCGCAGCGCGTCATCGTCCATGCAGGGCAAATCGTCATGAATCAGCGAATAGACATGGACCGATTCGATGGCCGCGCCCACGCGCACCGCCGCATCACGATCCACCCCGTACATTTCGGCCACCGCCGCCACCAGCAGCGGGCGAACACGTTTACCACCACCGATCGTGGCGTAACGCATCGCCTCGATCAGGCGCGCGCGCGGGTCTTCGGGAACGGGCAAGAGCGAATCGAAGAGCGCATCAATATCAGCCTGAATACGCTTCAGACCCTGGGCCAACAGATTATCCGTCACAACAGCCATCTTTTTGCCTCCCCCTTTATTGTTCATCCAGCGGGCGCAGGCCGGCCGGCGCGCCATCGGGCCCGGCGACAATACGCTCGATCCGGGCCTGTGCCGAATCCAGCCGCGCCTGACATGCCTTGCGCAGCGATTCGCCGCGTTCATACAAGGTGATCGATTCATCGAGCGGCACTTCGCCGCTTTCAAGACGCCGCACGACGTCCTCTAAAGCGCGCAGAGCGTCTTCGAAACTAAGACCGGAAGCATCGGGCGAAGTGGCAATTTCTTGGCTCATGCGCATTGCCATGGCCTCATTTGCACAGGCTGGTCAAGGCTCCCCCATGGGCATGATGCAACTATACACGTTCAAACCCGTTGCAATGCTCTGGAAATCTGCCTCCCATGGCGCTAAGGGCGCGGCCATGACAAACGCCGCCAGCACGATCACCCCCGAAGTTGTCGCCGCCCACGGGCTTAGCCCGGAGGAATATGACAAGGTCCTCCACGCTCTGGGTCGCGAACCCAACCTTGTGGAACTTGGCATTTTCTCGGTCATGTGGTCGGAGCATTGCTCGTACAAGTCGAGCCGCCTTCACCTTAAAAAGCTGCCGACGCAGGCCCCTTGGGTCATCTGCGGTCCCGGTGAAAACGCGGGCGTCATCGACATTGGTGATGGCCAAGCCGCCATCTTCAAGATGGAATCGCACAACCACCCTTCGTATATCGAACCTTATCAGGGCGCCGCGACCGGCGTTGGCGGCATTTTGCGCGACGTGTTCACCATGGGCGCACGGCCCGTGGCCAACATGAACGCGCTGCGCTTTGGCCGCCCCGACCACCCCAAGATGAAGCATCTGGTGCAGGGCGTTGTGGCCGGCATCGGCGGCTATGGCAATTGCGTGGGCGTGCCCACCGTTGGCGGCGAAACCAATTTCCACAAGGCCTATGACGGCAACATTCTGGTCAACGCGATGACCGTTGGCGTAGCCGACACGGACAAGATTTTCTATTCCGCCGCCACCGGCATCGGCAATCCGATCGTCTATGTCGGGTCCAAGACCGGCCGTGACGGCATTCATGGCGCCACCATGGCATCGGCCGATTTTGACGAAAAGAGCGAAGAAAAGCGCCCGACCGTACAGGTGGGCGACCCCTTCACCGAAAAGCTGCTGATCGAAGCCTGCCTTGAACTGATGGCCACCGACGCGATCGTCGCCATTCAGGACATGGGCGCGGCGGGCCTGACCTCCTCCTCGGTCGAAATGGCCACCAATGGCAAGGCCGGCATCATCCTCAACATGGACAAGGTGCCTTGCCGCGAGGAAGGCATGACGCCCTATGAAATGATGCTGAGCGAAAGCCAGGAGCGTATGCTCATGGTGCTCAAGCCCGGCAAGGAAGCCATGGCCGAAGCCATCTTCAAGAAGTGGGAACTGGACTTTGCCGTGATCGGTGAAGTGACCGACACCGGCCACATGGTCCTGACGTTCCAGGGCGAGGAAGTTGGCAACATCCCGCTCGGCCCTCTGGCCGAAGACGCGCCGCTGTATGACCGCCCGCATCTGACCCGCGAGGATTATGCGGCATGGGCCAAGGTGCCTGTTCTGGATGCGGTGCCCGAAAGCGCCGACCTGGGGGCTGACCTGCTGAAACTGGTCGCCTGCCCCGATCTGGCCTCGCGCCGCTGGATCTTTGAACAATATGACAGCCAGGTCGGCGGCGACACGCTGCAAAAATCGGGCGGCGATGCGGCGGTGGTGCGTATTCACGGCACGCAAAAGGCGCTGGCGATGAGCACCGACTGTTCGCCCCGCTATTGCTATGCCAACCCCTATGAAGGCGGCAAGCAGGCTGTGGCCGAAACGTGGCGCAACATTTGCGCGGTGGGTGCAACGCCTTTGGCGATCACCAACTGCCTCAACTTTGCCAACCCGCAGCGTCCCGAAATCATGGCGCAGATCGTGGGCTGTCTTGAAGGTATGGCGGACGCCTGCCGCGCGCTGGATTATCCCATCGTGTCGGGCAACGTCTCGCTCTACAACGAATCCAAGGCCACCGGCGGCGGCAGCGCCATTCTGCCCACCCCCGCCATTGGCGGCGTGGGCCTGATGCTGAACCACGAAAAAATGGCCACGGTGAAGTTCAAGAAGGCTGGCGACATCGTTTGGCTGATCGGCAGCGAAGGCAGCCACCTTGGCCAGTCGCTCTACATGCGCGAAATCCACGGGGTTGAGGCTGGCGCCGCGCCGCAAGTCAATCTGGACGTTGAATTGCGCAATGGCGAAAATGTGCGTCAGTTGATCAGCGATGGCGTGGCCACCGCCGTGCATGACATTTCCGATGGCGGCCTACTGGTAGCTCTGGCCGAAATGGCGATGGCGGGCGGCATTGGCGTGCAGCTTGAAGTTTCGCTCAACACCGCACAGGCCTTTGGCGAAGACCAGTCACGCTATGTCGTGACCACGGCGGCCGATATCGTGCTTGAAGGCGCGGTGCGTCTGGGCACCGTGGGCGGCGCGGATGTGGCGGGCGTGATGGTGTCCGATCTCAAGGCCGCCAATGAGGCCTTCTTCAAGGATTGGATGGAGGGCTGATTTCAGCCTCCGGCGGGCAAAGGGCCTCGGCCCTTTGCAATCCCATTTGGGGGTTGCGTGTGGCCCGCCACATCTTGCCCAATACGATGAATTAAAAAGCCTGCGGCGCATGAACCTTTTAAGGTCACCGCGCCGCAGGCTTTATTTTTGCAAGTTATAGAGAACTAGCTTCGGCACCCTATTATCGGGATTGCAAAGGGCCTAGGCCCTTTGCCCGCCGGAGGCAAATGCCCCTTTAACCCAAAACCCAATCCTTCTCCGGCACACCCAACAAGCGCAAAATCGCCGTCAGATCACCGCGATCCACCCAGCCATTGGCCGCCGCGCGAGCCTTGGGCTTGGCCTCAAACGCCACGCCATAGGCCGCCGCCTCGATCATCGGAATGTCATTGGCGCCATCGCCGGTGGCCAGAGCAACCGCCCCCTCGCCCAGCGCCGCCATTTCTTCAAGCAGCGTCGCCTTCTTAGTGCTGCTGTCGCAGATCGGGCCGTCAAGGCCACCGGTCAGCTTGCCATCCACCACGGCAAGGCGATTGGCCACCACCCGCTGAAAACCAAGCTGCTCGGCCACAGGGTCAGCGAACTGATGAAATCCCCCGGTCACCAGCACCGTCCGGCACCCCTTGGCTTTCAGCGTTTCGACCAAAACCTTGGCCCCCTTCATCGGCGCGATGCGTTGGTCGAGACAATCCTGAATCGCCTGTGCGGGCAAATCCTTGAGCAGCCCGACGCGTTCGGTCAATGCCTGCGCAAAATCCAGTTCGCCGCGCATTGCACGCTCGGTAATATCGGCCACGCGGTCCTTGATCCCCGCGAAATCGGCCAGTTCGTCGATGCATTCCGCCGAAATCATCGTCGAATCCATGTCCGAGATGAACAGCTTGGGGATGCGCACCTTGCCATCGACGATCAGCGCGTCCGACACGCCGACATGCGTATCAATCGCGGCGCGCAAAGCCTCCAGCGTCACGCCTTCGACGATGACTTCCCACACGCCGCCGGGCAATTCGCGCGCATCGGTCGACGCCGCAACATCGCTCAATTCTTCGAGCAACGTATCAATCCTTGCCGAAACGTCCTCGCCATCTGCTAATACGCGCGCAATGAGCACCGATTTATCCCTTCAAAACCTCGACGGCCCAACGGCCCGTCCATGCGTTGGCCTCATTGCAGGCCCGACCGCCAGCGGCAAGAGCGATATTGCCTTCAAACTGGCCCGCGCTCTGGAAAAGGCCGGACGCGGGGCGGTCATCGTCAATGCCGACAGCGCGCAGCTCTATTCCGACCTGCCGATCCTCTCTGCTGCCCCCTCGCAGGCCGAACTGGCCGAAATCCCCCACCGCCTATATGGCGCGTGGGACGGGGCGCAAAGCTGCTCCGCCGCCGATTGGGCAGGCCGCGCCCGCGATGAGATTGCCAAGGCGCATGATCACGGCTTGGTGCCGATCCTTGTTGGCGGAACCGGGTTGTACTTGCGCACGCTGCTTTACGGCATCGCGCCCGTGCCCGACATTGCGCCCGATGTGCGTGAAACGGTGCGCGCCATGCCGGTGGCTTTGGCCCATGCCGAACTGGCCCGTCTGGACCCCGAACGCGCCGCCACGCTTCACGCCAATGACACCACCCGCGTCCATCGCGCGTTGGAGGTCGTGCTGTCGACGGGACAGACGCTCGGCCACTGGCAACAAAGGCTGGAAGGCGGGATTGGCGACAGGATCACGCTGGCGCCGCTGGTTCTGCTGCCGGATCGGGACTGGCTCTATGAACGTTGTGATCGACGGTTCGGCCTGATGGTGGAACAGGGCGCGTTGGACGAAGTGGAACGTCTTTTGGCGCGGGGACTCGACTCTGACCTGCCGGTGATGCGGGCGATTGGCGTATCCTCGCTGGCAAAATTCTTGCGCAGGGAAGCCGATCTGGACGAGGCCATCGCCGATGGAGCGCAGGCCACGCGCAATTATGCGAAACGCCAATATACATGGTTCCGGCACCAGCCGCCGCCCCATTGGATACGCAAAACAGACACAAATTTCGCACTGGAAAAGCATTTTGATATTTTATTTCACGATTAATGCTTGACGAGACATTTTGCGTCACCTAGAGCCCCTCCCGTCACCGACGGGCGGATAGGCATCTGTTTGCCTGTCGGTGGGGCATGATGGGGTTACCCCTCGCGAAATGGCTGAATTTCGCGGGCTGGTCTCCATTTCCCCTCTTGCGCAGCAGGCCAAGCTTGGCCATGGCCGCGCGATTGTCATGAGCACACACCCATATGCGGTGGAGCCCGGTGGCCCCACAACGGCCGCAAACATTGTGATAGAAGGATGTATTCCCGTGAGCCAAGAGCTGAGCGGTGCGCAAATTCTGGTTGAAAGCCTCGCCCGTCAGGGGGTCGAATGCGTATTCGGCTATCCGGGCGGCGCTGTGCTACCCATTTACGACGCGTTGTTTAACGACGCCCGTCTGCGCCACATCCTTGTCCGTCACGAAGCGGGCGCGGCGCACGCCGCCGAAGGCTATGCGCGTTCGACCGGCAAGCCCGGCGTTGTGCTGGTCACATCCGGCCCCGGCGCGACCAATGCGGTCACGGGCATTGCCGACGCTTTCCTCGATTCGATCCCGCTGGTGGTCATCACTGGGCAAGTCGGCACGCCGCTGATCGGTTCGGACGCGTTTCAGGAAGCCGATACGGTCGGCATCACGCGCCACTGTTGCAAGCACAATTATCTGGTCAAGGATCCGGCCGATCTGGCCAAGGTGATCGACGAGGCGTTCCAGATCGCGACGACCGGCCGCCCCGGCCCGGTTGTCATCGACATCCCCAAGGACGTCCAGATCGCCAGCGCGAATTTCCCCGAAGGCCCGGTTCAGCGCCGCAACCGCTATCAACCGCGTCTGGCGGGCAGCGAGAGCGAAATCGCTCAGGCCGTCGAATTGCTGGCCAATGCCAAGGCCCCGGTTCTCTACACCGGTGGCGGCGTGATCAATTCGGGGCCGCGCGCCACCGAACTGCTGCGTCAGTTGCAGGCGATGACCGGCGCGCCCGTCACATCCACGTTGATGGGTCTGGGCGCGTTCCCGGCCGATCACGACGACTGGTTGGGCATGTTGGGCATGCATGGCACGTATGAGGCCAACTGGGCGATGAATCAGGCCGACCTGATCCTTTGCGTCGGCGCCCGCTGGGATGACCGCGTGACGGGCCGCCTGGACGCGTTTGCACCCAATTCGACCAAGATCCACATCGACATCGACCGCGCCAGCATCAACAAGACCGTGCGCGTCGATCTGCCCATCATCGGCGATTGCGCGACCGTTCTGGCCCAGATCATCGAGGCGTGGGGCGACCGCAAGGCGCAGGATCTGTCGGCATGGCACGAACGCGTCAAGAGCTGGAAGGCCAAGAAGAGCCTGTCCTATCCGCGCTACTCCAGCACGATTGCCCCGCAATATGCGATCGAACGCCTGTTCGAGCTGACCAAGGACCGCGATCCGGTCATCAGCACCGAGGTTGGCCAGCATCAGATGTGGGCGGCCCAGTATTTCCACTTCTTCGGCCCCAACAAGTGGCTGACCAGCGGTGGTCTGGGCACGATGGGCTATGGCCTGCCCGCCGCTATCGGTGCGCAATTGGGCAATCCCGACAGCCTGGTGATCGACATTGCCGGTGACGCCTCGATCCAGATGAACATTCAGGAACTGGGCACCGCCACGCAATATCGCCTGCCGGTCAAGGTCTTCATTCTGAACAACGAATGGATGGGCATGGTCCGCCAGTGGCAGGAACTGACCTATGAAAGCCGTTATTCGAACAGCTATTCGGACAGTCTGCCCGATTTCGTGAAGCTGGCCGAAGCCTATGGCTGGAAGGGTATCCGCATCCAGAACGAAAGCGAACTGGACGCAGGGATTCAGGCGATGATCGACCATCCGGGTCCGGTGATCGTGGATTGCTGTGTTCACAAGGAAACCAATTGCTTCCCGATGATCCCCTCGGGCGCGGCGCATACGGACATGATCCTTTACGGCGATGATGTCGCCGGGATCATGGACGATGAAGCCAAGGCGCTGGTGTAAGGAGGGCGAGAGAGATGATGAAGATCAAACACGCCGCCGAGGAACGCCACGTTCTGATGCTGGTGGTCGACAATGAGGCGGGTATTTTGGCCAAGATCGCGGGGCTTTTCACCGCGCGCGGCTATAATATCGACAGCCTGACCGTGTCGGAAATTACCGAGGATCATACGACCAGCCGCATCACCATCGTGACGCATGGCCCTCCCGCGGTGATCGACCAGATCCATGCGCAGCTTGACCGTCTTGTGCCCGTGCACAAGGTGATCGATCTGACCACCGAAGGCCCTTATGTCGAGCGTGAACTGGCGCTGGTGAAGGTGGTGGGCAAGGGTGAGAACCGCGTCGAGGCGCTGCGCCTTGCCGATGTGTTCCGCGCGCGCCCGGTTGATACGACCACGCAGAGCTTTGTGTTCGAACTGACCGGTACGCCCGACAAGATCGACATGTTCGTCAGCCTGATGAACGAGCTTGGCCTTGTCGAAACCGCCCGTACGGGTGTGGTCGGCATGGTTCGCGGCACGCGCCGCTCCTGAAATCTTGACCGGAGCGGCACTCTGATGCAGATGCCGCGCCAAATTTGAAACCCGCCGCTTAACCGTGGCACAACCTGTCCAGCCCCTTGGAAGCGCCAAGCGCGGGGGCATGCAAGGGGAATTGCAGTGAAGGTCTATTACGACGCCGACGCCGATCTGAACCTGATCGTCAACAAGAAGATCGCCATCCTCGGCTATGGTTCGCAGGGCCACGCCCATGCGCAGAACCTGCGCGATTCGGGCGTCAAGGAAGTGGCCATTGCGCTGCGTCCCGGTTCGGCCTCGGCCGCCAAGGCGGAAGGCGCCGGCTTCAAGGTTCTCTCGAACGCTGACGCCGCTGCCTGGGCCGACGTTCTCATGATCCTTGCTCCTGACGAACATCAGGCTGCAATCTATGCGGCTGACCTGCACGCCAATCTGAAGCCGGGCGCTGCGCTGGCTTTCGCTCACGGTCTGAACATCCACTTCGGCCTGATCGAACCGCGCGCTGACATCGACGTCATCATGATCGCCCCCAAGGGTCCGGGCCACACCGTGCGCGGCGAATATGTGAAGGGCGGCGGCGTGCCCTGCCTGGTTGCCATCCACCAGAACGTGACCGGCAATGCCCATGACATCGCTCTGGCCTATGCGTCGGGCGTTGGCGGCGGCCGTTCGGGCATCATCGAAACCAACTTCCGCGAAGAATGCGAAACCGACCTGTTCGGTGAACAGGCCGTGCTTTGCGGCGGCACCACCGCGCTGGTTCAGGCCGGTTTTGAAACGCTGGTCGAAGCCGGTTATGCGCCGGAAATGGCCTATTTCGAATGCCTCCACGAACTGAAGCTGATCGTCGACCTGATGTATGAAGGCGGCATCGCCAACATGCGTTACTCGATCTCGAACACCGCCGAATATGGCGACATCGTGACCGGTCCGCGCATCATCACCGAAGAAACGAAGAAGGAAATGAAGCGCGTTCTGGAAGACATCCAGTCGGGCCGCTTTGTGAAGAACTTCGTCCTCGACAACCGCGCAGGGCAACCCGAACTGAAGGCTTCGCGTATCGCCGCCAAGCGTCACCAGATCGAAGAAACCGGTTCGAAGCTGCGCGCCATGATGCCCTGGATCGGCGCCAACAAGCTGGTTGACCAGTCGAAGAACTGATCCGTTCTTCCTGATCGCGACGCTTGATCGCAAAGGAGGCGCGCCCGGCATCTTGCCCGGCGCGCTTTCTTGTTTATGGCTGGCGAGCATGACGGAGAGCGAGCAACATATCCTTATCTGTTTCCACGATTTCAACCGGGGCGGTACGGAACGGATCGCCCTTGGCATGGCTAAACGCTGGCTGGATCAGGGGCGGCGGGTGACAATCCTGTGCGGTGCGCGCATGGGGGGGCTGGAAGATACTGTCGACCCGCGCATCGAAGTCGTCGAACTTGAACCGCCCCTGCCCCGCAGCCTGACCTCACGGCTGCGTCTGGGCCCCGCAATGGCCCCTTATGTCGCGCGAATTGCGCCCGACGTGATTTTCCTTCCGGGCAATTTTCATTTCCCGCTGATCCCGGCTCTGGCCAAGGTGCGTGGGCGCGCGGCACTGGTGGCCAAGATTTCCAATCCCGCCGTGCCGCAAGGGATCGTGGCTGGCCCGGTTCGCTGGCTGCTTCGCCGGTTTGCGCGGCATCTCGACGGGTTTGCGGCGATGAACCGGGGGTTGGAGAGCGAGATCCGCGCCATTGCGCCATGGGTCAATGTCTCGACGCTTTACGATCCGGTCTATCTGGCCGAAGCGCAATTACCGATGCCGCGCCTGGCCAAGGACCGTCTCGAAATCGTGTGGGCGGGGCGATTTGAGCCGCAAAAGGACGCGCCCCTTGCCCTGCGCACCATCGCCGCGTTGAACCAGACCAGCCGCGCCCGCCTGACCATGCTGGGCGAAGGCTATCTGCGGCCCAAGATGGAAAGGCTGGCGCAAAGCATGGGCCTTGGCGACAAGGTCCGCTTTATGGGCCATGTCCCGGCCATCGACCCGTTTTTGCATGATGCCGACGCCTTTTTCGTGTCCAGTTCCTTCGAAGGCGGACCCGCCGTCGCCGTCGAGGCATTGGCCCATGGCGTGCCGGTCGTTTCGACTGATTGCTCCTTCTTCCTGCGCGACATCATGACCATTCCCGAAGCGGGCCTGATCGTCCCCAGCCGCCGCCCCGATGAACTGGCGCAAGCCCTGCTGGCCGTGGCCGAGGCACCCCGCCCCGACCCCTTGGTTTTGCGCCCGCTTATCGCGCATCTGGCGGCCGATGTTTGCGCCGACGCCTATCTGGCATGGTTTGACGCCTGCGTGGCCCAGCGCCGCACTTAAGGCCCATTCCCGCCAATCAAGGCTTTACTTCACGCATCGTTGGGGGCATAGGCGAGGCCATGATCACTCAGCTGGACCTTACCCTGCGACTTATCCGCCCTTGGGCGTGAGCTGGCGTGCCGGTTGAGCGCGCGCGGCGCTCAAGGGAGCAACCTTCGAAGCCACAAGTCGCATAATCCAGCCTACACGAGATCCTGACATGACCATGCTGAAAGACCCCTCGGTCAAGTATCGCCCCTTTCCCACGATCAACATCCCCGATCGCACCTGGCCGTCCAAGGTTATCGAGAAAGCCCCTCGTTGGCTCTCGACCGACCTGCGCGATGGCAATCAGTCGTTGATCGACCCGATGGGCGCGGAAAAGAAGAACCGCTTCTTCGATCTGCTGCTCAAGGTGGGCCTGAAGGAAATCGAGGTTGGTTTCCCCAGCGCGGGCGCGACCGAATATGACTTCATCCGCGGTCTGGTCGATCAGGGTCGTGTGCCCGATGACGTGCTGATTCAGGTTTTGACTCAGGCGCGCGAAGACCTGATCAAAACCTCGTTCGAATCGCTGGCGGGCATCCATTCGGCCATCGTCCATGTTTACAACGCCGTCTCGCCGCTGTGGCGCAATGTGGTGTTCGGCATGGAAAAGCCGCAGGTACGCGGGATCGCTGAAAACGCCGCCAAGCTGCTGCGCGACAATGCCGCGCGCTTCCCCCAGACCAAGTGGCAGTTCGAATATAGCCCTGAAACCTTCTCCACCGCCGAGCTGGATTTCAGCATCGAGTGCTGCGAGGCGGTGATGAACATTCTCCAGCCCACGCCAGAGAATCCGATCATCCTGAACCTGCCCGCGACGGTCGAATGCGCGACGCCCAACGTTTACGCGGATCAGATCGAATATTTCTGCCGCAACCTGCCCAATCGTGAAAGCGCGGTGATTTCGCTGCACACGCATAATGACCGTGGCACCGGCGTTGCGGCGGCCGAACTGGGCCTGATGGCGGGCGCGGACCGCGTCGAAGGCTGTCTGTTCGGCAATGGTGAGCGCACCGGCAATTGCTGTCTGGTGACGGTTGCCATGAACATGTACACGCAGGGCGTTGCGCCGGGTCTGGACTTCTCGGACATCGATGAAGTCATCCAGACGGTCGAATATTGCAACCAACTGCCCGTGGCCGAACGCCACCCTTATGGCGGCGAGCTGGTCTTCACGGCCTTTTCGGGCAGCCATCAGGACGCGATCAAGAAGGGCTTTGCGGCGCAAGAAGCGCGCAACGACCAACTCTGGGCCGTGCCCTATCTGCCCATCGATCCTGCCGATCTGGGCCGCTCGTATGAGGCCGTCATCCGCGTCAACTCGCAGAGCGGCAAGGGCGGCTTTGCATGGGTGCTGGAGCAGGATCAGGGCCTGAAGCTGCCCAAGAAGATGCAGGCGCATTTCAGCCGGCATGTGCAGGAATTGGCCGATCAATTGGGCCGTGAACTGGTGGCGGGCGACATCTGGGACGTGTTCCAGCGCGTCTATTACGTCAACGATCCACAGCACCTGCAACTGGTCGATTACGAAGAAGCCCGCGCCGCCGATGGCACCCGCGTCTTCGCCGGCAAGATCGGCGTCGATGGTCAGGAGCGCAGCGTTTCTGGGCGCGGCAATGGCCTGATCTCCTCGGTGGTCGCCACGCTGGCAGAACATTTCGGGGTCGAAATCTCGGTGAAGGATTATTCCGAACACGCCTTGTCCGCCGGGTCGGAAGCCAAGGCTGCGGCCTATATCGAGGCTGTGACGCCCGATGGCCAGACCGTATGGGGCGTTGGCCTCGACAATGACATCGCCACCGCATCGGTACGCGCGGTGCTGAGCGCGGCCAATGCGTTGAAGAAGGCCTGATCCACCAACAGCCTTTCATTTAGACAAGCAGGCCGGGGAGCGATCCCCGGCCTTTCTCTTTGCCCGAAGCCTTCACGGCCGCTCGACCACACCGACACAGCGCCCAAAAGAAAAGGCGCCCCAAGCCTTTCAGCCGGGGCGCCCTGTCTTTTAGCCAAAGCTCTGCTTAGCGATAGCAGACCTTCTTCACCGCCTCGATGATACGGGGCGTGTTGATCAGCGCGGCCTTTTCGAGGTTCGCCGCATAGGGCAGCGGAACGTCTTCATTGCACACGCGGACCACCGGCGCGTCGAGATAGTCGAACCCGTCTTCCATCGCGATGGCCGCGATTTCCGAAGCGATCGAGCAAGTCGGCCAGCCTTCTTCGGCCACGACGATGCGGTTGGTCTTGGCCAGCGAGGCCAGAACCGTTTCCTTGTCGAGCGGACGCAACGTGCGAAGGTCGATGACTTCTGCATCGATGCCATCGGCGGCCAGCGCTTCAGCGGCTTCCAGAGCCAGACCCACGCCGATCGAATAGGACACGATGGTCACGTCCTTGCCCTCACGCATGATGCGGGCCTTGCCGATGGGCAGAACGTGGTCGTCCAGTTCGGGCAGTTCGAAAGAACGGCCATAGATCAGCTCGTTTTCAAGGAAAACGACCGGATCTTCGCTGCGGATGGCGGCCTTGAGCAGGCCCTTGGCGTCCGAAGCGTCATAGGGCGCGATCACGATCAGACCGGGCACGTTGGCATACCACGGACCATAGTTCTGCGAGTGCTGGGCACCCACGCGGCTGGCCGCGCCGTTCGGGCCACGGAACACCACCGGGCAACGCATCTGGCCGCCCGACATATAGTTGGTCTTGGCCGCCGAGTTGATGATGTGGTCAATCGCCTGCATGGCGAAGTTGAACGTCATGAACTCGATCACCGGGCGCAGACCGCCCATGGCGGCGCCAGTACCGATACCGGCAAAACCATATTCGGTGATCGGCGTGTCGATGACGCGCTTGGGACCGAATTCGGCCAGCAGGCCCTGAGTCACCTTATAGGCGCCCTGATATTCGGCAACTTCTTCACCCATCACGAAGACGCGCGGATCGCGGCGCATTTCTTCGGCCATGGCGTCACGCAGCGCGTCACGAACGGTCGAAGTCTTCATGTTGGTGCCATGGGGCACAACCGGATCGGCCGGACGGGGCGCAGCAGCAGGCGCCGCCACCGAAGCAGCAGCAGCCGGAACGGCCGCGGCAGCAGGAGCCGAAGCAGCGGGCGCCGCCTCACCTTCGCCGCCGATCAGCGCGATGACCGTGCCGACCTTCACGCCTTCGGTGCCTTCGGCGATCAGGATCGAACCGATGGTGCCTTCGTCCACCGCTTCAAATTCCATCGTCGCCTTGTCGGTTTCGATTTCGGCCAGGATATCGCCCGACTTCACTTCGTCGCCAACCTTGACCAGCCACTTGGCCAGCTTGCCCTCTTCCATGGTGGGCGAGAGAGCGGGCATTTTAAGTTCAATCGCCATCTCAGTAAGTCTCCACCAGAACGTCGGTATAAAGCTCGTTCATTGCCGGTTCGGGCGAATTTTCCGCAAAATCGGCCGCTTCGGTGCAGATGGTGCGGATGCGCTTTTCGATTTCCTTGAGCTTTTCCTCAGGGATGCCGCGATCCAGCAGGTCCTTCTTGGCCGCTTCGATCGGGTCGCGGTGGTCGCGCACGTCCTGCACTTCTTCACGGCTGCGATATTTCGCAGGGTCCGACATCGAGTGGCCGCGATAGCGATAGGTGTTGAGTTCCATCAGCACCGGGCCATTGCCGGCGCGGACATATTCGACCGCGACGTTGGCTGCGCTGCGCACTTCCAGAACGTCCATGCCGTTCACGTCCATGCCGGGGATGCGGAAAGCCGCGCCGCGACGGTGGAAATGCGTTTCGGCCGACGAACGGTTGACCGCCGTGCCCATCGCGTACTGGTTGTTTTCCACAACAAAGATGATCGGCAGGTTCCAGAGAGCCGCCATATTGAAGCTCTCGTAAACCTGACCCTGGTTGGCCGCACCGTCGCCGAAATAGGCAACGCACAGGCCGTTGTCTTCGTTATATTGATGCGCAAAGGCCAGACCCGCGCCCAGCGACACCTGCGCGCCCACGATGCCGTGGCCGCCATAGAACTTGTGGCTGGTCGAGAACATGTGCATCGAACCGCCCTTGCCGCGGCTGATACCAGCTTCGCGGCCCGTCAGTTCGGCCATGATGACCTTGGGGTCGATGCCATAGGCCAGCATGTGACCATGGTCACGATAGCCGGTGATCACGCTGTCGTGACCTTCCTTGAGCGCCGACTGAATGCCGACGGCAACGGCTTCCTGACCGATGTAAAGGTGGCAGAAGCCCCCGATCAGGCCCAAGCCGTACAATTGGCCCGCGCGTTCTTCGAATCGGCGGATGAGCACCATCTGCTCGTAGAAATGCAGCAATTCCTCATCGCTGGCGCCATAGCGCCGATTGGCCTCATAGGCGGCCTGAAGTGCGTTGAGGGAGTTATCGGCTGCGGCGGGTGCCGCACTCTGGTTTTTGCCGGTTCTGGCCAAGACGCTTCCCCTGAAGGTCGTTATGTTCAGCCTTGCCTATAGGAGCAACACTCCGTCCAGCAAACCGTCACATACGAATTTTGTAATGACCTGACAGCAGTTCCAATGGCCCACTTGACAGGCCACAGGAATCACCTGCCAGTCAGTTGACCATCATGATCATCTCGTCGGGATGCGCAACATTAAGATTTTTGCGCAGCAACTCTCCGGCAAGATCAGGATCGGCATGACGGGGGTCGAGCAGGTTGACGCGATTGCGCAATTCGTCCCGTTCGACCGCCAGTTTGCGGATTTCCTGCTGACGCTGCTCGAGCAAATGCCGGTTTTCACCCCAGGCCAGCAATCCGCTTGGCCCGGCAATCGCCACGGCAAGCATGACCAGAAGCAGGCAAAGGGCAAAGCCTTGTGCCAATGCTTCACGCGCTAATTTCGGCCTGTGCATTCTCTGTCGCATATTCAACAGCAATCATACTTGAGTCGCGGATTCAAGCGTGATGATGCAGGAAGCCGGGCAAAACCGACAAATTTTGCACAGTTCACCGATTTGTCCGGCGACAGCCTCCGACATGTCATAGGCAAAGACACCTAACCCTCAATTCAGCCCAACTTTGCCGGACTGGACTAGAGAATCACGGAGCATTTCGCCTCAGGCCAAAACTTCAGGATCAAACCATGTCTCAGCCCGATGCCACCACCGATCCCTATGCCGATCAGCGCAATGCGCCGCGCAACAACTTGTTGCTGTCTTCAGTATGCCGCTGGCCGATGCGGCAACTGGATGAGCGCGTGAAGATCCGCAACGTGTCGGCCACCGGGCTGATGGCGGAAGGTACGCTGGGCGCGACAGTGGGCGAAAAGGTCGTGCTGGATCTGCGCAATGTCGGCGCGATCGAGGGCATCGTGGCATGGGTTCAGAGCAACCGCTTTGGCGTGGCCTTTGCCAGCCCGATCGACCCGCTGTTGCTGCGCACGCCCGCCGAAATCACCCCGCCCCAGACCGAAACGCGCGACTATTATCAGCGCGGCCCGGTTTCAACCCTGTCGCGTCAGGATGAAACCCGACAGGACCGCCTGCGCCGAATCTGATCAGCGCGGGATCAACACCAGCGGAAAGCCATGTCGCGGGCGCAGGGTCAGACGGGCAACGACCTGCGGCCTTGCCACGCCTGCGGGAAAATCGATTCGAAAATTACGGATAATTTCGGCCAGAATCAGCGCCGCTTCCTGCTGGGCAAAGCCTGCGCCGATGCAAACCCTTTGCCCTTTGCCAAAAGGTATCCACGCATCCTTGAGCGCTTCGGCCCCTTCGGGCGTGGTAAAGCGGTCCGGGTCAAACGAGTGGGGGCATTTCCAATTACCCGGATTGCGCTGAACCAGCCAGGGGGCCACCATCATCAACTCTCCCGCCTCGATGGCCTTTTCGCGCATGGTGATGGGCGCATGAGGCGTGCGCGGCAAAAACGCCACCGGCGGATAGAGCCGCAGCGCCTCGCGATAGAGATTGCGCACGCCCTCCAACGCCTTCACATGATCAAAATCCAGCGGCGCCCCGCCCGTCACGGACTCAATTTCGGCCCATAATCTTTCCTGCATGTCGAGGCATTCGGACAAGAGATAGAGCGCCCATCCCAGCGAGGTCGCGGTCGTTTCGTGCCCGGCCAGAAAGATCAGCGCCAGTTGATCGACCAACTCCTGCGCCGTAAACGCCTGTCCGCTGACCGGATGGCGCGCATCAAGCAGCGCGTCGAGAATATCGCGCCGCTCCTGCGCCGAACCATTCGCCCGCTCGGCCACCCGCGCCTCCACCACCGGAGCGAACAGACCCCGCACCTTCTTGCCCAAACGCTGCGCCTTGCGATCAAGGCCAAATCGGGGCAATCGATAAACCCCCAGCAGATAGGCCCTTTGCGCCACGGTCTGATATTCACCAAACGCGCTATAGACCGCCTCGGACTCCGCCTCGTTCAACACGACAGAAAAGATCGTGCGAAAGATCACATCGGCGGTCACATGGGTCATCAACGGATCGACATCCATCGCCCGGCCATCGGCCTTGGCCACACATTCGCGCATCCGCACAATCAGATCATGCGTCGCCGCCGCCATCAAGGGAAAGACGCGCTTCAAATTGGTATGAACAAAGGCCGGATTGACCATGGCGCGCTGATGCGCCCATTCCTCGCCATTGCTGACAAAGACGCTGCTGCCGATCATGGGGGACAGCATGTCATGGACCATCTGATGCTTGGGAAATTCCCCCGCATCGCCCAGCACCTTTTCCACAAGGGGCATTTCGTTGACCATGAACGCCCTGCCCCCCGGCAAATGCGTCACGCCCAGCTTCATCGAATAGGCGCGG
This sequence comes from Novosphingobium sp. 550D, assembly GCF_057401885.1. Taxonomy (NCBI): domain Bacteria; kingdom Pseudomonadati; phylum Pseudomonadota; class Alphaproteobacteria; order Sphingomonadales; family Sphingomonadaceae; genus Novosphingobium; species Novosphingobium sp. 550D. The sequence goes on along the minus strand of NZ_CM171613.1, from coordinate 2,317,537 downwards.
TCATAGAGCATATCGACCCAGCTTTTGAACCAGCCCAGATAGAAGCGGCGCACCAACCCCGGTTTTTTGCGCAAGGGCGTCGGATAGGGCGGCGTAAAGGGACACTCACCCATGGCGCTGGTCCTCAAATTCGGCCACTGATGCCGCCAAGGGGCGCGGTGTCGCCACCAAGCCCAAATAATCCAGCGGCGAAGGGCGATCCAATCGGCGCAGATAATCGAAATGCGTCATATGCTTGTCCCGCCTGCGTCGGGCATAATGGGTCGGTTCGCAATAGACGAACCATCGCGGTGTCATTTGCACCAATCCATCGGGCGCCTCCCGTTCCCGGCCAAGGCATGGCGGCACCAAGGGCACGCAGGCCCCATCCGTGATCGAGGCAATATCCAGCCAGCAGAACCGTCCCGCCGCCACCGTATCAAGCGCCCCCCCCAACCACGCCGCATCCCGGCGGCACGGCATCAACTGGATCACCCCGCCCAGCGTCACCAAGGCAAAATGCGACGGCATCCCGCCCCCGCGCCGGTTCAGCAATTGGGCCATGATTTGCATCGACAGGATCGTCCCGGCCGAATGGGCGATCAACAGGACCTCATCCCAATCCTGGGACAAGGCCGCGTCAATGCGCTCCACAAAACTGTCCAGACGCTCATCCAGCCCCTCCACCTCGCGCCGGGCAAAGATTGTGCTGAAAATGACGAAGCGCAAAAGCCAAAGGCTGTGCAACCTTTTCTGCAACCACAAGGCCCCGCCCCATCCCGCCACCAAGGCCAGAGGCAGCGCCAGAAGCGGCGGCATCACCAAACCCATCCCGGCCCACAGCAGCAGCGCGAAAAGAACCGGCAGCAGGATGAACAACACCCCCGGCATGAACAGAGTATAGTGAACCACGCGAGGCCAACGCCGCGCCAGTTTTGCATCGTGATTTCGGCACAAATACCAATAGGCCCGCAAACCCTGCCACAACAGCCCCGGCGGCAATTTCGCCCATGTGTCGCGGACGATATCGTCCCAAACCAGAAATTCATGATCGCCCTGACACGCGCCGCCCTCGGAATGCAGGTTCCACCCCACATTGGCGCCGCACTTTGCCCGACGGGACAGTTCGAAATGCCGACCTCGCGCCGCCTCTTTGGCCACTTCCTCGGCCAGAATGCCGTGATAGCACCGCGCGCCGCGTGGGTCATAACCCGACAGATAGAAAACTTTACGCTTGAACGGGCGCGGCGGCGGGGCATTATCCATGGCCATGACCCCGCCCCAGCGCCAATACTGTCTGTTCATGAACAGCCGCATCCGCAACCGCAATATTGGCTGCAAACGGCATGACAACGCCTATGGCATCAATGGTGGAGGCAGCGAAACCGACCGGCGCCGTGCCGATCGCGCGCTTTACGCCCACATGCGGGAAAACCGCGATCCGCTGGCCCCGCTGGTGCTGATTTTCACCCGATTGTTCGGCTGGTTCTTCTTCAATTATCATGGCAAGCCCTGGCGCGGACAACTCGTCCGCAAGCTTTTTCCGGGCTACTGAATTTGCGCGGCAAGCAACACAAAGCTTGCAACCGAAATGGCGTAAACCGGGCGCATATATGCCATTTTTAGGTGCAACAGTTCAGGCGCAAATATAGTCTGTTTTTCAGAAAAACAAAAGCAGGCCGACGCATCGTCTGGCTTTCCGATCCGCAACTTGGCGCGGTCGCCTTCACTATCAACCTATCCCTAAGCGATATGAAGGCGACCCGCTTTCTATGTCTGTTTCAGGCGGGCGCGGACACCAAAAGCCGATAGCCCACGCCCGGTTCCGTCAGGATCATCTGCGGGTCGGACGGATTGATTTCCAGCTTTTGCCGCAACATGCCGATGTACACGCGCAAATATTGCGGATCGGCCTCGGACCGGCCCCAGCCCGCCGCCAGCAGGCGTTTTTGCGTCACCACCTGTCCCGCGCTATCGGCCAACATGCGCAAAAGATTATATTCCTTGGGCGAGAGCTTGATCATCTCGCCGCGCAGGCGCACTTCCCGCGTGCCGAAATCGATGCTCAAATCGCCCAGATCAACACCTTCGGGCACCTCGATCAAATTCTGACGCCGACGCAGCGCCGAACGCACACGGGCCAGCAATTCCCCCAGAACAAAGGGTTTATCGACATAATCGTCGGCCCCTTCGTCCAGAGCGGCGATCTTTTCCGCTTCCTGATGGCGGGCCGAAATCACAATGATCGGGGTTGAGGAGGTTTCGCGGATTTTGCGGATGACCTGTTTGCCATCCATATCCGGCAGGCCCAGATCAAGCAGCACGACATCGGGATCGGCCAGCATGAAACTGGCCAAGGCCGCCGTGCCATCGCTGGCCACCGTCACCTCATGCCCGACCGCGCGCAGCGCCGGACGAAGCGCCGTCACAATGCCCACTTCATCGTCCACCAGCAGAATATGACCGCTAACCATCGTGATAGAACCGCTTCCCTTTATGCCCTGATATCCGCAGCGCCACCCGCCGAACCGACAGAGGCCTCTGCATCGTCATCATCGTCATGGGCCATGGCCCCGTCGATGTGGCTCTGATCCTGCACCATCAACGGCAAGGTGATGGTAATGCGCGTTCCGTGCCCATCACGCAGCGGGGATTCAAGCTTAATCGTACCGCCCGACGCCTGAACAAAGCCCCGGACAATCGCCAGCCCCAGCCCCGAGCCTTGCGGCACCCGCGCATCGCGGGCAAGCCGATAGAAGCGATCGAAGACTTTTTCCTGCTCGGCGGACGGGATGCCATAGCCTTCGTCGCTGATCGCGATGCTGGCGCCCTCACCTTGCGCGCTGCACTCAATCGTAATGGGCGATCCGGCGGGGCTGTAACGTATGGCATTCTGTAAAACATTGGTGACGGCCAGATCAAATAGCGTAGAATCGGTGCGCACCAGCAATTCCTGCGCCGGCATGTGCAAGGTCATGGGATGAGTCTGGCGATGCCTTTGCACCCGCCCCATAATGGCGCGCAGGCTTTCGCCAATGGGCAGGAGCGACCAGCTCAGCCCCTCCTCGCCCGCCTCCAATCGCGTCATCTGCAAAAGATTGGTCGTCAGGTCGTTGAGGCGCGCCGCCTCCTTGACGATGCCGTCGAGCAATTCATGCGACGTCTCGCGGTCAAATTGCGGGCCGAATGTCAAAAGACTGGCCGCCGAGGCGCTGATCGCGGTCAAAGGGCTGCGCAAATCATGGCTGACCGAGGCCAGCAGCGCCGATTTCAACTCCTCGGTGCGCGCATGGGCATGGGCCTCGGACAGGCGCAGCGACAGGTCTATCCGTTCCAGCGCCAGCGCAGCCATCCGACCCTGCGCCAGCATAAATCCGACCCCGCGCCCGCGCGCCGTAGCCCGGTCAAGGATCATCGCACCCACGCAGCGCTCGCCCGCCAACAGGCGGCATCCGACCAGATGCTCGTCCTCGATCCATTCCGGCTCCCACTGCATCGCCGCCCGCGCCAGATCGATCCATTCCGCTGTGGCCTGGCTGTCCCCCACCGGCACGGCGGCGCCGTCGATCATGCGATACAGCCCAATCTGTCCGGCCTGTCCGGCCAACATGCTTTCCATCAGAATCGCGTGGACCGCCTCGTCGCTGCTGGCGCTCTGCAATTGGCGCGAGAGGGAAAGGAGGCTCGCCAATTGCTGGTTCGATCGATTGGCGCGCGTCGCCTCGTCGCGCAGGCGGCCCGAGAGCAGCCCCGAAATCACCGCGCAAAGGGCAAAAACCACCGGAGGGGCAAGGTCGGTCGTCCTGCTGATCGCCAATTCAAACACCGGTTCCGACACGAAAAAGTCGAACAGCAGCGAGGACAAAAGCGCGCATAGCAGCGAGGGCATCAGCCCATAAAGCGCGCCCACCATCGACACGCCCACCACAAAGACCAGCGAAGCATAGCCTTCACCCAACCAAGGGTTGAGCAGAATGCCAACCAGCGAAAAGCCCGTCACCAGCCCCAGCGAGCAAAGGTAAGGCCATAGCGGATGCGCACGCCATGCGCCGCGATCATCGGCTATGGGCGGATCGGGCTCTGCAATAGCCTTCAGGTCAAGAGAAAGGGGGCTTTTCACGCCCCCTTTCCATTACAGAACTGTGGCCCGCGGGCAATGCCATTGGGCATAGGCCCGCGAGAGAAACAATTACACCGCCAGCGACATCGGCGACATCGCATTGCGATTACCCGCCAGTTCGCGGTTGGCCCACAGCGCGATCAACGTGGCCGCAGCACCGGAGAGCAGATAGGCCCCCGACGAGATCAACCCGTAGGTGGTCGCCAGCTTCAGCGCGATCAACGGCGCAAAGGCAGCGCCCACCAACCATGCAATATCGCTGGTCAGCGCCGAGCCGGTATAGCGATGCTGAGTCGAGAAACTGGAAGCCACAGCGCCCGACGACTGGCCAAAAGAGACGCCGAGGATGGCAAAACCGATGGTCATAAAGGCCACTTCACCCCCGGTGCCCTGACCCAGCAATTGCGGGGCAAAACCCGAAAACGCCGCAATCGCCGCCGCCGAAGCGCCCAGCACCGCACGACGCCCGAAACGGTCGGCCATATAGCCCGAAACGATGATCGCCAGCACGCCGATCATGGCCGCGCCCGTTTCGATAATCAGGAACGAGGCGGGCCGTTCAGGCGTGTTGAGCATCACATAGGAAAGCGGAAAAACCGTGACCATGTGGAACAGCGCAAAGCTGGCCAGAGGCGCCAGTGCGCCGATCAGGATGGTGCGGCCCTCTTCACGGATGGTGACGATGGCCTTTTCCGGCTGAAGATCGCGGCTTTCGAAAAGGCGAACGAATTCAGGCGATTCCACCAAACGCAGACGGGCAAACAGAGCCACCACGTTGATCGCGAAAGCAACAAAGAACGGGAAGCGCCAGCCCCAGCTGAGGAAGTCCTCGGTCGGCAGCGACGAGACGAAAAAGGCGAACATCGAGGAGGCCACGATCAGCCCCAGCGGCGCGCCCAATTGCGGCACCATCGCAAACCAGCCACGACGATCACGCGGCGCATTGAGCGCCAGCAGCGAAGCCAGACCATCCCAGCTTCCGCCCAGCGCGAACCCTTGCCCCAGACGGAACAGGGCCAGCAGCATGATCGCCCCGCTGCCCAGCGTGGCATAGCCCGGCAGGAAGGAAATCGCCGCCGTCGAACCGCCCAGCAGGAACAGCGCAATCGCCAGCTTGGCCGAGCGGCCATACAGCCGGTCAACCGTCATGAACACGAAAGTGCCCAGCGGTCGCGCGACAAAGGCCAGCGGAAAGATCGCGAAGGAGTAAAGCGTGCCCGTGTAGGCATCGGTGAATGGAAAGAAAAAGCTCGGAAATACCAGCACCGAAGCGATGGCATAGACAAAAAAGTCAAAAAATTCCGACGTGCGTCCAATGATCACGCCAATGGCGATTTCACCGGGAGAAACGTGATCGGAATGGCCAGCATGGCCCGAAACGACCCCTGCGGCCACCCCGTTTGAAACGGAGGTGGTCATATTCAGCATCCCCATAATCGGGCCGGTGTTTTCCCAAAGGAACAACCCGGCTTTTCTCTATAATTTCGCCTCCGGAAAAAGGTTCCGAAATGGACGGAAAACCGCAGATTTCAGCGCCTTTCACAGGGACTGATCAGAGACTGCATCAAAAGCGATTTGATGGCAATCAAATTGATGGGACAATATGTCCTATCGCGGTTGCAGCATGAGCCTCCTACGCGCGGGCGCCATGAGCACGCAACCCACCCCCTTTCGCCTTGTGAGCCGGCTCGGCAGCCTTGCCCTGCTCGCCTCGCTCTCCGCCTGTAGCCCGGTGGTGCTGAACCCCGCGGGCGACATTGCCAAGCAGGAAGCCAGCCTGGTGGTTACCGCCACGCTGCTGATGCTGATCATCATCATCCCAGTGATGGCGTTGACCGTTTATTTCGCATGGAAATATCGCGAAAACGCCGGCGCCCGCTACGAGCCCGAATGGCACCATTCGACCCAGCTCGAACTGGTGATCTGGGCCGCACCGCTGATGATCATCATCGCGCTCGGCTCGCTGACCTGGGTGACCACCCACACGCTTGACCCGTTCCGTCCGGTCTCGCGCATCGCAGAGGGCAAGCCCCTTGCTGCGGACGCGAAGCCGCTCGAAGTGCAGGTTGTGGCGCTGGACTGGAAATGGCTGTTTATTTATCCCGAGCAGAAGATTGCCTCGGTGAATGAACTGGCTCTGCCCGTGGATCGCCCGGTGCATTTCAGCATCTCGGCCTCCTCGGTGATGAACTCTTTCTATATCCCGGCTCTCGCTGGCCAGATTTATGCCATGCCCGGCATGAAGAGCGAATTGAACGCGGTTCTGAACAAGACCGGCACGTTTGACGGCTTCTCGGCCAACTATTCGGGCGCAGGCTTCTCGCACATGCGTTTCAAGACGCTGGGCATGACCGACGCTGATTTCAACCAGTGGGCCGCCAACATCGCCAAGGGCGCCGACAATGCCAGCGCCGGTTCGCTCGACACCGTCGCCTACCTCCAGCTGGAACAGCCCAGCGAAAAGGAACCGGTCCGTCACTTCACCGCTGTTGATGATGGTCTGTTCGACAAGGTCGTCAACCTTTGCGTCCGTCCGGGCAAGATGTGCGTGCGTGACATGATGGCGCTGGACGCTCGCGGTGGCGCGGGCAAGGCCGGCATCTATAATGTCGCCGCTCTGACCTATGACAAGAATGGCCGCGAGACGACCATCCCCGTCATCCCCGGTCGCGCCGCCCAACAGGCTGACGCTCGCACCAAGGCATTCGTTCGCGCGATCTGCGTTCCCGATGGTGTGAAGACCCCCGTTCCCGCCGCCGCTGCCAAGCTGACGCTGGCCGCCCCTGCGCGCACCCCTCTTAGCTGATAGCGAGATCCCATGATCCCGACACATTCCCATTGGACACCGCTTCTGGGCCGCCTTGGCCCGGACGCGATCCCTACCGAGCCGATCGTGCTCGCCACGTTTGCGGCCGTGTCTCTCGGCGGCATCGCGCTGGTGGGTGCGCTCACCTATTTCCGCCTGTGGTCCTATCTCTGGAAAGAGTGGTTCACGAGCGTTGACCACAAGAAGATCGGGATCATGTACATGATCCTGGGTCTGGTCATGTTCCTGCGCGGTTTTGCCGACGCGATCATGATCCGCAGCCAGCAGGCGCTGGGCTTTGGCGGTTCGGATGGTTATCTGAACAGCCACCACTTTGATCAGGTGTTCACCGCCCACGGCGTCATCATGATCTTCTTTGTGGCGATGCCTTTCGTCACGGGCCTGATGAACTATGTCGTGCCGCTTCAGATCGGCGCACGCGACGTGTCCTTCCCCTTCCTGAACAACTTCTCGTTCTGGATGACGGCGGGCGGCGCGGTGCTGGTCATGCTCTCGCTCTTTGTTGGCGAGTTTGCGCGTACCGGCTGGCTGGCCTATCCCCCGCTCTCGGGTCTGGCGTACAGCCCTGACGTGGGTGTCGATTACTACATCTGGTCGCTTCAGGTGGCCGGTGTCGGTACGACGCTTTCAGGTGTGAACCTGATCGCCACGATCATCAAGCTGCGCGCGCCCGGCATGACCATGATGAAGATGCCGGTGTTCACCTGGACCGCTCTGGTCACCAACATCCTGATCGTTGCCGTGTTCCCCGTGCTGACCGTTGTTCTGGCCCTGCTGGGTCTGGACCGCGTGTTCCACACCAACTTCTTCACCAATGACTTCGGCGGTTCGCCGATGCTCTATGTCAACCTGATCTGGATCTGGGGCCACCCGGAAGTTTACATTCTGGTCTTGCCGGTCTTCGGCGTGTTCTCGGAAATCGTCTCGACTTTCTGCTCTAAGCGCCTGTTTGGCTATACCTCGATGGTTTACGCCACCTGCGTTATCGGCATCCTGTCCTACTCGGTCTGGCTGCACCACTTCTTCACCATGGGTTCGGGCGCTTCGGTCAACTCGTTCTTCGGCATCACCACCATGGTGATCTCGATCCCCACCGGGGCCAAGCTGTTCAACTGGCTCTTCACCATGTTCCGTGGCCGCATCCGGTTTGAACTGCCCATGATGTGGACCGTGGCCTTCATGCTCACCTTCACCATCGGCGGTATGACCGGCGTGATGATGGCTGTGCCCGCCGCCGACTTTGTGCTGCACAACTCGGTGTTCCTGATCGCCCACTTCCATAACGTCATCATCGGCGGCGTGGTCTGGGGCGTGTTTGCCGCAATCAACTACTGGTGGCCCAAGGCTTTCGGCTTCAAGCTGAACCAGTTCTGGGGCAAGGTGTCGTTCTGGTGCTGGGTTCCGGGTTTCTGGATCGCCTTTACCCCGCTCTACATCCTGGGCTTCATGGGCGTGACGCGTCGCATGCGCGTGTTCGACGCCAGCTTTGACCCGATGCGCGTTTACTACTGGATCGCGCTGGCAGGTGCCTTGCTGATCGCGGCCGGTATCGGCGCGATGCTGATCCAGTTCGCCGTGTCGATCTGGAAGCGCGAGGAATACAAGGACGAAAGCGGCGACCCGTGGGGCGGCCGTACTCTGGAATGGGCAACCTCGTCGCCCCCGCCGGAATACAACTTTGCCTTCACGCCCAAGATCCATGACATTGACGCATGGGCCGACATGAAGGCCAAGGGCGTCACCCGTCCGGTCGAAGGTTTTCAGGACATCTATATGCCGCAGGGCACCTGGGCCGGTATCGTGCTGGCGGGTCTGTCCACGGTCTGCGGTTTCGCGCTGATCTGGCAGGTCTGGTGGCTGGCCATTGTGATGCTGGTGGGTGTTGTTGCAACCGCCATCTTCCACACCTTCAACTATAACCGCACCTTCTATATCAAGGCCGACCATGTCGCCGAGGTGGAAGCTGCGCGCACGGCCCAGTTGGCCGCGCTGGAAAAGGGAGCCGCGTAATGGCGAGCACCAACCTCACCGAGCAGTATTACGATCTGCACGAACACGCCCATCCGGACGGCTACAGCACCACGCTGGGCTTCTGGATCTACCTGATGAGCGACTGCCTCATCTTCGGCATGCTGTTTGCCACCTATGCGGTGCTGGGCGGCAATTATGCCGGGGGTCCGGCGCCCAAGGATCTCTTCGACCTGCCGCTGGTGGCGCTCAACACCTCGCTGCTGCTCTTCTCGTCGATCACCTATGGCTTTGCCATGATCGCGATGCAGAATGGCAGCAAGAAGGGCCTGATCGGCTGGCTGATCCTGACCCTGTGCTTTGGTCTGGGCTTCCTCTCGATCGAACTTTACGAGTTCCATCACCTGATCGAGGAAGGCGCAGGACCCCAGCGCAGTGCTTTCCTGTCGGCCTTCTTCACGCTGGTCGGCACCCACGGTCTTCACGTGACCTTCGGTTCGATCTGGCTGGTCACGCTGTTGTTCCAGGTGGGCAAGCATGGCCTGACCGAGGCCAACCAGCGCCGCCTGTCCTGCCTCTCGCTGTTCTGGCACTTCCTTGACGTGGTCTGGATCGGCGTGTTCACCTTTGTCTATCTGATGGGAGTGCTGCGCTAATGGCTGACCACGCACACGGGCATGGCCACGAGCCTGCGTTCCACGCCACCACCAAGGATTACGTGATCGGCTTCGTCCTTTCCGTCATCCTGACCGCCATCCCCTTCTGGCTGGTGATGACCGGCGCGGTTGCCGATAAATCGACCGCCGCCATCATCATCACGGCCTTTGCCGCGGTTCAGGTTGTGGTCCACATGGTCTACTTCCTGCACATGAACGGCAAGATCGAGGGCGGCTGGAACCTGATGGCCGCGCTCTTCACCATCCTTCTGGTGGCGATCATCCTGTCGGGCACGTTGTGGGTGATGTTCCACCTCAACACCAACATGATGCCGGTCAAGATGGACGGCATGGGCTGATGAAGTCCGGCCTTAATGGCCAGCAAAAGGGGCGGCGCCGGATTATTCCGGTGGCCGCCCTGCTGCTTTGTGCGGTGCTGTTTTCGGCATTGGGCGCATGGCAGGTGAACAGGCTGGCATGGAAACGCGCGTTGATCGCGCATGTCGATGAAGTGTCCACGGCCAATCCGGTCGAGGCGCGGATGTTACCCATGGTGCCCACAAAGGCGGAACTGGCGGATCTGGAATATCGCCGCGTCTGGGCCTTGGGGCGGTTTGAAACGCAGGCCACCACGCTGGTGTCGGCGCTGACCGAACGCGGCGCGGGCTATTGGGTGCTGACGCCGCTGCGCATGGGTGATGGGCGGGCGGTGTGGATCAACCGCGGTTATGTCCCGCTGGGCAGCACGGCCCAGTCCATCGCCGCGTCCACCCCGATGGGCGAAGTGGCCATCACCGGCCTGCTGCGCAAGACCGAACCGAAAGGCCGGTTCCTTCAGGCCAATGTCCCGGCGCAGGACCGTTGGTATTCGCGCGATGTCGCCGCCATGTCCGAGGCACGCGGCGTCGTGGGCAATGCCGCTTGGTTCATTGACGCACAGGGGCCTGAAATTGCCGGGCAACCGGTGCCGGAGCTGACCGTGGTGCAATTCCCGAACAACCATCTGCAATATGCGCTGACATGGTTCGCCATGGCGCTGGCCAGCCTGTTCGGCATCTGGCTGGTCTGTCGGCGCGGCGCCTGATAAAGCGCGGCCATGGCATCACAACCGACACACATGGCCGACTTTGACATTGCCCCGGCCTCCTATGGCAACATGGGCCTGCTGGTTCAGCTACGCTGGATCGCGGTGCTGGGGCAATTGGTCACGATCTGGGTGGCCTGGCGCGTTTTGGACGTCAGGCTACCCATGGCCGAACTGGTGGCGGTGCCAGCGCTTTTGGCGCTGATGAATGTCGGCACATGGGCCTATGGGCGGCAACGCGCGGGCTATTCCTATCTGGAACTGCTGGGCGCGCTGATGCTCGACGTCGAAGCGTTGAGCTGGCAGCTCTATTTCACCGGCGGCGCGACCAATCCTTTCATCTTCCTGTTTCTGGTCCAGATCATGCTGGGCGCGATTCTTTTGCCTGCACGGTGGAGCTGGATTGTCGCGCTGGTGGCCTGTTGCGATGTCGCGTTTCTGACCTTTGACTATAGGCCACTGGAATTGCCGCCCGCTTATGCTGGCGAACATTTCCGGCTCTATCTGCTGGGCAGTCTGGCCTGCTTTGTCCTGATCGCGGCCATTCTGGTCTATTTCGTGGTCCGTATGGATCGTAACCAACGAGCCAGCAGCGCAGCCCTTGCCGCCCTGCGCCAACAGGCGGCAGAGGAGAACCATATCGTGCGGCTGGGATTGCTGGCCAGCGGCGCGGCGCATGAATTGGGCACGCCCATGGCGTCCATGTCGGTGATCCTTGGTGATTGGGCGCGAGAAAAGACAATCGCGGGTGACCCTGACCTGTCGGCGGATGTGGCCGATATGCAGGCCGAACTCAAACGCTGCAAAGCCATCCTGTCGGGCATCCTGATGGCGGCGGGTGAAGTGCGCGGCGAAAACCCCTCCGTCACCACAGCGCGCGGGTTCCTGTGTGAAATCGTTGAAGACTGGCGCGCGCGCAGCCCCGTTCCCATCGAATTGGACGACCGGCTGGGCGAGGACGTCCCCATCATCGCCGACCCCGCGCTGCGTCAGGTTATCGGCAATGTAGTCGACAATGCGCTGGAAGTTTCGCCCGAAGGCATCACCATCGCCACCGCGCGCGACGGCGATATCTGGCAAATTGCCGTGCGCGATTTCGGCCCCGGTTTCGCGCCTGATATGATCGATCAGGTCGGGCGCCCCTATCGCTCGACCAAGGGGCGCGATGGCGGCGGGCTTGGCCTGTTCCTTGTGGTCAACGTCTTGCGTCAACTTGGCGGACGGATCGAGGTCAGCAATATTGATGATGAGGAAGGCGCCGAACAAGGCGGCGCGCTTGTCATCCTATCGATCCCATTGTCGGCGCTGGCTTTTACGGGCAAAGGAGCATCATGAACAACCCCCTGCCCCATCTGGTGATCGTCGAGGATGACCCCGCCTTTGGCCGCACGCTTCGCCGGTCGTTCGAACGCCGGGGTTACGAGGTGCTGCTGGCCACCAGCCCGGAAGAACTGGCGCTGCTGATGCAAAGCACGCGGTTCCATTATGCGGTGGTGGACCTGAAACTGGGTACGGCTTCGGGGCTGACCTGTGTGCAGATGCTGCATGAAAAAGACCCGGAAACCACCATCGTTGTGCTGACCGGATTTGCCAGCATCGCCACGGCGGTCGAGGCCATCAAGCTGGGCGCGGCGCATTATCTGGCCAAGCCCGCCAACACCGACGATATCGAAGAAGCCTTCTCAAAGCGCGAAGGCAATGCCGCCGTCCCCGTCGAAGGGCGCAAGACCAGCATCAAAACGGTGGAATGGGAATATATCCACACCACTCTGGCCGAATGCAATTTCAACATCTCCGAAGCCGCGCGCCGGTTGGGGATGCATCGACGGACTTTGGCCAGAAAGCTGGAAAAGCAGCAGGTTAAGTGATGGGGTTTGGGGCGTTTTGCCTCCGGCGGGCAAAGGGACTCGGTCCCTTTGCAATCCCGATACTGTCTATGTTGCGCGCTGAATCAAACACAGTGGATTGACGCAGCAATGAAATTATAAAGCCTGCGGCGCATCAGGCATGAGGTTGCCGCGCCGCAGGCTTTACAAAAATTGCCCGAAACGCTTCGCCGCCGTCTTCACACCACCCCATAACGGGATTGCAAAGGGCCCCCGCCCTTTGCCCGCCGGAGGCACAGTCTCTTACGCCAATTCCTCCAAAACCACCTTCAACGCCGCCGCATTGATGGCCGCCGCCTTTTCGGCATCATCGGCTTCGCTGTAACACCGCAGTTCAGGGGCATTGCCCGAACGGCGCAGGTGCAACACCGAACCATCCGCGCAAGACATGCGGATACCATCGGTCAGATCCACGCCGATGATCGCGCCCGCGATCCCGCCGAAATAGCCGCTCATCCGATCCAACTGCTCCTGCGCTCCACCTTCCAGCAAGGCGGCAAAGATCGCTTCGCTGCGCTCGGTGGCAAAGCTCTGAATGCGGTCGGAATAGGTCACGCGCGGCGGCAATTCGCTCAGCAGATCGGCAACGCGGCGCCCCCGCGCCGCGGCGATCACTGCCACCACCGGCAACACGGCATCACGCGTGGGCAGCGCCGAAATCTTGCGCCCGCCCAAATCAAAATCGCTGGCCAGCAAAAAGCCGCCATTCGCCTCATAGCCGCAAACATTGCCCTGCCCGGCGGCCAGCGCGGCATTCATGGCGTCGATTACAAAGGGCGAACCGATGCGCGTGCGCGCGCAATGGGCAAACGCGCCCGACAATTCCAGCACCGTGTTGCTCGAAACCGGCGTCACCACCGTGCCCGCACCCAATGCCCGCGCGCACAGGACGCCCAGAACGTCGCCGCGCATCCATTCGCCCGTATGGTCGGCCAGCAAGGGACGGTCGCTGTCGCCATCGGTCGAAATGATCGCATCGAACCCATATTCCGCCGCCCATTCACGGGCCAGAACAACGTCTTCGGGGCGGATGGCTTCGGTATCGACCGGGATGAATTTGGTCGCACGCCCAATCGGCACGCCCTTGGCGCCCAGCGCCTCGACAATGGACAGGACGACATCGCGCCCGACGGCCGAATGCTGATAAACGCCGATGGTGCGCCCGGCCAGGGCATCATCACCAAACGCCGCGACATAACGCGCGATATAGGCGGTTTCCGCGTCGGTCACTTTGGGCAACGGCGCGGGCGACACCAACATGCCCGCATCATCAAACGCGCCATCGGCCAATTTGACCACCTGACGCTTCATGCCCGCTTCGTCGGATTTCAGCACTTCGCCGGCGGGGCGATAGAATTTGATGCCATTGCGGTCATCGGGAATATGGCTGCCTGTTACCATCAGGCTGGGGATCGCCTGCCCAAAGGCATAGAGCGCGAGAGCGGGCGTCGGAACATAGCCGCAGAACACCGGCTCGCCCCCCAGATCGCGGATGGCTTGCGCACAGGCGGCCAGAATGCGCGGCGTGCTGGGGCGCAAATCCCCGGCCAGTGCCACACGACCGCCAGAATATTCGCCAATTTCACACAAATAAGAAAGAAAACCCTGTGTGTATCCGTAGCACACATGGTCCGTCATCGCGACGACCTCTCCGCGCGCGCCGCTGGTGCCAAATTGCACACCCGATTGTTGCATCAACAAATCAACGGTGAGCGGCGCAAGAGCGGCGGTGCTGGTCATTTGATCTTCCTTTGTACGGTCGCACTGTACAAGGCATGTCGATGCCTAGGTGAATTCCATTATACAATATCTTGCATCGCAACAAAGTGCCTAATCGGATCGTAGGAAACGAACCATCAGCATGCCCTGCGCTGTACCAGATACGACAATTCGACCGCCGTTACCGTCAATTGCCGCGCGCGGCAAACCCCAATGCCGGATCATCGGTAAAGAACCCGTCCAGCCCCAGCGCCAGATAACGGCGGATTTCGGCAATGCTGCCTTCGACATGGCGCGCGTTTTCACCTTCGCCGCTGCGGAAATCGGCGGCCATAAAGCGGTTTTCCGGGCGGAATGTCCATGTGCCCACCAATAATCCCGCACGATGTGCCGCCTCGACCAATCCGGTCGGTTTGCCCAGACGTCCATCGGCCTCCAACGGGATCAACATGCGCGTGGCGGGCGCCAGCCAGTCGGCATAGGTGGCAATTTCGCCCAACCCCTGCGGCGTCAACAGATCGGCCCACACCCTTTTGTCGCCAGCCGCCACGAAATCAGCAGGGCTTTGGCGCGGATCGCCCACCAATTGCATCAATTGAATATTACTCCGCCCCGCCAGCATCTTTTTCAACGCCTTGAGATTGGCAACCTCAAAGCTCTGAATCACGACAGGAGCCGTTTTCAAATAAGCACTGGCGTTCAACCGTTCGATCAGGCGGGGTTCGATGGGCAAACCAATCCCGGCGAAATAGGTCGAATGTTTGACCTCTGGAATAAGACCGATCACCCGCCCGCGCGCCGCCGCCTCGGCCGCGACGAAATCGGCGATTTCCTCCAGCGTCACAATCTGGAACTGGCCGTCATAGCTCTGGCTTTCGGGCCGCACTGCACCAAGCCGTTCCTTGGCCCGCAGCGTTTTCAATTCGGCCAGAGTGAAATCCTCGGTGAACCAGCCGACAAGCTTTTCACCATCGACCACCTTTTCCACCCGGCGATTGGCAAATTCAGGGTGCGCCGCAACATCGGTGGTTTCGGCAATGTTGTTTTCATGCCGCGCCACCAACACGCCATCCTTGGTACAGCACAGGTCCGGCTCAATGAAATCGGCCCCATCGGCAATCGCCTTGGCATAGGAAGCCAACGTATGTTCCGGGCGCAAAGCCGATGCCCCGCGATGGGCCAACAGCAAAGGCCGCGCCGGACGGACACGCGCCGAAACGCGCTCCCCCGCCGGCGCGGCAAAAGCCATGTTCCGCCCCCCCGTCACGGCGCCCGCCATCAGCAGACCTTGCGACAACACATTGCGACGAGAGAGCGGATTACGCATCGATCAAAGCCCCACGGCCAGGGTGATAAAGAACTGGCGCGGGGCAACCGGATAGGCCGCAAAGCTGCCAGCATTGTTGAAGCTCGACACCTGCAACCAGCCCTTCTTGTCGAACAGGTTGGTGATGTTCAGGCTCAGCTCGGCCTTCTTGGCATGCACCAGTTGCGCGGGCAACTGATAAGCCACGCGGGCCGAGGCCAT
Source organism: Novosphingobium sp. 550D (assembly GCF_057401885.1). NCBI lineage: Bacteria > Pseudomonadati > Pseudomonadota > Alphaproteobacteria > Sphingomonadales > Sphingomonadaceae > Novosphingobium > Novosphingobium sp. 550D. Next base: position 2,301,770 of record NZ_CM171613.1, on the reverse strand, counting down.
AAACAGGCTGGGGATCGAGGCGTCATTGGTATAGGTCGCGTAGCGGCGGCCGATATAGTCGCCGATCAGTTGAACCTCGGCATCGCCATAATTCACCGTCAGCATAGTCTTGTTCATCCACTGGGGCGAGCCGGGAATCTGCTTGCCGCCGGTGGGAACCACGCCGCCAACGGTGGCATAGCCGCCGATCTGCGTGCCGGTGGCCGCGCCCGTCACGGTCGAATAGTCGCTGCCATAACGCGAGCTGTTATAGCTGAGCGCATTATAGAGCTTCACATGCTGACCAAAACCAAGGGTCACGGCCGCGTCGACACCGTCTGTGGTCACGCTGCCCACGTTGAACAGCGCCGTGGTCGAGGCATTGATCGAATTGATCGCACCCGATGTCGAGAGCGCCAGCAGGCGGTTGCTGAAATCGACGTGGTAATAGTTGATCTGCGCATCGATGCTGCTGAGCAGGCCGGAGAAGTTGCGGTGGCTGCGCAGACCCACTTCATAAACCCATGCCGTTTCGGGGCGGACATTGGCCTTGATGTAGTCAAACGCTGCCTGGCTGCCGGTGCTCCACGGGTCGGCCGAACCGCCCGCGCCATAGGCCTGGAATTGGCGCAGGTTCTTCTGGACGTTGAAATAGAGTTTTTCGGAACCGTTCAGATCATAATTGGCGCCAAACGAAGGCAGGAACCAATTGGTCGAATTGATCCGGCCACTGGGGCGCGGGTTGTTGATTTCCTGCACCGTGAATACGCCATTGGCGAATTGCGCGCTGGTCTTGATACCGCCTTCGACGTTCAGGCGGCTGTTGACGCGCCATGCGTCCTGAATGTGCAGTTGCAGGTTATCCGTGCGCATTTCGACCGCATATTGCGTGATCAGATAGCCGGTCGGGCGGATATAGGGGCTGTAGGCGTTGGGCGTGTTCACATTCATCGGATACCAACGGCGATAGGCCGAAGATTCATTGTGGTGGAACCAAACGCCCGCCTCGATCCGGTGATCGCCCGCGTCAATGTTCAGATTGCTGATGATGCCTTCGCGGTGGATCATATATTCGGTGGTACGGATGGCGTAACCCGATCCGCCGAACACGGTTTTCAGATCCTGACCGGGAAAGTATTTCGCAAAGAGCGAAGGCAGGCCCGCCACCGTGATCGGCCCGGCCACCACGCCCACGCCGTCATTGTGGTGGATATAGAACTGGTTCGACCACTTGACCGCCTTCGACAGATTCACATCATATTTGACATAACCCAGATAGTCGGTGCGCTGTGCATCGGAATAGAAATTGCGATAATTGTTGGCCGCCGCCGCCGGCACATTGCCGCTGGCATCCAGATAGTTCAGCGCCGCGCTGAAGCTGGGATAGGTGAAGGGGCGCGTATAGGGCTGATAGGCCTGCGCCGCAGTGGTGGGGTTGGTATAGATGGTGGTGGCGTCTTCGTTCGGCTCCACCTTGTCCGAATAGGCGAAATAGGCGGTCAGTTTGCCGTGGCTGTCTTCGTGGATGAATTTACCATTGGCCTGATAGCCACCCTGAACCCCGGCAAAGTCCCATGCGCGGGCGCGCTGGCGGCTGCCCGACAGGAAGAGTTTGTTGCCATTGCCGAATTCACCCGAATCCACGCGGACGAACGTGCGCGCCGTGCCATAGGAACCGCCGGTGTGGTTGATTTCCAGACCGCGCTCGTTCGACGGATCGCGGCTGGAGATTTCGACCGCACCGCCAAGGTTGCTGATCGAGGCCACGCCCAATTCACCGGCACCGGTGGCAACAACCGTGCGCCCGGTGTTTTCCGAAATCAGCGCGCGGCTGGGCGAAAGGCCGTTGTAATTGCCATAGTTCTGGTCGCCCAGCGGCACGCCATCCATCGTATAGCCCAATTGCTGTGCCGAGAAGCCGTGGACGAACATCTGGGCGTTCTGTTCATTGTTGCCCCACGGGTCGGCGGTCACATACAATACGCCGGGCAGGCTCTGGATCGCCTTGAGCGGCGAGATGCCGGGCAGGATTTTCTGCATTTCCGCCGCCGGAATGGCCGTGGCCGAACGCGTGGTCTTGGCGTTGACGACGATGGTTTCGCCCATATCCGCCGAGGCGTCGGCGGCATCGGCCGCAGGAACAGCGCCTTCGGCCGGTAGGTTGGCGGCAAAAGCGGGCGTGGTGGCCAGCGCAAGCGAAACGGCAACCAGCGAAAGGCTGGCGCGCAATGTGATTCGACCCATGACGTTCCTCATCTTTTGCAGCATGGCGCTGCAGTTGCGAAGGCCGCTAGGGGAAGCACGTGACCGCTGCGCGTCAGTTCAGAGACAAATCAATGAAATTGATGGCATTTTTGTGAAAATGCTGCATTCGGTAATCGCCGCCAAGGATTTATGCCTAAAGCTTGTGTCCAGTTGCCATTCACAGCATGTGGGCCTAGGCATTTCATCATGTGCAGCGCGACAAATCCCTCCGACAAGCCGGGCGCAGACATCTCCTCTGCCCCGCTGAATGCCGAGCGCATCGTGGATGAAGCCATCGCCTTGATGCAGGAACAAGGGCTCGACGCGGTCTCTTTGCGGCGCCTTGCCGGGCGGTTGGGCGTACAGGCCATGTCGATCTATTGGCACATCCCCAACAAGGAAGAATTGCTGCGCCGCATGAGCAAGCAACTCTATGCCGAGGCCACCAAGGATATGCCCGCCGCCCAAACATGGCAGGATTGGGCGTCCAATTACGCGCACGCGCTGTGGATCATGTATCACGGAGCCCGCGATGCGGCGCGCCTGACATTTTCGCTGGGTTATGGTGTCGAGGAAATCAGGGGCTTTCGGCAACATTTGGCCGAAATTCTGCAACCTCTGGGGCTTTCCGCGGCCGAGGCCATTCAACTCCATGCCTCCATTCACGCGATTGTGATTGGCTGGACCGGGTTCAACAAATTTTACGGCGAGGCACTGGAGCAACTCGATCCGATTGAACCGGCGATGACCGAAAGCGTGAATACGCTGATCGCTGGTTTTGAATGCCGGCGTCAAAAATAACAGCGCCTTAGCGCTATCCTGCGTAGCGCCCAGCCCCTGATCCGACAAATATGAGCGGAGGGAGGCCGAAACCCTTGGGCATCCCTCCGCCTGTCCATTCCTGCACTGACGCAGGCTTGTCGGTTAACCCTCAGTTTTGGCGAAAACCTTTGCCCCATTGGTCGCCCATTCCATCAAGGCCTGGGTGCGGGCCTTGGCGCCTTCGGGATCGGCCTCGATCGGCAGGACCGCATCGACGATACGGTCAAAATGGGCGCGGATCTGTTCCTTCGCTTCGGGATAGGGGATGATGTAGAGGTCGCCCTTCTCGATGCCCTTCTTGGTCCATTCGGCCAGTTCGACCGGCTCCATCCCATGGCGGTGGATCGAATGCAGCGACTGGATCGTCGCCTCATCCTCGCGATAGCCGGACGGGCCAAGGTCGGCGGGGCGCAGCTTGCTGGCCTCGGCAATGTTGCTCTTGATGTTGGCGGGGCAAATCACCGACACGCCGATGTTATACTTGGCCAACCCCTGCGCATAGCCTTCCATCAGATTGATCACCGCCGCCTTGGCCGCCGAATAGGGCGCGGCAAGAGCGCTGCCCGAAAGGCCGCCAAGCGAGGATGTGGTGACGATATGGCCGGGACGCCCGCTCTCGATCATGCGCGGGACAAAGGTCACCATGCCATTGATCACCCCGCCAAGGTTCACCCCGATCAGCCAGTCGAAATCGGCATAGGTGGTCTTTTCCACCGGGCCAAAGCTGTTCACGCCCGCCGTGTTGAACAGCATCGTCGGGGCGGCCCCAAAGACCTGCTCGACCTCGTCGGCGGCGCGGGCATAGGCGGCGCGGTCGGTGATATCCAGCACGATACCATGGGCGGTGATGCCTTCGGCCCGCAATTGCGTCAGGGCCGCCTCAATCGCATCGGCGCGCAGATCGGCGATCACGATCTTGGCCCCGGCGCGACCGAACACCAACGCCTGTCCAAGGCCAGCGCCCGAGGCGCCGCCGGTGATAAAGGCAACTTGCCCGTTGAAATCCTGCATAAATCGCATCCTCTCTTACCATACGGGCGATCTGAAACCTGAGTCGCCTTTGTATGTTATACTTACATTGTAAGGAGCAATGCGCAAGAGGATCAGAACGTCCCGCATTCCGAAAGTATCTGTCCGGTGGGCCTTCCCCGCGCCGCCATAATGCGGATGCGCGCCTCATTGGTCAGCACGTCCCAGGCGGCTTCCTCGACCTTGGGCCACAGCGCGTGGGGGATGACAACCACGCCGTTTTCGTCACCAAAAATCATGTCGTCATGTTCGATACGCACATCGCCGATCTTGACCGGCATGTTCATCGAACCCAGCGTGCCTTCATATTTGATATCGTCGCAATAGGACCGCCGTGCATAGACCGGCAGGCCCAGCAGCGACACATCACGGCTGTCACGCGTCACGCCGTCGATCACCGCCCCCACAGCCCCCGCGCGAATGGCCAGCGTCGCGTTCAGATCGCCGAAATAGGCAAAACCGGGCGCTTCATTGGCGACGGTGATGACGCAACCGGGACGCACGAAACGATAGGAATCCAGCGCATCATAAATGCCCTTCCACCGCCCGCTTTCACGCTCCTCCGCCGTGATGGCCACCAATTGTAACGTGCGCGCCCGGCCCAGCATTTTGCCCGGACTGGTCGCCGCGATATGGGCGGGCAGGACGGCGCGAAGCCCCATCTCCTTGGTGATATCGGCCAGAACAGGCGAGGACAGATATTGCGTCAGGGCGCGCAACCGCGTCACCTCCTGCGCCCGGTGCCCGGCGCACAGCGCCTCGGCCATGATCAGGTCGGCGGGATTGTTGATGTCCACCTGCTCGGTCGGGTCCAGTTCGAACAGGATGGGGTTGCGCCCGAAACGCTGGGTCGGCACCGGATCGCCGGGACGACGGCGCACGATGTAAAGGCTCATGGCCTCGATCACCGTGGGGGGCAATTCGACGCTGTTGGGGATGCGGCCACGGCCATACATCGGTTCACCCCCGTCCCAGCAATATTGCTTGGCACGGCTGACCGCGACCAGGCTGTCGGCTTCGGGATTGTCGATCATCGCCTGAATAGCCCGCGCCACGGTGTGTTCGGTGACAAATGGCGCGGTGCATAAGGCCTGAAGATAGAGGTCATAGGGACCATCGACCTGATCGGCCGCGGCGCATTCCCATGCGAACAATCCATGGCCGTCACAAGAATTGCTGGCCAATTCGACCGGCCGATACAGGCGGCGCACCGGCAGATCCCCCACCAGTCCGCCGATCACATCGCATTCCGTATCCAGATAAACCGCATCCACCGCCCCGCAGGCCAGCAATTGCCGCAATTTGCGCAGGAACAGGTGATCGCCATCCAGAACCTGCGTGTTCTTGGCCTCGATCCGCTCGCTATTGCCCTTGGCGGGCATCAGGGCGGCCACACGCGGGCGGGACGGGATGGACGAATGGGCGTTCATAGGCTCTGCACCAGATCGACGCTGTGCACCATGCCCAGCAGGCGACCGGCGTCATCGGTCACAGGCAAAACGGAAAACCCCGCCCCATGGTCGCGCATCAGATCCAGCGCATCCCCCATGGTGGCCGAGGGCGAAAGGACGGTGGGGTCGGCGCGCATCACGTCGGCGGCGCGTTCGGCATAGATGTCGCGGCGGGCGGCCACCGCGCGGCGGATGTCGCCATCGACGATCAATCCGGCCAGATAGCCCCCCTCCACCACACATGCCGCCCCCATCCGCCCCATGGAAATGGCCGCAATCACATCGGCCAGACTGGCCTCGGGCGCGACAAGGGGCAAGGAGGCCCCTTCACGCATCACGCTGCGGATCGATTGGGCGCGTTGGCCCAGCGCGCCGGCGGGGTGGCTGCGCAGGAAATCGGTGCGGGCGAAGCCGCGCAACTGGCTGGCCGCAACGGCCATCGCGTCCCCCATCGCCATTTGCAGCGTCGTGCTGGCCGTAGGGGCCATGCCCAGATGGTCGGCTTCACGCAGGATGGGCAGCAACACCAAAGTATCCACCGCGCGCGCCAGAGCCGTATCGGCGCGACCGACAAGGCCGATCAGGTGACACCGCCGATCACGCAGTCCGGGCAGAATACGCATCAATTCCACCGTAGTTCCGCTGTTCGAAAACAGGATCACCACGCTGCCCTGTGTGACGGCGCCAAGGTCGCCATGGCTGGCATCGCCCGCCGACAAACAGAACGAAGGCGTGCCGAGGCTGGACAAGGTTGCCGCGATCTTGGCCGCGACCAGCCCCGATTTGCCAACCCCGCAGCACAGAACCGGCAACCGCGTCGCCGCGACCGCATGGATCGCGGCCGACAATCCCTCCGGCGGTTGGGCCAAACAATCGGCCAGCGCCTGCATCTCGCCGCGCAGCACCTCCAACGCCCATTCCTCGACCGGCGTGGCAACCAGTTCGACCGCGCGCAGGGGCAAGACTGGTTGCATGATCATGGGACAATCACTTCCAACGCGTCCAGATTGGCATCCATGTCATCGAACGTCTGCTCCCCTCTGGCATGGCGCAGCAACAGGTTGAGTTCGACCGCTTCGGGCCGCAGCAAACGCGCCGCCAGATGCCATTCGAACCAACGCCGCGCCGCCGCCCGATCAGGGGGCGTCAATTCGCCAATATTGGCATGGGCGTTCAGCCACGGCGCCATCGGCTTTTGCCCCAGATGCAGCATCGGCTTTCCGGCAAAGGCGGCCAGCGTCCAGCTCTTGGACAGGTCGGTAAAGACCGCTGTCGCGCCCGCGATCATGGCATTGGTGTCATCGGGCGCGCCGCTCAACCGATCCGATGCGGTGGCAAGGAACACGTTCAGAGCGCCGCGATCGACATGCAGCGTGTTGAGCGGGTGGTCGCTGACCATAATCCGCCATTCATCGGGCAAGGTGTCGAGCAGATGCCGCAACAGAACCTCCCCCTCGCGATAGACGCTGTGTTGAAGGAACAGGTTTTCCTCATGCTCATAGGGCAGAGGGACGGCCAGCTGCGGGCGCGAGAGGGGAATGGAAATCGTGCCAAAGCGTTTGGCGGCCGCCTGCCACAAGGCGTCGACCCGTTCGCCCAGTTCCTCTGGGAGGCTCCAGTCGTCCGGCGTGAAGCCATAGGAAAAGGGCTCCTCCTCCAGCACGACCCAAGTCGGATCGGTGATGAAGGGGGCGGCGGCGGCCTCCATGATATAGCGGACAGTGCCGGGGAACATGGCAAGCGTTGCAAAATCGCTGCTCCGCGCCAAAGTCAGGTCAGGCTTTATCGACGCCACCGTCTCAATCAAACCCGGCACGGCCATGCCGCGCATCCGGAACCGGGACGGGTCGCCCTCGTCCATAATGTGCCAGCGCAGCTTATGCAGGTCCAGCAAGGGTTCGAGCTGTTGCCCCTCCACCCCGGTATTGCGCCAGAGCGGGGCCACCATCACGTGGATTTCATGCACCCATGCGTCGTCGTTCAGCCGCACCAGCATGGGCGAAATGATGGCCTCAAACCACCAAGGCGTGATCACCGGAAGATAGAAGAGAAGGCGCATCCTGTTCCCTGCAGCTTGGCAACAGGAATCGGATTTTTAATGTCCGCCCCTGTCGCCTCGCTTTATGAACAAGGATGCCTAAAGCATGGCTGTGCCTTGATTATGCAGGTTTACCTAATCGCCGCGTTCAAAACGTCAGGACGATGCGACCTTCGATCTTTCCGGCAATCATCCGGTCGAAAATGGCGTTAATATCTTCCATCGGCGCGGTCTGGATCGTGCTCTTGACCTTGCCCTCTGCGGCAAAGGCAATCGCTTCGGCCAGATCGCGGCGCGTGCCGACAATCGACCCGCGCACGGTGATGCGTTTCAGGACGACATCAAAGATCGGCGTCGGAAACGCCCCCGGCGGCAGGCCCACCAGCGCGACCGTCCCCCGCCGCCGAACCATGGCCAGCGCCTGTTCAAAGGCGGGCACCGATACCGCCGTCACCAATACGCCATGAACACCACCGCCCGTCGCCTCGACCACGCGCGCCGCCGCATCCGGGTCCAGCGCATTGACCGCCATATCCGCGCCCAGCGCCAGCGCAAGGTCCAGCTTGTCCTGACCCACATCGACGCCAACGACCTTCAGCCCCATCGCCTTGGCATATTGCACGGCGACATGGCCCAGTCCGCCCACACCCGAAATGGCCACCCATTCGCCGGGCCGGGCCTCGGTTTCCTTCAACCCCTTATAGGTCGTAACCCCGGCGCAAAGGATCGGGGCCAAAGGCACAAGGTCCGCCCCCTTTGGCAAACGCCCGACATAGGCCGCGGGCGCCGTGACATATTCGGCATAGGTGCCATTGACCGAATAGCCGGTATTATGCTGCTTTTCACAAAGCGTTTCCCAGCCCGTCTGGCAAAATTCGCATTGCCCGCAGGCATCATGCAGCCATGGCACGCCCACCGCGTCACCAATCGCCAGATCATCCACCCCTTCGCCCAGAGCGGCAACATAGCCCACGCCCTCGTGGCCCGGAATGAAAGGCAAGGTCGGCTGGACCGGCCAGTCGCCATGGGCGGCATGCAAATCGGTATGGCAAACGCCGGTCGCGACCAACCTGACCAGCACTTCACCCCGCGCGGGGGCGGGCACGGGCCATTGCTCAATGGTCAGGGGGGCACCAAATTCGCGCACGACCGCCGCGCGCATGGTGGGGGGGATCGAAGTCATCGGACATCTCCTTGAAAGGATGATGTTGCCCTAGACCCCGCGCCATGGCCCCGCCTTGATACCTGTCAAATAGCCCCGGCGATGGCGGTTCCGGCGGCATGGCCGCTGGCCCATGCCCATTGGAAATTATAGCCGCCCAGCCAGCCCGTGACATCCACCGCCTCGCCAATGGCGTAAAGACCGGGGACGGTGCTGGCCTCCATCGTCTTTTGCGAAAGGCCCGTGGTGGCGATGCCGCCTGCGGTGACTTCGGCCTTGGCATAGCCTTCGCTGCCATCGGGGTTGAAACGCCAGTCGGCCATTTGGGCCTCGGCGGCGCGCAGGGCCTTGTCCGATTGATTGCCCAGATCGCCCGGCAAATTCAGCCTTTCGGCCAGAGCCACCGCCAGACGATCGGGCAGATGGGCGCCCAACACCCGGCGCAAAGCAGCCTTGGGATTGGCCTTCTTGGCCTCCACCAACCACCCCTGCGTCAGATCGGGCAGGAAGTTGATGCCCAGCGGCACGCCGCGCTGCCAATAGGATGAGATTTGCAGGATCGCAGGCCCTGACAGGCCGCGATGGGTAAACAGCGCCGCCTCGCGAAACGCCGCCTTGCCCCATGGGCCATCCGCCACGCGGGTTTCGACCGGGGTGGCCACGCCCGACAATTCGCGAAACAGCGCCTCGTCCCCCGGCAGCGTCAAAGGCACCAGCGCGGGCCGCGGCTGGACCACTTTCAACCCAAATTGCCGCGCCAGATCATAGGCGATCCCGGTCGCCCCCATCTTGGGGATCGAAGGCCCGCCCGTCGCGATCACCAGATTGCGCGCGCAAAGCGTTTGATCCCCCGCCCGGACATGGAACAATCCATCGGCATGACTGACCTCGCCCAGTGCCATGCCGCAGGCGATTTCCACACCGCCCACCCGGCATTCCTCGACCAGCATGGCCAGAATTTCACGCGCCGAACCATCGCAGAACAATTGGCCCAACGTCTTTTCATGCCATGCGATGCCATAACGCTCGACCAGCGCCAGAAAATCCGCCGCCGTATAGCGCGACAAGGCCGAACGCGCGAAATGCTTGTTGGCCGACAGATAGCGTTCGTGGCTGGCGTGAATATTGGTGAAGTTACAGCGCCCGCCGCCCGAAATCAGGATCTTGCGCCCCGGTTCGGGGGCATGATCGAGCACGATCACCTTTGCGCCCCGTTGCCCCGCAACGCTTGCGCAAAACAGGCCCGCCGCGCCCGCGCCCAGCACGATCGCATCATGATTTTCAGGTGTCGCCGTCATGGCGCGGGCCTTAGGCCATCATGCGCCCTTGCGCCACCCCTCCAGCATTCGCGTGGCCAATGCCCGTCCCGAGAGCCACGCCGCCTCTACGCCATTGCCGCCCAGCCAGTCGCCGCAAGCGCCCAGCTGGATCTGCGGGTTCCACAGGGCAAATTGGGTCGAGGCGGGATTGTCGCTGGGAAGGGCAAATCGCCAACGATGCGCCTGCATGAATACAGGCTTTGGCAAAGCATCATCCACCATATCGCCAAATTGTGAAAGCAACGCCCCCGCCACATCCTCGGCCGCATCTTCCAGATGCTGCGCGCTCCATTGCGAGGTGGCGTGGACCACCCAGGTCTCGCCCCCGCCCCGCCCCGGCTTGGCCCCGTTGCGCAGGGCAAGGTCAATGCCACCCTTGGCCGAAATGACATCAGGCGCGGCAAGGATACGGTCAAAGGCAAACATCCCCGTCCACACCGGAACCGAGCGCACAGACGCCGCCACACGTGCCATGTTGAAATCATACAGCCCGGCCAGAAGCGCAGCCTGTTCAGCCGGCAAAGCCAAAAGGATCGCATTAAAGGGGCCATAGGGTTTATCACCCGCGTTCAACCACCAATCCCCGGCATGGAGCAGCGATGTGATCTGAACCCCAAAGCGCACATCATGCCCTTCGGCCGCATGGCGGACCAGCGCATTCATGCCCGGCACGCCCACCCAGTGCTGTCCATCGGGGTTGGGCCAGCGGGCAACCACGCCGCGCTTTTCCCATTGAGTCATCGCCGCGATGAAACCTTCGTCCCGCGCCGAAAACCACGGCGCGCCATGATCAAATTGCCAGTGGCCATCGTCCACTCGCCGGGTGGACAACCGCCCGCCCGCCGCCCGCCCCTTGTCGAACAGGGTCACGGTGTGCCCTTGCCCGACCAACAGATCGGCCGCGCAGAGGCCGGCCATTCCGGCGCCGATGATACCGATCTGCATTGATTGAAACTCCAAAACAATTACTATAAAATCATCAGGCTTATATTTGAATGAACATCAAATTAAACAAAAACAATATGGCAGATTATTTACACACAACACAATGGCATTGAATGTTTTGAACAACAAGCCTGTTCCGTGCGAAACGCTTGGAAAACTGGGCAAACTGCCCTAAAGTGCGTGTATGTCACCTGACGAAATGATCCAGCTAAGCCCGATTCCTGCTGTTATCAGCGATCCAAGGCAACCCGATAACCCGATTATCGCATGCAATGAGGCATTTCTCGACCTGACCGGCTATTCTCGGCAAGAAGTGATCGGGCGCAATTGCCGGTTTCTGCGTGGGCCGGATACTGAAAGCGAACTGACCGAAGTCTTGCGCGACGCAATCCGCAAAAGCCAACCCGCCATTGTCGAGATCCGCAATTATAAAAAAGACGGCACGCCTTTTCGTAATGCCGTGATGATTGCGCCAATATTCGATACCGACGGCGGCGTTGAATATTTCCTCGGCTCGCAGGTCGAGGTTGCCGAAACCGGCGGCCAAACCCGCGAACAGGCGCTTGAACGCGTCAACACCCTTCCCCCGCGTCAACGTCAGATTCTGATCGAAATGGCTGCGGGCAAGCTGAACAAGCAGGTTGCATGGGAATTGGGCCTGTCGGAACGCACGATCAAGATGCACCGTTCGGCCATGTTCAAAACCTTGGGCGTGCGTTCCAGCGCCGAAGCCATCCGTGTGGCGGTCGAAGCGGGGCTGTAACGCCCCGCCCTATGGTTCTACCGCGCCCTTGAACGCCGCGCCCATATCCACCGTCGCGCGATAGGTCGGCGCGAAGCGGGCCTTGGCCGCCTGTTCATAGACATAGCCCGCGCCCAGCAATTTACCCTCTTCATAGGGCCGCGCGATAAAGGACAGGCCCACCGGCAATCCGCCCACCAGCCCCATCGGCACGGTCAGATGCGGATAGCCCGACACCGCCGGAAGCCCGCTGGCCGACGGCCCGCGCCCTTGGTCGGTATAGATCGGGTCGATCAACCACGCTGGCCCCGTTGTCGGCTGCACCAGAATATCGGCCTTGGCCAACATCACATCCAACCCTTCGCGCGCGGCCAGCCGGAGCGATTTCGCCCGCGCGCCCAGATATTCGGCGTCATTTACCCCGCGCGTCGTCTCGGCCTCTTCAAAACTTTCCTGCGCGAACAACGGCATTTCCGCCGCCGCATTCGCCTTGTTAAACGCAATCACCTCGGCCAGACTGCGCGTCTTGACCGCTGTGGTCGACGTAAACAGGTAAGCGTTGAGATCGGCCTTCAACTCTGTGCGCAACACATCATGTTCGGCCTGACTCAACCCTTCCAAAGCGGGCCGCTGCACCTCGACCAATTCGGCCCCTTGCGCTTTCAGCACTTCCAGCGCGGCGTCAAACCGCTGGGCCAAGGCGGCGATCATCACCGGGCGGTAATAGGCGATCCGCACCCCTTTCAGACTGGCGCTGTCCAAGGCTACGGCGAAATCCTGTTTGTGGGTATCGGCATCGGCGGTGGCGGGATCACGTTCATCACGCCCCACCATGGCGGAAAACAGCATGGCCACATCACGCACGCTGCGCGCCATTGGGCCAGGGGTGTCCTGGCTGTGGCTGATGGGCACGACATGGGTGCGGCTTACCAAGCCCACGGTCGGTTTCAACCCCACCAACCCATTGAGCGAGGACGGGCACACCACCGACCCATCGGTTTCCGTGCCCAATCCGCCCGCGCCAAAACTGGCCGCGACGCCCGCGCCCGTGCCGCTGGACGATCCGCAGGGGCTGCGGTCCAGTGCATAGGGGTTGCGCACCTGTCCGCCCATACCGCTCCACCCCGAAATCGAGTGGTTGGAGCGAATATTGGCCCATTCCGAAAGGTTCGTCTTGGCAAGGATCACGGCCCCCGCCCCGCGCAGCAAAGCCACAACCGGCGCGTCACGCCCGCTGACATTGTCACGCAGCGCCAGACTGCCCGCCGTGGTGGCAACAGGGTCCTGCGTCTCGATATTGTCCTTGATCAGGATGGGCACACCATCAAGCGGCCCCAAAGCCTTGCCCGCCTTGCGCCGCGCGTCCGATGCGCGGGCCTGTGCGATGGCGTCCGGGTTCACCGCCAGAATGGCGCGCAATTGCGGCCCCTTGCGGTCCATCGCGGCGATGCGTTCCAGATAAGCGGCGGTCACACCCTCGCTGCTGATCGTCCGATTGGCCAATTGGGCGGAAATTTCCGACAGCGGCACTTCCTCCACCGTGGTTGCCGCCTGTGCAGAGGGCGCGATCACGGCGGCCCATGCGATCCAGTGAAATTTCATCTCGCCCCCTTTGGTTCGCGTCAAAGTCTATCCCAACAAAGCACAGGCGCAATGCGTCAATTGGGCAAAGTTGGTGGCTCAGGCTGGCACCGCGGCGCGACAATCGCCATATGCCGATCCATGGACGATGCGCTTCCCACTTCCCGCCCGCTGACCTTGGCTGAAAAAGGCCTTGTGGCAGATATGTTCGGGGATGCGGTCGATCCCGGTCCGGTGCGGGTGCATCGCCGCCGATGGTGGTGGCTTCAACCGCGCAATGTGGTGATGGCGCCGCGCGGATCGCTGCATTTCCATCCCGAAAGCCCGCTCTGGCACCCCTGTTTCGGCCATGGCACATTGGCGGCGCAAGGGCTGTTCATCCACGAAATGGCCCATGTTTGGCAGCATCAGGCGGGCATCAACCTGCTCCTCCGACGGCTGCCCTTCTGTCGATACGATTACGATTTGCACCCGGCCAGAACCTTTGCCGATTACAATATTGAGCAACAAGCCGAAATCATCCGCCACACATTCCTGCTGCGCCATGGTGCGCAATGGGAAGATGCACCGCGCCTTGCCGATCTGGAACGGCTGATACCTTTTGGCCGGGGCAAATAGCGTATCGCGCGGGGCTTGACCCGGCCCGATCCTGGCTGTTCATTCGGCATCAGGATCGGTGTCAGGGGGAACTTGCTTGGCCGCGCAGGATAATCAGCTTCAGGCCGCCTTGAAATCGCGCCATGTCTCGATGATTGCCATCGGGGGCATCATCGGTGCGGGGCTTTTCGTCGGATCGTCCAGTTCGATTGCGCAAGTCGGCCCGGCAGTGGTCATGTCCTATGCCTTGGCCGGGACGGTGGTTTTGATGGTCATGCGGATGATGGCCGAAATGGCCGCCCTGCGCCCCGGCCTTGGTGCGTTCACCGAACTGGTGCGCGATGTGCTGGGGCCGCGCGCGGGGTTCATTTGCGGCTGGCTCTATTGGTATTTCTGGGTCATCGTCGTGCCGATCGAGGCGATTGCAGGGGCCAAGATCCTGCATTTATGGATCGACGCGCCGGTCTGGGCGATTGGCGTCGCTTTGCTGGGCATGTTGACGGGGGTGAACCTGATGTCCACCCGGTCCTATGGCGAGTTTGAATATTGGTTCTCGCTGATGAAGGTGATCGCCATTGTCGCCTTTATCGCGATTGCCGGGGTCTGGGTCTTTGGCCTGACATCGCCCACCGGCCCGACGTGGAGCAACCTGAGCGCCCATGGCGGCTTTGCCCCAAAGGGGTGGGGCGCGGTTCTGGCGGGCACGGCCAGCGTGATCTTTGCCCTGACGGGGGCGGAAATCGCGACCGTGGCGGCGGCCGAATCGCATGAACCGGCCCGCACCATCGCCCGCATCACCAGCAGCGTGGCGGCCCGGATCATCCTGTTTTACGTGCTTTCGCTGCTGTTGATCGTGGCGGTCATGCCGTGGACGGACATTGTGCCGGGAACGTCACCTTTTGCCATTGCCCTTGGCCACATGGCGATCCCCCATGCCGAGTTTCTGATGAACCTTGTCGTGCTGGTGGCGGTGCTCTCCTGCCTCAATTCGGGCATGTATGTGACCAGCCGCGTGCTGTTTGTACTGGCCGACAAGGGGGACGCCCCCGCATGGCTGGTGGCGGTGAACAAGCGCAAGGTGCCCGCCCGCGCCATCCTGATTGCCAGTCTTTTTGGCTATCTGGCGCTGGCCGCATCGGTGATCTCGCCCGAACTGGTGTTCTCTTTTCTGGTGAACGCATCGGGCGCGCTAATGCTGTTTGTCTATTTCGCCGTCGGTCTGGCCCAGATTATCCAGCGCCGCCGGATCGAGGCGGAGGGCCGTGAACAGATGCCCATCCGCATGTGGCTGTTCCCATGGCTTTCCTATGCCACGCTGGCCGCGATCCTGAGCATTCTGGTGGCGATGATGTTTGCCCCCGCCCGCCGGGTGGAATTGATCAGCAGCCTTGTCACGCTGGGCATTGCGGTTTCGCGTGGTGGCGAAACCGGCGCGCCTGATTTCAGGCCATCAGGGGCAATTTGCGCATCCTCTGACCCGTGGCGGCAAAGACCGCATTGGCCAAAGCCGGTGCCACCACCGCACAGGGCGGTTCGCCCATGCCGCCCGGATCGGCCTGACTCGGGATCAGGTGGATCGCGATGCGCGGCGCCTCATTCATGCGCAGGATGCGAAAGTCGTGGTAATTCGACTGCTCTGCCATCCCGCCCTTCATGGTGATTTCGCCGAACAGCGCCGCCGAAAGGCCGAACACCACCCCGCTCTCCACCTGCGCCTCTATGCCCAGAGGGTTGATCGCCAGCCCGCAATCCACCGCAACCGTCACACGCGGCACGCTGATCTGTCCCTCATCCACCTTGGCCTCGACCACCGCGGCAATATGCGTGCCCCATAGTTTCAGCACGGCCATCCCCATACCATGCCCCGGCGGCAAGGCGCGGCCCCATCCGGCCTCTTTCGCGGCGCGGGTCAAGACGGCACGGCTGCGCGCATCCTCCATCAGGGCCAGCCGATAGGCCAGCGGATCCGCCCCCGCGCCATGGGCCAGCTCATCGATAAAGCTTTCCACCACAAAGCATGAGCGCAAGCCGCCCACCCCGCGCCACCAACTGGTCGGGACCGCGCTTTCCACCTGTTGAAACGTGACGTGATGGGCCGGGACGGCATAGGGCATTTCCACAGCGCCTTCGATCGCATCGCCATCCACGCCCTTGAACCCGTCGCCCATCAAACGGGCCATAATCGATGAACCGGCGATGCGGTGTTCCCATGCAACGGGCCGCCCCTTTTCATCGACCTTCGCGCTGATCCGGTCGGCATAGGCAGGGCGAAACATGTCGTGCTGGACATCTTCCTCGCGGCTCCACACCAGTTTGACAGGATAGGGTACAGCCCGCCCCAATTCGACTGCGCGCAGCACCATGTCGGTTTCCAGACGTCGCCCGAAACCCCCGCCCATTTGAAAGTTGTGAAAAGTAACTTTCTCCTCACCGATCCCCAAAGCCTTGGCCGCATCGCTCCGCGCCTGAGACGGCACCTGCGACCCGGACCAGATTTCGCAGCCTTTTTCCGTGACATGGATGGTGCAGGCCAAAGGCTCCATCGCGGCATGGGCCAGAAATGGCTGGTGATAGGTGGCGGAAATTTCGCGCCCATGCGCGGCTTTCAGGTCGCCCTGTGACTTGGCCGAATGGCCGGGCCGTTCCAGCGCGGCGTCAAGATCGGCGACAATCGCGCCCTGTTCGGCCGGTTTTGGCCCCGCCGCCCATTGCACATTGGCCGCCACATAGCCTTGTATCGCGGCCCAATAATGATCGGCCACGACAAAAACGACGTCGCGCCCCTTCACCACTTTGACCACGCCCGGCACGGCCAGCGCCGCCTTTTCATCCAACCCCGCCAGCATGCCGCCATAGATCGGGCATTGCGCCAGCGTCGCGACCTTCATCCCCGGCAGACGGAAATCGATGCCGAATTGCGTCGCGCCGGTGATCTTGGCGCGGCTGTCCATCCGGCGCGTGGGCTTTCCGATCAGGCGCAGGTTCTGGCGCAGGGGGGCGTCCTTGGGCAAAACCGCCCCGGCGATCAGTTCTCCCATGGGGATACGCCGTTTGCCCGACACCACCGCACCGTCGACCAAATCGCACAGGCCCGGCGCAACACCCCATTGCCGCGCCGCTGCCTCAATCAAAGCCACGCGCGCACGGGCGGCGGCCTGCCGCATCGGCTTGTACACTTCGCGGATAGAGGTCGAACCGCCGGTTTCCTGAATGATCGGCGCAAATCGGGCCGCGTCGCCATCGGGGATGCTGACCCGCACCTTGTCCAGACCGACGCCGATCTCCTCGGCCACCAGCATGGAGAGCGAGGTGATCACCCCCTGCCCCATCTCGGTCTTGGGCAAGGCCAGTTCCACGCCCTGCGCCGTAATCGAGATATAGCCATTGGCCGCCAGCATCCCGCCACCACCGGCCCCGCGCGCAACCGGCACCACCAAGGCCGCGCCAACCGCCGCCGCGCCCTGCAACATGGTGCGGCGTGAAATTCCACCCTCGCTCATTTTACGCCTCCCGCCGCCAGTTTCACCGCCTTGCGAATGCGCGGATAGGTGCCGCAACGGCACAGATTACCGCTCATCCCTTCGTCAATCGCGGCATCATCGGGTTTGGGATTGGCCTTCAACAGCGCGCAGGCCGCGATCAATTGCCCCGGTTGGCAATATCCGCATTGGACCACATCAACCTCATCCCACGCCTTTTGCAGCGCGGCGCCCTGGGGATCATCGCCCAGCCCCTCGATCGTGGTGACATCCTGTCCGATCACCGCGCGCAAAGGCGTCTGGCAACTGAAATAGCGTTGCCCACCGATCAACACGCCGCAGGCCCCGCAAAGCCCGACGCCGCAACCGAATTTCGTGCCCGTCATGCCGACTATATCGCGCAAAACCCACAAGAGCGGCACATCCGCGGCACTGTTGTCCACGCTGTGTTTTTGCCCATTCACACTCAAGATGATCGGCATGACAATTCCCCCTTGGGGCGGATGCTAAACCAAGGCGCATAAGGGCGAAAATACGCAAAGTTGGCGCGGGTTTGCCTCTTTGCCGCGGCGCGTCCTTCTGCAATGATCGCGCGCCTGTTTGATCGAGGGGGAATGTTACCATGCGCCGCAAATTGAGCCTGCCCATGGCCGGAATGGTCACACTTTCCGCCCTGATCGCCGCACCCGCCGTCGCCGCGCCGGTAAAAGCAGCCGCGGGGCCAGTCGCCTTTCTGGGGGGCGTGATGGCCGATGCGGCCAATGCCGATGTGTTGAACAAGCGCTGCGACACGATCCTTGCCGAAGTCACCCGGCGGCAGAAGCAGTTGGAGGCGGAAAAGGGGCCGGCAACGCTAGCCACGCTGCAACGCTATGATGACCTGTCGCAGGTTCTGTCGGGCGGCGCTGGTGAATATGGCCTCTATCGCGAAGTCATGGCCGATGCCGCGCGGCGCGATGCCGGGGCGGCGTGTGAGGTGCGCCTGTCACAAGCGGGCAATGCCCTGTCCCTGTCGCGCCCGATGTATGACCGGTTGAAAGCCATTCCGCAAAAGGGCCTGGACGCGCCGACGCAACTCTATCTGACCCGGACCTTGCAAGGGTTTGAGCGGTCAGGCGTGGCCTTGCCCGAAAAACAGCGCGAGGAAGCACGCAAATTGTCCGACCGGATTTCCGAGGTCGGCACGGCGTTTGAAAAGGCGATTGCCGATGGCCGCCGCACGGTTTCGGCCACACCCGACGAATTGTCCGGCATGCCCGCCGATTTCATAGCCAGCCACAAGCCCGGCGCGGATGGCAAAATCACCCTGTCCACCGATTACACCGACATCGTGCCGGTCATGGGCTATGCGCGATCCGAAGACCTGAAAAAGCGGTTGTATGAGGCCAATGTCACGCGAGCCTATCCGGAAAATGACGCGCGGCTGACCGAAATCCTCAACCTGCGTCAACAACTGGCCACGCTTCTGGGCCGCCCGAACCATGCGGCGCTGGTGCTGGAAGACAAGATGCTGGATACGCCCGCCAAGGTGGATGGCTTGCTGTCCGACATGGCGGCGGTCGCGCGGCCGGTCGGGATGCGCGACTATGACCGCAAATTGAAACTGTGGCAGGGCGACCATCCCGGCGCGACATCCTATGGCGCGTGGAACAACAATTTCCTGACCAATCAGGTGGCCAAGGCCGATTATGCCTTCGACCGATCGGCACTGCGCCCCTATTTCGCGTATAATCGGGTGCGCGACGGCATTCTGGCGCTGACGCAGGAATTGTTCGACGTGACCATCCGTCCGTGGAAAACGGCGGTGTGGGACAAGGATGTCGAAGCCTATGAAATGGTCGAAAAGGGACAGGTCATTGGCCGCTTCTATTTCGATTCCCACCCCCGCCCCGGCAAATATGAACATGCCAATGCCGTCCCCCTACGTCCCGGAATAAGGGAGGCGGGCATAAAAGGCGTCAGCGTGCCCGTCGGCGCTTTGGTGATGAATGTGTCGACCGGCGGGGCCAATGGCGGATTGATGGAGCATCATGACGTGGAAACCTTCCTCCACGAATTCGGCCATATGCTGCACCACATCTTTGGCGGGCAATCGGCGCGCTGGGCCGGGCAAAGCGGGGTTTCGACCGAATGGGACTTTGTCGAGGCGCCTTCACAGATGCTGGAGGAATGGGTTTACGATTACGACACGCTCAAACGCTTTGCCATCAATGATGCGGGCGAGGTGATCCCGCGCGATCTGGTGGAAAAGATGAACCGGGCGCGTTACTTCGATCTGGGCATGCAGGATATGCGGCAATTGGGTTTCAGCAATATCTCGCTGGGCCTGCACAAAGGGCCCGCGCCCGCCGATCTGGGCGCGGCAACGCGGCGGCTGGACGGGGCCTATGCCATCCTGCCCCCGCCCGAATTTTCGCAATTTCAGGACAGTTTCGGCCATCTGGTCGGCTATTCGGCGGTCTATTACACCTATCGCTGGTCAAAGGTGATTGCGCTCGACCTTTTCAGCCAGTTTGCGAAGAACGGATTGCATGATCGGGCCACGGCCACGCGCTATCGCAATCTGGTGCTGGCGCCGGGGGGCAGCAAGCCGGCCGCGCAACTGGTGCAGGATTTTCTGGGCCGTCCGATCAGTCTGGACGCCTACAAGGCCGAATTGGCGAAAGATAAGTGAGCGGGGATAAGTGATGCGTTTCTGGTTCTTGCCGCTTCTGGCGCTTTCAACTCCGGCCATGGCCGCCGATCTGGAATCGCAAATCCGCGCCATCCTTGCCAAACCCGCCATCGAGGGCACCCGCTGGGGCGTCCGGGTCGAGGATAAGGAAGGCCATGTCATCGCCTCCATCGCGCCGGATGAAAGGTTTCAACCCGCATCGAACACCAAGGTCTTTGTGACGACCGCCGTGTTTGACGCCATGTCTCGCGCGCCCTTTCCCAATGCGGGCAATGGCGTGCGGATCGAGGAGGATCATGGCCGAAAGAATATCGTCATCGTCGGGCGCGGCGATGCGATGATGAAGGACACGCCCGATTGCGCGAAGGATTGCCTTGCCGCTCTGGCCGATGCAGTCGTAGCGGGTGGGGTCAAGCGCGTGGGCGATGTGATCGGTGACGATACTTTCATGCCTTATGACCGCTGGGTCATTTCGGATCGCATCCGGCCCGGCACGCGCACGCAAATCTCGGCGCTGACCATCAATGACAATGAATTGGTGATTCTGGCCAATCCGGGCGAGGCCGTGGGCGCGCCGGGCCGAGCCGCGCTGGAAATCAACGCGCCGGAAATGGAAATCATCAACCAGATCACCACCGGCCCCGCCGATTCCCGTGCCGAAGTCATGGTCGACATGGTTCCGGGCACGCGGCAGATCCGCCTGCTGGGCTCACTGCCCCTTGGCGGCAAGGAGCAGAGGCTGGATTTCGACATTGACGATCCGGCCGATTATGCCGCGATCCGTCTGGCCCAATTGCTGCGCGAACGCGGGGTAAAGGTTGCGGGCAAGCCCCGCGCCCGCCATGCGCCGATGGGGCCGGTGGATCTGATCCCGGCACCGGTCACGCCCGCCGCAACAGCGCCCGACCTTGCCACCCTCACCCCGCCTGATCTGATCGAGGATCTGACCATTACGTCAAAGGTCAGCCAGAACCTGCACGCCCATCTGTTCCTGAAAAAGCTGGCTTTGACGCAGGGCCTGCCGCCCACGACGCCCGCAGGCCGCATCGTGTTGAACCAGACCATCGCCCGCGCCGGACTGGCCGACTGGACGCATGATTTCTATGACGGATCTGGCCTCTCGCCCGACAATCGCATCACCCCGCGCGCAATGGTGCAATATCTGCACTGGGTCGATGCGCAACCTTGGGCGGCACAGTGGCGCAAGACCCTGCCCATCGGCGGGGTGGATGGCACGATTGGCCGCCGGATGAAAAACCCGCTTCTTCAGGGCAAGGTCTTTGCCAAGACCGGAACCCTGCTGGCCGCTAATGCGCTGGCCGGATATCTGACCACGGCCAGCGGGCGCGAACTGGTCTTTGCCATTTACGCCAATGACCGGCCTTCGGGCGCGCCTTCGGTTCTGCCCGCGATGGACGAGGCACTGGCGCTGATCGCATCGGCCAACTAACGGGCGTTTCATGAGTATCCATCAGCCGCAACGGCACCTTCACAGCCTGCACGCGATGCTGCTGGCGCTGGGCATGATCATGTCCACCGATGCGCTGAAAACCGCGCCGACGATTGTCGCCTCAATCGGCCACTGGAACTTCCTTGGCCTGTGGGTGGCGGGCGCAGTGATTTCGATCATCGGCGGATTGTCCTATGTCGAAATGGCCGCCGCCTTTCCCGATGCCGGGGGCGAATACAGCTTTATCCGCCGCGCATGGGGCGAAAGGGTGGGCACGCTTTACGCGTGGTCGCGCTTTGCCATCATGCATACCGGATGGGTCGCGCTGATGGCGCATCTGGCCGCGGACTATATTGGTGCGCCGCTGGGACTGGGCGCGGGCGGGCGGCTGATGCTCTCGGTCGGGCTGGTGATGGCGATGACGGGGTTGAACATCGCCCATGTCCGGCTGGGCTTTCTGACGCAGGCAGCGCTGGTGGTAATGGTCGCGCTGGGTTTCATCAGCGTCATTCTGGCGGGCGCAATTATGCCCGCCGCGCCCCTGATGCCCGACGCGCCGCGACCCGACATGGGCAAAATCGCCGTGGCGCTGATCTACATCTTCCTTGCCTATGGCGGGTGGAGCGATGCGGCCACCCTGTCGGCCGAGGTGCGATCCGGGCGGCGCGGTATGTTCATCGCCGTCATCGGATCGATCAGCCTGCTGGGCGTGATCTATGTCGCGCTCAACTGGGCGCTGATGCGGGGGCTGGGTGAACGTGCGCTGGCCTATTCCGTGGCCCCGGCGGCGGATCTGGCGCGCATGGCCTTTGGTTGGCCCGGACAAATGCTGATCATGGTGGTGGTGGGCATTTCGGCGGTGGCCAGTATCAATTCCACCATCATCGTTTGTGCGCGCACCACCTATGCGGCCGCCCGCGATCATCCCGGCCTTGGCCACCTTGCCCATTGGCATCCCACGCGCGGAACGCCAACGCGCGCGGCGCTGGCCGTGGGCGGGGTGTCGCTGTTGCTGACCCTGCTTTCCGCGCTGACAGGCAGCGGGTTTAATGCGATGGTGGATTACATGACGCCGGTCTACTGGCTGTTCATCGGCATGGGCATGGCCGCCGCGATCCGGTTGCGGATCATCCATCCCGATCTGCCCCGCCCGGTCAAGACGCCTCTGTTTCCGTTGTTCCCTGTGCTGTTCCTGATGCTGGCGGCCTATATGCTCTATGCCTCCTTTGTTCAGTTGGGGATGGGCGCGGTGTTTGGCGCGCTGGTTCTGGCGATGGGTGCGGGGCTGGACTTTCTTTTGCGCCGGCGCGCGCATGCATACGCAAAATAGCGCTTTAGCCCGGTCTTGGCGCGGTCATGTTGCCGTGCCAAAAGGCGCCATCCTTCTTTCAGGAGCAGAAAACATGAAACGCCTTTTGACCGCCGCCGCCCTCCTTGCCGCCCTGCCCGCCGCGGGCCACGCGCAGGATGTCACCCGCATCCCCGGCGGCGCGACCTCGCCCATTCTGGCGGGCGTGTTCGTTCCGGCCAAGGCCGACATGCTGATCCTGTCGGGTCAGGTCCCTGCGCCCGTCGTTCAGGGCGGCGCCCCCGACGCCATCGCCACCTATGGCGACACCAAGACGCAGGCGATCAGCACGTTCAAGAAAATCGAAGCCCTGCTCAAGGCGCAGGGTTATGAAATGTCGGACGTGATCAAGCTGACGGTGTTCCTGGTCGGCGATCCGGCCAATGGCGGCAAGCTGGACTTCAAGGGTTTCAACGAAGCCTATAGCCAGTTCTTCGGCACCGCCACCCAGCCCAACAAGTCGGCTCGTTCGGTGGTGCAGGTTGCCGCTCTTGCCGGTCCGGCCTTCTTGGTGGAAATCGAGGCGACCGCCGCCAAGACGCCCAAGAAGTAATCCGGCAAGAAGTAATCGACCCAACAAAAAAAGGGGCGGCGGGGATTTCCTCCCTGCCGCCCCTTTTTTGTGCCCGGTGGATTATTCCTTCGGCCCGGTCGGATCGACGATTTCGGGTGTCGGCACGGTAAAGACCCCCGCATGGCCCGCCGAAGCGCCCAGATCCTCGGACGAGGTCAGGCTGATCAGCCATGGCGAGAGCAAAAGGCCCAGCGCCAGCGGAGAAAGCCACCAGCCAAGGCTTGTGCTGTAGAAAAAGGCCGCGGCAAACAGAGCGCCCAATATCAGATGCTCGCGTAAGGACGGGATCAAGTCACGCACAGGCAAACGCCGCGCCTCACGCGCCTGTGTGTTCCAGCCCGACGGCACGCCCATCAACAGCGCCCCTAGCGCCTTGGTCTGGGTCACCATCGTCACCGGGGCCAGCAGGATGGACAAGACCACCTCCAACCCGACCGAGCGCAAAATGCCCCCCGCCCCGCCAAATTCACGCGAGCGTTTGGCATCCGACATCATCCACAAAACGCCCATCACCTTTGGCCCGAACAACAGCACCAGCGTCAACCACAGCACGTTGAGCGGCATACCGCCGCCCGCCTGCCATTCCCCCGCCGCGCCCATGCGCAGGATCGAGGTGATGACCAGCAGCAACCACCCCGGCGACGTCAGATAGGCCGAAGCGCCCAGCAACAGATGCAACCGGTGCGTGAGGCTCAATCCCGATGCGCCCAGCAATTGGAGATGTTGCAGATTGCCCTGCATCCAGCGCCGGTCGCGGATGGCGAAATCGACGATGCTGGGCGGGAATTCCTCGTAACTGCCGCCGATCATGATCATGTGAACGGCCCAGCCCCTGCGGCGCAGCAGGGCGGATTCGAACATGTCATGGCTCTGGATCGCCCCGCCAAAGGGCGGATTGCCCGGCAATTGCGGCAATCCGCAGCATTCGGCAAAGGCGCGCGTGCGCACAATCGCATTATGGCCCCAGAAATTGGCCTCCGACCCCGACCACCACAACAGCCCCGCCGAAGCGATCGGACCATAGGCCTCGCTGGCAAATTGCATCCAGCGCTGGAACAGGGTGCGCGCATTGGTAATCATCGGTACGGTCTGCAACAGGCCGACCGATGGACGCTCCTCCATGATAGCCGCCATGCCGACAATCGCATGGCCGCTCATCAAACTGTCGGCGTCCAGCACCAGCATATTCTCATAGGCCCCGCCAAAGCGTCGGACCCATTCGGCAATGTTGCCGGGTTTACGCTCGGTATTTTCCGTCCGGCGGCGGTAAAACAGGCGGATCGGCAGGCGCGGCGCCAGCTTGGCCCATGCCGCTTCCTCCAACGCGCCATGGTCGGGGCGAGAATCGCTCAGGATGAAATAGTCGATCCACGGACCGCCGCCCGATGCGGCAATCGAATGGCCCATCGCCTCGACGCGGGCAAAGACTTCCTCGACGCTTTCGTTATAGACAGGCATCAGGACGGCGGTGCGATGGCGCAACGCCTTGGCCGGACTGGGGATTTCGGTGAAACCGGGATGCTCGCCGCTGATCAGTTGCATAAAGCCGATCAGCGAGGTGACAAAGCCAAAAGCCACCCAGCTGAACAAAGGCACGAAACAGATCAGCAGCGCGACCTCGAACCAATCCAGCCCGTCGAGCGAGAATTGCACGCGCAGTTCGCTGGACGCGGCCAAACTCAAAACCGCCGTCAACAGCGCCAGCAAAAGCCGCTTCATCCCCATGCCGT
Source organism: Novosphingobium sp. 550D (assembly GCF_057401885.1). Classification (NCBI taxonomy): domain Bacteria; kingdom Pseudomonadati; phylum Pseudomonadota; class Alphaproteobacteria; order Sphingomonadales; family Sphingomonadaceae; genus Novosphingobium; species Novosphingobium sp. 550D. Next base: position 2,276,606 of record NZ_CM171613.1, on the reverse strand, counting down.
GGGGGCGCGTCAAAACCTCGATCCGGCCCGGAGGATTGCCGAACAAATCCTGTACCGGCATCTCCAGCGGCGATTCCGGGGGGAGTTGGGGCAGGTTTATCACGGCCTCACCGTTTTGATCACCGTCTCGCTCAACGCCCCGCCATTGCGGCGCAGGAACAGACGAAACTCGTTCTGCTTCAACCCGTCAACGCGAATGTCCAGCGTCACGCGCCACAGATCCTTCTGTCCTTCAACCGGCATGACATTGTTCAACAATACCGACCCCTTGGGCAGATCCGTCATCGCCTCGACATGGCTGTCGCGGTTCAATCCGCGCAGCGACGCGCCCGCGAAATCGAAGATATAGCGCGTGGCCCCGGCAATCGGATCACCGCCCGGAATACCCCCCGGCCCCATGAAGTAATCGACGCAAATGGCATTGCCATCGCCCATCATGTCGCCCTGTCCCCAACGCAGGCGATAGGCGAAATCGCGGCGATCACCGGCCCGCGCCGGTCGGTCGGAAATCCACATGGCGGCCATATTATCAACATTTTCCGAGATCGTGTTCATCTCGTACAACATGACCGCGCCCGGCCCCCAATCCCCCTGCGGTTCGACCCAGAGCGAGGGACGGCGGTTGTAGAAATTGAGGTCGTCCTGATAGTGGTCAAAGGCCTGATCGCGCTGGATCATGCCAAAGCCCTTCATACTGTCGGCGCGCAGCATATGGACACGCGGCCCCGGCGGATTGTCCAGCGGGCGCCAGATCCGCTCTCCACTGCCCGTATGGATGGCCAGACCGTCGCTGTCATGCACTTCCGGGCGCCAATCACCGGGCGTGTTGCGCTGGGCCTGATCGAAATAATACATGCTGGTGATGGGCGCCAAACCCAGCCGCCGGATGTCGCGCCGGATGAACAGCGATGCACGGATGCCATGTTCCACACCGCTGGCCGAACGCTGGATATCGAATGCATAGGCACCGGTCAGCGAAGGCCCATCGACCATGGCATGGATCAACAGGTGATCCTCGCCCTTCTGCTCGATCCAGAAATCGGTGAAGGCGGGAAATTCCTCCGGCCCCGGCATGGCGGTGTCAACCGCCACGGCGCGGGCGGACAGGCCATATTGCCCCGTCGGCCCCACCGCACGGAAATAGGACGCGCCAAGCGAAGCCAGCCAGTCGCCCCACCCCTTTGTCTCCAGCACGCGGAAACCTGCGACATCGACCGATTGCCCGCCGCCGAACAGGCCATGCGTATCGATGACCGTGCGCGCCATGCCGCCTTCGACAACATGGATGTTCACACGGTCAGGCGCGGTATCACCCTTGGCCGGGAACAGGCGCAAACGGCCCGCGATTGTATCGGCGGGCTCATAGCTCAACCGGGCATGGGCGTCGAAATCGGGCACGGTCTTGGTCGCCAATTGCCGCGCATAGGGTTTGCGCGCCCGCATCTGCGCCTGTTTGACCAGATCGTCCCATGCAAAAACCCGTGGCGGGCCGAAACGTCCATCGGTTTTGCCGGCCGCCCACGCGTTCCCGGCTAAAACCGTCAATAAAGCACCAAATCCGCTTTTCGCCACGTCCCGGCGGGTCATTCCAAAAGTCATCATGATCCTTTGTGGTCGCGCCGCCAACCGATGATCACCTGATCGCCCGGTTGAAGAGCGCTAGACAAAACCTCGCTGCGGCGACCGTCATTGGCCCCCAGCGCGACGGCAACGAAACGCGGTGCGCCATCGCTGCCTGAAACGTAAACGCCGCTTTGGCGACTGCGTTCCTCACCATGCAGGCTGAAAGTGAGCGCGGCATTGGGAACCAACAAAACATTTTCGCGTTCGGCCAAATCAATTTGCGCCGAACCGTCCAGTCCGGGCAACAGATTGGCCCCCGGCTTGTCCTTGTTTTGGGAAGCGTCCGGCGGGGCAAGGGCAAAGACCGCCTCGCGCCCGCCATGGGCCAGACGGTCAATGCGGATCAGCGTGGCGCTGCGTTCAGCATCGCTCTTGCCATCGATCAACACGCAGGCCCCGGCCTTGGCCGCCAGACGCCCCGCATCGCTTTCCGTAATCGGCACCGTCATGATCAGCTTTTCCGGATTGGCCGCGATGGTGCAAAGCGGTTGCCCCGCATGGACCCATTGCCCCGGCGCCACCGAACAGGCCACCAGATAGCCCGCAAAAGGCGCCCGCGCGATGGCATTGCCCATCAGGGCGCGGTCTTCCTTCAGCTTGCGCTCACCTTCGGCGATGGCATCCTGCGCCCGGCCCAGATCGATCTGCGCGCGTGAAACATCGGCGCGCGCACCCTCCATCTCGTTGACCGAAGGCACCCGGCCGCCCGATTTGCGCCACACGCTTTCATAGCGGTCCAACCGCACCTGATGTTCGCGCAGGGTGATCTGGGCGCGCTGCTGGGCCTCCTTGGCGCTTTGCAAGGCGGCTTCGTTGGCGGCGATGCTGCGGGCAACGGCCTGGGTGTCCAGAACCACCAGTTCCTGCCCCGCCGCGACCCGCATGTCGCCGGGCGAGGTCAGGCTGACCACCACGCCATCCTGCGCGGCGGCAATCGTCACCTCGCCTTCGCCATGCAGGGTGCCGCGCAGCGAGAGCGTGGGCGTCAGATCGCCCCTTTCGACCGGGGCGGTGAAATAGGGCGAATCCGTCCCCACCAGAAAGCGTGTGAACAGCCAAAGCGCCGCAAACCCGGCCAGCAGGACCAGCAACAGCACGACCAGTCCGCGCCGCCGCCGGGGCCTTTGCGCGCCCAGCAGACTATCGGTTGGCGACAGTTCAACCACAATGCGCCTCCTCGCCCATACCCTTCTCGCTCCATTGGCGGATGGTGGCAAGGGCGGCGGCATGGGCGGCCATGATCTGCGCCTCACGCGCGGCCAGAACATTGGCTTCGGCAATATAGAGCGCGGCAAATGTTGTCGCCCCGCCGCGATAGGCGATGCGCGCCGTGGCCAGAACCGCCTCGGCCTTGGCCAGCAGTTCGTCGGCATCCCCCTTGGCCGTAACGGCATTGCTAAGCGGCATGGGCGATGTCTTTTCCAACCTTGCGCGCAGCGAACCCGCATCCTGTCCGGTCAGTCGCGCCAGATCGGCCAGCGCATGGTCACGGGCATTGCGCGCCGCATCCTCGTCCGTGGCGTTCAATCCGACCATGACCCCGGCCATATCCTCGTCCAGCCCCGGCACCAGTCCGGCTTCATGGCGGAAATGGGCGATTTCGGCATTGTCCGCCCATGGTGCCATCATCGCATGGCGGGCGGTCAAACGCTCCTGCCACGCGCGCAGGCGCAGATAGGCCTCGGCCACCGCTTCGGCCTTGCGCAATCTTTGCGCGGCGCGATCGGCCTCCTCGGCATGGCGCTTTTGCTTGGCCTTGTGATGCAGCGCGCTCTGAATCCTGCCGCGAAACCCGCCGGGCGCCGGCATGCAAACCGGCGGCATGGATGTCAGCGCCTGCGCCACCATATCATCAAGCAACGCGTCGCCCGATTGGCGCCACCATGGCCCCGATGTGGAAGCTTCTGAAATTTGTGAAGAACCGGCCTGCGTAGGAACGCCCGTCTGCGGCGTACAGGCTCCGCAGGCAAGGATGAGCGCCGCAGCAACCCCTTGGAAAGAGGCCCAGCGTTGGGGAAACATAAGTTTGTGCACCCCACGTGCTTAGCAGAAGGAAAGCTGAACAGGGTACAAAGACCACTCCATCCATCGCGCATGGGCAACGCTTTGGCGGTCAACCTGTGACAAATCCGGGGTTTGGGATGGGGAAAGGTCGGGCTTGATTACTGCGCCAAATAGAACATAATAAGAACATATGAGAATCATAAACGCCCCTTCCCCGCTTTACAGCGATGCGCCGCCGATCCGCCGGTGGAGTTGCGGTATTGACGCCATGGATGCCGCGCTGGGCGGCGGTCTGGCCTATGGATCGATGCATGAAATCTATGCCGGAGAGGTGGGCGATGCCGCCGCCGCCGCCGGTTTCACTCTGGCCGCGGCAACTGGGATGAGTGGGGGCGGGATAAGCGATGGTGCAAATGGTACGCCGCGCCCGATGCTGTGGTTGCGTTCACGGCGCTGTGTCGGGGCGGTGGGCGTGTTTCAGGGGGCCGGTTGGGCGGATTTAAGCGGGGCGCATGATGGCGGGCTGATGGGGGTTGTGGGCGATACGGTCGGGTTGATGCGGGCGGCGGTTGATGGGCTGCGCTGCGGGGCGCTGGGCGCGGTGGTGATGGAATGCTGGGGGGCGATGCGCGAACTCGATCTGACCGCCACGCGCCGCTTTGCGCTGGCGGCCGAACAATCGGGCGTGCCGCTTTTCGTGCTGCGCGTGGACGCCGCCCCCGCGCCCAGCGCCGCCCGCACCCGGTGGCAGATTTGCGCCGCCCCTTCGCAGGGACTGGCCCAGGCCGGGCCGGGTCAGGCGCCGGGGCGCGCCACCTTTGATGTGACTTTGTTGCGCCAACGTTCGGGGCCGTCGGGCCTTGAATGGCGGCTGGAGTGGGACCGTGAGCAATGCCAATTCCGTGAAGCGCTATCTGGCGCTGTGGTTTCCGCGCCTGTCCACCGACAGGTTCCGGATAGAACAGGGCGACAGCACGCCGCCTGATGCGCCTTTGGCCATGGTGGCCAAGGTGCGCGGGGGCATCAGGCTGGGCGCGGTCAATCGCGCGGCGCGGGATCGGGGCATGAGCGTGGGCATGACGCTGGCCGATGCGCGGGCGGTGCTGCCCGAACTGATCGTGGCCGATATGGACGAGGATGCCGATGCCCACTGGCTGATGCGTCTGGCGCGGCGGTGCGATGTATGGTCGCCCCATGTGATGGTGGCGCGCCCCGATGGGCTGGTGCTGGAAAGCACGGGCGTCGATCATCTGTTCGGCGGAGAGGCCGGATTGGCCGCGCAAATCGAAGACGCGATGGCCCAGATTGGCATGGACATCCGCATCGCCGCCGCCCCCACGCCCGAGGCGGCGCAGGCATTGGCGCATTATGGCGCATGCCCGGTCAGGAATGGGCCGGTCAGGGATGAGGACGCCGCCATCCGTGCCCTGCCCATTGTCGCGCTGGGGCTGGACGGGGAAGGCACGCTGGCGCTGACGCGGGCGGGGCTGAAATGCGTGGGCGATGTGGCGGGGCGGTCGATGGCCAGCATTGCCGCGCGTTTCGGGGCCGATGCGGTCACCGCCCTGCGCCGCCTGCTGGGCGAGGAGCAGGCGCCGATCGCGCCGATCACCCGCCCGCGCCCGCTGCGTTTTGAACGGCGTTTTCCCGAACCCATTGCCTTGCAATCGACCGTAGCGGCCTGTTTCCTCGACCTGTTGCATCAGGCCGCCGCCGCGATGGGGGAACGCGATCTGGGCGGGCGACGCTTTGCCCTCACCCTGTTTCGCAGCGATGGGGCGCGGCATCGGTTGATGATCGAAACCGGCCAGCCCACGCGTGATCCGGCGCTGGTGCTGCGGCTGTTTGATGAACGGATCGCGGCGCTGGCCGATCCGCTTGATCCCGGCTTTGGCTATGACCGGATCACGCTGTTCATCCCTCTGGCCCAGCCTTTGGCCGCCAGCCAGCCCGAGTTGGACGGCGCGGAACAACAGGATGCCGCGCTGGCCGAATTGATCGACCGGTTAAGCACGCGTCTGGGGCCGCAGGCGCTGCGCCGTCTGGTGCCGCAGGACAGCCATATGCCCGAACAGGCGCAACTGGCCCTCCCCGCGATGAATCTGCCCACTCCCCGCCGATGGCCCGCCCCGCCGCCCGGAGAGCCGCCCCTGCGCCCCCTGTTCCTGTTCGATCCGCCCCAGCCGGTCGAGGTCATTGCCGAAGTGCCCGATGGTCCCCCGCACCGTTTCCGCTGGCAACGTAAAATGTATGAGATCCGCCTGTATGAAGGCCCCGAACGCATCGCCGCGCCATGGTGGCGGCGCAAGGAAGGCGAGATCCCCGGCATGGGCGGATTGACCCGCGATTATTACCGGGTCGAGGATGTGCGCGGGCGGCGTTACTGGATCTTTCGCCACGGGTTGTATGAAGAAAAGCCCGATCCGAAATGGTATATGCACGGGCTTTTCGCATGAATGCCCCCGCATTTGCCGAAATGATCGCGGCCAGTAATTACAGCTTTCTGCGCGGGGCATCGCACCCCGCCGACATGGTGGTGCGGGCGGTCAGGTTGGGCATGGTCGGCATGGGCATTGCCGACCGCAACAGCGTGGCGGGCGTGGTGCGCGCGCATAAGGCGTGGAAGGAGTTGGGCCGCGAGGAAAGCGGGCTGAAACTGGTGGTGGGTGCGCGGCTGGTTTTTGCCGATGATACGCCCGATATTGTCGCCTATCCGACCACGCGGCATGGCTGGGGGCGGCTGACGCGCTTGCTGACGCTGGGCAATCGGCGGGCGGAAAAGGGCGATTGCATCCTGCGCCTGCCTGATCTGCTCGATCATGCCGATGATCTGCTGCTGATCGCGACGGGACAGGACCGCGCGGTGGTCGAACAATTGCGCGAGGCGCGGCCCGATGCGGTCTGGATCGCCGCGCATATGTTGCGCAGCGGGGCCGATGCGCGGCGTCTGGCGCAGGTTCAGGCCCTGTCGGCGGCCGCCGGCGCGCCAATTCTGGCCAGCAATGATGCGCTTTACGATACGCCCGATGCGCGCCCGCTGCACGACATCCTCACCTGTATCCGCGAGGGCGCAACGATCCACACCGCCGGGCGCCGCCTTGCCATCAATGCAGAGCGCTATTTGAAAAGCCCCGCCGAAATGGCCCGCCTGTTCCGGGCCTGTCCCGAAGCCATCGCGGCCAGCATCGATGTGCTGAACCGCATCACCTTTACGCTGGACGAATTGCACTATGAATATCCCCATGAACCCGTGCCCGATGGGTGGGACGCGCAAAGGTGGCTGGAACATCTCGTGCTGGAGGGCAGCCGCGCCTATTTCCCCGATGGTCTGACGCCGGACTATTGGGCCGTGCTGAACGAGGAATTCCGCCTCATCCGCTCTTGCAAATATGCGCCCTATTTCCTGACCGTGCATGACATCGTGCGTCACGCGCGCAGCCTTGATCCCCCCATCCTGTGTCAGGGGCGCGGCAGCGCGGCCAATTCGCTGGTGTGCTATTTTCTGGGCATCACGCCGATCGATCCGGTGCGTGAAAAGCTGCTCTTTTCCCGTTTCCTGTCCGAGGCGCGCAACGAACCGCCCGACATTGACGTCGATTTCGAACATGAACGGCGCAAAGAGGTCATGCAATATATCTATGCCCGCTATGGCCGCGACCGCGCCGGGATTGCCGCCACCGTCATCCATTACCGCCCGCGCAGCACGATCCGCGAAGTGGGCAAGGCATTGGGCATGAGCGAGGATGTGACCGCGCGCCTGTCCTCGACCATATGGGGCAGTTGGGGCGGCGATGTGCCCGATGCGCGGGTGACACAGGCGGGCTTTGATCCGGCCAATCCGGTGATTGCGCGCATGAAAAATCTGGTCGATCAATTGCTGTGTTTTCCGCGCCATTTGTCGCAGCATGTGGGCGGTTTTGTGCTGACCCATGGGCGGTTGGATGAAATGGTGCCGATCCACAATGCCGCCATGCCCGACCGGACCTTCATCGAATGGGACAAGGACGATATTGACGAATTGGGCCTGATGAAGGTCGATGTGCTGGCGCTGGGCATGTTGACCTGTATCCGCAAGAGCTTCGACCTGCTTCGCCAGCACCGGCTGGGCGATTATCGGCTCAGCAATGTCCCGCTGGAGGATCCGGCCACCTATCGCATGCTGCAAAGGGGCGACAGTATCGGCACGTTTCAGGTCGAAAGCCGGGCGCAGATGGCGATGCTGCCCCGGATGCGGCCCAGCAAACTCTATGATCTGGTAATTCAGGTGGCCATTGTCCGCCCCGGCCCGATTCAAGGGGGCATGGTTCACCCCTATCTGCGCCGCCGCAATGGCGAGGAGAAGGTGGTCTATCCCAGCCCCGCCCTGCGCGATTTGCTCAAACGCACACTGGGCGTGCCGCTGTTTCAGGAACAGGCGATGAAACTGGCGATGGTCGGTGCCGGCTATAGTGTGGTCGACGCCGACCGTCTGCGCCGCGATATGGCCGCGTTCCGCCGCAATGGCCAGATCGAGGAAAACCACAGACGCAAGTTCATCGCCGGCATGATCGACAATGGCTATGATCCCGACTTTGCCGAAAGATGCTTTGAACAGGTCAAAGGCTTTGGCGAATATGGTTTCCCCGAAAGCCATGCGCAGGCCTTTGCGTGGCTGGCCTATGTGTCCTCATGGCTGAAATGTCGGCATCCGGCGGCCTTCACCTGCGCGCTGCTCAACAGCCAGCCGATGGGGTTTTACGCCCCCGCGCAGCTGATCCGTGACGCGCAGGAACATGGCGTGGTGGTGCGCCGCGTCGATGTGAACCACAGCGCATGGGATTGCACGCTGGAGGATGGAGGACAGGTTTTGCGGCTGGGCTTTTCACGGCTGGACGGATTTCGGCGCGAATGGGGCGATGCGATGGCGCGTGAACGCAACGGCGCGCCCTATGCCTCGGTCGAGGATCTGGCCCATCGCGCGGCTTTGCCTCCTGCGGCCTTGCGCAAACTGGCCGATGCCGATGCGCTGGGATCGCTGGGCCATTCCCGGCGTGAGGCTCTGTGGGAAGTGCGCCGCAAACCGCCCGCGCAATTGCCGCTTTTCGCCCATGCCGATGCGCCTGAATTGGGGCGCGAAACCGATGCGCCCTTGCCCGCCATGCCCACGGCCGAGGAAGTCATCGCCGATTACCAGACCTTGCGCTATTCGCTCAAAGGCCACCCGATGCGCTTTTTGCGAGAGGCTTTGACGCAGGAGGGGGTAAAGCCCTGTTCTGTCCTGCAAAACGTAAAGGATGGCAGCAAGATCCGCGTGGCCGGCGTGGTGCTGACCCGGCAACGTCCGGGCAAGGGCAATGCAGTCTTTATCACCATCGAGGATGAAACCGGCATCGCCAATGGCTTGCTGTGGACCCGCGACATGGAAAAACAGCGCGCCGCGGTGATGGCTTCGCGCCTGATGTTGCTCGAAGGCGTGGTTCAGCGCAGCAAGGAGAATGTCGTCCATGTCATGATCGATCGCGTGATCGACCGGACGGCCATGCTGGGCACCTTGACCGATACGCAGACAGATGGCCCCGCCCCCACCAGAACCCATCCACGCAATGTCCGCATCATGCCCAAATCACGCGATTTCCATTGATGTGATAAAAGCCTCGCTCGCCGCGCTCAAACGCCGGGCGCGGTGGGTCAACATCGAGAACTGGCGGGCGGCAAAGGGCCAGTCGAGATGCACGATCCGCCCCGCCGCCACGCGCGAAGCAGCCGCAAATTCCGACACCGCCGTGATCAGATCGCCGCCATCCAGCGCCTCCAGCACTGCGCCATTGGCGGGCAATTCCAGCCGCACGTCCAGATCCTCCCAATCCAGCCCCGCCTGCGCCAAAGCCATGCCCAGATGCGCCCGCGTGCCCGAACCCTCCTCTCGCAACACCCAGACCGCGCCGCGCAAAGCATCCCGGTCCAGCGCCCGCCCCGCCAGAGGATGGCCGGGCCGCGCATAGAGGCCAAGGCGATCTTCTCCCACCGATGTCACGCGCAACAAATCGCCCTGCGCCTCGCCCTCGACAAAGGCCAGATCGGCATCGCCCGCCAGCACCGCCTGCGCCCCCTCCTGCGTATTGCCCAGCGTCAGGGCCAGTGTGATCCCCGGATGGCGCTGCGCAAAACGGGCCATGCGCGCGGGCAGCCAATAGGTCGCCACCGTCTGGCTGGCCGCGATGCGCAGATGGCCGCGCCGCAATCCGGCCAGATCGTCCAGCGCCTGCGCCGCCTCTCTTGCCCGCGCCAGAACGCCGCGTGCCTCGGGCAGGAACGCTCTCCCCGCTTCGGACAATTCGATGGACCGCCCCACCCTGTCGAACAGGCGCAACCCGTGCCGCCCCTCCAGCACCGCAATCGCCGCGCTGACCGACGGCTGGGTCAGGTTCAGCGCCTGCGCCGCGCGGGTCATGTTCAGGCTTTGCGCGACTTCGACAAAGATGCGGAGCTGTTCAAGGGTCATTCCATAGAAATAGCCTATCAAATATACATATTCAATTGATTGGATCATTGAATAGCAAACGCGCAAAAGCATCCCATGGTGAACCGTCCCAACATCCCTGCCCACCTGCTGCCCGGCCTGACGCTGGTTGGCGCCATTGCCCTTGCCGCCTTTGGGGTGGAATGGGTGCAACAGGCGCTGCTGGGCCGGGTGTGGCTGGATGCCTTGGTGGTGGCCATCATCCTTGGCGCGCTGTGCCGCACGATCCGGCCCGCGCCGCAAACATGCGCCACCGGCATCGCCTTTGCCGCCAAGCCGGTGATGGAATGGGCCGTCGCGCTGATGGGCGCCACGATCAGCCTTGGCGCATTGGCAGGCATGGGATGGACGCTGGTGGGTTCGATTGTCGGCCTGATCGCGATGACCATTGCGCTGGGCTATGCCCTTGGCCGCTGGCTGGGGCTGAGCGGGCGGATGGCGCTGTTGGTGGCCTGCGGCAATGCAATCTGCGGCAATTCGGCCATCGCCGCCGTGGCCCCCGCGATCGAGGCCGATGGCGATGATGTGGCCGCCTCGATCGGCTTTACGGCGGTGCTGGGCATTGTGGTGGTGTTGCTGGTGCCGGTTATGGCGGGGGCTTTGCATCTGGACGCGGTGCGGGGCGGAATGCTGGCGGGGCTGACCGTCTATGCCGTGCCGCAGGTTCTGGCCGCGGCCCATCCGATGGGGGCCGTTGCGGTACAGGTGGGCGCGCTGGTGAAACTGGTGCGGGTACTGATGCTGGGGCCGGTGGTGACGGTCCTGTCGCTGGCCCATCGCGGAAACGGCGCGGCGCGGGGGCGGCTCTTTCCGGCCTTCATCCTGATCTTTCTGGCTCTGGCCATGGCGCATTCGGTGGGGGTTATCCCCCCCGCCCTGTCGGATGCGGCCCATCGGGCCAGCCTGCTGCTCACGGTTCTGGCCATGGCGGGACTGGGGCTCAGCGTCGATCTGACCCTTGTCGCACGTTCTGGCCTGCGGGTCAGCGCCAGCGCGATCCTGTGCCTTGGCGTGCTGTTTGGCGTGGCCATCTTGATCGTCAAACTGGCATGATCGTCAAACTGGCGGCATGAATTTCATTTCACTTGCCCCGCCCCGCGCCAAGGCCTTAGTGAAAGACGATGAACCAGATAATGGTGGTGGAAGATGATGCCGAAGTGGCACAGGTGATTACCGATTGCCTGCGCGCGCAAGGTCATCATGTCCTGCATGCCACAACCGGACGCGAGGCGCTGGCCCATACAAAGACGACCCGCTTTGACGCGATCACGCTGGACCGGATGCTGCCCGATATGGACGGGCTGGCGCTGGTGGCGCGGTTGCGCGCCGAACAGGTGATGACGCCGGTGCTGATGATTTCCTCGCTGGGCGATGTGGATCAACGCATTGCGGGCCTGCGGGCGGGCGGCGATGATTATATGGTCAAACCCTTTGCGCCGGACGAAGTCGCCATGCGCGTCGAGGTGCTGTTGCGGCGCGGACGGGATTATCCCGCCGAAGGGCGCCTTGTGGTCGGCCAACTGGAAATGGATCTCATCAAGCGCAAGGTCTGGTTGGGCGGCGAACCGGTCGCCTTGCTGCATAAGGAATTTCGCCTGCTTGAATTCCTTGCCCGCCATCCCGGCCAGATTTTGAGCCGCCAGATGATCTTTGAACAGGTCTGGGGCTATTTCTTTGATCCGGCGGACAATCTGATCAATGTCCACATCGGCAAATTACGCCGCAAGCTGGAACGGCCCAACCAATCTGGCAAGAGCCAAAACACCATCATCGAAACGGTGAAGGGCGAAGGCTATCGGCTGGTGGCGGACTGAACTTGCCCATCAAGCCCCCTCGTATGCCGCGCCCCGATCTGCCATGGGGTGAATTGCGCCGGACATCGGCGTTCCGGCTGATGCTGATGCTGGGCGCAGTGTTCTTGCTGGCGGTGGTCGCGCTGTTGGGCCTGACCTATTTTCTGACCAAGGGCGAGTTGATCAACCGATCCGACCGCATCATCGCATCGGAAACCGCAAGGTTGGGCCATGCCCCCACCAACCTGCGCGCAGATGAGGTAAAGGCCGCCATTGCCACCAGCATTTCGGGTCTCAACTATTTTGCCCTGATCGATGCGCAAGGGCATGAAATCGCAGGAAACCTGAAATGGAATGACCCACCCCCGACCGAGGCGATGAAGGAGTGGCCCGCCGGGACGCTGGCCCCCGGACCACTGTTGTCCATGACCACGCGCCTGCCCGATGGGCAAAGTCTGATCGTGGCGCGCGACATTACCCCGGCGGTTGAATTTCGCACCCGCATTCTGGACCTATCGCTGACGGCGGGGGCCATCGTGATCCTGTCCGCCTCCATCGCCGCCATCGCGCTCAGCCTTGGCCCGATCCGCCGGATTGCCCAATTGCGCACCGATGCCAAACGCATTTCGGCGGGCGAGTTTTCACACCGCATTCTGGTTTCGCCGCGCGGCGATGAACTCGATCTGGTGGCCGACACGATGAACGGCATGGTCGAGGAGATTGAGCGCCTGATGGAACAGGTCAAAGGTGCGACCGATGCCATTGCCCATGATCTGCGCAGCCCGTTGGCGCGGCTTCGCATGCGTTTGGCCATGATGGACCCGCGCCCCGAAGGCGTGGATCAGGCGGTAGAGGATATTGACGCGGTGCTGGGCCGTTTCGACGCCCTGTTGCGCATTGCCGAATTGGAAGCGGCCAATCGCCGCGCCGGTTTCGGCCCGCTTGACCCGATGATGCTGATGACCACGGCGGCCGAACTCTATGAACCGCTGGCCGAGGAGCGCGGGATCGAAATCGCCATCAGCGGCAGTTACGGCCATCAGATCATGGGCGATGAAGCGCTGCTGGTCGAGGCGGTGGGCAACCTGCTGGACAATGCGATCAAGTTCGCGCCGCAAGGGGGGCGTATCCGCCTGAACCTGATCAGGCGGGCACAGGAATTGATCATAGAACTGGCCGATAATGGGCCGGGCATTGCGCGGTCGGAACGCGACGCTGTGCTGCGCCGTTTCTATCGCGGCGCAGCCAGCAGGCAAACGCCGGGATCGGGGCTTGGCCTCAATCTGGTTGCGGCGATTGTGCATCTGCACGGGTTCGGATTGGAACTGGGCGATGCCGGACCGGGATTGGTTGTGCGCATACGCGCCCCGGAATGGCGCAACGACGCCGCGTAAAGCCGCGAAGCGAGGCATGCCGTAAAAGAAACGCCTCGCTCAGAATTCAGTCAGTCCTGAACCTCGGCACCCGCTTCTGCGCGCTCCTGCGCTATGGCGGCTTCCTGCTTCTTTTTCTTGTCCTGATCGTAATGCCATTTGATCGAGAAGAACATTCCCGTCCCAAAAACAACGACCTTGAGGGTGATCAAAAATACGGGAACCCATTCCATGGCGAATAGCTGACTCTTTCTATGGCGAGGCAAATTGCCTCAAAACGCCGGTCCAGATGGAAATCTGCACAATGCAGGGCATCAACGCTTGAACCTGTCCCGGCGACACCCTTTACCATTAAAAAAGGACCGATTCCGTCGGGCATTGTCGCCCATACGCCCGGTGAGCATCATTGCGCAAGCGACAATCTAATCCATCGCAATTGCAAAAACCGCATGCTAGATTGACCCCGATTGCCGCAATGCAGCAACCTAAAATCCAATTCATTTGAAACCCCGCCCCAAGGGTACGAAACGCAGACCTGCAACCGGCGCATCCCCCCCCATCGCGTCGCCAAGATCGGGTCTTCATGCTTCAACTCGTCAAAATCGCACTAGGCAAGCCATATACCTTTGTGGTGATGGCCATCCTCATCGTGCTTGGCGGTTCCATCGCCTGGCTTCGTTCCCCCACCGACATTTTCCCGGACATCAAAATGCCCGTCATCGCGGCGGTGTGGTCCTATAAGGGCCTGCCCCCCGAAGACATGGCCGGGCGCGTCGTTTACTATTACGAACGCCAGCTATCGACCACCGTCAACGACATCGATCACGTCGAAAGCCAGTCCTATGCCGGCATGGGCGTGGTCAAAATCTTCTTTCACCCCGGCGTCGACATTCGCACCGCCACCGCACAGGTGACCGCGATTTCGCAAACCGTGCTGAAACAGATGCCGCCGGGCATGACGCCGCCGCTGGTGATGAATTATAACGCCTCGACCGTGCCGATCCTGCAATTGGCGCTGTCATCGCCGACGCTGGGCGAACAAAAGACGTTCGACTTTGGCATCAACGCCATCCGCCCCGGCCTGGCCCAGGTCGAAGGCGCCGCCGTCCCCACCCCCTATGGCGGGCGCGAACGCCAGATCCAGATCGACATCGATCCCGCCGCGCTTCAGGCCCACCACCTGTCGGCCACCGATGTCGGCACCGCGCTTGCCGCGCAAAACCAGATCGTGCCCCCGGGCACCGCGCGCATCGGCACGTTTGAATATACCGTCCATCTGAACAACAGCCCCAGCGCGATCGATGATCTCAACAAGCTGCCCATCCGCACGGTGGGCGGCACGACGATCACGATTGGCGATGTGGCCCACGTTCACGACGGATCGCCCCCGCAACAGAATATCGTGCGCGTCAATGGCACCCGCGCAGTGCTGATGACCATCCTCAAGGCTGGGTCGGCCTCGACCGTGGCGATTGTCGATGGCGTCAAAAAGATCGTGCCGCAATTACAGCTCACCCTGCCCTCCGACCTGCACATTTCCTTCCTTTCCGACCAGTCGGTCTTTGTCAAAGGCGCGGTTTCGGGCGTGATCCGCGAAGGCGTGATTGCCGCCGTGCTGACCAGCCTGATGATCCTGCTCTTCCTTGGTTCGTGGCGCTCGACGGTGATCATCGCAACCTCGATCCCGCTGGCGGTTCTGGCCGCGGTGATGGGTTTGGCGATGACCGGCGAAACGCTCAACATCATGACGCTGGGCGGCCTGTCGCTGGCGGTCGGCATTCTGGTGGATGACGCGACCGTCACCATCGAAAACATCAACTGGCACCTTGAACAGGGTAAAGGCGTGCAGGAGGCCATCCTCGATGGCGCGCAACAGATTGTTCAGCCTGCTCTCGTCAGCCTGCTGTGCATCTGCATCGCCTTTGTGCCGATGTTCTTCCTGCCCGGTGTGGCAGGCTTCCTCTTTGCCCCGATGGCGAAATCCGTCGTCTTTGCAATGATCGCCTCGTTCATCCTCAGCCGTACTTTGGTGCCCACCATGGGCAACTATCTGCTGCGCGCCCATGCCCCCGAACATATCGGCGAACAAATGCGCGAACATGACGCCGCCGTCGGCCATCCCGGCACGCACAACCCGCTGCGCCGGTTCCAGCATGGTTTCGAGGTGCGCTTTGAAAAGATCCGCAGCTGGTATGTCGGCGCGCTTTCTCTGGCGCTCAACCGGCGTAAACAGGTGATCGTCGGCTTTGCGGTCATCGTCGCGCTTTCGCTGGTGCTGGTGCCCTTCCTTGGCCGCAACTTCTTTCCGGCGGTCGATACGGGCCAGATCGGCATTCACGTCCGCGCGCCGGTTGGCACGCGTATCGAAGAAACCGCCGCCATGTTCGACCGGATCGAAGACCGCGTCCGCTCACAATTGCCCAAGGGCGAAATCGCCAGCATGACCGACAACATCGGCCCGCCGGTATCGGGCATCAACCGCGCCTATTCGAACACCGGCGGCATCGGCCCACAGGACGGCGACATCCTGATCTCGCTGAAGGAAGACCATGGCGCAACCGACGATTATGTCCGCCAACTGCGCGCCGATCTTCCCAAGGCGTTTCCGGGCACGGTCTTCTCGTTCCTGCCGGTGGATATCGTCAGCCAGATCCTGAACTTTGGCGCGCCCGCCCCGATCGACGTGATGGTCACCGGCCCCGATGCCGCCGCCAATGAAGCCTATGCCCATATGGTCGCGGCAAAAATGGCGCGCATTGGCGGCGTGGTGGACGTTCGCCTGCAACAGGCGTCCAACTATCCCCAGATCGGCGTCAACATCGACCGCGCACAGGCGGACCGTCTGGGCATTACCGAAAATGACGTGACGCGCTCGCTGTCCGTTGGCCTGTCGGGGTCCAGTCAGGTGGCGCCCACCTTCTGGCTCAACCCCAAGAACGGCGTGTCCTACCCAATCGTGGTCCAGGCCCCGCTGTGGCACACCGACAGCATCGCCGCCCTGCAAAATACCCCCATCAGCGGCAGCACCGGCGCGTTCCAGACGCTGTCCGCTCTGGGCACGTTAAAGCGCGGCCCCAGCCCGGCGGTGATCACCCATTATGCGGTGCGCCCCGCCTTTGACATCTATGCCGCCACGCAAGGGCGCGATCTGGGCGCGGTTTCGGCCGACATCCAGAAGATCCTCGACGCCACCAAGGGCGACCTGCCCAAGGGCGCACAGGTTGCCTTGCGCGGTCAGGTGGAAACGATGAACACCGCCTTTGTCGGCCTGATTGCCGGTTTGGCGGGGGCCATCGTGCTGATCTACCTGCTGATCGTGGTGAATTTCCAAAGCTGGGCCGATCCGGCCGCCATCGTCTCGGCTCTGCCTGCGGCATTGGCGGGGATCGCATGGATATTGTTCGCCACGGGCACCACGCTGTCGGTGCCCGCACTGACCGGGGCCATCCTGTGCATGGGCGTGGCGACCGCCAACTCTGTGCTGGTGGTCAGTTTCGCCCGCGAAAGGCTGGCGGCCTGCGGCAATGCGCTTCAGGCCGCGTTGGAGGCCGGATCCACCCGTTTCCGCCCGGTTCTGATGACGGCTTTGGCCATGATCATCGGCATGGGTCCGATGGCGCTGGGCATGGGCGAAGGCGGTGAACAGAACGCCCCGCTGGGCCGTGCCGTTATCGGCGGACTTATCTTTGCCACCATGGCCACGCTGGTTTTCGTGCCTGTGGTGTTCAGCCTGATCCATCGCGGCGATCAGAAGGAGCTTTCCGAAAATGACTGATACTTCCTTTACGCAGGCCACCCCTCCCCCCCCTCGGGGCCTGCGGTCGGCGGGCATCGCGGCAGGGGCAATAGCCATCGCCGTGGTGCTCGCCGGCACCTGGTCGCGCGCGCATGAAAACAACGAAGCGCGCGCATGGGCCGATGACCAGAGCACCCCCACCGTGCGCCTGATCACGCCCAAGCCCACCGGCACCAGCGACGAACTGGTCCAGCCCGGCACGATCGAGGCATGGACATCGGCCCGCCTGTTCGCCCGCGTCCCCGGATATGTCCGCGCATGGTACGCCGATATTGGCGCAAAGGTTGCCGCAGGCGCGCCCCTTGGCGCCATCGACACGCCCGAATTGGACCAGCAGATCATTCAGGCCCGCGCCACCCTTGTCCGCGTCAAGGCCGAGGCGACGTTGGCCCGCACCACGGCGGCGCGCTGGACCGACCTGCTCAAAAGCCATTCGGTTTCCCAGCAGGAGACCGATGAAAAAAACGCCAATGCCGCCACCCACGTCGCCGCCGTGAACGAGGCGCAGGCCAATCTGGGACGGCTTCTGGCGATGAAGGCCTATGCCACGATCCGCGCGCCCTTTGCCGGGACGGTTACTTTACGTAACGCCGACATTGGCGATCTGGTCGGGCCGGGATCGACCAATCCCAACCCGATGTTCGCCATGGCCGACGGCCACCGCCTGCGCGTCTATGTCAGCGTACCCCAGCAATATGCCCCGCTGATGCGTTCGGGCCTGACGGCGCGTTTGACCGCGCCTGCATGGCCGGGGCGCAATTTCACGGCCCGGCTGGTCGATCAATCGGGCGCGATCAATCCGCAGACCGGCTCGCTTCAGGTGCAATTGGTGATGGACAATGCCGACGACGCGCTGCGCCCCGGCGGCTTTGCGCAAGTGCACTTTGATGTGCCGGTGCCCGCCGGACGGCTGAACCTTCCGGCCAGCGCGCTGATCCTGCGCGGCGGCGGGACCAAGGTGGCCACCGTCGATGCATCGGGCAAGGTCCATTTCGCCAACGTCACCATCGCGCAGGATCAGGGCAATTCGGTCGACATCTCATCCGGCCTGAAACCGGGCGAGAAGGTCATCGACAGCCCGCCGGACTCGCTGCTGGACGGTCAAAAGGTCCATGTTGCAGGGGGCGCGAATGGCTAAGCGCTGGATCGGGTTTTTACCCCTTCTGGCGGCGGCCTGTAGTCAGGCACCCGCCTATCGCCCGCCCCAGGCGCCCCTGCCCGCCACGTTCGCCGATGCCGACAAAGTGTGGGGCGAGGCCCAGCCCGCCGCGCCGCAGGTGGACAAGGCATGGTGGCATGGCCTGAACGATCCGGCGCTCGATGCGTTGGAGGAACGGCTGGACAAGGACAATCCCAGCCTTGCCGCGATCCTTGCCAAGCACCGGCTTGCCATGGCCGCGCTGCGCCAGAGCAAGGCGGCGCAGATGCCCGATGTGGAATCATCAGGCACGTTGACACGCAACCGGCAATCGGATGACCGCCCTTTGCGCGGCGGAACACAGCCCGATTATTATGGTTCCGATACGGTCGGCGCCACGGTCAGCTATGAACTGGACCTGTGGGGCCGGGTGCGCGATTCCGTCCGTGCGGCGAAAGCCAATGCTCTGGCCAGCGCCGATGACGCGGCTGCGCTGCGCCTTGCGCTACAGGCCGATCTGGCCAGCACATGGGCGGCCATGCGCGGGGCGGATCTGGAAATCGCGATCCTGTCCGATGCGGTGGCGGCCTATCAGAGGGCCGATGATGTGACGCATCACCGCTATGACGGCGGCATTGCCAATGGCATCGACGTGGGCCGCGCCGACGCGCAATTGGCCGATGCGCAGGCACAACTGGCGCAGGTCCGCGCCCAGCGCGCCGTTTTGGCCCATGCCGTTGCCACATTGGCGGGCATTCCGGCGGGTGAAGCCCAATTTGCGCCTGTAAATGGATCTCTCGGCATTCTGTCCGTGCCCGCCACCCTGCCCGCCACGCTGTTGCAGCGGCGGCCGGACATCGCGGCAGCGGAAAGGCGCATGTATGCCGCCAATCGCGCCATTGGCGTTGCCCGCGCGGCGCGGTTTCCGCAAATCTCGCTGGGCGGCAATGGCGGGTTTCAAAGCATGGCAGTGTCCAGCCTGATTTCCGCGCCCAATGCCTTCTGGGCCGTGGGGCCGCAATTCAGCCTGCCGATCTTTGACGGGGGGCGGATCAAGGCGCGGATCGAAGCCGCGCGGGCCGATTGGGACGCGGCCAGCGCCAATTATCGCGGCAACGTATTGCAGTCCATGCGCGAGGTTGAGGACAGCCTGACATCCATGGACCAATTGCAACAGGAAGGCGCCGCGCAAAACCGGGCCGCCGCCGCAGCAGGGCAAGCCTCCAAACTGTCCTATGAACTCTACATCAAGGGCGCCAACACCTTGCTGGACGTGGTGACGGCTGAAACCGCCGAACTGGCCGCCCGCCGCCGCGCCGCGCAAGTCGCAACGCAGCGCGTGCAGGTCAGCATCGCCCTCGTCCGGGCGCTGGGAGGGCCAGCAGCTTAGAACAACGCGTCATCGAACAGGGCGTCATCATCATCCGGCGGCGGATTGGTGGCGCCCAGCCCGGCATGGACCACAGAGATGCCCATCAGTGGCGCCATGCCGGGCAACAGATGGCGATCATGCACGCGCCGTTCGCTGCTCATCGTATATTTGCGGGCCATATCGCCCATCAACCCTTCGACCGGATGGGGCTTTTGCGCCGCGACATCGACCTCATCGCGTCCGGCCAGAACGGCAAAACTGTCGGTCATCGCGCGCAGGCTTTCCGACAACGTGCCGCAAATGGACAGTTCATCGGACGCCGCATCAATCATGCTGGCAATGCCCTGGGCGCGTTTGTCGACATCGGCCATGGCCTGCTCGCTCTCGCTCGCGCCTTGCCGGATGATCTGCAACGCATTGCCCAGCATCGTGTCGACGCCCGGTTGGCCGGTCATGCTATGGCCATTTTCGAATGCCTGACTTTGCACCCCCAGATCGTCGGCCACATGTCCGATGCCAAGGATCAATTCGGCCAGTTGCTGGGAACAGATACGGATTTCATCGGCGATCACCGCCACCGGGCGCCCGATCTGGGCATCGCGGCGGGCGCGAATGTTCACGTTGATCGCCATGTAATCGACGTCAAAGCGCAGGCTTTCGATCGCCTGTACCCGTTGGCGCAGGGCGTGGACAACCTGCACCACGACTTCGGCAATTTCGGTGGCCTTTTCATTGGCGCGCTGCAACTGGCCGGTCATGCCATGGGCATCGGCGATGCAATTGCTCAGGTCGTGGAGGAAGTCATTGCTTTGGTGCATCGTGTCGTCACGGCGGCCATTGCCCAGCAATTGCGCGCAATCCGGCCCCAGCGCGCCCAAGGCATCAAGCAGATCGCCGGTCTGGTCGATAAAGTCGCGGGTCAGATCACCCAATTGATCGCCATAGAGGCGCAGCATATGGCCCCGCGTCCCGTCCGGATCAACCGCCGCCGGATCGGCCAGCAGGCTTTCCAGCGCGCGGCAGCCATCCAGCACGTGTTCGAGCCTTTGCCGCGTAATATCGCCCACCTGCATCGCGGCCAGAGCCGTGCCCACCCGACCTTGCAGCCGCATGATGATGGCGCGGGTGTTGCCCGCCACTTGCGACAGCCACGCCTGACGCGACCGCAATTGCTGCACCTCATCCACCAGACGGTTGGGCACTTGGGGGATCACGCGCGCGCATTCGCGGGCCAGCACGTCATCCACCCGGCGCATATCGGCCAGGCTGGATTGCATGACCTTGATCTGATTGTTGAAGGCTTCGACTTCGCGGCTGCCTGATTTCAGTTTGACCGCCATGTCATTGGCAAATTCGACAAATTCATCAGCGCCCGCCGCCGCGATCTTCAAATTGACCGTATAGAATTCCAGCACCGTCAGAATACGCGCAATTTCCGCCGACAATGTGCCCAATTTCTGCATAACAGCGGCCAGAGACGTCACCTGACGCGCCCTTTCGCTTTGGCGTTCGGGCGCCTCGCGCAATTGGCGCGCGGCCGACAGCAATGCCTCGGCCGCCTCGCTATCCCCGCCCGATCCATCGCCCAGAACGCGGCCCATCACATCAAGGCCGGATAATACCGCCCCCATCGCTTCGACCAGCCGCGCCAGCGTTTCGCCCGCCGGGATAAAGCGGGAATCGAGGCTGGTGACAATATCGGCCATGCCCGCCTGTGCATCGGCGGTCTGGCCGATGCCTGGGCTGGTGGCGTCGAAAACGGGGAAGCTGGTATGTTTCATCAAGTTTCCCTTATTTCGAGGCCGCGTGGAGCAGTTCACGCGCCACATTGCCCAGCGGTACGACCCGGTCGACCGCACCGCGAGCGATGGCTTCCTTGGGCATGCCAAAGACGATGCTGGTGGCTTCGTCCTGGGCAATGGTGCGCGCGCCGGCCTGCTTCATTTCCAGCATGCCCTGCGCCCCATCATCGCCCATCCCGGTCAGGATCACGCCGACGGCATTGCTGCCCGCCGATTGCGCCGCCGAACGGAACAAGACATCGACCGAAGGCCGGTGGCGCGACACCAGCGGCCCTTCGCGCACGCTAACCGTGTATCGCGCGCCTTGCCGGGTCAGCAGCGTATGGCGCCCGCCCGGCGCGATCAGCACGTGGCCGCGCATGACGGTGTCGCCATCTTCGGCCTCTTTGACATCAACCTCGCACAAGTCATTGAGACGTTGGGCAAAGGATCGCGTAAAATGTTCCGGCATATGCTGGACAATGACAATGCCGGGCGAGTTCGCGGGCAGAGCTTCCAACACTTCACGCAACGCCTCGGTCCCGCCGGTGGAGGCACCGATGCACACGATCTGTTCGGTGGTCCGGCTCATCGCCCGCGTGCCCGGCGGCGGCAGAACCGCGTCGGCGGTCAGCTTTTGCTGGGGCTTGATCATCGTGCGTTCGTTGCGCGCCGAAACGCGGGCGCGGGCGGCGCCTTTGACCACATCGCGGATGCGCTGATGCTGTTCGGCAAGGAAGTCGGCCACCCCGGCCTGCGGCTTGAGGATGATGTCCACAGCGCCCGCCTCCAGCGCCTGCAGCAAGGTTTCGGAACCGTCCTCGGTCAGCGATGAACACATGACCACCGGCACCGGACACTGGCTCATCAATTTGCGCAGGAATGTGATGCCGTCCATGCGCGGCATTTCCACGTCCAGCGTCACCACATCGGGCAATTCATCCTTGATATAGCGCGCCGCGGCAAAAGGGTCGCTGGCCGCCGCGATCACCTCAATCTGGGGATCGGCGGACAGGATCTTTGTCATCATCTGGCGCACGCTGGCCGAATCATCGACGATCAAGACACGGATCTTGGGCATCGGCCTTACCCCTTTTTCCTGAACACCGTGTTGGCCACGGTGGTGAGCGGCAGATCAAAGCCATGGATCGATTCCGAATGGCCAAGGATCAAATGGCCTCCGGGGCGCAGATTGTCGCAAAGGCGCGAGATGACCTTGTATTGCGTATCACGCTCGAAATAGATCAACACGTTGCGGCAAAAGATAATGTCCATCGGTTCGCCAACCGGATATTTCTCATCCATCAGGTTCAACCGGGCAAAGCCCACCTTGCGCCGCAATTCGGGAATGATGCGGGCTTCGCCGCGGCGCGGATCGCGGGCGGCGGCGACATAGCGCGCGCGCAAACGCGACGGCACGGGCGCAAGTGCGGTCACCGGATAAATCCCCCGCCGCGCCTCGGCCAAAACATTGGTGTCAATGTCGGTGGCCAGGATGAAATATTCCATATCCTTACGCGTGCCGACAAAATCGGCCAGCATCATGGCCATCGTATAGGCCTCCATCCCGGTCGAGGCGGCCGAACTCCAGCACCGGATCCGCCGCCGCCCTTCGGCCTGCATTTCGGGCAGGATTTTTTGCGCCATGTAATCGAAATGGCCCGGTTCGCGGAAAAAGTCGGTCTTGTTGGTGGTGATGGCGTTGATGAAATCATCGACCGCCTCATCCGTGGCATAGCCCGACAGGATGTGTTCGCAATATTCATTGATGCTGGAAAAGCCGCCCTCGCGCACGCGCCGGATCAGGCGACCCTCGATCATTTGGGCCTTGGTCGCCGGCATCTTGATCCCGGTTTGGGCCTGAATATAGGCCGCGATCTGCCGGAATTGCCGGTCACCGATGGACCCAGTACCTGTATCCAGAGCGAGAGCCTTGCCGGACATAATGTTTATGCCGCCCTTTCGGTCGATTGGCCGATCATGGCCGCATCCTGACTGGTCAAAACCTTGGCAATGTCGATCAGCACGACAAAGCCGCCATCCTGACGAATGACCCCGGTGATGTAATCGGAACGCCAGCGCACGCCGATATCGGGTGCCTTTTCGATGGTGTCGCGCGGATAGGCATTGACCACCAGCGCCCGGTCGATGACCAGACCCAACACGATCGTTTCCCCTTCACGCGGCACCTCAAGGATGAGAATGCGCGTCAAAGGCGTGGGTTCGGCCCGCGGCAGGCCAAGGCGCAGCCGCAGGTCGATGGTGGGCACGCCCAACCCGCGTACGTCGATCAACCCAAGGAAATGTTCGGGCGCGCCGGGCAGGTGGAACGATTCCTGATAATCCAGGATCTCGCGCACCTGCTCGACCGGAACGGCGAAGATTTCAGCCCCGATGCTGAAAGTGACCGCCTGCACGGCGCCGTCCCCGCTCATGCCACGCGCTCGAAATCGAGGTCGTCGGCGTCAGGTCCACCCTGATCCAGATCGAGGGCAAAGCCGCGCACGCGGTCCTGTTGATGGGCCACAGTATTCACGCGCGGGGCGCGGAATGTGGGGCGTGCGACCGGCGCCTTGCGGACGGGCTTGGCGGCCTTCTTGACCGGCGCGGCATGCGATTTGTTGTCGGTGCGGAAGAAAGCGACGCTGGCCTGCAATTCCTCGGCCTGCGAGGCAAGTTCCTCGGCGGTCGCGGAAATTTCCTCGGACGAACCGGCGTTTTGCTGCGTCACCTTGTCCAATTGCTGGATCGCGGTGTTGATCTGGGCCGAACCGATGTCCTGTTCGCGGCACGCCGCGCTGATTTCCGCCACCAGTTCGGCGGTGCGGCGAATGTCGGGCACCAGTTTGGTCAGCATCTCGCCCGCTTCGGTGGCCGCCTTGACGGTGTCGGTCGACAGGGTGCTGATTTCGCTGGCCGCCACCTGGCTACGTTCGGCCAGTTTGCGCACTTCGGAGGCCACCACGGCAAAGCCGCGCCCATGTTCACCCGCCCGCGCCGCCTCGACCGCGGCGTTCAGCGCCAGCAGGTCGGTTTGACGGGCGATTTCCTGAACAATGCTGATCTTTGACGCGATGGTCTGCATGGCCACGACGGCCTTGCTGACGGCGGCGCCGCTGACTTCGGCGTCCTTGGCCGATTGGCGGGCGATCTTTTCGGTCTGGGCGGAATTGTCGGCGTTCTGCTTGATGTTGCCGGCCATTTCCTCGATCGAACTGGATGCTTCCTCGGTGCTGGCGGCCTGTTCAGTGGCGCCTTGCGACAGGGTTTCGGCGCCTGCCGACATTTGCTGCGAACCCGATGCGACATTGTCCGCCGCGCTCGACACATTGCCGATCACCTGCGCCAACTTGTTCACCATGTCGCGCGCACTGGCCAGTAGGCTGGTCGTATCACCATCCTTGGTTTCCACGCGCACGGTCAGGTCGCCTTCGGCAATCTTGCTGATCACATCGCGGGCATAATCGGGTTCACCGCCCAATTGCTTCATCACGCTGCGGATGACGACGACCGCCGCGCCAACCCCGACCAGAATGGCCAGAACCATGATGGAAAGGAACATCAGCCGCGCATTGGTATAGGTTTCCGCCGCCATCTTGGCCGTGGCCGCGCCGCCATCGACGTTGATCTTGACCAGCGTTTTCAGGTCAGTCGAAAAGTCATCATACAGCGGCTTGGACGAGAAGATTTTGCGGTGCGCATCATCATTCTCATTCTTGCGCGAATGCTGGATGATCTCATTATGGATCACCAGAAACTGCTCATATTTCTGGGAAAAGCGGTCATAAACCGCCTTTTCCTCCGGCGATGAAATCAGCGCCGCATATTTTGCGCGCGTGTCGGCAATCGCCTTGAGCAAACGATCGGTGTCCTTTTCAACCTCGGCCATCTTGGCCTGATCGGTGTTGGCCACATGGGTCAATTCATTGACGCGCAGATCCGACGTCCCGGTGTCGATCGTGTGGATCAAATCGATGCTGGGCATCCAGTTGGTGTTGATCTCGACTGCCTGATCGTTGATCTTGCTCATGTTGAAAATACCCACGATGCCCAGCACCGTGGAAAGCAGCAGGACGGCAGAAAAGGCCGCCGCCAATTTCGTCCTAAGGGTCAGTTTCATAAGGCAATCCTCTGGAGTTTCGGTCTCTGAACAATCGGGGGCGGCGATCAGTTGATGTTATGTTGCCGTGCGGACTGGGCCAGGCTTTCGGCAAAGATCAGTTCGAGATCGGGCAGGATGACGAATTGGCCGTTGGGCCGGGCAATCGCGCGGATGAAATCGGCCCGCCAACGCATGCCGACGGGCGGCGCTTCCTCGATGGGAACGCCCTCCATGGCGGCCACGTCCAGCACCTTGTCCGCAACCACGCCAATCGTGGTGGGTTCGCCTTCGACATCGGCCTCGATGACGATAACGCGCGTGTCCTCGCCATGGTCGATTTTGGCCATGCCAAAGGCCACGGCCAGATCGGCCATCGGCACAATCGCCCCGCGCACATTGATCAACGCATTGGCAAAGGAAGGCGCGCCCGGCACCCGCGTAATGGGCGGAACCTCAAGGATTTCGCGCACGGCCTGCGCATCAATGGCAAACATTTCGCCATCCAGCGCAAAGGTCAGCACCCGTTCGGGAACAGGAACGCCATTCATCATGTTCATGCCACTTCCCCCGCCCGTTCGGCCAGCAGGCGCTGGTTCTTTTGCGCACCGACAATCAGCGTCGACACATCAAGGATCAGCGCCACGCTGCCATCGCCAAGGATGGTGGCGCCCGAAAAACAGCCTTGCCCCGCATGAAAGCGCGAGAGCGATTTGATGACGGTCTGGGTGTTGCCGATGATCTGATCGACGACCAGACCGACGCGGCCGCGCCCCTGTCCGACAATGACGACTTTCTGGAACAAGTCGGCGGGATAATCGGTGCCGAAACTGTCGCGCAGCCGGACATAGGGCACCAGTTCGCCACGCACGTCGAGGAAGTTGCGCTTGGCCGTCGAGGCCACCTCGCTGGCGGGCAGTTCGATACATTCCTCGACCACGGACAGCGGGATTGCATAACGCCCTTCGCCCACCCGCACGAGCATACATTCGATGATCGCCAGCGTCAGCGGCAGGTGCAGCGTCATCGTCGTGCCGCGACCGTCCTGGCTGGAAATGTCGATCGTGCCGCGCAAGGATTCAATGCTGCGCTTGACCACATCCATGCCAACGCCGCGCCCGGACAGGTTGGTGATCGCCGCCGCCGTCGAAAATCCGGGGTGAAAGATCATCTGGAACAATTCGGCATCGCCCAGCAGCGCGCCGGGCTGGATCAAGCCCTGCGATTCGGCCTTGGCGCGCACGCGTTCGCGGTTGATGCCGCGCCCGTCGTCGGTGATGGCGATCAACACCTCGCCCCCCGCCTGTCGCGCCGACAGGGTCAGGCGACCGGTCGTAGGCTTGCCCGAAGCGACGCGTTCGTCGGCCATTTCCAGACCGTGATCGCAAGAATTGCGGATCAAGTGGATCATCGGATCGGCCAGACGCTCGATCACGGTCTTGTCCACCTCGGTCGCTTCGCCTTCGGTGACCAGTTCGATGGTCTTGCCGGTTTCCCGCGCCAGATCGTGGACCAGACGGCGGAAACGGCTGAACAGATTGCCCACCGGCATCATGCGCATGGCCATGGTGGTGTCGCGCAATTCGGCGGACAGGCGCTCGATATCCTCCGACACCGCGCGCAGGGTCAATTCATTGACCGGCCCCGACATGCCCGCCAGCTGAGCCAGACGGCTTTGCGCGATGACCAGCTCGCCCACGCGGTTCATCAATTCGTCCAGCCTTTCGGCGGCAACGCGTACGCTTTCCTGCGCCGCCGGGGCGGCCTTGCTGGCTGTCGGTTGGGGCGCGGTGACGACGGTGGCCACCGGGACTTCCTTTTCGGTGACCTCCGGTTCGGGTTCATCGACCAGCGGCGTGATCGCCATATCCATGTCGTCGATGACAAAGATGAAGACATCCTCGATGTCCTCACACGTCACGTCGCCTTCGACCACGATGTCCCAATAGATATAGCATTCGGTGGGAACCATGCTGGCCAAGGGCGGCAATTCATCCAGCCGCGGCGTGATCCGGCAATCGCCCAGCCCGCGCAATTCATCCAGCAAAGGCAAAGGATTGGTGCCATTGGCCATCGAACCGGGGGGCAGCTTGAAGGAAATGTGCCAGCCCTTGCGCTCGGCTTCCTCGATGCGGCGGGGGATGGCGACGCCTTCGCCATCGGCCACCGCCTTTTCCAGCGCGGCCAGAATCGCATCGCCCGCCGTTTCCAGCATCGGATCGCCCTGCGTGCCGACATCGATCAGCGCCTGCATGTGATCGCGGGCCGACAGAACCACGCCGATCAGCGCCTGCGAGGCTTCGGCCTTGCCCTTGCGAACGCGGTCAAAGGCGGTTTCGCAATGGTGGGTGAAACGGGCCAGCGCCTCAAACCCGAACATCGCGCCCGAGCCTTTCAGAGTGTGCAGGCCGCGAAACACTTCATCGACCAGCGCGCTGCTGGTCGAATCCCCGGCCAGATCGAGCAAGGCGCGCTCCACCTGATCGAGCAGGTCCGCGGCCTCGACCCTAAAGGCGGCGACTGGATCGTCTTCGCTCATCGGCCCAGCACCTTTCGGGCGATCTTGACCAATTGGTCGGCGTTGAACGGTTTGACCAGCCATCCGGTCGCGCCGGCGGCCTTGGCCTGTCCCTTGATCCCGTCATCGCTTTCCGTGGTCAGAAAGATGATAGGAACGCCGGTCTGCTTGCCCGACTTTCGGATTTCGCGGATCATCGTCAGCCCGTCCATGCGCGGCATGTTGAGGTCGGTGATAATCATGTCGAACCGCTGGGCTCCGGCCTTGGTCAGGCCTTCCATGCCATCATTGGCCTCCGTCACGGTATAGCCCGCGCCGGTCAGCGCGATCCGCACGGCCATGCGCAGGCTGGAGGAATCATCAACGGTAAGGATGGTCGCGCTCATGCAGGGATTACTCCATGGAACCAGAAATCGACATCGGCGGGTGTCTGAGGATAGAGACCCGACCGGTTGAGCAAGGAGATCAGCACCGGGTTGGCCGAAGCCGTCAGGCGGAAATGGCGATGGTTGCGGTCGGCTTCGGCGCGGGCGGCCAAAATCAATTGAACCACGCCCAGATCGCCCTCCTCCAGTTGGTCGACATCAAGGTCGACATCCTGTCCGGCCGCGAATGCCTCGCACAGCGCCTCATAGGCTGCCGAAACCGTTTGCAGCGTCACCTGCGGTGCCAGTCGTACCAATGTTGCCATAATCAAGCCTAACCCCGTCAAAGGCCTATTCAGGCGCCCTTTCATTGACTCAGGAGTATCAGAAGCTTGTAGATGGTTACTTTGAGAGGGACTGCGTAAACTCACGCAGTCCCGAAGCAATCATAATCGATTTTAGTTCACAACCTTGCCCGCAACATGCACAATACATTGAATTTATGCGGATATTTATTGATCATCAACAAGCGGCTTTGGCCCCATCACTTCGGCCAAAACCCGCGAAACATCTTCGGCGGCCAAGGGGCGGCTGAACAGAAAACCCTGCATGTCGGCACAGATCTGTTGTTTCAGGTAATCAAGTTGTTCATTGTTTTCGATGCCTTCGGCCACACAGCCAAGGCCAAGACTTTGCGCAAGGTTAAGGATGCCATGCACCACCGCCGCCGCATTGGGTTCGGTGGCGACCTCGCTCATAAAGGCGCGGTCGATCTTGATGCGATCCAATGGAAAACGCCGCAGATAGGACAGAGACGACCACCCCGTGCCAAAGTCATCGAGCGAAAGCGTGACGCCCAGATCCTTGAGATCATTCATGATCTTTATTGTGACTTCGGTATCGTCCAGCGTCAGGCTCTCGGTCAACTCAAGCTCAAGCCATTGCGGATCCATGCCTGAAACTTCCAGCGCATGTTTAACGCTTTTAACGATATCGCCGCGATAGAATTGCTGGGCCGAAAGGTTGACGGCCATGCGGATCGGGGGATGGCCTTGCGCCTGCCACGCCATATTCTGCTGACATGCCTGCACCAACGCCCATTCGCCCACCTCGACAATCAGGCCCAGTTCTTCGAGCAAAGGCACGAAAACCGAGGGCATGACCAAACCTTGCTCTGGGTGGTTCCAGCGCAGCAAAGCCTCGACCCCGGTGATCTGATAACCGTCGAGCGCAACCTGCGGCTGATAGTAAAGGGTGAATTCGCCATTGGCGCAGGCCATATGGATGTCATTGGCCAATTCCTGCCAACGCATCGTCGCTTCGTTCATTTCGGGGGTAAAGTGGCGGTGAATGCCCCGCCCATTACCCTTGGCGTCATACATGGCCGTATCGGCCGCACGCATCAGCTTGGCCGGATCTTCGCCATCATGGGGATAGGTGCTGACGCCAATGCTGCATCCGATATGCAATTGGTGCTGCTCGATCATAAACGGCGTCTTGAGAGCAGCCAGCACCTTTTCGGCCACCACGTCAATATCGGCGCTGCTTTCCACATCGCCCAGCAGGATCACGAATTCATCCCCGCCCAGCCGGGCCGCCGTATCGCATTCGCGCAGACAGGCGCGCAATCGATCCGCCACGGTTTGCAGCAACATATCGCCCACGTGATGACCCAGTGAGTCATTGATATGTTTGAAATGATCGAGGTCCAGCATCATCACCGCCACCTTGCCGCGCGCGCGGCGGGCATGGGCGACGGCCTGTCCCAGCCGATCGGTCAACAACGTGCGATTGGGCAAACCCGTCAGCGCATCATGCAGCGCCATATAGCGAATGCGCGCCTCGGCCTCTTTGCGGTCATTGATGCTGCGGAAATTGTAAAGGATCACCTTGCGCTGATCGGTCTGATAGGATCGGGCAATAACCTCGGCATGGGTGATCATGCCATTGGTGGCCAACAGGTTCCAATCGTCATATTTGATAATTTCACCGCGCAGCGCGTCTCCCAAAAATGCCGCATCCAGCCCCAAATGGGCGAGGCCGGCAATCTCCCAAATCTTTTTGCCCAGCACATCGGCAGGGTCATCGGTCAACATATTCAAGGCCGCCGGATTGGCATCAAACACCTGGCCGGTCAGCGCATCGACCAACATGAGCCCATCGGGGGCCGTTTCGAACAGGCGGCGATAGCTGACCTCTGTGCGTTGCAGGCTGACTTCGGCGATCTGCCGCGCAGCCATTTCCTGCTCCAGCTTCGCATTCTTGGCGGCCAGCGTCTTTTGCGCATCCCTGAGGCTGAGGTGCGTGCGCACCCGGGCCAGCAATTCCTCGGTCTGGAACGGCTTGCTGATATAATCGACGCCGCCCGCCTGAAAGGCCGCGATCTTGTCCGCCACATCGGTCAGCGCGGTCATGAAAATGACCGGAATTTCCGCCGTCAACGGATTGGCTTTTAACCTGCGGCAGGTTTCAAACCCGTCGATCCCCGGCATCATCACGTCCAGAAGGATCAGATCGGGCTGGCCAAATTCGGCGCGTTTCAACCCTTCCAATCCGTCCTGGGCCACGGTCACATTGTAATTGTTGTCCTCCAGATGTTCGCCCACGACGCCCAGATTGACCGGGTTGTCATCGACCACCAAAATGGTCTGAACCTGTGCCGACACGTCCCCCATATCGGCAACAAAGGCTCCCGACATATCGCTCATGCCTGCTTCTCCCTATTATTCTCTATCAATGCCAAGAGGGCCTGCGACTGAAACGCACGCGCCATGCGCTGGATCGTATCGGCAAAGGCGCGATAGGCCGGGTCGAGCGCAGCGATTGCTTCGGCCTCGGCCCGCACCATGCGCATGTTCCCGGCAAGGGCCGCGCCATGCAGAGCATCAAGCGCATCGGCAGGCGGGAAGATCATGGCATCATCTTCCGGTTCAACCGGATTGCCCTCTCCCATGATCCATTCAACGCCGGTCGCCTCACCCACCAGACGGATCATTTCGCCCCGATCCAATGGTTTGGGCAGGAAGGAACAAGCGCCCGCGGCCAGCGCATTGGACTGGTTCTGAGGCGAAATGCCCGAAGATACTGCGATGATCGGCACGGATTTCACGCCTTTATGCGCGCACAGGATCCGGATCGCCGCCAGCCCATCCATGACCGGCATGCGGATGTCCATCATGATCAGGTCTGGCGGCGAGGCAATCGCCTGATCAATCCCGGCCTGCGCGCTGGACGCCTGCTCGACGGTAAAGCCCAGTTCCCACAACATTGCGCTGAGAACCTCGCGATTGGCGGTGACGTCATCGACCACCAGCACACGCCGACGCGCGCCGCGATAGCCGGTGCATTCGGCAGGGCTGATCGCGGTGGCCGCTTGGACATGCGAAACGGGCAGATCGAGGTCGAACCAGAACAGGCTGCCCTCGCCCGGTGCGCTTTCGACCTTGAGTTCGCTGTCCATCAATTCGATCAACTGGCGGCTGATCGACAGGCCAAGGCCGGTGCCGCCCGAACGCTTCTCGGTCGCGCCCACCTGTTCAAAGGGCCTGAAAATGGCGGGCAATTCCTGTTCCGAAATGCCCACGCCGGTGTCGCGCACGGAAAAATTGAGGCGGACATTCTGATCGCTGATAATCAATACGCTGACGCTCAGCGTAATGCCGCCACGCTCGGTAAATTTGACCGCATTGCCCAGCAGGTTGAGCAAGACCTGACGCAACCGCTTTTCATCGGCCAGCACGAATTCGGGCAGATCGCTGGCCAATTCGCAATGGAATTCCAGCGCCTTTTCCTCGGTCCGCACCCGCATGATCGCCGCGATGCCCTTCAGGAAACCGCGCAGGTCAATGCTGGAAGGGTAAAGTTCAAACTTGCCCGCCTCGATCTTGGACAGGTCAAGGATGTCATTGATCAGCGTGAGCAGATGCTCGCCGCTGTCGTGGATGGTCTGTGCCGCGTGCTTGTGGCGTTCCTCCAGTCCGCGCTCGCGCATCAGCAATTGGGCATAGCCCAGCACCGCGTTGAGCGGCGTGCGCAATTCATGGCTCATATTGGCCAGAAAGTTCGACTTGGCCTGACTGGCGCTTTCGGCCACCGAACGGGCAATATCCAATTCGCGGCTCTGTTGGGCCAACTGGGCCTGAATGCTTTTGCGCTCGGCGATTTCGGCCTGCAATTGCTCGATCGCGGCGTCACGTTCCAAGACGCGAGCGGCCAAGGCTTCATTGGCCATGCGTAATTGCGTGGGCGACGGAATGGCCAAAAGCTTGGGCATCAATGGCCAAAGCGCCCCGGCCGTCGCCACCGAGACCACCGCCGTCAGCGCCTTGACCAGTGCCTGAATGCCGTAAATCGGCTTCCACAAGGTGATGATCGAAATGACATGCGTTGCACCGCATGCCAAAATGAACACCGCAAAGCATATGAACACCCAGCTAAAAGCGATATCGCCCCGCTTGCGCACCAGCATCACCAACGCCACCGGAATGGTAAAGTAGGCCAGCGCCGTGATGGCATCAGCCAGCACATGGGTCCAAATCAGCTCTGGTTGCCACAATAGGCAGAAGCCGTGGGGGGCATACCCTTGAGCATTGAGAAGATTGTGAAAATACCGCAGCAAGGCCATGCCTTTCATCAGTCAGTTATGACTGTTTTACCACGGCTTCGCTTTAAATATTGTCGAGCAGATATTGAGCAGATTACCTAATAACACCTAAATCACAGAAAAATGGAAACCCCAGTTAAGCCCCTTATCATCGCCATGACGGCATCCTTTTACGCCATATTCTGCAATTCCATATTTCCGATCTTTCCTTGCAAAATGATCGAATGATTCCAGATGCAAGAAACACCGCCGCGCAAAAACGCATTCGCCCAATCCGGGAGATGAACAACGTCAAACCTTGCCATTCCGGGGGGGGAGGTTTTGTTGCACCCGACGTTACCTTATTTAACGCTTTAAATCATTATCTTATAATGGACAAAGGACTGGACCGCGCCGACGCATTTCTGCGGGTTTCCGCGAAAATTGGCGAACCGTTTTCCGGCTGATTTGGACCCCACGCATAAGCGGCTATGCCATTGGCGACCTTGTGGGCTGGCAGGTGCAAAAACTTGAACGCGGCGGGCGCAGCGCCGACGCGCTTCGCTGGCGCGACAAGCTGCTCCAGGTCGCGCGGGAATATAACACGCGGGATAAACGCAAGGGTGAACGCGAAGGGCCGCTGCGATCCCGCGCTCGACACGATCTGCGCCAAGGCCAGACTGGCCCGCGCCACGGTGGTTCGCACGATCTGCACGTTGCAGCACCATCGCTTTCTGCAAAAGGTGCGCCGCACGCGCAAGTCAGAGCGCAGCCCTACCCCACCTCGCGCCTCGGCAGCATACTCCTGCCTGACGACCCCAAACTGGCGTGGGAGCGAGGGCGTTCGGGCATCAGGCAAAGTCTGCGCTCCCTGCCCTGCCCCAGCCTAGCGCCTGCCCGCCCAGCGCTCGTCGGTGCGCTCAACCTCAAGCGGCCCGGCCCACGTTTGGCAAAGCGCAAAAGCATCCTGAGGCGACGCGTCCAGCCAGATATCCCAATCCTCGCGGCGCAGGATCACCGTACGCCTCCGATAGCGGCCGCCCGTGAGATCAGAATTGGCTCCGGCGGTTCTCGGCGATGATGTCCTGGAGACAGTCGACGCCATCGCTGGAGAGAGCAAGAACAGGCTCATCGCCCGTGCCGTAAACCCAGATCAGTCCGTCTTCGGTGTCCATCTGGTCGGTGAGGTCAAAGAGGAAGTCTTCATCTTCGCCCAGGTCCAGTGCGACCCTGGTGAGGGTCGTGACGGCATAGACCTTGTTTCTCTGCATTAGGCGGCCAATTCTGCAATTTGAGCCTGCTGGGTCGCTTTCCAGTTCCACGGAAGCAACTCATGCAACTGGCCTTGGGGTATGTCAGCGATGCGGGCGAGCACGTCGGTAAACCAGGCCAGCGGATCTATGCCGTTAAGTCGGGCCGAGCCGAAGAAACTGTACATCATCGCTGCCCGCTCACCGCCGCGATCGGAGCCGACGAACAGCCATGCTTTTCTGCCTCGAGCCACACCGCGCAGCTGCCGCTCGGCCGCATTGTTTGTGAGACAGATCCTGCCATCGCCAAGGAAGGCGGTGAAACCCTCCCAGTCGTTGAGCATGTATGCGATGGCCTTGGCAACAGCATCGTGACGCGAGAGCAAGCCAAGATGCGTGCGCATCCAGACTTCGAGATCGCGCACAAGCGGAGCAACGCTGTCCTGCCGAACCTGCAGGCGCTGGGCGGCGGATTGGCCATTGATGGTGTGCTCAATGGCAAAGATCCGGTCGATTTGCTCCAGCGCCTCCATGGCAAGAGGTGAGACGATAGGCGGCTTGCCCTTTTTGCGTTTGAGTTGGCGCGCGACATCGACCAGTTCGAAGAACTGGCGACGTGAATGGGCCCAACAATTGGCGCGGGTCATGGTGCTTTGCCGGAACATTTCATTGAAACCGGCAAAGCGATCAACCTGAAGGATGCCGCCATATCCGGCCAGATGACCACGGGGATGTTCTCCCTTGCGATTGCGGGAGTAATAGCAGACCACGCCGGGCGGCGAGAGCCCGCCAAAGGGGCTGTCATCGCGCACGTAATCCCAGATTCTGGCGATATCGGTCTTGTATCTGGCCAGCAGCGGCAGAGTGGTGTCATCGGCATGGAGCCGATCACCGCCAAGAACATGGGCTTCAAGGAGAAGGAACAAGGGCCTTGTCACGACACTGATGGCACCGATCTGGTCCGCCAGTGTCGAGAGACTGATCGGAATGCCTTCGGCTTCAAGCCGGTCGCGCTGAGAATTGAGCGGTTGGTGCAGACCATATTTCTGGAAGGCGAGGTTGGCGAGAAAGTGCGGCCCGAACATGCCGCGCGGCGTCACATGGAATGGCGCCGGGGGCTGGCTGATTTTCTCGCAACGACGACAGGAGACCTTCTCGCGGATCGTGCGGATAACCTTGTGGCGCGCAGGCACCTTCTCAAGCGTTTCGGTGATGTCGGCGGGTAAGCGGCTGAGACTGCCCGAACCACAACAGGGACATTGTTCAGGCGCCGGGATCACGATGTCTTCGCGCGGCAGATCGGCTGGAAAGTCGCGGCGCGTGGCGCGCTTGCGGGTGAATGGGGCAACGCTTGTAGTCCTGGCCGCAGCGATCTGGCCTTCCATCTCAGCCGCACTGGCATCGGCCTCTGCTTCTTCAAAGGCGATCTCGAACTGATCAAGCACCCGCCGACGTTCGGAACTCGCGCCATATTTATCGCGGCGCATCTTCTCGTTCATCAGCTCAAGATGTGCGTTACGAGCCTGCAGATCGGCATTGACGGCCCGAACTCTGGCCAGTTCCGCTTCCGTCTCGAGAGCATGAGCCTGCGCACAGGACAACTCGGCGCGCAGGCGTGACAGCTCCTGGGAAGGCTCAATTGCGGACATGCGCCCGCATAGCAGAAATTCGTCAAAACTCCAGCATTTTCGCCATTTTCAGCGCCATTTCACCTTTCAGGAAAGCGCCCGAATGGGGGCTGAGTGCATCAACCAACCTGTGCCGGGCGCCAGGTTTCCTGCGGCGCGCGCCAGTCGATCCCTTCGAGCAGACATGCCAGTGCCGAGGCCGGGATCGCCACTGTTCCTTCCTTTGTTGCCGGCCAGACGAACCGCCCCCGCTCCAGGCGGCGGATGTATAAGGACATAGCAATCCCGTCATGCCACAGGATCTTGCACAAAGATCCGCTTCGTCCCCGGAAGACAAACAGGTCGCCGGTATGCACGTCCTTCCTGAGTGCCTGTTGCACCTGCAATGCCAGTGAGCGCATGCCTCGCCGCATATCGGTATGTCCCAGCGCCAGCCAGATCCGCGCATTGCCTGAAACGGGGATCATCGCGACAGCGCCTGCAGGACAGCGGTTGCCAATGGCAATGGCGCATGTTCGCCGATTTCCACTTCCGCTCCGTTCAGGCACACCCTGATGGCGCAAGCCCGGCGGGCAACTTCAGGTGGATCGGGCTGCACGACGACTTGCGCAAAACCTTGCGTTCCACCGTCCGGCGTAAAGCCAAACTCCTTGCGCCACCGGTAAAGCTGGCTTGGATGCACATCGGCCGCCCGCGCAACATGGGCCAGAACCGCACCAGGGGCAAAAGCCCGCGCCAATAGCGCCAGCTTCTCTGCATCATCCCAAATCCGACGGCGCTCCGAGCCTGCAAAAACCGTTACTTGTCCCACCACTGATCCTTCGCACCAGTGCTAACACCAGAGCTAGCACCGGGGCCTAAATCCACACCGGATGGGCATCCACAAGGCGGCCGCTATCGGAGGCGTACGGATCACCGGCATATGATCGTGGACATCTGTCATCTGATCGCTGCTTGGCACCATCACCATTGTGTAGCATTTGCCCCAAACATCGGTGGGCCGCCAAAGCCCCGCGACCGCAAAGGGCTCTTTCCCCGGCATGTGGCGGCGTTGATCTGTCGCAGATTCCGGCGCTGGCATGAAGTCAAGGGTTCCACGCTAGGCGCAGCGGCTCGGCACGCATCTCTACAAGCTATGCTGGGGGCATTTTGCCTTTGGGAAAGCACGCCCCAAAATCCCATTGATTTCAATTAGCACCTAGCCGCCTGCCGAGCGCCTTGCGATAACGCTCTGTTAAGCCGGATTTAGGCTGCGTGACAAACCAGGTAAGTCGGATATCCCAGTTTTTGATCCAGTCCTTGTACAAGGCTGTGGTATCATATTGACCGTAACCAGGGAACGGCGACATTTCGCAGGCATAGGGTCTGTTGTTGGCGATCATGATGTCAACCCGCATGAAATCAATTCCGACAGATAGAGCCGCTGCTGCTTTTGCCGCCTCGGCGTAACCAACCGGAACCACGAAATCGAGAGGGAGCCAGTTACGCTGGTAAGTGGGTTCATGCATGATCGAGGTGATGCGCTGACCGTCTGCAGTGAAATAGGCTATCCGTTCATCATCGGTCTTCTCCCCAACTGTAACGACCGCAAAGTGAACCTTGCCGTTGCAGCAAAAGAAATTGACATCGACCAGCGGGCCATTTTCGCTGATGATTGCCTCTTCACCGAAAACTCTTTGCGTGGGATTGGGCCAGTACCGTCGACCGTACTTTTCGTTGTAGGGCAAACGCAACCATTGGCTAATGATCTCCTTGATGGAAGCAGGGTCGACCTGGCCGGCTCCAAGGAAAAGGTTTTGATTACATCCACTATTTGCCTTGACGACAATACCTGCGCGCAGGGCGTCGAGCGGTAGCTCTGATACCGACGTCACCGACCACAAAGTGCGAGCGACTTCGAGGCCGGGCGCGCGCTGTTTCATCCATTCCTTGGTGGCCAATTTATCGCCAAAAAGATGAAACAACGGGTTTTGATCGAAGATCAGGCGCCATATGCGCTTTTCACGGAACCGGGTCGGAACGGCTATGTTAGGCAGTGTCCTCTGCCGATAGGCTGTTCGTGCCATCCACATTGGGTGCTTAAGATATACGCATAAGTTTATCATCAGAAGAATGAGCAAATCACCACAAGATTCCCTTAGCTTCTGCATAACAAGCGCATTCCCCCCGAAATGTCTGAAAGCGGGTATGCGTAGATGCCCGCTTGGGAGCCCGCATCGCAGAAATTCTGTGGCAAGCAACCCTAATCCGAAGATCTTTCAAGGCACCAGGTCGTCTCGGCCATGGCACTTGGGAAAATACGATGAAGAACGTGCCTTCGGCCAGTTCAGCAGCCAATACCGCATGTCAGGCCCAATCAGCGGGTCGCGCTCAACGGATGGGACGCGGCAGTCGGTGGGACCAATTGGCTGGTCGAGAGCATCGACACCGCGATGGATGCTGGCGGGATCAAGCAGATGGTAAGGTTGTAGAGGGCGTAATGCTCATTGTCCGCCCCGCGAAACCCCTCACTCCGGCGCTTCACTCAACTGCCGAATATAGGCGATGATATCCGCCCGATCGAGCCTGTCGGCTATCCCGTCAAATTGCATCGACGTGCCCGGAATCATCTTTTTCGGATTGCTGATCCAACGATCCAGCGTCGCCGCGTCCCACTTGCCCCCCTTGCCGCGCAAATCCGCCGTATAGCCGAACCTCACGCTGTTCGTACCCATGGGCTTTCCATAAACCCCGAACAGGTTCGGCCCGCCGCGATCCGTCGCGCCTTCAATATAGGAATGACAGGCTTTGCATTGATCGAATTTCGACGCCCCGACTTTGGCATCGGCAACACGCATAAAATCGTCCAGCGTAGGATTTGCCCCCACAGCGCGCAGACGCTCTTCCCGGCGATCATCCGTGCACCCACCCACCATGACCAATGTTCCCAAGAGAAGGCCATGCAGGACACCCTTGGCGTGGCGTGGCAAAACGCTGGCGCATGAGGTCTTTTGGGAACGACTGGGCACGGATTCGCTGGGGTAATTCATGCCAATCGCGTTGCTCTCAAGCGCCCGGAATGTCCAGTTGGTCTAGGACAATCAACCCAAACTTGCACTTGGTTCCGCAATGCCCCCATCACTGGCCCAGCAATAGCACTATTCGGGCAACTTCCAGCTCATATAGAGCTTTAATTGCCGCCCCGCCACACTATCACCTTTCAAACTCATCGGCTCCAATTGCAGGGTGGAGGCAAACTGATAGGTTGCAAACCTAAAGTCGTGAATTGCTCTATCTGAATCGGGAATAGCTCCGGTTCCCGCAAGATTGATCCGCCCCTGATCTCTGCACAACAATTTTAAATTTGGTTGAATATCACAAACCAACAAGACCTGGGCCGATACGCCATTGCGCAGAGCAGCCGTCGGGTAAAGCCAACTTAGCAATTCCCCATCTATCGGCTTGGTCAGCTTGATGTCGCTAAATGCTAAAGCATCACCGAGCGCATATGGTGCGCGTGCATCTTCGGGGCTAACGACCTCATCAAAGAACTGTATTGCAAATAGGGATTTGGCGATACGCGATTTCGGCGCCCGAGCAGCATTCAGCCGCTCTGTGACAACACGCAGCAAGGCAACATCTTTGGGATCCGCAGTTCGCTCCCATTGGTCATAATCGTCCCTGGCCTTGGCCCAATTAATAGTCTTTCCATTTTCATCGACGCTGGATGCCGGCACGCACGCCCCGGGCAATCCGAATAAGCCAATGACAATACAGGCCACTCGAAAATGCACAGGCTTATCTGGCTTGACCGCCATGCTATCCCAAGTTGCTGCGCGCACAGAATCGCTGACGGGAATCGCCATGTCTGCGGACTGAATCGTTCCATGCGATACTGGAACCGCGACCATACTGTCTGGTACCGCAGATGAAGCAAGCAACATGGCAAGAATTGGCAGCATTCGATCCCCCTATACCCTGTGAGTGAAGCCAAACTGCCTTAAAATCAAGCCGGTACTGGGTGCTATAATCCATAATGCATGCCTGCCCTTCGCAAAAGGCGGATGCGCACCAGACCGATGCGGTCCATAGGTATAATGGTTAGACGTTCGTCACCATTGATGACGCGTCCTGCCTTCCAGCCCTTTTCGTCGAAGCGGCCTTCTTCGACCCTGTCGATTTCGGCAAGGCCCGCCTTGTCGGCAAAATCGACAGTGAAGCCCCGGCCTATAACCAGAAAGCTGCCTTTGCCCTCATCGATGACAAGGCCGAACGGGCGGCCATCCCCCGGCGCTGGCTGGCCATGCTCGGTCTCGCTGGGCAAAGGTGCGGGCGTAGGGGGCGCCTGAAGGCCCGCATCCAGCAACATTTGCTTAAGCAGCACCTGCGTTTCGCGCACCGTGATCGTATAGCCGCCTAAATGGATTTCGACCGGTTTGCCATCGTCGATCAGGATACCGGCGATACGCTTTTCCGCCTGTGCCCGCGTAATGACGCCATCCATATTTGCAAGCAGTGCATAGGCCTGCGCCAACTGGCTGTCGGGTTTGCCATCCTCGATGCCAAAGATGGAATAGCCCAGCGCGCCATGCTGGCCCAAGGCCCAGAACAGATTGCCGGTGCGGAATTGCGCCTCGGGCACAAAGGGTGGATTGCCCGCGTGGTCATAATCGGCCAGCGGTTCCTTGGCATCCGGCACGTAAATATCGGGCGAGAGCATGTCGAGCGATGGGGCCGCAGCCCTCCATATGTCCAGCACCCGCTTGGCCGGACCGCCGCTGGGATATTGGCCCGCGATCGGCTGCCCTTCCTGCGGCCCCAGCCACCCATTGACATACATGGGCAAAGGCAGGGCCTTTTTGCCCTCTGCGGCCAGCGCCTCCATATAGCGGGCGAAATGCCACGCCATAAAGACCTCGTCAGCCTGCCAGTCCGCGCCAAAGACCTGCGCCCAGGTTCCGGTGCTGCGGCGCCGCTGACGCGCCCACAATTGCGCCAGTTCAGGACGCAAATCCTGCCGATGAGCGGCGAGATACTTCAGCAGAGGCGAGGGTACCTGCTGTCCCCATGCCGCATTGGCCAGCGGTGAGCGGTCCCGGCTGTCATGCAACATGCCGGTTTCGTTGTTGACCTGCACCATGATGACGCGATGATCGGGATCGACCTGCGCCAGATGTTTCATGAAAGCGGCAAAGGCGCGCCGATCGGCATTCAGCAGTTCGGGCGAGAAAACCGACAGCACAGGCTTGGGCATGGCGCCGGGATAGGTGAAGGCCTCCGCGAACTGTCCCCGCGCAACGGCACGGGGGAAACGGGCAGGATTGGCGCGCACCCAAGTGGGCGCATAGGTCGAACTGGCATTCTTGAACGCCCCGAACCAGATCAGCACCAGCCGCAAATTGTGCTTTCGGGCCTGCGCAATCTGGGCATCGATCAGAGCATAATCGTAACGGCCTTCCTGCGGTTCGAAGTCTTCCCAACTCACCGTGCTGACCACCGTGCGGACGCGCATTGCTTTCAATTTGTCCCATACCGGCCGCATATAGTCCGAGTTGGAGGCACTGGAATTGTGTAATTCGCCACCAAGCGCGAGGTATGGTTTGCCATCCACAAGCAGCTGGCGGTTTCGGATGACCGGCAATTCCTCGGCATGGGCAGCAGGAAAGAGCGCCCCCGCCGCAATAGCCGTCAACAAGCACGGCAGGATCCTCTTCACAATGCATCCCCTCTTTGATGTCCGC
The DNA here is from genome assembly GCF_057401885.1 of Novosphingobium sp. 550D. Lineage (NCBI taxonomy): Bacteria > Pseudomonadati > Pseudomonadota > Alphaproteobacteria > Sphingomonadales > Sphingomonadaceae > Novosphingobium > Novosphingobium sp. 550D. The sequence continues at coordinate 2,235,065 of NZ_CM171613.1, read as the reverse complement.
TCAGCAGCGCACAAATCAAAAGTAGGACTATTGTTCTGATATGGCAATGGGGGCATTTGCCGAGTGCGTTCAATCTTTGGGGCAACCCCATGTATGGCCGTTTTCGAGACAAGCGGTCGTTCGAGTGCCAAATACCCGGCGGCTTGAATTGGTCGCCTGCCACCTCAACCGCAAATCCGCTGAAGTGATTTAACGTGGCCTGTTATTGATCAGCAATTCATCCTATTATTATGCGCCTGTGGCCTAAATGGCCCGTTCGACAGCTTCACGATCAACACCGGCCGCCAGTTCGGCCTCGGCGCCACATGCCGTTTCTAAGGGAAGAGAACCAGCCCATGAGCTTCTGCGACACGATCTGGCAGGACGTCGCCCCGCTGCGCAGCGCGATCCTCGCCCAGCCCTTTCTTGCGGAGTTGGCCGATGGATCGCTCCCGCCCGAGAGCTTCAGACACTACATGCTGCAGGACAGCCTATACCTTGCAGAATATGCCCGCGTGCTGGCGATCGCGGCCGCGCGCGCGCCCACGGCCGAAGGGCGCCTCGAATTCTCGGACGGCGCCAAGGTTGCGGTGCAGGTGGAACAGGCGCTACATCAGGCCTTCTTCGTACAGTTTGGTGTTACCACAGAAATGAGTCGGGAGGCCGAGGCGACGCCCGCGTGCCTTGGCTACACCAGCTACCTTGCCAGCCTTGCCGCAACGCGCAGCTACGAGGAACTGATCGCGGGCATCCTCCCCTGCTTCTGGGTCTATTGGGAAGTCGGCTGCGACATCAAGCCGCGCGCTGCCTCGCCCAATCCTTATGCAGCATGGATCGATACCTACGCCGCTCCCTCCTTCGGCGAGGCAACCGATCGCGTTCGCGCACTGGTGGACGAGGCCGCCGACAACGCCACCCCGGCAACCCGCGCCGCAATGGCGACCGCCTTCCGAACCGCCACGCGCTACGAATGGATGTTCTGGGATTCCGCCTACCGGCGTGAGACCTGGCCTATCTGAGCGGCCCCTTCGAGACTTCCCATGGCGGCCATCCCCGACGGTCTCGTCACGACGACAAGCCACAACGGCCGCTTCCGTCACAGGCAGCCATTGGGGGCGATGGACGAACGGCGATAGCTGGTCGAAACCTGCCTCGGTCGCTCTACGCTTGGACTGGTGGGTTTCTGGCCACAAGCTGAGGCACCTCCTCCTCCCCAAACCAATCGGCGTCGCTGATGCGGCTTTCGTTGACGCGGCGGCTGGCGGCGCTGGTGGCTAGGGAGTGGATGATTTGGAGGACGGAATCGTGGTCGCTGGGGGAAAGGGCCTGATTTTGGCGCAGCAGCTCACTCGTGATGACCTTAACCGCCTTGCCCTTCGTGTGTCTTAGAGGATGCTCTTGCCCAAGCGTATCATGGGCCAGTGGAACGGATTTGGGGGCAGAAATTGGCCTTAGCATGGATGGCGCAAACTGGCGTGCCACTCGATTGGCATTGCAAGAAATTTTGGGAATACATGGCCGATCCCTTCGCGCATCGGAACGCGGGCTATCAGAGCTATTTGCGCACAGGCCATGCACCCAATAGGCGCAATGTCTTTACGCCTGTTGCGCGCCAGTGCAGAAGAGATTGTCACGCTGGCACATAGTGACGAAGGGCAGGCGAATGATAGAAAAGCGGGCTTTAATGACGGTGACGATGTGCGCGGCCCTCGGGTGGTCAACGGGTAGTAGCGCGCAAAATTCAAGCACAAGCTGCTATCGCGTCGGCAATACGGTTCAGTGCAACACCACAACGCAAGCCCCTCCGCCACCCATAGCGCCACTAGTGCAACCGTCTCCTATGCCAGATTTTGGCAATTCCTTTATGCAAGGCTATCTGCAAGGGCAGGCGATCAGGCGTCAGCGCGAGGCGGCGCAACAAGAGCAATATGCTAGAGCGCAAGCGGAGATTGCAGCCGACAAGGCGCGTTTTCGTGAAGGCCTGCGAAAAGACGTAGGCGACTTGCTAGCAGCCGGTGATTGCCCAAAGGCGATTGCCGTGGCGCTACAATATGGCGAGATTGAATTGGCGAACCAAGCTAAGGCATTTTGCGCCAAGCCCTAGACAAACTATTCGAAAATACAGGGTCATCGTCCGAATATATTAGAATAGCCATGAAGGCTAGGCGATGGGCAGCAGATACCAACACGGCGACCTGCAAGCCATCACCGATCTGATGAATGGGGCGACTGCTATACCGGCGTCATGACCGACAACACGCCCGAACTTGCGCACATCCATGACCGATCACCAGTTATCCTAGCCCCATACCAGTGGCGGATTTGGCTAACCGCGCCCTTGCCCGAACTGTATAAATTTGATTGCCCCTTTCCGGCATTAAAAATGCTTGTGGAAAATACCGCAGGCCCTTGGAGCGCAAAGGCCGCGAATCCCCCCCCAAGCATCTTTTGACCTTTAGGCGCGAAAATCGCTCTGGTGCTTACTATGTGCTTACTAACGGCTTAGGCGAGGAAAACAGCCCAAACGAAAAATGCCCTAAACCCTTGAAAAAATGGTGCACCCGACGGGATTCGAACCCATGGCCCTCAGATTAGGAATCTGATGCTCTATCCTGCTGAGCTACGGATGCACTCGGCTTGGCCATAATGGCGCGTCGTCTGACTTGCAACCACTGGCGCGCACAAAAGGTTCAGTTAATCTCTTCGGGCGGGGCGACCGGGACCAGCAAAGGCATGATCTCAACCCCTTCTTCGACCAGAGCGCGCGCGTCTTCGGGGCTGGCCTGACCGTGAATGGGTGCCGGTTCCTTGTCGCCATAATGCATGGCGCGGGCGTCTTCGGCAAAACTCTTGCCGACCCAGCGCGAGGATTTCAGCGCTTCGGCCTGCGCCTCGACCACAACCTTGATCGCGGCTTGCAATTTCTCGCGCACTTCGGGCGGCAATGGTGGCGTTGGTGCCGGACCAGCAGCAGGTGCAACCATCGCCTGCGTCGGCGCGGGAAGCGATGGCGTCGCCACCACCTGTTGATTGCCCTTGCGGTTCAACCGGGGCGCCATCGGTGCCTTGATAACATCATGGCTGTCGCATTGCGGGCAAGTGACGAAACCGCGCGCCTGCTGATGCGTAAAATCATCCGAAGAGGCGAACCACCCTTCGAAACGGTGGCCGTTTTCACGGCAGGCAAGATCATAAACAATCATGGCGTTCAGGATGTAAGAATGGGTCGGCGATTGACAAGGCTGGGCAATTGGGCGCGCACTTCGGCCAAGCGCTGCGGCTCGATTTCGGCAAAGCCAAGCCCCACCGCATCCCCGCCCATGTCGAGCAGGACATCGCCCCAAGGGTCAACGACCAGACTGTGGCCATAGGTGGCGCGGCCATCCTGATGCTGGCCCACTTGCGCGGCGGAAACGACATAAGCGCTGGCCTCGATGGCGCGGGCGCGTTGCATGATGTGCCAATGCGCGGCCCCAGTAGGCACCGTAAAGGCCGCCGGAATGGCGATCAGATCACAGCGCGCACGGCCCAAAGCCTCAAACAAGGCCGGGAAACGCAGGTCATAGCAGATCGCCAGCCCCAACCGCCCCGCAGGCGTTTCGACCGTCACCACCTGATCACCGGGACGATAGGCGCGGCTTTCGCGCCAACTCTCACCCCCCACTCCATTCTTGGCGGCAAGGTCCACGTCGAACATGTGGATCTTGTCATATTGCGCGGCGATCTGCCCCTTTGCATCGATGACAAAGGTGCGGTTGGCGGCGCGCTCCTCGCCCTCAACCTTGACGGCCAAGGAGCCAAGCACGACCCAGACCCCCTGCTCGGCCGCCACATTTTGCGCCGCCGCCAAGACTGGGTTTTGCGATGCCGGAACGATATGGGGCGCCGCCCTCGCCCGGTCACGGTCAATCAAACCGCACATTTCGGGCGTGAACAGCATCGTCGCCCCGCCGGCCTTGGCCGCGCGCGCCGCCTCGACAATCGTGGCGGCATTGGCGGCGGGATCGATCCCGCTCGTCATTTGAAGCAGGGCGACGCGGGCCATGTTACAGGCCCAGCAGCGGGTTCAGCTTGCCCGCAGCGTCCAGCGCGTGAATGTCATCGCTGCCGCCCAAAGCCTGATCATTGACGAAAACCTGCGGCACGGTGCGCGCGCCCGGATTGCGTTCGCCCATCTCGCGGCGCTTGGCCGTATCCATGGTCACGTCGATCTCGGTATAGGCCACGCCCTTGCTGTCCAGCAAAGCCTTGGCACGCACGCAATAGGGGCAACCCCATTGGGTATAAATCTCGACCTTGGGGGTGGTCATCAAACAAGTCCTTCTTTGTCGTTTGTCCGGGTCTTGAAATAGGTCGCGGCTAACATATCTCAAGATCCGTGTCATGCGCCGCACCGGGCATGACCACAATCAGAAAGCGCCGACAAGGGCTTTCGTCGAACCGAAAATTGCTCAAACGCAAGAGGATTTTTGATATGACCCGTTTTGATTTCACCCCCTATCGCCGCAACACTGTTGGCTTTGACCGCTTGTTCGACCTGCTGGAAAACGTCAATCGTGCGGGCGGGGGCGACAATTATCCCCCCTTCAACATCGAACGCAAGGGCGAGGATTCCTATCGCATCACGCTGGCCGTGGCCGGGTTCAAACCCGCCGACATCGACATCACCGCACAGCAGAACCTGTTGGTGATCCAGGGCCGCAAGCATGACGAGCACACCGCCCCGCAAGGCGAATATCTCCACCTGGGCATTGCCCAGCGCGGGTTTGAGCGCCGCTTTGAACTGGCCGATTTTGTCCGGGTCGAGGCCGCCAACCTTGAGGACGGCCTGCTGGTGATCGACCTGCTGCGCGAAGTGCCCGAAGCGATGAAGCCCAAGAAGATCGCCATCGGCACCGCCGGCCCGGCTGCTCTGACCGTGGTCGAAGGCAAGAACGCCGCTTAACCCCAAGACCGAGGAGCCTTCCGCCCCCGCGCGGAAGGCTCTGTTTTCAAACGTTGTTTACGGCGCGGGCCAATTGCCCGACCTGAAGCGCAAGGCTGACCAGTTCGGCCTCACGCCTGACCCCGCATTTCTGGAAAATCGACCGCAATTGGGTGGTCACTGTCTGAACACTGGTGTTACGGGCCGCGGCAATCAACTGGCGGTTTTGGCCCAACGCAACCATCGCCGCCACATCCCCTTCGGCCTGCGTCAGCCCCAAAGCATCGGCCAAAACCGAGCCGTCGATCTGATCAGCGCGAACCGGCGATCGCAAAGTTACAATGGCCGCCGGGGCAAAGCCCAAACTCCACGGCCGCATGGGCAAGGCATTGACCTCTACCAACAGAGGCGGGGAACCCTGCGGCACCCAAAGATCATGGGCAGGAATAGGCTGCAAGGCAATGGCCGCGCCAATGGCATTTTGAAGATGCCGGTCAAAGGATGCAGAGGCCGCATGCAATTGTCCGTGAACGATGTGAAGCACCCCTGCGGACAAAGTACGTTCGGCCGATTGCGTACACGCGCAAACCCGCCCCACCCCATCAATCAACACCGCAGCCGCCCGCATCGTTTCGAGCGAACCGCACAGCAGATCGGTCCCCTGATGATCGATCGCGTTTTGCAACCTGACCGCCGAAAGGACATGGGGCAAGGATTGCGCAAACAAATCACGCTGCTCAATCGTCGTCAGCCCATCGGCTTGGCCATGCAACATGGCCAGACCGATCATGGACTGATCATTGCGCATCAGGACCGATTGACATCCAAATTCGCCGTCCATCTCGCGCACATGGTCCAGATAGACCTCGTTCGTACCCATTATCTGGCGAGAATGGTCGTAGTCGCGTTCAAACGAAACCTCCATCGGCGCGGCCATGGCGCCGATGCGGTAATTGACTTCGGGCTTATAAGCCTCGATTTCAAGGAAAAGTTGTCCATATTCAAGCGGCGCATCGGTCATCCAGTTGAACCGGGCGTGGCGCTCATTCATGGCAATCAAGTGCGCGCGCGACGATCCTGTCGCGCTGGCCAGCGCCCGCAACGCCTTGTCCCACCCATCATCCGAAAATGGCGCGGCAAGAAATGCCTCCGCCAAAGCCTGAATCGGAATCGCATTTCCCCCTGTTACAGTGTCAGGTTAACCTTCGTCACCCCCTCGTGCAATGGGTTCCACGGGGCCAAAAGGCCGAAAATCTGCGATTTTTGTCTTGGTTGACGCCGGTTGCCGTCTCGCCCATGGGTGGTCAATGACTGATAATCGGCAACCCACATCCTGTTTCTTCACCAGCCAAAACCTGCGTTTGCATTATCTGGACTGGGGCAACCATGGCGCGCCATTGCTGATCCTTCAGCATGGCGGGTTCGATCATGCCCGTTCGATGGACTGGATCGCGCGCGAATTGGCCGATGAATGGCATGTCATCGCGCCCGACCTGCGCGGTCATGGCGACAGCGCCTGGTCGGTCGATGCGGCCTATAACATGGCGGCCTATATCTTTGACTTTGCCAATCTGATCGAGGCGTTGGGACAGGACAAAGTGACGATCTGTGCCCATTCTCTGGGTGCGATGATCACCACGCGCTTTGCCGGCATCTATCCCGAACGGGTGGTCAAATTCGTCAATATCGAAGGGTTAAGTGTCCCACAGCAAGCCAATTCGCTGCTTTCCATCACACCTTTTGCCGCGCGGATGCGCGAATGGGTGGCCCTGCACCGCGCCGCGCCGCTGCGCAAGGTCCGCCGTTATGCAACCGAGGAGCAAGCCCGCGAAAGGATGCGGGAAAAGAACCGCCATCTGAGCGAGGTACTGGTGCGCCACTTGACGCATCACGCGCTGCGCCGGAATGAGGACGGCAGCTATAGCTGGAAATTCGACCCCCGGCTCAACATCTTTCCCGCCGTCGATTTTCAACAGGCTGATGTCGAAAGCCTGTGGCAGGCCGTCGAATGCCCGATCCTGTTCATTCAGGGCAGCGAGAGTTTCATGCCCAATCCTGTCACGGATGGCCGCATCAATCATTTCCGCAACGCGCGCCTGATCGAATATGATGAGGCCAGCCATTGGCCCCACCATGATCGTTTTGACGCCTTCATGCGCGACCTGAAGGCATTTCTGGCCCAAGGTTGATCGGTCAGTTCTTTAATTGCGCAATCTCGGCACGCAATTCGGCAATCGTCACCAATGGCCCGCGCACATATTGGTCCAGCGTGGGCAGGTCGGTCAGGCTGACATTATTTGCTGTAGCGTAATGGGCGATCAGATCGTCCGATTCCCGCATATAGACGCCAGGCGCGACCTGAACCGTGGGGAATGTGGGCCGTTCAAAATGCTGGCCCAATTCCTCGCGGATAGCCGTTTCACGATCATCGCCGGGGGCAAATTCGCGAAATTCGAAATTATCGCGCAGACCTGATTCCAGCAGGAACAGACGGAATTTAAGCGACCATGGGCAACGATCCTTGAGATAGACGACAGGACGAAAGTCGGTGTGGCTCATGGTGGACATCCTGCTTGAGGGAAGACCCCGTTTCGACCGTCTATGCTCTGGGTTGTCAAGCCGCCTGGCGCGCTCCGTCACACGGGACGCGGTGAAAAGCCGGAAACAGAGCGGATGAACAGTGCGACAAACCTGTCATCCCGTTCATATATGTCGCGCATCTATCCTCATGTGCAATCGTATATTGGTGCATAAAGCCGCAACGGATTCTGCCAAAAGAACAAAAATTGCGGCAAAAATGTCACCTTATACGCTTTTTTCCGCTTGCAGGCCGATTCCTTGGTAACAATCCATGTTTTGTTGGTTGTCCTGCCCGACAAATGGGGTCTAGGGGAGATGCCGGTCGTGAGCCGCCCCCCGGCAAGCGATCGAAAAAAACATAAATTTCTTCGCCAAGTGAATGAGGACATTTCTATGACCAACCTCCGCCAAGCCCTTCTGGCTGGCGTCGGCTCCGCATTGGCGGTGGCCGTCAGCACCCCCGTATGGGCCGCCGATGAACCCGCCACCGACATCGTCGTGACCGGTACCCGCGCCCAGAACCGCACCAAGCTTGACTCCGTCGCCCCCGTCGATGTCCTTTCGCTCGACAGCCTCTCGCGTCAGGGCTCGACCGAACTGGGTGCCTCGCTGGCTGCTGTCGCCCCCTCGATCGACTTCCCCCGCCCGGCCGGTACCGATGGCACGGACTCGATCCGTCCCGCCACGCTGCGCGGTCTTTCGCCTGACCAGACGCTGGTGCTGATCAATGGCGTGCGCGGCCACACCTCGGCCCTGCTCAACGTCAACGGTTCGGTGGGTCGCGGTTCGGCGGCTGTCGACCTCAACACCATCCCCACCCTGGCCCTGTCGCAGGTCGAAGTGCTGCGTGACGGCGCCTCGGCCCAGTATGGTTCGGACGCCATCGCGGGCGTGATGAACCTGCGCCTGCGCGAAGCCAGCCATGGCGGCGGGGCAACCGTTTCCTATGGTCAGTATGACACGCAGTTCAACGGCGCCCGTTCGTCGCGTCACATCTCGGACGGCGGCACGCTGACCGTTGGCGCATGGCAGGGCTTCAAGCTGGGCAACAATGGCGGTTTCCTGACCGTCACGGGCGAATATCTGGATCGCGGCCTGACGGCCCGTTCGGACCTCGACACGCGCACCCAGACGGCGACCGCGCTGACCCCGGCCACCCCGGCGGTGGTGCGTTCGCGCATCGGCGATCCCAAGGTTTTGCAGGGCACCGGCTACGTCAACGCCGCGCTGCCGATCGGCGACACCAATTGGACCGCGTTTGCCTTTGGCGGCTATCAGTTCCGTGACAGCACCAGTTCGGCCTTTGCGCGTGAGCCGGGCAATGTGAACAATGTTCTCTCGATCTATCCCAACGGCTTCCTGCCCCAGATCAAGGTCCTGTCCAAGGACCTGACCGTGACGGCGGGCGTGCGCGGCCAGATGGGCGACTGGAACGCGACGATCAAGGCTTCCTATGGCCGCAACCGTCTGGACTATCGCACCCAGGGTTCGCTCAACTCGACCTATGGCGCGGCCTCGCAGACCAGCTTTTATGACGGCGCGATGATCTATGATCAGGCGCTGGGCGGCATGGATCTGGCCAAGCTCTACAAGCTGGGCGGCACGGACCTGAACGTGGCATGGGGCGTGGAAGTGCGCCGCGAAGGCTATCGCATCATCGCGGGCGAGCCGACCTCGTACAACCGCGGTCCGGTCAACAACAGCCCCAACGGCGGTGCTGTTCTGACCAGCGGCGCGCAGGGCTTCATCGGCTTTCAGGCGGGCAATGCTCTGAAGACCAGCCGCATCAGCAACGCGATCTATCTGGACCTCGAAGCCAAGCTGCCCAGCATCTTCACCTTTGGCGCAGCGGTTCGCGGCGAACATTATTCCGATTTTGGCGACATTGCCACCGGCAAGCTTTCGGCCCGCGCCGATATTGCCGACTGGTTCGCGCTGCGCGGCACGGTTTCGACGGGCTTCCGCGCGCCTTCGCTGCAACAGCAGTATTTCACCTCGACCGCTTCGGTCCTGACCACGCTGCCCGGCCAGACCGTGCCGACGATCGTGGAAACCGGCACCTTCCCCTCGACCAGCAACATCGCGCGCTCGCTGGGCGGTCAGGCGCTGCGTCCTGAAAAGTCGACCAACTTCTCGGCAGGCGCGGTGTTCCGCAAGGGCGGCTTTGACCTGACCATCGACGGTTATATCATCAAGATCCGCGACCAGTTGGGCCTGTCGGAAAACATCAACCTGTCGAGCGCTGATCAGGCAACCTATGGCGTGTCGGCGGCCCGCTTCTTTATCAATGGTCTGCACACCACGACCAAGGGTATCGACATCGTCGGCCATTACAAGCTGCGCACCGCATCGGTGGGCACGTTTGACCTGACGGCGGCGGCCAACATCAACAAGATCACCGTTGACAGCTATCCCACCTCGTCGCTTTCCACTCTGTTTGCGCGTCAGCGTATCCTGACCATCACCGATGGCACGCCGGGCGAAAAGCTGGTCGGCAGCGTCGACTGGTCGTTTGACAAGCTGGGCGCGACGGCCCGTGCGTCCTATTATGGCAATGTGATCCAGCCTTCCTCGACGGCGGCTGGCGATCTGAGCACGGGGCGCAAGACGATCATCGATCTGGAAGCGCGCTACAAGGTTCTGCCGATGGCCAGCCTGTCGGTGGGTGCGAACAATGTGTTCGACATCTATCCCAAGCAGACCCCGGCCAACCTGCTGGCCACCAATGGCGCGGTTGCGTTCCCGTATTACTCGCCCTGGGGTTTCAACGGCCGCTATCTCTATGCCAAGCTGAGCCTGAACTGGTAATCGGATAGGCATAGCTGAAACAGGAAAGCGCCTCGCCTTGTGCGGGGCGCTTTTCTTGTGGGCTCGGTTGATCGCGCCCAAGGCTCACCCCATCGTCGCAAAGGGCGACGGGCGGGAACATTCAACGGTTCGTCGCATTTCCTATCCGCAGGCAGTTGCAACACCCAGCATCGCCTTTGGCAAAAGATGTCGCCTCCCGACTCTTTCGCCCTCAGCCGGAGAAGAATAATCGCTAGCGTACAAGACAAGCTGTCCCCCCCGCCAGCCGACCTTCTGGACGAAGCTACACTTTTTCTGGATCTCGATGGTACTTTGCTCGACCTGGTCGATGATCCGGAATCTGTTCGGGCAGATGAATATCTATTAGAGCTTTTGCAAAAGCTTTCTCAAAAATTGCATGGTCGCCTCGCCATCATATCGGGCCGCTCTATTGAGCAGATCGACCGCATCATCGGCCCCATGGCGGCCGAACTGGCCCTTTCCGGCAGCCATGGTTGTGAACACCGATGGCATGGCATTTCTGCCCGCCCCAACCGCCCCCATGAACTCGATCTGGCCGCCGAACGCATGAAACTGTTCGTGGAAGCCTATCCGCAGGTTCTGATAGAGGAAAAGAGTTTCGGCGTCGGCCTGCATTACCGCCTGATGCCGCAGGCCGAAGGCGCGGCTCATGCTCTGACCGAGGACTTGGCCACAGAATTCGGCCTGATGGTCCAGCATGGCAAAATGATGGTCGAATTGCGCATCGCCGGCGGCAACAAAGGCAGCGCGATCACCCGCCTGATGGATCGCCCGATGATGCAGGGCACGACGCCGGTCTTTGCCGGCGACGATCTGACCGATGAACCCGGGTTCGGCGCGGTTCGCGCGCTGGGCGGTTACGGCATTCTGATCGGGCCGCATCGCAGCACCGCCGCGCAATATGGCCTGCCCTCGCCCGATGCGCTGAAGGCATGGTTGCAGGAGGCTGTAGCGTGACCCAGACCCTCGACCTCTGGCCCATCGGCAATTGTCAGGTTTCCGCGCTGATCGACACGGCGGGGCGCTTCGTCTGGGGCTGTGTGCCGCGGGTCGATGGCGATCCGGTCTTTTCCTCACTGATTGGGGGCGAGGAACCCGATACCGGCTTCTGGGCCATCGATCTGGAAGGCTGTGTTGAAACCACGCAGGAATATGTGCGCAACACGCCCATCCTGATCACTCGCCACCGCGACGAGCATGGGGGTGAGATCGAGATTACCGATTTCTGCCCCTATTTCCGCCGACTGGGGCGCAGCTATCGCCCCGGCGCCTTTGCCCGGATCGTGCGGCCTGTGTCCGGCTCGCCCCGGATCACGGTGCGCCTTCGCCCGACCGGCGATTGGGGCTGCCCGTCACAGGCCCGCATTGGCGGGTCCAACCATATCCGCTATCCCACCGAAGCGACGACGCTGCGCCTCAGCACGACCGCGCCGGTTGGTCTGGTGGCCCAGGAATTGACGTTCCGCCTTGAACATCCCCTCCATTTCTTCCTTGGCCCGGATGAAAGCTTTTCGGGCGAGATACCGGCCACGCTGGATGAAATGCTGGCCGCGACAAAGGATGAATGGCGCAAATGGGTACGCGGTCTGGCCATCCCTCTGGAATGGCAGAATGTGGTGATCCGTTCGGCCATCACGTTGAAACTGTGCCAGCATGAGGAAACGGGCGCGATCGTTGCCGCGTTGACCACATCGATCCCCGAACATGCCGGGTCACAGCGTAATTGGGACTATCGCTACTGCTGGATCCGCGACGCCTATTATACGGTTCAGGCGCTCAACCGGCTTGGTGCGCTGGATGTGCTGGAATCCTATCTCACCTATCTGCGCAACATTGTGGACGCGACCAAGGGCGGCGATGTCCAACCGCTCTACAGCGTTCTGGGCGAAGCGCGGCTGGAGGAAGGCTTTGCCGACAAGCTGGGCGGCTATCGCGGCATGGGGCCGGTGCGTGCGGGCAATGCCGCCTATATCCAGCGCCAGCACGACGCCTATGGCCAGATCATCCTGTCCAGCACGCAAGCCTTTTTCGATCAACGCCTGTTGCGCCAATCCGGCGTGGCCGATTTCGAAGCGCTGGAAAAAATCGGCGAACGTGCGTGGGAATTGTTCGACAAACCCGACGCGGGCCTTTGGGAATTGCGCACCCGCCAATCGGTCCATACGTATAGCGCGGCCATGTGCTGGGCCGCGTGCGACCGTCTGGGCAATGCCGCCGCCGCATTGGGGCTGGAGGCCAGCGCAACCCATTGGAACGAACGCGCCGCCCACATCCGCAACCGGATCGAAGAATCCGCATGGCGCCCCGAAACACAGCGCATGTCCGCCACATTTTCGGGCGATGATCTGGATGCCAGTGTGATCCAGTTGCTCGACCTGCGTTTTCTGGCCCCCGATGATCCGCGCTTTGTTTCGACCTTGGCCGCGATTGAAACGGGGCTTCGGCGCGGATCGCATATGCTGCGCTATGCGACGGAGGATGATTTCGGATTGCCCGAAACGGCGTTCAACGTCTGCACCTTCTGGCTGATCGAGGCGCTGCATCTGACCGGACGCAGCGCCGAGGCCCGCGCCCTTTACGAGGAAATGCTGAGCCGCTGTAATCCGGCCGGTCTGCTGTCCGAAGACATTGATCCCGTCACCGGCGAACTTTGGGGCAATTACCCGCAAACCTACTCGCTTGTCGGCTTGATCAACTGTGCCGTCCTGTTGAGCAAACCATGGAACAGTGTCCGATGAGCCGATTGATCGTCATTTCCAACCGCGTCAGTCCCGGCGGGGGCAATCAAGGCGGCCTGGCCGTCGCGCTTTCGGCGGCCCTGCGCGAACATGGGGGCATATGGTTCGGGTGGTCGGGTCAGGAAACGCCCGAATTCACCGGCCATATCAATTTCCAGCGGGTCGATGGCGTCACCACCGCCACGATCGATCTGGAAGAACAGGATATTGACGAATATTACAACGGCTATGCCAATCGCACGCTTTGGCCACTGTGCCATTACCGCATCGATCTGGCCGAATATGAGCGCAGTTTTGCCGGTGGTTATCAACGGGCCAATGAACGTTTCGCCGACACCGTCCGCCCCCTGATCGAGGATGAGGACATTGTCTGGGTTCAGGATTACCACATGTTCCCGCTGGGCAAGGAATTGCGCAAGCGGGGTGTGGCCAATCGCATCGGCTTTTTCCTGCATATTCCATGGCCTGCGCGCCGCCTGCTCTCCACCCTGCCCGAAGCGCGGCAACTGGTCGAAGGCTTGCTGGAATATGACCTGATCGGTTTTCACACGAATGAATGGCTGGAATCCTTCTGCGATTATGCGCGGGAGGAATTGGGCGGGGTCGTGGATGAGAACAAGGTTCTCTCGCTCAACGGGCGCCGGGTTCGGTTGATCGTCTGTCCGGTGGGCATTGATGCCAATGAATTTGCCGAACTGGCCGCCAGTGAAAAGGCGCGGGAAACTTTTGAACGGGTGCGTGAAAGCGCGGTCGGACGCAATCTGATCGTGGGTGTTGATCGGCTCGATTATTCCAAGGGGTTGGAAGAACGCTTCCTCGGCTATGAACGCTTCCTCACCGAACATCCCGACGAGCGCAAGAATGTCGTCCTGCTCCAGATCGCTCCGCCATCACGCGGCGCGGTGGAAAGCTATATGCGCATACGCAGTTCGCTGGAAAGTCTGGCGGGCAAGATCAATGGCGCCCATGCCGCGCTCGATTGGGTGCCGATCCGCTATGTCAATCAAAGCTATCCGCGCGACATGCTGGCCGGTGTCTATCGCGCCAGCAGGGTGGGTCTGGTCACGCCTCTGCGCGACGGCATGAATTTGGTGGCCAAGGAATATGTGGCCGCACAAAACCCCGCCGATCCGGGTGTCCTGATCCTGTCCCGCTTTGCCGGGGCGGCCGAACAGATGACCGACGCCATTCTGGTCAACCCCCACAGCGCCGAGGAAATTTCCGACGCTCTGGGCCGCGCGCTGACCATGCCTCTGGCCGAGAGGATTCAGCGCTGGGAACGCCTGATGGCGGGCGTGGAACAGGAAGACGTCATGTGGTGGCTCAAGCGCTTTACCGATGCGCTCAAAGATGTGCCGGTTTGCCCCGCATGACGCATACAATGGCCCCCGTCGCGCCGGGGGCCTATATGCTCAACCTTCGTATGCGCGTTCCAGCAAGGGCTGTTCGCTGGGCTCAACCTCCAGCACCACTTCGGCAAAGCCACGGCTGCCTTCTTCCACCGCAAGGACCTTGGCCGAAAAGCCCGAACCGCCGCCATAGACCGCCTCACGCAGCCAACTGTCGCGGCTGACATAACCGATCACGCGGCCATAGGGGTCAACCGCGGCAATGGCGGCGGGATCATGGGGATTGCCCGGTTCAAGCTCCAGCGTCACCACCGTGCCTTCGCGCAGGTCATGGACCGCTTCGGCATGATATTGTTCATCAACCAGACCGATCATATAGGCATAGGGATTGCCGATGCTGGGCACCATGCCCAGATTGGCCTTGTCGCCGGGCAGTTCTTCTTCTTCGTCATCATCGTCAAAGACCGAACCGCGCAGGAAATCGTCCGAAATCGTGGGCTGCGGGGCTTCCGTATGAGCGCCCGGCCCCGGAATATATGGCTCAATCACAGCCGGTTCGGGCTGAAACTGCGCAAACTCAACCGGCTGGCTTTCGGCAAGGACCGAAGCGCGGCGCAGCGTATCGATCCGCGAACCTTCGCTCTGCACGTCATCCTGTGTCGTTTCAGGCGCGTCAATGGCCGGAGCTTGCGCCCACTGCACCACTTTGCCGAAAAAACGCTTCAAGAAACTGAACATGCTGATCCCTTTGTCTGGCTGCGATCGGCGTTGCCGCGATCCACTTGACGGGCGCCTAGTGCCAATAGGTCCATCAAGGCAAGTCTAACTATAGACTATCCCCAAGTAGCCACATCATGCCGGATTTGAACATGCGTGATGGCAACCACGACTATGTCGTCGCCCATGGCCTTGCGGCGCATGTTGAATACTTCACGCTCGCAGGCGTACCGCGTTGCGCCCCGCGCCCTTGACCTCATACAGCGCTTCATCGGCATTGCGGAAAAGTTGAGCCTTGGTCCAGCCCGGCACCATTTCGGCAAGGCCACAACTGAGCGTCACGTGCATCATCTGGCCGTCGCGCACCGAGGCCGTCAGAATGCCGCATTTATCCAGAATGCGGTTGCACACTTTTTCGGCGGTTTGCGCATCCGTGTTGAACAGAACCGCGAATTCATCGCCGCCGATACGCCCGACAACGTCGGTCAATCGCGTCTCAACGCGCAGGCACTCGCCAATCTTGGCCAGAACCTCATCGCCCCTGTTATGGCCAAAGCGGTCGTTGATCGATTTGAAATGATCGACATCGATCAGCGCCAGCGTGCATTTGCGTCCCTCAAGGATCGCTTCCTGAACGCTGTGGTGGAAACCGGCGCGGTTGAGAACCTGGGTCAGGTCATCGGTATAGGCCTTCTTTTCCAGTTCACGTTCGCGCAGCGCCCGCACGGTGATATTGTGGAACGTCACCACCGCCCCGGATCCGCCCGCATTTTGATCAAGCGGGGTAAAGGAGGCTTCGACGCAAAGCCCCTGTGGGGATTGCAATTCGACCACTGTTTCCCTGCGCTGCAGGAACGGGGCCAGATCGGGCCATTTTTCGGCCAATTGCCACAGCGACCGCCCCGTCAGCTTTTCCGAATCCTCACCCAGCAGCGCCGTCGTCGGACCACCGGCAAAAATGCAGCGACCTTCGGCATCAAAACCCAGAACCGCATCGGGGCTGTTGGCCAGAATCATCTGGATGGAATTTTCCCGATCCTTGAGCTTGGCCGAAAATTCCGCGCGCGAGGCAATGATCGCCGCCACCGTGAAACACGTGGCCAACGTCATGATCAGATAGAATTGAAAGAAGACAGACTTGGCCAGAAGATCGCCATGCATCAAGGAAATCGGACCATGCCCCTCCATGGTGGCCAGTGCGCCGACAAGCGCGGTAATGACAATCGCGACCTTGACCCCTGGCGACCCAAGGGGAAGGTCAGCAAGACCAGCGCATTGACCGGCAGGAACAGCAAAGGCATCGCCGTTTGCATAAAGACGAGGGCTAACAACACCGTATATCCGGCCAGCAAGCCCATCATCCGCATCCGCTCATTCGCGGTTTTTATGCGATAGCATTCGACATAGGACCCATCCCAGATCGATTTGAAAAAGGGCGTCGCCACCAGAAAGCCCAGCCCGTTGCTGAAAAACCAGCGAACAAAGGATGGAACAAAGGGTTGTTGATAGATCGCCAAGGTCACCAATGACCCCAAAACGCCCCCGACCGCGGGCGTAATCACCCCCGCCCACAGCACGAAATCACCCAGCGAGCGCGCATCCGACAACAGGCTGGGCGTTGTGAGTCTGGGGCGCAGACAGGTGGCCGCGACCCATACCTGCCCCATATTGATGACGCCGTACAGGATATGGCCCCATTCAAACCCACGCATCACGTCATTGGCCAGATGATTGGCGATCAGGCCTGCAATCAGCACCGGCTTCCATTGCGCCCGCGGTAAATGCAGCAAAAGCGCAAGGATAACCGGATCCGCCACCCAGATCGTCGTATGATTGCGCCCATCGCTGGTCAGGGCAATGGTGATGGCCGCCAGACAGAAATAGGCCAGCCCCGCCCAAAGCGCGCGACCAAGGCCATAGGGCAATCCAAAGGAAGAAGATCGGTCATCATTCATCGATGACAATCGATATAGAAGGACAGTTAACAATGTGCTTGATTCCGGCGTCGGCCTGCAAAATCCTGCCGCCCGATGGTGAATAAATGCCGCATCCCATCTTGCCTGACCGCCCGGCCAAGGCCAAGGAAGCGCCATGCGTATTGCTCTGTTCGAACCGGAAATTGCGGGAAATGTCGGCGCCATCCTGCGCCTTGGCGCGTGCTTTGGCGCGCAGATCGATCTGATCGAACCCATGGGCTTTGCCTGGGACGACCGGCGCGTGCGCCGCGCGGCGATGGATTACATCGACCATGTCACCTTTGTCCGCCATGCCAGTTTCGAGACCTTCCTGCCCACGGTAGGCAACAGCCGCCTCGTCCTGCTCAGCACCAAAAGCTCTGCCTCTGCCTATGATTTCCAATTCATGGCCGATGACGTTCTGTTGTTTGGCAAGGAAAGCGCAGGCGTTCCGGCCGAAGTGGCCGACATCTGTCACGCCCGCATACGCATCCCCATGCGGCCAGAGGTGCGCTCGATGAACCTTGCCACCACCGCGGCCATCGTCCTTGGCGAAGCGCTGCGTCAGACAAACAGCCTGCCTTGAGGAAGTCGCCGCCTTGCCTGTGTGACGGCCCCAAACAGGCAAAGCTGTGCGATCCATCGACTGACTGGACGATTGTAATTTCCATTGACCTTGGCCAAAGGACGCAGCGACCGGGCAGCCGGCAGGAGAACCGGTATGATTACGCGTGAGTTGATTGGCACGGCACAGGTGCCCGATGGCGAGGAATTACGCCTTTTTCGTCATGGCGGCGATTTCATGATCGTGCTGGGCGGCAACGAATTGATGAGCACGCGGATGCGCGGCTCCGAAGAGGCGTTGGCCGTCATGTCCTGTACGCGCATCGCCGGTGCGGCGCGGCCGCGCATGTTGATCGGCGGCTATGGAATGGGCTTCACTTTGCGTGCCGCGCTGGCCAAACTGCCTGATGACGCGCGGGTCACTGTGGCGGAAATCGTGCCCGAGATCCTTGCCTGGGCGCGCGGGCCGATGGCCGAGGTGGCGGCCGGATGTCTGGATGATCGACGCGTTGAAATCATGCAGGGCGATGTTGTCGATGTCATCGCCAACTCGCCGGGCGGGTTTGATGCCATTCTGCTCGACGTTGATAATGGACCCGACGGATTGGTGCGCGCGGGCAATAATCGGCTCTATGCCAGCGCGGGCTTACGCACGGCGGGCCGGGCTTTGCGGCCCGGCGGCGTGCTGGCCATCTGGTCTGCGGCGCGTGACGAAGCCTTTACGCGACGCCTCAAGGCCGCCGGTTTTACGGTGGACGAGGTTACGGTCTTTGCCCGCTATGACAAGCACGGCAACGGCAAGGGCGCCAAGCACGTAATCTGGTTCGCAACATTAGGCAAAGCCATTTGATCCGAGGCCCGGCGGCGATGTGCGCGCCGGGCCTCGGAATACCTGCCACCCCAAGTGGCCGCGATTGCTCGTTCAGAACGAGTAGCCTGCCCTCAAGCCATAGGTGCGCGGCGCGCCATAGCTGGTCACGACGACATTGCCGGTTGTCCCTGCAAACTGAGACAATGTCGGGATCAGGCGATTGCCGATATTTTGCATATAGGCCGTGATGGACCACCTGCCCTCGCGCGGCGCAAACCGCAGCGAGGCATCCGCCGTGAAATCGGCGCCTGAGTTTTCAAAGGCCAGATATTCGAACGACGTGACCCGGTTCGACCGATAACGGCCATCAACGGTGGCGACCACATCATAGGCGCCAATTGGGAAGGTCTGTTCTATACCGACGTTAAACGCCAGTTTGGGCGAATTGAACCCCGGATTGCCCGAACAGTTTACGACCCAAACCGTGCTTGTGGCGCCTGTGGTCGATCCGGGGATCGGCGCGGTGCCCGGCGATGTGGCACAGCCCACAACCGGGGGCAGCGCGTTGTTGGTGGCGTTGCGCTGTGTATTGTAGGTAAAGCTGGTCAGCTTGTTATCGAGGATCTGCACCGACCCGCGCAAAAGCGTGTTGGCGGCGGCCTTGAACTGAACATCCACATCGACACCCTGAATGCGGGATTTGCCGATATTTTCGGTGAAGAACGAATTGCCGCCGGTGGAATCGAGGCCAAAATGGGCCACTTGCTGATTCGTGTAATTCCAGCGGAACAACTCGAGGTTGAGTTGAAGCCGGTTGTCAAACAGGCGGTTCTTCATGCCCAACGTCCACGCGGTGATATATTCCGGCTCATAGGTTTCGCGGCCCAGCGCAAAGTTGAAGCCGCCCGAACGGAAGCCGGTTTCATAGCTGGCATAAAGCAACGAGCGCGGGGCAACATCGAATTCCACCGCGCCGCGCCAAGTGGTCCGGTTACGGTTCAGCTTCTGATTGTTGACCACCGGCGTATAGAAAAGCCGATTGCCCGTGGACCCAAACGCCACCCCGTTAGCCGGTCCGGGCAAAGTGGGCAGCGTTATCATCCGTGAGAGGTCTGCATAGGTCAGCGCAACGGGAACCGACGGGCCGCCAAGGCATGTGGTCGAAGGCTGGGTCGAGCAGATCTGGATCAGGTTCTTGCCGTCGCCCGCAAAAGTCTTGTCATCGTTGGTAAAGCGGATCCCGCCGACCAGCCGCAGGCGATCACTGGCATGCAGGGTCAGTCGGCCATAGGCGGCGCTGGATTTGTTGTTGGCCCGAAAAATCTGGAACGAATTGACGGTATATTGGCTGAATACCTGCGAACCGTTGACGTGTTCGTCAAAATAAAACCCGCCGATCTGCCAATCGACCGGTCCGATCCGCTTGCCCGCGATGCGCGCTTCCAACGTGAATTGATCGGAATCTTCATGGACCAGGCCGCCGCGAAAGGCGGGACCGTTGAACAGACTGCGCACTCTGGAATTGCGATAGGCGGGAATGACGGTGAGATCGCCAAGGCCGGTGCGCCATGTCAACTCGCCGCTGATGCCGTAATAGTCATTTTGGACAAACGGTCTGTTCAGAGGCGCGGGGTTGATGCCCGGCCCGCCAATGAACACGTTCGAGAAGAACGCAGCATTGCTGGGCGAGAGCAGGCCGGAGCGGGGATCAAGGCCGGTGGGCGTGATCGTGTAATTGGCCGGCGACGTGGCCGTGGCCGCAGACCCGGGCGTTGCCCTGATGCTGTGGGTAAAGGTAGCGCCCGGCCCCATGCCGCCGATATGGGAATAATCGCCGATAATCCGGACCGTCAGATTGCTGGACAGGTTGGCCAGAACCTGTGCCCGCACGGCGTGTCCTTTTTCATCGGATGTGCCGTCGCTGTAATAACCGTCACGGTCGAGCACCTTGCCGCTGATGCGCAGCGCCGCGTTTTCGCCCAGCGGCGCGTTGATGAAGGCTTCGCCGTCAATGGCGTTGTAATTGCCATAGCCCAACGCAACCCGCCCCGCCCATTTGCCCAATATCGGCTTGGCCGTCAGCACGTTGATCGCGCCGCCGGTGGCATTGCGGCCATAGAGGGTGCCCTGCGGCCCTTTGAGAACTTCGATCCGGTCCAGATCGTAAAAAGCGCCGATGGTCGATCCGGGGCGGCCATAATAGACGCCGTCCACGTTGAAGGCGATGGCCGGATCGGTATAGCCATTGTTGGTGAAATCGCCCACGCCGCGAATGAAATAGCTGGTGTTCGCGCCGCCGCCCCGGCTGACGTACAGCGAGGGCACGGCCGCATTGAGCGCGGTGCTTGACGTTACGCCCGCATTCAGCAGCTTGGCGGTTGAAACCACATCCAGCGGAACCGCAGCCCTTTGCGAGGATTCCGAGCGATGCTGCGCCGTCACGACGATTTCGGCCAGCCCATCTCTGGCTGGCGTTGCATTGGCCTTGCTGTCTTGGGCCAAAGCGGGCATGCCAAGCGACAGTGCGCATGCCAAACCGGTCGATACCAGTAATAATGCTTTCATTGTTCCCTCCCAACGGGTTTTGCGCCGATCATTTCGGTTCGTTTTTTGCAGGTCTATTTAATCGGCCGATGCCGCTTTCAGTCAAATCGATAACATAGAGCCCATTTATAGATGGCGTGGATAGGTGGATGCACTCAGCCATCGTTCCCCAAGCGCATGCGGGCAATCAGCCCGTCGCGCAGAACCAATTGGTGATAGAGCGCCGCCATAATGTGGCCCATCACCAAGCCCAGCATGACCAACGAGAGCGCCTCGTGAACACCATGGGCAAACATGGCGCGCGCAAGGCTGGGGCCGACGGGCAGGAACGGCAGGTCGAAAAGGCCGACGCTGATGGGATGCCGCTTGGGAAAGCTGGATGTCACCAACCATCCCGAAAACGGCAGGACCAACATCAAGGCATAGAGCGCAAAGTGGACCGCCCCGGCGGCCCTGCGCTGCAACGCCGCGGTATTGACCGGTTCGGGCGGGCGATGGCTCAGTCGCCATGCCAGCCGGAGAAAGCTTAACGCCAGAACCAGCAGTCCGATAACCTTGTGCAGGTTCATGATTGTGTCTTCAAACGCCAATTCCAGCCAGCCACACATGAAACCCAGGACCAGATTGGCCAATATCAGCGCCGCGATGATCCAATGCAGCAGCGCGGCGGTTTTTGTATATTGCTGAGCCGACAAAGTCGGCTCAGCTTCTGGCAGGATGGCGCCGGTCACGTCGTCCATTCCGTGATGAAGGGGCCATAGGTCGGCTTGCCCTGCGTTTCTTCGGCCACCACTTTGTTGGTCTGACGGCCCAGATAGGTAATCTCGCTTTCCAGCACATCGCCCGGACGCATCCAGCGGTTGTTGTGCATCGCGCCATTGCCCGGAGGCGAGCCGGTCAGCAGGAAATCGCCCGGCATCAGGCGGATACGTTCCGATGCATAAGACAAGATCTGTTCAGGCTCGAAGATCATGTCGCTGATCGGCCAATCCTGCATGATTTGGCCATTCAGCTTCATGCGGATCTGGACCTTGGAGCGGTCCACGAACTGCTTGGGCACGATGAAGGGCCCGGCGGGTTTGAAGTTGGGCTGGTGCTTGCTGACCCAATCATGGCCCCAGCGCACGTCGGCGCGGCGGAATTCGTCCACGGTGCCCAGATCGTTGACCATCACATAGCCCGCGATCAGATCGCCCGCATCATCGGGGCGGATATAACGGCCGGTGCGGGCGACAACGGCGGCAAATTCCAGTTCCCAATCGGGGTGTTCGCCCACCAGCGGCAGCGGGATCTCGTCATTCGCGCCGCACAGCGAACTGTGCAGCCCGGTCCAGAAGAAGGGCATGCCTTCGCGGGCGCGGCGATCGACTTCCTCCAGATTGCGCAGGAAGAAGCTTTCATCGCTTTCGCCGGGCAAGCGCTTGTCCTGATTGAACTTGTTATAGGTCATCATCTCGGCGACATGTTGGCGATAGTTGGACCCGGCGCACAGCATGTTGGGGCGCGAGACCGGGGGCAGGCATTCGACATCGGCAAAGCGCAGGTCGGTCCCGGCATCCTTGGCCGCAATATCGGCCAGCAGATCGAGCGCGCGGTCCCAATCCTCGAACAGCGCCAGCGTGTCGGCATAGTGCAAGGAAAGGTCGTGGACCCCGCCGTCGGCCTGAACCAGACCGGGGAACACTTTGCCATGGGCGCGGTAAGTACCGATGCCAAAACTGCCCTTGATCAGGCCTGTGGCTTCATGGATGCCTTCGGGCTGGGGCGCCGGCTTCGGCTTGAGGTCATGCAAAGTAGATTTGGACATCGCGGTCACTCCATAGGTCCATTTCCATCTGCTGAATGGCGTGCAGGCCCGCAGGCGCTGAGGCATTCAGCAAATCGGTGTCGGAGAAGGTTTCGTAACGAAAGCCGTTGGGGTCTTTCCAAACGTCGAAGACATGGCTGCCCAACGGGTGGCGGCCTACGCCCCAGACCTCGTTGCGCTGGCGCTGGGCCAACCAACGGTGCGCCATGAATTGCGCCTCGGAATTGGGCACTTCCAATGACAGGTGGTGCAGCCCTTGCTTGCCGGGCAGGCCGAACATGCCAACGACATGGTGGTCGACAAATTCATCGCCGCGATCAAGGCGATAGAAGCCGCCGACCTTGACGTTCTCGTCGCCCACGTGGATCAGATCGCTGGGGATCAGGCCAAGAACGTCGCGATACCATGCGTCGGCGGCTTTCCAGTCCTGAACATAGATGCCCACATGGCCCAGACGGATGACCGGCGGCGGCCCCAGCGGCGACTTTTCCTGAGCGTTGCCGATGCGCGGCTTTTCATACCCTTGATTGAGCAAAAGCGACGGAGGCAACGGATCAGGCGTGCGATCGGCCACACCATGGACGAGCGAAATGGCAAAGCCGTTGGGATCGCGCAGATCCACCGCAATGCCGCCCCCCGGGCCGTCCAGTTCGCGGATCGCGCCCGCGCCATGCCGGGCAATGGCTCTGTCGAGATCGGCCCGGCTGTCGGCTTCAAACGAAAGACCGCGGAAATCCGATTGGGCCGCTTGTTCCAGCACGACAAGGTAGGGATGACGTCCAAGACCGCGCAGGTAAGTGCGAGCGCCCAGGACATCGGCAATATGAAGTCCGAAATCCTGTGCAAAAGCAACGCCGCCCGGTAAATCCTGAACAGCAAGATGAATGTGATGGAGGCCTTTGATCGCCATATCTGTTCTCCCGATGGAAGAAACAATGGCAGCGGCGCTCTCATCCGTCTAATCGAAAGGCTGCGCCCTATCTATCTGCGCTATTTATGGGTTGGCCGAATTTGGCCGCGCTGCGTGCGACGATCAGGTCTTTCAACCACTGCATCCCGGCGTCCCGGTTTCTAAGCCTATGCCAATGCACGACCTGCTGGATGGGTGGAATGGGCACAGGCAATGTGTGCATGCGGATCGGGTAGAAGGGCAGAAAATGCTGGGCCAGTTTACTATGCATGGTGGCCAGCCGCTCGGTCCCCACCACGGATTGGGCCAGCGCGGAAAAACTGGGCACGACCAGTTCGATCCGGCGCTGTTCGCGGAATTTTTCAAGCGAGAGTTCGGATAGCGCGGGCCGCCTGTCGCGCCCAAAGGACGCCGCGACATGGCCTGCGGCCAGGAATTGTTCGGATGAAATGACATCGCCATGGCCCGATCCCACCCATGAGATCAGCACGTGTTCGTCCTGAAAGAGCGGAACGCTGGGATGCTGGGCCAGCGAGAAAGGCTCAACGGTCAGCATCAAATCAGCCTCGGCTCGCTCGAACCGCTCGGTGGCATCGGTGCTGGGCCGGATGATTTCGATCATCACTTTGGGCGCTTCACGCGCGATAGTGGCAATCACCTCGGCAAGCAGGATCGTGTGAATGTAATCCGAGGCGATGATCACGAATTTACGTGACGATTCCTTTGGATCGAATTGACCGGGCTGCGTGATTTCGCTTCGGATCAGCTCCAGAGCCTGCCGCACGGGCGCAGCCAATTCTTCCGCCTTATAGGTAAGACGCATCTGGCGCCCTTCCAGCACCAGCAGGTCATCCCCAAAATACTGCCGCAGGCGGTTCAGCGCCGATGTCACGGCCGGTTGGCTGAGGTAGAGGCGCCGTGAAGCCTCGGTCACGCTCTGCTCGCTGATCAACGCGTCGAGCGCGACGAGCAGGTTGAGGTCAAGTTTATCGAATCGCATTCGGCTTTTTAACACAAGTCATGCGCATGTCCCGTCAACGGCTTGCGCCCGGCCGCGCTATGTTTCGCTTTGATCGGTCAGACTGCGCACTTCCAGCCCCAACAGTTCGGCCGCGTTCAGGCCAAGGATTTTGGCCCGCACATCAGGGGCAAGGTGGCTGTGGAACCCCACCGGATCGGGTTCTGCCATGTCGAAGGGATAATCGGTTCCCATGCACAGCCGATCAGCCCCATGGCTATCGATCAAGGCGTCGAGTTGTTTGCGGTCGAACACCAGCGTGTCGAGCCAGATCTGGCGCAGATAGTCTGACGGTGGGCGACGTGCATGGATTTGGCATTCCGGGCGCACGCGCCATGCATGATCCATACGCCCCCAATAGCCCGACAAGAAACCCCCGCCATGCGCCACGCACAGCTTGAGGCGCGGATAGGCGTCCAATATGCCCGCAAAGATCAGGTGGCTGAGCGCAATGCTGGATTCCAGCGGGTTGCCGATAATGTTGTCGAGGTAATATTCTTTCAACCGCTCGCCATGCGTGAAGCCAAGCGGATGCAGAAACACCAATACGCCCAGTTCCTCTGCCGCTGCAAAGAAGGGGCGCAGATCGTTACCGGCCAGTTCGCGACCGGCGACATTCGAACCGATCTCTACACCACGAAGCCCAAGGTCCGAAACACAGCGTCGCATTTCGGCAATCGCCATATCGGTGTTTTGCAGGGGCACGGTCCCCATGCCCACCAGCCGATCGGGCTGCTCGGCCACGGCCTGCGCCATCCGGTCATTGACCAATTGCGCGGCCTGACGCCCTACTTCCGGGGGGGCGAAATAGTAATATTGCCCCGGCGATGGGCTGATGGCCTGCACATCGACCCCTAAACGGTCCATGTCCAGCAAGCGTTCGTTGATGCCGTTCAATTTTGCGCCGATTTCGGCAAACAATTTGGCGTTGGTTGCCCGCGATGCCGCAGACACAAATGTCAGTGGATCCGGGGCATCGGGAACCTCCTTGCGAACATATTGTTCGGCGGCGGCCACATTAAGGTGGCAGTGCAGGTCAACAACCAACTCCTCACGGCGTTTGATGACCGCTCTGCCAAGTCTGCTATGCCCGCAATTTGTAAGGCAATCTTGCGCCATCCATCCCGTCCCGGCAAAATTAAGCCCCCCTTGCCTGAACGCGGCGAAATTTGGGGGCTTGGCTTATGCTTATCGCTTTGCCGCATACTAGCAGAGCAAGATGTCATTGCAGTATCGTTTAAACCATCGACACCCATCAATGCCGCTTATGGGTCTTGCTCATGACAAAAGCTCCCTCTCACACATCCCAGCCGCCGGGAAAACAGGAACAGTTCACACCCTAGAGCGATTTCCGTTCAAGCTGACGCGAACGGAAAAGCGACGCTCAAGCGCCGCGCGGGCTAGTCGCGTTTTTCGATCCCGAATGATCGGAAAACGCTCTAAACAGCGCTCTTTTGTTCGATCAGCCGCACAAGATCGGCCAAGGTCGCGCAAACCGGGGTTGGCACGCCCAACCTTTCGCCCTCACGCAGGATCGCGCCATTGATCGCCTCTATCTCGGTCGCGCGGCCATGTTCGCGGTCCTGAAGCATCGAGGGCTTGTGGTGGCGATGGTCGACCAGCGCGGCGCTGACCGTAGCCATTATGACATCGGCATCCAGTATCAGGCCCCGCGCCTTTGCAACAGCGACCGTCTCATGCACCACCGCCCCGGCGATCCGCCGACCAGAAGGGTTGTCGATCTGACCGTTGGTGGCCTCGCAAATCATTGATGTGGCATTGAGCGCGGCATTGAAAGCGACTTTTTCCCAGACAACCCGCTCGACATCATGCGCCAGAACCGCCTCAAATCCGGCCCGTTCCAGCAAGTCGCGAATGCCGGACGCCGCCGCATGGGCCTGCGCCGTCAGGCCGCCAAAGTGGATATGTCCAAACCCATGTGTCACCACACCGTTGGGCGGCAGGAAATCGGCCGGAACATGCGCGGTTCCCTGCAACACATGGTCCGCCCCGAAAACTTCGGCCAGACGTTCCGCATTGCCGATCCCGTTTTGCAAGGTCATCAGCAACGGACTTTGCCCTTGCCAATGCGCGAGCGAAGCAATGGCCGCCGCGCTGTGGTTGCTCTTGGTGAACAACAGCGCGAGATCCGGCGCCTGTATGACGTCCTTTGCCAGCGCAGCGCCAACAGCAACATCGCGGGTTCCACGGTCATCGGTCAGGCGAATACCATCGCGGGCAATCCCATCAAGCCGCGCGGTATCAACATCGATCAGCGTCACCCGCGCCCCCGCCTCGGCCATGCGCGCGGCGAACAGACAGCCCATCGCGCCCGCGCCAATGATTGCGACAGTTTGGGGAAATTGGGTCATCACGGCTCCGTCAGATGCTGTAAATATCGAGTAAGGTGGGAATGACGTCATTCATCAGGCGAATGACCTTGCCCGCGATCATCCAGCGGCCCTCCACAAACACCAATTCGTGTTCATAGCGCCCGAAGAACACATGGGCCCGCGACGTGCGCACATCATGGACATGGACCGTGAAAACCGAAGCAATACGCGCCCGCTGGCCATCCGACGCCTCGAGCAGCACATTACCGATCATATGCGACACGCGCGGCATGACCGAGGAGGCGACCGAAAGGCCGGATTGTATGCGCTTGACCCGGTCCTCCAGATTGCGGCGCCCGCGATAATAGATCAGGGACAGTTCCCTATCCGGGTCTTGGGTTTGCGTGCCATCGTCGCGCCATGCCGGCATCCAGAACACGCAGTCGGGCGTGTAGAGATCAAGCCATTCCTGATAAGCGCCGCGATCAAGCAACAGCGCCTCACGGGTCAGAAGCTCTGCGAATTGGGTGGATTCGCCGCTCATGACAGCACCGGCGCCATGCGCTGCGCCCAAGCGCGATAGTAATTGCGGAACAAGCTCTCGTCGCACAATTGCGCATCGGCCAGCACGCTGGAGGCCGGGTTCATGCCCAAAGCGTCGGAAAAATCATTGCCGCCCGCCACCGATGCGCCCAGCCCGCGCGAATGGCCTTGCAGCCACTCACTTGCCTGCTCGGCCATGCCGGTCTGGGCTTCCTCGTAACACACCGTGTCATCAGGCGTCGCCATGCCGGTGGGGTTGAAGAAGTCCTCATACTGACGGATACGCAATTGCCGTGCCTTGGCGCTCTCGCCGCGCGGGGCGATGCACCATGTCTGCATTTCGGTCAGGTTGGGCGCAATCGGCCGGATCATGCGCAACTGGCTCGATGCGTTTTCGGCGATCTGCATATTGGGGAAAAGCGTCAGGTTGCGCATGTTGAATATCCAGTTGCGCCGGGCCACGCCCAGTTCCTCGGCCAAAGCATCCGCCCGCTCGAATTCAGGCAGCGCAGCCGTCACCCCCATCAACCCCCAGTTGAGAACAAGGCCATGGTCAAAGCAATAGGTGCCGCCGGTGATCCCGCTGGCATCCTCTTTCCAGAAGTCGGCATTGCTAAGGCTGGCTGTCACCACTTGCGCGGTTTCCTCTTGGGCGCGCTCGTTCAGAATGCGGATATAGCTGGGGTGGGTTGATGTGAAGTGATACTGATCCGAGCAATTCTCAAGCTGCATCTTCCAATTGGCCGCATAGGTGAAACGCACGCGCCCCGGCACCAGTTCAACGCCTTCGGGGCTCTTATCTACCACCAGATCAATCAGCTTGCGCGCCTCGCCCAGATGCTCATCCAACGAAGGGACATCGGCATTCAGGCTGGCGAACAGAAAGCCGCGATATTCGCCAAAACGCGCCACACGGGCCAGATTGTGATCCTCACGCGCGAAACCTTCGCCATAGCAGCCGCGCTTTTCCCATTTGATGCCGCGATTGGCCCCGGCGCTGTCAAAGGTCCAGCTGTGATAGGGGCAGACATGCCGCCGCGCCTGTCCGCACTGGCGCTGCACAAGGCGTACGCCCTTGTGCGGGCAGGCGTTGATGAAACAATGCAATTGCCCCTCGCCATCCCGGCTGACCAGGATCGGCACCCGCCCGATGGCAGCGGTGAAATAGTCATGCGGCTGCTCGGCCTGGGTGGCCATGCCGACAAACACCCAGCCGCCTTCGAAGATATGCTTCATTTCCAGATCGAAGAGTGCCGCATCCCGAAACAACGCACGATTGACCCGGAATACGCCGTCTTCGGGCCGATCGTCGATCAAGGCGCCAAGTGTGAATTGATGCATATCCAAACCCTCCCCGCGCATCATGCCAAAACCATTTCGACCAGCGTCGGCTTTGGCGCGTCAAACGACCATTGCAGCGCAGCTTCAAGCTCTTCGGGTGTTGTCGCGCGCCGGGCCTCAACCCCATGGCCCTGTGCGATGGCGCAAAAGTCCAGCCCATCGAGATCCGAGCCTTCGACCTTTTCCAGCCCGAAATGCCCGCCAAACTGGCGCAGCGCGGCATAGGAGCGATTGTTGACGATCAGGAAGCTGACCGCGACACCCAGTTTTGCGGCGGAAAACAGGCCCTGAATCGCATACATCGCCGAACCGTCGCCCAGCAGCGCGATAACCTTATCCTGCCGCCGGGCAAGCGCGATGCCGACCGCCGCCGGCAATCCAAACCCAAGCCCGCCACCGGCCGTCGTATAAAAGCTGTCGGGATCGAGCATCGGCAAACCGCGCTGCATGGCTGGGCGGCTGGAAGGGGCCTCCTCAACAATGACCGAGCCTTTGGGACGCAGCCTTGCGATGGCCTCCATCATATGGTCTTCGCCAAACCCGCTGTTGAGGGCATCGGGCGCACGGCGCGTATCACGCGGCTCCACCTCGACCCTCGCGGATGGCGGAGGGGCAAGCCGCGCCAAGGTTTCAACCGCATGGCGCGGATCGGCCAGAACAGCCCTGTCCCCCTGCGCAAAGGACAAGAGGCCCGGATCATCGGTGATCAACCACACCTTGGTATCTTTGGGCAGATGAGGCCCATGGCCCTCGGTATGATAGAGATTGAGCGGGCCGCCCACGGCAATCACCAGATCGTGCCGCGCCAGTGTTTCCACGATCCTTTCGCGCGACGCGGGCAGGAAACCCTGAAACAGGCGATGATCTTCGGGAAACACATTACGGCTGGCAAAGGGCGCTACATAGACCGCCATCCCTTGCGCCTGCGCCAATTGGACCACCGCATCCCACGCCTGCTGGCGTGCGCACCCTGCCCCAAGCACCAGCGCGGGCGCGCGCGCCTCGCTCAACCTTTGCGCCAATTCGGCCATTTCGCTCTGATCACCCGGATTGCTGGCCGCAAAGGAACCGAAGTCCAGCCGATCGCAAGGTTGATCCCAATCATCCACCGGCACCGAAATGAACACCGGGCCATAGGGCGGCGTCATGGCGATGCGATAGCCGCGCAGAATCGTGCGCGGTACGTCCGCCGCCCGCGCCGGTTCACACGCCCATTTGACAAAGGGGCGCGGGAATTCGCAGACCCGCTCTGCAAACAGAAACGGTTCGAACGGCAGGATCGAGCGCGCCTGCTGGCCCGCCGTCACCACCAGCGGCGTCTGGTTTTTATATGCGGTAAACAGATTGCCAAGCGCATGGCCCGTGCCCGCCGAACTGTGCAGGTTGACCAACGCCGCGTTGCGCGTGGCCTGCGCAAAACCGTCGGCCATGGCCAGCGCGACCGATTCCTGAAGCCCCAGCACATAGCGGAAATCCGCCGGAAAATCGCGGAACATCGGTAGTTCGGTCGAACCGGGATTGCCAAAAACATGGGTCATGCGCAGCTTTCGCAACACATCGATAGTGATCTGTCTGACCGTGGTCATGGTCGGCCATTCTCTCCGCAATATGCAGCGCGGCCCGAACCGGCGCGCCTTTGTTTTATGCTTCGAAACTAGCGCGCTCATGTCATAACGGCCATTGCATTATTTGGCCAAAGACATACCAATTCTGCATGACATTTGACGAACATCGACTGCGCGCCATCATCGCCATCGCCGACACGGGCAGCCTGGGCCGCGCCGCGGATCAGGTAAACCTGAGCCAGCCGGCCTTGAGCCGCATGATCCATGAGATGGAAATGCGCCTTGGGCGCGCACTGTTCGAACGGCACAGCAAAGGCATGCCCCCCACGGTCGCCGGCGAGATCATGCTGCGCTATGCAAGGCAATTGGTGTTCGACATGAAGCAGGCGCGCGAAGCCCTTGCCGAACTTGACGGAATGCGCGGCGGACGGGTTAGGATCGGCGCGATTGCCACGGCGATTTATGCGCTGGTGGCCGACGCCATCAAAGCCTTGATGGCTGAAGCGCCCCAAGTTTCGATCGAATTATTCGAAGCAGCCGATGGCGAGTTGATCGAGGCTCTTGCCGAAAGAAAAATCGATTTGATGATCGGCAGCACCGGACTGGTCCATGAAGGCATCAAGTCCCTTGGCCAATGCGGGCATGGCGATCAGTTTTCGGTCTGCTGTGGCGCGCGCACCGCCCGATTATTGCCAACAGCCCCCCGCCTCAGCGATGTTCTTCGCCAACGCTGGATTCTGCTGAACAAGGGGCGGACGCCGCGCCGCTATTTCGACGATCTGGTTGCCAAAGCTGGCGCACAACTGCCTGTCATCGCCATCGAAACCAATTCCATCGTCGCCCAGATCGCCCTGCTTCAGAGCAACGATCTGATCGGCTGGCTGCCCATGCCCGTCATTCGTGATCAGATCGCCGACCGATCCCTTGTCGCGCTTGCCATCCCCGAATTGACCTACCCTCGACGTTTCGCGATTTATCGACGCACCAATGGCTATCTTTCGCGGCCCGCGGAATTGCTTTTATCGCAATTCGATCTTGCGGATTCTTTGTCCGCCTGAATGTATGACAGCCCCGCGATTGCGCAATCCTCGGCGGCACTATTGGGGCAATGGTTGCCGCGGCGTCATGCACTTGGGCGCAACAGCACGCCGGATCGCCTAAAAACCAATTTGGCAGGATAGCTATGGAAGATCAGGCCGGGTTGCCCGGCTTATCGCAGCTTAGTGTCAACTGCGCCCCCTCTGGAGGGGGTAAGTGGCGGAGAGGCAGGGATTCGAACCCTGGATACCCTCACGAGTATGCCGCATTTCGAGTGCGGTGCATTCGACCACTCTGCCACCTCTCCGCAGAGGTTTTGGATGAAACCGCAAGGGCTTCGTCCCGGTCGGGAGCCGCCCTCTAGCCAACGAATCACACCTTGCCAAGCCCTAATTTCACATCCCTGTGGATTTTCTGATGGGCCGCTTGTTTTGCGCTGCAACACGCCTATATTTCCAATCATGGACAGGACGAGTTTCTTCTCTCCCCAGGCCGGACGTCGGATCGACGTACCTCGTGCCGCACGCGCCCGCTTTGCCATTGGCGATGTTGTACGCCACCGCGATTTCGATTTTCGCGGGGTGATCTTCGACATCGATCCGGTGTTTGCCAACAGCGAGGAATGGTACGAATCCATTCCACAGGACGTCCGACCCGACCGCGACCAGCCTTTCTACCACCTCTTTGCCGAGAGCGAGGAGGACAGCTATATCGCCTATGTCAGCCAGCAGAACCTTGTGCGCGATACAGAAGGCGATCCGGTGGAACACCCCGCCCTGCCGCAGGTGTTCGAACCGTTTGACGGCGCCCGCTATCGGTTAAGGGCGGGCCTGAGCCACTAAGCCCGATCACCAATAAAAAACCCGCCGAGAGTTCATCCCGGCGGGTTTTTTCTATTCGGCGCTGGCGAAGGATTATCCCTTCAGCTTCCACCCCGACTTGAGCACCATATAGCACAGCACGCCCAGAGCCACGTTCAATGCCGCCAGACCCAATGCGCCATGCAGCACCGCCTGATTGGTCGCCCCAATGTCACTCTGCCCCAGAAAGCCGAAGCGGAAGCCGGAAATCACATAGAAGAACGGATTGACCCGGCTGACCGACTGAAACGCGGGCGAGAGGTTGTCGATCACATAAAACGTCCCCGACAACAGCGCCAAGGGTTGCACCACGAAATTGGTGACGGCCGCATTGTGGTCAAACTTTTCCGCCCAAACCGATGACAACAGCCCGATCAGCGACAAAAGCATCGTCCCCATCAACCCGAACCACGCCACCGCCCACGGATGCGCCACGCTCAACGTCACACCCGGCCACAGCAGCATCGCCCCGGCCAGCGCCAACCCGACCAGAATGCCGCGCGTCATCGCCCCGCCGATCATCCCGGCCATCAATTCGCCGGTCGAAAGCGGCGGCGTCAGGAAATCGACGATCGTCCCCTGAATTTTGCCCGCAAGAAAGCTGAACGAGGCATTCTGGAACGCATTGTTCATCATACCCATCATGATCAGGCCCGGCGCGACAAAGGTGGCAAAGTTCACGCCCAGCACAATGCGCCCCCCACGCCCCATCGCCACCGTGAATATCACCAGAAACAACAAAGTCGTGACCGCCGGCGCCCAGATAGTCTGGGTCTGGACCTTGATGAAACGGCGCACCTCTTTCATATAGAGAGTCCACAAGCCCAGGCGGTTGATGCCATGGATCAGAGGCTCTCCCTGAACAGGAAACTGCCTTAAAGGGGGACGAACCGACGAATCATGGGCGATTGCGGCGGTCTGGGCGGCATTGCGGGGTTGATCGACCATGCTTGCCCGACTATCGGGTAGCGCGCGGGCTGGCAAGACTTGCACCGCGCTTTCACACTCCCCACATTGGGGTGCGCGAAAGAATCAGGACAAAAGGCAGCAAGGCACGCATGAGCTGGACCGAAGAACGCATCGACAAACTGACCCGCATGTGGGAAGGCGGCTCCACCGCCAGCCAGATCGCGGAAGAACTGGGCGGCGTGTCCCGCAATGCCGTCATCGGCAAGGCGCACCGTCTTGGGCTCAAGGCTCGCCCCAGCCCGGTCAAGTCGAATGATCGCCACGAAGAGGCCACGCCCGCCCCGGTGCAAACCGCGCCAACGCCGCGTCCCGCGCCGGTTGAACCGCCAGCGCCCCGCGTGTCGGCACCCGCGCCTGCGCCGCGTCCGGCCCCGGCTGCCCCTGTGGCCGCGCCTCCCGCCCCGGTTGCAGCCGCGCCTGCTGCGCCTTCGGGTGATGCTCCGGCGGCTCCGCCCGCTCCGCGCATCGTCTCGGTCGGCCCCGGCGGCTTTCTGCGTCAGGGTCCGGGCGAACAGCAGGCCCCCATTCCCCCCGCGCCGCCGCGCCGCCTTGTGCCGGCAAAGCCCAGCGCGGACATCGCCGACAAGACCAGCCTGCTCGATCTCAACGATCGCATCTGCCGCTGGCCGATGGGGCATCCGGGCGAACCGGATTTCCACTTCTGCGGTGAAAAGGTGAACCCCGGCTTCCCCTATTGCGTCGAACATTGCGGTCGCGCCTATCAGGCACAATTGCCGCGTGGCCATCGCCGCCCTCCGCCGCCGCTGCCGTTTGGCAATCCGCGCGTGCGTTAAACGTTTGCTGACAAACACAGGCGCGCAAGTGGCATGATCCGCCGCTTGCGCGCCTTGTTGCATGTGGCCACACAGAATTTGATCTTTTCGGGGCGCCCGCTTCTTCCATGACCTTTGACCACACCAGATTGTTCCCCAATTTGCGCCGCGCCGTCGTGGGCGGGCTGTTGATCGCTCTGGTCGCGGGCATGCTCTTGCCGGTCTATACCGATGAAATCGGGTGGAGGCTTCAGGAACGGGCGTGGCTCGACGGGCTGGACAAGCTTTATTCGGACAATTGCGGGCCGAACACGCTGGCCGTGCCACCCTTTTTCATGTGGCCGGTGCGTTGGTATTCGGCCTTTTTCAACACGCGCTTTCCCGATCCGATGTTCGTGCGCGTTTCGGGCGTGGCCTATGCCATCGTGTTTATCGTCATGGTCCTGCGCCTCGTCAAACAGATCGGGCGCAGCTATGATGAACGGCACACGCTGGCCATTATTGCCTCGGCGCTGATGGGCTTGGGCGTCATGCCTCTGTTGCTGGTGTGGAGCAGGCCGGAACAGCCGATCTTTCTGGCCGCCACCGCCGCGGTCCTGATCGCCAGCGCGGGGTGGCGATCGCCGGGCAACCTTTTCGCGCCCTTTAACGGCATCGCCTACACCAACGCCACCGCCAGCCCCGGCACCGCATGGCGCCGCTCGCTGACCATTCTGGCGTTGGCGCTGATCGCCATGTCCTATCACTTCAAGGCCGTGCTGGTGGTGCCCGCCTTTGCCGCCTGCATCATCTTTGCCAGCCGGGGCCGCCGTGCCCTGTTCGCGCGCGGCGTGGCGATTATCCTGCTGGCCTGTGCCACGGTCAGCGCGGGGCAATATTGGGTCAACCGCGTGCAATGCCCGGCCGACCCGATCATTGCCGAACAGCACGCGCGGAACAATCTGGCCGGCCAATTGGATATGGGCAAGATCAGCAAGGTCGAGCTGGTCCTCAAGGTTTTGCAGAATTACAAGCTGAACATCTATGTGAATCGGGCAGCCCCAGCGGTCGCTCCGAGATCGTTATGGCTGCCCGTCAATATCGTCAGTCAGGATGAAATGCAGGGCTGGCAAGGCGGAATGACCATTATCTGGGCCACCGCTCTGCTGGCCGCGATCATCAGCTTTATCGGCGGGGTGCGGGTCATGTGGCGGGAACGGGTAATTCCGCCCGAACCGGTGATCTCGCTGATGTTGCTTGGCGCGGTGTCGATCTGGTGTGTCAGCCAATATGACCGCAATGTCTATGAAGCCAGTTTCGTCCTGCCGCTGCTGATGCTGGCGATCATTCTGGCCATGGCCAGCCCGCATAAATGGGAGGCTCTGCGCCGCTGGATCAGCACGCTGGCGCTGGCTATCGGGCCGTTGATGCTGCTGTCCATTGTGCTGGTGTCTGGCCTGTATGGCCCGCGCCTTATTGACGATGCCCGGCGCCGCGACTGGCTGCCCTATCACCCTTGGTCGGTGCCGGTTTTCGGTTATCACGCGTCCTATGCCAATATCATGGGGGCCGCACGGCAATGTAATCTGCCCATGCCGCGTGATGCGCGACACCTGCTGCTCGATGACATCACCTATTTTGCCTATATGCAAAGTGTGATGCCCGATCATGAACTGGCGGTACTGCCGCGCCATTTCCGTGGGTCGATTACCGATCCCGTGGCCTATCTGGCCTCGCATAACAGCGATGGCATCCTGATGCGCTGCAAACGCCTGCCCCCAATATTGCAAGGCATCGCCCATCGCAGCGGCGCCTATTGCTGTGTCACCCCCGCCGATTGGTCAAAACTGCCCCCCGGCGCGACGGTTTTTCATGACGAACCCGTACAGGCCAAGCATTAAGTCGCGATCTGCGTAGAAATCCGGTCCAAACCGGCAATATGGTTTCCATAGGCCGGTGTTACAACTCCGGCCATGACTTCGCACGATCCTAACCTTGCACGGCGCCCGGCAAAGGGCCTGATTGGCTGGCTGATGGGCAGCGGCCGGGAAGATGACGCGTCAGAAGAAGAACAGGCCGCCGAAACTGTTGTCACGCGTGATCCGCGCCGTTTGGCGCGCACGCAACTACTGACTGACATTGCCGACTTTTTGCTGGCCCATGATCTGGAAATCAGCCCGCTGACATTGACCGTGGCGCATAATTACCTGATCGGCGGCGATGGTTCCATGGTCCGCAGCATCGACCAACGGATGCAGGCGCGCGAGCCTCTGACGCTGGAATGGATCGAGCAACTGTTGCGCGAAAATGGCGGGGATCAGAGCGAATTCCTTAACCGGCT
Organism: Novosphingobium sp. 550D; assembly: GCF_057401885.1. Classification (NCBI taxonomy): domain Bacteria; kingdom Pseudomonadati; phylum Pseudomonadota; class Alphaproteobacteria; order Sphingomonadales; family Sphingomonadaceae; genus Novosphingobium; species Novosphingobium sp. 550D. The sequence continues at coordinate 2,198,598 of NZ_CM171613.1, read as the reverse complement.
GATGAACCGGCTTGAATCAAACATCGAAGCCTTTGATCGCACCAGCAGCGCGGCCAAAACCGCCGCCAGCGAATATGGCGATGCCCTGTCGGCCCATGTTGACGGGCTGGTCGAAATGAAGCCCGCCAACAAACCCATCGATACGGGCGAATTGGTGCATGAACTGGTCTCTATCGCGCGCACCATGCTGGATCGCACCGCCAGCCTTGAACAGGATATGGCGCGTTCGTTGCTGGAAACCCGCGCCCTGCGTCGCAGCCTTGAACAGGCGCGCCGCAGCGCCGAAGAGGACCACCTGACAGGCCTGCCCAATCGCCGCGCCTTTGAACACCGTTTCAGCAGCGAATTTGCCAGCGCCCGCGATGCCGGAGACCAATTGGCCGTGGCCTTTTGCGACATCGACCATTTCAAGCGGATCAACGACGAACATGGCCATGAAGCAGGCGACCGCGTGTTGCGCAATGTGGCGACGGCCCTGACCCGCATTTCCGATGATCGCTGTCACGTCGCCCGCCATGGCGGCGAGGAATTTGTCGTCCTGCTGCGCGGCCGTTCGTTGCATCAGGCGTGGGAATTGCTCGATGACGCGCGCTCTGCGCTGGCCGAACGGCGGATGGTCAACCGGGCAACCGACATGCCCATTGGCAAGGTCACCTTCTCTGCCGGGATTGCCGACGTCTTTTCCTTTGCCGACCCGCGCGCGGCCCTGCGCGCCGCCGACAAGGCGCTGTACCGCGCCAAGGCCGAAGGGCGAAACCGCGTAATGGTGGCCGAACCTTCGGAAGACGAACGCACAAAGCGCCACCAAAAGAGTTAAACAGGCTTCTTGGTCGCCCCACCAAGAAGAAGGCCCGCCTCTTGCGACAGAGGCGGGCCTTTTCTTTGGCCTGAAAAGGGAGAGCGCAGGGCGCCCTCCCCCATGTATCAGATCAATCTTCCGACTTCAGGAAAGCCGGCATGTGGTCGGGGTTGCCGCCTTCTTCACGGTCACGACGGGGGCCACGGCCACCATCACGGCCACCTTCACGACGCGGACCACGGTCGCCGCCGCGGGGACGACGGTCGCCGCCACGATCACCACGGTCGCCACGATCAGCGCGGGGTTCGCGCGGTTCGCGGGGCGGACGGGTGTCTTCCAGTTCGCCGCCGGTTTCCTGATCGACAACGCGCATCGACAGGCGAACCTTGCCACGCGGATCGATTTCCAGAACCTTGACGAAAACTTCCTGGCCTTCCTTCACCACATCGGTCGGCTTTTCAACGCGTTCATTCTTCATTTCCGACACGTGGACCAGACCGTCCTTGCCGCCCATGAAGTTCACGAAAGCGCCGAAATCGACGATGTTGACGACCTTGCCCTTGTAGATCTTGCCGACTTCGGCTTCTTCCACAATGCCCAGAATCCAGGCCTTAGCGGCCTCGATCTGGCCCAGATCGCTCGACGAGATCTTGATCACGCCTTCATCATCAATGTCGACCTTGGCGCCGGTGGTGGCCACGATTTCGCGGATCACCTTGCCGCCCGTGCCGATGACGTCACGGATCTTCGACTTGTCGATGCTGATGGTTTCGATGCGCGGAGCATGCGCCGACAGTTCGGTGCGCGCTTCGCCCAGAGCCTTGAGCATTTCACCCAGGATATGCGCGCGGCCTTCCTTGGCCTGAGCCAAAGCCTTGCCCATGATTTCCTGCGTGATGCCGGCAACCTTGATGTCCATCTGCATCGTGGTAATGCCTTCAGACGTACCGGCCACCTTGAAGTCCATGTCGCCCAGGTGATCTTCATCACCCAGAATGTCGGACAGCACGGTGAATTCGTCGCCTTCGAGGATCAGACCCATGGCGATGCCCGACACCGGGCGCACCAGCGGCACGCCAGCGTCCATCATCGAGAGCGAACCGCCGCAGACGGTGGCCATCGAGGACGAACCGTTCGACTCGGTGATGTCCGAGAGAACGCGGATCGTGTAGGGGAAGTCTTCCTTCGAAGGCAGCACGGGGTGCAGAGCGCGCCATGCCAGCTTGCCATGGCCCACTTCGCGGCGACCGGGGGCGCCAAAGCGGCCCACTTCACCCACCGAATAGGGGGGGAAGTTATAGTGCAGCATGAAGTTCTGATACGACAGGCCGTCAAGGCCGTCGATCATCTGTTCAGCGTCCTTGGTGCCCAGCGTGGTGGTGCAGATCGACTGCGTTTCGCCACGCGTGAACAGCGCCGAACCATGGGTGCGCGGCAGGAAGCCGACCATCGATTCGATGGGGCGGATCTGCGTGGTGGTGCGCCCGTCGATACGCTTGCCGTCCTTGAGGATGGCGGTGCGCACGATTTCGGCTTCCAGCTTCTTGGTCACCTTGATGGCGACCATCTGGGTCTGGGGCGATTCGTCGGCATAGGCGGCCTTGGCCTTGGCGCGCACTTCATTGAGCGCGTTCGAGCGAGCCGACTTGTCGGTCAGCTTGTAGGCAGCAGCGATATCTTTGCCCACCAGCTTCTTGAGCTTGGCCTTCATGTCGGCGGTGTTGTCCGACAGGTCGACTTCCCAAGGATCCTTGGCGGCCTTTTCGGCCAGATCGATGATGGCGTTGACCACCTTGCGGCATTCGTCATGCGCAAACATCACGGCGCCCAGCATCTCGTCTTCCGAGAGTTCCTTGGCTTCCGATTCGACCATCATCACGGCATTGCCGGTGGCAGCCACGACGAGGTCGAGACGGCCTTCGGCCACCTGCGCCATCGAGGGGTTGAGCTGATATTCGCCATCCTTGAAGCCCACGCGTGCAGCGCCGATGGGGCCCATGAAAGGCACGCCCGAGATGGTCAGCGCAGCCGAAGCGGCGATCATCGCAACGATATCGGGTTCGGTTTCGCCGTCATAGCTCAGAACTTGGGCAATGACGTTGATTTCGTTATAGAAACCTTCGGGGAACAGCGGGCGGACCGGACGGTCGATCAGGCGGGAAACCAGCGTTTCCTTTTCCGTCGCGCCGCGTTCGCGCTTAAAAAAGCCGCCGGGAATACGGCCAGCAGCCGAAAACTTTTCCTGATAGTGAACGGTCAGCGGGAAAAAGTCCTGGCCTTCCTTCACCGACTTGGCGGCGGTCACGGCGCAAAGCACCACGGTTTCGCCATAAGTGGCCAGAACAGCGCCGTCGGCCTGACGGGCAATACGGCCGGTTTCGAGGGTGAGGGTCTTTCCGCCCCACTCCAGCGATACGGTCTTAACGTCGAACATCTTGTATCCTTCAGCCCACATGGCCCTATTGCCACACAGGATTTGCTGCCGGGATAGCCGCCCGGTGCGGTGCGGGGCTGTTTGTTCATGCCCCAAAGGCCCCCGCCGAATTGCGGAAAAAGCCCCAAAATCAATCATACGCCTGAAATGCAAACCGCCCCGGATGGGGCGTGTCGTGCAAATCTGGCGCTGCATAGCAGAAAGGGCAGCGCTGATCCATCAGCAACCGCCCTGTCTACATAAGCGAAGCGCCCCGCGTGGGGGCGCTTCTCAAACTTGGCTTACTTGCGCAGGCCCAGCTTGGCGATGAGAGCGTTGTAACGCGCCACATCCTTCTTCTTCAGATAGGCCAGCAGCGTGCGACGCTTGTTGACCAGCTGAAGCAGACCGCGACGCGAGTGGTTGTCCTTCGCGTGGGTCTTGAAGTGTTCGGTGAGGTTGACAATGCGCGTGGTCAGGATCGCAACCTGCACTTCGGGCGAACCGGTGTCGCCGGCGTGCTGGGCGTTGTCAGCGATCAGTTCCTGCTTCTTTTCAGCGGTAATCGTCATAATCTCTACTCCGCGACATCCGAAAGGTTGAACCCCCGCTCGACTCTGGCCGAGCCCCCTTCAAGCATCATCAGCGCGACAGGCACATTGCCCAGCCGCGCCAGATAAAGCCCATCGGGATAGGGCTGCCCCAAAAGAACGCGGCCCTGACGGACCGCTCCTGCCTGCTGGGGCGTGAGGGAAAGAGCCGGGATGTCGACCAGCCCTGCCTCTAGCGGCAGAAGTTTAGTTTCAAGCGGCGCCCCCTGACCGATTTCGTTCAAGGAGTCCAGCGAAATCGCGTGTTCCAGCGCAAACGGCCCCGCCGACAGCCGCCGCAACATCGTCACAGACCCGCGCGTGCCCAGCGCCAAGGAAATGTCGCGGGCAAGCGAACGGATATAGGTGCCCTTGGACACATGGGCGCGCAGGGTGGCCCAATCCTCTCCCGCATCGATCAAGTCCAGCGCGTGGATCGTGACGGCGCGGGTGGGCATATCCACCGCCTCACCCCGGCGCGCGCGGTCATAGGCGCGCACCCCGTCGATCATCAGCGCCGAATAGGCGGGCGGCACCTGCTCAATCGGCCCGGTGAACTGGGACAACACCGCCGCGATTTCCGCCGCGATGGGGCGCACATCGCTGGTCGCCACCACCTTGCCCTCAAGATCGAGCGTTTCCGTCTCCTCGCCGAACTTGACCGTGAAATCATAGGTCTTGGACGCATCCAGCATCCGCCCCGTCAATTTCGTCGCCTCGCCCAGCGCAATCGGCAAAATTCCGCTGGCCAGCGGGTCGAGCGTGCCACCATGGCCCACCTTGATCCCGCCCTTCAGCTTCATGTTATAGCCCGCCGCGCGCAGGTTGCGCTTGACCGCGCTGACCGCCTGCGTGCTGCCCAGTTCCAGCGGCTTGTCCAGAATGATCCAGCCATGGACGCTCATGCGAACATCCCCCGCGCCGTTGCGAAATGACGGCGGCAAAGCGCGACATAGCGGTCATTACCCCCGATCTCGGTCTGCGCCCCTTCGATGACCGCCCGGCCCGACGCATCGACGCGCAGGTTCATCGTCGCCTTGCGCCCGCAATGGCACACCGCCTTCAACTCCACCAAGGCATCGGCAATGCCCAGCAAGGCCGCCGAACCGGGGAACAACTCACCCTGAAAATCGGTGCGCAACCCATAGCAAAGGACCGGAATCCCGCCCTCATCCGCGATCCGCGCCGCCTGCCACACCTGATCGGCGGACAGGAACTGCGCCTCATCGATCAGAACGCAGGACAAAGGCGACTCGGCATGCGCCGCCATAACCGCGCCATGAATGTCCGTCCGGGCGCCAAAGCGATGCGCATCGGCGTGCAGGCCAATCCGGCTTTCAATCGCATTGTCACCCCCGCGATGGTCCAACGCCGCCGTCCACAGCATCGTGGCCATGCCCCGCTCGCGATAATTGAAATCGGCCTGAAGCAGCGTGGTCGATTTGCCCGCATTCATGCTGGCATAGTAAAAATAGAGCTTGGCCATCGTGTAAGGCTTACTCGCCGCCACCTTCGATATCGCGCCGCACCAGCGGGCTGGACAGCAAAGCGTCGATGCGGGTCGCCTCGTCAAAGCTTTCGTCGGGCAAAAACTTGATCTTGGCCGCATATTTCAGCTTCAGCTTGCCCGCGACTTCCTTTTGGAAAAACGCGATATTCGTGCGCAGCGCCTTAAGCACGATATCCTCGTGAACGCCCAACAGAGGCTTAACAAAAACCGTCGCGTGGCGCAGATCCGGGCTCATGCGAACCTCGGTCACGCTGACCGAATGGGCGGTCAACACGTCGTCATGCACCATCTGCCGCGTCAACAGATCGGAAATCACATGCCGCACCTGTTCGCCAACCTTGAGCAGGCGAACCGAACGGTTTTCGGGAGTGGAAGTTTGGTGGCGTGCCATAATGTCCGTCATTTCTCTGGCCGGATTGCACCGGCATATATTCTGTCGCCGGAACGAACCGGCCTGTCGTAAATTCGCTTTGCCCATGGAACGCATCGCTTGGCAATGACTTCTTACACATTGAGCGGCTCCGAAATCTGATCTCGTCCATCAGAACGGAACCGGAAGGAGGAATATCATGCGTAAAATCATCAGTCTGGCACTTTGCGCCCTCGCGCTGGCCCCGACGATCGCTGCGGCCGATCCCGGTCATGGTCATGGGCACGGGCGGGGCCATTGGGACCGGGGCCATCATGGCGGGTACGACCGCGATTGGCGCCACGACCGCGGTCCGGGCTGGAGCCGCGGCGGCTGGGCGCCCCAACCGGGCTGGCGCCAATTCCGCCGCGGTGAGCGCTTCTATGCAAGCCGCGCGCCCAACTATTACGTGATCAACGACTATCGCCGCTGGGACCGTTTGCGCCCTCCGCCGCGCGGATATCACTGGGTCCGCAGCGGCAATGACGCCCTGATGGTCGGTATCGCCAGCGGCATCGTGGCCAGCGTCATCGTCGGCGCCATGCGTTAATTCACTTCACCCTCGACCCGATCAACTTGCGGCCCGCCTTGGCGATCAAGGCGGGCTTTTTTGTAACTATCACAAATAATTGCGACAATTTAGCACAAGAATGACGGGGGCCGTTCAGCCTCCCGTGCGTTTCCTCCTCGTAATCATTTGATCACGATTTCACGGCTTCATACAGGAGGAAAACCATGAAGACCCCTATCGCACTGGCGATTGCCGCCGCCCTGCTGGTTCCTGCGGTTCCGGCCATGGCGCAACCGGGCGGCCATTATGATCGCGGCCACGACAACCGTAAGCGCGCATTTCATAGCGCGCGGATCACGCTGGTGGGCGGCGATCATAAATGACGCAGGGCAACGTGCGCGGAACGAATGTGGCGGTTCAGGCTTGGTTTTTGAAGTTGAATGGCAGCAGGTCGTCGATATCGGCGCCATGTGGGCGCTGGGGCAGTTCCGTGAGGACATGGCGTAGCCATGCGAGAGGCTCGACGCCACAGGCGCGGCAAGTCAACATCAGGCTGTAGATGACGGCGCTGGCCCTTGCTCCGTCCGGGGTATCACAGAAAAGCCAGGATTTCCTGCCTGTTGCAAAGATTCTGATGTCGCGTTCGAGAAGATTGTTGTCGATCGGCATTCTGCCGTCTTCGGCATAGCGCATCAGATACCCCCACTGGTTGAGGGTGTAGGAGACCGCATCGCCAAGCTTGGTGTCGGGCACGACCTTGGGTGCGATGGCATTGAGCCACGCCTTGAGGGCATTGAGGACCGGGACGCTATGTTTCTGGCGGAAGCGACGCATGGTGTCGGCCTGTGTTTCTCCCTCGATGGGTATTTCGTCCCGCGCCTGCCTTTCGATCCGGTAGAGCTGGTCGAAGAACTTGAGGGCCTGTGCGGGCGGCCCGCCTGGTTTCTTCCTCGCCTTGAGGGCGTCAGCAAAGCGCCGTCTGGCGTGAGCCATGCATCCCAGATGGGTAGCGCCTTTCAATGTGCGCCAGGCCGAGTATCCGTCACTCATCAGGATGCCGCGATAGTCGCCAAGGAAGGTCTGCGGATATTCCTGCCCGCGACCGGGCTGATAGTCGAACAGCACGATCGGCTGCTGGCTCTCCTCGCCGCTGCGGTACGCCCACATATATGAGGTGCTGGCAGGGGCCTTGCCTTCTTCCTTCAGAACCTGAACCGTCGTCTCGTCGCCATGGATGACCTCCTGGGACCGGAGGCGCAGCTTCAGGGCGTCATAGATGCGATACAGGTGCCTCTGGCTTGAACCGATCACCCAATGGCCCAGAGCACCGCGGCTGACCGGCACGCCCGCGCGCTCGAAGGTTTGCGCCAGACGATAGAGGGGTGTGCCGTCGACGTATTTATGAACAAGGGCGAAGGCCAGCGTCGAGGCCGTGGCAATGCTGCCCGGCAAGGGCTGTGCGGGCATCGGGGCAAGAATGATCGGCGTCGTGATCCCGGTGCGGTCGCAATGGCGGCAGGCATATTTGGCGCGGGCATTCTGCAGAACCGTGGCCTTCACCTCGACGTGAAGCTGCTCCGTAACGACCTCGCCCATGCGATGCATCCGGCCGCGGCAGCACGGGCAGACCTGCTGGTCCTCGGCAAGGTCATACTCGACGCGTTGGCGCGGCAGGTTGGCGGGCAGCGGCTTGCGACCGCGCTTTTTGCCTGCGGGCTTTTGCGCCTCCGGCAATTCCGTATCGGGAAGATCGGCCGCGCCCGGCTCATCGATATCGTCGTGATCTTCGCCTGCATCACCCTCATGGGAGACCTGCTCGGCTTCGTTGAAGATACGATCCATGTGCTTTTCGCTGCGCGGCGCAAAGCGGTGCAGCCGCGCCAGCGCCAGTTCCTCCTCAAGCTTGCGGATGCGCCGTGCGAGGGCGTCTTTCTCGGCCTCCAATGTCGCGACCTCGGCGGCTTTGGTCGCCAGAAGCGCCATCAATTCCGCAACAGTGGGGACGCCGGTTTGATCCATCACAGTCTTGAATCGAAAGCCCCCTCCCGCGTCAACAGCCTTTAGCCAACAAACTGATATTGCCGCACCGGATGAGGCACCATCGCGTCAATATCGATCCCGTCCAGCAGCCACCGCAATTGCTCGGCGGTGAGCGCCACCACCGTTTCCGCGCGTCGGGGCCACCGGAATTTATCCTCCGTCAGCGCCTTCAACACCAGGACAAAGCCGGACCGCTCAAAGAACAGGAGCTTCATCCGGGTGCGACGCCGGTTGCAGAAGGCAAACACCGCGCGCTCGAACGGATTGAGGCCCATCGATTGCTCGACCAGGATCGCAAGACTGTTGATCCCACAGCGAAAATCGATCGGATCCCGGTGGAGATAGACCCGCAGATCTTCAGCGAGCCGGAACATGGCAACGCCCCAGCACTTCGATGAATACAGACAGGGCTTGTGCATCCGCATCGGCCAGCTCAAGCAGAACGCCATTCGGCAGCGATGCCTTCAATTGCAGGCGTGCCGGTGATGTGACTTCAACAACCGGAACGAAAGCTGACGGCCCGCAGGCAGGCACATTCTTCGGTGCCCACACCCCCTGTCGGTCCCGAAGCACTTTGACCCAGTTGCGCAACTGGTTGGCATTCACCCCATGCTCCAGTGCGAGCCTTGCAATCGAGACCCCCGGTTCAAGGGCTGCTGCGATCAACCGCTCCTTCCAGATCGGATCATACCGACGCTTCCCATTGCGAGAAACACTGACCACTCCGGGCCGCCCCAAAATCCCACCATCCAATGCCATTGTGTCCACGATCTCCTCGTGGACACAATCCATCATGTCGATGTCAGTGAACAGGTGCAGGGCTTTGCGCGCTTACCGACAACCGCGGCGGCCCCGCGTTCCACGGCCCGCAGGGGCGCGGCAATGCCCCCCAATTCGTTCAGTTCCGCAAGGGCGAACGCTTCGACCGTCGCCGCGCACCTAATTATGCCGTTGTCGATTATCACCGCTATCGCCGCCTTGGCCCGCCGCCCCGCGGCTATCGCTGGGTCCGCAGCGGCAATGACGCCGTGCTGATCGGCATCACATCGGGCATCGTGGCCAGCGTGATTGCCGGCGCAATCCGTTAAGGGCCATTCGGGCGGCGTCATCACAGCCCCGCCCGTCCCTTTCCCAATCTGCCCGCCATGCAAAAAGGGCGGCTCCCCACACGGGAAGCCGCCCTTTTTCGTTGCGCCCCGTTTCCGGGGCCGATCCGTCAAAGGATCAGAGCGTACGCTCGCGCATTTCGACTTCGAAGACTTCGAGCATATCGCCCGCCTTCACATCGTTGGTTGCTTCCAGAACGACACCGCATTCCAGACCGGCGCGTACTTCGGCAACGTCGTCCTTGAACCGGCGCAGCGAGGCCACGGTGGTCTTGGAAACGATGACGTCGTTGCGGGTAAGACGCGTGTGCAGGCCTTTCTTGATGTAACCTTCGACAACCAACAGACCAGCGGCCTTGTTGTGCTTGCCGGCTGGGAACACCTCCTTGACCTCGGCGCGGCCGACGACGGTTTCGATGCGTTCCGGCCCCCAGACACCCGCCATTTCCTTAGCGATGTCATCGGTCAGGTGATAGATCACGTCGAAATACTTCATCCGCACCTTGAAGCGTTCGACAATGTCGCGCGCCTTGGCATTGGGACGGACGTTGAAGCCCACGATCGGCGCGCCCGAAGCCGCCGCCAGATTGACGTCGCTTTCCGTGATGGCGCCGACGCCCGAAGCCAGCACCTTGAGCTTGATCTCGTCATTCGACAGGCGGTTGAGCGCGTTGACGATAGCTTCGACCGAACCCTGCACGTCCGCCTTCACGACGATCGGATATTCGATCACCGACTGCTTGGCGGCCAGAGCCGAGAACATGTTTTCAAGGCTTGCCGGCGATGCGGTGGTGCGCTTGGCGGTGGCCTGTTCCTGACGGAAGGCAGCCACTTCACGGGCACGCGCTTCGCTTTCCACAACGGTCAGCGTATCCCCGGCCATCGGCACACCGCCCAGACCCAGAACCTCAACCGGCAACGCGGGCGGAGCCTGCTTCACCTGACGGCCCTTGTCGTCCAGCATGGCGCGCACGCGGCCCGACTGGGTGCCGACGACGAAGATGTCGCCAACCTTGAGCGTACCACGGTTGATCAGCACGGTGGCCAGCGGTCCCTTGCCCTTGTCCAGCTTGGCTTCGATCACGGTGGCTTCGGCCGCGCGGTCCGGATTGGCGCGCAGTTCCATCAATTCGGCCTGCAGCAGGATCTTGTCGATCAGATCCTGAAGCCCCGCGCCGGTCTTGGCCGAAACTTCCACGTCCTGAACGTCACCCGACATCTGCTCGACAATGATTTCATGTTCGAGCAGACGTTCGCGGATCTTCTGCGGGTTGAATTCGGGCTTGTCGCTCTTGGTGATCGCCACGATCATCGGCACGCCGGCCGCCTTGGTGTGGTTGATCGCCTCGATCGTCTGCGGCATCAGGCCGTCATCGCCCGCAACCACCAGAATGACGATGTCGGTGACATTGGCGCCGCGCATACGCATTTCGGTGAAAGCTTCGTGGCCCGGCGTATCAAGGAAGGTGACGAGATCGCCGCCCTTGGTCTTGATCTGATAGGCGCCGATATGCTGCGTAATGCCGCCGGCTTCGCCGCGCACCACGTCTGTCCCACGCAAAGCGTCGAGCAGCGAGGTCTTGCCATGGTCAACGTGGCCCATGATCGCCACGACAGGCGGACGGGTCTTGAGCGTTTCATCGGCATCGACGTCAACGGTCGAGTCGATATCAACGTCGCTTTCCGAAACGCGCTGGATGTTGTGGCCGAATTCTTCGACCAGCAGTTCCGCCGTATCCTGATCGATGGTGTGATTAAGCGTCACCACCATGCCCATCTTGAACAGCGACTTGACCAGATCGGCGGCCTTTTCAGCCATACGGTTGGCCAGTTCCTGCACCGTGATCGCTTCGGGCACGATCACGTCGCGCACCTGCTTTTCACGCTGCTGATACTGACCGCCGAAGTGGGCGCGGCGTTCCTTTTCGCGGGCACGCTTCAACGCGGCCAGCGAACGGGCGCGGGCGCCTTCGTCCTCGTTGAGCGCGCGGTTCACCGTCAGCTTGCCGCCGCGACGTTCGTCGGCGGTCTTGCCACGGCTGGGCGCAGGCTTCTTGGGCGCAGGCGCCGCCGCTTCGGGGCGACGCGGCGGGGTCGGCGCCGATTGAACCGGCGTAAAGCGGCGCGGCGCAGGCGCAGCGGGCTTTTCCTCAACCGGAGCAGCCTTGGGCGCTTCGACCTTCACCGGGGCCGCCGGCGCAGGAGCGGCTTCGGCCACCGGCTTTGCCACGGGCGCGGCAGGCGCAGGCGCGGCTTCACCAGCCTTGGGCGCTTCTTCCACGACGGGCGCAGGCGCAGGGGCCGCAGCAGCTTCGGCAGCGCGACGGTTTTCTTCGGCGCGGCGGCGCTCTTCTTCGATCTGGCGCGCCTTTTCTTCCTGTTCACGACGGGTCGCAGCCTCGGTCGCGGCCAGACGGGCTTCTTCGGCCTCGCGCAGCAGGCGAGCCTGCATTTCCTGACGCGTTTCGCGGCTTGCGGCTACGGGCGCCGGGCGCACAGGCGGCAGCGGCGGACGCGCAGGCTGTGCCACAGGAGCGGGCGCAGGCGCAGGAGCCGGAGCGGCCTCACCAGCCTGCGGGGCACCCTCACCCGGCTTGCCCGGGATCACCTTGCGGCGCTTGACTTCAACCACCACCTTATTGGTGCGGCCGTGGCTGAAGGTCTGTTTGACTTCGCCCGCTTCCACCGAGCGCTTCAGCCCCAGCGGCTTGCGACCCAGTGTCGGTTTGTCATTGTTATCGGTCATCGGTTCAAACAGCCCTTCAGTCTCAATTCGTCTCAGCCGGCGACTCACTGTCGGCGGCGTCATCATGATGTGCGTCCGGTTCGGCGGAATTACCGCCAAAGCCTTGATTATCTTCGGCAAGATAGTGATTCAGGCGCGCGAGCAAGGGGGCAAGCCTTTCGGCCGATGCCCGGTCGGTCAACGCCAGATGCACGACATTGTCGCGGCCCAATGCCACAGACAGGGCCGCGCGGTCCAGTGGCAAGGTGTCACCCTTTTCACCACTGCCTTCGGTTTCCTTGCCTACGCGCCAGGCCTGATCCAGCTTGCGATTGCCATCATCGCCCGCATCGGCCGCATGGGCCAGCCATACGACACGCCCCATGCGCGCATTTTCGGCAATGCGATCAGAGCCTACCAGCAAGCGCCCGCTGCGCATTTCCAGCCCCAGCCGATCGGTGAAGGCGCGGGTCAGCGCCGCTTCGATCTTTTCCGGCAGGTCATCGGGAATGGCAATTTTCGCGCCTTTATAGGCCCGCGCCAGAGCGCCCTTCAGCTTACCCTTGGCAATCGCCTTTGTCAGTTCGTCCTTACGCACACCGATCCACGCCCCACGCCCTGGCGCCTTGGCCAAAGCATCGGGTGCGATAAAGCAGGCCCCATCCGGTCCTTCGGGCGAAATCGCCAGTCGGATCAGCGCATCGCGCGGGGCCACCTCGCCGGAAAGGATGCATTTCCTTTCCGGCCCGGCGTCAGCGATGTCGGCGCTTACGCGTTCATTGCGAGGAATCCGCATCGGCGGCCTCCTCATCAGTGAACCAGTGAGCACGGGCGGCCATGATGATCTCATTGCCCTGCTCTTCGGTCAGCCCATATTCGCCCAGCACACCGCCGCGGCTCACTTCTTCGCGCTTTTCATCGCGCTTGTCGTCGCGGTCGCGCTTGTCATTGCGGCGGCGCTGGTCATTGACGCGCTTCTTGGCGATCAACTCATCGGTGGCCAGATCGGCCAGATCGTCGAGCGTCTTGATCCCCGCCTTGCCCAGCGTCACCAGCATGCCTTCGTTGAGATGCGGCAGTTCAGCCAGCGCATCTTCAACGCCCAGAGCGCGACGTTCCTGACGGGCGGCCTCTTCGCGGCGATCCAGCGCTTCCTGCGCGCGGTTCTGCAGCTCTTCGGCCAGTTCCTCGTCAAAGCCTTCGATCTGCGCCAGTTCGGCGATTTCGATATAGGCCACTTCTTCCAGCTCGCTGAAGCCTTCGGCCACCAAGAGCTGCGAGAGGGTTTCGTCGACGTCCAGCTCTTCTTCGAACAGCTTGGACTTTTCGGCGAATTCCTTCTGACGCTTTTCGCTCGCCTCGGCCTCGGTCATGATGTCGATCTGACGGCCAGTCAACTGGCTGGCCAGACGCACGTTCTGGCCACGGCGACCGATGGCCAGCGAGAGCTGATCGTCGGGAACCACAACCTCGATGCGGCCTTCTTCTTCATCAATCACCACGCGGCTGACAGTCGCGGGCTGGAGAGCGTTCACCACAAAAGTGGCGGTATCTTCGCTCCAGGGAATGATGTCGATCTTTTCGCCCTGCATTTCCTGCACGACGGCCTGCACGCGGCTGCCCTTCATGCCGACGCAGGCGCCGACCGGGTCGATGCTCGAATCGCGACTGATCACGCCGATCTTGGCGCGCGAACCGGGATCGCGGGCGGCGGCCTTGATCTCGATGATGTTGTCGTAGATTTCAGGCACTTCCTGCGCGAACAGGCGCTTCATGAAATCGGGATGCGCGCGGCTCAGGAAAATCTGCGGGCCACGGTTCTGACGCTCAACCTTCAGGATCAGCGCACGCACACGCTCGCCCACGCGGGCGGTTTCGCGCGGGATCTGCTGATCACGGCGGATCACGCCCTCGGCGCGACCAAGGTTGACGATCACATGGCCGAACTCGACCGACTTGATCACGCCCGTGACGATTTCGCCCGCGCGGTCCTTGAACTCGGCATACTGACGGTCGCGCTCGGCATCGCGCACCTTCTGGAAAATGACCTGCTTGGCGCTCTGGGCGTCAATGCGGCCAAGGTCCACCGGCGGCAGCGGGTCGACGATGAAGTCACCGATCTTGGCGTCCTTCTGCAGCTTTTCAGCAGCCTTCAGATCCACCTGCTTGAAATAGTCATCGACATGCTCGACCACTTCGACCACGCGCCACAGGCGCAGATCGCCGGTGCGCGGGTCCAGCTTGGCGCGAATGTCGTTTTCGGCGCCATAGCGGTTACGGGCCGACTTCTGGATCGCTTCTTCCATTGCCTCGATGACGATCGCCTTGTCGATCATCTTCTCGGTGGCAACAGCCGTTGCAATCGCGAGCAGTTCGGCGCGGTTGGCGGAAATCGCACTGGCCATAATCAGTCTTCCTGCGTTTCGGTTTCTTCGTCGATCTCGTCGAATTCTTCGTCAAGTTCGATGGGTTTAGAGGCAGCCAGCAGGCGATCGGTCAGCACCAGCTTGGCGGAATGAATATCAGCAAAGGGGAAGGACACGCGGCCGGACTTTTTATCCTCCAACGTGATCACCTCGCCTTCAAGAGCGATCAGATTACCCACCACGCTCTTGCGATTGCCATCGACAGGAACGGTCAGGTTGACCTTGGCCTCATGGCCGATCCACGCGGTAAAATCCTTAAGCCGCGTCAGCGGGCGGTCAATACCGGGCGAACTGACCTCAAGGCGATAGGCTTCCTCGATCAGCGTCTCACCCGCTTCTTCCAAAGCGTCAATCTTGTCCGAAATGCGGTGCGAGAGCGCGACACAATCGCCGATCACCAATTGCCCGGTTTCGGGGCGCTCGGCCATAATCTGGAGCGTATACTCTTCATCGCCCACATCGGATTTGCCAAACAGAATCACGCGCACAAGATCCAGGCCAAGGGCTTTCACCTCGGGTTCGACAATCTCGGTAATGCGCGCGATATTGGCCATGTAAGTTCCTGTAATGAGCGACAAGGTAGCGAAGCAGTTTCGCGCCGGCCCCTTCCGGCGCCAGCCCCGCTTTGCTTCACAATGTCGGGATTGATCGGGCCTTTACGCCTGTTTGGCCGCGAATGCAAGAGCCACGCAACGACTATTGCTTTCGCAATTCCCCCAGGCACGCACGGCGGCACAAAAACAACCAGCACCCGCCAATCGATGCGCCAAAAGGAACCCCACATACAAAGAAAAGCACATTGATCCACAAATCGGCATTCCAGCCAAACAAGATGGCCCAGAATGCCGCTGAAATGGCGCCCCCACAAAGGCCCGCATACACCACGGCAAGCAAGCCCGATTTTCGCGACATCACATCATTTTGAAGCCAGTGCACCGCAGGCCAACCTAAAACCACCGCCCCGAAACTGGCCAGCAGAAGACCAATAATCTCCACAAGGATGAAGATCGGGCCTAACCCTAAAAGATCACGCCATGAGAAGTCGTCGAACGGACCGAAGCCGAACATCGCAGCCAAAAGAATGAACAGCAACCAGACCAACAGACCGACATGAAATCCCATTGGAACGGCGAGCACCAACATTGCCGGTCCAGAAAGCACATCGCCGTCTCCGCCAGATTGGCCCCTCATCCCTTCACCCACCCGTCATCCGTCGCCTGCGTCAGCCACACCCCGCTGCCCAGCATCAGCTCCGCCCGCGCCAGCACATTTTCCACCGCCAGCATGGCCGCGCTGCGCCCCGCAAATTCGGCCAGAGGCGCCTGTTTCAGCCCCATCTGCTCGATCACGCTGGCGTGCGGAATCACGGGCCAGTCGGGATGGGCCTCGACAATCTCGCGGTGCATCGCCTTGCGCCGGTCCACCATGGACAGAACCGGCAACACGCCGGGCGCCTTGCCGCCGCGCTCGGCGGCCAGATGATCCTTCACCTGCTCCAACGTGCGCATCGCCAAGGGCGCGGGCAACAAAGGCACCACCAGCAGATCGGCGGCGCGGAAAATCTGGTCCGAAATCCCGCCCAGACCCGGCGGGCAATCCACCACGATCCGGTCATAATCGGGCGAAAGGCTCTCCAGCAGCTTCTTCAAACGCTTGGGCTTGTCATCGGCCAGATCGCTTTCGAGATGGCGCAGCGACAGGTCCGCAGCGATCAGGTCGAGTTCGGGCCAATTCGTCGGTACAATCGCATCGGCGGGATCAGCGTCGCGGGCGAATATCTTCTTGGCTTTCGCCGCCGCACCTGACTGCCCCAACAGGAACGCCACCGCCCCCTGCGCATCAATATCCCAGATCAGCGTCCTCTTGCCGGAAACCGCAAAGCCATGCGCCAGATTGACCGCCAGCGAGGATTTCCCCACCCCGCCCTTCATACTGTAAACCGCGATCACCTTGCCCATGCGCCCGCCTTTCTACCTGAAACCACAGCCTAAGCCCGCAAAGGTGACATCCGCAAGTCAAAGCCCGCAAGTCAAAGCAGATGATGCTTTCGCATGGTGTGCCGCAATTGGTCATAGGTCACGCCCAGAGCCTTTGCGGTCTGGCGCTGATTATACCGGTGGCGGGCAAGAGCTGCCTCGACAATCGCTTTTTCATGGGCATCGACCGCCCCGCGCAAGTCACACACCCCGGCCAGATCGCCGGCCATCACTGCGGCGGGCGGCGCGTCATTGTCGGCAGCGCGCAGGGATTGCGTCGGCTTCCAAGGCGAATCAAAGGGGTCGAAGGTGATATCGGCAATTGGCGCATCGGGCGTATCGCTGCGATAGACGGCGCGCTCGATCACATTGCGCAATTCGCGGACATTGCCGGGCCACTGATACTTCTCCAGCGCCGCCGCCGCCGCCCCGGTGAATCCCGGCCAGCGGTCCCAACCCATCTCGCTGGCCATACGCCGCCCGAAATATTCGGCTAGCACCAGGATGTCCCCTTCCCGCGCGCGCAATGGCGGCAGGGTGATGACCTCAAAACTCAATCGGTCGAGCAAATCAGCGCGAAACCGCCCTTCACGCGCCATGCGGGGCAGGTCTTCGTTGGTGGCCGCGACAATGCGCACATCCACCCGCACCGGGCGCGAGGCCCCGATCCGCGTCACCTCGCCATATTCGACCGCGCGCAACAGGCGCTCCTGCGCCCCCATGCTCAGCGTCCCCAATTCGTCGAGGAACAGAGTACCGCGATCCGCCTCCTCAAACCGCCCTGCACGCGCCCGCGTCGCGCCGGTAAAGGCCCCCGCCTCATGCCCGAACAATTCCGCCTCGATCAGCGTTTCGGGCATGGCCGCGCAATTGAGCGTCACCAAAGGCTCATCCCAACGCATCGACAGGCGGTGGAGACGTTCCGCGATCAGTTCCTTGCCCGTACCCCGCTCACCAATCACCAGAACCGGGCGACGCAGGGGCGCGGCGCGACTGGCGCGCTCCACCGCATCAAGGAAAGCGCCCGATTGGCCAATGAATTGCGTGTCGCGCTGGGCGTGTTGAGGAGACAGGGCCATGACTTTGCCTATCCTTGGTGAAATTTCCCGAAGGTTGGCAAAAATCACAAAATCCGTCAATCCGCGCCATCACAAAATGCCGGAAAAATCGGGCTTTCCGCAAATTGGCACGCCCCATGCAATAACCTAGGCATGACCGAACTTTCGCCTCTCGACCCACACTTTCATGCCGACACCCCCGGCATGATCGGCGCATCGCCGACACAACCGATGCGCAACCCCCAAACGGGTCTGGCGAAGGGCGGGCCGGAGGGCCAGTTCACCCGCTTTTCGGGTGATGATCGCGCAACGCCCCTGCGCGATGCGGCACTTCCCCCTCCGGCCCGGTTTTTTTCACTTCAGGATTTCTCGAAAGGCTTCAGCAAGCTAGAACGGGAAATCGAGAAACTGCAATCCAATCCATCATCGGGAGCAAGCCGCATGGGCATTTTCAGCCGCACCCGCGACATTATCGCCGCCAATTTCTCCGATCTTCTGGAAAAGGCCGAAGATCCTTCCAAGATGATCCGCATGATCATCCTTGAAATGGAGGAAACGCTGGTCGAAGTGCGCGCGTCCGCCGCCCGCACCATCGCCGACCAGAAGGAAATGCGCCGCCATATCGCCAAGCTCGACCGCCTTCAGGCCGATTGGGGCGAAAAGGCGCAGCTTGCCCTGTCCAAGGACCGCGAGGATCTGGCCCGCGCCGCTCTGGTGGAAAAACGCAAGGCTTCGGACATGGCCGATCAGTTGATGTCAGAAGTCGCGGTGCTGGACGACAGTCTGCGCGCCTTTGAAGCCGACATTGAAAAGCTGCAAACCCGCCTGCGCGAGGCCCGCAGCCGCCAGACCGCGATTGCCGCCCGTCTGGAAAGCGCGGAAAACCGGGTCAAGCTGCGCACCTTGCTGGCCAGCGAGCGCGTCGATGAAGCCATGGCGCGTTTCGATGCGCTGGAGCGCCGCGTCGATTATGCTGAAGGCCGCGCCGATGCCCTTGGCCTTGCCGACAATGCCAAGCCCAGCCTTGCCGACGAAATCGCCGCCCTCGCCTCTGGCGACAAGGTGGACGAGGAACTCGAAGCCATGAAGCGCGCTTTGCGCAAGGAGGGCTGAGGCCATGGAAAGTGGAGATGTCGTGGGCCTTGCCTGCGTGGTCGCGCTGTTCATCGGCCTGCCTTGGGTGATCCTGCATTACGTCACCAAATGGAAAACCGCCGCAACGCTGACCACCGATGACGAAGCCTTGCTGGAGGAACTCTATCAATTGGCCCGGCGGCTGGATGAACGGATGGATACGGTCGAGCGCCTTGTCGCTTCGGAACATCCCGAATTTCACCCCGCCGTACCCCAATCCAGTTTTTCTGGGCCCAACCGCGAAATCGACAACCACCCGCTGCGCGAGATTGAACGTATGCGCGCCCGCTCTTCCGACAGGAGCATCCGATGAACCCGATCCACACCCGTTTTTACCGTGACAAGGCCAATGGCAAGTTCATGGGCGTTTGCGCCGGGATTGCCGATTACACCGGAATTGACGTGCTTTGGGTGCGGATCGCCACGCTGATCCTGCTCTCCATGAGCGGGGGCACCGCTTGGCTGGTCTATTTCGGCATCGGTTTCCTGGCCCCTAACAAGCCGCGCGAATTGTACACCGACCGCGAAGAACAGCGCTTCTGGCAGGGGGTGCGCCAATCGCCGGGCCGCACCACCCGCGAGGTCCGCGCCAAGTTCCGCGATCTGGACCGCCGGTTGGCCGCTGTGGAGGACTATTACGTCTCCTCTAATCCGCGCCTGTCCGAAGAGATTGAAAAGCTGCGCTAAGCCGCAGCATCAGGGGGAATTTCCATGTCTGCTGGCACCATTGGCGCGCTGATCCCGATCGTCGCGCTCTCGATCCCGATTGTCGCGATCTGGACCAAGCACAAGACGCGCATCGCCGAAATGCAGATCCGCGCCACCGCCGATGACACCGCCGAACGCGCCGCGCAATATGCCGCCAAAACGCGCGAGTTGGAAGAACGGGTCCGCGTGCTGGAACGCATCGTCACCGACAAGGGCTATGACGTCGCCGCCCAGATCGAGGCCCTGCGCGACACCCGCGCCGTCGAAGATTACCGCCGCGATCCCCTCAACTGATCTCTCGCCGGAGCCAGTGTCATGAATTTCTGGGAAGCCATTGTTCTGATCGTCATCATCACGTCGGTCGCGAAAGTGTTTCAGGCCGGGCTTTACAGCCGGTCGGGCCGGGCGCGCCGCGTGACCATCGATGACAAGGGCAAGCAGACCATCATCGAACATGCCGACAATGCCGAAGCCGACATACGCAATCAGCGGCTGAGCAGCGAAGTCGAAGAATTGCGCGAACGCATCAAGGTCTTGGAACGCATCGCCACCGAGGACCGCAAGGCCCGCGATCTGGCCGATGAAATCGAATCGCTCCGTCGATAAGCGGGGCCGATAGAAGGGTTTGAACCGATGTTGCATGATTTTCTTCACAACCTCGCCCCGTTGATGTGGACCGGCATCGCCATCACCGCCATCACCCTGCGCCATCGCCGCAAGTTGGCCGCGATCCAGTTTGCCGACACGCCCCGCGCGCCCGAAAGTGATTACGAGGTCGAACAATTGCGCGAACGCATCCGCGTGCTGGAACGCATCGCCACCTCATCCACGCTTGAAACCCGCAGCGCAGACAAGCTTTCGGCCGAAATCGAAGCCCTGCGCCACCAGTAATCCGGAGCTTTACCATGGACAGCCTGACCCTGCCCGAACTGGCCTCCGCCCTGACCGCCATTGCCATGATCAGCATCGCCCTGTTGCGCGGCTGGTCGGGATGGCTTGGCCTGAAACACCGCGAACTTGATCTGGCGGCCAAGGCCGAGGAACCGGCACAGCCCTCGCCCACCCAGCGGATCGAGATGGCGGACCTGAAAGAACGCCTGCGCAAGCTGGAAGCGATTGCCGCCGGGGTTGATTTGTAAGGCCCATGGGCGCTATCGCAGCATTCATGCGCAGCCTCTCCGATATTGCCGAGGAATATGAATTCCTCGAAGCCGACGAACGTTACCGCCTGTTGATCGAACTGGGCCGCGAACTGGACCCGATGCCCGACGCGCTGAAAACCGACGCCACGCTGGTGCGCGGATGTTCGGCCAGCGTCTGGGTCTATCCGGTGGAACAGGGCGACCGGCTGCAATTCCTGGCCGATTCGAATGCAGCGATCACCAAGGGCATCATCGCGCTGGTGTTGTCGGCGGTTCAGGGCAAGCCCGCCGATGAAGTCGCCGCGATGGATATTGCCGAGGCTCTGGCGCCGTTTGATCTGAAAAACCAGCTTTCCAGCAACCGGACCCAAGGCGTGCCCAACATGATCGCGCTGATCAAGGATCACGCATCGCGGCTCGCGGCGGGCTGATCGGGGATGCGCCGCCACCTTTATCAAGCGGGCGGCCTGTTCTTTGTTGGCCTCGGCATTGTCGGGGCTTTCCTGCCCCTGTTACCCACGGTGCCTTTCCTGTTGCTGGCGCTGTTCTGCTTTGCCCGCTCGAACCCCGCGTGGGAACAGCGCCTGCTCGACCATCCAACCTATGGCCCGCCCCTGCGCCAATGGCGTGAACGGCGCGCGATCCCGCGTAGGGCCAAGAAGGCCGCGCTGTTGGCCATGGCGGTGTCGGTGGGGATTACGGCGTTTACCGCTGGTTGGCCGTGGGTGTTGATCCCGGTGGGGGTGATGGTTTTGTCCGGGTCGTGGATTTGGACAAGGGCTGAGTAGAAGGATAGATGCGAGGGACTCGTCCCTCGCGCTCTCATTACTGTCTTCGTTGAGCCATGGGATCGGCATTGTGTGTCGGACGCGCCGTTTGCAAAATTAAAGCCTGCGGCGCCAACGAAATGCGCCGCAGGCTTTAATCATTTCAACACAAGATCTCAGATCAAGCCCCAATAATGGGATTGCAAAGGGACCGAGTCCCTTTGCCCGCCGGAGGCACCTTGCCCCTTAAACCAACCGCGCCTGACGCAGCGCAGCCCCGATGAAACCGGCAAACAGCGGATGCGGCTCGAACGGACGGCTCTTGAGTTCGGGGTGAAACTGCACGCCGACGAACCATGGATGATCGGGACGCTCGACGATTTCGGGCAGCAGGCCATCGGGCGACATGCCCGAGAACACCAAACCGCCCTGTTCCAGAGCTTCGCGATAGTGGCTGTTGACTTCGTAGCGGTGGCGGTGACGTTCGCTGATCGTCTCGCTGCCATAAATCGCCGCGACATGGCTGTTGCCGGCCAGCTTGGCTTCATAGGCGCCGAGGCGCATCGTGCCGCCAAGATCGGTTTCGCTGGTACGGGTCTGAAGGCCCTCTTCGCTCATCCATTCGGTGATAATGCCCACAACGGGGTCGGTCGTTTCGCCAAATTCGGTCGAGGAAGCATCGGCGATTCCCGCCGTGTTGCGCGCGCCTTCGATACAGGCCATCTGCATGCCGAGGCAGATACCGAAGAAGGGCACCTTGCGTTCACGGGCAAAGCGCACCGCCGAAATCTTGCCTTCGGTGCCGCGTTCGCCAAAACCGCCGGGCACCAGAATGCCGTGCAGAGGTTCGAGCGTCGAGACGATCTCTTCCTCATCCTTTTCAAAGATTTCGGCGTCGATCCATTTGATATTGACCTTGACCTTGTTCGCAATGCCGCCATGCACCAGCGCTTCGTTCAGCGACTTATAGGCGTCCTGCAACACGACATATTTGCCCACCACGCCGATGGTGACCTCACCCTCGGGGTTGGCATAAGTCTTGGTCAGCGCCTGCCAGCGGTCGAGGACCGGCTCGGGCGCGGTCAGGCCGAAGTGATGCAGCACCGCATTATCCAGCCCTTCGGCGTGATATTGCAACGGCACGGCATAGATGTTCGGCGCGTCAAGGGCCGGGATCACCGCCTCCTTGCGCACGTTACAGAAGAGCGCGATCTTGCTGCGCTCGTTCTCAGGCAATTCCTGTTCGCAACGGCACAGCAGCACGTCGGGCTGAATGCCATAGGACGTCAGTTCGCGCACCGAGTGCTGAGTCGGCTTGGTCTTCAGCTCACCGGCCGCCGCAATGTAGGGCACCAGCGTCACGTGGGCAAAGCAGGTCTGCTCACGGCCCAGTTCGTTGCGCAACTGGCGAATCGCCTCGATGAAGGGCAGGCCTTCGATGTCGCCCACCGTGCCGCCGATTTCGCAAAGCACGAAATCGAGATCATCGGTATCCGCCTGGGCGAATTCCTTGATCGCGTCGGTCACATGCGGGATCACCTGAACCGTGGCACCCAGATAGTCGCCGCGGCGCTCCTTGGCGATGATCGTCTGATAGATCCGGCCAGAGGTGATGTTGTCGCTCTTGCGCGCCGAAACGCCCGTAAAGCGTTCATAATGCCCAAGATCGAGGTCCGTTTCAGCGCCGTCGTCGGTCACAAAGACCTCACCGTGCTGATACGGGCTCATGGTGCCGGGGTCGACGTTGAGATAGGGGTCGAACTTGCGGATGCGGACCTTAAAGCCACGCGCCTGCAACAAGGCGGCCAAAGAAGCCGCCATCAAACCCTTGCCCAGCGAGGAGACCACGCCGCCGGTGATGAAAATATACCGCGCCATGGGATTTGCGCCTTACCTTTTTCGAACCATCAATCCAAGCGCGCAATGCACGCCAGCGATAGGCAATCCACAGTCCTGTTCAATACCGCGTTAAAACGGCAGCAGGCGGTCATACCCAAACGCCAACCACCCCACCGCGAATGCGGCAGGGTGGCTGACACAATACCACAAAATTACTTCTTGGCCGCTCCGGCCAACGGATCGGCCGGAGCCGGCACCGCAGGGGCCGCGACGGGCGCAGAAACGGTGCGATCGAGCGAGGTGTCGACCTTCTGGTTCGACGCGCTGGCCACGGCCATGGCCGCCAGAACGATCGAGAGGCCGACAAAAATCGCGGCCAGAACGCCCGTCGCACGGGTCATGAAATCGGCCGCACCGCGCGCCGACATAAAGCCCGACGGGCTGCCGCCAACGCCAAGCCCGCCGCCTTCCGACTTCTGGATCAGGATCACCACGACCAGCATGGCCGCGACAATGGCCTGAAGCACAATAAGGAAGATGAACATGAAGCGCGACTCTCGACATGGTGACAACCGCAATCGGCATGTCACCGCATGAATGGAATGGCGCGCATCTAGGCGCGAGAGCGATGAGTTGCAAGGGGGTGCTTCCCCCCTGCCCCAAAACTGAATAGACGAAATTTAGCCTTCGACCAGCATGGCGGCGGCATAGATGATGGCCGAAAAGCTCTCTGCCGTCAGACTGGCCCCGCCGACCAGAGCGCCGCCGACCTCGGCAACGGCCAGCAATTCCGAGGCATTGCCCGCATTGACCGAACCGCCATAGAGAATGCGAACGCCCTTGCCCGCTTCGCCATAGATCGCGATCAGGTCACGGCGGATCGCCTGATGCATCGCGGCCACATCCTCAACCGAGGGTACGCGCCCCGTGCCGATGGCCCAGACCGGCTCATAGGCCACGGCCAGCCCTTCGGCATCACCTGCGGGCATCGAGCCGTGAAGCTGGGCGGACACCACCGATTCTGCCTGACCGGCATCACGCTCTGCTTCGGTTTCCCCGACACAAAGGATCACCGAAAGGCCCGCCGCGCGGGCGGCAACGGCCTTGGCCTGAACATCGGCATTGCTTTCGCCATGCAGGCTGCGCCGCTCGCTATGCCCAACGATGGTGAAGCGCGCACCGGCATCCTCCAGCATCACGGCCGAAATGTCGCCGGTATAGGCGCCGTTGGCCTTGGCGTGGACATCCTGACCACCCACGGCCATTGCTTGGGCTTCTTCGGCCATCGTGTGGACCAGCGTAAAAGGCGGCGCGATGCCGACATCCACCGCCGGATAGCGGGCCGCAGCGCGATCAATCGCGCGGGCCTCGGCCAAAGTGGCGCGCAGGCCGTTCATCTTCCAGTTGCCGACGATATAGGGCCGCAAAGCCATGATCCCTTTGTCCTTCCTAAGCGCGTGACCCCATGCAAACCCCAAAAGGTTCGCCGGCCACGCTTCCCCAGCATGCGTATGCGCGACTAGGCCAAGGAGGCCGCTTTTGTCAAAAGGCATGGGCACGTTAACCACCAAAAACACACAGGCGCGACATTGCCGCACCACAGACAGCGCTGCCTGACCTGCGAAAATTTGGCCCAATGCGCTGCTTGCGGGATGCGGCCAAGCCGCCTAAAGCCGCCGACTGATAGTTTTGACGGCGCGCGCCTTTTGGGCGCCACCGCGATGACGGGTTGATTTGATGCTGCAAATGTTCCGCAAGTTCTTCCACTCCTCGGTGGGCGTGTTCGCTGCTCTGGGGCTGATTGTGATGCTGGCTCTGGCTTTTGCCGCGGGCGATGTGTCGAACATGATCAGCTCGGGCAGCATCACCGGCGGCGATCGTGTGGCCAAGGTGGGCGGCACCGCCATCGGCGCCGCGCAATTGACCAAGCAGATGCAGCAGGCCGTGGAAATCACCCGCCAGCAGCAGCCCGGCATGACGATGAAGACCTTTCTGGCCGAAGGCGGATTGGACGTCGTTCTGGACCAGATGATCGATGGCGAGGCGCAGATGGCCTTTGGCCGCAAGATCGGCGTGATCGCGGGCAAGCGCCTGATCGATTCCGAACTGGCCAAGATCCCCGCGTTTCAGGGCGCAGGGGGCAAGTTTGATCAGAACGCCTATCTTTCGGTTCTGGCCCAGCGCCAGATGAATGACGCCGATGTGCGCGACAGCTTTGCGCGCGATCTGGTGTCGCGTCAGCTCTTGGCCCCGGCCCAATTCGGCGCGACCCTGCCGCAAAGCGCGATCATGCAATATGCCGCCTTGTTGAAAGAACATCGCACCGGCTTTGTCGCCATGCTGCCCTCGAATGCCTTTGCGCCCAAGGGTCTGCCAACACAGGTCGAAGTGACCGCGTGGTACAACAACCACAAGGCCGCCTATACCGTGCCCGAACAGCGCATGATCCGTTACGCCCGTTTCGACGAATCGGCGGTCCAGAAGGCTCCGGCCCCCACCGATGCCGAAATCGCGACCCGCTATAAATTGAACGCCGCGCAATATGCCGCCAGCGAAACGCGCAAGGTGTCGCAGGTGATCGTCATTGGCGAAGCCATGGCCAAGGAGATCGCCGCCGCCGCCGCCAAGGGCGAAAGCCTTGAAGCCGCCGCCAAGGCCAAGGGGTTGAGCGTTGCCTCGCTCGGTCTGGTCAGCAAGGATGCTCTGGCCATCAAGAGCGGCCCTGCTGTTGCCGAAGCCGCTTATGCCGCCAAGGCAGGCGCCACGGTCGGCCCGGTCAAGGGTCAAGTTGGCTGGGCGCTGGTGCGGGTTGATGCGATTGACGCCAAGCCCGCTCGTACTCTGGATCAGGTAAAGGGCGAAATCGCCGCGACCCTGACCGAGGAAAAGCGCAAGGAAACGCTGGCCGCGCTGACCGAGAAGATCAATGATGATTTCGGCAAGGGCGGCGCGCTGTCCGACACGGCCAAGGAATTGGGCGTGACCATGGCGGAAACGCCATTGCTGACAGCCAAGGCACCTGCGGGCGCGGGCCTTCCGGCGGACCTCGCCTCGATTCTGCCCGCTGCTTTTAGCATGGAGCATGAAGGTCAGCCGCAGATTTCCGAATTGGTCGCGGGCAAGAGCTTTGTGATCTTTGACGTGACCAAGATCGTCCCTGCCGCCCCTGCCCCGCTGGCCCAGATCGGCGCGCAGGTGATGGCTGACATCCAGCTTGAAAAGGGCGCCGTTGCCGCCCGCGCCGCCGCCATGAAGCTGCTGGCCGCGGGCAAGAAGGGTGGCGAGTTGGGCGCCGAAGTCGCCAAGCTGGGCGTTGCCCTGCCCCCGGTTCAGCCGCTCAACATGGGCCGCGAGGAAATCATGTCGCGCGGTGGTCAGATCCCGCCTGCCGTCGCCCTGTTCTTTGGCATGGCGCCGGGCACGACCAAGCTGATCCCGATTGCGGGCAATCGCGGCTTTATTGCGGTCCAGCTTAAAGCCATCACGCCGGGCACCGTGGCCGCCAATGATCCGCTGATCGGACAGGTCAAGGGCGAGCTGAACAATCTGGCCGCGCGCGAACAAGGTGAAAGCCTGCGCCGCGCAATCCGCACCGAAGTCAAGGTGGAGCGCAACGAAAGCACCATCAAGACCGTCGCCGCCACACTGGCCGGCGGCAACTGAAGTTCAATAACAAAAGCGAAAGACCCATGACCGACAACACCCATCGCCCAGAAAACTGGGACGCCGCCCTTTCCCTGCTGTCTGGCGGGAATCCGGCGCTGGTGTGGCGTCGCGTCATTGCGGACACCGAAACACCCGTGGGCGCGGCGGTAAAGCTGTTCGCGGGCGAGCGGGGCGATTTCCTGCTCGAATCGGTCGAGGGCGGCGAGGTTCGCGGGCGTTACAGCCTGCTGGGTCTGGCCCCCGATCTGGTGTTCCGCGCCACCGGCCATGCGGCTGAAATCAACCGTGTATGGGCCACCGACCGCGACGCTTTCGAGCCGCTGGCGGGTGATGCGCTCAATGAATTGCGCGCGCTGGTGGAAAGCTGCCGGATGGATGTGCCTGCCGCGCTGCCGCCTGCGCTGGCCTGCATCGTGGGCTATTTCGGCTATGAGACGTTCGGCCTTGTCGAAAAGCTGCCCCGTGCGCCGCAAAGCGCGCTGGAATTGCCGGACATGCTGTTTGTGCGCCCGACGGTGATCCTTGTGTTCGACCGGCTGGGCGATGAATTGTTTGCCGTGGCCCCGGTATGGCCCTCGGACCGCGCGCCCGAGGCCGCGCTGGAAGTGGCGCAGGATCGGATCGACGATGCGCTGCGCGCTCTGGCCGCGCCCGCGCCCGAACCGGTGCGCGCCGGGCCGGACATGCCCATGCCGATGCCGACCCCGGTGATGGCGCCGGGCGATTATGGCAACATGGTCGAGGCCGCCAAGCAGTTCATCGAGGCGGGCGACATCTTTCAGGTCGTGCTGGCTCAGCGTTTCACCGCGCCGTTTACCCTGCCGCCTTTGTCGCTCTATCGATCCTTGCGCCGGGTGAACCCCTCGCCCTTCCTCTATTTCCTCGACCTGCCCGGTTTTGCCGTGGTGGGGTCCAGCCCGGAAATTCTGGTGCGCGTGCGTGACGGTGAGGTGACGATCCGTCCCATCGCTGGCACCCGTCCGCGCGGCAAGACTGCGGCTGAGGACAAAGCCAATGAGATCAGCCTACTGGAAGACCAGAAGGAGCGCGCAGAACATCTGATGCTGCTCGATCTGGGCCGCAATGATGTGGGCCGCGTGGCCGCCAAGGGCACGGTCAAGGTCACCGAAAGCTATACGATCGAGCGTTACAGCCATGTGATGCATATCGTTTCGAACGTGGTGGGCGAATTGGACACGAACCGCGCGGATGCGATTGACGCGGTCTTTGCCGGTTTCCCGGCGGGCACCGTGTCGGGCGCGCCCAAGGTGCGCGCGGGCCAGATCATCGCCGGGCTGGAGCCGGAAACGCGCGGCGCCTATGCGGGCGGCGTGGGCTATTTCGGGCCGGACGGCAATCTGGACAGCTGCATCGTGCTGCGCACCGGCATCGTCAAGGATGGCGTCTTGCACGTACAGGCGGGCGCGGGCATCGTGGCCGACAGCGATCCGGTCTATGAACAGCGCGAATGCGAACATAAATCCGGCGCCCTTTTCGCCGCCGCCCGTGAGGCGGTGCGCGTGGCGCAGGAAGCGGGGTTTGGACAATGAGCGGCAAGATTCTCGTCATCGACAATTACGACAGCTTCACCTGGAACCTGGTCCATTACATCATGGAACTGGGCGCAGAGGTCGAGGTGGTGCGCAATGACGCCATGACTGCGGCGCAGGCCATCGACAGCGGCGCGACCGGTTTCCTGCTCTCGCCCGGCCCCTGTACGCCGAATGAAGCGGGGATCAGCCTCGATCTGGTCGGCGCGGCGGCAGATGCGGGCAAGCCCTTGCTGGGCGTATGCCTTGGCCATCAGAGCATCGGCCAATATTTCGGCGGCACGGTGCAGCGCGGCGGTTTGATGCATGGCAAGACTTCGCCCGTCACCCATGACAACACCGGCCTGTTCGAGGGCATCCCCTCGCCCTTTATCGCCACGCGCTATCACTCGCTGATCGTGACGGATATTCCGGCCTGCCTGCATGTCAATGCGCGCAGCGACGATGGGCATGTCATGGGTTTCCGCCATGTGTCCTTGCCGATCCATGGTGTGCAATTCCACCCCGAAAGCATCGCCACCCAGCATGGTCATGCGATGCTGGCCAATTTCCTGAAGGTTTGCGGGATTGATGCCCGTATTCCCGATGCGGTGGGGCCTGCATGACGGGCCTGCCGGAGGTTACCTCACAACCTTTTGGCGAGGCGGAATCGCAAAGCCTGTTCGGCGCCATTCTGGATCAGAAGGTCAGCGATGAGGTCATCGCGGCCTTCCTCGTCGCCCTGTCGGCACGTGGAGAAACGGCCAGCGAAATCGCCGGCGCGGCCCGCGCCATGCGGTCACGGATGATCGCGGTCCATGCGCCCGAAGGGGCCATCGATGTGTGTGGCACAGGAGGCGACGGGCATCATACACTCAATGTCTCGACGGCGGTGTCGCTGGTCGTGGCGGCCTGCGGCGTGCCGGTGGCCAAGCATGGCAATCGCGCCGCATCCTCCAAGGCGGGCGCTGCCGATACGCTTGAGGCGCTGGGCCTCAATCTGGCCAATGCGGGCGCGCGGGCGGAAACGACGTTGAACGAGATCGGCATCGCCTTTCTCTTTGCCCAGGCGCATCATCCCGCGCTCAAGCATATCGCGCCGATCCGGCGGAAACTGGGCTCGCGCACGATCTTTAACCTGATGGGCCCGCTGGCCAATCCGGCCAATGTTCAGCGCCAATTGGTGGGCATTGCCCGCCCCGCCTATGTCCCGATCTATGCCGAAGCGATCCGCCGCCTTGGCACGGCGCGCAGTTTTGTCATTTCGGGCGACGAGGGCCTCGACGAACTGAGCCTTGCGGGCGGCAATGAAGTGGCCGATGTGCGCCATGACGCCGTGGCCATGCGCCGTGTGACGCCTGCCGATGCTGGCCTGCCGGAATATCCCGTCGATGCGATCAAGGGCGGCGATCCGGCCTATAATGCCGCCGCGCTCGACCGCTTGCTGATGGGCGAACATGGCGCCTATCGCGATGCGGTGCTGATGAATGCCGCCGGGGCGCTGATGGTGGCGGGCGAAGTGAACGACTGGCGCGAAGGCGCCGAAGAGGCCGCAGAGGCCATTGACAAGGGGCTGGCCAAGGGCCTGCTCGATTGCTGGATCAAGGCTTGCTCATGACCGACAAATTGACCGAAATCTGCGACACCAAGCGTGAAGAAGTCGCCGCGCGCAAGCCTTTGGCCAGCATCGCGGATCTGGATGCCCGTGCGAGCGAGCAGACACCGACGCGCGGGTTTGAAGCTGCCCTGCGCGCAAAGGCCGCCGATGGTTTCGCCCTGATTGCCGAAATCAAGAAGGCCAGCCCTTCCAAGGGTTTGATCCGCGCCGATTTTGATCCGCCCGCTCACGCTCGCGCCTATCAGGCGGGCGGGGCGGCCTGTCTGTCGATCCTGACCGACGCGCCCTATTTTCAGGGGCATGAGGATTACCTGATTGCCGCGCGCGCGGCCTGTGATCTGCCGGTGCTGCGCAAGGATTTCATGGTCGATCCGTGGCAGGTGGCCGAGGCCCGCGCCATCGGTGCGGACGCCATCCTGATCATCGTCGCCGCCCTGTCCGACGCGCAAATGCTTGAAATCGAGGCCGCCGCCATCGAGCGGTCGATGTCGGTTCTGGTCGAGGTGCATGACGAGGAAGAAATGGCCCGCGCCGCCAACCTCCAATCGCGCCTGATCGGGGTCAACAACCGCAATCTCAAGACCTTCAAAACCGACATTTCGACGACCGAGCGCCTCGCCGCTCTCGCGCCGGAGGGGACCTTGCTGGTGGCGGAAAGCGGGATCAACACCCATGCCGATCTGCTGCGCCTTGCCCCTTGCGGGGCGCGCACCTTCCTTGTGGGGGAAAGCCTGATGCGGCAGGAGGACGTGACGGCGGCGACGAAGGCCTTGCTCGGGCTTTAACTCCAAAGCTCTGGATAACGCAGCATCAGCGCCTGTGCCAGGATCAGCGTTTTGGCATCTTCCAGCGTGCCGTCCATCACCATGTCACGCAACGCGTCGAGGCCAATCTCAACGACGTTGATATGCTCATCCTCGTCTTCTGCTCCGCCGCCATCGCCCACGCGATCGGCGGCGGTATATTGCGCCAGATACAGCATGACCCGTTCCGTCGACAGCGGCGGGATGGGCCAGATATTGGAAACCGGTTCCAGCGTGGATAGGCGAACGCCACCCTCCTCCATCGCTTCTTTGTGAATGCGCGCTTCGGGCACGGCCCCATCCAGCCCGCCCGCAATCGCTTCGAGCAGAGGCGCCACCCCGGCATCCAGCACCGCCGCGCGCGGCTGCGTCACCAACATCACCACGCGGCGTTCCCGGTCATAAGGCAAAACCGCGACAGCCTGTCCATTATCGATCAGATGCCTTTCGGAAATCATGCCGTCAGGCATCCGCAATTCCAGCCGAAAAAACCGATACCATCCATCATAGATCAAATGCCGGGCAATAATTTCCGCCATATTTGTTCGGTCCCTCAAAAACTTGGCATGACTCTATCGCAGTTCGCGCATTTCTTCGTTGCCTGATGCCTCCGCTTTGGCAAGAGAGAAGCATGAGCGAATTGACCCATCTCGATGCCCAAGGCCATGCCCGCATGGTCGATGTCGGCGCCAAGGCTGAAACCGCGCGGATTGCGATTGCCTCTGGCCGTATCCGCATGAACGCGGCGGCGCTGGTCGCGATCCGCGATGGCAATGTGCCCAAAGGCGACGTTCTGGCCGCAGCCCGCATCGCCGGGATCATGGCGGCCAAGAAAACCGCCGATCTCATCCCGCTTTGCCATCCCTTGCCCCTGCACAGCGTGACCGTCGATTTCACCGTCGAGGAAGGCGCGATCCGCGCCACCGCCATGGCCAGCCTGACCGGCAAGACGGGGGTTGAAATGGAGGCTTTGACCGCCACTTCGCTCGCCCTTCTGACGATTTACGACATGGCCAAGGCCATCGACAAAGGCATGGTCATCGAAGAAGTGCGCCTGATCGAAAAACGGGGCGGCAAATCCGGCGACTGGAAAGCAGAGCTATGACGCGCGCGCCCTTGCCCCTTGAAGAGGCGCAGGCGCGAGTTCTGGCTCTAGCCACTCCGACAGCCGGCGAAGCCGTGCCAATTGAGGCCTCGCTAGGGCGTTACCTGTCCCAGCCGCTGCTGGCCCGCCGGACACAACCGGCGGCTGATCTTTCGGCCATGGATGGCTATGCTCTGGCCCCCGGCGATCTGGGCGGGCCGTGGACCGTCGTGGGTGAAAGCGCGGCAGGGCACCCCTTTGGCGGCACCGTTCAGCCCGGACAGGCCATTCGTATCTCCACGGGCGCAATGGTGCCCGATGGCGCCGGAATCGTCCTGTGTCAGGAGGACGCAGCAAGGGACGGCGACCGCCTAACCCTGACCGGAACGCCGCCCCAACCCGAAGGACGGCATATCCGGCGCAAGGGGCTGGACTTTAGCCATGGCGACGAGGTCTTGCCGGCAGGCACAAGGATCGGGCCGGCGCAAATGGCCTTGGCCATCGCGGCGGGGCATGGCGAAATTTCGGTCCACCGCCGCCCGCGTCTGGCCATTTTGGACAGCGGGGATGAATTGGTGGCGCCCGGCCTCGATTGCCCGCCCCACCGCCTGCCCGCCAGCAACGGCGCAATGTTGGCGGCGATGGCATCAGGCGTGGCCGGAGACATCCTGCGCCTTGGACCAGTGACCGATGATCTGTCTGCGCTGGACGCCGCCTTGGCGCGTGCAGGCGATGTTGATGTGATTGTCACCAGCGGCGGCGCATCGGTGGGCGATCACGACCTGATCCAGCCCGCCTTGCTGAATTGGGGCGCGCAGGTCGATTTCTGGAAGGTCGCGATCCGGCCCGGCAAACCCCTGCTGGTGGCGACGCGCGGGCATCAGATCGTGATCGGCCTGCCAGGCAATCCGGTGTCCAGCTTTGTGACCGCGCATTTGTTCCTGCTGCCGCTGCTGCGCGCGATGCAGGGGGCAGCCAATCCTTTGCCCAGGACCGCGATGGCGCAATTGAGCGAACCGCTGGGTCCGGGGGCCGACAGGCGCGAATTCATCCGTGGATGGTGGGACGGCCAAAATGTCCTGCCACGTCCTATGCGCGATTCCTCTGCGCTGGCGGCGATGGCGGCCAGCAATTGCCTGATCGAACATATGGCGAATGCACCATCGGCGGCGGCCGGCGATAGGGTGAAGATCCATTTGATCGAAAATGGCGGAAGCGCTTGACGTAAGGGCAATGGTTGCGTAATTGTTCCGCAATTGTTCACGCAACACCCCCGTTGGGAGGTCACAATGCTCACCCGGAAACAGCATGAATTGCTGCGCTTCATCCAAGCCAGCCTTGAGGAAACGGGCGTTTCGCCCAGCTTTGAGGAAATGAAAGAAGCGCTCGATCTGAAGTCGAAATCGGGGGTGCATCGCCTGATCTCCGCTCTGGAGGAACGCGGTTTTATCCGCCGCCTGCCCAACCGCGCCCGCGCTTTGGAAGTGTTGCGCCAGCCCGAAGACGTCACCCCGCCGGTCGCGGCCAAGGCTGCGGCACCCAAGAAGGTGGTCGAGGCACCCAAGCCTGTCGTGCCCGCCGCGGCCAATGACGTGGTGGAAATCCCGCTGCATGGGCGCATCGCGGCCGGCGTTCCGATCGAGGCAATGGAAGGTCAGACCATGCTGCCGGTCCCGGCGGCCTTGCTGGGTTCGGGCGAACATTACGCGCTTGAGGTTTCGGGCGATTCCATGGTCGAAGCGGGCATTTTGGACGGCGATCTGGCACTGATCCGCAAGACCGACATTGCGCGCGAAGGCGAGATTGTCGTCGCCCTTGTACGCGGCGAGGAAGCGACGCTGAAATATCTACGGCGCGAACGCGGTCTGGTCCGCCTGGACCCGGCCAATGCGGCCTATGACCCGCAATATTATCAGCCCGGCGAAGTACAGGTTCAAGGCAAGCTGGCCGGCTTGCTCCGCCGGTATCATTAAGCACCCTGCTTGATCGGGAGGGGGTTGTAACGCCCTCTCCTAATCATCACCTATCGTCATATCCTGCTTTAGACGTCATATCCTGCTTTAGACTAGGCGCGCGCCACCACGGATGTTGCCCCTGCCCCTGCGCCACAGTGACAATTTTCCCTCGGTTCAGATAGATCGCCATCCCGCCGGTCCGATAGAGCAGCGCCTCATCCGCGCGCAGGAAACGGGGGCGGCACGAAGGCTGTAACGCCACCCGTGAGACGACAATATCGACCGCCGCACAAGCCTTGGCCATCGCCGCTTCGTCAACAAAGCCTTCCCCCCGCGCCGCAAGGATGGCCCAATCCCGCTCTCCTTGCCTGATCGTGACACGACAGAAGCTTTGATTGCAGGTCGAGCCACGCCACTGTTCAATCGGCAATACAGCGCCAGACAGCCCGGCCGCTTCCTGCATGGCATCCGAAGTGTAATTTGAACGCCCTTGACCCATTACCAGCAATTGCCCGGTTTGCGGATCGATCAATCCCAATTGACGTCCGTCACCCGTGATCATGACATCGGGCGGCGCTGATAATGCCAGCCACAGGCAACCAAGGACCGCAGGCACCAGTCCCAGCAGTCGAATAGTCCCGCGCCAAAGCGCCAGCCATAACAGGCCCAGCACGATGAAAGCATAGGTGCCCCCCGCCATAACCGACAATTGCGTCACGGCATCGGGCCGCGCGCCCACCCATCGCGCAAGCCCAATCAGGCCATCCAGCGACAAGCCGCAAAGGCCCCAGAACGGCCCGCCCATGCCAATCATATCGAAAACCAAACCCGCGGCAATCAAAGGCATAGTGACAAAGGTCGTCAGCGGGATGGCAACCAGATTGGCGAGCGAGCCATAGATCCCGGCGCGGTGAAAGTGATAGAAACTGACCGGCATCAGCGCCAATTCTATGACCATGCCCGTCATCAGCAACATGGCAATGTGCCGACCCAAACGGATCACCCAGGCTTCTTCCCGCCGGGCAAGAAAGGCCCGAACCGGGGTCGCTTCATGCAGGGCCACAATGGCCAGAACCGAACCAAAGCTCATCTGAAAGCTGGGTCCGATAACGGCTTCCGGCCAAAGCAGCATCACAAAAGCCGCCGCCACGGCCAAAAGACGGATCGAAAAGGGTTGTCGCCCGGCCGCAATCGCCGCCAGAGCCAGCAAGGCACCAAGACAGGACCGCACCGTCGGCACCTCGGCCCCCGTCAACAACGTATATCCGACCGCGGCCAATCCCCCTGCACCACTGGCCACGATCGGCAAGCGAATCCGCAGAACAAGCCATGGGCAGAGGGCCAGCAGACGCAGCGCAAGAAAATAGGCCCCCGCGACAACGGCGCTGACATGAAGGCCGGAAACGGAGAGCAGATGGGTCAGCCCCGCATCACGCATGGCCGCCTCGTCCTGTGGTGTGATACCTCCGCGCTCACCACTGGCAAAGGCTGCGGCCATGCCCCCCGCCGATCCGGGTAAAACGGCGCGGATATGCGCGGCCAGCGCATGACGCATCCGCGACAGGCCCTGCGCGCGCGGGGCCGATTCGACCGTCACCGGACCCAGAGCGCTGCCCGTTGCCGCCAACCCGCTGAACCACGCCGCGCGTGCAAAATCATAGCCTCCCGGTAAACGCGGTGGCGCAGGTGGAACAAGCCTCGCCCGCATTTGCACATAGGCCCCCTCCACCGCCCCCGAAGCGGAATCGCCGGTTTTCAGCGTGATTCTCGCCTTGATCGCCCTTTTTTCGCCCGGCAAACGCAGCCCCAGGATCAGGCGAATCCGCGATTGGGCGGGCAATTCCTGACGCTCCACCACAATGGCTCGTATATTCAAGACCATAGGCGCGGGAATCGCCGGCGTACCGACCAAGGTCGATTTGGCCCAAACCAGCCCGCAACCCAAGGCGACGGCCAAGGCCATCGACATCATCGCCTTGGCCAGACACGGCCATCGCCCCTTGGGCCCCAGCAACACGCCGGCAAACAGCGCGACGGAAAAACATATTGCTATCAACAATATCCATTGAAGCGGGCCAAAGAGCGCAAACCACGCCGCCACGCCTCCGGCCATGCCCGCCGCCAGCCATGGCGCCAGCGTCGATCCGGCCCGCAACAGAAATTGCTCTAAGACCAAAGCAAAACTTGCCAAGCGCGCGCGGCTGCGCCAAGGGCCATGTTGCGTTGCAGCGCCATCCCCCCCGAAAGAGGCGGAACGCTGGGCCGTTTGGGTGTTGCTCTGGGTCGCGTGAACCATGGGCCCTATTAGGACAGAAAGGACAAGGGAATGACAAGTTCGGGGTTGGCTGGCAGCAATAGCACCGGCAAACGCCCTGTTGTCACTCGTTTTGCGCCTTCGCCCACAGGTTTTCTGCATATTGGCGGCGCGCGCACGGCTTTGTTCAACTGGCTTTATGCCCGCGCCAATGGCGGGCAATATCTTTTGCGTATCGAGGATACCGACCGCGCGCGTTCGACCGATGCGGCCATTGACGCGATCTTTGATGGTCTGCGCTGGCTGGGTCTGGACGGCGATCAGCCCGCCGTGATGCAGTTCGAACGTTCGCCCCGTCATGCCGAGGTAGCGCATAAGCTGCTGGACGCGGGCTACGCCTATCGCTGCTATCTGACTCAGGAAGAGCTGAGCGCGATGCGCGAAGCGGCGCAGGCCGAGAAGCGTCCGTTCCGTATTCAGTCGCCCTGGCGCGACGCGACGCCCGATCAGTGGCCCGCCGATCTGCCCTATGTGGTGCGCATCAAGGCGCCGCGTGAAGGCGCGACCGTGATCGACGATCTGGTTCAGGGCAGCATCACGGTTCAGAACGTTGAGCTGGACGATTTCATCATTCTGCGCTCTGACGGTACGCCGACCTATATGCTGGCCGTGGTGGTGGACGATCACGATATGGGCGTGACCCATGTGATCCGCGGCGATGACCATATCAACAACGCCTTTCGCCAGTTGGTGATCATCCGTGCAATGGATGCCATCGAAGGTGGCCAAGGACATGCATGGCCGGACCCGGAATATGGCCATATCCCGCTGATCCATGGCGCGGACGGGGCAAAGCTGTCCAAGCGCCACGGCGCGCTGGGCGTGGACGCCTATCGTGACGAAATGGGCCTGCTTCCCGAAGCGGTGCTGAACTATCTGATGCGTCTTGGCTGGGGGCATGGGGATGAGGAAATCATCTCGATTGCCCAAGCCATCGAATGGTTCGACATCAAGGATGTGAACAAGGGCGCCTCGCGCTTTGACTTTGCCAAGCTGGCCAATCTCAACGGCCATTACCTGCGCGAAGCCGATGATGCGCGTCTGGCGCAGCTGGTCGCGCCGCGCATCACGGACCTGTCGGTCGAGATGAATTTGCTGGCGCAGGCAATGCCCGTGCTCAAGGTTCGCGCCAAGGATCTTAACGAATTGGCCGCTGGTGCGCGCTTCCTCTTTACCGTGCGCCCGCTGGCGCTGGAGGAGAAGGCGGCCGCGCTGCTAACCGACGACGCGCGTTCGATTCTTCAGAAAATTCACGCAACGCTGTTGCAGGAAACGCACTGGACAATCGAGCCCCTGGAGGCCACGGTCAAATCACTGGCCGGCGAGCTTGGTCTTGGTCTTGGTAAACTGGCCCAGCCGCTTCGCGCGGCTTTGACCGGGCAAACTACGTCTCCCGGTATTTTCGATGTTTTGATCCTACTTGGGCGAGAGGAAAGCCTCGCGCGCATCGCGGAGCAAATGGAAACCACAAAAATCTAAGCATACTACAAGGAGTGTTGCGGTGGGTGATACGGCAAAGTTCATCGTCGAGGGCAAGGAAGTTGAATCTCCGATCCTGAAGGGCAGCGTTGGTCCGGATGTCATCGACATCCGCAAGCTTTATGCCCAGACCGGTGCGTTCACTTATGACCCCGGCTTCACTTCGACGGCATCGTGCGAAAGCGCGCTGACCTATATCGACGGCGACGAAGGTGTGCTGCTGCACCGCGGTTATCCGATTGGTCAGCTGGCCGAACAGTCGTCCTTCATGGAAGTTTGCTATCTGCTGCTGAACGGCGAACTGCCCAGCGCCAGCGAGCTTGACACGTTCTCGCGCACGATCACGCGCCACACGATGGTCCATGAACAGCTGTCGAGCTTCTTCAAGGGCTTCCGTCGCGACGCGCACCCGATGGCCATCATGGTCGGCGTGGTTGGCGCGCTCTCGGCCTTCTATCATGACTCGACGGACATCTCCGATCCGGTGCAGCGCCGCATTTCGGCCCACCGCCTGATCGCCAAGATCCCGACCATCGCCGCCATGGCGTACAAGTATTCGGTGGGTCAGCCCTTCGTCTATCCCGACAACAAGCTGTCCTATGCCGGCAACTTCCTGCGCATGACCTTTGGCGTTCCGGCCGAAGAATATGAAGTTGTGCCCGCCGTCGAAAAGGCGATGGACCGCATCTTCATCCTGCACGCCGACCACGAACAGAACGCTTCGACCTCGACCGTGCGTCTGGCCGGTTCGTCGGGCGCCAATCCGTTCGCTTGCGTTGCGGCCGGTATCGCCTGCCTGTGGGGCCCGGCCCATGGCGGCGCGAACGAAGCATGCCTCAACATGCTGCGTGAAATCGGTACCCCGGACAAGATCCCGCACTATATCGAGCGCGCCAAGGACAAGAACGATCCGTTCCGTCTGATGGGCTTTGGCCACCGCGTGTACAAGAACCGCGACCCGCGCGCGACCGTGATGCAGAAGACCGTGCGCGAAGTGTTCGAAGCACTCAACGTGCAGGATCCGCTGTTCGAAACCGCTCTGCGCCTCGAAGAGATCGCGCTGAACGATCCTTACTTCGTCGAAAAGAAGCTGTTCCCGAACGTCGACTTCTATTCGGGCATCATCCTGTCGGCCATCGGCTTCCCCACCACCATGTTCACCGTGCTGTTCGCTCTGGCGCGCACCGTGGGCTGGGTGGCTCAGTGGAACGAAATGATCGAAGATCCCAGCCAGAAGATCGGCCGTCCCCGCCAGCTCTACACCGGCCCGACGCAGCGCGACTACGTGCCCGTTGGCCAGCGTTAAGCCTTAAGGCTCGACCATTCACGAACGCGGGGGAAGGGAAACCTTCTCCCGCGTTTTTGTTTTGGGGTTGAGTTTTGAAAGAAGGCAATGATGCGAGGGTCTAGACCCTCGCGCTCCCATTACTGTCTGCGTTGTGCCACTGGTTCGGCGTGAAATGATCGACGCAACGTCACAATATTTAAAGCCTGCGGCGCCCTTTATCTGCGCCGCAGGCTTTAAATTTAACGTCATAAGAAAGCAAAACTGCTCCCATTATCGGGATTGCAAAGGGCCCCCGCCCTTTGCCCGCCGGAGGCAATCCTTACGCCTGAACCGGCAAGGTCAACACAAACCGCGCGCCCTGCCCGGCATGGCTGTCGACACTCAATTCCCCGCCCATGGCGCGGGCCAAGCGGCGCGAAATATAAAGGCCCAGCCCCGACCCACCATCACCGCTGCGCCCAAGGCGTTCGAATTTGTCGAAAACCCGAGCGGCATCCTGCGGCGACAGGCCCGGCCCTTGATCGGCAACGGTGATCCGGGCCACGCCCGCGCCACCCGTCAGGATAAGCAAAATCGACGAATTTTCAGGGCTATAGCGAATGGCATTACCAATCAGGTTCAAAAGCACCTGAAGCACCCGACGAAACTCTCCGACCGCCGGCAATGAGGCACCTTCGTCCGGCGCGTGGATGGCAATCCCTTTTTCCCGCGCGCGAACGCCCAGAATGCCCGCCGCCCGCCGCGCAACATCGGCCAGATCGATCCGGTCCGCCGCCGGCGCAAACCCTTCCGCCTCGATGACCTCCATATCGGACAGGTCCTCGATCAAGGTCAAAAGATGTTGCCCGGCCGAAGCAATATCCCCCGCATAACCGGCATATTCCTCGGTCAGCGGCCCCGCCCGGCGCGTGCGGATGGTTTCGGCATTGGCGATGATCCGGGCAATAGGTTGACGCAGAACCGGCGCCAATTCGCGGCCAATCACGGAACTTGCCTTGGCCGGAGGGGCTTCGACCTCCTGCTCGGGCTCATTCACGCGGGGCAAGGGCTGTTCGCTGGTCAGGCACAGATCAAAACCCAGCGTCTCACCCTCCGGCCCGGTTTGGGGCAAAATGGTTGCCCGCCACCCCCGCGCCGACCCCGGCACAATAACGCTGGCACCGTCCAGCAGGCGCCAATGGAGGGGCTGCTTCAATCCGCTGCCAGGCAATTGCACGAAATCGGTCCAGGGACGGCCCAATCCGGCGCGCATGGCATGGGTGGCCTCCACCAGATCGCTGGCCGAGGATTCGACCGCCATCAAACGTTGATGCGGGTCCAGACGCGCCGTCAATTCGGCCAGTGCCCGGTCAATCTCGGACTTGCGGCGGTTGGCCAGATCGGCCGGTTCCGGCGGCAGGCTGCTGGCCTGCCAATGACGAAGGATGATCAGGCAGCCGCCTTCCTGCGGCGTTACCTCGATCCATGCGCGAATGGTTTCCTGACCGTCCTGCGCGATGATGGGCCGCGCCAGTTTCAAGCCAAATCCGCGCGCTTTGCTGACCAATTCGCGCAATTCGGGAACGGCAATCGCGCCGGGGATCGTCCCACCGCACCGCATTTGCAGCGCCGAAAGCGGTTCGTCCGCCCGCAGCAGCCGATCCTCGCCATCACTTTGCGCCTCGACCTGAATGCGCTCGGGCGCGCTCATGGAAGCCGTCCCAAAGCCTGCGCCGCTTCGACCAGCAATTCACCGGCGCGCTCAACGCTCAAACGCGACAAGCCATCGGGGCGGATCGTCTGTGGATGGAGGATCAGCAAATTCTCCTCGATCACCCCGAGCTTTGCACCGCCAGCGCGCAAGGCCACGGCCAATCTGGCCTGCTGTCCGTCGCGCATCGACAACAGGACCGATTCGCGCACCCCATCACCGGCCAGCGCCAGCGCCGAGGCAAACATCGCCACCCCGCCATGCGCCAAGGCCAAAGCCGCCACCGACCCCGGCCCCATCGCCGCGACCAGTCGCGCCAAAAGCCCCAAACGGGTCGAAGCCTCATCATAATTCTGGCGCAGGACATCCGAAGCGCGCGATGCGGCCTCGCCATCATCCTCGGCAGCGACATGCAGCGCGACCAGAACGCCGTGAAGCAATTCGGCGGGCAATTCGCCCAGCGGCAACTGCATCCGGCGCTGATTTTGGGCAAAGCGCGCCTGCGCGGCCAGCAATTTCATCGCCCGCGCCGAGGTTTCCGCCTCTGTCGAGGCAATAAGCGCCTGTAACAAAGGCGACACCACCGGATCAACACCCAGCCGGTCGGCCAGACGCTGCGTCATTTGCCATTCCAGCGCCAGGGCGTGAAGATGCGAGAGCAGGCCCGGCACTTCGGGCAATTGTTCCATCAGCGAATCGAGAATGCCGCCGCGCCCGCCCGCGTCGATAACCCCCATCTCCAGCTGATTCGCCAGATCATCGAGCATCGCGCGCAGCCGCGCCAACACGTCGTCGCCAAACAGTCCCTGATCGCCGCAGACCAGCAAATGCCGCAAGACCGGCACCACCGACCCGACCACAGCATCGCCCCGCGCCAGTTGCAGGCGCAGCGAAGATTCACTCGAATCCCGGCCCAGAGCGTCAGACATACGATCAGTCATAGGCCCACCATAGATGACAGGGAGTTAAGCTGGCGTTAGCCGATTTTGTCTTCCTACCATTATTAATCCGGATAAAAGCAAGGCAACCGCGAAAACCGCTACGCCATTGCGCAACCAATCCAGCATGGACAGCAGACCCAGCATCAGGGCGAACAAGGCGCGATCCTCGATCCATGCCGCGATTCGAATCGGCAAAAGGACCGGAACCAGTCGGATTAACCCCAACAACATCAACGGGGCAAACAGCCCGGCGATATAGCCGTTTTGCCCATGCGCCAGCCCCAGCAGGGCCAGCAGCACGCCGTCAACAATCCAGCGATAGGTGACAACCGGCGCCACGCGCGGCCGCGGCAGGCGCAGCGAGCGCCGCTCAAACCGGCCAAACAGCGATGCGCAGGCAAAACCCAGCCACGCCGCCGCAACCAGCATCAGCCCCAGCGTAATCGCGCCAAATCCGCCCGCCACCATGCCCAGCGCCGCCAGCACGCCCGCCGCCATTGCCACGACGGTGCCGCCTGACCCCGCCTCCAGCAAGGCCGGGCCAGCCAGACGCACAGCCTGACCCGCAAGCCATTCGGAGGGCGAACGCAAACCATCCTCGAACAGATGGTGGCTGATCCAGCCCGGTTCGACGGCCTGAACCTCTTGCTCATTATGCAGCAGGGTCCAGCGTCCCTGCGCAATCACATCATCGGGAACCGAGCGCTGCGGAACGCCGCCTTGCAGCGCAATTCTTTGCAAACAGGCGAAAGTTTCAACGTCACCGGGCAATTCACCCAACCGTTCAACCAGACGGCCCGGAAAGCGCATCGCCCCGGCCGAGGCGTAATTGAAATCGAGACGTTCAAACCCCGCCGCGACGCCCTGCTCCACCGGCTGTACCAGAACGGCGGGCGTGCCCAGCAATTCATGCGCCAGATCCGGCCATGCAAGAACCCCGTCGCCCAGCGCGATCACCTCATCCTGCGCGCTGACCAGCCCCATGACGCCATGCGCGCCCGTGACGCGGTGGAACAAGGCCCCCGCGCTTTCCGCCGCATGTTGCAACGGCAAAAGGCCATCGAGCGCGCCATTGGCCACCACGATCACCCGGTCACAACCCAGCGACAGCGCGATGGCCAATTGATGTCGGGCAAGAGTATGACCGCCAAGCCGCATCATGCCGCGCGGCATGGCCGAAGCCTGCGCGCCGGCATCGGGGCCGACAGGGGCGATCAGGGATAAAAGCGCAACGCGCAAGACATTCTCCGGCAAAGCCAATTTGGCGGGACCGGGCAGGTTGTAAAGAAGCCTGAACGTTATGCCAAGACGCGAACCATCGCCCATACCCCGATTGATTCG
The DNA here is from genome assembly GCF_057401885.1 of Novosphingobium sp. 550D. Classification (NCBI taxonomy): domain Bacteria; kingdom Pseudomonadati; phylum Pseudomonadota; class Alphaproteobacteria; order Sphingomonadales; family Sphingomonadaceae; genus Novosphingobium; species Novosphingobium sp. 550D. The sequence goes on along the minus strand of NZ_CM171613.1, from coordinate 2,155,737 downwards.
GGCAAGTACCCCGGATCAACCCAGCGGAAATTCATCCACAAAGGCCTGTAGCTGGCGCAAAACCACCGGATCGCCCGGCGCCCCATCCAATGCCTGATCGGCCAGAGCGATCAGCGGCCAGACCTGAAAGCTGGCCGCCAGCCCTTTGAGACGCATCGCGGCGACTTCCCAATTGCCGTCGCATCGCGCACGTTTGAGCAAGTCGATCTGACGCGCGAGGCTTTCATGGAAACTGGTGCGCAATTCACGCATCAGGACCGGATCATCGCCCGCAGCGGCGGCAAGGGTTGCGTCAAGAGCGCCTGCTTCATAAGCCATGTGGAAACACTACACATCAGAAGTTAAAGCAGTGTTTCCCCACGCGCAGCTTATGCTATCAAGGGCGGATGGCGAGCGGAACACCCATCTTCAGCATTGAACCCCAACACCCTTCGATCACGGAGGATAACGCGGGCATGCCCCTCCCCTCCATGACCGGAGGCGAAGAGGAGGCGGGTTGGGCCGATGATGCCGAAGCGCCCGGACGCAAGCTGCCGGACTGGCTGCCCCTTGCCATCGCGTCGCTGCTTGTTGCCGGGTGGAGCGTGGTATTTGGCATGGGCGCGACGCCCGCGTTAATGAACGCGCGCGGCCCGGCGGAATGGAGCGCGCTGACCATGCAATGGTCGACGCCGGTTTTGCTGATCGCGCTGGTCTATCTGATCGTTCAGCGGTCGAGCCGCCGCGAGGCCTCGCGTTTTGGTGATGCCGCCAGCGCGCTACGCCGGGAGTCGGAAGCGTTGGAGATGCGCCTGACCTCGCTCAACCGCGAATTGAGCCTGGCGCGCGAATTTCTGGCGGCACAGACGCGCGAACTGGATTCACTGGGGCGCACCGCGGTCGACCGCATCGGGCAAAGCGCTCAGAAAATCGATACGCTGGTGCGTGATAATGCCGCACAGGTCGAAACCATCGGCACCGTCAGCACCGCCGCACTGAACAATATGGAGCAATTGCGCGACCATTTGCCCGTCATCAGCAATGCCGCCAAGGATGTGACCAGCAATATCGGCAATGCGGGCCGCATCGCCCACGCCCATCTTCAGGATATGGTCAGCGGCCTTGGGCGCCTTCAGGATTTTGCCCAGTCGAGCGAGCAGCAGGTCGGCTCTCTGCGCGAAAAGATCGAGGCGACGCTGGGCAATCTGGAGGGCCGGACACAGCAGTTGGACGCCGTCATCACCGGGCGGTTTGAGGCGCTGGAGCAACGCTCAACGGGCTTTTCGCTCGATCTGGAACGGCACGAGGCGGACGCCAATGATGCCCTGCGCCGCCGCGCATCGGTGATGGGTGAGGAAATTGCCGCCACCCGCGCCCGGCTCGATCAGGATGAGGCCGAGGCCCTGACCTCGCTGCGCGCACGCCTGTCGGCCATGCGTGACGAGGCCGCGATCATCGGCCGTTCGCTGCGCGAAAACGAAGCCGTGGCTTTGGGTGACTGGCAGGCGGCGACGGCGCGGCTCACCAATGACCTTGCGCGGCTCGATCAGGATCTGGCGCAACGCCATGACGCCGCCATCGAACGCGCGGCCAAGCTGGGCGTGATGAGCGAAGCATCGAGCCTGCGTCTGGCGCAGGCCGAGGCGCGGCTTGAAGCGATTGCCATGGCCGATGTTGCGGTATCGGGCGCCATGGACACAAGGCTTGAGGCCATTGAGCGCCGGCTGAGTGAAACCGACAAGGGGCTGGAACGGCTGACCGAAACGAGTGTTCGCCTGCTTGATCTCATCCAATCCTCCGCGCGCCACAGCCGCGAGACTTTGCAGCCTGCGCTCAATGAGAGCGAGGAACGGCTGGTGCATTTTGAAACCCGCGTGCAATCGCTGCGCAATGTCGTGGTCGAAGCGGGCGCACAGGGCGAAATGCTGGCCCAGCGCATCGTGCAGGTCCATGGCGCGGCCCATGGCGTGAGTGATGCCTTGAGCGCGCAGGATGTGGCCATTGGCGGGTTGCGCGAGCAGTTGACTCAAGTCGAAAGCGAAGCCCTGCGCATCGCCAGCGACGCCAAGGGCGAACTGGGCGAAGCGATCCGCACTCTGGGCGGCACCGTTATGCAGATGCTTGGCTCTATCGAGAGCGAAGGCGCATCGCGAGTAACCGCTCTGGCCGATCAGCTTTCAACCGAAAGCGGCATCGCGCTGGAACGCGCCATGCGCCTAAAGGCCAGCGAGATCACCGGCCAACTGGAACAGGCCGCATCCCACGCCCTTGGCATCAGCCGCGAGGCGGCCCACCAGTTGCGCGAACAATTACGCGAGGTCGAAACCGTCATCGCCAATATCGAAACCCGCATCGCCGAGGCCCGTGACAAGGCCGAAGACCCGGTGGACAATGATTTTTCACGTCGGATGGCGATCATTACCGACACGCTGCAATCCAATGCCGTGGACATCACCCGCGCGCTGGATAGCGAAGTGGCCGATACGGCGTGGGCATCCTATTTGCGCGGCGATCGTGGAATTTTCACGCGGCGTGCGGTGCGTCTGATGGACACGGGCGATGCGCGTCAGGTGCTGAACCTCTATGAAAATGACGGCGCGTTTCAGGCGCAGGTCAACCGCTATATCCATGATTTTGAAGCAATGTTGCGCCACGTCCTGTCAACGCGCGATGGCCATGCCATTTCGGTGACGCTGCTGTCGTCCGACATGGGCAAACTCTATGTGGCCCTCGCACAGGCCATCGAAAGGCTGCGGGCTTAACGATCCTGTTCCAGCGATGCGGGAACCTGAAAGGGTGCGATATCCTCGATACGCACCCAATCGTAAACGTAGTTGGCATAAAACAGTGCAAAGGCGATGGCGGAAACAATCGTCGCGCGGATCGCAACGCGGCCGGGTCGGAAATTGACCGGGGCGCTGGCGGCCTGCCCCTTGATCATGTCATCGCCCGTTTCGTCGGGCGTGCGCAGGCCAAAGGGCAGCACCAAAAAGGCCGAAATGACCCAAAACAACAAATAGATCGCAAGGATGGAGGCGGGTTTCACCCTTCCAGCCCCTCCACCATCAACATCACCTTGACCTGGGGCTTCTTGCCGCACCAACGCGTGGCGGCACGGCGCACGGCCAGACGAGCCGCTTCGCTGATCGCGCTGGCGTTACGCTTGTCCGGCCCGCGCAGCTTGCCCAGAGCCTCGATCACGTCATTCTGCGCCTCCTCGACAAAGGCGTCGTAATCCTCGACCAGAGGCAAGCCCAGACCGGCCACCTGACAGGCATATTCGTGGTGCTTCATCCGGCCCGAAACCGCCACCATCAACACGCCATGCCATGCCAGTCGGCGACGCATAACCACCGCCTCACCATCGGCGGGCGCGATGATGTCGCCATCCAGAACGAGGCGGCCATGCGGCACCTCGGCAAATTTACCCGGACGGCCCGGCGCCAGACGGACCAGATCGCCGTTCTTCTGCACCACCTGCGTCGGAATACCGCCTTCCTTGCCCACCTTGGCCTGTTCGCGCATGTGGCGCATTTCGCCATGCACGGGCATCAGGATCTTGGGCCGCAGCCAACCATAGATCGCCTCCAGTTCCGGGCGACCGGGGTGGCCCGAAACGTGGATATCGGCCTGACGGTCGGTGACAACAGTAATCCCATCCCCCGCCAGCTGGTTCTGAATGCGCCCGATGGCGATTTCATTGCCGGGGATCTGACGGCTGGAGAAAAGGACAACGTCGCCCGATTCCAATTTGATCGGATGGTTCCCCTCGGCAATACGGGCCAACGCCGCACGCGGTTCGCCCTGCCCGCCGGTGGCAACAATCAGGACTTCTCCACGCGGCAGGCTCATCGCCGTATCGGGATCGATAATATCGGGCAATTTGCCCAGATAGCCGCAACCCTCGGCCGCCTGAATGATCCGATCCAGCGAACGGCCCGATACGCAAAGACGGCGATTGGTTGCCTTGGCCACCTCGCCCAGTGTGTGCAGGCGCGCGACATTGCTGGCAAAGGTTGTGACCAGAACGCGCTTGCCCTTGTGGCGCGCGACTTCCTCTTTCATCGCGCGGGCGACTTCGCCCTCGCTGCCCGAAGGCGAAGGGTTGAACACATTGGTGCTGTCACACACCAGCGCCAACACGCCTTCGTCGCCAATGGCGGTCAATTGTTCAGGCGTCGCGGGCGTTCCGATAATCGGTTCATCGTCCAGCTTCCAATCGCCCGTGTGAAAGACGCGTCCATAAGGCGTATCGATCAGCAGCGCATGACCCTCGGCGATCGAATGCGCCAACGGAACATAGCGGATGCCAAACGGCCCCAGTTCAAACTGGTCAAAATGATCGATGACATTGAGTTCAACGTCCCGATCAATCCCCGCCTCGGCCAGTTTGGAGGCCACCAGTTTCGCCGTGAAAGGCGTGGCATAAAGCGGAACATCAAGGTCGGCGGCGAAATAGGGCACCGCGCCAATGTGATCCTCATGCGCATGGGTCAGCACGATGCCGACCAGATCCTCACGGCGTTCCTCGATGAAGGCCAGATCGGCAAAGACCAGTTCGCTGCCCGGATATTCATTTCCGGCGAACGTCATGCCCAGATCGACCATCAACCATTTGCCATGCGCGCCATAGAGATTGACGTTCATGCCAATCTCGCCCGATCCGCCCAGCGCGCAAAACAGCAATTCCTTGCCGGGCGTGAACGGATCCTTCGTTTCAGACTTGCGCGCTATTGTACTTCTCCGTTTATCGTGCGGCGACGCGCTCTGCGAGCAGCGCCAGTCCGTTAAGTGTCAAATCATGTTCAACCACATCGAACAGGCCCGGTTGGCGGTCAAACAGCACGGCAAGGCCGCCTGTGGCCACCACGGTCACCGGGCGTCCAATCTGGGCACGCATACGGGCGATCAATCCCTCGATCATCGCGACATAGCCCCAATAGACCCCGATCAGCATCTGGTCTTCGGTATTGGTGCCGATCACGCCTTCGCTTTCGGGCACGGCAATCGCGATGCGCGGCAGTTTGGCCGTATTGCCCACCAGCGCATCAAGCGACAGATTGATGCCGGGCGCAATGATGCCGCCCTTATAGGCCCCGCGCGCGTCAATATGGTCGATGGTCGTGGCGGTGCCGAAATCGACAACGATCAGATCGCCTTCGAATTTTTCATGCGCGCCAATGGCATTGACCGCCCGGTCCGCCCCCAAAGACTTGGGCGCGTCGACATCGACATCAATGCCATATTCCGCCTTGCCAACGCCGGCGACCAGCAATTCGGTGTTGAAATATTTGGTCGCCAAAACTTGGAGGTTATGCAGCGCCCGCGGCACAACGGTCGAAACGATCATGGTCGAGATCTGCTCTCGGCCAAACCCCTCAATCGCCATCAACTGCAACAACCAGACCGCGAATTCATCCGCAGTGCGGCGCGGATCGGTGGCGATACGCCAACGCGTCTTCATCTCGCGCCCGTCATAGAGCGCGAAGACGACATTGGTATTGCCCACATCAATGGCCAGCAACATGCTGCCTCTCTCCGCTTGTTATATTTCAGGCGAGTTCGACATCGCCTGCATGAATGACCCGGACCGTGCCGTTGGAAAGCCGAAGCTGCAAGGCCCCGTCGTCACGCAGCCCCGAAAATTGCCCGGCGATGGCCTGCCCCATGGAATCGCGCACCACCAGAGGCGTGCCCAAAGAATGCGCCGCAGCCTGCCACCTTTGGACCAGAGCCGATAGGCCAAACTGGCGCCAGTGGTTCAATTCCTCGGCAAATCGCGTAGAAAGAGCCAAGGCAAAACCGTCTCGATCCGGCGCTGGTCCAAAGTCGCTGAGAGCCACCGTAGCGCGATCCGCCAATTGGGGCGCCGAGGCAAGATTGACCCCGACCCCGACTATCACGCATCCCGCCACCGCTTCGAGCAGAATACCGGCCACCTTCCCCGGCCCGATCAACACGTCATTGGGCCATTTCAACAAGGCCATACGTGGTGGTGGAACAAGATCAGCGACACAGGCCTGAACGGCAAGGCCTGCCACCAGCGCGAGGCTGGGAGCAGGCGGCTGGTGCGGATCGATCCGCACCACAGTCGAGCCCATGAAATTGCCAAGACCATCATTCCAGACCCGACCCAAACGGCCACGTCCGGCATTCTGGCGATCGGCAACCAACCATTGCCCTTCAACCACCGGCTCGCCCGAAGTCAGCCTTTTCGCAAGGTCTGCATTGGTCGAGCCGGTCAGGCCGATAACTTCAATCAAAGCACAGCTTCTCAGGCCGCATGGAACAGAGCCGCTGCGGCCTGACGGGCAATACCGCCCAGCCAACCCGTGAAGAGATAGCCCACGGGCGAGATCACGATGGCGCTGCCATAGAGCAGAACCGCGTGAACGCCGTCCATCGAGCCTACCACCTTGTCGGCGGGTTCATCGAAGTAGAGAGTCTTGACGACCTTGAGGTAGTAGAACGCGCCGATCACCGAAGCGGCGATACCAACCGTGGCGAGCGGGATCATGCCAGCAGCCACAGCCGACTGGAAGACCACAAACTTGCCCCAGAAACCGAACAGCGGCGGAATACCGGCAAGGCTGAACATCACCATGGCCAGAACGAAGGCCAGACCCGGCTTGCTGCGCGACAGACCCGCAAGGTCGGCAATCGCTTCAACCGGCTTGCCTTCAGCATCACGCAGCGAAAGGATCGCCACGAAACCCGCCACCGACATGGCAACGTAGATCGCCAGATAGACCAGCATCGAGGACGCGCCGCCCGGCGTGGCGGCTGCCAGACCGATCAGCATGAAGCCGACGTTGTTGATCGAGGAATAGGCCATCAGGCGCTTGATGTTGCCCTGACCGATAGCGCCAAGGGCGCCCACGACGATCGAGAGCAGCGAAATGGCGACAACGATCTGCTGCCATGCGGCGGCCTGCATGCCAAAGGCAAACAGCGTGACACGCATGGTCAGAGCCAGAGCCGCGACCTTGGGAGCCGTGGCGAAGAAGGTGGTTACCGGGGTCGGCGCACCTTCATAAACGTCGGGCGTCCACATGTGGAACGGCACAGCGCTGATCTTGAACGACAGACCGACAAGGATGAACACCAGACCGAAAAGCGAACCGGTCGACATCTTGCCCACCAGCGCGGTGTGGATGGCGTCAAAGCTCGTGCTGCCCGCAAAGCCATAGGTCAGGCTGATGCCGAAGAGCAGGATGCCCGAAGCCAACGAACCCAGCACGAAGTACTTGAGGCCCGCTTCCGGCGAACGGTCATCTGTGCGCAGCATGGCCGCCAGCACATAAGCCGCCAGCGAGTTCATTTCGAGACCGACATAGAGCGTGAGCATGTCGGTCGCCGAAACCATCAGCCCCATGCCCAGTGCAGCAAACAGCGCCAACACCGGATATTCAGCGCGATAGCCGCCCTGACGTTCAAAGAAGCCGGGCGCAACCAGAAGCGATGCACCAGCAGCGCCATAAATCAGCAGCTTGGCGAAAGCCGAGAAGCTGTCTGCCGAATACTGACCAAAGAAAGCCGAAGCCTCTGCGCCCATGACGCCGCCGCAAAGCGCCGGAGCCGCCAGCACACCAGCCACCGCCAAAGCGGCAACCGCAAGCCACGTCACCAAGCGGGCGGATTTGTCACCCGCCCACGCGCAGACCAGCAAGAGCACCAGCCCGGATACGCTGAGGAATTCCTCACCAGCTACCAGGCGAAGGGAAGTTGCCCAGTCCATTACTTTTCACTCCCTTCGCCGGCATGTTCGGCGTTTTCATGATGTTCATCACCAGCCACCGGATGACCCGGCGTCACCTGCGCATCACCAGCCGGACGGGCCGCAGCAAGGCGGGCATCCAGATGAGCAATGTCGGCACGGATCGGCGCGATGAAGCTTTCCGGATAGATGCCCATCCACAGCGTCGCGATCACCAGCGGCGTGAGCAGCAGATATTCGCGAACCGTCAGGTCGGGCATAGCGGCGGCATCAGCATTCTTCTGCTCACCAAAAGCCACACGGCGATAGAGGTAGAGCATATAGGCAGCGCCCAGAATGATGCCCGTACCTGCGATCAGCGCGGTCCAGCTCGACGCCTTGTAAATGCCCTGAAGCGACAGGAATTCACCCACGAAGTTGGCCGTGGCGGGCAGACCCACCGAAGCCATCGTGAAGAACATGAAGAACAGCGCATAATAGGGCATGTTGATCGCAAGGCCACCGTAACGGTTGATTTCGCGAGTGTGCAGACGGTCATAGATCACGCCGACGCAAAGGAACAGCGCGCCCGAAACCAGACCATGGGCCAGCATAACAATCATCGAACCTTCAAGGCCCTGACGATTGAAAGCGAACAGGCCCAAGGTCACAATCGCCATATGGGCAACCGACGAATAGGCGATCAGCTTCTTCATGTCGGACTGAACCAGCGCGACCAGCGAGGTGTACACCACCGCCACGATCGAGAGGCCCCATACCAGCGGCGCGAAATAGGCGCTGGCTTCAGGGAAGAAGGGCAGGCTGAAGCGGATGAAGCCATAACCACCCATCTTGAGCAGCACGCCCGCCAGAATAACCGAACCAGCGGTCGGCGCCTGAACGTGCGCGTCGGGCAGCCAGGTGTGAACCGGCCACATCGGCATCTTGACCGCAAACGAGGCGAAGAAGGCCAGCCACAGCAGATACTGAGCCTGAACCGGGAAGTTATACTCCATCAGCGTCGGAATATAGGTCGTGCCCGTCAGGTTCACGATCCACAGCATGGCGATCAGCATCAGCACCGAGCCAAGCAGCGTATAGAGGAAGAACTTGTAGCTGGCGTAGATGCGATCCACGCCGCCCCAGATGCCGATGATCAGATACATCGGGATCAGGCCTGCCTCGAACAGGATGTAGAAAAGGAACAGATCCTGTGCCGCAAAAACGCCGATCATCAGCGTTTCCATGAACAGGAAGGCCGCCATATATTCCGGCACGCGCTTCTCGATCGCTTCCCAGCTGGCGCCGATGCAGATCGGCATGAGGAAGGTCGAGAGGACGATCAGAACAAGAGCGATGCCGTCAATGCCAAGCGACCAGCTGAAACCGCTGAACACTTCGGCATGTTCGACAAATTGCCACTGCGGGCCGCCAATCTGGTAATTGGCCCAAAGATCGAGACCAAGGGCCAGATCGATCAAAGTCGCCACCAACGCGATGGTGCGCGCGGCGCCGGCTGAGGCGAACAAAGCCGCCACAGCCGCTACCGCTGGCACCGCCAGCATCAGCGAAAGGATGGGAAAACCGGTCATTGCCATAAAACCTTTTCGCTGCCCGCCTTTATCGAGTGAGAACCCAGCTGACCGCAGCCACCAGGCCGATCAGCATCCACAGCGCATAGCTGGTGAGCAGACCAGATTGGAGACGACGGGCCAGACCCGTGCCCTGAACCACAACCCAGGCCGCGCCATTGGGGCCAAAGCGGTCGATGAAGCCGACATCGCCAGCCTTCCAGAAGATCCGGCCCAGCGCAAAGGCAGGACGGACGAACAGGAAGTTGTAGAGTTCGTCAAAGAACCACTTGTTGTAAACGAAGGTGTGGATCGGCTTGATCGCGCGGACGAAGGCCGCGGGGAAGCCGGGGTTGATGATGTAAGCGTAAATCGCGCCCAGCAGGCCGGTCACCATCACGCCGAACGGAGCCCATTTCACCCACACAGGCACTTCATGCATGTGGTGGATCAGGTGTTCGGAGAACACGAGGCTGCCCTTCCAGAACTCACCCTCACCTTCAGAGATGAAGGCATGGCTGAAGACGAAGCCGGCAAATACCGCGCCGATGCTCAGGATGATGAGCGGCAGCAGCATGACCAGCGGGCTTTCGTGCGGGTGATAACCAGCGGTGCCATCGTCGTCATGCGCGTGGTGATGGTCATGAGCATGATCGTGGCCATGGCCGTGATCGTCGTGACCATGCGCGTCATGAACGGCATGCTGGATGTGTTCCGACTGCGACCAGCGAGCCTTGCCGAAGAAGGTCAGGAACACCAAACGCCACGAGTAGAACGAGGTCAGAAGAGCCGCAACGATGCCCATGAAGAAGGCAAAGTGGCCAACGCCGGTGCCGGTGCCATAGGCGGCTTCAAGGATCGAGTCCTTCGAATAGAAGCCTGCGAAACCGAACACGTCGACGATACCCACACCGGTGATCGCCAGCGTGCCAGCCATCATCGCCCAATAGGTGAGCGGGATCTTCTTACGCAGCGCGCCATAATAGCGCATGTCCTGCTCGTGATGCATCGCATGGATCACGCTGCCGGCGCCAAGGAACAGCAGAGCCTTGAAGAAAGCGTGCGTGAACAGGTGGAACATGGCCGCACCGAAAGCGCCCGAACCTGCGGCAAAGAACATATAGCCCAGCTGCGAACAGGTCGAATAGGCGATCACGCGCTTGATGTCCCACTGCGTCGTGCCGATGGTGGCGGCAAAGAAGCAGGTGGCAGCGCCGACGATGGTGACAAAGGTCATCGCATCGGGGCTGGCCGAGAACAGCGGCGAAAGGCGGCAGGTCATGAAGACGCCAGCGGTCACCATGGTGGCCGCGTGGATCAGCGCCGACACAGGCGTCGGGCCTTCCATCGCGTCCGGGAGCCACGTGTGCAGACCAAGCTGGGCCGATTTACCCATCGCGCCGATGAACAACAGGATCGACAGGATCGTCAACGTATCAAAGCGGTAGCCGAGGAAGCCGATGGTGCTGCCTACATGGTTGGGGACATTGGCGAGTATTTCGGGGATCGACACCGTGCCGAACACCAGAAACACGCCGAAGATGCCCAGCATGAAGCCAAGGTCGCCCACGCGGTTGACCACGAAAGCCTTAATCGCGGCAGCACCAGCCGAAGGCTTGCGGAACCAGAAACCGATCAGCAGGTACGAAGCCAGACCCACGCCTTCCCAGCCGAAGAACATCTGAACCAGATTGTTCGCGGTCACCAGCATGAGCATGGCGAAGGTGAAAAGCGAGAGATAGGAGAAGAAGCGCGGCTGATCCGGCTCTTCGTCCATATAGCCCCAGCTATAGAGGTGAACCAGAGCCGAAACGCTGGTGATCACGACAAGCATGACCGCCGTGAGCGTATCGACGCGCAGTTCCCAGTCAAAGCTGAGATCGCCCGACTGCACCCACTTGAGTACGGGGACGACAGTGGCTTCGGCATTTCCAGTGAGGAAGCTGATGAAGATCGGCCACGACAGGGCGCAGGCTGCCAGCAGCCCGCCCGTCGTCACCACCTTGGCCGGGAACTTGCCCAGCGCCTTGTTGCCAAGCCCGGCAATCGCCGAGGCCAGCAACGGCAGGAAAACAATGAAGAGGATCGAATGCACAGGTCTTACCCCTTCATCCGGTTGGCGTCGTCCACCGCAATCGTACCGCGGCTGCGGAAATAGATCACGAGGATGGCCAGGCCCACGGCTGCTTCACCCGCGGCCACGGTCAACACGAACATCGCGAAGATCTGACCGGCCAGGTCATGCAGGAAGGCGCTGAAGGCCACGAGGTTGATGTTCACCGAGAGCAGAATGAGCTCGATGGCCATCAACACGATGATGATGTTCTTGCGGTTGAGCACGATGCCCAGCACGCCCAGCCCGAAGAGGATCGAGCTGACAACGATATAATGTTCGATACCGATCATGGCCGCCCCCTTACAGCTTCACGCCGCCGCCCACTTCGGGACGGGTGTTGATGGTGGCATCTTCAGGACGGCGCTTGACCTGTTCCGAGATGTTCTGCGGATGCACATCGCTGCGCTGACGGTGGGTAAGTACAATGGCGCCGATCATGGCAACCAGCAGCACAACCCCGGCCGCTTCGAACAGGAACAGGTAGTGGCCGTAAAGGACCGCACCGATCGCCTGAATGTTAGGCACATTGGCCAGCGGTGCCGTCGCCGCATCGGGCGTGCCCAGCACAAGGCCACCAGCCGAATGAGCGCCCAGACCGAAAAGCAGTTCGGCCAGCAGGATGCCGGCAATCGCCAGACCCAGCGGGAAGTTCTTCACAAAACCGGCCCGCAGCGTGGCAAAGTCGATGTCGAGCATCATCACCACGAACAGGAACAGCACCGCAACCGCGCCGACATAGACGATGACCAGAAGCATCGCGATGAATTCGGCGCCGATCAGGATCATCAGACCGGCCGCGTTGAAGAAGGCCAAAATCAGCCAGAGCACGGAATGCACGGGATTGCGCGCCGTGATCACCATCACGGCCGACGCGATCACCAGCGCGGCGAACAGATAAAAGGCAAGCGTTTGGATCATCTCTTGTCTCCGGCCCGCGCCTTAACGGTAGGGCGCGTCGGCTTCAAGGTTCGCGGCGATAGCACGCTCCCACTTGTCCCCGTTCGCCAACAGCTTGTTCTTGTCATAGAGCAGTTCGGCACGCGTTTCGGTCGCGTATTCGAAATTCGGCCCTTCGACGATGGCATCGACCGGGCATGCTTCCTGGCAGAAGCCGCAGAAGATGCACTTGGTCATGTCGATGTCGTAACGCGTCGTGCGGCGGCTGCCGTCATCGCGCGGTTCGGCCTCGATCGTGATCGCCTGTGCGGGGCAGATCGCCTCGCACAATTTGCACGCGATGCAGCGCTCTTCCCCATTGGGATAGCGCCGCAACGCATGTTCACCGCGAAAACGGGGCGAAAGCGGGTTCTTCTCATAGGGATAGTTGATGGTCGCCTTTTCCTTGAAGAAATACTTCAAGGTCAAGGCGTGTGCCTTCACGAACTCCCAGAGGGTGAAACTCTTGATGAGATGGGCGACGCTCATGCAAAATGTCCCGTAGCCATGAGGTAACCGCTGACGAGGAAAACGAACAGCAGCGAGAGCGGCAGGAAAATTTTCCAGCCCAGACGCATCAGCTGGTCATAACGATAGCGCGGCACGGTGGCCTTCACCCAGCTGAACACAAAGAAGAAGAAGAAGATCTTGAGCAGCAGCCAGATCACGCCCGGCACCATGTAAAGCACCGGAATATCCAGCGGCGGCAAGTATCCGCCCCAGAACAGCGTGGCGTTAAGCGCACACATCAAGAGCACGTTGCCATATTCGCCGAGCCAGAACAGCGCGAAAGCCATCGAGGAATATTCGGTCTGATAACCGGCAACCAGTTCGGATTCCGCTTCGCAAAGGTCGAACGGAGCGCGCTGCGTTTCGGCCATGCCAGAGATCAGGAACAGCACCCACATCGGGAACAACAAGGGATTGAAACCGAAGCCGTTCAGAATGCCAAACACATGGCCCTTCTGCGCCGAAACGATCGTGCCCAAATTGAACGAACCCGCCCACAGCACAACGCAGATCAGAATGAAGCCGATCGAGACTTCATAAGAGATCATCTGTGCCGAAGCGCGCATTGCCGAGAAGAACGGATACTTCGAGTTCGAAGCCCAACCGGCCATGATCGTGCCGTAAACGCCCAGCGACGAAATCGCCAGCACATAGAGCAGGCCAACGTTGATGTCGGCCAGGATCGCGCCCGAATTGAACGGGATCACAGCCCAAGCCAGCAGCGTGACGGTGAACGTCACCACCGGGCCGATCAGGAAGATGCCCTTGTTTGCGGCGGTCGGAACGATGGTTTCCTGAAGGAAAACCTTAAGACCGTCGGCGAACGACTGCAGCAGACCCAGCGGACCAACAACGTTCGGGCCGCGACGCAGCGCCATGGCTGCCCAGATCTTGCGGTCGACATAGATGATCATCGCGACGCTGAGCATCAGCGGCAGCGCGATCAACAGGATCCCCGCAATGGTGGAAATCAGCCATGCCCCTTCAAAAGGCAGGCCAAGCGATTGGAAGAAGGCGGTCATTCCGCAGCCTCCGCTTGGGGTTGCGACCCGTTCAGCAATTCTGCCGAGCACTTGGCAAGCGTTTCACTTGCCCGTGCAATCGGGTTGGTCAGATAGAAATCCTTGATCGGATAGGCGATTTCGCCAGCAGCCGAACCCGAAACACCGGTAGGCAGCGGGCCAAATTCGACCAAACCACCATCAACCGTAAGCGCCGGATATTCGACAAACAGCGCCGAACGCAATTCGTCAAAGCTGTCAAAGCCGACATTGACGTTCAGAACCTGAGCCATGGCGCGCAGGATCGCCCAGTCTTCACGAGCATCACCCGGAGCGAACACAGCCTTTTCGGCAAATTGCACGCGACCTTCGGTGTTGACGTAAATACCCGCCTTTTCGGTGAAGGCCGAAGCCGGCAGGATCACGTCAGCGGCATGCGCGCCCTTGTCGCCATGATGGCCGACATAGACGATCATGCTGTCGGCGAATTTGGTGTAATCCACCTCATCCGCGCCCAGCGAAAGCAGCAGCTTGGGCTTGGCAGCGGCGACATCGTTGATACCGCCCTTCTGTGCATAACCCAGCATCAGGCCGCCCATGCGCGACGCGGCCATGTGCAGAACGTTGAAGCCGTTCCACACCGAACCGTCTTCGAGCGTGCGAACCAGACCGAGCTGCTCGCTGATCGACAGGCCCGCTTCCAGCGCACCCTTGGCCAGCCCTGCCCCGCCGATGATCAGCGCGGGACGCTTGGCGCCCTGCAAAGCCGACCAGACATGCGCGGGCAGATTGTTCAGGATCGCAGCGTCCGAACCCAGGAATTCGGCCGGATAGGTCGTATTCCATTCGGGGCCGATGATGAACACCTTGGCGCCATGCTTTACCGCTTTACGCAGACGGGCATTCAGAACGGCCGCTTCCCAACGAACGTGGCTGCCCACGATCAGGATGGCGTCTGCCGTTTCAATGCCGCCAATGGTGCTGTTGAAATTGACCGCAGCCAAGTTCGAGCAATCATAGGCCAGACCCGTCTGGCGCCCTTCGAGTACCGACGAACCAAGGCCGGCCAGCAGCTTCTTGGCCGCAAACATCGTTTCAACGTCAACCAGATCGCCCGCCACCGCAGCAATCGAATTGCCCGGAGCAATCTTGGCGACAGCGGCCAGCGCTTCATCCCAAGTCACGGCCTTGAGCTTGCCATCGAGACGGATGAACGGACGGTCAAGACGGCGCTTGGACAGGCCATCCACCATATAGCGGCCCTTGTCGGACAACCATTCCTCGTTCACGTCGTCGTTGACGCGCGGCAGGATGCGCATGGCTTCGCGGCCACGCGCGTCGACACGAATGTTCGAGCCAATCGCGTCCGAAACGTCGATTGAAATCGTCTTCTTCAATTCCCAAGGACGCGCTTCAAACGCGTAAGGACGCGAAGTGAGCGCACCGACCGGGCACAGATCGATCACATTGGCCGACAGTTCGTGTGTCGAGGCCTTTTCCAGATAGGTGCTGATCTGCATGTTTTCGCCGCGATAAAGCGCGCCGATTTCATCCACACCCGCGATTTCCTCGCTGAAACGGACACAGCGCGTGCACTGGATGCAGCGCGTCATCACCGTCTTGATCAGCGGGCCCATATACTTCTCGGTCACCGCGCGTTTGTGCTCGTGGTAACGCGAAGAACCGCGGCCATAGGCCACGCTCTGGTCCTGAAGGTCGCATTCGCCGCCCTGATCGCAAATCGGGCAATCGAGCGGGTGGTTGATGAGGAGAAACTCCATCACCCCTTCACGCGCCTTCTTGACCATCTCGCTGTCGGTGCGGATTTCCTGACCTTCGGCGGCCGGAAGCGCGCAGGAAGCCTGCGGCTTGGGCGGCCCGGGCTTCACTTCGACCAGGCACATGCGGCAATTGCCCGCAATGCTCAGACGCTCGTGATAACAGAAGCGCGGAATTTCCTTCCCCGCCATTTCGCAGGCTTGCAGAACAGTGGCGCCGGCCGGCACCTCAAGTTCCACGCCGTCAACTTTGACCTTAGGCATTACTCAGCGGCCTCCCGCAGCGCACCGCCCTTTTCGGCAATGCGACGCTCAATTTCGGGGCGGAAATGACGGATCAGGCCCTGAATCGGCCAAGCCGCCGCGTCACCCAATGCGCAGATCGTGTGACCTTCAACCTGCTTGGTAACGTTCCAGAGCATGTCGATTTCCTGCACATCGGCATCGCCCTTGCGCAGACGCTCCATCACGCGCCACATCCAGCCGGTGCCTTCGCGGCACGGCGTGCACTGGCCGCAGCTTTCGTGCTTGTAGAAGTACGAAAGGCGGCTGATCGCGCGCACGATGTCGGTGGACTTGTCGATGACGATGACCGCCGCCGTGCCCAGACCCGAACCGACCGCACGCAGACCGTCAAAGTCCATCGGCGCGTCCCAGATCTGATCGGCCGGCACCAGCGGCACCGACGAACCGCCGGGAATGACCGCCAGCAGATTGTCCTTGCCACCGCGAATGCCGCCGCAGTGTTTTTCGATCAGTTCGCTGAACGGGATCGACATTTCTTCTTCGACCACGCACGGCTTGTTCACATGGCCCGAGATCTGAAAGAGCTTGGTGCCCTTGTTGTTCTCACGCCCGAACGAAGCGAACCAGCCCGCGCCGCGACGCAGGATGGTGGGAGCAACCGCGATCGATTCGACATTGTTCACCGTGGTGGGGCAGCCATAAAGGCCGGCACCGGCGGGGAAAGGAGGCTTCAGACGGGGCTGGCCCTTCTTGCCTTCGATCGATTCGATCATCGCGGTTTCTTCGCCGCAGATATAGGCACCCGCGCCGCGATGGACGAAGACGTCGAAATCATAGCCCGAACCGCTGGCGTTCTTGCCCACCAGTCCGGCGTCATAGGCTTCGGCAACAGCGGCAAACAGCGTTTCAGCTTCGCGGATATATTCGCCGCGAATATAGATGTAGGCCGCACGTGCCCCCATCGCGAAACCGGCCACCAGCGCGCCTTCGATCAGCTTGTGCGGATCGTGGCGGATGATTTCGCGGTCCTTGCACGAACCGGGTTCGGATTCGTCAGCATTGATGACCAGAAAGCTGGGACGACCGTCCTTGCTTTCCTTGGGCATGAAGGACCACTTCATGCCGGTGGGGAAACCCGCACCGCCACGACCGCGAAGGCCCGAATCCTTGATTTCCTGGATAATCGCGTCGCGGCCCTTTTCGAGCAGCGCCTTGGTGTTGTCCCAATCGCCCCGCGCGCGCGCCGCGCTCAGGTTCCACGGCTGAAAACCGTAGAGATTGGTAAAGATGCGATCCTTGTCAGCGAGTGCCATGTCTTACCACTCCCCGCGATAATCGTGATTTTCGTTGGCCATGGCGGTCAACGAAGAAAGCGCACCGGCCGGTTCAACCGTGTGACGACCCGGTTCCTGCGTGCCCGTCTTGGGGCTTTCACCGCGCGCCAGAGCATCCAGAATGCCCTCGAAACGTTCAGCGGTCAGGTCTTCGTAATTGTCGTCATTGATCTGCACCATCGGCGCCGACGAGCAATTGCCCATGCATTCGACTTCGGTGAAGGTCCAGAGACCATCTTCCGAAACGCCGCCGGTGGGCATCTTCTTGGCCTTGCAGACCGAGATCAGATCGTCCGAACCACGCAGCATGCACGGCGTGGTGCCGCAAACCTGCACATGGAACTTTCCGACCGGAACCAGATTATACATGGTATAGAAGGTGGCGACCTCGACCACGCGGATGATCGGCATGTCGAGATATTTCGCGACATATTCCATCACCGGGATCGGCAACCAGCCCTGCGTGCCGGTTTCCGCGCCCACCTGACGCTGCGCCAGATCGAGCAGCGGCATCGAGGCCGAACGCTGACGTCCTTCGGGGTAACGCGCGACGATTTCCTTGGCCTTGGCCGCATTGGCCTCGGTCCACGCGAAATTGCCCCAACGCGCGCGCAGCTCGGGGCTATCGGGATAGATATGACGATCAGCCATTAGCGGATGAACTCCACGCGAGAGCATTTGTCGCCCTCGAACGAATAGACGGCGATGACTTCGAACGGATCAACCAGTTCCGAACCATCGCTGGCCGGGCCGCGCGTGACATATTCGCGGAACAGCACATAATTGCCGATGGCCTGCTTTTCGCGGATCTCGGCATGGTTTTCCGGCCACTTAGCGAAAGCGGCGGCCAGACCCGTGCGGGTGCCTTCCTTGCCTTCACGCACCACAGCGCCGCGATAACCCGCTTCGCAGGCATCATCGGTCATATAGGACACGTAAAGGTCGGCATCCTGCGCGTTATAGGCCGCGATCATCGCCTCGGCGGTTGCCAGATGATTGCTGCTCTGGCTCACCGGTCACACTCCCCGAACACGATATCCATCGCGCCAAGGATGGCCGTGATATCGGGCAGCATGTGGCCCTTGGTCATGAAGTCCATCGCCTGAAGATGGCTGAACGCCGTCGGGCGGATCTTGCAGCGATAGGGCTTGTTCGAGCCGTCCGACACCAGATAGACGCCGAACTCGCCCTTGGGGCTTTCGGTCGCCACATAGACTTCGCCCGCCGGAACGTGGAAGCCTTCGGTGTAAAGCTTAAAGTGATGGATCAGGCTTTCCATGTCCTGCTTCATCTCGGCGCGCTTGGGCGGGGCCACCTTGCGGTCGCTGCTCAGCACCGGACCGGCAGGCATTTTTTCGATGCACTGGCGGATGATAAGAGCCGACTGGCGGACTTCTTCGACGCGGACCATGAAGCGATCATAGCAGTCGCCGCGGGTGCCCACGGGCACTTCGAAATCGACCTGATCATAGGCATCATAGGGCTGCGACTTGCGCAGATCCCAAGGAATGCCGCTGCCGCGGATCATCGGGCCGGAAAAGCCCCATGCCAGCGCGTCTTCCTTGGTCACCGTCGCGATATCGACGTTGCGCTGCTTGAAGATGCGGTTATCGCACACAAGGCTCATCGCGTCTTCGAACAGTTCGGGCAGACGCTTGTCGAGCCAGACGCTGATGTCGTCGATCAGCTTTTGCGGCACGTCCTGATGGACGCCGCCGGGGCGGAACCATGCCGAGTGCATGCGAGCGCCCGAAGCGCGCTCGAAGAAGTTCAAGCAATCTTCGCGAATTTCGAACAGCCACAGGTTCGGCGTCATCGCCCCCACGTCCATGACGTGCGAACCGATGTTGAGCATGTGGTTGCAGATACGCGTGATTTCCGCAAACATCGTGCGCAGCCACTTGGCGCGCTCGGGCACTTCCAAATTCAGCAGCTTTTCCACCGCCAGAACATAGGAATGCTCCATGCCGAGCGGCGAACAATAGTCCAGCCGGTCGAAATAGGGCAGCGCCTGCAGATAGGTCTTGTATTCGATCAGCTTTTCGGTGCCGCGATGCAGCAGGCCGATATGCGGATCGATACGCGTGACAATTTCACCGTCCAGTTCGGTGACCATGCGCAACACGCCGTGGGCGGCGGGGTGCTGAGGTCCGAAGTTGATGGTGTAATTGGTGATGATTTCATCGCCGGTGGTCGGCGATTCTTCAAGAATCAGACCGCTCATTTGCCTTCCCCAGCTTTCTCGTCGCCCGGAAGGACGTAATCCGAACCTTCCCACGGCGAGGTGAAGTCGAACTGACGCAGATCCTGGGCCAGACGGACCGGCTCATAAACCACGCGCTTTTCTTCGTTCGAATAGTGCAGTTCCTGATAGCCTGTCAGCGGGAAATCCTTGCGGAAAGGATGCCCTTCAAAACCATAGTCGGTCAGGATGCGGCGCAGGTCCGCATTGCCGGCAAAGACCACGCCGTAAAGGTCGAACACTTCGCGTTCCAACCAGCCGGCCACCGGCCAGAGCGTCGTGACGGTGGGAACCGGCGCGACTTCATCCGTGGTGGTCTTGACCAGAATGCGATGATTCTTCGTCACCGAGAGCAGCATGTAGACGACTTCAAACCGCTCATCGCGGTTGGGATAGTCGGCACCGGCAATTTCCATCAACTGCTGGTATTCATGCTCATCGCGAAGGATCTTGAGCGCGTCCTCAACGTGGTTGCGGCCCACGGTAATGACGATTTCGCCATGCTCTTCCTTGGACGCAACGACGCGGTGGGCAAGAGCGCCCACCAGCGTGTCGAGTACGCCTTCGTTCGAGCTCCACTTGGGGGCGGAATGCAGAACAGCCATTCGTCCCTCCCTCAACGCTCGATGGTGCCGACGCGGCGGATCTTCCGCTGCAACTGC
Organism: Novosphingobium sp. 550D; assembly: GCF_057401885.1. Lineage (NCBI taxonomy): Bacteria > Pseudomonadati > Pseudomonadota > Alphaproteobacteria > Sphingomonadales > Sphingomonadaceae > Novosphingobium > Novosphingobium sp. 550D. The sequence continues at coordinate 2,135,666 of NZ_CM171613.1, read as the reverse complement.
ATGATGCCATAGAGCAAGGCTTCCGCGGTCGGCGGGCAGCCGGGAACATAGATGTCGACCGGAACGATGCGGTCACAACCACGAACCACCGAATAGGAATAATGGTAGTAACCACCGCCATTCGCACACGACCCCATCGAGATCACGTACTTCGGGTTCGACATCTGGTCATAGACCTTGCGCAGCGCCGGGGCCATCTTGTTGCACAACGTGCCGGCCACGATCATCACGTCCGACTGACGCGGGGACGCACGCGGAGCAGCACCAAAGCGCTCCATGTCATAGCGCGGCATATTGACGTGGATCATTTCCACAGCACAGCAAGCCAGTCCAAAGGTCATCCACCACAGCGAGCCGGTGCGGGCCCACTGAAAGAGTTCCTCGGTGCTGGTTACCAGAAAGCCCTTGTCGGACACTTCGTTCGACAGGTCGTTAAAGAAACCCTGATCGGGGGCGACCAACTTGCCGTTAGCCGCCATGATCGGTTCAAAGGAGGGATTTGTACTCATTCCCAGTCCAACGCTCCCTTCTTCCACGCATAGGCAAAGCCGATCACGAGTTCGGCAAGAAACACCATCATCGTCAGCCAGCCAGCCCAGCCGGTTTCCTTCAGGCTGACAGCCCAGGGAAACAGGAAAGCTGCTTCGAGATCGAAGATGATGAAGAGGATCGCCACGAGATAGAAACGCACGTCAAACTGACTGCGCGGTTCTTCAAAGGCGGGGAAACCGCATTCATATTCCGAAAGCTTGTCAGCATCCGGTTTGTACGAGCCCGTAAGGCGCGACACAAGAATGGGCAAAATGACGAAGGCCGAAGACAAACCAAGCGCGATCCCGAGAAAGATCAGGATGGGAAGGTAGTTCGACAGGTAGTGCGACAGGTCGATCAAGAGCTGACTCGCAGATAAAGTTGAGCTTTGGCGGCCCTAGTACCCCTTTCCGGGGTGCGCAAGCCTCCTAACGTCTCAAACTGTGCAGGAGCGAAAAGAACCTGCTCAAATATCTGCAAGTGCTTCGCAATAGCGCAAATAATGCGTATTTGCACGTCGATTCTTCATCCACTTATCCTGATTGCCTTTGCTGCTGTGCGGCACTATCTCAAAGAGGCAAGGCGTCATCGCGCCTTCATTGAAGGACGCTAAGCCCGTCTTTCCGCATCAGGCGCGCTCGCGCTGCTACTCCGGAGGGTCCTAGTTACATGGCACAGATTTCCGCTGCTGATCCGATTGTCATTCTTTCTTATGCCCGCACCCCCATGGGCGCGATGCAGGGCAGTCTCTCCGAAGTGTCCGCCACCGAGCTTGGCGCCACCGCCGTCAAGGCCGCTGTTGAACGCGCCGGTATCGCGGGTGAAGACATCGAACGCGCGTATATGGGCTGCGTCCTTCCTGCTGGCCTGGGTCAGGCCCCTGCCCGCCAGGCCGTGATCAAGGCCGGCCTGCCCAAGTCGGTTCAGGCCACCACCGTCAACAAGGTTTGCGGTTCGGGCATGCAGACGGTCATCATGGCCTCCGAAGCTCTGGCCGCAGGCAGCGTCGATTTCGTGATCGCGGGCGGCATGGAAAGCATGACCAACGCCCCCTATCTGCTGAAAAAGCATCGCTCGGGCGCGCGCATCGGTCATGACACGGCCTATGACCACATGTTCCTCGACGGTTTGGAAGACGCCTATGAAGGCGCCGCCATGGGCAGCTTTGCGCAGGTCACCGCCAATGATTACGGCCTGACGCGCGAAGGCATGGACGCCTATTCGATCGAATCGCTGGCCCGCGCCAAGGCCGCGGTGGCCGAAGGCCGCTTTGTCGACGAAATCGCACCCGTGACGATCAAGACCCGTGCGGGCGAAGTCGTCGTGGACACCGACGAAGCCCCCGCCAAGGGCCGCCCCGACAAGATCCCCGCCCTCAAGCCTGCCTTTGCCAAGGACGGCACGATCACGGCGGCCTCCTCTTCGTCGATTTCTGACGGCGCGGCCGCGATGGTCCTGACCCGTCAGAGCACTGCCGAGGCCAAGGGTGCCAAGCCCGTCGCCATCGTCAAGGCCGTGGCCGCCCACGCCCATGATCCCAAGCTGTTCACGACCGCCCCGGTCGGCGCCATTCAAAAGGCGCTGGACAAGGCTGGCTGGACCGTGGCCGATGTGGACCTGTTCGAAGTCAACGAAGCCTTTGCCTGCGTCGCCATGTTCGCGATCCATGACCTTGGCCTCGATCACGCCAAGGTCAACGTCAATGGCGGCGCAACCGCGCTGGGCCACCCGATCGGCTGCTCGGGCGCGCGCATTCTCGTCACGCTGATCGCGGCGCTCAAGGCTCGCGGGCTGAAGAAAGGCGTTGCTGCGCTCTGCATCGGCGGCGGCGAAGGCACGGCGGTTGCGGTAGAACTGGTGTAAGCCTTTCTAACCAAGCCTAAAAACAGGAAACGCCCCGACCTCACGGTTGGGGCGTTTCTTTGCATCTGGACCGTATCATCCGATTACGGTTTTCCCGCACCCCAAAGACGTCCTTCCGGCACGAAACCGACATGACGGTCAATGTCCATCTGGCACCAGCCATCCTTGCAAGGCCCCAGACGTCCGACCAAACCCGGCGCCAGCTTCCACAGCAATTGCGCGTCCGCGCCCGGCCCTGCACGCATTTCCACGGGCCCCTTGCCGCGAATCAGCGCTGTCGGCGTTTTGTTCAAAAAGCGCATCATCATCCAGCCGCGCGAACCATCCGGATCCTCGACCAGATACCATCCCTGATAAAGGCGCAGCACCTTGATCGGCAAAAACTGGCGACGATAGATGAAACGGATGGCATAATCTTCGCCCGGCCCGGTGCGCATATTCACAACAGGATCGCGCAACGAACGCCACGCGGGAAATTGCGGCGTTTCGGCACCCACAGGGCCGCCCCACGCCCCAGCAATTACCAGACCCGCCAATGCAACAGCGCGCCCGAACCTATTCCAGAATTTGTGCAACATGGTTCTTCTATAGTACCCTTGCGCCACATGCGGCAAGCCGGGGCACACTCTATACGCCGCAAAGCCGGGTTGGCACCAACAGATCTGGTTTACGCGCCATAAAGCAAAAGCCCGATCACGCGGCGACATGATCGGGCTTTCCATTTCTTCGAAAAGGGGTTCCCCCTCTCCCGAATCAATCGCCGGTCAGGATGCGATCCACCAATTGCTTCACCGTCGGGGTGAAATTGTTCGAATAGAACGGGTCCTGCTTGAACCGATAAGCCGCATGGCCCGCAAACATCAGATTTTCATTGATGTCGCCACCATGGGCGATGTTCTGCAGGCTCTTTTGAATGCAGAAGCTGCGCGGGTCGGCCATGCGCCCCGTCGTCCAGTCATCATGGTCCTTCCAGCTGGAAAAACCGCAATGCGAAAGACAGCCCATGCAATCGGCCTGATCCTTGCGGATTTCCTGACGCTCGGCCGGCGTCACGAAAATCACCGTGTCATCCGGCGTGCGCAGCGCTTCGACAAAGCCCTCGTTCACCCACTGATGCGCACGGGCGCGGTCGCAGGGCGTGACCCAGAAGTTCTTGCCCTTGACGCCAACGTCAAGTTGCACCGTATGATCGCCCGCTTCCACCTTGGAATAGGGGATCTGGCGGTCGCTGCGCGCGACAAGGCTCATCAGGAACGGATTCTTGACCGCCGAGGAATAGAAGCCGGTCGGCGAGAATTTGTGCAACAGCACGTCGCCCGGTTCCAGCGTGCGCAGATGATCCTTCCACGCCTGCGGGATCGGGCTTTCCTCGGTCAGCAGCGGCCGGGTGCCGAACTGGAACACAATTGCGCCCAGTTCGGGATTATCGATCCAGTTTTCCCACTCGCGCAGGAACCAGACGCCGCCCGCCATCACGATGGGGACGCTGTCAGGGACGCCCTCGGCGCGCATGGTTTCGCGAAGTTGCTTAACGCGGGGATAAGGATCCTGCGGCTTGGTCGGGTCTTCGGCGTTCGACAGGCCGTTGTGTCCACCGGCCAGCCACGGGTCTTCATAGACCACCGCCGCCATCAGTTCGGCAACCTTGTGATAGGCCCGCTTCCACAGTGCGCGGAAAGCGCGCCCCGACGACACGATCGGCAGGTAATGCACGTTAAAGCGCGCCGCGATTTCCGACAGCTTGTACGGCATCCCCGCGCCGCAGGTCACGCCCGTCACCAGCCCCTTGGTGCGTTCGAGCACGCCTTCGAGAACCTGCTGTGCGCCGCCCATTTCCCACAGCACGTTGATGTTGATCGCGCCGCGACCCGAGGCAATATCATAGGCCCGCTTAACCTGTTCCACTGCGCCATCAATGGCATAGCGGATCAGTTCCTCATGGCGCCCCTGACGGGTCAGCTCATGATAGACCTGCGGAATGATCTTGCCTTCGGGGTCATAGCTGTCGGCGTTAACGGCGCTGACCGTGCCGATGCCGCCGGCCGCCGCCCATGCGCCCGAACTGGCATGGTTGGTCGCCGCCACACCCTTGCCGCCTTCTACCAGCGGCCAAACCTCACGACGACCATAAAGGATCGGCTGCAAACCCTTGAAACCCATTGCCGTATACTTTCACCACAAACCCCGACACACCGCAGAAAAGGAAGCACCCTCCCCCCCTTTGTCTGCGGCCCCGGAACATCCGATCGGGGCTGACCGGATGTTCCAAATGTTCAAATACTGTTCATAAACTTTTCGGGCCATCATGCGACTAAAATCAACATAGGCCCTACGCATTCTGCCTCATTTTCCTTGCGACACAATGGTATGTGCAACGTTAGCCAATATGGCCTCGGCATGCGAATCTCCATTGGGCGTCGGCTTTTCCGGCCGATAGAAAGCCGCGATGGCCAATGCGCCCCGACCTTTCGGTTCCGCCCAAAGCAAATCGACATAACAACCCGGAACATCATCAGGCAGGCCCGTACCCGTCTTGTCGCCAGCCCACCAATCAACAGGTAATCCGGCGCGAAGCCGTTTCAACCCGGTATCCGTATCATGCATCCATTGTTTCAACAGGCCACGCGAGTTCGCCCCCATCACCCCGCGCCGGTTCATCAACGCAACGACATTGCCTGCCATGGCGCGCGGACTGGTCGTGTTGCGCGAGGTCCCGGGCGGCACACGATTGAGCGAGGTTTCGTAATCATCCAAACGGCTGACCCGATCCCCCAGCGCGCGCCAGAAGGCCGTCACCTTTTGCGGCCCGCCCAGACGGCGGAGCAGCAGGTTGGTTGCACCATTATCGGAAAACTTCTGCGCAGCTTCCGCCAGTTCCCCCAACGACAATTGCCCCTCGCTCAGATGCGCCTCAAGCGCGGGCGAGTGAGGCAGCAGATCCTTTGGCCCAAAGGCAAGTTTTTCGCCCAAGCGCCAATGGCCCGTTTCTGCGCCCTTTAATATCAGAGCGGCAAGGCTCAGCTTGAAAGAGGAGCAAAAGGAAAAGCGTTCATCAGCCCGCCAGGCGATGGCCGGACGGTCCGCAAACCACGCATAGACGCCCAAACGCCCGCCATGCTCCTGTTCAAGCTCAATCAAAGACCAATGCGGCGGGGGCATGACAACTGCCCCTGCCCGCGCCGCGCCCAACAGACCGCTGGCCAGAGCGCCACCCATAAAATGCCGGCGCCCCAGCACAGGGAACATCAGTCCACGTCCTCGACATTGACCTTTTCGCCCGTCACGCGCTGCGACAGAGCGGCCGCCATGAAGGCATCCACATCACCGTCCAGCACATCTGCAGGCGTCGGGCTGGTCAGGCCGGTGCGCAGATCCTTGACCATCTGATAGGGCTGGAGAACATAGGAGCGGATCTGATGGCCCCAGCCGATGTCGCTCTTGGAAGCGTGTTCGGCATTGGCCGCTTCTTCGCGGCGCTGCATTTCGGCCTCGTACAAACGCGCCTTCAGCATGTTCATCGCGGTTTCGCGGTTCTTGTGCTGACTGCGGTCGATCTGGCTGGCCACGATGATGCCGCTAGGCACGTGGGTGATTCGCACCGCCGAGTCGGTCGTGTTCACGTGCTGCCCGCCTGCGCCCGATGCGCGGTAGGTGTCGATCTTCAGATCCGCCGGATTGATCTCGATCGTAAAGCTGTCGTCGATCACCGGATAGACCCAGACCGAGCTGAACGAGGTATGGCGACGTGCGCTGCTGTCATAGGGGCTGATGCGGACCAGGCGGTGGACGCCGCTCTCGGTCTTGGCATAGCCATAGGCGTTCTCGCCCTTGCACAGGATGGTCGCGCTCTTGATGCCCGCCGTTTCGCCCGCCTGAAACTCGATCAGATCGACCTTGAAGCCCCGCTTTTCGGCCCAGCGCGTGTACATGCGCAAAAGCATCGAGGCCCAGTCCTGCGATTCGGTGCCGCCAGCGCCCGCGTGGATTTCGATATAGGTGTCCATGCCGTCGGCTTCACCGGCCAACAGCGCCTGCACCTTGTCGCGATCCGCGCGTTCGGCCAAAGCCGCCAGAGTCGAGAGACCCTCCTGAACGGTGGCCTCATCATCCTCCATCTCGCCCAGTTCGATGAACTCGATGGCATCCTTCATCTCGGCCGAAATCTGATTCACGGCGCCGATGGAAGCCTCCAGACGGCGCCGTTCCTTCATCACCTTTTCGGCTTCCTTGGGATTGTCCCAAAGTTTCGGGTCCTCGACGCGCGCGTTCAACTCGTCAAAGCGGCGCAGCGCACGCTCCCAGTCGAGAAACTTGCGCACCAGCGCCAGCGCTGCATCGATCCGGTCAATATGGGCCTGCCCTTCGGCACGCATCGTCAATACCCTTAGCTTATGTCCAAACCACGGCGCGTTAGCCGGATTGGGGCGAAAGTAAAGGGAAAGCGTCAGTCGCCCCTTGCGATATTCAACGCATTTGCGCCGCGCGCCACGGTTGCCTGCCAAGGCGCGAACACTGGGATGTCAAATCTTGACCGACACCACCATGGGGGCCAGCATCAGCAAGGAAATCGCCGCGGCCCGCAAGGTCAGGTTGCTTAAAACGGAATGCATCATGGCCTGCTCCATCGCCGGTTAGCATCATCATCGCGCATCATTGAAAAGACGTGATTCCCTGATGCCTGACGACGGGCCGTTCGCCCATTTGCACCTTGCAACGGTCCCAATTCGGGAAAGCCGGACAGGCAGATGTTAAACCCGCCCGGCCCCAACCATCAGCGCTTGGCTGCCAGCCCCTGAACCGTGGCCAGCGTCTTGGACACGTGATCCTTGTAATCCATGTCGGTGAAAGACAGCTTGATCTTGCCATCCTTGCCGATGACATAGGACGTGCGCTTCGTGATCGTCGCGTTCAGATCGGGGCGGGTCAGAAGGACGTCATAATTCTTGATGATCGCCGCGTCCGCAATCGCCACCGGGAATTTGTCGCGGCATTCCATCGTCGAGAATTTTTCAAGCGTGGGTAGATCATCCGCCGACATGCCGATCACCATCGCGCCGGCCTTGGCGAAATCATCGGTCGCCTCGGCAAAGGCATGGGCTTCCAAAGTGCAACCTTTGGTAAAAGCCTTGGGATAGAAATAGACGACCACCGGCCCCTTCTTCAGCGCCTTTTTAAGGTCGAAGGTAAAGGGCTTCCCCGCCTTTGCCCCCTGCGTGACAAAGGCGGGCGCCACCGCCCCCACCGCCAGTTCGGCGTGCGCCGGGGTGGACAACAAAGCGCCGACGGCAAGAGCGGCAAGCGCAGGGGCGAACAGGTTACGCAGGTTGGTCATGGCGCGACAGAATGTCGCACACGCTCCACCCTGTCCAGCAATCTGAACCGGCCGATACAATTTGCGAAATGGGCAACCCGTCTTGCCAAGGGCGCAATTATCGGCAAACCCTGCGCCCATGAAACAATCAGCCTTTGCCGCCCTTTCGCTCCTTTCCGCATCGGCCGCCCATCCGGCCATGGCGGGCGCCGCCTATGTCGCCATGGGCAGCTCCTATGCCGCAGGCCCCGGCATTGGCCAAAGCGCCGACACACCGCCCAACCGCTGTGCCCGTTCGGCCACCAATGCGGCGCATATCTTTGCGCAAAAGGTCGGGCTGGAATTGAAGGACGTATCATGCAGCGGCGCGACCACCGCGCATATTCTGGGCGCTTGGGGTCCAATCCCGGCGCAGGTTGATGCGCTGGATGCCGACACGCAATTGGTGACGGTGACGATTGGCGGCAATGATCTGGGCTATATGACCGCCATCGGCAAATTTCAGTGCCCCAATCTGACCGATGAAGAGCGCAACCGCTATTTCGGCGGAACATGCACACCTTTCACCCCGCTGACCATCGAGGCGAAGCAGAAGCTGGCCGCCGACATGGACCGCATGATCGCCACCATTCATCAGCGGGCGCCCAAGGCGCGCGTTCTGCTGGTGCAATATTTCACGCTGTTTCCCGCCACGGGCAATTGCGCCGCCACGGGCCTCACCGATGAAGCCGTCGCCCAGATCCGCCCCATCGCCCGCGATCTGAGCGCCATTACCGAGGCTGCGGTGCGCCCCTATCGCGCCTTTGCCCGCACGGTGGCGCTCGATCGCGCATCGGCCGATCATGGCATTTGCGGAGCGGCGCCTTGGGTCAATGGACCAAAGCCGGATCGGGCAAAGCTGGACGGCGTGAACTATCATCCCAATCAGGCCGGCATGGCCGCCGCCGCCCAATTGATCGAGGCCGCCTGGCGCGCGCGGTAAATGATCGAATTTGCCGCCGTTTCCGACATTCACGGCAACCTGCCTGCGCTGGAGGCCGTGATTGACCACATCGCCGCGCAGGGGATCACCCGGATCGTCAATCTGGGTGACAGCCTTTCGGGGCCGCTTTGGCCGCGTGAAACGGCCCAAAGGCTGATGGCGCTGAACTGGCCGACCCTAGCGGGCAATCATGAGCGGCAATTGCTGACGCTGGACCCGGCGAAAATGGGACCGACGGATGCGGCGGCCCATGCTGTGATCGACAAGGATATTCGCGCATGGATGGCCGCCCTGCCGCCGCGCATGGAATGGCCCGATGGGGATGTCCTTTTGTGCCATGCCACGCCGCAAAGCGACGATACTTACTGGCTCCACCGAAGGCAAAAGGGCGGACGGATGCGTGAATCCACGCTGGAGGAAATTGCGCCCCATGCCAGCGCGCATGCCCTGACCCTATGCGGACACACCCATATGCCACGCGTGGTGGCCCTGCCCGATGGTCGCCAGATCGCCAATGCGGGCAGCGTCGGCCTGCCCGCCTATGAGGATGATGTGCCGTCGTGGCATGTGGTGGAAACCGGCACGCCCGATGCCCGCTATTTGACCACGAAGTTGGTCGATGGCCGTTGGGAGGTGACGCTCCATGCCGTGCCCTATGACCACGAATACGCGGCCCGCCGCGCAGAGGCGATGGGCCGCGACAGTTGGGCGCGCGCCTTGCGCACCGGGCGGATGGGTTAAAGAGCGGGCTTAATCAGGCCCACCCTGCTCCACCACCATATCCTCACCCTCGCCGCGCTGGAACACGCGGCCGCCCAAAGCGTCAAACCCGCGCCGGATCGCGTCGAGCAACTCGCTGCGCTTGGCCGCGACCTGCTCCTGACGACCCACACGCTGGGGCTCGGTTTCGGGCTTGAACGCTTCCCAGATGACCTCGGCCTTGGGGTCATCGCCCGGCGTGCCGCCGAACACGCGCTGGCCGGTGGAACGGCTGATCTTCATCATGCGAATGCCCGGCGGCGCGACGAAGGGCGTGTGATCCCAACGCGCCTTGGTCAATTGCACGAATTGCTTGAAGATCGGCGCGGCATAGGTCCCCCCTTGCGCATAGCCACCCAGCGATTTGGGCTGGTCATAACCAATATAGACGCCGCCCACGATCTTGGGCGAACCGCCCATGAACCAGACATTGGTGGGGCCGGTCGTGGTCCCCGTCTTGCCGAACAAAGGCAGGCCCAGATCGCGCAGCACCACCGCCGTACCGCGCTGCACCACGCCTTCGAGCATGTGGACGGTCTGATAGGCGGTGCGGGCATCCATCACCTGATGCCCGCGCGGGGCAAAGCGCGGCATGGGCTTGCCATCCCAATCGGGCATGTTGCAACCGTTGCAGGCGCGTTCATCGGCGCGCCACACCACCTTGCCGTTGCGGTCTTGAATAAAGTCCACATAGGTCTGCTGATGCTGAACCCCGTTCGCGGCCAGCGCGGCATAGGCATTGACCATTTGCGCCACGGTGGTTTCACCCGCGCCCAGAGCAAAGCCGAAATAGGGCGGATATTTGCCGATGCCCATATTGGCAAAGGTTTTGACCACCTTATCCATGCCCACATCATTGGCGATGTGGACGGTCATCAGGTTGCGCGATTGTTCAAGGCCCCAGCGCATCGTGTGAATGCCGCCCATCCCGCGACTGTCAAAATTGCGGAAGCATTTTTCGCCAAGGTTTGCGCCCTGATAGACGCAGAAGGACTGGTCTGGGACCATGCTGGCGGGCGTCATGCCATTGTCGAGGCCGGTGGCATAGACGAAGGGCTTGATGGTCGAACCGGGCTGGCGCTGGGCCTGTGTGGCGCGGTTGAAACTGTCCAGCCCATCGTCGAACCCGCCGGCCACGGCCAGAACGCGGCCCGATCCGGGCTGTTCCACCAACATGCCGCCGCCCACACCGGGCAGGATGCGCAAGGCATAGACGCCCGTCCCGGCAGGCGCCGCCGTGATGACATCGCCCACGCGCACCTGATCAACCAATCCGGTCAAAGCCGCGGTCGAACCGTCGGTAAAGCCGATCTGACCATTGCCACCCCGGCGCAGCACGATGCCCACGCGCCAGTCCTTATAGGCAATCGATTTGTTCAACCCGATCAACTGACTCTGCCAATGGTCGCGATCCAGTTCGATATGGGCGATCGGCCCGTGCCAACCCTTGCCCGCCGAATAGCGCAGCAGGCCGCCGCGCAGGGCTTCCTGCGCCGCCTTCTGCAATTCGGAATCGAGCGAAGTGCGCACCCACAGCCCGCCCGCATAGACGCTGTTGGGGCCGTTTTCGGCGTTCTCGCCATATTTGGCGATCAGTTGGCGGCGCACTTCCTCGACGAAATAGCCGACCGAGGGATCATAGGTTTCCACGCGGCGCTGGATCAGACCCAACGGCTGCGCCTTGGCATTGGCGGCGGCACCGGCATCGACCGCACCATTCTTGACCATCTGGTCCAGCACCCAGTTGCGGCGCGCAATCGCCTTTTCGGCGAATTTGGCGCGGCCATAAACTTCGGGCGCCTTGGGCAGGATGGCAAGGAAAGCGGCCTCGTGCAGTTCCAGCTTGTCCACGTCCTTGCCGAAATAGGCGCGGGCGGCAGCCTGAACGCCAAAGCTTTGGCGCCCCAGCGGGATTTCGTTGAGGTAAAGCTCAAGGATCTGCTGCTTGTTCAGCACGCCCTCGATGCGGAAGGCGACGATCATTTCCTTGAGCTTGCGGCTGACCGAATATTCATCGCCAATCAGGATGTTCTTGGCCACCTGCTGCGTGATGGTCGAACCGCCGCGGGCGCGTTCACCGCTGCCATATTTCAACGCGTAATCGACAACCGCCTGCCCAAGACCGATGAAATCGACCCCGCCATGGCTGAAGAAATTCTTGTCTTCCGCCGACAGGAACGCATTCACCAATTGCTTGGGAAAATCGACATAACGCAATTGGACGCGCCGTTCGCGGGCATAGGAATAGACGATACCGCCATCATTGCCGCGCACCATCGTCGGCAAAGGCGGCTGATAGGTCAGCAGCGTATCGGCCGAGGGCAGCGTGCGCAGCACCGTCACATAGAGCAACAGCCAAAAGGCAACCAGCAGTCCCACGGCCAGCGCGCCAATGCGGAACAACCGCCCGCTTTGCCAGCGCACCGAAAACCAGGCGCGAAACCGCGTCAGTCCCGGCGCCAGCAACCGACGCCATGCCCCGCCCGCCTGACGACGGATACGCAGGTGAAAAGTTTCATTCTGATCGGGCGAATTGTTCGGATCAGAACCGGGCTGAGAAGGATCGCTGGGCGCCATAGACTTGCGCCCCTAGCACGGGCAACCCCGGCTTTGCCAGTGGTTAAGGCGCTGGACTTGGCGCCAACGCTTCCCTCGCGCGGGCAAAGTAAACGCGGATGGCCTGCGCCGTGGCCTCGGCAAAATCGCGACGGCCAGCGGGCGAGGCAAGGCGCGCGGCATCATCCGTATTGGAAATATACCCCGCCTCGTAAAGGACCGAGGGGACGTCGGGCGATTTCAGCACGACAAAGGCGGCCGATTGCAAGGCGCGGTCGCGGAAAGCGATTCGCCCCTCACCCTCACGCAGGATGAGCCGCGCCAGATTGGTCGACATTTCCGCCGAATGGCGCTGCGACAAATCGACCAGAATGGCCGAAACCGAACTGCTGGTGTTGGCCAGCGACACGCCATTGACCGTATCGGCGCGATTTTCGGACGCGGCCAGATGCTCGGCCTCCTGGCTGCTGCCACGATCGGACAGGGTATAGACGGTGGCGCCATGCGCATCGGGCGTGTCGGCGCTGTCGGCATGGATCGAGAGGAACAGGTCCGCCTTCATCGCCCGCGCGATGCCTGACCGTTCCTCCAGCAAGAGATAGCGATCATCGGCGCGGGTCAATGCGACACGAATGCCCCCCACATCCAGCAGGCGCTGTCGCAAGGCCAAGGCAAGGGAAAGCGTCAGATCCTTTTCATCGCGGTGATCGCCATGCGCACCCGGATCATGGCCGCCATGCCCGGCATCGATCACAACCAACGGACTATGCGGATCATTTGGCCCGGAAATCTGCGGCAAAGCGGCCAATGCGCCCGCAGGCGGCAAATCGAAACGCACGACATAATCGCGCGTAAAACCCGGCGCGCCCATCCACAGGTCCATCAGCAGCATCGACACCAGCAAGGCCAGCGGCGCGAACAAGGCGAAGATCAAAAGCCCCAGCCCAAGCCCGCGCTGATTATCCGAACGCGGCTCTGCCTCGTCCAGCACCAGCAGATCAGCAGATGGCGGATCAACAGGCGTCGGATTGGTTTCAGACATGGCGCGGTTGGCGGGGTCCATCAGGGTCCATCGGACTTGGGGACATCCCCAAAGCATGATTGTGGTAAGCGAGACCCCTTATGCACGCAATGGGGTTAACGCCGCGTTGGCGATGTCTTTATCGACACAGTCCCCGGAAAAAAGCGTAGAATCACGCATCGCATGGAACTTGCCCGGAAAGACAAGGGGTGCTAGCAGGGAAAGACCGGGGGCAGTACATTCCCCGCGCCCCTGCCTTTTTCAAAGGTTTGCCCCAAACGCCAACAGGCCCATAGGCAAACCCCGCCCAAGGCATCGCCGCCCGCCATTCCGGCCGGGCCAAGCAAAAGGGAAGCGCGACAAAACCTGCCCTTGGCCCCGGTTGTTTTTTCATGCCGGACGTACAGGTTGATGCAGGTATGATGAGTTGTGTTCCGTTCCAAAATCCGCAGCCGCAAGGCGGCTTTGCGGTGTGGGCGGAAGACTCGTCGATGGCAAACCGCTTCACGACAAACCGGTCGCAATTTCCGAAGCGCTATGCAAAGGGCAAGACCCTGTTTGCAAAGCATAAAGCCATCGCCATGCGCAGCACACAGCCGCGCCTCCTCTGCCTTGCAGACACGAAAAACGCCAGCGGGCCTTTGCCCCATGGCCGTTCCACTCATGCCGGACGCGCATCTTGCGCGAATGGCCTGTTGATCCTCGCGCCGATGGCCAAGCCGCCGCGCGAACACCACCACAATTGCCGCGCCCCATTGCCGGGCCATGCGCCAAAGGGACCGACCCCAGGCCATGACCCGATGCCGGACCTGCGCGGCCGGAGAAATCATAATGTCAACGCGCATGCTGATCGATGCGCGCCACTCGGAAGAAACCCGGGTGGCGGTGCTCAAGGGCAACCGTATTGAAGAATTCGACTTTGATTCTGCTGATCACAAGCAGATCAAGGGCAATATCTATCTGGCCAAGGTCACGCGAGTAGAACCCTCGCTTCAGGCCGCTTTTGTCGATTTCGGGGGCAACCGTCACGGTTTCCTCGCTTTTTCCGAAATCCACCCTGATTATTATCAGATCCCCAAGGAAGACCGCGAGGCCTTGCTGGCCGAAGAAGCGGCCCATGCCGAGGAAGAAGCCGCCCTGCGCGCGGTTGCCGAGGGTGAGGAAGATTTCGTTGGCGACGATGAACTGGGCGAAGGTCTGGCCGATGATTTCGCCGGCGGCAGCGTCGAGGAAACCGGCTCGCTGATCGAAGTCGACACATCGGAAAAGAACAGCGTCGCCACGATCGAGGCCGGTCATGTCGAAGACGGTTTCGAAGGCGACCATGAAGCCGAAGAAGCCGCCGAAGAAGGCGGTGAGCGCCGTGGCCGTCGTGGCCGTCGTCAGGGTGGCCGCAACGCGTCCCACGCCAAGGAAGCCGAAGAGCTGCGCGCCAAGCGCATGGCTCTGCGCCGCCGTTACAAGATTCAGGACGTGATCCATCGGCGCCAGGTGCTGCTGGTTCAGGTCGTGAAGGAAGAGCGCGGCAACAAGGGCGCAGCTCTCACCACCTACCTTTCGCTGGCCGGTCGCTATTGCGTGCTGATGCCGAACAGCAGCCATGGCGGCGGCATTTCGCGCAAGATCAGCAGCTTTGCCGACCGCAAGCGTTTGAAGACCATCATCGCCGAAATGGACCTGCCCAAGAGCATGGGCTGCATCGTGCGCACGGCGGGGCTTCAGCGCACCAAGACCGAGATCAAGCGCGACTTCGACTATCTGGCCCGCCTGTGGGACGATATCCGCGAAAGCACGCTGAAGTCGGCGGCGCCTGCGCTGATCCATTCGGACAGCGACCTGATCAAGCGCGCCATCCGCGACATCTATAACCGCGACATCGAAGAAGTGATCGTCGAGGGCGACGATGGCTATCGCGCGGCGCGTGACTTCATGAAACTGCTGATGCCCAGCCATGCCCGCCGGGTGAAGCATTACGCCGATCCGGTCCCCCTGTTCCAGCGCTTTGGCGCCGAGGATCAGTTGACCGCGATGTATGATCCGGTGGTTCAGTTGAAGTCGGGCGGCTATATCGTCATCAACCCGACCGAAGCTCTGGTTTCCATCGACATCAACTCGGGCCGTTCCACCAAGGAACATGGCATCGAGCAGACGGCGGTGGCCACCAACCTTGAAGCCGCGCGCGAAATCGCCCGCCAGTTGCGCCTGCGCGACATGGCTGGTCTGGTCGTGATCGACTTCATCGACATGGAATATGGCTCGAACGTCCGCAAGGTCGAGAAGGCCATGAAGGAAGCGCTGAAAAACGACCGCGCCCGCATTCAGGTCGGCCGTATCAGCAGCTTCGGCCTGATGGAAATGAGCCGCCAGCGTCTGCGCACCGGCGTTCTGGAAGCCACGACCCGTTCTTGCCCGCATTGCGATGGCACCGGTCTGGTCCGCACGGCGGGTTCGGCGGGCCTGTCGGCGCTGCGCCTGATCGAGGAAGAAGCGGCCAAGGGCAAGGGCACGGTCATCACGCTCTTCGCCAGCCAGGAAGCGGCGGTTTACGTCCTCAATGCCAAGCGCCTTGATCTGGGCGAGATCGAAAACCGTTACGGCGTCGTGGTCGAAGTGATCCCCGAAGGCGAGAATGAAGGCGCCAAGATGCGCGTCGTCTCGTCGGGTCCGCGTAACGAATTCGTGCCCAAGTTCGAACCGCTGATCCTTGAAGAAGACCTTGACGATCTGCCGGAAGAGGATTTCGAGGACGAGATCGAGGAAGAAGCCGAGGAAGCCGAAGGCGAAACCGGCGGCGAAGGCGCGAACGAAAGCGCCGAAACCCGTCGCAAGCGTCGCAAGCGTCGTCGCGGTCGTGGCCGTGATCGCCGCGAAGAAGGCACCGGTGAGGAAAGCCAGGCCGAAACCAACGATGGCGAAGAAGCCGACGAGGGTGAAGAAGGCGATGCCGAAGCTCCGGTCGAAGCGGGCGAAGAAGGACCGCGCAAGCGTCGTCGTCGCAAGCGTCGGCGCAGCCGCAACCGCGGTGAAGGCGAAGAAGGCGTGAGCGAAGAACAGGGTGAAGCAGGCGACGAAGATGCGCCCGCCGAAGTGACCCCTGTGGTTGAAGCGCCCGCTGACGTGGCCCTTGTGGCCGAACCGGTGGTCGAAGCCCCCAAGGCCGAAGCCCCCGTTGAAGCCGCGCCGGTCGAGGCGGTCGCTGAAGAAGCGCCTGCCAAGCCCAAGCGCGTACGCCGCAAAAAGGCCGCGCCGGCAGAAACCGCCGAAGCAGCGCCGGCGCAAGCCGTGGCGGCAGAAGCAACGCCGGTCGAAGCAGTAGCTGAAGAAGCCCCTGCCAAGCCCAAGCGCGTGCGCAAGAAGAAGGTGGAAGCAGCACCTGCCGAAGCCGCTCCGACGGAAGCCGTGGCGGAAACAGCCCCGGCCAAGCCCAAGCGTGTGCGCAAGAAGAAGGTCGAGACCGCTCCTGCCGACGCCCCGGTGGCTGAGGCTCCTGTGGCGCAAACCGCTGTTGAAGCGCCTGCCGCAGAGCCGGTTTCGGAACCTGCTGCTGCGGGCGGTGACGACGAAGGTTCCGCAACGCCGCGTCGCGGTTGGTGGCAGCGTACTTTTGGCGAATAAGCCCAAAGCATCTTGCCGATGACATCAAGCCGGAGAGCCCAAACGCTCTCCGGCTTTTTGCATTTGGGATGGGTGGTCAAGAGAGGCAGAGTCTGCGACTTTCGCCGCAGTGCAAAAATCTATGCTTGCTCATGGCCCACAAGACACTAGACAGGCGGGCAAGCAGGGGGCTATGCGCCCCTACGGAGCGGGGGCTCATAGCCCCTAACAGAATCGTGTTCAGAGATGGAAGCAGCGGAAAATGGCCCAGTTCTCCCTCCCCGCCAATAGCAAGATCAGCAAGAATGGCGTCGTCCATAAGGCAGAGGGCGCGGCCAAGGTGAAGAAATTCACCGTGTACCGCTATGACCCCGACAGCGGCGAAAACCCGCGTTATGACACGTTCGAGATCGATCTCGACGCGTGCGGCCCGATGGTGCTGGACGCGCTGCTCAAGATCAAGAACGAAGTCGACTCGACGCTGACGTTCCGCCGTTCGTGCCGTGAAGGCATTTGCGGTTCTTGCGCGATGAACATCAATGGTCGCAACGGTCTTGCCTGCACCACCGCAATCGAAGATCTTTCGGGCAATGTGCGCATCACGCCGCTGCCGCATATGGAAGTGATCAAGGACCTCGTCCCTGACTTTACGCATTTCTATGCCCAATATGCCTCGATTCGCCCTTGGCTTCAGACCGTTTCGACCACGCCTTCGGGCAAGGAGCGCCTGCAGTCGCCCGAACAGCGCGAAAAGCTCGACGGTCTGTATGAGTGCATTCTGTGCGCCTGCTGCTCGACCTCGTGCCCTTCGTACTGGTGGAACAGCGACAAGTTCCTTGGCCCGGCGATCCTACTTCAGGCCTATCGCTGGCTGGCCGACAGCCGCGACGAATTCACGGGTGAGCGTCTGGACGAACTGGAAGATCCGTTCCGCCTGTATCGTTGCCACACGATCATGAACTGCGCCAATGTGTGCCCCAAGGGCCTTTCGCCCGCCCGCGCCATTGCCGAAATCAAGAAGATGCAGGCCGAACGCCACGTCTGATCTCTTGACGCGAATCAGGAAAGCGCCGCCAGTCTCGACTGGGGGCGCTTTTTTGCATCCACTTTACGTGCATTCCCTTGTAACGCCCCGTATGACTGGGTTAGCGATTGGTAAACGGTCGCCCCTTAGAATCCTGATCCACGGGAAATCGCAATGTTTCGTAATGCCCTTGCCTTCTCTGCCGCACTCGCCGCCCTTGCCCTTGGGGCCGGGGAAGCGTCGGCTCAGGCCCGCCGCCAGATCTTTGTCCAGAACGCCTGCTCGCGCCCCTTGCGCGTCATTCTGGCCTATACAGACCATAAAGGGCTGCATGATCAGGGCTGGTATTATTTCAACCCGCGCGAAAGCTCCTATCTGCGCTCGCCCGCCGGGGAAAAATTGACGCAGATTGAAGATATTCCGCTTTACGCCTATGCAGAGACGACCGACGCGGGCCGCAAACTGCATTGGCAGGGCACCGGCCCGGAAATGAAGCGTGAAGGCGGTATCTATCGCTCGATGCCCTTGACCACGCGGGTTGATGGCGACGGCGATATTCTGGCCCGCATCACCTGCGATTGAAAGTTTGAAGACGTTACGATGGCCAAGCCTGCGACTGTGATCGAGCGTTATCGCGCGCTCATCCATACCCATGAATTGCGCGTCGATCGGGAACAGGCGGCCGCGGCGGAACGACTCAATGTCCTGCAACAGGAATTGGAAGCGGCGCCTGCCGGTGGCGGTTTCTTTGGACGATTGCTGGGCCGCAAACCGACGCGCGCGCGCGGGCTTTACATGTGGGGCGGCGTCGGGCGCGGCAAATCGATGCTGATGGACCTGTTCCACGACACGCTGAACATCACCGAAAAGCGCCGCGTGCATTTCCATGCCTTTATGCAGGAAGTCCACGCGATCATGCGCGAGGTCCGTCAGGGCGAAACCGGCGACCCCATCCCGCAGGTCGCCACCCGCATTGCTGAGGGCCTGCGCGTGCTGGCCTTTGACGAAATGGTGGTCAACAATTCGGCCGACGCGATGATCATGAGCCGGTTGTTCACCGCCTTGATCCACGATCACAATTTGACGCTCGTCACCACTAGCAACCGCGCTCCGTCCGAATTGTACAAAAACGGCCTCAATCGTGAGCATTTCCTGCCCTTCATCGCGCTGATCGAGGGAGAGCTGGATGTGCTGACGCTAAATGGTCCGGTCGATTACCGGCTGGAACGTCTGGCCGGTATCCGCAGCTGGCACAGCCCATTGGGCCTGCCGGCGACCGAACGTGTGCGTGAAGTTTTCTTCCGCCTGACCGATTTTCCGCCAGAAGATGCGCGCAATGTGCCCTCGGCGGATCTGGATGTTGGCGGCGGGCGCCTGCTGCATGTGCCCAAGAGCCTGAAGGGCGTGGCCGTATTCAGCTTTAAAAAGCTGTGTGGCGAGGCGCGCGGGGCGTCAGACTATCTGACCGTGGCGCGGGCCTATCATACGGTCATTCTGGTCGGCATTCCCCGGCTAGGCAAGGAAACCCGCAACGAAGCGGCGCGCTTTGTTACGCTGATCGACGCGTTGTACGAACATAAGGTCAAATTGTTCGTGACCGCCGACGCACCTCTCGACCGTTTGTATGATTCGGGCGACAAGGAATCCGACACCGGCAGCTTTGAATTTGATCGTACGATCAGCCGACTGACCGAAATGCAGAGCCAGGATTACATGGCCAAGGGCCACGGCGAAGAATAAGGCCCGAAGAATAAGGGGCGCCGCATAAGCGCCCCCTAACGCCCAATTCAGGCCGCCGCCGAATGGTTGCGCGCCTGCGCCCCGGCCAGACGCGACATCAGCTTGAGATCGCTCTCCGACAGACCCAATGCGGCCTCTGCCCACAGATCGACGATGTCGTTCAATTCGGCAAGATCCAGAGGTGCCGCGCGACGGATCGCCTTTTGCGCGGCCACCAGACCGCCATGGCGACGCTGATTCTTGGCGATGAAATCCTGAACATAGGCCACACCCTCGCCCCGCTCGGCCAGATGCGTCACCACGCCCAGATCATACATTTCCTCGGCGCTATAGGTGCGGTTGGACAGGATGATGCGCTGTGCCGCAGCCGTGCCCAGCTTGCGCGACAGGATCGCATGGGCGCCCATGCCGGGGAACAGGCCGAACATCACCTCTGGCAAACCAAAGGTCGCGCCCTTTTCCGCCACCAGATAATCAAACGAGAGCACCGCCTCAAAACCGCCGCCCAGCGCCTGCCCCTGCACCAGCCCGATCGTGACGATGGGCAATTCGAGTGCGCGACGGTTACGATCCAGAATGGCAACACAGCGATGGCCATAAGCGGCCAGACCTTCGCGGTCCTGTGACCGGATCATGCCCTGAAACAGTTCCAGATCGCCGCCAAACCCGAATACGCCGGGCGTCCGGCTGCCCAGAACCAGAAAGCGCAGCGGGATCTTGTCAGGGCCGAAATTGCCGGCAATCAGATCCTGCCAGCTTTCAAAATCCCGCAACAGCGAGGGCGTGAAGCTGGGGCGTCCTGACGGGCTCATAAAGGTCCAGATCGTACTGGCCTGATCGTCATACAAGACGTCAAGCTGTTCCAGATCGGTCAATGCCTCTGGAACGGCCAGGCGATTTAGGGCTGCCTGCGCGGGATCCTCGGGAAAGAAGATGCCACGATTGCCTCCACTTTCACCGTAAGGAGGCAAATTTCCCATTTCACCGGTCATCCGGTCCATTGTCGTCACGACCCTTTCTGATCACGGTTAACGAAGCGCAACCTCGTCTTTCACCGCTCTCTAGTACCGGGCGAAGTTTAGGCATGCTAAACCACGGAATGCAAAGCCTTTTTACAGAAAGGTGTTTCAAAATGAAACAAAAAGTTTTTAGTTAATCTTTGCTCCGAAAGCAGAGCGTATCAGGCAATGCCCAGATGGACAAGCGACCTGTCCAGCATCAACAACTGCCACAACAGTCTTGAGTGGTCAGAAACCCCGGAAATGTGCGCTTCTGCTATTTCATGAAGGTTAATGGGATTTAACCATCCGGTGCGCCCCAGCGCCCCTCCACCATCTTTCGCTTGTGCAGCAATTTTTCTCGCTTCTGCGGCAAGTGGTCCGCGCAACCATTGCGCAATGGGGGTAACGAATCCCTGTTTGGGCCGAAACAGAATGTCATCAGGCAGATAACGCCGCATCGAATCTTTAAGCAGCCACTTGCCCTGCCCACCTTTGACTCGCAGATTCTCCGGAAGGCTGGCGGCAAATTCGATCAATCGGTGGTCGAGCAAAGGCTCACGCGCTTCCAGACTGACCGCCATGCTGGCCCGGTCCACCTTGGTCAGGATGTCGCCCGGCAGCCAGAATTTGAGATCTGCATATTGCGCCCGGTCCAGCCCGGATCGTGCCGGCGCCCGCGCCATACAGTCCAGAAACGCCTGCTCGGCCCGATAGTCGCCCCGCAAACGCCGATATTCCTCGGTATAGAGCCTATCACGCAGCGCAGGCCCCGTCACGCTGACCGCGTCGGTATAGGCCTCCTCACTCGACCGTGCGAGGTTGAGCAGCGTGGTTTTCGCCCGCAGCGGACGCGGCGCCCAATCCGCCTTGGGATAGATGCCGCCCAATGTTCCGAACAGGCCCCGGCGCAATCCATCGGGGATCATCCCCCTCACCCGGTCCTCGCCAAGCTGAAACACATGGCGGCGGTATCCGGCAAAGGCTTCGTCCGCGCCGTCACCCGACAGGGCCACCGTCACCGTTTCGCGCGCCAATTGGCACACGCGCCATGTCGGCAGCGCGCTGGCGTCCGCAAAGGGTTCGTCGAACATGGTGGTCAGATGGTCGACCGCCTCGAAATCATTGGGCGACACGATGCGGCTTTGATGATCGGTGCCGAATTGCTCGGCAATCCGTCGCGCATAGTCGCTTTCATCCAGCGCCTTGACGTCAAAACCGATCGAGCATGTCTTGACCGGCGACGAACTCGCCTCGGCCATCAGCGCGACGACCGAGGAGGAATCGACTCCGCCCGACAGAAACGCCCCCAAGGGCACATCGGCCACCATCCGGCTGGTCACGGCATCGCGCATCAAATGGATCAGTTCAGCCGACAAGTCCGCCGCGCTGCCCTTACGCCTTTCGGCAAAACTGACATCCCACCATTGCCGGGGCGCAGGCTTGGGCGCGCCATGCTTGAGGATCATCAGATGCCCGGCGGGCAATTTCTCAACCCCGCGCAACATCGAGCGATGATCGGGCACATAACCCCAGGTCAGATAATCCTCGATCGCCAGCGGATCCACTTCGCGCCGCAGGGCCGGATGCGCCATCAAGGCCTTCAATTCCGACCCAAAGATCAAACTGCCATCCGACAATTCGGCCAGAAACAGCGGTTTGACCCCCAGCCGGTCACGCACCAGCAAGAGCGAGCGCTGGTCCAGATCATAGATGGCAAAGGCAAACATGCCCGACAGGCGCGACACGCAATCGGCGCCCCAACGCTGATAGGCGGCAAGGATCACCTCGCTGTCGCCGTCTGTATGGAAAACCGCCCCCTGCGCCGCCAGTTCGGCGCGCAATTCGCGGTAATTATAGATCTCGCCGTTAAACAACAGCATCGCGCGCCCATCGGTGGACGCCATCGGTTGGGGCGAACCGGCAATGTCGATGATGGACAGGCGGCGATGGCCCATGCCTATGCCCGGCGCGGTCCACACGCCAAAGCCATCCGGCCCGCGATGGGCAATGGCATCGCACATCCGCTCCACCCGGGCCGGATCAACCGGCTTGGGGGTTTCCAGATGAAAGATCCCGGCAAAACCACACATATGTGAACCCCTTAAACGACTTTGCCTGCAACTCTTGACCGGGCCTTACAAACCCCGTGCCACCGCGTCCATCCAATCACCGATCGGCCCCGCACTGGCGCGGAAAGCGGCGATGGAATCGGCGGCCTTGAACGGCCCGACTTCTTCGGCCGACAGGATCAGCATCATGGTTGCCCGCCGCCGCAACAACAACCGATCCACGATATTGGCCAGTTTCAGGCGCGCATTGCTGCCCGTTACCAGATCACCGGTCTTGTAACTGGTTTGCGCCAAACGCTCGGTCGGCCCGCCCGCCAGCAAACGGTCGCTGCGCGCATCCGGCACATCCGGCCCGGGCGATTGCCACGACCATCCCGTATCCGGGCGCAGCGCCCCTTCGCCAAATCCGCCCGCCTTCTTGCCCGGACCTTGCGCGGCATAGAGGGCGAAGAACACATCCACCTCATGCCCCTGCGCATCGGCATAGCGGCCCAGCAGGCGATGATCGGCCCCGCCCGCGCGCGGTTCCCACACATGGCGAGGGGCGTAATCGACCCGATGCCATCCGGCGACCTCTGGCAGGGCAATCTGTGTAGGCAAAGGCGCGGCAAGCCGGTCCGCCGCCATCACCCAACCCTGTGCCGCCAGCACCATCAACCCCAGCGCCCCAAAGCAAGCCTTGGCCGAGATCCCGCGCCATTGCGGCAGACGCAGCGCCATGACCGCATCCACGTCCAGCATAGGCGCGCCCGCCGCCCGGTCAAAAAACCGCCAGCCCAGCGCAATCACCCCGGCAATTACCGCAGCAAAGAAGAACCAGCCATAGATGATATGATCGACCCCGCCCGCAATCTCTGCGCCATAGATTTGCGCAAGATAGACCGTGCCCCACGCCCGCACACCATTGGCCAGAATGGGCGCGACAATGCACAGGACCATGAACCCGGCGCGCCGCGCCCACGAAACGAAACAGACATGTGCCGCCAGAGCGCCAAAGGCAATCATGGCGACCAGAAATTTGACGCCCGAACATGCCTCGGCCACTTCGAACAGGCCGGCGGGTGTAGCGATGAACACGCCATCGATCTGCGCCTTGATCCCGCTGATATGGACAAGGGCGATGGTGATCTTGGCCGTCACGGTTTGCAGCATGGGGATGGCTTCATCGCCAAACGGCACCAGAAACCCCATATAGGTCAGCGGAAACAACAGCCCCAGCGCCGCCCTTTCGCCCAGCATCAAAGGCACCGCCGCGATCAGCATGGCAACAGCGGCGATCTGCGTCACCTGCGCCACACCGGCCAAAGCCCCCAGCGCCCAGAGCAGCAGCGCCCCCCCCATCATCCACAACCCGCCCCGCCACAGCGCCACCGGCAGGCGGAACAGATCAGGCAATCGCTGGGACACCAGCCAGACCAGAATGGCCGGCACCATCAGGATGTGATTATAGGTAGAGGAATCCCACCACTGATGCCCCATCGCCGCCCAATCGCCCCGGAACAGCGCGATCAGCCCCGCCCAGAGGCAGGCCAGACGGATCACCCCTTCACGCCACGCCAAAGGCATGGCGCGCGCCGGTCGGGTCAGTTCAGGTACCGCAAGGCTCACGCCGCATCGCGCCACCGGCGCGGCGGCTGGGACAGCATGGCGGACAAAGGCGCCAGCGTGCTTTGCCAACTGGCGCGCTCCACAACCAGACGGCGCGCATCAATACCCATCGCCTTGCCCAGATGCGGCGTATCGGCCAATCGGTTGACTTGTGCGGCCAAGGCCTCGTCGCTGTCGGCCACGGCGAAATGGTGCCCGGCCACCGCGTGAATGCCATTGGCCGCCGCCGAAGTCAGCACGACAGGCAATTCCATCGCCATGGCCTCCAGCACCTTGTTCTGAACCCCGCGCGCGATATCCAGCGGGACCAGCGCCATATCGGCCGCCTTGAGCCATGGGCGAATATCATCCACCCGGCCCCAGACATGGACGCCCGCCATGGCATTCAACGCCTTGACCGCATCGGTGGGGTTGCGCCCGACGATATGGAACGTCGCCTCCGGATGACGCGCCTGAACCAGCGGCAGAATAAGGCGCGCGACGCGGATCACGGCGGCCACATTGGGCTGATAATCCATCTGTCCGGTAAAGATCAGGCGAGGCCCGCCCATATGCCCCATCTGGCATTCGGGGCCGACCTGTAGCGGGTCAAAGTAATCGGAATCGATGCCATTGCCCAAAACCTCGATCCGCGCATGACGGGCCGATGCGCCTAACCTCTGGGCAAAGAGGTCCGCCTCGGCGCGGCTGATCAACAGGCTGTAATCGGCCATGGCGGCCAAACGCGCTTCCTCTGCGGCCAGAAGGCGTGCCTCGCGCCCGTGGACCCAGCCCATCGGCCCGTGCGATTTGGCGGCATAGGCTTCGAATTTGGCCGAATCAACATCGACGAAATCCATAATGACGCGGCCCGTAAAGTCGTCGGGCACATATTGGCCCATCTGGCCCGAAAAGACATAGATCGTGCCGATGCGCCCGCTCGCCAATGTCTGACGAACGTATTTCGTCACGTTTTCATCGCGAAAGGCCGTTAGGCTGATCGGCTCGCGCTTCATGATGGCCTGAATTCCGGCCAGCACCAACGGCTTTGTTCGGCGCACCAACCGATAGGAATGCGAGAGCGAGGCAAGCTCAACCTCTTCGGCCAGATCGGCGTGATCATCGGCAAAGCACCCGACATGCACCGGCGCCATCCGGGCCAGACGCCGCAAAATATGGTGCGAGCGGATCTTGTCCCCCCGATTGGGCGGAAAAGGGATGCGGTGGGACAGGAACAGGATTTCGTTGCTCATCCCAGCCCCCTTGCGATCCACGGACCGATCAGATTGGCGACCGGCAAGGGCAGCTTTTTCCACATGTCGATCCGGCGCGAATGGGTCGCGCTGGTCGGGTCCGCATCGCGTTTGGGCGCGCCGGGCGCGGTCCATACGCCATAGGACAAAGGCTGCGGCTCAAAACCCCAGTTGCGTTTGAAATCATAGGCGCCACTGTTCGTCTTGCTGCGCCCGAAATCGAAATGAGTGCATCCCCGGCGACGGGCGTGCAGCATCAGTTCGTAATACATGCGGTCATTGGCCCGCAGCCGTCGTGCATCCCACGTGCCGCCGCCCCAATAGGGCATGACCGCGCCACGGTGATAAACCGAAAGGACGCTGGCCACCGGCGCGCCTTCGTGGCGGACGGTCAGGATGTCGGCATCCTCGCCAAAGAGGTCCAGCACCGCATCGAATAAAGCGCGCGGAAAAACGGGCGTGCCCAGATTGCGCACGCTTTGCGCATAGACGCCATAATGGGCGTCGCGGTCGGCGGGACCGGTCCCGGTTTCCACCGTCAATTCGCCCGCCAGACTTTTGCGCACCTCGGCGCGTTGTTTGCGCGGGATGGTGGTCAATTCGGCCTCGTCGCTATCGGCCAGAGGACGGATGAAACCGCAATGGCTTTCGCGTTTGATCGTCCATCCGGCGCGGGTTTCGGGCAAAGGGCCTCCGCGCAGTTCAACCGAGGGCGTGGATTGACGCAGGGCCAATTCCTCCACCGCGGCGAACAAAGGCGCGGGATCGACATCGGGCGCGGCCAGAACGCCCCCGCCCACGGCAAAACCGCTGGACGCCAGCACGCGGCCAAAAATCGGCGAATGAACCTGGGTCAGCGGCAGATAGGCCTCCACCTCGCCGCAGCGGGTCAGGATCAGCGCCAGCGCGTCATTGCCCGTCCCGCGCGCCACGGCATTCAACCAGACGGGCCGATGAAAGGGCGTGCTTTCTGGGTGAGCGGCGACAAAGCCTTCGACCGAGCGCGCCATTTGTGGATCGTTCAGATCGGCCAGAGCGACCCGCAGGTCCATGTCCACGCGGAACGGCGCGTTCACCGCTCGAACTCCACCACCCTCAGACCTTCGGTTGCTGCGACGTTATCCATACGACCCCACGCGAATTCCTTGAGCATTCGCCGCAATTTAGCCTCCATCCCGTCAATATTTGTATAATGACGCAGGCGACTTTTCAGCGGGGCATGGGCAACGCGGGGCTGTTCGGTGTCCACTTCCCACGGGTGAAAGTAAAAAATGATCGGGCGTTCGTCCTGTTCATTGACGCGGCGCATTGCCCATTGGCTGAACGCATAGGGCAATACGCGGAAGAAACCGCCGCCGCCCGCCGCCATGCGCCGTCCGAATGTTTCAACCGTCGTGACCGGAATTTCGATCAGATCGGCCCCCGCCACCGGGCGGAAAGCAAATCGGGGCGCCTCGCGCCAACCGTAATGGTCATGCGCAATCGGGGCCACGCTGCTGGAATAGAGATAGCCCTGCTCTGCCAGGATTTCATGCGCCCATGGGGTGCGGGTGTCGATGGAAAAACTGGGCGCGCGATAGCCGATGACGCGCGCGCCGGAGGCATCCTCCAACGCCTTGCGCGCATCGCCAATGTCGGCGGCAAAGCCGGCGGCATCCATCGTGAACACGCGGGCATGGGCCCAACCATGGCTGGCCAATTCATGCCCGTTTTCGACGATGCGGCGCATCAGCGCCGGGTGGCGTTTGGCCACCCAGCCCAGCGTGAAGAACGTCGCCTTCACACCCAGATCTTCGCACATATCCAAAAGGCGGTTGGTGTTGACATCGACCCGGCAGGCCAGACCGTCCCAGTCGGCCGGATCGATCACCTTTTCAAAGGCGCCAACCTGAAACCAATCCTCAACATCGACCGAAAAGCCGTTGAGCAGCTTGGCCTTTACCAGCGGCGCCTGAGCCACCATTTTCCTATCTCCTGCTGACGCCCGCGTACCTATCCACCGCTGCGCGGCAGAGATGTCATGCCGCGACGCGCTGTGCCTCGTCCCGCTCGATCCATTCGATCAACATGGTCAGCGTGTGACGGATCGTGCGATCCTGTTCGACCAGACGGCTTTCCAGCTTGGCCAGACGTTCCTGCATCACCTCGATGGCGGCCTTGTGCGCGGAATCCGCGCCTTCGAGCCCCGACGTGTCGCCCTGATTGGCCAGTTCGATCACGGCCTGCTGCAACTCGGCGATCTGGCTGTCACGCTGGGCCAATGCGGCCTGAAGGTGCGAAAGGCCTTCGACGGCGAATTGGGCGGGGGCCTGTGCCTGCGGCGTGGTAGGCAGGGCCATGCCCTGCGCCACGGCAAGGCCTTCGCCCGGCTGGGCCGGTGCGGGCGCGATCTGCAAGCCGCCATCGGCGGTCAGTTCGGCCAGAACCTGTGCCAGCATCACGCCATCGATATGCTGGCGCTGCTCCACCGCGCCAAGGATCAGCAGGCGGTTGACGATCTGGTTGATCCGGCGCGGGACGCCCCCGGTCGCGGTGTACAACTCGGCGAACACGCGCGGTTCAAAGGTCGGATTGCCATTCCAGCCCACCAGACGCAGGCGGTGCATGATGTAAGGCTCCATCTCGCCCGGCTCCATCGCGTCGAGATGATGGGCCGCGATCACGCGCTGGCGCAATTGTTCAAGGCCGGGGTGGCCTTGCAGGCTTTCACGGAATTCCGGCTGACCCAGCAACAGGATCTGGAGCAGAGGATGGCTGCCCAACTGGAAATTGGAGAGCATGCGCAATTCTTCGAGAGCGCCCAGAGCAAGATTCTGCGATTCGTCCACCACCAACAGGCAACGGCGACCCGCGCGCGCCTCGTCATGCAGGAACTTTTCAATCGCGCCCAAAGCGCTCGCCTTGTCCTGCCCCGGCACGCTCAGCCCGAAGGCCTGCGCCACGACATGTACCAGTTCGCCGCTGTCCAAACGGCTGGTGACGATCTGCGCCGCGGTCAGGCGGTTGCGGTCGATCGTGGCCATCAGATGCGCCACCAGCGTCGATTTGCCCGCGCCCACCTCGCCGGTGATGACGATGAAACCTTCGCCCTGCGCCAGACCATAGCCCAGATAGGACAAAGCCTTGCGATGGGTCAGGCTTTCAAAATAAAATGCCGGGTCCGGAGTGAGCTGAAAAGGACGCCCGGTGAAACCATAGAAATTATCGAACATTCTTGCTCTCCCCAGTGGGATCAGAAAGTGTAACGCATACCAAGTGCCGCCGAGGCACTCCACAGGTCAGCGGCCTTTTCACGGGTGATCCCGTCCATGGCCAGTGATGCGGTCGTCGTAAGATGGCGCGAAAGGTAATATTGATAAAGGGCCACCGCGCGAACGGCGTTGATGTCACCCTGCGTGGTGTTGATGCCGCTGACATACTTGTACCCGTCCAGCGTGGCGCCAAACGTGGAACGCGGCGTCACGTGATAGCCCAGATAGGTCGAGACCCAGTAATATTGGTCCACCTTGCCGTTGATGTTGGCCAGGATGGTGTTGGGCGCGGTGATGTACTGGCGGCGTTCATAGCCAAAGCCGATACCGCCGCGCAGGCGGCTGTGGTCAAACGAGTAACCCGCCGAGAAGCCGTTGCCACGATAGACCGTCGAATTGACCGAGCCGATGGACCCGGCAAGGCAATTGCCCGATGTGGCCGCCGCAACGCAGCTGGACAGGTTGCCGGTGATCGCATCGCGCACGGTGGAAAATTGCGTGGGCAGGTTGAAGAGCGAATTGGTCAGCGCACCGCCAAAACCCGTCACGCCCTGATAGACCACCAGATTGAAGCTGGAATGATCGTCGGGCTGATAATTGATGAAGCCATAGCCGCCGAACCGGCCATAACGGTCGCCGACGTGGAATTCGACATTGGTGCGACGGCTGGGACGCCACACGACGCCCGCGTCCCAGATCAGACCTTCGGTGTCGAAGGCAATCTGACGACCCGTGGAATAATCGGTGACAAAGCGGCCGTTGGAATCGACGATCACATTGCCCGCACTGTCATATTTCGCATTGCGCGCCGACACGCGGACATGTTCGTAACCCGCGCCGCCCACCAGCGAGACGTCTTCGGTCACCGGGATCGTGATCGACCCGCGCACATGCTTGTCGCTGACCCGCTGGGTCAGGTTCGAGACGTCTTCCTGATAGACGCCCGCATCGACGCCAAGGCCGACGGGAAGCCCCTCGCCCGGACGGTTGCCAACGGCAAAGCGGCCTTCCTGCACGGTGGAATGGTCCAGCCGGTCCACGCCCGCCGAAACGCCGTTGGCGCTGACATTGCCCTGCGAATTGAGCGCGGTGTACCCGGCATGATAATGCGCGGTGATGGCCACATCGCCCTTTTGCGTGGCCAGCGTGGGGCCGGCATAGACCGAGTAAACCTGCGTCAGCGAATCAGCGCCCACCGCGTTTGAGCCAAAGGCCGCGCCGGTTTCGGTGACATAGGTGCGGTTGGCAAAGCCGCCGTAATCCACGCGCAAGGCGTTGGGCACGATCGAGGAGGACATGCGCGCGATGCCCGTCACGCCATCGGTGTTGCTTTTACGGTTCCACGTAAAGCGGCGCTCATAGCGCGCGGAAATCACGCCCTGATTGTTGCGCCCGTTGATCGTGGCGTCCGCGCCCGCCGCCACCGTCGAATAGGTGACCACATCGTCATTGAACGCCAGCGACTGGCGCGAGCCGAGGTTGGCCTGCACCACCTGAGCCGCCTCGATATAGGGGCGGATGGCCAGACGGCGCTTGTCCACGGTGCCCTGATCGAACACGCCAAGGCGGCGGGGCTTCATCGTGGTTTTGCCGCGCGTCGAATTGTAATCATCGTCCGAATAGGCCGCCGCCGCCAGATCGCCGCTGCTATAGGCCGCGCCGTAATAGCGGCCTGCGCGGTCGGCCGGCGTTTCGCGGCGGTTGGTGGCATTGGTGCGCAACCCATCGGCCTGCGTATAGGTGACGTCATTGTCATAGGAAAAGGGCGTGTAGGGATTGGCCCCGATCGCCTCGTCCTGTTGAATGACGGCCTGTGCGCCATTGTCGCGGTTGGTGTCGCCCGTGGTCAACACCGTATTGTCGCCAAGATTGGGGGCAATGGCCTGCGCCGCCGCATCATTGAGACCTTGCGTCTGTGATGCGGTCTGCCGGGGCTGGGCGGCGACGGCCTGCGGCATAACCGCAAGAACCGCCCCCAGCGCCAGAACAGAAATCTGATGAGCCATCGCCCGCATGATCAATTACCCGCGATAGTTGTGATAGGTGCCAAAGCGACGGCCGCTGGGGCTGAATTGCACCCCGTTAAGCAGCGCCTGCACATTGGGGCAGCCGGCCGACAACAGGCTGGCGGCGTCCTGCACCGAGCTGCCCGAAGTCTTTTCCGCCTTTACCACCAGCACGGTCTGGGCCGAGAGCTTGGCCACTTCGACCGCCAGAGCGGCGGCCAGAACCGGCGGCGTATCGAACACGACAACGCGGTTGGGATGGCCTTCGATCAGGCGGGCAATGACCGCCTTTGCACGGGCCGAGGCCAGATATTCGGAATCCGAGGCCGTCGGACGACCGCCCGGCAACACCGAAAGCCCGCCCAGATCGGTCTTGATCACCAGATCGCGCACATCGATGCGCGGGTCGGCAATCGCGTCGACCAGCCCCGGACCACCGGGCAGCCCCAGCGTCGAGAGTACCGAGGAACGCGCCATGTCGAGATCGACCAGCACGACTTCAGTATCCTTTTCCGCGGCAATCGACATGGCAAGGTTGATCGCCACGAAAGTCTTGCCTTCTTCGGGCAGAGCCGAGGTGATCAGGATCGACTGGGCCTCGACACCCGCACCCTGACGGCGCAGATCCTCGATCTGTTCGAGGAGCTGGCGCTTGACGATGCGGAATTCTTCGACCTGTGCATTGGCCGCGCCGCCGGGCACCGCGAAACCTTCCAGAGCAAGGCGCTGGTGATTGATGCGGTGGAATGCCGGTGCGGGTGCCGCCGGTTGCGGGGCATAGGCCGGGGCCTGCTCGCCATAAACCGGCGCGCCATACTGGGGCGGCGGGGCCACCGGAGCCACGATGGGCGCCGGGGCATAGGCTTGCGGACTTACTGGCGCTTGCGGGTTCACCGGGGCTGCGGGCTGAACCGGGGCCTGCACCGGGGGCATGTATGCCTGCGGGGCCGGAGCCTGCGGGGTCAGCGAAGGCGGCACCAGATCGGCCGGGCCCGAGGGCGGTACGAACTGGCCGCGATCAAAGGCCTGCATGGCGCGCTGGATCAGCGAGCTGTGCGTATCTTCCGGCTTTTGCGGATAGTCCTGATTCTTGAGAGGTTCGTTCATGTCATCCTCCTCAGGCGATCGTGCCGCGCTGGATGAACTCCATCGCCAGCAAGAGGGCAAACACACCGCCCAGCGCCACCGATGCAGCATAGAAGTTGCGGGTGCGGCGAGCCTTGGTCGCGGCGCCCTCGGCGGTCAGCGTTTGCGAAATGGCGCCCAGCACCGGCAGGCCCGTCGAACGCTCCAGCTTGCTGGTGGTCGAGAAGCTCGACTGCAGCTCGCCAGCGGCAAAAGCCACACCGATACCGGCCACAATGCCGCCGGCCAGCACGATCATCAGCAACAGCGGACGATTGGGCGCAGCAGGCGCGCGCGGCAGAACCGGCGGATCCAGAACGTCAACCTTGGCCGTGCCGCGGGCCGAGACGACCTGACCCTTGAGGCGCAGGTTTTCGCGGTCGGTCAGCATCTTGTCATACTGGCTTTTCAGCACGTCATAGTCGCGGCTGATGTTCTGGGCTTCCTGCATCAGTTCGGGATTGGTGAACTGCTGCGAGGTGATCTGGGCGATTTCCCCCTCGGCGGCGGCGCGGCGGGCCTGCAACGATTGCAGGTTGGCTTGCCGCTCGGCGCGGATCGATTCCAGCGAGGCATAGGCCGGGTTCGGCGTGCCCGATACGGCGCCCGAATTGCCTTCCGCCTTCACCTGTTGGCGCAGCGAGACGATCTGGTTGCGGGCGGTGATCACGTCGGGGTGGTTTTCGGTCAGACCGCGTGCGCGCATCATCGCCAGATCCGACTGAACCTGAGCCAGTTGACCACGCAGGCCGCCGGTCGGGCCATTGACGGCCACGGTCTGGGGCGTGCTGGCCACCTGGGCCTGAATGGCGGCAAGCGAGCTTTGCGCAGCGGCAATGTCGGCGTCCAGGCCACGGATCGAGGCGCGGCTCTGTTCCAGACGCTGGATCAGCGAAACGCCGCCCTGCGCCAGTTCGGGATGCTGTGATTCAAAGGCCAGACGGCGCTGTTCGGCGGCCTGAAGCTCACCCTGACGGTTGGCCAGCTGCTGGTCGAGGAACTGAAGCGTCTGCTTCATTTCGCCCTGACCACCGTTCTGGTTTTCCTCGCGGAAAATGTCGATCAGCTTCTGGACGATATCGCGCGACAGGCGGGCGTTTTCGCCATCGGAAAACCGCATCGAGGCCGAACGCGCGGTGATCGTGAACAGATTGTCCTGATCGGCGTTGATCTTGATGGCCTTGCCCAGACCCGCAACGGCCCCGTCCATCTGCTTGCGCGTGGTGATGCTCTCACCCAGACGGGTCGAGCGGATCACGCGTTCCAGATTGAGTGTGCCGGTCAGCGAGTCGCGCACCTTGTCGATGGCGGCCTTGCGGTCGGTGTCATTGATGCCGACCTGCGTTGCCAGCGGATCGTAAATCTGCACGAAAATGCGTGCGCGCGATTCGTAGGTGTTGGGCACCATCGAAACGCCCAGCCAGCCCAGCACGCACACCACCCACGCCACAGCGAGCGCAAGCCAGCGACGTTGCCAGATACTGTGCAGCGTAGCCCGGAAATCTTCCAGAAGCGTATTCATCTGACGGCCCCCTGCTTAGAAGATGCTTTCGGGGATGATGATCACATCGCCCGGCATCAGCATCACGTTGGCCTTGGAGTCACCCTTCTTGAAAAGGTCGCTAAGGCGCAGCGAAAATTCTTTCTGCTTGCCGGTTGCCTTGTCGAAGCGAACGAGCTTCGAACGGTTGCCGGCGGCAAATTCATTCATGCCGCCCACCGCAATCATCGCGTCCAAGATGGTCATGTTCGCGCGATAGGGGATCGAGGCGGGGCGCCCGGTGGCGCCAACAATGCGGATCTGTTCGGAAAAGGTGCCCGCAAAGCGGTTGACGATGACCGAGACCAGCGGATCCTGAATATATTGGCTCAGCTGAAGCTGGATGTCCTGCGCCAACATGCTGGGCGTCTTGCCCGTGGCGGGCAGGTCCGCGATCAGCGGCGTGGTGATACGGCCGTCGGGACGGACCTGTACGCGCGCGCCCAGCTCAGGGTTGCGCCAGACGAACACGGTCAGCTCGTCCATCGGGCCGATCACGTAATCCTCGCCCGGCCCTTCCTGAAGCGCCACAAAATTGGCGGAGGGCAAACGCGGGGCGGTTCTGGCGTCGGCGCAGCCCGCCATGGCGACGCTGGCCAGCGCAGCTCCGCCAAGCAGCGTTGCAAAACTCTTGCTCGACATGGTCCTTTTCCTCGACGGCGCCGTCCGATTGCCCAACAAGATCTATTCCTGATGGAAGGCACGGCAGTTCAAGGTGCGGTATGGGCAAGAAGGGTAAAGATCCGGTTAGCCATTGTGGCACGAACCGCGGGAATACGGGGCTTTTTGGATAGTGGTCCCAGAAGGGGACAATTGTCGGAAATATCTTAACAGCGCCGATTCTTGCCAAGTCTTGCGAGAACTTTGGCAAGACTTGGCAGGAAACAATTCAGGCGAATAATCGCCAAAGAGGTAAAACAAACCCCGGAAATGCTAGGTATCAAGACCTATAGCAACATCTCGCGCGCTGGCCCCTGTCCCAGAAAGGCCGAAGGGCTGGCGCTGGCCCCATAGGCGCCCGCACAGAACACCGCGACCAGATCGCCCACATCAGCATGGGGAAAGCCCGCCTTGTCGGCCAAACGATCCAGAGGGGTGCAGAGGCAACCCACAACGCTGGCCTCCTCGACCGATTCGCGGCCGAATTGGGTGGCGATGGCAACGGGGTAATTGCGGCGGACGACCGTGCCGAAATTGCCGCTGGCCGCCAATTGGTGATGCAAACCGCCATCAGTGACCAGATAGACCTCACCATGGCTGATCTTGCGATCGACGATACGGGTCAGGTAAACCCCCGCCTCGCCCACCAGATAGCGGCCCAATTCCATGCAGAATTGCGTTTCGCCAAGAACATCGGGCAAGTTGTCGAACTGTTGGCCCAGCGCCTCACCAATCCGGTTTGCATCAACGGGCGTGTCGCCGGGGAAGTACGGAATGCCCATCCCCCCGCCCAGATTGCAATGCGGCAGACCCACGTCCGCTTCATCCGCCAGCCGTGCGGCCAGAGCGATGGTTTGCGCCTGTGTTTCGATGACAGCGTCGGAATTGAGCGATTGCGATCCGGCGAAGATGTGAAAACCCCGCCACTCGGCGCCCGCATCCACGACCAATCGGGCCAAAGCAGGCACGCGCTCAGCATCAATACCAAAGGGTTTCGCCCCGCCGCCCATTTTCATGCCCGACCCCGCAAGGCCAAAATCAGGGTTCACCCGTATGGCAAGCCGGGGCGTTTTACCAATCCTTTCGGCAATATTGAGCGCCCGCTGCGCCTCGCCCTCGGATTCAAGGTTGAGCGTCACGCCGCGCATGATGGCGGCCTGCAATTCCATGTCGCGCTTGCCCGGTCCGGCAAAGCTGATGCGCGACGGGTCCAGCCCGGCGTTGAGCGCCATGCCCAATTCGCCGCCGCTGGCAATGTCAAACCCGTCGACCAATTCGCCCATCAAACGCAATACGGGTGCAAAAGGATTGGCCTTCATCGCATAGTGGATGGCCAGCCGTTCGGGCATGGCCGCGCGCAGTTCCGCCACGCGCGCACGCAACATCGCGCCCGAATAGACAAACAGCGGCGTCGCCCCCCCGCTTTGCGCCACCAGTTCGGTGACCTTGGCTCCATCAATCGTCAGAATACCATCGCGCGCCACAAAGCCCGCCGGAATTGGCCCCAAAGGCTTCATGCATCATGCTCCCGCGAGGATTCCAATTCGACGGCGATCTTCCAGTCCAGCATTTCCTGATACAATCCTGCGCGATCCAATTTTCCATTGGGGCTGATGGGCATGGCATCCTTCCAGTGGATCACCGAAGGCTGCATGAAATTGGGCAGATCGCCCTTGAGGCGGCGCGGCAATTCTTCCGCCGGGTTTTCCGCACCCGGCGCCGCGCGAACGATCAAATGCACCGCATGGCCCAAACGCACATCGGGAATGCCCAAGGCCACCGCTTCGGCCACCAATCCGGTGGCAATGGCGGCGTCTTCAACCTCTTGCGGGCTGATACGGTTGCCCGCCGTCTTGATCATCGCATCGCGGCGTCCGACGAAATAGAGCAGGCCGTCGCGGTCACGCCGCACGCGGTCACCGCTCCACACCGCCATGCCGCCATAGGCCGAACCGGCGGGCGCAGGCTTGTAACGTTCGGCGGTGCGCGCCGCATCCTGCCAATAACCCTGCGCGACCAAGGGGCCGCAATGCACCAGTTCGCCTTCCTCATCATCGGCGGCAATCATGCCTTCATCATTGATAACCAGTATTTCGGCATGCGGGATCGCCTTGCCCATGCTGGTGGGATGGGTGTCGATCAAATCGGGATCAAGAAACGTCGAGCGGAAAGCCTCGGTCAGGCCATACATGGCAAACAGGCGCGCATCGGGGAAAATTGCGCGCAGCCGATGCACCAGATCGACCGTCAACGCCCCCCCGCTGTTGGTCAGCCGCCGCAGTTTGGCCGCCACATGGGTTGGCCATTCCAATTCGGTCAATTGCACCCAGAGCGGCGGAACACAGGCCAGTGTCGTCACATCATGCCGATCGATGGCCTTCACCACATCACGCGGCATCAGGTAATCCAGCGGCACCGCGCTGCCACCCGCATACCAGTGCGAGAGCAACTGATTCTGTCCATAATCGAAACTGAGCGGCAGAACGGCCAGCGCCCGATCATCGGGCCGCAGGTCCAGATAGGTCGCCACGCTTTGCGCCCCCAGCCACATATTGGCGTGGGACAGCATCACCCCCTTGGGCCGCCCGGTCGAACCGCTGGTATAAAGAATCGCGGCCAGTTTATCGGGATCGGCCTGCGACGGCGCCATGGAGGAAAAAGCCCTGCTCTCCTCCACCGCCTCGCCCTCGCCCAGCACCGGGCAAGGCGCATCGCCCGGCTCCAGTGTGGCCAGCCGCGCGGGCGTGGCGATCAACAACACCGCGCCGCTGTCGGCCAGAATATGCGCCACCTGCGCCCGCTTGAGCAAGGGATTGATCGGCACATGCACCATGCCCGCCCGCGCCGCGGCCAGAGGCATCAGACAGGTCAGCTCACCCTTGGCCGCCCATGTGGCGATGCGGTCTCCCTTTTGCGCCCGCCCCGTCAGCCACGATGCCATCGCACCGACACGCTCTGTTAAAGCCTTGTAGCTAAGAACACCGTCACGCAGCACCAGCGCAGGATCATCCCCCCTGCCCCGGATCGCCAGATGATCCAGCGGCAAAGGGGCGGTTTCAAGCGAATGACTGTGCGTGACCATGGATTTTCCCGACTTCGGACAGGCTTGTGACCCGGCTCAGCTATCATGCTAACCTTAACGAACTGCAAGGCGATATTGCGCTTTGCGACTGGCTGCGCGCGCCGCAGGCTGCCGGTCTGTTTGATCGGCTGGAGTGGTTTACCGCGCTCGAACAGCTGGGTGGGGTGAAGCCCTTGCTGGCCGTGGCACGTAATGGCGATGCGATGGCGGTGCTGCCTCTGGCCCGGCGCGAGGATGGGCTGGGGCCATTGTCGAACTGGTACGCCTTTACGGTGCGGCCGCGCGTGACGGCGGGCGGCGATGGACTGGCGCTGCTGTCCGCTTTGACGCGCGATCTGCGGGCAAAGGCGGGGCGGATCACCCTTTGGCCTGTGCCCGATGAAGGGGGCGAAGCCAGCCTGCTGTGCGCGGCCCTGTCGCGGGCGGGCTGGATCGTCGAACGGGTGGAGTGCGACACCAACCATATCCTGAAGGTCAACGGGCGGACCTACGCCGAATATATGGCCTCGCGCCCCGGCCCCTTGCGCACCACGTTAAAGCGCAAGGCGAAGAAGGTTTCGATTACCCTCTACGACGATTTCTCCGCCCAAGCTTGGGACGATTACGAAACGGTCTATGCGCAAAGCTGGAAACCGGAGGAAGGTTCACCCGCCCTGCTGCGCCATTTCGCGCAAGAGGAAGGCAAAGCGGGCCGCCTGCGCATGGGCGTCGCCCATGGTGAGATCGAGGGCGTGAACCAGCCGGTCGCCGCGCAAATGTGGACGGTTGAAAACGCCGCCGCCTATATTCACAAGCTGGCCTATGTCGAGGCGGCCAAGGTGATTTCGCCCGGAACCAGCCTGTCGGCGGCGTTGTTCGAACGGGTCATCGATGGCGACCGCGTCCATACCGTTGATTTCGGCACGGGCGATGATCCCTATAAGCGCGACTGGATGGAAGAATCGCGCCCGCGTTACCGCATCACCGCCTATAATCCGGCGCGGATCGGCCAATGGAAAGCCATTGGAAAATCGCTTTTGCGCCGCGCCCTTAACCGCGCCTGATCGTCCTAGAGAATTTTGAAACCAATTGGCGCTAGCAAGGCAAGGCTTGAGGCAGGCCTTGCAGGAGGCTACCGGGGCATGTTGCGTCAACCCAACAGGAACACCCAGTAGGATCCCTATGCAAAACGATACCGATCAAATGCTCCGCGCCATCCTGAGTGATGTTCTGGGGCTGAAGCCGGGTCAGGCCGATGCTTTCACAGCGCAAACCGGCCTGTTTGGCCACTTGCCCGAACTGGATTCGATGGCGGTGGCCGGGCTGCTTACCGAAATAGAGGATCGTCTGGGCATCATCGTCGAGGATGAAGATGTCGATGGCGATATGCTCTCCGACTATGGCTCGTTGCTGGAATTCGTTTCGGCGCGGCGCAAGGCGGCATAACCCATGTAAGGACACATGTTGCAGGAAATGGCACAATGGTCCTGCCCACTGCCTGGCGGCGGCGCGGTGCAGGAATGGGCCTTAACGCACAGGCCCGACGGGGACGAGAAGGCGCGCCTGCTGATCGTCCCGGCCTTGTTCGACGAAGGCAACAAGATGCGCCGTTTCACCGTCGAGGTGATGCGGCGTTTATCCGCCAGCGGGATTGCCTGCTTTCTGCCCGATCTTCCGGGTCTGAATGAAAGCGGCCTGCCGCTTGAGGAGCAAACGCCCAGCGATTGGCAGGCCGCCATGGAAGGCGCGGCGCGTCATTTCGGCGCAACACATATGCTGGCCATTCGCGGCGGCGCTCTTGCCGCGCCACGCGATGTTCCGGGCTGGCATTACGCCCCCCTCGCCGGGGCCAGCCAGTTGCGCCAGATGCTCCGCGCCCGCATCCTTGCCTCGCGCGAAGCGGGCCGCAGTGAGACACAGGACAGCCTGCTCGAACACGGGCGGGTCAAGGGGCTGGAACTGGCCGGATACCGGCTGGGGCCTGATTTCCTGAGCGAATTTGGTGGGATCGTTGCGGATGCCCGTCCCGATGTGCAAACCATCACGCAGGATATGCTGGGCGGCCCCGGATTATGGATGCGCCCCGAACCGGGCGAAGATGCGTCACAGGCCGATGCTCTGGCCGCTGTGATCGCGGTTGGCGTGGCACAGGGAGAATGGGCATGACGCGCCAAATGCTTTCCTTCCCCTGCGAAGGGGCGGTGCTTTGCGCCACGCTCGACATGCCTGAAGGCGTGCCCACGACCGGATTGCTGATCGTATCGGGCGGCAATGAAATCCGTTCCGGCGCATGGGGCAGCCACGCCCGGATTGCCGAGAGCGTGGTGGCGCAAGGCTATGCCGCGTTCCGTTTCGACCGGCGCGGCGTGGGCGACAGCACCGGGACCAATGGCGGCTTCAAATCCTCCACCCCCGATATTTCCGCCGCCCTTGCCGCCTTTCGCGCCGCCGTGCCGTCGATGACGCGCATCATCGCGCTGGGCAATTGCGATGCGGCCAGCGCCCTGATGCTGTCGGGCGGGGCGGGGGTCGATGGGTTGATCCTGTCCAACCCATGGACGTTTGAGGAAGACAGCGCCGGGCCATCGGTGCAGGCCCTGCGCGCGCATTACAAAAAGCGCCTGCTCAGTACCGATGCGGTGATGCGCCTGCTGACGGGCAAAGTATCGCTGGACAGCCTGTTTGGCTCGCTGCTGCGTTTGGCGCGCCCTGCCCCGCCGCCCGCGCCTCTGGTGCGGCAAATGAGCGATGGGTTGGCCAATTTTGATGGGCCGGTCCACCTGCTGCTGGCGGGCAATGATTCCACCGCGCAAGCCTTTGCCGGGGTGTGGGATGGCAAAGACCCGCGTATCGAGCGATGCGACGGGGCCAGCCATTCCTTTGTCGAGCCCCATGCAAGGCAATGGTTGATGGATCACATCATCGCCGCGATGCAGGCGGCGTAAAAAAGGGCGGCGGTTGATCCCGCCGCCCCTCTTTTATCAGGCGTCCGCCTTGGCCTGCGCCGCGAAATCCAGCGCGCCGACAAAGCGTTCCGCATCCAGCGCCGCCATGCAGCCCGTACCCGCCGCGGTGACGGCCTGACGATAGGTGTGATCCATAACATCGCCCGCCGCGAACACGCCAGGGATCGCGGTCTTGGGCGTGCCGGGTTGGACCACGATATAGCCGCTGTCGTCCAGTTCCAGCTTGCCCTTGAACAATTCGGTGGCCGGTGCATGGCCGATGGCGACAAAGGCGCCCTGTGCCGGTTCCACCGACTTTTCACCCGTCACCGTATCAACCAGAGCAAGACCCGTCAGGCCCGCCCCGCCAATGGCGGCATCACCGATGAATTCCTCAACTTCCTTGTTCCACAGAACCTTGATGTTGGGGTGGGCGAACAGGCGTTCCTGAAGGATCTTTTCCGCGCGCAAGGAATCGCGGCGGTGGATGAGCGTCACATCCTGCGAATGGTTGGTCAGGTACAGCGCTTCCTCGACCGCGGTGTTGCCGCCACCGATCACAACGACCTTCTTGCCGCGATAGAAGAAGCCGTCGCAGGTGGCGCAGGCCGAAACGCCCTTGCCCGAAAATTCCTGCTCGCCCTTGGTGCCCAGCCACTTGGCCTGCGCCCCGGTGCAGATGACCAGCGTGTCGCCTTCGTAAACATCGCCCGAATCGCC
Organism: Novosphingobium sp. 550D; assembly: GCF_057401885.1. Taxonomy (NCBI): domain Bacteria; kingdom Pseudomonadati; phylum Pseudomonadota; class Alphaproteobacteria; order Sphingomonadales; family Sphingomonadaceae; genus Novosphingobium; species Novosphingobium sp. 550D. Next base: position 2,095,067 of record NZ_CM171613.1, on the reverse strand, counting down.
AATCGCGCGGAACGGAGGGCCCGAAAGGTCGATTTCGACAATCGTGTCCCACATCATGCGCGTGCCGACATGTTCGGCCTGTGCCTGCATTTCCTGAACCAGCCAGGGGCCCTGCACCGCTTCACGGAAACCGGGATAGTTTTCGACATCGGTCGTAATCGTCAATTGCCCGCCCGGTTGCAGGCCCTGCACCACAATGGGGTTCAAACCGGCGCGCGCGCCATAGATGGCGGCGGTCAGCCCGGCCGGCCCCGAACCAATGATGAGCATGCGAGTGTTATGCGTTGCCATGCGATTCTCTCTTTCCTAACCCGGTCGAAATAGGGATGAGTTGCATGGAAAGCCAGCATCGCATGGCTGTTATGGCCGCCAATATTCGCTATACTGCGGCCAAGTCTGGATTTTGTTCACGGCCCCGCACTGACATGACGATGCATCATCGCCTTGCCCTCGTTCCGCTTTGCCTTGGCGTGGCTCTGGCCGCGGGGCCTGCGTGTGCGCAGGATGTGGATGCCCCGTCCCCGTTGATCGAATGGCCCGTCGCTCTGCGCGAATCGATGGATATGCGCCTGGAATTGGAGCCTGGCGAAACGGCGGCCCAAATCGGCGAGGAGATGGCGCCCGAAGTTGAGCGCATGCTGGACACGGCCTTGGCCATGAACATTGCCGCCACGGGACAATATACCGGATTTTCGGTCGAAAGCTGGATGCCGGGGGCCGCCAATGGCCGCGATATCGTCGTCAACGGCGTGTCGCATGGCAAAAACAACATGTTCCCCGATCCGGGCGTCAAGTTTCAGGATCTGGGCAAATATGATCTGGGCAATGCCAAGCGGGTTGCGGTGGCTGTTCAGCAGCGTTTTGCCGATTCGCGCAACTTGGCCGCCAACCTGAAACTGCGCCACATGTCCGGGCCGGTCGATGTTCAGGTGGACGTAAAGGGCAACAAATCGCTGATCAATCAGAACCCCATGCGCTTCAGCTATAGTTCCAGCGCGTTCTATCAACTCAATTCGGCGCTGGCGCTGGGCATGGTGGCGCGGGGCGATCTGGGCACGCTGGATGATTTTGCGCCGGCGGCGCGCCACGATGCGGGGGCGGTGGCGCGGCTCAAACTGCTGGGCAAGAATTCGGCGCTGTCGGTGGAAACCGGCTATGACATGCGCCTTGGTCCGGGCAGCGCGGCCCAACCGAGCCGCACCTATGCCAATCTCAACTTCAACTGGAAATTGTAAGGGCGGAAGGTTTCCCTCCCGCCCACTCTGGCATTACACCAGCATCATCAGACCGGCAGCCCGACGTAATTTTCGGCAATACTGGTCTGCGCCGCCTTGCTGGTGCTGATATAGTCCAGTTCGGCCACCTGCATCGCCCGTTCGAACGGCCCGTCATCGGGGAAACGGTGCATCAGCTTGGTCAGCGTCCAGCTGAAACGTTCCGATTTCCACACGCGGGCCAGCGCTTTGGCCGAATAGCCGATCACCGCATCATTGTCGGCGCGGCGGAAATAGGCCGTCAAAGCCTCGGCCGCATAATGCACGTCGGATGCGGCAAGGTTCAGCCCCTTGGCCCCGGTGGGCGGCACGATATGGGCCGCGTCGCCGCACAGCAGCAGGCTGCCATGGCGCATCGGTTCGAACACATAGGACCGCAGCGGGGCGATGGACTTTTCAATCGACGGCCCGCGGGTGATATTGGCCGCCGCATCCGGGCCAAGGCGGATTGCCAGTTCGTCCCAGATGCGATCGTCCGACCAATCCTCGATCTTTTCGGTCAGCGGCACGTCGACATAATAACGGCTGCGCGTGTGCGAACGCATCGAGGCAAGGGCAAAGCCGCGCTCGTGGTTGGCATAGATCAGTTCGTGGTTGCACGGCGGCACATCGGCCAGAATGCCCAGCCAGCCGAAAGGATAGACGCGTTCATATTCCCGCGCAACGCTGGCGGGAATCGCCTTGCGGCTGGGGCCGTGGAAACCGTCGCAGCCGATGATGAAGCGGGCGTCGATGCGATGATCCGCGCCATCCTTCGTATAGGTGACATAAGGCGCATCGGATTCGATATCATGCAGCGCAACGTCACCCGCCTGATAGATCACCTCAAGCCCGCGCGGCGCGGCCGCATCCATCAGGTCCTTGGTGATCTCGGTCTGACCATAGACCACAACGGTTTTGCCCGTCAGGTTGGCGACATCGATACGGATCAGGCGTTCGCCATCGGCTAGGTTGAAGCCTTCCTCAACGAGGCCCTCGGCCTTGAGGCGGCCGTCCAGACCAAGGCGCTCCATCAATTGCACGGTGATCTGTTCCAAAACGCCCGCGCGGATGCGGCCCAGCACATAGTCACCGGTCTGGCGTTCCAGCACCACGCAATCGACGCCTTCGGATTTCAGCAAATGGCCCAGCAACAAACCGGCAGGCCCGGCGCCAATAATGGCGACCTGAGTCTTCATGACATATCTCCCATATTCCACACTTGGCCGACATTTGATCATCAGGCCAATTGACCGGGATATTGACATCGGGCCGCCTTTGCGAAAAGGGATGGGTCGGTCATTCTATTGGCACTTTTCGGACATGCGCAAAACATCCCCCGCCATCCCCGTCTATGGCCTCTTTGGCGAGAGCCATGCGCCGTCTCCCGCCGGTTTTGCGCATATTGAGACGATTGCGGAGCGCTCCAGCCTGCATGATTGGGAAATTTCGCCCCATCGCCACGAACGCGGTATTCAGGTACTTATCGTTAGCGCGGGCCATGCCGAAGTGACATTGGATGGGGCGCGTTTCGCGCTGGTGCCCCCCGCCTATGTCGTACTGCCCGCAGGCAGCGTGCATGGTTTCCGCTTCAGCCCCGGCACGCATGGGCATGTGCTGACGCTTTCGCTCGATTTTGCCGGACGGGCGCGGGGCGCCGATGACCCCTTGCGGCATCTGCTGACCAAGGGTGGGCATGGCACGATGGGCGACAATGCGGCGCGGCGAGTGGAATTGTTGGCGGGGGAAATGAACGCACTGGCGCAGGAATGGCATGACGGCCATCTCTTCCTCGCGCTGGCCGAGGCTTTGGCCCGATCGCTGCCTGATCCTGAATTGGGCGCCCAAAGCGCGGACGACCGCCGCCTCGCGCAATTCCGCCATCTGGTCGAGGTGCATCTGCGCGAACATCGCGGGCTGGATTTTTACGCCAACAGCATCGGCTGTACCCCGCGCACGCTGGGGCGATTGTGCCATGCCCGCCTGGGGGGCAGCCCGCTGGAGGTGATCCATCGCCGTCTGGGCGTCGAGGCGCAACGCCTGCTGCGCTATACCAATGCCAGCGTGACGCAGATTGCGCAGGAACTGGGCTTTGCCGACCCGTCCTATTTTTCGCGCTTTTACCTGCGCGTCATGGGTCAGCGGCCTCAGGCGGAGCGCGACCACTCCGCCTGAGGCGCATCGATTATTGGACCAGCATCAGGGCGTCGAGCGCCACAACGCCCTCACCCACCGGGTGCAGGATCACCGGGTTGAGGTCCATTTCCGCAATCCGCGGTTCGGCCAGCAAGACCGCGCTGATCTGACGGATCAGCCGCGCCAGCGCCGCCACGTCCAGCGCAGGCGACCCGCGATAGCCCTTGAGCAAAGCAGCCTGCTTCAACCCATAGAGCTTTTCGACAATCGCTTCTTCGGACAGGTCGGGCGTAATCAGCGCCACGTCGGCAAGAATTTCCGCCGTCACCCCGCCAAACCCGGCCAGCACCACCGGACCCCATTCGGGATCATTCTTGGCGCCCACGATCATTTCCAGACCGCGCTTGCCCATCTTCTCGATCAGCACGCCGTCCAGAGTGATGGAGGCGTCATAGGCCGCGACATTGGCCACCATTTTCGGGAACGCCGCGCGCACCGCTTCAGCATCGGCCAGGTTGAGCATCACCCCGCCCGCATCCGACTTGTGGCCAAGGGCCGCCGCCTGCGCCTTCATCGCCACGGGATAGCCGACCGCTTCGGCCGCCGCGACCGCTGCCTCGGCATCCGCTGCAAACCGGCCAGAGGGGAAGCTGATCCCCAGCGGGCCAAGCAGCGCCTTGGCCTGATATTCGGCCACCACGCCCGCATAATCGCCAAGGCCGGCGACCGACAGCGCCACCGGGGCCGCATTGGTCAGATCGAGCGCGGCGCGGCGGGTCAGCGCAGCCAGAGCGCGGAAAGCCCGCTCGGTGGTGGGAAACCACGGAATGCCGCGAGCGCGCAGGTCGGCGATATAGTGCGCGGGCATATCCGCGCCTTCATCGAGGCCTGCAAACACCAGCGGCTTGGTGATCTCGCGCCCGTCGAGAGCGGCCACAATCGCGGGCACCTTGATCTTGGCGGTGATCGGATCGGACTGGATGATCCCGGCCACCACCGCACCCACGCGCGCATCATCCATCAGCGCGCCCAAGGATTGCGTATAGATGATCGGCTGCGACAGGCCCTGTGCGGTAATGTCCAGCGGGTTCGACACCGGCACGAAGGGCGGCAAGGCCGCGCGCAGTTCCGGGCTGTCCTCATCATGCAGATCGGCAAGCGGCAGGCCCAGTTCCTCGGCCAGATCGAGAGTCAGCGCCTTGAACGCGCCCGATTCCCCCAGAACAGCCGCCGAAGGATGGTTCATCGCGGCGCAGCGCACGAGGATCTCGGCTATATCGCCCAGTTCCTGAAGCGTTTCGGCAAAGATCACGCCGGTGCGCTCGACCTTGGCGCGCATCAGCTTGTAATCGCCCGCCATGGCGCCGGTATGCGTGGCCGCGCTTTCACGCGCCGCCGAGGATTTGCCCGGATGCAGCAGCACGATGGGCTTGCCCGCCGCGCGCGCCCGGTCCGCCGCCGCGATGAAGCGGGCCGGATCGCGGAACTGCTCGACGATCATGGCGATGACCGAGGTATCGGCATCATCGACCAGCCAGTCGAGATAATCCTCCACGCCCGATGCCGCCTCATTGCCGGTGCTGACGGAATAAGAACAGGCCAGTTCGCGCGCCAAAAGCGTGGTGCAAAGCACCGCCGCCATCGCGCCCGACTGCGACACCACCGATACCGAGCGACGACCGGCCGGCGGCACAATCGCCGTTTCCACAAAGGTCAGCGGCACGCCATCGACATGATTGACCATGCCAAGGCAGTTCGGCCCCTCGATCACCATGCCGGATTCGGCGGCGATGCGGCCGATCTCGGCCTGCTCGGCCATGCCTGCTTCGCCATCCTCGGCAAAGCCAGCCGCAAAGATGATCGCGCTGCCTACGCCGCGCACGGCAAGGCCCTTGATCGTATCCAGCACGAAGGCGCGGGGAATGGCCAGAACCGCCACATCCACGCCATCGGGCAAAGCATCCACCGAGGGCAGGCAGGCGCGCTCCCCGATCTTTTCCCGGTTGGGATTGATCGGGTAAATCGCGCCCGCATATCCGGCACGGTCCAGATTGCTGATCAGCGTTGCGCCCAAGGCACCCGGCTTGTCGCTTGCGCCCACTACCGCAACACTGCGCGGCTTGAGCAGGCGAGCAATGCTCGCCCGTTCCAGTCTTGCCATGATTTTCTGCCCTCTCCGGCGGATGATTACTTGTTGATCTTGGTGATGTCGAAGGTGCCAAGACCGGGCTTGAAGGTCTTTTCGTCAAGGAACTGCTTGGTGGCTTCCTTGCGCGCTTCCAGACCGCCAAAACCGTTCAGTGCTTCCTGTGCGCGGATCAGGTAATCCTCGGCATTGTCATAGGTCATTTCGACCATGCGACGCATCGCCCACTTGGTGGCGCGCAACGCGTTGGCGTCCTTTTTCAGCAGCGCCTCGGCGATTTCGGTCACGCGGGCGACCAACTGGTCATGCGGCACGCTTTCAGTCACCAGACCCTGCGCTTCGGCCTGCTTGCCGGTCAGGTTTTCGCCCATCATGGCGTGATACATCGCCTTGCGCAGCGGCATCAGTTCCTGCGCCACCTTGGACGCGCCGCCGCCGGGCAGGATGCCCCAGTTGATTTCCGACAGGCCGAACTTGGCATCGTCCGACGAAATCGCGATGTCGACCGCATAGAGCGGGCCATAGGCCCCACCAAAGCACCAGCCGTTGATCATGCCGATGGTCGGCTTTTCATACCAACGCAGACGTTCCCACCAGTTATAGGCTTCGCGCTGGGCCTTGCGGGTGGCCCACAGGCCCTTCTGTTCGTTTTCGCGGAAATATTCCTGAAGATCCATGCCCGCCGAGAAAGCCGAGCCTTCGCCCGTCAGCACGACCACGCCCACGTCTTCGCGGAATTCCAGATCGGCCAGCACGCGCGTCATCTGACGATTGAGCTTAGGGCTCATGCAATTGCGCTTTTCCGGGCGGTTGTACTTTACCCAGGCGATGCGGTTTTCGATATGGACGGCAACGGTATCTTCTTCGGCGCGATCAATCGTCTGTTCGGTCATGACAGGCTCCTCTCCAAATGGGATGGCGCCGCCGTCTGGGGCGGCGTATGCTATTATTCATAACATTTATCCCGCCCTCGTCAAGCGCCCTTGCACGATGCCATGCCGGCCATTTCAGCGCCCATGACAAAACAGCCCGCCGCGGCATGATGACCGGGGCGGGCTGTTTGAAAACCGAATATATTTCAGTCGTATCAGGCCATGACATCCACCACATCGGCCCGTGCATAGGCCAACAGGATCTGCATCGCACGGCGCGCACCTGCGGCGTCCCCGGCCGCAATCGCATGATGCACAGCCTCATGTTCGGGCAGCGAATTGCGCGGCAGGGGCGAGTTGCTCTGTTTGAAATGGGTGGTCCAGCGTACCGCCGCCCCAACCGACCCGATCAGCGAGGTCAGCGCATCATTGCCCGCCGCCTCCAGCATGGTCGAATGGAAATCCTGATCCGCCGCCTGCCCATCGCCGCAGGCAAGGCCGTGGACACGCATCCCATCAAGCGCCACCTTCATCGCGGCCAAATGCGCATCGGTGCGACGTTCGGCGGCCAGAGCGGCGGCCTCCGGCTCAATAATGCCGCGCAATTCGAACAGGTCGCGCACGAAATTGCGATCCGGCTTTTCCGAAAACATCCATGCCAGAATATCCGGGTCCAGTAGGTTCCACCGCCGCCGGGGCAACACATGCGTCCCGGCCTTGGGGCGGCTTTCGATCAGCCCCTTGGCAATCAGGATGCGGATCGCCTCACGATAGGCGGTGCGCGATACGCCCAGACGCTCGGAAGCATCAATCTCGCCCCCCAAAGAAGAGCCCGGTTCATAGGTGCCGTTGAGAATGGCAATGCCCAGCTGGCGCGCGATGGATTGGTGGATGCGCAATCCTTCGCCGCCCTTGCGCCTGCGCGATCTGGTGGTGGTTGATGGCGGCACTGCTGATGACATTTTCGCAAACTCTCCCTGCACAAACCTTAAGCGCGCAAACCGGCCTGCGCAATCTCTGCTGCGCGCACAATCCGTAAATCGCGCCCTTATTGTGCGCAAAATTTGTTCGTTTTGGCGCGGCTATCCGGAAACAATCGCCAAGATTACGACCATTCCCGATTTGCTGCGCAGCAAATTGCCGCGCCGGCCCTCTCACCCCTCGCCCACAAACATCGACCTATCCTCGGCAAAAGCCTGGTTCAAAACATCGATCACTGCGCGGATACGGGGCATATGGCGCAAATCGGCATGGACCCCCAACCATACTTCGCGCGGCGGGCCATAGCCGACGTCCAGCCGCACCAGTCCCGGATCACGGTCGGCCAGATAGCAGGGCAGGCAAGCCACACCCACCCCGGCGCGCGCCGCTGCCAATTGCCCATCTCGACTGTTGTTGCGCATGGCCACGCGGGCATGAGGCATCATTTCGACCAGCCATTTGGCCTCGCTCTGATGCGATTGATCCTCCAGCACGGTGATGATGGCATGATTGTCGCCGCTCAAATCCTGCCCATGCGTCGCCAGATAATCGGGGCTGGCATAGAGCGCGCTGGCCGCCGTGCCCATGCGGCGGGTGATCAGATCCTGACTGTCGAACCGGGTCATGCGGATGGCAATATCGGCCTCGCGCTTGGTCAGATTGAGCGAGCGGCTTTCGGTCAGCACATCCAGCGTGATCGCCGGATAACGCGCCTGTAACGCCACAACCGCGCGGGGCAGCAAAAGGTTGGCGATGACCTCCACCGTGGTCAATCGCACCACGCCCGAGAGCGCCACGTCGCGCCCCTGCACCATGCGCTCAACCGCAATGGCCTCGGCCTCCATCCGCTCTGCATTGCCCAAAACCGCCTCGCCCAGCGCGGTCAATTCATAGCCGCTGGTGGTCCGCTGCAACAGGCGGGCGCCATTGCGCGCCTCCATCGCCTCCAGCCTGCGGCTCATCGTCGATTGGCGCACGCCCAGTTCACGCGCCGCGCCCGACAGGCTGCGCGTGCGGGCAATAGCCAGAAAGCTTCGCACATCATCCCAGTCCATTTTTCCACCTTATGCGTTTTTGCATGGATGCTTTGCATTTTTAGTCGATTGTAATGCAAAAATCATTACCCTATCTCTCCCTCAACGCCAAGCCAGTCTTGGCACGGAGATGACCGATGCAGCCCACCCTCTACCTCTCCCACGGTTCGCCGATGCTGGCGCTGCAGGACCACCCGGCGCGTCATTTCATCGCGGGCCTTGGCGGCCAGCTTGAACGCCCCGACGCGATCGTCGTGATTTCAGCCCATTGGGAAACGGACGTTCCGGCGGTCAATGCAGTAGAAGTCAATGAGACGATCCACGATTTCTACGGCTTTCCGCCGCCGCTCTATGCGCTGACCTATCCCGCGCCCGGCTCGCCCGATCTGGCCGCCCGCGTGGTGGATCTGCTGGGCGATGCGGGGCTGCGCGCCGGGATCGATACCCGCCGCGGTCTGGACCACGGGGCATGGACGCCGCTGCTGCTGATGTGGCCCGAACATGACATTCCGGTGGTCCAGCTTTCGGTGCAGAGCCGCCTTGGGCCGGGACATCACGTGCAACTGGGCCGCGCTCTGACGCAATTGCGCAAGGACAACATTCTGGTGCTGGCTTCGGGCAGTTTCACCCACAACCTTCGCGCCATCAACCGCCAACTGGGCGATGGGCTTGGCTCGAAATGGGGCCCGGAATGGGTGACCGCCTTTGCCGACTGGATGGACGAGGCGCTGGTATCAGGGCGCACCTGCGATCTGGTCTCCTATCGCCGCCTTGCCCCCTTTGCGGTGGAAAATCACCCGACGGATGAACATCTTTTGCCTTTGTTCGTTGCACTTGGCGCGGCGGGCGAAGGCGCAAAGGCCACCCGTATCCACCAATCCACCGATTTGGGCATCCTGCGCATGGATGCCTATCGTTTCGACTGACCTTTACTGACCAACCCCTTCTATTTCAGGAGAATTCCCATGGCTAATGTTCTTGTGATCCGTTCGGCCGCCACTGGCGAAGCCTCGGTCAGCAACAAGCTGATCAACGCCTATCTGGCCGCCCACCCCGAAGCCAATGTCGTGGAACGCGACCTTGACGCGAACCCCGTCCCCCACGTCGACTCCGCCTCGCTGGCCGGTATCGGTCGTCAGGCCCCCGAAGGTGAACAATTCGCCGCCGCCCGCGCGCTGCAGGATGAGCTGATTGCCGAAGCCTTTGCCGCCGATGTGATCGTCATTGGCGTTCCGCTCTACAACTTCGGCATGCCCTCGACGCTCAAGGCCTGGTTCGACTACATCGCCCGCGCCGGCACCACGTTCCAGTACACTGCCGAAGGCCCTGAAGGTCTGATCAAGGGCAAGAAGGCCATTCTGGTCCACACCCGCGCCGGCAAGTATGACGATGCCGCCGGTTTCCCGTTTGCCGTCGCCCATACCAAGGCGCTGCTGGGCTTTGTCGGCGTGACCGATGTCACCACCGTCACCGCCGAAGGCATGGCCTTTGGTCCCGAAGCCGCCGAAGCCGCCATCTCGGCCGCCGTCGCTGAAATCAGCGCTTTGTAAGGAACGTCCCCATGTTTCGCTCTTTGATCGCCGCCGCCCTGATCGTCGCCCCGGTTGCTGTGTCCGCACAGTCGCCGGTGGCCAACCCCGCCCCTGCCGCCGTACAGGCCGGGGACTATACGGTCGAAACCAGCCACACCCGCGTCCAGTTCACCGTCAGCCACATGGGCTTTTCGGACTGGTACGGCGATTTCACCGGTGCCACCGGCTCGCTGGTCCTTGACCCCAAGGCGCCCGCGAAGGCCAAGGTCGACATCACCATCCCGGTAAGCAGCGTTTCGACCACCAACGCCACGCTGGACGGTGAATTGAAGAGCGATGCATGGTTTGATGCGGCCAAATATCCGCAGATCCGCTTCACCTCGACCGCGGTGACGCCGACCGGCCCGCGCACCGCCAATATCGCTGGCAATTTGACGTTCCATGGCGTGACCCGCCCGGTCGTGCTCAAGGCCACGTTCCTGGCCAGCGGCGTCAACCCGTTGAGCAAGGGTTACACGGTGGGCTTTAACGCGACCACCTCGCTCAAGCGCAGCGATTTTGGCGTGAAGACCTATATTCCGCTGATCAGCGACGAAGTATCGCTGCGCATCAGCGCGGCCTTTGAAAAGGCCAAGTAAGAGCCCCCCGTCGACCCTTCTTCCCATCCCCCCTCGGAAGGGTCGCACAAAGCCCCCGCCCGGCATGTCCGGACGGGGGCTTACTCTTTATGGATTCAGCCGCGCCGCCCAATCGTGGGCCGCGCTGGCATAGACATAATTGGCATCGCAAATCTTCAGGTCGGCCTCGCTGATGGTGGCGATGACGGAGGCTTTCGCCACGTCGGGATCGGCGGCGGGGATTGCAGGAATGTCGGCACCGTGATCCGTGGCGGCGCGGGCGGGATCGGATGAGTGCGCGGGCTGCACGCGGTGAGCGGCAATATAGGCAGCAAGGCGAGCATCGCCCTGCGCCAGAGCGGCGGCATGATCGGCATCAGCATCATCGGCAAGGCTCCTGTATCGCGCTTCGGCGGCCAGTTTCGCGGCTTGGGCAGCGTCGCGCTCGGCGTTCCATGCGGCCTGTGTTGCGCGGGCCTTTTGCGCCCATTGGCCGGCGCGCATCGCCTGCCACCCGGCAAGCGCGAGTGCGACGATCGCAACAGCCGCCCAGATTCGCGCCGCCGATCCGCCAACCCAGCGGGCCACCCCGCCCATCGCCGAGGCAACCCGTTTGAACCCACCCGCCAGCCACAGAAGAAGCGCATTGGTGAACATGAAAACAGCTCCGTGAAGCCGGACAAATTCGCCTTTTGCGAATCGTCCGGTTTCACAGAACTATCAGCGCCTTGGCCGTGTAGGACAGGAATTTAACCTAAATGGTGAATTTACAATTGTACCCTCAACCCCACCTCAAACCGGCGCGGCGCGGCGGGGGCAAGGAATGTGCTGTGCAACAAAGGCCTTTCGCCATCGATGACCGGGCCGCTGAAAGGACGCCCGACAAAGGCGCCATTGGTGTCATAGCCGCTCGCCCCCAATTGCGCGGCGGTGGCGTAATGGGCGTTCATCAGGTTGGTGATGCCAGCCTGTATCGTCACCCCCCGACGCGGCCGGATTTCCAGCGCGGCATTGACCACGCCATAGCCATCGGTCTTGCCCGAACCCAGATAATAGGTGCCATCGGCCCGGTGCAGATTGTTTTCATTGCCCCGCGCATAAACGCCGCTGGCCGCCACCAATTCCCCGCGCAGGGTCAGCCATGATGCGGCATCGAAACTGGCCTGCGCCTTGAACAGATGACGGGGCAGCAGCGGCAGGCGGTCGCCGGTTCGCACATCGATCTCGCCTTCAAAACCGGGGGCGGCGGCGTCATTGCTGCTGTTCGATCCGCCATTCACGGTCAAAGGCGTGCGATAGGTGGCGTCGAGCAAAGTATAGCTGCCCGACAGTTGCAGTCGCCCGAAACGTGCCCCGCCGCTGGCCTCAATGCCTTGACGGCGGGTGGTGCCGACATTGGCGAAATAGCCGAAACCGGATGCCCCGCCCGCAATGAATTGAATATCGTCACGATTGTCGCTGCGGAACGCCGTCACGCGCAGGTTCCATGCCTTGCGCTCCAGCGTTGCGCCCAACGAGAAGCTGCGCGCCACCACTTGCCGCAGCGGCGGATCGCCCGCCATCGCATTGGGCAGGCGGCATGGCGCCGCCGGGTCCGAACAGCCCAGTTCGACCGCCGATGGCGCGCGCGAACTCTCCCCCGCCTGCGCCGTCAGGGTCAGGCCGGAGCCGACCGTCCAATCGACCATGGCCGACGGGTTGAAACGCTGAAACACCGGGTCGGCATCGAGCGATCCCGTCCCGCCGCCCGGTGTAATCTGGTCACGGTTGCGCAATTGCGTGCGGTCATAACGCCCCGCCAAAGTCACCCGCACCCGATCCGAAAGCGCCAGAACATCGGCGGCATAGAGGCCAAGGCTGGAAATGCGGCTGTGCAGATCGACCCGCGCGTCAAAGGCATTCTCGCTCGACTGGCTACCGTCGGCATAGGCACCGGGGCCGTCAACCACGGCCACCGAATGATCGGGCAGGAGATAGCCAAACTGGCTGTTCTGAATAAAGCGCGCCCGCGCCTGCGCATAGCTGGCCCCGATGGTCAGGCGCTGCTCCACGCCCGCCAATTGCCCCGCCCATGCCAGTTCGACCGCCCCGCCCCATTCCTGCTGGCGGGTGGAGGAACGGGTGAACAGACCGTTGCACTTCTCATTGGGCTCATCATTGAGCAGGACGTTGGCGATGCAACGCCATTTCGGAAACGCCGTGTTGGCCTGCGTTTCGCCGCTGGTGGGATAGCCGGTGTACCCTGCCGCCGCCAAAGCCGCGCGTTCGGTCGCATTGGGTTGATAGAAGCTCTCGCCCAGCGCGTCCTCATTCATGTCGCCATTAACGCTGCGAGTGACAATGCTGCGCCAGAACACGTTGGCCGACAGGGTCAGGCGGTCCGACAGCTTCTTATGCCCCGACAACATCGCCTGCGTCGCAATATTGCGGGTATTGTCGGGCGAGGTGTAAACACTGCGCCAATCGCGGGCCAGCAGGCGATAGTCCTGAAGCCCATTGCCATTGAGGTCCGATTGCGCGCGGTTCAGGGTAAAGGTCACGCCGCTTTCGGCCCCTTCCCAGCCCAGCTTGGCCAGCCCCTTCCACGCCTTGCTGGCCGAGGTATAGCGCCAGCCATCCTCACGAAACCCCTCGATCGCGCCATACCAGTGCAGACCGTTTCCCGCCTTGCCGCCGGCCTCCAGACTTCCGCGCAGACGGCCATAGGAGCCCCCCGCCACGGACACGGCCACGCCCGGCGCGCTGCGCCCGTCCTTGGTGCGGATGTTGAGCGCGCCGCCCAGCGCATTGCGCCCGAATTGCGGCGCAGCACCTTCGATCAAGGCCACCTGATCCACCGCCACCGAGGGCAGCAGATCCCAGCTCACCACCTCGCCAAAGGGCTGGTTGGCGCGCACACCATCGACATAGACCGCCATACCCTGCGGTGTGCCCAGCAAGGGCGATGCGGTATAGCCGCGAAAGGACAGGTCGCTTTGCAGCGGGTTGCCCTGAATTTCATTGATGACGACGCCCGGCGCCTGACGCGCCAGCGCATCGTTGAGCGCAATCGCCTGAATCGCCCGCAACGCCTTGGCATCGATCAACACGCGCCCGCTATCGCCCACGCTGGATAATGGCGTGCTGGCGCTGACGACGATAGCATCATCTTCGGCGGCGGCATCATTGGCCGCAAAATCTCTGGCCAACGCATGAACCGGCAAGGCCCACATCGCCCCGCCCAGCAAAAGCGCAAAACGCCCCTTCATCAACCTCTTCCCCTGTGCTTGCCCGATCCATCGGGTCGCGTGATGCCCTTGGGCTATCATGGGAATGGTCGGGCAACCTTAGAACGGCCTCAGACTGGCAAAGGTATAAGACGCAGCAATTTTCTAAGTATTTTCATCTATTTCAATCACCATACCGGCCCCACGCACCGTACGAAGCTGTAATGAAGGCGCCGCCAGTCCCAGCCTCTTGCGCAGAGACGACAGGACAACATCAAGCGCATTGTCCGTGACCGCCGCATCGCCCCACACCGCATCGATCAACGCCCGGCGTGAAACCACCTGCCCCCTTGCCCGCAGCAGGGCCGAAAGCACAGCCACGCCCTTGGGTTCCAGATCAAGCCTTTCGCCCGCCCATCGCGCTTCATTGGCCAAGGGATCAATCTCCAGCGCGCCCAGCACCAAGGGATCGGGGCGACGCTGCGCTGCATGGCGCTCCATCACCCGCACCCGCGCCACCAGTTCGGCAAAGGCAAAAGGTTTGGCCAGATAATCATCCGCCCCGGCGGCAAATCCATCCAGCCGGTCATCCAACCCACCCCGCGCCGTCAGCATCAGCACCGGCAAATGGTGCCCGCCATCGCGCAAGGCACGACAAACATCCAACCCGTCGCCATCGGGCAGGCCAAGGTCCAGCACCACCGCATCGACCCCGCCTTCCTGCACCAGCGGCAAGACATCTCCGCCCCGGCGCAGCCAGCGGGCGGCAAAACCCGCAGCGGTCAAACCCTGCGCCAAGGTGCGGCCGATGGTCACATCATCTTCGACAACCAGGATCATCCCATCGACTCCAAAGGCATGGTCAACACAATACGCGCACCGCCGCCCGCCCGGTTTTCGGCGCGAATTGTGCCGCCATGCTGATCGGCCACCCATCGCGCAAGGGCAAGGCCAAGGCCCGTGCCGCCGCGATGACGTCCTTCCTCGCTTTGATAATAGGCCTCGAAAATCAAGGGCAAATCCGCCTCGCCCATGCCGGGGCCATGATCGGCGATGGAGAGAATGGCATGAGAAGTTTCGACCGTCAGCGTGATTTCCACCGCGCCGCCGGGATCGGAAATCTTCAGCCCATTGTCGATAATCGCCAACAAAGCCTGCCCCAGCCAGCGTCCATCGGCCCGGACCGCAAATGGCTCCGACGGGCGTTCATAGAGCAAGGCAACATCCACCAATCGGGCAAATGGCCCCGCCGCGCCAACCGCCCCGGCAACAATGTCGCGCAGATCGCAAGAGGCCAGTACCAGCACCGGCTTGCCTTCCTCGGCGCTGGCCAGACTGAGCATTTCATCGATGCGGTGGGAAAGGAACTGCGCCTGCGCCACGACATCGCCTAGCGCGATGCGCGGATCGCCCCCCGCCGAAAGCGTCACTTCGGCCAGCGAACGCATCGCGGTGACGGGGGTGCGCAATTCATGGCTGGCCTTGGCAAAGAACAGGCGGCGGGATCGATCGACCGCCTGCAACTGGGCGGTGCGGGCGGCAACTTCGCCCTCCAGCGCGCGATTGGCCCAGACGAGGCGCCAAAGACCCGCCCCCGCCGCAACCAGAGCCACAAGAGTCAACAGGCCACCCAGCAGCAGCATCCGTTTGCGGCTATGGTCCAGCGCGGCTCTGGCGGCCACCACCTCGGCACGCTCATCGGCCAGCATAGTGACCAAGAGCGCCGGATCGCCGGGGTTTCGTGCCAATTGGTCGATGCGGGCCACTTCATCACTGCGCGTGGGAGAGCCGAGTGCTGCCTCCTGCGCAATCAGGGCGCGATATTCGGCAAGGCGCGGGGGATATTGCGCGGCAGGCTGTCCGACAAGGCCGGCGATCAACCCGGCCTGTCTTTCGGATAATAGCGCGATTTCGAACTGGCGCGCGCCCTGCCGCAGGCTGAAGACAAAGCCCGCCATCAATCCGGCCAGCGCGGCTGCCATCACCAGCCACCCGGCAAAGCTGCGCGCCAAGGGCATCGGATTGGGTGCGGTTTGCGCCATGGGCTGGGGTTCTCACGGTCGAGGCCGGACGGCAAGCCCCATCAACCATATGCACCTTGTCCCAAAGTCTCATTCGCGCCGGAATGGTCAATCGTGATAGGATGGCGCCATGACCGATACAGCCCGCCAGATCCCGATCAGCCCCGCCGCCCAATCCGCGCTGGACCGGTTGCGAGCGCAGCATGGTCGGTTGGTCCTGCATGTGACCGGCGGGTGTTGTGACGCGGGAACGCCGCTCTGCCTTGCCGAGGGCGACATTATTCTGGGCCAGAGGGACCAGTTGCAGGGCGTATGCGACGGTGTGCCGCTGTACCGCATGGCCGATGATGCGGATCAATGCCCGGTGTCGCTGGAACTGGACGTGGAGCCGGGTCGCGCGGTGGGCTTTTCGCTGGATATTGGCGACGGAACGCGTTTTGTATTAAAGGGCTAGAACCCCCGGCGAATTTACTGCGCAACCCCAAAACGGGATTGCAAAGGGCCGAGGCCCTTTGCCCGCCGGAGGCCCCCTAAACCTTTACTCTTCACCCATCCGCAACGCGGCAATAAACGCCTCCTGCGGAATCTGCACATTGCCATACTCACGCATACGGGCCTTGCCCTTCTTCTGCTTTTCCAGAAGCTTTTTCTTGCGCGTGATGTCGCCGCCATAGCACTTGGCGGTCACGTCCTTGCGCATGGCGGCGATGGTTTCGCGCGCGATGACCTTGCCGCCGATGGCCGCCTGAATCGGGATCTTGAACAGGTGGCGCGGGATCAGGTCCTTCAGACGTTCGCACATGTGGCGCCCGCGTTCCTCGGCCACGCTGCGGTGGACGATCATGGACAGCGCATCGACCGGCTCGTTGTTGACCAGAATGCCCATCTTGACCAGATCGCCTTCGCGCAGGCCAATCTGTTCATAGTCAAACGAGGCATAGCCGCGCGAAATCGACTTCAGGCGGTCATAGAAGTCGAACACCACTTCGTTGAGCGGCAATTCATAATTCACCTGCGCACGCCCGCCGACATAGGTCAGGCCCGTCTGGATGCCGCGGCGGTCCTGACATAGCTTCAGGATGCTGCCCAAATATTCGTCGGGCGTGTAGATGGTCGCCTTGATCCACGGCTCGTCGATCTGTTCGATGCGGCTGGGATCGGGGTAATCGGCGGGGTTGTGCAGCATGACCTCGCCCGCGCCATCGGTGCGGCTGGCACGCAATTGGATGCGATAGACCACCGAAGGCGAGGTCGTGATCAGGTCGAGGTCATATTCTCGGCTCAGGCGTTCCTGAATGATTTCAAGATGCAGCAGGCCAAGGAAGCCGCAGCGGAAGCCAAAGCCCAGCGCCGCCGAGGTTTCCATTTCAAAGCTGAAGGACGCATCGTTCAACCGCAGCTTGGCGATGCTTTCACGCAGCTTTTCAAAGTCGGCCGCGTCCACCGGGAACAACCCGCAGAACACCACCGGCTGCACTTCCTTATAGCCTGGCAGAGCCTCGGTCGCGCCGCCCTTGACCGTGGTGATCGTGTCACCGACCTTGGCCAGTTCGACTTCCTTGATCTGGGCGGTGATAAAACCGATCTCGCCCGGCCCCAGTTCGGCCAGTTCCTCGCGCTTGGGCGTAAAGCAGCCCACGCGGTCGATCAGATGTTCGGTGCCGCCCTGCATGAACTTGACGTTCAGGCCCTTGTTGATGACGCCGTCAATCACGCGCACCAGAATAACCACGCCCAGATAGGGGTCATACCAAGAGTCGACCAGCATCGCCTTGAGCGGCTTGGTCCGGTCGCCCTTGGGCGCGGGGATCTTCTTGACGACGGCCTCAAGGATTTCCTCGATGCCGATGCCCGACTTCGCGCTGGCCAGCACGGCCTCGCTGGCGTCCAGACCGATCACTTCCTCGATCTCGGCCTTGACCTTTTCCGGCTCGGCGGCGGGCAGGTCGATCTTGTTGATGACGGGCACGATTTCGTGGTCATGCTCGATCGACTGGTACACGTTGGCCAGCGTCTGGGCCTCGACCCCCTGCGCCGCGTCCACCACCAGCAGCGCGCCCTCGCAGGCCGCCAGCGAACGGCTGACTTCATAGGCAAAGTCCACGTGGCCCGGCGTGTCCATCAGGTTCAGCTCATAGGTTTCGCCGTCATGGGCCTTGTAATTCAGCCGGACGGTCTGCGCCTTGATGGTGATCCCGCGCTCTTTCTCAATGTCCATATTGTCCAGCACCTGCGCGCTCATTTCGCGCTCGGTCAGGCCGCCCGTGAACTGGATCAGCCGGTCGGCCAGTGTGCTCTTGCCGTGGTCAATATGGGCAATGATAGAGAAATTGCGGATCTTGGACTGGTCGGTCATGGAATGTCTTTATCAAAAGGGCGCGGGAAAAGGGGCAGGAAACCCCACCCCGCATCGAATCGCAGCCGTTAGCAGCCTGCTGGATGGATGGCAAATGGCCTGCGCCGTTTGCCATCCATCCAACCACTTACCCCGCCTGACGATAGGCCGGCGCTTCGCCGTCGCGTTCCTGTGGGCCAAACAGGCTGGCGCGGGTGATGACGCCCGTGCCGTCAAAGGCCACCGGTTCGGCAAAGACCACGCCGGTCCGGCCATAGCGGCTCCAGCGGACGGTCGCGCCGACGCTCAGTTCATCGGACAGTTCGATCAGCATTTCCATGCCCATCGGCACGTCCATCAAACCTTCGAACATCGCGCCATTTTCCGAAATGTTGCGGATCGTGGCGGTATATCGGCGCCCCTGCGCCTCCAGCATGACCTTGCGCAACATGGTGCGGCGCGGTGCGCGGGCCGAACGGGGGCCGCGGGCTTCGATGGTGCCGCCCTCGCTCAACCGCATATCGGCCTCGTCACGCGGCAGGGGTTTGGAGAAGATGTAGCCCTGAACGTGGCTGCAACCCAGTTCGCGCACCAGATCGAGTTCGTCGAGCGTTTCCACGCCCTCCGCCGTCGTCTCCATGCCCAGCGCATCGGCCAGGCTGACGATGGAGGCGATGATCGCGCCATTACGGCTGCCGGGCATGGTGGCGCCGCGCACAAAGCTCTGGTCGATCTTGATCTTGTCGAAAGGCGCCTTTTTCAGATAGCCGAGCGAGGAGTAGCCGGTGCCGAAATCGTCCAGCGCCAGACGCACGCCGATCCGCTTCAATGCCGTGAACATCGCGTCGGTATTGGCGCTGTCGTTCAAAAACACGCTTTCGGTGATTTCCAGTTCCAGCCGCGCCGGATCGACCCCCGCCGCCGCCAAGGCATGCGTGATGATCGTGGGCAGCGCCGGATTGGCAAATTGCAAGGGCGATACATTGACCGCCACGCGCACATTTTCCGGCCAGCGCGCCAGATCGTGACAGGCCGTGCGCAGCGCCCATTCGCCGATCTGGGTAATAAGGCCTGTGTCCTCGGCCACCTCGACAAATTTGGCGGGCGACAGCCGGCCCAGCGTCGGGTGGTTCCACCGCAGCAGCGCCTCAAACCCGCTGATCTTCTGCTGGCTGAGCGCGACCGACGGTTGGTAATAGAGTTCCAGCCCACCATGGGCCAAAGCATCGCGCAGATCATGTTCAAGCTGGCGGCGCTCCTCGGCGTCGGAATGCAATTCCTCGTCATAGAAGTGATAGACACCGCGCCCGCGATCCTTGGCCGCATAGAGCGCAAGGTCGGCGTTGCGGATGATCGCCTCGCTGGTCACGCCGTCGTCGGGGGCCATGGCGATGCCGACGCTGGCGCCGATCACCACGCGCGCGCCTTCGATCGAATAGGGCTGTGAGAGATTCTCGATGATGCTGGTGGCCAATTGGGCCAATTTGTCGCGCGGCGTGCGCCCCGGCAGGATGACCTTGAATTCATCCCCGCCCAGACGGCCCACCCGGCCCGCCTCGCCCACCGTGCGCAGCAAACGCTGGGCCACCTGTTTCAGCAAGGCGTCGCCCGCCGGATGGCCCAACGTGTCATTGACCTGTTTGAACCGGTCCAGATCGAGCAGGA
Organism: Novosphingobium sp. 550D; assembly: GCF_057401885.1. Classification (NCBI taxonomy): domain Bacteria; kingdom Pseudomonadati; phylum Pseudomonadota; class Alphaproteobacteria; order Sphingomonadales; family Sphingomonadaceae; genus Novosphingobium; species Novosphingobium sp. 550D. The sequence goes on along the minus strand of NZ_CM171613.1, from coordinate 2,075,269 downwards.
ACACCGCGCAGTCGCGATGGTCAGCTTTGGGCGCGGAAAGGATCTTTTCCAGCGTCTGGCTCATCTGGAAACGGTTGGCCAGACCCGTCAGCGAATCGAAATGGGCAAGGCGCGTGGCATGCTGTTCGCTGCGCCGCTTTTCGGTCAGATCGCTGCCCGCACCGCGAAAGCCCAGGAAATTGTTGAAAGCGTCATAGACCGGGCGGCCATTGACCGCCCACCACTGTTCATCCCCATCCTTGGCCGCACGCAGCGCCAGATCGGTAAAGCCCGAACGCGCATTGAGATGGAACAGAAGACTGCGTTGACCGGCTTGTTCCTGCTCCTGCATGATAAAGAGTTCGGTCAGCGGGCGCCCGATCAGTTCGCTTTCCTCACGCCCCAAGAGGGTGATGATATTAGGCGACACATAGGTCAACGCCCCCTTGCGATCAGTCTCCCAGAACCAGCCTTGGCCCGTCTTTTCAAATTCATTCAGCAATTCTTCGGCCCGCATCTGGGCATGGCGCATTTCGCGCTGTTCGGCCTGACCAGCGCGGTCGATGCCCAACTGACGCATGGCCGCCACCAGACCAATCGCCCCGCCCAACAGCAAGGTCACGATCGTATAGACCGACCCCATTTCCAGCGCGATGGGCGTCCACAGCGCCAATTTGGCCGCCACCATCGTGAACAACCGCCCCGACAGCGTGACCGCCATGACAAGACCCACGACCAGCAAGGCACCAATCAGCAAGACCGGCTCGGTCAAAGCGCCCGATTTGTACCACAGGCCAAGCCCCGCACCGAACAGCATCATCGGCACCACAACCGACACGGTCATCGCCCCGATGCGCCAGCCCAGCGGGCGGCGACTGGTACGTTCAAACGACACGAAAAGGCGCGCGGCGGCCACCATGACCACCGCGGTAACCAGTAGCCCCAGAATTTCAGGATTGGGCATACGGAACTGGTTGAGCGAAAGCATCAGCACCGCAATGCCCATGGCAATCGCCGTCATCGACCAGCCTTCGGAAATCAGGAAGTATCCCAAATAGGCTTCACTTTCGCGCCGCACCGGGTCGCTTTTCCGACGCAGATGCGTGACATCGACGGGCGCGCCTTCGGCTTCGGGCGGAAGGCTGGCGCGACGCCGCTCGGTCGCGGGGGTCGGCGCGGGCGTTTCATTTTTACGCAGCAGGGCTTGCGCCCGATTCGATTTGGTCACGCCTGATTTGCCTCTGTGGGAAATTGAGGATCCATGGCGGCAAATTGCGCGAAAGCCTTTTAAATCACGTTAAGGACATATGCAGAGCAGCCGCTCCTGCACCAAAGCCTCCGCTTAACCCGGACCGGCTGCATCAAGGCTTGCCATGGGCGGCAAACAGGTATGTGATAAGAATAAACGCGACAGCGCCCGGACCAACCGGGCCAGAGCGGGAGAGTATCGGCGTGCGCCACCCGGCGTCCGCCCCAAAAAAAGGGAGTGCATCAGGCTCATGCTGCATCTTGCCATTATCGGTTCGGGTCCTGCGGGATATTATACAGCCGAGGCGGCTCTCAAACGGTGGGGCGATGATGTCCATGTCGATATTTTCGATTTGCAACCGGTGCCCTTTGGCCTGATCCGCAGCGGGGTCGCCCCCGACCATCAATCGATCAAGGGCGTTGCAAAACGCTATGATGCCGTGGCTCAGGCCCCCAATGTCCGCTTTATCGGCAAGGTGGCGGTGGGGCGCGACATCTCGATTGGCGAATTGCAAAACCTTTATGATGCCGTGGTCTTGGCCACAGGCGCCCCGGCGGACCGCGCATTGGACATTCCCGGCGGCGACCTAGGCAATGTATTTGGCAGCGCGGGCTTTGTCGGATGGTATAATGGCCATCCCCATTTTGCCAAATTGAACCCCGATTTTTCCGGGCAACATGCCGTCGTCATCGGCAATGGCAATGTCGCGCTCGATATTGCCCGCATTCTGGCCAAGGTGCCGGGCGAGTTTGCCGGATCGGATATTGTCGCCCATGCGCTCGACGCGCTGGCCACATCGGGCATCCGGCATGTCACGATTTTGGGGCGGCGCGGACCGCATCAAATTGCCATGACGCCCAAGGAACTGGGCGAACTGGCCCATCTGGAGCGGGCAAGGCCGCATGTTTCGCCCACGGATTTGCCAGCGGAGAGCGAGGATGCCGCGCTGGAACCGGGCCTTCGCAAATCGGTTCAGCATTTGCGCAACTTTGCCGCCATGTCCGGCGAGCAAGTTAGCGCAAAGTCCTTCACCATCACCTTCGACTTCTTCGCCGCGCCCAAAGCTTTGCTGGGCACGGGCAAGGTTGAGGTGGTCGAGGTTGAACGCACCGCCCTGGTCGACGGCCGCGCGGTGGGCACGGGCGAAATCTATCGCGTGCCTGCCGATCTGGTCATTTCGGCCATCGGTTATCGCACCATCCCGATTGAGGGTGTGCCCTATGACACGTCGGCGGGGCGATTCTCTAACGAGGAAGGGCGAATCCTGCCCGGACTTTATTGTGTCGGATGGGCCCGGCGCGGGCCTTCGGGCACCATCGGCACCAACCGCCCGGACGGTTTCGCCATCATCGATCGCATCGGCGAAGATTTTGCCGCCCCCAACAGCACCAAACAGGGCCGCGCCGGTTTCGAAGCTTTGGCCCATGCGCGCGGGCTTGATTTCGTCACCTTTCGCGATTGGCGCAAAATTGACGAGGCCGAAATTGCCCGCGCCCGCGATGGCGCCCCGAGGGAAAAATTCGTGGCCTTTGATCAAATGCTTGCAGCGGCGGGAAAACACTAAATCCTTGTTTGCTTAACCCTGAATTAGTCATTTGCCCCTATAACTCGCCGCCACAGAATGAGGTGGGGAGTGACGAGTTGCAGGCCGGTAAGAAACGGAATGAGTCACAACAATCCCCGCTGATGCATTTACGTGTGCGGTGGCGGCGAATGTTGTCGCCCTTTACGGCGCCCGTCCCGCTGCAAGTGGCCGGCGAGATGATCAACCTGCAATATGAGCGAGTCAGTTCACACCTGCCCTGGCTCTGCCTGCTGCTCAGCGTGCATTCGCTGGCCATGGCGCTGGCCCTGCGCGGCAATCTTCCGCTGTGGGAACAATGGCCCCCCGCGCTTGCCATCTCCGCGGCCTGTCTTTTTGTGCTGATCCGTAATCGCCTGCGCCATCGCCGCCATCCACACATCCCCCGCGCACAGGCCTATCGCCATTTGCGCCGCGCCGCCATCATGGCCGCGCCGGTCGGGTTGGTGGCGGGCATGTGGGCGGCCAATGCTTTTTCACACGCCACGCATGATTATTGCATGGTCGCGCCGGTGTTTATCGCCATCGCCGCCTTGACCAGCGCATCATGCCTGCTGGGCGTGCCGCGCGCGGCCATTGCGGGCATGGTTGCCTCCATTGCCCCCATCGCCGTCAAACTGGCGCTCTATGATTCGTGGGGGATGCGCGCCCTGGCCCTGATGCTGGTCCTGATGACGGCGATGCAAATCCATGTCGTGCTGGACAAATTCAAGGAAACGCTGGCCATGCTGGAACAAAAGCATCAGGCAGTCCGCGCTTCTCTGACCGATCCGCTAACGGGGCTGGATAACCGGCTGGCCTTTATGCGCATGCTGGAGGAACGCCTGCGCCTTGACCGCCCCGTCATGCTGGTGCTGGCCGATCTGGACGGGTTGAAAATCGCCAATGACACGCATGGCCATCTGGCCGGTGACGCCATCCTGACCGAAACCGCCCGCCGAATGAAGCGACTTGGCGCCCGCGCGCTATGCGTGGCGCGGCTTGGCGGCGACGAATTCGCCATGCTCTATGACGTAGCTCGTGGTCAGAAACTGGCGCTGGGCGAAATTGCCGCGATCCGGGCGAGCCTCTCCCTCCCCATCGTGTGGAACGATCGCATCGTCTCCATCGGCGCCAGCTTCGGCACCGCCATCGGCCCGTTGGAAGGCGCCAGCCCCGCCGCCATCATCCAATCCGCCGACGCCCGCCTCTATGCCGACAAAGCCGCGCGCAAGAACACCGTGCCGCGTGTTGCCCCGCAGCGGTTGTGGCGGGTTTAAAATTTGCCTCCGGCGGGCAAAGGGACTGGTCCCTTTGCAATCCCGTTACTGTCTTGGTTGCGCGTCAATTGCCATGTTGTGCTTGGGTGCGGAATGGCTGCTATTTAAAGCCGCTTCGCGGCGTGGGAATGTCCGAAAAGTCAGGGGGAGCGGACTTCAGGCCCTGATCTCAATCTGGATGCCGTCAGGAACCAGCGTCCAAATTTCTTCGATCTCAGCATCAGTCACCGCGATGCACCCACGCGTCCAATCCAGTTTTCTGTGCAGCCCGCCAAGCCAGCCCAAGCCATTGCGTATGCCATGGATCATGACATCGCCGCCCGGATCAACTCCAAGCCGCTGAGCAACATTTCTCTGCTGTTCAGTTGGATACCCAACACGCAACGAAAGATGGAAGGCACTTCGCGGATTTCGACCAGTAATCCGATAAATTCCTTCTGGAACTTTGTTGTCTCCCGCCATGGATTTGGCCTCTTTGCCACCTCGCCCGAGTGCGACCCGATAAGTCCTGATAACACTGCCGCGATTGAACAGCCGCATCAGATGGAGATGCTTTTCGACCACGATATAGTCGATCGTCGGCTTCGTAACCGGAGCCTGAACCGGTAAGACAAAATAAATCCCGCTGACAGCAATTACTGCAACGATCGCGAGCGTAGAGCTTATCAAAATCCATCGCAATAAATTGGACATGGTCATGACTTAAAAGCTGCCTTTAACGTCCGCAATAGCACCGTGTCCGGAACGTCTCATTTCTTTCCGCGAAGCGGCTTAACAGTCCTTCCCACCCCCAACCACAACGCCGCCTCCATGGCGCCCCGCCGACAATATCGGGATTGCAAAGGGCCCCCGCCCTTTGCCCGCCGGAGGCAAAAACAAAAAAAGGGGCGGAAACGCCCGAAAGCCTTCCCGCCCCATATTCAATTCAAAATCAAACGTCCGATCACACCCGCATCGGCATCAGAACATAGAGCGCGGGGCTCTTGTCGCTCTGGCGGATCAGGGTCGGCGCGCCGGCGTCGGCAAGGTGGAGTTCGACATTGTCGCCGTCGATCTGGTTCAGGATGTCTTTCAAATAGGTCGCGTTGAACCCGATCTCAAAGCCGGTCGAACCGTAATCGGCGGGCAGCTCTTCAGCCGCCGTGCCATTATCGGGCGAAGTCACGGACAGCGTCACGCGGTCGGTTTCCAGCGCCATCTTCACCGCACGGGTCTTTTCCGTGGCAATCGTCGCCACGCGATCCACCGCTTCATAAAAGCTCTTGGGATCGAGGCGCAGCAGCTTGTCATTGCCGGTCGGGATCACGCGGTTGTAATCGGGGAACGTGCCGTCGATCAGCTTGCTGGTCAGCACCACGCCTTCTTCACCGCCCAGCGAGAAGCGGATCTTGCTGGCCGACAGATCGACGATCACATTGCTTTCGCCATGTTCGTCCAGCAGTTTACGCAGTTCGGCAACGCATTTGCGTGGCACGATCACGTCGGGCATGCCATCGGCGCCTTCGGGCTTGGCCAAGGTAAAGCGCGCCAGACGGTGACCATCGGTGGCCGCCGCCTTCAACTCTTCATCCGTAACATGCAGGAAGATGCCGTTGAGGTAATACCGCGTTTCCTCGGTGCTGATGGCAAAGCGGGTGCGATCGATCAGCTGGGCCAGCGTGGCGGCGGGCACTTCAAAACTGGTGGGCAGATCACCCTCGATGATGACGGGGAAATCGTCGCGCGGCAAAGTCGGCAACTGGAACCGGCTGCGCCCGGCCTTGATGACAAGGCGGTTCTCGGCGGTTTGCAGCGAGACCTGCGAACCATCGGGCAGCTTGCGCGCAATGTCGAACAGCAGGTGGGCCGACACGGTGATCGCGCCGGGTGCCTCGACGCTGACGGCGGGCAGATGCTCGACAACCTGAAGATCAAGGTCGGTGGCCATCAGGCGGACCGAGCCGCCATTGCTGGCCTCGATCAGCACGTTGGAAAGGATGGGGATGGTATTGCGCCGTTCCACCACCGATTGCACATGGCTCAAACAACGCAGCAGGGTCGCGCGTTCGATCGTGGCTTTCATGGCGTTTCTGTTCCCAAACTGTGTGGCGGCCAAAAGCAGGCCCCAAGCGTAAAACCGGCCCGAACCGGCGGGATAGACCGGAATCGACCAAAACAGCCGCCAATTCGGACGACCTTCCTAACGCACCATCGGCGTGCAGCAAGCGTTTCGTGACAAAGGCGCAGTGATTCTGGGGATAAATCCGGGGGTTTTGAAGGTTTGGTAAGTTTTAACGACAGGTTTTACCGCTTTGCGGCCTCTTCCCGGCCGATCAATTCGACCATGCCCGACGCCTTTGAGTCGATGGGCCGCATCACGGTCGGGTTACCGCGATAGCGCCGCCCGTCAAAACGCATCGCCACTACGCCCGATTTCCACCCACCGCCGCCAATCCCCACGGCCAGATCGCGATAGGCCCGATGCCGCCCCGGCAGAATTCCCACAGGCATCTGCACCACCGGAATACGCGCCAGAACCACGTAATCCAGCCCCCTGGACTGTAACACAAACAGCGCGCATCCCCCGCTGCCGCACCAATCGGGGCCGGTTGCGTAAAGGAACTGTTCGGACCGCCCGTCGCCATTAAGATCAGCCTCTGCCCAGCGGAAATCATCCACCTGCAACTGATATTTGGCATATCCGCGCAGCAGTTCCGAGGGCCGTGCCTGAGCCGCTCCGCCAAAGGTTACGGCCGCAACAAGCATCAAAAATAGGCGTGCGGTCCGGCTCATGCCCCGATCCTATCACAACACGCGGCGTCGGCCCAACAGGCGCCGCATTCGCCCCTGCACCATCCGCGCCCAGACCAGCGGCCCTCCGATCCGCGCCTGCCCCTGCGCCATACGCTCGACCAGTATCTCCACCGGGCAAGGCAGGCGCGTGACCGGGTCGAAATAGCGCGGATAGAGGATCAAAGTCGCGGCCACCAGCTCATCAAGACTGCAAACCCGCCCACGACGCGGCAAAGCGGGTGCCAGATCGCGGGTCAGCCCCCATCCGGCGTAAAACGGCTGGCCGTGAGTGACGACCTCCACCCCGCGCAACAGGCCCTCAAACCCCGCCAGAGAGGAAATGACGTGCAAACCATCCACCTGTTCCAGCAGGCTGGCAATCGGCGCCTCTCGCTCGATCCTGTCGGCATAGAGCAGAGCCTCGGCATCGGGGATCGCTCCCTTGCGATGGCCCGCCTCGACATCGGGATGCGGTTTATAGAGGATTTCCGCCTCCGGTTCGATCTCCCTCGCCCGGATCAACAACGCGCGATTGTCCCGCCCCGCCCCGCCCAGCAGTACCGCGCGATCATCCTCCACCTGTCCCGTCACCAGCACACGGCGGCGGGTTCGCGGCGGCAGGGAAACACCCCCGCCCGCACCATATTTACTCACCCCTTTGGCAATCAGGCTGGCGCGCAGACGGGCCGCCCGCTCCAAAATGTCCGGCGCAAAACCGCCCCGCGCCAGCATCGCCTCCAGCCCATTTTCGCGCGTCGGATCGATATAAGAACCCGTCGGATCCACGATCACCGAAAGCGGGGGCACGCAATTTGCGCCAAGCCCCGTCGAGCGGATAAAGCCATCCTCCACCTCGCCCAGAACGACCCCGCGACGGGACAGGTTCTGTGCCAGCCCCCGTCCGCAGCGTGCGACCCATGCCAGCGCGTGATCGCCCATTTTCAACCCCGCGCCGTCGCGACGATAGGCCACATCCATCCCATTCCAGAGCAGCGCATCGAGCGTCGCCTTCTTCCACCCGGCAATGCCGAAAATGGCGACAATCCTTCGATTATCCTCGATCATCCGGCGCCATTGCCCCAGCAAACGCGCGGCTTCGACAAAGCCCATCGGCGCGCCAGTAAAAGGACTATGCGGAACGCCCTGCGCCATAATCGCCTCTGCCCCATGCCCTTTGCGCAGGGCGTCCACCAAGGCGCATTCCCCGGCATCGCCCCGCCCCGCCCAAGGGTCATTGTCCAGCGCCCAGAACGCGCCGCCGACGCGTTCCTCAGCCAAGGCTTGCGCCACCAGTTGCGGATCCTCCTCCGCCGTGCCGGGGGCCAGCAATGGCCCGGCGCGGTGGCGCGGAAAGGGCGGGATGCGCAAAAAAGCCATCAGGCCGCCGGCAATTTCACCGCATCATCAACCGCCTGAATATCGCGCAGGAAAGGCTCCAGATCCGCCAAAGGCAAAGCGCAAGGCCCATCGCATTTGGCCGAGACCGGATCAGGATGCGCCTCCAAAAACAGGCCCGCGATGCCCACGGCCATACCGGCTCGTGCCAAGGCCCCAACCTGCGCACCGCGGCCATCGGCGCTGTCCGCACGCCCTCCGGGGCGTTGCAGCGCATGGGTCACATCAAAGATCACCGGAGCGTAATCCTTCATCTGATCCATGCCCAGCATATCGACGACCAGATTGTTATATCCAAAACACGTGCCCCTTTCACACAGCAGCACGCGCGCATTCCCGGCTTCTTCGCATTTATTGATGATATGGCGCATTTCATGAGGCGCCAGAAATTGCGGCTTTTTCACGTTGATGACCGCGCCCGTGCTGGCAATCGCCTCGACCAGATCGCTCTGTCGCGCCAGAAAGGCGGGCAGTTGCAGGATGTCGGCCACCTGCGCCACGGCGGCGGCCTGATGCGGTTCATGCACATCGGTCAACACCGGCACGCCGAACACCTTGCGCACCTCCTCCAACAGCGTCAGCCCGCATTCCAGCCCCGGCCCGCGAAACGAATGCAGCGAGGAACGGTTGGCCTTGTCGAAACTGGCCTTGAAGACAAAAGGGATGCGCAAACGTTGCGTCACACTGACGAAATGGTCCGCCACGCGCAGCAATTGATCGCGATCCTCGATCACATTCATCCCGCCAATCAGCACAAAGGGCCGGTCATTGGCGAACACGATGCTTTCATTCAGACGCAGCTTACCCTCCCCACGCTTGGGAAATTTGGCAGCCAGAGCGGATGTTGTGTTTTCTTGTGACATGGCGTCCACGTTTAACCGATCCAGCCCGTCAGTCGATACCGCGATGCGCCAAAATGGCTTCAATTTCTGGCACATCCTGCGGATTGTTCAATTCAATACAATCCCATGACGGTGCCGGATGGCGGCTCACGATGATGGGCGCGGCGCCTTCCAAAAAGCGCAATTGCTCCAGCCCCTCCAACGCCTCCAGCGGCGAGACAGGCTGGGCGGCGTACCAGCGCAGCGCGTCGGGCCGATAGGCGTAAAGGCCCAGATGCAGCAGCACCGTCTCATGCGGCGCGGCATGATCGGCGGGAATGAAGGGCAGCAATCGCTTGGAAAAATAGATCGCCCGCCCGTCCTGTGCCGCCACCACCGTGGTGCCCCCTACGCGCCCCGCCGCCGCATCACGCGCCAGATGGGCATAGGTGCCCGCATTGGTGTGCAGCGCCGCCGTGGCCATCGCGGCATCGGGACGGCTGGCCAAAACATTGACCAGATCGGGGATCAATTCCGCAGGCGTCAAAGGCGCATCCCCCTGAAGGTTGACCACCACATCGACCGGGGGCAATTGCCCCATAGCCTGCGCACAGCGTTCCGTTCCGTTGCGGCAATCGGAAGTGGTCATCACCACCTGCGCCCCAAAATCACGCGCAACTTTGGCAATGCGCGCATCATCTGTCGCCACCCAAACGCCGATCAGCCCCGGCGCCCGCACCGTCATGGCCGCGCGCCAGCTTCTTTCGATCAAAGGCCGCGCCCGGCCATCGGCCCCGCGCAGCATCGCCAAAGGTTTCCCCGGATAGCGGGTGGATTCGTAACGGGCCGGAATGACAATCGCAAAGCGGGTCACGCGCCTTCCCCTCCACCTTGCCCCAAACCCATGCGCAACAGGTCATGCATATGGACGATCCCAATGGGAATTGCCCCAGCCTTGTCCAGCGGATCGACCACAAAGGCCGCGGTAATCTGCGCTTCATTCATAAAGCGCAGCGCATCGACCGCCACCATGTCGCCATACAGCGATCGCGGCTGGCGCGTCATGACATCGCCCGCCGTTGCTTCGGATAATTTATGAAAATGGCGCCGCAAATCGCCGTCCGAAATGACGCCCAGCAATCGCTGCCCATCATCCACCACGCCGACAAGACCAAACCGATGGTCGGAAATCACCGGCACGACATCGCGCATCGCCGCATCGGGCCGTACCAAGGGCAGCTGCGCCCCCTCCATTACCTCGCTCACCGGGGTCAGGCGTGAACCGATTGCGCCACCAGGGTGCAGCGCCCTGATCTCTCGCCGGTTGATCCCGCGCTCCTCCATCACGCACAGCGCCAGCGCATCGCCCAGAGCCAGTTGCATCACAGTCGAGGTTGTAGGGGCAAAACTGTCCTCACACGCCTCTGGCAAGTCGGGCAGGAGCAGCAGGATATCGGCCATTTCGCCCACCATGGATTGTGCGCGGGCCACCATCCCGATGATCAACACACCCAATTCACGCGCGCGGCGCATGACGGGCGCCAATTCCCCGGTATTGCCCGAATTGGACAGAACCAGCAGGACATCCCCCGCCATCATCATGCCCAAATCACCATGCGACGCCTCGGCCGGATGGAGGAACAGGGCGGGCGTGCCGGTCGCCGAAAAAGAGGCCGCAATCTTACGTCCAATATGGCCCGATTTCCCCATGCCCGATACGACCAATCGCCGACGCGCATGGGCAATCAACAGGCAGGCCCGGCAAAATTCATCATCCAACCCATCGGCAAGATGGCGCAGCGCCTCAGCCTCCTTGGCAATGATGGCGCGCCCGCGATCCTGGGGCGACGCATCCTTGGGCGGCCTGACAAAATTACGCGGGAATACAGTATCGTTCATGTGGTCCGGCAACCCTTCGGGTGGCGCCTTCGCCGTCAAACCGGGACGAAGGCAAGGCGGGCCAACCGCCCTTCAGACCTACACGCTTACGCTTACAGAGCCTTGGCGACGAGCCAAAGAGCATCGCTTTCCCAGCTAATCTCCTCCAATCCGGCCGCTTTGGCGCAAGCTCCGGCCGGCACTTCCTGCCCGCGGACCATGACCAACCCCTTCATCGGGACCACAACCAGCGGGCCTTCGGGATAGCGTTCCAGCAATTCCGGATCGGCCACCCCGTTGATCCGGTCCAGCCGGAAATACGGCCCGTCCACCAAAGGCACAGTGCCAGTAGCAGGCAAATGCTTGTGCCAGCGCGTCAGGTCATAGACCTCACCGCGCGACACCGCGAGCCCAGCGTCGAGGTGCAATTCACGCGGGCGGCCATAATCGAACAGGCGATAGGTGATGTCGCTGTTCTGCTGAATCTCGATAACGCCCACGCCCGCGCCGATGGCATGCACCGTATTGGCCGGAATGTAGAAGAAATCGCCCGGCCTGACCTTGTGCCAGACCAACATATCCTCGATCCGGCCATCCAGCGCGGCCTCGCGCAAGGTATCGGTATCCACCGATTCGTGAAAGCCGATGCCAAGGCGCGCGTCATCCTGCGCCGAAATGACCAGCCAGCATTCCTCCTTGCCCTGACGGCCAATGCCCTGGGCAAGGGTTTGGGTGTCGCTGGGGTGAACCTGAACCGACAATTTGTCGTTGGCAAAAATGTATTTCACCAGCAATTCAGGAATTTCAGAAGGCGGCTCGAACCAGATCTCGCCAATGCGCGAGCCTTCGGGCGCGACAAAGGGTTGCGGCAAAACATCGCAACCCCAAGGCTTTTCCACCTGCCGGATCGGCAGCAGAACCTCGCTCAAACCCGCCTCCATATTCGCACTGTTATTGATTGGCCGCTCCGAAAAGCTTGCCAACCTTCTGTGCGCCAGGAACGCTGGTGATCATTACATCGTTGCCATCGACCACAACCATGACCTCCTCAAGCCCGATCACCGAAACCTTGGGCCCGTCGCTTTCCACCAGAACGTTGCGGCAGCCGACAAGTTCCGCATTGCCGACGACACAATTGCCGGCCTCATCCTTTTCGCGCGCTTCCCACAAAGCGTGCCAGTTACCGATGTCCGACCACGCCATGTTGGCCGGAACGACGGCAGCGCGTTCCGTCTTTTCCATCACCGCATAATCGATGGAATCGCTTTCTACGGCATTGAAAATGGCCGCGTCAGGATAGAAACGCTGGCCATCCACCACGCCCTTGGCCACCGCATCGCGTACGCCTTCAAGGATCGCAGGACGAAACTGGCCCAGTTCCTTGAGGAAATTGCCGGCACGCATGGCAAAAATCCCGCCGTTCCACGAATAGGAACCATCGGCAAGAAATTCCATGGCCCGCTCGATATTCGGCTTTTCAACGAAACGGTCGACCTTGAACCCATCGGCGCCAATCGGTTCGCCACGCTTTACATAGCCAAAGCCGGTTTCGGGCGCCGTGGCGGTAATGCCAAACGCCACCAGCCAACCTTCTTCGGCCAGGCGGCCAGCAGCCTGCGCGGCAGACACAAAGCCCGCCGGATCACCAATATGGTGATCGCTGGGACATACCAGCATGATCGCATCCTCGTCCATTGACAGCGCAGCCAGCGCGATCGCCGCCGCCGTATTGCGCGCCGAAGGTTCGACCATGATCCGGGCGTCGGGCGCCTCGCCCAACTGACTTTCGACATGGCCCAGATGTTTGGAGCCAGTAACAATCATCGGTGCATCGAATACGGTACGGTCATTTGCACGGGAAATACCTTGCTCAAACAAGGTCTTGTCCCCAACAAGCGGCAGAAACGGCTTGGGCTTCACCGCCCTGCTGCGCGGCCACAGGCGAGTCCCGCTACCACCGCACAGGATAACCGGCGTAATCTTCTGCATGCTGCCCCTTCACCACTATAACCTAGATAACCTGCTGGGTGAGTGCCACATGATCGCAAGCAAATCCACCGATATTGTGCACAAGGAAGGCTTATCGCATTTCACCTGACCGCCCATCGATTAACAAGCCTGCGCAATAATTTACAGCGGGTACGACCATCAGCAATGGATGATCCGTTGCATTTCGCAGCGCAGTTTCAGGATTCGTCGCGAGGTCACATTATATATGGCAATACTAATATTACTTCCATCTTTCCACCTCGCCCAAAGGCGCAATGTCATTTTGCGCAACACCCCATGCGCGCCTGGTAAGAATTACCCAATTTTTCGCGTCGTATTCCCGTTAATTCTTTAAGAATTCTCATCAAAACATTTAATCATGACGCTTCCCTCACTCAGCCACGAAGGCCCATCTTGCGTTCGATGCAACGGCAAACCAACCTGCCGCAGTCTTGCCGATACAGGCGTTTTTCAACGCGCAACGAACCATATCGTCCAACTTTCGTCATAGACTGCTTGCACAATCCTCAAGCGCTTTCCCCCCATAACATTTCACGCCCACGTCTGTCCGCCGCCGCCATCTCCATTTGCCATTCACGCCGATTCGGAGGTGTTGGGGATGAGCAACTTTGACCGTCCATGCTAGGGCTGATCCATAGGCACAGAGTCGCAGAATTCAGCCATCGGTGGGGACATGCAACACCCGTATCAAAACCAAGGCCAAGATGAGGCGACGCGGGATCCGCCCCTTTTTCGCTATGTCGAACCGCCCTTTATCGGCGCGCATGAAACAAGCGCCGCCAGCACAAAGTCTGACCAGCAACAGTTGCATGAGCGAAATCGACAGATGGCGCGGATCTCGATTCCCGCGACCCGCCGCTTCCTGTTTTTGCAGGGCCCGCCCGGCCCCTTCTTTTACCAATTGGCGCAAGCGCTGGCCCGGCGCGGGCACGAGGTGCGACGCATCCACTTGAACGGTGGGGATGAACATGATTGGCCCAGCCCCATATCCGACCGTTCGGGCGTCCACCCCGCAATTTGTTATCGCGGCACCCTTGGGCGGTGGCCCTTGTTCATCGACCGGTATCTGCGGCATTCAAACATCACCGATTTGGTCCTTTTTGGGGATTGCCGCCCCTTGCACATGGCCGCCCACCAAATGGCCCGCCTGTCGGGCGTTCGCATCCACGTTTTTGAAGAAGGCTATATCCGCCCGAACTGGCTAACGCTGGAACGGGACGGTGTGAATGGCCACTCCCCTCTGCCCCGCCGTCCAGAGGATATTCTGGCCGCGGCGCGCGGCTTGCCCAAGCCCCCCAACCTGCCCCCCATTGGCGCCTCTATGCGACGACGCGTACGCGACACATGGGGCTATTTCGGCCATATGGTGCTGGGCCAAATAGGGCTGCGCTATCCCTTCTATTCCTCGCACCGGCCCGGCTCTATCGTCATGGAGGGGCTGCGCTGGGGCGCAAAATATCTGACGCGTGGGGCACAGGCGGCCAAAGCAGAGGCGGCGCTCAAAGTGATTGAGGGGCGCAGCTATTTCCTGTTCCCGCTGCAACTTTCATCGGATTATCAGATCCGCGTCCACTCGCCCTTTTCTTCGATGAAACAGGCCGCCGACTATGTGCTGGCCAGCTTTGCCGCCCACGCCCCGGCCGACGCCAGTTTGGTGATCAAGGAACACCCCCTTGATTCCACATTGGGTGGATGGGGGCGCTATGTCCGCGATCGGGCACGGGAACTGGGCCTTGGGGATCGGTTGATCCATCTGGCGGGCGGCGATCTCAACACACTGGCGCGCGGCAGTCGGGGGATCGTGGTGGTAAATTCAACCTCGGCCACATTTGCGCTGGCGGGCGGGATTCCGGTCAAGGCGCTGGGCTGTGCCATCTATGCGATTCCCGGCATCACCGACCAACGTCCGCTGGCGCAATTCTGGGACGCACCTATGCCGCCTGACCCGGTTTTATATGACGCCTTTTGCCGCGTATTGCATCGGCACTGTCTGGTGCGCGGCGGGTTGGCCAGTGAATCGGCCACGCAAATTTTGGTGGCCAACGCGGCGGATCGGTTGCTGGCGGATTAGAGGGCGGAATTGGCCGCCCCCGCCCGCTATTTGATCACGCCCGTATTCACCAAGGTTCCCTGAACCGCGACAATCGGGCTGAACAACTGGCTGACCAGCTGGATCAGCTTGCTGGGCTGATTGGCCGCAGCATTGCCGATATAGAGAACATCCTTGTCCCGCATGGCAAAGCGTTGAGCCAGAAACACGCTGCCCGGATTCATCATGTTGATGTGATAGACGGTGGGCCCATCATTGCCTTCAAACCGGAACACAAAGACCGCCTTGGCATCACCCAGATTGGGGTTTGGCCCGCCCGCCGCCGATAATGCCTCGGCCAGGCTGGCCGCAGGGGCGGAAAAGGGCAATTGTTCAACCCGGCCCGCCGCGCCAAGCACGGCAAAGGTCTGCGGCTTCTTGACCACCTCGATCCGATCACCGGGGCGGATGCGCCAATCGCGCGCCGCGCCCTGCATCGCGTCGGCCAGACGGAATTCCTGCGCCGCGCCGCCACGTGTCACCTGTACGGCCAGGTCCTTTGCCTCGCCCCGATAGCCCCCGGACAGGGCGATGACTTCGGGCAATGTCTCGCGGTTGCTGGTCAAAACCAGCCGCCCCGGCCGCGCCACTTCGCCGCCAAGGATCACGCTGTTGGTCACCGATTGAGTGATGCCCACCACCACCTGCGGATTTTGCGACAGGCCCCTCAGCGCCGCGCGGATTGCGCCGGCCAATTGCGTCGATGTCAGTCCTTGCGCCTGAACCCGTCCGGCAAAGGGGACAAAAATCCCACCTTTGTCATCCACCCGCGTCACAGGCAGCCTTTCAACCTGCGCCGCGCCATTGGACGCTGTGGCGGTCGCGCCGACGGGGCGCGTGCTGGCAAACAGGCTGACGCCTGCCTCATAAATCTGGATATCCAGCAAGTCGCCCGGACCGATCATATCGGTGGGCGGCGGCGCGCCATCATCACCCCGCACGCCCGACAAAACCGGAGCAACCGGCAAAGCGGCCAGCGAATCCACCGCAACGATGCGAAAA
Source organism: Novosphingobium sp. 550D (assembly GCF_057401885.1). NCBI lineage: Bacteria > Pseudomonadati > Pseudomonadota > Alphaproteobacteria > Sphingomonadales > Sphingomonadaceae > Novosphingobium > Novosphingobium sp. 550D. The sequence continues at coordinate 2,059,233 of NZ_CM171613.1, read as the reverse complement.
CCCGGTCCGTCCGGTGCCTTTATCACCTGATTTCCGGTCGGCCCGCTGACCGGCAGGCTGGCACAGGCGCAGAGCATCATGGGCAAGGCCATGGCGATTTGTCTGAACCCGATTTTGCGCATGCTGATCCTGCTCCCAATGGCGCGCGGACCGATCCGCGACGCAATTGGCGCATACCATCGGCGCCCCCGCCATCGCACGGACAGTTAGCGCCATATAAGGTGCATTACGGATCAATCCTGAATACTCATCATACCTGAACGGGCCTAATCAGGATCAAACAGATGCTGATTGAGAGCAAGCCCATGGCCATCACCACCAATCGCGCGATTGGCCGCATTCCGCATATTGATGCCTTTCTGAAGGATCACCCCCGCGCCATGGTCGGGTGGGGGCGTAAAGCGTCGGGACGGCGTGCGGTGGCGGCGGCGCGGTGGATGCGACGCCCTTTCGTCTTGCTCGAAGATGGGTTTTTGCGCTCAATCCAACGTCATGACCCGCCCTTGTCGCTGATCCTCGATGATCGGGGGTGTTATTATGACGCCACAACGTCCAGCAGGATCGAGACAGCCATCGCCCACGGCGCGTCAGAGGATGAGGCAATTCGCGCCCGTGCCATTATGACGCTGTGGCAGGAAAGCGGCCTGTCGAAATATAACCATGCCCGCGATTACACCGGTGATCTGCCTGAACGCTATGTTCTGGTGGCGGATCAGTGCCATGGCGATCTGTCGGTGACGATGGGCATGGCGGACGCGGCCAGTTTTACCGCCATGCTGGAGGCTGCGCTGATCGAATGGCCCGACCACCGCGTGCTGGTCAAAGTGCATCCCGACGTGCTGACCCATCGCAAATCGGGATGGCTTTCGGCGCAGGCATGGCGTCATCCACGAATCCAGCTGATCGCCGATGGTTGCCATCCGGTACGACTGATCCGAAACGCAAGTGCGGTGTATTGCGTCACCTCGCTGATCGGGTTTGAGGCGCTGCTGCATGGGCGGCCGGTTCGCTGTTTCGGCATGCCCTTTTATGCCGGATGGGGCCTGACACAGGACGCTCTGCCCCCGCCGGATCGACGCGGGGCGGCAAGGATCGAGGATTTGGCCCATGCGGCCCTTGTCACATGCACCCGCTATGTCGATCCGCGCGGCGGGACGATTTGGACGGTCGAGGATGCTCTGATCCATGCCCGTTCCGAACGTGAAAATTGGCTGGCATCATGACGCGCCTGCCCACAACCGATCTCTACTTCCTGAACACGATGGCGCCGTGGGTCCGTGCGCGCTTTGGCCTGAGAAAGAAGCCCATCCGAGCCATCGGGGCCAATGCCTTTATCGCGGGCGAATGGTTCGTGCTGGTGCGCCGCGACACGCCGCAATTGATGCGCGAGGCTTTGGCCTGGCGCGGCAAATTGGCCTATGTGATCGATGATGATGTGGCGGCCGGCATGCAATGCCCGCTGCTGCCCACTCCATACCGGATGAAACTGGCCGAATTTGACCGTCAATTTCATCGCGATCTGTTGGCGCGGGCCGATGTCATTCTGGCCGCGTCGGACGCCTTGGCACAAAGCCTGGCGCGCAATCACACCCTTGGCGGGCCGATAAAACGTATCGATCCGGTCTGGCGTCAACCTTTCGCCGATACTGCGCATTTTGCCGCAGTTGAACGCGGCGCCCCTTTACGCATCGTGCAATTGGGCAGCGCCAGCCATCGCGAGACGTTAAGGGCCATTGCCCCCATCATGCGGGATATTCTGGAGCGGGATGATCGCATCACCTATACTTATTTTTCGCCGCAGCGGATCGATGAGCGTCTGGAGCAGCATAGCCGCGCCCGCCGGATCGAACCGATGACATGGCGGGAATATCAACGCTGGATCGGGCGCAACCGGTTCCATCTGGCGCTTTATCCCTTGGCGCAAACCGCCTTTGACCGCGCCCGCTCGGCCAGCAAATTGACCGAGCACGCGATTTTGGGGGCCGCAGGTATCTATGCCGAAGGATGGCATCCGGCCCGGATATGCAAGGGCACCTTGCTGGCCCCCGACAGACCAGAAGAATGGGGCGAAATGATAAGCCAAGCGATAAGTCAACGCCATGAATTGCAATTAGTTGCCGAAACTTTTAACAATTCTCAAGCTTGCGTCCAACCTTGTGCAGTGCAACAAGGGTTGTGGAAAGGGATATTGTCCATAGAGCAATGCTGAATTTTTACAGACTCTTGTTCTACACGGCTCTACGCCGCCCGAAACTTGCTGCAGAAGCGCTCTATTGGCGCCTGACCGGCAAGAAGGCGCGTGCGCGGAATCGGTTGCGGGCCTGTATCGAACAAGGCCCTGACGCCTATCGCAACTGGATCATCCTGATCGAGCAGCGGGCGCAAAGCGTGGCCAAGGCGGCGCAGGATTGGCCCGAATGGCCGCACCGCCCGCGCATTTCGGTGGTCCTTTATCACGCTCCGGGCGAAACCGCCGCCGATATCGAACGTCGGCTCGCCTCGTTGGAGGCGCAGGTCTATGGCGAATGGGAACTGGTTCTGGCCCAATCGCGTGAGGCGATGCCGATACGGACGCCGGCGGTGCCGCGCCTGGCGCTGTTGCCCGGACGCACCGACAATCCGGCCAAGGCTTTGATGCAGGGCATCGAATGCGCAACCGGCGACTATGTCCTGCCGCTTGGTGCCGGTACGTCCTTGGCCCCTGATGCGCTTTATCATTTTGCAAAGGCCGTGTTGGCGCAACCGGACGCAACGGTCTTTTACGGCGACGAAGATCGCATCAACCGCAAGGGCGTGCGCAGCCACCCCTGGTTCAAGCCACGCTGGAACCCTGACCTGTTTCTGGCCCATGATTATCTGTCATCGGCCTGTATGATCCGGCGCGATGCGGCGCTGGCGCAATCGCCGATCCATCCTGCGCTGACGGCGGCGGGCATTTACGCCCTGCTGATGGGCCTGACCAAGGATGATGGCGTGGTGCATGTGCCGCGCGTCCTTGCCCATCGCATGATCACCCCACAGAACGACGGAGACGCTTTGGCCGCAAGGGCGGCGGCGGTCGCGCATGTCGTGTCGCGTCAGGGGGCATCGACCCGGATCGGTCCGCATGGCACGGTGGCGGTGGACTGGCCCCTGCCCGAAACGCGGCCTATGGTTTCGATCATCATCCCGACCCGCGATCAGGTTCGGCTTTTGCGCAAATGCGTGACCGGCGTGCTGAACGCGACCCGATATCGCAACATCGAAATCCTGATCATCGACAATGGCAGCGTCGAGGGCGAGACTTTGGATTATTTCGCCCGCGTATCGGGCAATCCGCGTGTGCGGGTGATCCGCCACGATGCGCCTTTCAATTGGTCGGTGCTCAACAATATTGGCGCGCGCGAGGCGCGGGGCGATTATCTGTGCCTGCTTAACAATGATATTGAGATCACGGATGAAAACTGGCTGTCGGCCATGGTGCGACAGGCGGTGCGGCCCGGTGTCGGGGCGGTGGGCGCGAAATTGCTCTATCCCGATGGCACGATCCAGCATGCCGGGGTCGTGATTGGTCTGGGACAGGCGGCAGGCCATGCCCACCGGTTTCAAAAAGACAGCGATCCGGGCTATTTCCTGCGCGCCCATGTGCCCCATCGCGTGTCGGCCGTCACGGGCGCGTGCCTGTTGGTCGGCAAGGAACAATTCTGGGAAGTGGGCGGGTTGGACGAAAGCGGCTTTGCCGTGGCGTTCAATGACGTTGACCTGTGCATGAAATTACAGGCGGCTGGCTATCACAATATCTATGAACCGCGCGCGACGTTGATCCATCATGAAAGCAAGAGCCGGGCGCGGGACACACACCCGACCCAGATTGAACGCTATCGCCGTGAATTGGCCCTGTTGCAGGAACGCTGGGGCACGGCATCCTATATCGATCCGCTGCACCATCCCGCGCTGGACCCGACATCGGAAACCTATCGCATCGCGTTGTAGGTCGCCCGATTGGGGGTATAGCCAGTTCGGGAACGGACCTATCTGGCGTTGAACTATCAGGCCATTCCCATAGCCTCTGATGCAAATAAAACCTGGTTTGCAGAGGCTGTATAATGGCTTTACTTGAAGACAATGTGATCAATACCCCGTCGCATGTTTCGCCGGCAATGCAAAAATTGCTCGACGAAACAGCAGAGGTCGTGCGGCCGACCCCGCCGGGTATGGATGACCGCGTTGGCAATTATATTATCCGGCTCTCGCACCTTGACGCCTATAATTTCTCGACGCCGCCCACTTATGACGAATTGGCGCAACAAATCCGTGGCAATCCGGTGTATGATCCGTTTCTGCCTCCGCTGGACCGGATCAATGTGCACGAACCCTCGTTGACCGAAGATCAGAAATTCTGGCGCGACAACGGCTATATCATCTTTCGCAACGGCATCGATCCCGATGTCGTTGATCGCTATATGGCCGCTCGTCAGGATATGGGGCTGGAAAATCGCGGATGGCCCAATAACCACCCCTTTTCCGACCATCGCGCGGTGCGCGATCTGGTGCTGTTCAAGCCCATGATGCAGCGGATTCAGCAGACCATCGGCTATCGCATCGGGGTCCACTTCAATCTGTCCGGTTTTACCAGCACGGACCGCGGATGGCATCAGGATGATTACATGTACGCGCGCACCGTCATGGCGTCGGGCGTGGCCGCATGGATCGCGTTGGATGATGTCACCACGGATATGGGGCCGTTTGAATTCGTGCCCGGATCGCACAAATGGGCATGGATGCGCAAATGGCTGGTTACGCCGCACCTGAAACAGGAAGTGCTGGATAATCCGGAAGGCAAATGGGAATTTTGGGCCCACTATGCCGAAAAATATGTGAACCCGGCCGTCGCCCGCAAAATCAATGAAATGGGCGCCGAACGCCGGGTTTTCATGGCCAAGAAGGGCGATGTCCTGTTCTGGCATGGCGGATTGCTGCATCGCGGGCTGCCGCCGATCCATCCGGGCTATCCGCGCCCCTCGATGATCGCGCATTACCTTGATCCGCGCCGTCACGATTGCGGCGGCAATCTGCGGATCAGCGAAAGCGGGGAATTCTATTACTCGTTCTGAATTCGCCTGACGGGGGCGATAGAAGGTCCGATTGGTGCAGGCCAGTCGGACCTTTTTCGTATCCCATGAAAACGCCAACAATCCGCCCGGAAGGCATAGAGCCTAAAGCTGGGAATAGATGCCCAGCGCTTCATCGACATCGTGATAGATGCGCCCTTGGCCACCGTGCAGCACAAGCGCGCGATCACAATATTCCCGGATGGTATCAGAGCTGTGAGAAGCCAGCACCAAGGCGCGGTCCGCCCGTTTGACGAAAAGCTCGTCATGGCATTTGCGTTGAAAATTCTGATCACCAACCAGAATAACTTCGTCGATCAGATAACAGTCAAATTCGATGGCCAAGCTCAGCGCAAAGGCAAGGCGGGCCTTCATCCCCGATGAATAAGTCTTGACCGGCATGGTCAGCTGGCGCCCAAGCTCGGTAAAATCCTCAATAAATTCGCGAATATCGCGATATTCCTGTCCATAGATGCGGGCAATGAAGCGGGCATTGTCATAGCCGGTCAGGCTGCCCTGAAACCCGCCGCCAAAGCCCAGTGGCCAGGACACGGTCATCTTGCGCGCGATGCGCCCTGATGTCGGCATTTCCACGCCGCCCAGCAATTTGATCAGCGTGGTTTTGCCCGTCCCATTGCGCCCCAGAACCCCCACCTTCTCACCCCGGCCGATGTTCAGATCCAGCCCGCGCAGAACATGTTTGGTCCCATGGCCCAAAGGATAATCCTTATAGAGGCGATCACAGGTAATCATTCGACCACCATTTTGCGACGAAGGCGACGGCACAACATCAAACCCACCATCATGGTCGGCAGGCAAACGGCCAAAGGATAGGTCCAGTCGAAATGCGGAAAGACCGCATCGCCAAACACGCCATAGCGCATCATTTCCATGCCATGCACCGGTGGCGCCCACAAAACGGCCTGTCCGACATGGGGTTCCAACCATTCAACCATGAAAAAAGCGCCGGAAAACGGCACCATCAGATAGGTCGTCACGGGCATGAATTTTTCCAGCACATCCGACATTTCCGACAGAGGCGCGACCACCAGCGCGACCGAAAGCGTAAACAGGGCATAATAGAACCAGCCCATCAGCAAATAGCCCAGATCAGCGGGCACCGGGAATTGTCCCAGCGCGAAAAGAACCGTGCCAATGAACATATAGGCCATCATGTGCCCGATCATTTCGACCAGAAACCGGACAAGGATCAGGTCGAGAATCTTGATCTGGCGGTGATACATCAGGCTGGAATTGGCGGTAAAACTGCCGACCGCCCGGCTGACCGTGCTGCGGAACATCACCAGCGGCAAATAGCCCGAGGCGACGAAGGCGATGATGTTGATGCCATGCTCCTGCGGCCCCTTTTCAAAGCGCCAGAGCAGGCCGACCAGCACCGCAAAGAGCAGAGGTTCGGCCATGACCCAGAGAAAGCCGATGTTTTCCCGCCCAAACCGGGTGGTCAATTCGCGGATGATCAACGCCTGAATCACCCGCGTCTGAATGCGCCAACCCTGTGCCAATGAGGCCATGGATCAATCCTCCGGCGCGTGTTCAAGGATGCCGACGACAAACATCCACGCCACAAAATAGAAGCACAGCGTCGCGCCCAGCACCGTCAGGATGATCTTGAGCCGATGGGGCAGCGCCGGTTCATCGGGCCGTGCGGGATCGACCACACGTTCAAGGTAATATTGCTGGCGCAAGGTTTCGCCCCGCGCCATTTCCAGCGCGGCATTGGCGGCGTTGAGGTTCTGGGCGGCAAAGGCCTGCTCCTGCTCCAACCGTTCATAGCCCGCCATTTTGGACGCAATGCCGGTTGATGTCCCGACCACCCGACCATTCTGACCGGCGATGGCGCGGCCAATCGCGGCGATCTTTTCCTGCATCGCGGGGATGGCCGGATTGCGGGGCGTGGCCTCGCGCATCTGTTCCAATTGCGCCTGTGCGGCGGCCTGTTCCGCGATCAGGCGGTTGGCGACTTCCAACGCCCCTTGCGCCTGACGCGCCGGATCGATCAAGGCCTCGTGGTTGCGATAGGCGCCCAGCGCCAGCCGCGCTTTCTGCACCCGCGCCTCGGCCTGCGCCACCCGGCGTTCCGCCTCGGCCACCTGTTTGCCCTCCGCCCTTTCGTTCAGGACATTGACCAGATCCTCGCCCAGCCCCAGCAATCGCTCGTTCAGGGTAAAGGCATCCTCGCCCCGAAAGGCCTTCACCTTCAGCACCACCAAACCCGTTTCATGGTCCAACCCGACGTCGACCATTTTGGAATAGTAGCGGAACAGGCGTTCCTGCCCCTTATCCTGCATCACGCCGGGATAGCGCGACAGCGCGTCCACATCGGGCCGGGCAAACATCGCCTCCACCGCCCCGCCCTTGTTCACCGCCGCCAGGGCCGAGCGTGATCGGATATAGTCCATCACCTCATTGGCCTGCTCCTGCCCGCCCGACAGGCCGGTGGTCTGGATCAGGTTGGCCAGTGTGGAAACCTGCGCCGATTTCTGCGCGGGCGCCTTGATGACAAACCGGCTTTCCGAAACATAGATGTCGGACGCGAACAATCCCTCATAGGCCGCCGTGGCCAGCGTGGGCAGCAGCACCATCGGCACGATCCAGCGCTGGCGCCGGAGCCAGGGGGCAGATAGGATTTTCAAATCACGTCTCCTGCGCGGCTTACGACCACTTGGCCCGCCATTGCTCGACCAGATCGAACTGGCCGCGATAACGCCCGCAAACCGAGGCGCGGTTCAGCACCTGTTGATGGGCCAGAACATCGGGCGCGATGCCCGGAACGGCGGCGTCGCGTTGGTTGAGATAGTCCACGCTGGCCCGCACCGCATCGGGCGTCGTTTCAAAGCGATAGTTGAAATAGCGCAGCCAGAAATCGCCCTCGATCCGCGACACCTTATCCTGCCCCGCCTCGGTCATATTGTGCGAATGGATGACAAAGGCATCATCGGCATAGGCCTTTTGATAGCCCTGCTTGATGATCTCCCACGCCCAGACCTGATCCTCACCCCACGGAATGTCGGGATAGGGTATCTTGTCCCAGACACAGCGGCGCATGGCCGAATTGTTGTCGGAATAATAATGCAGCCATTGCTGCCATTGCAGGCTGCCCCATTCCATGCCCGGTGGAGTCACGCCCCATTGCGCGACATGGGGCAGATTGTTGAAATGGGCGAAATGGCCATCCTGACCATTGCGCACAAATGCCGTCGCCTCGGGATAGGTCAGGTGCCCGCCGAACACGCCCGCCACCTGATCGCCCTTGTCAAAGGCCTGGATCATATTGGCCAGCCAATTGGGATTGGCGGGCGTGGCATCCTGGGTCAACACCGCCACAAATTCGGCATTGGTCAGCGAAATGGCCAGATTGCGCGTCCGCCCATGCGAAAATTCGCTGTTGGGGATCTGATGCAAACGCACGCCCCGGTCGGCAAAGTCGCGGATAATGTCCAGCGTATTGTCGGTTGAACCGCTGTCCACCACCATCACGTCAAAGGCCCAATCGGTCTTCTGATCGACCAGAGCCTGAAGCACGCCGCGAAACAGATCGCCGCCATTCCATGTCGGAATGATGACGGCGGCCTTATGCTGATACTGCGCCGTGGTGAACAATTCGCGCGGCGTCACCGGCTCATTGCTCTGGCTCAGCCCCTCGATCAGGCCAGCCTCCAGCGCCCGTGCGCTCTTTTCCCAACTCAACCCCGCGACATAGGCCGCGCCGCCACGGCGCAATCGCTCGCGCTCCTCCGCACTTTCGATCACGCGTTGCAACACATCGGCCATCTCATGCGGCGTGGGCGGGGCAAAGGCGACCGATCCTTCCGGAAACACCGCCCGCGTGCTTTCCGCGTCCAATTCGACGACGGGCAAACCGCAAGCCATCATCTCCATCGGGATCAGCGAGTAATTGCTGGCCGAAAACACCATGCCAATGTCGGTCGAACGATAAAGGTCGCCCAATTGCGCCGGGCTGAGCAAGCCATGGTTGACATGTTCATAGGGTGGCGGCGCGCCCAGATCATCCTGACCAAACAGATCGACCCGGAACCGCACCCCGCGATCATGCAGGATCAGCAGCGCCTCCCGGCCCAATTCCACCGCGCGACGCGGCGTGGATGCGCGGGCGTAAAAGGCGATCCGCACCGGGTCATGGTCCACCCGCGGCCCATCGCCGCGATAGTAATAGAGCGGATCATAGGCCAATTCCCATGCCCGCGTCCAAAGGCCATATTTCCCTTCGCACACCGATTTCAGCCAGGCGCCCGCACAGACAACCTTGAACCCCATGCGATAGGTCATGTCCGCCACATAGGTGAACGTGCCATGGGTGTGGAACAGCGCCTCATAATCTTGAACCAGATAGAAGCGTTCCTTCATCATCGTCATTTGCGATGCCAGGAACGTCGTCCACATATCCGTGGCAATCACCAGATCGCCCGAAATCCCCTCTACCTCGTCGGGAAGGAAACGAACGATCACGCGGTCAATCGGTTGATACCACGCGCGAATATGCTCCCATGCCTGCCGCTCGCTCTGGCTGACGCTGGGGTTCTGGATCCAGATCGTCTGGCGATGGCCGAATGTTTCCAGATAGCGGACCATGCGAAAGATCGACATATGCCCGCCGCCGCCGGGGCCAAAATCGGGCACGATCCAATGAATGTTCAGCGAGGTTGGGTTGAAGCTGCGCGTCAGGGGTTGCAAATCCTGCGGCCGATTGCGGGCAATGGCCGCCGTATTATGCACCCATCGGTTGGGCCGGTCGGGGTGGATGGGCAAATCATTCCACCCCAAATCCACCTTGCCCTTTGCCCGCACCGGACGCGCCGGTTGCGCCGCCACCGTATCGGCCAAACCGCCCGCCGGTCCCGGCCTGCGCCCCAATCGGCGCCCGATCCAAAGGTAATGTTCGGCCGGGTCCATACCCGACATGGCAACATCGGCATATTGATTGGCGTACCAAGCGGCATCAAAAATGCCCGACTGGTGCAATTGGCCGATTTCCTGATCGGAAATGCGTGTCTGCAACCCCATGGCCATCACCCCTTCACCCGGCCTTCGGCCATGCCGAACTGGATGTAATGGCGCAGAGGATCGACCCCATGGGCCAAAACGTCGGGGTAGCGCGCCAAATAGGCGTCACCATCAAACAGACCGGCCTGCACCAACCGCTGTGCCATCTGACGCCCCCGCCACCCCTTGGGCATAAAGGCCCACCACCAGGGCCGCCGCGAGGTCATTCGATAAACTTCGCTCAACCAAGCCAGATGTTGGCTGCTGCGCTCCGCCCGCTCCCTTTCGCTGGACAGCAGGCCCGTCATCGAGGCCAACTCGCCAAACCGCTCGCTCAATTGCTGTTCCAACCGCGTCTTTTCCGCCATCAGAGCCATATTGCCCTCGACGGCCGCATTGCGGCTCATTTCCAGCTCGCCCACCCGCCTTTCATAATGGCGCGCCTGTTCGCCCCATTGCTGCTCGGCTTCCTGATGCCTTATGGCCATATAGGCGCGGGCCTGCTCGACCTCGTGTAACCGCCCTTGCCAGACGGTGACATCGGCGGCTGTAGCAATCCGGTGTTGCTGCGCCTGCGCCAATTCACCTTCGGCATCCTGCAACAATTTGGACAATGTGGCGATTTCGCGCGCCGATTCCGCCTGTTGGCGCATGGCGGCGACATGGCGTTCGCGCATTTCCTCACTCAAGGCCTCGTTGCCCGCGCGCGCCTGTCCCAGAGCCTCAACCGCATCCGCGTACCCGCCGCGCAAGGCCGTCAGCGTCTCGGCCATATCGCCGATCTGCTCCATCGCGCCGCGCAGAGTCGCAGCCTGTTCCTGCAACGCCGCGCGCTCTGCCTCCAGTTGTCCGGCCATGGTCGCCTGATGCGCGTGCGCCTGCTGCAAGCCCTCGCTCAATTCAACATTGCGGCGGCGCTCCCGCTCGACACTTTCGGCCAAAATCTCGCCTAATGCGCGTGCCTGGCTCAATTCCTCATCACGCGCGCCAATTTCGGCATTTGCGCGTTCCAGATTGGCCCAAGCCTGCTCGATCTCTTCCTGACGCTGGATCAGCGCGCTTTCCAATTCGGCGCTGCGGTGCTGGTGCGCGTTCAGCGCGGCACGCAATTGCTCGGCCTCCTGCTCACCGGCGGCAAGGCGTGCCTGTGCCTCCTGCGCACGCTGCTCCATGAATTGCGCCTGCGCCCGCAACTGGGTCAATTCGCCTTCCAGCGCCGCCCGTTCCTCCCCCCCGCGATAGGCGTCTGCGGCCATTTCATCCAATCGCGCCTGCGCCGCCTGATAGGCGCGGGCCACATCGGCCAGCCCATCGTCGGCGGCCTGCCGCGACTGCTGGCTCTGCGCCAATTCTACCGCCAGCGTCTCAATCCGGCCTTCCAACGCCGCGCGCTGATGGGCCAGGTCGGCCAATTGCTGTTGCTGCTGAACAATCCTGCGCAAGGGGCGCGCAAAACTCGGCCCTGCTTCATCCAGCGCGGCGCGGATTGCATCCAGTTCGGCGTAATCTGACGCCTTCTCCGCCCCCTCGGCCCATCCAAGCAGCAGAGCATAGGTCCGCCGCACCCAACCCGACATCAGCGGATTGTCCACCACCGCCCGATCCGAACGGCGATGATGGCGCAGATCATGCGAGAGGAATCCCTCCACCTCCTCGCTGATCCCCAACGCAGATCGCGGCCACACAACCCCCAATTCACGCGCTGCACGGTCGGCCACCCCGGCCCATTGGTCCAGAACCTGTTCATAGCTGACCACCATGCGCGCGCGTCCACGGGTCGCCCGTTCCGCCTCCAGCACATGGCGTAGCCAGACCAGGAGCGCGATCTGCGTATCCACCCCATCCCGGCGCGACAGGGATTCGGCCACCTCCAACGGATTGCGCAAAGGCATGACAATGGCCGGATCAATCCCTTCGGCATCCAGAACGTCCAGCCAGAAACCGGCCAAACGACAAATCCGCGGATCCTTCAGCGCAAAGAGCGGCGCATCGCCAAATTCGGCGCGCAGCACATCACGCGCCCGATCAACCTGTCCATGATAGGCCAGCGACCGCGCCCACCCTTCATTCACCGGCAGCCAGTCGAACCATTCCGTACCCGCCGCCGCCAGCGCCGCATCATTGAACGCCCGCACCGCGTCGGATTCCCAATGGCCGGTCGGGTTGGTCGAATTGGCCCCGATCAGGGTTTCGGGCAAACCGGCACCCAACAGTGAAAAAACCCGCGTCAGCGCGCTGGTCCCCGAACGATGCATGCCCAGCACCAGCAAGGCCATCGGACGAACACCCTGTCCCACCAGCCGCACCGAACCGCCATGGGCGATCAAGGGCGCATCAGACCGAGCGATGGATGGACGCGGCGCCATTTCGCCAGAGCTTTGCGTGGTCATGTTCCTCCGTACCCTGCCCCTTGGGCGGTCCGACTTGGTCATGACCGGCCCACGATGTTGCGGGACGGGATGGCGTGCATGCCGCCCCCCAAATCCCATCCTCTCCTTGGGCTAAGTTCTGGCCTGCCGCTGCGCAACAAAGGCTCAATCCATTTCGGCGACGATTACGCAAACATCCCGAAATGACATTAATTAACCGTTTGTAATCATAAATTTAGAATTGATGATGGCACCATCCGTTCACGTGCCAATTCCCGAATATCAAATCGTGCCATCGGTGATATCCGTCACGCGCAATATGGCATCCAACCTTGCGCGCATGGCCTGCCCCTCCGCATCGGTCTGGGCCAGATGCTCTATGGAAAATTCGGGACCATGGCCGATCCGCCCTTCGCGGCTGATGACGCCCGCCCATCCGTCGAACACGCTGCCGATATCGATGGCGGTTGCCCCCCGCCGCGCCGCCGCCGCGACATAGGCCTTGCCCAAAATCCCCGCCCCGACCAGCACCAGATCGCCCGGCCCCACATCATCCATACGCGCCATCATCCGCGCATATCCAGTTGACCAATGGGGTTCCTCAACCGATCCGGGGAATTTCGCTTCACCGCGCACCAGCCATTGCGTCACCGGAACGTCGAAATGCGCGGCAAAAACGCCCGCCACATCGCGGCATCCGATCAGGACCAACCGCCGCGCACGGCGCACAAGATAACCCAAAGCGCCCGACCATTGCAGATAGAAATGCAACGCCATGTCACCGATCACCGGCCGCCGTGCGCCCAAAACACGCTCCAGATTGGCAAAGACCTCGTGATAGCGCATCGCCACCTTTAACTGACGCCGCCGGGGCAGACCCAGAACATCGGCCTCTCGCATCGCGCGTTCCAGCCCCAGCACCATGGCGCGCCGGTCCGCATCGACCACCACCTGATCCCCAAACCAGATGCGCAGGCAAAAGGCGACATCCTCCGCCATGCACGGCGCTGCGTGGCTCAACATCGCGCCTTCGCCATCGCCCAGCCGGATCAGCGAAAAGCCGCGCCCCGTTGTCAACGCCTGTTCAGCGGCGTCCACCACCGGCAACAGGCCGACACGCGGCCAATCCAGCCCCGGCAATTCCGCCACATTGACGCTCATCCCGCCGTCCCTCCACCAAGGCCTTGGTCTTGGCAGAAAGCATCGGGACGCCGCCAGCGTGATTGCCACCCAAATGGAGTTGTAACCCCGCCAGCGCCCCGCGCGCATCGATCGCCGGGCCGGACATGGCGCCAAATTCGACGCCCGCAATATCGACCCGGCCAATGCCGGCCCCGCCCTCGATCAGGACGCCATAGGCGCCCGCCCCGCTGGACAGATCGCGCACAGACCCGCGCCGGATGGTGACATCAGCCAATTCCTGCGCACCATTGGCAAACGGCCCCTCGGCCCGCCGCACCAGATAGAAGCCCAACGCGGCGGCCCCGCCATGCCCGCGCATCTGCGACAGGCTCACATCGTCAAACCGCCAGCCGCGCCCGGAACTGATCGCGACGCCGGTGTTGAAATGGCGCGCGTCCAACTGCTCCACATGGACATTCTGGCTGGCGTCATAGCGGATGCCGGTGCGATTATGCCCCAGAAAGGCACGGTCATGGATGTCGGAGAAACAGGTCTGGCCCGGCCCGTTTGCGCCATCGCTGCCCCGGGCCGAAACCCGCGCAACATGGACCGTGTGCAAAAAGGCCAGATCAAAGCACAGTCCCACCCCGTCCATCCGCAAGTCCGTCAAGCGCCCCCGTACCAGCCAATCCCCGGCCACCGCCGCGCCCAGCGTGTCAAACCCGGCAAATCGCAGGTGCGACACCCGGAAATCGACCAGATTGATCAACGTCACCCCGACATTTTCCTGATTGGCGCGCAAACCGGTGCGATTGCCGATGATCTCTCCGCCATGCCAGACGATATTGCGGCTTTGCGCAATCATCACCGCGCTGGAAAAAGCCGCCCCCGGCGCGACAACGAAACGCGCGCCTTCGGCCTCGATCCGCAAATCCGCCTTGTTCGCAATCATCAGCGCCGCCGGGTCCGTGGCGCGATAATCCAGCGGCGCCACCGTCGAGCCAAGGCAATAAGTATGGCCCGCCGGAAACAGGATCACCTGTCCGGGCCGCGCCGCCGTAAAAATCGCACGTAACGCGGGCGCATCATCATTAGGACAGCCCACCGCCCGCACACCATGCGAAAGGACATTGACCGTTTCGGCCCCAGTCGTTTCAGCCAGCGCCGTTTCAGCCAGCGCCGCGCCGGCCAATAACATCAAAATGGCGGCGATCAGCGCCCTCATGCCGGTGCTTTGGGCAATGCGTCTGCGATCTTGTCCACGGTCGCGCTGACCATCGCCTCCACGCCCTTTTCGGTGGGGTGGATATGGTCGGGCAATTGCAGATCCGGGCGGTTGAAAATTGGCTTCAGGAAAAACGGCTCCAGCACAGCATGATGTTTCGCCGCCAACGCCGGATAGATGGCATTGAAAGTCTTGGCATAATCAGGCCCCATATTGGGTGCGGCCAACATGCCCATCACCACCACCTTGATCTTGCGATCTTCCAATTCGGCCAGAATGGCGTCAAGATTCTCGCGCGTCTGGGCCAAGGGCAGCCCGCGCAACATGTCATTGCCGCCAAGGCTGATCACCACCAGATCGGGCGGGGCGGCCTGACCCAGTGTAAAGTTCAATCGAGCGCGACCATCCTGCGTCGTGTCACCCGAGACCCCGGCATTGGTCACATCCGCATTGATGCCGCGTGCGCGCAGGGCCGCCTCCAGACGCACCGGATAGGCCTGTTCGGCCCGCAATCCGTAACCGGCAAACAGGCTGTCACCCAGCGCGGTAATGCGGACCACCGGCCCGGTCAGTGCCGGGGCGCTCTGGCTGGACGATGCCGAAGGGGGCGCTTCCTGCGGCGCGGATGTGTCCTGCTCTGCCGCCTTATCCGCCTTTGATCCGCATCCGGCCAGCAGCGCCAAACCCAGCACCGGCACCAGCGCCGCACCCAAAGCCTTCATCAAATTGCCCTTTCGTACCGGCCCACCTTGCCGAATCCCGGTGCGCCACCCATAACCATATCGTGACCCAAACCCTTGACCGCAAGAGCGCGATCCTCGCCCGCAATCTCACCCTCACACTTGGCGCCAATGGCGCGGGGGGTGATGGCGCGACGTCGATCCTCAAAGGCGTCGATTTGTGGGTTCCAGAGGGACAGGTCGTGGCGCTGCTCGGCCCGTCGGGATCGGGCAAATCCTCGCTGATGGCGGTGCTTTCAGGCCTCGAACGCGCCAGCGGGGGTGAGTTATCGGTCGCGGGCGCCGATTTCATGGGATTGTCCGAGGATCAACTGGCGCTGGCCCGGCGCGGGCGGATCGGGGTGGTGCTTCAGGCGTTTCATCTGTTGCCCACGATGACGGCACAGGAAAATGTGATGACCGCGCTCGAACTGGCCGGAATTGCCGATGCCGCCACCCGCGCCGCCGAGGAATTGACCGCCGTCGGCCTTGGCCACCGCCTGCACCATTACCCAAGCCAGCTTTCGGGCGGCGAGCAGCAGCGCGTGGCCATCGCCCGCGCTTTGGCCCCTCGCCCTGCCTTGCTGTTTGCCGATGAACCGACAGGCAATCTGGACGGGGCCACAGGCGCCGCGATCATTGACCTGATCCTGTCGCGCCGTGAACAGACCGGATCGACGCTGGTCATCATCACCCATGACGAGGCCTTGGCCCAAAAGGCGCAGCGCATCATCCGCATCGCCGACGGCCGCATTGCATCCGACGAGATTGTTGCGGGCGTCATCGCGTGAACTGGTCCACCGCATGGCGCATTGCGCGGCGTGAGCTTTCCGCACGTTTCCGGGGGCTGCGCCTGTTGCTTGCATGCCTGTTTCTGGGCGTGGGCGCACTGGCGGCGATCGGCTCGCTGACCAAGGCGATCAATGAAGGGCTGGCGTCCAAGGGGCGGCAAATTCTGGGCGGCGATGTTCAGATCACCGTCTGGCAACGGCCCATGTCGGCCGCCGAACGGGGAGCCTTGGCGCGCTATGGCCGCCTCTCCGATGGTCAACGGCTTCAGGCCATGGCCAGCTTTGGCGATACATCCGCCCCGGTCCAGTTGAAGGCTGTTGATGCGCTCTGGCCTCTGGTCGGGCGGCTGGAACTGGCCGATGGACGGCGCGTGGGCGCTCCGGCGGCGGGTACGGCATGGATCGCGCGCGGGGCCGCCGAAAGGCTGGGCGTCAAGGTCGGCGAGACTTTCACCATCGCGAGCAAGCCATTGCGCGTGGGCGGGATCATCGCGGTCGAACCCGATGGTCTGGGCGAAGGTTTCGCGCTTGGCCCCACGGTGATCGTGCCGATGGGTTTTCCCGACAGTGCGGGCCTGACCGCACCGGGGGCGATGTATCGCAGCCGCTTGCGCATGGATTGCGGCGGCGCGTGTGATGCCGCCGCCATTGCCGATGATCTTGCCAAACGCTTTCCCGAAAACGGGCTGGATATCCGCACGCGGGACAAGGCTTCGCCGGGCACTGAAACATTCATTGCGCGCATGGGCGATTTCCTCGTGCTGGTCGGTCTGGCCGCGCTGTTGATTGCCGGGATCGGGATTGGCGGGGGCACGGCCTCCTATCTAGAGGCACGGCGGGGCGTCATCGCAACGCTCAAAGTCATGGGCGCGACCAGCGCGGATATTGCCCGGATCTATGTCCTGCAAATCACGGCGGCGGCGGGGGTTGGCGCTCTGGCCGGGCTGGTGGCGGGGGTGGCGGTGCTGCCTCTGGTGGTCAAGGCGCTGGCGGGTGTTTTGCCCGTGGTCGATGGCTTTGTGCTGGCGCCATGGGCGCTGGCGCGGGCGGCCATGTGGGGCCTGCTGGTGGCGCTGGTGTTCGCGGCAGGGCCTTTGCTGGCGGCGCGGACCTATCCGGCGATGGCCTTGCTGCGCGCAAGGGTTGCCCCGGTCGCGCCCAGAGGCAGTTGGCGCTGGGTTGCGGCGGGACTGGCGGGCATTGGCGGACTGGCCTTTCTGGGCGACGGTTCGCCCAAGACGACGGCGATTTTCCTGGGCGGGGCGGCGGCGGCTTTTGTTTTGCTTTCACTTCTGGGCTGGGGTCTGTCGCGCATGGCGGCGCGGTTGCCGCGCCCCAAAAGCCCGATCCTGCGTCTGGCGCTGGGCAATCTGCACCGCCCCGGCAATCAGACGGCGCGGCTGGTGACGGCGCTGGGCTTTGGCCTGACGGCTTTTGTGGTGCTGGCCGTGGTGCAAACCAGTTTGGACGCTAATATTGCCGCGTGCGTGCCGCAAAAGGCGCCCGATTATTTCGCCATCGACCTGCAACCGGGCGATGAGGCCGGTTTTCGCGCCACCGTCGAACAGGCCGCGCCGGGGGCAAAAGTCCGCACCGTGCCGACCTTGCGCGGGGCGATCCTGGCCTATGGCCCGGCAGGCGCGCAGACCCGCGTTGCCGACATGAAGGATATTCCCGAGGACGCATGGCAATTGAAGGGCGAACGCGGCCTGACCTTTGCGCAGGATGTGCCCGAGGGCAATGTCATCACCGATGGCGCATGGTGGCCCCGCAATTATCAGGGCGAACCCTTGGTGTCGGTCGATGAAAAATTGGCCAAAAGCACGGGTTTGAAGGTTGGCGACAGCGTGACCGTCGGCCTGCTGGGCGTAGAGCGGACCGCAAGGGTCGCCTCTTTGCGGCGGATCGATTGGGAAAGTTTCGGGTTTAACTATGTGCTGGTCTTTTCGCCCAAT
This sequence comes from Novosphingobium sp. 550D, assembly GCF_057401885.1. Lineage (NCBI taxonomy): Bacteria > Pseudomonadati > Pseudomonadota > Alphaproteobacteria > Sphingomonadales > Sphingomonadaceae > Novosphingobium > Novosphingobium sp. 550D. The sequence goes on along the minus strand of NZ_CM171613.1, from coordinate 2,040,940 downwards.
GCACTGACCGGCGCGCCCTTCAAACTGGCCGCCACGATCAGTCTGGACAAGGGGCAGCAGAATGGCTTGCTGCGCGCCCTCACCCATGCCTATCCCACGGCCTCGGTGGTCGAGGTGGGGCCGCTGCTGCGCGATGCACGCGGGCTGTTGGGGCAAATGAGCGCGGCGATCCTGTCGGCCGCGGGCGTGGCAGTGCTGGCGGGCGTGGCGGTCTTGCTGGGCGCGATTGCGGCGGCGCGGGCCTCACGCGCCTATGACAACACCATCCTGCGCGTGCTGGGGGCCAGCGGGCGGCAGTTGCTGGCGCTGTTGCTGGCCGAATATGGCGCGCTGGCCGGATTGCTGGCGCTGGTGGCGCTGGCGCTGGGTTCGGGTCTGGGCTGGCTGATCGTGGTGGAATTGTTCAGCTTCGATTTCCTGCCCGACTGGACCTATGTACTGGCCGTGCTGGGCGGCGGGCTGGTGTTGGTGCTGGCTTTTGCGCTGGGCGGGTCGCTGCCTTTGCTGCGCACCCGCCCGGCTGAAGCGCTTAGAGAGCTTTAGGTGGGCGGACTTTAACGGAAAATATCCGCCGCGCCGCGACCGCGTGGATCATTGCCATAACGGTTGCGGCCATAGGTGCCGTCGAGGCAGAAGAAGATAAACAGGATCAGCCAGCCGATAAAAGGCACAAACCACACCAGCAGCCACCAGCCCGAACGGTCAATATCATGCAGGCGCCGGACCGAGAGCGTATAGCTGGGGATCATCGTGAACAGGGCGATCAGGCCGATCAGCCCCTGTCCCAGCAGGCTGGTTTGCGTGCCCCAATAGAAATTCATGCCATTGGTATAGGACACCGGCGATCCGAAAATCGTGACGATCACCGCATCCACCGCCCATAGCATCAGGAAAAACAGCCAGAATTCCCGCCTTTGCGAACGGCCGAAAATGTCGAAATAGCGCCGCAGCGGCAGGAACATCCAATTCATCTGGCCAAGCCTTTTTCCATTTACCCAACCCGATTAACGCGCAGAGGCCGAAAAAGCGCCAACAAAAAAGCGAGGCGCATCAACGCCCCGCTTCTTTTTGTCCGGCAATCCGTTCTGACCGATCTGGCCCCTCAGAACTTGGCCAGCGCCGCCACGCCAAAGGTGCGCGGCGTGTTGACATAGCCAGAGATCGAGCCCGTCTGGGCCGGGCTGTCAAAGATCACGCTGATATAGCGGAAATTGGTCAGGTTGCGGCCCCACAGGCTGAGTTCGAACTTCTTGGAAATCTGCCACGTGGCCGAGGCGTCGATTTCCGAAACCGTGCGTTTGAACGGGCGCGCCGCGTCCAATCCGGTCTGATAGGAAATGATCGCCCCTGTCACCGGGTTTTTGGTGATAAAACCGGGCATGCCATCCTGATTTTGCACCGGCGATTCATAGTGCCAGTTGCCGCGCAGGATGATCCGCTGTTCGCCGCCGATGGGCTTATCCCACGTGGCCGACATGGTAGTGGACAGCGGCGCAATGCCCGCCGGCGTCGTGCCCGAAACATTGCCAAAGGACGAGTTCACGAAGCTGTTGTACTTGAGCTTCAGGTAAGTCACCGCCGTCGTCAGCGTCAGTTCCGGGGTGGGACGCACCGATCCTTCGAACTCGAAACCATAGACCGATTCCTTGTCCGCATTGAGCAGGTCAAAGCCGATGCCGGTAAAGATGTTCGACTGGAAATCCCGGATCGATTGATAGAAAGCGGCAAAATTGAGCGTCGCCACCGACCAGTTGGCCTTCATCCCCACTTCATAGACGGTCGATTTTTCCGGCCGGGCAAAGCGCCCGCCATAGCGCAGGTTGGTTGTGGCCAAACCGCTGGCGGCAATCGCTGCTGCATCTGACAAGGCCGGGCGGCTGTCACGCGACAGATTGATCGAGCTGGCCTTAAAGCCGGTGCCGATGCTGGCGTAGAAATTCAGGTGCTTGTTGGCCTCATAGGCCACGCGCGCGGTAAAGGACAGGTTGCCGTCATTGGTCCGCCCGCTTTCCACGCTGTTGGGCACATTAAGGAAAGGCGGCATGAATTGCAGCGCGCGCAGAGCCATCAATTGCGCCGTCTGGTTCGACACGCCCGTCACCACCGAATTATAGGCGGTGGGGTTGGCGCTGGCAAAAGCGGCAATCTGGGCCGGAGAGGCAAAGCCGCCCGGAACCGAGAGCAACCCGCCGATCGTCTGCGAAATGCCCGCATTGGTGGCCGCCGAACGCATCGCCGTCAGGTCAATGCCCGAAAAGACATCGCTCGACGACACGCCGGTCGAATAGCGCTTGTTGTCCTTGGTATAGTTCAAACCACCCGTCAGCGTCACGCGCGGGGCGATTTTCCAATCCATCTGGCCAAAGATCGAGATCGATTCATTGGCCAGATGATAAGCTTCGGAAAGACCCGTGCCCGACTTGAAAAACTGTCCGGTATATCGCGCCGGATTACCCTGCAACGTGCCGAAAGTCCCCTCCAGCGAGGCGACGTTGAGCGTATTGCTGCTGGCCCCTCGGATCAGCAGGTCGGCATAGGAACGCATTTGCGAACCATAGCGCAGGGCGCCGGTCTGGTTGATCTTTTCGTTGAAATAATAGGCGCCCAACAACAGGTTGACCTTCTCACCCAACTTGGCATTGGCGCGCAATTCCTGAGTAAAGGTGTTGATCCGGACCGTCGCGCTGTTTTCGCCCAGCAGGTCAGCCGAGGTAAAATCGCTGTCCTGATTGTTGTAATTGCTGTTGCGGCGATAGGCGGTGATCGATGTCAGCTTTACCCCGCCGATTTCATGATCAATCTGCGCCGAAAAGCCATAGTCGCGGATGCGGTTGGTCGAATTGAAATTGTTATAAACATCGCCAAAGGGGTTCGATGGCGAATTAACCCGCCCGCCCAGCGAATTAATCGCCGCCGTGCTGGACGAAGATAACAGATTGACGACCGCGCAACAGGTTTCATCGATCCGCGAATAATCCGCAATGATGCGTACCCGCGGCCCATTGTCCGGCACCCACAGCAATTGGCCACGCACGAACCAGCGGTTGCGGTTATTCGTATTCGCGCCCGTGTTGCCGTCATGCACAAAGCCGTCGCGGCGATTGTACCCGCCCGCCACGCTGACCGCGACCGTGTCGCTGAGCGGTGCTGTGTACATGCCTTTGACGATCAGGGAATTGTAATTGCCATAGGCGACTTCGGCGCTGCCGCCGGGCTTGAACTGCGGCTCCATGGTCGAGATGGAAACCACGCCCGCGCTGGCGTTCTTGCCGAACAGGGTCGATTGTGGACCGCGCAGCACTTCCACCCGCTTTACATCGGGGAAGTCGGCAATCTGGGCCGCGCTGCGCGAACGATAGACGCCGTCGATGAAGACGCCCACGCTGGGTTCGATACCGGCATTGTTGGCGCCATTGCCGAAACCGCGGATAAAGAAATTGGTCTGCGCGCTCGATTGATGGACCGCCACGCGCAAACTGGGCACCACACTGGCCAGATCCTTGATGTCGCGGATCTTGGCATGGTTGATGACATCGGCCGATGTGACCGTCACGGCCACCGGCACCTGTTGCAGCGTCTGTTCGCGCTTGGTCGCGGTGACCACGATCTCATTATTGATCGGATCTTCCTCGGCCGCGATCGCCGGCCCGGCAAAGGCCAGGGCAAGTCCGGCCCCGCCCGCCTTTAACGCCATTCGGCGTCGGGACGCCTGCGCGCTCCTTGCGCAGGTCAGAGTCGTGAAAGCATCGCCTGCGCGTTCCCCGCGCGAGAACGTAATGTGGTTCATACAAACCCGTTCCTTCCCACGAACCGCCATGCAGACAGGCCCCCCGCCCGTCATGCTGCCGGTTTCATTTTTATCATGCCAAACGTTATTACTTGTCGGCACTTTGCTCAATCCTTTAACGCTGTAGCCTTTGGTTTATCCCACAAAATCTTATCAAAAATACAAAAGCGCCCCAGATTTTCCCGAAGTGTGTCAATCTGGTCAGCATGGACACGCACTCTCGAGTCTTGCCCAAAGCCGCTGCGTAAGCTAGGGGCGCGCGCATGCTGCGGCGCAACCAAGCGCCACTCCCATAACGGGCTGACCCGCCCGCTGTTTCAGAAAGCCCTTTTGATGTCTGGCCCGCTTCCGCTTCGCAATATCGCGATCATCGCCCACGTTGACCATGGTAAGACCACCCTGGTTGACCAGCTCTTCCGCCAGTCCGGCACGTTCCGCGACAACCAGCGCGTCGAAGAACGCGCGATGGACTCCAACGACCTCGAAAAAGAGCGCGGCATCACCATCCTTGCCAAGCCGACCTCGATCGAATGGGATGGCCATGAATCGGGCCCCGTCCGCATCAACATCGTCGACACCCCGGGCCACGCCGACTTTGGCGGCGAAGTGGAACGCATCCTCTCGATGGTCGACGGCGTGATCCTGCTGGTCGACAGCTCGGAAGGCGCGATGCCGCAGACCAAGTTCGTGACCGGCAAGGCGCTGGCGCTGGGTCTCAAGCCCATCGTCGTCGTCAACAAGGTCGACCGCCCCGACCAGCGCATCCAGGAAGTGCTGGACGAAGTGTTTGACCTGTTCGTCAGCCTCGAAGCCAATGACGAACAACTTGATTTCCCTGTCCTTTACGCATCGGGCCGCAACGGTTACGCCGGTTACGACCCCGAAGCGCGCGAAGGCACGCTGGAACCCATGTTCAAGCTGATCGTCGATCACGTGCCGCCGCCGGCGCTGGACGTCGATGCGCCCTTCACCTTCCTTGCCACGCTGCTGGACCGCGACAACTTCCTTGGCCGCGTGCTGACGGGCCGCGTTCAGTCGGGCTCGATCAAGGTCAATGACCCGATCCGCGCGCTGGACATGGACGGCAATGTGATCGAAACGGGCCGCGCTTCCAAGCTGATGGCCTTCCGCGGCCTGGACCGCGTTCCCGTGGATGAAGCCAAGGCCGGCGACATCATCTCGCTGGCCGGTCTGGCGGTTGCAACCGTGGCCAACACCGTCGCCGCACCCGAAGTGGTCGAACCGATCAAGGCCCAGCCGATCGATCCGCCGACCCTGTCGATGCGCTTTGCCGTGAACGACTCGCCGCTGGCGGGCCGCGAAGGCAGCAAGGTGACGAGCCGCATGATCCGCGACCGTCTGGAACGCGAAGCCGAATCGAATGTTGCCATCCGCATCACCGAATCGGCCGACAAGGACAGCTTCGAAGTTGCCGGTCGCGGTGAACTTCAGCTGGGCGTTCTGATCGAAACCATGCGCCGCGAAGGCTTCGAACTGGGCATCAGCCGCCCCCGCGTGCTGTTCGGCACCGATGAAGACGGCAATCGCACCGAACCTTATGAAACCGTTCTGATCGACGTGGACGAAGAATTTTCGGGCACGGTCGTTGAAAAGATGGCGCTGCGTAAGGGCGAAATGACCGACATGCGCCCCTCGGGCGGTGGCAAGACGCGCATCACCTTTGTCGCGCCCTCGCGCGGCCTGATCGGCTATCACGGCGAATTCCTGTCCGACACGCGCGGCACGGGCATCATGAACCGTCTGTTCGACAAGTATGGCCCCTATAAGGGCAAGATCGAAGGCCGCCCCAATGGCGTTCTGATCTCGAACGGCGATGGTGAAGCGGTGGCCTATGCGCTCAACGCGCTGGAAGATCGCGGCGTGCTCTTCGTCTCGCCGCAGGAAAAGATCTATGAAGGCATGATCATTGGCGAAAACGCCAAGCCCGACGATCTGGAAGTCAACCCGATGAAGTCGAAGCAGCTGACGAACTTCCGTTCGACCGGCAAGGACGACGCCATCCGTCTGACCCCGCCGCGCGTGATGACGCTGGAACAGGCGATTGCCTATATCGACGACGACGAAATGGTCGAAGTGACGCCCAAGTCGATCCGTATCCGCAAGGCGATCCTGGACCCCAATGAACGCAAGAAGGCCTCGCGCAAGGCGGGCTGATCTTTCGGGATTGGTTTAAAACACGAAAGGCCGGAAGGGACGCCCCTTCCGGCCTTTTTGTTGTGGGGATAACGGATATTGGCCCCCTATCCCGAAAACACCGCCCGCCACATCATCAACCAGGCAAAGTTGTTGGCCCCTTGCGGGTCCAGCGTCCGCACGTCCAAATCGACAGAACACCGCCCCATGATCGGCGCAAAGCGCAAGGTAATCGGCACGCGTGCGGCCGGGGTGACGCCGGTGGTAAAGGCGCAAACCACTTTATCCCCGTCGCGAATGGTCATCGACACTTCGACCATGGGCGCACTCTCATGCTCCAGCGAGAGTTCGGTGGAAAAGCTGTTCTGTCCCGATGCCGGGAAATCGGCCGACAGGATGCGCAATGCCCCTGCATCACCATGGGGAGGATGCAGGAACAGACTGTCCCCCCGCATCTGGATGGTTTCCCCCACCACGCCGCCTTCAATCTTTTGCGCGTTGGACGTGCGCAGCACATCGGACAGCAACACTTCGGGCGCGGCGGTCGGCTGGGCCTTTGGCATCGCAATCGACATGGTGCCAAGTTTGGCGCACCAGCTCGTGCTGATCACATCATACAGCAGTGCGTCATAACGCGTCAGCGCCATCATCGCCTGCATTTCCGTGCGGGACAGCGTCATCACGCTGCGCTCCTTTGACGGATTGGTCATCAATCGGGGCAGGCTGCTGCCCGGATCAAGCCCAAGCGCGGCCATCACGGCAAAGACCGATTCCCGCAGCCGTTCGAACAGGATGACCCCGTCAAAGCGCCCCATGATGGCAATCGCTTCCTGCGCATCGGCGATGGTCAGCGGGCCGGTCCGTTTATCCAGAATCATACGGACCTGCGGATTATCGAACATCGTCTCAAACCCGTCGAGATCACGCGCACGCCCCGCCATCCATTCCAGCAGGCTCATGCCGGATGCCGCATCCTTGAGCGCCCGTACCCGCCCGTCGCCCGACAGCGCATCCCCCGCATAGGCCTGTATGTGGTAATAGGTGCTCAACACATGATCGATCGGGTTGCGCAGGCTGGTCAGCTTATAGGCATCGATCCCGGCCGCATCCATGGCGCGCAACACATTGGCGTGGCTCAGATGTCCCGCCAGCATGGCCGAATCGCGCATCGCATGGGAAAGATCGGCCCCGCTGTCATCCTGTTCGAATACATCCAGAGCATGCGGGCCGGGCCAGTTGTCGCGCAGCAAACGTGTGATGGACGAACCCGCGGTCTTTGGCACGTGGCAAAAGATCAGCCGCGCAAAATGCATTTTCATTGTAATTCCATGACCCTTTCAGAGCGATCCGCCCCAAAACCTGCTGCGCCTCCCTATCCCCGGCATGGCCTAGGACATTCGCTTATTCCCGCCCAGCATGATCACCTCCAAATATGAGCAAATTGCCAGCCTGCGCCCGAAGGCATGATGAACAATGGCTGCAAACTGCATCCCGATTCCGTTCAGCAAGAGAGGCGTAGAACACGAATCAACGGCAACAAGGAGCCTCAAGTAAAGGCCCCCCAAGCCAAACCCAGAGAGGTGTAACATGAGCCAGTTCACGAAGAAGACGATCACTGCGGTGGCCTTGGCCGCCAGCGCTATTGCCACATTTGCCGCCACCCCCGCGATGGCTGACCCCTATGGCCGCGGCGGATACGGTGGTCATCGCGGCGGCGGCGATGCCGTTGCGGCCGGCGTGATCGGCGGCATCATCGGTTTGGGCATTGGCGCGGCCATTGCCTCTGACCGCCCGCGCCGCCAGGTTTATGCGCCCGTTTACGCGCCGCCCCCGCCGGTCGCCTATGCTCCGGCCTATGCCCCCGCCTATGCTTATGCCCCGCCGCCGCCGGTCTATGTGGTTGAACGCAGCTGGGCATGGCGTGACGGTTATTACTGGGACCACCATGGCCGCCGCTACTTCCGCGATGGTCGTCCCTATGACGATTATGGCCGCCGCGGTTATTACGACGGTCCCCGTCGCGGCTGGTAAAGCCTGACAAATTTGGCGGGGTGTCTCCTTCCCCTTGGCACCCCGCCGCCCCCCTCTCTCCCAGAGCCCATCCATGCACCCTCTGCAGCATGGCGGGGCCAAACTTTCAGGCGCATGGCGGGCCGATAGCGCCCTTTCGGGTCATTCCCCTCGCCATGCGCCGACCTTTTGTCCCAACCTTTGTCGCGGGCCTCTCGCCAAAAGGCACTGGTTTCGCTATGGCGCGCGCGATGACTCTCCCAACAAAAACCAGTGACCTGCGCGTTGCGCTTTTCAGCGGCAATTACAACATGGTCACCGATGGCGCGAACAAGGCGCTCAACCGTCTGGTCGGCTATCTTCTGGCGCAAGGCGCGCAGGTGCGCGTCTATTCGCCCACTGTCGCGGCGCCCGCCTTTGAACCGGCCGGCGATCTGGTCAGCTTGCCCAGTTTTGCCATTCCCGGCCGGACCGAATATCGCGTGGCCACCGGCCTGCCCAAATCCGTCCGCCGCGATCTGGAAGCTTTCGCGCCCAACATCGTCCACGTATCCAGCCCCGACCCATCGGCCCATCGCGCCGTGACATGGGCGCGCAATCACGGGTTGCCGGTTTTGGGCAGCGTGCATACCCGGTTTGACACCTATCCGCGCTATTACAATCTGGCCTGGGTCGAACCCATCCTGACGGCCATTTTGCGCCGTTTCTATCGTCGGTGCGATGGATTGGTGGCCCCATCGGAATCCATGGCGCAGGTCCTGCGCGAACAGCGGATGAATTACGACATCGCGCTGTGGAGCCGGGGCGTCGATCGCCACATTTTCGACGCCAGCCGCCGCGACATGGCATGGCGCCGCAGCCTTGGCATTGCCGATGACGAAGTGGTCGTGGGCCTGTTCAGTCGCCTTGTCATGGAAAAGGGCCTCGATGTCTTTTCCGACACGATCGACCAATTGGTGGCCAAAGGCGTCAAGCACCGCGTGCTGATCGTGGGCGATGGCCCCGCGCGCGAATGGTTTGAAAACCGCCTGCCCTCCAACGCGGTCTTTGCCGGTTATCAGGCGGGCACCGACCTTGGCCGCGCAGTGGCCAGCATGGATATCCTCTTCTTCCCCTCGATCACCGAAACCTTTGGCAATGTCACGCTTGAGGCGATGGCCTGCTCGCTGCCGGTGGTCTGCGCCGAGGCGACGGGGTCGGAAAGCCTGGTCGACAATGGCCATTCGGGCCGCCTGATCCGGCCCGGCCATATCAACGCCTTTGCCCAGGCCGTGCGCGCCTATATCGAAGACCCCGCCCTGCGCGCCGCCCATGGCGCCGCCGGGGAAGCGCGCAGCCGCGATTTCTCGTGGGATCGGATCAATCAATCCGTGGCCGATACCTATCTGCGGTTGATCCGACAGAAGGCGCGGGTGGGGAAGTAAGGGTTTAGGTGCGAGGGTCTAGACCCTCGCGCTCCCGTTACTGTCTATGTTGCGCTATGGGTTTGACGTTTGGTGTCGGGCGCGCCGTTTGAATTTTAGAGCCTGCGGCGCCAATTCACTTGCGCCGCAGGCTTTCAAACATCTGGCATCAACGCAACGCCGCCAACCATCCCCACCCCATAACGGGATTGCAAAGGACCCCCGCCCTTTGCCCGCCGGAGGCACCTTAAACCTCCCGCCGGAGGCAAACCTTCCTTTTCCTTTCATTCCCTCCTACATACCCTCCATGCCCGACTTGTTTGCCGCCGACGATCCCGCGCCCACGCCCCGCGCCATCCCGACGGGCGCGATTCCCTTGGCCGAACGCCTGCGCCCGACCGGCCTTGATGAAGTCATCGGACAGGAACATCTGACCGGCCCAAACGGCGCGATTGGGCGGATGGTGGCGGCGGGCAGCCTGTCGAGCATGATCCTGTGGGGGCCGCCCGGAACGGGCAAGACCAGCATCGCGCGCCTTCTGGCTGCGGCAGTCGGCATGCGCTATGCCGCAATCAGCGCGGTCTTTTCCGGCGTTGCGGACCTGAAACGCATGTTTGCCGAGGCGGAAGGCGCGCTGGCGCTGTCGGGGCGGCGGACGCTGTTGTTCGTGGATGAAATCCACCGTTTCAACCGGGCGCAGCAGGATGGCTTCCTGCCCTATGTGGAACAGGGCGTTGTGACGCTGGTGGGGGCAACCACCGAAAACCCGTCCTTCGCCCTCAACGCCGCTTTGCTCAGCCGCGCTCAGGTGCTTATCCTTCACCGCCTTTCGCCCGATGCGTTGGGCCACCTGTTAACCCGCGCGGAAGAGGCCGAGGGTGTGCCCCTGCCCCTGACGCCCCCTGCGCGCGAGGCTCTGGTGGCCAGCGCGGATGGCGACGGGCGGTTCCTGCTGGGTCAGGCTGAGACCTTGTACAATGCGCAGATCGCCTCTCCGCTCGATCCATCCGAATTGGGCCAATTCCTGCAACGCCGCGTCGCCGTCTATGACAAAGATCGCGATGGCCATTACAACCTGATCTCGGCGCTGCACAAATCGGTGCGCGGGTCCGACCCTCAGGCGGCGCTTTATTACCTTGCGCGGATGCTGACGGCGGGCGAAGATCCGATGTATCTGCTGCGCCGCCTTGTCCGCATGGCGTCCGAGGATATCGGCCTTGCCGATCCGATGGCTTTGCAACAATGCCTTGCGGCCAAGGATGCGTTCGAATTTCTGGGCAGCCCGGAGGGCGAATTGGCCATCGCGCAGGCCTGCCTCTATCTGGCCAGCGCGCCCAAATCGAACGCGGCCTATAAGGGATGGAAAGAGGCCGCCGCCAGTGCCAAGGCCACCGGATCGCTGATGCCGCCCGCCAACATCCTGAACGCGCCGACAAAGCTGATGAAAGAGATCGGTTACGGGGCGGACTATGCCTATGACCACGACGCGCCCGATGCTTTTTCCGGCGCCAATTACTGGCCCGAAGGCATGGCGCCCCAACAATTCTATCGCCCGGTCGAGCGCGGTTTCGAGCGCGAAATCCTCAAGCGTCTGGAATGGTGGGACCGCAAAAGGCGTGAACGGGCGGGCGAGTAAATGCCGCCCCGCTTCACCCATTTCGCCGCCATCGACTGGTCCGGCGCAGCGGGAGAACGCCATAGCGGGATTGCCGTTGCGATCATGGCTCTGGATGATCCCGCCCCGCAACTTGTGCGCCCCGGCCACGTCTGGTCGCGCGGTGAAGTGCTGGAATGGCTGGTCCATGAAACGCCGCCGCACGCGCTTTTCGGCTTTGACCTTGGCCAATCGCTGCCCTTTGTCGATGCCGGTGCATTCTTTCCCGGATGGCCGGAAAGCCCGCCCGATGCACGCTCGCTTTGGGCGATGGTCGATGCACTATGTGCCTCTGATCCGCATCTGGGCGTATCGTCCTTTGTCGATCACCCGGAGATTGCCCGCCATTTCCGCCGCCATGGCAGCCGAGAAGGCGACCTGTTCGGCGGCGGTCGCGGACGTTTTCGGGCAACCGAATGGGCGCAAGGTCTGATGGGATGCGCGCCCACCAGCAATTTCAATCTGGTGGGCGCGGCGCAGGTTGGCAAAGGATCGCTGTCGGGCATGAGGCTGCTCAACCGCCTGCCCCGCGACATTGCGGTTTGGCCGATCGATCCTTTGCCCGGCGCGGGAAAGGTAGTGGTCGAAATCTATACCACCATCGCCGCCATCGCCGCAGGCCGCAGCGCCCGCAACAGCAAGATCCGCGACGCGGACGCCTTGGCCAAAGCCTTGACCGCGCTGGGTTGTACAGCCGGCGCGCTGCCAGACCGCGTCACCGACCATGCCGCCGACGCCCTGATCACGGCCGCATGGCTACGCATCCACGCCCATCGCGAAGAATTATGGCACCCATCCGCCATGAATTGCAAAATTGCGCGAACCGAGGGCTGGACCTTCGGCGCAATTTGAGGCTATGGGGCTTTCGCGCGCCAGATAGCGCCATTCATGGGCCGGATTAGCACAGCGGTAGTGCAGCGGTTTTGTAAACCGAAGGTCGGGGGTTCGATCCCCTCATCCGGCACCATGATTTCCCAAGGTTTCCGCCACTTTCCAGCATAGCCCAAAGCGCGAAACGCGCATAACGCGCCGGTTTATGGTGACACAAAGGGTGGCACAGTCTGTTCCCCGTTTGATCAGGCCGTATGCCGAAATCATTGGCTCGAACGCCTATAAGGCCTGCCCTCCGGCCGCAGCGGAAACACAGGGGGGTGGCACAAAAGGTGTCACACGTTGTGACACCTCTTTGCGCACAGATTCGCACAGTCGGTCCTGTTCCATTCTCGCTGTCTAAAACGCGCCCTATCCCCCCATAAGGCGGGATTTTCAAAATCCCGGCATATGTCTGGGAACTTGGTAATATCGGCAACAATCGCGGATTTTCTTGAGTTTTCGGGCAATATTTTCGGCAACAAGACGGCAATGGGATTGCAGCGCACAACGGGAATAACATAGTTTAATAAAATATATTTTTATCAATAATATAACACCATCAATGCAACTGTATTGCCACCATATTCCCACCATTCGGCAACATCAAAAATGGCAGATTTCTGCCGTTTTCAACGCTGCTTGCCGGGCTTGTTGCCGATATTACCCGTTTCCAGCCTGAGGGGTGGGCTCTGGCCCAAATGGATTGCGCACAGGATCGCCCCCAAATGCACAGATTTCGATGAAAAAGGCGAAAGCGAGGCGTGGGGGCGAGGGCGTTTGAGCAGGTCTTGCGTCGCGGCCTCCCCCTCTCCTGCCTCCCTCGGTCACTGGGCATGCAAAAGGGGCCGCAGCGCGCCGCCACGGCCCCTCACAGAGCGTTCGAGAGGACTTTGCCTCCCGGTGTCCTACCCGCTGATGATCAACTCCTTGGCTTGCTGTGAGCAGGCTGTACCGCCCACCGTATACCGCACACCGACCTCCTCGATCTGGAACCCGGCGAAGATCCGGCGCACTTCGGGGCGATCGTTCAACGAAAGGATGAACCGCCCACTGATCCCGCGCAGCACTTGGGCCATCTGCTCGAACTCCTCACGTCCGAACATGCCCTTGCCGTAATCGCCCTCGCATCCGTGATAGGGCGGATCGAGGTAAAACAGCGTCCCTACCCGATCATAGCGCGCGATGAACTCTGCCCAGGGCAAGCGCTCGATCACCACACCCGCGAGGCGTTCATGCGCTGCCTCGATCATCGGCCCCAGCTTCGTCACATCAAACCGCGCTGGCCGGTTCAGCGACACGCCAAACCCCCGGCCTGCCACCTTCCCCCCAAACGCAAGCCGCTGGAGATACAAAAACCGCGCCGACCGCTCCAGATCGGTCAGGCTTTCTGGCGGTAAAGCAGACAGCTTTTCAAACCCAGCCCGGCTTGTCACCTGCCAGCGCAGCATGTCCATGAAGGGCTGATAATGCCGCTGCACCACGCGGAAGAAGGTCGAGACGTCCTCGCTCCAATCGTTGATGACCTCGGCATTCGGGCGCTGATCGCGGCGAAAGAACACGCCGCCCATGCCCACAAACACCTCGGCATAGGTGGAATGCTCCAAGGCATTGATCCGCTCGACCAACCGCTTCGAAAGATTGCGCTTACCCCCGATGTAGGGCGCCAGCGGACGCACCGGCGCAACAGGCGCAAAGGGGCATTCGAGATTCGACATCATCGCATTTGTTCCATATATGTTCCCGCGCCGACTCGGCAGGCGGGATGGTCCCAAGGCGGGACCGATTGGGCCATGACGAAGATCCCTCGTCGGATTGGGCGTGCCACCGCCCCATCCCCCGCCACCCGGCGGTCGGAATATCAGGGGCGCCGCGCCCCGCCCGCCGCGCTGGCGGGTACGATGGTTCCATCCTGCTGGATCAAGCGCCCATCGGCGCAGGTCCAATCGCGGAAAGACAGCAGCGGCACCCCGAACCAATCATTCATCCGCAGCATGCGCCGGATGATCGGAATGATCTCGGTCAGGTAAAACGTGTCCAGCGCCTCGCTCACCTTGCCGAAACCACCGCTGTTTTGCGGGATGATCCCGATCAGCGGCGGCGGCATGCGATGCGCGGCCAGCATGTCGTCACGGCTGATGCCTTTGACCGCCGTGAACTCGTCATGGGCCGTAATGCTGCCGATCGGCAGGATCTGGACCCCGTCCTTCTTCCCACCCGGCGCATAGATGAGCAGGTTCTTGAAATTGCCCGCCCCCTTCGAATCGCGCATCTTGTCGGAAATGCTGTTGACGGTTTCCTGATCGAACAATTGCTCGTTGATATAGAGGATAAATCCCGCGTGGTTCCCATTGAGATAATAGCGCCGCCGGAACAGTGTGGCGTTCTCCGAGAGCAGCGCCGATTGCAGCGCCGATAGCCATTCAGGCAGGCCATAGATCTCCTGCGCCACATCGGGCTGCATCAGGTGAAACACGCGGCCCGGCGCGAACTGGTGCTCCTGCCCCAGCCCCATGTTGACGAACCAGAACGTGTCCGCCGCCACGCCCACCCGCGTATGCACCGCCGGGCTGTGCTTGGCCGCGGCGATCCGCCCAGACATGTTCGGCACGTTTTCCAGATAGGCATTGCCCATCTGTACAAAATCCAGCGCGAAACGTTCGAAATCCTCGCCGCCCAGCCAACGCGAAGCCATCATCTGCTGAACCAGCAAATTGACGCGCAGGGCCACCGCGCTGCGGTGATAGGGCGAGACGTTGAAGACTTGCGCCAGACGCCCCATTGGCAAGGGCGGCTCATACCAGCGCCCGTTGTGCCAAAGCTCGAAATAGGCCGACAGGTCGCGCCGGTCGAGAACGCTCTCCGCATCGCCAAAGGTAAAGACCTCTCCTTGCAAGGGCGCGGGCTTCCCTTCCTGCTCAATCAGGGCCACTTCTGTGGATGGTGTCTCGGTCATCAATCAGGCTCCTGTCATTCGGAAAACACCACCCGGCCTTGGCCCGCCCCATTGGCGTTCCCGGCATCAAGCGGCTCATTGGAAAGGGCGTTCAAGAGCGCCCAGGCAAGGTCGGCATGGCCGATCTCGCCGTTGCGGCGCGCGACATAGGTGACGCCGCGCCCGCTGCCGGTCAGCGCGGGGCGGATCGCCATCAGCGCCGCCATCAGGTCGGTCCATGCCTCATCAAACTCGATGCGGCCGGAATTGAAGACGTTCTGGGCCTTGACCACCAAGGCCGTCTTGCTGGCCACCGAATATTCGATGCGCCGCGCGCGCGGGAACCAGCCGACGACCAGCTCATAGACCGCTTGGCCCGCCCCGGTGGTGTCGATGGCGATGTCGGTCACGTTGTAGCGGCCTGCGACCCCCTTGATGAACTCGGCCTGCCCGGCAAAATCGCGCCCGTTGAGCCGGTATTTGGCCAGCACGCGGAACTTGCCCTTGCCCGGAACATCAGGCGGCGCCAGCACCACCAGCGCGGCATCATCGCGCCCCTGTTTGTTCGGGTCATAGCCCAGCCAGACCGGCTTCTCGCCAAAGGGCCGCCCGCCCGGCACATCGGCCAGCGCGGGCCGGAAATCGCGCCAGCGATAGAATGCATCGACGCGGGCGGGCGCAATCCGGCTGAAAGGAAAGCTGCTCTCGCTGTCATCGACGAACTGGCAATTGTAGAGGTTTTCGAATTCCTCTTCGCTGCATTCGGCGCGCAGTTCCTCTTTGTCGATGCGCCCGCCCGCCCCGCCCGCGATGGCATCATCCAGCGTGACCGTCTGGCACCACGAACCATCGGGCATGAGCGCGCCCGCGCGCAAGTTCCGGTGGCTGACATCAAAAGCCCGCTGATCGCCCTTCCTGCGCCCCCGGTTCCATTCCTCCCCGCTCCAGAAGGCATAGGCTTCATGGGTTTTGGTGCTGGGCGTCGAGAAATAGGTGCGCTTGTAGATGGTGAGCGTCGCCATGGCCGCTGCCACCTTGCGCAGCTGGGCAAAGCCGTGGACCCAGAAGAATTCGTCGAAATAGAAGTCGCCGCTTTCGCCCTGCGCGGTGTTGCTGTTGGTGGAAAGCGGATAGAGCCCGACCGCGTCGAGCCGGATCTCTGGCCTATCCGCCTCCTCATCCGCCGGGTGCAGACCAGAGAAATCCAGCATCAGCGGATTGCCCTTGAGGTCCACGCCGGTGACGCGCTTCACCCAACCCACGATCTCACGGATGAACTTCTTGGCCTGTCGCTCACTAGCCGACAGGAAGATCTGATTGCGCGGCTGTTCGCCCGCGATGACGGCTTCCGCGATCTTGGCCATCGCCTCGCGGGCGAAATACCATGTCGCGCCGATCTGGCGGCTCTTGAGGATCTTACGGGTGCGCTGCTCGCGCTGCTCCCACCAGCCTTCCTGATAGCTGTCATTCTTCTCGTGGAAGTCGGTGAGCAGCGCTTCCCACTGCTCTCGCGTTAGGAAGTTTTTGCGTTTGTCGGCCCGCTTGGCCTTGGCCTTGTCATCGTTGCGGCGGCCCACCGCTTCGTTGAGGTCGCTCTCCTTCCCGGTCTCGCCGTACTTCTCGATCCGGGCGCATTCCTTCATCTGGCGAACCAGAAAATCGACGCGCTTCATGTCCCCCTCGGTGAAGGGCTCCCGGCAAAGGTAATTGGCGATCTTGGCCTCAAGGTGGTCCTGCACCACCCGCACCGGCTTGTCCTCGTCCCAGCCGCCGCGCCGTTTCCAACTGGTCACGGTGTCATATTTCTCGCCCAGCTCACGCGCGATTTCGGCCATGTCAAAGCCGCGATGATACATCGAGCGCGCCTCCCGCGATTTCGCGCGCGTCACCTGTCGGCTGGTGGCCGGGCGCGCGTCGTCATTCGGGGCGGTTTTGGTGGGCATGATCCTGCCATGCCCTGATCTTGCCCCATTGCGCGCCGGGGTGCTGGCGTAACCCGCCGGGTTACTGCGCCCGCGCGTTGCAGGAATGCCGGGCGGGGTGGATTTCAGGGGCCATGCTGATCCGCCCCGCGCCATCCCTCCCCGGAGTAACCCGATGAAGACCAAACCCATTCTGCTCGCCACCGCCGGTTCGACCGTGGATGGCCGCACCATCGAGGCGCGCGACCTCGAACAGATGGCCTCGAGCTATAACCCCAAGACCTATGGCGCGCGGGTCAATATCGAACATATCCGCGGCGTCAGCGGACAGGCCCCGTTCAACGCCTATGGCGACGTGCTGGAACTGTCGGTGGGCGAGGTCGATGTCGACTTCAATGGCAAGTCCGAAAAGCGCAAGGCGCTGTTCGGCATCCTCGATGTCACCGACAATGCCAAGGCGCTCAATGACGCCAATCAGAAGGTTTATCCTTCGATCGAGATCATCGACAATTTCGCGGGCAAAGGCTTCTCCTACCTTGGCGGCGTCGCGCTGACCGACAGCCCAGCTGCCATCGCCACCGACCGCCTGAAATTCAACCGCACCCTGCCCGGCTCGATCAATCTGGCGGGTGATACCGCCGCCACGCTGGAATTTGCCGACGATATCACCACCGAAGGCGGCAAGAGCCTGCTCGCCGGATTTAGCGCGCTGCTCGACAAATTCGCGGCCACCTTCAACCCCGCGCCCAAGCCTGAAGAAAAGCCCGAAACCCCGCCCGAAAACCAGCAGCCGGCCACGCTCGACTTTGCCGCCCTGCGCCCGATGTTCGAACAGTTCGGTCAGACCGTCGCCACCTCGATTGACGCCCTGCGCAGCGAATTGCGCACCGAAGCCGATGCCCAGGCGCTCAAGATCAAAAGCCTCGAAGACGCGCAGGAAACCGCCCCCGCCCACCAGTTCCAGCGCCGCCCGATTGCCGATGGCGGCTCGAACGGGAACGCCCAGAGCAAATACATCTTCTGACCCGGCCCGCGCCACCAACCTTGCCCCGCATCCCGAGCTAAGGATCACCAAAAATGTCCCAGATTTATACCCTCTCTGATCGCGGTCGCGGCGCGCTCGATCAGCTCTATGCCGCCATCGGCAACGCAAATGGCACGCGCAACATCAGCCGCAATTTCGCCCTTTCGCCCACCAGCGAACAGCGCCTCGAAGATCTCCAGCGCGAAAGCGTCGGCTTCCTGCAGCGCGTCAATGTGATGGGCGTGCGCGACCTTCAGGGGCAGGTGATCGGCCTTGGCACGTCCAACATGATCGCAAGCCGCAAGAGCCGCTCGAACCTGCCGCGCACCCCGCGCTATGTCGGCGCGCTCCAGGACCGCAAGTTCCAGCTCTATTCGACGCTCTTCGACACGATGCTGCCGTGGGAAGTGATCGACGCCTGGTCAAAATTCCCCGACTTTGCCGCCCGCTATGCCCGCCATGTCGCGGTGTCGGTCGGCCTCTCGCGGATCTCGGTGGGCTTTAACGGCACCGAGGCCGCCGATGACACGGACGCGGCGGACAACCCGCTGGGCGAGGACGTCAACATTGGCTGGCTGCACAAGCTGCGCCTTGAACGGCCCGACCATGTGATGGGCCGCGCCATGGTCACGGTGGGCGATGTCACCACCGCCACCGGGGCGCCTGCGCCCATCTACATCGGCCCCGACGCCAATCACGCGGCGGGCGATTACAAGAATATCGATGCGCTGGCCTATGAGCTGATCGCGGGCATGCCCTCCTATGCGCGGGCCAGCACCGACCATGTCGTCATCGTTTCGCAGGATCTGGTGGACGAGAAATACTTCCCGATGATCAACCGGCCCCTGTCCGACACGATCGATGGCGGCAAATCGACCAGTGATCAGGTCGTCTCCGACCTCATCATGTCGACCAAACAGATCGGAGGGCGTCCCGCCGCCATCGCCCCCTTCTTCCCCGAAGGCACGATGGCGATCACCCCGCTGGGCCGCGCCAATGCCACCGACAGTTCAAACCTCTCGATCTATTATCAGGAAGGCTCGCGCCGCCGCTACATCAAGGATGAACCGGAAAACATGGCCGCGCTGGTCGACTATAACAGCGTCAACGAAGGCTATGTGATCGAAAGCACCGATTACATGACCATGGCCGAAAACATCACCTTCGGCGCCCGCCCGTAATCCCCCGGCCCGCCCGCCGGTTCCCCTGCCGGTGGGCGGGCAACAGGAAAGCCCCGCTTATGGTCTCCGCCTTTCGCCGCCACCAGATGCGCGTGCGCGCCCTGCAATCGGGCGCGGCGCAGCCCGATACGCCCAACGCGCCCCCGCCCGAACTGGCCCGCGACAGCGCCGCCGGTCAGGAATACGCGGCCCTGCGCGTCCTGCTCCACGACAATTTGCGCTCCCTCTCCGACATCGCCAGCATCGAGGCGCGCAACCCCGTCAAGATCGAAATGGCTGGCGCCTTCGCCCCATGGATCGAGGGCGTCTTGCTGGCGGGCGAACAGGGGCAGGCCGCCCAAGATGAGATCCTTGTCTGGAACCTCATCTGGGCCATCGACTATCGCGATTGGGACTATGCCCTTCGCCTCGCCGCGCATGCGATCCGCTTTAACCTCGCCTCGCCCGAACGGATAAACAGCACCATCCCCTGCTTCCTTGCTGAACAGGTGGCCACGATCAGCCTCACCCAAAGCGAAGCCGTGCCCCATGACGTTCTGGCCCGCATTCTGGTGCTGATCGAGGGCCACGACATGCACGATCAGGCCAAGGCCAAGCTGCACAAGGCGCTGGGCCGCAGCTTCGCCCGCCGCGCCAAAGCCTTCGACCCCGCCGCCGACAACGCCCCCGCCGGTGGCAAGGCGGCATACCTCACCGAAGCCCTAGCCCACCTGCGCCGCGCGCTCGAACTCGACAATGGCATCGGCACCCGCTCGGAGATCAAGGCCATCGACAAGGCGCTGACCAAACTGGCCACGCCCACTCCCGAATAATCAGTTCGCCCCACGGCGGCGGGGGGCGGTTGGCGCGGGCGGCGCCCTTTGTGACAGCCATCCCACACCATCCTCACCCCCCGTTTTTTTGACGCAAAGGCTCGCCCCATGAACAGCTTCACCGCCTCCCCCATCGCCCCGCCCGATGATCCCGATGCGGCGGTAGTGGCCGATGGCTGGTTCCCGCCGGTCAAGCTGGCCGATGTGCGTGAAGGCATGAACATCGGCGGCGGCGCGATCACACAGGAACAACTCACCCTCGCCATCGAAGGCGGCATGCTCTCTGCCCTGCGCCAATTGGCCGCATGGCGCACCGCACGCGCGCTGGCCGGGGCCGTCGGTCTTGCCGATGTCACCTCGGACACCCTCAACGGAAAAAACCGCGCAACCCTGCTCTGGACCCGCGCGGTGGGCTATTACGCCGCCGCTGATCTGGCCGCAGGCAACCGCGACATATCCTCCTCCGACACCGGCCTCGCCCGCGCTTCGGAAAAGGCCGCGCTGGCCGACGAATACCGGCGCGAAGGCCACGCCGCGATTGCCGACCTGCTCTCCATCAGCGGCGCGTCGGTCGCGCGCAACCGGGTGGAGATGCTGTGACCCAAACCGCCACCGCCATGGACGGCGAGACCGTCGATGAAATCTGCCACCGCGTCCTGGGCAAAACGGCGGCGGTGACCGAACAGGTGCTGGACCTCAACCCCGGCCTTGCCGAACTCGGCCCGCGCCTGCCGGGCGGCACCTTGGTCACCCTGCCCGACGCCAGCGCAGCCCAGACCGCCACCATCGATATCGTGCAATTGTGGGACTGAAGCCGAGATGCTCAAAATCAACCTCCTGCGCGCGGCCCTTATGGAGGCCATGCCCGAACTGAAGGCCAGCCCCAAAAACCTCATCATGTGGGTCGATCGCGGCGCGGTCCAATCGCGCGACACATCCGACCTGTCCTTCGCCTTCAGCTTTCAGTTGAACGTTCTGCTGATCGAATTCGCTGGGGACATCGCAGCCTTTGCCCTCGCCATCCTGATCTGGCTGCGCACCCACCAGCCCGACCTGTTTGCCATGGGCGCCGACGCCTTCGACTTCGAGGTTGATATTTTGGACAATGGCAAATCCGATGTCCAATTCCGTCTCCAACTGCGCCAGAATGTCGCCGCCACGCTGACCAGCACCGGCGTCACCGCCACCTATCTGCCCGAACCCACCCCGCTCTTTGGCGATGACCTGCCTCTGGGCGGCCTTGATGCGATGCCGCTGCTCACCTCGATCACCGTCAATGGCGAAGACCTGCCGCCATGGGACACCACCGATGGCGGATGACCTTGCCCGGCTGGAGGAATGGTTTGGGCGTATCATCGCGGGGCTTGAACCGGCCCAGCGCCGCAAGGCCACCCGCAAGCTGGGCCAGCTGCTGCGCCGCGCCAACCTCAAACGCATCGGCGCCAATGTCGATCCCGACGGCGTCCCCTTCGCCCCGCGCAAACCCCGCCTCGATCAACGCGGGCGCCTGCTTAGAGGCGCGGGCGGCAAGATGTTCAAGGGCCTGCGCAAACTGGCCAAATGGCGCATCGATGCCGCCCCCGATGGCGTCGAAATCAGCCCCGTCTCCAACACCGCCGATCGCGTCGGCTCGGTCAGCCAGTTCGGCCAGACCGTCACCGTGGGCCGGTTGCGCAATGGCCGAAAGATCCGCGCCAAATATGCCGAGCGCCGGTTGCTGGGCTTTGGCCGCGAGGATGAGGATCTGGCGCTGATGTTGGCGGGGGAAATGTTAGAGGCCGAAGGGCTATAACCTCAATTCAGCCGTAGCGTTTGCGGGCCATGGCCTCATTTGCGTAAACCGCCTGATCGTAGATCGTCTGCGCGACCCGCCCAAATGTCCGCAACAGGCCTGCCCAATCCGTCGGCGCAATTTCCGGCATGTCGTCATTGCGCTCTTCACACAGCGCGGCAACGGCGTTCAGACCGTTGGCAATGTCTTTCAGCGCCATGTCGGCGTCTTCATCAATCACATATCCCCGCGTCTTGAATTGCGCGGAAGGATCAGGGCGGATATGTGCTGTCTTAGCTTGGGCCATGAGTGCTATCCTCTGGTTTGAGTTAGGGCGTCTTGGGGTTGCAGCCCCTTGACGCCCGAACTTTATGCGTCGTATAAAGTGGCATGTCAATATTAAATACGCAGCAAAAAGTCATGGGCCGCCCCCGCGTTGATAGCGAAGAGCTACGCGTGAGGATGCAGCGGCCAGATTTGGACGCCATCGATACGTGGCGCGAGGCCCAACCCGACCAACCGGGCCGCCCCGAAGCCATCCGTCGCCTGATCCGCAAGGCGCTGGGCGATGTCTGAACTCTTCATCCTCAACAGATTGTCCCCAGCAAGTTCACATTCCGTTCCAACAGTGCTAGGCAGCCTTGTGGTTGATAAGGCTCAACGAGGTCCACATGGCTGAGACACAAATCGAATGGACGGATTCGACTTGGAATCCTGTTGCAGGCTGCACGATTGTCAGCGCAGGCTGCACCAACTGCTACGCCATGGAAATGGCTCGGCGTCTGGAGGCCATGCATGTCAGCAAGTATGCTGGCCTTACCCGCAAGAGTGGCGCGCGCACAATTTGGAACGGGGCAGTTCGGGAAGATCGCGAAGCGCTTCAAATTCCTCGTCGGTGGCGCAAACCAAGGAAGATCTTTGTCAACTCAATGAGCGACCTGTTTCACGAACAGGTCAGCGAGGCGTTCATTCAGGACGTCTGGAACGTTATGCGTGACACGCCTCACCATAATTACCAGATCCTGACCAAGCGCCCTGACAGGATGGCGGCGATCACGAACAAAATGTTTGACGGAGTTCTCCCGAATGTCTGGCTGGGGACCAGCGTTGAAAGCGGCGATGTGGTCGAGCGAATTGACCATCTGCGCACCGTGCCCGCTGCAATTCGCTTCATCTCTTTCGAGCCGCTGATCGGCCCGGTCGGTGACATCGACCTTCGGGGTATAGACTGGGCAATCGTCGGCGGAGAGAGCGGTCGTTCCGCACGGCCAATCAGGGAAGAGTGGATCGATGAGATCCATGATCAATGCCTGGAATTCGATACCGCATTTTTCTTCAAACAGTGGGGCACGTGGGGGAAGGATAACAAGCGCCGTTCAAAGAAGGCCAATGGGCGCGAATATAGAGGCAAGACTTGGGACGAGATGCCGTCCGCGTTTGTGTCTGCCATTTGACAATTATCAGGCCGGTCATCGGCAAGGGGAACGAATGGCTGAAAAACCGTATGAATGGGTAGATGGCGCTGTTCTGGAGGATCACTCCCGGCGTAAGCATAAAATCCTCAGGGAATATTTCTTCAAATACCTGACGGTACGATGCCAGCTTCCCCAAATGGAAAAGTTTCGTCTCGCTATTGTCGATGGCTTTGCCGGCGGTGGTCGTTATCGTTGCGGCGCCTCCGGTTCTCCACTTATTTTTATCGAAGAACTGCGTCGCGCGGTCGAGGCTGTCAACACACACCGGACGGCTCAAGGGCTTGGCCTTATTGAAATCGAATGCCTGCTTGTGCTGAACGATTACAGCAAAGATGCTCTTGATACACTCAAGACTAATATAGCCCCACTTCAGGCAGAAATTGCTCAGAGCGTTCCGAAATTGCATTTGCGGGTCGAGTATCTGAATCAAGCGTTCGAAGATGCCTACTCAACGATGAAGAAATTTCTGGAGCAAGGCCGCTTCCGTAATGTTCTGTTCAACCTAGATCAGTGTGGTCACAGCAAAGTCAGTCGCGCCACGATAATCGACATTATGCACTCATACCCGTCGGTTGAAGTATTCTATACCTTTGCAATTCAAACTCTCTTGACCTTCCTTCAGTCTCGCGACCCAATCCGGTTAGCGGCACAACTGCAGCCATTCGGCATTCAAGCCAAAGACATTGAAGCTATGGATTTCGGCGTCAAGAAGCAGCAATGGCTTGGCGCTGCCGAGCGGTTGGTCTTTGATGCATTCCGCACTTGCGCCACTTTCGTCAGCCCGTTCTCTATCAATAATCCAGATGGCTGGCGGTATTGGTTTATCCACTTCGCCAACGCGCATCGAGCAAGGCAAGTCTATAATAACGTTTTGCACGACAACAGTTCCGAGCAGGCACATTTCGGTCGATCAGGATTGAATATGCTCTCTTACGATCCAAGCCACGATGGCGGCTCACTGTACCTGTTCGACGTAACAGGGCGCAAAAGTGCACTCGACCAATTGCACTCCGATATTCCCCGGCTAGTATCGGAATCGGGCGATGTGATCGGCTTTGGCGAATTTTACGCGGGTATCTATAATGCCACCCCAGCTCATAGCGATGATATCCACCAATCTATCATCGACAATCCTGATTTACAGGTCATCACGCCTGCGGGCGGTGAACGGCGCAGGGCAAACGCCATCGCAATCGGAGACATGCTGAAATTGAAGCAACAGAGAAGCTTTTTCCCGCTTTTTTAGAGATTTGATTCTCCAATTTTGCTTATCGAACGGGGAAATGGTTCACGCCCCACCCCCGTAACCCTCCGCGTTACGCCTCCATCCCCTCCCCGCGCGCGCGAAGGCCATGCACAGGTTGCGCATGGCCACCAGCACCACCGCAATCGACCTCTCGCAACTCCCCGCCCCCACGGTGGTGGAGGCGCTGGATTATGAGACGATCCGCGCTGCGCTGATCGCGGACACCCAAACGCTGCTGCCCACTTGGGACGCCGCGGTGGAAAGCGACCCCGCCGTGAAAGTGCTGGAGATCGCCGCCTATCGCGAACTGCTGATCCGCCAGCAATTTAACGAGCGCGCCCTGCAATGCCTGCTCGCCTATGCCACCGGCACCAACCTCGACCATCTGGGCGCGCTGCTGGGCGTTTCCCGCCTGACCGACGAACTCGACGCCACGTTCAAGGCCCGCATCCAGCTTGCCCCCGACGCTTTCAGCGTGGCTGGCCCGGAATCCGCTTACGAATATCACGCCCGCTCCGCCGACAGCACCATCGCCGATGCCAGCGTCACCAGCCCCAGCCCCGGCGTTGTCCTGGTCTCGCTGCTGTCGGCCTCCGGCGACGGCGCCGCCACGCCCGAACAGATCGCCAATGTCGAGGCCGCGCTCTCCGGCGCCCGCCCGCTCACCGATCAGGTCTTGGTGCAGTCCGCCCAGATCGTGCCCTACGCGATCACCGCCGCGCTCACCCTGTTCGACGGCCCCGATGGTGATGTGGTGCTGGCCAATGCGCAGGCCGCCGCCGACGCCTATGCCGCCAATGCGCGGCTGATCGGCCGCGACATCAACCGCGCCAGCATCTTTGCCGCCATCGGCGTCGCGGGCGTCTCGAATATTGCGCTCTCAAGCCCGGCGGCAGACATGCCGATGGACGCCACCCAATGCGGACACTGCACCGCTCTCACCCTGACGGTGGCGGGCCGTGGCGAATAACCCTTCCCTCCTGCCGCCCAACGCGCGCCCGCTCGAACATGCGCTGGCATCCTCGATGGCGCGCATCACCGCCATCCCCACCCCGCTCACCGACCTGTGGCGCCCGGATGCCATCCCCGCCACCATCCTGCCATGGCTGGCCTGGGGTCTGTCGGTCGATCGCTGGCGCCCCAGCTGGAGCGAGGAACAGCGCCGCGCCGCCACCGCCGCCGCCATCCCCAATGCCAAGATCCGGGGCAGCCGCGCCGCTGCGCAGGCGGTGATCGCCGATTATGACCCCCGCATCACGCTCACGGAATGGTGGGAGGAAGGCGGCACCGGCCTCCCCTATACCTTCTTCTGCACCCTGCCGCTCGATGGCGCGTTCGATGATCTGGCCACCGCCAGCTTCGCCACAGAACTCTACCGCGACCTGACCCGCGTCAAACCCGCCCGAGCCCATTTCCAATTGCGCCAACAGGTACGCGCCAAAGTTACCCTGCCCATGGCCGCCGTTGCCCGCGCTTGGGCCATGGACCGCACCATGGCGACAATGATCGGCCCCGACCCCGCCGACCTTCTTAAAATCACCACCGAATATGGCGAACCGCTCGAAGGCGATGATGGCGCCGGATGGGAGTATATCTGATGGACC
Organism: Novosphingobium sp. 550D; assembly: GCF_057401885.1. Taxonomy (NCBI): domain Bacteria; kingdom Pseudomonadati; phylum Pseudomonadota; class Alphaproteobacteria; order Sphingomonadales; family Sphingomonadaceae; genus Novosphingobium; species Novosphingobium sp. 550D. Next base: position 2,015,092 of record NZ_CM171613.1, on the reverse strand, counting down.
CGTTGCTCATCACTCTGACGGCAGCGGGCCTGTCGGCCATTGTCGGCGATGACAGCCCCTCGCTCGGCCCGGTGGTCATTACCCAGCTTGGCCTGACCGATGCTGCCTTCACAGTCGCCTCAACGCTCGAAGCGCTCCCCGGCGAATTCAAGCGGATCGACGTGTCGGGCCAGCAAGTGGGCGATGACACGCTGCACCTGATCGCGCTGGATGATACCGCCGACGCCTATACCTATCGCGGCTTTGCGCTTTACCTCGACGATGGCACCCTGTTTGCCGTCTATGGACAGCCCGGCCCGATCGCCGCCAAGGCAGAGCCTTCCGCCTCCTTCCTCGTCCTCGACATCAAACTGGCGCAGGGACAGGCCGAGAATATCACCTTCGGCGACACCAATTTCATCAACCCGCCCGCCACCACCACGCGCCAGGGCGTGGTCGAACTGGCCACCAATGCCGAGGCCAGCGCAGGCACCGACACCCAGCGCGCACTGACGCCCGCCGCGATGCAGGCGGCCCTGCTGACGCAGATCCTGCGCATCCATGGCGCAGACAGCGGGATCAACGCCGACCTGCTCGATGGCCAACACGGCGCGTGGTACGCCGATATCGTCTCGCGTCTGGGCTATGTCCCCTTTGACAGCGTGGCTTTCACCGGCGCGGCCATCCTCACCCTGCTCAAAACCGTCGATGGCGCGGGCAGCGATCTCGACGCCGATCTGCTCGACGGCAAACATGCCGCCGCCTTTGTCCTGGTCGATGATGCCGCCACCTTCGGCTCCAATGCCAACGGCTATTGGCGCCGCATGCCCAATGGCCTGATCGAACAATGGGGCGAGGTAACCGCCGGGGAATCCAGCTCACCGCCCTCGCTCGACTTCCCCATCCCCTTCACCGATCTGGCCAGCATCAACCTGTCGGTCACCGCCCGCACCCCCAACACCGGCGCTGTCAGCGGAAACAGCGTGGGCGGCAACAAAGTCTCCGTCACCCAATTCAACGTGTTCAGCGACGACCTCGACCGCGCGGTCTTCTGGCGCGCCATCGGAAAGTAAGCCCCCATGGTCAAAATCACCTCGCTAGACCTGCTGGACGCCGCCGACATCGACGGCACCGAAACCTTGCCCGTGGTCAAATTCGGCCAATCCAAACGCGCCCGCCTGTCCGATCTGGCCGCTCCCATGGTGGAAACCGCCACCGCCGCGCGCGATGCTGCGCAGACCATTTTGGACAATACGCAGGCCGTCGCCGCCGCGCTGCCCTATCCGAACTATGCCAGCACGACAGCGGCGCAGGCCGATACCTCGCTGCTTTCGGGCAAGCTATACACGGTGGTTTCTTCCGGACAGGTGCAAATCTACACCAAGAACTCGGCCAGTTCGTCCAGCCTGACAGGCGTTATTCCCACCGCCACCTATACCGACCGGCTCAAGCCCAAGGCGCTTGTACCCACGATTGATCTTGGCGCGGTGGGTAATGGTGCCAGTGCGGCGGCGGATCAGGCCGGATTGAGCGCCGCCATTGCCGCGATGATGGCAAGCCGTTCTAATGCGCCACTCGGCATTTTTGGCCCGCTCGAATATCAGAACGGCATCGTGCTGGAACCGGGCATCTATGATGCGGGTGACTTTACCATCGACAACGGTTCGCTGCGTATCTCTGCCCGCATTCCATGGACGGTGGTGATCCGCATTCCTGATGGCAAATACTTCTGTACCCAGACCGGCACACCCTATTCGCTGGTCTGCGATGGCATCATGTTTTTGGGCGGCAAGGGCGTCTATAAAAACACGCGCACCGGATCGAACGTGCAGAACCTTGTGCAGTTCACTCGCTGCATGATGTACCGATATACCGAATGCGCGATCAGCAACAATTCGTCTGACAGCCCTTTCCTCAAGGTGAAGGACTGCTTCCTTGGCGGGATGACCGGCTGCAGCACCATCGGCATCGCGTGGGGTGGGCTGTGCGATCAGGTGATGGTCTGCGACAACAGCTTTGGCCCGAACACCTATCACATTGTCGTGGGCAACCGCGTGGGCGGCAACGTCAACATCCTGCGCAACGATTTCATCGGTTTGGGAAGCCAGATCGAAACCAAAGCCGATATTTGGTTTGTGCCTGACACCAGCGGCGGTTCGTTGGGCAATTCTGGCTACGCGATCACAGTGGGCTGGAACAAAATGGGCAACGAAGGCCAGATCGCGGGCAATCCTCGCATTCTGGTGGCGGCCTATGATGGCGTGACCGGCACAGACCGCGCCACCTACCGCCCCGGCACGGCTGACACCGGGCGATTGTGCGGGGTCAATTTTGTGGGCAACAAGGTGATCTCCATCGCCAACCCGAACGCGCCATTTATCAAGTCCTACGTTTCGGAACTGGTCAACTGGTCGGCCCGCGACAATCAGTTCACCGGCGGCACCTACACCGACTTCATCCAGTTTCCGAACGGCAAGACGACAAGCATGTTGTCCGCGTCCAGCGACTTTGAATTCGCGCAAAACGCGGGCGGGGTGCCGGATCGTTTCTGCACGGCCCAGATTGGCACCTTGCGCGATTATGCGGGCTTTTGGCCGGGTGACATTAACCGGATGCCGGTGCATCCCTTCATTGACGACCCGATGATTACCCCCATCGTTTCGTGGCCCAGCGCAAACCTGTTTACCTATCTTTCCGGTTCGAGCGCTGTTGCCGTGGCCGATCCTTATGGCCTGTCCGAATATGCCTCAATCATCGGCGGCATGTCGGCGGGCTTTGTTGATCCCTATGGCGGGGCGGGCGGCCCTGCGGTGCTGGAAATCTCGCTGGCACAGGCGGCAAGCCGTTCGCTGACGCATGTTGTCATCGACCTGTTCAACTATGCCAATTCGGCGCTGGGTTTTCAGCGGCGCGTCTTGCTGCCCGCGTCGGGCAACACGACCAAAGGCACCTATCACATTCTCATTCCGCCCCATGCCAGCCCCTCGACATGGCAGGTCCGCGTCTATGGGTACAACGTGGCCAGCGGTACGGCGGACACGTTCGTTTCGGGGGAACTTTACCTCTATAAGGGCCGGGGCAAGCTGGGCCGCGCCAAAATGCTGGAGCGCTGGCCGGTGGCCCCGCGCAACCGCGCCTTGATTGGCGGGGCAGCGGGCACTTTGCCGACCGGCTGGTCGCTGGGCACGGTGGCGGGCGGGCTGACGACCACGATCAACCGCGTGGGCGAAGATCAATACGGCACCTTTGCGGAAATCGCCATCGCAGGCACCACGACTAACGGCAACGGCTGGACGCTCTACCTTGAAGCCGCGCGGGCGCTGGGTTTTGTGGCCAGCGCGCAATGGCTTTATCAAGTCGGTGTGCGGGTGATGGCGGGCGACTTTACCGGCGCGACCGTCAGCACGGGCTATGACGGATCGACCGGGCCGTTCGTGCTTCAGGCCGCCTGTTACAATTCCGCCGACACATGGCTGTTGCAGCGCGGCATTGCCTTCACGCCCGACGCCACGTTCCGCCTGTTCGGTCGGACATTCAGCGCCAGCTATTTCAACGGTGGGGCCGACTATGTGCGCCCTTGCGTCGGCATGGCCATCCCCAACGCCACCGCCGTCAATGTGACTTTGCGGATTTACGTCCAGCCCATCATCCGCCTTCAATAAGGAGACTTCTCGTGTCGATCACGCCCTTTGCCTTTTCCGTTTCAGGTTCGCCCGCCGAGGCCCGCGACCAAATCACCGCCGCCAGCGGCACAAGCCCCGGTTTCCCCACTGTCGCGGGCGAATTTGTGGCCCAATGGCTTGACGGGGTGCCCGATGACAAAACCGTCAGCCTTGCCATTCAGGGCCAGCTTGGGCCGTGGCAGGATGGCCAGATCACGGGGCCGGTGAATTTTTCCGTGGTGGGCCAGATTTACTGAGTTCTGCGATGGCTGACCTCCCGCCCCTGCCCCCGCTGGCAACCGCATCGCTGGCCGCGCCGCATTGGCGCGGCTGGTGGGACACAATTCTTGCCCTGATGGTGATGGCTTTGGCGCAATTCTGGGAGGCCCTGCCTCACCTCATCCAACTGGGCGGCCTTGTCGTGGTCTGCCTGACCGCCGTGCAAAAACTGATCGAGCTTGGCTGGATCAAAAACCCCCGCGCCCGCAAGCAGGAGGCTCCCGATGACATTGGTTGAAGATGCGCGCCAATGGTGGCGCTGGTGGTCGGTGCGCATGGCCGCGCTGGCGGGCGTCGTGGCCGGCGCCTTGGTGGCCCAGCCCCAGATCCTGACCGGCCTTGTCGCCTATGTCCCCGAACGCTGGCGCCCGCTGGCCTCGGCATTGGCAGGGGTCGCCGTCTTTGCCGCGCCCACGATCGCGCGGTTGATCCAGCAGGGGAGCAAGAGCGATGGCAACGCAGCCTGACACCGCCCAGCCCAAACGCGGCGCGCTGATCATGCTGACGGGTTCGCTGCTGGCCATTGTCGGGCCGGTGACGGGAAAGCTGCTGCTGACGCAAACGCCCGCGCATGAATCGGGCCGCAAGGTGGCGGTCACCGTCTCGCCTCAAGCCAGGACCGCCACGATCCAGCATATCAGCGGGCCGCAATATCTCAAGGCGTACCTCGATATCGTCAAGGTGCCGACCGCCTGCGACGGCCTGACCGGCAAGGATATCAAGCTGGGCAAGAGCTTCACCGAGGCGCAATGCGCGCTCCAGCTCGAGGCCCGCCTGACCGAGACGGCGCAGCATGTCATGGCCTGCACCCCCGGCCTTGCGCTGACTATTGCGGGCCGGGATTTTGTTCGCTTTGCCGCCGTCAGCCTCGCCTATAACATCGGATGGCCGCGCTATTGCGCCTCCACCATGCGCGCCCGGATCAACGCGGGGCAAATCCGCGGGGCCTGCGATGCGCTGACATGGTTCAACCGCGCCGGTGGCCGGGTGTTGCAGGGCCTTGTCGATCGGCGAAAGCGTGAACAGGCCCTCTGCCTGAGGGATGCGGCATGACCCGCGCCATCGCCCGCTTCATCCTGTCGCTGATCACCGGATCGCTCTGGCGCTGGCCGCTGGCGCTCCTGCGCTGGATCGCAGCCTCGCCTGCGCGCATCTGGGCCGCGATGGCGCTGATCGCGCTGGCCTTGGCCGGGTGGCAGGCCCACCGCGCCGCGCAATGGGAAGGCACCGCCCGGAACACGCAAACCACGCTCAATGCCGAGCGCCGCACAGCCCACGCCGCGCGGGCTGCCTATCAGGCGCAATCGAAAAAGGACGCCGATCATGCAGACACGAACCACACGGCGCTGGCCTCTGGCTCCACTGGCCGCTTTGCTTCCTATGCTGCTGACCACGGCTTGCGGGCGAACGCCCCCGCCCATCGCGCCGCCGCCGGTCAAACCGACCATGCCCAGCTTTCTGAAATCCCCGCCCCCGACACCATCATGGCGGACATCTCCCGCGTCTGGATCACCCGCTCCGACTGGCTGACCTGTGACGCGGATTGGGCCTATGCGCAGGCGGCGCATGATTGGGCGCAAAGGACCGGGCAATGAGTGACGATGACATCCCCCTCGATCCCTCGACGCTGATCCGCCTGGGCGTGATCAGCGCGGTCACGCTTTCGCCCCCACGCTGCCGGGTGCGCTTTGGCGATCCCGATGCCGACGATGGCGCCATCGAAAGCCCGCCCATCCGCTGGCTGGCCCTGCGCGCTGGCGCCACCCGCCGCTGGTCACCGCCCACCGTGGGCGAGGAATGCCTCCTCCTCTGCCCCGATGGCCAGATCGGCAATGGCGTCGCGCTGGCGGGCCTCAACAATGACAACCACCCCGCCCCCGCCTCAACGCTGGCCGAGCTGATCACCTTCGCCGATGGCGCGATCCTGTCCTATGATCCCGAAACCCACCATCTTGCCGCCACCTTGCCCGATGCCGCCACTGCCACGATCAAGGCCACCACCATCACGCTGGACGCGGGAACGGTGCATGTGACCGGCACAATCACCGCCGGTGGGGATGTGGTCGCCGGCGGGATCAGCCTCAAGGGGCATAGGCATGGCGGGGTGCAATCGGGTGCGGCTGTGTCGGGAGAACCCGTTGCTGCCTAATTGGGCAACTGCTTGCGACCAGATATGGTCGTTCATATCAGCCACCGCATACGTCTGCTTTTGACGGAGGCTGCCAAGCGCACTGATCGAGCCAGACCTTCGACAACGCGTCCTCTCATATGCCATACGCTTCCTTTCTTGGAAGTCTCGAATCTGCCGTTCGTTTAGGCGGGCACCACGGCATCGTGAACGAAAGAGTTTCCCAATCAGCTTTCGATTGCAGACAGTGCCGCATCAATTCTATCAATGATCACCTCGCCTCACAGAGGTCCCGGAGTGTGATGAATGCCGATTTTCTCTCCCGAACTTGAAAAGACACTCCACCGGGCGCTCGCAATGGCGAAGGAGCGCAGACATCAATTCGCAACCCTTGAGCATCTTCTAGTCAGTCTGATTGATGATCCGCATGCCGCTGATGTCATGTTGAACTGTGGGGTCAACCTCTCCAATCTCCGGGCGACAGTTACAAATTTTGTCGATACCGAACTGCAAAGCCTTGTCCTTCCTGCCGATCGGCCCGCGTTGACTGATGAGGAATGGCGACAAGTCAGTGAGTTGATCAAACAGCGCGCCGAGGATAGTGCGAAGAACGAGGGGACTCCGTCGACCGCTGCCGATCTGAACAGTTTCACCAAGGCTGTTCAGATCGCGGTGGTTTGGGAAGAATTTGAAAATGGTGAGCCGGCGCCGACGAGTGGTTTCAAGCGTGTCGTTCAGCGCAGCATCCTCCATACTCAAGCATCAGGGAAAGAGGAGGTCACCGGCGCTCGCCTTCTCGTCGCTCTTTTCAGTGAGCGCGACAGCCACGCCGTCTATTTTCTGCGACAGGAGGGTATAAGCCGCCTCGATGCAGTGTCTTATATTAGCCACGGCATACGCAAGGCGAGTTCGCTCGAAGTTGGGCCTTCAGAGGTGCCGGTATCTGAAGCATCCTTCGGCGATACAGCGCCACCCACCGCAGGTCGCCTTGACGACCTGTTTAGAGCAAATCGGACTGTGTCGCTCGACATGAAACCGTATTTCGATGCAGTGAGCGCGCAGCCTACTTTGTCGACGCCGCGCGTTGCGGAGAAGATCGTCGAGTTCATCTCCGAACTAGCCCAGCTCTATCCCACTGCGTCGGGCAGCACGATGGACAGCGCAGTAACGGTGGGGGTCTACGGTCCTTGGGGCTCCGGCAAATCGACTCTGCTATCGATGATCTCGAAATTCTTCCGCAAAGACGGCGCGATCGTAGTATCTATCAACGCGTGGAAGTGGGATGGCGAGAAGAACCTCCACAGCTTCATGACCGATCAACTGCTGGAAAGCCTCTCGAACTCGGCGGCCTTTCTTTGGAGGGCGCGCCTCATCAGGATGCTCCTGTTCGTTAGGCGGCACTTCCGATGGTTTGTAATCGCGCTGAGTGTGCTGATCTCGCTCATCATTCTCTCCCTTTTCGTCGACTTTTCCCAGCTTAGTTTCAACCATGTATTCGGGAAAGGGTCGATCTTCGCTCTGATCGGCGCGGGCTCGTTCGCTGCGCTTGCCAAGCCGATAGCGTCGCTCGCCGAGAGGCTCATAATCCGGCCCAAAGAGCTGCCCGATCCGGGCGTAGACCTGTCGCAGGCCTTGCGATATCTCATGTTAGCCAAACAGATCGGCGACACCGCGCAACGCCCGATCATCTTCGTATTCGATGATCTTGACCGCTGCGATCCCGACCGCGTGATGAAGTTTTTAGGCTCGATCCAGACCCTCACGCTCGCCGGCGCAATCAATATTATCGGCTGCGACGATCGGATCATCTCGTCGGCCATCTACAAGCAATATAAGGACATCGCCGATCTGTCGGGTGAGGGCCGGGAGTTCGGAACCCGGTTCCTCGAGAAGATCGTGCAGGTCCATTTCCGGATGCCCGGCCTCTGCGCGGAGGATCTCGTGTCGCTGGGCATCAAAAAGACGGCGGTTACCGCGCCCGAGCCTGCAACTGGCTCAAGCGCCAGCCCCTTCGACATCACGACCGATATTTCCAGCAATGGAGGTGAGGTCGCATCCGGCTTTTCTCCAATCAAGGACCTCGATCCCGAGGCGTCGATGGTTCCCGATGCAATTGATCTCTCGTTCATCTGTGGAGAGGTGCTGGGCGAAGTCCTGACCATCTACCGAATGCCAATCCGAAAGGTGAAATTCCTGTCGAACGTAATGAAACTCTACACGATGGCGTTTCCACCGTCCGATGCCAGATCAGCTTTTCGGATCGCGGCCTTCATCGCGATGGTGAATGTCGACGAGGCCTGGCTCCGCGAGGCTTATACCGCGGCGGCGCTGCCCGTCGATCCCGGCTATGAAACAATCTACGAATATCTCGGGAACGACGGGAAACTGATCACGTCGCTTTATCGCATATGCGGGATCGAAGAGAAGGGGAAAAGATCGACGGAGATTGAGCGGATATAATCGACCCCGGAAACGCACATTTGTTCACGATAGGGCACCAGTTCGGCACTAGGGTGGCAGCGAACGTCCGCTGCCTCCGGCTGCTGCCCCGCAACCGGACAGTCTGCAAAAGCTTAGGTTCAGTCTTACCCGAACGCCGGTCGAGCTAACCTTGAACGTCGGCTTCTGGTAAAATCTGCTGTTCGACACGTCGTGCGCAAACGTCGGAAATCTCCCGACCCTCGCCCCCATAGCCCACCGCATCCCCCGTAACCCGCCGCGTTACGCCCAGGCCCTCTACCCCGCGCGCGCGTGAACCGTCATCCCGTTCCCCATGAACGGAATGGACGCCACCACTGGAAAGCCCCTCTCGGGCGATGCGCATCTGGCGCAGTCGGTGGTTGATATCCTCACCACGCCCATCGGCTCGCGTGTGATGCGCCGCACCTATGGCTCGCTGATCCCGAGCCTGATCGACGCGCCGATCAATGCCGCCACCCCCATGCTGATCCGCGCCGCCACCGTGCTGGCCATCCGCCAATGGGAGCCGCGCCTCTCCATCGCCCGCGTCCGCCTGTTAGGCGCGCCCGCGCGAGGAGCGCTCACCATCCAAATCAGCGGGCAACGCGCCGATACCGGAAAACCCGTCACCCTCTCCATCAGCGCCTGACGCAAAGGAACCGCCCATGCCCCACGGCCTCACCCTCACCGAATCCACCAGCGGGGCGCGCAGCCTCGCCACCTCCTCCATGGCCGTGATCGGCGTCATCGCCACGGCCAGCGCGGCGGCAGGCGCGGCCACCACCGCGCTCGATGCCGCCTTCCCGCTCGATACGCCGGTGCTGATCACCAACATCGCCGACGCCATCGGCAAGGCGGGCACCGGCGGCACCCTGCTCCCCACGCTCGAGGCCATCGCCGATCAGGTAACCCCGGTGCTGGTGGTGGTGCGCGTGGCCGAGGGCGAGGATGAGGCCGAAACCAGCGCCAATGTCATCGGCGGCAATACGGGCGGCGTCAAAACCGGCCTTCAGGCGCTGATCGCGGCCAAGTCGGTGGTCAACGTCCGCCCCCGCATCATCGGCGCTCCCGGCCTCGATACGGCAGAGGTCGCCGCGCAACTGGTGATCGCCGCCAAGCGCCTACGGGGCCGCACCTATGCCCGCGCGATCGGCGATGATGACGCGGCGGTGCTGGCCTATCGTCAAACCTTCGCCGCGCGCGAACTCACGCTGATCTGGCCCAACACCTCGCCGGATTTTGTGGGCGATGCCACCGCCCGCGCGCTCGGCCTGCGCGCCCGGATCGACGAGGAGACAGGCTGGCACAAAACCATCAGCAATGTGGCGATGGACGGCGTTACGGCCCTCACCCGCAACATTGCCTTCGACCTGCTCGACCCCAGCACCGAGGCGGGCGTTCTCAACGATGCGGGCATCGTCACGATCATCCGCGAATGGGGCGGCTTCCGCTTTTGGGGCAACACCACCTGCGCGGGCGAGGATCAGTCGGAATACAGCTTCGAAAGCGCCGTCCGCACGCTCCACGCGCTGCAGGATATCGTGATCGAGGCCTTTGCCCCCGAATTCGATAAACCGATGACCGTCGCCCTGGTCAAGGATCTGCTCGAAAGCTGCAACACCAAATTCGGCGAACTGGCCACCACCGGCTGGATCATGGGCGCCAAGGTCGCGCTGGCCGCCACCGGCAACACCAGCGCGGAACTGGCCGCCGGGCGTCCCAAATTCGCGCTGCGCTTCACCCCCTGCGCGCCGTTTGAAAACCCCACGGTCGATTTCGCGATCACCGAGGAATTCTACAGCGACTTCGCCTCGCAGGTCGCCGCCTGATCGCGCCTTCGCCTTTCCGCCCCCTCTTCTGACAGGAGCGTCCCATGGGCCTTCCCCGTACCCTCAAAAACCTCAACACTTTCATCAACGGCGCCGACTATCGCGGGCGCTGCGGCGAATTCGAACAACCCAAACTGGCGCTGGTCACCTCCGACTGGCGCGGGGGCGGCATGCCCGGCGCGGTCAAACTGGACCAGGGGATCGAGGCGATGGAGGCCACGCTCACCTTTGGCGGCCATGAAACCGCCCTTGTCCGCCAATTCGGCACGCCCGCCATCAACGGCACCCGCATCCGCCTGGTCGGCGCCTATCAGGCCGACAATGGCAGCGCGCCGCAAGCCGTCGACATCTTCATCGGCGGGCGCTTCACCGAAATCGACTTTGGCAAGGACAAGCCCGGCGACCCCACCGAACACAAATACAAGGCCGCCCTGTCCTATTACCGGCGCGAGGTGAACGGCGTGGTCGAAGTTGAAATCGACATGATCGCGGGCGTCCACATTGTCGGCGGCGTCGATCGCTATGCCGAGATCATGGCCATCCTCGCGGGATAATCCGTTTTCTCAGATCCGGCCGCACGGTCCTTTTGCGGGGCGCCGTGTCTCCGGTGGGCCGGTGGTCTCCTCTCCGCCACCGGCCCTTCCCCGCCCCCGCGCTATCTGAAAGCCCCGCCCATGTCCGCACCCTCTGCCAGCCACACTTTCACCCTCGCGGCCCCCATCATGCGCGGCGAGACCGCCATCGAGGCACTCACCATCCGCAAGCCCAGCGCGGGGCAGTTGCGCGGCCTCTCGCTGCAAAACCTGCTCAGCCTCGACATCACCGCCATCCTGACGGTCACCCCGCGCATCACCATGCCGCCCATCACCGATGCCGAGGCCGACCTGCTCGACCCTGCCGATCTGGCCGAAATCGGGGGCGCGATCCGCGATTTTTTTATGACGGCGGGCGAGAGGAAGCTGCTGGAAATGGTGATCGAACAGCACACGCCGAAGAGCTGATGGCCGACATCGCCGCCATCTTCCACTGGCCGCTCTCCGAGATTGCCGCCCTTACGCTCGACGAACTGATCCTCTGGCGCCGCCTTGCCGTGGACAGCTGGAACCGCATGTGGGCGGGCAAGGATGGTGAGCCATGAGCGACAAAAAGCTCTCGCTGCTGGTCAATTTCATCGCGATCGACAAGATGACCGGCGTGATGAAGAACATCGTCGGCCTTGGCCGCGACGGCTCCAAATCGATCAAGGCGCTGACGGGCGAGACCAAGAAGCTCGAGAACCAGTTGCGCTCGGTTCAAACCGACATTGCCAAGGGCGCGGGCAATATCACGCAGCTGGTGAACCGAGAGCGCGATCTGGAACAGCAACTGGCCCAGACCAACCGCCAGCTTGAACGGCAAAAGAAGCTTGCCGCGATCCGCGCCGATGCCACCGTGATCCGCCGCACCGGCGCCGACTATCGCCAGCGCGGCCAGGACAACATGCTGGGCGGCGTCGGCATGGCCACGCCCTTTATTTTGGCCAGCAAGGCCGCGATGGATTTCTCCAGCGGCATGGTCGATATCCAGCAAAAGGCCGAGCTTTCCAACGCGGAAACCGCCCGCATGGCCGCGCGCATCCTCGACCTGTCCAAGGTAGCGCATCAACTGCCCGAAGATATGCGCAGCGGCATCGACACGCTCTCCGGCCTCGGCCTTGATCCGCGCAAGGCGATTGAGATGATCGGCCCGATTGGCCGCTTGGGCACCGCGTTTAAGGTGGATCTCGCCGACGGCGCGAACGCTGCCTTTGCCAATCTCAACAACCTGAAAGTGCCGATCGGCGAAACCTCCCGCGCACTCGACATCATGGCCGCATCGGGCAATGCCGGGGCGTTTGAGGTCAAGGATATGGCCCGATGGTTCCCTTCGCTCACTGCGCAAATGCAGGCGCTGGGGCAAAAGGGCACGCCTGCGGTCGCGGATCTCGCCGCCGCGCTGCAAATCGCCCGGCGCGGCGCGGGTGACGCGGATCAGGCGGCCAACAATATCCAGAACCTGCTGGGCAAGATCCAGTCGCCCGAGACGGTCAAGAAGTTCAAAGCCTTTGGCATCGACCTGCCCAATGCCCTCAAAAAGGCCGCGCGCGAGGGCAAAACCCCGCTCGAGGCCATCGCTGACCTCACGCAAAAGGCCACCGGCGGCGACAATGCCAAAATGGGCAACCTGTTCGAGGATATGCAGGCCCAAGGCGCGCTGCGCTCGCTGATCCTCAACATGGAGGATTTCCGCAAGATGCGCGCCGACATCGCCAACAGCGGCGGCACCGTGGACCAAGCCTTTGGCCAACGCGAGGCGCAGGACGCCAGCATCAAATGGCGCGACTTCATGGGCACGGTCCAACGCCTCGGCATCACGCTGGGCAATGGCTTTCTGCCCGCCGCCACGCGCTTCCTCACCGTGGCCGATGGCATGATCTCCCGCGTTTCCGCCTTCGCACAGGCGAACCCCGGCCTCACCTCCACGCTCATGTCGCTGCTGGGCGGACTGGTGGCCGCACGCATCGGCATTGGCGCGCTGCAATTCGCCTTTGGCGGCCTGCTCGGCCCGGTGGCCACTGGCTATCGCCTGCTCAAACAGTTTGAAACGCTGGGCGGTGTGGTCGCCATCTTCCCGCGCCTTGCTGGCGGCATGACGTTTCTGGGCACGGCGGCGGCCAAGGTGCCCGGCATCATCACCGGCCTGCTGGTGGCCCTGCGCGGGCTGGCGGCCTTCATGCTCACCAATCCGGCGGGCTGGTTCCTGCTGGCCGTCGGCGCGGGCGTGACCGCCTATCAGAATTGGGATTGGATCAAGGAAAAGCTGGGGCTAGGCGGCGCGGCCAAACCCAATGCGGCGGCCCCTGCCCCCAAAGCCAATTGGGCGGGTGCCAAAGTCGCCAACCCCTTCCCCGCCATGACGCCCATCCGCCCTGCTGCCAGCGCAGCCGGTGCCCCCGGCGCGCGCGGCCCGGTCACGCTCAACGTCTATCCCGCCCCCGGCCAAAGTCCTGACGCCATCGCCGATCACGTCATCCGCAAGATGAACCATGCGCAGGGCGTGGCGGCGCGCTCCAACATGAACGGCGGGGATGGACGCTGATGGCAGACCTTACCTCTTCCAGCCTGATCGACCTCTCCACCCCGGTCACGATCAACCAGCGCGACCTGCTCTCGCCCGCCGTGCTGATGAGCCTTGGCCTTTTCACCTTCGGCATGGAACAGGCCGCCTATGACCAGCTCTCGCGCCGCATGACATGGCGCCATGAACAGAATGACCGCTTCCTCGCCCGGCCCGCCAGCCAGTTCGCCGGACCCGGCGACGATCACGTCTCCATCGCGGGCACGATCGTGCCAGAGGTCGCGGGCCATTACGGCGCGCTCACTTTCCTGATCGACATGGCTGACACGGGCGACGCCTTCCCGCTGCTCGACGGTCTGGGCGCGCTCTGGGGCTTTTACCGCATCGATGCTCTGGATCAGGCGCATAAGGTCATCATGGCGGGCGGCATCCCGCGCATGGTGGACTTTGCCCTCGAACTCTCGCGGGTGGAATGATGGCGGGGAACAAGGCTGGCCTGCGCCTGACGCTCGACAATGGCACGGATCTGGCGGCCAAAATCAACCCGCGCTTCCTATCGCTGACCTTGGTCGAACGGCGCGACGGATCGGCGGATGAACTCACCCTCGCGCTGCACAATATGGACGGCAAACTGGCCGTGCCCAGCGCAGGGGCGATCCTTGCGCTATCGCTGGGCTGGGAAAGCCGGATCGATGAACACCCGGTGGGCCTGATCGACAAGGGCCGCTTCCGCGTCGATGAGGTAGAAGAAAGCGGCCCGCCCGATGTGGTGACCATCCGCGCCCGCTCCGCCGATCTGGCCGGCACCTATGCCAAACGCCGCAACCGCGTCTGGCACGGCACCTCGCTGGGCGCGCTCATCGACGAAATCGCCGCGCGCCACGGCATCACCGCCCGCGTTCACCCTAATCTGGCGGGCGAACCTATCGAGGCGCTCGAACAGCACAACAAATCCGACATGGCGCTGGTACAGGATCTGGGCAAACGCTTCGACGCCACCGCCACTTGGAAAGACCGCAAGATCCTATTCCTACCCAAAGGCTCCGCCACCACGGCGGGCGCCCAAACCATCCCGGCCATCACCCTGACGCGGCAGGATGGCTGGCAATGGCGCTACATCCGCGCCGAACGCGGCGCGCAGACCGGCGTACAGGCGCAATATCACGACGGCTCCACCGGCGCGCGCAAGACGGTGAGCGAGGGTTCGGGCGATGCCTACCGCCTCAAACACATCTACGCCAGCAAGAGCAGCGCCACCCGCGCTGCCAAATCGAACCTTGCCAAACGCCTGCGGGCCAAGAGCAGGTTTGAATATTACCTCGCCGTGGCCGATTGCCGATTGCGGCCTAACCAAAGGGCCGCGCTCAACGGATGGAGCGCGGCGGTGGACGGGACGGCTTGGCTGATCGAGAGTGTGGAGACCACGATGGATGCCGGTGGGATCAAGCAGATGGTGCGGTTGGAGGGTGGGTAAACCCATAACGATGGTCACCGATCATCATATTTGACGTTCGATAGGGACAGGTCGATATACTGGCGACGAATCCTTAAAATTACACTTTCCAACAAAGCAAAGACATGTCACAAGGAACCAATCTGGTTACTTCACTGAGGCCAGATTTTGGAGAAATCAGCCATGGTAAAGACATTGCTATTGCTGGCGGTATTCGTCAGTTTAAATGTCATAACGGGGTACGCAATAAAGTTTGTTAAAAAATAACCTCATTATCGTAGCTCACTATTAGCTATTAACAGATACTCAAATGGACCAACAGGCCTCTTATACCTAAGGCCATTCACAAGTTTCCATCCAATAGTTATTGCGCTTGCGCTAATGCCGACAACGTCATGGTTAAAGGCGGCTCCAAGAATAGGACCAACAACATCATCAACACCAATCTTAGCCTTTATAGTCGACACAACCTTACTTAAATTTGATTCATTCATAGACTTTATATAGTCATCCAACGACGATGTGAAATTTTTCATGCTAGAAGATCGAGAAATATCATTCGCACCTTCACGGGCAATGAGCATGGCCAATTCGTCAAGATGATAACGAAACGCCAGAAGTTCACCCCAACGCCGATCCTTAAATTCAAGGATTTGTTCAAATTCGACTTCATTACTAAAAACGGGCAATCCATTAAAAATTTCCAATGAGATCGCCCTTTCCCTAGTCAGAAGTTGACCGGGAATGAGATTTCTACCGTTTGGGGTCATCATCGACCATCGACCCGGCTCTCTTTTATCCAAAATATCAAATACCCTTCCAGCGAAGGATGCTATTTCTTGGCCATCAATATTACCAGATGCCTCAATGTTGCACTGCGATGCGATACCTAGGTTGTTGAGAGCATCGAAATCCCCTGCCTTGCCGAATGTAAGCAAGCTATTTTCTGGAAAATCAAGGCGTTCTGCAAACATCAGCAAGGATCGCAGCTCCTGAGAACTAGGATGGAAGCTCGCAATTCCCCCCGGCTCATTTGTAGGTAGGCACCTCGGGATGATTGCCCCACGCTGACCGTCCTTCAACCGTCCAGATTCTTTAACTTTGAACTGGTAAGATGCAGTGCCAGTATTGGGCAAAGGGCCAGACAATGGAAAGGGTGACATACTCCACCCTGGGCGGACCCCACCAAAAAAATTCGGTTTCTTTACCACATGGACCTCCAACTCGAACTAAAGTATCAGGCGGGACCGCGAAAATGCGCTTATTCGACGGCGATTTTCCGCTTGCGGGGCACCATCCAAGCCTCACTTCCTGCCCCGGCCTTCATCGGCCCAACGCGGCAATTTGCGGCTTCAAAGTCCCCGATGGCCACAATTGTTGTATCCGGCTTACCATTATAGACAGCCTTCACCCACAAGGCCGCCTGCTGGCCGCCCTTGCCGGTCTCATTGGGCTGCACATTGAAATGATCGAACTTCTCGACGCTGCCCAAATTGCTGGTGCGCAAGGCTCGATCAATCCGGCTCACTAGGTCGGACACGAACATATCGTTCTTCTGGCGGCAAATGTCGCGGGGCTGCTCGCGATAGATATCCTTGGCCATGATGTAATAGCCAGTTGGCGAAGGCATAGGTTGAGGCGCAACTTCCTTGCTCTGGTCATCGCCTTTCCCGCATCCGCCAACCACGCTGGCCAAAGCCAGCCCAAGTACCGCCCCAACCCCCGCCTTCATCTCTATCCTCACACCTTCTTGATGATCACGGCAAGCATCGCAATTCGATCATCTACAAATATTGTCTGCGAGGTGTTTCCCAAGCTTTTTGACATCAAAGCCCTTGGTGAATTGCATGACCGCCTGCGAAAATCCGCTGCCCCACACTTTCACCTCTGCATCGAGGTCAAACGTACCGGAATTCTCGATGCTAAATGCGGAGATTGAACGCATAGGGATCGATGTAAAATCGATCTTCTTCCCGGTAATTCCCTGCTTATTCACAACGATAATACGGCGGTCAGTAAAAACTGCGCCATCTCGCATGCCTTTTGTCGATATAATCGGGACCTCGCCATCGACCAGCAAAGGCCTAACAAGATCGAGGGTTTCCCCCCCCTTAATCTCGTCGCCCAGATACAAACGCTCAAACAGCACGCTACTCATAATCCCCCTCACATCTTACGAACGACCGCGACGATCCGCCCGATGATGTGGACATCTTCCGGCATGACGAAGCGCGGGCGGACGGATTGGTTGTCTGAAATGATTTCGATTTGGCCGCCGCGTGCGGGGCCGATACGTTTGATCATGCCCATGCCTTGATAGGTCATGGCCCAGATCAGGTCGGCGTTGTCGACCACTTGCTGGCGGCGGTCGATCAGGACGATATCGCCGCTCACCATGGTCGGCTGCATCGAATCGCCCACGGCGTGGGCAAAGAACAGATCCTCTGGCGCGCTGTGCGTAAAGGCGCGCAGCCATTCGCGTGGGAAGTGCTGGACCTTATAGTTCGGATCGCCGTCCAGAAAGCTGGCCCCCATCCCCAACGCCAGGTCAAACTCTCGCACCGGCACAAGGCCTAAGTCTTCGGCCACGACTTCGATCGATGGGGGCGCGACATAACCTGCGCCCGGATCGTCCGTTTCGTAGGTCAGAAAAGCCGGTGTCGTTTGAAGGACTTCCGCAATTTTATGCAGCTTGGATGACCCGCCAGCGCCTCGCCTGATCAGGTTGTTTATTGTGGGCTGGGTAACGCCAACACGGCGCGCCAATTCCGACTGCGACATTTGCAGTTCGGCGAGACGTTCAACGATTCGCTTGCCCATGCTCATGAGGCAAAATGCCTATAGCTTTTGCTATAACCCGCCACCTTAATCTTGTTGTTGACCGCCCTATAAATTTGGCTATAGGTCAGCACATGCTTAGCCCAAACCATCCCCTCCCGACTCCATACGAGGCGCTGCTTTCGGCGGTTGATGCTGCTGGCGGTCAATCCGCTCTTGCGCGCCTCTGTGGCGTATCCCAGCCCAGCGTTTGGAAATGGCTGCAAAGCTCCAAGCGCCTTCCCGGTGAACACGTCCTCGCCGTCGAAACGGCTACCGGCGTCTCTCGTCATCATTTACGTCCCGATCTCTATCCGCTCGATCTGGCCCCCGGCCCGCGCTGGTATGGTGTCGATATGGCGGTGGGTGGCGATCAGGTTGCGGTATCGGTCTGGCGCAATGACCGAAACGGCAATCGTTTCATCGGTTTGGACAATGCTGCAACGCAACGGATCGCCCGATGACAAAACCACGCCAAGCCCTCACCCCTTACCGCGCCCTCTGCCGGATCGAGGAAGTCCTCGGCTGGGACGGCATCGCCACCGTGATTGAAAAGAATGTGTGGCATTGCCGCAAAATGTCGGACCCCGACACGGGCCGCGAAATCAGCCTGCGCGACGCCGCCCGCCTTGATGCAGCCTATCAACGCGCCGGGGGCATCGGCGCCCCGCTGCGCGAAGCCTTCGATGCCATGCTCGATCTTATGGGCGATACGGATGCAGACCCGCTCGACCTCCTCTCCGCATCCAGCCGCGCCGCCAAGGAAGCGGGCGAAGCGGTCGCGGCGGCGCTGGATGCGGTGCGCCGCAATGACTGCCGCGCCGCCCGCGAAAACGCCTTGCGCGAAACCGAAGAAGGCATCGCCGCATTCCACACCCTGATTTCAGCCCTGCGGGCCGGAGAAAACGCATGAGCGGCGAAGGCGCGCTGCGCAGCCAGCCCCTGATCCACGCCCCGCTGGAATTCCGCCTGCGATCGGGCGGGGCGCAGGCAAAGGACAAGGCTTTCATCACCTGCCCCAAATGCGGCGCGCCCATGTTCGTGCGCGACAGCAATCGTCAGACCGAAACCGTCAAGCATCTGATGACCCATTGCACCAACACCGGATGCGGGCTGACGGGCATGCATGAACTGGTTTTTGTCCACTTCTTCAATCCCGGCATGGTCGACCGGCCCGACCTCAATCTCAAGGCCTGCCCTCGCGAACAGATCCCGCACATCCTGCCCCCGCCGCGTGACGATGGCGCGGACGGGCAAATGAACATGTTCGACGCGCCCAGCTAACCGGCTCGGCCCGCACCAAACCCCAACACCACCACCCAACCACAAACGGCAGCGATCCTGCCGAGGGGGAAGCTTTGTCCAATTTCCACGCCACCCGCCGCGGCTCACCGCGCTATTCCCGCATCGGCCACCTGCGCGACATGCTGTTCCGCTGGGAAATAGAAGCCACCATGGCCGCCACCACCGGCGCCATCACCCACGAACACGCCCTCGCCCTTCTGGCCCGCATCGACGCCCAAACCGCCCGCCTCCGCCAAATGGGGAGCGCACAGCGGTGAGCCTGCAAGAAGACATCCTCCACGGCCTCAAGGACGAGTTCACATTCAAGAAGATCGGCAAGGAATGGCTGCAAGAGGGCAAATGCCCTTCTTGCGGTCAACGCACTGTCTTCTGTTCGGCCACAACGCCGAAAATCGTAAAATGCGGGCGGCTTAATGAATGCCGCTGGCAAGACACGGTGCGCAACCTCCTGCCCGATCTTTTCGAGGATTGGTCAAAGCGCCACCCCCGCACGGAACAAGCCCCCAATGCCGCAGCGGACGCCTATTTGCTGCACGAACGCGGCCTCGATCTGCGTCTCCTGCGCGGCAGCTATACCGAGGAGGTCTACCGCGATTACAAAACCGGCGCGGTCGGCGCCACGGTACGTTTCCGCATCGCCAACACCTATTGGGAACGCATCATCGATCGCCCTGGGCGCTTTGGGAAAAAGGCCCATTTCGAACGCGGAGGCACCTACGGCGGTCATGTCTGGATGCCGCCGGTCACCAATCTGGAAACTCTGGCACAGGCCGATGAAATCCTGATCGCCGAAGGCATCTTTGATGCCACCGCCATCACACAGGTCAAACGCCACGCTGTCTCGGCGATGTCGACATCCAATTACCCGGATCGCTTCCTCGCCGATCTGCGCGCCGAATGCATCCGCTCCGGCCGCAAGGACTTCCCGCGTCTGGTCTTTGCCTTCGACGTGGGCCGCGCCGGTGTCGAGGCCACCCGCGACTATGTCAAACGGGCAAGGCGCGAACATTGGCAAGCCGAAGCTATGCAGATCCACGCCGATGGCGAGGGTAAGAAGCTCGACTGGAATGACCTGCTGCTGCGCCATCTCGACTGGAAAGGCGATGCTGAAAACGCACCGCTGGGCAACAGGGCCTTTGAAACCTATCGCTATAATGGCGCGATCACCATCGCCGATACCGCCCATGCCAAAGCAAAGCTGATCGCGCGCCGCCGCGCCGAACAGGCCAAACCGGGCAGCTTCTATTTCCGCCACAACAACATCACCTATTGGGCAAAAGTCAAAACCGACGCCGATGATGATGAAGACGAAAAGAAGAACCTCAACGGCAAGGTGAATGTCGAGCAGATCTGCAATTGCGCCTTCCGCCTGCTCTACCGTGAACGTGATCACATCAGCAACGAAACAAAGTATTTCGTCCGCATCGATTACCCTGACGCACCGCCGGAAAAGGCCACGCCCTTTTCCAACAGCGCCGTCGCCAGCCTTGGCGAATTCAACAAGACGCTGGCCCTTCATGCTGGCCGCTGGACCGGCAGCGCCGAACAAATGGACCGCATCATGCTGGACCAGCTGCGCGGCCTCAAAGTTGTGCAACCCATTCCCTTCACCGGCTATTCGCCAAACCATAAGGCTTGGGTGCTGGGCAATATCGCCATCCACAAGGGGCAACTGCACAAGGTCAACGATCAGGATTATTTCGATTTCGGGAAATCCGCGGTCAAATTGCTCAGCGCCGAACGCATGCTCGATCTGCATTATGATGCCGATCAGCTCAAATTCGATTGGCTCCCTCATGTCTGGACCGCGTGGGGGCCAAAGGGCTTTGTCGCGCTCGCCTTCTTCACCATGTCGCTTTTTGCGGTGCAAATCCGCGAAAAGCACAAATCGCTTGGTCTACTCGAAATTACGGGAGAACCGGGCGCGGGCAAATCCACGCTGATCGAATTTCTTTGGAAACTTCTGGGCCGCAATGGCTACGAAGGCTTCGACCCAAATAAGGCCACGCAAGCCTTCCTCGCCCGCCAATTTCTGAAAGTGTCCAACCTGCCGGTCGGCCTGATCGAAGGGCGCCGGGAAGACGACAAGAACTCCAACGTCAAGCAGTTCGACTATAACGAACTGCTGGTCCTCTATAATGGCCGCTCACCGCGCGGAACTGCCAAGAAAACCAACGGCTACGAAACCAACGAGCCTGATTTTTTGGGCAGCGTCTATGTGATGCAGAACGAGCGGATCAACGCCATTCCCGCTGTCCTGCAACGCCTGATGTCGATGAGGATCGACAAATCGAACTGGTCTGACGCCACCAAAGTATCGGCTGTCAAACTCGAACAATGGCCCAGCGAAGACGTCTCGGGCACCCTGATCCATATCGTGCGGCAAGAAGCCAAATGGCTCGAATTCTTCTTCAACCGCTTCTCTTACCATGACGAGGAAATGCCCCGGCGCAAACCCGGCCTCTATGAAGCGCGCCCCATCAAATGCCACAGCCAGTTGGCCGCCGCCGTCGAGGCGCTTGCCCATCTGTTTCCCGGCGTTCAGCAAGCATGGATCGACCAAACCATCGCCTTTGTCGATGCGATGGCGCTCGATCGTCAGACCAGCGCAGGCGGCGATCACCCGCTTGTGATCAGCTTCTGGGAAAAGGTCGAGGCCCTGCTCGATCGGGAAAAGCCAGATGAACATGCCGACGGCAAGTCGATCAACCAATCGCGAACTCCCAAAACGCGCATGGCCATCCGCCTCACCGACTTTGAAATCAAATGTCGCAATGCGGGCCTCACGCTGCCCGACCTGGACAAACTCAAGAAGGTTCTAAGCAGCAGCAAGTCGCCCCGATATCTGGATCAAAAGAAGGTCAATAATCCCGCAGGCAAAGTCGTTTCGTGCTGGGTCTTCGAATGGAACAGCGATGAAACGCAGGAGCGCGTCATATGACCCCCGCTCCCCGCCCCACCTATCGGATGGACCTCGATCCCGCGCCCTTGCGCGTCTGGGGCGGCATCGAAACCACGCAGCCGCCCCTGCTGGCCCATTGCCATGACGATCTGCTGGCCATGCTCACCCGCATGCTGGGCCAACGCACCCGCCGATACCCGGACATGATCCAACGCGGCGAGATCGAGGCCGACACCGCCGCCGCCGAAATCGAAACCTTCGCCGCGCTGGTGGCCGACTGGCATTGGATGGTCAGCGGCGAAGGGCAACCCTCGCCCCTCGGCTGCTGGCCCCGCATGATCGTCACCATCGACGGCTCGCTCTCCACCATTGCGGATCTGGCGCGCGAGGCCGGCGGCTTCTCAAAAGCCCTCGCTGATCAGGCCCACCACGTGCTGGCCATCCGCTGGCACCTGTCCCGCTGGAACGAAACACGCGCCAACGCGGCCAGCACCCACGCGGCACGCGCTCGTTTGGCCGCGCGCGTGACCGCAGCTGCCGGCCACTCCCCAAATCCCGTCAAACCCGACACCGCCGCGCCTTGGTGCGTCGAACTCTAACTGAAAGGAAGCCCCGCAAATGCATACCGAAATCGCCATGATCCCCGTCGCTGGCCTTCAGCTTCTGTCCGTTCACGACAACGGCGAAGTGCTTGCACCCATGAAGCAGCTTTCAGACGCCATCGGCATTGGCTGGATAGCGCAGTTTCAACGCATCAAAAGCACCCCGATTTTGGCTGAAGGTATTAGGAACATCCTAATACCTTCAGCCTCTGGAGGCACTCAGGACACCCTTTGCCTACCCCTCAAGCAGGCATTCATCTGGCTTATCACGCTTCAACTGGCGCGCGTGAAAGATCCCGCCATCCACGCACGCGTCGATGCCCTTCAACGCGAGAGCTTCGATGCCATGTATGATTACTGGACCAAAGGCGCCGCCCATAACCCCCGCTTCGCCGCCGTCGAGGCTCGCGTCGAACTGACCCGGCAGACTCTGGCTCGCAAACACCTGCCCGATACTCTGCGCCGCCTCGAAAAGGCGAACCACGCCACCACGCACCGCATCCATCTGGCGCTTGCCCGCGCCGACTGCGAGGCACTCGGCATCGAAGCGCCCACGGCAGCGGATTATCCATTGGCCCAAGCCGACCTGTTTCAGGGAGGCGAGGCATGATCTTGACAATTCAAATCGGCGAGCGCAGCTATCGCCTCATCACCGCGCAAACGGCGGTGATGCGGTGTGGAAACCGCGAAAACCTCGCCGATCAGGCGCGCCGCTGGATGATTCCCGGCGCGCTTTCCTATGGTCGGGCGCATCGGGAGGCTTCGGCCTGCCGGTCCCGCGAGGTTCCCCGGTTTTCCACCCCGGTGTTGCCCGGCCACCCATGTGGAAATGGGAGGTCTGGTTCATTCAAAGGAACCTCGACCATGAGCAAAGCAGCTTCTGGCGCCACCGTCACGCGCCTGTTCGATCCGAACCAAAACACCCATTATGCCCTGTCCGAAGACGCCAAACTGGAGCTTGATATGCTCTTTGGCGCGATGGCGGCCATCTCCAACGCAATCGACACGCCGCCCGACGAAGAAGGCCCCGAAATCACCCCGCATCACATGATGCCGCTGTTCTTCACCTTCGCCGCCCACGGTCGCCGCATCATGGATGACCTGCCCTGCCGATATCCGGGCCGGAGGAAATCCAATGGCTAAACCTCTCACCCCTGCGATGCGCGCCCGCCTGATCGCGGCCTATGACCACGCCGCCGACCTCATGCGCGATGGCTTTCACGCCCTTTCGATCATCCGTTCGCTACAGGCCAACCACAACGCCATTTACGGCTACGTTACCTGCACCGACAAACTCCGTTGCGCGGGCGTCGAAATCACCAGCAACTGGAAAAACCACGCCGGTATGCTCGATGCATGGATGGCCAAGGCCGCCGCGCGTATCGATGAAGCAGGCCCTCCTAGCGCGCATCAACCCACGACCATTCCGGTGGAGGGCACCAATGCCCATCTCTGAACCCTGCCCCATGTGCGATGGCACTGGTTTGAAAGACTACGCTGGTTTCGGCATGGATCTTTGCGAATGCCAAGCGCCCCAACCTGCGGCCCGCCCTTATCGCGAAAACGAACTTACCTTGCCTTTGCAAAAGGAGGCCGCATGATAGAACAACAGCGGTGCGGCATGGCACAGGCCCATGCTATCACGGGCCTTTCCTACCGCACCCTTCAGCATCTAGCATCCAGCGGAGCGATTCCCGGCGCCAGCAAGCCAGAAGGCCGCTGGGTTTTCGAGATCTCCACCCTGAAACGATGGGTCACCCGGACCAAAAGGAATATAATTCAGCCATGTCCTCGAACCTCTATCTGCGCAACGGCGTCTACTGGGCGCGTTTCAAGGTCCGGGGGCACAGCTATCGATTCAGCCTACGAACACGCTCTGAAGCAACCGCAAAAAAGCGGCTCAAGGCGGAAATGGAGCGGGTAGCCGATCAGGCCCACTTTGGGATCAGCGGCCCCGTGTCATGGAAACAGGCCGTGGTGGAATGGGAGGCAGAGGCATCTGCCTCCCATTCTGTTTCTGAAAAGACCCTTCAACGGTACAAGACCAGCCTTGTCCAATGCCGCCAATGGCTCGACGAAAAAGATGTTCAGGACATCGACGCCGCGCTATTCCGTGAAATGATCAAGGCGCGCCAGAAACAGGGCTGCACCAACGCCACCATTCGCCGCGACCTGACCGCGATCGCCAGCGTCCTCGATCATGCCGTCGAACTGGAATGGGTCGAAGACAACGCCGCGCGCAGCTATAACCGCAAGCGTGTGCCCGAACGCCGCGATCCGATCATCCTGCCCACCGACGATGATATCGCCTGGACATTGGGCAAGGAACGCACCCGGTTTGTCGACATGATCCTTTTCGCCCGCGAAACCGGCATGCGCCAGGACGAAATCGGCAGCCTCGAACACGCGATGGTCGATAAGAAAGCCAAGGTCATCACTTTCATCGGGAAACGCCGCAAACTGCGCGCCATCCCCCTCACCGCCAATGCGCTCAAGATCATCGAGACCCAACCGCGCTTCATCGGCTGCGATTGGGTCTTTTATCGCATGGATCAGGATGCACAGGGCAACCCGGTGGCGGTGCGCTATAACAACATCGCCTCCAACTTCGGCGCCTACACGCTGCGGGCGGAAAAGCGGGCTGTCAAAGCTAACCGCCCCTATCGCCGCTTCCGCTTCCACGACCTGCGCCACCTCTACGCGGTCGAATACCTGCGTCACGGCAAAGGCGGGATCTATGACCTGCAAAAGGTGCTGGGCCACACCAGCGTCAAGACCACCGAGGTCTATCTCGACTACCTGACGCCAGAGGAGGCACGCGCCGCCCAAACGGGGGTGGCACAAAAAGGGTCACACGTGCAGCGGTCGTAACCCGAGAAACCCTCAAAAAACCCCGCAATCATTGGAAAAGGCAGGTGTCACACGGCACCTGCCTTTCGGTTTTGTAAACCGAAGGTCGGGGGTTCGATCCCCTCATCCGGCACCATTTCCCAGACCAGTGACGTTCATTCACGGTTGCAAAAACCCCAGAAATCAGCCATATTTTACCCATCAAGGGGCCAGAGGCGTTCGCTTTCGTTCGCTGCCAGCCACCTCGCATTGGGGGTATGTTCGGGGGTATGTCGATATACCCCCACCCAAGATACCCCCAATCTAGCAGAATGGGGAATCAGCCATGGCGCTTACCGAAGTCGCAGTCCGCAATGCCAAGCCAAAGGACAAACCCTATAAGCTGGGCGATGCGGGCGGCCTTTTCCTCTATGTGACCCCGGCAGGCGGCAGGCTTTGGCGCGTCAAATTCCGGGTAAACGGCAAAGAGAAACTGCTATCGCTGGGCGCATGGCCCGAAATCAGCTTGGCCAACGCGCGAAAGGAGCGGGACAAGGCCAAGGAAGCGTTGGCAACCGGCATTGATCCTGCGCGCGACAAGCAACAGGCCAAGCATCGCGCCAAAGTAGCGGCGGCCAACACCTTTGCCGAAATCGGCGCCGAATATCTCGACAAGCGCAAACGCGAGGGGCTTTCAGACAGCACCAGCGGCAAGGCTGACTATTACCTCTCGCGCCTTACCCCTGCCCTTGGCCGCCTGCCGATTGGCGAAATCACTGCGTCGGACGTTCTAGCCGTGCTGCGCGCCTTTGAAAAACAGGGCAAGCACGAGACTGCCAACCGCCTGCTGCAACTGGCCAGCCGCATCTTTCGCTATGCCGTGGCAACCGCCCGCCTAACTTCCGACCCTACCCGCGATCTGCGCGGGGCGATCACCACGCCCAAGGTAACGCATTATGGCGCGATCACCGATGCCGTGGGCGCGGGCAAATTGCTGCGCGCGATAGACGGCTATGAGGGCGGCGGCATTACGCGGTTAGCGATGCAGATTGCCCCGAATGTTTTCGTGCGCCCCGGCGAATTGCGCCATGCCGAATGGGGCGAGATTGATCTGGAGGGCGCGCTCTGGATCATCCCGGCGGAAAAGATGAAAATGCGCAAGGCCCACCACGTCCCCCTGTCCCGCCAAGCCGTGGACCTGTTCAAAGAGGTGCGCGCGGTGACTGGCCCGGCTGGCTATGTTTTCCCATCCGTTCGCACCCGCGCCCGCCCGATGAGCGAAAACACCATCAACGCCGGTTTGCGGCGGCTGGGCTATTCCAGCGATGAAATGACCGCCCACGGCTTCCGCTCCATGGCCTCAACCTTGCTCAATGAAAGCGGCAAATGGTCGCCTGATGCCATTGAACGCGCCCTCGCCCATGCCGATACAGACAGTGTGCGGGCGGCCTATCATCGCGGCGCCCATTGGAAAGAGCGCGTGGAAATGGCGCAATGGTGGAGTGATTATCTGGACACGCTGCGCAAGGGGGCGGACGTGGTGGCCTTTCCTGATCGCGCGGCGGGGTAAAAAGCCCCCAAGGGGTAACTGACAAAACTGACGAAACCGACCGGGGGACGTAGGGTGGAGCCTTAGGCATCATTCGGGGGGTAAGTTCAGGGAATGATAGCGGATGATGCTTCGGCGGCCAGCCGATGATGGCCGAGGGGCGCATGGGTATGCGTTGCCCGAAGTGGAAGTCACCGCCGATAAGATGACGTTCGCGCCAAACAGGAATAACGTCAAGATGATGATGGCGGACGTTGGTTTACTTTGCCGCGCGTCAACTTGTGTCAATGTGACGGCAATCTGACCGAATGCCAATCGAGGTGAAGCGTCCCATGATGACCGCTAGGCCGATTGTCCGCACGTTGCTGGCCATCCTTTATCTGGCGGCGGGGATGCTGCATTTAGTGCTGCCCGCGCCCTTTATCAGGATCACGCCGGAATGGGTGCCTGATCCGGCTCTGATGATAACCTTGACAGGCATGGCCGAAATGGCGGGCGCGGCGGGTTTGATCCAAGGTTGGTGGCCAAGGCTGCGCCGCGCGGCGGGGTGGGGCCTTGCCGCCTATGCGCTCTGCGTCTGGCCCGCGAACATCCACCATATGATGATGGATTTCGCCCGCGCCGACCATGGGTTGGGCTGGGCCTATCACGGCCCCCGGATGCTGGCGCAGCCCGTGCTGATCTGGGCGGCGCTTTGGTCTAGCGGAGCGATTGGGCGGGGGTGAAAGATTTCCCATAGCGCTGGAATGACTCTTTGTTCCCACCCGCAAAACACGGTAAATCTTGGCGGACGTATCCGAACGGGTTAAGCCCTTGCCCTGAAAGAAATTGGGGCGGCACAATCCATGGACATTACGGGCTATTTGAACGAAATCCGCAAGCTATATGCCAGCGGGCAATCCACAGAGCACAGTTTTCGCCCCGCCCTGTTCGCCCTGTTTCAGTCAATTGATCCAGCGCTGACGGTTATCAATGAACCTAAACATCTTACGGATGTGGGCGCCCCTGATTTCGTGTTCAACCGTGGTGATGTTGCCATCGGCTGGTGCGAGGCCAAGGACATCGGCAAGGACGTGCGCAAGTTCGCTGCCAATGACTACAGCAAGGCGCAAAAGGAGCGTTACCGCAAGGGCCTGCCCAACCTGATCTATACCAATGGGCTGGATTTCGAGTTTCTGCGGGATGGCGAGGTGGTGGACTTCATCACCATTGCAGACCTCATCCCCACGATCCCGGCATGTGCAGACAATTTCGCAAGGCTGGAAAACCGGCTGCGCGACTTTGCCAGTGTCACCCCCCTGTCCATCACGTCATCCAAGCGGCTGGCCGAAATCATGGCGGGCAAGGCGGCGATCATCAAGGACATCATGGGCCGCGCGCTGATGCTGGATATGAAGGCGCGCGATGAAGGCGCCGCGCCTTCTGACCTTATCGGCCAGTATGAGGCTTTTAAGGCCAGCCTTATTCATGACATCACCCCGGCGGACTTTGCCGATATTTACGCCGAAACCATCGCCTATGGCCTGTTCGCCGCGCGCCTGCATGATGAAACGCCCGATACGTTCAGCCGGGCCGAGGCATTGGACCTGCTGCCCAAATCGAACCCGTTTTTGCGGGAACTGTTCATCTATATTGCTGGCCCCAATCTGGACGAGCGTTTGCGCCGAGTGATTGATGAACTGTGCAACGTGTTTTGCGCCACCAATATGGACAAGGTGCTGCGCAATTTCGGCAAACTGTCCAAGCGCAATGACCCTTTCCTGCATTTCTATGAGGACTTTCTGGCCGAATATAACCCGGCCAAGCGCAAGGCGCGAGGTGTGTGGTACACGCCCGAACCTGTGGTGAATTTCATCGTGCGCGCGGTGGACGAGGTGTTGAAAAGCGA
Organism: Novosphingobium sp. 550D; assembly: GCF_057401885.1. NCBI lineage: Bacteria > Pseudomonadati > Pseudomonadota > Alphaproteobacteria > Sphingomonadales > Sphingomonadaceae > Novosphingobium > Novosphingobium sp. 550D. The sequence goes on along the minus strand of NZ_CM171613.1, from coordinate 1,986,314 downwards.
TTTCGGTCTGGCCGATGGCTTGGCCGATACGTCCAAGGTGACAATTGATTGGGATACGGGGCAGAACGACCTCAAGACCGGCAAGCCCGCCACCATCAAGAAAGAGGTTCACCGCGTTCAGATTCTGGACCCGGCCACCGGCACCGGCACTTTTCTGGCCGAAGTGTTGAAGCAGGTTTCGGGCCATGTGAAGGGCATCGCCCCGGCAAAGCTGTCATCCTATATTGAGCGTGATCTGATCCCGCGCATCCATGGCTTTGAATTGCTGATGGCATCCTATGCCATGTGCCACATGAAGCTGGACATGATCCTGACCCAACTTGGCTATAAGCCATCGGCCACCCCGCCGCGCCTTGGGGTTTACCTGACCAATTCGCTGGAGGGTGGCGAAAGGGTGGAGCAGACCTTGCCCTTTATGGGCCTGCAACGCGCCATTGCCGAAGAGGCCAAGCAGGCGAACAACATCAAGCGCCAGACCCCCATCATGTGCGTAATTGGCAACCCGCCCTATTCCGGTGAGAGCGCCAATAAGGGCAAGTGGATCATGGACCTGATGGAGGCTTACAAGAAGGAGCCGGGCGGCCTCCAAAAGCTGCAAGAGCGCAACCCCAAGTGGATCAATGACGACTATGTGAAGTTCATCCGCTTGGCTGAACACATGATCGACAAGACCGGCGAGGGCGTGCTGGGCTTCATCACCAATCATGGCTATCTGGACAACCCCACGTTCCGGGGGATGCGCTGGCAGTTAATGAACAGCTTTGACCGCATCCACGTTCTGGACCTGCACGGCAATTCTAAGAAGAAGGAGGTTTGCCCGGACGGTTCGCCCGACAAGAACGTGTTCGACATCATGCAGGGCGTGGCGATCATCATGGCGGTGAAACATCGGCATGATAGCAAGGCACCCAAGAAACTGGCCGATGTCTATCATGGCGAATTGTGGGGCAGCCGCGAGGGCAAGGGCGAGGCGTTGTGGGCGGAGAGCCTGCCCAACCTTTCGGGCACCCATTTGCCGCACAAGGCGCCCGGCTATCCCTTTGTTGCCCGCGATTATGATGTCGAGGCAGACTATGCCAAGGGCTTTTCGGTGGCCGACTTATTCGGCATTCTAGGGAACGGAATTGTAACCAAGCGCGACGCTTTATCCATAAAGGAAACGCGCGAAGCAGTTTGGGAGACGATGCAGGACTTCGCGCATCGAGACGAACCAGAGGTGCGCTTAAAATACAATCTTCCGCCTGATGTCCGCGACTGGCAATATGATTGGGCGAAGAAAGATGTTGTCGATCATCTCGACCAAAAATTTATTGAGAAGCTAAATTATCGCCCATTCGATCAACGCTGGACGCTTTACACGGGCAATGCGAGAGGATTTATCGGATGGCCAGTAAAGCAAATAATGAAACATTATGTTGACCATAAAAATTTAGGCATGCTCTTACCAAAAGCGTGCCGAGACAGCGCGTTTGCTCACATTTTTGTTACTGAGCTTGCAAGTGAAGCCATTTTCTTGTCATCGCTGACAGGCTCAAATGCCATGAACCTTCCCCTCTACCTCTACCCAGAGGAAGGCACGCTGGATCAATCCATCCGCGTCAATTTCGATCCCAAACTCTATGCCAGCATCCGCAAGGCGGCTGGGCTGACCGGGCCGCTTTCCGCCCCTGATGGCACCGATGCTTTCCGCCGCGCTACAGGCGATGTCCGCCCCGATGAAGTGAAGGTGTTCGACTATATCTATGGCGTGCTGCATTGCCCCGCCTATCGGTTGACCTTTAGCGAATTCCTGAAAATCGACTTCCCCCGCATCCCCTTTCCCACCAGCCCTGAAAGCTTCCGCACCATCAGCGAAAAGGGCGAGGCGCTGCGCCGGTTGCACCTGATGGAAGAGGCCGCCATCGGCGCGACCCCCTATCCCTTTGATGGCGAAGCGCCAGAAGGGCAGGATTGCGTGGTGGACAAGGCGCGTTTTGAAGCGGGCCGCGTCTGGATCAACGGCAAGGGCGCCCAAGGCCAATATTTCGATGGCGTGCCAACCGAGGCGTGGGATTTCCATATCGGCGGATACCAGCCCGCCCAAAAATGGCTGAAAGACCGCAAGGGCCGCACCCTTGGCTGGGATGACATCAGGCACTACCAAAAAATCATCAAGATCCTGACCGAAACGGGCCGCATCATGGCCGAAATCGAAATGCCGAACCAAGGAGTTGCGTGAAATGGTCGAGTTTGAAAAGGCCGAGCGCCTCTCGCTGCGGGCACACCCGGAACTAACCGAAAAATGGGTGCAAGACCTCATCGCGAATGACCCCAGCATTCTTGGCCTTGGCGATTTGGAGTTACGCCAGAAGGAGCGCATCCAGCCCAGAGCCGGGCGTCTTGATCTCCTGTTGCAAGACCCAGACAGCAAACGGCGCTTTGAGGTGGAATTGCAGCTTGGCGCGACCGATGAAACGCACATCATCCGCACCATTGAATATTGGGACATTGAGCGAAAGCGTTACCCCCAATACGATCATTGTGCGGTTTTGATTGCCGAGGACGTCACCAGTCGGTTTCTCAATGTGATTTCGCTGTTCAATGGTGCGATCCCATTGATTGCACTGCAAATGCAAGCCCTCAAGGTAGGCGGAAAAACGACCATTGTCTTTACCCGCGTCTTGGATGAGATGACACGCGGATTGGTGGACGAGGACGAAGAAGCCGAAGCGGTCCCGGCGGACCGCAGCTATTGGGAAGGGAAAGGATCGAAAGCCACCTTGAGCTTGGTCGATCAATGCCTTCAAATGATCCATGATTTGGACCCATCGGTCGATCTGAAATATAATAAGCACTACATTGGCCTTGGCCGTGATGGCCAGCCGCATAACTTTGTGACCTTTCGGCCAAAGAAAAACACTCTGACTATCGAGTTCAAGTTGCCACAGAGCGACGATGTGGATGCCATCATTGACGATGCTGGCCTTGACAAGCTTGATTACAACGCGCGTTGGAATTTGTATCGGTTGCGCCTGACTTCTGCTGACGTAAAGGCCAAGGGCGAGGCTCTGGGCAAGCTTATCAAATTGGCCCATGATCGCAGGGTGGCAGGCTAGGCGGCGAATGGTGAGAGTGCCTTTTTCTATGAAGCGTCAGACACTCGCCTAATATTGGCCCTTAATGCCACCGCCATCACTACTGAAGCCGCGATCTGGCGCTGGCATGGATCAACGCCTTGATGGCCGGGTAGCAGCCAATCAAATCAGTGCAAAACCTGCGCGGCCCGACTTGAATGTTCCCGTATCGTTCCTAATGATATGGCGCGGGGATAGGCAGGCCAGCCGATAAGCGCGACACTCCGACGCGCTTCCCTGCTCCGACCATCGGAGCCGCAACGGAGGCGGGTTTGGTGCCAGATGAGTTTATTCGCGCAGGTGACGCATTTCAGGCCGTGGCAGCATTGTATGAATGGCAGGAACACGAGCAAGCGCAGGAAGCGTTGTTGCGGCGCCTTGCATCAGGTGCACTAAGGGCGAAAGCCCTTGGGTCGTTCAAATATTTGACATATGAAGCTGTTGATTGGCGCGGTGATGAAATCAATTATCAATGGCAAAGCGTAGATTGTGACGACGATTTCATACCCAAAGGGTTTTGGCATTGCCTGAAATATCGCTTCAATTCGCAGAGCGTTATAGACTGGATTATTGGAGATTTTGAGTTTCGTACCTCAGACGAACAAGGCGTTGCACACGGAGTGATTTTTGCTCAGTCCGACGTTGAGGCCATCATTGGGAAAAAGACAGCAGTACCAGCAGTTAATTTCCCGGTTACGCCCATCACAATAGACCCACCCAGTACACGCGGTCCGGGCGCTCCGATCCAATTCGACCAGAGTAGCGCGCTTATCTATCTGGTCGCGTTAGCCCATCTGTCAGTTGATGGCTTATGCGAAACCGGCAAACCTGATGTATCCGAACGTGGTATTGCGCGTCTTTTAGAACCTTGGGCCGAGGTGACATATGGAGAGAACAAGGGGCCAAGCGATACGTGGCGACGAAACCTTGCCAAGCAGGTTCTTATAGAAATCCAGCGTCAAGAATGGCTGAAATCTGGGGGTGGCAGTAATTCCAAGGGATCGCACCGCGCCTAATTGGTGCCATCAGTGACCATTGGCGTCCACGTAAACGCCAGCGGGCGGGATAGAATGATTGCGGTATCGAACAACAGGAGTTTCGACCGTGAATCAATCGAATCCCGCACCCCTCGCCTATTCCATTGCCGACGCCTGCCGCGTTTCCAGCATCGGCAAGACGCGCCTCTATCAGCTTATCAATGAGGGCAAGCTCAAGACCACCAAGCTGGGCAAGCGCACGCTGATCCCGGCGGAAAGCCTGCGCCGCCTGATCGCTGGGGAGGTTTAAGCCCCATGCACCAGACGAACAAAACCCCGGCTGGCATTGCGGGCCAGACCGGGGCTTCGGGCGATAGCTTTGCGGGCGTGTCGCACTTTCCCTTTAGCTCGGATGCCCATAGGGCGCAATTTCTCATGCTGGCCTATGCCGTGCGACTGGAGATTGCCAGGATGTTGGCCGCCGTTACGTTTGGGGGTGGCCATGGCTGATTGGCTCTATGCTGAAATGCAGGTGGCGGCGGGTAATATCCGCCAGCCGCATCTCGACCGATTGCGCGCGCTGGACTGCGCTAATGCCGCCTTGGACCGTGTGATGCAGGATTATCCCGCCTTTGGCGCGATGCGTGTCCAGCGCCGATCTGGCGGGCTTTATGAGCCTTGCGAGGCGGGCCATCCGGCGCTGATCCTGCCGGTGTGTTATCCGTCCTATCATGCCGGGCTTGTTTCGCCCGCCATCACCCTTTGGCATATGCTGGACCTGATCGCCTTTCGGGCCGACAATCCGGCCAACTGGCTCTGGCGAACGGGCCATGGCTGGGCGCTGGGGGCCGAGGCGCTGGAGAACTGGCAGGGCCAGCCGGTGCCGTTGGTGGCAACGCCTCTCGATTGGCTGCGCGCCGGAGGTGATGCGGTTTGCGTTCTGGATTGGCAGGATGACAGCCCAGCTTGGCCGCTGCTGCGCTGCATTCCTGAAATCGTGGCCAGCGATGATCTGTTGGCGCGCAAACTGGCGCAGGCCATCGCGCGCAACACCCCGCGCCCGCGTATTACGGTGGAGGCGCTGCGCCATGCCGCTTAACCTTGCCGCCATGGGAGGCGATGAAACCGGGGCCGCTTGGCCCGATCCCCTGCCGCTCAATGATGAACTGCTGCCGGTGCAGCCTTTCGCGCCCGCGCTGCTGCCCACACAATTGCGGCCTTGGGTGCAGGACATTGCCGAAAGGATGAATTGTCCGCTGGATCTGGTGGGCATCCCGGCGATGGTGTCGGCGGGCAGTCTGTTGGGGCGGCGCATCGGCATTCGCCCGCAACAGCGCACCACTTGGCTGGAGGTGGCCAATATCTGGGGGGCGGTGGTGGCCAATCCGGGGCAATTGAAAAGCCCGGCGGCGGCGGAAGCCCTTGCGCCCCTTAAACGTCTGGAGGCCAAAGCGGCCCAAGCCAATGCCGAAGCCCAGGAACGCTATAAGGCTCAAGAGGCGCTGCATAGGCTACAAGCGCGCGAAGCCGAGGGGGACGCGAAAAAGAGCCTCAAGGCGGGCGATGCGAAGGGCGCCCTCGCTATGCTGGAGGCGGCGCAAGCGCCCGAACCGCCCATGGAGCGCCGCTATCTGACCAATGATGCCACGGTGGAAAAGCTGGGCGAGATTTGCCGCGCCAACCCCTTTGGGCTGATGGTTCACCGCGATGAACTGCTGACCCTGTTTGCCGATCTGGATCAACCGGACAAGGCGCCCGCGCGCGGCTTTTTCATGACCGGATGGAGCGGACAGGAAAGCTACACCTTTGACCGCATTGGGCGCGGCACGGTTCGCATTCCGGCGGTCAATTTCTCGCTGTTTGGCACTACCCAACCGCATCGGCTGGCGGCCTATATGCGCGAGAGTTTGCGCCGCCATGATGATGGCATGGTGCAGCGACTCCAGCTTTTGGCGTGGCCGGATATTTCGGCCCATTTTGCCGAAGTGGACCGTTATCCCAACAGCACGGCGCGGGATGAGGCATTTGCCTGCTATGATGAATTGGCGCGCTTGAACGTGAACGAAGTTGACGCGCAGCGGGATGAATTTGCCGGGGATGATGCCGTGCCGTTCTTACGCTTTGCCCCTGATGCCCAAGAGGCTTTTGGGGCATGGCGGGCCAATCTGGAGCAAAAGGTAAGGGGCGGTGATCTGGCGCCTGCCTTATCGGCCCACCTTGCCAAATATCGCGGGCTGATCCCCCGGCTGGGGCTGATCTGTCATTTGGCCAGCAATGGCATGGGGCCGGTCTCTCTGGCCGCCACGCTGCAAGCTTTGCAATGGGCCGACTATCTGGAGAGCCATGCGCGGCGGGCCTATGCCAGCATGGGGCTGGACCATGCCAATGCGGCGCGCGCGATCTGGCGCCATATCCGCAAGGGTGATCTGGCCGATGGCTTCACTGCCCGCGATATTCAGCGCAAAGGGTGGGCCGGGCTAGGCGACAAAGCGCGCATCACGGCTGGGCTGGAGGCTTTGCTGGATGCCGATTGGCTGGCCGGTGACGAACTGCCAGTTGGGCCGCAAGGGGGCAGGCCATCGGCCCAATACCGCCTCAACCCCAAGGCGTTGGGAGCGTTGAGGCCATGAGATTCGATGCGGCCTGTCTTTGGGCCGCGATGGCGGACAGAACTGGTGCGCTGACGGTTATTCTCCAGCCCCCGGCTACAAATCCGGACTTAGAGAAGCCGCCAGCGCATGGGGGAGAATATCCAAAATCTACCGTCTCGCAAGGTGATAGCGGCTCGCAGCGATGCCGTTTTGTCGGTTTTGTCAGTGACCCTTGGGGGCGTTTTTCCATTTACAAGCAGGCCAAAGGATATTGCCATGCCCAGAGCCAAGAAGGCCAAACCACAAGCGAGTGAGCCGCGCAATGATACGATGACCGTGGCCAAGGAAAAAGACGAAAAAGACCGGATTGCTACCGCCAAGACCTTGCTGGGGCCGGGCTTTCGCCATGCCTCTGCCCTCGCTGGCTTGCACGGCAAGCAATTTGGGCAGGCAGATTACATGCCGGGGCTGGGCGATTATGCCGATGCCTTGCGCGATCTGGGCGACAAGGCGGCCAAGGGTGATCTTGCTTTGGCCAGCCGATTGCTGGCAGCGCAGGCTTTGACGCTGGATTCCATCTTTGCTGAAACCACCCGGCGGATGGCCAGCAATATGGGGGAGCATTTGCCCGCCACGGAAATTTATGCCCGCATTGCCATGAAGGCGCAGGCCAACAGCCGGGCAACGCTGGAGGCTTTGGCCAAGCTGCACGCCCCGCGTGAACAGACCGTGCGCCACGTTCACGTCAATGAAGGTGGGCAGGCGGTGATTGCCGATCAATTCCACCATCATGCAGGCCAGCCGACCGGGGGGCAAGAGAATGGACAACCAAGCGAACAACCCCATGCACCCGATCATCAGGTCAGAACCATTGGAGGCGCGTCTGGCCAAGGCGCCGCGCTGCCATGCCCGGACGCGGGCGGGCAAGGCTTGCCAGTCGCCAGCGGTGAACGGGGCGAAGCGGTGCCGGATGCACGGCGGGGGCAGGAATAAGCAAGGCCGGGGCAGCGGCGCCCCGGCTGGCAATAGCAATGCGCTCAAGCATGGTGCCCGATCTGCCGAGACGCGCGAACTGATGGCGATGATGAGGGCGTGGGGCAGGCTGGAGGATAAAGGCTGAACCGCCGGAGGATCGCAGGACTGACCGGATCGCCTCTTTAAGGACGGGCGGACAAGCTACCCCGTCCCGGCGGCGAGGTGGATAATAGGCGGCGAAAGCCTTTAATCCAAGAATAGGATTTGTCGCCCTGCCCGCTGCCGTTCGCCTGCAACCGGGGTATTTGGGGGTATAATTGGGGGTACATCCCAAAATGGAAATGACGGGATTGCGCAAAACGGCCATTTTTTTACCATTTTTCGATCCCCTCATCCGCACCATGATTTCCCAAGGTTTCCCCCAATTTCCAGCATAGGCCAAAGCGCGAAACGCAGATTTGCGTTGCGCTGCTTGGCACGGTCACTTCTGCCTAGATCCACAATAGAAATGGCCGCCCAACCTTTCGGTTGAGCGGCCATCTTTGAAACAATCTGCTTCGCGTAATTCAGATCAGAAGCTGAAAGCAGCATCAATACCGAAGGTGCGCGGTGCGTTGTAGTTGGCATAGTCACCCAGCGAGGTGTTGGCACCGCTGCGGCGATAGATGTGCTGTTCGTTGAGCATGTTGCGAGCCCAGAGCGAGAGCGTCACCTTGCGCTTGTCCGCGCCCAGTTCCAGATCGGCCAGAGCCAGACGACCGTTCACGATGAAGCTCTTGTCGGTCATCAGCTGTTCGCTGACGAACGAGTGAACCGGATCGCTGTAGTTGCCATCGAGGTGCAGACGGATTTCCGCGCCATTGTGACCAACCGGACGGGTATAATCGGCCGACACCGAGAAGGCGTTCTTGGGCGTATAGAGGATGTACACCGGCTCATACACAGCAGCGGTCGTGCCATACTGCTGAACGTTCAGCGCTTCCTGCACCGTGTTACGCGCCAGCGGAACGTGGGTGTAGGTATAGGCATACGAAACGTTGGCGGTCAGGCCTTCCATCGGACGCACGGTCAGGTCGGCTTCCACGCCGCGGATGCGGGTGGTGCCCTGGGCGTTCACGGTTTCCAGCGTGTTACGCACGGTGCCGTTCGACTGCAGGATGAAGTAGTTGAAGTCGACCTGCGTGTTGGTGCGATCCATCATGTAGGCGGCAACGTTGAAGCGCACCTTGCGGTCGAAGAATTCCGACTTGAAGCCGACTTCATACGCCTTGACTTCTTCCGGACCGAACGAGCGATAGTTCAGCGAACGCGAGCTGGCGCCGCCAGCGCGATAGCCGGTCGAGAACTTGGCATAGACGTTAATGTCGCGGTTTGCCTGATAGGCCAGCACGACCAGCGGGTCGAAGCGGTTGTTTTCCTGGGCAAAGGTGAAGCTGGTGGCCGCACCATTGACGGTGAACAGGTTACCGTTCTTCTTGTCCTTGGTGTAACGACCGCCAACCGTCAGGTTCAGCGCGTCGGTGGCGTGGAAGGTCGTCTGACCGAACGCGGCATAGCTCTTGGCCCAGGCGATCGATGCGCGGGCAACGGTCGCCTGCAGATAGGTCGACGGATCGTTGATCGTGTAACCCGTCATCGTCGCGTTCCAACGGTTGGTGTTGGGCGTGCGGGCCGAGTCATTGGCGCGTTCGCTGAAATAGTACAGGCCGCCGACATAGTCGAACTTGCCCGCGCTACCCACCAGCTGCAGCTCCTGGCTGAACTGGCGCTGGTCGAGCCACGAGAGCGAGTAGCGGCTGAAGTTGGTGTTGGCACCCCAAACCGGGGTACGGTGCGCGCCGCCCGAGTTGTCCCACTGTTCATCGCTCACGGTGCGCCATGCGGTGATCGAACGCAGTTCAAGCGAAGGAGCAACCTTGTAGGCGATGCGCGAGGTGAAACCCTGCGAGATGTCGATGCTGGGCTTCTGGGGCACGCCGATGTCGGCGGTGTCCATGCGGCCGCGGCCATAGGTGATCAGCGACTTGCCGCTGCTGTCCTTGGGCAGAGTGGCCAGAGCGCTGGGGGCGATGGTCACGAGCTGGCTGTAGAACGGGGTGTTTTCGTCGCGCGACTTGTCATACGACAGGTCAACGGTCAGACCTTCGATCGGCTTCCAACGGGCAGTGATGCGGCCGCCGGCGCGGTGATACTGGTTGAAACCGGCCTGACCCGCCAGCGGGTTCTTCACGGTCGGATCCTGGTGCTGAAGCACGCCATCCAGCTTGATCGAGATGTTGTTGAATTCGGGCAGGTTGATGTGGGCCTGCGCGTTATAGGCGCCATAGTTGCCCACGCCACCGTTGATCGTGCCTTCGGCGCGGCCGGTGGGGGCCTTGATGACCATCGAAACGGCGCCGCCTTCGGTGTTACGGCCGAACAGCGTGCCCTGCGGGCCCTTGAGCACTTCGACGCGCTCCAGATCGTACAGGCTGGCGTTCAGGCCATGCTGACGGCCCAGATAGACGCCGTCGAGATAAATGCCGACGCCCTGTTCGCGGGCGGGCTGGTTGGCGTCGTCGGGAACGATACCGCGGATACCCACGGTCAGAGCCGACTGGCGCGCTTCAAAGGTCGAGATGCGCAGCGAGGGCACCGAACCGTCGGCCAGATCCATCAGGCTCTGAACGTGACGCTTCTTGATTTCGTCGGCGCTCATCACGGCGATGGCGATGGGCGTCTTTTGCAGGTTGGTTTCGCGCTTGGTTGCGGTCACCACGATGTCGGTCAGACCGCTGGTGGGCGCATCGGCGGCAGCGTCAGCAGCAGCATCGGCGGCATAAGCAGGAGCGGCGACGGCCAGCAGACTTGCCGCGGCGAGGAAACGAGAAGCAGAAAACATAAAACCCCCATCAGGTTGGCCAGTGGGAGAATGGGAGAATTCCCCATCCGGCCTAGGTATTCGGTGCTGTGTTGAGGCCGCCAATAGGTGGAGGGGGTTGCACTTTTTTGACGGGAATATGACAGAACCATGACATCGCAATGTGGTGCACAAATGACACACATGGCCATGTCATAAGATCGAAAATCACATACAATACAGTGATTTATTCAGCATTTCACAAGCAGACTTAAAACACCAAAACCCGGCCTTTCCGCCATTGTGACAGCGAAAATGACGGCGGACTCATCATTCCACCGGCGTTTCATCCGATATTTTGGCTCGCTATTGTGACACTCGCCCACCAAATTGGACGGGCGAGGCAGAGATTCCTCCCTGCCTCAACCTATCACGCCACCTGCGCCGAATCGTGCCGGATCGCGGCCTCAATGGCCTCGGGAATCGCTGGATCATCAATCGTGGGCGGACAGGTCCATGCCTCTCCATTGACGATCTTGCGCAAAAGATTGCGTAAAATCTTGCCCGACCGCGTTTTGGGCAAGGCACCGACAACATAGGCGGTCTTGAGCGCGGCCACCGCACCCAATTCTTCCCTGACTGCGGCAATCACCCGCATGGACAAGGATGTATCGGCATCAAACCCGGCGCGCGGCACGACAAAGGCAATGGGCACCATCCCCTTGATCGCATCATCCGCGCCGATCACCGCGCATTCGGCCACGCCATCTTGCGCTGCGACAATCTGCTCCATCTGGCCGGTGGAAAGGCGATGGCCCGCGACATTGATGATATCATCGGTGCGGCCCATAATATGGACAAAGCCGTCGGCATCGATAAAACCCGCATCGCCTGTTTCATACCAACCGGGGAAAGCGGCAAAGTTCTTTTCCCAACCCGCCTTGTTGTTCCACAGCGTGCGAAATGCTCCGGGCGGCAAGGGTTCGCGCACGGCGACAAAGCCTGAATGCCCGGCCTCCACCGGTTTTCCATCATCGCCCAGAATCGCAAATTCATAGCCCGGCACCGGAAAGCCCGCGCTGCCCGCCCGCCGCCGTGTGTCGCCCAGCGCATGACAGGTCGCCACGCCGGGCCAGCCCAGTTCCGTCTGCCACCAATGGTCGATCACCGGCAAGGCGCTATGCTCCTCCAGCCAGTGGATCGTGTCAGGATCGGCCCGTTCCCCGGCAAGGAAGACCGCCTCCAACGGCCCCGTGCCAATGTCGCGAAGGAAAGACGCCGAGGGGTCTTCCTTGCGGATGGCGCGGATGGCGGTGGGGGCGGTGAAGAAGATCTTGACCCCGTGGCGCTGGATCGTGCGCCAGAATGTGCCCGCGTCCGGCGTGCCCACCGGCTTGCCCTCGAACAGGACCGTCGTGGCCCCGACCAGCAGCGGGGCATAGACGATATAGGAATGGCCCACGACCCAGCCGACATCGCTGGCAGCCCAGAACACGTCCCCCGGCCCCACGCCGTAAATATTGGCCATGCTCCATGTGAGCGCAACCGCATGGCCGCCATTTTCGCGCACGACGCCCTTGGGGGTGCCGGTGGTGCCGCTGGTGTAAAGGATATAGAGCGGATCATCCGCCGCCATGACCGCGGGCGGCGGAACGGGATCGGCGCTTGTTTCCTCGATCATCGCGGCCCAATCCAGATCGCGCGGGGCGACAAGGTCGGCCTGCAAGGCTTCCCTCTGGAACAGCACCACATGGTCGGGCTGATGGGACGATGTGCGCAGCGCCTCGTCCACCATTGGCTTATAGGCGATCTTGCGCGCGCCCTCGATCCCGGCGCTGGCGGTCAGGATCAGGCGCGGGGTGGCGTCATCGATGCGTTTGGCCAGTTCGTGGGCGGCAAACCCGCCAAACACCACCGAATGCACCGCCCCCAACCGCGCACAGGCCAGCATGGCAAACAGCGTCTGGGGGATCATCGGCATATAGAGGATGACCCGGTCACCCTTTACCACGCCCAGCCGCGCCAGCATCGCGGCGACGCGGCCAACCTCCTGCGCCAGATCGGCATAGGTGTAGGTTTCGACAATATCGGTGACCGGGCTGTCATAGATGATCGCGGCCGTATCGCCCCGCCCGGCCGCGACATGGCGGTCAATCGCATTGACGGCGGTGTTCAGCGATCCATCGGGAAACCAGCCGCGCGCATCGTCCCATGCGCGCGACGGTTGTTCCATCCATTCAACAGCATCCGCTGCGCGGCCCCAAAAGAACTCGCGATTACCGATGCTTTCTTGCCAGGCAGAAGTATAGAGCTCGCTCATGACCATCCTCAATTTTATGATTTCTGGCCATGACTATCCCCTTATCGGAATGTTTTCGAAAGAACGACCAAAGTCGGATCGCCTTCGAAAGCTTCGGGGATAAAGCCCTTTTCGCGCTCGACCTCGATGGCGGCATGGTTGTCGCGGCTTTCGATCGAGATCACGCGGCGAACGCCCCGGCGCTCGGCCTCATTGCCCAACAGGCCCAGCATCGCCCAGCCCACGCCGCGCCCGCGATAATCGGCGCGCACCGATACGGCGACTTCGCCCGTATCCATCTTGCCGTCACAGGCCAGCAGGCCCGAGGCGACCAGTTCGCCCGTCGCATGATCAAAGGCGATGTAGCTTTCGCTGCGGAAATGGTCGGCGTGGAGCAGCGGATCGAGCTGATCATGGCTGACATGTTCGCCCGCGGCAAAAAAGCGGAAGCGGCGGTCCTGTTCGGACACCGAATCAAAGAAAGTCGTCAGCGCCGCCTCATCCCCTTCGGTCACGGGGCGCACGTCCAGAACCACGCCGTCGCGGGTGGTAAGCTGGTGGCTGATCGCGGAATCGGTGGTCATCGAAAGTCTCCTCAAAAGCAGGGATTGACGGGAGGCAGGATGAACGCGCCATTGGGCGCAAAAGAACAGTCGCGCCTTGATCTGGACCAAATAGGCCTGATCATGACGCGACTTTCAAGGGAGTAGGACTTAAGTATTATTCATCGATATTGCGGCGGAAAGTCTCGGGCAAAAAGAACAGGCCAAAGAAGAAGGTAGCCGCCGCCACCACCACGGGATACCAGAAACCGTGATAGATATCGCCATTGGCCGCCACCATGGCAAAACCGATGGCGGGCAACAGACCACCCAGCCAGCCATTGCCGATATGATAGGGCAAGGACATGGACGAATAGCGGATCCGGCTGGGGAAGAGTTCGACCAGCATGGCCGCGATCGGCCCGTAAACCATCGTCACCAACAGAACGAGATAGAACAGGATCACCACCACCAACGGCTTGTTGATCTGGTCCGGGTCGGCCTTGGTGGGATAGCCCACCTTGGTCAGTTCACCCACGACGGCGGGGGCATCATCCTTGGCCGGTTTGCCGACAAGGGCGGTGGTGAACGCAGCGATGGCCGCCTTCTTGTCCTCTCCGGACAGTTTGGCCGGATCGGGGGCGGAGATCGTGGTGTTGCCGATGGACACGCTGGCGATGGTGCCGGCGGGCGCTTCGACATTCTCGTAATTGATCGCCGCCTTGGCCAGGGCGTTTTTCACGATGTCGCAACTGGTGGTGTCAAACTTGTTGGCGCCAACAGGGTCAAATTGCGATGAACATTCGCCCGGATTGGCGGTTACCTTGACCGGCGCATTGGCCTGCGCATGGGCCAGCGCGGGATTGGCCGCTTCGGTCAAGGCGTGGAACACCGGGAACATGGTCAGCGCCGCCAGAGCGCAGCCCGTCAGGATGATCGGCTTGCGCCCGATCTTGTCCGACAACGATCCGAAGAAAAGAAAGAAAGGCGTGGCCAGAGCCAATGCGATGATGATCAGCGTATTGGCGGTCAGACCGTCAACCTTGAGCATCTTTTCAAGGAAATACATCGCATAAAGCTGGCCCGTGTACCAAACGACCGCCTGCCCCGCGATGGCGCCGAAGAAAGCGATCAGCACGATTTTCAGGTTCGACCACTTGCCAAACGCATCTTTCAGCGGGGCCTTCGACCCTGTTCCTTCCGACTTGATCTTTTGGAACACCGGGCTTTCATGCAGCTTCAAACGCAGCCAAAGGCCCAGCACGAGAAACAGCCCCGAAATCAGATAGGGCACGCGCCAGCCCCATTCCTTGAACGCTTCTTCGCCCACACCGGTGACGGGCGAACGCACGGTGATGACGATCAACAGCGCCATGGCCAGCCCCGCCGTCGCGGTGATCTGGATCCAGCTGGTGTAAAGGCCGCGCTTTCCGGCCGGGGCATGTTCGGCCACATAGGTCGCCGCCCCGCCATATTCGCCGCCCAGCGCCAGCCCCTGAAACATGCGCAGCACCACCAGCATGATCGGCGCGGCCACGCCCACCTGCTTATACGTGGGCAAACAGCCGACAAGGAAGGTCGAAAGCCCCATCACCGTCAGTGTGATGATAAACGTGTACCGACGCCCGAACAGATCGCCGATATGGCCAAACACCAGCGCGCCAAAAGGCCGCACGATGAACCCGGCTGCAAAAACCAGCAGCGCCATGATAAACGACGTGGTCTGGTTCAGGCCCGTCAGGAATTGCGCCGCAATGATCGCGGTCAGCAGGCCGTAAAGATAGAAATCATACCATTCAAACACCGTACCCAGCGAGCTGGCCGTGATGACCAGTTTTTCATCGTGGGTTGCCACATGATGTTTGGGCAATTTGCCCAGATCCTGTGCCGTCTCATGTAAAATTGACATGGCAGGCGCTCCCATAAGGGCTTTTGGCCCCGTTTTATGATTTGGATTAAATCAGAAATTATATCTCGCGGCAAATTCGATGCGGTCGATATTGCCTTTCTGGCCGCTGACAATTTCGCGCTGTCCGTGGCGATATTCGATGCCCAGATCCACCGCCCGCACCGGCGAGTAGAACAGATTGACCGCCCCCGACCACGCCCGCTTGTTATAGGCGGCAATCGCCGCCGGATTGAGCGAGGCATCATAATCGACCATCTGCATCGAACCGATGACATTGATGCGCAGAACCGGGCTGATCGCCACGCGGGCGGCGGCAAGGGCGGCAAAGACCCGCACATCGGCCAAACTGTTGCTGCCCGGCACATAGACCGCATCGGGGGCAAAATTCAGCCCGACATAGCGCCCGATATTCTGGCCATAGGTGGCCGAAAAACGCAGGTCGCTGGTCCGTTTTTCATTGAGCGCAATCCGCCCCGTCACCGATCCGCCAAAGCCCGGGCGGGTCACGCCCGAACCCGACACTTCGGTCCGCACCTGACGGCCCAATGCGGCGAAAGTGAACTCGCCGCGCCGCGTCGCGTAATTGAGGCGCGCGATGAAATCGGGCAGATGATCGCTGCCATTTTCCACCAGCGCCGCAGAACCGGCCGTCGCGGTCGCGCTCTCCGGATTTTCGACCGCGATATGCAGCGTGGCGGCGCGGCTCAAAGGTGTCGAATAACGCACCTGGGGCTGGCGGGCGAAAACCGTGCCTTCGGTCGCGCCGACAAAATCGGTCGATTCGGGCAGGACCGCGACATTCTGGAACGTCGTCCACTCCTGTCCAAAGGTCCATTTGTCGAATTGGACAAAAGCCCGGCGCAGCGCCAGCGTATAGCCATTGGTAGTGCGCTGGCTGCCCCCGCCCGCGACATTGGCGGCGGCGCTGGCAGTGGTTTGAAAATCGGTTTCCAGATAGCCGCGCAACGTGTGCCCGGCCACCGTCGTATCCAGATTGAACCACAGCCGCGTCTGTTTGGCGGAAAAATCGGTGTCGGTGCTGCCCCGGCTGGTGGGGGTCACCACCGGGATCGCCTGGGGCAGGTAAAAGTCGCGGCCCAGCGTGTTGGTGGCCACGGTCCCGCCGTCAAAATGGCTGTAATCAGCGTTGAACTTGATGAAGCCGCCGATGCGGATATGGCTCGACCCGACGCGCATGCCTTCGGGTTCGGGCTTCTTTTCGACGACGGCAACGCGCTCGCTGGTGGCCTTGAGTTGGGTGACGGCGCTCTGGGCGATCTGGGTGGCGGCGCTGGCCTGTGTGACGGCGGCGGCCACGGCCTCGCCCTGCTGCTGGCGCGAGGCGGCGGCATCGGCGCGCAACTGGCGCACTTCGGCCTCCAGCCTTTCCAGCCGCTCCATCAGCGCCGCCTGACGCGCAGTCAAAGCCGACGCCGCGCGGGCCATGGCAACGCCGGGTGCCAACAGCGACGATGCCGTGAGCAACAGTGCCATGGCACGCATCGGTGCGCGCGCATTCTGACGAAAAACCGTCATTGATCCTCTCCATCCTTCCGGCCATCCTTTTGCGCTGGACAGTCCGGACCGTGATGCAAAGATCACCGCGAAATGGCGCATGGCACCATCCCGACCAAGGTTTATTTATCCTCCCACGGTGTACGACCTTGGTAAGGGATACGACCTGCGCCATATTGACATAGTATTGGTCCAAAGAATGGGCTGCACGAGGGCCTCCCTCGGGTTACGTCCATCAGAACAAGTTTTGAGAGGAGTGCTGACGATGGGCGAAGCCATCTATCCCGTTCCCGCCGAGTGGGCCGAAAAGGCCCTTGTCGACGATGCGCGCTATACCGCCATGTATCAGCAATCGGTAAACGATCCCGACGCTTTCTGGGCCACCGAAGCCAAGCGCATCGACTGGATCAAGCCTTTTACCAAGGTGAAGAACACGTCCTATCATGCCGAAGATTTCGGCATCCGCTGGTTCGAGGATGGCACGCTCAATCTGTCGGCCAATGCGCTGGATCGCCATCTGGCGACGCGCGGCGATCAGATCGCCATCCTGTGGGAACCCGACAGCCCGGATGAAGCCGAGCGCCGCATCACCTATCGTGAACTCCACGAAATGGTCTGCCGCTTTGCCAATGTGCTGAAAGATCAGGGCGTCAATCGCGGCGACCGCGTGACGATCTATCTGCCTATGGTGCCCGAAGCGGCTGTGGCCATGCTGGCCTGCGCCCGCGTCGGGGCGATCCATTCGATCGTGTTCGCCGGTTTCAGCCCCGAAGCCCTGGCGGGCCGCGTTGAAGATTGCGGCAGCCGCATCGTCATCACCGCCGACGAAGGTCTGCGCGGAGGCAAGAAGGTTCCGCTGAAAAAGAACGTCGATGCAGCAACGGTCCATGCGCCGGGCATCGAAAAGGTCATCGTGCTGAAACGCACCGGGGGCGATGTGCCCATGGTGCCGGGCCGCGACATCGACTGGCACACGGCCTGCGCCGCCGCATCGCCCGACAACACGCCCGAAGAAATGAACGCCGAAGACCCGCTGTTCATCCTTTATACCTCCGGTTCGACCGGCAAGCCAAAAGGCGTGCTGCACACCACCGGCGGATACAGCGTGTGGGTTTCGGCCACGCATCAATATGTCTTCGATTATCGTCCGGGCCAGATTTACTGGTGCGCGGCGGACGTGGGTTGGGTAACGGGCCATTCGTACCTGATCTATGGCCCGCTGATCAACGGCGGCACCACGCTGATGTTCGAAGGCGTGCCCAACTATCCCGACCCCTCGCGCTTTTGGCAAGTGGTTGATAAATATCAGGTCGAGATCTTTTACGGTGCCCCCACCGCCCTGCGCGCGTTGATGCGCGAAGGCGATGAATGGGTGAAAAAGACCAGCCGCCAGTCGCTGCGCGTCCTTGGCTCGGTGGGCGAACCGATCAACCCCGAAGCCTGGGAATGGTATCACAAGGTCGTGGGCGAAGGGCGCTGCCCCATCGTCGACACCTGGTGGCAGACCGAAACGGGCGGGACGATGATCACCCCCCTGCCCGGCGCCACGGCGTTGAAGCCCGGCTCGGCCTCGCGTCCGTTCTTTGGGGTTCAGCCGCTGCTGCTCGACAATGACGGCACGGTGATGGAAGGCCCCGGCGACGGCTGCCTCGTGATCGCCGACTCTTGGCCGGGGCAAATGCGCGGCGTGTGGGGCGATGCGGATCGCTTCTTCCAGACCTATTTCACCACCTTTGCCGGTTATTACTTCACCGGCGACGGATGCCGCCGCGACGAGGACGGCTATTACTGGATCACCGGCCGCATCGACGATGTCATCAACGTCTCGGGCCACCGCATGGGCACGGCGGAAATCGAATCCGCGCTGGTCGCCCATGAAAAGGTGGCCGAGGCCGCCGTTGTCGGCATGCCGCATGAGATCAAGGGTCAGGGCATCTATGCCTATGTCACCTGCAACGCGGACGTCGAACCCGACGAGGCGCTGCGCAAGGAATTGGTCGCATGGGTGCGCCATGAAATCGGCCCCATCGCCACGCCCGACGTCATTCAGTTCGCACCGGGCCTGCCCAAAACCCGTTCGGGCAAGATCATGCGCCGCATCCTGCGCAAGATCGCGGAAAATGACGTCGGCAATCTGGGCGACACCAGCACGCTGGCCGACCCGTCGGTGGTTGATCACCTGTTGGCCAACCGCCCGCACATGGCCCATGCCTGATCGGCGGGCTTGAAAATCGAACCCTCTTTCACGCGGGGCCGCTGGCGAAAGCTGGCGGCCCCGTAGTTTTTGGCCGGTTCAGGGCTTGCCGCGATGGCGTGGGGGTCTATCATAAAGCGCAGAACCGACAGCCCATAAGACAAGGCGAGTCGGCAGCATCATTGCCCAAAGGCCCGATTGTAGTGACCCAGACTGTCCTGATTGCCGATGACCACCCGCTGTTCCGCCAGGCGCTCAGCCTCGCCGTCAACCGGATCCTGCCATCGGCGCGCATTATCGAGGCCGGAACATTGACCGCCGCCGCCAAGGCCGCCGCCGAGGCCAACAATCTGGCGCTGATCACGCTGGACCTGAAAATGCCCGGCGCGGTGGGTTATTCGGGCATTGCATTGCTGCACGCGGAAAAACCCGATGTGCCGATCCTCGTCGTTTCCAGCGCCGAAGGCACCGCCGCACCGCAGGAAGCCCGCGCCTTTGGTGCCATCGGTTTCCTGTCCAAAGACAGCGATCTGTCCACCATCGAGGCCAAGATTGCCGAAACGCTGGGCGCGGCGAAACCCGGCGCGCATGAAGATAACGGCGAACTCGACAACATCCGCCGTGAGGTCGCGGGCCTGACGCCGACGCAGTTGAAAGTGCTGCTGGCCGTTCTGAACGGACAATTGAACAAGCAGATCGCCCACAACCTTGGCATCGCAGAGGCCACCGTCAAGGCCCATATGACCGCCATCATGCGCAAGCTGGACGTGCGCAACCGGACACAGGCGGCCTTGGTGGCCCGGTCTTTGGGGCTGGATTTGAAGGCGGTTTGATCGGGGCAGTTTTTGCCTCCGGCGGGCGTTTGAAAGTGCCTCCGGCGGGCAAAGGGACTCGGTCCCTTTGCAATCCCGTTATGGGGTTGCGCCAAATTGGCGAAGGATGGAGTTTGCGTTGGGGTGTTTAAAGCCTGCGGCGCAGAGAATGCATCCTTGTCCGCGCCGCAGGCTTTCAAAATTCAAACGTTGCGTCGGACACAAAACGCCGAACCCTAGGTCGTAGGCTCATAAGCACGGAGCCAAAGGCGCATTGAGGCGAGCTTGACCATGGCAAGGAAGTTTTCGGCTAGCTTATCGTAGCGGGTGGCAACCCGGCGGAAGTGCTTGAGCTTGGAGAAGAAGCGCTCGATCAGGTTCCGCTCGCGATAGAGCCATGTGCTGAAATATGGTTTCGAGCGCCGGTTGGATTTTGGCGGGATATTGGCGAATGCCCCTTTCTCGCGGAGAGACAACCGGATGCGATCGGCATCGTAGGCCTTGTCCGCCAGAACGATTGTTCCGGCACCAACTTGATTGAGCAGATCGTCAGCGACTTGGCCGTCATGGCTTTGCCCTGCGGTCAGGCTCAGCCGGATCGGGAGGCCTTGCCCGTCGACGACCGCATGGATTTTGGTCGTGAGTCCGCCTCGGGAGCGACCGAGACAATGATCTCGATCCCCCTTTTTGCCGTCGCTGCCTGCTGGTGGGCGCTAACGGAAGTGCTGTCGATCATCTGAATGTCGCCGTCGTGGGCGGCGGTAATGGCGTCCATCATCCGATCCCACACTCCTGCTTTCCGCCATCTTACAAAGCGGTTGTAGCAGGTGGTGCGCGGGCCATAGCGCTCGGGCAGATCGCGCCAAGGCGCGCCGGACCGCAACACCCAGAAGATGCCGTTCAGCACGCGGCGGTCATCGACACGCGGCACACCTCGGGGCTTATTCGGTAACAGCGGTTCGATCACGCGCCACTCGAAGTCGGTCAGGTCATATCGGCTCATGCCGATGCTGAATCAGCTTTTGATCTGCAATGGAAGCCGTCATCATGCGGGAAAGGGAAAGTGGAGGTCACGTGCTGCAAAATCGAGAATGGCACAAGGTTGATGGGGCCTCGACGGAAGCGATCACCGCGCTCAAATCGCTTGCCCCGGTCGATCTTCCTGAGAGTTACTATTCGCTGCTGACATTTAGCAATGGTGGAGAAGGACCGCTAGCGGTTCAGCCGCTGTGGTTCCAGCTCTACCCCGCCGAAGAAGCCGCTCAGATTGAACGGGACGGGACTTTCCGAGAGTTTTTTGATGGTTTGTTCGTGATCGGCGGCAACGGCGGCGGCGAAGCCGTGGCATTCGACTTGCGAGAGAATGCGCCTCATCCCGTCGTCGCATTCGACATGACCAACATCGACCTGCAAGAAAGCGTCAGACCGATTGCGCCATCCTTTGACGCAGTGCTGGACTTGATCGGTCGGGAAAATCAGTGACCCAGTCCCTCGTTTATGAGTTTACGGCCTAGACACAACGCATACAGTAAAGGGAGCGCGAGAGGCTAGCCCCTGACATTAATTCCCCTTCTCAACCCCGGCCAAAAACCCTTCAATCCCCGCGACATTCGCGGGCTTGGCCATCATCACCACGCCCATTGCCACGGCGCGTTCACGGATCGCCGGATTGGTTTCCGCCGTAATCAACATGGCGGGCAAACCCGACCGCATCGCCCGCAGGCTTTCCACCACGCTCAACCCATCCTCGTCCGTGTCCAGCCGGTAATCGGCCAGCACCGCATCCACCGCCCCTTTGCGCAGGATCGCCCGCGCCGCATCGCCATCCTCGGCGGCATGGGGGTGATGGCCCAGCGCGGTCAGCAGCGCAGCGGTCGCCTCCACCGTCATCGGATCATTGTCCAGCACCAGAACGTCAAGCGCCCGAACATAGGCCGCAACGCTGCCGGGCACAGGCGCGGCCTGCGGCAGGCTCATCCGCACCGCATCCTGCGCGGCGGGCAGGGTCAGGCTGAACCGGCTGCCGCGCCCTACATTGGACGCAACCTCGATCCGCGCACCCAGCAACCGCGCGATCCGCCGCGACAGGGCAAGGCCCAGCCCCAGCCCCTCGGCCTCCACCTCACCAAGGCGGGTGAATTCGCCAAAAATCGCCTCGCGTTGTTGCGGGGGAATACCAACGCCGGTGTCGATCACATCGATGCGCAATTCATCGCCCTGCGCCCCGACCCGCCATCGCGCACCCACCAAAACCCCACCATCAAGCGTATAGCGCAGCGCATTGGTGATGAAATTCTGTAACAGCGAACGCAGCAGGCCCGGATCGGTGCGCAACACCATCGGCCTGACGCTCATCCGGGCCAGACGCAGTTCCAACCCCTTTTCCTGCGCCATGGGCCGAAAATTCTCGACCAGATCGCGCAGGAACGTTTCAACCAGCAAGGGTTCTGGCCGCGCCTGCACCCCGCCCGCATCCAGCTTGGAAATGTCGAGCAAGGCGCGCAGAAGATCCTCGGCCGCAACAATCGCATTGTCCACCCGCCCGACCAGCATCCGCGAATGATCCGGCACATCGCGCGCCAGCGCCGCCGTAAACAGGCGTGCGGCATGCAACGGCTGCAACAGATCATGGCTGGCCGCGGCCAGAAAGCGCGTCTTGTCCCGATCCGCCTGCGCCAGACGCTGGTTCGCCTCGGACAATTCATGGGTGCGTTCGGCCACACGGGTTTCCATGCCGGCCAGCGTGCGCTTCAATTCGGCGCGGACCTGCGCTTCGGCGGTAATGTCGATAAAGCTGGTGACATAGCCGCCGCCCG
Organism: Novosphingobium sp. 550D; assembly: GCF_057401885.1. Lineage (NCBI taxonomy): Bacteria > Pseudomonadati > Pseudomonadota > Alphaproteobacteria > Sphingomonadales > Sphingomonadaceae > Novosphingobium > Novosphingobium sp. 550D. The sequence goes on along the minus strand of NZ_CM171613.1, from coordinate 1,963,732 downwards.
GCATGGGGCCACCCACCATCTTGATGACCTGACCATCGGCGCGGTGGCGTTCGAACGTATATTCCTGCGCCCGGCGCAAATGGCGCAGGCGCTTTTCCACCTCATGTTCGACATCGGTGCCCGCACCAAAATCGCCGCGCCGCGCATTGTGGCGGATCAGGTCGGCCACCGGCGCGCCGACATAGAGCAGCCCCACCGGATAATCGAACAATTGCTCATACCGCGTGTTCCACGCCACCAATTTCTGCTGACCATCGACGACGCTGATCCCCGCCTCGATATTTTCAAAGGTCGCGGCCAGCAATTGCCGCGAAAAGGTCAGCGACTGCCCACGTTCGTCCAGCAGGCGCGTCACGGCGGCAAGGCTCATCGTCCCCCCGGCCATCGCGCTGGCCACCAAGGCGCGGGCGCTGCTGGCGCCCACCACGGTGGCGATCAGTTTGCGCGCGCGCTGTGCCGAGCGGCGGTCAATGGCCATGCCGCGCCGCGCGTCGGCAAATTCATGTTCGGCCCGCTCATGTCCGATAAAACTGGCGGTCAGGTCTTTGAGGTCCGACAGGTCCGACACCTGCCTTTGCCACCCCATCAGCGATGGCAGCGGATTGCCCGCCCCGCGCCGCGCCGAGACCGCAAGAAACATGACCAGATTGGCCCCAAGCGACCACAGCACCCCGTGGACCAGCGGGCTGGCATGTCCAATGCCCAGCAGGCGCAGCGGATCAAACGGCCCCGCCGCCAACCACAGCCGCCACCCTTCGGGCATCACCGGCGGCAAGGCCAGCGTATAGAGCCAGATTACCAAGCCCGTCGCCAGACTGGCCCGTGCGGCCATGCCATCGCGATTGCCGCCAAACACCGCCAAAATCATATGCGGCGTAAATTGCGCCATCGCCGCAAAGGCCACCAGCCCGATCGAGGCCAGTGACTGGCGCGGCGAAACCATTTCGGCCCAGACCAGCGCCAGCGCAATGACGCCCACGATCGAGGCCCGCCGCACCAGCAGCATCCGCCGCCCCAGCACGCCGGCCTCGGCCCCCGCCCCGGTGCGCAGGACCGAGGGGAAGATGAGATCGTTGGACACCATCGCGGCCAGAGCGGTTGCATCGGTGATGACCATGGCGGCCGCCGCGCTGATCCCGCCGATCAGGGCAGCCGCCGCAATATGGCCATGGCCCGATGCCAGCGGCAGATAGAGCACATAGAAATCCGGCGCGACGCCCCGGCCCAGCGCGATGATCCCGGCCCATGCGATCGGCACGACCAACACCACCATGGCCAGAACATAGGCAACCACGCCCCAGCGTGCGCGCGGCAGATCGTCCACTTCACGCGCCTCGACCAGCGCCATATAGAATTGTCGCGGCAAGACGAGGATTGCGCAGGCCGAAATCAGGGCGATGACCCATGTTTCCAGCGAAATATCCTCGGCCCGGAAATGGCGGGCCAATTGCGCAAGACCATCGGCGGCGCGCGCCTCATCGGCCTGTATCACAATGCCGATGGCCAGCGCCGCCACCAGAAACAGCGCGAGAAGCTTGATCCCCGATTCCAGCGCGATGGCGTAAACCATGCCTTCGGAACGCCCCGCACGCTCAAATCGCCGCGCGCCGAACAGGATCGCAAACAGCGCCAGCAACCCCGCCGCCGCCAGCATGGTCGGACCGACCACCGTATCATCCTTGCCCGTAATGATGGCCACCGCCGTCCCGATGGAGCGCAATTGCAGCGCCATATAGGGGACGCTGCCCGCCAGAGCGATGATCGTGACCAGCCGCGCCACCACCACGTCATGGCCGAAACGCGCAGCGATAAAGTCCGAGGGCGTCGTCGCCTGTGTTTCGCGCAAGGTTTGGGACAAGCGCCGCAAGAAACCCGGCGCCAGCGCCAGCAAACCAATCGGCGCCAGATAAATGGGCAGAAAATTCCACCCCTCGCGCACCACGCTGCCCACCGCGCCATAGATGGTCCAACTGGAGCAATAGACCCCCAGCGCCAGCGTATAGGCGCCCAGACGCAGGTTCTTGAGGCGCCGCCGCCCACGCGGCAATTCGCTATAGGCCTCGGCAACGGCCGCCACGGCAAACAGCAGGCCGATCCAGCCCAAGGCAAACAGCGCCGCCGTACCCAATCCCATGCTCAATCCCCTTGTCAGCAGGGGATTAAACCAATCGGATGGGCATGGCAAAGATCGACTTTATGCGCGGGTTTCAGGCGGCCTGTGTCCATTCCAGCGCGCTGGCGATGGCGGCGAGGAATTGGTCCGTCGCATTTCCCCATGTAAAGCGAGCGCCAAATTCCGCCGCCCCGTCTCGCGACATGGTCAAAGCGCGCGACACCGCCGCGCCCAAGTCTTCGTCCAGCGCGGCCACCGGCTGATCGGCAACCTGTCCCTCGCCCCGGCCATCCAGTCCCAGAATGTCGAGCGGCCCGGCCACCGGATAGGCCGCCACCGGCACGCCGCAGGCCAGAGCCTCGATAATCACCAGACCGAATGTGTCGGTGCGGCTGGGAAAGACAAAACAATCCGCCGCGCGATAGGCCGATGCCAGCGCCGCGCCGCTTCTTGCGCCAAGGAAATGCACATCGGGATAGCGACGCTGCATTTCGGCCAATGCAGGCCCGTCGCCCACCACGACCTTGCTGCCCGGTGTATTAAGTTCGCAAAAGGCCTCAAGGTTCTTTTCCGGGGCGACGCGCCCGACATTGAGCAGGATCGGGCGCGGCAGATCGGCCATTTCGGGCAGGATCGGACCTGTAGGCGTAAATTGCGCATGGTCGATCCCTCGGCTCCACCGCCGGGTCTGATGCAACCCGCGCGCGGCCAGTTCGACATCAAGGCTGGGCGTGGCGACCATGATCGCCCGCGAGGCGCCATGAAAGCGCTGCATCACCGGCCAGAACCATTCCGCCGACAACCCCGAACGCAGCGCCAGATATTCGGGAAAACGCGTGTGAAAGGCGCTGGTATAAGGCACGCCGCGCGAACGGCACCAACCGCGCGCGGCCCAACCGATCGGCCCTTCGGTGGCGATATGGACGATGTCGGGACGATATTCGTCCAGCATCCGGCGCGCATTGAAACGCGGCGCGACGGCCAAACGGATCTGGGCATAGCCGGGCATGGGCAGGGTCAGGAAACGGTCAGGCGTGATCATCTCGACCATGGCCCCGCGCGCGCGCAGATGTTCAACCGTGGCGTTCAATGTGCGCACCACACCATTGACCTGTGGAAACCAGGCGTCGCTGGCGATAGCGATTTTGGGGCATTCGTTCATGCCGGAACCGCCACCGGATCGACATCAACGGGCGCGGGCGCGCGTTCGGCGGCATTTTTCTTCAATTCAGCCAGCCAGTCGATGATGCTCATCTGACCCGCGAAATCTTCGACCAGCGCGGTGCAGCTTTCAACCCAATCGCCATCGTTGTAATAGGTGACGGCGCCGAACTGGCGGATTTCGGCGGAATGGATGTGGCCGCACACCACGCCGTCAACGCCACGCTCGGCGGCGGCATGGGCGACGGCTTCCTCATAGCGGCCGATGAACTGGACCGCGTTCTTAACCCGTTTTTTCAGGTAAGCTGAGAGCGACCAATAAGGCAGATGCATTTTGCGCCGCACCGCGTTGAACGCCGTGTTCACCCGCAACATCAGCTCATATGCCTTGTCGCCAAGGAAGGCGAGCCAGCGATGGTAAAGAACGATGGCATCAAACGCATCGCCATGCACCACCAGCAACCGCCGCCCATCGGCCGTTGTGTGGACCGCATCGAGCAGCAATTCCACCCCGCCAAAGGTCAGGCCGGCATAGGGGCGCAGCATCTCGTCATGATTGCCGCAGATAAAGACGACCCGCGTGCCGCGATGCGCCATCTTCAGAATGCGCCGCAGCACTTCATTATGTGCATCGGGCCAATACCAGCCCTTTTTCAGCCGCCAGCCATCGATGATGTCGCCCACCAGATAGAGCGTTTCGGTCTCGATGGAACGCAGGAAAGACACCAGCATATCCGCGTTGCAGCCCCGCGTGCCCAGATGCACGTCGGAAATCCACACCGTGCGATAGCGCCGCTTTGGACGCAGCCCCTTGGGGTCGGGCGTTTCGGGCAGGTCAAGCCACGAGGCGATCCCACCCTTGGCCGAAACCGGCATGGCGCCATCTTCGCCGAACAGAAAGGCATGCTGGGCCGGATCAAGCCCCGAAGCAAAAGCGGCGCGCGCCATGGCAAACCCCCGATAAAACCCGATACGCGCGGGTTACATCAGGGAAATTGCATCGCCATGACGCGGCCAAGTCAAATCTGTGACAAAACCGGCCCTATGGCAGGTCGCTTACCGATTCCACGCTCAACCGGTGGGGGGTCAGGCCCATCATCTCGGCCAGGATTTTGAGATCCTTGGCGCTGGCGTCGGTGTAGAGCGGCGCCATGGCGTGAGTCGTGGCCAAGACCAGCTTGCGCCCCGAAATGCTGAGCGAAGATGCCTCCAGCACCTCACCCGCCCCGGCGCAGAACCGGCGGGCAAGGCGCGTGGCCATGCCCCAGATCACCGCCTCTCGCAAATCCTGCAAAGGCGCCAGACGGGGCAATTCGGTTGGGATATCGGCCTGCCCGCTATTGGCCAGCACGGCCATGGCGATCATCGCGCGCCCCGCCTCATCCACGCCCAGCCAGCGTTTGCGCAGCGCCCATTGCGCGGCCTGTTCGGCGCGCAGGTTCGGTTCGGAACGCAAGGAAGCCAGCGCCAGCATCACCGCCGCGCGGCGCAGATTGTCCGGCCCGTCATAACCCAGCCGCCCGGTCCAGCGCGCCACCAGTTCGGCCGCCGAGGACAGGCCCGGCTGCTGCATTTCGACAAAGGCGGAAACCCCGGCCAGCAGCGGGTCCTGCGAGGCCGTCTTTTGCCCCATGGCCCCCGCCAAAAGACCTTCACGCAGGCCCCAGCCCGAAAAGATCACCCGCGAAGGGTGCAATTCCTTGACCAATTGGCCCAGCAAAGCCCCCGCATCGGGCAGGCTGGTCAGGCGCGAACCCGATACACCGCTGATCGGGGTCAGCGACACGCCGCGCGCGGTCTTGGCCTGAAGCGCGCGCACCGCCGAGAGCACTTCTTCGGGCGAGAGTTCATAGGCATGGGGGTCGTCAATCGGCCAATCGGCCTGAACCATCGCAAATCGGGCAAAGGCGCGCAGCGAACCGCCGACCAGATAGAGGACCTGCCCCGAATGGGCGTCCCAATCCTTGCCCTTCAACATGCGATGGATGCGGCGGCCGAATTTATCGCTGCCCTCGGCCCGCATCGCGGCCAGACGCAATGTGCCCAGCGGCAACGAGATGCCATGGGTACAGCGACCACCGCCATGGGCATCGCCCTCAATATCGATCAGTTCGAGCGAGCCGCCGCCCAGATCCGCCACAATCCCGCAGGCCCCCGGAAAGGCCGACAGCACGCCGCGCGCGCTGGCCACGGCCTCTTCTTCACCCGAAAGCAGGCGCGGCGACAAACCAAGCGCGGCCACCTGTTCCAGAAATTCGCCGCCATTGGCCGCATCACGGGCCGCCGCCGTCGCCACGGTTTGCACATCGGTGACATTGCGCAATTTCAGGATGATCGCGAAACGCGCCAAAGCCGCCAGCGCAGATGCCATGCCCTTGGTCGACAGGACGCCGCTTTCCGCCACGCCCTTGCCCAATCGCGCCGTCACCTTTTCATTGAACAGCACAACGGGCGTGCGCGGCGGGCCGCCATAAATGACCATGCGCACCGTGTTCGAACCGATGTCGATGATGGCGCGCTGGTCCTGCGCGGCGGGAAAGCTGGTGGGAAGGCGGATCATAAGTTTCCGTTTTACGCCCGGCCCCGACGCAGCGCGAGTTTGGGCACTTTACGTCCCGAACCCAGCGATGCCCCGCGCCCGGAAAGCGAAGGATTGGTCATGAAATAACGATGCGCGTTAAAGGGTTGTTCCCCCAGTTCAGCGCGTTTGTAGCGCCCGTCAGCGCCCAGCAGCCAGCTTTGTTCGCTGTCCAGAAGATTGGCCATCATCACCTGATCGAGCACCTGATCATGCACGGTCTTGTTGCGGATCGGCACCAGCACCTCGACGCGGCGGTCAAGGTTGCGGCTCATGCCGTCGGCGCTGGAGATAAACACGCGCGCGCGCGGATTGGGCAAGGCCGCCCCGCCCGCAAAGGCCCAGACACGGGTATGTTCGAGGAACCGCCCGATGATCGATTTGACCGTGATATTTTCCGACAGGCCCGGAATGCCGGGGCGCAGACAGCAAATGCCGCGCACGACCAATCGCACCTCAACCCCCGCACAACTGGCCTCATACAGCCGGTCAATGAGTTGGCTGTCGGTCAGCGAGTTGAGCTTGCCCCAGATTTGCGCCGGCTTGCCTGCCTTGGCGTTGGCGATCTCGCGCTCGATGCTGCCATAAAGGCGTTCTCGCAAGGACACCGGCGCCACGGCCAGCAACGCGGTGCGGCGCGGTTCGACATAGCCGGTGATGAAGTTGAAGATCTGGTTCGCATCGCGGCCAATCGCCTGATCCGCCGTGAAATATGACAGATCGGTATAGATGCGCGCGGTGATCGGGTGATAATTGCCCGTGCCAAAGTGGCAATAGGTGCGATAGGCGTCGGCCCCTTCGCTGTCCTTTTCGCTGCGCACGACCATGCTGATCTTGGCGTGGGTTTTCCAGTCCACAAAGCCATAGATCACCTGAACCCCGGCATTTTCCAACTGGCTGGCCCAATGCAGGTTCTGTTCTTCGTCAAAACGGGCTTTGAGCTCCACGACCGCCGTGACGGATTTGCCCGCCTCGGCGGCGGCGCAAAGGGCGTTGATGATCGAGGACTGCTTGCCCGCGCGGTACAGCGTCTGCTTGATCGCCACCACATCGGGGTCGGCGGCGGCCTGACGCAGGAAGTCGATGACGACTTCGAAACTCTCATACGGGTGGTGGACCACCAGATCTTTTTCACGGATGGCCGAGAAAATATCGCCATCATGTTCAAGGATGCGCTCGGGATAGCGTGGAGAATAAGGCGCGAATTTCAGCTCGGGCCGCTTTTCGTCCACAATGGCCGACAGGCCTGCCATGTCGATGGGCCCATGGCTGCGGATGATGATCGCATGGTCCAGCCGCAATTGATCGCGCAGCAATTGCTCGGCCTCGGGCAGGAAATCGCCCTGAAGTTGCAGCATGATGACGCTGCCCCGGCGGCGGCGCTGGATGGCGGTGCGGAAATAACGCACCAGATCCTCGGCATCTTCCTCGATTTCGATGTCGCTGTCGCGCAGCACGCGGAACACGCCGTGGCCCAAGACTTCGAAACCGGGGAACAGGCTTTCCGCGTTCAACCAGATGACATCGGCAATCGAGACATAGGCCGCTTCACCATCACCGGGAATGCGGACATAGCGCGGCAAGGCAGCCGGGATCAGCACCATTTCCATGACCTGCGCGCCGTCGGCAATCCGCGTCAGGCTCATCATCACGCCCATGCCGCCATTGGTGACAAAGGGGAACGGGTGAGCCGGGTCGATGGCCTGCGGCGTGATCACCGGCAGGATGCGGTCCAGGAAATAATCGCGCAGCCAGCGCGCCTGAACCGGATCGAGCGCACGCCCCGCGCGGTCGCCCACAACAAAGATGCCCTCGCCCTCCAGCGCCTCGCGCAGTTCGAGCCAGATGTCCTGCTGCATCGATTCAAGGCGCATCACCTCGTCGCGGATCGCGGCCAATTGCTGCGGCGGGGCAAGTCCGTCAATCGACACTTCGGCAATATGGCGGCGCACCTGTCCGGCGAGACCCGCGACGCGCACCATCAGGAATTCGTCCAGATTGTTGCCCGAAATCGACAGGAAACGCAGCCGCTCCAGCAACGGATATTCCAGCCGCCGGGCTTCCTCCAGAACGCGTTGGTTAAAGGTCAGCCACGAAAGCTCGCGGTTGAAAAAGCGGTCGGGAATGGCCTTGATCGTCGCCAGATCGTTGCTGACGGCGGGGGCTTCGGCGTTACTGGCGGCAAGAGCGTCCATGATATTCCTCGACAAGGGGGGCAGGCACGGGCCCGCCCTCCTGACATAAGGTTACACTAGAATGACAGCACGGGGCCGCAAGGGCAAATTGCCAAAACAATCCGGCCCAGATCAACCACGTCCGCGATAGGATGCGACGCCCTGATCGGGCACCCACAGACCTTCGGGCGCAGGGCCCGATTGCCAGAACACATCGATGGGGATGCCCCCGCGCGGATACCAGTAACCGCCGATGCGCAGCCATTTCGGACGCATTTCATCGAACAACTTTTGCCCGATACCCACGGTCACATCCTCGTGAAAACCGGCGTGGTTGCGGAACGAGCCGAGGAACAGTTTAAGCGACTTGCTCTCCACAATCGTTTGATCGGGAGCGTAATCGATGACGATATGGGCAAAGTCAGGCTGGCCGGTTACCGGGCACAGGGACGTGAATTCGGGCGCGGCAAAACGCGTCAGATACAGGCTGCCAACCCGAGGATTGGGCACATAATCCAGCACCGCCTCGTCCGGAGAAGCCGGAAGGCCGGTGTTCTGGCCAAGGAATTTGGGGGCAAGCGGCGCGCCGCCAGAAGAAGTGTCGGGATTGCTCATGCCCTCTCCCATGCCACCACCGCGCCTGCGAAACAAGCGTCGCGATGAGGTCAAAAAGCCCTGCCACGCCCCCCACCTCCATCGAACCGTCACCGCAAGATTAAGGAAAAACCACAACCAGATAGGTGCAAGTCACAACTAGGATTACCCCGCCCCCCGGTTTATTCCTGCGTCACGTTTAGGGAGTGATGCCCGCTCGATGCGCAAGGTTTTCGGAAAATTGGGTTTTGAAAGTACCGCGACAGCCATGCCGCTGCGCCGAAAGGTGGCGCCATGGTTGATAGGCGGCGCGCTGTTGTGCGCTTCGGCGCTGGGCGTCGGCGCGGCACAGGCGCAGCAGGCCGAAAACGCGCCCACCGCATCAACATGGGTCAGCGCCAATGCGCAAGCCGATGCCGAAGCCAACGCCAGATTGCGAGCGCGCAAAGAACGCCGCGCCCAGTTGAAGCGCGAGCAGTCAGAAAAGGCAAAACAAACGCGCAAGGAGCGCGAGGACAAAAAGAAAAGCGTCAAGTCCGAACAAGCCCCCCCCACCGCCAAGAAGCAGGATGTGGCCTCCAAACCCACCCCTCCGTCCTCGGCCCCGCCCACCGTATCGGCCAAGCCTGTCTTGATTGAGGCGACCACGCCCAAGCCGTTCCTGCCCCCGGTTCCCATAAAGAAGGCATCAGCCGAACCGTCTGATCCTTTGCTCGCGATGGGGGATGAATTGCTCTATCCGCTGGGCATGGGCCTGGTGCTCGCGGGGGGATTGGGCCTGCTGGGTTATACAATGCGCAAACGCCGTGATGCGGCCGCGCAAGGGGTGGGCCTATCCAACGATATGGCAAAACCGCCCACGCCTCATACACGCCCCGCGCCGGCCAAGGTCGGCCATGATGATCACGAGAGCGCCGATGTCATTGTCGAGTTGAGCGCCGCCCATGCGGGCGCCCTTGGCCCGGCGCGGGAAATTGCGCCCGATGAAATCCCCCTGCCCGCCCTGCGCGCCGCGCGGCCCCGGCATTTGCGCGGTGTTCATGCGGCCGCCCGCGCCACCGCCCAAGCCGCGCACCAGACAACCCTTTTGCCTGAGTCGGAAGAGGAACCAGAGCCCGTGCCACAATCGGACCATTCCGAACCGCCGACGGAACGCGGCGTTTTCAAACCTTCGGCGCTGTTCAGCCGGATTGATGAAGCCCCGCCGATCAGGCAAAGGCCGGTTGCCCCGCTCGACCCGCTGACCATCGGGTTCGAGGCCTTGCGGCTGACCATGACGCTGTCGCGGATCGAATTGCGTTTTCGCATCACTCTGCGCAATGACTGCCCCATTCCGCTGCACCAGATCCGCGTCGAGGCCTGTATGGGCACGACCGAGGGTGACATGCCCGAAACGCTTCAGGAACACAGGCTGGTCGGCCTGTTGCCCGGCGAAGAGGCAAGCATCAGCGAAGAATGGCGCGTTCCACTCAACAGCTTGCCGGTCTTGCGGCTGGGCACGATGCGGTTGCTGGTCGGTACGGCGCGCATTGCCGCTGTTCTGGAAGGTGATCCGATTGATCAGCCCAGCGAGATGACTTTCCTGATCGGTCTGCCCGAAGATGGGGGGCGGCTGGTGCCGATTCCCCTGGACGGCGTGGCCAGGGTCCACGACAATCTGGTGGTACAAAGCGTTTCAGCCGATCAGGATTAATGCAAGCCTTCGCACTTGCAATATAATACTTTAGGCCAGTACGGACTTCATCCCAGCGAATTTCGCGACAAAACTGTTTGCCTAGATCACATTTCAGGCTTACCCTTTTCGCTTTCGCAGCGAAGGAGGAGCGCGGGCGAATGGACAGCCTGGTGACAACACAATGGCTGGCTGATGATATGGCGGCATGCGATTTGCGTATCGTCGACGCCAGCAGCCACCTGCCCGACGCGGGTCGCAACGCGAGGGACGATTACGAAACCGGGCATATCCCCGGCGCCGTGTTCATGGATCTGGCCGATCTGGTCGATCCGGGGGCATCGGTGGAAAATACCTTGCCCAGCCCGGAGCGTTTCGCCAGCCGGATGCAGACGCTTGGCCTTGGTGATGGCAGCCGCATCGTGCTTTACGATGATTCGGCCATCCATTCGGCCGCGCGCGGCTGGTTCATGCTGAAATTGTTTGGGGCACAAAATGTCGCCATCCTCGATGGCGGTCTGGCCAAATGGCATGCCGAAGCGCGCAAGGTCGAAGAAGGCGACCGCCAATTGCGCCATCGCCACTATACCGCATGGCAATCGGCCGAAAAGCTGCGCGACAAGGTGGCGATTCTGGCCAATATCGCATCGCGGGCCGAACAGGTTGTGGACGCACGCGGGGCCGCCCGTTTTCAGGGCAACGCCCCCGAACCGCGCCCCGGCATGGCCGCGGGGCACATTCCCGGCGCGTTCAACGTACCCTATACCCAGATGTACAAGGCCGACGGCACGTTCAAGGACGCCAAGGGCATCCGCGCCGCGTTTGAGGATGCGGGCGTCGACCTGTCACGCCCGATCATCGCCTCTTGCGGCAGCGGGATGACCGCCTGCGTGCTGATCTTTGCCCTCCACCTGATCGGCAAGGATGACGTGGCGCTGTATGACGGCAGCTGGGCCGAATGGGGCGCAGACCCCGCCCTGCCCAAGGAAACCGGCCCGGCACAGAACCATACGGCCAAGGTTTGAATTTTTACCGCGACCGGGGCTTGATGCTCTTGGTCGCGGAAAAATTCGGGAATAGACCTATACTTATTCCCACAAACACCCTTTGCGGATCGGCCAAAACGCGCCAAAGCAGCGCCCATGGCCAAGAATATCGACACATCCACCCTGCATAGCGACACCAACCTGACGCTGGCAGGCCGCCGTCCGGAATGGACAGGCATCGAAAATCACCCCTCCGCCGTGGTCACGCCCGCCGTGTGGCGCGCATCGACGCATCTTTATCCCGATATGGCGGCGTTGCGCGCGGGCCATGCGTATAATGAGGACGGGCGTTTCTATTACGGGCGTCGTGGCGCGCCGACGCAATGGGCGCTGGCCGAAGCGCTGACCCAGATCGAGCCGGGCGCGGCGGGGACTGTGTTGTATCCCAGCGGTCTGGCCGCCATTGCGGGCGTGCTGCTGGCAGTACTGAAGCCGGGCGATGTGCTGTTGATGACCGATAATGCCTATGAACCCAGCCGCACGCTGGGCAATGGCATCCTCAAAACCATTGGCGTTGAAACCCGCTGGTTCGACCCCACTGATCTGGCCGGTTTCGAGGCGGCAATCTGTGATCGCACCGCCGCCGTCCTGCTGGAATGCCCCGGCAGTTTGACCATCGACGTTCAGGATGTGCCCGCCATTGCCGCCATTTGCCGCGACCGGGGCATCACCAGCATCATCGACAACACATGGGCCAGCCCGCTTGGCTTTGCCCCCCTGCCCCATGGCGTCGACATCACGCTGATGGCGTTGACCAAACATGCGGGCGGGCACAGCGACGTCATGATGGGCAGCGCCAGCGCCGGCCCGGAATGGTACGACCGCCTGCGCCGCCATGCCCAGCAATTGGGCACCGTGGTCAGCCCCGATGATGCCGCGCTGGTCCTGCGGGGCTTGCGCACACTGTCGATCCGGCTGGAGCGCGAAACGGCCAGCGCGCTGACCATCGCGCAATGGTTGGAACAGCGCAGCGAAGTGGCCAAAGTGCTTTGCCCGATGTTGCCCGGCGCGCCGGGGCATGATCTGTGGAAGCGGGATTTCACCGGCGGCTGCGGCCTGTTCAGCTTTGTCCTGCGCGGGGGATCGGGCGCGGCGCGGGACGCGTTGATCGATGCGCTCTCGCTTTTTGGCATTGGCTATTCATGGGGCGGGTTTGAAAGCCTTGCCACCCCGCTCGACCCGGCGCGCGTCCGCACGGCCAGCGCATGGCCGCTGTCGGGCATGGATGTCGAGGATAAATTCGGTGTGCGCCTGTCCATCGGGTTGGAGGATCCGCGCGATCTGATCGCCGATCTGGAACAGGCTTTGGCGGTCTGGGCCAGCGCCTGAACTAGGGTTCGGGGGCAAGGCCATCTCAACCTTGCCCCCCGAACGCCTATCCATTCTGTTGCAGGCGATAGGCATGAAGGCTGGCCGCGACCGCCTTTAGTTCCGCGTCCAGTTCAAGCAGCAGCGATTTGCCCGACGCCCCATCGTTACGCGCCAGCGCGGCCTCGGCCTTTTGCGCCATCAACCGCACGCGCTGCATGCCCAAAAGACCGGCATTGCCCTTCATCCGATGCAACCGCTTCAACATCGCCGTGTTGGGCTCGTCCAGCGAGGCGATCGAGTCATTTTCGTCCAGAAACCGCTGCATCGAGTTGAGAAACAGGGTCTTGTTGCCTGCCAGCCTTTCGCGGGCATCTTCAACATCAACGCCGTCGATCACCGGCCATTCATTGGCCGATTGGCCCGGCCCGTCCGCCGGTTTGGCCACTTCGGGTTCGACCAGCCCCACCACCACCTTCTGACGGATCGCCTCGATCAACGTCTTTGCGTCAAAGGGTTTGGTGATCATCCCATCCATCCGCCCCAGCGTCGCATCGCGATCATCGCAAGGCGCCGCCCCGGCGGTCAGCGCAATCACCGCCGGGCGTGACGTGCCAAGCGTCCATTCAATCTGTCGGAATGCCTCATACCCATCCATGACCGGCATTTGAATATCCATCAGGATAACGTCAAAGCCGCCCCTTTCGGCAATCACCTTTTCCACCGCGCGGGCGCCATTTTCCGCCGTGGTAACGATTGCACTTTCAAGCTCAAGAACATGGCGCGCGACTTCCAGATTAATTTCGCTGTCATCGACAATCAGCACACGCACCCCGCGCAAACGAGGCGCGCCAACCTCATCGCCCACATCGGCATATTGGACCAAATCGCCCTTGCCCAATTCGAACGGCAGATCGACCCAGAACCGGCTGCCCTTGCCCTGCTCGCTGGCCGCATCGATGTTGCCGCCCATCAACACCGCCAGATCGCGCGAAATCGCCAGCCCCAATCCGGTGCCGCCAAAGCGCCGCGTGGTCGATGTGTCGCCCTGTTCAAAGGGGTGGAACAGGCGAACAATCTGTTGCGGATCAATGCCGATGCCGGTGTCGTCCACCTGAAAGCGCAGATGCGCCATCTCGTCATTGCCGTGCATCTTGCTGACCGTCAGGGCCACCTGTCCGCTTTCGGTGAATTTGATGGCATTGGTGACAAGGTTCAGCAGGATCTGATGCAGGCGCCCACCATCGCCCACCAGCAAATCGGGCAGGTTCGTGGACCGCTTGAGCGCAAATTTCAGCTTTCGCGTGCCGATCTGTACCAGCGCCAGCCCTTCGATGCTGCGCAGGACCTCATCCAAACTGAAGGTTGCGATATTCAGATCGATCTGGTTCGCCTCGATCTTGGAAATGTCCAGCACATCATTGACGATACCCAGCAGAGCGCGGCTGGCCGCCTTGATTTTGCCCAACAGGTCGGACTGCTGCGGGTCCAGCTTTGTCCGCTCCAGAAGATAGCCCAGCCCGATAATGGCGTTGAGCGGCGTGCGGATTTCATGGCTCATATTGGCCACAAACATGCTTTTGGCACGATTGGCCGATTGCGCCTCGTCCAGCGCGCGTTGCAGCGAACGCTCATGTTCGTCCCGCAGCGCCTCTGTCGCCAGCCGCAACCGTTGATCGGCCAACCGCGTGGCATGTTCCAGTTCGGCCCGCCGGATCGCGCTGGTGATGACTTCGCGCAGGCGGTCCGGGCTGACGCTGGATTTGGCGACATAGTCCGACACGCCGCGCCGCATAGAATCGGCCAACACCTCTTCGGCATCGCGCAAAGTGACCAGAATGACCGGGCACGGCTCTTCCCTGTGCGCATGGACATCGGGGATGAGGTCCGTCCCCAATTCACCGCCCAGATGATAGTCGAGCAGCACGCAGTCGAACTGATGCTTGCGCAATTGCTGCCGCGCCGCGCTCAGGCTGTTCGCTTCGGCAATGGTGGAAAACATGCCCATCCGGTCGAGCGCGCGAATGAACACTTCGCGATCAACATCGTCATCATCGACCAGAAGGATGGATTGCGGGGTAATTTCGGTCATGACCGATCACCATCTCCGTCAGAGCGGCAGCCGGACGGACTGCGCATAATCATGCAACAACGTGGTCAGGCGCACCATTTGCGGACCAATGGCCGATTTGATCATGTAGCCCGCCACTTGATCTTTATACGCACGGGTCCGGTCGGCATCGGAATCCGATGTCGAGAGCACAAATATGACCGAGCTTGCCAAACTTGGGTCGGACCGCACCAATTCCAGAAATTCAAACCCGTTCATCCGGGGCATGTTGAGGTCGAGCAAAGTGATATAGGGCCGGTCCAGTTTCTTGGGCGATTTCCCGCGCAGGATGTCCAGCCCTTCCTGCCCATCGGCGGCCTCAACCACCTGAAACTGGCCGCCAATCTTGCGCAATGAACGCCGCACCGTTTCGGCCGTCACGTCATCATCATCCACCACGAGAATATTGACGATCTCAGTCATCAAGGTCACTCCGGGCAAAGCGCGGCCAATAGATGCGGAAATGACAGCCGCGCCGTCCATCATCACTCATCAGTTCGATATTGCCTCCGTGGGCTTCAACCAGCCTTTTCGCCACGGCCAGGCCCAAGCCGGAATTGCCGCGCCCGGCGCTCGACACGGTCTGGAACAGGCGAAAGGCCCGCTTCTGCGCCACCTCGGCAATGCCCGGACCGTCATCGCGTACATCGATCACGCACATATTGCCTTCGGCGCGACAACGGATCTGGATATTCTTTTCATCCTTATCGTGATGTTTGATCGCATTGGACACCAGATTGCGCAGCACCGTTGTGATCGGCACACGCACGCCGTCAAAACTTTCGCAATCGACATCAACCTCGATATGCACACCTTCGCCGGTGGCCTCCATGTCGATCACTTCCTGCACAATCGCATTCAGGTCGATCGGCTCTGTCTTGATCGTGCGGCGCCCCGCGCGGGCATAGGTCAAAAGGTCGTCGATCAACCTTTCCATCGCCGCCACGCGGTCGGCCATCCGGCCCAGATTTCGACGCACCTCCGGCGGGGCGAGTTCGCCATAATCTTCCTCGATAAATTCGATCAGATTGGCGATGCCGCGCAGAGGACTGCGCAAATCATGCGAGGCGACATGGGTGAATTCCTCAAGCTGAATATTGGCCTCACGCAGGCGCAGTTCAGCGCGCTTGCGGGTGGTGATGTCAATGACCAACGCACAGGTCAGCCGACCTTGCGGCGTGTCGACATAGGTCAGCGCGATTTCCACCGGGACTTCCATCCCATCACGCCGCCGACCGGCCAGATCACGCCCCAGCCCCATTGGGCGAACCTCAGGCTCTTTGATAAAGCCATCGCGCAGCGCCACATGATGGGCACGATCACGGTGCGGCAACAGGATCTCTATGGGCTGACCGATCAACTCTTTTGCACTGTAATCAAAAATTTTTTCCAGCCGCTCATTCACTTCGACAATCCGGCCCTTGTCATTCAGCAGGATCAGGCCGCAAGGCGACGAGGCAAACAGCGCACGAAAGGCGCTATCCATATCTGACGCCTGAAAGTCCACGGCCGTAGGTTCTCCAATCATAGTATAAACGCCTCCGCATGATCAGAAGCGGGGAGCCAATCATGGCCCACCATCACGCTCGCGCCAGAACCGTCTATTTTCGCCGCCAATCCGGCAACAGGAAAGAATTCAATCACCACGCCATCGCAAAAAGAACTTTTGAACGCCTTCATCCCCAGTTCGCCCCTCTGTAGTTTTTTATTTTTACCAATCGGCGCAAATAACCTCCTTCATGGCGGTCACTTTGTTCCTATGCGATGGACTTTATATTAATGGCCGATAAGTATTGGCGTCAAACCGTGGATTAACCCAAGTCGTACCAGTAATGCTCCGTTCCGGTTCTATTCAAACCGTCTCAGGCCGCCTCGTCCTGGGCCGAGGCCGACTTTAACGTGACGGTAAAGGTACTGCCCACGCCGGGGGTGGATTCGCAGCGGATTTCGCCATCCATCGCCGCCACCGCCTTGCGCGCCAGCGTCAGGCCAAGGCCCGATCCTTCATATTCGGTGCGATTGTGCAAACGAGTCAGCGGCTTGAACACGTGTTCCAGATATTGCTTTTCTATACCGATGCCATTGTCGGTGATCTTGGCCATGGCGGTATCGCCATTCTGTGTCACGACAATATCGACCGTCGGCTCTTCGCTCTTATTATACTTGATCCCATTCGTGATCAGATTTTGCAGAACCTGTGAAAGAAAGGAGGCGTTAACCACCACGAGAGCGTCACCCCGGAAATTCACTTTTGCATTCTTTGTGGTGATAAATTCCTGCAAAGACGCAATCGTTTCCTTAAGGATTTCGGAGAAGACGCAGACCTTCAATTCGGGCGCCTGCTGCAACAACGTATATTGCACCATCACATCGACCAGCGAGTCGAGGCGCCGCGCCGCATCATTCATGAATTTCAGCATCTGGGGCAGGCGCTCGCTCTTATTGCGCCGCGTTTCCTGACCGATCATGTCGGAAAAGGTTATGATCTGTCGCACCGGCTGTTTGAAATCATGAGCCAGCGCAAAGCCAAAAGCTTCGATTTCTACGCGTTGATCGTTGATGGTTTTCAACCGCCCGTTCAATTCAATCGCCGTATTGATCGCCCGGCGCAACGCCACGGGCGACATACGGTTTTTCGGGAAATAATCGGTCGCCCCGCTTTTCAACGTTTCGGCGGCCAGCAATTCGTCCCCCGCCCCGGTGCATAGGATGATGGGCAGGAACGGATATTGTTCCCGCAAATGCCGCACCAGCGTCAGCCCGTCCATGTCGGGCATTTCATAATCGACCAGCACGCAATCGACCGGCTGTTCACGGCAAATGGTCAACGCTTCCCGACCGCAGTTGGCGGTGATGGTGCGCGAATTGGGCTTGGCCGCGGCGATAATTCCGCTGACCAATGCTTGCGACAGAATGTCATCATCCACGATCAAAATCAGGTGATGCTTCAAATCCGCCTCCGCAGTCTGTCTTTATTGTCAAAGCATGACAAACCAGCGTTAATTCCATTTAAGGATTGTCCTACGCATTCACCGGGATAGCCAGCGAAACCGCCTCGCTTTCGGGGCAAAAGTTTCGCTACCCCCGGCCAAAGCCATTCTGCCTTTCAACCTTGCGCGGACAGGATCATGGGGGCAATCATGAATCGAACCACCTCTCATGGCCCCTATGGCAAGGTATGGCTTGTCGGCGCCGGTCCGGGCGACCCCGACCTGTTGACCTTGCGGGCGGCGCGGCTGATCATGTCGGCGCGGTTGATCGTGCATGACGGTCTGGTCGATCCGCGCATTCTGGCCATGGCGCCCTCGACGGCCCGCCTGATCAGCGTGGCCAAGCGCCGCAGCCGCCATTCGATGCCGCAGGATGACATCAACGCCCTGCTGGTGCGCGAGGCTCTGGCGGGCGGTGACGTGCTGCGTTTGAAGGGCGGCGATCCGTTCATTTTCGGCCGCGGCGGCGAAGAGGCAGAAG
Source organism: Novosphingobium sp. 550D (assembly GCF_057401885.1). NCBI lineage: Bacteria > Pseudomonadati > Pseudomonadota > Alphaproteobacteria > Sphingomonadales > Sphingomonadaceae > Novosphingobium > Novosphingobium sp. 550D. Next base: position 1,945,505 of record NZ_CM171613.1, on the reverse strand, counting down.
CCTGTGAAGCCGCAGGCGTCCCGGTTGAGGTCGTGCCCGGCATTTCGGCGGCGGTCGGCGCAGGCGCGGCCGCGCTGCTGCCCCTCACCCACCGCGATGCGGCCAGCGTGGTCAGCTTCGTTTCGGGCCAGTGCAAGGGCCTGACCGATCAGAACTGGGCGGGCCTTGCAGGGGTCGGCCGCACGCTGGTCATTTATATGGGTCTGGCCACCGCGGCCCAGATTGCCGAAAAACTGATTGCCGACGGGCTTTCCCCGGAAACCCCGCTGGCCGTGGTTGAAAATGCCACGCGCCCCGATATGCGCGTGCTGCGCTCTCCCTTGGCCGCTCTGGCCAATCTGGTCGAGCGTGAGAGGGTGCAAAGCCCTGCCCTTATCATCATCGGCGCGGTCACAGCCCGCGCTTCATCCCAACTGCGCGATCTGGCGCTGGAGGCTTTAAAGTGAAGATTATCACGGGCAATGACCTGAAATCCGGGGCGGTGACCTGGTGGAATGGGGCGGCATGGTCGCTTCATGTCAACGATGCGGTGGATGTGGGCGAAGAAGCCGCCACCGTGATCGCCGCCGAAGAAGCCGCCCGCCGCGTCAATGGCGCCTATGTCATCGATGCGGAACAGAGTGCCGACGGCATCCGCCCCGCGCATATCAAGGAACGCATCCGTGCGTTGGGCCCGACGGTCCGCCTTGATCTGTCTCTCGACCCCACTGCAACCCCATCCAAGGTGCTCTGATGTATCTTTACGACCATTATGATCAGGCGATGGTGGATGCCCGCGTCGCCGAATTCCGCGACCAGACCCGCCGCCGCATCGAAGGCACGCTGTCGGAAGAAAAGTTCCGCCCGCTGCGCCTGCAAAACGGCCTCTATCTTCAGCTTCACGCCTATATGCTGCGCGTGGCGGTGCCCTATGGCACGCTCTCGGGCGCACAGATGAAGATGCTGGGCGATATCGCGGACAAGTATGACCGCGGCTATGGCCACTTCACCACGCGCCAGAACATCCAGTACAACTGGATCAAGCTGGAAGACACGCCCGACATCCTGGCCGATCTGGCCAGCGTCGAAATGCACGCGATCCAGACATCGGGCAATTGCATCCGCAACATCAGCGCCGACCAGTATGCCGGCGCCACGGCGGACGAACTGATCGATCCGCGCCCCTATGCCGAACTGCTGCGCCAGTGGTCGTCGTTCCACCCGGAATTTCTTGCTTTGCCGCGCAAGTTCAAGATCTGCGTGATTGCGTCCGACACCGACCGCGCGGCCATGCGCCTGCACGACATCGGCATCCAGATCGTTCGCAACGAAGCGGGCGAAATCGGCGCTGCGTTCTACGTGGGCGGCGGCATGGGCCGCACCCCCTTTATCGCGCCGCTGGTCAAGGCTTTCGTGCCGCTGGACGAATTGATCACCTATTCCGAGGCGTGCCTGCGCGTTTACAACCGCTATGGCCGCCGCGACAACAAGTATAAGGCGCGCATCAAGATCCTCGTCCATGAACTGGGCGTTGAGGAATATCGCCGTCAGGTCGAGGAAGAGTTCGCCCATCTCAAGACGCTGGCGATTGAACCGCCGCTGGCCGAATTGGAGCGCATCAAGACCTTCTTTGCCGATCCGGCCTATGAAGCGGGCCTGTCGGATGATCTCGACCTGTCGAACCCGGCGTTTGCCGCATGGGTGCGCAACAACACCGCCACGCACAAGACGCCGGGCTATGCCATCGTCAACATCAGCCTCAAGCCGATCAAGGTGCTGGCCGATGGGACCAAGGAAGCGGGCATTCCGGGCGACGCCACGGGCGAACAGATCCGCGTGATGGCCGACCTTGCCAAGACCTACAGCTTTGACGAACTGCGCGTCACCCACACCCAGAACATCGTCCTGCCCCATGTGCGCAAGGCCGACCTGTTCACGGTCTGGGAAAAGCTGGTCGCGGCGGAACTGGCCGAGGCCAATCTCGACAAGATCACCGACATCATCGCCTGCCCCGGCCTTGATTACTGCACACTGGCCAATGCCCGCTCGATCCCTGTGGCGCAGAAGATCGCCGAGCGCATGGCCGACAAGGCCGAGGAAATCGGTGAGCTCAAGCTCAAGATTTCCGGCTGCATCAACGCCTGCGGCCACCACCACGCGGGCCACATCGGCATTCTGGGCGTCGACCGCAAGGGTCTGGAAAATTACCAGCTCCTGCTCGGCGGCTGCGAAGGCGCGGACACCTCGCTTGGCAAGATCGTCGGCCCCGGCTTTGACGAAGACGGCATCGTGGGCGCGGTCGAAAAGGCAACGCAAGTCTATCTGGCCAACAAGGAAGGCGAGGAACGCTTCCTCGACACCTATCGCCGCATCGGCATGAACCCGTTCAAGGAAGCGATCTATGGCTGACGTCCAGTTCCTGTTCCGCGAAGGTGAAGAGGCCGTTTCGGCCCCCACTGTCGCTCTCTCGGCCTTTGCCGAAGACACCAATGCCACCGCCGTGGTGATCCAGCCGGGCGAGGACGCGCGCGCGCTGATCCCCCATCTCGATCGCCTTTCGCTGGTTGAAGTGACCTTCCCGGCCTTCACCGACGGGCGCGGCTTCTCCTCGGCCCGCATCCTGCGTGAAGCCGGCTATACCGGCGAATTGCGTGCCAGCGGCGACATTGGCGTCGATATGCTCAGCCACCTGCACCGCTGCGGTTTCGACGCGATTGCGCCGAACCATCCGCTCGACCTCAAGGAAGCCGACACCGCGCTCAAGACCTGGCCCCAGGTCTATCAGGCGACGGTGATCGATGGCCGCAAGCCCATCTGGGCCCTGCGGCACGGGCTGTAAGGCGATGGCCTCCCGCCCGGTCGACCGCATCGACACCTCGGCCCGTTTCACGGCCGAGGATGTCGCCGCGCTCAACGCCCGCTATGCCGATGCCAGCACGCAAGAGGTGCTGCGCGCGGTGCTGGTCGAAGGCGTCGCCGGGCGCGTGGCGCTGGTGTCCAGCTTTGGCGCGGAAAGCGCTGTGCTGCTGCATCTGGTGTCGGGCATTGCGCCTGACGCCCCGGTGCTTTTCCTCGAAACCGGCAAGCATTTTCCAGAAACGCTGGCCTATCGTGACACGTTGATCGCGCATCTGGGGCTGACGGGCGTCATCAACCTGACGCCCGACGCCGAGGTGCTGGCCAAGAAGGACGATGCGGGTCTGCGCTGGTCCTATGACCCGGATGGCTGCTGCGAAATCCGCAAGGTCATCCCGCTGGCCAAGGCGCTGGCCGGGTTTGACGCCTCGGTGACGGGGCGCAAGGGTTTTCAGGCCGCCACCCGCGCTGGCCTGCCGATCTTTGAACTCGACACCACCGATGCGGCGGGCCGGCTCAAGGTCAACCCGTTGATCGATTGGGATGCGGCGCGTCTGTCGGCCTATATGGACGAACATGATTTGCCCCGCCATCCGCTGGTGGCGCAGGGTTATCCGTCCATTGGCTGCATGCCCTGCACCAGCAAGGTTGCGCCGGGTGAAGATCCGCGTTCGGGCCGCTGGCGCGGTTGGGACAAGACCGAATGCGGCATCCATGTCGATGGCGCGGCCAGCAATATTTCCGATCTGCCGCCGGGGTATGAACCGGCGTTTTAACCGGACCAATAGCGGGTGGCGGGGCCTTGTTCCCCCGCCCGCTTTGCCCTATCCGCTGGCGCCATGTCTGTCATATCCCAGCTCTCCGACCTTGCCGATCCCGCGCTCACGCCCCGCCTTGTGCTCAAGGTGGGATCATCGCTGTTGGTGGATGGCGCGGGGGCGCGTCGCGAATGGCTGACCGCACTGGTCACCGAAATCGCCGCGGCCAAGGCGCGGGGGCAGGATGTGATCGTGGTGTCCTCGGGCGCGATTGCGCTGGGGGCGCGGCGTCTGGGGCTGGAAAAAGGCGGGCGCGGCAGCCTTGCCGATGCGCAGGCCGCCGCCGCCGTGGGCCAGATCGCGCTGTCGGGCCTGTGGGCCGAACTGCTGGGCGCGCATGGTCTGACGGCGGCACAATTGCTGCTGACGCTGGAGGATCTGGAGGATCGGCGGCGCTATCTGAACGCCACGGCGACGCTCACCCGCCTGCTGGATGCGGGCGCGGTGCCGGTGATCAATGAAAACGATTCGGTGGCGACACAGGAAATCCGTTTTGGCGACAATGATCGCCTGGCCGCCCGCGTGGCACAGGCCGCGCGCGCCGACGCGGTGCTGCTGCTCTCGGACATTGACGGCCTTTACGACCGCCACCCGCGCGAACCGGGCGCACAATTGCTCCCGCTGGTCAAAGGCATCACCCCCGAAATCCGCGCCATGGCCAGCCCCGTTTCGGGCAGCGGCATGGGGTCGGGCGGCATGATTTCCAAGCTTCAGGCCGTAGAAATTGCCGAAATGGCGGGCATCGCGCTGGTCATCGGCAATGGCACGGTGGAAAGCCCACTGCGCCGGATCATGGAACAGGGCGTGGGCACGCTCTTCCTGCCCCGCTCGCGCAAGCCTGCACGCAAGGCGTGGCTGGGCGGGCGACTGCGGCTCAAGGGCTCGCTGACGGTCGATGCCGGGGCGGTCAAGGCCCTGCGCGGCGGAGCCAGCCTGCTGGCCGCCGGGATCACGGCGGTTGAGGGGCAATTCGGGCGCGGCGATGCCGTGGCCATCCGCGATGCCGACGGCACGGTGCTGGCCCATGGACTGGTCGAATATGAAGCCGCCGAATGCACCGCGCTCAAAGGGCACCAATCGGCCGATCATGCGGAAATTCTGGGCTATGCGCCCCGCCCCGCCGTGGTCCACCGCGATCAATTGGTGATGGTCTGATGGTGCGCAAGGATCGGCCTCTGGTCGCGCTGACCGGAGGCACGGGCTTTGTGGGCCAGATGGTCATCGAGGTCGCCCAATCACGCGGCATCACTGTCAAGGCGCTGGCCCGGCGCGCGCAGGCCGCAAGGGACCATGTTGCGTGGGTGGCGGGCGATCTGTCCACACGCAGCGCGCTGGACGATCTGATGGCCGGGACCGAGGCGGTGATCCATGTCGCAGGACTGGTCAACACGACCGACCCGGACGAATTCGAACGCGCCAATGTGCTGGGCACGATGAACATGATCGAGGCCGCGCGCGCCGCTGGTGTGCCGCGCTTTATCTTCGTCTCCTCGCTTTCGGCGCGTGAACCCGAACTGTCGGCCTATGGGGCCAGCAAGGCGCGGGCCGAAATGCTGGTCAAGGCCAGTGGTCTGGATTGGACGATCATTCGTCCGCCCGCCGTCTATGGCCCGCGTGACGCGGAAATGTTCGAATTGTTCCGCGCGGCCAAATGGGGCGTGGTGCCTGTACCCGCCGGTGGCCGCGCCAGCATGATCCATGTCGAGGATCTGGCGCGGCTGTTGTTGGCGTTGATTCCGGGCGGGCCGGCGGTCAACGGCCACGTGTTCGAACCCGATGACGGCGTACCCGAAGGTTGGGCCAATGAAGACATGGCCCGCGCCATTGGCGCCGCGTTGGGCAAACGTCCGTGGGTGATCGGCCTAAAGCCGGCTTTTCTGCGTTTGGGGGCCAAAATTGACGGGATGCTGCGCGGGGCAAAGGCCAAGCTGACGCCTGATCGCGTAGGCTATATGACCCACCCCGATTGGGTGGTCAGCCCGGCCGCCGCCCCGCCCCGCGACATCTGGCGGCCGCTGATTGAAACGCGCGGCGGCCTGACGGGTACGGCCGAATGGTATCGCCGTGAGGGCTGGCTCTAGGGCCAGCCCCATCGGGTTCAGCCCAAGGGTGACCAGGGGGTGTCGTCGGTTTCTTCACGTTCGCCCACCGGGCGTTCGGTGATCGTTGCCGCGGGCAGATAGGAAATCACGGCGTCCAACAACTGGCCGATGCCGGCCCCGCTGGCGCCCGAAATCGCGAAGACTTCGTCCGCGCCCGCGTCCAGTAATTCCTCACGATAGGCCGCGACCAGTTCGTCATCGGCCTGATCGATCTTGTTCAGCACGACCAGACGTGCCTTTTCATCAAGGCCCGCGCCATAGGCTTCGAGTTCTTCTTCGATGATCTGCATGGCCTCTGCCGGTTCCACCGGCGTACCGTCCTTATGAACGCCTGCAATGTCGATCAGATGGATCAGAACGCGGCAACGTTCGATATGACCAAGGAAACGGTCGCCGATACCAGCCCCTTCGGCCGCGCCCGCGATCAGGCCGGGAATGTCAGCCAGCACGAATTCACGGTTCTTGTGCCGAACAACGCCCAATTGCGGACGCAGCGTGGTGAACGCATAGGCGCCCACCTTGGCCTTGGTATTCGACACCGCATTGATAAAGGTCGATTTGCCCGCATTGGGCAGGCCCAGCAAACCCACATCGGCCAGCAGCTTGAGCCGCAGCCAGACATACATTTCCTCGCCCGGCCAACCCGGACCATGTTGACGCGGCGCACGGTTGGTCGATGACTTGTACGAAGCATTGCCCCGGCCACCGTCACCGCCGCGCAGGAACACCTCGCGCTGGCCCGCCTCGGTCATGTCGAGCAGCACGGTTTCGCGGTCATCATCAAGGATCTGGGTGCCCACCGGCACCTTGATCACCAGATCCTGTCCACCCGCGCCGGTACGGTTTTTGCCCGCGCCGCCGCCGCCGCGCGGGGCCTTGAAATGCTGGGTATAGCGAAAGTCGATCAGCGTATTGAGACCCGCCACCGCTTCGAAAATGATATCGCCGCCTTTGCCGCCATCGCCACCATCGGGGCCGCCATATTCAACATATTTCTCGCGGCGAAAGCTGACCGCACCGGGGCCGCCGCTGCCAGAGCGGATATAGATCTTGGCTTGGTCGAGAAAATGCATGGCTAAAATCCGGCGTAAAAACGTATGAAAATTCAATGCGAAAAGGGCCGTCTGGCAAAAAAGCCGACGGCCCAATCGCTTATCGCATGGCACTTGGTGGAGCCGAGGGGGATCGAACCCCTGACCTCGTCATTGCGAACGACGCGCTCTCCCAGCTGAGCTACGGCCCCGTTCCAGTGCAGTCCTTAGTGCAAAAACACCTTGGGTCGCGACCCCTTAGCGAAAGCGCCACGGGGTGGGAAGGGGAAAATTTCGTCAAACCCGAAAAATCTCTACCTTCCCACGCCCAGGTCAATTGGTGCCGAGGCTGGGCTTTGGCGCGCCGGGGGTGCCATACTTGGCCTCCCATTCGGCCAATTCGACACGGTATTGTTCATAGGCGCGATAGAAGTTTTCATAGACGCGCGAAAAATTGGCAAAGCTGCGCTTGGAAAAATCGGGCAAGTCGGCCGCCTTGATCGCCGCACTCTCTCGGCTCATCACCAGCGCCGCATCGCAGAAATGGGTCAATGTCGGCGGATAGGCGAAGTAATTATAGACCTGCGTCATATAGGTTTCGCGCGTGCGGATATAGTCCTTGGCGCCATACTTGGCCTTGAACGTGGCATCCACGCCCGCATTGGCGCGGGCCAGCGGCTTGGCATGGCTCTTGAGGAAGGCGCGGTAATTGTCGGCAATTTCGACATAGGCCGGGCCGTTACAGTTGAGCGCGGCAACATTATAGGCCGCACGCAAATTCCACACGAGTTGAGAATCGACGGAATCGACCAGAATCGTGTGACGCACGCCATCGGCCCCGATGCTGGGGATGGACACATTGCCCGCTGCGCCAAAGGGCGCCTTGGGACGGGGCGGGATCACCACAACCTTGGGCGGAGGGGGGGGCGGAGGCGGCGGAGGCGGCGGAGGGGGGGGCGCCGAACAGGCCCCCAAAACAGCCAAACCAAAACCCATCAATGCCAACCGGATACGATTCACCTGCCACCTCATTTCACGCGCCGGTCCCTGATCACGGCGCAAAGTTTAATCCAAATACCCCAAGCGGGGTGCAAAGAAAATGCCCGAGGCGCCGGATGGCTCCTCGGGCACGATAATTTGCCTGTTCCCAGGCTCCCTGATGAAAGGTTTAGCGGCGATCACCCAGGAAGCTGAGGAGGAACTGGAACATATTGATGAAGTCGAGATACAGCGTCAGCGCGCCCATGATGGCCACGCGTTCGGCATAAGGCGTGCCCGCAACCTGCACATAGCTGTGCTTGAGCTGCTGGGTGTCATAGGCGGTCAGACCCGCAAAGATCAGCACGCCCAGCACCGAGATGGCAAAGCCCAGACCCGGCACGTGGAAGAACATCGAGATGAGCGAGGCGATGATCAGGCCGAACAGGCCCATGATCAGAAAGCTGCCCATACCCGACAGGCTCTTCTTCGTCGTGTAACCCACAAGGCTAAGACCAGCAAAGGCGCCGGCAGTGGCAAAGAAGGTCAGCGCGATCGAAGCCCCGGTGTAAACCAGCAGCAGCGAGGAGAGCGAAAGCCCCATCGCCACGGCAAAGCCCCAGAAGCAGGCCTTAAGCGTGCCGGTCTGCATTCGCCCCATGCCCGCGCTCATCGCGAAGACAAAGCCCAAAGGCGCCAGAACGATCAGCCAGCGCAGCGGCGTTACGAAAACCTGCGCTGCGATCCCGCTTTGCACGAACAACAGCGCGACAATGCCCGAAAGCATCACGGCCGATGCCATGTAATTGTAAATCGACAGCATATATTTGCGCAGCCCCACATCGAGGGTTGCTGCGTCAACATACCCAGCATTCATCCTCGAAGACGCGCCAAAGCCCGTCTGCGTGGGCTGGGGGTCATTCCAGATGGCCATGTCATTCACTCCATATAGCGCCGATCAGCAAAACCTGCGGCGCACTCAGGGAATATCGCCCTTACGCCCCACGCTTTCAAGCGGGGCGTAGTGTAAAATTGGTATCAAAGTGTTGCTCTGGCGCAAATTGTGTAAAATTTGCCGCCAAATGGTACGCGCGCTTGGCTTACTTGGCCGCTTCGCGCGCCATGGCGCCCAATTCGACATTGCGATCGCGCGAAGCCGTCAGCGTATCCAGCATCAGCTTGGCCAACGCCCCGCCTTCATCCAGCACCGCAACCCCGGCCAAGGTCGACCCACCCGGCGAACATACCCGCCGCGCCAATTCGCCCGGCCCCACATCCGAAGCCGCCGCCAGCGCCGCCGCCCCATCCACCGTCGCCAGCGCCAGACGCAGCGACTGTGCCGGATCAAGACCCAGCTGCGCCCCGCCCGCGGCCAGCGCGTCGATAAAGCGATAGACAAAGGCCGGACCCGACCCCGCCAGCGCGGTCACCGCATCGAACAGGCTTTCCTCGACCCATTCGGGCGTACCCAAAGGCGCCAGAAACGCCATCACGCATTCGCGCGCGGCCTCATCCATCCCCATCGCGGCAACGCCGATCGGCGATTTGCCCAAGGCAGCCGCAAGGTTGGGCATGACCCGCACCAACCCGCGCGCATCAGGGAAACGCAGCGAAAGGCTGGCCATTTCGACACCGGCCAGCATCGAGAGAACCACCGTATCCGGCCCAGCCAGAGCCGTAAGCGCCCCGGCCACGCCATCAAGCATTTGCGGCTTGACGCCCAGAATCATCAGGTCAAAGACCCGTCCTTCCGGCAATTCACGCAGCAATTCCACGCCATCGGGCGCCGAGGCCAGAAACGGATCGTAAACCGTGAAGCGCTCCGCCGGAACTCCGCCCCGGAGCCATCCGGTCAGCATGGCGCCGCCCATATTGCCGCAACCAATAAACAAAACCGTCGCAGGCCAGTTCGCCGCCATGATCAAGCCTCCCCTGCCGCGTCGACCAGAGCGGCGGCCAAAGCCTCGGACGGGCTCTTGTCGCCCCACAGGATGAATTGAAACGCGGGATAGAAACGGTCGCATTCCTCAACCGCCACCTCGACCAGCATCTGCGCCTGGCTGAGGCTGAGCAGCCCATCATCGCCCAGCAACAAGCCGTGGCGATAGAGCAGCATCGTGTTGTTCGACCAGATATCGAAATGGCCCAGCCAAAGCTGTTCGTTGATCAGGCCCAGCACCTCGAACATCGCGCCGCGCTTGTCATCGGGCACGCGAATGTCGGGAAGGCACAGCAATTGCAGCACATTGTCTTCCGACCGCCACACCGCGCGCAACTGATAGGTTGCCCAACTGCCCTGCACTTCGCCGGTGATTTCATCGTCGCCGACGAATTCATAATTCCAGCCCCGCGCCTCGAACAATTGTCCGAGCATCTCGACCGGCGCGCAATCTTCATGCCGCCCGAAATCGCCCTCGCCTGTCCTCATCATGCTCATTCCAGTCTCAAGAACCCGATGCGGCGCGCCCCTGACCCAAGCCGAAGACCTGAAGCGCGGGAGGCCTATTGATACGCCGCTTGCATGGGGCACTCTTGGGCCCAAGCACAAGCCGCGCAACCTTCATGGCCTGCGCATAACTCCATAAGCCTGTTTACAGCTTGTGGAAAAGAGACAAGCGGCGCCCCATTATGAGACGAAACGTGGCTGATTACAGTGAATCAACCACTTGGCCCGCCGGGCTGATCCAGACGAAACTGTCATTATGGCCGGATTTATGCGCCTTTTCATTAAAGGCTTTGGCCGCCGCTTCTGTATCAAACGGCCCGACCAACACGCGATTGGTGCGGCCCCAGTCAGAAATCGACGGCCTTTGGGCCTTGAACAACTCGGCTTCACTGCGCTGCAACTTGCGCCAGTCGAACAAAATACGGTCATTGTCACGACCAACGCCCACCTGAACCCAGATACGGCTGGGATGCTGGGGCACGGACGTAGCCTCCTTGGCCTTTTCCTTGACTGGTTTTTCGACGACAGCCTTTTCTGCCAGCGCCTTTTCAGCGCCCAGCTTCTCCTTGCCAGTTTTACCGGCCTTATCCTTGGCCGACTTTTCCTTCGCGGCCAGTTCCTTCGCCGCCAATTCCTTGGCTGCCTGCTCCTTAGCCGCCAGTTCCTTGGCAGTAGGCTCCTTCACCGGGGGCTCCTTCGACGGAACCTCCTTGGCCACAGGCGCGGCAGCAGTGTGGGCAGGCTGGATCTTGCGAATATCCACCGCGCCGCTGGCGGGTATCGGCGCGGTTGACGCCTTGCCGAAATCCTCGAACAATTCCGCAAAGCTGGGCTTTTTGCCCGGCGCTGGCTTGACGGCCTGCCTGACGGGCGCGGGCTTAACCGGCTCCGGCTTGGGCTCTGCACGAACAGGGACCACGCGCGCGACCGGCTCAACCACCGGTTCGGACGTTTCCGCCACCGTCGCCACCTGCGGCGCACGGGCCGCACTGCGCGACAAATCAAAACTGGTGACGGCCGCAGGGGCCGCCGCCAAAGGCGCAGGCCGCGCTTCCACCACCCGCGCCGCAGGACGCGTTGCAGGCGCCGCAGCCGCCAGTTCCACCGGCACCGCAGGCTCATCCACGCGCGAAGGCTTCGGCTCAGGCGGCGCAGGTTCACCACGCGGAGGCAATTCCTCGCTGCCCCTGCGCGGCGCCCTTTCCACCTTCGCGCCGGGCCGGGAAACTGGTTCTGCACTGGCCAGACGAGTTCCCAAAGGCTGTCCAGCAGGCACCAGCCCCTGATCCGCCATGGTGGGCCGCTTCAAATGCTGGCTGGCGATGTAATCGGCGATACGGGCGTTTTCCTGCCCGATCTGCGACGGTTGCGGGAAAAAGCCCAGATTCGCCGCCGCTGCCTGCTGCGCCGGGGTCAACTGGCGCATGTATCGCAAATAGGGCGCCATCGCGCTGGCCATTTCAGGCGGCATGGTCGAATTGGCGATGGATACCGCCTCCTCCTCACGCCCCAAAATCGCATAGGCAAAGGCACGAATGCGCCACGCCCCCCGGTCCTGTTTTTGCAGCAAAGGCGCGAGCACAGTTTCAACCGCGCGCCGATCGCCCATAATCGCCAAGCTTAACGCCAAACGACGCGCGGCTTCATCACCCGCCCCCGCGGCCAAAGCCTCGCGATAGTAGCGCTGCGCCGTGAGATTGTCGGACACCAGATCATAGGCCAAACCACGGTCGGCGATCTGCTCACCGGACAATTGCCCCGCCTTGGCCGCATCGTCAAACAAGCCCAGCGCCGTCACCGGGTCCTGCATCCGCATCCGCGCCGAGGCCAGATTGGCCATCACGCGCGGCTGATAGGGCTGCAAACGGTCTGCGCGGCTCAGAAAACCAATAGCCGCCTGCGTATCACCCATCGCCAGAGCGGATTCGCCCGCCTGCAACAAGGCTTCGACATCGCGCGGATTGCGGCCCAATCGGGCCAGCGCGGCGGACATCGCACGATTGGGGTCCATCCCTTCCCCCTGCGTGCCCACCTGTTGCACCACGGGATAGGAAGATTGCGCCAAAGCAGCGCCGGCACCCAATACCGATCCGGAAGCAAGCAAGGCAAAAGCAAGCCCTGCTCGACCCCCTGCCCGCACCATCGCCCGCAAAAGCTGCGGTTCAGGCCATACTGCGATCATCTCGCCGCGTCCTATAAACCGGGCAGACGATGCCTGCCCGGTCCCTTTCATCACTGATTGTTCTGACGCCCAAGAAAGCGCGGAATGTTGATCGAACCGCCTTCATCCCCGCCCGCGTCATTGTCGTCACGACGACGTGCGGAAAGGTTGGCCATACGCTCGAACAAAGTTCCAGCCGAACGCGGCGCTTCGGGCTGCGGCGCAGGGGCCTGCGGCGGAAGCGGGCGACGCGCGATCATCGGCGCATCATCTTCTTCGGCCAGACGGCTTGCATCGAGCAGCAGTTCATCACGCGGCGGGGCGGCAGGCACGGGCGCCGGGGCCTGCTCAATCGCACCGCCCAGCGCCCCCAGATCCAACGGCTCTTGCGGAGCGGGAGGAGCAAAGGAAACCGGCTCCTGCACCATCGGCGCAAAAGCAGGCGGGGCAACCGGCGCGGGTGCGGCCACAGGTGCAGGCGCCGCAACCGGAGCAGGCGCAGCAACGGGAGCCTGCTGCTGCGGCACAAAACCGGGACGAGCCGGAGCGCGCGACCCCTGCATGCTGAACGGACGCGAGGCTTCTTCGGCCTGAACAGCCGTCTGTTCGATGCCGGTGGCCACGACCGAAACGCGGATCTTGCCCTGAAGATCGGGATTAAAGGCCGAACCCCAGATGATGTTGGCGTTGGGATCGACCAGTTCGCGAATATGATTGGCCGCTTCATCGACTTCCAGCAGCTTCATGTCGTCGCCGCCGATAATCGAGATGATAACACCCTTCGCGCCCTGCATCGACACGCCGTCGAGCAGCGGGTTGGCGATCGCCTTTTCGGCGGCCTCAAGCGCACGGTTGGCGCCTTCGCCCTCACCCGTGCCCATCATCGCCTTGCCCATTTCGGCCATGACCGAACGCACGTCGGCAAAGTCGAGGTTGATCAGGCCCGGCATGACCATCAGGTCGGTGATCGACCGCACGCCCTGTTGCAACACTTCGTCGGCCAGCTGGAACGCTTCCTTGAAGGTCGTTTCCGCCTTGGCCACCAGGAACAGGTTCTGGTTCGGGATAACGATCAGCGTATCGACGTGCTTTTGCAGCTCTTCGATGCCGCTGTCGGCGCTGCGCATACGGCGCGTGCCTTCAAACAGGAACGGCTTGGTCACCACACCCACCGTCAGCACGCCCTTCTTGCGCGCCGCCTCGGCAATGACGGGGGCCGCACCGGTGCCGGTGCCGCCGCCCATGCCGGCCGCGATAAACACCATATGCACGCCGTCCAGCAGGCGGTCGATTTCCGCCAGCGTTTCCTCAGCCGCCGCACGCCCCACTTCGGGACGCGAACCCGCGCCAAGGCCCTGTGTGATTTCCGGGCCAAGCTGGATGCGATGCTCGGCGATGGAATTGTTCAACGCCTGGGCGTCCGTGTTGGCCACCACAAAGTCCACGCCCTCAATCTCGGCGCGGATCATGTTGGCGATGGCGTTGCCACCGGCGCCGCCCACCCCGATCACGGTGATGCGGGGACGCAGTTCCTCAACGGTGGCCGGGCCAATATTGATGCTCATTGCCTTCTCCTGCCGGGTGCGTAATCCGATTTAAAAGATAGGCACCGTATCGAGCGAAATTGCACAGATCGAAGCCGTGAAGCAAAGCGTTTGCGCCATTTGTCCACAGAACTGCGACGGTTTTCTGCGCTTGGTGGGTCAACCTATCAGAAATAATCGCGCATCGCGTGGAAAAACCGTGTCAACATGCCCATCCCGCCGGGGCCGCTGCGCCCCGAACGGGCCGGACCGATGGTGCGAATGTCCTGCGGATCGGATGCGGCATAGAGCGCAAGCCCCGCCAGAGTCGAAAAACCGGGCGTTGCATGGGCTTCGGGCAAGCCTTTGAGCAGACCATTGGCCGGGCGTCCGATTCGTACCGGTCGGCCCAGCGCCCCTTGCGCAAAATCGGCCAGCCCCGCCAGTTCGGCCCCGCCGCCGGTAAACACGACCTGCGCGCCTTTCACTCCGGCAAAACCCATTTGCTTCAACACTTTGGAAATTTCATCCATCAAGGTTGAAAGTTGGGCCGTGATGATACTGATCAATTCGGCGCGCGGGATGCGGTTTTTCTCGTCGGCATGGCGCGCCAATTGTCCGGTAAATTCTTCGCCCGGACCGTGGACGGGAATCATCTCGCGATGGTCCGCCGGGCTGGCGATGGCCGAACCATTGACGCATTTCAAACGCTCGGCCTGAAAACGGCGGATGCCCAATGCGCCCGCGATGGCGTCGGTAATATCGCCCGACCCCATCGGAATCGTGCGCAATTCGAGCAGCATCCCGGCAATATGAACCGAAACGGTGGTAACTTCGCCGCCAAATTCGACCAATGCGACACCCAGCTCCCGCTCTTCCTGTGACAAACAGGCCAAAGCGGTGGCCATCGGGCTGGCCACAACCGCCTCGACGTCCAGATGCGCGTTCTGAACCGACTCAGTCAAATTGCGCACCGGCGCGCCGTCGGCCAACATGACGTGAATATCCACGCCCAGCTTTTCAGCGTGCAGCCCCTTGGGATTGGTCACACCATGCGCGCCATCCAGCGTATAATGCGCCGGACTGGCGTGCAAAACCATCCGCCCTTCCGGCTGGATCACTTCACGCGCGCCAATAAGCAGCGATTGAATATCATCCGATTCGATGCGCCGTCCGCCGATCTCATTTTCAACATGCGCGATCCGACTGGCCAGACCCGCGCCCGAACACCCGACCCATACGCCAGAAACGCTGGTGTTGGCCATTTTTTCGGCGCGCTCGATCGCGTCGCGCACGGCATAGGTGGCCGCAGGCATATCCACGACATAGCCACGCTTGACCCCCTGTGCGGCGCGATGCGCGCTGCCCAAAACCATCAGGTCGCCATTTTCCGCCCGCCCTGCGATCAGGGCCGAGATGCGAAACGAACCAATATTGACCGCGCCAAAAACGCGGGCGATGCGCGGTGCGGGCATCAGTGTTTCTCCCCGCTCTTGGCATGAGGTTTGGCGGTGGTTTTCGCCACCGGCTTGGCGACGGATTTCGTCGCAGGTTTGGTCGCGGCCTTGGCAGCAGGCTTAACCGCAGTCTTAACCGTCGGTTTCGCAATAGTCTTCGCAGGCGCCTTGGCTGCCGGTTTAGCAGCCTCCTTATGAACAGCTGGCTTGACCGCTGGTTTGGCTGCGGGTTTCACTGGGGCTTTGGCAGCAGGCTTAATCGCTGGCTTGGCGGTTTCCTTGTGAACCACCGGCTTAGCCTCCACCTTGGGCGCCTCGCTCTTGACCGCCACCGCCTTGGCCGCAACCGCCCCGGCCGCCGCGCCCGCAATCACGGGCGCCGCTGTTGAAGCCACCGGCGCGCCACCGGTCGCCAAAGAGGCCGCCGGATTGTTCGGGTCCACATCCCCGCGCAAACGCATGTACATCCGGTCGCCCGTGCGCATGTCAAAGGCAAGAACCTTGCCGCCGATCAACTGGTTCGTGCCGTCCATCCGCGCAAAGGCCTGCAAAGACTTGGCACCCTGCGCCGCCCCTTCGGGCAAGGCCAAAGTCTGACCGCTCTTGAACGTCAGGTTCCAGCGGCGATGCCCGACCCACTCTGCCTCGGCCACCTGACCGCGCAGCGCGGGCGCCGCCTCCAGCAAGGTTTCGAGCGCGGCCATCTGCCCCTCTGCCCCATCACCGGCCAGCACCAGACGCCCGCCGACACGGCCCGCGCTGATGCCCTGCAATTCATGGCCGGTCGCGTCGATCAGCACGAAACTGTCGCTGCCATCTTCATTATGCTGCTTCAAGACCGCCTGCGGCTTGCGCTCGGTAATGTCGACGATCAGCGTATCGGGCAACTGGCGCGAAATCCGCGCATCCTCGACCCAGCTCAACGTCATCAGATCCTGACGGATCGCCTCAAGGTCGATGCGCGTCATCGCCTGACGGCCCTGCGTGCCCAGAACGCGCTCGTAAACCTTCAGCTCGTTCAATTGCTTGACGCCATGCACCTCGACCCGGCGCACCGCAAAGCCGGCCTGCGTGGCAAGGCTGGCCGCGCGCTGTTCGGCCAGAGAGGGCACCCCCGCCAGCCCGGCCACCACCCACAGCACCACACCCGCCGCCGCCAGAATCAGCACAAGAAAAACCTTGTGCAACTGCGCCTCGGTAATGGGCAAATGGGCCATGATCTGATCCATCACCGATCCGGTGCGCGCGCGTGCCGCCTCCACCTTGCGGGCGGATTGGGCCTTGGCGGCCACCTTGCGGGCGCTGGAGCCGCCCCGGCGGATGGTCTGGCTCATAGATTAAAGCTTCCCGGCGTCTTTCAGGGCTTCTTCGATAATCGCTTCCACCAAAGTTTCGTAATCCATGCCCAGATAGCGCGCCTGTTCGGGCACGAGGCTCAAGGGCGTCATCCCCGGCTGAGTGTTGATTTCCAGCAGGAACAGGCCATCGACGCCCTTTTCATCGTCCCAACGGAAATCGGACCGGCTGGTGCCCTTGCAACCTAGGATCTGATGCGCACGCAGCGCCAGTTCCTTGCACTTTTCCGCGATCTCGTCGGGGATCTGCGCAGGGCAAACATGCTCGGTCAGGCCATCGGTATATTTGGCGTCGAAATCATAAAAACCGGTCTTGGGCTTCAATTCGGTTACGCACAGCGCCCGGTCACCCATCACAGCGGTGGTCAATTCCAGCCCGCGAATGAAAGGCTCGGCCATCAATTCATCGAAATGCTGCCACGGCCCTTCGACATCGCGGGCGATCGGATTGCCGTAATTGCCCTCATTCGTCACAATCGCCACGCCCACGCTGCTGCCCTCGGCGGCGGGTTTCAGGACATAGGGGCGCGGCAGAGGGTCGCCCGCATACAATTCGCTCGACTTCACAATCCGCCCGCCCGGCATCGGAATGCCATGGGGCACCAGGAACTGCTTGGTCAATTCCTTGTCAATCGCAATGGCCGAGGTCGTTGTCCCCGAATGCGTGTAGGTCAGGCCCAGCAGGTCCATCATCCCCTGCACCGTGCCATCCTCGCCCGGCGTGCCATGCAGAGCGTTGAACACCACATCGGGTGCGGCGGCGGACAGAACCTGCGCCACATCGCGGCCCATATCGACGCGCGTCACCTTATGCCCGCGCGATTCCAGCGCCTTGGCCACGCCCTCGCCGCTCATCAACGAGACAGGGCGCTCGGACGACCAACCGCCCATCAATACCGCGACATGAAGTTTGGGGATGCTCACTTCTTTTCCCGAATTAATTTTGGCCCGCCGCGCAGCATCCAAAGTGCCAAAGCGACAAACGCAAAGTTGACAAGAACATAAGCAAGAGCAGTCGGCCAATCCGTTCTGCCCATGGCGCTTAAAATATTGAAATTCTCAAACCCTGCCCAAAGGCTGCCCCACAGAACCAAAGCCAGAAGGCCCAGCCCCATGAGACGCAACCATAGGCGATAGCTCACGGCTCACCAACCCGCTTGATTTCCCATTCAAGGCTGACGCCCGTCTGGCCCAGCACCCGGCGGCGCACTTCCTCGCCCAGCGCCTCGATCTCCGCGCTGGTGGCCTCGCCGGTGTTGATCAGGAAATTGGTGTGCTTTTCGCTCACCTGTGCCCCGCCCAGCGTCAGGCCCCGGCAACCGGCCTTGTCCACCAGTTCCCATGCGCGCGCGCCGCCGGAAAGTTCAGGGGCTGGGTTCTTGAACGTGCTGCCCCCGGTTTTGGAACGCAAAGGCTGGCTGGCCTCGCGCGATGCGCTGATGCGGTCCATTTCGGCCTGAATGGCCTGCGCCTCGCCCGGCACGCCGCGAAACCGCGCCGCCACCACGATGCAGCCATCAACCAGATCGGAATGACGATAGGTGTAACCCAGCTCGCTTAAAGGCAGGGTTGCGATCTCACCGCTGCGGATCACCACGTCACAATCGACCAGAATGTCCTTGACCTCGCGCCCATAAGCCCCGCCATTCATGCGGACAAATCCGCCCACCGTGCCGGGGATCGAACGCAGAAACTCCAGCCCCGCAATGCCATGATCGCGCGCCGTGGACGAAACGAGAATGCCCGAAGCCCCCCCGCCGCATTCCAGCGTCAGATCATCAACCTTTTCCACGCGGGCAAAGGCCTTGCCCAACCGGATCACCACGCCCGGCACCCCGCCATCGCGCACGATCAGGTTCGACCCCAAGCCGAGCGCCATCACCGGCACCGGCGGCGGCAATTGCTCCAAAAATGCGCAAAGATCGGCCACATCCTTGGGCTCAAACAGCCATTCGGCCCGCCCGCCGCTCTTGAACCACACCAAAGGAGCCAACGGCGCATCCGCCGTCAGCTTGCCCGCAACCTTGATCTGACCAACTTCAGGAAAAGCCATCAGAGCGCCTTTTGCGCGCGAATGGCGTCGGCCAATCCCGCCGCCCATTTGGTGATATCGCCCGCGCCAAGGCACACGACCATATCGCCGGGCTGAACCTGTCCGGCCAGAGCCTGCGCCAGATTGTCAGCGCCAGTAATCAAATGCGCGCTGCGATGTCCGCGATCCTTGATGCCCGCGACAAGAGCCGCCGAATCAACGCCCTCGATCGGCTGTTCACCGGCCGGATAGACCGGCGCGGCATAGACGATATCGGCATCGTTAAAGGCGGCGGCAAAATCATCCATATGATCGCGCAGGCGCGTGAAGCGATGCGGTTGGACCACCGCGATCACGCGGTTCTGCACGCCTTCTCGCGCGGCGGCCAGAACGGCGCGGATTTCGACCGGGTGGTGGCCGTAATCGTCGATGATGGTCACGCCATCAACCTCGCCCACCTTGGTAAAGCGGCGCTTGACCCCGCCGAATTTGGCGAAACCGGTGCGGATGATGTCCTCCGACACACCCATTTCCACCGCCACGGCCACGGCGGCCAGCGCGTTCTGGACATTGTGGCGGCCCGGCATCGGCAATTCGATACCCTCGATCCGGCGGAAGCTGCCGTCGCGCTGGCGCAGCACGGCGGTGAAGCGGTTGCCGCCCGGATAGGGGGTCACGGCCTCACCGCGCACGTCGGCCTGGGCCGAAAAACCATAGGTGATCACGCGGCGGTCGCGCACCTTGGGGATGATCGCCTGCACCACGGGATGGTCGATGCACAGCACAGCCGCGCCATAGAACGGCACATTTTCAATGAATTCGACAAAGCTGCTCTTCACCTTGTCGAACGAGCCGTAATGGTCGAGATGCTCCGGGTCGATATTGGTCACCACCGCAATCGTGCCATCCAGACGCAGGAACGAGCCGTCCGATTCGTCCGCCTCGACCACCATCCAGTCCGACGCGCCCAAACGCGCATTCGAGCCGTAGCTGTTAATGATCCCGCCGTTGATAACCGTGGGGTCCACCCCGCCCGCATCCAGCAGCGCGGCCACCATCGAGGTCGTCGTCGTCTTGCCATGCGTGCCGGCAATCGCCACCGTGCTTTTCAACCGCATCAGTTCGGCCAGCATTTCCGCGCGGCGCACCACCGGGATGCGCGCCTCAAGGGCGGCCACCACTTCCGGGTTCTCACGCTTCACCGCCGTAGAGGTGACCACCACCGCCGCATCGCCGACGTTTTCCGCCGCGTGGCCGATCATCACTTTGATGCCTCGCTTGCGCAAACCTTCGACGACATAGCTTTCGGCGATGTCCGACCCTTGGACGCTATAGCCCAGATTGGCCATCACCTCGGCAATGCCGGACATGCCAATGCCGCCAATGCCGACAAAGTGGATAGTGCCAATATCGGTCGCGACGCCCTTCACGCAATTTGCTCCTTAAAACCAGCTTCGGCCCCGTGGCCGACCCGGATCACATCCATCAAGGGCGCCTGCCCAAAACCTTCGACCAAATCGGCCAGATCGGTGGCCGCATGGGGCCGACCGCAATTCCACGCCGCATGGGCGGCATTGGCCAAGGCCTCGGGGCTCTTGGCGATGGCCTGAATTTGCTTGGCCAATTCAACGGCGGAAAACTTGTCCTGACGGATTGCCCGCGCGCCGCCTGCCGACACGATCTCACGCGTGTTGGCGGCCTGATGATCGTCGGTGGCGATGGGCAGCGGGATCAGGATCGCGGGGCGCCCAACGGCGGTCAATTCGGCAATGGTGCTGGCCCCGGCGCGCCCGATGAACAGATGCGCGTCGGCCAGACGCTCGGCCATATTTTCGAAATAGGTGCCAAGTTCGGCGGGAATGTCATGGGCGCGATAACGTTCGCGCACTGCGTCAATGTCTTCCGGACGGCATTGCTGGATCACCTGAAGCCGGGTGCGCAAAGCGGTCGGCAACATGGCCAGACCATCGGGCACCACTTCGGACAGCACCCGCGCGCCCTGCGATCCGCCCGTCACCAGCACGCGCAGCAAGCCATCCTCGCCAAAGGCCGGGAATGGTTGATCACGCAGCTCAAGCACTTCCTCACGCACAGGATTGCCGACCAGCGCAACCTTGGCGTGATGCTTGGCGCCCAATCGGTCAACATCGGGGCAAGAGGTGGCAATCGCCTGAACCCGGCCCGCAAGGAACCGGTTGACCCGGCCCAGCACCGCATTCTGTTCATGGATCACCGCCGGAATGCCCGCCGATGTCGCCGCCAGCAAAGCGGGCAACGCCGGATAACCGCCAAAACCAATCACACAGGCCGGAGCGAAACTGTCGAACAGGCGCAACGCCATCGCCCGCCCCGCCCAGATCGCGCGCAGCCCCTTGATCCAGAGAAGCGGGTTTTTCCCCTGCAACCGGCCCGCAGGCAGCACATGCGCGGTCAAATAATCCGGCTTGCCCGGAATGGCCGCCCCGCGTTCATCGGTGATCAGCGCGACATGGTGGCCGCGTGCGTGCAATTCCGCCGCCAGCGCAAAGGCCGGGATCAGATGCCCCCCGGTGCCCCCTGCGGCCAGAACGTAATGACGGGAAACTCTGGGTTCATTTTGCATGGTCATTTGAACAGGCTCAGGATCGCAGGATGCCCTTTCGGGGCGAAAGGATCGCGTTTCAGATAGGGGTTTCGCCGCGTAATGGCCAGCAGGAACCCGACATTGAGACAAAGCGCCAGCGTCGAGGAGCCGCCATAGGAAATCAGCGGCAAGGTCATGCCCTTGGACGGGAACAGTTGCAGGTTCACCAGAATGTTGATGAAGGCCTGACCGCCCAATTGCGCGACAAGGCCGCTGGCCGCCAGAACGGTGAACAGGTCTTCCTCATCCGACAGGCGGATCAACACCCGCGCCACCACCGCGAAATAAAGCACCACCACCAAGGCGCACATCAACAGACCAAATTCCTCGCCAATGACCGAGAAAATATAGTCGGTATGCGCCTCGGGCAGGCCCAGCTTCTTCGTGCCCAGCCAAAGACCGCTGCCCGTCCAGCCGCCTGCGACCAGCGTGTGGCGCGCAAGGTCAACCTGGTCAAAGGCCGTGCCGCCGCCAAGGAACGCATCGATACGATGACGCCCGTTTTCGTAAAAAGCATAGGTCAGACCGATCAGCGCGACGCCGCCGCCGATCACCCCCAGCACCCAACGCACCGGCAGGCCCGCGATCAGCATCATGACAAACCACACCGCGCCAAACAGCACCGCCGAACCAAAGTCAGGCTGAAGCATCAGCAGCAAGCCGACCAGCCCCATCACCCCGGTACAGATCATCATCACCGGCATGCGCGGATCGCGCAATTTCCATGAAACCACCCACGCCAGCGTGATGGCAAAGGCGGGTTTCAGAAACTCGGAAGGCTGAAGCGAAATGCCCAGATTGAGCCAGCGCTTGGCGCCATTGACCGTCGTGCCGACAATCGGCACCAACAACAGCCCGATCATCATCGCAATGCCCAGCACGATGCCGCAACGCCGCGCCATATCCCGGCTGAGCCGCGAGGCGCCCAGCATCGCGATCAGGCCCAGCGCCTGCCACCGAATATGGGCCATGAAGAAATAGAGGTCGTCCAGCTTTACCTTGGCGGTGGACAGGCGGCGCGCACTGGCCGGACTTGCCGCCGCCACGGCCAGCGTGCCGATCGCCATCAGCGCCAGCACAAGCACCAGCAGCACGCGGTCAATCTCGCGCCACCACACGATCCAGTCGGTGCGCCTTGTCTTGCGTTGTTTGGCGCCGCCCCGCGAACCGGGAACATAGCGTGTGCTGGCCGCCGGATCTTCGTGGGGCAGGCTTGCCATCAGACGCAATCTCCGCCTTCGGGCGAGGTGAGGACTTCGACAATCTGGCGGAACGTCTCGCCGCGCGCCTCATAATCGCGGAACTGGTCAAAACTGGCGCAGGCCGGGGACAGCAGGACGACATCGCCCGGTTGCGCCGCATCCTTGGCCAGACGGATCGCCTCGCACATCATTTCGGCGCGCGCGACCGGCATATAGGGCGAGAGGATTTCCGAAAAACGCTGCCCTGCATCACCAATCGTATAGGCCGCCGCAATATTGCCGAACCACGGCGCGCATTCGTCCAGATCATCGCCCTTGGGCAAACCGCCGCAAATCCAATGGATGCGCTTATGCCCATCGGCAGGCGGGAATGCCGCCAGAGCGGGCGCGGTCGAGGCCGGATTGGTCGCCTTGGAATCGTTGATAAACAGGACGCCGTCGGCCTGCCCCACCCGCTCCATCCGGTGCGGCAGTCCGACAAAGCTTTTCAGCCCCGCCTCGATCACCGCATCATCGACGCCGAGCGCGCGCACCGCCGCCACCGCCGCCTGTGCATTGGCGCGGTTATGCGGACCTTGCAGCGATGGCCATTCGGCCTGATTGCCGGGCAGATCGACGCCATCGATAAATTGGAACGGTTGCCCCTGCGGCGCGAAACGCAGGATGTCATCCTCCATCTCGGCGGCATAATCGACAATAGCCAGATTGCCGATCGCCTGCATCCCGAACAGCCGCGCCTTGGACGCGACATAGCCGGGATAGCCGTCATCATAGCGATCCAGATGATCGGGCGAGACGTTGAGGCACATCGCCACCTCGCAATCGAGGCTCTGCGTCAGGTCGATCTGATAGGAGGAGAGTTCCAGCACATAGACGCCGCCAGCGGGCAGCGCCTGCTGCCCCAAAATCGGCAGACCGATATTGCCGCCCATCAGGACAGGGATGCCCGCCGCCTCGATCAAATGGCGCGTCAGGGCCGTCGTGGTGGATTTGCCATTGGTCCCGGTGATGCCAATCACCTTATGCGCGGGCAACCATGCGCGGCATTGCGCAAACAATTCGATATCGCAGACCAAAGGCGCACCGCCCGCGCGGGCCGCATCGGCGATGGGGTGGCGATTGATCGGCACACCGGGCGAGACGACAACCCCGGCATAACCTTTCAGATCCGCCGCAACCGGATCGCCAAAGGTTAGGCGCCCTTCCTCGACCGCTTGCGCATGGGCGCTGGCGGCGGCGGCGCGCGGTTCTTCCTTGGCGTCCCACGCCATAACACTGGCGCCCCCCGCCAGCAGCGAGGCCAAAGCCGCCTGTCCGCTGCGCGCCAGCCCAAGCAAGGCATAATGCTTGCCCGCAAAGGCCCCGGTCGTGGCGGGGGCGGTAATCATCGTACCTTCAACGTCGAAAGGCCGATCAGGGCCAGAATGATCGACACGATCCAGAACCGGATCACCACCGTCGGTTCGGCCCAGCCCTTTTGTTCAAAATGATGATGGATCGGTGCCATGCGGAAAACCCTCTTGCCGGTACGCTTGTACCAGAAAACCTGCACGATCACCGATACGGCTTCCAGCACGAACAGGCCGCCCACAATGCCCAGCACGATTTCATGATGGCTGGCCACGGCAATCGCGCCCAGAGCGCCGCCAAGCGCCAGCGACCCGGTATCACCCATGAACACAGCCGCCGGCGGCGCATTGAACCACAGGAAGGCCAGACCGCCCCCCATGATGGCCGCACAGAAAATCGCCAGATCGCCCGCGCGCGGCACATGGGGAATGCCAAGATAGGCCGCATAGTCCACGCGGCCCACCAGATAGGCGATGATCGCAAAAGTGCCCGCCGCGATAATGACCGGCATCGTCGCCAGACCGTCAAGCCCATCGGTCAGGTTGACCGCATTGCCCGCGCCCACGATGACAAAGGCGGAAAACAGGAAATAGATCGGCCCCAGCGGCACATAAACCTTGCTGAAAAAGGGCAGATAGAGGTCGGTCTTGCCGATATGGGCGACCATGATCCAGCTGGCCACACCCGCGACCAGAAATTCCCCGATCAGGCGCGCCTTGCTCGAAACGCCTGCGGTCGAACGCTTCTTGACCTTGTCATAATCGTCAAGGAAACCGATCAGGCCAAAGCCCGCCGTCACCGCGATACACGCCCAGACCAGCGGATTGGACAGATCCATCCACAAAAAGACCGAGCCCATCAGCGAGATCAGGATCATCAACCCGCCCATCGTGGGCGTGCCACGCTTGGCCAAATGGGTTTTGGGCCCATCTTCGCGGATCGGCTGTCCCTTGCCCTGCTTCATGCGCAGCATGTTGATAAAACGCGGACCAATGATCAGACCGATCAGCAGCGCCGTGGCCAGAGCCGCGCCCGCGCGAAACGTCTGATAGCGGATCAGGTTGGCCAAACCCGGAAAATGGAACCATTGGGCAAGGAGATAGAGCATGGCGACCCGTCAATTATTGTTTGGCAAGCGAGGAAACCAACGCCCCCAGCCCCACCGAGTTTGATCCTTTGACAAGCACCGCATCACCATTGACCAAACCATAGTCGGCCAGAGCGCTCGCGGCTTCCTGTACATTTTTGCAATGGGCGAAGGGGATGGCCTTGCCAAGCGCGCTTTGGGCCGATTTCCCCAACTCCTGCGCCAAAGCGGCCATTTCATCGCCCACCAGAACGGCAAAATCGACCTTGGCCGCCATCATCGGCTCGGCCAGAGCGGCGTGAAGCGAGGGGCCAAAATCGCCCAATTCCTTCATCGCGCCCAGCACCGCGATGCGGCGCCCCTTGGTCGCCACGCCATGTTCGGCCCCCAGCACCGCCAGCGAGGCGCGCATCGAGGCCGGATTGGCATTATAGCTTTCATCGATCATCAACGCCTTGCCACCATCGGCGGTGCGGATGCCGCTGCGCTGTCCACGCCCGGCCAACCCCTGCATCTCGGCCAAGGCAAGGCCCGTCGCGCCCAGATCGCCGCCCACGGCACGCACCGTCGCCACCACGGCCAGCGAGTTGATGACCCAATGTTCGCCCGGCATCGCCACCGAATAGCACAGACGCGAATCGCCCAGATCCACCGTCACCAGCGTCCCGCCCAACATGCCCGGCAAGGCATCGAGCAAACGGATGTCGGAATGCGCCGCGCGGCCAAAGGACATGACCTGCGCCCCGCGCGCCACCGCCGCATCGCGCAGACGTTCGAAATGCGGGCTGTCGGCAGGGATTATGGCGATACCGCCTTCGGCACCTTCAAACCCTTGCAAGCCTTCAAAAATCTCGGCCTTGGCGTCGGCAATTGCCTCCTCGCTGCCCAGATTTTCGATATGGGCGGGGGCAATCGTGGTGATTACCGCAATATGCGGGCGGGCCAAAGCGGTCAGATCGCTGATCTCGCCCGCGTGGTTCATGCCCATTTCCAAAATGCCATACAGCGTGCGCTGCGGCATCCGGGTCATGCTCAAAGGCACGCCGACATGGTTGTTATAGCTTTTGACGCTACGATGGGCGCGGCCATGGCTGGAACGTTCCAGCGCGGCAAAGATGGCTTCCTTGACGCTGGTCTTGCCGACCGACCCGGTCACGCCGATCACCCGCGCTTCGGGCAGGATGCGCCCCCGCGCCGCGCGGGCCAGAGCCTGAAGCGCGGCAAAACTGTCCTTGACCAGCACATGCGGGCGGTCGATCGGCTGTTCCACAACAGCCGCCACCGCGCCCAATTCGAACGCCTTGTCGATAAACTTGTGCCCGTCCATCGCCTCGCCGCGCATGGCAAAGAACAGGCCGCCTTCGACGATTTCACGCGAATCGGTGGCGACATTGGAAATCTGCGCCTCGCCATGGGCCACGCCGCCCGTGGCCTCGGCCACTTGCGCCAAAGTCCAAAGCGCCAGAGGTTTGCCATCCTCTGCCGTCACAGGCCATTCCCGCAGTTTCGCTTTTGCCGCCATCACATTTTCTCCCCGGACGCTTCGCGCGCCACGGTCACATCGTCAAATGGCAGAACACGGGCCTCGCTGCCGCGCCCGATGATCTGCCCCTGTTCGTGCCCTTTGCCTGCGATGAGCAGGATGTCATCCCTTTTCGCCAGCGCTGTCCCCTGAAAAATCGCATCGCGCCGATTGCCGACCTCGATCAGACGGCCCGGAGCGCCTGCAATCACCGCGGCGCGAATGGCGGCGGGGTCTTCGCCGCGGGGGTTGTCATCGGTCACAATCGCAATGTCGGACAGGTCGGCGGCAATGCGGCCCATGGGGGCACGCTTGCCCGCGTCACGATCGCCGCCCGCACCAAACACAACGATCAAGCGGCCCTTTGTATGCGGGCGCAAGGCGGCAATCGCCGCCTCCAGCGCGTCGGGCGTATGGGCGTAATCGACATAGGCAGGCGCCCCAGCGCCATTGATCGCCGCGCGCTCCAACCGCCCACGTACCGGGGCCAGACGCGCCAGCGCATCAAACACTTGGCCCGCCGTCAAACCACTTGCCAGCGCCAATCCCGCCGCCACCAACGCATTGGCCGCCTGATAGGCGCCGATCAGCGGCAGGTTGATTTTCCGCTCCACACCATCATGGACAATCGTCAAAACCTGCCCCAATGGCCCCGGTTCACGGCCCAGCAGGCGGATCGTATCGCCCGCCGCGCCAACCGTCATCAAACACAGGCCACGTTGGCGGACATGGGCGATGGCCCGCTCGCTCCACGCATCATCGGCCCAGATCACGCCGGTTCCGCCATCCACCACCACTTCGTCGAACAGGCGCATCTTGGCGGCGAAATAATCCTCCATCGTCGCGTGATAGTCGAGATGGTCGCGGCTCAGATTGGTAAAGCCCGCCGCCATGACGCGCGGCCCCTCGCTGCGATATTGCGACAGGCCGTGGCTCGATGCTTCAAAAGCGACATGGCTGACCCCTTCACGCGCAAGGCCCGCCATATTGGCAAGGAAGGTCACCACATCGGGCGTGGTCAGGCCGGTATAGGTCACCTCATCGGCAGTCGTAATGCCCAGAGTGCCGATACTGGCCGCGCTATGGCCCGCCATGCGCCAGATCTGGCGCAGCATCTCAACCGTGCTGGTCTTGCCATTGGTGCCCGTGACGGCCACCACGGTTTCGGGCAAGGGCGCAAAGAAAGGCGCGGCCAGACGGGCAAAGGCACGACGCGGGTTTTCATCGACAAGGGCTATCGCGCCCGCGGCCTCGATGTCGGCGCGAGCCTGCGGGCGGGCGACGACGGCCACGGCACCTGCCTTCACGGCCTGCTCGATGAAATCCTCGCCATTGACCGTGGCGCCAACGAAAGCGCCGAACACATTGCCCGGCGCAACCTTGCGGTTATCAATGGCAAAGCCGGTGACGTCCACGTCACCGGCCTCAACCTTGTCCATGCCTTGCATCAGGTCGGACAACCTCATTCGCCATCTCCATTGGCGATCAGCGGGGCAATATCGCTGATGTCGATATCGCGCGTCGCATCCGGCATCACGCCCAGCAGCGGCCCGATACGCGGGATCACGCGGCCCACGATGGGGGCGGCGTTCCACGCGGCGGTGCGCTGGAAACTGGTGGCGGCGTTGGCCTTGGGCTGGTCCAGAGTGGCGATCACGACATAGCGCGGGCGGTCCATCGGGAACGCGGCGGCAAAGGTCGCGACCACGCGGTCATGGTGATAGCCCTGCGCGTCGCCGATTTCGGCGGTGCCGGTCTTGCCGCCCACGCGATAGCCGACGGCATTGGCGGTACGCCCCGTGCCCACATCCACAATCGAGCGCAGCAATTGCCGCATACGCGCGCTGGTCGAGGCCTGCCACACACGGCGACCGGCGGGCACCTGATCGGGCGCGACCTTTTGCAGCGTGGCCGGACGCCAGATCCCGCCATTGACCATCGCGGCATAGGCGCTGGCCAGATGCAGCGGGGTGATGGCAAAGCCGTGGCCATAGGAGGCCGTCACCGTCGTCACGCGCGACCACACGCCATTCTTGTCCCCACGCGGCCAGGTCGGGCGGCCACGGGCAGGCAATTCGATATAGGGACGCTCGCTGAAGCCCAGCGCCTTGAGCGTCGACTGCATCCGCTGCGCGCCCAATTGATCGCCGACCTGCGCCAGAACGATGTTCGAGGAATGGATCAGCGCCTCGATGATATTCAGGCTGGAACCATAGTTTTCATGGTCATGCACGGTGATCCCGGCGATTTCCAGCGGCGGCCCCGCGGGATAACGCTTGGCCAGATTGGTGATGATACCGGCATCAATCGCGCTGGCCACCGCAATCGGCTTCATCACGCTGCCCAGTTCATAGGTCTGGTTGGTCGCGCGGTTGAAGATATTGGCCTGTTTGGTGGGATCGCTGTCCGAAATATCCTGCGGCCGCAGGTTGTTGGGGTTAAAGCTGGGCAGCGAGGCCAGCGCCATCACTTCGCCCGTGTCCACGTCCAGCACGATACCCGCCGCGCCCTTCGCCTGCGCGCGGGTCATGCCCCACATCAATTCGTCTTCAAGAGCGCCCTGTACGCGCGCATCAATGGAGAGAACCGCAGGTTGGCCACGCGTGGCCGGATCGGTCAATTGCTTCTGGAACACCGCCTCCATGCCGACCTGGCCCACACCCTTGCTGTCGACATAGCCAAGGATATGCGCGGCCATTGTGCCCTGCGGATAATAACGCTCGGCCTCACGCGGGAATTCCAGCGCGGGTTCACCCAGAGCATGGATGCGGTTGGCGTCTTCGGGCAGAATACGGCGGCGCAGATAGCCCGCCTTGCCCGAGGCCAGACGCTGGGTCAGTTCGGTCACATCCTCATCAGGGAAAATCTTGACCAGCGCGGCGGCCAGTTCGGCAGGCGAACGCACCAGAGGCGATCCCTCGCCCATCGCCTTGGGATTGAACCAGAGCGCATAGGCCGGAAAGGCGCGCGCCAAAGGCACGCCGTTACGGTCCAGAATATCACCACGATCCGGCAGGCCCGCCAAGGCGCCATCGCCCCCCGGACGGCCCGGATCAGAAATGCCCAGATGCGCGATGCGCAGCAAAGCCACCAACATCAGCATGGCAAAGCCGACCAGCACCCACAGCGCACGAAAACGCGCCTGCGCCAGAGCAAGGCTGCGCAAATTCTTCATCACGCGGGCCTGCCCCGGAGCCTGACCGGAAAGGGGCGGTTGACCGGAAAGGGGCGATACGCCCGCCGGGGTGGCACCACCGACCATATGATCCTTCATCCTGACCACCAGCGCGCTCATTCACGGTGCCCCGTTTGCGACCCGCGCCCAGAGAAACGGGCAAGCTGGGCGGCAATATCGGCAGTCTTCTTACCCTTCTTGGGGGTGGTCTCCGACTTGCTTTCCATGGTCAAGGCGGCAAAGGGCGAGGCCGGCTTGGTTTCGACGGCCATCATCGTGCGCACCGAGGCGTTGACCGCATCGGCCGAAGCCACGCGGATCGGATCGGGCGCATCGGGCGAACGCGGCTTGCCAAGAGCGGCCAACTGGCGCTCGCTTTCCAGATATTGGCCCACGGTGGGCGCCTGATAACCGAAATCCACGTCGTTGAAGGCTTTAAGCTGCTGCTGGCTGGCGCGGGTTTCGAACTCGGTCTCCAAAAACAGCTTTTCCTGCTTCAACTGCGTGATCTGCCTTTCGGCCAGACGGACCTGGCTTTTCACCGCATTGACGCGGAACGTCAGCGCCAGAGTAAGCGCAAGGCAAATGACCAGGGACATGCCCCAGCCGATCGTATGCATGCGATCGCGGGTCAGATTCACTTGGACCTCCGGGGCTGGACAGGGCGGGCGGGAATTTCGGTGCGCGTGGCAAAACGCAGGGTGGCCGAACGCGCGCGAGGGTTGCGCGTCAATTCGACTTCGCCTGCACGGATGGCTTTGGAAATAGCGGTATAGACAGCCGGTGCCGCGCTTGCGGTCATCGGCATGTGGCGTGATGTGGCGCTGGCCACACCGCTGGCGTCCTTGAAGAACTGCTTGACGATGCGGTCCTCAAGGCTGTGAAAACTGACAATCGCCAGGCGCCCGCCCGGATTGAGCAGGCTTTCCGCCGTTGCCAGCAGCGCTTCGAGTTCGCCCAGTTCATCGTTCACATGGATGCGGATGGCCTGAAAGCTGCGCGTGGCCGGATCTTTGGGCGCACCCTGCTTATAACCCAGTGCGCGACGCACGACATTGGCCAGTTGCCCGGTCGTTTCCAACGGGCGCGCCGCGACAATCGCGCGGGCAATGCGGCGCGACTGGCGCTCTTCGGCATAGTTGTAAAGGACGTTGGCGATCTCTTCCTCGGCCGCCTCGTTGCAGAAATCGGCCGCGCTCGGCCCTTCCTGCGACATGCGCATGTCAAGCGGACCATCGCTGGAAAAGGCAAAGCCGCGGCCCTGCTGGTCCAGTTGCATCGAGGAGACGCCAATGTCGGCCACCAGACCGTCAATGGCCGTGACGCCCGCCTGCATCAGCGCATCACCCACCTCGGAAAAGCGGCGCGGGTGCAGGATCAGGCGGTCATAGGCCGCACCCCATTCGCGCGCCGCCGCAATGGCATCGGGATCACGGTCAAATGCATGCACCGTCGCGCCCGCTTCAAGCAGCGCGCGCGTATAGCCGCCCGCGCCCAGCGTCGCGTCAACAATGACCTTACCCTCTGCCGGGGCCAACGCGCCGATGACTTCATCGAGCAGCACGGGAATGTGCGGGGCGTCATGCGGGATGGCGGCCAAAAGGCTCATTTGCGGCCCCTCGCTGCTGCCATATAGGACTCACAGCTCGCCTTGGGGCCGATCCATTCATCGCCCGCCATGTCGGCCAGGATTTCGGGCGACCACAGGGTGAAATAATCCATCGTGCCGTGGATATAGAGCGCGTCGGTGATGCTGGCCTGCTGTTTCATATGGGCGGGCAGGATGAAACGGCCCGAATTGTCAAAAGCCACACGCGTCAGATTGCCGAAGACCAGCGCGTCGCGTGCCCGGGTAGAGGGGCGACCGGCGGCCACATCGGCGGCGTGTTTCACACGAATTTCCTCGGCAAGCTGGGTCTTGTACGACGTGCCGCAGGCAAACAGGCAGGGCCATTCTTCATGGCGTGCCACCAGCATTTCGTTGATGTTGTCGCTGGCTTCGGCGACGATCTTGCGGATATCGGCGGGCAGGACGAAGCGTTCCTTGTCGCCCTTCGGCGAAAAGCCCTGCCCCATATAAATGACCGGAAAGCCAGTCACTTTGCCCAATACCTTTGCGAAGAAAGCCCCACACGTTCGGACAAAGCTTCGCCGTAAGGCGCAGCGCAGTGGCCACACCGTAAGCCCCAATTAGGACGGCTGAAACTCTACCCGATAATCATGTTGTATCGCGGGTTTTGCGGGCAGAAAAGGGACTTTGCGGGAAAATCTGCCACTTTGTGGAAAAGAATGAAAAAAAGTCATTTTTTCAATGATATAATTAGATATTCACCATCTTCATATGTTACCAAAATCTTACCAAAGCGCCTGAAACACACCCATTCGGCGCTGCTCTCCCGCAAATTCCCCAAGACTGGAAAGGCTGTCGAACGCATCTTCCCGCCGATTCCCGCATCACAGATTCGCGATTCCCGCGCGATTCCCACCTTTTCCCGCGCGTAAAAGCCGGAATCGCGCAAGCACGTCCGGAATCCATCCGGTGGCAGGCTTTCCCACAAGTGGCATGATTTCCCCGATGGGGCAGGATTTCTCGCGCCAGCCCCTTATCAGCGCGGCGCCGTAGGCGTCACATGCGGCGAAGCGCCCGCATCGGGCTTGCCCGCGTCAGGCGACGGGATGACGCCTATATCGGCCAGAGGATCGCTGGTCGTGCCCGCGCTGGTGCTGGCCTGCGCGCTGGCAACGGCGGCGTCATTGCGCCGCGCATTGTCCATGATGATGTTGGCCAGCCCCACCAACAGCAGCATCAGCGACAGGCCGAACAGCCCGACCTGAAGCCGCTGCACCATCTGTGCACGGATTTCGCGCGGGGTTCGCTCGAATTCCGAAGTGGCCGGATCGGCCGGAGTGGGGCGGGTGGCGTCCATCATTACGCCCTATGATACCCTATCACGCCAACCAAGGGAAGACCGGCAGCCCCTTCGCTTCGAGCCATGCCTTGTTATACAGGGTCGAAAGGTAACGCAGCCCCGTGTCGCACAGGATCGTGGCGACGCGCGCGTCCTGCTTGCCCTCGGCCACCAGCTTGCGGCCCAGCGCCACCGCGCCCGCAACATTGATCCCGCTCGACAGGCCCAGCGCCAGACCCTCTTCGGCCAACAGGCGGCGGACCCATTCCAGCCCTTCGGCGTCCGACATGCGGAATTGCGTGTCGATCGGCGCCCCGTCCAGATTGGCGGTGATGCGCCCCTGCCCGATACCTTCGGCCACGCTGCTGCCTTCGGCCTTCAACTCGCCATGGGCGTAATAGTTGTACAGCGCCGCGCCATAGGGATCGGTCAGGGCAATGGTGATGTTCTCGTCAAACGCCTTCAGCCCAAGGCCCACGCCCGCCAGCGTGCCCCCGGTCCCCGCCGCACAGGTGAAGCCATCAAGCCGCCCTTCCATCTGCGCCCAGATTTCCGGTGCGGTCGATTCGATATGCGCCTTGCGGTTTGCCGTGTTGTCGAACTGGTTGGCCCAGATCGCGCCCTCGGTTTCCTCGGCCAGACGGCGCGACGTATGCACGAAATGGCCCGGATTGCTGAAAGGCGCCGCCGGCACCAGCACCAGCTCGGCCCGCAACGCGCGCAAAGTGTCCATTTTCTCGCGGCTCTGCGTTTCGGGCATGACGATGATCGTCTTGTACCCCAGTGCATTGGCCACCAGCGCAATGCCGATGCCCGTATTGCCCGCCGTGCCTTCGACAATTGTGCCGCCGGGCTTCAACGCGCCCGACTTTTCCGCATCGCGGATGATCCACAAGGCGGCGCGATCCTTCACGCTCTGCCCCGGATTGGCAAATTCGCACTTGCCCCAGATCTCGCAACCTGCCGCCTCGCTTGGCCCTTTCAACAGGACCATCGGGGTGTTGCCAATCAGATCGAGGGTGCTTTGATAAACGGGCGCTTTCGTCATGCGCCCTAGGTAGGGGTGCCTTACGCAACGTGCAATGCATTTGCGCAAGGCACCCCTAAAGTCAGGCTTTTAGTCCGGCCCAATCAGTCCGGTTCGGCAATCGTCACGCGCATGCCGTCGATGGCGTCCGTGACGGGCAACTGGCACGACAGGCGCGAATTGCCGTCGCGGTGGTCGCTGCTGTCCAGCAGATCGTCTTCATCTTCGCCAATCGCGGGCAGCTTGTCCGCAAAGGCCGGATCAATATGCACATGGCACGTCGCGCAAGAGCAGCAGCCCCCGCACAGCGCCAGCATTTCATCGAAACCTGCATCGCGAATCACTTCCATCACGGTGCGGCCGGTCTGGGCCTCGATTTCCTTTTCTTCACCCGCACTATTGACGATCACCAGCTTCGGCATATCAAATCCCTCTGTATGAAGCGCAAAGCAACCGGCGCTTTGACAAGGCTGCTATCGGCAAGAAGCCGCTTTTGCAACTGGCGGCATCGCGCAAAATTTTGTCATTCTGATTTATGAAACGGGCGCCAATGGGACTTTCTGCCGAAGCGATTGAATTGGGCCTGCGGGCCATTGCCGAAACGACGCCGGGCATTGCCGATGCGCTGTCGCGCGTGGGTTTTCCCGAACCGCGCATCCGGGCGCGGGGTCATGCCACCATGCTGCGCACGATCGTCGGGCAACAGGTTTCGGTGGCGGCGGCATCATCCATGTGGGCCAAACTGGTGGGCGTCGTGGGTGAGGAAGCCGATCCATCGGCCTTGCTGTCTGCCGATTTTGACACTTTGCGCGCCTGCGGCCTCTCGCGCCAGAAACAGTCCTATGCAAGGTCCCTGTGCGAGCTGGTGCTGGCGGGCGAACTCGACTTCACCTTGCTGCCCGCCGATGACGAGGCAGCGATCAACCAACTCACCCGCATCAAAGGCATCGGGCGGTGGTCGGCGGAAATCTATCTTCTCTTTGCCGAAGGGCGCCCCGACATCTGGCCCGCAGGCGACCTTGCGGTGCAGATCGGGCTGGGCAAATTGCTGAGACTGGACGAGCGGCCCAGTGAGAAGCAGACCCGCGTGTTGGCCGAAGGATGGCGACCGCACCGGGGGGCGGCGGCAATCTTTACGTGGCATTGTTACAATAATGCGGCTTTATAAGATCAGGATAGGTCCAAGTTCACCGCGCCGCGGGCTTTCAATCCGCCAAAACAACGCCCGTATCAAACCCACCCCAAAAACGGGATTGTTAAGGGCCCCCGCCCTTAACCCGCCGGAGGCAAACTCTCGACCATCCCATTAATCGCCAAAGCCAACCGCCGATCCCGCCCCGTGACGCCCCCGACATCGTGGCTCCACAATCGGATCGACACCCGGTTATAGACATTGGTCCATTCGGGGTGATGGTCCTGCTGCTGCGCCACCAAGGCGACGCGGGTCATAAAGCCAAAGGCCTGCGCGAAATCGGCAAAGGTAAAGTCGCGGCAAAGGGCGCCATTCTCCATCCGCCATCCCTGAATTTCGTCCATAAGTCCCTCTGACAATTGGCCCTGATCCCTTGGCAATTCGTCAAGTTTTGCCTATCGCCACGCCATCATGCAAGCCAACGCCCTTACCGCCACCGATCTGTGCTGCCGCCGGGGGGACCGCTGGCTGTTTTCCGGCCTTTCCTTCACGCTGGCGCGCGGACAGGCGGTGCACGTGCTTGGCCCCAACGGGTTGGGCAAGAGCAGCCTGATGCGGATGCTGGCGGGTCTTTTGCCGCCCAGCCATGATCCGGCCACCGGCATACTCGGCACGATCGCGTGGGACGGGGCGCTGGCGCTGATGGATGAACGCCACGGGCTGGATCTGGGCCAGCCATTGGGCGCGGCGCTGGATTTCTGGGCGCGGGTCGATGCGCCGGTGGAGCGCGATGTGCTGGCCTCGCTGGGGCTGGCCGATCTTCTGGATGTGCCCGTGCGCTATCTTTCCACCGGTCAGAAAAAACGCGCCGCGCTTGCTCGTCTGGTGGGACAGGACGCGCCCAACTGGCTGCTGGACGAACCGCTCAACGGGCTGGATGTCGCCGCCTGCGCCATGGTGGAGGATATGATCGCCCGTCATTGTCGGAAAGGCGGCGCATGCATCATCGCCTCACACCAATCTCTGAGGATCGCTGATCTGACCCAGCTCAATCTTGCGGATTACGCGCTGTGAAAGGCGCCGCGCTTTTCGCCATCCTGCGCCGCGACCTGCGCCTTCTGGTGCTGGGTAATGGTGGCGGAGGCGGGATCATCCTGCCTATCCTCTTCTTCCTGGCCGTCGCCATCATCTTCCCCTTTGCCGTCGGGCCGGACCCAAAACTGCTTGCCCGCGTGGGAGGCGGCGTCATCTGGCTGGCCGCGCTGCTGGCCGCGATCCTGCCGCTCGACCGGCTGATCGAACCCGACCGAGAGGCGGGCCTGTTCGAGCAATGGGCCCTGCGCGGCATCTCCGAGGAAGTCATCGTCGCCCTGCGCCTGCTGGCCCACTGGCTCTCCTTCGCCCCGCCCCTCATGCTGGCCACCCTGCCCGCCGCCGCGCTGCTCGGCCTCGACGCGCGCACCATCGGCCTCGTTGAACTGGGCTTGCTGGCGGGCACGCCGGGCCTAGCCGCCGTAGGCGTATCCGTCGCCACCATCACCGCAGGGTTAAAAGGCGGCGCAGCACTGGCGGGCCTTTTGTTCATCCCCCTTTGCGTGCCAATCCTGATCTTCGGCGCGGGTTCCTTGGCCATCGGCGGAGAGAGCGGATTGGCGCTGGCGGGCGCGGCGAGTTTGGTGCTGGTGGCTTTGACGCCTTTTGCAGGCGCGGCGGCGTTGCGGGCGGGAAGGTAAAAATTTGCCTCCGGCGGGCAAAGGGCGACAGCCCTTTGCAATCCCATTAGTGGTCGCACGGAATTTGCATCGATGGGTTTAAGGCAAGGTTGCCATTAACGCCGCTTCGCGGGATGAACAATTGTTGCAAGCGCTTGTGACGAATGGCAAACGGTATGCTATATGGAAATTGAGAGAGGATAAAAGAGTGCATTTCTTGGCCATTCTCTTTTTAGCCAATGCCCACGCCATCAACTGCAAGTCACCCGCAAATCAAATAGAAATGAACATATGCGCGACCGCTGAATTTGATCGGGCAGATGCCAATCTAAAGCGCCAATGGAAAATCACATTGCCCAAAATTGCGGCAAAATCGAAAGGTCTGGCCGAAAAATTTCGTACCGAGCAACGCAATTGGGTCTACATGCGCGGCAGAAGGTGCAATGAAGATTTCCCTTGGGATCTCGAGAGTTCGGCCAACAAAATGCGATTAATGCATTGCCTGACAGACATGACCATCCAACGCACAAACCTGCTCGCGAAACTCGCCGCTAAGCAGCCCTAAAATCCGGCCACGTCGCCCCCAACGCCCACCCCATTATCGGGATTGCAAAGGCCCCCCGCCCTTTGC
Organism: Novosphingobium sp. 550D; assembly: GCF_057401885.1. Classification (NCBI taxonomy): domain Bacteria; kingdom Pseudomonadati; phylum Pseudomonadota; class Alphaproteobacteria; order Sphingomonadales; family Sphingomonadaceae; genus Novosphingobium; species Novosphingobium sp. 550D. The sequence continues at coordinate 1,908,397 of NZ_CM171613.1, read as the reverse complement.
CCGCCGGAGGCACCTAAACCCCTCTAAACAAACCGCCCCGGCCCAAACACCCCCGGATCGACCTCGCCCGGCTCCTGCCCCAACAACAACCGCGCCGCCATCTCCGCCGCAGCAGGGGCCGTCTGAATCCCAAATCCCCCCTGCCCCGCGCACCAGAAAAAGCCCTCAGCCACAGGGTCCCAACCGTAAACCGGCAACCGATCCGGCGCGAAACTGCGCAGGCCTGCCCAGCGATGCTCGACCGCCTCGACGCGCCAGTCGACGACGCCTTCGAACCGGTCGATGGCAATCGCCACATCAATTTCCTCGGGCGCGGCGTCGCAGGGCGGCACGGGCGTTTCATCATGCGGGGTCAGCCACAGCCGCCCGCCCTCGGGTTTGAAATAGAACGTCCCGGCCATATCCATGATCAGCGGCATATCGCCCCGCGCCTCTGGAGAAACCCGGATCTGGGCCATGGTGCGTCGTAACGGCTGGATGCCCACGGGTTTCGCGCCCGCGATCTGCGCGACCTCGTCGGCCCAGGCGCCCGCCGCATTGACCAGCACCCCGGCGCGAATCTCGCGCCCATCCTCAAGGCCCAGCACCCAATCACCCTCACGCCGGGCCGAGGCCAAACGCGCGCGGGTCCAGACTTCGCCACCACCGCGGCGAAAGGCGCCAAGGTAATGCTGATGCAACCCGGCCACGTCGATGTCTCGGCATGATGGCTCTTCCAACCCCGCCACCCATTGCGGATCAAGCCCAGACACCTGCGCCTCCATCCCGGCGCGATCCACGGGGGGCAGATCAACGCCCACCTCGGCAAATTCCTGCGCAAAGGCGTCAAGCGCGGGCACATCCTCCGCCCGCGCCAGATGCAGCCCACCACGCGGATGCAGGAACCCCAGTTCCTCCAACACAGGCCCAGATGCCACCGTCAATGGCTGAACCTGCGGCCCGCCATAGGTTTCCTGCCAAAAGGCGGCGCTGCGTCCGGTGGAATGGTATCCGGGGCGATCCTCGCCCTCCAGCATGACCACAGACCCCGCGCCCCGCGCCAGCAAATGCGCGCCCAGCGAAGCCCCCGCCATACCGGCGCCCACGATCGCAATATCAAACTTCTGGCTCATTCCCTCATCCCAAGCCGGTCACAGCGCGTGGGTCAAGTCCGGGCTGACCGGTTTGGCGACATGGGTGTCCAGAAATGCCTCGATCCGCGCCATGGCAGGGCCGCGCACCGCGTCCACCTCACGCAGGATTTCATGCGCGGCCTCGCGCCCGAAAGCCAAAATCTCGCCATGGGGCAATCGGCGGGCGGCCTTCAGATTCGCTTTATGACACACCAGACCATCGGCGGCCGTGGACAGGATCAACACCGGCGTGTCGACCCGTTCCAGCGCGCCGCGCGCCATAAAGGTTTCCATCGACCGCAAACCCGCGACCATCCAGCCCCAACTGGCCGGGCCCATCGCCAATTCGGGCCGCGCCTCGCGCCAGTCCGCTTCCTGCTGATACCGCCTTGCGTCATGGGTCAGCAGACCTTTGCGCGCATGGAGCGAACTGGCCGGTTTTTCGCCGCCGCTCCACGCGGGTCGCCGCGCATCGCCCAATTTCAGCATGGTCCAGCCCAACGCCTTTTGCGCCCAGAACGGCGCGCCGCCCGCCGCAAAGCCCAGCATCGGCGCCGACAGCACCAGCGCATCGGGATCGACTCGCCCTTGCACCAGAGCGCGCAGGCTCAGATGTCCGCCCATCGAATGGCCGATCAAGGCTACAGGCCCGATGCGTTCTGCGCGCCACTGTTGCCAAAATGCCGCCAGATCCTCGATCCAGACGGCGAAGTCATCGACATGGCCCGTCGTTGCATCCATGCCCATACGCCCGGACCCGGCCTGTCCGCGCCAGTCCAGACTGGTCACATGCCAGCCCGAATCGCGCCATTCTTCGAGCGATTCGAGGTATTTTTCATAAAAATCGCCCCGTCCGGGCATGAACAAAAGGCTGCCGCGCACCTCATGCGTCGGGAAAAGGTCGATCCGGCGAATAGGCCACCCATCCAAACTTATCCATAGTTGTTCAACGCAGCCATCAGGAAGTTCCATTAGCGCCTCTTTTCGCCTTTTGCAGCATGACCCCCCGGTCGGTGCCCTTGTCCAGCATTTACGGGCCTTGCGTTGGTTACTGTTTGGTAAGTGATGACCTTTAAAGCGAGCCTTTGATACGTTCAGAGGTAACCGCATGCCCGCCTTCTCTATGTCCTACGGTTTGCTTGCCGCCTTGGCAATCGCGCTGCTGGTGGCGGCCTATACGGACATGCGGCGGCGTCAGATCGACAATGAACTCAACGCCATCATCGCTTTGGCCGCCCCGCTGTTCTGGTGGGCCAGCCACATGGGGCTGGCCGAAATCGGATGGCAACTGGCGCTGGCGGGCGGGGCTTTTGTGGTTCTGGCGGGGCTTTTTGCCCTTGGGGCGATGGGCGGCGGCGATGTCAAATTGCTGGTCGCGCTGGCCTTGTGGATCAAGCCTGTGTGGTTTGCGCAATTGCTGATGGCGATGGCGGTGTCGGGGGGCGTGCTGACGGTGGTTCTGGCCGCGTGGCATGTTGCCCGCCGCAACAAGCACAAACCCTCTGTTCCTTATGGGATTGCCATTGCCCTTGGCGGGCTGTGGGTGATCGCTTCGGGCTATTTATTTCCGGCAACGGGAACCGTTCTGGCCGGGTGATCACATGAGTGATCGAATGTTAACCAATTTACCGGATATTTCCGGTCGTTCTGCCGATAATGCGTAAGGGGCTTGTTCCGCGATGGATAGACGTAGGCTGATGCTGTTGATAGGCGCGATGGTCATCGCGATCGGCACAGCGCTCGCTGCGCGCAGCATGCTGTCGGGCGGAAACGTGGCCCCTACGGTGCAGGCCGCCCTGCCTGTCGCGCCCACCGGCCCCAAGGTGCTGGTGGCCCAGCGCGCCTTGCCCCCCGGCACGATCATCACGGCCGATGCGGTCAATTTTCAGGAATGGCCCAAGAACCTGATGAAGGAAGCTTATTTCGTCGACGGCAATGTCGATATGAACAAGCTGATCGGCACGGTCGTGCGCTATCCCATCACCGCGGGCCAGCCCTTGACGCAGGGTTCGTTGGTGGCGCCCGGCGATCGCGGTTTCCTTGCCGCCGCGCTTGGCGCGGGGATGCGTGCGGTCACGATCACCGTGTCGGAAAAGTCGGGCGTGGCCGGGTTCATCTTTCCGGGCGACCGGGTCGACATCATGCTCACGCAAACCATTCGCGGCGCCGGTTCCGATGCCCAGGCGCTTAACGTGACGGAAACCGTGCTTCGCAATCTGCGCGTTCTGGCCACCGACCAATCGACTGAGAATCAGAGCGCCGAGGGCAAGACCGTGGTGCGCACGTTCCACACCGTCACCTTGGAAGTCACACCCAAGATCGCCGAAAAGATCGAAGTGGCCCAGGCCGTCGGCGCGCTCAGCCTGACACTGCGCAGCCTTGCCGACAATCAGGGCGAACTGGACCGTGCGATTGCCAATGGCGCGGTGAAATTGCCCGATGGCGCAACCAAGGCGGACGAAAGCCGCCTTCTGGCCGCCGCCGCACGCCGCCCGGTGGAAATGAGCGGCGACACCGTCACCACCGGCGGCGAAGTTTCGCGTTTTCAAAAACGCACCATGCCCGTGATGACCCCCGCCATCGCATCGGCGGCCCCCGCAATGGGCGGCCCGGCCGTGGCCCGCCCGATGAACAACAATGGCGTTCGCGTGATGCGCGGTCGTGACAGCCAGAGCGTTTCCTTCGGCGTCCAGAACGGCGCGGTTGCCAACGGCATGGGCGCTGCGGGCAATGCATTTGGCAGCGGCGCCGTCGGCCCGCTTGGCCAACCTTGAGATTGAGAGGCTATCCGATGAATCCCCGCCTCAACGCTCGCTTTAAAAAGCGCCCCCTCACCGCTCTGGCTCTGGCGTCCGTGTGCCTTGCGGGCCTTGCGCCTGCCGCTCTGGTCGCGGCCCCGGCCAAGGGAAAGGTGGCGGCAAAGACGGTCGCCAGATCCGCACCCGTCACCCCCCCGGCCAATCCGCCCAGCCGCCCGGTGATGACCCATTCCTATTCGCCGGTGTCGATCTCTGCACCGTCCAACGCGATGGCGGTGGCCCTTGGCCGCGGCCAGTTGGTCAATCTGCCCTCGGTGATGAAGGATGTCTTTGTCGCCGATGACAAGATCGCCGATGTTCAGGTCAAATCGAACAATCAGCTCTACGTCTATGGTCGCGGCGCGGGCGAAACCACGATCTATGCCAGCAATGCTGCAGGGCAGGTGATCTGGTCCACGAATGTGCGCGTGGCCAGCAACATCGACAGCGTCGATCAGATGCTGAAAGTCGCGATGCCCGAATCGCGCATCAATGTCGCCACGCTCAGCTCGGCCACCTATCTTCTGACCGGCACCGTCGCCGCCCCCGAAGACGCCGCAGAGGCCCAGCGCCTTGTCACGGCCTTCCTTGGCAAGGAAGCCAATGTCATCACCCGCCTGAAAACGGCCACCCCGCTTCAGGTCAATCTTCAGGTCCGCATCGCCGAAGTCTCGCGCTCATTGTCCAAGCAATTGGGCGTGAACCTGACCAGCATCGCCAATGGCAGCAACGGGTTCCAGTTCGGCGTGTCGCAGGGTCGCTCGGCGGCCTCGACCTATGTCCCCGGTTCGCCGATGGGCGTGGGCGGCAAGACCACCTATACCGATGCGACCGGCGCGACGGCAAGCGGCACCTCGATTTCTGCGCTTTCGACCGCCACCACATTGGCCGGGGCAGGTTCATTGTTCGGTCTGAACATTCTGGGCACGCTGGATGCGGGCGAACAGATCGGTCTGGTCACCACACTGGCCCAACCCAATCTGACCGCGCTGTCGGGCGAAACGGGCGAGTTTCTGGCGGGCGGTGAATTTCCCATTCCCATCTCGTCGGGTCTGGGCACGGTTTCGGTCGAATATAAGAAATATGGCGTCAGCCTGAGCTTTACTCCCACGGTCCTGTCCGATGGCCGGATCAGCCTGCGCGTGCGTCCCGAAGTGTCGGAACTGTCGAGCGAGGGTTCCGTCACGCTCAACGGCTATACGATCCCGGCCCTGTCCACCCGCCGCACCGAAACCTCGGTCGAATTGGGTTCGGGGCAAAGCATGATGATCGGCGGCCTGTTGTCGAACAAGGCCAGCAATTCGATCCAGAAAATGCCGGGCGCGGGCGATTTGCCGGTGCTGGGCGCTTTGTTCAAATCGACCAGCTTTGTGAAGGGCGAGACCGAATTGGTGATCGTGGTCACGCCTTATCTGGTCAAACCCGTCAATGATGGCGACATCAAATTGCCCACCGACGGGATGCAGACGGCCAATGACATTCAACAGGTGGCGGCCAACATGCTGAGCGACGGCAAGAAGGGCGAGGATCGCCCCAAACCGACCCTCAAACCCTCGGAAAGCCCTGCCGCCCCCGCCAAGAAAGTGAGCGAGGCCGACGAGCCCGCCGCCAAGACCAAGGCGGGCAAGCGCGCCGTGGCCAGCGAAATCAGCCAACCCGGCTTTAGCCTGAATTGAGCGAGGCGATGATGAAACAGATGACTTCTTCTTCGCGGCATCGCCTGATGATGGGCGGGGTGACGCTGGGGCTGATCGCGGCGCTGGGCGGATGCGGCGGCGTGCCCACCAACCGGATGCTGACCAGCGTCAACCAGCCGGTTGTCAGCCATAACAGCTATTCGCTGGACGTGATCACGGGTCCGGGCGGCCTGTCCAATGCCGAATCGAAACGCGTGTCGGGTTGGTTTGACGCCCTTGGCCTGCGTTATGGCGACCGCGTGGCGGTGGATGATCCGCTCAAAAGCGAGGCAACCATGCTGGCCCTGTCCGAACTGGTGTCGCGCCGCGGCATTCAGATCAGCCGCGAAGTGCCCATCGGCGAAGGCAATGTGAATGCGGGACTGGCCCGCATCGTCGTGACGCGCGCCGTGGCCAGCGTCCCCAATTGCCCCAATTGGGCCGACAACAGCGAAACCAATTTCAACAATGCCACCAGCCACAATTACGGCTGTGCGGTCAACGGCAATCTGGCCGCGATGGTGGCCGATCCCGACCACTTGCTGGCCGGGGCAAAATCCAATGGGCAAACCGTCGTGATGACCAGCAACAAGGCCATCGATGCGTATCGCGCGGCCAAGCCGTCGGGCGATGGCGGCAGTTCGGTCAAGAAGGTTTCAACCGGAGGGGGCAGTTAAGCCATGAACGCACCATGGAAGCCGGGATCGGCGCAAAATCGCGAAAGCTTTGCCGCCTATGTCTGCGACGAGGCGACGCTGGATGTCATGCGCCCATTGGCCGCCGATTTCGGTTGGCCGCCGGAAAAATGCGTCCGTGGCGGTTTGCGCAGCGCGATTCAGTCGCTCTCGGTCAGCTCATCACCCTCGATCCTGGTGGTGGACCTGTCGGAAAGCGGTGACCCGCTGGGCGATATCAATGCCTTGGCCGAAGTATGCGAACCCGGCACGGTGGTGATCGCCATCGGTCAGGTCAATGACGTACGCCTCTACCGCGACCTGCTGGGCAGCGGCATTCACGACTATCTGCTCAAACCCCTTTCATCAGGCCTGATGCGCGATGCACTGGTTCAGGCGCAGAACATGCTGAGCGCCCCGCGTCAGGCCGAAAACAACACCGATACGCCGCATCTGAGCACGGCGGTCATCGGCACCCGCGGCGGCGTGGGCGCATCCACCATCGCCAGTTCGATCGCTTGGCTGTTTTCGGCCGATCACAAGCAACCCACCGCCCTGCTTGATCTGGACATCCATTTCGGCACCGGCGCGCTGGCGCTGGATCTGGAGCCGGGGCGCGGTTTGACCGACGCCATCGAAAACCCCAGCCGTATCGACGGACTGTTCATCGAACGGGCGATGATCCGGGCGGGCGAACACCTTTCGCTGTTGTCGGCCGAGGCGCCGATCAGCCATCCGTTACTGACCGATGGCTCGGCCTTTGTCCGGCTGGAGGAAGAATTCCGCCACGCCTTTGAACACACCGTCATCGACATGCCGCGCAACATGCTGATCAATTTTCCGCATTTGCTGGCCGATGTGAATGTCGTGCTGCTGGTGACGGAATTGACGCTGGCGGGTGCGCGCGATGCGATCCGCATCCTGTCCTGGCTGCGCGCCAATGCGCCCCATACCCAGATCATGGTGGTGGCCAATCGCGTTCAAACGGGCATGGCAGAAATCAGCCGCGCCGATTTCGAAGCCTCGATCGAACGCAAAATCAATGTCGTCATTCCCTATGACATCAAGGCCGCGATCCATTGCGCCAAATTGGGCCAGACCTTTGCCGAGGCCAATCGCGCGACCAAGGCGGGCTCGGCGCTGCGCGAACTGGCGCTGTCGGTCAAGGCGTTGGTCGATGCCGATACCAAGGATGAAAAGGGCGGCGGTGAGCGTAAATCGCTGCTCGACATGATCGATTTCAAGGCGTTGCTGGGCAAGAAAGACAGCGCCAAGGACAAGGCGAAAGCCTGAATTTCAAACCGGGGCGGCATGGCCGTTCCGCAAGGCAGATAAGGCACGGCGATGGACACGGTCCAGATATTGCTGATCACCTTTGGGGCGGGCGGGCTGCTGATGCTGCTCGCTTTGGCCTTTGGCGGGCCGTCGCCGGCCAAGGAAGGTGCGCGCCGTCTGCAATCGGTGCGTTTCCGCCATTCCGAAAGCGCAACCGACAAGGTCGAGGCCCAGATGCGCCGCGCCTTGGCCCAGCGCAAGCCGATGGTCAGCAGCGGCGATGGTCAGCGTTCGCAGATGGAAATGCTGGCGCTTCGCCTGCATCGCACCGGAAAGCCGTGGACAGTTCAGCAGTATATTCAGGTTTCGGCCGGGCTGGCGCTGGTCATTATGCTGTTGCTGTGGATGAAGACCGGATCGCTGATGCTGGGCTTGATGGTGGGCGTCATGGCGGGTGCGGGCCTGCCGCATCTGGTTGTGGGCTATCTGATCAAGAAGCGCTATGACGATTTCACCACGAAATTTCCCGACGCCATCGAATTGCTGGTGCGCGGCCTGCGCTCTGGCCTGCCGGTGACGGAAACACTGGGCATCGTCTCGTCCGAAATCCCCGGCCCGGTGGGTCAGGAATTCAAGCTGGTGACCGAACGCATCAAGATCGGGCGCAGCATGGATGAAGCGTTGCAGGACACCGCCGACCGCCTGAACATGGCTGAATTCAACTTTTTCTGTATCACCATCGCGATCCAGCGCGAAACGGGCGGCAATTTGGCCGAAACGCTGGGCAATCTGGCCGATGTGCTGCGCAAACGCGCCCAGATGAAGTTGAAAATCCGCGCGATGAGTTCGGAATCCAAAGCCTCGGCCTATATCGTCGGCTCGCTGCCCTTCATGGTTTTCATGATGATCAATTGGGTCAATCCGCAATATCTGGCCGGTTTCTTTGCCGATGATCGCCTGATCATCACGGGCCTTGGCGGGCTGACGTGGATGGGCATTGGCGTGTTCATCATGGCCAAAATGGTCAGCTTCGAGATCTGATGGGGGGCATGTGATGCAACCGACTGTCGCACACCCTCATATACTGGGCTTTGACGTTATCGTTGTTGGCACGTTTCTGGCCGCGGTGGCCGCCGTCATGGTCATGGTGGCCATTTATGCGGCGTTGACCGTTCGCGATCCGATGCAAAAGCGGGTCAAGGCCCTTAACGAACGCCGCGAACAGTTAAAGGCGGGCATCGTTTCGAACGCCCCCAAAAAGCGCGCCCAGATCGTCCGCCGTTCCGACACGACCGATGCAATCCGCTCGATCCTCAACAAATTGAAAGTGTTGCAGGACAGCCAGTTGGCCGATGCCCAGCAAAAGTTGGCGCAGGGCGGGATCCGCAACAAGGAATGGGCGGTTGCCATCATCTTTGGCCGCATGGTTGCCCCCATTGTGCTGGGCGGGTTGGCGGCTGTTGTCATCTATTGGATGAACTATTTCCCCGAATGGACCGATTTCAAAAAGTTCATGGGGTTCGCCGCCGCCGTGGGTCTGGGCTATAAAGGGCCGGACATTTACGTCCAGAACCTGATCACCAAACGCACCGCCGCCATTCGCAAAGGATTGCCCGACGCGCTCGACCTGCTGGTCATCTGCGCCGAAGCGGGTCTGACGGTGGACGCCGCCTTTACCCGCGTGGCCAAGGAATTGGGGCGCGCCTATCCCGAATTGGGCGATGAATTCGCGCTGACGGCCATCGAACTGTCATTCCTGTCCGAGCGTCGTCAGGCTTTTGAAAACCTTGCCTATCGCGTCGACCTCGATTCGGTTCGCGGCGTGGTCACCACCATGATCCAGACCGAACGTTACGGCACCCCTCTGGCCTCGGCTCTGCGCGTGCTGTCGGCCGAATTCCGCAACGAGCGCATGATGCGCGCCGAAGAAAAAGCCGCACGCCTGCCCGCGATCATGACGGTGCCGCTGATCCTGTTCATTCTGCCGGTGCTGTTTATCGTGATCCTTGGCCCGGCGGCCTGTTCAATCGCCGACGCGTTCAGCAGCGGCCCTGCGGCGACCAATAAGTAAGCACGGGGACGCGGCGCAAACGGTTTACAATTCGCGGTGCGTTTCCAGATATTTTTCAGGGATCCGCAAAATCGCCGCCGCCACCTGTGTTTCGCGCAGAAACAGCCACAGGCCCCACATCAGCAACAGCACCGCGACCAGAAAACCCCCCGCCGCCACGCGTTCCAACGGCACATTGACCATTTCTTCCAAAAACAGGATCGCCACCGTCGTCCCGATGGCAAGGCCCGACATGACCAAAAGGCGGATGGCCTTGGTGTTCAATTCGATACGCAGATCGACCTGACGCATTTCCAGAACGACAATGTCATGCGCCGCCCCGGTGGTTTCGCCATAGAGTTTCTGTAACGCGCGGGCACGATCCACGATCCGGCCAAGGCGGGTCGAAAGGATGTTCATAATATTGCCAATCGCCACCAGGACGAAAACCGGGGCAAGGGCAAGCTGGATAGTATGGGCGATCATACGCTCGTTCATAATTCAAGCGCGCGGCAAACCCAAGCGCTGCAAATTCCAATTCACAGGAACCAGCTTTGTTTCCACCCAAAGATCGATTCAACGGCGCGCCCGTTGCCGTCACGGGCCGGATTGAAACGAAACCGTTCCATCACCATCCGGCATGTCAACGTATCCGCCGCCGGATCTCGGCTGGACCGATGGATGCGGCATGCGGTGGGGCGGCCGTCCGCGCCCACCGTGATGGCGACGATAACATAATCGCCAATCCGCGCCTCGCGCCCTTCGCGGGGATAGTCGCGGGCGGTGATCGTTCCGGCTATCTTGACCGCCGGACCACCGCCGCCTTGCCCCTGACCGCTGCCCCCCGCCCCACCGCCGTCGCCCAAATCGCCAGCGCCCGTGCCGCTGCCCACACTGGCGCCTGATGATAGTGCTGCGCCCGTGCTGGCGACAGGCGGGGCCACGACAGGGTGCGGGATGATGACAGGTTTGGGCGCGATGACAGGACGCGGTACGGCCTTTTCCCCTGCGGCTCCTTTGGGAGCGGCGGCCTGGGGTTGGGGTAAAGGTTTGGGATCCGGCTTGGGCTCTGGCGATGGCAGGGTAAAATCAACGCTTTCCAGCACGCTGGCCGCGCCTTTTTGCAATCCATCGACGCCATCGCCCAAGGCAAGCAAAGCCATCAGCACCAGCGCCTGAACCCCGCCGGCCAAAACCGCAGCGCCCATGCGCGACCGAGGGGAGCCTCTTTCCATGGTCGCCTGTCTAGCACCCGCCCATGATCATGCCAAAGGGTCCGCAAACGAAATTGGGGGCAGGCAGCCAAAGCCACCCGCCCCCAATTTCCGAAACCTGAAAAAGGCTTACTTTTTCAGCGTGCCCAGATAGGCCACGATGTTGGCACGTTCGGCCGCATCGGGAACCACCATCGCCATACGGCTGCCGGGGACCAGCTTGGTCGGGCCAGCAATCCACTGATCGATCAGAGCAGGCGTCCAGGCCTTGCCGAAAGCCTTGAGCTGGGGCGAATACATCGCGAAATCGGTGGCGCCAGCCTTGCGGCCAACCACGCCCAGCAGGTTGGGAGCCATCGTGCCCTTCTGGCCCGCGCCGACGACGTGGCACAGCTGGCACTTGGTCTTGAACGAAGCCGCGCCCTTGGCCGGGTCACCGGCAGCAGCAGCAGGAGCGGCAAAGCCGATGGCCATCGTGGCAGCAGCCAACAGCGCGGCAGCGGGGGTAAACAGTCGCGACATCGTCATTCCATCCTCTTACAAGCGAAAGGATCGGGATTTCAGAATCATCCCGCCCCTCAATTTCGTGGGCGCTCATGCCCGCAAAGTGGCGGGAAAAGCAAGCATCAGAAAAGGTGATCTGCGCCAAGAATCAACGCAAACTCCACTGTTCCTTGGCTTTGCCGGCCCCGGCCCCACAATGCGCAATTTTGCGCTGTTCCCGCTTATCGGACAAATTGGCTGTCAGCGCGCTGAATAGGAATGATTTGGACGCCGAGAGGTGAAGATTTTCGGCGCCCGTTTTCATCAAAGCCGTTCGATTTTTTGCGTGGCTTCATCAATGATGCGCGCCACTTCAAACGGCAATTCCGAGGATGCGCCGTCGCGGCCCAAACGTTCCATCACCGCGGCACGCAAATTGTGGACTGCGCGCCGAACCGGGGCGCCATCGGTCCGCTCGGCCTGTGCCGCCAAAGCGGTCAGACGGCCAAACAGAGCCTCGATCTGTTCACCTTTGCCCTCGATTTCCGCCCGGCCCGTTTCGCTTATCGCGAAAAGGCGGCGCTTGCTGCCGGCGGTGTCAACTTCGACCACCAGCTCCATTTCGCTGAGCATTACGAGCAACGGGTAGAGGACGCCGGGGCTGGGTTGATAGGCACCGCCCGATTTTTCGGCAAAGGCGCGGATCAATTGGTAACCGTGCTGGGGCGCATCGGCCAAGAGCGAGAGGACAAGCAGGCGCAATTCATCGCCATCATAAAGCTTGCCCCGGCGTCCGCCGAATCCACCGCGACCGCCACCAAAGCCGCCGCCTCCGCCAAAGCCACCCCGACCACCGCCGAAGCCGCCCTTGCCAAACGGACCACCGTCAAAACCTCCGTCGAAACCGGCGGCGAACCGGCCACGATGTTCGCCCCCCCAACCTTCAGGCCCGCATCCGCGCCCGCCAAAACCGCGACCGCCGCGGCCTCTGTGCTTTCCGATGTTCATTCCGAACATGTCATACTCCTTGAATTCGATCATGAGCCGAATGTAGGAGGCTTTAAAAAACATTCAAGATATATCTTAAAGAATTTCCACGCGCCTGTTTTCGCGGTCGATACAGAATTCGCGCAACCTGTCGGGGTCATCCGAAACATAGGCGACATAGCCCGCCCCCGGCGCTTCCCAGTCATGGGCCTGCATCGGCGCGCCATCGGCCCGCAACCATCGCCCAACACGCGGAAATTGCGCGTAATCCCCCGCCCTGCGCTGGGCCGACAATTGGGCGACATAATCCTCCAGCGCCTCGTCCCGCCCGGACCAGTCGACCCAACCGATCGCGCTATCCTGACAATAGGCGTTGTTGTTGCCCTGCTGGCTGCGGCCAAATTCGTCGCCCGCCGTCAACATGATCGTCCCGGTCGATGCAAACAGCGTGGCCAGCAAAGCGCGCATGTCCAGCGCCCGCTTGGCCAGAACCGCCGGATCGTCGCTTGCCCCTTCAACCCCGCAATTCCAGCTCAGATTCTCGCCATGGCCATCGCGGTTGCCCTCGCCATTGGCGAGATTGTGACGATGTTCGTAACTGACCAGATCGGCCAGAGTGAAGCCGTCATGCGCAGCCAGAAAATTGACGCTGCGGCAATGCTGCTCGCCAAACACATCCGCGCTGCCCGCAAGGCGCGTGGCCAGTGAACCCAGCGCCCCGTCGCCGCGCCAGAACCGGCGTACATCATCACGAAACGCATCGTTCCATTCCAGCCAATTAGCCGGAAACCGCCCCAATTGATAACCGCCCGGCCCGATATCCCACGGCTCGGCAATCATCACACGGGACGCCAGAACCGGATCGGCGGCCATCGCGGCAAAGATCGGCGCGTGGGCGTCAAATTCCGGCCCCCGCGCCAACACCGGCGCAAGGTCAAACCGGAACCCGTCCACCCCGGCATATTCGACAAAATGCCGCAACGCCGCCAGCGTCAATTCCCGCACCGGCGCATAGGCAAAGTCCAGCGTATTGCCGCATCCCGTATCATTGATCATATAACCGGCGGGCGCATGGGCATAGGCCGCATTGTCCAGCCCGCGCAGTGACAGAACGCCGCCCAGAACGTCGCTCTCCCCCGTGTGGTTGAACACAAGGTCAAGGATGACCCCGATCCCTTCGGCCCGCAGCGCCGCCACCGTTTCGCGCAATTCCGCCACGCTGCCCGGACACAGGCCGGGGTCCAGCGCCATCATCGCCACCGGATTGTAGCCCCAGAAATTGCGCAAGCCCAAGGGCGGCAAATGACGTTCGTCGATCCACGCCGTGATCGGCATCAATTCGACCGCGCCCACACCCAGCTTTTTCAGATGCGCGATAATCGCAGGATGCGCCAGCGCCGCCACCGTCCCGCGCTGCGCCTCTGGAATGTCGGGGTGCAGCAGCGTGAAGCCGCGGACATTGACCTCATAAATCAACCCGCCAGCGGAAAAGCACGGCTTTTGCAGCGGCACTTTCGCCATTTCGCCCGGCACGATCGCGCGTGGGACGATGTCGCAGGTTTCAGCCTCATATCGCGCCAGTCGCGGATCTTGAACAAAGCGGCGGTCCAATTCGACCGCATAGGGATCGACCAGCAATTTGGCGGGGTCGAACCACTTGCCATTCTGCGGGTCCCACGCCCCGCTGGCGCGATAGGCGTAATGGGCGCCGGCACGATCCCCCGGCAAGGTCAGCCGCCAATCGGCCCCGGCCCGCTCCATCGCCATGCGAACCTCGGCCTGCCCTTCAAACAGGCAAAGCCAGACCGCATCGGCCAAAGGAGCGCGAACCGCAAAATGCGTCGCGCCCCCATCGACCCAGGCGCCGTATCGCGCCATCAGGTGATGACGCTCGGCTCTGTCCGCCCGGTGTGGCGCGTGATGCCCGCAATACCATCAGCCGCCGCAATCAGATCGCCCAGCTTGATCGGCGTTTCACCCGCCAGATCACCGCCCACCGGCTCATAACGTTCCAGATAGACGCGCAGGGTCGCCCCTTCGGTCCCCGTTCCGGACAGACGGAAAACGATGCGGCTGCCCCCCACGAACAGGATGCGCACGCCCTGATTGGTCGAGATCGAACCATCGACCGGATCAGTATAGGCAAAATTATCCGCGGTTTCGACTGTCAGACCTTCGAACACCTGCCCCGGCAAAGCGGCCAGCGAAGCGTTCAATTCGGCCATCAGCGCATTAGCCGCCTCGGTCGGCAGGCCCTCATAATCATGGCGGGCATAGTAATTGCGGCCAAATTTGGCCCAATGCTCCTGCGCAATCTGCACCACCGACTGTTTGCGCACGGCCAGAATGTTGAGCCACAGCAGCACCGCCCACAGGCCATCCTTTTCGCGGACATGGTCGCTGCCGGTCCCGGCGCTTTCCTCGCCGCAAATCGTGGCCATGCCGGCGTCCAGCAGGTTGCCGAAGAATTTCCAGCCCGTCGGCGTTTCAAACGCAGGAATGCCAAGGCTTTCCGCCACGCGATCGGCCGCCGCGCTGGTCGGCATCGAACGGGCGATACCCTTCAACCCGCCCGCATAGGCAGGCGCCAGATGCGCATTGGCCGCCAACATCGCCAGACTGTCCGAAGGGGTGACGAAAATGCCCTTGCCCACGATCAGGTTGCGGTCGCCGTCGCCATCCGATGCCGCGCCAAAATCGGGCGCATCGGCGCCGAACATGGTTTCGAACAATTCATGCGCGTGAACCATGTTGGGATCAGGATGATGCCCGCCAAAATCCTCCAGCGGCACGCCATTCTTTACCGTCCCCGCCGCAAAACCCAGACGCTTTTCCAGAATTTCATGCGCATAGGGGCCAGTGACCGCATGCATCGCATCAAAGCTCATGGTCAAGCCGCCCGCCACCGCCGCGCGGATCGCGTCGAAATCGAACAGCTTTTCCATCAACGCCGCATAATCGGCCACGCTGTCGATCACCTCGACCGCCATGCCCGCCACATCGACCACGCCCAGCGTGTCGAGATTAATGTCCGGCGTTTCCACCGCGCTCCATTGCGTAATCTCGGTCGTGCGCTGATAGATCGCCTCGGTCACGCCTTCGGGCGCTGGGCCGCCATTGGCGATATTATATTTGATGCCGAAATCTTCGTCCGGGCCGCCTGGATTGTGGCTGGCCGACAGGACAAGGCCGCCGCTGGCGCCATATTGACGGATCACATTGGAGGCCGCCGGGGTCGAAAGGATCCCCCCCTGCCCCACCAGGACACGGCCATAGCCATTGGCGGCGGCCATGCGGATCGCCTGCTGGATCACGGTGCGGTTGTGATAGCGGCCATCGCCGCCGATCACCAAAGTCGCGTTGGCCGGGCGTTCCACCACGTCAAACACGCTTTGGATAAAGTTTTCGGCATAATTGGGCTGTGCGAAAACCTTCACCTTCTTGCGCAGACCGGATGTGCCCGGCTTTTGCCCGGCAATCGGCTGGGTTTCATGGGTGATCACTTGGGCAGTGATAGTCGTCGCGGTCATGCTGGCGAATTCTCCAAAGCGATGGATCTGTATAAATGCGCATAGGCGGCACCTGATTGACGCCAAGTAAAGTCGGAAGACATTCCCGCCTTTTGCATTGCGCGCCACACATCTTGCTGGGAATAGAGCGAGATTGCACGGGTGATTGCGCCCGAAAGCGATAAATAATCAACCTTTTCGAATTGGACGCCGGTGGCGGCCCCAATTTTGACGGCGGCCAGATTGGCGTCAACCACCGTATCGGCCAGCCCGCCCGTGCGCGCCACCACCGGAATGCAGCCATAGGCAAGGCCATAGAGTTGCGTCAGGCCACAAGGTTCAAACCGGCTTGGCACAAGGATGGCATCGCCGCCCGCCTGCATCCGGTGGGACAAGGCTTCGTCATAGCCGATGCGCACCGCAATGCGCCCCGGATGGCGCGCGGCGGCGGCGGACAATTCACCCACCAGCGCCGCATCACCCGACCCCAGCAGCGCCAGGCGCCCACCCAGCCCGACCAGATGATCGAGGCATTGCGCCAGCACATCCATGCCCTTTTGCCAGGTCAACCGGCTGACCACGATGAACAGCGGGCCATCGTCGCGATCAAGGCCGAATTCAGCCTCCAGCGCGCGCTTGTTGGCCAATCTTTTGCCAAGAGCGCGGGCGGAAAATTGGCTTTTAATGGCGGTGTCAGTGGCCGGGTTCCATTCAACCGGATCGATACCGTTGACGATGCCATGCACCTGCGCGCCACGGCTGCGGATCAGTCCTTCGAGGCCCATGCCAAAATGCGGCTCACGAATTTCCAGCGCATAGGTGGGCGAAACGGTTGTGATGGCATGGGCCGATTCCAGCCCTGCCTTTAACAAACCCACGCCGCCGTGATATTCCACGCCGTTCACCGCCCATGCCTGTGTCGGCAGGCCGATCTGATGGAACAACGCGGCGGGGAAATGGCCCTGAAACGCCATATTGTGGATGGTCATCACGCTGGGCACATGGCGGCCACCATAGGGCGCGAATTTGAGATAGGCCGGGGCCAGACCCGCCTGCCAGTCATGGGCGTGGAGGATGTCGAACTCCAGCCCCTCCACCGCGCCGCCCGCGACATCGGCCGCCGCGCGCGAAAGGACCGCAAAGCGTAGGCCATTGTCGGCCCAATCCTGTCCCGCCTGATTGCCATAGGGGCCGCCGGGGCGGTCGAACAGTTCCGGGCAATCCAGAACCAGCAGCAACGGACCATCGGCCGTGCCATCCAGCGTCCCGGCCAGCAGCCGCGCGCCATGGCCAAAAATCGAATCCCAAACATGCAAAACCTTGGGTTCGCCATGTTTGGGCGCCGATTTGCTGCGTTTCCCTTTGGGCGCCGGGTATTGGTTTAACAACCGGGCCATCACCGCCGGATATCCCGGCAACATCACGCTCATCGTCACGCCATGCGGGGCAACCGCGGCGGGCAAGGCGCCCGCCACATCGGCCAAGCCGCCGGTCTTGATAAAGGGCACCGCTTCGGAAGCCAGGCTAAGGACACGAAGGGTCATGCCGTCAGTTTTCCCTTAATCAAGATCGAGCGCATCGATCATCCGTTTGGTAATCAGGCAAACGCCATTTTCAGTGCGCCGGAAACGCTTGGCATCCAATTCGGGGTCTTCGCCCACCACCAGCCCTTCGGGAATGCGGACACCCGAATCGATGATGACGCGCGAAAGCTTAGCATGACGCCCGATGTTGCAGTAAGGCAGGATCACCCCTTCATTCACCTCGGACCAGCTGCCCATCTTCACCCCGGTAAACAGCAGCGAGCGATAGGCCGTCGCCCCCGACACGATGCAATCCTGCGAAATCAACGAGCGGATCGCATGGCCCCGGCGCCCTTCATCATCATGGACGAATTTGGCAGGCGCGGCCACGACCTGATCGGTCCAGATGCGCCAGTCGCGATCATACATGTTGAGCATCGGCACCGTGTCGGTCAGATCGAGGTTGGTCTCGAAATAGGCGTCCAGCGTGCCCACATCGCGCCAATATTCACCGATTTCGTCGGCCGCACGAACACAGCTTTCGGTAAAGCGATGGGCAACCGCCTTGCCGCCCTTGACGATCTGGGGGATCAGGTCATTGCCGAAGTCATGCGTGCTGATCGGGTTGACCGCGTCTTCGCGCAGAAGGTCGAACAGGAATTTCGTGTCGAACACATAAATGCCCATCGACGCCAGTGACCAACCCGGCTTACCCGGAATTTCGGGCGGATTGATCGGCTTTTCGACGAAATCGGTGATGACGTCATTGCCATCCACCGCCATCACGCCAAAGCCGCTGGCCTCCTTTTGCGGGACGACCAGACAACCGATCGTCACATCCGCGCCGCTGTTCACATGCTGGCGCAGCATCAGTTCATAGTCCATTTTATAGATATGATCGCCCGCCAGGATGACCATATATTTGGGACCATAGGATTCGATAATGTCGATGTTCTGATAAACGGCGTCGGCGGTGCCTTCGTACCACTGGGTTTCGGACACACGCTGCGATGCGGGCAGGATGTCGAAGCTTTCATTACGTTCCGGGCGCATGAAATTCCACGCACGGTTCATGTGCCGGATCAGGCTATGCGCCTTGTACTGGGTCGCCACGCCGATGCGTCTAATCCCTGAATTGATCGCATTCGACAGGGCAAAGTCGATGATCCGGCTCATCCCCCCGAAATAGACCGCAGGCTTGGCGCGATTGTCGGTCATTTCTTTCAGACGGCTTCCCCGCCCGCCAGCCAGAACGTAGGCCATGGCTTCGCGTGCCAATGGCTGGCTGTAACTATCGCGCATTTTACTCTCCCGCTTCTGATGCTGCCCCGGTCCATTCCAGCATAATCGTGGCCAATGGCGGCAGCGTGACCAATGCCGCCCCGTTTTCGGCCACAACCTGACCCATATTGCCCAACCCGCTGCCCCCATAAATGGTTGCATCGGTGTTGATAATTTCGCGCCACACACCATCACGCGGCAAAGGCAGGCGGTACGAACCATGCACCTGCGGCGTCATGTTGCAGACCACCACAACGGGCGCTTCATCCCCGGCATGGCGCGCCCATGCGAAAACACTGGCCAGGGCGTCGTCAACCACCAGCCATTGGAAACCCTCACCCTCGCAATCGCGGGCGTGCAAGGCGGGCGTGGCGCGATAGGCATGGTTGAGATCGCGCACGAGGCTGCGCATCCCTTCATGCGCGGGATTGGCCAACAGGTCCCAATCGAGGCTGCGCTCCTCGCTCCATTCGCGAAGTTGGGCAAATTCCTGCCCCATGAACAGCAGTTTCTTGCCCGGATAACCCCACATCAAACCGTAATAGGCGCGCAGATTGGCGAATTTCTGCCATTCATCGCCCGCCATCTTGTTGATCAGGCTGCCCTTGCCATGGACCACTTCGTCATGGCTGATGGCCAGCACGAAATTCTCGGCAAAGGCGTACATCAGGCCAAAGGTGATGTCATTGTGGTGATGCTGACGATGGATCGGGTCACGCCCCATATAACGCAGCGTGTCATGCATGAACCCCATGTTCCATTTGAACCCAAAGCCCAGCGCGTTGCGATTGTCATCCACCGCAGGCAGCGTCACGCCCGGCCAAGCCGTCGATTCCTCGGCCACGGTGAAAAAGCCCGGTATCTGGCCATAGACCGCCCGGTTGACCGCGCGCAGGAAATCCACCGCTTCCCAATTCTCGCGCCCGCCCGCCTCATTGGGGATCCATTCGCCCGCCTTGCGGCTGTAATCGCGGTACAGCATCGAGGCCACCGCATCGACGCGCAAGCCATCGACATGATAGCGCTCGGCCCAGAACAGCGCATTGTTGACCAGCATCGAGGACACCTCGCGCCGCCCGAAATTGTAGATGGCCGTGTTCCAGTCCGGGTGAAAACCAAGGCGCGGGTCGTCGTGCTCATACAGCGAAGTGCCGTCGAAATGCGCCAGCCCATGTTCGTCCGTGGGAAAATGAGCCGGAACCCAATCGACGATCACGCCCACCCCGGCCCGATGCGCGCCATCGACGAAACGCGCGAAACCTTCGGGCGGGCCAAAACGCGCCGACGGGGCAAACAGGCCCAGCGTCTGATAACCCCATGACGGATCATAGGGATGTTCGGCAATCGGCAGAAACTCGATATGGGTAAAGCCCATTTCCACCACATAGGGGATCAGCTTTTCCGCCATGGCGTCCCAATCGAGGAACCAGTCCTCATCATCGCGCATCCATGATCCGGCGTGGACTTCATAGATGCTGATGGGCGCGCGGCGGGGGTCGATACTGGCCCAATGGGCGCGGTGGCCTTCATCGCCCCAATCCAGTTTTACCGGATGGGCGGTGACGCTGGCGGTGGACGGGCGCAATTCGCTGGCCATGCCCCACGGGTCGGCCTTGAGCGGCAGGACCATGCCATCAGCCGACACGATGCGGAATTTATAGGCCGCGCCCGTGCCCACGCCGGGGACAAAGATTTCCCAGACGCCAATGTCGGCGCGGCGGCGCATCGGATGTTTGCGGTGGTCCCAATCGTTGAAATCCCCCACCACGCAAACCAGCGAGGCATTGGGCGCCCAGACCGCGAAATGCACGCCATCGCTGCCTTCGTGGCGGATGCAATGCGCGCCCAATTTGTCGAACAGCCGCAGATGGCTGCCCTCGGCAATCAGATAGTCGTCGAGCGGCCCCAGCACCGGGCCATAGGAAAAGGCATCCTCGACAAACCAATGCGCGCCCAAGGCGCCCACGCGATAGCGCAAAGGTTGAGGCGCACCCTCAATCACCCCTTCGAACAGGCCCCGATCATCGACCAGCGCCAATTCGCCCAATTCCGTCCCGTCCAGCGCGCAGGCAAACGCCACCTGCGCGCCGGGCAGGATCGCCCGGACAAATGTGCCGCCCGGCCCTTCATGCGGCCCCAACAGGGAAAAGGGGTCTGCATGCGTGCCATCGAGCAGAGCGGCAATGGCGGTTTTGTCGGGCTTCACGTAAAATTTTGTCCTTATGTATTCGAGGGCTTTACTTCACGCCCCAGATATCGCGCGCATATTCGCCGATCGTGCGGTCCGAAGAGAACCAGCCGACATTGGCAATGTTGTGAATGGCCGCCTTGCGCCATGCCGCCTCGTCCAGCCAGCGCGCATCGACGTCACGCTGGGCCTGGGCATAGGCTTCGAAATCGGCGGCCACCAGGAACCAGTCGCTGTCATAAAGACCGCCCATCAATCCCTTGTAGCGATCGCGGTCATCGGGGCTGAACACGCCGCTGGCGATGGCTTCGACGGCCTGACGCAATTCGCGGTTGCCCTCGATAATGGCGCGGGGGTTATAGCCATTGGCGCGCTTGTCATTCACCTCATCCGCGGTCAGGCCGAAGATGACGATGTTTTCGTCGCCAACATGGTCCTTGATCTCGATATTCGCGCCATCCAGCGTGCCGATGGTCAGCGCGCCGTTCAGGGCAAATTTCATATTGCCGGTGCCCGATGCCTCCATGCCGGCGGTGCTGATCTGTTCGGACAGATCGGCGGCCGGGATGATGCGTTCGGCAAAGCTGACATTGTAATTGGGCACGAACACAACTTTTAGCAGCCCGCCCACGCTGGGGTCGCTGTTCACGCGGCGCGCGATGTCATTGGTCAGTTTGATGATCAGCTTGGCATTGTGATAGCTTGGCGCAGCTTTGCCGCCAAAGATCTTGACGCGGGGCACCCAGTCCTTTTCCGGGTGGCTACGGATCTGGTCATAAAGCGCGACGGTTTCGACCAGATTGAGCAATTGGCGCTTATATTCATGGATGCGTTTGATCTGAACGTCGAACAAGGCGTCAGGATCAAGCCGCACCCCCATCAATTGTTTCAGATGGTTGGCAAGCGCCACCTTGTTCGCGCGCTTCACCTCGGCAATGCGTTCACCAAATTGCGCGTCGCCCGCCAGAGCATTGAGATCCGCCAGCTTTCCCGCATCGTCAAGGAAAGCATCCCCGATCCCCTCACGGATCACCTTGGTCAGCCCCGGATTGCATTGTTGCAGCCAGCGTCGCGGGGTGACGCCATTGGTCTTGTTGTTGATACGCGTGGGATACAGCTTGTGCAGATCCGAAAAGACCGTGGTCTTCATCAGATCCGTGTGCAGCGCCGCCACGCCATTGATCGAATGCGCGCCGACAAAGGCCAAATTGGCCATACGCACCCGGCGTTCGCCATGTTCGTCGATCAGGCTGATGGAGGAAATCTGTTCCCCTCCCATCCCCGCACGGCGCGCCTCGCGCAACACGCGGCTGTTGATCGCATAGACGATCTGCATATGACGCGGCAGCAGTCGTTCGAACAAAGGCAGCGGCCAGCTTTCCAGCGCTTCGGGCAGAAGCGTGTGGTTGGTGTAGCCGATGGTGGCCTTGGTCACCTCCCACGCTTCGTCAAATTCCAGATGATGCACGTCGATCAGCAGGCGCATGAGTTCGGCCACGGCCACGCTGGGGTGGGTGTCGTTCAACTGAATCGCGGCATATTTGGGCAGATTGCGCACATCATTGTCGGCCTGAAGATGGCGGCGCAAAATGTCCTGAATGCTGGCGCTGGAGAAGAAATATTCCTGACGCAGGCGCAGTTCCTGACCCGCGGGCGTGTTGTCGGCGGGATAAAGCACGCGCACCAAACTGTCAGCCTTGACCTGTTCGGCCAAAGCGCCCGCATGGTCACCCGCATTGAACGCATCCAAACGCAAAGGATCCAGCGCCCATGCCGTCCACAGGCGCAAAGTATTCACCCGCGCCCCGCGCCAGCCGACGACCGGCGTATCGACCGCGCTGGCCTCGACCTGTTCGGCCGGGTGCCACACGACGCCGCCATTGCCCTCGATCACTTCACCGCCAAAGCCCACGCGATAGGCGCTTTCACGGCGGTCAAATTCCCACGGATTGCCATGCGCCAGCCATGTTTCGGGCAATTCCACCTGCCAGCCATCATCGATACGCTGACGGAACATGCCGTTGACGTAACGGATGCCATAGCCATAGGCCGGGATGTCCAGACTGGCCAGACTCTCCATGAAACAGGCCGCAAGCCGCCCCAGACCGCCATTGCCCAGGGCGGCATCCGGCTCCAGTTCTTCAAGCTGCGACAATTCGAAACCGTGGTCGCGCAGCGCATGTTCCATTTCGCGCGTGACGTCCAGGTTGGACAAGGCATCGCGCATCAAACGCCCGATCAGGAATTCCATCGAGAGGTAATAGACGCGCTTGCCTTCTTCGTCATAGGTGCGGCGGGTCGATTCAAACCAGCGGTCGATGATCCGGTCGCGCACGGACAGAACGGCGGCCTGAAACCAGTCATGGGGCTTGGCGGCGCGTTCATCCTTGCCCACGCGGTGGCGCAGGACATCGATGATCAGATCGCTGATGGAAGGCGTGCCTGACAATGGCGCCGTGCCTGCGGGGGATTTGGTTTGGGACTGGCTCATGCAACGATACTCCCCATGACGCCCGAACATGCCCAATGGCCGCCCGAGACGCTGACGTCCTGTCCTCTCCCCCTTCGACGTCGCGCCTTGCGCTATTATGGTCGCATAGGTGTTTTCGCGTCGCTTCCGTGGATGGAGACTAGGACAGCTTTGCCCGGCCCGACAAGGTGTCATGCAAACTATTGTCGCAATTTCTCGTACTGTCGATCATGAGGGGCCGGTCATACGTATGCCGCTGCAATGCAATGCACTTGGCGCTGCGGCGCAGCAATGCCACATTGCACATGTTCAGGCCCGCCTTGGCCGCCCCATTCCCTCCTATTGTGGAGCCGAGCGATGACCGAGTCTTTCCACGTCGACCATGAAGACGCGCCCGCCAGCGATCCCTCGCCCAAGGCCGCGCAATGGTGGCGCGGCGCGGCAATTTATCAGATCTATCCGCGCAGCTTTGCCGACAGCAATGGCGATGGCATTGGCGACATTCCCGGCATTACGGCGCATCTCGATCACATCGCATCCCTAGGCGCCGAAGCGATCTGGATCAGCCCGTTTTTCACCAGCCCGATGGCCGACTATGGCTATGACGTGGCCGATTATTGCGACGTTGATCCCATTTTCGGGACGCTGGCCGATTTTGACGCGATGATCGCCCGCGCCCATGAATTGGGCATCAAGGTGACAATCGACCTCGTCTTTGCCCATACCAGCAATCAACATGCATGGTTTGCCGCCAGCCGCGCCTCGAAAGAGAGCATCTATAGCGACTGGTATGTCTGGCACGATGCCAATCCCGACGGCACGCCGCCCAACAACTGGCAATCGGTGTTCGGCGGCCCGGCATGGACATGGGACGCCCGGCGCCAGCAATATTACTATCACCAGTTCCTGAAGGAACAGCCCCAGCTCAACGCCCATAATCCCGCGGTTCAGGATGCCTGCCTTGACGTCATGCGCTTCTGGCTGGATCGCGGGGTGGACGGGTTCCGGCTCGACGCGCTCAACCATGCGTTTTTCGATCCTGAATTCCGCGACAATCCCGTGTCAAAGGGCCACCACCAACGCACCCGCCCCTTTGATTTTCAGGACAAGATCCACAGCCAGAACCACCCCGCCGCCGTTCCCTTCGTCGAACGGATCGGCGCGCTTTGCGGGGAATATGGCGCGATCTTTACCGTGGCCGAGGTTGGCGGCGATGGCGCCGTCGCGCTGATGAAGGATTACACGGCGGGCGATGCACGTCTGTCCAGCGCCTACAGCTTCGACTTCCTCTATGCCCCCGAACTGACGCCGCAACGCATCAAGGGGTCGCTGGCCCAATGGCATGATGTGCCGGGCGAAGGCTGGCCAAGCTGGGCGTTTGAAAACCACGATGCGCCGCGCCACATCTCGCGATGGACGGGAGAAGGCAATCTGACGGCCTATGCGCGCCTGACCATGGCGCTGCTGATCAGCCTGCGCGGCAATATCTTTCTTTATCAGGGACAGGAACTGGCCCTGACGCAGGATGAAATCCCGTTCCATCTGCTGAAAGACCCAGAGGCAATCGCCAACTGGCCGCTGACCCTTTCGCGTGACGGGGTGCGCACGCCCATGCCATGGCTATCGGACGCGCCCCATGGCGGTTTCACCACCGGCGAACCATGGCTCCCCCTGTCCGAGGCCAATATCGCCCGCGCCGCCGCCACGCAGGAGGCCGATCCGGCCAGCCCGCTCAACTGGACCCGCGCGATGCTGGCGCTGCGCCGGGGGTGCGATGCCTTGCGGATGGGGGCGATGGAGGATGTGCATACCCATGGCATGTTGCTGCATTTCACGCGCCGGTTTGGCGATGAACATGTCCATTGCGCCTTCAACCTTGGCGATCATGCGATTCGCCACGCCTGTCCGCGCGGCGAATTGATGCTCTCGGTCAATGGCGGCGGCGCAGCGCATTTGCCGCCCTTCAGCGCAGTTTTAATCCGCAAGGCGATGGGCTAACACGCCGCTCATGTCTTTGCATGTGGATGATGATCATGCCGCGCTGGCGGCGGTGGCCGCCCATGGCGGCGCGCTGTGCAGCGTTGTCGGTATCGATGGCAGCTGGTCACGGCGATGGGGCGCGCAATTGGCCGTCCTGCCCGATGGTACGATGGTCGGGTCATTGGCAGACGGCTGTCTCGAAGCGGCGCTTATGCGTGAGGCGCAGGCGGGCGGGCCGCCGCGCGTGTTACGCTATGGCGCGGGGTCACCCTTCATCGACATCCGCCTGCCCTGTGGATCGGGTGTAGAGGTCATGGTCGACCCCGCGCCCGATGCCGCCGCCGTGAATCAGGCAATGGCCGCTTTAAACCGCCGTGAGATTGCCCACCTGCCGCTGGGCGAAGGGTTCATCCGCCGCTACCTCCCCCGGTTGCGATTGTTGGTTTTGGGCAGCGGGCCAGAGGCCAGCACTCTGGCGGCCATGGGACGTGCGCAGGGGATCGAGGTCATGCTGGCCTCGCCCCATGGACAGGCGTGCGATGCCACGATGTCCTTGGGACAGCCCCCCGCCCTGCCCGATGGATGGGCGCCCGACGCATGGACCGCTGTCGCCGTCCTGTTCCACGACCATGAATGGGAACGCACTCTTGTCCCCTGGGCAATGGGAACCGGTGCCTTCTATGTCGGGGCACAGGGCGGCGCCAAAACGCGGGCCAATCGGCTCGAACTTTTGGGATCGCTGGGCTTTGGGGCGGATGATCTGGCGCGGCTGCATTCCCCCATCGGCCTGATCCCGGCAACGCGCACGCCGTCGGTGCTGGCCCTGTCGGTGCTGGCCGAGGTGGTTGGGTGTTATGAGGGGTTGTTGGGGTAGGGTTTGAAAGGGGTGCCTCCGGCGGGCAAAGGGCGGGGGCCCTTTTCAACGCAAGTTTACCGCGCCGCAGGCTTTAAATTCATCGCCCAAAAACAGACATCCCGAACCACCCACCACCCCAAAACGGGATTGCAAAGGGCCCACGCCCTTTGCCCGCCGGAGGCAAAATCTAAACCCTACAACCGATCCGCCTGCGACACCGCATCACTGGCCCGCAAACTGGACACGATCCGCGTCAGGTGGGCCAGATCGCTGACTTCCAGATCGACCTCATAGGTGCCGAAAAGCTCGTCGCGCTGAACATTCTGCAACTGGGTGATATTGGCCTTGTTGGCGGCAAAGATCCCCGTCACCTCGGCCAGAGTGCCGGGGCGGTTATAGAGGATACAGCGCAAGCGCCCCACGGCCCCGACGCTGCGGTCGCCCCATGACAGGTCAATCCAGTCCTTGTCTCCGCCTTCGATCAGCACGTCGCAGGCAATCGAGTGGACCTCCACCCCGACGCCCGGTTTGCGCAGGCCCACGATGCGGTCGCCCGGCACCGGGTGACAACATTCGGCAAGGTGGAACGCCATGCCCGGCGTCAACCCCTTGATCGAGATTGCCCGCTCCTGCTTGGGCCAGCTTTCCGGTTCGGGCATGTCGCGCGCCGATCCGGGGACCAGCGCCTCCATCACCTGACGGTCGTCCAGCTTGGCCGTGCCGATGGCGGCCATCAGCTCTTCTTCATTCTTCAGGCCCAGACGCTTAACCGCCTCAGCCGTTGCCTTCTTGCC
Source organism: Novosphingobium sp. 550D (assembly GCF_057401885.1). Classification (NCBI taxonomy): domain Bacteria; kingdom Pseudomonadati; phylum Pseudomonadota; class Alphaproteobacteria; order Sphingomonadales; family Sphingomonadaceae; genus Novosphingobium; species Novosphingobium sp. 550D. The sequence continues at coordinate 1,881,527 of NZ_CM171613.1, read as the reverse complement.
CACCTTGGTCGGCAGGCGCTCGATGATCTCGTCAAACAGCTTGCGCCCGATGCTGGCCAATTCGGCGCGTTCCTTCAAACGCACCGCGCGGCGGATGGCGGCCCGCGCCTTGCCCGTGACGCAAAAGCCCAACCATGCCAGTTGCGGGCTGGCGCTGCGGCTCTTGATGATTTCCACCACATCGCCATTGGCCAAAGCGGTCCGCAACGGCACATGCCGCCCGTTGATCTTCGCGCCCACAGCCATGCTGCCCAGATCGGAATGGACCGTATAGGCAAAGTCGATCGGGGTCGCGCCCTTGGGCAATTGGAACAGCTTGCCCTTGGGCGTAAAGGCGAAGATGCGATCCTGATAAATCGCCATCCGCGTGTTTTCGAGCAGTTCTTCCGGGTCGTTGCTGGCCTCCAGCACCTCGACCAGATCACGCAGCCAGCCGACCTGAGAGTCCGGCATCACGCCGCCCTGCTTGTAACTCCAATGCGCGGCCAGACCGTATTCATTGGTTTCATGCATATTCCAGGTGCGGATCTGCACCTCCATCCGCATGGCCTTTTCATAGATCATCGATGTGTGCAGGCTTTGATAGCCGTTGACCTTGGGCGTCGAAATATAGTCCTTGAACCGCCCCGGCAAAGCCTGCCACGTGGTGTGCAGCAGGCCGATGGCGCGATAGCAATCCTCGACATTATCGACCAGCACGCGGAAGGCCATGATGTCGGTGATCTGGTCGAAATTGACATGGCGTTCGGCCATCTTGCGCCAGATCGAATAGGGGTGTTTTTCACGCCCCCATACCTTGCACTTCAACCCCGCCTCGGTCAGCGCCTGGCTGATCGACAGGGCAATCGCGTCCACCTGCCCGTGATCCTGACTGCGGATCTGGGCCAGACGGCCGGTGATCGTGGCATAGGCTTCGGGTTCCAATTGCTGAAACGCCAGCAACTGCATCTCGCGCATATACTCATACATGCCCACGCGCTCGGCCAGCGGGGCATAGATATCCATCGTTTCCTTGGCGATGCGGCGGCGCTTGTCCTCGCTCTTGATGTAATGGAGCGTGCGCATATTGTGCAGCCGGTCGGCCAGCTTGACCAACAGGACGCGCAGATCCTCGCTCATGGCCAGCAGGAATTTGCGCAGGTTTTCGGCCGCGCGCTCCTTCTCGCTCATCGCCTCGATCTTGGACAATTTGGTCACGCCATCGACCATCCGTGCCACATCCGGCCCGAACAGCTTTTCCACCTCGTCAATCGTGGCCAGCGTATCCTCGACCGTATCGTGCAGAAGCGCGGTGATGATCGTGTCCTGATCCAGCTTCAGCTCAGTCATCAGGCCCGCCACCTCGACCGGGTGGCTGAAATAGGGGTCGCCGCTGGCGCGCTTCTGGCTGCCATGCTTCTGGACGGTATAAACATAGGCGCGGTTGAGCATCTGCTCATCCGCATCAGGCGCGTAAGCCTTTACCCTTTCGACAAGTTCATATTGGCGCAACATCGTTGGATAACTGTGGGGGGTGAAAAGCGTAAGGGCAAGGGGGTTTGTGCCCGGAAGAAGGAATTGCCTCCGGCGGGCAAAGGGCGAAGGCCCTTTGCAATCCCGATACCGTCATCGTCGCGCGCCGGACTTTTCCGATGCGCAACTTCGCCGCGCCGCAGGCTATATAAACCGCTTCGCGGATCACCTAACGCCTGCCACCATGGCACCACCCCATAATGGGATTGCAAAGGGCCCCCGCCCTTTGCCCGCCGGAGGCAAACCTTGCCTTTAACCCTCGCTCAACTCCCCCGAACAAACGCCCCGCAGGCGATCCGCCCGCCCGCATTGCCGGTGGGGTCTGTCTTGTAGTCATCGGGCGCGGCATGGACGACCACGGCCCCGCCATCCTTGTCGAACAAGGCGGTCAGCAGATCGTCAGCCTTATATTCCAGCGGCAAGGTCACGACGGCCGTACCATCGGCGCCAACCGTGACATTGGGCATGTCGCCCATATGCGCGCCCATCGGATTGTCGCGCCCATGTTGATGCCCCGCCGGGTTCAGGTGGCCGCCCGCCGAGGTAAAGCCGGGCACTTCACAAACGCCGCGCATGTGCAGGTGGACCGCATGAACGCCGGCAGGCAGGCCGGAAAGCGAAAGCTTCAGGCCCAGCTTGCCCTTGCTCTCGACAATCGAGGCAAGGCCGGCGGGCATCGCATCGCCCTTCATCAAGGCCGCGCTGGCCAACACTTTGTCCTTGGGCGCAACCTTGGCCGTGGCAACGCCGGGCAGAAGCACCATTCCGGCCAAAGCCAGAGCTGTCAAAACCTTACCCATCATCCGATCCTTTCCGATTATCCGCGCCTTAAACGCACCAGCCCGGCTTTTGCTCCCGTATCAGCTCCACACCGCTTCGGGCGGCAGGCTCATCAGGATCGCGTCGATGTTGCCCCCGGTCTTCAGCCCGAACAACGTGCCCCGGTCATAGACCAGATTGAATTCGGCATAACGCCCGCGCCATTCAAGCTGCTGCTGCTTCTGGGCAGCGTCAAATTCCATCCCCATCCGGCGGCGTACCAACTGCGGAAAAATCGAGAGGAAGGTCTCGCCCACCGCTTTGGTAAAGGCAAAATTGGCTTCCCAACCCGCTTCATCGGGGCATTCCAGATGGTCATAGAAAATGCCGCCCACCCCGCGATGGACCTTGCGATGGGGGATGTAGAAATAATCGTCCGCCCATGCCTTATAGCGTTCGTAATAACCCTCGCCATGGGCATCACAGGTCGCCTTGAAGGCCCCGTGGAAATCATCCGTATCCTCGTCATAGGGCAATGGCGGGTTAAGGTCCGCCCCGCCGCCAAACCACGCCTTGGTCGTTGTCAAAAAACGCGTGTTCATATGCACGGCGGGCACATGCGGATTGGCCATATGCGCGACAAGGCTGATCCCCGTGGCGGTAAAGCCGGGGTTTTCCACGCTGGCACCATTGATGGTGGCGGCGAATTGCGGGCTGAACGCGCCATGGACGGTCGAGACATTGACGCCGACCTTTTCAAACACTTTGCCCTTCATCAGGCCCTGAACGCCGCCGCCCGTATCAGCCTCGCCCGCCACCGCATCGCGGGTCCACGGCTTGTATTGGAAACTGGCGTCGGAACCCGCCTCGCGCTCAATCTTTTCAAATTCGGCGCAAATGGCATCGCGCAAGGCTTCAAACCAGGTCTTGGCGCGCTGCGTATAGGGGGTCCAGTCGGTCACATTGGCCTCTCATGGGGATAGATTGCGCCTCCGCTTGCCACCGCCGGGCGGGCGCGGCAAGAGGGCCGGATGGCCGCGATGCAGTTTGCCCCCTTTTCCTTTGCCGATCAGGAATGGATGATATCCGACAGCCGGGCTGTCTATTGGCCCGCGCAAGGAGCGTTGCTGGTCGCCGACCTCCATCTGGAAAAGGCAAGCTGGTACGCACAAGGCGGCCAGATGCTGCCCCCTTATGACAGTCAGGAAACGCTGGAGCGGTTGAGCGCGGCAGCGACGGTGACGGGCGCGCGGCGGATATTTTGTCTGGGCGACAATTTCCACGATGATGAAGGCCCCGCCCGAATGCAGCCCGAAGCAGGCAGCCTGCTGGCCGAACTTTCGCGGCGACTCGACATGGTGTGGATCGTGGGCAATCACGACCCGCATCTGGCCGATGCGATGGCCGGGGATGTTGTCGATGAATTGCGGATCGACGGCATCGCCCTGCGCCATGAGGCCATGGCAGGCGAAACGGGGATGGAAATCTCGGGCCACTATCATCCCAAGCTGCGTTTGCGGGTCCGTGGGCGCATGATCAGCCGCCCCTGCGCGCTGCGCAGCGAGAATCGGCTGATCCTTCCCGCTTTTGGCACTTTGACAGGGGGCATGGACGCCGCCGATCCGGATCTGATTGCCGCCATACAGCCCGCAAAACGCGCCGAAGCGATCTTGTGCGCCGCACAAAAAGCGGTCACCATGCCCGTCTGGACCATTTGAAACAAAAGTTTCGCGATTTTGCCGCGCCTGTGGCGAAATTGCGCTTTCATGGTCGTGTGATTCGATCTAAAGGCGCTCATCCAGAAATGTCTTATGGAGAGTAGACTATAGCCCCCCCTCCCCGGCGCAGTATGGCGCCCCCCGTGAAAAGCGGGCCTCGCTATAACGAGATGATCAATGTGCCACGCGTGCGCGTGATTGATGACGAGGGCGAAAACCTCGGCATCATGTACACGCGCGAGGCGATCGAGCAGGCTTTCGAAGCCGGGCTTGACCTTGTCGAAGTGTCGCCCAACGCCGATCCGCCAGTCTGCAAGTTCCTCGATGTGGGCAAGTTCCGCTATGAGGCACAGAAGAAGGCGAACCTTGCCCGCAAGTCGCAAAAAACGCAGGAGATCAAAGAGATCAAGATGCGTCCCAATATCGACGATCACGACTATGACGTGAAAATGCGCGCCATTCACAAGTTCATCGGCGAAGGTGACAAGGTGAAGGTGACGCTGCGCTTCCGCGGCCGTGAACTCTCGCACCAGCAGCTGGGCATGAACCTGCTCAAGCGCGTGCAGGAAGATGCGGCCGAACTGGCCAAGGTCGAAGCCTATCCACGCATGGAAGGCCGTCAGATGTTGATGGTGCTTTCGCCGAAATAAGGCTATAAAAGACCCTGCCTCGCTGGTTTTGCGGCCATTCCCGGCCAAACAGGCTGACCGGCAGGATCTACGAAGAGGCGCTGGAACTTAACGGTTCCGGCGCCTTTTTCTTGGCCTGTTGGGTGCATCTTGACCATCCGGCCAAGGTTTGCGGCACCGGCGCGCTGGAACGTATATGTCAGGGGGCCTGTAAGCCGGGTTCTGTGAAGTCCGCTCGTATCGTTTCCGACGCGGCGGCCAGCGGCAGCCATTCCTCTTGGCGCCCTGTTGCCAGTGCGCTCTAGCAACCAACCCGGGCAACTGGCGCGAAACCCGCCTGTCCTGATGGACGCGTTGCCCCTATTCGGTCTTGCTCCGGGTGGGGTTTGCCTTGCCAATTCTGTCGCCAGAATCGCGGTGCGCTCTTACCGCACCCTTTCACCCTTACCTTGAGGCCAGAGCCCGTTCGGCGGTTTGCTCTCTGTGGCACTTTCCCTTGAAGGTCGGATTGCTCCTTCCTCCCGGCGGGCGTTACCCGCCACCCTTGTTTCGTGGAGCCCGGACTTTCCTCGGCAGGAATCACTCCTGACGCGGCTGCCCCGCCCCCTGACGCCGCCGCTGCTAGCAGCGTTTGGGCGCAAAAGGAAGTCATCGGGCAGGTGAAAAAAACTTGTGGATTTCTTGAAGACCAATTCAAAACACCCGAAACTCATACTAACATTAACGTCAGTAAATGGCGGAATTCTGCGATTTTTAACCACGCAACACCGTGTCGCCACGCCGACAGAATAAACCCATGCCGCATTACACCTATGTTGCAGCGGCGACACACTATTACTGACATGTTTCCAAATGTGACGAATCCTGATTGCAACGCCCCCTAAACAGCGTGTCTAGAGCGCCATCGTACTGAAGAAAACGCAAAGGGGCCTTGTCCGTTTTCGTACGCGTTTTCAGGGGAACAGACCAATTATGAACCAATCTAAGCACCTTCGTGGGGCTTGGCTGCGCAATGGCGTGGCTGCTCTCTCGCTCGTCACCACGCTGGCTTCGGCCCCCGCGTTTGCGCAGGCCGCACCCGCTGCGGGCCGCGCCGTCAGCGCCGAACCCGAAACCATTGTTGTGACCGGCACCATGTTCCGCCGCACCAACACCGAAACCCCTTCGCCGGTCACCGTGCTGACGTCGGAATCGCTGATCAAGGCCGGTATCACCACCGCTGCCGACGCGATCCGCTCGATTTCGGCTGACGGCGCCGGCTCGATCGGCTCGGGCTTCCAGTCGGGCTTCTCGGCGGGCGGTTCGGCGGTGTCGCTGCGCGGTCTGGGTGTGTCCTCGACGCTGGTGCTGATTGACGGTCTGCGTTCGGCCAACTTCCCGCTGAACGACGACGGGCACAACGCCTATGTCGACCTCAACTCGATCCCCTTCAGCCTGATCGACAAGATCGAAGTCCTCAAGGACGGCGCTTCGTCGAGCTATGGTGCGGATGCGATCGGCGGCGTGGTCAACCTGAAGCTGAAGAAGCAGTTCAACGGCGTGGCCGGCAATGCCGAAAGCGGCATCAGCGAACGTGGCGATGGCCGCTACACCCGCCTGAGCGCGACGGTCGGCTTTGGCAACTATCAGGACGACGGCTGGAACTTCTACCTGAACGGTGAATACCAGTACAACGGCCGCATCTCGAACAAGAGCCGCGGCTTCCCCTATAACACCCAGGATCTTCGCTCGATCGGCGGTCTCGACAAGAATGCCGACGACTCCTCGATGACCCGCAACGTGCCGACTGCCTATGTCGCCCGCACCACGCAGAGCGACCTGAACAACCCGCTTTCCGGCGGCGTTGCTCTGGCCGACGGCACTTCGGCGAAATACACGGCGCTCGGCCTCGCCAATTGCGCCGGCGGCACGTTCACCGCGTCGAACGGCACGGGCTGCAAATACGATCTGGTCAACCAATATCGCCAGATCGCCCCGCTTCAGGAACGCTATTCGATCAACGGCCGCCTGAGCTTCCGCGTCTCGGACAGCATCGAAGGCTATGTCACCGGCAGCTGGAGCCGCAGCTATGTGTCGATCATGGGCACGCCTTCTGCCATCCGCGCCACCCAGCCCTTTGGCGGTTCGCCCACGCTGGCCTCGTCGAACCCGGGCATCGTGCTGCCGGTTTACATCTGCGCGGCGGGCGTGAACTGCGCCACGGCGGCTGATCGTCAGCTCAACCCGAACAACCCCTATGCGACATCGACATCGGTGGACCCGGCCACGAACGCGGCCCGCATCTATTACATGTTCGGCGACATTGCCGCCGGCAGCGAACGCACCAATGACGTGTATCGCTTCACCTCGGGCCTGAACGGCAAGATCGGCGAAAGCACCGATTGGCGCGTCGAAGGCGTCTATGCCCGCGACAACCTGAAGCTGACTCAGCACGGCCTGCTCAACATCGCCAACCTGATGAACGCGATCAACACGGGCGCCTACAACTTCGTCAACCCGTCGCTAAACAGCAACGCCGTGCGCAACTTCATTGCGCCCGACAAGACGACCCCTTCCTATTCGGAAATGTATGGCGTTGACGCTTCGATGACGCGTGCGCTGTTCGATCTGCCCGGCGGCAAGGCTCAGCTGGCTATCGGCGGTCAGATCCGCGCTGAAAAGCTGGAAAACCGCAATCAGAACGCAGCGCTCGACACCTATGGCCTGACCACGGCTTCGGCCTATGGCCAGCACACCGTGTCGGCGGCATACTTCGAAATCGACGCTCCCTTCTCGCGCATGCTCGACACCAACTTCTCGGGCCGTTTCGACCACTATTCGGAAGGCTTCTCGAAGTTCTCGCCCAAGATCGGGGTTAAGTTCACGCCGATCAAGGCGCTGGCTTTCCGCGGCACTTATTCGGAAGGCTTCCGTGCCCCGACCTTTGCCGAATCGGGCCCGCGCAGCCAGTATGCCGGTTTCGTTTCGACCACCCCGCCGGCCAACTTCGTCAACCAGCATGGCGGCGCAGCGGCGAACAACGCCTATAACAACGTCTATAACCTGGGTCGCGGTTCGGTTGGCAATCCCAACCTGAAGCCGGAAAACTCGCGCAGCTTCACCTTGGGCATGATCGCCCAGCCGACGCGCTGGTTCAGCTTCACGGCCGACTACTACAACATCAAGAAGTCGAACCTGATCGTGTCGGGTCCGCTCGCCGGTCAGGCCGTGAACGCCTATTTCGGCGCCTCCAATCTGGCCGACGCCCAGGCCGCCGTGGCCGCCGTTGGTCCGGGCTATTCGGTGAACTCGGTCGATTCGATTGACCCGCTCTATCCGAACGCCCTGCCGCGCGTGCTGATCATCAATGTGCCCTATGTGAACGCGAACTACTCGGTCACTTCGGGCCTTGATTTCTCGGCCACCGCCAAGATCAACCTGCCGCATAACATCAAGTGGTCCAGCCGCGTCGAAGCCACTTATGTCATCCGCTATGACCTGAACAATGGCGGCACGCTCCAGCGCTATGCCGGGACCTATGGCCCTTACGATCTGTCGTCGGGCAATGGTACGCCGCGCATCCGTGGCAACTGGCAGAACACGCTGGAAATCGGTCAGCTCTCGCTCAGCCTGACGACCTACTATGTGGGCCGTATCAAGCAAACCGCGGCTGACCAGGCCAGCACGGACACCAGCTGTGCCCAGAACCTGTACGGCACCGGCAACAACTTCTGCTATGTCAGCCCGTTCATCAACAATGACTTCAACGCGACGCTCAAGATCAATGATCGCATGACCGTCTATGGCATTGTGAAGAACGTGTTCGACGCCAAGGCTCCGGTGGCTCCCGCCGCCTACTCCAGCGCGCCGAACTTCCTCACCACCTGGCACTATGCCGGTCTGGTGGGCCGCGAATTCCGCGCGGGCGTGAACATCAAGATGTAATCATCGCGTGGGTCGGGGGCCTTGGCCTCCGGCCTGCGGGTTGGGAAAAAGGCGCTGTCTCCCGTGTGGGGGCGGCGCTTTTTTTGTTTTGGGGGTGTTTATGCCTCCGGCGGGCAAAGGGTCTTGACCCTTTGCAATCCCATTATTGGGTGGTGGGAGGTTTGCCGGAGCATCTTTAGTGGATTCGGTTTTAAAGCCTGCGGCGCGGATAGGAAATAGCATTCCGCGCCGCAGGCTTTAAAACCTCTACTTCGCGTCCGACACAATAGGCGCCGCCATGACGCAGCGCAGCCATTAATGGGATTGCAAAGGGCCCCCGCCCTTTGCCCGCCGGAGGCACACTAAACCTTAATAGGGAAAGTCATCCTCCCCACATTCCCAATCCTCACCCTCAGCCGCGTCCCGCGCGATCAGGAGTTCGAACAATAAAGCCCCCACCTCACCGTCCAGTTCACCATCGACGATACGCGGGCGGAAACGGCGCTGGAATGCAGCCACCGCGGCGCGCCCATCGGTGATGTCATAGCCAAAGCGTTCGAGGGACAGGTAGAACGCCCCCGGATTTTCATGCAGCAGCCGGATGCGCGGCTTGGGCGTAGGCAGGGCAAGACCATAGCGGGCCAGCAATTCCCATTCGAACAATTCGCCCGGATCTTGCTTTCGCGCCGGTGCGACATCGGAATGGCCCACCACATTGGCTGGCTCTATATTATGCCGCGCCATGATGCTGGATAGCAGCGGGATCAGCGATTCCATCTGCGCATCTGTAAAGGGGCGATAACCGAATTCGTGACCGGGATTGACGATCTCGATGCCGATGCTGGCCGAATTCACGTCGGTGATGCCGCGCCAATAGGAACGCCCGGCATGCCATGCCCGTTTTTCCTCGGGCACAAGGCGGATGACGGTGCCATCCTCATCGATCAGATAATGCGCCGACACTTCGGCGGCCGGATCACACAGGCGGTCAAGAGCCTCCTGCATGGTCTGCATGCCGGTATAATGCAGCACGACCATGCTGATCGGCAATTTGCGTTCATTACAATTGGGCGAGAGGCATTCGCGGTGGACCAATTCGCTCATGCCTTAATTCTCCCCATTTCCAATATCATCAGCCGACAGGGATCACCGCGCCCATCACCAGCGCTTCATCGCTCAGCGCATATTGGATATTGCCGCCAAGGCCGGTGGCCATCACCTGCAACATGGCCGCAGGGGCCGTCTTGCTCGACAGATCACCCGGTTCAAGCCGGCCTTCGAGCGCAAGGCCAATCGCCGGATCAAAGGCGATGCGCGGGCCAGCGGCGCGCACCACCAATTCGGCGGCGCCTTCGCGCACTTCGGCGGCAATATCGATCGTGCCGCCGCGCACCAGACCATCAATCGCGATCAGCGCAAAGTTGAGCAGCGTCTTGACCGCCGATTTGGGCAACATGTCATTGCCCAGCGCGAAATTCACGCTGACGCGATCCTTGCCATAAAGCAAAGCCTCGATCAGCGCGCGCGGTTCGGCCACGGGAATCATATCGCCAAACCCGCCCGCCGCGCCAAAGGCCAGACGATAGAATTTCAGCTTGTTGGCGCTGGTGCGGGCTGATTGTTCCAGCAATTCAAAGCAACGCTCACGCATCGCCGGATCTTTTTCCTCGGCCAGCAATTCCAGACCGTTCGACAGCGCACCGACCGGGCTGAGCATATCATGGCACAGGCGCGAACACAGAAGGCTGGCAAGTTCGAGGGCAATGGCACGGTCGATCGTATCGGACATTTTCTACTTTTTCCCGGATGGCGCCCGATGATGACCCGGATGTAACAGGGCGCCGTTACGCATCCCTTAACTCTCATCTTCGCGCGTGGAAAGCACTTCAAAGCCATTGGGCCCATCGCGCCACCAACTGACCGTTTCTCCACCACAAATTGCCCAGACGCATCCGTCATGCGCGGCCATGGCGGCATCCGTCGCGCTGGGTAGGGATTCGCCCGTGGGGTGCGAGTGATAATAGCCAATGACCTGTTGCCCCCCGGATCGCTCATGACGCAGCGCAGCAATCAATGCCTGCGGATCGATCTCGAAATGACGCGCAGGATCGGGCGCGACATTGGCGCAAGGGCGGATTTCCGCCACCCGCCCCCCATGGCCCAGCAACAGGCCGCAGGCCTCTAAGGGGTGGGCCTTGGCCGCCTCTCCACAGATTGCGGCAACGATTCCTCTTGCCAAGTGAATTTCCATGCCCATTTGCAGCAGAATGAGCATGGGGGAAAGCATCGTACAAGGGACAATTTCAAGCGGCGGCCGTCTGGACCGCGCGCTGGCAGAGAGTTGTCCGCCCGACGCAGCCTTGTCGCGAGAGCGAATCAAGGCGCTGATCGGCGAAGGCAGGGTGACCATCGATGGCCGCCCCGTATCGCAAACATCGATGAAGGTCGCGCCCGGCGCACGCTTTACCATTACCCTGCCCGAAGTGGCCACGCTGGATGCGGTGGCGCAGGATATTCCACTGGTCGTCGTTTATGAGGACGAATATCTGATCGTGGTGGACAAGCCCGCAGGCTTTGTCGTCCATCCTGCGGCGGGCAATCCCGATGGCACATTGGTCAATGCGCTGCTGCATCATTGCAAGGGGCAATTGTCGGGCATCGGCGGCGTGGCCCGCCCCGGCATCATCCATCGCATCGACAAGGACACTTCGGGCCTATTGGTCGTGGCCAAAACGAATTTGGCGCATGAAGGGCTGGCCCGACAATTTGCCGACCATTCGATTGAACGCGCCTATCTGGCCCTGACGCAGGGCATTCCCAATCCGCCGCGCGGCACGTTGCGCGGCGTCATCGCGCGCCACCCCACCGACCGCAAGCGTATGGCCCTGATGCCCGAAATCCTGATCAAACCGGGCGGAGAAACCATTGAGGGCGATGACGCAAGCCCAAGGCGCGGCAAACATGCCGTTACCCATTACCGCGTTCTCGAGTCGCTGGATCGGGCGGCCCTGGTCGAATGCCGGCTCGAAACCGGGCGCACACATCAGGTGCGCGTGCATATGTCATCCATCGGCAACGCGCTTTTGGGTGATCCCGTGTACGCCCGATCACAGAAATCGCAAAAACCAATCCTGGCAGAGCTTGGCTTTGCGCGTCAGGCATTGCATGCTGCTGTTCTCGGTTTCCTACACCCGGTTACTGGTGAAACACTACGCTTTACCAGCGAATTGCCCGCCGACATGCGGGAACTCTCTGACCGGTTGGGCAGTTGTCTAGCTGACCAGCCGGTATCTTCCCTGCTTTCCGGTGCCATTGGGCCGGGGGGCAAGGAAGGCTCACCGTGGCCGCCGCCGAGGGATGCCTGTTAAGGGTCCGTCAATGCGCGTGCTGACAAAGTTGAAGGACGATGACTGCTATGACTCAGGACAGCAACTTGCCCGCCATGCCGGCGCTCCCCTCTGGTGAGGACGGGCTCAACCGCTATATGGCGCAGATCCGCAAGTTCCCCGTATTGACGGCGGAGCAGGAATACATGTTGGCCAAGCGCTATGCCGAGCATCAGGACCCCGATGCCGCGCGTCAGCTTGTCACCAGCCACCTGCGTCTGGTCGCCAAGATTGCGATGGGTTATCGCGGATACGGCCTGCCGATGAGCGAGCTGATCTCCGAAGGCAACATCGGCCTGATGCAGGGCGTCAAGAAATTCGAACCCGACCGGGGTTTCCGTCTGGCCACCTATGCCATGTGGTGGATCAAGGCCAGCATGCAGGAATTCATCCTGCGTTCGTGGTCTTTGGTCAAGATGGGCACGACGGCGGCACAAAAAAAGCTGTTCTTCAACTTGCGCCGCATGAAGAAGAACATCGACGCTTTTGAAGACACCGACCTTCATCCCGACGATGTAAAGAAGATCGCGACCGACCTTGGCGTGTCCGAGGCCGAAGTGGTCAATATGAACCGCCGGATGATGATGGGCGGGGACGCTTCGCTCAACGTTTCCTTTAACGAGGAAGGCGAAGGGCAATGGCAAGACCTGCTGGCCGATCAGGGGCCGTTGCAGGATGAAACCGTCGCCAATGCCGAAGAGGCCCAATGGCGCCACGCGCTGTTGGCCGAGGCGATGGAAAGCCTGAACGAACGTGAGCGTGCGATCCTGTTCGAACGCCGTCTGACCGATGATCCCAAGACGTTGGAAGAATTGAGCCAGACCTATAATGTCAGCCGCGAACGTGTGCGCCAGATCGAGGTGCGCGCCTTTGAAAAGCTGCAAAAGGCGATGCAGACCATCGCGCGCGAAAGAATGCTGGTCGCGGCGGCCTAAACTCGATTGGGGCGGCCGCACCTCTGCCCCAATTTCCCTCTGCCCCAATTTCGACGGCCTACCCTTTGCGCGGCCATTTAGGGCACCTGCGCTCACGGTCAAAACATGCCCCCTTATTATGCCGCTGTGTCACGGGCCGCGGCGCATGCTTTGCCTGCCTGCTTGGCGACGTTCAAAGCCTTTGTTTTCGTCAAACCTTTGGTCGCGCTACTTGCTCATTTTACCGAATCCATAATTCATACTGTACCCGCACTGGGTGAAAGCGCTTAGAACATTAGGCATTTATTATACTAGATTGCCAAAATGCTTTGCAATTTATTAGGACAATTACCTGCATTAAGGATCCTTAATGGTTGATGCGTGCGCGCGTGGCACGCATAAAACACGGACAAGGATACACCCATGGCTATCGAGACCCCCCCCTCGCATGGCGAAACCATTCATGATGATTCCCCGGCATCGGGCCTTTACGGCCTGATCGGCGGGTCGAGCGCGATGCGCGAGGTCTATTCCCAGATCAAATATCTGGGCTCCAGCCGGGCCAATGTCTTTATCATGGGCGAAAACGGGACCGGCAAACACGCCTGCGCCGAAGCGATCCATCGCGCATCGCCACGTTCATCGGCCCCCTTTGTCACGGTGTCCTGCCACGCGATGGCGCCCGAACAGATCGAGCGGCACATTTTTGGCGACCCTGCTGCCGATGTTACTGCGTCAAGCGGACCCTGCGCCCTGCGGGCGGCCGACCGCGGCACCTTGTTTCTTGATGAAGTAGGCGCGCTGCCCCTCGCCCTGCAAAGCCGCCTGCTGCGTTTCCTGCAAAGCGGGATGGTCGGGCGCACGCTGGTCGATGTGCGCCTGATCTGTTCCAGCAGCCGCCCCATGCTGGCGGCACTGGCCTCCGGCGAATTTCGTGAGGATCTCTATTACCGCTTGGCGGTCGTCCCCCTCGAATTGCCCCCTCTGCGCAATCGCGGCGGCGATATCGAGGCGCTGGCGCAAAGTTTCCTGCGCCGCTTTGCCCGTGAACAAGGCAAGAAATTCAATGCGCTTGGCCCGGACCACATTGCCGCGCTCGAAGCCTATTCGTGGCCGGGCAATCTGCATGAGCTGCAAAATGTGATCCGCCGCGCCGCCCTTTTGTTCGATGGACCGGAATTGCCTCTGCGCGCTCTGCCCGCTGTGCCGCCGACGCCTGTGGGCCAAACGCCCCAGGCCGTTGAACCCGGCACAGAAGCGCCCGCCTTTGCCGCCACCGATCATGAAATGCTCTACAAGGCGCTGGCGGGGCTGACGCTGGATCAAATCGAAAAGCTGGCAATCGAAGGGGCGATTCAGGCCGCGCATGGCAGCCTTCCGGGCGCCGCGCGCATTCTGGGGGTCAGCCCCTCGACGCTTTATCGCAAGCGCGAACGCTGGAACGAGGCCCAGCGTTCGGCCTGATTTCGGCGGGGCTTACCAGTCCCCGCCATTATCGTCCGATGAATCCCAGGAACTGTCGTCGGAAATGCCAAAGTCACTGCCGCCCATGTCTTGATTGGTGTTGCCCGAACCCCAACCGGTATTTTCATCGCGCACGGCGCGGCGCGTTTCATCCTTGTGATCGCCAAACATGCCGTCGATGATTTTCTCACCCGCGGCAAAACCCGCACCGGCCGCCGCGCCCGTGGCCAGACCGCCAAGGATCGACGAACCCATGCCGCCGCCCTGCTGCGGAGGATAGCCGCCGTAACCCTGACCACCAAAACCGGGACCACCGAAACCGGGGCCACCCTGCGGGCCATAGCCCATCGGGCCGGCATTGGGGTTATACCCCCCGCCCATGGACGCATTATAGGCCTCTGCCTGACGGCTGCGACGACGGAAAAAGGCCAGCACGCCAAAGACCAGCGCGCCGATCAGCACGATGCCAACCCACGAAATCCCGCGCGATTGCGCCGGGCGCGGGGCCTCAGTCGTGGTGACGGCGCCGTTTCCCACCGACCCGCCGTTCAACTGGGCCTTGAGAGCGGCCACCGATTGCGGCTGAATACCCGGCAATCCCGGCGCCAGCTTTTCAGCCGCCGCCAATTGGGTGCGGGCGTCGGCAATGCGGCCCTGCTTGGCCATCAATTCGGCCTGAACGTAATGGGCCTTGGCGCTGTTGGGGTGGGCCTTCAACACCTCGTCCATCATGGTGACGGCCTTGTCCACCTGTCCGGCGCGGGCGGTGGCATAGACATCGCGCACGCTGGGTTCGGCGGCCAGAACAGGCGCTGAAACCATCATCAAGGCCAGAGGGGCCAACAACCACAGGCCAGACTTTTTCATCTTTCTCACTCCATAAAGCGCAAGAAGCGCCGTCACGTGATCTGGTGAGACTTATGACTTTTGCAAGATGAACAGGTGCTGTGTGGCGGCAAGCGCCTGTGCGACCACCGCATCGCGCGATCCATTCGCCGCAATTCTGCGCCAAGCCGACAGGTCGCCGCAATCATAGGTCATTTGCCGCGCCACCACGCCCGCATCGGCGTCCGACGCATCGCCGCGCCGCGCATCGACCCTTTGCCGCATCACCGCCCCATCGGCCTCCAGCCACAGGCCAAGGAAAGGGACATTCGCCTTGCGCGCCATATCTTCGATGGCGGCCCTTTCGTCGGGCGCAGCGAAAACGGCATCGACCACCACCGGCCATCCCCTTTCCAGCATGGCATGGGCACGATCCGTCATCGCGGCATAGACCTGCGCGCTGGCCTCGCGCGTATAGGATTGGGGGGGAAGGCGCGTTTCGGGCGCGACCCCGGCAAAAACCTTGCGCATGACATCCGAACGCAGCCAACGCGCGCCCGGCGCCGCGCCCATTTTCGGCGCAAGGGCGCCCGCCAGAGCCGATTTCCCCGTCCCCGACAATCCCCCCACCGCAATCAAGGCCGGTGCGGCGGGCGCCAGGAATTGCAGCGCCGCATCGAGATAGGCCCGCGCCTCCCCGGCCTTTTCCTCGCGCGCCGCCCCCGTCATCCGTGCGGCCGTCGCCCCGCCGACATGGGCGCGGATCGCCGCCCGCACCGACATGAACAGCGGCAAGGCGGGCCAGCCATCCTCCTCCCCCACGCGGTCGGCATAGCGGTTGGCGATCAGATTGGCTGCGCCAACATGCCCCTTTTGCCACAGATCCATCAACAGAAAGGCCAGATCATACAGCAGATCCGTCGTCGCCAGTTCCGCGCTGAATTCAAGGCAGTCAAAGGCAACCGGACGCCCTTGCCACAAACAGATATTCGCCAGATGAAGGTCGCCATGCCCGTGACGCACTTTGCCTTGCCGCGCGCGCTGGTCGAGCAGGCCGGCGACCTTTTCCAGTTCATGCAAGGTGGCCTCCTGCAACCGCGCAACATCGGCGGCGGGGAGCAATCCAGTCGGGACCGCCGCAAACGAACGCCCATTACCCATGATCACATCGCGCATCCGCCCCGCACCATCGGCAACAGGCATGATTTCCGCCCCCGCATGAAACTGCGCCACCCCATCGGCCAGCGCATGGAGCAAGGTTTGGGTCAGTTCCCCCCGCTCGGCCACATGGGTCAACAAGTCCGTTGCGGGAAAGCGGCGCATCACCACCACCCAGTCGACCACATCGCCAACATCCCAGTTCAGCGCGCCATCCGTCCCGGCGCGAATGGAGCGAACATCAAGATAGAGATCGGGCGCGGTCCGCCGGTTCAGCGTCAATTCGGCGCGGCAAGCATCCTCTCGCGCCGCCAGCGATGCGAAATTGAGATAGCCCAGATCCACCGCCCGCTTGAGCTTGAAAACATGATCGCCCGCCAGAAAGATCATCGCGCCATGCGTGTCGATCCTTTCCACACCATCGCCCTGCGCCTGTAAAAAGGCGACCGTCGCGCTCTGATCCTGTTCACCGGGCATGGATGCGCCTTTATGCTGTATGGCCAGACTTTTGCATAGCATATCGCGCCGCGACATGCGCCTCATCAACAAGGCTGGCTGGATCAGGTCCATGGGCGGTGCTATGGGATGATCCTGATCGCGCCAAAGCCAGGGAAATCGCATGAACCAGACCGGTGCCCTTGACGCCATGAAGGATGCCGCCAAGCCTGATGCAGCGCTCGATCCCGCGCCCGAAGAAATTGAAATCAAATTGGCCGCCAGCGCGAAGATGCTGGAACAATTGCGGCACCACCCAGCGTTGGCCGGGGCGGGAAAATGTGACAGCCTGCGCACCACCTATTTCGACACGGCCGATGGCGCGCTGGCCGCGGGCAAAGCCAGTTTGCGGGTGCGCCGCCGTGCCAAAGGTTGCGAACAGACGTTAAAGATCGCGCTGGGCCGCAAGGGGCAGATGCAGCGCAGCGAATGGAACCAACCGCTCGACCTTAAAGCCGAAACACCCGATCCCGCTGCATTTCCCGCGCCCGCAGCCAAAGCTCTGGAGCAAATGCGCAAAGGCTCCGGCCTGATCCCCTATGCCGAATTGGCGGTCGAGCGCGAGGCAAGGTTGCTGCATCGTGGCAAGGCCTTGATCGAGGCGGCCTTTGACACGGGCGAAATCCGTGCGGGCGGGGCAACGCCGCAGCCCATTGCAGAACTGGAACTGGAATTGTGCGAAGGGCGGCTGGCCGATCTTTTGCATGTGGCGCTGGAAATGCCGCTGGGGCCGGAACTGGGCTGGTCGATCAGCACCAAGGCGCACCGGGCGCAGGCTTTGGCCAAGGGCAGCGGGCCGCAGGCCGTCGCCGCCACCACCGTCGCCGTAACGCGCGGGATGAGCGCCGGGCGCGCCTTTCAGACGATAGGCTGGAACGCTCTGGTCCATGCGGTGGGCAATCTGGGGCTGGTCATCGCGCGCGGTGATCCGGCCGCGATCCATCAGCTGCGTGTGGCAATCCGGCGAATGCGGGCGGCCTTGTCCCTGTTTGGCCGCGACCTTTTGGCACAGGATGATCAGGCCAAGGCCCTGCGCAAGGAATTGCATGAGGTGGCGCTGTTGCTGTCGCCTGCCCGTGACCTGCATGTGTTGGCGCGCGGGATGGGTGAACCGCCCCAGGCGCTGCTGCGTGCCGAGGCCGTGGCAACCGCGCGGGCGCAACAAGCGCTGAGCGAGCATCGTTTTCAAAGCCTGTGGCTGCGTTTTGCGCTGTGGCTCGAGGTGGGCGCCTATCTCAATTCTCCCATGGCCGGGGCGGCGGTCGAACCTTTGGCCGCCAGCATGATCGAACATCAGCGCAAGGCCATTCGCGGCGCCCGCAAACACCTGTCACACATGAGCGATGGCGCGCTGCACGATCTGCGCAAGGACGTGAAGAAGCTGCGCTACTCGGCCAGTTTTTTTCAACCGCTGGATAAAAGCCGTGTCGCGCGGGCGCATCAAGAAGCCTTGGAACAGGTTCAGGACGCATTGGGCGATATTCAGGATACAGCCAGCGCGGTGCAGGCCGGCCCCAAAATCGCGCGCCTGCTCGACCTTTCCCGGCGTGAGGCGGTGATCCTTCAGGCCCAACTCGACGCGGGGTTGGGCATGTCAAGCCATGGGCGCGATGCGGCGCTGGAACGCGCACGCGAAGGGTTGGAGAGGGAAAAGGCCAGTGCCGGCTGGTGGAAAGCGCTCTAGGGGGCTTGTCGCGCATCATGGCCTGACGCAAGACGGCGCAGAGGTATTACGATGAACCAGTCCAACCTGCGCCTGAAAATTTCGGTCCGCGTGATGTGCGGCGATGAAATCGCCATGGGTCCGGGCAAGGCCGACCTGCTGGAGGCCATCGATGCCACCGGGTCGATTTCCGCCGCCGGGCGCAAGATGGATATGAGCTATCGCCGGGCGTGGCTGCTGGTCGATGCGATGAACCGATGCTGGGCGCAGCCCTTGGTTGAAACCATGCCCAATGGCGCGGCCCGTTCCGGCGCAAGGTTGAGCGAGGCGGGGCGCAAGGTTCTGGACGCCTATCGCGCGGTGCAAAAAGGCGCCGCGATGGTCGAGGACGGCGCACAGTGGAAGGTGTTGCAGGCGGCCCTCCTGCCCATCCCGCGTGAACACCAATAGCGCCCGCTTGTGTCTGGCAAGGTTTGCAGGCTAAAACAAGGTTCGGATCAGAGCCTCATGAGACATGGCAAATTGGCTATTGTTTCATTTTAATGACAAGGATAGTACCCATTCGTCAGATCGCCAGCCTGCCCTATCGACGCGTTGGTGATTCGCTCGACGCGCCTGTTGAGGTACTTATGGTTACTTCGCGGGGCACCGGGCGTTGGGTTTTGCCCAAAGGCAATGCGATGAAGGGTCTGTCCGCCCATGCCGCCGCAGCGCAGGAAGCGTTTGAGGAAGCAGGGCTGGAAGGCGCGATTTGCCCAGTTCCTCTGGGCGATTACCGGTATCGCAAACAGTTAAAGTCGGGTGCCTCACTCCTTGTGGATGTGAGGGTTTTTCCGTTGGCCGTCACAACCGAACTTGACGAATGGCCCGAAGCAGGGCAGCGGACACGGCAATGGTTCCCGCTTTCCGAAGCGGCGGGCCTTGTTGATGAGCCAGAACTGCGCGCGCTGATGGTCCGGTTTAGGCCATCCGACTTTGCCGATTCGTCCGGCAAGCCAATCGTGGGCCGCAGTCTGGCACTGATGAGGGAAACTGTTCGAATGTTTCACTGGTTTCAGGCGCTGCTCCCCAAGCAGGGCAACTTCTTCGCGCTGTTTGAAGCCCATGTTGCCACGCTGACCGCTGGCAGCGACGCTCTGGCCCGCCTGCTTCAGGGCGGCGCCGGCATGAACCAACATATCCGCGAGATTGTCGAGCGCGAAGAAGAAGCCGACAATATCACGCGCGACGTGCTGACCACGGTACGCAAGACGTTCCTGACGCCTTTCGACCGCAGCGCGATCACCAGCCTGATCAGTTCGATGGACGATTCGATCGACCAGATGCAGCAGACCGCCGGCGCGGTCAGCCTGTATGAAGTGACCGAGTTCGAGCAGGAAATGCGCGACATGGCCGCCATCATCGTCGATTGCTCGCGCCTTCTGGCCGAAGCTATGCCGCTGCTGCGCAATGTCCACGCCAATGCGGCGCGCCTGCATGAGCTGACCGGGCGTATCGTGCAGATGGAAGGCCAGTCGGACGAAATCCATGCCAAGGGCCTGAAAAAGACCTTCAAGCAGCATGGCCAGAGCGCCCCGCTGACCTTCTTCATCCAGCGCGAAATCTACATTCACCTGGAAAAGGTGGTGGACCGTTTCGAGGACGTCGCCAACGAGATCGACGGTCTCGTGATCGACCACGCCTAAGATCACTGGCCCAAGGAGGCTGATACATCATGGACCATGTGATCGTGGCCATGCCCTTGATCATCGCCCTTGTGGCGCTGGCGCTGGCATTCGACTTTATCAACGGCCTGCATGACGCGGCCAATTCCATCGCCACGGTGGTGTCGACGAAACTGTTGACGCCGGTGCAGGCGGTGCTGTTTGCCGCCTTCTTCAACTTTGCCGCCTATTGGTTCTTTGGCCTCAAGGTCGCCGAAACCGTAGGCAAAGGCATCATCGACAAGGATGTGGTGACGCCGCATGTCATCTTCGGCGCCTTGGTGGGCGCGATGGCGTGGAACGTGTTCACCTGGATCAAGGGTATTCCGTCTTCGTCCAGCCACGCGCTGGTCGGCGGTCTGGTGGGTTCCGGCGTGATGCATGCGGGCACCAATGCGGTCGTGTGGGCCGGGATCATCAAGACCACCTCCTTCATCGCTCTGGCGCCTTTGCTGGGGATGATGGCGGCAATGACGTTGATGATGATCACCTCGTGGATCTTCATGAAGGCCACCGCCAAGAGCGCGGAAGGCGTCTTCAAGAAACTCCATCTGGTGTCGGCCGCGGCCTATTCACTGGGCCACGGCGCCAATGACGCGCAAAAGACCATGGGTATCATCAGCGTGCTGCTCTATTCACAGGGTATGCTCGAAGGTGGCTTCCACGTTCCGGGCTGGGTCGTGATCGGCTGCTATGTCGCCATGGGTCTGGGCACGCTGTCGGGCGGGTGGAAAATCATCGAAACCATGGGCAGCCGCATCACCAAGCTGTCGCATCATCAGGGCTTCTGCGCCTCGATGGGCGGTTCGCTGCTGCTGTTTGGCGCCACGGCTTTCGGTATTCCGGTTTCCACCACCCACACGATCACCGGCTGCATCATGGGCGTCGGCGCCGCCAAGCGCACCAGCGCGGTCCGCTGGGGCGTGGCGCAGCGTCTGGTTGTGGCATGGCTGGTGACCATTCCGGCGGCCGCGATCGTCGGTGCGGTGTTCTATCAGGTGGCTGTGTTGATCGATCACGCGTTTTAAGGGGTAAGGGATGATGCGAGGGTCTAGACCCTCGCGCTCCCGATACTGTCATTGTTGCGTGATGGGTTCGGCGGAATCTGATCTGCGCAGCGTTCAAATTTAAAAGCCTGCGGCGCTTTGGGGCTAGGCCTCTCCGCGCCGCAGGCTTTCATTTTATCACCACCACCCCGGCAGACGATGCGCCACCCCATATCGGGATTGCAAAGGGCCCCCGCCCTTTGCCCGCCGGAGGCAAACCCTAACTCTTCTTCTCACCCGGATAATTCAGCCGCAAAGAAACGGGCGCATGACACTGCCGAATGGCTTCGGACACATGCTTCGCACGTTCAGCGGTCAGGGAACCGGACACCATTGGATGCGCCCGCTCGCGCGTCACTTCCTCGGCGGTAAAGGGCTTTGTCCCGACCGGCGCGCTATGTTCGCCCACGACAAAGATCATGTAATTGAGCATGTCGGCCAGTTCGGCATTATCGGCGATCCGGCTATGCGCGATATTGGGCAGACGGATCAGATAGGCGCGCGAGCCCGGCGTGCACATCAGCCACCCCACCCTGCCCCGCAATTCGGGCAGAGCAGCAGGCGCAGAGCGCCCATCCGGCCCATGGCATCCGCCACAATGTTCGACAAAATCGGACCGCGCCAGTTCAGGATCGCTGATCCCTCTGGCCACATCCGGCTCCGCCGCCACCGTCGCCGCCAAAAAAGGCAGCGCCAGCAACGAGCCAGCGCCGATCCATTTGAACATCTTCACCCGCCCGATCCTCAGGCCGGACCAACCATCACCGCGGTCGAGCAGTGATATTCCATGCTCTGTGTGCCAAAGCACCAGATGATGTTGTTGTTGAGCTGGGGCACGTAAAGCGGCGTTTCACGATCCTGATTGTCGCACATGCACTGGGTGCACATCGGCTTGCCGCAACAATCGCGATAGGCGATCATATAGGCCTTGCCGTCTTCCGGGTTGATACAGGTGCCCACCCACGACACCGGCGAGGATTCCGCCCCCGGCGGGCAGGTGTGGATACCACCGCCACAGCACGAACACAGCGCCCCGTCGATCGCGCAATAGCGCCAGTAATCGCATTTGGTGTCATCGACCGTTTGCGCCTTTCGGGCGAAATTGGTCTTGGCCTCCGGGCTGCGATCGGGCTTGGCGGCACCGGCGCGGCTGACGGGCAAGAGCGGGAAAGCAGGCGCCGCGACCAGCGCCGTGCCCAACCGGGCCAGCATACCCCGGCGCGACGTGCCGCCGGCAAAACGGCGCAGCAGCTTTTCGGCGGCGGCATCGGGATTGAACAGTTTCATCGGCAAACCCCCGTAGGAAGCTGAAAATCTAAAAAAACGGCCTCAGCCAACGACCTTGAGCGAGGCGATGTAGTCCTGCACGCTCTTCACGCCCATTTCATGCGCGATGATCAGGCTTTCGAGATGCTCGCGGCTGTTGACCAGCCCCTTGGACAGAACCACGCCATCGGCATCCATCAACACCGCATAGGGCAGCTTGCCCACGGCGAAAGCCTGACCCACATCCGGGCCGTTGACGAAAGTATAAGCCTCAAGCCCCTGCTGCGCGATCAGCTTGCGCTGGACCGCCACATCATCGTCACCGATAAAGGCCAGATCGAGACGCTCATCCTTGGCAAAGCTCTTGGCGACGGGGATCAGCCCCTTGCACAGCGGGCACATGGCCGAAACGAACATCAACAGGCGCAGCGGCTTGTCCTTGGCCGGGCCGCCGATGTGGACATGGCGGCCATTGATGTCATTAGCCTCGATCACCGGACTGCCCGAACCGACAGCGGGACCACCCGCCGTGGTCAACGCGCCCGCCGGCGCCACCCGCATGTGCAAGACCCCCACCTGACGCGCCAGCGCCAGCAGCGCCACCACCAGACCGGCGATGACCAGCCACGAAACAACCTGTGAAATGACCAGCGAAAGGATCATTCTCTTATCTCCGAGTGGGAAGCAAAGTGGCCGAAAGCGGGCTGGATTGCAGCGCCGCCAGTGCATTGAAAAGATGATAGCCCAACCAGACCGCCAGCGCCGCAACCAGAACCGCGAGCAAAGCCATGCCGCCGGGCAATTCCGCCCCCGACACCGCCAGAGCCAGCAAAGGCAGCGCCAGCGCAATATTGCGGATGACCAGCATCCAGCTCAACGGCTGACGCAATTCGGCATGACCGCAACCGCAATCGATATGCCCGCGCCCGCGCCGCAGGTTCACCGCCATGGCCCAGCCAAAAAGGAGCAGGACTGCGCCCCCGACCAAGTCTGCACCCCGGCCCAGAACCGGCATGACGGGCGACAGAAGCAACCCCAGACCAAGCGCCAACTCCGCCCAAGGCAACACCGCCGCAACCGGATTGACCATTCCATCAGGCAGCAAGCGATAATTGGCCACCACGCCCGACAACAGGCGGCGATGGCGCCAATGGCTCACCCCGGCAAAGGTGAAGATCAGCCCCACCCCCAGAGCAAAGCCCAGCATCACCACCGACAGAAGCATGGCCGATGCCTGCATCAGGGCGTCTCCACCGTGCCGATAATGCCCCCGCCGATCTGGCCGATCTTTGGCCCCAGCGTCCAGGTGGACAGGTCGAGGATATAGCCATCATTGCGCATGGTGTTGATGAACAGCTTGGGCTTGTCGCCCTGCGTCACTGCGATATTGTCGATGTGATCTTCCAGCGGGAAACGCTTGACCACCTTCTTCGTGGCCAAATCGACGTCCCAGATTTCCTCGCCCGGATCCTTCTGCGTCCAGAATTCGCCCATATGCATCAGCACATAAAGGTGGTTGCTGGCATGATGCCACGCGGTCAGCTGACGCCCGCCAGGCAGCCAGTTCACATCAAGCGGCTTGGTATCGCCCGGACGCAGGCCGGCGGCGGCCTGAATGGAAAAGGGTACGGCGATTTCCGGCTTCAGACCGATTTTCGCGGTATAGATCAGGCCGGTATAGCTGATGAACACAGCTTCCTTGCGCTTGATCGAGTAATTGAAGGCGTCAAACACCGGATCATTGGTGGCGTGAAAAAACGGCGCGCTGCGGGTGATCTCCGCCTTGCCCCCGCTCAGGTTAAGCGAGGCGAGCGAACCGTCCGAACAGACCGATACCAGTCCTTCGGGGATCGGCATCAGCCCGGCACAGCCCGGCAATTCCACATTGCGCGAAAACTTGCGCTTGACCAGATCGACGATGTTGACCGAAGCCGCCGGGGTCAGGTTGAAGATATAGGCGCTCTTGCCATCTTCGGAGAGCGCGAAATTGTTGACCTGCGCGCCAATGATCAGGCGGCCCGGAAAGGTCACTTCGGTCTGAAGCTTGAGGCTGTTGGCATCATAGATGGTCAACAGATCCTGACGCGTCCCGCGATTGCCCTTGGACCAGATGGTTTCGGACACGTAATAGAACTTGCCCGCCGGATCGATGGCCATGTCAGAGGAACGGCTGGTATCGACCATGCCCACCATCTTGCCGGTGGTGCTGTCCACGATCTGCGTGCCTGCGCTATCAAACCCGCCGCGTACATAGAACCATTTCGGGCTGGGCGCGGGCAACGTGGCGACCGTGGCGGTTTCCGGCTCGGTCGGAACAGCCGCAGGCGCGACGCCTGCCGCCCCGATGGCCAGCCCCGCACCGGCCATCAGCAGACAGGCCGCGCGAAGGGCGAAAGCTTGCGAAGTTTGGCGAGACATCTGGCCGTAACCCTCCTTGAAAGTAATCTGTTTGCGGCGGAAACTGGCGGGCATCGCAATGTGTTCTGCCCCGCGCCTATCCCCCCGGCGATGCATCAGACTCGCAAAGGTTGGACGAGCGTCAAAATTTAATCAAGCCCCTTATCGCGCGCAAATGACACGAAACGCGCCGATTCAGAGCAACGCCCTGCCCAATGCGCATAATGGCGTAAACCACCCGCTTCCTTTGCCCCCGGCCAGACCCATGCCACAATCACGGCCAGAACACCGGCCACCACCGCAAACCCTGCGCCCAACAACAATCCACCGTCCGGCAAGACCCACAACATGCCCGATCCCAGCGCCGGCCCGGCGCTCATCCCCAGATTATGGGTCGCCGCGACAAAGACGCGAAACCTTGGGTCCAGTCCCAGCGCGCTGGCCAATCCCGAGCATCGGATGATGATCGCCGTCGATCCGATATTGAGCAAGACCATGGCCAGCACAAAGCCCGAAGCGTCCCCCGGCCGGGTCAGGAACAGCGGCGCCAGCAAAGCCGCCCCCACCAGACAGGCCGTCACCGGCAAAGGCACCCGCAAACCCTCGCGCATGACCGCAATAGCCGTTGCCGCGCCAGCCAGCGAGCCGATAGCCACCGCCCGCCCGATCAGCCCTTCGCTGTGCCCGGCCTGAACCGCCAAGGCGCCTGACAGGCTCCACACCATCATCGTCGCGCAAATGAACCAGAAATTGGCCCATGCCAAAGCCCAGCCCGCACGCGGCGTGGTGTCGCCTTGCGCCATAGACCTGACTTTCACCACGCCTTCATCGGGCGCCACGCTCAAGGCCAGAACCGCGCCCAGAGGCACCAGCGCCAGAAAGGCCAAAGCCGCCCCCGCGCCCATCCGCCCCGCCATTTCCGGCAGGACCAGCGACAGCAAGGTGGCCAGCATCAATTGCACCAGCAAAACAATCGCATAGGCACCCGTTGGCCGCCGGGACGCAAAGCCGCCCATCGCGCGCGCATAAACCGCCCCCATGCCCAACCCATACATCGCGCGCAGCGCCAGAACGCCCGGCAGGCCCAAGGCAAGTGGCGACAGAAACGCCGCCATCATCGCCCCCAGCGCCAGCACGATCACCGCGCGCATCGGCATCCTTGGCCCCAGCCACCAAACACATAGCGCCGCGAGGGCCGAAGCCGTCTGGGTCATGCCCACAACCCAACCGTGATGCCCCGCGTCCAATCCCGTGGCCGAGGAAAGCAGCGTCAGGAAAACCGGATCAATCGCAGGCTGAACACAGCCCAGCACCGCAGCCACCGGCAAGGCGCAACCGCGCGCCCATCGCCAGCCCACTTGTGGCGCAACCCGATTTCCAAGCATGAGTCCCAAACGCATGGCAAACCCCCTTTGCCCGCCGCGAACAATCGCAACGGGCTGGTTCCTGCGTTGGAAGGCGCCGACGGATCAGGCCGCCTGGCTTGTTATCCCGGCAATCTCTGCCGAAGTGATCGTTTTGGCAAGTGAAACAAGCGCATGGGCGGCAATTGACGTATAGGCCACCATCCGGTCGGCCCAAGGCTTTTCAAAACCAAGGAAAGGTGTCGAACCTTCCATGCTGGCGCTGATATAGATGGCAACGGTGCGCACCTCATCCTCGGACAGGGCCGGGTTCAGCACCGCAACATATTCGCCAATGAAATCATGCACCCGTTGATAGAACCCGCGCACGCGGTCGGCGATGAATTCATTGTGATTGGCCAGCGCCCACAGTTCGGTAAACAGGCGCGTGGTGCGCTTGCCTGCAATGTCCTCCAGACAGATCACGATCAGCAGCCGCAACCGCTCTTCCGTGGTCAGATCGGGCTGGCGGACGCGATCCTCCAACACCTTTTCATAATTGGCCAGCAATTCATCCAGCAACACCTGGACCAGCATTTCCTTGCGCGGAAAATGATAGGAGACGTTGCCCACCTTCATCCCGCAGGCCGCGGCAATGCGCCGAATCGTGAAAGCCGCCGCACCCTCATCGATCAACACCGAAAGAGCCGCCTTCAGGATCGCATCCACCGTCTCGGTCCCGCGCGAATAGGTGCCGGGGCGCGCGGTGCTGACGATGTCTTCCGATAGATCCATGGGGCTTCCTTCTCCTGGCGGCGCCATGCCACCGGCTTGCACATGATGCAACCTTCACAGCCACCCGGCTTGACGAAATCTTGAAGCACGTCCAGTATCACCGCAAGGGGAGAGGCGCAGGTTTTGTTGCGCGGCGTTCTTTCGCCTGCCTGACCCGCAGACCTGTGCGCGATGCGCCCGGCCCGCAACCGACGTAAGCCCAAGCTGGAGCCTTGAACCGTGAGCCAAGGAAAATACGCCCTGACCATCAACCGCAAGCCCGTGAGCGTGGCCGCCGATGCGGACAAGCCGCTGCTCTGGGTGCTGCGCGAGGAATTGAAGATGCCGGGCACCAAGTTCGGCTGTGGTCAGGGGCTTTGCGGGGCCTGCACGGTCCTGCTCGACGGTCAGGCGGTGCGTTCATGCCAAACCCCGATTTCAGCAGCAGCCGGCCACAAGATCACCACGATCGAGGGCGCCAGCGCCCTGCCCCAAGGCGCCAAGCTGGTGCAGATGTGGCAGGAGATCGACGTGCCCCAATGCGGTTATTGCCAGGCAGGGCAGATCCTTTCGGCCACCGCGCTCTTGCTGGCCAACCCAAAGCCCAGTGATGAGGAGATCGATGCGGGCATGAATGGCAACCTGTGCCGCTGCGCAACTTATTTGCGCATCCGTCGCGCCATCAGGAAAGCGGCCGGAATGGCCGATGTGACGGGAGACGCCGCATGAGCGCCCCCACCATCAACCCGGCATTGGACCGCCGCGCCTTTATGGCCGCATCGCTGGTTGGCGCAGGCGCGCTGGCGTTCGAGGCGCATGTCGCGCTGGCCGATACGCCGGGGGCGGCTTTGGCGCAAACGCCGCTCAACGCCTTTATCCGCATCGGCGCGGATAATAAGGTGACCATCGGCGCCAAAAACCCGGAAATTGGTCAGGGTGTGCGCACCATGCTGCCCATGCTGATTGCCGAGGAACTCGATCTGGCGTGGGATCAGGTGGTGATCGAATCCACCCTTGCCAATGACAAGGTGTTTGGCGTGCAAAGCGCGGGCGGGTCGAATTCGACGCCCAACAACTGGCTGCCCATGCGGCAAGTCGGCGCAGCGGCGCGGGCGATGATCCTGAACGCGGCGGCCAAGGAATGGAGTGTCGAGGTTGGCACACTGACCACGGCGGCGGGTAAAGTCACCCATGCGGCATCGGGACGCAGCGCACCCTATGCCGCCTTTGCGCGCGGCGCGGCGGGCGAAACCGCGCCCGATCTGGCCAAGGTCGCGCTGAAAGATCCCTCGCGTTTTACCATCATCGGGCAATCCAAAGTCGGCGTGGACACGGTGGCCATCACGCGGGGCAAGCCCCTGTTCGGCATTGACGTCGATATGCCGGGCCTGCTGCATGGCGCGATTATCAAGGCCCCTGCCCATGGCGCCACCATCGCCGCCCATGACGCCGGCGCAGCGCTGAAGCGTAAGGGCGTGTTGGCGGTGGTACCGGTCAATAGCAATTCGGTGCCTCCCGGCAAATTCGACACGCTGGTTGTCGTCGCCGACAGTTGGTGGACCGCCAAGACCGCGCGCGATGCCGTCAAAGTGACGTGGGACGATGCAGCCCAAGTCGGCTTCTCAACCGAGGGTTACGACAAGGCCGCCGCCGCCGCCTTTATCGCCGGGCCGCAGGTGGCCCATGCCAAGAATGGCGATGCGGCCAAAGCCTTGGCAGAAGCCGCCAAGACGGTCAGCGCCGACTACTCCTATCCCTTCCTTGCCCATGGCACGTTGGAGCCGCAAAATTGCACGGGCCGCTGGGTCGATGGCAAGCTGGAAATCTGGGCGCCCAGTCAGGCCCCCAACAATGGCCGCAATGATACCGCCGCCATGTTGGGCATGAAGGGCGAGGATATCACCATCCACCAGACGCGTATCGGCGGCGGATTTGGGCGACGGTTGCTCAATGACTATATGGTCATGGTGGGCCAAGTGGCCAAGGCCATGCCGGGCAAGCCGGTCAAGATCCTGTTCGACCGCACCGACGATCTGCGCAACGATTACTATCGCCCCGCAGGCTGGCACCGCTTTACCGCAGGGTTGGACGCCAAGGGCGATCTGGTGGCGTTCCGCGATCATTTCGTCAGCTTTGGCAAGGATGGGAAACCGATCCGCGCGGCGGAAATGAGCCCGTTCGAATTTCCGGTCAATGTTCTGGCCGATTCCGAAATCGGCGTCACCTATCTACCCACCAATCTGGCGACGGGATGGTTGCGCGCGCCGACATCCAACGCCATGGCCTTTGTCTATCAAAGCTTTATGGACGAATTGGCCGAAGCCGCCGGGATTGATCTGCCCGAATTGATGCGCAGGACATTGGGCGCGCCGCGTGAATTGCCGGTCGTGCCGGGCCGCCCGATCATGCATTCGGGCCGCGCCCGCGCCGTTATCGATGGCGTGTGCAAAATGGCCAATTGGCAAGGCGGCAAACTGGCCCCCGGCGCCAAGGGTGAAAAGCGCGGGCGCGGCTTTGGCTTCTACTTCTGTCATCGCGGCTACTTCGCCGAAGTGGTCGATATCACCCTGACCGACGCCACCACCGTGCGCGTGGACAAGGTTTGGGCATGCGGCGACATTGGCAGCCAGATCATCAACCCGATCAACGCCCGCCATCAGGTGCAGGGCGCCGTCAACGAAGGCATCGGGCAAGCCTTGATCGAACAGAAGATCGAACAGATCAAAGGCGTGGTTCAGGCCGAAAGCTTTGGCGACTTCCCCTTGATCCGCATGGAGCAGGCGCCCCGTGAAATTGCGGTCGAGTTCCTTAAAACCAATTATCCGCCAACGGGCCTTGGTGAACCTTCGCTGCCTCCGGTGATCCCGGCGCTGGCCAATGCGATCTATGCGGCAACGGGCAAGAGGTTGCGCGATTTGCCGCTGAAATTGACCTGAATTCCTTGAATTACAAAACGTAAAAGCCCGCCCCAAACCAAGCGTGGGGCGGGCTTTATGGGATGGCCCGCCCCTTTTCCCCGGCATCGGATATGATGCTGGTGCTTGAAGAGGAAAGGAGCGGACCGATGTCTATTGTGATCCTTGGCGTTGATTTGGGCAAGAATGCCTGCAGTGTGGTTGGCGTGGATGCGGCGGGAGCTGTCGTCGTACGCAGGTCGATGCGCCGCCAGACGCTGGTCGACTACGTTGCCAAGCTTCCTGTGTGCGTGGTCGCGATGGAGGCATGTTGCGGTGCCCATTATCTGGGGCGCCTGTTCGCCGCGCACGGACATGAGATCCGGCTGATGTCGCCGGAGTACGTACGGCCGTATGTCAAAGCACAGAAGAACGATGACCGCGACGCCGAGGGGATCGCGGAGGCCGCCTCGCGTCCAACGATGCGCTTCGTCGAACTCAAGACCCAGGAGCAGTTGGACATCCAGACGCTCCACCGGGTTCGCTCGCGCCTGGTGGCTGAGCGCAGGAGCCTGACCAACCAGTTGCGGGCGATCCTGCTGGAGCGCGGGACCATTTTCCCGGTTGGGCGGCGCAAGCTGGAACTCGGCATCGATGCCCTGCTGGCCGATGAGGATACGACCTTGTCACCGCGTCTGCGCCAGTTGGTGGCCGAACTGCGTGCCGAATGGCGCGAACTCGATACCAGGGTGGAAGCGCTGAACGGCGAGTTTGTCGAGCTGGCGCGCAATGACGCGGCTGCCCGGCGGCTCACATCCATCCCCGGCGTCGGGGTGCTGAACGCAACTGCCCTGATTGCAGCCGTGGGCGATGCCAGCAGCTTTGCCAAAGCCCGAGACCTGGGTGCCTGGCTCGGTCTGGTGCCCCGTCAGCATACTACCGGCGGCAAGCCGCGGCTGCTCGGCATCTCCAAGCGAGGCAACACCTACTTGCGCACCTTGCTCATCCACGGTGCCCGAGCAGCATTGCCGTCGCTGGCGCGAAGCGAGACCCCGTTGGGGCGCTGGTTGACAGGAATGATCGAGCGAGGAGTCCACCGCAATGCTATCGTCGTCGCGCTGGCCAACAAGCTGGCGCGGATCGCATGGGCGGCCTTGCGCAAGGACGCGACGTTCGAACGCGGCTACCCAGTCGCGGCATAACCGGATCGGCCGCACGCATCTTCGTGCATAGGCCAACGATGTTTGCAGGAAGGATCGTGAAGATGGCCTGACAGTCGATCGGCGTCTGGAAAGCCCGGCCAAAAAAATGGCACTCGTTGCCGGCGTCTTTATTGTGGCTCCAGACGTGCGGATGTCCATCTTGGCCATGGGGTCACCCATGAGACCGCATACGTTGACGCAGACTGATCAGAACACTTCAAAATCCCCCTTGCAGACGGGGCGGGCCATACGTTTTTTTGGGCTGTTCGGCATGGTTTGCGCCAAACTGCGTATCAGGAGAAAAGGCGCTTGAACGAATTTTGACACCCGTCCAATCTTTCCCTCGAAGCGGCGATTCATCGCGACAGTCTTTCAGCTTGCGAATTCCAGCTTGGGGGGAATTTTACGATATGGCCTTCCCGTCCGATCCCTCGGATAACGGCGCCACCGCGCCATCGACACCCGGCCTTTGGGCGCGTCGTCGCCTGGCCCTGCTAGGGCTGACCGCAACGGCTTTGGGCATGGCGGTTCTGCATGGCGCAGCCCCCGCCGTGGCACAGGCCGACGAACAGGCCGGTGAGAAGGAAGCGGGCATTCCCGTCACCGACAAGCTGGTCATCGACAAATGCGGCGCGTGCCACACCAATGACGGCAAGGGCAACCTGTCGCGCATTTCGTGGATGCGCACCACGCCCGAAGGGTGGGCACAGGCGATCCACCGCATGGTTAAGCTCAACGGTCTGGTCATCACCGCCGAGGACGCCAAAAAGGTCATCCGCTCGCTCTCGGCCAGCCATGGTCTGGCCCCGGACGAGGCAAAGCCGGTCATGTATCTGACCGAAAAGCGGGTGCTGGATGAAACCAACATTCCCAATGAAACCGTGCGTGCGGCCTGCGCCTCGTGCCACGCTTTTGCACAGCCTTTGAGCTGGCGCCGGTCGGCCAATGAATGGAAGCTGCTTCAGGAATTCCACGTCGCGCTCTATTCGCAGGCCGAGGTGCAATATCGCCGCGGCGTCGACGAACATGGCATGCCGCAAGGTTACGGCGCACCGGCATCCAAGGGGCCGACGCCGGGCGAAGTCGCGCTGGAATATATGCGCAAGACCGCCCCGCTGCATTCGGCCGAATGGGCATCGTGGAGCGCGCGTATGCGCCCCGCCGCTCTGTCGGGCAAATGGCTGGTTTCCGCCGATCTGCCGGGCAAGGGTCGCTATGCCGGTTCCATGGTGATCGCGCCCAAAGGCGATGATTTTACCACCACGATCACGTTGAAATCTTTGAAGGATGGCTCGATCCTGACCCGCACGGGGACGGGCATCGTCTATTCGGGCTATTCATGGCGCGGCAAGTCCAAGGGCACGGGCGACATGACCGCCCCGGACGCTCCGGCGCATGAAGCCCGCGAAACCATGTGGTTCGCCCCCGATCAGAAGTCGGCCGCCGGTCGTTGGTATTGGGGCGCGTATGAAGAGTTCGGCTTTGACGTCAAACTGACCCGCGCCACCGCCGAACCAACCATCGCCAGCGTCACGCCCGACGCGGTCAAGGTGGGCACGGCGGGCGCCGAATTGCACATTATCGGTGACAAACTGCCCACCAAGTTGGCCCTGTCGGACATCACGCTGGGCAAGGGCGTCGTAGCGAAAAAGATCGTGTCGGCCAGCGCCGATGAGATCGTGCTGAGCGTCGATGTGGCGGGTGATGCCACGGTGGGCGCGCATGATGTGGCCATTGGCGGCGCGGTGCTGGAAAAGGCGCTGCCGATCTATAAAAAGGTCGATTACATCAAGGTCACGCCGGAAACCTCATTGGCGCGTCTGGGTGGCAGCGAGAAGCACCCCAAGGGATACCTGCAATTCGAAGCCATTGGTTATGACAAGGGCGCCGACGGCAAGGCAGGCACCGCCGATGACGTGGCGGTTGGGCCCATCGACGCCAGTTTCTCGATGGGTGAATTCCCCTCGGTCTATTACGATGATGACGTGAATTTCGTCGGCAAGCTTTCGACCGCTGGCTTCTTCACGCCCAACATCGATGGCCCCAATCCGCAACGTAAATGGAACCGCAACAATTATGGCGAAGTCTGGGTGACCGCGACCGCCAAGACGGAAAAGGGCGCCGATGGCAAGCCCCTGACCGCCAAGGCCTTTATGGTCGTCACCGTGCCTGCCTATAAGCGCTGGGATCAGCCGGAGGTGAATCAGTGAGCGTTCCTTTGAACCACACCTATCGCAGCGGCGAAGTCCACCGCTTTGACGCCCAGGGTCAGGATTTCATCTACCTCGTTTCGGCGGGCGCCATCTTTGCGCTCGACGGTGCGGTGGGCGAAGTGCTGGCCATGCTGGACGCAGGCGAAATGGCCCATGCTGATCTGATCGCCGCTCTGACCGCGTCGGGTTACAGCGCGGTGGATGCCGAGGATCTGGTGCGCGAGCTTCGCCTTGCCCGCGTGATCGTTTCGGATCAGACCGTCGCGCCCCCCGCCCCGGCCAAGCCGGAGGGCGATTATCCGCTTCAGGCACTGGTGCTCAACATCACAAACCAGTGCAATCTGGCCTGCACTTATTGCTATGAATTTGGCGCGGACAAGATTGCCACGCCCAATGGCAAGCCCAAGTATATGACGATCGATACAGCCAAAGCGTCGGTCGATCTGCTGCTGGCACAATCGGGCGGTCGCCCGGCGGTGCATATTACCTTCTTTGGCGGCGAAACCTTGATGAACTTTCCGCTTTTGCGGCAAGTCGTCGCCTATGCCACGGATCAGGCCACGGCCCAGGGTCGCACCATAACCTTCAGCCTGACCACCAATGCCACGCTGCTGACCGACGAGATCATCGAGTTTCTGGCGACCGAACAAATCGGCGTCACGGTCAGCATCGACGGCCCCAAGGAGATGCAGGACAAGCGCCGCGTCTATAAAAGCGGCAAGGGCAGCTATGATGTCATCGAGCCCAAGCTGCGCAAGCTGATCGCCCGCCACCGCACCCGCGCCATCACGGCGCGCGTGACGCTGAGCCAGGGCGTGACCGATGTGGTCAAGATTTTCCGCCATCTGCGCGAAGACATTGGTTTCCACGAAGTCGGGTTCGCTCCGGTGACGGAATCGGGTGAACAGGCCTATTCGCTGGGCGAAGAAGGCATGGTGACGGTGCTGGAGCAGTTCCATCAACTGGCCGACGAATGGCTGGACTATGCGTTGAAGGGCCGGATGCACGGCTTTTCCAACGTATCGGAAACCATTGGCGAACTGGTTCAGGGCACCAACAAGAGCCACCCCTGCGGGGCGGGTCTGGGCCTGTTGGGCGTCTCGCCTTCGGGTGATCTCTCGCCCTGCCATCGCTTTACCGATGCCGACAGCCATGTGATGGGCCACGTTTCATCGGGTATCGACCGCAAGGCGCAGGGCGAATTCCTGACCAAGGGTCATGTCGGCGCCAAGTATGAATGCCAGTCCTGTTGGGCCCGGCCTTTGTGCGCGGGCGGATGCCATCACGAAGCCTTTGTCCGCTATGGCGACACGGGCCATGCCAATCTGCATTATTGCGACTGGATCCGCGAATGGACCGACACCTGCCTGAAAATTCAGGGGGCGCTGGCGGTGCAAAATCCCGAATTCCTTGAAAAGTTTGCCGAAAGAAAGGGCCTGTCATGAAGCATTTGCGCCCCATCAACCAGAAGGCCAAGGCGATTGACGAAAGCGTGACCGCGCAAACCGCGGCCATGCAGGACGATGTCGTGGCCCTGCAACAGGTTCGCCCGCATGTGCCGATGGGCTGTACCCTGTCCTTTTCGCCCGGTTGGGAAGTGGACGCCAGCGGCGGCACCGCCGGCCTGTGCCAGCCTGTCGAACGTGACATCTATGACTGTTACGTCACCTGCTTCTGGCCGGTTCAGGTGCCCGACCACGTCAATTACTCGCCCGATTGGGCCAGCAATTGCTCGGCGGCGGCCAAGGACTGGCGCAGCCTGGACATCATCTTTCCGTGATGAGGGGGTGCGCGCGGTCGGGTTACGCCGGGCCGCGCGCTGCTCCCGTCATTCTCGCGACCTTTCTTATGAAAGAGCCTGCCGCATGATGTATTCTCGCTCTGGCATTTCTTTCCGCCTCTCGAGGCGTTTGGCCGGCGCCTTGCTCGCCACGCTGCCGGTGGCCGCCACCGCCGCCCCCATCGTGATGGGCACCTATCCCGACAAGCTGTTTGTGGTGGACGAAGCCACAGGCAAGATCAACGAGCATATCAAGCTTGATACGGGCCTGCCCACCAACCTGCGCATGTCGAATGATCACAAGCGGATCTATGTGACCACCAACACGACCGGCGGGATCGAAGTTCTCGACGCCGCGACGCGCAAGGTGATCAACAAGTTCAGCCTGAACACGCCGACGACGAAATATCGTTTTACCGGCGGCGTGCCCGATCCTTCGAACAAATATTACTACACCATCATGATGACCATCGACAAAGCGGTGGATCGTTACAAGGTGAGCAAGTGGCAATATGCCACCATCGATCTGGCGCAGAAGAAGGTGGTCAAGACCGTCGACCTGCCCGACGAGGACAATACGCTCAACGCCGCGCGCGCACATATGATGGTCTCGCCCGATGGCAAGCTGCTCTATCTGTTCCGCGACAAGGTGATCATCCTCAACACTTCGGACTTCAAGGTCGTCGATCGCATCGACATGGCCAAGCCCGAAGGGTCGGGGCTGGAGCAGAACAGCTTTGGCGGCGGCGTGGAATTGCTGCGCAACAATGACGAATATGTCTCGCTGTTCACCGCAGCCGACCCGTATATTCACAACAAGATCTTTGGCATCGGCCGTTTCAAGCTGGCGTCCAAGAGCTTTGATTTCACCCCCATCGGCCCGGCCCCGTATCAGATGGCGGGTTTGCAAATCACGCCCGATGGCAAGGACGGCTATACCGTCACCACCCAGGGCACGACCGGCAATAAGCGCTGTGAATTCTGGCACTTTGACCTTGGCGCGAACAAGGTCGTGGACAAAGCCGAATTCCCGTGCCGTTCTCGTTTCCAGTTCGGCATGTCGAGCGATGGCAAGAAGCTCTACATCTATGGCGCCAGCTATGACATCGAAGTCTATGACGCCAAGACGCTGAAATGGGACAAGACGTGGAACCTGGACGCTGACGCCACGATGGCGGGCATGGTTTTCGCGCAATAATCCCATGTTGCAGGAGGAGCCCCTGTCGCCGACGTCCTCAAGCCAAAGCATATTGGTGCGTGGCGGTGGGTTGGCAGGGGCTTGCGCCGCGCATCTGCTGCGCGCGCACGGATTTGCGATTGCGCATGAACCGGTACGGCGTTCACCCGTGCCGGTTATCATGCTTTCCGATGCGGCGCTCGGCCTGATCCGCGATGCCTTTGGCCGTCAGGATCTGTTTGCGCAACATCACCGCATCACCACCCGCGTGGTGCGTTGGGGCGGCGATGCGGTCACCATGCCGCATGGCGCGGTGGTGGTTTCGGAAAATGACCTGATTTCGGCATTGGGCGGTGAACTGGTGGCGGATGGGGATGTCGCTGCGCCCACCATGACGCTGCATTGCGCCCCGCCCTTTCCCGAAGAAAACCTGATGCGCTTTGGCCAAAGGCGGGCCATGGCGGCACGCATCTTGCTTCGCGCCGGGGCCGATCATGCCTGTTGCCATGTCGAGGCTGTGGCGCGGGGCTGGCTGTTTCTGATCCCTTCGGGGCCGAAGGACTGCTGGCTGCTGGGCGTTGGCGCGCCGCTCGAAAAATTGCTCGAAGACAGCGTTTTGGTGGCTCCGCAAATTGCCGGATTGGGGGAAAGTTCGCCCGGATTTGAAACCGCCCCGCGGCAACTGGCGCGCCTTGCCGGGCCGGACTGGCTGGCCTGCGGCATGTCGGCCATCGCGTTTGACCCGATCTGCGGCGATGGCAGCGCGCAATCCGTGCGCGAGGCGATCCTTGCCGCCGCCGTCATCGCCCATCGGGGTGATCGTGATGCGCTGGCGACGCATTACCATTCCATGCTGACCGCTTCGCTGCGCCGACATATCCAGATTTCGGGCCAATTTTATGCCACAGGCGGCGATACGCCATGGTGGCGGGAACAGGTTGCCGCGCTGTCCCAAGGCTATGCGTGGACCACACAACAACTGGCGCATTTGCCAGAGCCGCGCTATCTGTTGCGCGGGTTTCAACTGATCGAACGGGAGGCCGCGACCTGAACGCGCCGCATAACGCCGTACACGCCTCTCCACCTCCTGCCCCATGGTCCGCCTATAAACAGTTATGGCCCTATTTGCGGCCCTATCTTCCGCGCCTGCCCGCAGTCGTGCTGGTCAGTCTGGCGGCAACGGGATTGAGCCTGGCCCAACCCTATATTTCCAAGCTGATGATCGATGGCGCGCTGATGCGCCACGACATGAACGTGCTGTGGCAAGTGGCCGGATTGATGCTTGGCGCCACGGTCGGCTCCTATGTCCTGAATATTCTGGCCAGTTGGCTGCATGTCTCGCTCTCGGCGGCGATGCTGTTCGACATTCGCGTCGCGGTGCTGGCGCATTTGCAAAAGCTGTCGCCCCGCTTCTTTGGCCGCTTCCGCCTTGGCGATTTGATGAGCCGCCTTAACAGCGACGTATCGGACATTCAACGCGTGGCGGGCGATACGCTGCTGGCCGCGCTGGCCAATCTGCTGTTCCTGATCGGCAGTGTGGCGCTGATGCTATGGCTCGATTGGCGGCTGTTCATTGTGGGCGTGGTGCTGGTGCCGCTGGCGGTAGGGGCTTTCCTGCGCGCGCAAAAGCGTCTGACCGACTTGTCGCGGCAAATGCGCGAGGCCGGGGCCGATATCGGCAGCCTTCTGGTCGATACGATCATGGGCATGCGGACTGTCGTGGCGCTGGGCGCGGAGCAGCGTGAGCGTCAAAGATTTGCGACCGCCAATGGTGGTTTTGTGCGCGCCATGTTGCGGATGCAGGTGACGTCTTTCCTCTCTGGCGCTGTTCCGGGAACTTTGCTCAGCGCATCAACCGCAGGGGCGATGCTGTGGGGCGGCTATGAGATCACCGCAGGGCGCATGACAATCGGCACGCTGGTTGCCTTTCTGGCCTATCAGCAGCGGCTTTTTGCGCCCATTCAGGGTCTGCTCGGCCTTTCCGCCACATTGGCCCAAACGCGGGTGGCATTGGCCCGCATCTTTGAATTGATGGACACAAAGCCGGAGGTGGATGAGGCGCAAAACCCGCATCCCCTTAACGCCATTACGCGCGAGATTCGGTTTGAACATGTCACGCTGTCGCACGGTCGCAATCCGGTGCTTCGCGACGCCCATTTCGTCATACCGGCGGGCGCCTTTTGCGCGATCCTTGGGCCAAGCGGGGCGGGCAAGTCGACCATGGCGGATCTGATGGTGCGTATGATCGATCCCGATGGCGGGCGGGTGTCGATTGACGGGCATGATCTGCGCGATCTGGCGCTGGGTGATCTGCGCCGCGCGATGCTGTTGGTGGAACAGACGCCTTTCCTGTTCAACGCGACGCTCTATGCCAATATCACCTTTGGTCTTGACGATCCGGGCCACGAAGCGGTTGTGGCCGCCGCCCATGATGCGGGGCTGGAAGGCTTGCTGGCCCGCCTTCCGCAAGGTTTGGAAACCCCGGTAGGGGAACGCGGTCTGGCCATGTCGGCGGGGGAAAGGCAACGCGTAGCCTTGGCGCGGGCCTTGTTGCGCAAACCTTCGGCGCTGATCCTTGATGAACCCACCGCCGCGCTGGATGGAGAAACCGAGGCGCTGATCGCCGCCAGCCTGCGCCGCGCCCTGCCCGATGCCACGTTGATCGTCATCACCCACAAACCGGCGCTGGCGCAACTGGCCGATATGACGATCACGCTCAAGGATGGCGTCATAATCGATGGCTGATCGCGTTCTGGTCGCCGTGATCGACAGCGGCGTGCATCCCGATCACCCCCATATCATGGCGGACCGCCTGCGCCCCGGCTTTGCCATCGGTTCTGACGGTGTGATCCTTGAGCAAGGCGCCATTCCGCTGGACCGTCTGGGTCATGGCACGGCCGTCATCGCCGCGATTCAGGAAAAGGCGCCCGAGGCCGACATCCTGCCCATCCGTGTGTTCCATGATGCCTTGAGGGGCAGCGCGCTGGCTCTTGTCACCGCGATAGACATTGCCGCCAGCCAAGGCGCCACGATCATCAATCTCAGCCTTGGCACCACCAATGTGGCGCACGCGCCGCTGTTTGCGACGGCCATTTCCAAGGCGGCCAACGCCCTTATTCTGGCCGCGGCCGAGGCGGATGGCGCGTCTTGCCTGCCTGGATCCCTGCCCGGTGTACTGGGCGTCGGGCTGGATTGGGATATTGCGCGCGAAAGCTGGCAATGGCGGGATGGACAGCTTTTTGCCAGCGGATACCCTCGCCCCATTCCCGGTGTGCCGCAAAGGCGCAATCTCTATGGCATCAGCTTTGCCGTTGCGCAGGCCAGCGGTCTTGCCGCAAAACTGGCCCAAGACATGCCCAATCCCAACCGATCCGCATTGATCGCCGCGCTCTCGGCCTGAACACCACATGCCAATCTGAAAAAACACCCCCATGGCGCAAACCATGGGGGTTTTAGTTTACCTTCGCAGGGTGAACTGGATCAGGTCAGAAGTGTATTGATCAGAACTTCTGGCCGAACTTAATGCCGAAAATTTGCGGGCGGACCGTAAAGGTGCGCGACGAACCCGAACAGAATGTGATCGAGCAGAAGGTGTTGGTCGTCAGACCACCACGCTTGTCGAAAGCATTCTGCAGATAGATGTCGAGCGTCCAGGTGTCCTTCTTGATACCGGCCGTGAAATCGAACGTGGTGAACCCGGCGGTATTACCCAACAATTGATTGTTGAACGTGTTGAGATCCTGGGTCGCGTTGGTCTGATACAGCGCGGCACCCATGAAGTAAGCGCGGTAATCACCAATATCCGTGTCATAACGGATCGATGTCGTGCCCTTAAAGATCGGCTGACGCGGCAGGCGCGTGCCATCAACGGCGGCCACCGTAGCAACCGGCGGCGACCCGGTGGTTTGGCCTACAGAGCACGAGGGCAGCTGTGAGATCGAACTCGAAGTCGAGTCATACGCAAAGTTGCAGAAGTTGCCCTGCAGCTTGGCATTGTTGTAAGCGCCTGCCGTGCTGATGGTGACCTTGCCCAGCTTTAGGTCGGCGTCATATTCGACACCATAAACGCGCGCCTTACCGGCATTGCCGGTCATGCCCGCCCCCTGGGTGCCCGCAATAACCACGGAATACTGAATATTGTTCCAGTCTTCCATGTAAACGGCGGCGTTAAAGCGGAACATGTTGTTCCACGTCGTCTTGAAGCCGATTTCGTAGTTGGTCAGTGTTTCCGACTTGAACGGATCAACCGAGGCCACAACCGTTGGCAAGCCGGTGCGACGAATACGCAGCGGGCGGTTGTAACCACCCGGACGGAAGCCGGTCGAATAGTTCACATAGATCATCTTGCTGGGCGTAAGCTGATAATTCAGCGCGATCTTGTGGGTTTCGCCCTGTTCCTTATACCGCCCGATGCTGTTGGGATCGAGCATGTTGGTGTTAAGGCAGGTCAGGCGCGCATTGCTCGGCAAGGGCGTCGGGCAGCCGTAGGTGCCGGTCAGCGTGTTGAGCGTGGTGGTCGTGTTGGCCGCCGTGGCCGCCACGCCGCCAAAGCCCAGCGTCTTGAGATCGGTCCAGAAATAGCGGATGCCGCCGGTGATCTTCAGCTTGGGCGTGATGTTGTAATGCGCCTCGGCAAAGATCGCCGCGTCCTTGGTATAGGTGTTCGATTCGCTCAGGTAATAGGCATCACGCTTTACCGCGGGCGTGCCCAGAACCATCGTGCCGCCGGCGCTGGTGGGAATGCCAAAGCCATCCAGCGTCGTGGAATTGCCGGTACATGCCGGCGTTCCATCGCTGTTAAAAGTCGTCGAATAGGCGCAGCCTTGCGTATAACCGGCAATGTTGCTCAGACCATGGATGCCATAGTCATTGTTAACTTCGGTCTTCTGCCACTGATAGAAACCACCGAAAGTGGCGTCAAAGGGCCAGCTCTTGGGCGTCGAGAAGCGCAGTTCCTGCGTGAACTTCTCTTCGTAACGCCAGCCTTCGTAATATTGGGTCGGATTGATCAGCGTGGTGCACTTCATCGAAGCGCCCGAGCCGGTGCAACCGCTCTTGTCGAAGAACTGGAGATAGCTTTCATAACCACCACCGAAACCGTCATAGGTCACGGTGTAATAGGTATAGTCGTTCTGCAGGTGGACCTTGCGGCCGAAATAGCCGGTCGAGGATACTACATCAAAGTCACCAATATGACCATGGACCGACAAGGCGCCCTGATACCACGAGTCCATACGGCGGGTCAGGTCATAGTCATGCACCTGAAGATCGCCCACGCGCGGGTCATAACCGAAATAGCCATAGGCGGTCTGCGACTGGGCCGCCAGTTGGGGCGTGATCTGCCAACCAGGGGTCGGTTCCCACAGAACCGTAACACGGCCGCCATACATGGTGACCGGGTTGTAATCCTTTTTGGCAATCTTGGAATTGTCGAGCGTGTAGCTGGTCAACGGATTGTTATCGCCCAGATTCAAGGTCGAAGACGCACCATTGTTGAATTTGCCATTGTTGGGTGTGTTATCAATGTAACCGCCTTCCTTGCGATAGAACGCCATCACACGGGCGGCAATTTTTTCGCCAAAGGGGATGTTGGCATATGTAGCAAACTGGCCGCCCATGGCGCCCTTGCCATATTTGTTGAGGTCGGTGTCATAACCCCATTCGAACTTGCCCAACTTGGGCTTGTTCGTAAGCATACGGATCGTCCCGGCCAACGAACCTGCGCCGTAAAGCGTGCCCTGCGGACCCGAAAGGCCTTCGACGCGCTCCATGTCGTAAACGAAAATGTCGGGGACGCTGGTGCCGGTGATCGGAATATCGTCAAGGTAATAACCAACCGAGGCATAGTTACCGCCCGCCGGCACAATGCCGCGGAAATAGGCGGTCTGTCGGCCCGGCCCAAGACCGGCAAAGGACACCGAAGGCATCAGCGCGGCAAAGTCGGACAGGCCCTTAACGTTGCGTTCGGCCATCTTTTCCATCGACAGCGCCTGCATCGAAATCGGCACTTTCTGGACGCTTTCCGAACGACGGGTCGCGGTAACCACGATGTCGCCAAGACCGCCGCCCTGTTCCGCCGCGGGGGCCGGTTCGGCCGCCGGTTCTGCTTCGGCCGCATGCACTGCGCCTGCCAAGGCAAACGGCGTCAGGAATGTCGCGGCGCTCAGCGCAATTGCCCGGCGCGATCTTTTTGAAAACTCTGAAATCATCGTAATGCTTCCCCCATTACTGGCCATTTGCCCCGAAATCCTCGCCCGCGATTTCCAAAACTCACGCGTTTTGCGGACACGCCAAAAGGTCCCGGCGATTGCGCCAGACAAGCAGGATCACCCGGCCCAAACATGGTTTGAACCGATGCATCCACCCGATGCCGAAAACGTCATTGGACCCCATGGCGACCTGAATGCTGCAACTGCGGTTGGTGCCCCTGACGCATATGCAGCAATTAGTACGGTCGTCCGGTTTCGAAGAATGTCATAGGTGCTTGGCGAGTCAAGGGCGCAAACTGCGCAAGATGTCCCGAGGGGTTACGTCGTCTGACGTATATGATTACGCAGGTGCAGCGCGCGACAACATCGCCTTGAACGTGGGTCCGAAATGGCCCGTTGAAAGGACGTCCATGGCTGCAGGGACCATCGCTGCTCGACCCGTTGCCCGCAATATGCCGGGACCGGCGCTGGCCGATGCTGCAAGCTTGCTGGGCACCGATCCGGCCCAGGCGCTGGCCAAAGCGGAGGCCCTTCTCAAGTCCTATGATGGAAAACTGCCCCCTGCCGAATTGATCGCGTGTCAGGCGCTGCGTCAATTGGGCAAGGAACAATTGGCCCTCACCCGCCTGATCGCTTTGGATCGCGGCCAACCGGGCGTGCCGCCCATCCTGTGGGAACTGGCCCAATCGGCCGGCGCGCTGGGGGAAAGCAGGAAAGCGGTAGCCGCGCTCGAAACGCTGACCCGGCAACAACCGCAAGTGGCCAGCGGCTGGTATCTGCTGGCGCGGGAATTGCGCAAGATCGGGGAAACGGAAAAAGCCTGGCGCGCCGACCTCTCGGCCATCCACGCCTCATCCTCTGATCCCGAACTGATCAAGGCCGCCGTGGCCATGAACGAAGGCAGGTTTGATGAGGCGCAGGCCATGTTGATGGCGCGGCTTGAACGCCTGCCTGAAGACGCCAGCGCGACACGTTTGATCGGTGAGATCCTGTGGCGTCAGGGCGATTTGACCGCCGCGATGGATTGGGTGGAAAAAGCCTTGGCCATGGCGCCCGGTTTCGATCTGGCCCGCGACTTTCTGATCCGCCTTTTGCTGCAAACGAACCGTTTGAACGAGGCGAAGGATCAGGTTGAACTCCTATGCCAATCCCCGATGCAAAGCCCCGG
Organism: Novosphingobium sp. 550D; assembly: GCF_057401885.1. Classification (NCBI taxonomy): domain Bacteria; kingdom Pseudomonadati; phylum Pseudomonadota; class Alphaproteobacteria; order Sphingomonadales; family Sphingomonadaceae; genus Novosphingobium; species Novosphingobium sp. 550D. The sequence goes on along the minus strand of NZ_CM171613.1, from coordinate 1,837,929 downwards.
CCACCGCCTGCTCAAAGCCTCGGTGCTGGTGCGTCTGGGCGATCAGGAAGGCGCGGGCGCGATCTATGACGCGCTCTTGCAGGAAACGCCCGACAATGCCCATGTCTGGCAAAATCTGGGCCATGTGCGCAAAACGCTGGGCGATCAGCCCGCCGCCGTCGACGCCTATCGCCGCGCCATCGCCGTCACCGCCACGATGGGCGAGGCATGGTGGTCGCTGGCCAATTTGAAGACGGTCAAATTCACCGCAGAAGACCGCGCCGCGATGGAGGCCGCGATTGCCAGCGGCCCGACCGGCGAGGACCTGTTCCACCTGCACTTTGCCTTGGGCAAGGCCTTGGAGGATGCGGGCGATTACGCCGCCTCGTTCCGGCATTACCAGACCGCCAACGCCCTGCGCCGCGCTGAATTGCCCTATAATGCAAAGGGTACGCATGACGCAGCGGTCGAACACGCCGCCGCCTTTACCGCGCCATTCTATGCCGCCCGCGATGGAGATGGAGGCTGTATGGCACCCGATCCGATCTTCATCCTTGGCCTGCCTCGCTCGGGTTCGACGCTGGTGGAACAGATCCTGTCGAGCCATTCGATGATCGAGGGCACCCACGAATTGCCCGAAATGATGATGATCGCGGGCCGGTTGAAGGCGCGCGCCGAACAAGGTGAATTTGCCTCCTATGGCGATTTGCTGCGCTCGCTGTCCCCCGCCGACCGGACAAGGCTGGGCGAGGAATATATCGACCTGACGCGGGTGCATCGCCAGACCGACCGGCCGATGTTCATCGATAAATTGCCCAACAACTGGCAGAATACCGGCCTCATCCGCCTGATCCTGCCCAAGGCGAAGATCATTGATGCGCGCCGTCATCCTATGGCCTGCTGTTTTTCGGGATGGAAGCAGCATTTCGCGCGCGGCCAGGCGTTTTCCTATGATCTGGCCGATATTGGCGCCTATTACCGCGACTATGTGGCGCAGATGACGGCCTTTGATCAGGAAATGCCCGGCGCTGTCCACCGCGTGATCTATGAAGAAATGGTGGCCGATACACAGGCCGAAGTGACCCGCCTGCTCGCCTATGTCGGGGTGGATTTTGAGGAAGCCTGCCTCTCCTTCTGGGAAAACAAGCGCGCCGTCCGCACCGCCAGCAGCGAGCAGGTACGCCAGCCCATCTATCGCGACGGGTTGGCGCAATGGTTGAACTATGACGCATGGCTGGGGCCTTTGCGCGATGCGCTTGGCCCGGTGGTGCATGCGTTTCCGGCCCCGCCGTCGGATTGGGCGGCACATATCGGACAATAAAAAGGGCGCCGGTTTGGGCGCCCTTTCCTTTTACGCTATGTTCAAACGCTTACTGGCCGTTGGGGTGGATGTCCCGAAAGGCCGCGTTGAAACCACTGCTCGGCCCGCTCGAAACCGGGGCTGGGGCGGTGTAATGCGGCGGCACATAGGGCGCGCGCGACGCCTGACGCGACGAACTGTGGCGCGAGGTCGAACGACGCGAGGCGTAGCGCGAAGAACCACGCGACTTGCGTGCCGCTGCACGCCGTTCGGCGCGGGTCATACGATGCTTGGAAACCGGCGCCGCCTTGGCCTTTTCCGCCTTGGCCAGAGCCCGCTTTTCCGCCCGCGTCAGCTTGCCCTTTTTACCCTTCTTCTCGGCCCGAGCCAGCGCGCGCCTTTCCGCACGGCTCAGCTTCGCCTCAACCTTGGGCTTACCGCCGCTGCGCGCAAGGGCGCGCTTCTGCGCCCGCGTCAGCTTGGCTTCAGGCTTCTTGCCCCGCTTTTCGGCACGGGCCAGCGCGCGCTTTTCCGCGCGGCTCAATTTCCTGGCTTCGACCTTGCCCTTCTTGCCCCGGCTCAGCTTTTCCGCCTTGCCCGAATGCGCCTTGGCCACATGAGCCACCGGCTTCTTCTTGCCCTTGACCACCTTGGCCGCGTGATGCGTGGCCTTGGGCTGGGCTTTATGATGCCGGGCCTCGGCAGGCGCGGCCACCGCCAGCAATGCCAGAACCGCCAACACCAATCTTTTCATGGACAAAATCTCCTGCGAACCCGTGGCGCGTGTTGATAGATACTCGATGGCTATAGGCAAGCGCGATTTTGTCGCAAATCCACAGCCTGAGCGATCAGCAAGCCGGAACGCAAACCGCAAGCCCGCCCAGCGAGGTTTCCTTATACTGGCTCATCATATCGGCCCCGGTGCGGCGCATGGTTTCGATCACCTGATCCAGACTGACCAGATGAGTCCCGTCCCCGCCCAGCGCCAGACGCGCCGCATCGATGGCCTTGACCGCGCCCATGGCGTTACGCTCGATACAGGGGATCTGGACCAGTCCGCCGATGGGGTCACAGGTCAGGCCCAGATTATGTTCCATGGCGATTTCCGCGGCATTCTCGATCTGGGCATTGGTGCCGCCCATGATCGCGGTCAGCCCCGCCGCCGCCATCGAACAGGCCACTCCGACCTCGCCCTGACACCCGACCTCGGCGGCGGAAATGCTGGCGTTGCGTTTGTACAACCCGCCAATTGCCGTGGCCGTCAAAAGGAAGGTTGCCTTGGCCCCGTCATCGGCCCCGTGATAACGCTCGGCATAGCGCAGCACCGCCGGGATGATCCCCGCCGCACCATTGGTGGGCGATGTCACCACCTTGCCGCCCGCCGCATTCTCCTCATTGACCGCAATAGCCCAGAGGTTGACCAGATCGAGCGTGGCCAGAGGATCGGACAAAACCCGCTCGATCCGGGCATAGAAACGTTCGCGCAAATGGGCCGCGCGGCGTTGCACCTTTAACCCGCCGGGCAATTCGCCCCGCTGGCTCATGCCGCGTTCGATACAGGCGTCCATGGCCGCGGCGATGCGCGCAATGCCCGCCTCGGTTTCCACGCGGGGCCGCCGCGCATCCTCATTGGCCAACGCCAATCCCGCGATGGTCAACCCGTCACGCTGCGCCATCTCCAGCAATTCGACCGCCGTGGTAAAAGGATAGGGTTCGTCATGATCCTCCGCCGGAGCATCGGCCGTGGTCTGATCCTCGTCCACAACAAAGCCGCCGCCGATGGAGAAATAGGTGCGGGTCAGAACCTCCTGTCCATCCGCATCAAAGGCGGCAAAGCGGATGCCATTGGGATGGAACGGCAGGCTTTCCCGCCCCAGCCACAGGATGTCGGCGCGTTCGTCAAAGGCAATATCCCGTCGCCCGCCCAGCATCAGGCGGCCACTGGAGCGTACCTGTTCGATCAGAGCCACCGCCTCGTCGGGGTCGGCCTCTTCGGGCGCGATGCCGTGCAGGCCAACGATCGTCGCCGTATCGGTGGCATGGCCCCGCCCGGTCAGGGCAAGGCTGGCGTAAAGCGACACTTCGACCCGCGCCACGCGCGCCATCCCATCGCCCAGCGCGCCCACGAAACGGCACGCCGCCGTCATCGGCCCCATCGTATGGCTGGAGGATGGCCCCACGCCGATCTTGAACAATTCGAAAACGCTGACTGCCATCTGGCTTCTCTTCCCGCGACCGTGAATGCGCGCCTTTCCTGACGCGTCCCAACCAATGCGCAATACGCGCCTTGACGAAGGGGTGCCAGTAAAGCCTTATCCGCGCCAGAAATTTCAAGGAGACACCGATGCGCCGCGCCCTGTTGCTGAGCCTGCCCATGTTGCTGTCGGGCATGGCCGTCCATGCCGCCCCCGTCAAACCGGGCACATCGGCCCAGATCGAGGCGCAGACCAGCAAGAACTGGGCCGAACTCGAAGCGCTTTACAAGGATCTGCACAGCCATCCCGAAGTCGGCTTTACCGAGATCCGCACCGCCGGGATCCTGAGCGAGAAGCTGCGCAAACTGGGTTTTGACGTGACAGAGCATGTGGGCAAGACCGGCCTTGTCGGCGTGCTCAAGAACGGCCCCGGCCCGGTGGTTCTGGTCCGCGTGGAAATGGACGCGCTGCCCATGGAGGAAAAGACCGGCCTTGCCTGGGCCAGCAAGGCGCAGCAAACCGACGCTTCGGGCAAGACGACCTATGTCATGCACGCCTGTGGCCATGACATTCACATGGCATGGTGGCTGGGCACGGCGCAGGCTCTGGTGGCGATGAAGAACCAGTGGAAAGGCACGCTGATCATGATCGGCCAGCCTTCGGAAGAAATTGGCGAAGGCGCGCGGGCCATGCTCGACGACGGCCTTCTGACCCGTTTCCCCAAGCCCGACTATGCCTTTGCCGCCCATGTCGGCCCGGCGCGGGCGGGCGATATCGAGGTCAAGCAGGGCGTCGCCACGTCCAATTCCGATTCGGTCCGCGTGATCTTTCACGGCCAAGGCGCGCATGGCTCCATGCCCAACATGAGCATCGACCCCATCGTCATGGGCGCCCGCTTTGTTTCGGATGTCCAAACCGTCATCAGCCGCCAAAAAGACCCCCAGAAATTCGGCGTGGTGACGGTGGGCTATTTCCGGTCGGGCACGGTGTCGAACATCATTCCCGACACGGCGGAATTGGGCCTGTCCTTGCGTTCCTTCGACCCGGACACGCGCAAATTGCTGAACGATGGCGTCGATATCACCGCCAAGGCGGTGGCCGAAATGTCGCGCGCCCCCGCACCCGAAGTGATCCGCCGCCACGGCTTGCCCAGCGTGGTCAATGATGACGCCCTTGCCGCCAGCACCTATGCTGTCCTGTCCAAAGCTGGCCTTCCCGGCGCGGTCCGGCTGGAGCCGGCGTATAAGCCCGGATGGACGGCCAGCGAGGATTATTCCGAATTCGTGCTGGCGGGCATTCCCAAATCGGTGTTCTTTTCCATCGGCGGCAGCGATCCGACCATGCTGGAAAAGCTCAAGGCCGAAGGAAAGCCGGTACCGGTCAACCACTCGCCCTTCTTTGCGCCTTTGGCCGGGCCGTCGATCCGCGCCGGGGTTCAGGCGCTGACGCTCTCGGTCCTGTCGGTCGCGGGAAAGTAAAGGGTCAATCCATCTCGACGATCTGGCCCGCCAATCGCTCGACCTCACGCCTGTCATGGCTGACATAGAGGATCGGCAGGGCCAGTTCATCGCGGATTCGCTCGATCACGCGCATGATCTCTTCGCGCCGCGCCGCGTCGAGCGAGGAGAGCGGTTCATCCATCAGCAGAAACCTCGCGCCCGACAATAAAGCGCGACCAATCGCCACACGCTGCGCCTCGCCCCCCGACAACTGCCGGGGTCGGCGCGCCAGCAGGCGGGCGAGACCCAGAAATTCGACCACCGCCTCGAACCCGATCCATCGCGCATCGGGCGCGGCCAATCGCCAGCCATAGCGCAAATTGCCCTCGACGCTCATATGCGGAAACAGGCGGTAGTCCTGAAACACATAGCCGCATCCGCGCGCCTCCGGCGGTAGATGGATGCCTTCGTCGGCGTCGAACAACACGCGCCCGCCCACTGCAATCCGCCCGCGATCAGGCCGCGCCAGCCCTGCGATCATGTCCAGCACGCTGGTCTTGCCCGCCCCGGACCGGCCGAACAGCGCCGTAATCCCCGGCCCGGCGACGAATTGCGCGGCGATCCGCGTATGGCCACGCGTGATGGCGACATCGACATCAAAGGACATGGCCACGCCCCCCCATCCGCCGCGTCAACATTTCCGACGCCACCAGAGCCAACAAGGACAGGCCCACCGAAATCAGCGCCAATCGCGTCACGATCCCCTCCTGCCCCGGCACTTGCAATGCGGAATAGATCGCCAGCGGCAAGGTCTGCGTCTCACCCGGAATGTTCGAGACAAAGGTGATCGTCGCGCCAAATTCACCAAGGCTGCGCGCAAAGCCCAGTACCATGCCCGCCAGCACGCCGGGCAGGGCCAGCGGCAAGGTGATCGTCGCAAACACCCGCGCCCGCGATGCGCCCAGCGTCCGGGCCGCGGCCTCCAGCCTGCGGTCCACGCTTTCCAGCGACAGGCGGATCGCCCGCACCATCAACGGCAGCGCCATGACCGATGCCGCCAGCGCCGCCCCGGTCCAGCGGAACATGACCGGCATGCCCATCGCCTCCAGCCAGCGCCCCGCCACCCCCTGTCCGCCAAAGGTCAGCAGCAGCAGCCATCCCGTCACCACCGGCGGCAGGACCAGCGGCAGATGCACCACCCCGTCCAGCAACACCTTGCCCGGAAACCGCCCCCGCGCCAGCGCCCAAGCCAACGCAAAGCCAATCGGCAGCGTGACCACCATCGCGGCCATGCTGACCTTGAGCGAGAGCCAGATGATGCCCCATTCCTCGGGGCTGATGCTATTTGGTGCCAAAGCCATAGGCGCGAAATATTGCCTTGCCCTGCGCCGAGGCAAGGAAGCGGCGGAACCCTTCGGCATCGGGATTGGTCGAGGTTGCCAAACGGGCCAGAGGATAAACGATGGGCTTGTGCGAATTGGCCGGAAAAATTCCCACCACGCGCACCCGTTTGTCGGCCCGCGCATCCGTGGCGTACACGATGCCCAGCGGCGCTTCTCCCCGCGAAACCAGCGCCATGGCCGAACGCACGCTGTCGGCGCCCGCGACGCGCGCCTGCACACTGGGCCATACGCGAAGGGCGATCAGCGCATCACGCCCATATTTGCCCGCCGGAACCGATGTCACCTGTCCCATGGCCAGCCGCCCGTTCGGCCCCAGCGCCGGGGCCAGCGGAAAGCCGGGGGCGATGGTCAACCGGATCTTGCTGGACGCAGGCGCGATCAACGCCAGAGAATTGGTCAACAGGCTGATCCGAGTGCCCGGCTTTATCCAGCCGCCGGGGCGACCGGGGGCCTGGCCGACATGATCCATCCATTCTTCATCCGCCGACAGGAACAGATCGGCGGGCGCGCCATTCTCAATCTGCCGCGCAAGGGCCGAGGAGGAGGCAAAGGACAGCACCGGGCGCGGATGTCCCAGCGCCGCCCATGTATCGGCAGCGGCATTGAGCGATTCCTGAAGGCTGGCCGCCGCCAGAACCACCGGCCCGCGCACGGGTTGCGCCATGGCCGGCGCGCCGGCCAGCGCCAGCGTAATGACCCATACTTTACCAAACATGCGAACCATCAAAAATGCGCCCTTTCAATATCGCTATGTATATCGAAACAAGCGGCGGGCAAGCGGTTTAGCGCGCCATCATCACCCTGATCGCATCATGCAGAACCGGCGCCACGGCCCGCGATCCGGCCTGCGACAGGTGCAGGCGGTCGCGGTAATACATCTGGCCATCGCGCATCGCATAACACAGGCGCGCATCGCACAAAGGCGCGGCCAAATCGACCACGGCCACGCCCGGAAATTCCGCCGCCACCTTGCGCACCTGCGCAGCATAGGCATGCTGCCCCCGCTCCAACCCGCCGCCACGCGGTTCGCCGCAGGGATGGCGATAGGCCGCCCCATGCAACGGGCGCAGGTCGGTCAGACAATCGCCCGGATCAAACCCCATGCGCCGATTGGGCAAGGCGATGATCACCCCCTTGCCCGCCGACGTCAGCCGCGTCAGCGTGCGACGCATGGCGCGCTCCAGCCGCAGCTCTGGCGATGCGGGTGTGGGATCGGCGCGGTCGGTCATGTCATGCGATGAAGCCGCGCGCAGCAATTGATCGCCATTGGCATAAGACAGCACCACCACCCGGATCGACGGCGTGGCGATGGCATAATCCAGCGCCTGATTGGTCAATTTCCAATTGTTGAGCCGGGTGCGGTCGAAACTCTCGGTCGTGGTCGTGTCATAAAAGGGCGCGGCCTCGCTGGCCGAGGCGACCAGCACGTTGATGTCGGAATAAGACGCCAGACCGGGAAACAGGCTGAGGTTGAGCGAATCCCCCACCAGCGCGACATCGGGGGCGCCGCTATGTTGCAAATAACAAAAATCATTGCCCGCCAGCCCCGGAACCAACGCCCCGCGCCCCGGCATCAGGGCTGCGCAGGACCGGCCCTGCGCCTCGCTGCCCACCGGGATGGTCCATCCGATCTGGCGCGTCAAAGGCTCCACCCGCGCATGGGTGGCCGAAGGAAGATGGGCCAGCGCCACAACCAGCCCCGACAGGCCCAGCACAGCCATCGCCGCCAGCAAGCCCCTGATCTTGGCCCCGCCCGCCCCGCCATAACGCAGCGGCGGTTCAATCCAGCGCGCCGTCGCCCATGCCAGCACCACCGCCAGCGCGACACAGGCCAGCATCGCATATCCATCGACCCAGCCCGATGTCCGCGCGATCACCAATATGGGCCAGTGCCAGAGATAGAGCGGATAGGAAATCTGACCCAGCCAGCGCATCGGCCTGATGCTGAGCAGGCGGGCATTGATCAGCGCCTTTGGCCCCGCCGCCAGCATCAGCACCGCCCCGGCCACCGGCGCCATGGCCGCCCATCCGGGGAATGGCGTCTGCCCCTCGACAATAAAGTGGAAACTACCCAGCAGCAGCGCAAAGCCGATCAGGCTGAGCCCGTCGCCCATCTGTTTGGGCATGGGCAAGGCGGTCCGCCGCTCGGCCAAAGCCAGAGCGGCCCCGGCCAGCATTTCCCAGAAACGCGCCGTCGGGATGTAGAAGGCCGCTGATGTGTCGATCCGCATCAGGAATTGCTCATGCGCAATACTGGCGACAAAACCCAGAACCAGTGCCCACACGACACCCCGTCGCCCCCAAAACCGCCAAGCCCCCATCACTGCCAGGGGCCAGAGGATATAGAACTGCTCCTCTACCCCAAGGCTCCATAAATGGAGCAAAGGTTTGGCGTCCGAAGCCGCGTCGAAATAGCCGCTTTCGGCATAAAGAACGAGGTTGGAGGCAAAAACCGCCGCCCCGGCCAGATGCGCGCCCAATTGTTGAAAGCGTTCATCGAACAATTGCACCCAACCGACCGCAAAAGTGGTCAGCAGCACCGTAATCAGCGCGGGATAGATTCGCCGCACCCGTCGCCCGTAAAACGCACGAAGCGAGAACCGCCCCGCACGCACATCATCAAAAATCGCGCCGGAGATCAGATAGCCGGAGATGACAAAGAAGATGTCCACCCCAACAAAGCCGCCAAACCCCTGCCGCCACCATGCGTGAAAGGCGACGACGACCGCAACGCTGATCGCGCGCAATCCGTCAATATCGGCGCGGTGATAGAGTTTGGGATGGCCAGACATATCCCCGGCCCTGCACAGAAGGCGGGCAGGTGGTCAAGACTGGATGCGGCCTTAAGCCTCCATCAAGCGATAGCCGATGCCCGGTTCATTGCGGATGAGGCGTGGATGGGCCGGGTCGGCCTCAATTTTCAACCGCAGCGCGCGGATCGCGACGCGCAGATATTCGACATCCTCGACATGGGCGCGGCCCCATACTTTTTCCAATAAGGCCGCATGGGTCAATATCCGCCCGCCCGCCTCGACCAAAGCCTGAAGCACGGCGAACTCCTTAGGAGGAAGGGGGAGCAGGCGGCCATCCACGCTGGCCTCGTGCCGGGCGGTGTCGATGCGGATCGGGCCATAGGACAGCACTTCATGCGCCGCCACAGTGCCAGCCTGACGCAGGGCCACGCGAAGCCGGGCCAGCAATTCCTCGCCGTCAAAGGGTTTGGTGACATAGTCGGACGCGCCAAGGTCAAGCGCGGCCACCTTTTCCGCCACATCATCACGCGCCGAAAGGACGATGACCGGCACCCCCGCCCCGCGCAACATCGGGATCAATTCCAATCCGTCGCGATCGGGCAGACCCAGATCCAGCACCGCCGCCGTCAATCCCCCGTGCCGCACTTGCGCCAAGGCCGCCGATGCCGTGGGGGCGCCAACCGCCTCATAACCCCCGCGCCCCAAAACCGCGCCCAGCAGGCGCAGGATCGCCGGTTCATCATCCACCACCAGAACCCGGTTCATGCCAAGCCCTTCATTCGCAAGATAAATCGCGCCCCGCCCATGGGGGCCTGTTTCACGCCGACCTGCATGTCCATCGCTTCGGCAAATCCCTTGACGATGGCAAGCCCCAGACCGCTGCCCTGTGTCCGATCACCGCCTTCGATACGGACAAAACGGTCGAAGATCCGGTAACGCTCTTCTGGCGCCACACCCGGCCCGTCATCATCAACCCAGATCGCCACCTCGCCACCATGGACCGCGCCGCCCAATTCGACGCGCGATTCCGCATGGCGCAGCGCATTGTCGATCAGATTGAGCAGCACATGATGCAGCAGCACCGCATCGGCACGCACGAAGGGCAGCTCAGCCGGGATGGCATGGCCCAAGGAAACCCCTGCCGGCACCACCACCCCGCCACAGGCCGCATCGGCCGCATCGATCAGGTCGAGGCTTTCGCATTGCGGGCGCAGCGAACCATCCTCGATGCGCGCCGCGGCCATCAGATCGCTCATCGTCCGCTCCAGCCTGCGCGCGGCGGCCAGCGCTTCGCGCGCTTCGTCGGATCGGGATGACAGCGCCTCCAATTGCCCGGTGATGACCGTCAGGGGCGTGCGGAAATCATGCGCCATGCTGGCCAGAAAGGTCCGGCGCAGACGGTCGCCCTCGGCCAGAGCCTCACGCGCGCGGCGTTCATCCTCCAGCGCGATGCGGTCCCAGCCCTGCCCCAACAGGCGCGCGACCTGCTGCAAATGTTCAATCTGCGCCAAAGGGCGGGTGCGGCCATCCTCTGGCCGGGCAAGGGCGATGAGCGGATGCGCGCCGCGCCCCTTTGGCGACATGGGCAAAAAGCTCCATTCCGCCGCCGCCATCACGCCGGTGCCATGGCCGGTGGCGTCGCCATTATGCATGGCCCATGCGGCGGCGGCCTGATCAAGCGAGGAGAGATCATCCTGCGCGCCTTCGTCCACCATGAAACGCATCGGGCCATAGTGCTGCGCCACGAATTCGCGCGCCCTGTTCAGCCCATCGCCCGGATTACCCTTGGCCAGTATCGCGGAAATCTGCGCCAGTTCATCGCTGGCCCCGGCGCGGGCAAGGGCTTCCTCCTCACGTTCGCGCAGGCGGGTGGCAAGGCGGCTGGTGACCAGCGCGACAATGACCAGCACCAGCACCGAAACCGCATGGTCCGGCCCATGGACATGAAAACTGAAATAAGGCGGCAGGAGGAAGAAATTATACGCCCCCGCCCCGGCCAGTGCGGCCACCAACCCCGGCCCCAACCCTCCCCGCGCCGCGCCCAGCAGCACCGGCAAAAGGAAAAGCAGGGCCGCACTGGCCAGCCCCCATTGGTCAAGCATTGCGCTGGTGATCCATGTCACCAGCGCAATGCCCAGCAAAGGGACCGCATAAGAGGTCAGAACGCGCCACATGGCGGCAACCTATAGCGATCAAAGCTCGATCTGTGTGCCCAATTCGACCACTCGGTTGGGGGGGATGGCGAAAAAGGCCGTCGGGTCGGACGCATTGCGGTGCAGGAATTGATAGAGCAGCACCATGATGCGCGGCATACAGGGGCGGCTGCCGAACCGGATCGCGCTGCGCCCGACGAAGAAGGACGTGCCGCCCGTGCCGGTGAGCAGCCCCTTTTCCCGCGCCAGATCGCTGGGTACGTCGATTTTGTCCATATAGCCATAGCGCAGCTTGGCCCGCAGGAAGCGTTCGTCGAGGCGGTCAAGGCACAGGCGGTTTTCCGGTTGAACATAGGGCGTCGACTGCATTTCCACCGTCAACATGATGTTGGTGCGATGCAGCGCCTTGTTATGCTTGAGATTATGCAACAGCGCCGAAGGGGCAACACTGGCGTCCTGCGTCAGGAAAACGGCGGTGCCCTCCACGATCATCGGCGAACGCGCGGCCAGCGCCTTGACCAGTTCATCCAGCGCCACGCCCTGCTCACTGGCGCGTTGAAGCGCGGCGTTGCGCCCGCGCAGCCATGTATAGATGATCAGGCCGATGATGCCCGCAACCAGCAAAGGCACCCAGCCGCCTTCGGCCACGCGCAGAATGTTGGCGCCAAAGAAGAACAGGTCGAGCGCAAGGAAGGGCGCGATCAACAAGGCGCTGCCCAGCGGGTTCCAGCCCCAGAATTTCCACGCGATGATAAAGGCAAGGCAGGTGGTGACCACCATCGTCCCCGTCACGGCAATGCCATAGGCCGCGGCCATCGCGCTGCTGGAACGGAAGGCAAAGACGAGGCAGATGACGCCCAAAAGCAACATCCAGTTGACGCCGGGCATATAGATCTGGCCGATCTGGGCCGCAGAGGTCTGGCGAATGACAAGGCGCGGCATCAGGCCCAGTGCAATGGCTTGCTGCGTCAGTGAATAGGCGCCGGTGATGACCGCCTGGCTGGCGATGATCGTGGCCATCGTGGCCAATACCACCAGAGGCGCACGCAGGGAATCGGGCGCCATCAGAAAGAACCAGTCGGCATTCTGCAACAACTGTCCACCGGCCTGCGCCTTGGACAGAGCCGTCAGCGCCAGCGCGCCTTGCCCCAGATAATTGAGCGTCAGGGCGGGCCAGACAAAGGTCAGCCAGCCCAGCTGGATCGGCCGACGCCCGAAATGGCCCATGTCGGCAATCAACGCCTCGGCCCCCGTCACGGTCAGGAACACCGCGCCCAGCACGAACAGGCCCGCGATGCCGTGCCCCATCATGAAACGGACCGCCCACATCGGGTTAAAGGCGGACAGGACATCGGGCGCTTCAAAAATATGCCACAGTCCCAAGGCCCCGATCGCGATGAACCACAGCGCGCATACCGGGCCGAACAGGCCCGCCACACTGGCCGTGCCGCGGGCCTGAAGCGCGAAAAGACCGATCAGGATGGTGAGCGAGAGGCCAAGGATCACCGGTTCGCTCATGCTTTCAAGACCGGGAACGGTCTTCATCCCCTCGATGGCCGAAAGCACCGAGAGCGCGGGCGTGATGATCGCATCCCCATAGAACAGCGCCGCCCCCGTCGCGCCCAGCAACAGGACGATCAGCCATTTGCCCCCCGTCGCCCGCCGCGCCAGAGCCATCAGTGAAAGCACGCCGCCTTCGCCATTATTGTCCATCCGGCTGAGGAACAGCACATATTTCATCGTCACCACGATAATCAGCGCCCATAGCGCCAGAGCCAGAACGCCAAGGATTTCCCCCCGGTCGATCCCGCCCTGCGCGGTCTGGGCCAGCGCCTCGCGAAAGGCGTAAAGCGGGCTGGTGCCGATATCGCCATAGACCACGCCAATCGCGCCAATCGTCAGCGCCCAGAGCGAGGATGGTCCATGGTGCCCCTGTGCCGGGGCGGGATGATCATGGGTTTGGGATGCGGTCATCAACATGATGCGTCGGTTCGCCTGTGGGAATAGGAACCTGACGCATCATGCAAATGGGCATTAAATCGCCATGGGCAAGGCGGGCCATGGGCGTAAAGTCTGCGTAAAATAGCCCCTTACGGTTTGGCCCCGGCGGCGATCCATGCGCCCAGTTTCTGGCGTTCTTCCAAGGTCATATTGGTCATATTGCCCAAAGGCATGACCTGTGCATCCACCGCCACCTTCTTGATGCGCGGCGCGGCCGCCGACGCATGTTCGCCCGTGTCCAGCAACACGCCCAGAGGCGGCGCGGCAAAGGCCGGATTGGTCGGATGGGGCGCATGGCATGTCACGCAATGTTTGGCCAAAATCGGCTGAACATCGGCATAGGCCAGATCGCCGCCCGCCTGCTGCTCCCCCGACTTTTCAAGGGTAACATAGGTGATCGTAACCAGACCCAGCGCCGCCGCCACCGCCATGGTTGCACGCGGATCGCCCCCCTTGTGGCGCAGGTTGAACACATGGCGGATCGCCACCCCCATCGCCGACATCAGCGCCAGCACCAGCCAGGGCCGCTCCGCGCCAAAGGTCATCGGGTAATGGTGGCTGATCATGATGAACAGCACCGGCAAGGTCATGTAATTGTTGTGGAGCGAGCGCTGCTTGCCCCGCGCGCCCAGAGCCGGGTCAGGCTCGGCTCCCGCGATCAGCGCGTTCACCACTTTGCGCTGTCCGGGGATGATAATCATGAACACGTTGGCCGCCATCACCGTGCCGACAATCGCGCCAATATGCAGATAGGCCCCGCGCGCGCTGAACACGCTGTTGAGAGCATAGGCCATCAGCACCAGAAACGCGTACCAGATGACGCCCAAAAGGCGATTATTCTTGCCCAGCGCGCTGCGGCAAAGCCCGTCATACACCACCCAGCCCAGCACAATCGCGCCAATGCCGATCCCCGCCGCCTGCCACGGTTCCAGCGCCGCCTTGGCCGTGTCGATCAGGAAAGCCCGCGCGCCGACATAGTACACCAGAACCAGCAGCGAAAAGCCGCTGACCCATGTGAAATAGGCTTCCCATTTGAACCAGTGCAGTTCGTCCGGCATTTTGGACGGGGCGACCTGATACTTCTGTTTATGGTAAAATCCGCCGCCATGGACCGACCATACCTCGCCCGAAGCCTCGCCTTCCTTGGGCGGTTTCAGGTGATTGTCGAGCCAGACGAAATAGAAGGACGAGCCGATCCACGCGATGCCGGTGATCAGATGCAGCCAGCGCAGCCCGAGATTGAGCCATTCGGTGATATCCATCGCGCGTCCCCTATCGCTGTGCGGTCATGTCTCCATGCTTATCGCAGGGCGTTCGATAAAGCGCAAAATTTCGCTCCCTCTGTCGCAAAAAACAGAACGCCTTGCTCAGGCCGCCGCTTCTTCGCGCGCCAAGGGATTGGGCACAGCCGGCCCCACGCGATGCAATGTGTTGCGATCGGTATGTTCAAACGGTTCATCCACCCCGCGGATCGTCAGCATGGTGGTCTGGGCATAGCTCCACTGATCCGGCCCATCGACGGTGACGGTGATCGAGAAACTGTCGGTGCGGAAATTCTCCTCAAGGAAAATGGCCGAGGAAATGCCGTTCTCGGTGCTGCCCCGCTGCGCGGTCAGGGTAAAAGTGGTCGCGTCCGCCGCCGCCTCGCCCTTGGCCAGCGCCGTTTGCCCGCGCGGAATGGTCAGCGTATGCAGGATGCGCCCTGTCGCCGGTTCCCACAGCCAGTAGCCGACCTGATCGTGATACATCTCGACCTCACCCGGCTTGGTGATCGCGGTGTGATAGCGCAGGCCATAGAGCAATTGCGGCCCGTTCATCTGGGGGTCGATCGGCTGAATGGTCATCCGCTCGATATAGACCTGTTCTTCGGCGCCATCCTCGGTCGGTTTGACGTCGCGCCCTTTAACGCCTTCCCAAACGCCCGCCATCGGCGCCAGAGGGCCAAGATTGGCCAGCGTATCGACATCGGGTTCGGGTTCGGCAAACAAATGGGCAGGAAATTTCGTCATGGGCGTAAAGGCCTTTAAGAATCAGATCTGTGCCCAGCGGCGCAGGAGATTGTGATAGACCTGCATCAAGCGGTCAATGTCGCCGTCATCCTTGCCCCGCCCCGGGCTAAGCGCCTGGATCGAGCGATCAAGGTCATAAAGCATCGCGCGCGCCTCGCCATCCTTGACCGCGCTTTGCATCCAAAAGAAGCTGGCGATCCGCATGCCCCGCGTGACGGGCGTCACCTTGTGCAGGCTGGAGGAAGGGTAAAGCACCATATCGCCGGCGGGCAGTTTGACGCTCTGGCCACCGAACTGGCCCTCGATGGTCAATTCGCCGCCATCGTAATCGGCCGGATCGTTCAGGAACAGCGTGGCCGAAAGATCGGTACGCAGCAAACGATCCTCGCCCGGCATACGCATCAGCGCGCCATCGACATGCGCGCCATAATGGCCGCCATCGCGGTAAAGGTTGAAACGCGGCGGATGAATGGTCACCGGCAAGGCCGCCGACAGAAACTGCGGATGTTGGCCCAGACGTTGCAGGATGGCGCGCCCGACCTCTTGCCCGACCGGGTCGTCCATAGGCACCTGAAGGTTCTGCTTGACCTGCACCGCGCGGTCGCCCGCCGTCGCCCCGCCATCGGCCCATGGCGCGGACAACAAACGTTCACGCAGCGCCGCCGCCTCGCCGGGGGTAAAGAGTTTTTCGATCACGATCATCACGTCACACCCCAATCAACGCATCCGGCCCGATGCCGTCCAATGTCGCGCATCCCGCCAGCACCATCGCCAACTCCAATTCCTCGCGCAGAATTTTCAGCATATGGGCCACGCCCAGACTGCCCCCGACGGCCAACGCATGCAATTGGGGCCGCCCCACCATCACCGCATCCGCGCCCAGCGCCAGAGCCTTGAACACATCGGCCCCCGTCCGCACCGAACCATCGATCAGGATCGCCGCATCCGGCCCCAACGCCCGTCGCATTGCGGCCAACAGGCGCAACGGCGGCGGCGCCTGTTCCAGCGCCCGCCCGCCATGGGTGGACAGGACAACCCCGTCAAAGCCCAACGCCATCAACCGCGCCGCATCATCGACATGCGACACGCCCTTGGCCAACAAAGGCAGGCCTGTCTGATCCTTCAACCACGCCATATCATCCCACCCCGGCGCGGCGGCGGTCAGGATGGAGAGCGCCGGATTATACCAAGCCCCTTGAACAAAGGGCGCGGGCGCAAAACCGGCGACATGCACCGCCTCTACACCCGGCGGGATGGAAAATCCGGCGCGCATGGCCTGCGGACTGGCCGGTTGCGCCACAGTGTCCAACGTCACGACAATCGCTTTGGCCCCTGCACCCTCGGCGCGGCGGATCAGGGTCAGCGTGTCTTCGCGCCGGGGTTGCACATAAAGCTGAAACCACAGCGGCCCTGCGGCCACCTGCGCGATGGCTTCGACAGGCTGGCTGGCCATGGTCGAAACGCACATGAGTGTTTCAAGGCAACCACGCGCCGTGGCCAATTCGCCTTCGGGATGCATCAGTCGGTGATAGCCCAAAGGCGACAACATCACCGGATGCGCCAGATCCAGCCCCAGAAAATACCGCCGCGTATGCCCGCCGCGCACATCCGACAAGGGCCGGTTCAGGATGGCATGGGCGGCAAAACCTGCCTCCTCACGCCGCCGCGCCGCGCCATCGCCGCTTGCCCCTTCGAGCCAGGCCCAGACCGCCGGATCGATCCGCGCCTGCGCCTCACGCGCATAATCGGCAAGGGCGTAAAGATGCGGCGGCAGGTTCATGCCTTAGGCCGCGATCCCCCAGCTTTCCAGCAGCGGCTCATTCTCCGGCTCACGCCCGCGGAAGGCGGTGAAGTTTTCAATCGCAGGGCGCGTTCCGCCACGCGACAAAACCTCGGCGCGGAACCGTTCGCCTAGCTCAGCGCGGGTAACATTGCCTTCCTCAAACGCGGCATAGGCATCGGCCGACAGGCGCTCGGCCCAGAGATAGGAATAATAGCCCGCAGCATAGCCGCCCGCGAAAATATGGCTGAAGCTGGTGGGGAAACGGTGCCATTCGGGATAGTCGATGACGGCCACTTCGCGGCGCACCTGCGCCAGAACGTCGCGGTAATCGGGCGCATTATCACCGCCCGCCGCGCGGTGCAGGCGCAGGTCGAACAGCGCAAACTCGGCCTGACGCACCAATCCCATCGCGCCAAGGAATTTACGCGCGCCCAGCATCCGCCCGATCATGGCATCCGACAAAGGCTCACCGCTTGCCTCATGCGCGCTGGCGGCCTTCAGAGTGGCCGGTTCCCATGCGAAATTCTCAAGAAACTGGCTGGGCAGTTCCACCGCATCCCATTCCACCCCGGCAATGCCGCCCACACTGGGCAAATCGACCTCGCCCAGCAAGTGATGCAGGCAGTGGCCCATTTCGTGGAACAGCGTCACCATGTCATTATGCGTGATATAGGCCGGGCCATCGCCCACCGGCGGCGCAAAATTCGTCACCAGATAGGCCACCGGCGTCACCGCGCCCTGACGCGGGCGGGCTGAATCCATCCATGCCCCGCCGCGCTTGCCCTCGCGCGCAAAGAAATCGGCATAGAGCGAGGCGACCTCTTGCCCGTCGCGATGCAGGGTGAAATAGCGCACATCATCATGCCACACCGGCACGCCCTGGCCTGCGCGGAATTCGACGCCAAACAATTCGCGCACCAGACCGAACAAAGCCTCCATCACGCGGGGCAGCGGCAAATGACGGCGGATTTCGGACGTATCGAGATCGTGCAGCTTGCGCCGCATCCGCTCGCTGGCGAAACCCACGTCCCATGGGCGCAGGTCCGCGATACCCAGTTCGGCCTTCGCAAATTCGGCCAGAGCGGCCAGATCACGCGCCGCCTGAGGCCGCGCCGCCGCGCCAAGGCTGGAGAGGAATTCGTCAACCTCTGCCCCATCCCGCGCCATCTTGGCCGAGAGCGAGACCGCCACCGGATCTTCAAACCCCAGCGCCAATGCAGCCTGACCGCGGCGCGAAAGGATTTCGGCAATGCGCGGGCCATTGTCGAACTGTCCTGCATTCGGGCCTTGGTCCGATGCGCGGGTGTTCCATGCGCGATAGACTTCTTCACGCAAGGCGCGGTCTTCGGCATGGGACAGGACCGCCATCACGCTGGGCGCGTGGAGTGTGACCAGCCAGCCCTCCTTGCCCGCACGTTGGGCGGCGGCCTGCATCCCGGCGCGGTCGGCATCGGGAATACCGGCAAGGCGCGCTTCATCGATGATTTCCAGCGTCCACGCCTCGGTCGCGTCCAGCACGGCATTGGAAAATTCGGTCGAAAGGCGGCCCATCTCGATCCGGTTGGCGACGAAATCCTGCGCCGCCTGCCCTTCCAACGCGACGCCCGACATTTCGAAATCCTGCAAGGCCAGCGACAGGGCGCGGCGCTGATCCTGCGGCAAGGCTTGGGGGTCAATGGCCTTCAATGCCTGATACAGGGCCTTGTCCTGACCCACGGCGCTGAAATGCGCGTCGATCAGGGGTTGGGCCTGCCCATGCGCCTCACGCAGTTCCGGGTTCGTGGCCACCATCACCAGATGGCTGACCACCCCCCAAACGCGCGAGATGGCAACGTCCGCCGCATCCTTGTCCGCCAGCAGCGCCGGATCGCCGGGCCGCGCCGCCAAAGCCTTCATCGCTTCGGCATGGGCGGCAATTGCAGCCTCGACCGCGGGCACGACATGGTCGGGCCGGATCGCGGCAAAATCGGGCAGAGCATCAGCGGCCAGCAGCGGATTGTTCGACATAGGATCCTGCAAATGAGAATTGTGTTCAGGCAATTTAGGAAGCGTAACGCCCGCTGGCAAGGAAGGCGGCCATGCGTTCTTCCTCGGCCTCGTCCAAAAGCCCCTGCGCAATCAGCCATTCATCGTTGTAATAGGTGGAACCATAACGCTCGCCGGCATCGCACAGGATCGAGACGATCGAGCCTTTTTCCCCCGCATCGGCCATTTGCGTGGCGATGCGGGCGATGGCCACCAGATTGGTGCCCGTCGACCCGCCCACGCGACGCCCCAGATAACGGGACAAAACCCGCGCGGCGGCGATAGAGGCTTTGTCCTCGACCACTTCCATCCGGTCGATCACGCTGCGGATAAAGCTGGGCTCGACGCGAGGGCGGCCAATGCCTTCGATCCGGCTGGTGGGGCCATCGGCGGTGGTGACGGCGGCGTCATGCCAATTGCGGTGGAACACCGATGCCGCCGGATCGGCCACGCAGACCTGTGTGGCGTGGCGGTTATAATGGACATAGCGGCCAATCGTGGCCGACGTGCCCCCCGTGCCTGCGCCGGTCACGATCCATGCCGGGATCGGATGGGGTTCACGCGCCATCTGGCTGAAAATGCTGTCGGCGATATTGTTGTTGCCGCGCCAATCGGTGGCGCGTTCGGCATAGGTGAACTGATCCATGTAATGGCCGCCCAACTCCTCGGCCAAACGCGAGGCCTCGCCGTAAACCGCGCCCGCGCCGTCGACCTTGTGGCATTGCCCGCCCAGCGCCTCGATGGCGGCGATTTTTTCCGGCGCCGTGCTGCGCGGCACCACCGCGATAAAGGGCAGGCCCAGCATCCGCGCAAAGTAAGCCTCGGACACAGCCGTTGAGCCGGAGGATGCCTCGACAATCGTCATCCCCTGCGCGATCCAGCCATTGCACAGCGCATAGAGGAACAGCGAACGGGCAAGGCGATGCTTCAGGCTGCCCGTCGGGTGGCTCGATTCATCCTTCAGATAAATCGCGATATGCGGCAAAGCGGGCAGCGGCACCGGAATCAGATGGGTATCGGCGCTGCGCGTATAATCCGCGTCGATGCGCCCGATGGCCCAATTGACCCAGTTGGGACAGGGTTTTTGCGTCATCGCCCTTCCCTATCCGGTGAAGCGCCCGCGTCAACCGTCCAGCCGCCAATTTGCCAGGGGTAGGACGAATTGCCCCGTTCAGGCGCCATCCATCAGGCATGGCCCAGCCGATAAAGGATTGATCTTCGCGCTTTGATTTGCCGCTTGCCTTCGGCTACCCTGCCGGGGCGACCAACAGGAGCCTGCACGCCATGTCCCAAATGCGCCGCTGGAAAGCCCCCGTCACCCATGCTCGCGGTAATGGCACGCCCTTTGAAACGGTGGCGCTGCTGCTGCAGGGCGGAGGGGCGCTGGGCGCGTATCAGGCGGGCGTTTATGAGGCATTGGCCGAGCGCGATATCGAGCCGGGATGGATCGCGGGCATTTCCATCGGCGCCATCAACAGCGCCATCATCGCGGGCAACGCCCCTGAAAAGCGCGTGGGCCAATTGCGCCGGTTCTGGGAAGGCGTGTCGGGCCGTTCGACCGCATGGGCGCCATGGCTGGCCACATTGGGCCTGTCGCATTTGGCGGTGGACCCGCATTTGCGCGGCGCCATCAACCAGATGGCCGCGGCGCAGGTCTTGATGCAGGGCGCGCCGGGATTTTTCACCCCGCGCATGATCCCGCCCTTTTTCCAGCCCGACGGCATGGCCGAAGCCACCAGTTGGTATGACACCAGCCATTTGCATTCGACGCTGGAAAGCCTTGTCGATTTTGACCGCATCAATGCGCGCCAGACACGCTTCAGCGTCGGCGCAGTCAATGTGCGCACCGGCAATTTCAAATATTTCGACAATGCCCAATGCGACATCCGCCCCGAACATATCGTCGCATCGGGCGCGTTGCCCCCCGGTTTTCCGGCGGTCGAGGTTGATGGCGAATTCTATTGGGACGGGGGCATGGTGTCGAACACGCCGCTCGATTGGGTGCTGTCATCGGACTCGCGATTGGACACGCTAGTGTTTCAGGTCGATTTGTGGAGCGCGCGCGGCCATCTCCCCGGCGATATGGCCAGCGTGGCCTCGCGCATGAAGGAAATCCAGTATTCCAGCCGCACCCGCGCCGCCACCGACATGTTCCGCGAAAGGCAGGAATTGCGCAATGCCTTCCGCAAGCTGGCCGAGACGATGTCGCCCGAACAATTGGCCAGCCCGGAAGGCAAGCTGTTGATGGAACGCAGCGATCCGGCGCGCTACAACATCGTCCAGATGGTCTATCAATCGCCCAATTACGAGGGCGATTACAAGGACTATGAATTCAGCCGCCAGACGATGGAGGACCATTGGCGCAGCGGTTACGAGGACGCCGCCCATACGCTGGCCCATCGCGAGGTGCTGGAATTGCCATGCGACCCATCGGGCCTGTCAATTTTTGATTTCACCAGTCCGGGCGGCGACAGCCACCATGCGCGTTGATCGGAATTGCGCCGTGATCAACGCTGTTCCACGCTGCGCGCGATGGCAACATCGGCCACTTTGCCATTGGCAAGGTTGAGTTGAACGTCCCAGGTGGCGATCGTGTCCACGACATCATCGACCGAAATGCGTTCGCGGTAAAAACAATCGACCCGCCCATCGCGCATCGCGCCGCAATGGGCGCCCGCCTGACGCAGCATGTCCTTGCCGCTCTGCGCATCCGTACCCGCCGGCACAACGCGGCGCACGGCATCATATCCGGCATCGGGTGATCCGTAACGGACATAATTGTTTTCAAAAAGATGGAAGTCCAGACCGGACCCGGCGGCCTGCACAGGCGCGCCAGACAGCAGCGACGCGGCAATAGCCAAAGCCCACATGTTCTTCATGACAATCTCCATGCTAGGAAGCCGACTTAAGCGTTCAGCGCTGATCGGCGGCCAAATCGGGGTAGCGCCGATTTACGCCGATTTCTGCGGCACTCAAACTCGATTCCTGCATGCACGGTTGCAAAACCGGTACAGGATGATCGGATCACGCCGGCGCGGTGCAACGCACCCGCGATTTATGATTCTTTAAGCGTTAACCACTAGGTCAAATCCACTGGAATTGTCCGTCGCGCGCTGAAACAAGGCCCCCATCATTATGCCGCAGGCACAGCCTTTCTTGCGTCAACTGGCCGGCGACCGGCGCGGTAACGTCCTTTTGCTGACCGCGGCGATCATGTTCGTGATGACGGCCCTGATCGGCGGCGCGGTTGACCTCAGCCTTGTCTATCGCGCGCAAAACCGGCTTCAGGGGGCCTGTGATGCGGGCGTTCTGGCCGCGCGGCGCGCGGTGGATAACAACGGATTGGACAATACGGCCAAGACGCAAGGGGCGAAATACTTCAACGTCAATTATGTCGACAGCCAGCAGGGCACCAAGAACACGACCCTGACATGGTCAACGCCCGACAATGGCGTCACCGTCAACGCCACGGCCACCACCACGGTTCCGCTGCGCATTATGTCGCTGTTCGGCCGTTACACCTATAATCTCACCGTCACCTGTGGTTCGACCCAGAGCATCGGCAATGTCGACATCATGTTTGTTCTGGATAACACCGGGTCGATGGCCGATACGCCCACCGGGTTCAGCCAGTCCAAGATCGTTGCCCTGAAAATCGCGCTGAAGAATTTTCAGAACACGATCAAACATGCCGTGCAAGGCACCAATGCGCGCGTGCGTTATGGCTTTGTGCCCTACAGCAGCTCGGTCAATGTCGGGAATATCCTGTACAGCACCGACCCAAGCTGGCTGGTCGACTCTTATGCCATGCAGTCGCGCGTGGCGCGGTTTGAAACGATAGTTTATGGGAAGTTCGGTTCATACACGCTGAAAACCAGCGAGCAGATCTATAACTCCACGCCCAATTCCAACGCGTCGCTCTATTCCAGCACCGCCTACAGCAGTCAGGCCGCCTGTTTTGCCGCCCTGCCCGCGGAATCGGCATGGAGCAACAATGGCTCGTCCAGTACGAGCACGGGCAATATAAACACCAACGGCACCAGCGCCTATGGCACCACCGTGTCACAGCCCAAGGTGCAGTCGATCTATACCTGCACCCGATCGGGCGATTCCTATTACCAGTATCGCTTCTACGCCTATATGACCCAGAATACGTACACGTATTCGTCCAGCCCGAGTTCGACCACGACATCGACCGTGTTCGATCACTTCGACTATATGTTGGTGAACCGGGACGTCAGTGCATATAAGGCATTCAGCGCCGTTTCGACCAACACCGGCTCCAGCGGGGCGGCGGAATCATCAACCTGGGACGGTTGCATCGAGGAACGCAGCACTGTCTCGGATTCCTCTTTCGCGTACAGTTCCGGCACGAACAAAATCACGCCCAGCACCGCGCTGGATCTGGACATCGACACCGCCCCGTCGAGCGACGCCACGCGATGGGCGCCGATGTGGCCCGAAATGGCCTATTATCGCGGCACCAACACCAGCGTGCTCAGCACCACCGGTTACAAGGCGCAGTCTTTTTGTCCGGAAAGCGCGCAATTGCTGTCCGAAATGTCGCAGTCCGATTATGAGTTGTTTGTCAACAACATGAACGCCACCGGGGCAACCTATCAGGACATTGGCATGTTGTGGGCCGCCCGCATGATGTCTTCGACCGGCATGTTTTCCAGCAACGTTACCGCAACACCCACCAATGGCGGCAGCGTTACCCGCCACGTCATCTTTATGACCGACGGCGCGCAACAGGCATCGAACGGCATTCAACAGGCCTATGGCATCGAATGGAACGACAGACGCATCACCGATGATGGCTATTCCAGCGACGACGCCCGCCACCTTTCGCGTTTCCGCGCCATTTGTGACGCCATCAAGGGGCGCGGCATTCGTATCTGGGTCATCGGCTATGCAACCAGCCTGACCAGCGACCTGACCTATTGCGCATCGCCCAGCAGTTCCTTCACCGCAAACAATGATGACCAGATCAACAGCGCGTTTCAGGAAATTGCCAAACAGGCCAGCGCCTTGCGGGTGTCAAGCTGATGCGGCGTACGTTGCGTCATCTTGGGTGTGACAATCGCGGGGCGACGGCGATCGAATATGCCTTCGTTCTGCCGATCCTGATGCTGATCGTGATGGGCACCGGCTATTTTGGCCAGATGTTCTATGGCCGCGCCCTGTTGAATGGCGCGGTGCGTCAGGCCGCGCGCGATGCCACACTGGAAGATGCCAGCACGACCACCCTTGACCAGAATGTGAAGAACGTCATTTCCCCCGCCTTGCCCGGCGTGACCGTTACATCGACGCGCAAAGCCTATTACGATTTCACCGACATTGGCCGCGCCGAAAAGTGGACCGATTCCAATAACAATCGCGTTTGCGACAATGGCGAACCCTATACCGATGAAAATGGCGACGGTTCGTGGAATGCCGACATCGGTGAAGCCGGCAATGGTGATGCGGGCGATGTCATCCTCTATACCGTGACGGCAACCTACAGCCCGCTGTTCAGCGTCCCGTTCATGAAGAACATGTGGGGCAAGGTTTCCATCACCTCATCCGCCATCCGACGCAATCAACCCTGGGCCGCCCAAACGGCCTATGGCAGCGCGACAAAGACTTGCTCATGACCACGCGGCACAGGTTTTCGCGGTTTTTACGCCGTTTAAGGGGCGACAAATCCGGTGTGTCGATCATCGAATTGGCCGCCGCCATGCCGGTGCTGCTGGTCATTGGTCTGTACGGCATCGAAATGGCCAATCTGACCATTGTCAGCCTGCAAATCAGCCAGATCGCCATGTCGGCCGCCGACAATGCATCACGCCTTGAACAGGGCAGTTCATCCAGCGTCAGCCCGACCGTCACCGAGGCCGAGGTCAATTCCGTCCTGTCGGGCGCCGCAAAGGAAGGCGCGGGCATCAGCCTGAGCACCAAGGGCAAGGTGATCATCTCCAGCCTTGAGATGAATTCAACGAACAACCAGTATATCCATTGGCAACGCTGTACCGGCAGCATGACCGCCGCGTCTGCCTATGGCGTCGAAGGCGCGGTTGTCACCGGCCTTGGCCCGACCGGCAATCAGGTGACCGCCACCAGCGATGTCGCCGTCATGTTTGTCGAGGTGTGGTATCAGCAAAAGGGCCTGTTCGGATCGATGTTCGTCAAACCCATGACGCTGCATCAGGAAGCGGCCTATATGGTCCGCGACACCCGCAATCTGACTGCGGGCCTTTCGGGCACAAAGACCGCCACCTGTTAAGCCGACATGCGTTCGATCAATTCGGGCGGCATGATGATGCTTTGCGTATCTTCGCCCGCAATGCGGCGCATCAACAGGTCGACCATATGCTGCGCCCCTGACACCAGATCCTGACTGATCGTGGTCAAAGACGGCACCGTATGTTCCGACACGGGCAGATTGTCATACCCCACCACCCGCACATCGCCCGGCACCGACAGGCCGACTTCGGACAGGGCGCGCAAGGCCGTCATGGCAATGACATCGGATGTCGCGACAATGCCATCGGGCCGCTGCTCGGCCTGTTCCAGATAGCGTTTGATATCGGCATAGGCCAATTCGGCCACCAGATGGGCGGGAACTACCTGCGGCGGCTCCATGCCGGACTGCGCCATGGCGGTGGATACGCCGTCCAGCCGCTGCTTCATTTCCAGCGCGCGCGGATCGCCAAAGTAGGCAATGCGGCGACACCCCCGCGCAATCAAATGGCGCGCGGCCAATTGCCCGCCCAGATAGTTGTCGCTGCCCACCGAACAATGGACCTGGCCTTCATTATGGCCGCCCCAAACCACCAGCGGGCGGTATTCCCGCGCCACCGCGTCCAGCACGGCGGCCTGATCCGATTGGCCCAAAACGATCAACCCATCGACCCGCCCCGATGTCGCCATCAGTTCCAGCCAGCCTGAATCCTGCGGTATCACCCGGCTAAGCAAAAGGTCATAGCCCCGCTCGGTCAATGTATCGGCCAACAGGCCCAGCATGGTGATAAAGAACGGGTCGGAAATCGGCTGTCCCGCCTCGTGGCCCAAAGGGATCAGCACGCCGATGGCCCCGGTCTTTTGAATACGCAGATTGCGCGCCATGACATTGGGCCGAAACCCATGTTCGCGCGCCAATTGCTGTACCCGTTCTCTTGTTGCGCGGCTGATCAATTCCGATCCGGCCAAGGCGCGCGACACCGTGCCCGCCGATACGCCGGCCAATTGGGCCAGTTCCTTGATGTTCCGAACCCTGCTCATTTTTGTTTCCACCCTAACCCGGCGGCGACATCATCAGGAATCGCCGCAATTGGCAAGCAAATCGCGCCTCGGTCTCGCCTCATTCCCGCCATCACAAGACAAGAGCGGGGGAGCATCGGAGGGGCACGTCATCCTAAGACTGCCAAGATCGCGTTCCATTAAGGGGAATTCGGTCGCCAGCCCCAGTTTACTGGACATTTTACCACTTTCGATCCAGTCTTATCAGCAAGTCAACCTAGGCAGACTCTATAGGGCTTTTCACAATTCGTGGGCCATAGGGATCAAGGGTAAAGGAATGGCATGAAAAGGAGATGGCGCTTGCGGCTTTCGCGCCTGGTCCGATGGTTTACCCAAGTCGGAACGGACCCAGATCTGGCTGTTTCCCAAGCGACGAACCTGCAACGACAGGTGCCGTTGCTTTATGGTCTGCTGCTCATCAACTCGATGGCCGTGGCCATCACGCACCGCACGCAAGCCCCCATCGCCTTGACCGTCAGCGTGCCCGCCGTGCTGTTTACGGTTTCGGTTGTGCGCATGATCCATTGGTTCCGTGCATCGCGCAATGGCATGGCCAACCCCGCCGCGGCCAAGCGACAGTTGCAGCTTGTCACCATCGTCACGGCGCCGATTGCCGTGGCCTATACGGCATGGGCGCTTTCGCTCGCACCTTATGGCGGGGCCTTTGAACAGGCCCATGTCGGCCTGTATATTTCCACCACGGTCATCGGCTGCATTTTCTGTCTGATTGTCCTGCCACAGGCGGCCCTGCTGGTGGCCCTGTCGGTCCTGCCCGCCTTCATCATCTTTTGCCTCAGCAGACATATGCTGATCTATGCCACAATCGGCATCAATGTCGCGCTGGTGCTGGCCGTCCTGATGCGCGTGCTTTTCATCAGTTTTGAACACTTCAGCAAGCAGGTGAAATCGGGCAGCCTCCTGGCCGCCCAGCATCAGGAATTGCAGCGCCTGAACGATGAAAACCGCAGGCTGGCGATGACCGACAGCCTGACCGGCCTTGCCAACCGGCGGCAGTTCTATGCCGATCTGGACGCCTATACCGACGCCGTGGCCAACAGCGCGCCACAACCCTTTGCCGTTGGCGTGCTGGATCTGGACCGGTTCAAACCGATCAACGACACCTATGGCCATCAGGTCGGCGACCGCCTGCTGGCGGCGATTGGCCAAAGGTTACGGGCCACGGCAGGGCCGTCGGTCCGGGTTTACCGACTGGGCGGCGATGAATTCGGGTTGATCGATTCCAATGTCGATGATTTCACCCGCACCTGTGAAAGGCTGCTGCAACAGGTTCGCGCGCCTTTGCGCATTGGCGAAATTGTGCTGTCGGTCGGCGGTTCATTGGGCATGGCGCAATATCCCGATGCCGGGACCAAGGCGGCCGACCTGTTCGACCGCGCCGATTATGCGCTATATCACGCCAAGCATGTCAATGGAGGGGGCGCCTGCCTTTTCACGCCCAGCCTTGAAACCGCCGTCCGCGCCGACCGCGCCATCGAGGCCGCCTTGCAGGCCAGTTCGTTTGAGGACGAACTCTCGATCGTCCTGCAACCTATCGTCGAATTGTCCAGCGGGCGATTGAACGCGGTGGAGGTTCTGGCCCGCTGGTCCAATCCGATGTTGGGCGAAATTTCCGCGATGGAGTTTATCGCCATTGCCGAAAGATCGACCGCGATCCATTCCATCACCCGCGCCGTGTTCAAAAAGGGTCTGAAGGCGGCGCAGCATTTGCCCGAACATGTGGCGGTGTCGTTCAACATTTCGGCCTGTGATCTGACATCGGCCTGCACTTTGTCCTTTATCCGCAACGAGATTGCATCGGCCGGCATTGCCCCCGGCCGCATCTGGATCGAGGTCACCGAAACCGCCGTGATGCGCAATGCCGACGCCGCCGCACAGGCGCTTCAGGCCTTTCGCGACCTTGGCGTCGGCATCGCGCTCGACGATTTCGGCACCGGCTATTCCAGCCTTGGTTATGTCCAGCGCCTGCCTCTGGACAAAATCAAGATCGACCGCAGTTTCGTGAGCGCACTCGACAGCGAGGATGGCGGCACGATCACCTCGGCGGTCATCACCTTGTGCCACACGATCGGCCTGTCCTGTGTCGCCGAAGGCGTCGAAACCGAGGCGCAACGCCAGATTTTGGCCAGCACCGGTTGCGAATATGGCCAAGGCTATCTTTTCAGCAAACCCGTCCCGCTCGAAGAACTGCTGCCCCATTGCAGCGGTGGCCAGTGCCTTATTTCAGACATTGCCAACGGCCTGAACGGAACCGGCAAGTCCGCCGTCGCGTGAGCGGTCATTAACCAAATTTGCGCATGCCCGCCCTATCGTGGCGGCATGGACAAAGGCGTCGCCCCGAAAGAACAGGCAAGCGGATTGCCCCTGCGTGTGGTCATCCTCGCACTGATCATCGGCCTGGCGGTGATGCAGGCCGGGCTGTGGGCATTCCTAGGTCTGCCTCTTTGGTGGTTCGCCGCGGGCGGGGTGCTGTTAATCACCGCGACGGTCGGTTTGGCGCGCATGCCAGGGTGGCGCGGATCGATCCCATGGCGCGACATGATCCTCTGCATCGCGGTGGCCGCGCTTGTCCTTGCCTGGGGCGGTGAAGGGCGACTGACCTATGCCAACACGGATTGGCAGGTGCGTCTGGCGGTTTTGCGCGACATGACCATCAATCCCTGGCCTTTTGCCTATGATGTGGCCGGCGGTCCGACGGTGCTGCGCGCGCCTTTGGGCATGTATCTGATCCCTGCCCTCGCAGGAAAATGGATGGGCGGGGCCTATGCCGCCGAACTCGCCCTCTGGCTGCAAAACAGCCTGTTGCTGAGCCTAACCCTTGCCGCAGGTTCGGCGCTGTTCACGGGCGGGCGGGCAAAGCTGATCGGCCTTGGCGTGTTTCTGGGTTTCAGCGGCATGGACATCATCGGACAAGCGATGGCGGGCCAACCGTTGATGCTGCATCTGGAACAATGGGTTGTGTTTCAGTTTTCGGCCCATATCACCCAGATGTTTTGGGTGCCGCAGCACGGGTTGGCGGGCTGGATCTTTGCCGCTGCCTATCTGGCATGGCAAAGAAGCATGGCGCCCAAGGCGGTTCTGGCCGTGATGTTGCCCTTGCTTGCCCTGCTCTCGCCGCTATCGGCGGTGGGTTGCGTTCCTTTTGCCGCCTATGCCTGTCTGCGCAAGGGCATGATATGGCGCGACATGGGGTGGCCGGTGCTGACGGGTATCGCGGCTCTGCCCGGCCTGCTTTATCTGATCGTGGCGGGGGATTCGGTGGGCGCCTCGGCGGTGCCGGTTTCCTTTGCCACCTATCCCATCTTCATCCTGCTGGAAATTGGCGCCTATCTGCTTGCCCTGCGGCTGCGCCCCGATGCCGGTTCCTTTGGCGCGGCAACCGCATGGATCACGGTCGGCTCGCTGCTTATCATCCCCTTTGGCCGAATCGGCAACGGCATGGATTTCGCCATGCGCGCCAGCATTCCGGCGCTGGCCATTCTGGCCGTGATGGTGGGCGAAATCATAGTGCGGGCGGCACAGGATGCGACATGGAGGCCCGCCGCGCGCGTGGCGCTGCTTGCTTGGGCGGTCGGCCTTGCCACGCCTTTGGGCGAAATCGGCAGGGCGCTGGCATGGCCGCGCGCGCCAGCCGTTGATTGCGGCTATTACGGCGTCGTGCCGGGGGGCTATGCCACCTATATCGCCCCGCTGTCACGTTTCCCCACGCCGATCCGCCCCGACCCGACCCTGATCAAGCCGCAAGATCCCGCGCGATGCTGGCAAGGGGCATGGCCCGACGCGGTGGATGGGCGCGATGTGCAAACCCATCCGGGGCGTGAATAGATCAAGAGACAGGCCGGTGGACCTATTCCTGCTCTGGGTTCAATTTTGCAGGACCGCGTACCCGTCATTGGCATAAGTGATCTGAACAAGGGTCGCGGCCTCGGCAATTTCGACACCGGGCAGCAATTGTTCGCGCGACACATTGCGCGCCGCCGCCCATTGGCCACACGCCAGCATGCGCACACCAGCCGCGCGCAAGGCGTTAAAGATCACCTTATTGGGATTATCGACCTCATATTTCTGGCGATATTCCGCATCCGACAATACCGCATCGGCGGCCGGGCCGTGCAGGATCATGACAAAGGCAATGTTCGAGGCCGGCACCTTGGCCGCCATCAATCCGTTCAATTGTAATGCCACGCGCTGAAACGCCGGCAGGGGCTTTTTCGGATCAGGCGCCGCGCTGCCTGCATCAAACAAGGCCTTGTAATGCCGCTTGGGATCGCGGGTGACGGCCGCATGCGGAATTTCAACATAACCGTTGCTGCCCGCAATGGCCGGCGGGGTCGGTTCGGGCCATACCCGCGGTTGGGCCGCCATGGCCGCGGGTGAAAGACAAATGACACCCAAGACAAAGGCACAGTGAGATACGGCTTGTCGCATAATCTGGTTCTCCTTTGCCCATGCTGCGGCATTGCGCCACCATACTCAAGAGCAAGGATTGACCCGAGACAAAGGCCCAAATGCCCGGTGGCACCTACTTGCCGAAATTCGCCACGGCGGGCAATCCGGCCAGATCCAGAACCGAGCAGGTCTTGCCATCGCTGGTCATAACCACGGCGCCCAGGCCCCGGTCGCTGCCCCCCGCGCGGCCCACGGCGCGCTCGACCATGCGCTCCACCGCGCTCAGCCCTTGCAAGGCGAAACCGGAGGTGCGCTCTCCATCGGTCACCAGAAGCAGGAAATGGGGCTGCTCAGGCGAATAGGCCCCCAGCAGGCCGGCAAGATTGAAGATCGGGATCGCCAAACCACGATGGGAAAGGATCGCTTCGCACAGGCCATAACTGCCCTGCAAATTGACCAAAGCGCATTGGGAATAATTCAGGATCTCGGTCACCTGTTCCAGCGGGACGGCATATTGCCCTTCGCCCATATTGAAGATCAGATAGGGTTTGCCGATGGTCTTGGCCGCTTCGACCTGGGCCGTGACCAGCCGTGATTGGACCGATGACGTCCCGGATTTTTCCTCCAGCCGCGAAAGGCGGAGCAGATCATCACAAGCCTGTAACGCATCGCCATCAAGCAGCAGGACGGGCTTGGCCGTGGGCAACATGCCGCCGATCAGATTGCCATTGCCGAAATGACAGCCCTGCATCGCGGCGGTCTGTTCCGGGGCGATGCGCAGCATGTCCAGCACCAAATCGATCCGCAACGCGACCCGCCGCCCTTCCCCCGTCCGCACCAGAACCGAGGCCATTTCGCGCGCCTCTGGCAATCGGCCCAATCCCAGCAGGCACAGCGTATCGACCACCGGAATGACCGCGCCGTTGTAATCGACCCGCGCCACCCACAGGCCATCGTCCACCGGGCTGGATTTGATCGGGCGCAGCGGCACGGTCGCCTCGATGATCGATGCGGGAAGGCCCAGATGAAAATCCCCCACCGTCACCAGCAAGGATGGTGCGCCGCGCACATTCCGGCTGATCGCTGCGACCATCCGATCCTCGGCCAAGGGAATGCCGGGCAGATTGGCAAAGGCATCGGTGCGCAGGACGATTCCGCTGCGTCCATCGCGTGAAAAACCTGCATTCAGGATACCGCTGGTGGCCAAGGCACCGCCCGATTGAATGGTCAATTCGGTGCGGTTTTCCGGCGCCAAAGTCACCACGCCGCAAATTTCATCGACGCCCACGCCAATAACTTTGCCCTCTACGCGAAGGACAATGATGATGCCCGGTCGGTCCTGATCCTGCGCACCCGTGCCCAGCAACGCGGCAAGATCGAGCACCGGCACAATCGCCCCGCGCAGATCAATAGAGCCAAGCACCTCGGGCATGGTGGCCGCCATCGCGGTCAGTGTTTCGGGATAGGGCACCACCTCGCGGATGCTGTTGATCGGAAAGGCAAGGTACAAGGCACCCATCCGGGCCAGGCCGAACTGGTCATGAACCTGCTTGCCCCCTAGCCCCGGGATCAATTGTTCCATGGCGCCCATCGCCGCCCTGCCCTTCAGTTCATCAGGCCGGACGAGGGTTTGGCCGCCGTCGCCGCCAAGCGCTGGATCAAGGTGACGACCTGGGCCGAAACCTGATCCTGCAATTGGGCCGAAACGCTGATTTCCTCAATCGCGCCGCCGGTCTTGTGGACCGCATCGACAATCCCGGCAAAGGCGTGCGATGCCTCACGCGAGCGATCGGTGCCCATGCTGATCCGGCCGATGGATTGCTCGATCAGACGGCTGATGTCGCGCGCCGCGGTGCTGGAACGTTCGGCCAGTTTGCGAACCTCGCCCGCCACCACGCTAAAGCCGACGCCATGTTCGCCCGCACGCGCGGCCTCGATTTCGGCGTTAAAGGCCAAAAGGTTGGTCTGTCCGGCGATTTCGCCGATGATGCCGACGATCTCGGCAATGCCCGCCGCCGATGTCTGGATCAGCTCAATCGCCTCGATCGCCTTGCCCAGCGAGTCGTTCCCTCTTTCCGCGTCCGTTCGCGTGGAATGCGAAAGGGTAGAGGCCGCCGTCGTCGCGGTCATGATCGAGGAAATAGAGGTCGACAATTTGTCGACCAACCCACCAAGATCGGTAGCGCGCTCGCTGATTTCCTTTTCCATTTGCACCTGATCGGTGATGTCAAAGGCATATTTGACGATCCGCGCGACATTGCCATGCAGGTCAAGAATCGGGTTATAGGTCGCCTGAATCCACACATCGCGGTCATATTTACCCACCCGGTGGAACCGCCCCGCATGATATTCACCGCGGTTCAGTTTCAGCCAGAAATCGGCATAATCACGGCTGCGCACATAATCAGGCGAACAGAAAATCGAATGATGCTGGCCCACCACTTCACGCAGGGAATAACCCATGGTGGAGAGGAAATTGTCATTGGCCGACAGAATATTGCCGTCCAGATCAAATTCGATCACCGCCAGCGCCCGACCGATGGCTGACACTTTTGCCTGATATTCATTGGCCGAAACCTTGGCGTCGGTGATGTCGGTCGCGATCTTGCAGATTTTTATCGGTTTGCCATCCGCGCCAATGATCGGGTTGTAACAGGCCTGAATCCAGAAGTCCTCGCCCCCTTTTCGGCGACGCTTGAATTCGCCCGACACATATTCCCCGCGACCAAGGCGTTCCCAGAAATTGGCGTAGTCGGCGCCTCCGACGTCCTTGGGGTCACAAAAAAGGCGATGATGTCGGCCCTGAATTTCATCGAGCCGATAGCCAGTTACGTTGAGGAAATTCTCGTTGGCCCAGATGATATTGCCATCCAGATCGAATTCGATCGCACCCTGGCTGCGGTTGATGGCGGCGATCTTTTCCGCCTGTTCGATGGCCAGTTCGTGGCTTTCGGTAATGTCGGTGGCAAATTTGACGATCTTGGCCACCTGACCGTCCAGATCCAGCACCGGATTATAGGTTGCCCGGATCCAGACATCGCGGCCCCCGCGCCCTTTGCGGCGGAACACGCCGCTGATATATTCGCCCCGGCCCAGCTTTTGCCAGAAAGCGGCATATTCATCGCTGGCCACAAATCCGGCATCACAGAACATCGAGTGATGTCGTCCCAGAACTTCGTCGGCCTGATAGCCAACGGCGTTCAGGAAGTTACTATTGGCAGACAGAATATTGCCGCTCAGATCAAATTCGATAACGGCCTGACTGCGATCGATGGCGTTCAGTTTGCTTTCGGCTTCGATGGCCGCCTTGCGCTGTTCGGTGACATCCATCGCCACCTTCATGATCTTGTACGGGTGGCCGTCGGCATCCAGAATTGGGTTATAGCTGGCCTGAATCCAAACCTCTGCGCGATCTTTGCGGATGCGTTTGTATTCGCCCTGATCAAATTCACCGCTGCCCAGCTTTTTCCAGAACTGGCGATAGGCAGGGCTGCCGATATAATCGCGATCACAGAAGGTGCGGTGATGCGCGCCCTTCAATTCTTCGAGCGTATAGCCCATCAGGTTGAGGAAATTGTCGTTGGCCGTCAGGATGCGCCCTTCCAGATCGAATTCGATCAGGGCAAAGGCGCGATCGATGGCCGACTGGCGCTGTCGGCGCGGGCGTTCTGTTCTTCGGAAATGTCGATGGCATAGGACAGGACCGAAACCAGCCGGTCCCCGTCCATGGTCGGCACAAAGACTTCGCGCAGCCAAATATCCTGTCCGGCCGTATTGCGGTGTTTGCGCACCAGCAGGTCATGTTGTCCGGTGGCGAAACGCGCCCAATAGGCCGCCGGGTCCGCAGGCCGATCCGGGCCATGCCAAAGCGCGGTAAACGGTCTGCCGACCAGTTGATCCAGCTGGGCGCCAACACTGTTCGAGAAGCGTTCGTTGGCCGCCAGAATGAAACCGTCCGGGCTGTATTGGCAAATGGCCAGCGCATGGTTGATCGCTTCGAAACGATGGGTCAACAGGGCCACATCGCCTTCGCCGCGGCAACTGCGCACGCCAAGGAAATGGACCTGACCGCCCCGTCCGTCGGCCATTTTGACGATGCCATGGATGCCCATGAACGAGCCGTCCGACTGTGGGATGCCGCCGCTGATATGCACGGTTTCGCCCGCAACCACCTTTTCCCACGCGATCGCGCCATTGGCAAATGTGGTGGCAAAGGCAATCGAGGCAAGCTGTGTTTCGCCCAATGTCGATTGGGCGGCATCATTGGCACAAACCGCAACGCCGCTCTTGGCGTCAAAGGACAAAATAAAAGCGTCATCGGCCAACAGCGCCATGGTCTTGCTCGTAAGATCAAGGCCAACAGGTTGCATCGTCATCCCCCTCACCTTGCTTTACATCAGAATTTGCACAAAATATTTTCACCGAATAATTTTTGAATTTATTCAGATGGTTTAAGAAAATTTCCTTTTAATACGGAATACACCTTAATCACCTTAACAATGAGAAATTCTTAAATAATTATTTGATGAAATGACAATGCAACCATGCTGGCACCATCTTTGGAAATACTGATGAAAAAATCCATCCCCCACAATGACGGCTCCCCGTCACGGTCCCTCCTTACACTTCACATGATTGCATTCCGTTGGATCATGCGTACGCCTCCGATAGCGGCCGCCTTGTGGATGCCCATCCGGTGTGGATTTAGGCCCCGGTGCTAGCTCTGGTGTTAGCACTGGTGCGAAGGATCAGTGGTGGGACAAGTAACGGTTTTTGCAGGCTCGGAGCGCCGTCGGATTTGGGATGATGCAGAGAAGCTGGCGCTATTGGCGCGGGCTTTTGCCCCTGGTGCGGTTCTGGCCCATGTTGCGCGGGCGGCCGATGTGCATCCAAGCCAGCTTTACCGGTGGCGCAAGGAGTTTGGCTTTACGCCGGACGGTGGAACGCAAGGTTTTGCGCAAGTCGTCGTGCAGCCCGATCCACCTGAAGTTGCCCGCCGGGCTTGCGCCATCAGGGTGTGCCTGAACGGAGCGGAAGTGGAAATCGGCGAACATGCGCCATTGCCATTGGCAACCGCTGTCCTGCAGGCGCTGTCGCGATGATCCCCGTTTCAGGCAATGCGCGGATCTGGCTGGCGCTGGGACATACCGATATGCGGCGAGGCATGCGCTCACTGGCATTGCAGGTGCAACAGGCACTCAGGAAGGACGTGCATACCGGCGACCTGTTTGTCTTCCGGGGACGAAGCGGATCTTTGTGCAAGATCCTGTGGCATGACGGGATTGCTATGTCCTTATACATCCGCCGCCTGGAGCGGGGGCGGTTCGTCTGGCCGGCAACAAAGGAAGGAACAGTGGCGATCCCGGCCTCGGCACTGGCATGTCTGCTCGAAGGGATCGACTGGCGCGCGCCGCAGGAAACCTGGCGCCCGGCACAGGTTGGTTGATGCACTCAGCCCCCATTCGGGCGCTTTCCTGAAAGGTGAAATGGCGCTGAAAATGGCGAAAATGCTGGAGTTTTGACGAATTTCTGCTATGCGGGCGCATGTCCGCAATTGAGCCTTCCCAGGAGCTGTCACGCCTGCGCGCCGAGTTGTCCTGTGCGCAGGCTCATGCTCTCGAGACGGAAGCGGAACTGGCCAGAGTTCGGGCCGTCAATGCCGATCTGCAGGCTCGTAACGCACATCTTGAGCTGATGAACGAGAAGATGCGCCGCGATAAATATGGCGCGAGTTCCGAACGTCGGCGGGTGCTTGATCAGTTCGAGATCGCCTTTGAAGAAGCAGAGGCCGATGCCAGTGCGGCTGAGATGGAAGGCCAGATCGCTGCGGCCAGGACTACAAGCGTTGCCCCATTCACCCGCAAGCGCGCCACGCGCCGCGACTTTCCAGCCGATCTGCCGCGCGAAGACATCGTGATCCCGGCGCCTGAACAATGTCCCTGTTGTGGTTCGGGCAGTCTCAGCCGCTTACCCGCCGACATCACCGAAACGCTTGAGAAGGTGCCTGCGCGCCACAAGGTTATCCGCACGATCCGCGAGAAGGTCTCCTGTCGTCGTTGCGAGAAAATCAGCCAGCCCCCGGCGCCATTCCATGTGACGCCGCGCGGCATGTTCGGGCCGCACTTTCTCGCCAACCTCGCCTTCCAGAAATATGGTCTGCACCAACCGCTCAATTCTCAGCGCGACCGGCTTGAAGCCGAAGGCATTCCGATCAGTCTCTCGACACTGGCGGACCAGATCGGTGCCATCAGTGTCGTGACAAGGCCCTTGTTCCTTCTCCTTGAAGCCCATGTTCTTGGCGGTGATCGGCTCCATGCCGATGACACCACTCTGCCGCTGCTGGCCAGATACAAGACCGATATCGCCAGAATCTGGGATTACGTGCGCGATGACAGCCCCTTTGGCGGGCTCTCGCCGCCCGGCGTGGTCTGCTATTACTCCCGCAATCGCAAGGGAGAACATCCCCGTGGTCATCTGGCCGGATATGGCGGCATCCTTCAGGTTGATCGCTTTGCCGGTTTCAATGAAATGTTCCGGCAAAGCACCATGACCCGCGCCAATTGTTGGGCCCATTCACGTCGCCAGTTCTTCGAACTGGTCGATGTCGCGCGCCAACTCAAACGCAAAAAGGGCAAGCCGCCTATCGTCTCACCTCTTGCCATGGAGGCGCTGGAGCAAATCGACCGGATCTTTGCCATTGAGCACACCATCAATGGCCAATCCGCCGCCCAGCGCCTGCAGGTTCGGCAGGACAGCGTTGCTCCGCTTGTGCGCGATCTCGAAGTCTGGATGCGCACGCATCTTGGCTTGCTCTCGCGTCACGATGCTGTTGCCAAGGCCATCGCATACATGCTCAACGACTGGGAGGGTTTCACCGCCTTCCTTGGCGATGGCAGGATCTGTCTCACAAACAATGCGGCCGAGCGGCAGCTGCGCGGTGTGGCTCGAGGCAGAAAAGCATGGCTGTTCGTCGGCTCCGATCGCGGCGGTGAGCGGGCAGCGATGATGTACAGTTTCTTCGGCTCGGCCCGACTTAACGGCATAGATCCGCTGGCCTGGTTTACCGACGTGCTCGCCCGCATCGCTGACATACCCCAAGGCCAGTTGCATGAGTTGCTTCCGTGGAACTGGAAAGCGACCCAGCAGGCTCAAATTGCAGAATTGGCCGCCTAATGCAGAGAAACAAGGTCTATGCCGTCACGACCCTCACCAGGGTCGCACTGGACCTGGGCGAAGATGAAGACTTCCTCTTTGACCTCACCGACCAGATGGACACCGAAGACGGACTGATCTGGGTTTACGGCACGGGCGATGAGCCTGTTCTTGCTCTCTCCAGCGATGGCGTCGACTGTCTCCAGGACATCATCGCCGAGAACCGCCGGAGCCAATTCTGATCTCACGGGCGGCCGCTATCGGAGGCGTACGTAGGGTGTGCTGCGTCAACAGGAACTTTGGGCGACTTACAAGCCGGTAGGGATCTCCGGAAAAAGAGACAGGAAAACGGGCTCTTGCGGGGTATGTTCGCCCCGAAGAGGGGCGTCCATCGAGCTTGCATTACGACCGGAAGTTCGATGATTGTTCCGATTTGGGGACCAAATAGCCATCGACCGCCCCCCCCATCAGCGCCAAGCAGGGCTTGCGCTAACCAATGTCGGGATAAGGATGTTTAAATGTCCCATTTGCATTACTCTCGAGTGCGAAAACCAAAGTCTCAGTCGCCGACGTCTTCGCTGTATTTTTGCCCAGAAATGGCCTTCCAACCCCAAACTCCTCGACGCTTGTTGAAGTTGATTACGGCCTCACCCACGACCGAATCTCCGTCGACAAGGTGTTGCGTTGCAACAATATCCTGCGGGATGAAGATACCAGTTGGCGTAAAGCCCATGCCATTGCTTACCTCGATGCTCTCGGAGAAGCGCTTCAGGACGTCGGATTTCGGAAGCGTATCCGAGGCCACCACTGATATGGCGTTGCAGCGCTTTTCGCCTTTGCTGAAGAAGTGCGCAACTTTTACGGCGACAGCTAGCCCTAGCTCAGCACGGTCCGGGAATTTGGACAATGGCCAAGTTGCCTGGATGTCTTTCGATACGACGAAATGGAGTACGCCCCGCTCCTGGTTCACGTGGTCGATCACGCCGATTACATCGGTGAACACGTCGAAACTTGATCCTGCACGTTCTTTGATCCGATGGATCGAGACCTTCCAGGGTTCCCCCACTGATTTTTCCATTTGAATCGCTACGGGAAAGCCAGGAACTTTTCCCCGCACCTCTGGGTGAGATGCCGGAACATGCGTTTCGAACGGGATGATGGGCCCCGCAATGAGTAGCTTGCGCCGACGACGAGTTTTGGCCCCGTCCTTACCATCGATCTCGAATTCTTCTCCAAGGCAGGCATCTACCCAAGGCAGGTGCGAGAAAAGGATCTCTTCGGCAGCCGATGCGATGCCTTCATATAACTGCTTTGTGGCAGGCTTTGCGTCCGCATTCCGAAACCATTCCGTGGAAGTAAGTTGCTCAATGTCCGCGGATATCCTGTTGCCCTCGCGACGCTTGAATTCGATCACGCGTTCGATCTCGGCCTTAGCCTCGCCGGGGAATAGTTCAGCCAATAACTTCGCGAACTTGATCCGCACCTTGCCCGTGAAACTATCATCATTCGAACAGGTAAGCGCCTTAGCATAGCAGGACAGGCGCATTTCCTTGTCGCCCTGAAGATCGCCTAGGATGTCCCAAGTCCAAAATTCGCTGGCCTTCTTTCTTGCGAAATCAACGGCCCATTTGAGCGCTTCTGCTGATTCACCCAAACCCTCCAAGAGTTTCACCATCCGATACTTGAGAAAAATGTTCTCGGGGAAACGGTCGATCGCGCTTTCGAGATGAGGGCGGATGCATTGCATGTCTGCCCTGTTACCGCTCGATGCAGCTTCCTTGGATGCCAGCGAGATTACCTTCTCTGCGAGTGAGGGAAGCTCTTTGCCTTCCGGCGTTTTGAAGGATTCGAAGTCAGTGCCATGAAGATTTTCAAGCTCCCAAATCCGTGTAAACGGAACAAGCTTCAGATGACCGTATCCAGCCAGTTTATATGCCTGCTGGAGAATACCGCTGTGCAGTTTTGGCGAATTCGAGATGCCAAGGTCCAGGTAGCTTTTCA
This sequence comes from Novosphingobium sp. 550D, assembly GCF_057401885.1. NCBI lineage: Bacteria > Pseudomonadati > Pseudomonadota > Alphaproteobacteria > Sphingomonadales > Sphingomonadaceae > Novosphingobium > Novosphingobium sp. 550D. The sequence continues at coordinate 1,798,048 of NZ_CM171613.1, read as the reverse complement.
GGTGCCTTCGAATTCGACCGATCTGTCGCTCATCAAGTTTGCCGGCTGCATCTGGTTTCAAGCCCACCCGGTTAGCGCGCCACAATTCCCAGCCATAGGACACCTTCAGGTCGTCATCTAGGCATCCCTGATGTGCCAATTCGGAATAGATTCTGATTGCATCCTCATGCTGCTTTTCCCAAGCTAAGCGCTTAGCTTCCCGAACCGCCTGTTGGGTTGCGCGCCCCTCAGCAGTTAGGGAGCCGATCACGCGTTGCCGATGGTTGGTCAGAAGTTCGTCCGACGATGGAACCTCGAGGGCCAGTAGTTCGTCCGAATACCGCCGCAGTTCCCCACTATTACCATCGCCCGAATGGCGTTTGACGAGGTCGATCAAACACCAGCCCAAGGCGCCAATGACGTATCGATCTGAAGGACTTTCGACGAAAAGGCTTTTGGCCTTACCGTAAGCTTCATCAAGTTGCCCACTCCTCCGGAGTGCGTTAATTTCTTGGGATGGGTGTGCTGTGTCCCTTTTCCTAGATGATATCCTACATCTGGGAATTCCGAACACATCATCGACGTCCTGACGTATCAAAGGATGATCCCCGTGATGACTTCTAGGGCGTCACGCAGGAGCGCGCTGTCGCTAACTTTTCCTACCGGCATGCACCTCGTGAGCCTATCCTTCCCATCATAAAATATGTCAATTACGGTGACATCGTGGCCACGCTGACAAGTATAGCGCTGGCACCAAGGCAGCTCTTTCAAGTTCGAAACTCGGATTTCTCGCTGCCTGAGAGCAGGCACCACGCGTTGGTGAAAATCTTTAAGAAAGGGCCGTGTTGGTAAACTTGGCTCACCTGTCTGATTGGCATCATTAGAAGGGGTAACCCCGATTAGTGGCTGCAGAAGGCTAACCACTTCATTTCCGAATGGCGCCTGGTGGGCCGGAGTGATTCGGGTCACCTTCATCTTGCCATTATATCCGATGTTTGCGCGGACAGCTTCTTCGCCGCGCCTTAGGTAGTAAGCTTCTTGCCACTGATTGTGGGCGACATCCTCGATCTCAATTTGAGTCCGGTCCAGGAGGCAACGTATCTGAGCTAGCAGGTCATGCTGGAATTTCTCCAGGCCGGTGAAGTCTGGCATGGTGGCTTGGATTGTGACCTGGGGCGCATTGACGAGGTACAGTTGGTCACTCGACCGCGTCATCGCCGTGTAGAGCCACCGGAAATAGTCGGGGTTCCGAGGATCCTTCGCACCAGGACAGATTACGATCACATTCTTCCATTCTCCGCCCTGCGCTTTATGGCAGGTGACCGCATATCCGAACTTTGCCCGGACCGCATTGAAGTAGGAATCGTTACGAAGGGCTCGCGCTAACGATGACTGATCACCCTTCCGCAAGTCAGGATGCCGCATCAGGAAGTCGACGTAGAGGGCACGCTGCTGATCGGACGAAATATTCGACTGACCATCATGCAGAAGGTTGTCCAACACCTTCACAGTTTCGAACGCTTCAGTCCCGTCGGCTAGAGGGATCGCAATCTCCATGTCGCGGAACGATAGTTGGACTTCGACCTTCTCGGTTTTCCCCGTATCGCTGTGCCGTTTGCTTAGCGTCACGGTTCGGATTTCAATCCCATGCGCTGCCGACGAAACCCTTACGAATTCACCGTTTGCCAGAAAGCGCTCGTTCAACATGGTGTTGGCCGTGATGAGCAAGCGGTCGCCTGCAGTGACCATCTGCCGGTCCGGGAACAGCTGGTGATGAACCTCACGGTTCAGTTCTGCCGCTTCGCGGTTGGTCTTTGCTATAATGATAGGAAGTTCGGCCCCATTGTCCTTGGCAAGGGTCATATAGAGCGGCACGACTTCATCTACCGTGACCCGGTGGACATCGTCCGCAAATTCGATGCTGAGCCCGCTGAAGACCCCTGTTTCCAGGTTCCGCCTGATCGGCGCTACGTTGCGTAGGACGCCACTCTCAGATTTTTGCCGCACCACCTCGGTCAGCCGATATTCGGACGTCTTGAGGCCGAACTGCTTGGAAAAATACTCCGCATCCAGTGCTGGCGTCTTAGACATCCCCACGGGGTTGAGCTGAGCGGGATCCCCGAGGAAGATGATCTTCCGGTCGTTGTCGCTGTTGCCGAAATCTGCGTAACTTATCAGGTCCTGCAGAAGATAGCCGGAACCCGATCGATAGAAGTCCGACTCCGAATACATGTCGCTGATGAGCGATGCCTCGTCGACTATGTAGACGGTGCTAGCGGTATCTCGGTTATTCGCGACAAGGGCATGAACCTTGAAGGTCTCAGTGCCGATATCCTCACTCTCGTCCTTGTACTCTTGGACATTTCGGTAGTCGTATATCAGCGCATGGAGCGTACTCGCTTGGCGCTCCGATTTCTCCCCAATCACCTTGGCGGCCCGCCCTGTTGGCGCAGCCAAGCGGATGGCACGGCCTTGAGTCGAGAGGTATTCGATCAGACCACAGGCCAGGAAGGTCTTGCCGGTACCAGCATCACCTTTGAGCAGGAATATCCGCTCATCAGGATCCGCGAGAAAGCCTTCGAGCGCTTGCAGGCATTGTTGTTGATCGGCGTTGAGAGGGTCGGTGAAAGCTTCTTCGATTGATATCTTGGTGCGCAGCTGGCGCGCAGCCGGCTCCACCAAAGCCATAGCTTTAGCGACTTCGTCGCGAATACGCCGAATGCGCTCGGGTGGGAACTGAAGCACATTGCTCTGTCCGGTCGGCGTTACCAGTTCTTCAATGGGCAGCTCATCAGCGGACATTTTCGTCGGCTGAGAAGTCGATTGTGGAGCCGTGCCATACGGGCGAATAAACCATTCGACGTCCGGCTTCAGCAGCCGGCAGAACCAGCAGCCTAACGACCAAGCATCGACTACGAGGTCTTGCGCCTGTTGTACGCTGACCTTCTTGCTGTGAGCGCCACGGTTGCCGATCTTTCGGATGGTATGGAACTTGGCACTGCGACGGTTGTCGAGAATGCCCGCCCGTTCAAGCAGCAACAGGCGGTCCAGAAGCTTGTCTTCATGATGGAGTGGAAGATCGAGGTGCTGAAACAGGGCCTCCACCATGGATTCGACAAATCCACGGAGCCGTATGGCTGTTACTTGAGGGTCTTCAGCGGCTGATGCCTCGGCCCTTCTCCCTAAATCGTGCAAATCAGGCCAGAAATGTGAAAGGTAATGAAAGTTATCAATTGGCACCCGCTGACCTTTCGGACCTGTACTATACTCAATTGCCTCTACGCACCCAACGTGAAGCGTTATCTGGTTTGTTATTCCACCATTTTTCTGACAATTCAACAGATCACAATACTCTGCCCAATCGATTTATGGGACAGGTACCTGCATATGCACGCGCTTGTGGTAAAATCATTTACGGATCGCGTCCCTAGCCCGCTCTTTGCAGCACATCCCTAGCCGCATCCGGCAGCCCCGCAATGACAGAAAGATAAGCGCTGGCGGTAGCATCTGGCTGCCGCCGCCCTTGCTCCCAGCCCTTGAGCGTCGCCAGCGGGATACGATAGGCGCTGGCAAAGGCCTGCTGCGACAGGCCCAGCTCCTCGCGAATGGCACGAACGTCGGGCACCTCAATGGTGTGCGTGCGCGCCGCCTGACCCACGCCCTGCGCATGGTTCGCCGCCTCGGACATTGCCGCGATCAGATCGTCACCAAAGCTGCTCATCATGCGTCTCCTTCGGCGATGCCCGCCGCTGCCTTGATGATCGCCGCGAAACCGGCGACCGCCTTCTTCTCGTCCGGCGTCAGGTCGGTCGCCTGCGCCTTGGCATAGGCCAGCAGCAGGTAAAGCGGGCAACCGGAGTGATAATAGAAATAGATCACCCGCGCGCCGCCGCGCTTGCCACTTCCCGCCTTGCCCCAGCGCAGCTTGCGCACGCCGCCGGTGCCTTGGATCACATCGCCCGATTCGGGATTATGGGCGACGTAATCCACCAATTCAGCCAGTTCCGCCTCGCTCCAGATCTTGGCCGCCGAGCGCGCGAAGATCTGCGTCTCGGCGACGGTGATGGGGCGAGTCTTCATTGGCGGTATATACGTCATTGACGCCCAATCTTCAAGGGGGAGTGCGGACCTAGCGCCCGCCAGCCAAAGCCAGCTTGATCGCCCGCCCGATCTCGTCGGCGGCATCGATCAAATGCGCGTCGTCCAGATGCGCGTAGCGGGCAGTGGATTTGACACAGCGGTGGCCCAGAAGCTTGCCGATCATGGGCAGGCTTTCGCGTCCTTTGGCGGCATGGCTGGCGGAAGTATGGCGAAGATCATGCAGCCGAAAGTCCCGCAGACCGGCCATAGTGCGGGCAAGTTGCCATGCTGTACAGACAGTGCGGATCTGCCGTCGCCATCCCTCGTTCCAGAAAATCCACGGGACTTTGGGCAAGCGCGGATGGTTGGCAAGCAGATCGACCGCTTCCTGCCCAAGCCAAACCGTGCGAGGCCCAGTCTTGCTGTCGCGCAGCTTGAGGCGATTGCCGCGCAGGTCGCTCCATTTCAGCGAAAGTATTTCCCCACGTCGGCAGCCGGTAAGAAGCAACAACGTGATCGCCACCGCCTGTGAGCGCACACTCTGATCTGCATGGTCGCGCAAATCCGCCAGTGCAGCGCCAAGTCGAGCCATTTCGGCCTCGGACAGATGACGTGTCCGCATCACCTTGCGATTGCAGCGGACGGCATAACAGGGATTGGTGTTCTCGACGCGATAGCCCCACGCCTCGGCCTTGTTCAGCGCCGCGCGCAGGATGTCCATGCAGCGGTTCGCTGCGCCCGGTCCTGCATTGTCGGTCAGGGCGGCGAACCATTTGGCGACATCCGCCTCCGTCAGGCTGTCGACGTAAATGTCCTTGAACGCCCCATCGATGTGGCAGCGGCGGTAGTCAGTGGCCGTGGTGCGGGTGGATTGCTTCCATGTCGGCGCGCATTTCTGCCAGTATTCCTTCAGGAAATCGTCCATGCGCGGTGCGCTGCGGATGCGTTCACGCACGGTGGCCGGGTCATGTCCAACGCGGGCATGGGCGATAACCCGTCGCGCCACCATGGTGGCCTGATGGCGGGTGAGCACTGTGGCCGGGCCGATCGTGATCGTCCGCACGCGCCCGCCCATCCGCGTCTGGACAACATAGACATGCCGTCCGCTGGCATAATGGCGGATGCCAAAGCCGTTCTCGATGGCGAGCCATGTGGTCGTGCGTGGCCTGCCGCGCTGGGCGCGCGACAGCTTGGGATCGAGACCGACCTCGGCCAGCGCCTTCTCGACCACTTGGCGGAGCGAGAGGCTGGTCATGCGCCCAATCCAATCGCGCTGGCCAAGCCGCCCGACACGCGCGCGGCGGCATCGGCAATCGTCTCGTCGGCCAGGTGGGCGTATTTGGCCGTAGTTTCGGCAATTCATGTCCCAGCAGTTTGTCGATGGTCGCCAGCGGCATGTTGTGACGGATGGCGATCGAGGCATAGCTATGCCGCAGATCATGAATGCGCAGATCTGGCAGAGCGCAGCGGCGGCGGAATTTGGACCACCAAATGTCCAGCTTGAGCGGTGCATCGCCCTTCGTGTTCGAAAACACGAATGGGCAGCCTTCTCGGCGCGGCACGCCTTCCAAGATCTGCACCGCCTGGCTGCACAGCCAGATCGTCTTGGGGCCGGTCTTGCTGTCGGGCAGCAACAAACGCGGCGTCTGCACCCAGTCCCATTGCAGGCCGCCGATCTCCTGCGACCGTGCGCCAGTGTAGAGCAGCAAGCGGATGGCCGCGACCTGCGCGGGGTGGGTTTCTTCGGCTTGGTCCAACGCTAGCCCAAGCCGCCGATACTCCGGCGGGCTGAGAAAACGCTCCATCGCCCTGCGCTTGAAGCGGGGTGTTCCCCGGCAGGGATTGCTGCCCTTGCGAAGATACCCCAGTGCCTCGGCATATTTCAGCATCGCGGCCAGCACCGGCAGCGCGCGGTTGAACTTCGCCTGCTTCCCTTCCGCGCAATCATCCCGCCAGCGGATGATGTCCGACCGGCAGATGGTGTCGAGCCGCATCGGGCCAAACTGCGGGGCGATATCGAGACGGACGGCGTCCCAATTGCGCTTCTGGGTCGATGGCTTCCAGTGATGCGCGCAATCGCGCCAGAACTCGTCAACATACTCGGCGAAGGTGGGAGACTGACGCTGCGCAACGCGGCGGGGCAAACCATCGAGCGCCACCTCGGCCAAAATGCGCCGCGCCTGCATCCGCGCCGTCGGCGCATCGAGGTCTTCCACCGCGCCCAGCGTCACGCGCTGATGCTTGCCGCGCCGCCGAACCCGCACGAACCAACTGCGCCGCCCCGACGGCCTGACCCTCAGGACAAACCCGGCAAGCTCAGTATCCCAGATCGCATATTCCCGAGGCGCGGGCGGCAGCTTCCGGCGCGCCAAATGACCATCAAGATAGGCCCGATTCCCGGGCGCAAGCCGTTTGGGGACCATTTGGCCATCATACACCCCCAATTCGCCTTGCAAAACCCCGGAATCCTGCGGAATTCTGGGGACCAGACAGCCATCGGCAGTGGCCAGATTGCGCCATGTTTCGAGCGCAGCCTCAATTGATTTTACAGCACTTTTTCCCATAATTTGGCGGGATACCGCGTAGGGTGTGCACTCCTTCCCCTTCAGGAACTGTCGTTCCCGATTGAATTGACACTTCGGAGCGCAGGATGCTGCACCGGGCTTTTGAAGGGCTAACGTCTGTCTTAAAACGGCTGCCCAGTGATCGCCTATATCCGTGACTTGGTTCAGCGCGGTGCTCCGTGGCGATTGGTCACCAGCCACAAGCCTGCTTGCAGGTCAGGGTAAAATTCTGTATCTTACTTTGGTCTTACCAAAGGAAAATGCCATGGGCATGCAGGATCGCATTACGACCACCGTGTCGACCAAGGGTCAGGTTATTCTGCCAAAGGCGATCCGTGAGCAGCGGCATTGGCCCGCTGGCACCAGGCTGATCGTCGAGGATACGCCCGACGGGGTTCTGCTGAAATCCATGCCGGTTTTCGCAACGACCAGTATCGAGGATGTTTTTGGCAGATTGCATTCCAGCAAGCCTGCTTTGTCGATTGACGATATGAATGCCGTGATTGCCGAGGAGGCCAAACGGCGTGCGCGCGATTGATACCAATGTCGTGGTGCGCCTCCTGGTGGCGGACGATGCTGATCAGGCCCAAGCTGCCCGCCAGATTGTGTTGGGCGGAGATACGTTTCTGGGCGTGAGCGTCGTGCTCGAAACCGAATGGGTTTTGCGCGCCGGATATGATTTTACCGCGCCGCAGATCGTGGATGCCCTGCGCGCGCTGGGCGGGCTTCCGGGCCTGACCATGGAAGAGCCGGAACAGGTGGCCATGGCGCTTGAAGGACTGGAACAGGGCATGGATTTTGCCGATGCCCTCCATCTGGCACGGTCTGGTCATTGCCGTGAATTTGTGACCTTTGACCGTAAACTGGCCAAACGCGCCAAAGGCCTTTCCCGGCCCCCTGTCCTGCTACTTTGATCGCATAATCAGGCGCGCGGCATGGGGTGGGCTTGCCCCACCCCTACGTCCGCGTGCCTCCTGCCATCGGAAAAAGAGAAGGAGGACGCCGCGGACGCGGCGCCCTCCGAAACTTCAGGCAGCGGCGCGCTGGTGACGCTGGGCGAAGGCGTGATGAGGCAGATTCGCCTCACGCACGCGGCTCAAGAGGTTGGACTGGATGCCCGAGCCTTCGCAGATGATGGCGTGGACCGGCTTGAGGTTCATCAGTTGCTCGTTGCGGACGAAGCCTGCGCGCTTGCCCAGTGCCCGGTTGAGGGTGAAGCGGACGGTCTTGACGCCGCGCGCGGCGGCCCAGGCGTGGGCGATCTGGTCGCAGCCCTTGTGCTGGGCGGTGGTGGCGAGGATCATGTGGGGCACACGGGCGTGGGTTTCATCGAGCGCCTGCCAGAGGAGTTCGTGGTCGTGCCAGTCGGTGCCACCGGAGAAGATCACCACCGGGCCGGTGGGCGCGTGGTCTTCGCGGCGCTTTGCAGCGTGGGCGGCGAGGAAGTCGCGGGCGTCGATCTGGCTGGCGGTCAGGCCGGAGGAGACGCGGGTGCCCTTGACGGTCGAGAACGGGCGGCCCGTTTCGACGCGGTAGATCTCGCCGGCGTAGTCGCGCATGGCTTCCATCGCCTCGCGGCAGTCCATCAGCGTCTGGGCGATGCGCTGGGTTTCCTCCAGTTCGACAGCGTAGATTTCGGAAGGATCAAAGGCGCGGGCCATGTCGCCCAGTTTTTTGGTGGCTTCGTCCTCGCGCTTCTCGATGCGCTGCGAGGTGACGTGGAAGCTGTTGACGATGCCCCAGACGATGTCCTGACCGAATTCCTCCATGCGGGTGCCGCGGAAGAGATCGAAGACGGTGCCGATGACCATTTCCATCGCGCCGCGCGCGGCCTGCGGGTCGGGCATGTCAGTGGCGGCGGGTTCGTCGTGGACGGAGAGTTGCGCCATGCTGCCTTGCTCGGTGAAGGCGGTGTCAAAGCCGGGGACTTCGATCTGCTCGCGGTAGAAGGCAGAGAGGGCTTCGAAATTGGCGAATGCTTGCGTCATGGTGACCTCCAGAAGGCTTCTTGCCAAAGGGCTGATTTCGTCATCCTCGTGATGACGGGAGGTCAGGGGGCGAGCTGGACCAGCTTGTCAGGGACGTTAGCCGGGAAGCTGGCTGGCACAGCCAGACCCCGGTTGGCGCCGCGCCAGCGGGGCGTGGGGGAGCCGATTTTGTGGTGGGCTAGCCCGCCGCAAAATTGGGGGAACCGCGCATCCTTGCACAAGCGCCCGGCCAGCTTGCCATGATAGGACTACGAGAGAGAGATTGTTGGTTTCAGGGGTACGCTACGGTGCCCCAAGCGCCCCCGCGCCAGTCGATCGTCACCCGAATGGGCGTGCGCCGTTGTGGCGCGAAGAAGAAAGGAGTGTTCGAATGAACTGAGCTTATTGGCATAGCTCATGCCTGACCGACTTACCGGTGCCGGTGATGAATCGGCTGAGACCCCGAAAGGGGAACGGGACCATAGCATGTCGGGGTATGGATCGAAGTTGGGCGCCGCAGCCTGACGGTTGACCAGCAGGCAAGATGCGCATGGTGAAGACTGGATTGTCTGAATCCCAGTTTCCAACGACCACTAGGTAGGTGACGGTGAACGCGGCTGACACACCGTCTCGAGCGGAGCGAGGAGCACGTCCCAGTGAATCGCTGCCAATCCGTTCGGCGTGGCCCCGGTCAGGGGATCAAGGAAACGAACGGGGCACCTAACCGCATCGCGACTCCTCACTCGCGCAACTGCGGGATCGCCTAAACAGGACGGCTCGCCGGACCTGCATGGCGACGGAGCCGTCATAGTAGTCAAACGCCCGGTGTAATGGCCGGGACAGCCGCCGCAAGGCGGACGGGACAGCGGTATAAGCGGGAGCGATCCTTGTCGAAATCCGCTGCGTCCGGGCGAAGGACGGCAGTTCTGTAAACTCGATGGATCAATGGAAAGGGACTGCTGATGCAGACCGCTACTATCCTGAGACGGATCGAGAAGCTTCCGGCCCTGTCGCGGGCGGGCAAGCGGATCAACGGTCTCAACCGCCTCATGCGGTCCCGCTGCTTATATGAGCGGGCCTATGACAGAGTATCCCGAAATCGGGGTGCGATGACGCCGGGAGTAGACGGACAGACCTTCGACGGCATGACGCTGGCGAGGCTCGACCGTCTGGTCCAAAGCGTGGCGGAAGGCCGTTACCGCGCTCGTCCAGTGCGACGGGTCTATATCCCCAAGGGCAATGGTAAAATGCGCCCACTGGGTATCCCAACGGCGGATGATCGCATCGTTCAGGAGGCGGCAAGAATGGTCCTCGCGGCGATCTATGAACCTGTGTTCTCGAAACACAGTCATGGGTTCCGCGCGGGTCACTCCTGTCACACGGCTCTCGAAGAGATCCGTAAAACCTGGACGGGCGTGAAATGGCTGATCGAGGTGGATGTCCGCGGGTTCTTCGACAACATCGACCATGACATCCTGCTCGGCCTCTTGGCCCGGCGGATCGATGATCCAGTGTTCATCGATCTGATCGGGACAATGCTCAAGGCCGGTTGCATGGACGATTGGAAGTTCGAGCGGACCTATAGCGGCACCCCACAGGGCGGGGTTATCTCGCCCCTGCTCGCCAACATCTATCTCCATGAACTTGACGAGTTCATGGAGTCGATGCGGCGGGGCTTCAACAAAGGCGACAGACGACGGGCGAACCCCGCGTATGTTGCCTGCTCTCAGCAAATCGCCGCTCTCCGCAAGGAGATCGATGCAGTCCGTGCCGATGGTGCGGGCGATGGCGAGGTTCGCGTCCGACTGGCGCGAATCGAAGCTGTCAAACAGGATCGGCGGAAACTCTCTTCCGTCGATGACATGGACCCCAACTTCCGCCGCCTGCGCTATTGTCGCTACGCTGACGACTTCCTCGTCGGCGTGATCGGCAGCAAGGCGGACGCTGTCCGGATCATGGCCGATATACAGCGCTTCCTCGCTGATCGGCTCAATCTGGCGGTGTCACCGGAGAAAACCGGGGTTCGCGATGCATCGAAGGGATCACCGTTCCTAGGCTTCCATGTATGCGCCTTCACGTTGCGCTCCGCCGGAACAATGGCGGGGCGGCAAAAGACCGGCGGCGGAACGCGTAGCGTTCTTCGTCGGCCGACGCGGGGGAATATCAAGCTGTGGGTGCCACGGGATCGGGTCTATGCGTTTTGCAGGCGCAAAAAACTCGGCAACCTCGACATGAGGAATGGTCGGGTGCGTCCGCAGCTCATGGAATCCAGTGTGGCGGAGATCATCATCGCCTACAACTCGGAGTTCCGAGGCTTCGCGAACTACTATGCGATCGCCGATGGCGTGAAAGCGTCACTCGACAAGTTGGAACTGGTCATGCTCAGGAGCCTCTTCGCGACTGTGGCATGCCGGCGACGCTCGACGAGGCGGCAGGCCGAGGAATATCTGAAAATGGGGTCGGATCACGGGATTACGACCGTGGTTCGGGGCGAGCCGCGCGTCCATAAGGTGTGGAAACTGAAGCATCTGATCGTGAAGACGTGGGATAACCCCATCGTCGACACCATCACGGTAGGCTCTCGCCTTGCGCAGAGTCCGAACGATCTGGTCACGCGCCTGAGTGCCGAGCAATGCGAGGCATGTGGCGATACCGATGGTCCGTTCGAGATGCATCATCCCAATCGCCTGAAGGACAAGCGGCGCGACCAACTGACGCCTTGGGTACAATCGGCACGACGGCGCAGGACAATCGTCCTGTGCCGAAAGTGTCACGTTGCCCATCATGGTGGCCGGATGCCCAGCGGAATGGAGAGCCGTGTGCATTGAAAGGTGCAAGCACGGTTCGGGGGGAGGCGCTGGGGCGTCCTCGAAAGAGGCGTCTCGCGTCTACCCTACCGAGACCCGCATGGGGCTCGGTGGAGCCCTGGACTTGTAACGGATTTGTGCCGGTCACCTATCTCACTATGCCACCTTGGCCTCGAATGCGAGGGGGCTGATGCCGCCCAGATATGAATGGCGCCTACGTGGGTTGTAGAAGCCGTTGATGTACTGGAAGATGGCGGTCTCGGCCTGACGCCTGGTTGGCCAGGTTTGGCGCCAGAGCACCTCGGCCTTCAGGCTTTTGAAGAAGGTTTCGACAGCCGCATTGAGGCTCCTATATTTGTCAAGCATCTGCCGAGGCTGTTTCCGGGCGACACAGGTGAGTGAAAATTTCGCGGACTATGTAGCGTTTGAGGCAGCGGATGATCTCGCGGTTGCTTTTGCCGTCCTTCTTACGTTTGCTGACATAAGCGAGAGTTGGCGGATGGTTGCGCATCCGTACGATCGCGACACGATAGAGCGCGGCATTGGCTTGCCGACTGCCGCCGCGATTAAGCCGGAAGCGGTTGGTTTTGCCACTCGACGCCGGGATTGGACAAACGCCGCAGAGCTTGGCGAGCGCGGATTCGGAACGGATCCGGTTAGGATCGTCGCCGACCAGGATGAGCATCTCTGCCGCTGTCATCGTGGCGATTCCGTGCGCTGCGATCAATGTCGGCGCGCGGGCGACGACGAGTTGTTCGAGCGCCTTGTCATGCGCCTGGATTTCATCGTGCAGCGCGAGCCAGCGTCGCGCTAGGGCGCGCATAGCGGCTTTGGCCGACGCGGTGGTCGAGGTGAGTGCACCTGGCCTGAACGCGGCGATATGCCGGATCAGTGCGATTTTGCCGCTGATCTGATCAAGACCGTCGCGAAGCGACGCGGGCGCATTGATGATCAAGGTTTTCAGCGTCACCATGGCCTGTGACCGGCTTTTGACGGCCGTGTCGCGAGCGATCTTAAGGTGCCGGATCATCTCGACCGACCCGCTGTGGGTTTTGGGTTCGGCGATCGCTTGCCCGGCTAGCACGGAACGGGCTGCTCCCTCGGCATCCAAGCTGTCAGTTTTGCCGTGCTGATAGCGCAGCTGTCGATTGGGTCGCGTTACCTCGACGACCTTGTGCCCTTGGGCAAGGAGGTGACGCGACAAGCCAGCACCATATGATCCCGTTCCTTCGATACCAAAGGCTGTGATCGCGCCGATCGCACACGCCCAGTCTTCGAGCGCAATATAGCCTTTGGTTGTCGCCGGAGCCGAGAAGGCTGCCAGGCGGCTGCCTTTGGTATCGATTGCCACAGCGACATGCGTGGCCTTGTGCGTATCGACGCCGATGATTACGGCGTTGGTCGTTATGTCGCTCATGTCCTGTCCTCTCTGCGCGGTGCCCGGGCACCGCACAGAGAGGACAGGACTGTGAAGGGGCGAACCCGTCAGGCTCCTATAAAGTCACATCTCGCCCGTTGCCGGGGCGACCTGATGGCCGACACGTCAACGCAATGACACGCGGTCAATCGTAGCATGGGTCAGACCATCAGGCCGCAGCAGGTTATCACAGTCGTAGCAATTACCTTTGCCCGACATCGAGGGCCGTAAACCGTGGGCCAGCAGTTTTTTCTGGAAGTCGTAAGAGCAATATTGGCTGCCGCGATCAGAATGGAAAATGCAGTCCTTGGGCGGTTGACGCAGGTTTATGGCCATTTCCAGCGCCCTGATTGCCAGGTCTTTCTTCATCCGGTCGCTGACTGCCCAACCAACGACACGCCGACTGAACAGATCAATGACGACAGCCAGATAAAGCCAGCCCTCGGTGGTCCATATATAGCTGATATCGCCTGCCCATTTCTGGTTCGGCGCAGCGGCCAGGAAATCCCCGTCCAGCAAATTGGGTGCAACGCCAAGGTGGTGCTGGCTATCCGTGGTGACCTTGTGGCGGCGGGTGCGAATTGGCCGTATCCCATGGATCTTCATCAGCCGTCCCACACGACGCTCGCCCACGTCGAGCCCCACCTCTTTAAGCTCCATGGTCATGCGGGGGCGGCCGTAGGTGCCGCGGCTCAGGGTGTATTGCTCGCGGATGTGCGCCAGCACCTTCAGATCTGTGCGATCGCGCTGGCAGGTCGGGCGTGACGCCCATGCCCGATAGCCACGCGTAGACACCTGCAAGACCCGGCATAGGCCTTCAACCGGCCAGCGATCGCGGTGCTCATGAACGAACGCAAACCTCACGATTTTTGGCTCGCGAAGAACTGCGTTGCTTTTTTTAGAATGTCCCTCTCCTCCTTGAGGATACGGTTTTCCAGGCGCAGGCGCTCATTCTCACGGGCCAGATCGGCCTGTGGCTCCGCCACCAAATCTGTCGGGCGATAGTGAGCAATCCATTTGCCAAGCGTCGACTTGCCGACCCCCAAATCCGCGGCAACCCGCTCCCGTGACAGCCCGCTGGTCAGCGCGATCCGAACCGCCTCTCGCTTAAAATCTTCACTATGCTTCATCATCTCGTCGGTCTCCTGTTGCGAGCATAAAACGCTCAGGTGACCGGCACAAATCCGTTACAAGTCCATTAAGAGGCTCCTAAAGTCCGCGAGCGTTAAGCCCGGCTATGTTGGCTCCGGTAGCCTCTCTGTACGGCATCGGAGATATAAGGCGTCATCTGGCGGATCTGCGAGCGATCGTCCGGATTCTTCAAGCGGCGAACCAGGAAGTTCGAGCATTGGCTGAGGACGGTCTTGGAAAGCTCGCTTGCCGGCGGCATGAACGAATGGCAGTTCAGGGCCGCCGGCGTCTGGAAGGAGACTAACCGGATCGTCCCAATGATGGTCATTCACCCACGGGACTTTGTCCATATTTGCGAAGGACATCATCGAAAGCCTCTGCCATGAGTTCCTGAAGGCTAAGGCCATGCTTACGGGCGCAGACATGCATGGCGAGGGACATCTCGGGAGAGAAGTAGGCGGCGATGGCCTTACGCCCAGCGCGGCTGTTCGATCTGGGCGTGGTGCGGGGCGACGCTGTTGCGTTAGCGCCATCTTCATTGCCGAGCATTGCAGACTCAGGTTGCGATTTGGGACTCTCCTTGGGCTTGTCGGCGAGGTTGGCAAAGCGGCTCATCTGCTCACACTCCCTCATTTGCGGTTGTGGACGTGTTCACATGCGCGATGGTCCACATGTGCAGGGCTGTGATCTCGGCCGCTGCCTTGTTTTCTGGCTCGAACTCAATAACCGAGGCACCCGCAGCGCTAGCGTGGCGATAGACAGCCCGATCCGGCAAGATGTGCGGGCAAGCTTCGATCCCGAAGCCCTGCACCAGTTCTGCGGCCTCCTCATACATGCGCGGCGCATAGGGCGGGCCAGCAGTGAACACCACATAGGCTGGCTTGTCGAATAGGTGCACGAGGCTGACGGTGGTCTTGATCGACGCGAGATCGAAGGCGCTGGGGCGGCAGGGGATCAGCACCAGATCAGCCACCTCCACAGCCCTGCTGGCTGCGCTATCGGCGTGGGGCGGCGTGTCGATCACGATGAAGGTAGCGCCTTGCGCCTTGGCTGCCTCAACCTTGGCCTGGATGCGCGGCGGCGCACTATCGATCACCTCTGGCGCCTTGTCGGCGCGCCATGCGCCCCATTGGCTCGCCGTTGCCTGGGGATCGGTGTCGATGATAAGTGCGATGGCGCCTGCGGCTTCAGCTGCGGCGGCCAGGTTCACGGACAGCGTGGTTTTGCCCGAGCCGCCCTTCTGGCTGACGATGGCTATGATGGTCATGGTGATTTCCTTGCCCGTTCACATCTGGACGTGTGGGCTTGTGAGTGTGTGGACTTCTGGACAGGTGAGATGCTGAGTAGCTTCACCCGTCAGGCGCGACGCGCCGCTCCATACTGGCCATCAGCCTCGCGGTCAGATTGGCCAGCGGGCCGGACTGCGGCTCGATGGTCTGCTCAGGCGCAGGGGATTGTGGTGGCGCCTGCTGGGCGTAGCGCTCGGTCGCGCGGAACAGACCAACGAGGTTTACCCCTGCCGGGCCTGCCCGCCGCACCATGCCCGCCAAACACCTTGCCGGTGAGCCTACCCGATAGCGATAGCCCAGCGGCAATTCGGCATTCCTGTCGATCAGCAGCACGCTGAGCGCTGCTCGTTCCCGCCCGAACTGCTGACAAGCTTTGCCCCAGGTGCTCTGGGCGATGCCAAGGCGACCGCAACTGCGCCACGATGCCTCGACGAGGTTGGGCCAGGACGGTCCACCCAGCGCCTCGACGATGCCGCGATAGTTCTCGGTGGCCACCACCAGCGCGGTGGCAGGCCGGATGCGATCGAGCGGATCGCGGGCCGACGCAGTACGTCTTCGTGTTGAGTTTTGGTTCTGTATATTGGGTGCGCAGTTTTCTTCCGGCGCGTCGGAAGATTTCTGTGCACGGCGCTCAGGATCGGACACAAATTCGACGGCAGCGAGCATGGCGGACAAGGCCTCGCGGATGGCAATCAGGCGGTCGATGTTGGTGATCCGCGCCGTGCGGCCATCAGGCAGGATGGTCTCGGCCCGCTCTCGCAGATCTTCGTCGCCCGCCTCGCGGATGCGCTGGCCCAACTGGCGGATTTCGGCGCGGCATTGCTGGATGGCACGGGCTTGCAATTCCAGCGCCTCGGCCTTGGCCTGCATCTCGGCAAAGCGCTCGACCAGCGGGGCTAGGTTGATACCTGCGGCCCAGATCACGATCCCATCTTGCCGGTCGCCAGCGCGCTCGCCATTGATCCCAGCATTGCGGATGATGAAGCCAGCCTTTTCCAGTTCCCGCTCGGCTGAATTGATCGAGCGTGATGTCAGGCCCAAAGCTTCGGCAAAGCGACAGGCCTGCGTCCAGACTGCGCAGATGCGACCCGACAGATAATCGCCGTCCATGGTTTTGAGGACGTAGTGCCGGACCAAGGAAACCGCAGTTGATGACAGACCAAAGCCTGGCCGAGCCACCTGTTCGAACAGGCGCAGCAGGTCAAACCGGCCCACGCCTAATGGCAGGCCTCTATGGGCAAGGGTGGTGCTCATAGCGCCCCTCCTCCATCAATGGCGCTTGCCACCGAGTCTCGGGAGCGATAGGATTCCGCCATAGCCGCACAGCTATTCCAACAGCCGCTGCGAAGGGTTGCCGCCCTTCCAGCGGTTTTTTGCTGGCCTGGCGGCGCCCCCTCACCCGGATCATGTTTGGGCAAGACGCGGGCCGCAATGTCTGCTAGAAGCCTTGCACAGAGAGCGTCCGCGTACGCAGGCAGAGCGTACAAAAGAGCCCCTCGTACAAAGCTCGTACACGACAATTTTGGAGGCCCGATTTTATCGCGTAATTTCAATATACTTACGCAAAATCGCAATTCCCCTTCACACGGGTGGGGTCACAGGTTCAATCCCTGTCGCGCCCACCATAAAACCCTCTGAAACAAGGGGATTTTATGGAGACGGATTTTCCCGGAAAAGTTTTCAAAGCGGAAAATAACCGGAACAAACGCCCGGTTTCCGGTCGAGCCCGTACAAATCGCGTAGACGGCCATCTCGGCCTTCCCTTCGTTTTGCCAGTCCCAGCGCCGAACAGCGTGAGCTTGGTGCGCTCCTCAGCGGCCTTCTCGTCGATACCCTGCCGGACGTTTTTCTCTTGCCCGAAACCATGACGGCCAGCGGCATGAAATGGCAGCAGATCGATCCCTGCCAGCTTGCAGGCCTTGGCCCAGCCCTTGCTTAACTGCACGCTCCATGCCCTATGGATGGGCCGTCCGGGTGTTACAAGCACAAGGGCTTGCGCACGGCTCTAAGGGAAAAGATCGGGGTTGCGCGCGCGCCCTTGCGACGGTGCGGGGGGCATCGAAAGCCACACGATGATTGCCGCGCCCGCCGCAAGTCCTGCCAGCAGCAGAAAAAACGGAGCATAGCCAAGCCGCGAGACCAGAGGCACAGCCAGCACAGGCATCAGCAGGGCGGGTACCGTATTGGCCAGATTGAATAGCCCGAGATCGCGCCCGCGCCTTGCCGGATTGGGAAGCACGCGCAGCATCTGGCTGCCATGGAGGGCGAGAAAGGCCGAGCTGGTCCCGGCATAGAAGACATACGCCAGCTTGGCGGCCAGCGGTTTGGAGACCGCCGCCATGATGATCAAGGCCGCCGCCGCGCCTAATGACAGCAGCGCGAGCATCTTGCGCGCTCGCCCGGTGCGGTCGGCATGATGCCCCGCCAGCGCCGCCAGCACAATCGAGAGCACCAATCCCGCCGCAAGGCACAGCGCCTTGTCCACATCGCCCATCGCCGGATCGATTCCGCGCAGCCAGAAATAGACATAGCCCGTCAATCCGGCGACCCCGATCTGGACCAGCAGCCGCCCCAGCCACATGCCTCGCTTGGCAAAGCGACGTTGAGGCGGGAGATGTCCGTGGCCTCTTGTGACTTTTCCGGACAAACGGCCCAGCAACAGCGGCAGACAGGCCCCGCTCGAAAGCAGCGCCACCAGCCCCAGTTCGCCCAGATAAGCGCCCGGCGCAAGCGCGGTGACCACAACCCCGGACACAGCCCCCAGCGCGGGAGCAAAGGCCAGCATGGCGCCAAAGCGGCCCTGTTGCCGAGGCGGCAGGACATCGCCCGCCCATGCCATCATCGGCACCAGCATCATGTTGAGCGCCAATTGCCATCCCACCACCAAAGCCAGCATCCAGCGCGGATCGGGCGCCCATGCCGTGGCCATCTGCAGCGCCGCCGACAAGGCCAGCCCAGCGACAACCCATCCCCGCCGCCCACCGCTGCGATCAGAAAGCCAGCCAAACAGCACGCCACCCAGACTGGACGCGACCGCCCCGGCAAAGGTCATGGCCCCGAGCCACGCCACATCATCTCTGCCCGCCAGCGCCGTGACCCGCGCGGGCAGCAGGAGCGTGAGGAAAGGGGCATAGGCGATCACCCCCCCGCCCTGCGCCAGCGCCAGCCCCAGCAATTGCGCGCGCGCCAGCGCCACCTGCGGCAATCCGTCCTGCGTCACCGCTGCGGGCGCCTGTGAAACCCTCTCCTGCATGCCTCACCCGCCCCCATGATATATCTAAAGCCTTAGCGCCATGGCGCCCAACAAGCAAAAGGCCCGGTTTGCGCCATGACAAACCGGGCCAGATGAGAGAAGTTTTAGAGCAATCAGAACGAGTAGCGGATGCGCGCGCCATAGCTGCGCGCGTCATTGAGGAAGCGGATGTTGAGCGAAGCGCCCGCCAGTTCCTTCTGTGAGGCCTGAACATCAAGCAGGTTGCTGGCCCAAACCTCGAAGCGCAGATTCTTCACCTGATAACCCGCGCCCAGATTGAGCGTGACAAAGCCCGATTGGCGGTCCGGGAAGCCCGCCGTCAGAGCGCTTTGGCGCGTGCCGTCAAGGAAGACGACATCCTTGTTGTTATACTGGGTCAGATAATAGCCCGAGCGGTAATTGGCCAGAACTTGCCAATCGAACCGGCCATGGGGCAGGTCAATCCATTGCGAGAGATGCGCGCTGATATTGACCTTGGAGGCCAGCGGAAGCTGGTTGCCCACAAGGCTGATCAGCGGCGATTTGCCGCCCGAACCATTGTCCTGTGCGCGGGCATCGGCCACCGTGCCCTGGGTGATGCGCGTGTCCAGATAGGCCGCGTTCACGTCAAAGGCGAAATGATGCGGCAGCGAGAGACGCAATTCCGCTTCCGCGCCCAGAATGCGCGAGGCCCCGATGTTGCGATTGACCAGCGAATAGCCGTTGCACACCGCAGGCGTCTGGGTGGTGTCCAGATTGATGCAGGTCAGGTCCTGAAACACCTGATCGGTGTAATCGTAATAAAAGCCGGTGACGTTGAACACCGCGCGGCGGCCCATCACGTCAAACGTGTTGCGGCTGCCGATTTCATACACCATCAGCTTTTCAGGGCGATAGGTTTCGGGCACGGTCGAGCCATTGAAGCTGTCGTTGAAACCGCCCGCCTTGTGGCCGGTCGAAACCTTGCCATAGACCATGTGGCCGCTGCTCAGATCATATTCAAAGCCCACGCGCCAGTCGGCATAGTTGAACTTGGCGCTGCCCACCTGCTGACCGGGGATGGTCAGATTGGCATAGCTGAAACCGCCATTGGTGTTGGTGGGGCAGGTGACAAAGCCATTGTCGATGTCGGGCCGGGTAAAGCATGTGCCCGCCGGATTGGTGCCGTTGGCGATCGCGCCGATCTGGTTGATCAGCGTGTCACGCGCGCCCGGCTTCGCAATACCCTGGATCAGGAACTGGGCCATGCCCTGGGGCGTGTTGATCCTGGACACGTCGAAGTTCGCTCGGTTGAGCAGAGCGGGCGCGAAACCCTCGGTGCCAAGGCGGGTGGCCACACAGCACGCATAATTCGCCCCGCCCAGCGTCAGCGCCCAGTTGCCTCCGATGCCGTAACGCGACTTGCTTTCATCCGTATAGCGCAACCCGCCCAGAATGCGCAGGCGATCAGTCACATCATAGGTGCCGTCGGCATAGAAGGCATAGCTCTTGCCGCGCACATCGGGCATCGTGAATTCGGTGCCGGAATAACAGCAATAACCACGGTCGGCCAAGGCAAGGTAGCCTACCTGCTGGTCTTCGTTAAAGTAGAAACCGCCCAGATTCCACCGGAACCGCTGCCCCTTCTTGGCAAAGACACGCAGTTCGAACACTTCGCTCTGCGATTTCGTCTGCCAGAAATTGCCAGAGAAATTGTCATACTGCTCGGTGGCCAGATTGCGGCCGGGATAGTCGATGCCGTCGCTCGATGCATTGACCTGGTTGAAATCGACCGAGCGATAGCTGCCGGTCAATTCCATGCCGATCTTGTCGAAATCATAGGCGATCTTGCCTTGAACGCCCCACAAATCGTTGGTCATGCGCCCCTGAAGTCCGCGATAGACAACGCGGCGCAGGTCAAGGTCACTGGCCGCAAGGTTCGTGGCTTTGACCGCGCTGAAGATGTTG
The DNA here is from genome assembly GCF_057401885.1 of Novosphingobium sp. 550D. NCBI lineage: Bacteria > Pseudomonadati > Pseudomonadota > Alphaproteobacteria > Sphingomonadales > Sphingomonadaceae > Novosphingobium > Novosphingobium sp. 550D. Next base: position 1,777,635 of record NZ_CM171613.1, on the reverse strand, counting down.
GCGCCCGGATAGCCGGTGCCGGTTTCTTTGCCATAATCGCCGATCACCGAAACGGTCAGGCGGCTGGTCGGCTCCCACAGCATCGAGAGACGGCCTGCATAATTCTCTTCCAGCCCGGCGGGCTTGAGCGAAGCAGCGGGCGCTCCGGTCGAGACATTCTTGAAGCCATAGTCGCGGTTGACATAATAGCCCGCCGCACGAACCGCAAAATTGGGTGCCAGAGGGATGTTTATCGCACCTTCGGCCGCATAGGAATTGCGATTGCCATACTCGGCCTGCGCATAGCCGGTGTAACGATCAAAGCGCGGCTTGGCGGTGATGATGTTGAGCGTGCCGGCCAAAGCATTGCGGCCATAGAGCGTGCCCTGCGGGCCCTTGTTCACTTCCACACGCTCAAGGTCATAGAACATCACGCCCAAACCGCGGGGACGCGGGATATAGGTGCCGTTGAGATGCGGCGCTGCGCCCGGATCGCCAAGTTCGGTGTTATTGGCCGAACCAACGCCGCGAATGAAGATTTCGACATTGCCTTCCTGATTGGCAATGCTCACCCCCGGCACCGCCTGCTGCAACTGGCGCAATTCGACAATCCCGTCCTTGCGCAGCTGATCGGCACCCAGCGACTGAACCACGCCGGAAACGTCCTGCAGGTTCTGTTCGCGGCGGTTGGCCGTCACAATGATGTCGGACGGGCCATCCTTGGCCGGAGCCGCCGCGGGCTTGGCAACGGGTTTGTCCGCAGATGCCTCCTGAGCCAGAGCAGGCGCCCCGGCGCAGGTCGAAAGCAGCGCCAGCACGAGGCCGCGCTTCCAGATTCCCCTGTTCATTTTTTCCTCTCCTGATTGGATTGTCACTTCACCAAAATTCTATCCGTCCCGCGCCGGATGTGGCGCGGAACACTCATTTGCAGGCCAAGACAGGGCCGGCGGGCGATGCAATCCGCGCCGATGAGAGCGTGACCGTCATCGCCCCGGCGGTGGACAGCGCCAGCGGCGTGCTCACCCGGCTCATGTCCACGCCCGCCTTTTCAAAGCAGCGCAAAGGTATGGCCAGCCTTGACCATTTGCCGGTTTGCGCCGCCGCCCGGAACATGGCACCCACCGGAAAACCGCCCGCGCATGTGTTGGCCCCGCATTGCATGATCAGGTTCACATCGGCGGTGGGTGCGGCATCGACCCGGAATTCCATCTCGATGGCCAATTCGCCATTGCTTTCCCGCGTCAGGTTGATGGGCGCATCGCCCACGATGGCCGCCATGGCCGGACCCGCGCCCGTCCAGTGCAGACGCACCGAATCTTCCTGCGCGCGGTGATCGGCCGGGCGTGCGTCGATCAGTTCTGGGCCCGGATTGGTGGAGAGCGCGCCGGACGCGCCCAGCAGCAACCTGCGCCCTGCCCCCGGCCGTCCAGCGGCAAAAAGCACGCCCGGATCGGCTGCGGCCGCCGTTGCCCGCGTTTCGGGCAAAGGCGCCAGATCGCCGTTCTGGCCAAATTTCAGGCCAAAGCCATAGGGGAAGAGCGGATTGTAATCCTTGTCGCCCACATTGACGGCGGTCTGGTCGCTCGATCGCGGCCAACTGTAGGGCAAGGTGCCGCGAAAGTCGGATTTACCGAAAAGGACTTCGGCAATCCCGCCGCCCTCCGACCCCGGCAGCCAAGCGGCCACAAAGGCATCGGCGGCATTGAGGAAAGGATTGACCCACATGGCCCGCCCGGACAGGAACACCGCCACCGTCGGTACGCCAGCCGCCTTCAACCGGCGTAGGGTTTCAAGGGTTCGCGCATCATCAAAGCCGACATCGGGCCGGTCGCCCTGAAATTCGGCATAGGGGTCTTCGCCAAAGACCACGATGGCCACATCAGGCTTGATCGTATATCGCCCGTCCACCGCCAGCGTGGCCGTGCCGCCCGCCGCCTTCACCTGCTCGGCGATGCCCGACCAGATCGATTGCGCATGCGGAAAATCAGCGGGGGTGGTTCCCGTGCCCTGCCAGCTCAACGTCCAGCCGCCGGTCTGCTTGGTCAGATTGTCCGCCCCGTCGCCAGCCACCAGCACGCGCGCCGAAGGCTTGAGCGGCAGCAATTGCCCGGCATTCTTGAGCAGGACCAACGATTCGCGCACTGCCTGGCGCGCCACCGCGCGGTGTTCGGCGCTGCCCAGCAGATCGAACTGACCGCCATAGGGGCGCGAGGAAGGCTTCCCCGCCTCGAACAGGCCCGCGCGCAGCTTGACGCGCAGGATGCGCCGCACCGCATCATCAAGGCGCGCCATGGGCAGCGATCCGTCGCGGGCATGGGCCAATGTGCTTTGCCACAGCGCCTTCCAGCTGTCGGGCGCCATATACATGTCCAGCCCCGCCTTGGCCGCCTGAACGCAATCGGTGGCGGTGCAGCCATCGACTTGTGCATGGCCGTTCCAATCGCCCACCAGAAAACCGTCAAAGCCCCAGCGCTGCTTCATCACCCCGGTCAGCAGCGACTGGTTGCCGTGCATCTTGGCCCCGTTCCAGCTGGAAAAACTGACCATGACCGACTGCACCCCGGCGTCGAGCGCGGGCAAATAGGGCGCGCTGAAAATATCGCGCAGGCCCGCCTCGGAAATCCGCGTGTCGCCCTGATCTTTTCCGCCGTAGGTGCCGCCGTCGCCCAGAAAGTGCTTGGCCGTGGCAATGATATGCGGCCCACGCAGCCAGTCCTTGTCGCCCAGCTTGCCCTGCAAGCCCTCGATCAGCGGAGCGGCATAGGAGGCCGCGATTTCCGGCGCTTCACCAAAACCTTCATAGGTGCGGCCCCAGCGGTCATCGCGCACGATGGCCAGCGTGGGCGCAAAGGTCCAGTCCAGCCCGGTAACGCGCATTTCCTTGGCCGTGACGCCCCCGATCCGGCGCAGCAATTCGGGATCGCGCGCGGCGCCAAGACCGATGTTGTGCGGAAACAGCGTGGCGCCCACCACATTGTTATGGCCATGCACGGCGTCGCTGCCCCAGATGATGGGAATGCGCGGCAATTTCCCATCCGGCGCCATCGAGGCATCGTAAAACGCATCAGCCAGCGCGAGCCAGTCCTTGGCCGGAGCATTGTAGCGCCCGCCCGGGTCCGAATTGCCACCGTTGAGCACCGAGCCGAGATGATAGCGGCGCACATCATCGGGCGTGACACTGGCAATATCGCCCTGCACGATCTGTCCGACCTTCTGTTCCAGCGACATGGTCGCCAGAAGCGCGTTGATCCGCGTCTCGATCGCCGGGTCACGCGCGAGCGGAGCGTGTCGTTCTGGCCAGAGTTCGGGATGGGCGATGCCCGCGACCTGGCCGCGCGCATCGTCTGCCTGCGGCTGTTGCGCATGGGCCGCCGGAATGCCTGCCGCGGCCATCGCCGCAAAGGCAACCCTCCATGCCAAACCACTGCGCCGCATCAACTGCATGAAACCTCCCCTGACATCCTTGACGGTGTTTCCCGTCGAATCTGACAACGTTTACCGATTCTGTCTGACAGCGTTTACCGTCACACATCGACAGAAGTCAAGTCACAGGCTAAGAAGCGTTCTGCGCCGCGTGATCACGGCCGCGACATCATCAGGGAGGCCCCCATTTCCAGGCGTACGACGATCATCGATGTGGCCAAAATGTCCGGCGTTTCGCCCAAGACCGTTTCTCGCGCGCTCAACGATGAACCCCATGTCAGCGCGCGCGTGCGGCAATTGGTGAAGGAAGCAGCGGCCAAGCTGGACTATCACCCCAACTTGACCGCGCAGAGCCTCATCGCAAGGCGCAGCTTCCTGATCGGGCTGACCTATGAACGACCCAGTCCCAGCTATGTCGTTGATCTGCAGAACGGCGCGCTGGACCGCATGCAAAGCGGGCGATACCGGCTGATCGTGCTGCCTTTCAGCAGGGTTTCGGAGCGTCTGGAGGAGCTGGGTCGCCTGTTGCTGAGCGCCGGGCTGGACGGGGTTTTGCTCGCGCCGCCTGCGTGCGACCAGCTTGAGTTGCTTGATCTGCTGGATCGGCAAGGGTTGGCCTATGCGCGAATCACGCCACAAAAGGCGCTGGAGCGGGGAATTGTCATCACCATGGACGAAGTGGCCGCAGCCCATGCCGTTGCCTCCCATGTGCTGGAATTGGGCCATCGCCGCGTCGGCGTCATTTTGGGCGATCCCTCGCACGCGGCCAGCATGGCGCGTATGGAAGGCTATCGCCGCGCCTTTGCCGAACATGGCGCGACGCTGGATGAAGACCTGATCGTGACCGGCGATTTCACCTATGCGGTCGGCTATGATGTGGCGCTCGATCTGCTGCGTCGGCGTCCTGTGCCCACCGCAATTCTGGCCCAGAACGATGATATGGCCGTCGCTGCCCTTGGTGCCGCGCGTGCGCTAGGACTTTCCGTACCGGGCGATATCTCCATCGCCGGATTCGATGATTCAGAGGTTTCACGCACCACCTGGCCCCAGCTTACCACCGTGCGACAACCGGTCAGCGCCATGGCATGGGATGCAACCGACCGCCTGATCGGCAAACTGGATGCGACAGACAACACCGCCCCCCTTGAGCAGCGCCATAACCATGACCATGCCCTTCTGGTCAGAGCTTCTACCGCGCCGCCGGGCATGGCCGGGTCAGAGCACTAGAGCATTTTCGAACCAGACGGAATCATCTGGCGCAGCCAGATCAGAAACCGCTCTAGGGGACGTATCCGGCGCTCGTCAGGGCATCGCGGGACGGGCCAAAGCGATCAGTTCGCGCGCCTGCGCGGCAAACCATCCTCCCGCAGCTGGCGCCACCACCGCGCGTTCGGGATCGGTTGGCCCACCCGTACCGCGATAGCATTGGCCATCGGATTCGCCCGGGATCTTGATCCAAAGGAAGGCGTCGATGTACGGATCGTCGCTGGCCAGCGTAGGCCGACGGCCAAGCCCGCGCCCTGGTGGATTACACCACACCTCGGCATCGCGATAGCGACCGGGCAGCGGAACCCATCCGCCACGGCCATTGCGACTGGTGTCCAGCACCGCGTGTTTCTGTGCCTGCGGGTTTCGTGTGAGGTGCAGGCGCCAGAACAGCCTATCGTAAGCGGCATCGACATCCGCCCAGGCCCCCGGATAGTCACGCGCTCCAGTAATCGGAAAGCCTGGACATTCGCGCGGATTGAGGCCACGTTGCGAAACCAGTGCGATGCAATCGCTGACCCAATGCGCATAGCGCTTTAGCCGCGCATCGCTCTCATAATTCGATACGTTGAGAAAGAAGCCTCGCGCCTTGCCAATATTGGCGCGCAAGAGGCGCGCGGCAATTTCCCCCGGAGGCAGCCAGCTGCTGCCCCCGCCGTCTATGTAGAGCTGGGCTCCCGGCAGAGCCGAGAGCACCCCAGCAGCATCGCGCAGTTGGCGATAGCGTTCTTCGGCAGCGCCGGCATGCATGTTGGCCGGTCGGCAATTTTCCTGCTGCCCGGTCAGCGTGGTGTTCCATGGGATCACGCCCAGACCGTCCGGCTCCAGGATAATGATGGCCCTGCCCTCGCCGACCCCTGCGGCAAGGCCACGGATCCATGCCGCATAGGCCGCGCTGTCGGCCGCCCCGCCTGCGGAATAGAGCGAGCAGTCGCGGGCCGGTACATTATACGCCACCAACACCGGGATCGTGCCAGTCTTTGCCGCATCGCTTACCAGCTTGCGGGCCTGTGCCTGCACTTCTTCGGGGGTGCCGTTGGTCAGCCAGGTGGCCGAAGGAAACTGCGCAATCAAGCGGGCATCCTGCTCCGCCTGGCCGGTCAGACCCTTGGCAGCGCGCACAACGGTGCTGTCGGGATTGACATAGAGCCTCGGGCCAGAGCTTTGCGCGCCAGTGCTCCCGCCCAGCAAGATGGCAAGCGATGCGGCCAGCAATCCTTTTGCAGCGATCCGCTTTGTGTGGCGGCCAAGAGGGGCTGTGGAAAGGAAGCCCATGTTTCCTCCTTCAAGCAAGGTCATAGGCTGCTGATACAAACCAAACGCGATTCTGACAACGTTTTCCGTTTTCTGTTTGGTGGTGCTGTCAGACCAATCGAGGTCATGACTCAGGCTCAGACCATCGTTGCCGAGAACATCTCCGATTTCCCCGCCGAACTGCTTGGCAAACTCAACCTTACAGCCCGCATCGCCGACGAGTTCATCGCCGACACCATCGCACTGGAGGAGGGTCTTGCCATCCCGGCGTCCGCAACATGCGCTTGCACCTGAAACGGCCCGCAGGGCAGTTGGCATCTTGGCATCACCCAAGATGCTGGCCCATTACTTTGGGTAAAACTCGTTTCGCTAAAGCTCAGGTTGGTGGTGATCACCACGCTGGCGCGCTCGGACGGCTTGCTGTGCTGGTGGAACAGCAAGGCCCCGCCGGGTGGGCTGAAGGGCAGATAGCCCCCCCTGTTATCCAGTTCTCAGCCCACAAGCTGCTTGAGCTTCGCGAGCGCGGCGTCATCGCCCTCGTCATAGCCGATCATGTTTTGAAAGCCGCCCTTGGCATCCATCAGATAGATCGCGGCGGTATGGTCGATGGTGTAGTCGCCGCCCGGTTGGGGCACTTTGGCGACATAGACGCCATAGGCCTTCTCGATGGCGGCAAGCTGGGCATCGCTGCCGGTCAGGCCGATGATCGGTGTGCCGAACAGCGTGACATATTGGCCAACGTCCTTGGGCTTGTCGTGCCCCGGATCGACCGAGACGAAGAGGATGGCGAATTTCTCGCCATCCTTGCCCATCCGGGCGCGCAGCCGCGCCATCTTGGCCAGACTGGTCGGGCAGACATCGGGGCAGCGGGTGAAGCCGAAGTAGATGGCGTAAGGTTTGCCCCCGAGATCAGCCAAGGTAAAGGGCTTACCAGTGCTGGAAACCAATGTGAACGGGCCGCCGGGGCCTTCGCGCTGCGAATTGGCCTGCCGCTTGGCCCCGCCGCCCAGATAGGCGGCAAGGCCAAGCCCGAAGGCCAGCGCGGCAAGCAGCAATCCGCCCCAGATGATGGCGCCGCGCGAGGGCGGCTTAGTGGTGGTCATGGCCGCCACCCATCGTCTGGGCCGTGTCGGCGATGGCGCGCACCGGCATGGCCAGTTTCACCACACCCGACTTTTCAAAGCGCAGCGTGAGAGCCACGCTATGGCCGGGTTTGAGCGGGGCTTTCAGCCCAATGAACATGATGTGCATCCCACCCGGCTTCAGTTCGACCACGGATTGTGCGGGTACGGGAATGCCATCGGGCAATTCGCGCATCCGCATCACGCCGCCATCCATGCTCATCGTGTGGAGCTGGACCGTGGGCGCCACAGGGGATGAAGCCGAGACGAGGCGGTCGGCTGGGCCTTTGTTGGTAATGGTCAGGAACCCGCCGCCATTGACCTGCGCGGGGGCGGTTTCGCGTGCCCAGGCGTTGGTGACGGCGATGGCCTGATGGGCGGCGGCATGATGGCCGTCATGGGCGAAAGCGGGCGATGCCGCGCCGGTCAGCGTGGCGAGCATAAGAGTGGCGGCGAGGCGCATGGTCATTGGACTATCTCCTGAATGGGCGCGGCCGTGGCGGCACCGGATTGGGTGGCGGGGTCGAGAGCTGCGCCAGCGATCTGGCCAACAAGGCCAAGCGCGACCAGAAACCAGGCGCGCCGCCGGATGGCGCGCAGATGGCGGATCGTGCCATGGGCGATTTCCAGCACTTCGCCATCGGGCTTGGCGCGCCCATGATGTTCGAGAGCGAGCACCAAGCCGCCCATCGTCATCAGACAGAACACTGGCACCAGCCAATGGCCCGACAAAGCGGGCAGAATAGCGAGCGCCATCATCGCCGCGCCCAGCATGGCAAAAGTCTGGCGGGCAGGTTCGTTCAAATACAATCGGTTCTCGCGCAGCATGTCACTGCGCGCGCTCAGGGCAAAGGGCCGCTCGGGCGAGCGGCACAGTATGTCATACATGAAATCTACTCCGGCATGGCCGGGGCGTCAGCTTTTTGGGAAGGAGGGCCAACGCACCGGCCTATCCGACAGAAAAAAGGGAAGGTTCTGTCAGGCCAGTGCAGGCGGTCCGCGCAGAGGCGGACGCAGGTAGTGGACACGCTTTACGCCTGCGGGAAGGAGCGGCGCAAAGCCAAGCGTCAGAATGAACAGCAGCGCGAGGGCGAGCTGAATCGGGTCAGCCCCGCCCAGCACACCATGGGTCAGCGCGGTAAAGGCGCAAGGCATGTCGGCCTTGGACTTGCCGTGGTCCTTGGTCCCCACATCGATCTGCTTGGTAATTTTTGCCCCAAGCGAGTCGGCGCAGATCTGCACGGTGATGGTTTTCGATTCCCCACCCAGCATATAACCCGCAGGAATCAGCGCCTTCATGCACAAAGCCAGCGCGACCAGCAATGCGGCCACGCGGGCGTGAGACAAGAAGTAGGCGCGTAATGAATGCATGATCGAACAATCGTCTAAAGTCTGAATTGCAGCCTGTCACCGGTCTGGATCAAATTTGGACAATTTGTCTCAGTCAATGGGCGCAACCAAATCACACTATCGTGTTGGTCGCGTCGAACCTTCGGGTTGGCAATAAACACGCCAACCCGAAGAAATTGATACCCTCAATAGGCGGCCTTCAGCGCCAATTGATAGCTGCGCCCCGCTTCGGGGAAGCCATCCACCAACTGGTATTTGTCATCAAACAGATTGCGCGCCGAGGCGCTGATACTGACACCTTTGCGCAAATTATATTCCGCCTTAAGCGCCGCATTCACATAGGCACCCGTGCGATAATAGATAATCGGGGCCGCGCTGGTGACGGTCCACCGACTCGATGCAATATCCGCGCTGGAGATCAGATGCAGGCGCGGCAGGGCTGTCCAATCGGCATAGACGAAAGCCTTGTGCGTGGGCACATCGGTGGGGCGAAAGGCGGCATTGCCCGGATCGACGAGATCGCGATGGAGCCAGGTGTAATTGGCGCCCACGCTCAATGTTTTGAGCACGGGGGCCTGCGCGCTCAATTCGATGCCATAGAACTCGCCTCGCGAAACGTTGCGCGATTGCGTCATCACCGTTTGCGAGCAAGGGCCGGGCGTGGTGCTGGCCGTACAGGCATAGCCCAGCACGCTTTCCGAAACGATCGCATTGGTCACAAGCGCGTGGAAGGCCGCGCCTTCAAGGCTGACCGCGCCCAGTTTCGTCGATCCGCCAAGCTCGATCTGGCGCGCACGTTCCGGGGCCAGCGACGGGTTGGGGATAGACGTGCCAAAGCGCTGGCTGAAGCGTTCAAAGATGGTGGGAAAACGGCTGCGCGAGGACAGGCTGATGTGCAGACGGGTCGCCTCGCTCGCTGCCCAGTCCAGACGCCCCTGACCGCTCCACGCGCTGCTGTTGCGCATGGGGTAGTTATACAGCACGTTGGCCCCCGATGTGCCGAGCGGCGCGCCATATTCCTCTGCCCGCTTCAGATCGCGCCAGTCATAGCCCGCGCCCATGGTCAGGCTCAGGGCTGGCGTGAGATGATATTCATGTTCGGCGGCAAAGCTGTAGGTGTTTTCAAGGGATGTCTGCATCGGTTCCGTCGCGCCGCTGGGAAAGCTGGTCTGCGCCTCTTTGTGACGGTCGGACCGCATTTGCACAGAAACCGAAAAGCGCTGCTTGGCAGACGGGCGCAGGGTCAATTCCGCCGATCCGCCCAGTGCCTCATCCCAATAGGGGCTGTTGAACGCGCGGCCCAGCGTCTGGGTGTTCTGGTTGCGATTGTCGAAGGCGCGCAGCAGGTTGTAAAAGGTGTTGCGATACAGGCGGGTCTTGAGTGTCGCCAGATCGCCCAGAGCCGTGGTGGACAGGAAATAGAGGCTGTCGGTGTTCCACGCGGGCCAGCTCCAGAAGCGCTGGGCCGAGATTGGATCACTAACGTGCAACGGCGCGCCCTTCTCGCCTTCCTGCCGCGTATAGCTGATGGTATATTCATCGGCGCTGTTGGGGGTGAAGCCTGCCTTCACATTGACCCGCCAATCGGCGCTGCGTGAAAAGTCGCGACGTCCGGCGGCCTGGTTGGCCGTGCCGGTAAAGCTGCCGGGCAGATCCCAGTGATCGGTGAAATTGCGGGCAAAGCTGGCTTGGGCATACCACTTGTCATGGCGCGTACCGAGCAGAGCATGGGTGGTATATCCGGCATATTCGCCCTGCCGCCCAAGATTGAGCGTTGCGCCCAATTTGGCCTCCAGCGCCTTGGTGGGCTTGGCGGTGACAAGATTGATCGCCCCGCCCATGCCATCCGGGCCATTCAGCACGGACACATAGCCCTTGGCGATCTGCACCTCGGCAATGTCGTTGGTAAGGAAACGGCCGAAGTCCAAACGGTTGTCTGCGGGCAGATAGACGCGGATGCCGTCGATGGTCAGCGGCACCTGAAAGCGGTTGAAGCCGCGCACGAAGATCAGGCGTTCATTGCGGCTGCCCCCGCTGTTGCCGGCCGAAACGCCCGGCGCCAGCGCCACCGCATCATCCAGCGTCACCCGCCCGAATGTGTCGATGGCCTTGGCATCCAGCGTCTGGCTGGTGATCTCGATGCCCTTGGGCTGCTGACCCGTCACAACGATCTGCCCCAGAGCGAAGCTGGAGGGTTGCTCCTGCGCGAAGGCAGGCATGGCAATGGTCGTGGCAGGGGCAGAAGCCAGCAAGGTGGGCAGGATTTTGGACCAACGCATGGAGATTTCCCTCAGTAACGCCCTGATTGCAGGCTTGTGATTTTCACGCACTTCTATATTCATAGGAATATAGATTACAACGCAAGGAGGCAAAAATGGGAAGCTGCAAGATTTGGAAAGCTCAGTTGGCCACCTGCCTGATGGTCTCTCTTTCCAGTCCGGCCTTTGCCCAGATGCCGGCCACGCCAGCATGTGTGGCACCCGTCGCCGCCAAGGGCGATTATGCCGCGTGGAACCAACCCAAAGCGCTGATCGCAGGGCGCGAGGCAGCGGCTCCAGCGATGCTGACACTTGGCGGCGCTGCACAGGTCGCCTTGTCCGCAACCCAGGACGTTCATTATGCCCATCGCCCGGAAAAGCCGGGCGGCTCGGTCAGCTATGGAGGTCTCCTCGCGCTCGATATTGCCAAGGCTGGCACCTATCGCATTGCTCTGGGATCGGCGGCATGGCTCGATGTGGTCGGCAAGGACGGTCCGCTGCGATCTATCGCTCACGGCCATGGCCCGGATTGCACCGGCATCCGCAAGATGGTCGATTTCACGCTGGAGCCGGGGCGCTATCTGGTCCAGATCTCGGCCAATGGCGCGCCTTCGGTGATCGTGCTGGCGATCCCGGTACCAAATGCGCCTGTGCAATGAAGCGTCTAGTCAAGACGCGGGGCGCAATGTCTGTCGCACCCACCATAAATCCCTGGAGACGGTCGGGATTTGTGGTGCAAATTGATCCAAAATCACATTTTGAATGCAACGCGTTACGGCGCTCTGCGCCCGGCGTTCATAAAGTGCTGCGACCATCACATGCCGCCTCTTGCATAAGCGATTAGGCGTAATACGCCCCCTTTCGCGCACCAGTTCTGCCGTTATCATGGGCACGATATTCTGCGCGAAAGGCCCTCATGCACATTCCCGATGTTTCCACACTTGCCGAACCGGCCACCAAGCGCTGGTACGGCCACCTTTATGCGCAGGTATTGTTGGCGATTGCCGCAGGCGTGACGCTGGGCCATTTCGCCCCCGATGCGGGCGAGGCGATGAAGCCGCTGGGCGACATCTTCATCAAGCTGGTCAAGATGGTGATCGCGCCGGTGATTTTCCTGACCATCGTGACGGGGATTGCGGGGATGCGCGATCTGTCCTCGGTCGGGCGCGTGGCGGGCAAGGCTTTTGCCTATTTCTTCACCTTCTCGACGCTGGCGCTGATCGTGGGGCTGATCGTGGCCAATACGGTTCGCCCCGGCGATGGACTGAACATCGATCCGGCCAGTCTGGATGCCAGCAAAGTGGCCGGCTATGCCGAAAAGGCGCATGCAAGCACGATCATGGGCTTCATTAACGCGATGGTGCCCGAAACCTATGTCTCGGCGCTGACCGAGGGCAATATTTTGCAGGTGCTGGTCGTCGCGATCCTGTTTGGCGTCGCGCTCGCTTCGGTGGGAGATGTCGGGGAACGGGTTTTGATCGTGCTGGAGGATGTCTCGACAGTCTTTTTCCGGCTGGTGTCCATCGTGATGAAGGCGGCCCCCTTGGGCGCATTTGGCGCGATGGCTTTCACCATCGGTAAATATGGCGTGCACAGCCTGTCGCATCTGGCCGCTTTGGTCGGCACATTCTATCTGACGTCGCTGCTCTTTGTGCTGGTGGTGCTGGGGATTGTCGGGCGTTTTGCCGGTTTTTCCATTTTCCGCCTGCTGGCCTATCTGAAATCGGAACTGCTGCTGGTGCTGGGCACGTCATCTTCGGAAAGCGCCCTGCCCGCGCTGATCGAAAAGATGGAGCGTGCCGGTTGCCCCAAGGCGGTGGTCGGGCTTGTAGTGCCCACGGGCTATTCGTTTAACCTCGATGGCACGAATATCTATATGACGCTGGCCGCACTTTTCATCGCGCAGGCGTGCAATGTCGATTTGACCTTTGGCCAACAGGCGCTGCTGCTGGGCGTGGCCATGCTTTCGTCCAAGGGCGCGGCGGGGGTGACGGGCGCGGGCTTCATCACGCTGGCCGCGACGCTCTCGATTGTGCCGAGCGTGCCGGTGGCGGGTATGGCGCTGATCCTTGGCATTGACCGATTTATGTCCGAATGCCGCAGCCTGACCAATTTCGTCGGCAATGCCGTGGCCACGATCGTCGTCGCGCGCTGGGAAGGCAAGCTGGACCAGGCCGCGCTGGACCGCGCCCTGTCGGCCAAATGAGGCAATATTCGGCTGGACCGCCAGCGATCAACCGAATCCACATTGCCCGCATCACTGTGATGCTGTAACTTCAAATTGGACACAGTGAAGTATTCTGTCCAACAGACAAGCTCTTCTGTCGTGGTAAAGGCCATGTCCTTTGCCAACGGGTCCATAAGACCCTTGGGTGAACCAACTAGGCGTTACCACTTAATCAGTCGGTAACCAAAATCGCATAAACAACAGATCTCCGAACGATGATGCTGACTTCAACCTTTTAAACACATCGAGGAAACTGCCATGGGTATGCCGATCCCCTTTAAGACTTTCACTGTTGATCGCACGCAAATCACCGACATTGAAAAGTGGATCGGTGATGGCAACAATCTGGGCGAAGTAGAAATTCGCAATTTCCTGGGCAAGATTCGCGTCGATGTCGAACATGAAGTTGACGAACAGCAGCTGCGTTCTTTCTTTGACCGTTCGCAGCACTGATTATTACGCATATACGGCGGGGCTGCGCGGGAAACCCGGCCCTGCCGCATGGCGGCATGGCGGCGCGCCATAGTGCGGCGATGGCCCGGTTCGATCCCCATAGGGACTTGACCAAAACCGGCCCACCCCATACCCGCCTTACCCCATGCACGACATTCGATTCATCCGCGAAAACCCCGCAGCTTTTGACGCCGGCCTTGCGCGCCGCGGGCTAGAGCCGCTTTCGGCCACCATCCTTGCCGCGGACGCCGATGCGCGTTCGGCGCAGACCTCGGTGGACACGATGCTGGCCACGCGCAACGCTGCGTCGAAACAGATCGGCGCGTTGATGGGCAAGGGCGACAAGGAAGGCGCCGCCGCGCTTAAGGCCGAGGTTGAGGCGATCAAGGTTGATCTGCCCGCCAAGGAAGAAGCCAAGCGTGCCGCCGACAAGGTGCTGGTGGACATGCTGGCCACGATCCCCAACCTGCCGGTGGATGAAGTGCCGCAGGGCGCGGACGAAAATGACAATACCGAAGTCAGCCGTTGGGGCGAACCGGTCGAGATCGCCAATGCCCGCGAACATTTCGACATTGGCGCACCTTTGGGCCTCGATTTTGAAAGCGCGCAGGTCGTTTCGGGCGCCCGTTTCGCCTTTCTGCGCGGGGGCATTGCGCGCCTCAACCGCGCCATCGGGCAATTCATGCTCGACACCCACACCGAAACCTTTGGTTATCAGGAAGTCGTGCCGCCCGTTCTGGTGCGCGACGATGCGCTGTTTGGCACCGCGCAATTGCCCAAGTTTGCCGAAGACCTGTTTGCCACCACCGATGGCCGCTGGCTGATCCCCACGGCAGAGGTCAGCCTGACCAATCTGGTGCGTGAACAGATCCTCGATGGCGATCTGCCGCTGCGCTTCACCGCGCTGACCCTGTGTTTCCGCAGCGAAGCGGGCGCGGCGGGCAAGGATACGCGCGGCCTGATCCGCCAGCATCAGTTCGACAAGGTGGAATTGGTTTCCATCACCACGCCCGAACAGAGCGATGCCGAGCATGAGCGCATGACGGGGGCTGCGGAACATATCCTGCAAAGCCTGGGCCTGCCCTATCGCCGGATGTTGCTGTGCAGCGGCGACATGGGCTTTTCCGCACGCAAGACCTATGACCTCGAAGTCTGGTTGCCGGGTCAGGGCAAGTATCGCGAGATCAGCTCCTGTTCGAACTGCGGCGATTTTCAGGCGCGCCGCATGAACACGCGCTATCGCCCCGCCGGTGAAAAGGGCACGAAATTCGTCCACACCCTGAACGGTTCGGGTCTTGCCGTGGGCCGCACGCTGGTGGCGATCCTCGAAAATTATCAGAACGAAGATGGCAGCGTGACCATCCCCGAAGTGCTGCGCCCCTATATGGGCGGGCTGGAGCGTATCGAGGCACTGTAAGCCCCACGCCTCGCCATCATGGAACCTTTGCCGCCGGTGCTTCTTAACAGGGAAGCATCGGCACAAAGGAGGTACCCATGAATAGTCAACCGGGCGATACCCATACCGTCGTAGTCGAAAAGAGCAGCACCAGCACTATTATGCTGGCCATCGTTCTTCTGGTGGCGCTGGTGGGCGGGCTGATCCTGTTCAACCAGTATAATGCCAGCGAAACGAACAAGAACAACGCCATCGAACATGCCGCCAATCAGATCGGCAATGCGGCCAACAAGGCAGGCGATGCTGTTGAAGACGCCGCCAAGTCGGCCAAAAAGGAAATCTGATTACTTGACCTTGACCCATTTGGCCGCAAGTCATCAGAAAGCTGGATAAAACATGTTCGCGCCGCCGCGCATTCATTGCGGGGCGGCGCGCTTGCCTGTAAGGCCCTGTGTGGTTAACTGACTGAAAGGGCCTTGGCATGCGTATCCTTCTGACCAATGACGATGGGATCCACGCGCCCGGGCTCAAGGTTCTCGAAGCCATCGCGCGCACCCTGTCCGACGACATCTGGATTGTCGCCCCGTCCGAGGAACAGTCGGGCGCAGGCCACAGCCTGACGCTGACCCGCCCGGTACGCCTGCGCCAGCATGGTGAGCGCCGCTTTTCGGTCACCGGCACGCCCACCGATTCGGTGACGCTGGGCCTGCGCAAGGTGATGCCGGAGGCGCCGGACCTGATCCTGTCGGGGGTCAATCGCGGCGCCAATCTGGGCGATGACGTCACCTATTCGGGCACCGTCTCGGCCGCGCTCGAAGGTTCGCTGGCGGGAATCCGCTCGATCGCGCTCAGCCAGGTCTATTCCAAGGAAGGCGTGGGCGACGCGGTTTCCTTTGATGCGGCGGAAAAATGGGGCGAAAAGGTGCTGCGCCCGCTGATCGACGCGCCCTTTGCGCCGCGCACGCTAATCAATGTCAATTTCCCCCCGATCCGCGCCGACGATGTCAAAGGCATCCGCGTTGTGCGTCAGGGCTTCCACGATTATGCCCGCGGTTCGGTGGTCGAAAGCACAGACCCGCGCGGCTATCCCTATTTCTGGTTCGGCCTGCACGGCATCGAACACACGCTGGGCCACAACACCGATCTGGAAGCGATTGCCGATGGCTTCATTTCGGTCACGCCGCTCCATCTCGATCTGACGCATGACGCCTCGCTGGCGGCGCTGGCCGGGCGTTTCGCCCAATGATGCGTGGCGGGGGGCGTTTTGCCGCGATGGCTGCGGCCTGTATGTTGGCAGGCGCAGGACCGACCGCCTTTGCCGAAAAGGCGAAGTCCGCGCAAAGCGGCAAGCCCCGTACCGCGCGCTCGGGCAATGAGGGCGAATTGCCGACGCCTCTGCCGCTGGAGGAAGAAACCGAACATGTCGTCATCCCCGGCGAAACGTTGGGCGGAATTGCGAACCGGGCCAAGGTGCCCAAGATCCTGATTATCGAGGCCAACCACCTCAAGCCGCCCCATTATGCCATCCGTACCGGGCAAAAGTTGCATTTGCCGCGCACACGCCACCACATCGTCAAGGCGGGCGAATCAGGCTTTGACATCGCCATGCGCTATGGCGTGTCCTATTCGTCCATCGCCGTCGCCAATGGGCTGGAGCCCAATGAAAAGCTGCGCACCGGCCAGAAATTGCTGATCCCCACCCTGCTTAAGCCGCCCAGCGAGGCGGAGGTGAAGGCCGCGAAGGCAGCCACCGATGATGCGAAGGGCAGCGCCAAACCGACCGAAAAGGCTGATGCCAAGCCCCGCTTTCTGTGGCCGATGGAGGGGCGTTTACGGCGCGGTTTCGTGGCCAAGACGCGCGATGGCGACGGCGGCGATTTCCACAATGGCCTCGATCTTGTCGCGCCCGAAGGCGAAACCGTACGTACCGCCGCGCCGGGCGAAGTCATCTTTGCCGCCCGCGAACCCGACAGTTTCGGCAATCTGGTCGTGGTCGATCACGGAAATGGCTGGCAAAGCGCCTATGGTTTCCTGTCCAAGCTGACGGTGAAACGCGGCGACAAGGTCAAGGCCCATGATCGGGTCGGCCTGGTTGGCCATTCCGGCCGGGCCACACGCGACGAATTGCATTTCGAAATCCGTCGCAATGATATTCCGGTCGATCCCACGCCGCTGCTGCCCCGCCGTGAAGGGGTGAAGGCGGACA
Organism: Novosphingobium sp. 550D; assembly: GCF_057401885.1. Taxonomy (NCBI): domain Bacteria; kingdom Pseudomonadati; phylum Pseudomonadota; class Alphaproteobacteria; order Sphingomonadales; family Sphingomonadaceae; genus Novosphingobium; species Novosphingobium sp. 550D. The sequence goes on along the minus strand of NZ_CM171613.1, from coordinate 1,760,702 downwards.
AGAAAGACGCCGAGCGCATCGTCAATGGCCCCATCGAAGGGCGCCAGAACACTGCCCAAACCTCGGCCACCAAACCCAGCCCGGAAAAGCAGACCTCTGGCAAAAAGCCGGGCAAGGACGAATCGCAAACCAAGTCGAAATCGGTCAAGGCGCCGGCCCAGTACTGACGCCAAGACGTAAAATGCGTGAACGCGCGTACGCCCGTCCGTTGGTTTGGCGCGTTATCCCATCGTCCAGAAAACCGTGCCCATCGCCATAAAGGCGACCAGAACATAGGTCGCATCGGCCATGGCTTCCCGACCGCGCAGGGCATGGCGGCTGTAAAGAACCACGCCCACCGGGATGATGATGGCCAGCGCCCATCCACCCGACATCATCCAGTAAAGCTTGGGCTTTGCCGCCAGCGCTTCTGCGCCCAGACGCGCGAAATTGTGCCCGATGAGCGCGGCGGGAAAGAGCATGGCCAGAAAGCTGCGCGCCGAAGGCATGCGCGATACCCGCCACAACCCATAGCACGGATAGGCCAGCAACCCGGCCACCAGCGCCGACACAACCACCGCCATCCAGTTCACCGGACCCATCAACTTTCCCTCTTTGCATTGCCGGATTCGCCGCAACTGGCCTTATCCGCCAATTTAGCGTAGGGGCGCGGACCATGAGTGACAAGCTGACAACAATTCCCGAATCCCCCAAGGTTGGCATGGTCAGCCTTGGCTGTCCCAAGGCGCTGGTCGACAGCGAACGGATCCTGACCCGGCTGCGCGCCGATGGCTATACGTTTGCGCCCGATTATGCAGGCGCCGACGTGGTGCTGGTCAACACCTGCGGCTTCCTCGATTCGGCCAAGGAAGAGTCTCTGGCCGCAATTGGCGAGGCGATTGCCGAAAACGGCCGCGTGATCGTGACCGGGTGCATGGGCAATGAAGCCGACGTGATCCGCGCCCGTTTCCCCGACGTTCTGGCCGTGACCGGCGCGCATCAGTATGAGCAGGTGGTGGACGCGGTCCATATCGCCGCGCCGCCGACGCGCGGGCCTTTCGTGGACCTGATCCCCGCCGGCCCCGATGGCGAGGTCAAGCTGACCCCCCGCCATTACAGCTATCTTAAGATTTCAGAAGGTTGCAACCACTCTTGCTCCTTCTGCATCATCCCCAGCCTGCGCGGCAAGCTGGCCAGTCGCCGCATCGACGCGGTGCTGCGCGAGGCGGAAAAACTGGTGGCGGCAGGGACCAAGGAACTGCTGGTCATTTCGCAGGACACCTCGGCCTATGGCGTCGACATACGCCATGAAAGCCGCACTTGGAAGGACCGTGAGGTCCGCGCCCACATGACCGATCTGGCCCGCGAACTGGGGCAATTGCGCACGCCCGAAGGCCATGCACCTTGGGTGCGCCTGCACTATGTCTATCCCTATCCGCATGTCGATGATGTCATCCCGCTGATGGCGCAAGGGCTGATCACGCCCTATCTCGACATTCCCTTCCAGCACGCCGCACCCAATGTACTGCGCGCGATGAAGCGCCCAGCCAACGAAGCGCGCGTCCTTGAACGCATCAAGAAGTGGCGCGAAATCTGCCCCGATCTGGCGATTCGCTCATCCTTCGTCGTGGGCTTCCCCGGCGAGACGGAGGAGGATTTCCAGTACCTCCTCGACTGGCTGGACGAAGCGCAATTGGACCGCGTGGGCGGGTTCCGCTTCGAGCCGGTCGAAGGCGCCACCGCCAATGACCTGCCCGGCGCCGTGCCCGAAGCGGTCAAGGAAGAGCGCTATGCCCGCCTGATGGAAAAGACCGAGGCGATCAGCGCCGCGCGTCTGCAACGCAAGGTCGGCCGCACCATCCCCGTCATCATCGACGAAGTGGGCGAACCAGACGAAGATGGCGACATGGGCGCCACCGGCCGCAGCCAGGCCGACGCGCCGGAAATCGACGGACAGGTACTTTTGCGCGATGTGCCGAAGGATCTGCGCCCCGGAATGATCGTTGATGTTTTGATCGAAGATGCTGATGCGCATGACCTTTTTGGCGTGATTGCGTAAAATGCAGCGTACGTGGTTGCCATTTATGCAATCGTGTACGCAGTTTTCGCAATTGCAATAGTCAGCGTTGTCAGGCTTAAGGAGCGGGCCTTTTAGGCATCCTCTCCCAAAACTTCCAAAGCCCGGCTCCGGCCGGGTTTTTTTTCGCCCTGTTGCCGCAGGGTCGCATTTTCCGTCCCGAATCGGGACTTTGGGGCGCTCTTGCTGATTTTGCACAGCTTTGCCCCTGATACCGCCTTGCCGCGATGCGCCTTACTCCGGTACGCCTGTGGTCATGGTTGATACAGCATCTCCCTCGCCCCGCATCTTCACCGCTGCGCTGGTGGTGATTGGCGACGAAATCCTATCCGGCCGGACGCAAGACAAGAATATCGCCCAGATCGCCAGTTGGCTGGGCGTTCAGGGCATTCGCCTGCGTGAAGTGCGGGTGGTGGCCGATGATACGGACGCGATTGTCGAGGCGGTCAACGCGCTGCGTGCGCGCAATGATTATCTGTTCACCACCGGCGGCATCGGCCCGACGCATGATGACATCACGGTCGACGCCATTGCCCAGGCCGTGGGTGTGCCGGTGGTGGTCCATCCCGAAGCGCGTCAGATTCTGGCCGATTACTACGCCTCACGCGGCAGCGAATTGACCGAGATGCGCCTGCGTATGGCCCGTGTGCCCGAAGGCGCTGGATTGATCCCCAATCGCTATTCCGGCGCTCCGGGCATCCATTGGGGCAATATCTATATCATGGCGGGCGTGCCGATGATCACGGCGGGCATGCTGGACGCGCTGACCGGATCGCTGGAGGGCGGATTGCCGGTGATGGCCGAAACGGTCGGCTGCTGGGTGGGTGAGAGCGAAGTGGCCAAACTGCTGGCCCAGACGGAAAAGGACCATGAGGGCGTCTCGATCGGCTCCTATCCATTTTTCCGTGAAGGGCGCACAGGGTCCAATTTCGTAGTCCGATCGACCGATGCCGAACAATTGGCCACCTGCGTCACGGCCCTGTCGGCCGCGCTGGAGGCATTGGGCCACGAACCGGTGCTGGGCGGTATCTGATGCTGCTGGCGCTGTTGGCACCGGCCATGCTGGCCCATGGCGGGGCGCTGGCCGCGCTGGAGGCGACCTTGGCCGCACAAGACAGCGCCACGGCGGGTTTGGGGCAAGTTTGCGCCGCGCGCCATCTGGCCGATCCGGCGACAATTTCCGCGACGCTGGTGAAGGGGCAGGACGCCCTGCCGCCGCCCGATCTGGATGACACGCTCAAGCTGACCGAGGATCAGGAGGCGGGCTATCGCCATGTCCGCCTGTCCTGCGGCGGCAAGGTTTTGTCCGAGGCGCATAATTGGTATGCGCCGCAAAGGCTGACACCAGCAATGAACAAGGTGCTGGACACAACCGACACGCCTTTTGGCAAGGCGGTCATGGCGCTGAATTTCCGGCGGGAACGGTTGGGCGCGATTGAAGGCGCCGCACCGGGATGTCCGCGTGACACGGTGTTATCGCATCGCGCCTTGCTGCGCCTGCCCGATGGGGCGCCGCTGGCGCTGGTGGTGGAATGCTATACGCCCGCAACATTGGGTAAATAGTCGATGGAGGGGCAAATAGTGGATGTTCCACGACTTGCGAAAATGGCCCTTCCCGCTTACCTTTAACCCATGATCGAAGCGCAATCCCTTGCCGGACGCCTGCTGCTGGCCATGCCGGGCATGCCTGATCCGCGCTTTGAAGAAGCGGTGCTGGCGCTGTGCATGCATGACAAGGATGGCGCGCTGGGCATTGGCGTGGGGCAGGTGCTGGATGGCGTAACGCTGCACAACCTGCTTGATGACCTGAATATTCCCACCGGCCACGCCCCCGATTGCGAAGTGCACCACGGCGGCCCGGTCGAACCCCAACGCGGTTTCGTCCTGCACAGCCCCGATTGGGAGGGCGAAGGCACGCTTCTGGTCTGCGAGCAATGGAGCCTGACGGGCAGCCGCGACATTCTGGTGGCCATAGCCGAAGGGCGCGGCCCTTCGCGCTGGCTGGTGGCATTGGGCTATGCCGGATGGGGCGAAGGGCAGTTGGACGGCGAAATGCGCCAGCACGGCTGGTATGCCGCCGAAGGTCGCGCCAAGATCCTGTTTGGAGAGCCGGTGGAACGCCGCTGGAGCGCGGCATGGCGGGCCGAGGGTATTGACCCGGCGCATCTGACCAATGTGACCGGACGGGCCTGATTGGCTGCTGGCCCATTGGCTCTTGCGGCATACTGTATTGCCACTATAATACACGATTGAACGCTTATCTGCGAAAAGAGGATAGTCATGGCGACCACGCTTGAAGCCCCCGCAATCACGCTGACCCCGCCCGATCCGGTGCCGGTCGTCGCGCCCGCGCAGGCCGCAGGGCTGGTGCCATTGGCCCCCGAACAGAAGGACAAGCTGGACGAAAAGGTCGACAGTTTCGTCAATGACCTGATCGCGCAGGACACCAATTCGCCCGAATTTGGCAAGCGCGTCGACCAGTTGACGTCAATGGGCCGCAAGGAAATCGCGGCCGCGGCCGGCATGTCGAACCGTTTCCTCGACCGCCCCGTGCGCGCGATGGACAAGGATCAGGGCGTCGGCGCCAACCTGATTGAATTGCGCCGCACGGTCGAGGCTCTGGACCCGGCAAAGGCGGGTAAATTGTCGCCGGGCAAAAAACTGTTCGGCCTCATTCCTTTTGGCAATTCGATGCAGAAATATTTCGACGGCTATGTGTCGTCGCAGGGCCACATCAAAGCGATCCTGGATAAGCTGGCCAGCGGCAAGGACGAGTTGTTGATGGACAATGCCGCCATCGATGTCGAACGCAGCAAGCTGTGGGAGGCGATGGGCAATCTGGAACAGATGATCCATATCTCCAAGAAGCTGGACGAGAAAATCGAGGAAAAGGCGGGCGATCTGGACGCCACCGATCCGGCCAAGGCCAAGGCTTTGCGGGAAAGCGCGCTGTTTTACACGCGCCAGCGCACGCAGGATCTGCTGACGCAAATGGCGGTGACGGTGCAGGGTTATCTGGCGCTCGATCTGGTCAAGAAGAACAATGTCGAACTGGTCAAGGGCGTGGACCGCGCCAGCACGACCACGGTGGCGGCGTTGCGCACGGCGGTGACGGTGGCGCAGGCGATGACCAACCAGCGCCTTGTTCTGCAACAGATCACGGCGTTGAACGAGACGACAGCGGGCATCATCGATTCGACCAGCACCCTGCTGAAAGAACAGACCGGCCAGATCCACCAGCAGGCCGCCGCCAGCACGATCCCGGTCGAGGTGCTGCAACGCGCGTTCCAGAACATCTATGACACGATGGACACGATCGACACATTCAAGATCAAGGCGCTCGATTCGATGAAGCAGACCGTCAACACGCTGTCCGCCGAGGTCGAGAAGTCGAAGGGCTATATCGCCCGCGCACAGGGGCAATCTTCGGCGCAGGTGGCCCATGACGGCCCCTCGCTGCTCAGCCTTGAAGGGTAATCATGGCCGACAGCGCCCATAACAGCGACGCCATTCTGGCCGCCGCACGCGCATCTTTGAACGATCAGCGTGCGGGCGGACGCCGAGTATCCGGCAAGCCCATCGGCCAGCGATCCGCCGCTCTGCGCCGCAGCGGGCAAAAGCGCAAGGCCGCCGCCATGGCGCTGAGCGTGGTGGTGGCCTTTATGCTGGTCAATCTGCTGATCAGCCTGTTGTCGGGCGTGTTGCACCTGATTGGCTGGCTGGCCAGCGGGGCGGGCGTGGCGCTGTTGGTGGCGGTGATCTGGGCACTGATGCGCAACCGCGACGTGGCGGTCCCCAGCCTTGAAAAGCTGCGTGTCAGCCCCCCGCGCCAGTTGGTCGGTCAAACGCAATTGTGGCTGGAGGCGCAGCGCCCCGCCCTGCCCGCACCCGCGCTCAATCTGGTAGGGCATATCGGCGGACAGCTTGACGGGCTGGCGCTGCAACTGGACCGGGTGGATGAGAATGCGCCCGCCGTGGGCCAAGTGCGGCAATTGGTGGGGCAACATCTGCCCGATCTGATCAACGCCTATACCGCCGTGCCGCCCGCCCTGCGCGGAGAGACCCACGCCGGGACCAGCCCGGACGAGCAATTGACCCAGAGCCTGTCACGATTGAGCGGCGAACTGGACAGCGTCACGCGCCAACTGGCCGAGGGCAAGCTGGACAATCTGGCGATCCAGAGCCGGTTTATCGATTACAAATATGGCGATCAGGGCGCGGATTGAGCCTTTGACCGCGTCATGGCCGGGATCCATCGGATCACGACAAACAGCACCAATGGCCAGAACAAGGTGGCGATGACGTCACCTTGGGTGTCCGCCCATGTCCACAGAGTCCGACCGGCATAGTCAAATATCTCATTGAGCAGCTCGGCCAAAACCACCGCCATAATGGGCACCCTGCTGCCAAGCGGGCGGCGCAGGGCCAAGGCCGTGATCAGCCAAATGGCCAGGCCCACGTAGGTATGGACGATCTTGTCCGACTCGCTGGGCGCAAAGGTGACGATCCAGTCGACCAATTTAAGATAGTGCGCAAGCAAGGACATGGCACCCTCTATGCTGCACTGCACAAGATGCGTCCAGCCCAAACGGAAAAGGGTCGGAAAAAGGTTTCCCCTTTTCCAACCCTTTGAAATCCGTACACGCTCAAAGGTGCAACGGCTCTATCCCGATGGGATTAAGCGTTGTTGACTTCGGCGATGTCCACCTTGATGCCCGGACCCTGCGAGGTCGACAGACCGATCTTGCGCAGGTACTTGCCCTTGGCGCCAGCCGGCTTTGCCTTGACGATGGCGTCAACGAAAGCGTCGAAGTTGGCACGCAGCGCTTCGTCCGAGAACGAGAGCTTGCCGATGCCGCCGTGGATGATACCGGCCTTTTCGACGCGGAATTCGATCTGGCCGCCCTTGGCAGCCTTGACCGCTTCGGCAACGTTCGGCGTAACCGTGCCCAGCTTGGGGTTCGGCATCAGGCCCTTGGGGCCGAGCAGCTTGCCCAGACGACCCACGATGCCCATCATGTCGGGCGTGGCGATGACGCGACCGTAGTCGAGATTGCCAGCCTGCATGTCTTCGAGCAGGTCTTCTGCGCCAACGCGATCGGCGCCGGCGGCCAGAGCCGCTTCAGCCTTGTCGCCACGCGCGAAGACGGCAACCTTGACGTCCTTGCCGGTGCCCGAGGGCAGCGTGACCATGCCGCGGACCATCTGGTCGGCGTGGCGGGGGTCAACGCCCAGGTTCATCGAGATTTCGAGGCTCTCGTCGAACTTGGCGCTCTTGAGTTCACGCAGCAGCGCGATGGCATCGTTGATGCCGTGCAGCTTCTGGTTGTCGCCCAGCTTTTCGGCCAGCGACTTCTGCTTCTTGGTCAGCTTTACCATGTTCTTAGCCCTCCACAACCTGGACGCCCATGGCGCGGGCCGAACCGGCGATGATCTTGACAGCAGCGTCCAGATCGTTGGCGTTCAGATCCTTCATCTTGGCCTGAGCGATTTCAGCGAGCTGAGCGTGGGTGATCTTGCCAGCCGATTCCTTGCTCGGATTCTTCGAACCCGACTTCAGGCCCAGCGCCTTCTTGATGAAGTAGGTCGCGGGCGGGGTCTTGGTCACGAACGAGAACGACTTGTCCGAATAAACCGTGATCACGGTGGGCAGCGGGGTGCCGGGCTCAACGCCCTGAGTCGCTGCGTTGAATTCCTTACAGAAACCCATGATGTTAACGCCGCGCTGACCCAGAGCCGGGCCGATCGGCGGGCTGGGCTTGGCTTGGCCAGCTGCGATCTGCAGCTTGATGTAACCGTCAATTTTCTTGGCCACGATGGCCTCCTTTCATCCTGTACGAGCCGGCGGGCCGACCCTTCAGATCAAGCGGTCAAACGGCGCCCGAAGGCTCCTCCCGCGCGGATATGCCGAAGAATCGGGCAGGCCCGACATCACCGGCAAGCGGTGGCCCATACAGATTTGTCCGCCAATTGCAAGCGCCCGACGTTCAGCCGTCCAGCAACCCCGCCGTCCGCATCAACAGATCGGCCACGCGCCGCTCCACGCCATCATCAAAGCGTACCGCCGGAATGGCCACGGCAAAGGCCCCGATCACTTCCCCGCCCGCCATCGCGGCGCAGGCAAGGCCCTCAATACCAACCGAATATTCGCTGCCCGTGCGGCCATAACCACGCTTGCGCGTCAGGGCAATTTCGCGGCGCAGATCCGCCGCGCTGACCATCGTGGCCTCGGTAAAGCTTTCGCGGCGGCTTTCGCGCAAATAGCGCTCAAACTCGTCCTCCGGCATAGCGGCCAATATCGCCTTGCCCGCCGCCAGACCGTGCAAAGGCGCCCGCGCGCCCACCGCAATGGCGTAACGCAGCGCGTGCTCGCTGCTTTCGGTCACCAATGTCTGCAATTGCCAGCCGTCGCGGACAAAGAACGAAGCGGTCTCGTTCAATTGCACCCGAAGCGCGCGGACCAAGGGCGCCACGCGGTCCTCAAGGCTGGGCGCGCTGCGGGCCTGCAATCTTTGCAAGCCCACACCGGGCAGATAATTGCGCCCTTCGCGTGCCAGATAGCCCCGCTCGACCAATGTGGCGAGCAGATAGGACAGGCTGGAAACGGGAATGGCCAGAGCGCTGGCGATTTCCTGCGCCACCGCCGGACTGCCCCTCGCCACGACATATTCGATGATGTCGAGCGTGCGCATCGCCGATTTGACGTGCGAGGTGGTGGTTCCAGCGTCAGCCATATCGCCCCCTATAACGCACCCGCGCCCCGGCAATAGCCCTGATTACAGCCGAGCCGCCGCAATATCGGCGCCTTCACGCAGGCTCCGCAGTTTTTTCCACGTCACATCCGGGTCGATCTTGCCATAACCGGCAAAGGTGCCAAAGCCGCAGTCGGTGCTGGCCACCACGCGTTCGGCGCCCACGATCCCAGCGAAACGTTCAATCCTCTGCGCAATCAGTTCGGGATGTTCGACATAGTTCGAGCAAGTGTCGATCAGGCCCGGCGCAAGGATCTTGTGGTCGGGGATCTTGGCATCGGCCCAGACCTTCCATTCATGCTCGTGACGCGGATTGGCCGCCTCGAACAGGATCGTGGCGGGGCGAGCCTTGAGGATGATATCGACCACGCGTTCCAGCGGAATGTCATGGTCATGGGGGCCTTCATAATTGCCCCAGCAAATGTGCATCCGCATCCGTTCGGGCGGAATATTGGCGGTTGCAGCGTTGAGGGCAGCGACATTCTCCTCGGCGACCTCCAGGAATTCGGCCTCGCTCAAATCCTGATAGCCGGTGTGGCGGCTCATCGCCAGATCGGGGCAGTCGAGTTGCAGATAGAAACCTTCATCCACGATGGTTTCATATTCGGTCCGCATCGCCTCGGCCAGATCGGCCAGATAGGCCTCGTGGCTGGGGTAATATTTGTTGACCTGAAACGCGGTGATCAGGCCCGGCGAGGCCGCATTCATAAAGGCCTGCGTCCCCTCACGGCCATGCTCGGCCAGAGCGGCTTTGAACCGGCGAATATCCTCGTGCAGCGGCTCCAGATTGACCAGCTTGATCGGCCCGACACAGCTTGCCCGCACGAAGTCCTGACTGCCCATCATCGCCGACAGCTTCTTCACCAGCGCGGGATGTTCGGCCAGATCGAGCGCGGATTTGCGGTCTACATGGCCGCCAAACCCGGACAAGCGCTCGATCATATAGGTCGAATAGCCGATCTTCCCAATCTCGCCGTCCGAGACAATGTCGACGCCGCATTCGACCTGATGTCGAACGGCTTCTTTGACCGCCGCCGAAACCTTGGCGTCAAACTCCGCCGCATCATAGGCCTCGCCCCGGTCGCGCGCGATCAGCAGCGGCGTCAGGTTCTCCCCGCGCGGCATGGAGCCGACATGGGTGGTGGCGATATGGGGCATGTGACCTCTCCTGTGACGGGTTTTGCCGTTCTCCTATATGAAATTATCGGATGGGTGAAGGATGAAGTGTGCCTCCGGCGGGTTAAGGGCGGGGGCCCTTAACAATCCCGGTTTGGGGTGGTGTGAAGGGGGCATAGGTCGGATGATGATAAAAGCCTGCGGCGCGGCGAACGCATCGTTTTGCGCGCCGCAGGCTGTCAATTTCAAGGGCACGTCCAACACACAAGGCCGAACCCGTGGCGCAACACAGACAGTAACGGGAGCGCGAGGGTCTAGACCCTCGCATAATCTCTTCCCTTAATCCCCTACCCCATCACCACCACCGGCTTGACCACCGCGCCGCTTTCCCCGGCCTCAATCGCCTCATTGATCTGCGCAAAGGGAAACTCTCCGATCAGCCGATCATAGGGAAACCGCCCCGCCAGATGATGCTCGATCAATTCGGGCAGGAAGCCGAACAGGTCGCTGTCCCCGCCAAGGATGCCCTTGACCGTGCGCCCGCCGCCCATGAAGGCGGTTTCGTTGAACGTCAGCATCGCGGTCGGATCACTGGCCCCGACGATACCCAGAACGCCGCGCGGGGCGAGAAGGTTGAACGCTCCCTCAATAATGCTGGCAAGGCCGGTATTGTCGAAAGCATAGGCCAGCCCTTGGGGGCAGAGCGCGGCAATCTTGCCAAAGGGATCGTCCCGCCCGTCCAGCGCATGGGTCGCCCCCAATTCCAGCGCCAGCGCGCGACGGTTTTCGTGCAGATCGACGGCAATGATCGGATCGGCCCCGGCAATCCTGGCCGCCATCACCGCGGCCAAGCCCACCGCGCCCGCCCCGAAAACGGCAATCGGCATGCCCGCCTGCACCTTCATGCTGCGCAGGATGGCCCCCGCCCCGGTCATCATCCCACAACCCAGCGGCGCAAGGCGCTGCAACGGCACATCGGCGGCACTGTCGGGCACCTTCACCACATTGCGCGCCGTGGCCAAGGCATAGGTGGCAAAGCTGCTCTGGCCAAAGAAATTGCCATGCACCGGCTCCTCGCCCGCGTGCAGGGTATAGCTGCCGTCAGCCCGCGCCCCGGCGAAATTATGCGGAAAGAAGTTGTAGCAATAGGTCGGCGCGTGATCGTGACAGCACGGACAGGTGCCGCAGGAATTAAAGCTCATCAGCACCCGGTCGCCCGGTTTGACATGGGTAACATCCGCCCCCACCGCCTCGACGATCCCGGCCCCTTCATGGCCCAGCACCACCGGCATGGGCGTGGGCAATTGCTGGTCACGCACGGCAAGGTCGGTGTGGCAAATGCCCGATCCCACAATCCGCACCAGCACCTCGTCCACGCGCGGATCATCAAGGCGCAATGCCTCCAACGTCAATGCACCATGCGGCTGACGGCAAACGGCGGCGGTAATTTCGGGCATGTTTTACTCCTTAAAGCGCGATCACAACCTTGCCGAACAGGTCGGGCGAAGATTGATAGGCAAAGGCATCCTTGACCTGCGCCATCGGAAACACCCGATCGACGACAGGCCTGATCGAATTGCTATCGATAAAAGCGTTCAGGTCCAGCGCCATCTGTTTCGACCCGACGAAAATGCCGCGCAGGCTGGCGCCCTTCATCATCAATCCATGGGGGCTGGTGTCCCCGGCCCGCGTCAACACGCCGATCAACGCGATTTCCCCGCCAAAGCCCACCGCCGCGATGGATTGGGCCAATGTGCCCGCGCCGCCCACCTCGACCACATGTTCGAAACCGGCGCCGGTGTGGGTCGCGGCCTCGGCGCCCCATTGCGGGTTATCGCGATAATTGACCGTGGCGTCCGCGCCCATGGCGGCCACGCGCTCACGCTTGCCCGCGCTGCTGCTGGTGGCCACGACGCGCGCGCCCACCGCCTTGGCGATCTGCAACGCCATCAGCGACACGCCCCCGGTGCCCAGCACCAGCACATTGTCGCCCGCCTGTACCGGGCGCGGCCCGCACATCAACGCATTCCACGCCGTCACCCCCGCACAAGGCAGGCAGGCGGCTTCTTCAAAGCTGAGCGTCCGGGCGATTCGGATCACGCCTTGTGCGGGCAGCACGACATATTCCGACAACATCCCCAGCGCGCCCGACGCGCCCAGCGCCGGACCAACGCCCGGATTGGGCGGGCCTTCCAACCAGTGCTGGAAAAATATCCCCGCCACCCGGTCGCCCAAAGCCAGATCATGCACCCCATCACCCAGCCCGACGATTTCCCCCGCCCCATCGGACAGAAGCACCGTATCCGCCGCCACCGGCCCGCCGATATATTGCCCGCGCACAATCGCCTGATCGCGAAAGTTCAGCGAACAGGCCCGCATGCGGATCAGCACTTCGCCCCAACCGGGACGCGGCACATCGCGTTCCACCAAATGGAGGTCATCGAGGCTGGTCGCCCCTTGGTTCAAAACCCAGGCTTTCATCGCATCCTCCTGGCCGCGCTCTTGCGGCGCTTATGTTTTTTGGCGGCAATTTGTATGTAATACATATTTCTTGCTTTGATATTCGCAACCATGAAGTTATCGCATGGATGACAAGATTCGCAGAGTCACAAGACTCCATGTCGGGAGAGTACCATGGCTGAACCTACCATCGCAGACCTTGCCGCGCGCCTTGAAAAGGTGGAACACGATCTGGCCATCCAGCAGGATATCCACCAGATCCGCCGGGTGCAGTACACCTATGGCTTCTTCATTGATAAATCACAATATAATGAAGTGGTGGACCTGTTTTCCGATGAAGGCGAAGTGTGGTTCCTTGGCGGGATCTATAAGGGCAAGGCCGGGGTTCGCCGCCTCTATATCGAACGGTTCCAGACCAATTTTACCCAGGGCCACAACGGCCCGCGCTATGGCTGGCTGCTCGATCATCCCCAGTTGCAGATGGTGATCGACGTGGCCCCCGACCGCAAGACCGCCCATGTGCGCGGCCGCTCGATGATGCAGGCGGGCCTGCACGAAAGCGCCGAGGGCAATCAGCGCGCATGGTGGGAAGGCGGCCTCTATGAAAACGAGTATGTCCGCGAAGCCAATGATGCGGGCGAGTTGGTCTGGAAGATCAAGGCGCTGCGCTATTATCCCTTCTGGCACGGCACCTTTGCCGATGGCTGGGCCAAGACGCCGATCGACTATATCCCGATGACCAAGACGCTCTATCCCACCGATCCGCTCGGCCCGGATGCGCTGGTCGATCCCCTGCCCCGCCTGTGGCCCGCCACCGATACGGTGCCGTTCCACTATCCCCACCCCGTCACCGGCGCGCCCATCGTGCTGGACAATTCGCGGGCGCGGGAAGGGTTTAAGGACTAAAGAAGGGTTAGGTGCGAGGGTCTGGACCCTCGCGCTCCCGTTACTGTCTGCGTTGCGCATTGGGTTCGGCCCCGGGTGTCGGACGCAATGTTAGAATTATTAAAGCCTGCGGCGCGGCCAAGGCTGCGCTCCCCGCGCCGCAGGCTTTAAATATCGATCCCCCCACCTCGCCTCCAATGCACCACCCCATTAACGGGATTGCAAAGGGACAAGTCCCTTTGCCCGCCGGAGGCAAAACCTGCTAAAGCCCGCCCCTATGACCGACATCGACCGCATGCTTGCCGAACACGCCATCGCCCGCCTTATCACGCGCTACGTCCACCTGAACGATGCGGGGGCATGGGAAGAACTCGCCGCGCTTTACACGCAGGATGGTCGCATGAACCGCCCTACCGCGCCGGACAGCTTTACCGTCGGGCGCGACGCCATTCTGGCCGCGTTTCAGGCCCGCCCGCCGCGCGCCAGTCGCCATATCGTGGCCAATATCGTGGTCGATCTGGCGCCCGATGGCCAGAGCGCGTCGGCCTATAGCCAGATCCTGCTGTTCACCGGCGAGGCGGATGGGGACGGGCTGCCATTACAATCGCCCAAGCCGCCTTTGGTGGGCAGCTATCAGGATCAATTGGTGCGCGAAGCCGATGGCTGGAAATTTGCAGAGCGTCGCGGCAGTCTGGATTTCCGTCAGGCTTAAAGCAGGTTCGCAGGCCCGAACGCCAGCGGCAGCAATTCCGACAGCTTCATTTCCGCCACGCCATCGGCCGAGGCGCTCCACACCACCGGGTCGGTGCCGCCAAGCTGGGCGATTTCGTTCAGCACCTGACGGCAACGGCCACAGGGTGTGACCGGCCCCGGTCCGGGCTGGGCCGTGCCGTCTTCACCCGGCGAACCGCCGATCACCGCCACGGCCACAAGGCCCCCACGCACGCCATCGGCCATCGCCTTGGACACGGCCACCGTTTCGGCGCAAAGCGCGAGGCCATAGGACGCGTTTTCAACATTGGCGCCCAACACCACGCTGCCATCGGCAAAGCCCAGCGCCGCGCCGACATGGAACAGCGAATAGGGCGCATAGGCACGGGCAGAAGCCGAACGGGCGGCGGCGATCAAAGTGTCACGGTCGTGGTTCATAGGCCCGCTTACCTCTGCACCACCACCCAGCGCAAGGGCTGCTCGGCCGCCGAGGTTTGCAGGCCCGAATTGGCGGTCCACAGCGCCCATGGGCGGCCACCGTAATCCGGCTCAACCCGATCCGAGCTGAGCCACAGGGCGCGGTCGAGCGTCGCGGCAATCGGATAGGTCTTTTCAAACTGACGCCCCAGTTTCAGCACCGCAGGCTTGCCCGTATGCGTCTCGATCTGGTTGAGGAAAGTCATCAATTCGCTGACCACGGCGGCGTCGGATACCGGCACCGGGCAATGGTCGGCCAATTGCTCCAACTCGACCGCGGGGGGCAGCATCTTTTTGTCGCGCGGCACCACGGTGACGAAATTGGCGGCCTGTTTGTCGGCGGGCTGGCACGGGTCGTATTTGTGCAATGCGCCCCATGGCAGGCCGCTGGCACGCGCGGCGTCGAGGTTTTTAACCACGGAGGGATCGCGCGCAAAAGCGCTGGCCGAGGCTTCGATATAGACGAAATCGGCGCCGATGGCCTTTAAGGCGGTGAAATCGACCGGGCCATCCGCGCTGCCCACCAAGGCGCCCTGCGTCGGAAAGGTCGTGCGATCAGGCTGCCAATGCCGCATGCTCCACCACGCCCAGACCCCGCCCACCATCGCGATCAGCGCCAACAGGGCCAAGACGCGCCAAAGGAGGCCGGGGCGCCCGCCGGCCGATTTGCCGCGCGGACGGGTTTTGGTTTTTGCCATGATTTTCAACGTTCTTTGTGATGGCCGTTCAACAGGGAAATGCGAATCCCCATCAGGCCTTGATATGCAGCACGCAGATCAGCGTAAACAAGCGCCGCGCCGTGGGGAAGTCGGTTTCCACCTTACCCTCCAGCCTTTCGAGCAGGAGTTCGGCGGCATGGTTGTGAACCCCGCGCCGGGCCATGTCGATGGTTTCGATTTCCTTGGCCGATGCTTTACGAATGGCCTGATAATAGCTTTCGCAGATTGCGAAATATTCGCGAATCGAGCGACGGAATCGCCCCAGCCCCAACATGATGGTTTCCAGCAGTACACCTTCATGCCCTTCGCGCCCGTCGCTGATCTCCATCGACAAACGCCCGTCATGCACCGCAAGGCGCACCGCATAGGGGCCGTGATAACCCGATTCCCAAATGCGCAAGGGCTTGAAAACATTGTCCTCGATCAGATCGAAGACCGCCACCCGCCGTTCCTGTTCAATGTCGTCATTGCGGCGCAGAATCGTCGTTTCATCCAGATCGATGCTGGAAATGCGCGCAGAGGGCGAAGCGGATGGCGGGGTGGGCGTCATAAGGCCGTCTCGTTTCGCAAATGCGAGGGGCCGCCGCAAGGGGGTGTTAGGAACTATGATGCAATCCATCGCATGACTACCCCACCGCCGTCGCAATGGATTTCACCAAAACCATCCCCGTTATCCACAGGGCCATGAATACCTATCCCCATTGCGCCGCCGCAGCATGGAGCGCATGAGGGCCAATCCATGGCACCATCTGACACCCATCTCGCACCGGCTTTGCCGTTTTCGCCTGCCAATGACGCGGCCCCCGGCAAGGACGGTCGTGCGCAGGCGCTGCCTGCCAATATTGAAGCCGAAGCGGCCTTTCTGGGCGCGATTCTGATCGACAATCGCGTGATCGAGGAATTGGCCAAGCCGCTTTCGCCCGCGCATTTCTTTGAACCCGTCCATGGGCGGATTTTCGAACGCATCCTGCAATTGCTGGACCGCAAGGCGGTGGTCACGCCGGTCACGCTCAAGCCCTATTTCGAAAGCGACGAGGCGCTGCGCGCGCTGGGCGGGACGGCCTATCTGGCGCGTCTGACGGCCGATGGCCAGGGGTTGATCGCACCGCGCGTGCTGGCCGAACAGATTTACGATCTGGCGCTGCTGCGCGAACTGGTGCGCGTGGGGCGCGATCTGGTTCAGGGCGCAATGGACACCAGCGAGTCGGTCGAGCCTCTCGAACAGATCGAGGCCGCCGAAGCCGCGCTGTACAAGGTGGCCGATGGCGCGGGCAGCGCGAATGAGGCCAAGAGCTTTGGCGAGGCGACCCGCGTCGCCATTTCCGGCATCGAAAAGGCGTTCAATTCGGGCGGCCATGTCGCGGGCAAAACGACGGGCCTCGATTCGGTCAACCAGCGTATCGGCGGCCTGCACGATTCCGACCTTATCATTCTGGCCGGTCGTCCGGGTATGGGTAAGACCTCGCTGGCCACCAATATTGCGTTTAACGCGGCCAATCGCCTGCTGACCGATCGCGAGTTGGGCATCGATCCGGCCAAGAGCATCGGTGCGGCGACGGCCTTTTTCAGCCTCGAAATGAGCGCGGATCAGTTGGCCACGCGTATCCTTGCCGAACAGTCGGGCATCTCGTCCAGCGCGCTACGCATGGGCAAGATCAGCCGCGAGGATTTTCAGGCGCTGTCCTTTGCCAGCCAGCGTTTGAGCCAGTTGCCGCTCTATATTGACGATACGCCGGGCCTGACGATTGCGGGCCTGCGCGCCCGTGCGCGTCGGTTGAAGCGTCGCCACGACATTGGCCTGGTCATCGTCGACTATCTTCAGTTGCTCTCGGGCGGGGGCCGCGCCACCGACAATCGCGTGAACGAAATTTCGGAAATTTCGCGTGGTTTGAAAACCTTGGCCAAGGAACTGCATGTTCCGGTGATCGCCCTGTCCCAGCTTTCCCGTGCGGTGGAACAGCGTGAAGACAAGCGGCCCCAGCTTTCCGACCTTCGTGAATCCGGCTCGATCGAACAGGACGCCGACATGGTGTGGTTCGTGTTCCGCGAGGATTATTACGTCAAGGGCCGCGAACCCAAGGAACCCGGCCCCACCGATCCGCCCGCCGTGGTCGAGGCCCATGCCAAATGGCAAGAGGAAATGGAGCGTGTCTTTGGCCTTGCCGAACTGATCATCGCCAAGCAGCGCCACGGCGCCACCGGCAAGGTCCGCATGCGGTTCGAAGCCAAGATCACCAAGTTCAGCGATCTGGCGCCCGAGGAATTGGCCAATTATTCCTATGATCTGGAGGAGTGAGGAGCTCCGCTCCTCACGAATCCTTGACTTTGGCCGCTTTGCCGCCTAGGCGCCAAGGTTCGCTGGAATTTCCCTATTCAAGACGGAGTGCCCATGGCGCGCGTAACCGTTGAAGATTGTGTCGACAAGATCCCTAACCGCTTTGACCTCGTGCTGCTGGCTGCCCAGCGCGCGCGTGAGATTTCGGGCGGTGCGGAACTGACGCTCGATCGCGATCGTGACAAAAACCCGGTGGTGGCCCTGCGCGAAATCGCAGAGGAAACCGTTCGTCCCAAGATCCTCAAGGAATCGCTCATCACCTCGATGCAGCGCGTCCTGCCCGACGATGATGATGAAGTCGATGACATCGGCTCGCTGTCACAGTCGGCCGAAGCGCTGCGTATCACTGCGGCGGCTCCGGTGCGTAACACCTCGCTGGGCGGGGATTACGACGGCTGATCACAACAGGGCGGCAACGCCTTGGACGATTGAACAAATGGCCTCGGAGAGCACTAGCTTTCCGGGGCCTTTTGCTGCAAAAGGTAAAAATACTTAGCGCTACCCCAAAAGGTGAAAACGAATGACGACGCAATTGCCACCTAAAAAAGCAAAAAAGTGGCTATGGCTGATCCCTTCGATTGCAGTTTTATCCTTTATGACAGCAGAAATAACTGCAAATGCTTTTGGGTTTGGGCACCCTTTACTTTATCGCTCATCATTCTCTGGATATGAGCCAGCGCCAAATCAGAATATTTACAGATTCGGGAAGAAAGTAACAACAAACGCCATTGGCTTGCGTGGGGAAGATGTTCCGGGAATTGAAAAGAAACGCGTTCTAATTTTGGGTGATTCCGTCGCCTTTGGAACAACACTAACAGATGATAGCCATACATTTCCAGCCCTGACGCAACTGGCCCTAGCTGACCTTAGTGCTGCCGTACTGAATGCATCTGCAGGCGGTTGGGCTTTGGAAAATGAACGGCGATGGCTAGCCCAGCACGGAACGCTGGGCGCAAAAGTGCTTGTGCTTGAAATTAATCAGCGAGACCTCACGCAAGGCTATTCCCCCCATACCATTTTAGATAACCACCCCAGCTTCCCCACTCGCAACCCAACCACGGCTTTACATGAAATTGCCGTTCGGTACATTGGGCCGAAATTACGCCTTAACGCAGCACCCGTCGACCCTGGATCCACCGGCCAAATGACAATCGCCCCTGCCGAGGATATTTTCAGCCATATCTATGCAATTCATAGCATGTCCAAAGCCGCAGGCTGCAAGCTCATAATTCTTTATTGGGACATGCGCGATCCGAAAACGGACAGTCCTGAACGCAGGGAGAGATTGTTCACTTGGGCAAAAGCTCAAAACATTACCGTTATTCGCCCTCAACTTCACAAAAGGCCGGACGCAAACAACCTCTTTCTGGACGCAGCGCATCCAAATTCCGCTGGCAATGCCCTAATTGCAAAACAGTTGGCCAACGCCATTCGAGCAGATATTTAATACGCCATAGGAAAAGGCCCCGCTGTTGCCAGCGAGGCCCATATCCAAAGCCGTAACGGCCGGTTACGCCCCTTGGGGGGCAATCCCGCCCAGACCGCCAGAACGGCCCGCACGCGGCACGCTGGTGCCACGGATGGCCGCGGGCAGAGGGATGCCGCTGGGCGCTTCGGGGCGGTCAATCTTGCCGGTGTCGACCACCTGCTTGATCTCATCACCCGTCAGCGTTTCATATTCCAGCAACGCCTGTGCCAGCGTGTGCAGCTTGTCGATCTGCTCCTGCAACAGGTTGGTCGCGCGCACATGGGCATTGTCGACCAGCGTGCGGATTTCGCTGTCGATCAGCTTGTTTGTCTCATCCGAGGCAAACAGGCGCTGGCTGGCGCCCATGCCCAGATAGCCCTCGTTCTGATCCTCATACTGCAACGGCCCCAGCTTGTCGCTCATGCCCCATTTGGTGACCATGTTGCGCGCCAGACCCGTGGCATATTGAATATCGCCCGAAGCACCCGACGACACCTTGTCATAGCCAAAGATCAGTTCTTCAGCCACGCGGCCACCCATGGCAACCGAGAGGTTCGCATGCATCTTGTCGCGGTGGTACGAATAGCTGTCGCGCTCCGGCAGACGCATCACCATGCCCAAAGCGCGGCCACGCGGGATGATCGTCGCCTTGTGGATCGGATCGCTGGCCGGTTCATTGATCGAGACCAGAGCATGGCCCGCCTCGTGATAGGCGGTCATCTTCTTCTCTTCCTCGGTCATGACCATGCTGCGGCGCTCGGCGCCCATCATGACCTTGTCCTTGGCGTCCTCGAACTCCTGCATCGCCACCAGACGCTTGTTGCGCCGGGCGGCCAGCAGCGCCGCCTCATTGACCAGATTGGCCAAATCCGCGCCCGCAAAGCCCGGCGTGCCGCGCGCAATCACGCGGGGCTGAACGTCGGGGGCCAGCGGCACTTTTTTCATATGCACGGCCAGGATCTTTTCGCGGCCCTCGATATCGGGCACCGGCACTACGACCTGACGGTCGAAACGGCCCGGACGCAGCAGCGCTGGATCCAGCACGTCGGGGCGGTTGGTCGCGGCGATGATGATGATGCCATCATTACCCTCAAACCCATCCATCTCGACCAGCAACTGATTCAGCGTCTGCTCGCGCTCGTCATTCGAATTGCCAAGGCCATTGCCGCGGCTGCGGCCCACGGCGTCGATTTCGTCGATGAAGACGATGCAGGGCGCGTTCTTCTTGGCCTGTTCGAACATGTCGCGCACGCGGCTTGCGCCCACGCCCACGAACATTTCGACGAAATCCGAACCCGAAATGGTGAAGAAGGGCACGCCCGCCTCGCCCGCAATCGCGCGGGCCAGCAAGGTCTTACCCGTACCGGGCGAACCAACCAGCAGCGCGCCCTTCGGGATCTTGCCGCCCAGCTTGGAAAACCGGCCCGGATCGCGCAGGAATTCAACGATTTCTTCCAGTTCCTCACGCGCCTCGTCAATGCCGGCCACGTCCGCAAAGGTCACGCGCCCCTGCTTTTCGGTCAGCATCTTGGCCTTGCTCTTGCCAAAGCCCATCGCGCCGCCGCCGCCGCCCTTCTGCATCTGACGCATGGCCAGGAAACCGACCGCCACGATCAGCAGGAAAGGCAGAGCCTGAAGCAGGATATAAAGCAGCACGTTCGGCTCTTCGGGCGCCTTACCCTGATATTTCACGCCATTTTGCGACAAAAGCGGCGCCAGCGTGACATCATTGGGGATGGGAACGGTGGTATAGGCCTCGCCATTCTTGAATTTGCCGGTGATGCGTTGTTCGCCCACCTGCGCCTCATAGACGCTGCCCTCGCTCACCTTGGCCTTGAACTCGGAATAGGGGATCGCCTGCGCGCCGATATCATTGCGCGCGCTGAACAGCGATACGGCGAAGAACAGGGCAAGGAAGATACCTCCCCATACCAGCAGGCTCTTCGTCCAGGGGTTACCATTGGGCTGTTCGTCATTCATTGCAGGGCGCGTCCTTTCACACCCATGTAATGTAGGACGACAGACCTGAAGCGCAAGTTAGCAGAGATTTCTTTTGTTGAGAGCGCTTCATGCATCCGCCTGAAGCTTGGCGGCACCGGCCATCTTCCCCGGCCCTGCCACCCTATATGGTACACTGTTGGGTGGCAGGGCCGGGGGAGAGGGCCGGTGCCGTGGGAAATCGCGGAGGCGATTTTCCAATCAATCACGCGAAAGCAGATAGACCGCATGTTCCGCCCGCCAATTGGCCATGGCCGGGCTGATCAGGCTGTCGCCGTTCAGATACCACGCCCCCTCGACCTTCAACCCGCGCGCCCTTACGAAATCGCGGAAATCGGCAATGGTCAGGTGGTGGATGTTGGGCGTTTCATACCATGCCACCGGCAGCAATCGCGTCACCGGCATCTTTCCCCGCCAGAGCAGGTCGGTACGCACCCGCCAATGGGCGAAATTGGGAAAGGACACAAAGGCCCGCCGCCCGATACGCAGCAATTCCTCCAGCACCATGTCGGGGCGCTTGGTGGTCTGCAACGTCTGGCTCAGGATCGCGTAATCGAAACTGGCGTCGGGATAGAGCGAGAGGTCGGTGTCCGCGTCGCCCTGTATCGCCGACAGCCCCTGCGCCACACAGGCCGCCACATTGGCCGGGTCCAGTTCCAGCCCGCGCGCATCACAGCCCCGCTCATCGCGCAAAGCCGCCATCAGCGTGCCATCGCCGCAACCCACGTCCAGCACTTTCGCGCCCGACGCCACATGGCCCGCAATCACCGCCAAATCGGGGCGCAAATTTGCCATAATCCGGTTCATCGGCTCAGGAACCCCGTAATCACCCGGTCAAGCGCAGGCACATCAAGCAGGAAGCTGTCATGCCCAAAGGGCGCGGCCAGTTCCATAAAGGACACCGGCGCCCCGGCGGCATTGACCGCATGGGCGATCTTGCGCGATTCGGCGGTGGGGTACAGCCAGTCGGTATCGAAGCTGACCACACAAAACCGCGCGCTGACCCCGGCAAAGGCTTCGGACAGGCGGGCATTGTGTTGCCCGGCACAGCGTTCCTCGGTCAGGTCGAAATAGCTCATCGCGCGGGTGATATAGAGATAGGAATTGGCGTCGAACCGGCCGGTAAAGCTGCTGCCCTGATAGCGCAGATAGGACTCGACCTGAAAATCGGCACCAAAGCCAAAGCTCTTGGCATCACGATCCTGAAGCCGCCGCCCGAATTTTTCCGACAGCGTTTCCTCGGACAGATAGGTGATATGCGCCGCCATCCGCGCCACGGCCAGCCCCGCATCGGGCGCGCGCCCGGTGTTGTAATAGGCCCCGCCCTGCCAATCGGGATCGGCCATGATCGCCTGCCGCCCGACCTCTTGAAAGGCGATATTCTGCACCGGCATCACCGCCGTCGTGGCCAGCAGCAGCACCCGCTCCACCCGTTCGGGCCAATTGACCGAGAGCGAGAGCGCCTGCATCCCGCCCATCGACCCGCCGATCACCGCATAGAGCCGTTCCACCCCCAGATGGTCGAGCAGCAACATATGCGCGCGCACCATGTCGCGGATGGTGATGACGGGAAAACGCAGCCCATAAGGTTGCCCATCGGGGGCAAGGCTGCCCGGCCCGGTCGTGCCCATGCAGGAGCCCAGCACATTGGGACAGATCACAAAGAAACGGTCGGTATCGATGGGTTTACCCGGCCCGACCATCTTGCTCCACCACCCCGGCTTGCCGGTGATGGGGTGCGGATTGGCGACATATTGGTCGCCGGTCGTGGCGTGACAGATCAGGATCGCATTGTCACCCGCCGCATTAAGCGTGCCATAGGTTTCAAACGCGATCCGCACGCCTTCAAGGCTTTGCCCGCCGTCAAGCAACAGCGGGTGCGGCAGATCGTATGTTTCCGAACAGGGCGTAAAGAGGCTTGCCATTATGCGCGCTGAATTGGGGGCTGGCGCGCGGGAAGTCAATGCATGCGCCCCCTGTCAATTCACACCATCTTGGGCTAAGGGCCGCGCCATTATGACCAATCTTCCGACCCCCAAACCCTGGATCAGCGCGATCCACGCCTATGTCCCCGGCAAGTCCAAGGGCAAGGACGGCAAACCGCTGACCAAGCTTTCGGCCAATGAAAACCCGCTGGGCACATCGGCGGCGGCTCTGGCGGCGCGCGGCGATGCGGCGGCCCCGGCGCTCTATCCCGATCCCGACAGCAACGCCTTGCGCGCGGCATTGGGGCAATTGCACGGTATTCCCGCCGCCCGCATCGTCATGGGCACGGGTTCGGACGAAATCCTGCATATTGCCGCGCAGGCCTATGCCGGGCCGGGGGACGAGATCATCTATGTCCGCTATGGTTTCAGCGTTTATGACATTGCCGCGCGCCGTTGCGGGGCGACGCCGGTTGTGGCGCCCGATGCCGATTACGGCACCGATGTCGATGCGCTGCTGGCGCTGGTGAATGAAAAGACCCGCGTGGTTTTTGTCGCCAACCCGAACAATCCGACCGGCTCCTTCCTGCCGCGCGGCGAGATTGCCCGCCTGCATGCCGCTCTGCCCTCCGATGTTCTGCTGGTGCTGGATCAGGCGTATGGCGAATATGTCGATCCGGCGGACGATGATGGCGCGCTGGCTCTGGCGGAAAGTGCGGGCAATGTGCTGGTTACGCGCACCTTTTCCAAGATCTATGGTCTGGCGGGCGAACGCCTTGGCTGGGGCACGGGGGCCGATCACATCATCGATGCGCTCAACCGCATTCGCGGGCCGTTCAACCTGTCAAACACCGCGCAGGCGATGGGCCTTGCCGCCGTTGCCGATCAGAGCTTTGTCGTCGCCAGCCGCGAACATAACGCCAAGACCCGCGCCCGCTTTGTCGAGCGTTTGGAGGCCCTTGGCAACCATGGCGTGCGCCCATTGCCGTCACAGGCCAATTTCGTGCTGATCCTGTTTGAAGGCAAGCTGAGCGCGGAAACCGTCTATAACGGCTTGATGGAGATCGGCTATATTACCCGCTGGCTGCCCAATCAGGGTCTGCCGCATGGCCTGCGCATCACCATCGGCAGCGAAGAGCAGATGACCCAGATCGCCGACGAAATCGCCCGTCTGGCACAGGGCGTTTAAGCCATGTCCTTTGCCAAGATTGCCATTATCGGTCTGGGTCTTCAGGGCGGTTCAATCGGCCTTGCGGTTCAGCAATATCTGCCCAAGATCGCCACCTCGGGCTATGACCGCGATCCGGCCACCCGCGCCCGTGCAGCCGAGCGCGGATTGGTGGGCCATGTGGCCGATACCGCCGTGGAGGCCGTCAAGGACGCCGATCTGGTGATCTTCTGCGTGCCTTTGGGCGCGATGGGCGATGCGGCGCGGGAATGCGCGCCGGGCCTGCGCGCCGATGCAGTGATTTCGGATGTGGGTTCGTCCAAGGAAGCCGTGGCGCGGGTATTGGGCGAGGTTTTGCCCAACCACCTCATCATCCCGGCCCACCCGGTGGCGGGCACCGAAAACTCCGGCCCCGACGCCGGTTTCGCCAGCCTGTTCGAAGGCAGGTGGTGCATCATCACGCCTGCCGAGGGCACCGACCCCTTCGAGATCGAGCGCCTTTCGGTCCTGTGGCAGGCCATCGGCGCCAAGGTCGAGATCATGGCCCCCGCGCATCACGACCGCGTTCTGGCCGTAACCAGCCACCTGCCGCACCTTATCGCCTATACAATCGTGGGCACCGCGGGCGACCTCGAAGAAGTGACCCAAAACGAAGTCATCAAATATTCCGCCGGTGGCTTCCGCGATTTCACCCGCATCGCCGCGTCGGACCCCACCATGTGGCGCGACGTGTTCCTCTATAACCGGGACGCCGTCCTCCACATGCTGCAAGTCTTCACCGAAGACCTGACCGAGCTGCAGAAGGCGATCCGGTTGGGGGATGGCGAAAAGCTGTTCGATCATTTCACCCGCACCCGCGCCATCCGCCGCTCGATCATCGAGCAGGGTCAGGATGTGGCCAGTGCGAATTTTGGGCGGGATGGGAAGGTTTAAGGGAGGTTAGATGCGAGGGTCTAGACCCTCGCGTTCCCATGACTGTCTGCGTTGCGTCAGGGGTTCGGCCTTTTGTGTCGGACGCCATGTAGAGATTTGATAGCCTGCGGCGCTATATTTCCGCGCCGCAGGCTTTACCCCCCCAAAAACCGCAACGCGCGAACCAAACGCCACCCCAAACCGGGATTGTTAAGGGCCCCCGCCCTTAACCCGCCGGAGGCAAAAGCCTTCGCGCCTAACTCACCAAAAAACCGACGCCGGCCAAAACCATCACCCCCGTCGCCACCCAACCCAAAGCCGCGACCGGCAAAGGCAGCACCAGCCGCCCCATCACCCGCGGATTACGCGCGACCAGCAGCGTCATCACCATCAACGGCGGCGCCAGCAATCCGTTGATGACCGCCGTCCAATAGAGCGCCTTCATCGGATCGATGTTGAGAAAGTTGAACACCACCCCGCCCGCAACCGCCAGCCCGATGGCCCCGTAAAAGGCCCGCGCGCCACGGGGCGGTTTATCCAGCCCCTCGGCCCAGCCAAAGGTTTCCGACAGGGCATAGGCTGCGCTGCCCGCAAGGACCGGGACCGCCAAAAGCCCGGTGCCGATGATGCCCACGGCAAAGAACAGGAACGCGTAATCCCCCGCGATCGGACGCAGGGCCAGAGCCGCCTGATCCGCGCTGGCGATTTGGGTGATGCCATGGGCGTGCAACGTGGCCGCCGTGGCAATGATGATCGACAGCGCCGTCAGATGCGTCACCCCCATCCCCACCATCGTATCCGTGCGCAGGCGCGACAGGCTAACCGCGGCTCGGCGCGGAAACACGCCCAGCGGATGCAGGTGGCGCCTGTGCTGCTCCTCAACCTCCTGCCCCGCCTGCCAGAAGAAGAGATAGGGGCTGATCGTCGTGCCCAGCAGCGCGACCAATGCCATGGTTTCGGCGCGGCCATGGGGAATGGTGGGCACCATCAACCCGCGCGCCACCGCCCCCCAATCCAGCCGCGCCACGAAAGGCACCGCCACATAGGCCAGCAGCGAAAGCGTCGTCCATTTCAGGATCGCTTCATAACGGGCATAGGAAATGAACACTTCCAGCCCGACCGAGAGCAGGCCGAAAGCCACGACATAAAACAGCACCGGCCCCGGTACGATCAGATTGAGCGCGGCCGCCATCGCCCCCAGATCCGCGCCAAGGTTGATGATATTGGCCACCAGAAGCAGCATCACCGCCAGCGCCAGCACGGGGCGCGGATAATGGCGCTTCAGGTTCTGGGCGATGCCATGGCCGGTCACGCTGCCGATGCGGGCACAGGCCAATTGGATGCCCGCCAGCAAAGGATAGGAAAACAGCATGGGCCAAGCCAGACCAAAGCCGAAACTGGCCCCGACCTGGCTGTAGGTGGCGATGCCCGATGGATCATCATCGGCCGCCCCGGTTACCAGCCCCGGCCCCAGAACGTCCCAGACGTCACGCTTTTCGGGGGCCGGTTCCTCGCTCATACCTCTGGAGCGTTCAGCTGATTGATGGCGGCATGAACCCGCGCCTCGATCTCCTCACGCGGCAGACCGGCGGGGATCGTTTCGCAAAAACGATAGGTCACCGTGCCGCGCCTTTTCCAGAACCCGTGCAGCAGCGGCCCGGTGTTGACCGCCACCGGCACGACCGGCAATCCGATCATCTTGTAAAGGCCCGCAAACCCGGCCTGAAGCGCGGGCCGCGTACCATGGCGCACACGTGTGCCTTCGGGAAAAATCGCCAGCGGGCGGTTTTGCTGCGACAGGGTCCGCGCCGCCGACACCATCGCGCGCAGGGCCTTGGCGCCCTGATCACGCTCCACCGGGACAAGGCCATAGAGCCCGGCAGCCTTGCCCCACAGCGGCAGGCGCAGCAGCTCGACCTTGGCAAAGACCGCCGGAAAGGGCAGCAGCGTAGGCAAGTCGATCGCCTCAAACATGCTTTCGTGCTTCAGCGCCACAAAGACCGGACCGGAAGGCACCGTGCCTTCGATCACGATGGTCATGCCAAGGATATGGACCGCACCCCAGCGATGCATGTTCGACCATTTGGTACAGATCCAGATCGCCCCATCGCGCCCGCCGAACAGCGTGAAGAGGGGAATAGAAAGCCCCATCAACGTCGAGCACAGATAAAAATACAGATTGAAGGCAATCGAACGTAATGCATTGCCCAGGCCCAGCGGCTCTTTATCCATAATAACCTTTTCCGATATGCCACAGGCGTCGCAGCACATATTTGCTGTATTCCGCAAACAGAATGCCCAGCGACGGGCGCGTGTGCACGGCATCTTCTGTCAATTCAACATCGGCGGGGATGGTCTGGCGCAATTCCCACGCCGCGCGGCGCATGTGCCAATCCGATGTCACCAAACGAACGCGATGCAGTTTATGACGCGCGATCCATTGCGCGGATTCGCGCGCATTGCTGCGCGTATCAACCGAATCATATCCCAACGTGATGCAACAGGCCAGCAAAGCCGCCCCGATTTTATATTCGGCGGCCAATTCGCCCGGTTTGACTTCGGGATCGACGCCCGAAATCAACATGCGCGGCGCGGCGCCGGCGCGCAGCAGTTCCAGCCCGCGCGCAATCCGCCCCTCGCCCCCGGTCAGCACGATAATGCCATCGGATTTGGCCATCGGGGCCGGTTGCGGCTGAAACGCGGCGAAACCGACAAAGCCCAAGGCCCACACGATCAGCAAAAGAGCAAGCAAGCGGCGCAGCATCACAGCATCTTTCGCAGCGCGATCAGCACCGAAAGCCGCGCCGTCAGCATGGCCAGCCCCACCGCCACCACCGGCACCTGCGCCACAACGGCCCAATCCAGTGGCCTCAACACCCCGCCCGCCAGCAGCCCCGCGCCCAGCCCGGCAAATCGCGCACCCAGCACGACCACCGCAATCTGGCCCAACACCAGCCCGACAAGGCTGCCCAAAGCGGCATCCATACCCATCGAGCGTTGGAATATCCGGGCGATCTGGGCATCGGTGCCGCCCAGATTATGGACAATCTCGATCGTTTGCCGATGCGTACCCAGCGCAGAACGCGCCGACAGCAAAACCGCCGCCGCCAGCGCCAGCGCCAGCAGCCCAATCATCGACACCGCCAGCCAGCGCAGCGAATCCATCGCGTCGAACACCGGGGCCAGCCAATGCGATTGCGCATCCACCCGCGCGCCCGGCGCGACTTTGGCCACAGCCCTGCGCAAGGCATCGATGCGCCCGCCGTCCACGCCGCCCTCCAACCGGACATCGATCATCGCGGGCACGGGCACCATATCGCCATCGCTCATCCCCGCGCCCAGCCATGGCACGAGCAGTTGATCCAGTTCCTCCTGCGGCACGGTGCGGGCCGAAATCACGCCCGGCACGGCCAGCAACGCCTTTTGCGCGGCCTGTGCCTGCGCGTTGCGGATCGGGGCCTGCGCCTCGATAATCTGGACCGTCACGCCCCCGGCAAGGTCGGTTGCGGCGGCATTGGCAATGTTGCGCAAGGCAAGGCCCGTCGCCGCCGCGATCACCGTGATGGTGACCATGATGGCGATAACCCAAGGCGTCGGCCCCGACAGCCGCGCCTGCGGCACCAGAACCCCCTCGCCCCCGCTGCCAAAGGCGCGCCATCCGGCCAGCTTGCCTTCGCCCCGACCAAAATCGCGAGCCGCACCATGCGGGTTGGCCGCATCGGGCGGCCCGTCTGCGGCGGAAATAGGGCGGTGCGGGATCTGCACAGAATCGCGGCCATCCATATCGGTCATGGCTGCCCCCCTCGACGCGGGGGATAGCGCAAGGCGCCGGTGGGATCCGACATCCGCCCCTTGTCCAGCCGCATGATCAGGCTGCCCGGCACTTTTTGCAGCAAATGCATATCGTGGGTGGCAACCACAACGGTCGTGCCCAATCGGTTCAGAGCCTCGAACAGGCGCAACAATTTGACCGCCATGTCGGGGTCAACGTTGCCGGTCGGTTCGTCGGCCACCAGCAATTCGGGCCGCCCGATCACCGCGCGGGCAATGGCGACGCGCTGCTGCTCACCACCCGACAGCGTGGCCGGTTTGGCCCCCATCCGGTCGGCCAGACCGACCCATTCCAGCATATCCTTGACCGGTTGCACCACGTCGCGTTCGGGTATCCCCGCCACGCGCAACGGCAAGGCGACATTGTCAAAGGCCGAAAGGTGGGGAACCAGCCGATAGTCCTGATAGACCACGCCGATCCGCCGCCGAAATCCGGGCAGGCGTTGACGCGGCAGGGTGATCGCATCAGTGCCGAACAGGCTGATCATCCCGCGCGAAGGGCGCTGGGCCAGATAGAGCATGCGCAAAAGCGAGGATTTGCCAGCGCCGCTGGCCCCGGTCAGGAAATAGAAATGGCCCGCGTGCAGCGTAAAGCCGACATCGGACAAAACTTCACGATCGGTGCCATATCGCAAACCGACATTATCAAACCGGGCGATTTCCCCTGCCATGGCCGTCACTTGCCCCTCCATCGCGGATGGGGCGCAGGCGACCACCCGCGCCGCACGGCGGATTCCAGGCTTTTAACAGGAGAGCTTTCGACCATCACCGGCCAGCTATAGTACGGCTTTGCCCGCGAAAAAAGGGCGGTGGAAAAATGCCTGAGAACAGGCGAGTCGCAGGCTGTTCCCCTTGTGCTTTGCAAGGATTGCATGTTTTAGATGTAACCGATGATTATCGCCTGCCCTGCCTGCGCGACACGCTATGCTGTCCCCGATAGCGCCATCGGGGTGGACGGCCGGACCGTGCGCTGCGCCAAATGCCGCAACAGCTGGTTTCAGGAAGGCCCGGTGGTCGAGGTTCCGCCCATGGCGCCCGCGCCCGCCCCGGCCCCGATCAGCGAACCCGCCCCGGCGCCCATGACCCAGACCGCCGTGATGGAAGCCCAGCCACCCGTCGCTGCGTCGCCCGCACCCAGCCCGGCGCCGGTTGCTGCGCCGGTCATGGCCGCCGCCGCGCCTGCCAACCCCGCCCCCGTGGTCGCACCGCCGGTGGAACCGGCCGCGCCCGAACCCGCCCCTGCGCCCTCGATCAAGGATCGATTTGCCAGCAGCCCGTCCAGCTTTGCCCACGAACCGCCGTTTCGCCCGCGCCGCAATCCGGCGCGCATGTGGACGATGCTGGCGGTGGGTTTTGCGCTGGTGTCGACGGGCGCGATGGCGGCGGTCTATGAATTCGGCCTGCCCGATTGGCTGCCCTTGCCGCAAACGGGGCATAGCGAGCCGGATCTCAAGCTGACCTTTCCCGCCGCACGGCAGGAGCGGCGTCCGCTCAACAGCCAGAATGATTATTTCAACATTTCCGGCACCATCACCAATATCGGCCAAAGCCGCCGCAGCGTGCCCAGCCTGATGATCGTGCTGCGCGATGCGCGCAACCGCGCGGTCTATACGGTCGAGGCCGCGCCGCCCAAGCCGGTGCTGAACCCCGGCGAAAACCTGACCATCAACACCGCGATCGTGGATGCGCCCAAAGCGGCGGTCTCGGCCGAGGTGAAATGGAAGGTGAATTGAAACAAATTTTCCACAAGTTCGATTCTGCGCTTGGCAAGGTCAAACTCCTCTGTTAGGGGCGCGCTCCTACCCCACTGACGGGCCAGATACTCTGGACGGTCAGACATGAAGATGCGGTCGTGGCGGAATTGGTAGACGCGCAACGTTGAGGTCGTTGTGGGTGAAAACCCGTGGAAGTTCGAGTCTTCTCGACCGCACCATCACAAAGAGGCAGGGCCAACGCCCTGCCTTTTTTGTTACGGGCGCCTTTTTAGTTGCCCGCCTCACCCCTTGCGAAATGCCTGATCCAGAAAATCGAAGAAGCGATCATTGTCGCCCTGCACGGCATTGATGCGCAGATAGTCCTGCCAGCCGCCAGACGGGCTGAACACAATACCGGGGGCCAGAATGATCTGCTGGCCCGCCGCTTCGCGCGCCAGTAGGGCCGCGTCCATGCCGCGGGGCAAGCGCGCCCACAGCGACATGCCCGCCTTGGGTTCGCACCACAATTCCATGCCCAGCGATTTGAGGCGCGCCGATGTCCGCGCCCGCGCCCGCGCCAGTCGGCGGCGCAAAGTCTCCATATGGTGGCGATAGGTGCCATCGGTCAGCATCGTCACCAGTAACTGCGCGCCCAACGGATTACCCATATAGGAGGTGACGATCCGCAGATCGGCCAGAGCATCCACCCAATCGGCGCGCAGGGCGATATGGCCGCAACGAATCGCGGTAGAAGCGGTTTTGGACAGGCTGCCGATTCGGATCACCCGTTCCAGCCCGTCGAACGTAGCGTAACGAGGCGATTGTTCGGTTTCGAAATCGGCGAAGATGTCATCTTCGACGATGACCATATCGGCCTCTGCGGCGATTTTCAGCACACGGTGGACGTGGGTGGCCGACAAGGTGGCGCCGGTCGGATTATGGACCGCGCTGTTGGTGATATAGAGGCGCGGCTTTTCACGCGCCACAACCTCGGCAAAGGCGGCCAGATCCGGCCCTTGCGGGGTCATGGGCGCGCAGACCACGCGAACGCGATGGGCGCGCAACAGCGCCACGAAGTTGAAAAAGCACGGATCATCCAGCAGCACCGTATCGCCAGGCTGTAACAGGAAGCGGCACACCAGATCGAGCGCCTGTGTCCCGCTGTCGGTCAGGATAATCTGATCGGGGCTGGCCTCGATCCCCTGTTCGGCCAGCCGGCGGCTGGTCAGCATCCGCATCGGTTCATAGCCCAGCAGATCGGATTCGACCGCAGCAGGCGCCCCCCGCGCCTCGGCCCGCAAGGCGCGGCGCATCGAATCCTGCGCCAGCCAATCGCCCGGCAATGTGCCCGAACCGGCGTTGATCACCCCTGCGCGATCGTCCGAACATTGGCGAAGCAGCCATACGGGATCGATCTCGCGCGCGCTTTTTGCCTCATCATCGCACAGCGCCAAGGGAGCCAAAGGGGCCGCGACGTAGAACCCCGCCCCCACCCGCGCCCGGATCACCCCTTCGGCGGCCAACCGGTCATAGGCTTCGACAATGGTGGATTTGGAAAAGCCGGTGCTCTCCGCCATCGCCCGGACCGATGGCAGGCGCGCGCCGGGAACCAGCATGCGCCGCTCGATCCGCTGATGGATCAGGTCCATCACCTGTTCCGTGCGGGTCCGTCGCTGGGCGGTTTGGGATGAGGCTTCGAGCATTGTACCGATGATCCTACCAATACGGTTTATCAAAATTGTATTGGATTGTTCCTGTTCGCGCCAGCCCCTTTTGCTCCACATGGCTTCGTCCATTCAGGAGACAACCAACAGGAGATCGAGATGACTGCCCCCAATACCAGCCGTTTCAGCCGCAACCTCAGCCTGCTCGCTTTTGCGCCGCTCGCTCTGGCCGCGCTGTTTGTTGTGATCGGTCAGGCGATGGCCAGCACGGCAACGGGCAATCCGATGGGGGTAGAGGGCGATCGAATCATCCTGCGCAGCATTGACCGCCATCCATCCGACGCCCCGGCGGCCAAACGCACATGGTCGCGGATCGACGCCGCCGCTCTGGAGGTCTGCGGCGGGGGCGGCTTTTCCAGCCGTCAGGTCAATGACGCCATCCGCCGGTCCGATTGCTGGCACAGTGCCATGAACGGGGCGCTGGCCCAGATCCGCTCGCCTTTGCTGCCTCTGGCGCTGGCGGATGGGGCGCGGTTCCGGCCATAATTTGGGTGTGGGGCGGGGTGTCGCCCCCCACACCTTCTTGCATCGCCCATATGCTACACCTATATCTTATATACGAATCGTATATTCAGGAGCGATAATGGGCATCGTCAACATCGAGGATGAGCTGCACGAACAATTGCGCAGGGCCAGCAAGGTTTCATGCCGGTCGATCAACGCGCAGGCGGCCTTTTGGATCAAGATCGGCATGTTGGCCGAATTGAACCCGAACATGAGCTTTCACGACATTGTCGCGCGTGAATTGCGTGAGGCTGGTGTCGATCCAAGCCCCCTGTCGGCGTCCACACCAGCGCCTTTGTCGGCGATACCGGCATGATCAAAACCCCCGCTGAAATCGACGTCATGGCACAGGCCGGACGGCTGTTGGCCGATGTGTTCACCTATCTCGACACGCTGCCTCTGGCGGGGATGAACACGATGCAGGTCAACGACATGGTCGAGGCCTATATCACCGGCCCGCTGCAAAGCCGCCCGGCAAGCAAGGGGCAATATAACTATCCCTATGTCCTCAATTGCAGCCGCAACCATGTGGTGTGCCATGGCATGCCGTCACAGGACGATGTTCTGGCCGATGGCGATATCGTCAATTTCGACATCACGCTGGGAAAGGACGGGTTCATCGCCGATTCGTCCAAGACCTATATGATCGGCAACGTGGCGCCCCATGCGCGGCGGCTGGTCCAAACCACCTATGACGCCATGTGGCAGGGCATTCGCGCGGTGCGCGCCGGCGCGCGGCTGGGCGATATTGGCCATGCCATCGAACGCCATGCCAAAAAGGCGGGCTATTCGATCGTGCGCGATTATTGCGGCCATGGCATCGGGCGCGAAATGCACGAAGACCCGCAGGTTCTGCATTTCGGCAAACCCGGCACGGGCCTCTCCTTGCGCGAAGGGATGGTTTTTACCATCGAGCCGATGTTGAACGAAGGCCGCGCCAAGGTCGAAACGCTGGACGACGGGTGGAGCGTGGTGACCGCCGACGGCAAATTGTCCGCGCAATTTGAACATACCGTCGCGGTGACGGCGCAGGGCGCACGTATCCTGACGCTGCGCCCGGATGAGAAAGTGGCGCGCCGTTGACCGGCGCGCCCCGAAATTAAAGCAGTTCCTTGAGCGGCACGCTGCTGTCGCCCAGGCGATCCAGATCCGGCGTTGCACCCGCTTCAACCAGCTTGCGCCCCTGAACATAGTCCTTGACGCTGTTGACGCAATCAAGCGCGATCACGCGGCCAGCCTTGAGGTAAACCACGCTGAAGGAACGCGCCGCCACATCGCCGCGCAGCACCGTCTGATCATAGCCCACCGACAGGCCCGCCGTCTGAAGCCGCAGATCATACTGGTTCGACCAGAACCACGGGAAGGCGTGATAGGGCTTTTCCTCGCCAAGGATATGTTTGGCGACACATGTGGCTTGGTCATTGGCGTTCTGGACCGATTCGACGCGCATGACGACGCCCTCGGCAAAGTCACAGGCAAAGGCCGCGCAATCACCCACCGCATAGACATCGGGCAGCGAAGTGCGGCAGAATTCATCCACATCCACGCCATTGGCCCCGCAGGCCCCAGCCAAAATCAGCGGCCCGACGGCAGGCACGATGCCGATGCCGACGATGACCACATCGGCGGGCACAACCTCGCCATCGGACAATTCGACGCCCGAAACCTTGCCCCCGCCGACCAGTCGGGCCACCCCGCTGATGCCGGTGCGCAGATCGACGCCATGGGCGCGATGTTCGCCTTCGTAAAAGGCCGAGAGTTCCGGCCCCGCCACACGCGCCAGAACGCGCGGCGCCAGTTCGAGCAGCGTTACCTTGCGCCCCATCTTGGAGAGGACTGCGGCCGCCTCCAGCCCGATATAGCCGCCGCCGATGACGACGAAATTCTGCGCGCCCGCGTCCACTTCGGCCATCAGCGCATCGGCATCGGCCCGGGTGCGCACGCCATACACGCCCGCCAGATCCGCGCCTTCGCAGGAAAGACGGCGCGCATCGCCCCCGGCGGCCCAGACCAGCTTGCCATATTCGATGACAGACCCGTCCGAGAGCGTAACCTGATGCGCATCGGCATCGACCGACACGACTTCACGGCCCAACAGCATCTCGACCTGCTTTTCCTCCCAAAACGCGGCGGGGCGGATATAGAGGCGGTCGAACGTCTTTTCGCGCGCGAAATATTCCTTGGACAAGGGCGGGCGTTCATAGGGCGGTTCGCTTTCGCGCCCGACTATCGCGACCGAACCGGCAAAGCCGCCCTGACGCAGCGCAATCGCGCATTGAGCCCCGGCGTGTCCCCCGCCCACGATCAGAATGTCTTTCTTGTCCATGGCCGGAGTGGTTTGACGAAAACCGCGCCGCCGTCAATCGCCACAGTGAACAGAAGTGCTTTGCAATCCTTTCAAATCCTGCTGCCTTGCGATTTCCTGCCCGATGATCGACAGGGCGCGCGGCGATGTCTGCGCCGCGTTAAAGCGCAGATAGGCGCCCGCGCTCTGGCTGGGGCTGAACACATTGCCGGGGGCCAGTACAACGCCGCGCGCGCGACATGCCTGTGCCAGCGTCGCGCCGTCGATCCCCGGCGGCGTTGCGACCCAAAGATAGAACCCTCCCGCCGGATTGCCCCGGACACGCAGCCCCATCGCCACCAGTCGCTCCGCCAAATCGCCACGCGCACCGGCCAGACGCCGACGCAACCCCTCGATATGTTTGCGATATTGCCCGC
The DNA here is from genome assembly GCF_057401885.1 of Novosphingobium sp. 550D. Lineage (NCBI taxonomy): Bacteria > Pseudomonadati > Pseudomonadota > Alphaproteobacteria > Sphingomonadales > Sphingomonadaceae > Novosphingobium > Novosphingobium sp. 550D. The sequence continues at coordinate 1,725,246 of NZ_CM171613.1, read as the reverse complement.
CCGCCAAAACTGGTGGCGACCTGAAGATCGCATAGCGCGTCGATCCAATCCCCCCGGGCGACGATATAGCCGCATCGCAAAGAGGCCGAGAGCGTCTTGGAAAAGCTGCCGATGCGAATGATGCTGTGCAATCCGTCCAGCACCGCCATGCGTGGGGTTTGCGGGGCGAAATCGGCAAAGATATCATCCTCGACAATCACCATGCCATGCGCGGCGGCGATGGCGGGCAAACGGTGGGCGACCTGCGGCGACAGGCTGGCCCCGGTGGGATTGTGCAGCGCCGAATTGGTCAGATAGAGCCGGGGTCTTTCGCGCGCGACGATGGCCTCGAATTGCTCCGGGTCAGGGCCGTCCGGGCCATAGGGGACGCTGACCACGCGGGCCTTATGCGCGGCCAGCAAGGCCTGAAAATTGAAATAGCACGGGTCATCCAGCAGCACCGCATCCCCCGGCTTGATCATCAGGCGACCGATGAGATCAATCGCCTGTGTCCCCGATCCGGTCAGCAGCACCTGATCGGGATGCACCGACAGACCCTCGGCGGCCATGGACAGCGCCAGTTGTCGGCGCAGGCTAGGTTCGCCCCGTGTCGAGCCATAGAGCGTGATGAGGCCACTGTCCTGCGCCGCCACGCGCAGGGCGCGGCGCAGCGCATCCTGCGGCATCCAGTCGGGCGGCAACCATCCGCAGCCAGGTTTGTCCGTATCGGCATCGGCATCCAGCGATTGGCGCGACACCCAAAAGGGATCGATTTCCGGCAGGCGTTGGGGAGCGTTCTGCGCCGGCCCCTTGGGCGTTGCGGCAAGGCGCGCGACATAGAAACCTGATTTCGCCACCGCCTCAATCACGCCTTCGGCCACCATCCGGTCATAGGCCTCAACCACCGTGGCGGGGGAGACATGGAGAGCGGCCGCGCATTGGCGCACCGACGGCAATTTGTCGCCCTCGCCCAGAAGGCCGGACCGAATGCGCCCCTGAATGCTGTCGATCACCATGGATATGCGGGTGGGGGCATTCATGTGTACTGGCCCTTGAAACGATACAGATGATGCAATCTGTACCATACTGTATCTGTCTGCAAGCCCCCCGCCATCCTATGGATCTTCGCCAAGGAGGCCATGATGCAGGATATCAGAAAAGGTTGGATCAACGGGATGATCGGCGTGTTGCTGTTCAGCGGGTCGATGCCCGCCACGCGCGCGGCGGTGATCAGCTTCACCCCCCTGTTCCTGACCGCAGCGCGGGCGATGATCGCGGGTGGGCTGGGCGCGTTGATGCTGATTTCCATGCGTCCGGCTTTGCCGCGCGGGCGGCAATGGCTGTCGCTGGCGATGATTGCGGGGGGCGTGGTGGTGGGCTTTCCCTTGCTGACCGCCATTGCCTTGCAGGAGATTTCGGCGGCGCGTTCGCTGGTCTTCGTCGGCCTGCTGCCTTTGTCCACCGCCCTGTTCGGCGTGATGCGCGGGGGAGAAAGGCCCGGCGCGATGTTCTGGCTCTTTGCGTTGATGGGCGCGGGATGCGTGGCGGGATTTGCGCTCTTGCATGATGGGGCCTTCTCGCCGGTGGGGGATGCGTTGATGGTGGCCGCCGTCATCGTCTGCGGATTGGGCTATGCCGAGGGCGCGGTGCTGACCCGGCAGATGGGGGGCCAAGGTGGAGGGACGCAGGTCATCTGCTGGGCGCTGGTCATCTGCACCCCGCTGGCCGGGTTGCTGGCGATCTATACCTGGCCGCAAAGCATGGGCGCGGTCGTCATGCCCAGCTGGGTCGGGCTGTTCTATGTCTCGGTCTGCACGATGCTGCTGGGCTTTATCTTCTGGTATCGCGGGCTGGCGCTGGGCGGGATTGCGCGGGTGGGGCAATTGCAATTGCTCCAGCCTTTCATGGGGCTGGGGCTGGCGGCCATGTTCCTGCATGAAACCATCGCGCCCGCCATGCTGGTGGCCGTGGGCGCGGTGGTGGGATGCGTGGCGGGCGCCCGGCGGTTTGCTTAAGGGCGATTTGCTTAAGGCGTCAACTCGATCACCTGTTCGACATTGGCCTTCACCGCCGCCTCGCTGAACAGAAAGGGCACATATTGCCCCGCCGCCCAGCGCGGAAACAGATCGCGGTAATGCGGGCTGAACGGATCACCCGACTGGCCCGGCGTATTGATGATGCGCGAATTGTCCCACGCACCCACGTCCAGCACCATGCGCACCGACGCGCCCGAACTGACGCCAAAGCCCGCGCCGCGATAGGTGGCCGCCGCCGGGGTCGAACCCGATCCGGCAATCTGTAGCGGCCCCACCGTCCATTGCGGTTTTTCCAGCGCGGGCGCCACGCGGGCAATCGCGGGCGCCCAATCGGCGCGGTGCAAATCGCCCCAGCGCCATTTCTTCGGGTCCGGCCCCAGCAATTTGTTCGCCTCGACCCATGCCCCGGCCAGGGACACGCCCACCACCTTATCCCGCACCGCCGCCGGATCGGCCCCCAGACGCGGATCAAGCGCCGCCAGCCAGTCGATTACCCCCGGCACAGAAGCATCGGCAAAGAAGCTCTGCAATTCCGGCGTCACCACCGCCTCGGCCAGAGCCTTGCGCAAATGGCGCGCGATCCAGATTTCGTAAAGCGCGGCCTGCGCGCTATCGACGCCTTCATAACCGTTCCAGCCATGCAGCAAGGCCGCCGCCCGCGCCGCATCGCCGGTCAGTCCGCCGACCTTTTCCACCACCGCCGCGCTGCGTGCCGCCAGAGGGCTGGTCGCGTCGGTCTGGATCGCCTCCATATCGGCAAGGCTCAGCTTGGGTTTGGCCGAAAGCAGGGTTTCGATCCGGTCGATGCGCGAACGATCCACCCATTCATAGCCGATGGGTTGTTTGGTGGAATCGTACCCCTTGTCCAGATTCATCTGATTGGCCGTCGCCACCCAGCCCCGTGCCGGGTTCTTGATGACCGGCAGGTCATCGGGCCTGACCATCCCCTGCCATTCATAGCGCCCGTCTCCGGGCACCGGCATCAACCCGTCCCACCCCTTGCGCTTGGGCACAAAGGCCGAGGCGCGCCAGCCGATGTCGCCACGCGTGTCGGCATAGACCAGATTGAGCGGCGGGGCGCCCCAGCGCTGATGCGCGATTTCGAAATCATCCCATTTGGTCGCGCCGAACATCCACGCCGCGTTGAAATAGCCCGCCCCGCCCGGCTCGCTCCATACGGTGCGCATGGCAAAGGCGAGGCCTTTTTCGGCGTCCTCATAAATGACCGGGCCGTGGCGGGTGAATTTCAGATCAACCTCGCGGGTTCCCTCGCCCTTGACGGCCAAAGGCTGGCGGTCGACCTCGAACGGCACCCATGCGCCCTTGTAGAAATAGGCGCCGGGGTGGTCTTTGCTGGTCTTGTAAACATACAAATCTTCCTGATCGGCATAGAAGATCGTGATGCCCCAGGCCGACGTTTCATTATGGCCAAAGGTCAGGCCCGGTAGCGCCGGTTCGCCCGCCCCGGCAATATGCAGCCCCGGCGCATTGATATCGACGACATAGCGCAGCGAAGGCACCCCATGCCCGCGATGCGGGTCATTGGCCAATATCGGGCGCCCCGTGGTGGAATGCGCGGCATCGACCACCCAATTGTTCGACCCTTCGCTCTGTTCATTGATGTTGCGCACCGCCAAAGTGACATTGTCATCGACAGAGGCCAATTTCACCCCGTCAAAACTGACTTCTCCCGTGGCCAGCACATAATCACGCATCAGCTTTTCCGGCACCGCGCAAGGGTCCAGCCCCTTGGGCACCACCGGTTCATGCGCGGGCGAAAGGAAGCGGCGCAGGTTTTCCCATTTCAAACTGCCCTTGCACACGGCGCGGGCGCGGGTGGCCTCGGACGTGGCATTGCTGACCAGAGTGTGGCTGCGGATGCGGACGATGTCTTCGGGGGTGAAACGCTCCGGCTTTGTCCCGGTCAACGTGAATTCGCGCGGCAGGGGCGCCTTGCCCGCCTCGACCATGGCGATATAGGCGTTCACCCCGTCGGCAAAGGCCTGCGTCATTGCCCGCGCCCCGGCGGGATAGGACGCCCATTCCTTGGCCATATCGCCGCGATAGAGGAACAGGCGCGCCGCCCGGTCCTTTTCCGCAAAGGCTGGCCCGAAACTTTCCGCCAGACGTCCCAGCCCACGCTTGCGCCACAGGTCGATCTGCCACAGGCGATCACGCGCCGCATTGAAACCCTGCGTGAAAAACGCGTCATGGGTGCTGTTGGCATAGATATGGGGAATGCCCCAATGGTCCACCACGATCCGCGCCGGAGCCTCCAGCCCCTCTACCTTTTGCTGCTCCGCCATCGCATGGGGCGCGGCAAACAACAGCGGCAAAGCGGCCAGCAAACGAACAGCAGATGTCTTGGACATGGAACGGAAAACTCCCCCTTTGGCGGGGGCATCATGCCATAGTGTCGGGGCGCGGCAAGAGGCGGGCATGGCGCATTTCGGCGTAAGGATGGGAGGCATAAAGCCCCCTCGCCCGATTATATATTGCTGCCCCTCCACTGACGCCGATCTTCGGCCGCGCGCAGCACTTCATAGGCCAGTTGCAGCTTGCGGAAAGCCTTGGCGGCCTCCTCGTCATTGGGGCGCACGTCGGGGTGGACTTCCTTGGCCTTGGTCCGCCACGCCTTTTTGATCGCGTCAAAATCGGCGTCGCTGTCCAGCTCCAGAACTTCGAGCGCGCGCATCTCGTCGCGGCTGCGCGTGCCGTCGCCCGAACCCGTCCATCCATAATAGGACGATTCGCGATAACCGGCGTTGGTCTGCTGCTCGGCCTTTTCGCGCGACTCGGCTTCTTCTTTGTCCAACCCCGCGAAATAGTCCCAGCCCGAATTATATTCGGCGGCGTGAGTCTGGCAAAAATACCAGCGTTCAGGGCTGTTGGGCGATTTGGGCGCGGGGCAATTGCCCGGTTCACTGCACCCTGCCCTGTCGCACAGACGCACCTGCGCGGCCTCGCGTGCGCTTTCATAGCCACGCCAGCGCGGGAATCCCCAGTCTGATGATCGACCTGCTCTAGCCATCCGCGTTTACTGGCAAATGCGGGCGATCAGCGCAAGTGGCAGGTGGCATTGACCTTCCTTGCACCGCCGCCATTGCCGCTATGTCGCATTGCAATCACAGGCAAATTCCCATATGCGCAACGCCATGAGCCGCCAACTTGCCTTTGCCAGCATGATCGCCATTGCCGCCAGCGCGGCCTGCGCTTTAATGGCGCCGGTGACGGCATCGGGCATGGACAATGCCCAAACACACCACCGTTTGATGGCCATGTTTGATCGCGCGCCCGCCTTTTTGCGCTAACGCCATCAAAAACAAAACCCCGCCACCGGATTGCTACGGCGCGGGGTCTTGCATGGCACGCTAGGCGCGGCGATCAGTCGATCGTGACCGTCACAGCGCGGCGGTTCTTCGCCCATGCTTCTTCGGTCGAAGCCGGATCGACCGGACGTTCCTTGCCATAGCTGACCGTGGTCAGGCGCGAGGCATCGACGCCCAGGCTGACCAGGAACGCCTTGGCCGAATTGGCTCGGCGTTCGCCAAGGGCAAGGTTGTAATCGCGGGTGCCGCGTTCGTCGGCGTGACCTTCGATGGTCGCCTTCTTGGCGGGATACTTCAACAGCCAGCCGGCCTGAACGCGCAGGATATCGGCCGAGATCTGATCGATGTCATACTTGTCCAGCGCAAAGTGGATGGTGTCGCGACCATTGACCGAGGCCAAGAAGTCGGCCTGCGAACCGGGCGTCGGGCCGCTGGGCATGGCGGGCGCGGGGGCCGGGGTCGTGGTGGCAACCGGCGGGCCGGGTTCGGGCGGCAACTGCGCAGGCGGCTTGGGCGAACAAGCCGAAAGAGCCAGTGCACTAACACTGACAAGTACGCCCGCGCTCAGCAGGCGAGTATTGAGCATGGAGGGCATCGTGTCTTCTCCTTGATGATAGGGACAGTCTAACTGGTCCCCCCCGTAAATCAAAGCACAGTATTTTCAGTCAATCCGCCCTTACTGACGAACCGGACCCCATGACGGGTCAGAACCATCAACCGGCGTGGGCAAACGCCTTTCATTCCGCCCCGTCAGATCCACTTGCCAGATGCTTGTGTGACCTGTCCCCTTTTCGGTGCGGAAGAACTGGATAATGCGGCCATTAGGCGCCCATGTCGGCGCTTCATCCTGCCACGCATTGGTCAGATAGCGCATCCCGCTGCCATCGACATTCATCACCGCCACGCGCAGATTGCCCACGATATGGGTAAAGGCGATCTGATCGCCGCGCGGGCTCCATTCGGGCGTGGCCGCGCGGCCGCCGAAAAAGCTGATGCGGTGCTGGTTGCTGCCGTCGGCATTCATCACATAGATCTGCTGGCTGCCGCCGCGGTCGCTTTCGAACACGATCTTGCTGCCGTCGGGCGAATAGGACCCGCCCACATTGATCCCCGGTGTTTCGGTCAGCTTCTGGCTGATCCCGCCCTGCGCCGACACGCGATAGATATTCGTGTTGCCCGCCGATGCCATCGAATACAGGATCCACTTGCCATCGGGCGACCAGCGCGGCGCAAAGGCCGGGCTGCCCGGCTCGGCGATCATCTTTTGGCTCGCACTTTCCACGTCATAGACGTAGATGCGCGGGCGGCCATTCAGATAGGACAGATAGACGATCTTGCGATAATCGGGCGAGAAACGCGGGGTCAGCGCCATGGCCTGACCGGTCGTGATAAAGCGGTGGTTCGCCCCGTCGCTGTCCATGATGGCCAGACGCTTCATCCGGTGATCTTTAGGCCCGGTTTCGGCAATATAGGCAATGCGGCTGTCAAAGAACGGGCTTTCACCCGACAGGCGCGAATAGACCGTATCGGCGCATTTATGCGCGGCCCGGCGCCAGTCGCCCGGCGGCAATTCCCACGTCGCCTTGACCAATTGCTGTTTCAGGCTGACGTCATAGAGATAGCAGCCCACCACCAGATTGCCGTTGCTGGCCGCCGAGACGCTGCCATGGACCAGCATTTCGGCCCCGCGCGTGCTCCACGTCGGGAAATCGGGCGTCAGCACCTGAATGATCGGAATGGGGGGCAGGCTGTTCGGCCCGGTGGGCTTGAACAGGCCGTTGTTTTTCAGATCGCCCGTAATCACCTCAGCAATCGCGCGGCCCACCTGTGCGGTGCTGCCCGCGCTGGCGGCGGTGGGCACGTCGGCATTGGTGGCGAAACTGGGGATGGCGATGCCCAAACTTTGCCAAGCGGTGTCATCCGACACGGTGCCGGTCAACACGCCATTGTCCTGTGCCGGGGCGGGCGTCTGCGTCACCATCGGCGCCGGAGCGATTGTCTGAGCCCCCAGATTGCCCGCGCCAAACAGCGCAGCACCAGCCAGAAGCCCGCAAGAAATTTTACGCATCATCATTGGGACAGGTTCCTGTCAAAACGCCATTGCACATGTTTCCATGCTTCATAGAGATCGGGCGGCAGAGGAAAAGGTGCCGCAAGTTTGACGGCACGGATCGCATTTTCCCGATGCAGTCCGGCCTGCGGGCGGTTGCTGGCGGTCACGCCTTCCTGACGGACCACCGTGACCGGCCCGGCCAAAGTGCCATCCGGGTTCAGGTCAAAGGCCAGAATCGTCACCAACTGGTCGGTTTCCACCCCTTGCGGCACGCGCCAATGGGGCTTCAACTGGCGGCTGATCGCGCCCGACAGCGCGGCCTTGACCCCCGGCCCGATGGCGGCGGCGGCGGGCGCCTGCGCCTTGCCCGCCGGGCTGGTGCCAAAGCCTTTGAGGAAATCGACGCCGATGCGGCTGCCGCCTGCCTGCTTGTTGGTGGCGGGCTTGGCCGCTTCGCTCTTGCTGACAGGGGCCTTGGCGCCGCGCGATGCCGCGATGGCCGCCGAGATCGGATCAACCTTGGCGGGGGCGGGCTTGGTTGGTGCGGGCTTGGCCACCGGCTGGGGCTTGGGCGGAACCGGCTTGGGCGGCACCGGCTTAGGCTGCGGCGAGGGCTTGGGCGGCGCGGGCTGCGGTTTCGGCGGCGCGGGTTTGGGAACCGGCTGCGCAATGGGCTTGGGCTGGGGCGCGGGCGGCACGGGCGCGGGTTTGGGCACCGGAACCGGCGCGGGCACGGGTGCCGGCTGCGGTTCCGGGGCCGACATAGGCTGGGCCTCACCCAATTGCGGGGCCAGGTCGGGCGCGGCCTCCTCCCTGCTGGTCGACATGGCTTCCTTGGCCACATCATCGGCCAGCGTCACCTGCATCCGCTGCGGGCGGGGCAAAGGCGGGCTGGCCGGTTGCAGCGCCAGAACCGCGACCAGCGCCACATGGCCCACCACCGCGACGCCAAGGCCGATGGCCTCACCCCGGCTCAGGCCCTTGCGGCTGGTATAGGTTTGCGCGACCCCCATGGGTTCAAGGCTTCTCGGCCACAGGTGACGCTGTCGGCGAGGCGGCCGGGGCTTGGCCGCCCGCCACCGTCACCAGCGAGATGGCGGTGATCCCGGCGCGGTTCAATTCACCCATCACGCCCACCACGCGGCCATAATCCAGCGCCTTGTCCGCGCGCAGCGTCACCAGCGGCATTTGCCCATCGGCCCCACGCGGCAATGCGCCCATGCGCTCACCCAGTTCTCCGGGCGACAATTCATCATCGTCCAGAAACACCCGGCCAGTCGCGTCCATCGAAATCGTCACCTGTTTGGGCGTCTGATCCAGCGGTTTGGCGCGGCTGTCGGGCAGAGTGATCGGAATGCCCGCCTTCATCAGCGGCGCGGTCACCATGAAAATGACCAGCAGCACCAACATCACGTCGACCAGCGGCGTGACGTTGATTTCGGCCATGGGCGCGCGCCCGCCCCGCCCTTTCCGCTTGGAAAATTTATGGATGCCCATCGCCATGGATCAAAGCCCGTCCAGTTCGCGAGACAGGCTCGCGTGGAAACGGTCGGCAAAGCGTTGCAGGCGCGATTCAAAGCCGTTCACCACATGCGAATAGCGGTTGTAACCGATCACCGCCGGAATGGCCGCAAACAGGCCGATGGCCGTGGCGAACAGCGCCTCGGAAATGCCGGGTGCAACGACCGAGAGCGAGGAGTTCTGCTGCTGGCCGATCTGGAAAAAGCTGTTCATGATGCCCCAGACCGTGCCGAACAGGCCGACAAAAGGCGCCACCGAACCCACCGTCGCCAGAAAGTTCAGGCGGTCGGCCAGAGATTCCGCCTCGGCCGCCACGACATTGTCCATCACCGAGGCGAGGCGTTCACGCGCCCCCGAACGGTCGATCTTGCCCGTAGCCGAACGGCGCCATTCGGCCAATGCCGCGCTAACCACCTTGGCGACGGGCAGGTCGGCATTCTTGCCGCCGCCGCGTTCGGCCTGAAACGCATCAATATCGCGCGACTTCCAGAATTCGGCCTCATAGCTTTCCGACTGGCGACGCAGAGCGGCCATGCGGAAGCCAAAGGACAACAGGATCGTCCACACCCAGACGCTGGCCAGAACCAGACCGCCCATCACCACCCGCACGACAATGTCGGCATCGAGGAACAGCTTGACGGGATCAAGATGAGTAGAGCCGGCAGCAGCGGCAAGCAGGTCGAGGTCGGTCATGAGGTTCCCGGTTGGTTGGGGCTTGGATCGGTTGACGCCGGATCGAACCCGGCAAGGAATTGGGCAAAGGCGGACCGCCACGGCGCGGGCTGTCGGCGCGGGCGACCATCGGGGCCGACAAACCCGACCCGCACGGACGCCTGCGCCAGCAGCGGGCCTTTCTGAACACCCGATCGCCTGAACGCTGCTTGAACCAGACGGACGCTGGCCGCGCCCAGTTCTTCAAGGCGGGTTTCGATCAGCACATCATCGTCAAGGCGCGCAGGCGCGGCATAGCGGACGTTCATTTCGGCCACCGCATAGGCGCCCCCGCCCGCTTCATGCACGGCGCGTTGATCCACCGACAGCAGGCGCAACATGTCCGACCGCGCCCGTTCGAACCAGCGCAGATAGTTGGCGTGATAGACAACGCCGGACAGATCGGTGTCTTCAAAATAGGCGCGCACCGCATAGAGATGCACAGGCCCATCGAAGCAGCCGGAAGGGGAGGAAGGCAGCGCGTTCATAATTGTCGCTGAATCTAGCCCGCACATGCAGCTAAGAGCAAGTGACGCCTGCGAATAAACCGGTTTATGCCGGAATCATGCGCCCCAACGGTTTGCCGCCAAAGAGGTGAACATGCAGATGTGGCACTTCCTGCCCTCCATCCACGCCGATATTGGCCAACATGCGGTAACCCGGCGCCACCAGACCCAGTTCGCGCGCGACATGGCCGACGGCGCGAACGAATCCGGCAATCTCATCCGCCGGAGCCTTGGCCGAGAAATCATCCCATGACACATAGGCCCCCTTGGGGATCACCAGCACATGCACCGGCGCCTGGGGCGCGATGTCGTGAAAGGCCAGCGAGAACTCGTCCTCATAGACCTTCTTCGCCGGAATCTCGCCGCGCAGGATGCGGGCAAAAATGTTGTTGTCGTCATAGGCGAGCGTGGGATCGATCGGCATGGCTTAGTCTCCCTTGCGGCTGGCTTTTTCGACAATCCCGCTCACGCCTTCGCGGCGGTCAAGTTCGGCGGCGATGTCGGCCAGCGTGATCCCCTTGGCGCGCAGCAGGACCAGCAGGTGGAAGATCAGATCCGCGCTTTCGCCAATCAGTCCGTCGCGATCATCGGCCATGGCGGCAATCACCGCCTCAACGGCCTCCTCACCCACTTTCTGGGCAATCTTGGGCACGCCGCGCGCGTTCAGTTTCGCCACATAGGAGGAGGAAGGATCGGCGGCGGCACGCTGGGCAATGGTGGTTTCAAGCCGGGCCAGCGTGGCCAGTGGATCATGACGGACTGTATCGTTCATGGCGCCAGCGATGGAGCGCGCCGCGCGCCGCGTCAAGCCCGGATGGCGGATCAGGCCGTTGCGGGGGTTTCTGCGTCAGCCTTGCGGACATGGCTGCTGCCGCGATAGCCCAGCATCAGACCGGCCAGCCCCAGCGCCGCCATGGCCATGTTCGACGAGGTCAGGCCCGAAAGCCCGTGCGATTCCAGCATGGGTTGCACCAGCATCGCGCCAATCAGCATCAAGGCTGCAAGATTAAGAAACAGACGCATGGGACACTCCTGATTAATCAAATTGATTAATGCAGGATGCGTGCCAACGGCATAATTGCCTGAATTTACGGCCTTAAAATATTAACCACGATGGCGGATTGGTAAAAATTCCGACAGCTTCCGTTAACCCTTTGCCTGTCAATTGCCCCGCGCCGGCAATCCTGCCGCCCGCAGCGCGCCATGCGCCTGCGCAATCGAATGTTTACCAAAGTGGAAGATGCTGGCCGCCAGCACGGCGCTCGCATGGCCCTTGGTCACACCTTCGACCAGATGGTCGAGATTGCCCACGCCGCCGCTGGCGATGACAGGAATTCCGACACTGTCGGCAATTTTGCGCGTCAGTTCGAGGTCATAGCCATTCTGGGTGCCGTCGCCGTCCATGCTGGTGACCAGCAATTCGCCCGCGCCCAATTCGGTCAGGCGCACCGCATGCTCGATCGCATCAATGCCGGTGGCCTTGCGCCCGCCATGGGTGAAAATCTCCCATTTGCCCGGAGCCACGCGGCGCGCGTCGACGCTGGCCACGATGCACTGGCTGCCGAACTTCTCGGCAATGTCGCGCACGACTTCGGGGCGGCTGACGGCGGCGCTGTTGACCGCCACCTTGTCCGCGCCCGCCAGCAACAGCGCGCGCGCATCCTCGGCGCTGCGCACGCCCCCGCCCACGGTCAGCGGCATGAAGCAGACCTCGGCCGTGCGGCGCACCACGTCGAGCAGCGTCCCGCGCCCTTCATGGCTGGCGGAAATGTCGAGGAAGCACAATTCATCCGCGCCCGCCGCGTCATAGGCCCGCGCCTGCTCCACCGGATCGCCCGCATCGATCAGGTCGACAAAGTTCACGCCCTTCACCACGCGGCCATCGCGGACGTCGAGGCAGGGAATTACGCGGATACGAACGGTCATGTCTTTTGCCTCCGGCGGGCAAAGGGTCAGCGACCCTTTGCAATCCCGTTTTGGGGTGGCGCTCCATCGCAGACGGAATGCCGCTATATTACAGCCTGCGGCGCGGCGAAGGAGCGCCAAAAGCGCCGCAGGCTTTACAATTCAAACGGCGCGTCCGACACCATAGGCAGAACCCGACGCGCAACGCAGACAGTCATGGGAGCGCGAGGGTCTAGACCCTCGCATCCATCCCTTACTCTTTCGAAGCCATCGCAATCGCCGCGGCCAGATCGAGCTTACCCTCAAACAGCGCGCGACCGGTGATCACACCCTCGATCCCATCCTCGGCATGGAGCGCGAGCAACCGGATATCATCCAGCCCCTTAACCCCGCCGGACGCGATCACGGGAATATCGACACGCCGCGCCAGATCAACGGTCGCCTCGATATTGGCACCTTTGAGCAAACCATCGCGGCCAATGTCGGTGAAGAGCAGCGAGGCCACGCCCGCATCCTCAAACCGGCGGGCAAGGTCCACCACGGCCACATCCGACACATCGGCCCAGCCCTGCGTCGCGACGAAACCATCGCGCGCGTCAACGGCCACGACGATGCCGCCGGGGAACTCCTTGGCCATGTCCTTGACGAATTCGGGGTCTTTCAGCGCGGCGGTGCCCATCACCACGCGCGACACGCCCAGATTGAACCAGCCTTCGACCGATTCGCGCGTGCGGATGCCGCCGCCCAATTGCACATGGCCTTCAAAGCTGTGCAGGATCGCCTCGACCGCCTCGCGGTTTTCCGCGCGGCCCGCAAACGAACCGTCCAGATCGACCACATGCAGGAACTGGCTGCCCGCAGCGGCAAAAATCTGCGCCTGCGCGGCGGGGTTGTCGCCATAGACGGTGGCGCGCGCCATATCGCCCTCGGCAAGGCGGACAACCTGACCACCCTTGAGGTCGATGGCGGGAAATACGATCATCTTACGGTTTCCATGTCAGAAAGCGGGAGAGCAGGTCCAGCCCGTAGGACTGGCTCTTTTCCGGGTGAAATTGCACTCCAAGGATATTGTCGCGCCCGACGGCGGCGGTCACGCCCCCGCCATGGTCGGTCATGGCCACGACATGGTGACCATCATCGGCGACATATTCATAGGAGTGCAGGAAATAGGCCTCACCCGCCTCGATCAGCGGCGCGTGGGGTTTCACGCCCACATCGTTCCATCCCATATGCGGGATCTTGATAGAGGGGTCGGCGCGCTCGATCAGGCGCACTTCGCCCGGAATCCAGCCAAGCCCCTCGGTGATGCCATGCTCAACCCCGCGCGTGGCCAGCAATTGCATGCCCACGCAAATGCCAAGGAAAGGCGCCTCGCCCACCAGCACGCGCTCTTCCATCGCGGCAACAAGGCCGGGGATCGAACGCAGCCCTTGCGCGCAGGATTTGAACGAACCCACGCCGGGCAGGACGACGCGGTCGGCGGCGCGCACCACATCAGGGTCGGCGGTGATCTTCACCCCTTCGGCCCCGGCGGCCTTCAACGCATTGGCCACCGAATGCAGGTTGCCCGCGCCATAATCGATGAGGGCCAGAACCTCAGACATAACGCACCTCAGTCATTCAGCGACCCATCGCCCAGCAAGCCCTTGGTCGAAGGCACCGCCCCGCCCTTGCGCGGGTCCAGTTCGACCGCCGTGCGCAAAGCGCGGGCAAGGCCCTTATAGATGCCCTCGATGATGTGATGGTTGTTCTGGCCATACAGCACTTCGATATGCAGCGTGATGCCGGCGGCCTGAGCAAAGGAATGGAACCAGTGCTCGAACAATTCGGTGTCCATCTCGCCCAGCTTGTGGACGGTGAAACCAGCCTTCCACACCAGCCACGGACGGCCCGAAATGTCGAGTGCCACGCGGGCCAGCGCCTCGTCCATCGGCGAGTAAACCTGACCATAGCGGCCAATCCCGGCCTTGTCGCCCAGCGCGGCGGCAACGGCCTGACCGATGGCGATGCCGCAATCCTCGACCGTGTGGTGCTGGTCCACATGCAGGTCACCCTTGATCTTCACGGTCATGTCGATCAGCGAGTGGCGCGACAATTGCTCCACCATATGGTCCAGAAAGCCGATGCCTGTCGAGACATCATACTTCCCCGATCCATCGAGGTTCACTTCCACGAGAATATCTGTCTCGTGCGTCTTGCGGGCGATACGGGCGGTGCGCATGGCGCTGCCTATATACCCGACGGCGAAGCGATCAATAGGTTTCAGAGCGCAAGTTGCACGCATATCCCCCCTTGACCCGCCACGCGGCACACGCCACTTGGGTGCGCATGATTGATGACACGCCCGACAGCCTGATCCCCTATGACGAAATCGTGCAGGAAGCGCTGCGCGCCGTGGTGGGCCGTGTGCTCGGCCAGGTGGCGAATACCGGCGGCACCTTGCCGGGGAATCACCATTTTTACATCACGTTCAAGACGCAGGCCCCCGGCGTGGACATCCCCGCCCATCTCAAGGCCCGCTTTCCCGACGAGATGACCATCGTTCTTCAGAACAAGTTCTGGGAACTTATTGTGGCCGACGATCATTTCTCTGTCGGGCTTACCTTTAACCAGGTGCCCGCCACATTGGTGATTCCGTTTGCCGCGATCACCGCTTTTGTGGACCCTGCGGTCGATTTCGGCCTGCAGTTCCAAGCCGCGGTGGAGGATCTTGAGCCCGAACCGTATGATCAGGCTGAAAACGACTCGCCCGACAGCGAGCCGCCCATCGCGACCAGCGAGGATGGTTCGAACGTGGTGACGGTGGATTTCGGTCGCAAGAAATAAGGGCAATTGCCCGAGGAGTGTTCTATGGCCAGTTCCGCAATTTCGAACATCATCCGCAAAAACGGGCAATCCTTCATCACCAAAGCCATCGATTCGGTGGTCACCAATGGCAAGGGCGGCAGCTCCGCCCTCTCCTTGCCCAGCAAGATCGCCGGTGTGGCGCTGACCCGGATCGCGATGCGTTCGGTGCCGGGCGCCATTATCGTGGGCGGTGTGCTGCTGGCCAAGCATTTGCATGATGCGAAGAAAGACAAGGCCAAGGCCGAAGCAACCCCGGCGCCCACGCCCAAAACATCCTGATTTTCCGCCAAGCGCGCGATCAGCTTCCTCTTGATCGCGCGCCGATGTTGCGGCATCGGGCGACATGGCTCCTGAATCGCACGATCTTCATCACTCCGACCATCACCACCCCGACCTGCATCGTCGCGGGTTGATGTTCATCCTGTCCAGCCCGTCCGGCACCGGCAAGACAACCATTGCCCGCCGCCTGCTGGCCGAAGATCATGCGATCAACCCTTCGGTATCCGCCACAACCCGCGCGCCCCGCCCCGGCGAGGTCGATGGCGTCGATTACTTCTTCGTGTCGCAGGAAGAATTCGACCGCATGGCGGAAAACGACGAATTCTATGAATGGGCCGAGGTTTTCGGCAATTGCTATGGCACGCCCAAGGCCCACATCCGCGCCGGGCTGAAACACGGCAAGGACTTTCTGTTTGACATCGATTGGCAGGGTACGCAGCAGCTCTATCAAAAGGATGCGCAAGACGTTGTCCGCGTCTTCCTCCTGCCGCCCAGCATCGAGGAACTGCACCGCCGCCTGTCCGGTCGCGGCACCGACAGCGCCGAAGTCATCGCCGGACGCATGGACCGCGCCCGCGCCGAAATCAGCCACTGGGACGCCTATGATTATGTCGTCGTCAATGAAGACCTCGACGAATGCTATGAGCAGGTAAAGCTGATTCTGGCCTCGGAACGGTTGCGGCGCAAGCGTCAGACCGGGCTGATCCCCTTTGTGCGCGGGTTGTTGCGGACGAAACATGGGTGAGTGAAGAGATGCCTCTGGCGGGCAAAGGGACTGGCCCCTTTGCAATCCCATTACCGGGGTGGCGCAGGATTGGCCGCTTTGCGGTTAAGTCGAAGCTTTGAAGGCCTGAGGCGCGGCGATTTCATGCCTGAATGCGCCGCAGGCTTTAATATCAACCATCGCGTCCGACAGCTTTCACCGCCACCTTGGCGCAACGCCGACAGTATAGGGATTGCAAAGGGCCATCGCCCTTTGCCCGCCGGAGGCACCGCTCCCCCTCTTGCGCCCCCAAAACCACCCCGCTAAACCCCTGTAATGAACCAGCCACAATCCGCGCCCAACATCCCGCTTTCGCTTTTCGCAGGCGCCCTGCTCTATGGGGGCCTGTGTGTTCTGGCGGGCGTTTTGGGGACCAAGATCGCCGATCTTGGCACATGGCCTTTGCTGGGCAATCTGGCGGTGGAGAGCGGGATTTTCGCCTTCCTCATTCTGGTCGTCCTGGCCAGCGCGACGGCGGAGTTGCATGGCACGGCCACGGCCAACAAACTGGTTCGCTTTGGCTTTGTGCCGCTGATCGTGTCGATGGCGCTGTTGATGATCGTCATCCACGCCGTGCCGCCCGCCCCGTTCTGGACCGATCAGGCCGCCTTTGCCCATTTGTTGGGTCAGGGCGCGCGGATGCAATTTGCCGGGCTTTGCTCCTATGGCACATCGCAAACTCTCAACGTCTATGTATTCTCGCGGCTGGCGGCGGGGCGCGATGGTAAATTGCTGTGGATGCGCGCATGGCTGGCCAGTTTGCTCAGTCAGGTGGTCGATACGCTGATCTTCATCACCATCAGCTTTTACGGCGTGCTCGACCTTGGTCCGTTGATGAAGGGTCAGATCATTTCCAAGCTGGTGCTCTCCACCATCATGGTTCCGCCGCTGATCTATCTGTTTGTCGCGCTTGGGCGCTGGCTTGATGGCGCGCGTCGGGCGTAAAAAACACTTCTATTCCGGCAAAAGCGCGGTAAACGGCGCCCCATGACCGAAACCCCGCATCTCGATTCTAACGCATCCCTGCTCGCCAAAGCCGAAACGCTGATTGAGGCCCTGCCCTATCTCAAGCGTTACGAAGGGCGCACTTTCGTCGTGAAATATGGCGGCCACGCCATGGGCGACCCCGCGCTGGCGCAGGATTTTGCCGAGGATATCGTGCTCTTGAAGGCCGTGGGCATCAACCCCGTGGTCGTCCATGGCGGCGGGCCTCAGATTGGCCGGATGCTCAAGGCTCTGGGCATCGAATCGCAATTCATCAACGGGTTGCGCGTGACCGACAAGGCCACCGCCGAAGTGGCCGAAATGGTCCTGTCGGGCGCAATCAACAAGGAACTGGTCAGCTGGATCAGCAAGGCGGGCGGCAAGGCCGTCGGCATTTCCGGCAAGGATGGCGCTCTGGTCACGGCCCGCAAGGTCGAGGCGCAAAAGCTGGGCAAGGCGATCGAAGACCCCGACAGCGGCGAGGCCATCGTGGTGGACCTTGGCTATGTGGGCGAGCCCGATCATATCGACACCTCGATCCTTGAAACCCTGTCGAGCGCCGGCCTGATCCCGGTCATCGCCCCCATCGCAGTGGGCCATGACGGCGAAACCTATAACATCAACGCCGACACGATGGCGGGCGCGATTGCCGCCGCGATTGGTGCCGCGCGCCTGTTCCTGCTGACCGACGTTCCGGGCGTGCTGGACAAGGACAAGAACCTGCTGACCGACCTGACGCCCGCCGATATCGAGACGTTGGCGCAAGACGGCACGATCAGCGGCGGCATGATTCCCAAGCTGGCCACCTGCACCCATGCGGTTGAGGCAGGTTGTGAAGCAGCCGTCGTGCTGGATGGCCGCGTCCCTCACGCCATGTTGCTGGAATTCTTCACCAGCAAGGGCGCAGGCACGCTGATCCGCAAGGCATAACGGGCATTTTGCGAAGTTTTGCAGGAATCCACTGCAAGCCTATTCTTACGCTCTTGCCAAATTTGTAAGTAACACTTACAAACCTTCCTCAGCGCTCCGGTTGCGCGCGTGGCTTTGCTCGGCTAGGTCACGCGCTCTGCCATTGGGAGAGGAAGCGCCCCGTGATTAACGAAGTGATTATCCCCATTCTGCTGTTGTTGGCCGATATCGTGTCAACGGCCGTTCTGGTGCAAGTCGTTCTCGGGCTGCTGATCGCCTTCAATGTCGTGAACCTGCATAATCCGCTGGTTTCGGGCATCTGGCAGGCGCTCAACGCGATTCTGGAGCCGCTCTTGAGGCCGATCCGGCGGGTAATGCCGAACACCGGCTTTCTTGACCTATCGCCGATGGCGCTGCTGGTGCTGATTCGCATCGTCATCATCTTGCTGGTTTACATTGGGAATCATTACGGATGAGCGAGAACAAAGTAATCGACGGGAAGGAATTTGCTGAACGGCTTCGCACGCGCATCGGCGTGCTGGCGGGTGAATTCGAGGCAAAGGCTGGTCGCAAGGCGGGTCTGGCCGTGGTGCTGGTGGGCGAAGATCCGGCCAGCCAGGTCTATGTGTCCTCCAAGGGCAAGCAGACCGTCGCCGCGGGCATGAACAGCTTTGAATACAAGCTGGCGGCGGATGCCACGGAGGCCGAATTGCTGGCCGTGGTGGAAAAGCTCAACGCCGATCCGGCCGTCGATGGCATTCTGGTTCAGCTCCCCCTGCCCCGTCACATGGACGAGCAGAAGGTGATCGCCACCATCGACCCGGACAAGGATGTCGATGGTTTCCACGTCACCAATGCGGGCCGTCTGGCCGTGGGTCAGGCCGGTTATGTGCCCTGCACCCCGCTGGGCTGTCTGATGCTGCTCGAAGATCGTCTGGGTGATCTCAAGGGCCTGAACGCGGTTGTGATCGGGCGGTCGAACATTGTGGGCAAGCCCATGGCGCAACTGCTGCTCTCGGCCAATTGCACCGTCACCATCGCGCATCGTTACACCCAAAATCTGGCCGATATCGTGCGGCGCAGCGACATTGTTGTGGCCGCCGTTGGCGTGCCCGAAATGGTCAAGGGCGACTGGATCAAGCCGGGCGCGACCGTGATTGACGTTGGCATCAACCGCCTGCCCCCCGCCGAAGGCAAAACCAAGGGCCGGATCGTGGGCGATGTGGATTATCAAGGCGCGGTTCAGGTGGCGGGCGCCATCACTCCGGTGCCGGGCGGCGTTGGCCCCATGACGATTGCGGTTCTGCTGCGCAATGCGCTGGTGGCCGCTTATGCGCATGAAGGTCTGGCGCTGGCCACGGCGGATCTGCCGGAGCATTCGATCTGATGACAAAGCCCGCCTTTCTTGCAAAATTTGGAAGGCGGGCTTTGCCTGCATTGACGGTGACGGCATTACTGTGCGCCCCCGCCATGGCCCAGCGCCCACCCAAGGGCATGGCCACGATGTTCGCCCTGCCCAGCGACATTATCGCGCGCGAAATCGGCTTTGCCCGCGCCGTGCGGGACAAGGGCCAATGGAACGCCTTTCGCGACCATGCCGCCCCCGACGCACAAATGTTCGACGGCGACAAGGTCGTGCGCGTGCAGGACTTTGCCCGAAGCCAGCGTAATCCCGCCCAGCCGCTGCAATGGCAGGTCCACAATGTCTGGATGAGCTGTGACGGGGCGACGGCGATTTCCTATGGCGGATGGCAACAGGGCGCGGCCCATGGCTGGTTTTCGACCATTTGGCAGCGTCAGAAGAAGGGCCAGTATCTCTTCGTTCTGGATCAGGGCGGCGTGACCGAAAAACCAATGGCCGAACCCGAATGGGCCGAAGCCAAAGTGGCCGAATGCGGGCCGCGCGGGCAAAAGGCGCTGGAGTTTACGCCCATCGCGGCCGGCGAATATCTGTCGGGGGAAAGCAGCGATCACTCGATCGAATGGAAAACCTCGGCCCGGCCCGATGGCACGCGTGATTATAGCGTCAGCGTGAAGATCGGGAACAAGATGACCACGGTCCTCGAACGCTCTTCAAGATAGCCCCCCTTTCGCCGGCCTGCGGGCTGGGTTAAGAGTGGGTCATGCTTGAACTTTTCATCTCCACCTTCGCCACATTGTTTGTGGTGATCGATCCGGTTGGCTGCGCGCCAATTTATGGCGGGTTGACGGCCAACTATACACCGCAGGCCGCGCGCAGCACCGCCATCCGCGCCAGTTTCATCGCCAGCGTGATCCTGATCACCTTTGCCCTGTTCGGCAAAGGGTTGCTGGCCGCGCTGGGGATTGAGCTGAATGCGTTCCGCATCGCGGGCGGGATGATGCTGTTCCTGATCGCGCTGGAAATGGTGTTTGAAAAGCGGACCCAGCGGCGCGAGGAAAGGCTCGAAAAGGTCAAGCACACGCCCGAACCCCATGAAGACATCAGCGTTTTCCCCATGGCCATGCCGATGATCGCGGGGCCGGGATCGATCGCCACGGTCATGCTGATGATGGGCCATGCCACCGACCGGACGGGCGCGGCGGTTGTTCTGGCCGCGTTGATCAGCGTTCTTTTGCTGACGGGCCTTGCCTTGCTGGCCGCCGGGCCGATCATGCGCCTGTTGGGCAGCCGGGTCGAAGCGGTGATCACCCGCGTTCTGGGCGTGCTGCTGGGGGCGCTGGCAGTGCAATATGTGATTGACGGGGTGCGCGGGGTTCTGGGGCATTAAGCCCAAAACCCCGCCCCAAAACCCCGCAAACCATCAAACCGAATTGGCGCGCGCAATCCGGCCAAGCACCCCGGCGCTGGGCTTGGGGGTGCGCTTGAACGTAGTGCGGTCCAGTTCGCACAGGCCAAAACGGATGCGATAGCCAAACACCCATTCGTAATTGTCGATCAGGCTCCAGTGGCAATAGCCGATTACGGGCACGCCATCATCCATCGCCTTTTTGAGTTCTGTCAGCGCTGCAGAGATCAGGTTGGCGCGGATTTCATCATGCTCGCTGCCCACACCATGTTCGGTCACCATGATCGGCAGGCCGGTCTGCGCATAGGCATAGCGCGCCACGCCCGCCAGCGATGGCGGATAGACCTCGGCGCCCATCGTGTTGGTGACGGCACCGGGCGGATTGGGCAGCTTGCCTTTATCGGTCCAGACGCTGCGTTCGTAATTCTGGATGCCCAGGAAATCGCAATCACTCTTGGCCAGACGCAGCCAATCGCCATAGAAATGCTCACGCTTTGCATCGCGCAGGCTGACCGCGCCCTTGGGCAAATTGGGCGCCGCCTGTTCATCCAGCATGGCAAGGCTGACGCCCACAGGCAGATCGCCCCGCACCGCCTTGATCGCGGCACGGCCCAGACGGTGGCCTTCGAGCAGATGCCTTTGCGTGCCGGCGCCATCGGGCGTGTAGAGCGGGTTGCCCGGTTGATAGAGCGCCACGCCCAAAGCCTTGGCGGCGGCCTCCACCATCGCCTTGTCCGCGCCCAGAAAATCGCCGGGCAGCAATTCGCCCAGCTTGCCCGACAGGTTCGGCTCATTCAGCGTTGTGGCATAGGCGATGCCGCCCGCCAGATGGCGCGCCGCGCGGTCGCAATAGCGTGCGAAAAGCGCAGGCGCATCATCTCCATGCCAACCGCCCAGCGCGGCAAACCAACGCGGCGTGGTGAAATGGTTGAAGGTGACGACCGGCGTGATGCCGCGCGCGTGGCACCCCTCGATCATCGCCTTGTAATGATCGAGCATGGCGATGGAGAACTGGCCCTGCTCCGGTTCGATCCGCGCCCATTCAAGGCTGAAGCGATAGGTGTTCAAACCAAGGCTTTTGACCAGATCGAGATCGGTCTCCCACAACAGAAAACTGTTGGCTGCGTCCCCGGAAGGTTCGGCATAGACAGTGGGTTTCATATGTTCGAGAAACCACACGTCAGAGGAGGTATTGTTGCCCTCCACCTGATGTGCCGCCGTGGCCGCGCCCCAAAGGAAGCCCTTGGGGAAAGCCGGGTTGAACGGCTTTCCCTTGCCTGCGGCGTGCAGGGCCCCGCCTAGCGTCGAGGATGCCGCTGTGGAAAGGGCAACCGTCGCGCCCAGCATGGCCCTGCGGTCGATCACAGGCTGATCACCTTTTCATCATTGTTGAAGGACGGGAACGGCATATACGAAATACGCAGCCGTTGTTGCAGCGAGAGCTTGTGCTCGCCCTTGGGGAAGCCACCCGGCAGCGCCACCATGATCGTCGCGGGCGCGCCAAAGGGCCAGCGGCGGTAAAAGGCCGTTTCCATCTGATCCAACGTCAACGGACCGGGGCCTTCATCAAACGTGATGGCTTCGCGCGGCAAAGCTTCACCGTCGATGGAGACTTTCAGATCCTCAACCATCGACAGACCAAGGCCGCGATAATAGCCCAGCTTTGTCGTGAAGGAAAAGCCGGTGGGAGCGTCCGCTGGGCCGGTATTGGCAACGGTTGCGGGGTCAATGATATATTTGTCAAACATTACGCAAACTCCGCTTCCGCCTTGGCGATCAGGCGTTCGAACATCACATGCTGGCGGCGGACCTGTTCGCGGCTGTCGACTTCATGCACGTCCTGAATCCAGCGGTTGCCTTCATATTCGGACGAAAGCGTGCCTTCCCAGCCCGCCTTGACCAGCGCCGGAATCACCTCGTCATAGGCGATGGCAGGGTCCGTGCAGTCCTCGTTCATTTCATAGAACTTGGCCTGAATATGGCGGAAATAAGGGGCGTAATCGCCGATCCGCTTGGGGTTGGCATAGGGGGCGTGGCGCAGGGTTTCGGCCATGGCAACCTCGGCCTTGTTGCCCTGCATCTTAACGGCGACTTCAAAGATAGTGTATTCGCACATCACCTTCTGCTCGTGCTGCTCGACGATAAAGTCGCAGACTTCGGGGCGGGCGCCCTGGCGTTCGAAACGGGCGCGGAAGGCGGGCGGGTAATGCTTCATGAAAATGCCCATGTCGGGCAGGATGCCAAGATGCTTGGTCTGAAGGCGATCGGCCACCTCGATCGTGCGCAGGATCCATGCATGTTCCAGATGCCATGGCGCATGGACCTCGACCCCCATATGCACGTCCAGCTTTTCGGCTACGGCCACGCATTTTTCGAGGATGTCGGGGCGCACAAAGATCAGGATGCGCATGTTTTTGATGCCAAGCCGGTTGCACAGGATCAGGTCGCGATGGATGCTTTCGACCTGTTCCTCGTCGCTCATCAGGCGGTCCTTGCGGCGCTTGGTGTCGAGGAACATGTCATAACAGGTGAAATGCGCATCATGGCGGGCCAGCATATCGCGCCATTCGCCCACCTGCGCATCACTGATGTTCGGGAAAGTCGGCATATTCTGTTCGGGCAGGATTTCGATGCCCGGCGCGCCGATCTGCGCGCCAAAGGCCACGCAATCCTCGACGCTCATTTTGCCAAGGAACATCTCTTCCTGAAAGCTGTAGAGGCTGATGCCCCGTTTGATTTTCGATGTCATGATTTTCACGCTCCGGTGGGGGCGGTTTCGCGCCCCGAAACAACAATCAGCACCAGCACGGCGGACACGAGGCCAAACACCCCCGCCGCCACAAAGGCGCCCTGCATATGGCCGAAATGTTCGCGCAGCAGGCTGACCAGCAGCGGCGAGGTGAATTGGCCGAAAAAGAAACAGGCGGTCCAGATGCCCATCCCGCGCCCGCGATGGGCAAAGGGCAAATGGTTCTGCGCCCAAGCGACAAGGCAGGGAACCGCCATGCCCGCGCCGGTTTGCTGAATGGCCATGCCCACCAACATGCCGCGCCAGTCATGGATCAGCCCGATGATGACCAGCCCCGCGCCCAACAGCCCAAAGAGCGTGAACAATTGCCAGCGCGGCCCAAACTTGCCCGTGAACCAGAACAGCCCCGCGCCCGCCATCACAAACAGGCTGGGGACCGTGGTCAAACGGCCGATCGTGGCCGAATCCCTGACCCCGATTTCCTGCCACACAATGCCGCCATTGATAATGAACACGTAATAGAGCGCGCTGCCCAGCAGCGTCACGCCCGCATAGGTCAGTACGTTGCGCCATGGGAAAGGCTCACCCCCTTCGTCCATGCCCAGCATTTTGCGCGCCGTCTCGTCGCTGTCCGGTTCATAGAGGAAAAGCGCGCTGGCCAGAAAAGCCGGAAAACCGATGGCATAGACAAGGAAGATGCCATTCCAACGCACCGCCGTCAGATAGCCGGAGAGCAGGATCACCGCGCTGCCCAAAACCGGTCCGGCAAGGCCCTGAATGGTCAGCCAGAAACGGCGGTCCTTGGCGTCCCAATAATCCCCCACCAGCGTGTTCAGCGTGGTCAGGATCGCGGCTTCGGCCACGCCCAAGGCAAGGCGTGAGGCATAGATCTGGTCAATCGAGTCAAGAAAAAAGGGCGCAACGCCGACAAAGCCATAGAGCGCCGTCGACACCAGCAGCAATTTGCGACGCCCGAATTTATCGACCAGAAAACCGGCAAACAGCGCCAGCAAGGCAATGGTCAGGCCCGGCGCGGAAACCATCGCGGGCACTTTGGCAATCGCGGCCGGATCGCGCGCGGCGAAATGATCGATGATCGCGGGCACAGCCGGAAACATCGAAACAATCGCCACAATGGGCAAAAAGGCAACCGTCACCAACGTGATGCCTTGCGCTGCACCGGCTTTGCGCGGTGCCTGGGAATGGACGCTCAAGACTCTCTCCCGATTGCGGACTGACCATGGCCGTCGCATAATTTATTTAGAACTCTTATTCTGAAATCTAAATGGGGGCTCGTGCTTTTGTCAAGGCGATGATTGTCGCGACCTTGGAAATCGGCATGGCTGGAACAGGATCATGGGCCGATTCGAGGGCGCAAACGCACTGATCGCCAAGCCATCAATTCCATTTATGAAACAGGGCAAAGCATAGTGCATGATTCGACGGATGATTGCGCGAAAATGGCCATAAATTACGCAAATGCGAGCATTCCGAGCAGATGCAGCGATAGTTGTTTTCGATAAAAAACCATCACGCTGCTCTATTGGTTTTCGCGGAAAAAACGGGCGATCGGGCAAGTCGGCGTATCGCCCTCCACCCTGCAAACCACCTTTGTGTTGCACACCCGCAACGGTGGCCATAGCGATCCATATTGACAGGCCGCAGAAACGCTCATTATCTAGAACAATAGTTTTAATTTTGTAAGAGCGCCGAAGTCATTTCGGCCCATCAGGGAGAATTGCCATGAATCGCGGTCTTGCCGCAGCGCTTTGCGCATCCGTCAGCATGCTTGCCATCCCGGCCTTTGCCGCCGAGCAAGCCCCCGCCGCCGAATCGCCCAAATCTGCGGGCCTGTCGGAAATCGTCGTCACCGCATCGCGCGTGGAAACCTCATCGCAAAAGACGCCCATCGCGCTGACCGTCTATTCCGGCACAGATCTGGCCGCCAAGGGCGTGTCGAACATGCAGGCCCTGTCCAGCATTGACGCCAGCCTGAACATCACCAGCAACACCGGCGCCGCCTATGTCGCGGTGCGCGGCATTGCCTCGACCGACACCACCGAAACCGGCGACCCGTCGGTGCCGATTGCGCGCGATGGTTTCTACACCAACCGCTCGTTCAACATCCAATCATCGATGTATGACGTCGCCCGTGTCGAAGTGCTCAAAGGCCCGCAAGGCACGCTTAACGGTCGCAATTCGACCGGCGGTCTTGTCTCGATCATCACCAATCGCCCGACCAACCGCAACGAGGGCTATGTCAGCCTGGGCACCGGCAATTACAATGCCTTCGACGCCGATGCCGGGGTCAACTGGGCCGCATCGGACAAGGTTCAATTGCGCGCATCGGGCACCTATCACTCGCATGATGGCTATCGCAACCTGACCGGCATTTATAACGGCACCCCCTTGCGCGGCGATGACCAAAAGGTCGGGTCGGGCCGCATTCAGGGCGTTTGGAAACCGCTCGACGGGCTCAAGCTCTGGGCGTCCTATCAGCATGACGAGATCGACAATGTCGGCGACGTGACAATGGATTCGACCATCGCCGTGCGCCCCGATTTCGGCAATGCGCGCAGCTTTGCCAATACCGCGCCGACCATGACGCGCCTGACCGCGGACCGTGTCCGTTGGGAAGCGGTCTATGACGCCCTGCCCGCCGGCCTCTCGCTGATCTACGCCGGCGGTTATGACAAGAGCAGCTTCCGCCACCGCACCGACGCTACCGGCCCGGTCTATCCGGCGGTGCGCCAATTTGTTCAGGCCGAAGACCCCACGACATGGAACCATGAAGTGCGCCTGTCGAACAATGCCAACAGCCGCCTGTTCTTCCAATTGGGCTGGTTCAATTTCAAGGAAGACAACATCATCAATTCGGGCCTGTACAATGTGCAGATGACCGGATTGTTCGCCCCGGGCGGCCCGCTGGCCGCGATGGGACAGCCGGACCGCTATGGCATCAAGTTCGATTACAACATCGCTACCAAGTCGAACGCGATATTCGGACAGATCGCCTATCGCATCAATGATCAAGTCAAGCTCACACTGGGCGCCCGCAACACCTGGGACAGCAAATTCCGCACGGGCAATGCGGTGCTGTTCCTGCCCGCTCTGGCCAGCCCATTTGCCCCGGCCATGTCCATCATCACCCCCGGCAACGGCAATATGAACAGCAGCGAGCCGACCTATCACGTCGGCCTTGATTATCAGGTCACCCCGCGCAGCCTCGTCTATGCCAAGTTTGACACCGGCTATAAGGCGGGCGGTTTCAACTCGAACGGATCGGCCGCCTCGGTTTCCTATGAACCGGAAAAGCTGTCGGCATGGGAAGTGGGGACCAAGAACCGCTTCCTCGACAACAATTTGCAGGTGAATGCGGCAGCCTTCTATTTCGACTATCGCGGCTATCAGGCCTCGCGCAGCACCGATGCGCTGTCGGGCGGTTCGGGCATTTTCAACGTCGGTTCGGCCAAGATCATGGGCGCCGAATTGCAGACGATCGCGCTGGTCCATGGCTTCCGCCTCGACAGCAATATCGCTCTGCTCCACACCGAATTTGGCAAGGGCATTTCGGTGCGTGACGGAGCGGGCACCACCCGCGACATCAGCGGCCACAAATTGCCAAACGCGCCCGGTTTCGTCGCCACCTTTGGCGTGGAAAAGGCGGTTGAGGCCGGGTTCGGCACGTTCACCCCGCGTATCGACGGCAAATATTCCTCGTCCTTCTATTATGACGTGTTCAACGACACCGACACGCGTTCGAACGCCTATGTCACGGGCAATGCCTCGATCAATTTCAAACCCGCCCACGGCAATTGGCAGATTGACGCCTTTATCCGCAACTTCACCGACAAGGTCGTTCTGGCCAATGCCGGGCGCAACTATGTGGCGAACAAGAACACCTATCAGTTCCAGCCACCGCGCACTTTCGGCATTCGCGGCAGCCTGAAATTCTGATCATCTCCAAAGGCGGGGCGGGCATGGCGCCTGCCCCGCTTTCATTATTTCTGATTTTGATTTATCGCCTCTCCCATAAACACAGGGATGGCTAAAATGCGCTTCAAACAGCTCGACCTCAATCTGCTGGTCGTCTTTTCCGCATTGATGGAAACGCGCAGCGTCACCCGAACGGCCGAACGCCTGGGCCTGACCCAACCCGCCGCCAGCGCGTCTTTGCGCCGCCTGCGGGCGTTCTTTGGCGATGAATTGCTGGTGCAGGTGGGCAAGCGCATGCACCCCACCCCCTTTGCCGAATCACTTTTTCCGCAAATCCAGCGCAGCCTGCAAAGCGTTGAACAGGCCATTGCCACACCCGCCGGTTTTGATCCGGCAACCGCCACGCGCCGGTTCCGCATCAACGCGTCTGACTATGTCATGGTCGCGGTTCTGGTCGGGCTGGCCGAACGGGTGACCGCCGCCGCGCCCCATATACAGCTTGAAGTGATGCAGCCGACCGAGCGCAATGCCGACGATCTGGATGGCGGTCAGATCGACCTGCTGATCGCGCCGGAACAATTGCTGGCGCCTTGGCATCCCTCTGAATTCCTTTACGAAGAAGAACAGGTCGTGGTCGGATGGGCGGGCAACCCACTGTTTGCCAAAGGGCTGACGGCTGATGATTTCTTTGCCTGCGGCCATGTCGGCGTCGCATTGGGTTCACGCCGCGCCGCGACCTTTGCCGACACCCAACTGGCCCGCATGGGGCGCCAGCGCCGGATCGATATCGAGGTCGCCTCTTTTGCCTCTGTGCCATGGTTCCTGCAAAACACGATGCGCCTGGCCGTGCTGCACAAACGGTTGGTGCGCGCGATGATGCCGCAATTCGATCTGGCTTTCGCGCCGATGCCCTTTCCTTTCCCCCGCCTGCGTGAAATGGTGCAGTTTCATGAAGCGCGCCGGGATGATGCGGGCCTGATCTGGCTGCGCGAACAATTGCGTTTGGCGGCACAGGCTATATCATAAATTCAATCTATCATTATTGATCCAGATAATGACTTTTACAGATTGACTACTCTCCCCCTAAATGCCCCTGATCAACGCGCCCGTCGCGGCGCATAGGGAGAGCATATGCGCCAGCACATCGGCGCCGCGCATGAGGCGCGGCCATGAACAAACTCGACATACTTGTCATTGGTGGGGGCATTGGGGGCCTGACGAGCGCGATAGCGCTTTGCAAGGCGGGGCATAATGTCACCGTGATTGAACGCGACCCGAACTGGTCGGTTTACGGGGTTGGTATTATCCAGCAGTCGAACGTGCTGTCTGCGGCGCGGGAATTGGGTATTCTGGATGGCTATCTGGCCGCGGGCGTGGGTTTTGACGCGGTCGAGATCTTCCTGCCCAATGGTCAGAAGGTCGCGCGCATTCCGGGCCATCCGGTCGCGCCGGGCCTGCCCGCCAATATGGGCATCGGGCGGCCTGCGCTGCACAAACTGCTGGGCGATACGGCCAAGGATGCGGGCGCGCAGATCCGTCTGGGCATCACCGCCGCGAGCATCGAGGACACGGGCGATGCCGTCAATGTCACTTTCTCGGATGGTTCGCGCGGCACCTATGCCATCGTGATCGGGGCGGACGGGGTCTATTCGCAAACGCGCAAAACCATCATGCCCGACGCGCCGGGGCCGCAATTCACGGGTCAGGCCGTGTGGCGCTATAACTTCCCGCGCCCGGCCGATCTGGATGCGCTTCAGGTCTATAACGGCCCCACCGGCGTCGGCTTTGTGCCGATCAGCGCGGATCTGATGTATATGTATGTCACCACGCCCGAACCGGACAATCCGTGGTATCCCAAGGAGGGGATCGCGGCGGCCATGCGCGGCAAGCTGGCCAATACCGCGCCCGCCGTTCAGGCATTGGCCGAGCAGATCACCGATGATGAAGGCGTGGTCTATCGCCCGCTTGAGGGCATGATGCTCTATGGCGACTGGCATGTGGGCCGGGTCGTGCTGATCGGCGATGCGGTCCATGCCACCACCCCCCATCTGGGCCAGGGCGCGGGCATGGCGATTGAGGACAGCATCGTTCTGGCCGACGAAATCGCCAAAGCCGCCAGCCCGGCCGAAGCCTTCACCGCCTTCCGCAACCGCCGCTTTGAACGCTGCCGCTTCATCGTCGAGAAGAGCCTTGAGATCTGTCACGGCCAGATCGGCAAAGGCCCGCCCGTCGATAATGCCAAGGCGACGCAGGAAATGTTCGCTGTCGTCTCGCAGCCCATCTGATTTTCAAGGAACCATCCAATGAGCCGAGTTACCGAAATCCGCTATGTGGGCTATGGCGTTACCGATCTGGCCGCTGAATCTGCCTATTACACCGATGTCTGGGGTCTGGAGCCTGTCGCCTCGGACGATGGCATGGCCTGGTTCAAGGCGCAGGGCCATGACGAACATCATGTCGTGCGCCTGCGCGCGGCGGAGGAAAACCGCATCGACGTGATTGCTTTGGCCACCGACACGCGCGCCGATGTCGATGCGCTGGCCGCCAAGGTCGAGGCCGCGGGCGGTCAGATCGTCCACGCCCCGCGTGACCTCACCACGCCGGGCGGCGGCTATGGCTTCCGTTTCTTCAGCCCCGATGGCATCCAGATGGAAATCAGCGCCGAAGTCGCACGCGGGCAAAAGCGCGAGATCGAGCGCTGGGAAGGCGTGCCGGTCAAGATCAGCCACATCGTGCTGCATTCGCCCAACCACAAGGCGCTGGTCGAATGGTTCTGCGATGTGCTGGGCTTCAAGGTGTCCGACTGGCTGGGCGATTTCATGTGCTTCCTGCGCTGCAACAACGCCCATCACCGCTTTGCCATTCTGCCCGGGCCTGCCTGCCTCAACCATGTCGCCTATGACATGGAAGGCGTCGATGGCATGATGCGCGGCGGTCACCGGCTCAAGCTCAAGGGCTTTGACATCCGCTGGGGTCCGGGCCGCCACACCGCGGGCGACAACACGTTCAGCTATTTCGTCACGCCGGGCGGTTTCGTCACCGAATATACCGCCGAGCTGGAAGAGGTGGACTTCGAAACCCGCGAGGCCAAGGTTTACGCCCCCGCGCCCATGGTCATGGACCAATGGGGCATTGGCGTGGGCGGGCCGCAGACCATGCCGCACCCGCATGAAAACCCCGGCCTGTTTGTCGCGGTGGAGGCATAAATCATGGCGCTTTATTCCCCCTTTCCCAACTATATCTGGAACCTCTCGGTCGCCATCGCTCTGGAAAGCGGCGGCCAGATCGGCGAGATCGTCGATATGTGCCAGCCCATCCTTGATGCCGCCGCCGGTGGCGGGGACGCAGGCACGCCCGCCTTTATGAAGCAATGGGCCGCCATGGGCGACAAGCTGGTGGAACTGGCCGCCGAGGACGAGGCCAAGGGACGCGGCTTTTCCGCCAGCGCCAAGCTGGAGCGCGCCTCGCTCTATCTCTTTGTGGCCGAACGCATGCAGGGCCACGGCGCGCCGGGCCGCAAGGAAACCTATGCCAAGGCGCTCGACGCCTTTGCGCGCTCGACAGCTCTGGGCAGCATCAACCGCGAGCGCGTGGAAATCCCGCTGAGCACCGGCACGATGTCGGCGCTCTACACCCGCGGAAACGGCGAAGGCCCCCGCCCCGTGGTGGTCTATTGCAATGGTTTGGACAGCTGCAAGGAGCTGCTCTACTGGAGCCGCCTGCCCGAAGCGCTGGCCAAGCGCGGCATTTCCACGCTCTGCGTCGACCAGCCCGGCACCGGCGAGGCTTTGCGCCTTCAGGGCCTGCCCGTCGATCCGCACAGCGAGAATTGGGCGTCAAAGGCAGTCGACTGGCTGGAAACCCAAAGCGACGTCGATCCCAAGCGCATCGGTATGACCGGCATTTCGCTGGGCGGCCATTTCGCGCCGCGCGCTGTGGCCTATGAGCCGCGCTTTGCCTCGGGCGCCTGCTGGGGCGCCAACCACAACTGGCGCGAGGTGCAGGACAAGCGCATGAAGCGCGAGGGCGAAAACCCCGTGCCGCATTACTGGGCCCATGTGATGTGGGCGTTCGGCGCGGAAACGATGGAGGAATTCCTCGAAAAATCCGAAGCCATGAACCTCAACGGCCATATGGGCGGGGTTCGCGTCCCCTTCCTCGTCACCCACGGCGCCCAGGATCGACAGATCAGCGTTGCCTATGCCCACGATTGCTACGATCAATTGGTCAACAGCCCCCGCCGCGAGCTAAAGATCTTCACCGCCCGCGAAGGCGGGGTCGAACATGTCGGCGCCGACAACATGTCCTATGGACGTGACTATATCGCCGACTGGTTCGCCGAAACGCTGGGAGGACATACCGCATGAGCCGTCGTTTCATCGACCTGTCAATCACACTGTGCAACGATGTGATCACCGATCCGCCGTTCCTGAAGCCGGAAATAACCTATCAGGTGCATAGCGAGACTTTGCCGGAACTGGGTCATTTCTTTCCCGGCATCACCGCCGAGCAGACCCCCGACGGGGCCGGTTTCGCCGCCGCCGAATGGGTGCGGCTGACCACCCATTCGGGCACGCATCTGGACGCGCCCTATCATTTCCATCCCACGATGGATGCGGCCAGCGGCGAGGCCAAACGGTCGCTGACCATCGATGAAATCCCGCTGGAATGGTGTTTCCAGCGGGGGGTCAAGCTGGATTTCCGGCATTTCCCCGATGGCTATGTCGTGACGGCGCAGGATGTCGAGGATGAGTTGAACCGCATCGGGCACGAGCTTCAACCGCTGGACATTGTGCTGGTCAATACGGCGGCGGGCATGGCGGTGGGCAACCCCAACTATGTCAACATCGGCTGCGGCATGGGTTATGAGGCCACCATGTATCTGACCACGCGCGGCGTGCGCGTGACGGGCACCGATGCGTGGAGCTGGGACGCGCCCTTTGCCCTGACGGCGGAGAAGGTTGCCGAAACCGGCGACACCTCGCTTATCTGGGAAGGGCACAAGGCCGGGCGTGACATCGGCTATTGCCATCTGGAAAAGCTGCATAACCTTGAAGCCCTGCCTCCGCACGGCTTTACGGTCTCCTGCTTCCCCCACAAGATCAAGGGCGCATCCGCAGGCTGGACCCGCGCCGTTGCCATCATCGAGGAATAATCATGCGCCTTGCAACCTTGCGCAATGGGCGCCCCGATGGCGAACTGGTCGTCGTTTCCGCTGATGGCGCGCGCTATCTCTCCGCGCCGGGCCTGACCCTGATCAACGCGATCGAGCAGTGGGATCAGGCCATGGACCGGCTCAAGCCGCTGGTCGGGCTGCTGAATAATGGCGGCGGCGGACATCTTGACCCCGCCCGCCTGATCGCGCCCATGCCGCGTTCGTGGCAATGGCTCGACGGTTCGGCCTTTGCCAACCATGGCGACCTGATGCAGATCGCTTTTCATCACGATCCCATCGAAACGGACCGGCCGCTGATGTATCAGGGCATGTCTGACCGCTTCTATGCCCCGACCCAGGATGTGCCCTTCACCAGCGAAGCCGACGGCATCGACTTTGAAGGCGAATTCGGCGTCATCGTTGATGCCGTCCCCATGGGCGTCACGGCAGAGGAAGCCGCCAGCCACATCAAGCTGATCGTGCAGATCAACGACTGGTCGCTGCGCGCCATTGCCCCGGTCGAAATGAAGACCGGCTTTGGCTGGGTTCAGGCCAAGCCTGCTTGCTCCATGGCGCCCTTTGCCGTCACGCCCGATGAATTGGGCGCGGATTGGCGCGATGGCCGGGTTTGCGCCGATCTGATGGTGGAATGGAACGCAGAGCGCTTCGGGCTGGTAAACGGCAGCCAGATGGGCTTCTCTTTCCCCGAACTGGTCGCCCATGCCGCGCGCACGCGCGATCTGGTGGCGGGCACGATCATCGGGTCGGGCACAGTGTCGAACGCCGAATATGCCACCCGTGGTTCGGCCTGCATTTCCGAACGCCGCGCCATCGAGATGATCGCCGATGGCAAGCCCTCCACCAGCTTCATGCATTTCGGCGACACGATCCGCATGGAGGCCATCGACGCGAATGGCCGCAAGCCCTTTGGCACCATCGATCAAAAGGTGGTCAAGGCCTAAGCAATAATCAGCCGCACCCCCGCGCTGCGCACCATATCAGCCAGCGCGGGGGTGATGCCGGCATCGGTAATCAAGACATCCACCTCATCCAACCCGCAGACAATGGCGCCCGACGATAGGGCGAATTTGCTGGAATCGACCAACAGGATCACCTGTTCGGCGCGGTCCACCAATCGACGCTCGGCCGCGACAAGGATGATGTCGTGCTGCATCACGCCTTGCTGGCCCACGGCGGCGGCACCCATGAACAATTTGGGCGCATGGAAACGCGGCATCGAATCCTCGCCCGCAGGCGCCAGGATGATGTTCTGTTCACGAAACACGCTGCCCGACGGGACCAGAATGCGCGTGCCCTTCTGCGGCAGCAAGCCATTGACGATATGGAGCGAATTGGTCAGCACCTGAAGATCCAGCCCGTCCAGATGCGGGCACATCTGGAGCGTGGTAGTGCCCCCGTCGATCATGATCCCCTCGCCCGGTTCGCACAGGGCCGCAGCGGCCCGGCCAATCGCCTGCTTGGCGGCAAGGTTGATCGTGATCGATTGATCGAACGGTGTGCCCAGCAAAGTGGCGTGCGAAGGTTCGCCTTCTTCCGCCTCGCTCGCCTTGGCCCCGCCGTGGACGCGCTGCAACAGGCCCTCGGCCTCCATCCGCGACAGATCACGCCGGATTGTCGCGGGCGAGGCTTCCAGCATCGCTTCAAGTTCGCGATAGGAGACAAAGCCGGATGGGGCCAGAGCTTCGAGAATCAGCCTTTCGCGTTCGGTTGCATGCATGAATTGTGTCGCCCCATCCCAATTCGCCCTTGCGCGAACAATCGGTCTATGCCGTCAAATTCGCGCAAAAGCCATCATACTATCATCCCGCCGCCAACATATTGCCGCCACCGATCACCACGGTCGCCCCGATCAACAGGCCGATGCCGCTCCACACCAATGTCCGGGTGCGCACCGAGGTGCCCAGCCATTCTTTCAGCGCAAAGCCCCAGAGCGTCGAGAACAGGATGATGCTGGCCATATGCAGGGTCCAGCTGGAAAAGCCATATTGGCCCATCTGGCTCTCGCCCATCGTGTAGAAGAAGAACTGGCCATACCACAGCGTGCCGCCCAGCGCGGCCAGCAGCCAGTTGGCCGCCAAGGGCGCGCGCGGCTGGGCCACATCATTGGAGGCGCCGAAGAATTGGCCAAGGCTGCGGTTCTTGACGATCAGCCAGGCGCACCACAAAGCATTGGTGGTAAACCCGCCCAGCAGCACGACACAGAGCACCGGCAGCCCTTGCGAGAGCGGATCCGTGCCCGCCGCCAGCGTCAGGTCGCGGATCGGTTGTCCCGCATCCAGCCCCCAAGCGAAACAGCCCGACATCACGCCGGAAAATGTCGCAATCGCCAGACCCTTTTTCAGGTCAAATTCGGCCACGGCCTCGCCGCTGGGCACTTCACGCGATTTGGCAGCGCCACCGCGCGCCACCACCACAATGCCCACCAACGTGATGACAATGCCCAGCAGGGTCAATTGCCCGCTGGTCTTGGCCGCGATTTCGCCCATCGTGCCATGAAAGATCGGCGGCCCCAACGTGCCGATCACCGTGGTCAGCCCCAGCGCCACCGCCATGCCCAGCGACAGGCCCAGATAGCGCATCGTCAAACCAAAGGTCAGCCCGCCAAAGCCCCACATCACGCCCCAGAACCAGCACCACGCCAGCGTTGCACGGGGGGCGGCGGACAGCACGCCCAGCAAATCATTCGTTCGCAGCGAGGCAAACAGCCAGGGCGCGATCAGCCAGCTGAACAGCCCGCCCGCCAGCCAGAAAACCTCCCAGTTCCACGAGCGGATGCGTTTGTACGGAACATAGAAACTGGCCGAGGAAAAGCCCCCGATCCAGTGAAACACCACGCCCAGCGCCGGATTGGGCACCATGAGCCTCTCCTTTATTATGATTTACGCGAGAATATCGCGGTTGATTTGCGAAATATCGGTGCAGCCCGTCAGCGCCATAGCCACGCGCATTTCGGCGGTGATGATCTCCAGCATTTTGGAAACGCCCGCCTCGCCCTTTGCCGCCAGCGCATAGGACCACGCCCGGCCCAGCAGCACGCCCCGCGCGCCCAGCGCCAACATCCGCACCACGTCCAGCCCCGAACGCACGCCGCCATCGGCCAACACGGTCAGATCATCCCCTACCGCATCGGCAATCGGCGGCAGGGCGCGGGCGCTGGAGAGCACCCCGTCCAATTGCCGCCCGCCATGGTTGGAAACGACGATGCCGTCAGCGCCCATCTTGGCCGCTTCCTTGGCGTCTTCGGGATCGAGGATGCCCTTGATAATCAAAGGCCCCTTCCATTCGGAACGGATGAAATCGAGGTCGCGCCAGTTGATCGAAGGGTCGAAATTGCCCCGCATCCAGGCAAAGAAATCCTCAATCCCCGTATTGCCTTTCAGCACCGGGGCGACATTGCCCAGATGATGCGGGCGGCCCAGAACGCCTACGTCCCACGCCCATTCGGGCCGCACCATGGCCTGCGCCACGCGCCACGCCGCGCCTTTCAACCCGCCGCTGCCCGCCAAACCGGTGTGGTAATCGCGGTAACGGCTGCCCGGAACGGGCATGTCCACGGTAAAGACCAGCGCGCTGCATTGCGCCTCGACGGCCTGGGCCAACAAATCCTTCATAAAGGCGCGGTCGCGGATCATGTAGAGCTGGAACCAGAAGGGCTTGGTGGCCGCCGCCGCCACTTCGGGCAAGGCGCAGGCCGAGACGGTGGAGAGCGTGAAGGGAATGTCGGCCTTATTGGCCGCGCGCACGGCTTGGACCTCGCCGCGCCGCGCGTTCAGCCCCGCAAGGCCCACCGGTGCCAGCGCCACCGGCAGGGCCTGCTTCACCCCAAACAGCGTGGTCGACATGTCGATTTTCGAAACATCGCGCAAAACCCGCTGGCGCAGCGCCAGATGGGCAAGATCCTCGGCATTCTTGCGCAACGTCACCTCGCCATAGCTGCCCCCGTCCATATATTCGAACAGGAAACGCGGCAGGCGGCGGCGGGCGGCCTCGCGGAAATCGGCGACAGAAGCGATAATCATCAGTTGCTCTCCAGCCGGGCCAGCCAGCGGTTGCGATAGGTGTCAAGATCGGCGTCCAGCGGCTCGATCCTGCGCAATTCACCTTGGGGCATCAGCACGGGATCGATCAGCCGGATCGCGCCGAAACTGACATCATTATGCGCGCTGCCAACATAAACCTGCGTCTTGGGGCGCAGGGCCGCCAGAGCGCGGACGAAAACCTCCGCCTCGGCAAAGCGGCCTTCGACCAGCAGGCGTTCATCCGAACCGATCAGATTAAGCGCCTGATCGGCCACCAGCGCGGCATAAAGGCAGGCACCGGCGCGGCGCTCATACCAATCCTCGGGCTGGTTGACCCACGCACCCTTTGCATCGGGAAAGGGCCCGCAACCGGGTGCCAGCGTCGGCATATGCATCGCCCCCTTGGCCAAAACGGCGGGGACCGCGGCCAACAGATGCGGCTGATCGGGTTTGATATCGACCCGGCGCGTGTCAATCTCGATCAGCGCCTCAATCTCGCGACCGCCCATGAAACGCGCGGAAGGGACGGGCCGCCCATAGGCGTCGACATTAACCAGACAATCTCGCGCCTCGGGCAGGGCAGCCGTGGCGATGGGCGAGGTGGGCAGGCGCATGGCGATGAACCATGTGCCGGTGGACAGCACGGTGGCCTCATTGCGGGCGATTTCGCCAAATCCACGCGCCGCCATCAGCGCCGCATTGGAATCATGCAGCCCCGCCAGAACGCGCACCGTTTCCGGCAGGCCCGTGGCCGCCGCCAGCGCCGGACTGATCGTGCCCAACACATCGCCCGCCTTGACCACCGGGGCAAAGCGCCGATCCCAACCCTGCCCCTTGGCCAGATCGGACCAGTCGGCGGCATCCGGGTTCCAAAGATCCGAATGACAACCCAGCGAGGTCACTTCACTGGCCGCGACACCGCACAGCCACCATGCCCAATATTGCGCCCATGGCACCAGCGTGGCCTGCGCCATGACGTCGGGATAAAGTTCCTGCGCCCACCACACATGCGCGCCGAAATTCAAACCCTGTGGCAGGGCGGGCGATCCGGTTTGCGCGAAAGGAGACCGGGCGGCGCGATAGGCCGCCATAGTGGCTTCGGGCGGGGCGGCCTCATAATCGATGGGCGCAAAGGCCAAGGCACCATTGACGATCGCGGCAAAGCCCGCGCCATGCCCGACCGGCACGATATATTCCGCGCCGCTTTTCGCATGGCCCGTCAGCACACCTCTGGCCCAATCGGCAATGCCGGCGGCATCAAGGCGCGCAATGCCGCCTTCCTCGCATTTCGCATTGGGGCGCACTTGCCGGTCCAGCAATTGCCCATCGCGCGACCACAATGTGATCTTCGACATCGTTTTGCCGATGTCGATCACGATCGCCCATCCGGCCCCAACTTCTGATTGTACAGAACCCTGTGTCAGAACGCTCTCCCTCGCGCGCAATAGCGCTTTATTCCCGTCGCGCCGCAAGCGCGAAATCATGCTGCATGTGCGAATTTGATCATTAGTCTGATCGTTTATGATTGCTGAATATCGAATCTGATTGCCAAAGGGAAGCAGATTCGTTAGGAGGCCGATCAAACAGACCCCCATGGGAGCAAATTTCCGTGACAAACTCCGCGATTCCTTTTGCCGTCCCCACCAGCCGTTGGGACGACGCCCACGCCGCCACGCTTTCGCCCGAAGAACTGCTGCTCTATCGCTCCAACCTGTTGGGCAGCGATCTGACGGTGACCAACTTTGGCGGCGGCAACACCTCGGCCAAATTGGCCGGCACCGATCCTCTCACCGGTGAAACCGTCGAAGTGTTGTGGGTCAAAGGTTCGGGCGGCGACATCGGTTCGATGAAGCTGGACGGCTTTGCCACGCTCTATCAGGAAAAGCTGCTGGGCCTTGAGGCACATTACAATGGGCCCGAAGATGACGACAAGATGGTCGGCTATCTGCCCCATTGCACGTTCAACCTGAACGGCCGCGCAGCATCGATCGACACGCCGCTGCACTCGCTGCTGCCTTTTGCCCATGTTGACCACGTTCACCCGGATGCGATCATTGCCCTTGCCGCGTCGAGCGGTGGCGAAGAAGCGACCAAGGAAATCTGGGGCGGCAAGATCGGCTGGCTGCCGTGGAAGCGCCCCGGTTACACGCTGGGCCGGATGCTGCGCGATTATCAGCGCGCCAATCCGGGCGTTCAGGGTGTGATGATGGCCAGCCACGGCATCATCTGCTGGGCCGACAGCGCCAAGGAATGCTATGAGCACACCGTTGGCCTGATTGCGGACGCGGCCAAGTATCTGAACGCCAAGATGGCGGGCAAGCCTGCCTTTGGCGGTCAGGTCGTCGCCCCCAACCCCGACCGCGCCGCGATTGCCGCCGATCTGATGCCCCGCCTGCGCGGCTTTATGACGGGTTCGCGCCGCAAGCTGGGCCATTATTCGGATGATGCCGAGGCGCTGGAATTTGTGGGGTCCGCCAAGTTTGAAGAACTGGCCGCTCTGGGCACCTCTTGCCCCGACCACTTCCTGCGCACCAAGATCGCGCCGCTGACGCTCGATCCGGCCCGTTTGCAGGACGATGCCTATCTGGCGGAAAAGATCAGCGCTTATCGCGATTTCTATGCCGCCTATTACGAGCGCTGCAAGCGCGCCAACAGCCCCGCCATGCGCGATCCCAACCCGGTCGTGGTGCTGGTGCCCGGCGTTGGCCGCATCACCTTTGCCACCGACAAGACCACCGCGCGTCTGGCCGGGGAATTTTATGGCAATGCCATCAACGTGATGCGCGGCGCAGAAGCCATTGGCGACTATATCGCTCTGGATGAGCAGGAAGCCTTCGACATCGAATACTGGCTGCTCGAAGAAGCCAAGCTTCAGCGCATGCCCGCCCCCAAGCCGCAGGTGGGCCGCGTGGCCTTTGTCACCGGCGGCGCGGGCGGTATCGGTGCGGCAACGGCGGCCCGCTTCCTGAAAGAAGGCGCCTGCGTGGTGCTGGCCGACCGTGATGCCAACGCCGTCGAGGAAGTGCGCGCCGGTTTCGCCAAGCAGTTCGGCAAGGACGTCGTCCGCGCCGTCACCTGCGACGTGACCGACGAAGCGCAGGTCAAGGCCGCCTTCGACACCGCCGCGCGCGAATTTGGCGGTCTGGACGTGGTGGTCGCCAATGCGGGCATCGCCTCTTCTGCCCCCATCGAGCAGACCACGGTGGAACTGTGGGATCGCAATTTCGACGTGCTGGCCCAGGGCTATTTCCTGACCGCCAAGCATGCCTGGGGCCTGATGAAGCGCAACAAGGACCTGGGCGGCACCAGCCTCGTTTTCATCGGTTCGAAGAATGCCGTGGCCGCCGCCGCTGGCGCTTCGGCCTATGCCAGCGCCAAGGCCGCTGCCAACCATCTGGGCCGTTGTCTGGCCTTGGAGGGCGCACCCGAAGGCATCCGTGTCAACATCGTCAACCCCGATGCCGTCATCAAGGGCAGCAAGATCTGGGACGGCGACTGGCGCAAGGAACGCGCCGCGTCCAATAAGATCGACGCGGGCGAGGAACTGGAAGCGCATTACCGCAACCGTTCGATGCTCAAGCGCGATGTGCTGCCCGAAGATATTGCCGAAGCGGCCTATTTCCTTGGGAGCGAAGCCTCGGCAAAGTCGACCGGCAACATGATCAATGTGGACGCGGGCAACGTTCAGGCCTTCACGCGCTAAATTCAGGTTTGGGAGAGGATTTCATGAGCAATCTGCCGATTTCCGCCGATCTGATCGCGGAACATAACGCCAAGGGGCTTGAGGCCCTGCATGAAGATTACGAAGCGCTGGGCCGCAAGCTGGCGCGCACCGGCATCGATATTGACGCAATCAAAAAGCGCGTTGCCGGTTTCTCGGTCGCCGTCCCTTCGTGGGGCGCGGGGCGCGGCGGCACGCGTTTTGCCAAGTTCCCCATTGCGGGCGAACCCACCAATATCCATGAAAAGCTGGAAGACTGCTCGGTCATCAACCAGTTGTCCACGGTGACGCCGCGTGTCTCGCCCCATTTCCCGTGGGACAAGGTTTCCGATTTCAACGCCCTGCGCGAGGAAGCCGCGGATCTCGGCCTTGGCTGGGACGCGGTCAACAGCAACACGTTTCAGGATCAGGTGGGTCAGGCCCACACCTATGCCAATGGCTCGCTCTCGTCTCAAGACGCAGGCGCGCGCCAGCAGGCGGTCGAACACAACATCGAATGCATCGAAATCGGCAAACAGTTGGGCAGCAAGGACCTGACCGTCTGGGTGGGCGATGGTACCAATTTCCCCGGCCAGCAGGATTTTGCCCGCAGCCTCGACCGCTATCTTGATGCGGCGGCGCAAATCTATTCAGCCCTGCCCGATGACTGGCGGATGCTGCTCGAACACAAAATGTTCGAACCGGCCTTCTACTCGACCGTGATCAGCGACTGGGGCTCCTCGATCCTTGCCGCGCAAACGCTGGGTGACAAGTGCAAGTGCCTTGTCGACCTTGGCCACCATGCGCCCAACGTCAATATCGAACAGATCGTGGCCCGCCTCCACCGCTTTGGCAAGCTGGGCGGTTTCCATTTCAACGACAGCAAGTATGGCGACGACGATCTGGACAGCGGCTCGATCAACCCGCACCAACTCTTCCTCGTGTTCAACGAACTGGCCGAGGCGGAACTGAACCCGCGTGATGGTTTCAACCCGTCCTATATGATCGACCAGTCGCACAATGTGACCGACCCGATTGAATCGATGCTGTCCAGCGCCGAAGCGATTGCCGCCTGCTTTGCCAAGGCGTCGCTGGTTGATCGCGCCGCCCTGCATGGCGCACAGGAAGCCAATGACACGATGATGGCGTTCCAGGCTCTGCGCCGCGCCTATAATGTCGATGTGGCCCCGATTCTGGCCATGGCCCGTGTCGAGGCGGGCGGCGCGATTGACGTTCTGGCCGCCTATCGCGCCAGCGGATACCGCGCCCGCAAGGCGCAGGAACGCAAGCCTGTCGGGCTGGGTGCCGGTATCGTGTGATGCCAATCTTGCGACAATAAAGACATGGCTATGCCCGCAGACTGTCTCCTATAGAGAGATGGCTGCGGGCATTTTGCTTTTACAACATAACTTTGCCTCATCGAAAATCACTCCTCGGGGGAGACGTAAAATCATGGCCACCAAGCCTTCTGTCCGTGCGCTGCGTTTGGCGCTGATCGCTGCATGCGCGCCTGTTGCCCTGCCGGTTCACGCCCAAACCGCCGATCTGGAAATTCAGTTCCGCGACCCGCCATCCGAAGCCCGCCCCCGCGTGTGGTGGCACTGGATGAACGGCAATATCACCAAGGATGGCATCGCCAAGGACATCGCATGGATGAAATCTGTCGGCATCGGCGGCCTTCAGAATTTCGACGTCAATCTGAACACGCCGCAGGTGGTTGAACACCGGCTTGCCTATATGACGCCGGAATGGAAGGACGCCTTCCGCTTTGCCGCGCAGGAAGCCGATCGCAACGGGCTGGAACTGGCCATTGCCGCATCGCCGGGGTGGAGCGAAACGGGCGGCCCTTGGGTCAAGCCTGCCGATGGGCTGAAGAAACTGGTGTGGAGCGAAATGACCGCCGCGCCGGGCAAAATCTTCAAGGGCAAGGTCTCCGCACCGCCCGAAATCACCGGCCCGTTTCAGGCCATGGGCAAGGCGCTTGGCTTTGACGACATCGCCAGCGGACACAAGCCGGAGGCCGCGCCCAATTTCTACAGCGACGTAGCCGTGCTGGCCATGCCGATGGCGGTCAATGCCGCCCCCGCGCCCAAGGCCGCCGTTGATGGTCAATCGGTCGATGCCGCCTTGTTGTTTGACGACAATCTGACCTCCGGTGTTTCGGTGCCGCGCGGCAAGGAAGGCCATCCGGGCAGCGTCACCTATTCCTATGACGCGCCCCAGACCATGCGCAGCGCCACCGTCTTTGTGCCGGGCGCGAAGGTCATGTTCCGTGGCCCCACGGTCGACCCCGTTCTGGAGGCGAGCGATGATGGCCAGACATGGCGCGAGATCACCCATTTTGCCGTCAATGACGTGCCCACCACGGTCAGCTTTGCCCCCGTCACGGCCAAGCATTTCCGCCTCGTGCTCAAACCCATGCTCTCGACCTC
The DNA here is from genome assembly GCF_057401885.1 of Novosphingobium sp. 550D. Lineage (NCBI taxonomy): Bacteria > Pseudomonadati > Pseudomonadota > Alphaproteobacteria > Sphingomonadales > Sphingomonadaceae > Novosphingobium > Novosphingobium sp. 550D. The sequence continues at coordinate 1,682,644 of NZ_CM171613.1, read as the reverse complement.
GGCCAATATGGGCGCGCCGGCCGAAGGCGTGGAAATCCCCGGCCTGTTTGCCTCGCTGGGCGGGGAAGGAAAGCCCTTTACGCTGGGCCAATTCGCCCTTTCGGGCGAGGCCAAGGTCAATCTGGCCGAAACCAAGGCGGGCTTTGCGCTGGCCCATGACTATTACGCGCTGACCAATCCGGCCGATGGCGCCAATGGAGCCGCCGTTTCGCAGGTCGTCGATCTGACCGCCATGATGAAGCCCGATGGCACGCTGGAATGGAAAGCCCCCGCCCTGCCCAAGGGACAGACTTGGCGGATCATACGCATGGGCGCATCCCTGCTGGGCACCACCAACCACCCCGCCCCGCCCGAGGCCACCGGGCTTGAGGTGGACAAGTTCGATGCCGATGCGGTGGGCCGGTATATGGACCACTACCTTGGCATGTATCGCGATGCCGCCGGGGCCGATATGATCGGCGCGCGCGGTGTCCGCGCGATCCTGACCGATTCCATCGAGGTGGGCGCGGCCAATTGGACGCCCAAGATGTTGGCCCAGTTCAAGGCTTTGCGCGGCTATGACGCGACGCCTTGGTTGCCCGCTCTCACCGGCGCGCTGGTCGGCAGCCGCGAGGATAGCGACAAGTTCCTCTATGACTGGCGCCGCACGCTGGGTGATCTGATGGCGTCGGAGCATTACGGCACCGTGGCGGCCAAGGCGCATGCCGTGGGCCTGAAGGTTTACGGCGAGGCGCTGGAGGATCACCGCCCCAGCCTTGGCGATGATATGGCCATGCGCAGCCATGCCGACGTGCCGATGGCGGCGCTTTGGACGTTCACGCAAAAGGATGGCCCGAACCCGTCCTATCTGGCCGATATGAAGGGCGCGGCCAGCGTGGCGCATATCTATGGGCAGAATCTGGTAGCGGCTGAATCCATGACCTCGGCGCTCAGCTATTGGGCCGATTCCCCGCGCACATTGAAGCATGTGATCGACACCGAATTCGTTTCGGGCGTCAACCGCCCCGTCGTCCACACCAGCGTCCATCAACCCGTCGATGACAAGGTGCCGGGCCTCTCACTGATGATCTTTGGCCAGTTCTTTAACCGGCACGAAGCATGGGCGCCGCTGGCCAAGACATGGGTCGATTATCTGTCGCGCAATTCGCTGATGCTGCAAAACGGGCGCAATGTGGCCGATGTCGGCTATTTCTATGGCGAGGAAGCGCCCCTGACGGGCCTGTATGGTGACAAGCGTGTCGGTGATGCGCCCACGACCCATGCCTATGACTTCGTCAACTATGGCGCGCTGGTCGGTGCGCTCAGGAATGATGGCGGGGAATTGGTGACGCCGGGCGGTGCGCGCTATCGTGCGCTCTATCTGGGCGGGTCGGCGCATAAAATGACGCTGGCCGCGCTGCACAAAATTGCCGCTCTGGCCGAAGGGGGCGCGACCATCATCGGTTTGGCGCCCGAAGGAACGCCCAGCCTGTCGGACAAGGACATGGCCGATTACAAGGCTCTGGTCGCGCGCCTGTGGCCTGCGGGGGGCGATGCCACCGTGGGCAAGGGCCGTGTCATCGCCAGCAGCGATGTCGAAGCGGCGCTGGCCAAGGCAGGCGTGGCGTCCGATTTCCGCATGACGGGCGGCGCGGCCGATGCCGAGGTGCCTTTCCTGCACCGGCGCTGGGAGTCCGGCGACAGCTATTTCCTGGTCAACCGCAAAGAACGCGCCGAGACCTTCGAGGCGCATTTCCGCGTGACGGGCAAGGCGCCCGAATTGTGGCATGCCGAAACCGGCACGTTTGAACCTGTCAGCTATCGCATCGCCAATGGTGAAACAGTGATCCCCATGTCGCTGTTGGGCGAGGAATCTGTGCATGTCGTGTTCCGCAAGCCTGCACCCGCCGATGCTTTGATGATCAAGAAACTGGTGCCCTCAGCGCTGGTGACGCTGGATGGCGCGTGGAATGTTACGTTCCAGCCGGGACGCGGCGCGCCGGCCAATACGGTTCTGCCCAAGCTGCAACCGCTCAATGAAAATGCCGACACCGGCATCGCCCATTTCTCGGGCGTGGCCACCTATGCCAAGGATTTCGCCGCGCCCAAGGGGTGGAAGCCAGGGCAGCCGCTCTGGCTCAACCTAGGCGACTTGCGTGAAGTCGCGCAGGTCAGCGTCAATGGCAAGGATGTCGGCATGGTCTGGCATGCGCCCTATCGGGTGGACTTGTCGGGCGCAGTCAAACCGGGCAAGAACCACATCGAGGTCCGCGTGGCCAACCTGTGGATCAACCGCCTGATCGGCGACAAGCAACCGGGAGCAAAGCCTGTGACCTTTACCACCATGCCCACCTATCGCGCCGATGCGCCGCTGCGTGCGTCGGGTCTGATCGGGCCGGTGGTGATCGAGGGTCAGGGCAAATGACCACGGCGGCCTATATCCGCCGTGAAACCGGGGTGAGCATGGTGATCAACGCCGTGCTCACACTGGCTTTCTTCCTGCTTGTTTTCGGGCGTAGCGGGCCGGTGCCAGTCTGGGGCGTCGGGGCCTATGTGTTCGATTTTGTGCCACAGGGCTTCATGATCGGGCTGATGGGTTCGCTGGTCCCCGGCGCGCTGGCGGGCAAGGCACGGCGGGCGGGCAAGGTGGCGGCGCTGGGCGTTGCTTCGCCTTGGCCCGCCAATCTGGTCCTGCGTTCGCTGCTCCTGGCTTTGTGCGGGGCGGTGGCCGGGGTGGCACTGTCGGGCGCTGTGCTCTCCATGCTGGGGCTGGCGCAATTGCCATGGGGCGCGGCATTGTCGGCAAAGCTGGTGTGGGCCGCGCTTCTGGCCGCGATGGTCACGCCCGTCAGCCTGCGCAAGGCATTGGCGTAAGGCCCATCCTGCGCTAATCTGACCCGATGATTGACCCGCGCGCCCTTCGCACCTTTCACGAAGTATGCCGCGCGGGCTCGATCACCGGGGCGGCTCGCGCGCTCAATATTTCCCAACCTTCGGTGTCCAGCGCGATTGCCTTGCTGGAGGCGCGATTGGGCGCGACTTTGTTTGAACGCACCCGCGCAGGGATTGTCCTGACCCCGGCGGGCCATGCGTTAGAGGCGCGGGCGCAAATGCTCGAACACCTGCTGCGCGATGCGCAGGCCGAGGTGAAAGCGGCGAGCGAGGGCCTGTCCGGCCCGTTACGCATTGGCGGCACGCCCGGCGCGCTGGTCAGCCTGCTGCCCCTTGCCATGGCGCGGATCGAGGAGCGCCTGCCGCGCATTACGCTGAGCGTTCTGGAACGCGCCGACCGTGAATTGACCGCCATGCTGCGCGAGGGCGACATTGAAATGGCCTTTGTCACCACCGCGATGGAGGAGCCGGACGAGGATCTGGCCGAGCGCACATTGGCGCGCGATCCCTTTGCGTTGATTGTCGGGCCTGATGTCGCGGGGATGCATGAACCCTTTTCACTCAAACGGGCGGACCAATTGCGCTGGGTTCTGCCCGAGGCGCAGGGCGCGTTCCGGCGTCAGGTCGATGCGCTCTTTGCCGCAGCAGGAACACCGGAGCCGCGCGATGCGGTGCGTTGCGATTCGCTTTTGACCACCAAAGCGCTGGTGCGCGATTGCGGGCGTGTCACCATCCTGCCGATGCGCGTGGCGGCCAGCGAATTGTCGATGGGTGTGCTGCGCGCCCTGCCCATCGCCGAGGCGGTGTTTGAACGCAGCGTAGGTGTGCGGTGGCTGAAAGAGCGCGGCATGTCGCCGCTGGCCGATGCTTTGATCCGGGAACTGGAAGGTGAAACCATAGGCTGAACCTATGGCATTGCCAAAATCGCATATTTTACCTGATGCAACAATCTTGGCAAAAGGGGCCGCAAGCACACAATCGTGATAGGGAGAGTCGGGCGTGACCACGCTCTTTACCAACATCCGCATTTTTGACGGCCGCCCCCACGCATCGCGCGCGGGTCAAGTGCTGGTCGACGGCGATCGGATCGCCAAGGTTGCCTATGCGCCCGAAACCATTGACGCCCCCGGTGCCACCGTCATCGACGGCAACGGCGCCACGCTGATGCCCGGCATGGTCGAGGCGCATGCGCACCTGACCTGGGCCTCGTCGGTCGAACAAATCTATCACGCCTTCATCCTGCCGCCCGAAGAACTGGAAGTGGCCGCCACGCGCAATGCGCGCGTGCTGCTCGACCATGGTTTCACCAGCGCCTATTCGGCGGGCGCTTTGGGTGATGGCATAGAGGTTCGCCTTGCCGCCAAAATCAACGCCGGTGAAACGCCGGGGCCGCGCCTCATACCCTCCACGCTGGAACGCAGCCCCGAAGGCGCCGAGGGCGTGGACACGGGCGATGTGTTCAATGGCCGTGGCCCCGACGCCATGCGCGCCTTTATGAAATATTGCGCGGATCAGGGCATCGGCTCGGTCAAACTGGTGATTTCGGGCGAAAGCGCGCTCAAGCCCAACAGCCATAACGACCTGCTCTATACCGTCGAGGAAATGGACGCCGCGCGCGAGGCGGCCAAGGAATATGGCCTGTGGATCGCCACCCATGCCTATACGGACGAAGCGGTCGATCTGGCCCTGCGCGCCGGCGCCCGCATCATCTATCACGCCAGCTATATTGGCGAACGCACGGCTGAAAAGCTGGCCGCGCACAAGGATGAGGTGTTCTACGGCCCGGGTTGCGGCGTGTCGGTGGCGGCGCTGGAGGCCAGCCCCCCGCCCCATATCGACATGTCCAGCATGAAGAACAGCGCGGCGGAACGCATGGAGCTGGAAAGCAAGCTGGTGCCTGCCTTGAAGGCTCTGGGCGTGCGCACGCTGATCGGCGGGGACTATGGCTTCCCCTTCAACCCCAATGGCCGCAACGCCCGCGACATCCAGCATTTCGTCGATTACTTCGGCTATACCCCGGTTGAGGCGCTGGCCGCGGCCACCGGTCTTGGCGGCGAACTGATGGGTCTGGACGTGGGCCTGATTCAGGAAGGCTATCTGGCCGACCTGCTGCTGGTCGATGGCGATCCGACACAGGACGTTTCGATCTTGCAGGCCAAGGACAATTTCAAGGCCATCATGAAGGGCGGCGCCTTTCACAAGGCCCCTCAGGAAACAGTGGCGGCATAAAACCATGTTCGATGTTGCGATTATTGGCTGCGGGCCTGTCGGCGCGCTGGCTGCGAACCTGCTTGGCCGCGAAGGCCTCAATGTGGTGGTTCTGGAAAAGGAACTGACCCACTATCCCCTGCCGCGCGCGGTCCATCTGGACCATGAAATGATGCGCCTGTTCCAATCGGCGGGCGTTCTGGCGCGCGTGCTGCCCGATATGGTGGACACCGACGGGCATCTCCATGTCGGCGCCTCGTCTCAGGCGATCCGCTATATGGGCACGGTGGGCATGCCCCGCCCGTTCGGCTGGTCGAATGACTGGTTCTTTTATCAGCCCGAATTGGAAGAGCATCTGCGCGCCGGTTTTGCCGAATTGCCCAATGTGGACTTCCGGATCGGCGCGGAATTCACCTCGCTCGACCAAGGTGATGGCCCGGTGCGCATCACCTATACACAGGACGGCGCGCAGCATCAGGTCGCGGCCCGCTGGGCCATCGCCTGCGACGGTTCGCGCAGCCCGGTACGCAAGGCGCTGGGTATCAAGCTGGACGATCTTCAGTTCGAAGAACCCTGGCTGGTGGTCGATGCCGAGGTCGATGGGCCGGTGCGCTTTCCCGATATTGCGGGCGTGCCGGAACAGGCCGATCTGCAACGCCTCTCGGTCATGATGTGCGATCCGCGGCGGCCCGCAACGGTGGTTCCGGGTCGTGGCAACCATCGTCGCTGGGAACTGATGCTGCTTCCGCACGAGGATGATGCGGCGATGATGGCGCCTGACAAGGTCGCCGAATTGCTGGCCCCCTATATTGGCGATGTGCCGCACAAGATCGTGCGCTCGGCCACCTATCGGTTCCACGGGCTGGTTGCCGAACAATGGCAATCGGGCAATGTCTTCCTTGCCGGTGACGCCGCGCACCAGACCCCGCCCTTCTTTGGTCAGGGCATGTGCCATGGTTGCCGCGATGTCGCCAATCTGGCGTGGAAAATGGCGGCGATCATCAAGGAACACGCCTCGCCCGAAATCCTGTGCACCTATCAGCCCGAACGCGACCCGCATGTGCGCGGCGTGATCGGCGCGGCGGTGAATGCGGGGCGCTATATCTGCGAACTGGACCCGGTAAAGGCCGCCGCGCGCGATGCGGAAATGATTGCGCGGGCAGCCGCCAATGCCGGCAAGCAGGAAACCGCCCACGACCTGATCCCGGCGATTTCCACCGGCATCATCCATCGCGGCAGCGCAGGCGCGGGCGAACGCTTCATCCAGCCGGTGCTGGCCGATGGCCGCAAGCTCGATGATCTGACCGGCGGTGGCTGGCGTCTGTTCACGGTGGAGGATGTCGCAGCCCTGCCCGATGGCGGCGCGGTGTCGGCGTGGCTTTCGGCACGCAATGCGCCGGCGGTGATGATCCGCCCCGACCACTACGTGTTTGGCACGGGCACCGCCGAAGAATTGCGCAAAGCCTATGCCGCACAAATGGGCCTTCCCTTGGAGACATTAGCATGATCACGCTGGCGCAGGCCCAGACCATCATCAGTGCGGGCCTTGCCCATGCGCGCGCCGCCGATCTCAAGCCTTTGGCGATGGTCGTGCTGGACGCGGGCGGCCATCCCGTCGCCATGGTGCGTGAGGATGGTGCCACCTTCTTCCGCGCCGACATCGCCCGCGCCAAGGCCTATGGCGCGCTGGGCATGGGCGCGGACACGGGCGTTTTGGCCGAGCGGGCCAAGGGCAATCCCACCTTCTTTGGCGGGGTCGTCACCACGGTGGGTGGCGATCTGGTGTTTTCGCCGGGCGGTGTGCTGGTGCGCGCCGATGGCGTGGTCGTCGGCGCCGTGGGCGTGTCGGGTGATACGGGCGAAATGGATGCGCAATGCGCGGTCGCGGGCATCAAAGCCGCCGGTTTTTAAAAAGGAACGCAAGCGATGATGAAACTTCGCAGCATCGAACTGGCCCTGCCCAAGGCGGCGGACGCCCATCGCTGGATGATCGATGTCTGGGGCTGTGCCGATGGCGGGCGTATCGGTGATACGTTCTATCTGCGCGGATCGGGCACATTCCCCTATCTGGTGGCCATTGCCGAGAGCGCCGACAATTTCGTGCGCTCGACCACTTTTGTCTGCTCACACGAACGTCTGGCGCAAGTGGCGCGGGCCGCCACCGCGCGCGGCCTCAACGCCGCGCCCTGCGTCAGCAGCGATCCGGGCGGCGGCCATGGCATCGTGGTCGAACTGGCCGAGGGCGAATTGCTGCGTTTTCTGGTCGATGCCGCCGAAGTGGCGCCCATCGAAGGCCATTCCAAGGCCAGCCGCCGCGTGATGCCGGTCAAGCTCACCCATGTCGTGTTCAATTCGGCCGATGCCGAAGCCAGCGGCGACATCGTCGAGGAAGTCCTTGGCTTTCGCGTGTCCGACCGCACCAAGGGCATGGTGTTCGTGCGTTGCAACGAAGCGCATCATTCCACCGCCTTTGCCCGCGCCGGTTTCTCGTCGCTCAACCATATCGCCTTTGAAATGGAGGATCTGGACGCGGTCATGCGCGGCATCGGCAATATGCGCGATCATGGCTTTGCCCCGGCATGGGGTCCGGGCCGCCATGGGCCGGGCGACAATGTCTATGCCTATTACATCGCGCCGTTTGGTCCGGTGATCGAATATTCCACCGCCGTCGAAAAGGTGGGCGAGGACTATCAGACGGGCGAACCCGACGACTGGACCTGGCCCGAAAAGCGCATCGACCAGTGGGGCGTGTCGGACAAGGACTTTGCCGGCCTGCGCGTGGCCGAGGAAGCGTTCCGTTTCCGCCGCGAATGGCAGAGCGCCCCCATCAACGAACTTACTGGAGCGTAATCCCCCATGCGTTATGTGTCATTCACCCGCCCCGATGGAAAGCCCAGCTTTGGCCGCCTTGATGGGGAAACCGTGTTCGATCTGGGCGGCACCTATGCCAGCCTGAAGGAAGCGATTGCCGCTGATGCCCTTGCCTCGCTGGTCGATGGCGAGGCCTTTGCGCTGGGCGCGGTGCGGCTGTTACCGGTCATTCCCGATCCGGAAAAGATCCTCTGCGTTGGCCTCAACTATGCCACGCACGTGGCCGAAACGGGCCGTGAGCAGAAAGAGCATCCCGCGATCTTCACCCGTTATGCCGACAGCCTGATCGCGCAAGGCGAACCCATGGTCCGCCCGCCCGAAAGCGTGCGTTTCGATTATGAAGGCGAATTGGCCATCATCATCGGCAAGAAGGGCCGCCGCATCGCGCCCGAAAACGCATGGGATCACATCGCGGGCTATGCGCCCTTCAACGATGGCTCGATCCGCGATTGGCAGCGGCACAATATCCAGTTCACCCCCGGCAAGACGTGGCCCGGGACCGGCGGCTTTGGCCCCGCGATGGTCACGCCCGACGAGATCGAGGATTTGGGCGCACAGCGCGTCCAGACTCGCCTGAACGGCGAGTTGGTGCAGGATCAGCCGATCAGCGACATGATCTGGGATATTCCCACGGTCGTCGCCTATTGCTCGACCTTCACCGACCTGAACCCCGGCGACGTCATCGCCACCGGCACGCCGGGCGGCGTGGGCGATAAGCGCAAGCCCCCCCTGTATATGAAGGCGGGCGATGTGGTTGAAATCTCGGTCGGCGTGATCGGCACGCTGACCAACCCGGTCATCGACGAAATCTGAACCCAACACACATTCCGGCACCGGCGGGACAAGAATTCCGCCGGGCCATTCTAGGGAGACTATGATGAGCAAGATCCATCATCTGCTGGCCACGCACCTTATGAGCAGCGTTGCCATCCTCGGCCTGACCGCCGCCACCCCCGCCATGGCCCAACAGGCCGCGCAGCAATCTGTTGCCGCCGGCGAAATCGTCGTGACCGCCCAGCGCCGCTCGGAACGCCTGCAGGACGTGCCGCTGGCCGTTTCGGCCATCAGCGCCCAGCAGATGACGGCGGGCGGGTTCCAGAAGCTGTCCGACCTGCAATATCAGGTGTCGGGCCTGCAATTCGGCTCCTCGCCCAATGACAGCGGCTATCGCCTGCGCGGCGTGGGCACGGCGGGCGGTTTCTCGTCGGCTTCGGAACAGAATGTCGGCACGGTGGTCGACAATGTGATCATCCCCTTCGGCAACCCGGTCAACAGCCTTGGCGATCTGGAACGCGTCGAAGTGCTGAAAGGTCCGCAGGGCACTCAGTTCGGCAAGAACGCTTCGTCGGGCGTGGTCAACATCACCACCGCCAAGCCCAAGTTCGACCGCGTTTCGGGCAAGGTGTTTGCCTCCTACGGCTCGCTCAACGAAATCAACACCAACGCCCAGCTCAACCTGCCCACCAGCGAGAATTCGGCCATCGGCCTGTTCGGCTTCTATCGCCAGAATGACGGCTTCCTCTATAACGCCACGCTGAAAAAGTATTGGGGCGATGAGGCCAGCTTTGGCGGCCGCGCCAAGTTCTTTTATCAGCCTTCGGACGATTTCAGCGTCTATATCATCGGCGATTACAGCCGCACCAGCACGCGCAGCCCCGGCCAGCTCTGGACGATCAACGCGCTGCCCAGTTTTGCCAACCCGCTGATGGCGGCCCGCTTTGGCAATCTGACATCGCTTGGCATCACGCCGGGCTTTAACAACACGAAAAGCGCGGAAAACACCGATGGCTGGACGAGCGAGCGCAATTATGGCGCCAGCGTCGAGATCAACAAGAAGCTGGGCGGGCTGAACCTGACCTCGATCACCGCCTATCGCGGCTTTATCCAGGGCGCCGCGCAATTCGGCATCGACGGATCGAGCGTGACGGTGTTTCAGGCCCAGCCCACCGCCAACCATCAATCCTTCCTCAGCCAGGAAATCCGCCTGACCAGCCCATCGGGCAGCAAGCTGGAATATACCACCGGCGTCTATGGATCGCGGCGCAAGACCGGCAATCCGGGCGATTACAACCGCGCCCAATTGCTGCCCGCCAATCCGTTCAGCGCCTTCTATGTCAACATCTCGTCCGGGCAGGCCAATACCCAGACCCGCTCGGACTCGCTGGCGGCCTTCATCGATGGCAAGTATCATGTGACCGAGAAATTCTCGCTGCTGGGCGGTTTCCGCTATCAGTATGACTGGGTAAAGGCCTCGTTCCAATCGATCATCGATCCGGCCTATGCACCCGGCACGGTGGTCAACGGCATTTTCGTCACGCCCTATACGCCCGTTGCGCTGCAAACCGGTTCCACCGCCAAGGGCGGCTGGTCCGGCAAGGCAGGCGCGGAATATAAGGTCGACCGCGATCTGATGTTCTTTGCCACCATCGCGCGCGGTTATCTGGGGCCGACGGTGGCGTTTTCGGGCCTGACCGGCACGCGCACCAACGTGAACCCGCAGACCGTGCGCGACATCACGGTTGGCTTCAAGTCACAGCTTTTCAACCGCGCCGTGACTCTCAACGCCAGCGCCTTTTTTGACAAATACACCAACCTGCAAACCAGCGTGTTCAACGGGACGGAATTCCTGACCGAAAACGCCGGTGGTTTTGAAGCCAAGGGTTTCGAGTTTGACGCCCGCTGGCGCGTCAGCCCCGAATTCAGCCTGAATGGCGGCCTGACCTATTCGGACACCAAGTTCACCGATTATGTCACCGCCTGTCCCAAGGTCGTGAAGGCCGGACTTTCGTGCTATACCCAAAACGGCACCAGCCTGTTGCAGGCCGCGGGTGAACCGCTGTCGGGCGCGCCCAAGGTTTCCTTTACCTTTGGTGCGGACATCAAGCTGCCGATCAATGACCGTCTGGCCTTCGACTGGTCGGGCAACGTCTATTATCGCAGCAAGGTTCAGTATGACGTGGGCAACGCCATTTCGAACCAGCCGGGCTATTACACGATCGGTCTGAATACCGGCATCGGCGCGGCCGATGGCGGATGGCGCGTAGGCCTGTTCGTACGCAACCTGCTGGATCAGCGTTTCCACGCTTCGGTCATCGGCCTGCCCTTTGCCGACAATGGCGGCGAGGTTAACTGGCTGACCCGCGAAGGGCGCCGCACCATCGGCGTCAGCGCGACGGCCAAGTTCTGATCTGACGGGCGGGGGGAGCAATCCTTCCGCCCATGTTCTATAGGTTTGGGCATGAAATATATTCGCCACGCCATCGCCGCCATGGGGCAGGGTCTGGGACCGGCTGTTCTGGACCAATGCCGCGCCTTGTTTGATGCTGAACAGGTCGCGCTGGCGCAGGCGGTGCCGGTGGCCGCGCGCGATCTGGCCTATGGTCCGCATGAAAGGCACCGGCTTGATCTCTATGCCTCGGCGCAGGGCGGTTTGAAACCGGTCCTGCTGTTCGTTCATGGCGGCGGCTTCGTGCTGGGCGACAAGGGCGATACGAGTTGGGCCAATGCCGCCGTTGGCCGCATGGCGGCGCGGCGCGGCTGGATCGGCGCGGTGATGAACTATCGCCTTGCCCCCGACCATATGTGGCCTGCGGGCAGCGAAGATGTGGCCGCCGCCGTCGATTATCTGCGCGCCCATGTTGCGCAACATGGCGGCGATCCGGAACGGATCATCGTCATGGGCACATCGGCGGGCGCGGTGCATGTCAGCGGTTTTCTCCGCCTGCGTCCCGATCACGCCGATCTGGTGCGCGGGGCGGTCCTGCTCTCTGGCCTCTATGGATTTGAACCCGTCGATGCCAAGGACGAACGCTATTACGGCGCGCCCGAAACCTATGCTGACAAATCGCCGCGTCAGGCCGTGGTGGACACCGCCCTGCCGCTGCTGGTCACCTGTTCGCAATATGATCCGGCGCGGTTTCAGGCCGAATTTCTGGGCCTGATGCAGGCGCGTCTGGCCGCCCATGGCACGATGCCGCGCGCGATCCTGATGCCGGGGCACAATCACTATACGCTCGCGATGCACCTTGGCACTTCGGACAAGCGCCTTGAGGAAGAAATCGCGGCATTTCTGGAGGATATTCTGTGATCGACCGCCGCTCTCTGCTGGTCAATGGCGCAACACTTGCCGCAGCATTTTCGGCCGCGCCCGCCTTTGCGGCCAAGCCAAAGCCATTCAACCCGGCCTTCCCCAAAGGTTTCCTGTGGGGCGCCGCCACCGCCGGTCATCAGGTCGAAGGCAATAACACCACCTCTGACCTGTGGTATCTGGAAAACCTGAAGCCGACGATCTTTGCCCAGCCTTCGGGCGATGCGGCCAACAGCTTCTTGCTGTGGCAACGCGACCTCGATCTGGCCAAGAGCATCGGGCTCAACACCTATCGTTTCAGCCTGGAATGGGCGCGGATCGAACCGGTGAAGGGCCAATTCTCGCAGGCGATGATCGACCATTATGGCCGCATCATCGAAGGCTGCCATGCACGCGGCCTGACGCCTGTTGTCACCTACAGCCATTTCACCGCGCCCTTGTGGTTTTCGGCGCAAGGCGGCTGGACCAACCCGGAGAGCGCATCGCTCTTTGCCCGCTATTGCGACCGGGTCACGCGCGCCTTTGGCGACCGGATCGCCTATGCCATCACGTTCAACGAACCCAACCTGCTCTCCATCCTGAAATTTGTCCTGCCGCCACAGGTCTGGGACATTCAGAAAGTGACGCTGGAAAGCGCGGCCAAGCAATTGGGCGTCAAACGCTTTGTTTCTGCCAATGTCGCTGGTTTTGACGACCTGCCCGAATTGCAGGCCGGGTTGGCCGCCGCGCACAAGGCGGGCAAGGCCGCGATCAAGGCCGCCGCGCCCCGCCTGCCGGTGGGCCTGTCACTTTCGGTTATCGACGATCAGGCCGTGGGCAAGAATTCAATCCGCGACAAGATGCGCGCCGATTTCTATGGCATGTGGATCGAATTGGCCAAATCGGACGATTTCGTGGGCGTTCAAAATTATGAGCGCGCGCTGTGGGGCGACAAGGGCAAGTTGCCCGCCCCCGCCGATGCGATCCGCAACTCGTCCGGCGCCGAGGTATATGCGCCCTCGCTGGCCGGATCGGTACGCTATGTCTATGGGGCCGCACGCGTTCCGGTGATGGTTTCCGAACATGGCGTAGGGACCGATGACGATACAATCCGCGCCCGCTTCATTCCCGAAGCGCTGCATGATCTGAAAATCGCCATGGATGACGGCGTGCCGGTTATCGGCTATTGCCACTGGTCACTTGTTGATAATTTCGAATGGATTTTCGGTTATAAGCCGAAATTCGGTTTGGCAGCGTTTGATCCGGTAACCTTCGAACGCAAGGCGAAACCAAGCGCTGCCGTACTGGGTGCGATTGCCAGGGCCAATTCGCTTTGATCATCGGGGGGTGATCTGGAAAGGCCCAGGCATCGGGGGCGCAAGGGTCGGGGGGCTCTTGCGCCCCATTCTTTTTGGGGTTTGGCGCGCAGGATTTATTTGGAATTAGAATTCCATTGAAATGTTCTTTGTTGACGCATGCCGAACAAATCGGAAAAGGTTTGCGCCATGACCACAGATGTTGCCCTTTCCACCGCCCTGCGCGCGCCTGTTCAGGGCCGCTCCAAGGCTTCCTACGAACGTATGCTGGCGGCCGCCGAAGCGCTGATGGCAGCGGCTGGGTCGGATGAATTCACGCTTCAGGAAGTGAGCAAGAAGGGCAAAGTTTCCATCGGATCAATTTACAATCGATTTGAAAGCAAGGACGCCCTGCTCCACGCCGTGCAATTGCGCGTGCTGGAACGTATCGACAAACGAATGGGCGCCCGGTTGGAAGAAGCGCGCAGCGGTGCCGACACGCTGGACCGATTGGTGGTCGCGCTGACCAAGGCCGTTGGCGAAACGCTGAAAGAGAACGCCGAGATCATGCGCCCGCTGATGTTGCGCGCGACCAATGATCCTTTGGTCGCGGCCACGGGCAAATCGTCCTTCGCCAAAACCGCCGATGCGGTCAAAGGTTCGCTGCTGCTCTATTCGGCGGAAATCAAACAACCCGACCCGCTGCGTGCGGTCGATTCGTCCTTTCGCATCCTTTACGCCGCTATTGCGCGCTATCTGGGCTTTGGCTCGGCCACGACGGCGGCATGGGAAGGCGATTGGGATGTGCTGCTTCAGGATCTTTCGCGCATGATCGCCGCCTTTCTGGTGACCCCGCCCACGTTCTGATCGCCCGGCTCATCTCTGGCCGCTTGACAGGCGGGCCGCCCTCACGATATTTCAGAATCATTATTCTGATTTAGGTCGAGGCGGCACACCAGATCCTCCCGACCCACCGGGAGAGGCATCGTGCAAGTCCATCGGCTCATTCAGCCAACCATCACCCGCCGTCAGGCTCTGGCCGGGGCCGCGATCTTTGCGCTGGCCACCGGCCTGCCGCTGCCTGTGATGGCGGCGGGCGAGACGCCCTCGCCCCGGACCGCGATGCTGCTCAAAACCGTGGCGCAAATCGTCATTCCCCGCAACGATACACCCGGCGCGGGCGATGTCGGCGTCGGGGCGTTTCTCTCGCTGGCCTTTGCCCATGGGCTGGAGGGGACGCGCGACCCGGTACGCAATCCCGCTCCCGGCCTGCCTTTGCGCGCCGATGGATCGTTGCGCCATGATCTGTGGCTGGAACAGGAATTGCACCGCCGCGCCGGACGCGACTTTCTCACGCTGACCCCGGCCAAGCAAAAGGCCATCCTGACCGCGCTGGACGCCGACGCTTTCCCCGCCGGGCCGCCGCCTGCTGTGCCAAACCCATGGGTGGCCATCAAGGGGCTGATCCTGACCGGCTATTACAGCAGCGAGGCCGGAGCCTCCAAAGAATTGCAATATAACCTTATTCCTGGGCGTTGGAATGCCGACATCCCGCTTAAACCCGGCGACCGCGCCTATTCCAGTGACTGGACTGCGGTGGAGTTTGGATGATGGCTTACGAATTTGACGCAATCGTGGTGGGTTCGGGCATCACCGGCGGCTGGGCGGCCAAGGAATTGACCGAGGCCGGATTAAAAGTCCTGATGATCGAGCGTGGGCGCGAAATCGTTCATGGCGATTATCCGCGTGAGATGAAGGCCCCATGGGAATTGCCCTTTCGCGGGCAAGGCGACACCGAACGCTATAAACGCGATCATCCGGTCCAGATGCTCAACCGCCATTTCACCGAATGGACCGAGGATCATTTCGTCAATGACCGCGAGAACCCCTATGCGTTGGGGCCGGACAGCGCCTTTACATGGTTCCGTTCGTATCAGCTTGGCGGCAAATCGCTGACATGGGGGCGGCAATGTTATCGCTGGTCCGACTATGACTTTGGCGCCAATGCGCGTGATGGCGTGGGCACCGACTGGCCGATCCGCTATGCCGATCTGGCGCCGTGGTATGACAAGGTGGAACGCTTTATCGGCGTATCGGGGGCCGCCGAAGGCATGCCCGCTCTGCCCGATGGCCAGTTCCAGCCGCCCTTTGCGCTGAACGCGGTCGAAAAATCGGTGCGGGAAAAGGTTCTGGCCCAATGGCCCGACCGCCGGTTGACCATCGGGCGGACGGCCAACCTGACACAGGGCAAGGAAGAAGAGGGCCGCAACCCGTGCCAATCGCGGGATATTTGCAACCGGGGTTGCTCGTTTGGCGCCTATTTCTCGACGCAATCCTCCACCCTGCCCGCCGCGACCAAGACCGGGCGCCTGACTGTCATCACCGATGCACAGGTGGAAAAGGTGGATTATGATCCGGCCACCCGCCGCGTGACCGGCGTGCGCTGGGTCAACACCAAAACCCGCGCACGCAAGAGTGCAACCGCGCGGATCGTGTTCCTGAACGCGGGGGCCTTCAATTCGGTCCATCTGATGATGAATTCTGCCAGCGAGGCAATGCCCAGCGGGCTGGCCAATTCCAGCGGCGTTTTGGGCACGCATATCATGGACCATGCCAACACCTTGTCGGCCGCCGCGATCATGCCCGGTTTTGAAAACCACACCACTTTCGGCAATCGCCCCACCGGCGTTGTCATCCCGCGCTTTCGCAATCTGGACAAAATGGACGGCGAAGGTTTCACCCGCGGCTATTCGTTTCAGGGCGGCGCGCTGCAATCGGCATGGGCGCGGGGCAAGCGGCAGGCGGGGATCGGGGCCGATTTCAAGCGCGGCCTGCGCAGCCCCGGCGAATGGCGGATGGTGCTGGTGGCTTTTGCCGAAAGCATGCCGCGCGCGTCCAACCGTCTGACCCTGTCAAAACAGCTTGATCCGATGGGCGTGCCGCAATTGGAAATTCATTTTGCCCATGGCGCTTCGGAAATGGCCGCGCTGGCCGATGCCAAGCGCGAGGCAGCCGCGATGCTGGGCGCGGCGGGCGGGCGCGTGCTGTTCGGCATGGACCGCCCCGGCCCCGGCGGCACGGCGATCCACGAAATGGGCGGTGCGCGCATGGGCCATGATCCCAAAACCAGCGTGCTGAACAAATGGAGTCAGGCCCATGACGTGGCCAATCTGTTTGTCACCGACGGCGCGCAAATGTCGTCCAGCGCGTCCCAGAACCCCTCGCTGACCTATATGGCGTTGACGGCGCGGGCGGTGGATCATGCCGTGGGGCTGGTAAAGGCGGGCGACATCTAGGGCGCCCGCCCCATCATCAAAAGTCTTCGTTAAGGCGCGTCAAAGCGCCTTCGAGGATGGCGGCATGTTCGCGCGGGTCACCATGCGCCAATTGCAGGCGGCCCATCGAAACCGAACTGTCGATCACATCCTGGCATCGCGGATAGCGGCGTTCCTGATAGGCCAGAAGGCCCGCTTCCACGCTGTCGGCGCGGGCAAGCTCCTCGGCCAGCACGATGCCGCTTTCCACCGCCATCCCTGCGCCCGAGGCCAGATGCGGCGTTGTGGCATGGACCGCATCGCCCAACAGAACAACACGGCCATTATACCACGGCTTAGGCTGTAAAACGGCGGCCAATGGGCGATAGTTGATCCAATCGTCACGCGTCATATTGTCGCGAATCCACCCGGCATTGCCGCCAAAATCGGCCAGCAGGCGCTTCAATTCATCAAACAATTCCTCCTCACTCATAAAGCATTCACGCTCCACATGCGGGGTCAGCATCCACATATAGACCTGATCGGGCGCGCAGGCCGTGATGCCGCAAGGGTTGGCATGGCCAAGGTAAAATTCGCCATATTCAAGGCCGGGCGGTTTGCGGATCGAAATGCGCCAGCACGCTTGCCCGGTCGGCACCGCGGGCGCCATGTGGGGAAAGGACAGGTCACGCACGCCCGAAAACACGCTGTCCGATCCGATGACCAGATCATAATGACCGCGCGACCCATCGGAAAAGCCGACATCAACCCCGCCATCGACATGGACCAGCGAGGATACCGTCAGGCCCAGCCGCACCGGAATCGCCAGTTCCTTCACCCGCTTTTGCATGATCCGATGCAGCACGGGACGCATGATCCCCCCGGTGGCGGGCAGGCCTTCCTCGATGACCGGCTCTTCCAGATCGTGCAGATGCGTACCGTCATATTTGAAAAGACGCGTTTTTGTGGTGATCGCCCCCTGCGCCTTGATCTCTTCGAGCAGGCCCAGACGCCGATAGGCGCGCAAGGTCGGCCCGGTGATCGTGATCCCCGCCCCATAGACGCGCCATTGTGGGTCCAGATCGATCAGATCGACCTTTACGCCCCGCTCCGACAGAGCGATTGCCGCGGCCATGCCGCCAATCCCGCCGCCAACGATCAGCGCCTCTTGGACGCTTGTGATTTTCTCCCGTTCCATGGCGATCAAATTAGAGCGCCCGCTCCAACAGGCAAATCCGAACCATGGATGGATGCCTATTGATATAATCGGTGTGAGCTTGACAGGCGCAAGCGCTAGGCAAGAATGCAAGGCGCATACGGCGTCAGAGAATATAATATAAGAGAAGGATGATGGGCATCAATTTCGGATCCATTTGACCTTGTGATACCCCGTCGCCGTGACCGCGCGCGCCGTCACGGCCTTTGTTTCGGAGCCTGCATAATGCCTGTTATCGTCACCGGAGCCGGAGGCTTTGTCGGCCGCCAGATCGTTTCACGCCTTTTGGCACAGGGCCGCCGGGTGGTGGCGATGGATGCGGTCGCGGGCGGCATACCCGATGGCGCGCGCATGGTCGTGGGCGATCTGGGCGATGCATCGATACGGGCCGATGCGCTTGCCGGTGGGGTGTCGGCGGTGATCCATCTGGCCACGGTTCCGGGCGGCGCGGCCGAAGCCGACCCTGTCGCCTCACGGCGGATCAACATCGATGCAATGTATGACCTCTTGCTGGAGGCGAGCGCAGGGGGCAACAAACCCCGGTTTGTTTTTGCCAGTTCGATTGCCGTCTATGGCGATCCGCTGCCCACCTTTGTCGATGATGCAACGCCGCTCAGCCCCAAGATGATCTATGGTGCGCATAAGGCGATGATGGAACATGCCGTCGCCCTGTTCACCAATCGCGGCGAAATCGAGGGCGTGACGGTGCGCCTGCCCGGCATTCTGGCCCGGCCAAAGGGGCCGAGCGGCATGAAAAGCGCCTTTATGTCGAACCTGTTCCATGCGTTGAAATCGGGCGAGGCATTTACCTGCCCCGTTTCGGCGGGCGGCACGATCTGGGCGCAATCGCTGGCGTGCTGCGCGGATAATTTCCTCCATGCGTTAACGCTCGACACCGCGCTTTTGCCTCCCACCTATGCCGTCACCCTACCTGCACAGCGCGTGACGATGGGCGATCTGGCGGCGGAAATCGCGGCGCAATGCGGGGTCTCGCCCGATCTGGTGCGTTACAAACCCGATGCCCGTTTGGAGGCGGCATTTGCAGCACAGCCCCCCCTATCCACGGCGGCGGCGGACAAGGCAGGCTTTGCCCATGACGGCGATCTTGCTACTCTGGTTTCCAGCGCGCTCAAGACGCTGAATTAAGGAGAGAGACATGCGGTTCCAGCGACTGGACCTCAACCTGCTGGTCGCCTTGGATGTGCTGCTGGCGGAAAGGAGCGTGAGCCTTGCCGCCGACCGGCTTTGCCTGTCGCAATCGGCCACGTCCTCGGCGCTGGGCCGCTTGCGTGATTATTTTGGCGATGAATTGCTGGTGGTCAAAGGGCGCGCAATGGTGCTGACCACGCGGGCCGAGGAATTGATCGAGCCGGTGCGCGCGGTGCTGGAACAAATCCGTTCAACCATCGCCATCGCGCCCGAATTCGATCCGGCCACCTGTGATCGCCAGATCCGCTTTATGGCCTCGGATTATTCGACGCAGGTTTTGCTGGCGGGCGCGCTGGCGATGATCGAGGCCGACGCGCCCAACATGCGCTTTGAAATCCAGCCCATGGGCGACAGCCCGATCGACGCGCTGGAACGGGGCCAGATCGATCTGCTGCTGACCATCGACTATGCGATCAGTTCGGACCACCCCAGCCAGGTCCTGTTCGAGGATGATTACGTGGTCGTGGGCGACGCCGCCAACCCGGCGATGGAAGGCGAAATGAGCCGCGAGAAATATTTCGCGCTGGGCCATGTGACGGCACGCTTTGGCAAAAGCCGCACACCCGCCTTTGACGACTGGTTCGTGCGACGCCAAAAGACCCAGCGCCGCATCGAGGTGGTGGCCCCCACGTTCCTGTCACAAACCTCGCTGGTTTTGGGGACAAAGCGGATTGCCACGATGCACCGCCGCCTTGCCACGCAAATGGCCCGGTTTCTGCCTCTCTCGCTGCGCGAAGTGCCCTTTGACATCCCGCCCATCCGCGAGGCGATCCAGTGGCACATCACCAATAACAATGACCGCGCCTTGCGCTGGGTGGTCGAACGGCTGGCGGCCATGGCGCATGAGGATCGTACCGAGATCAGCAATGTCGTCCCGCTGGCCGAAGCGCAGCGCGACGAAATCGCGGTCCATTACCAAAACAATCACCCCTATATGCGTGGTGAGAAGAACTGATCCCCTGCGCGGCCATGATGATTTGCCCAAAGGCGGCGCACAGACCGGCACCAGCGGGCAGTTTAATAAAACCGATAGTACCCGTCCGATGCAATGCGTTTTTCCCCAAGCTTGCACTCCATCATAAGGGCGCAAACTCTGGGGAGATTTGTATGAGCATCTTGGGCGTGGAATCCGTCCTGTTCGGCGTCGATGATCTGGCAAAGAACGCCCGGTTCTGGACCGACTTTGGCCTGCCGGTCGAAAGCATCACCGAAAACGAAGCGGTGTTCCGCCTTGCCTCGGGCAGCCGGGTGATCCTGTTGCCCCACGGTGATGCGCGCCTGCCCAGCCCCGATCCCTTTTCCGGCAATGGGGTCAAGGAAACGGTGTGGGGCGTGGACACGGCGGAAAATCTGGAACGCATCGCCGCCAGTCTGGCCACCGAAGTGCCCGTCACGCGCGATGAAGATGGCACCGTCCATTGCGTCTGCCCCGACGGCCAACCCATCGCCCTGCGCGTCTGGGCCAAGCAGGCGTTCAAATCCGAGGTCAGTCCCGTCAACACGCCCACATCCTATCCCCGTTTCAACCAGCACCGCATCTGGCGTCACAAGGCGATCCCCAAGGCGATCAACCATGTAGTATTCTTTTCGCCCGATTATGTGGGATCGTTTGAATTTTACGAACGTCACATGGGGTTCCGCTATGTCGATCACTCGCGCGGGGTCGGCATTTTTTCACGTGCGGGCGGTACGTTCGAACATCACTCGATCTTCTGGGTCAATTGCGACCTGCCCTTTGCGCCGGACAATTTCAAATTCATGCATATCGCCTTTGGCATGGACGATATTGACGAGGTTATGCTGGGCGCCAACCTGATGGCCGACAAGGGTTGGAAAAACGAGAGCATGAACTCGTCGGGCGGAATTTCGCGTCACCGGATCTCATCGGCGATCTATTATTACTGCGACATCCCCGGCCATGGCGGCGAGGCCGAATATCACGCCGACACCGATTATCTGGACGACAATTGGGTGCCGCGCGCGTGGGATTTCCGCTTTGGTTCGCTGTTATGGGCCAACAATGCGCCGCCGATCTTTCGCGGGCCGGACATTGCGTGGGACATGCAATTCGACGCGGATCGACGCAGTTTCGAACCCTATCGCAAGGCGGTTCCGGGCAAACGGGCGGTTGAGGGCGCGTTGGCCGAGATCAGCGAAGATGATGAGCATGCGATTTAAGAAATAAGGAGTTTTGGGTGCGAGGGTCTGGACCCTCGCGCTCCCTTTACTGTCTGCGTGGGCGCATAGAGTTCGGCGTTTTGTGTCGGACGCGATGTCTGAATGATAAAGCCTGCGGCGCTTATAGGGCCAACCTCCCCTCGCCGCAGGCTTTTGCCAAGAAAAAAGCCCCCCGCTCTTTGCCCGCAGGAGGCAAATCTTACTTAACCCCCACCTCGCCAATCACCGTTTCCACATGCACAACCTTGGGCGGCTCAACAAAGAACGGCCCAGCCAGCGCGCGCCACTGGGCGAAATTGTCGCTGCCCCGGAAACCGACATTATGCGCCTCGACCGAAGTCCAGCCGACGACGAGGTGATAGACGCCGGGTTCTTCAACCACACGTTGCAGAGCAAATCCGGTGCACCCCGCATCGGCGCGAAAGAATGGGTCAGCCTGCGCCACGGCCGCTTCGAAATCCCCGGCGCGAGCGGGATCAACAGCGATGCGCGCGATTTCAAAAACCAACAGTTCGGCTCCTCGACAAATACGATCAGATTGCCCGCACCGTCGCGGATACAGCAACCTTTGCCAAGATTTTCCCGCTCGACAAAGGCAATATCAACCTGTTTTTCCGCCACTTTGCCAAGGAACCATGCCAGATCCGCGATTAGCCCATCTCGGCAAAGGTTTGCGCGCACCAATCGGCGATATAATCGCGCATACCTGTGCCATTGTCCGCCCCGCAATGTTCGACCTCGAAATCAACCTTTGTGAACATGCGCAGATGGCGCTTGGGGCTGTTGACCGCCTGATCATAGGACAGTTGCGCGTTGAAGGCTGGGATCTGGCGGTCATTTTCGCCATGCGTGATCAGGAACGGCACACGGATCTTTTCCACCTGACCATTGAGCGTGATCTGATCGGCGTAATTCAGGAATTCATCCCGATCATCCATGCCGAACACCCACAACACATGGTCCCAGTAATGCGGAACGGGGTTTTCCCCCTCATTGGCCACACGCTGACGCTGACGCTCGCCCCAGACGTGGTTCGCGCCCATGACGGCGCACAGCGCATAACGCGGATCGTTGGCGGCAATGCGCGGCGCGTGATAGCCGCCAAAGGACAGGCCGAAGATGCCGATCTTGTCATGGATCACATCGCCGCGCGTCAACAGATAGTCAAACGCAGGCGAACCCCAACGCTCGGCATCATAGACGGCGGGCAGATTGCGCTTGCGGATCGCCTCTCCCGTACCGGGCTGGTCCAGAAACAGCGTGTTCATGCCGCGTTCGAGGTTGGCCGCACCATGGCCCGCCATATTCACCTGTTCCTTCATGGAATCGAGGCCATTGACCGAAACCAGCGTGGGGCGCGGCGTGCCCGATCCGTCATGGACAAAGATCGCGCTATAGCTCGTCCCCTCATAGGGGATCTCGACCTTGTCCACATGCAGCCCGCGCAATTGCGAACCCTTGTGGTACAGTTCCAGCCCGCGGTCATAGGCGGCCCAGCGCGGCGCATAATCGCGGCTCTGCATACGTTCAGCGGCCAGATAATAGCCCGATGCGCGCAAATATTTGCTGCCCGCCGACAGCGCGAAACCCTGCGCCAGATCATCATCGGCATTGCTGGCCACTTGCTCTGCCACCGCGATCCAGCTGTCAAACAACAACGCCGATCCCGCATCGGCCCCGGCCTTGGACGCCTCGCGCACCGGGCGGCATGCCTCGTCAATCTCACCATGATTGCCGCCCGCGACCAACGCCAGATTGGTGGCCAGATTCCACACGTAATTTCCGGGAAAGGGTTCAAACATCTAAAATTTCCTTATAAATTTTCGGTCCATCCACCCACGATGATGCTGGCGCCGGTAATGAGGGAGAAGCATCGCAATTGGTCAGGAACGCACCGGGCATGGTTTCGAATTCAAGACGGCAATCGCCCCGATCCCAGCCGACGAATTTGACGCTCTTTTCGCGTACCGCATCATCGCCGTGCGTTAGCCGGCCGGCCATGCCCGAATTCCCCCGAAAACACTGTTTGGCGGCCATCTGGCACGCGCGCCCGGAATCGACCATCACATGTTATCGATGGTTTGCTATCGACCAAATGCCGTTGCAGCCTCGCGCCCGCGCGCGCTAGTCCTGTATCCAGACGATAAGTTCCGGGAGAATGAGCGATGCGTTTGGCAATAATGAACAATGGCAGAGCGGCATGACACTCTTTGCCGTGACGCCCGATGCATTGGGCGAAAACTGGTGCAATTTCCGGCTCGCATTGCACCTCAATGCCCCATGGAACGGCGCAAAGCTCGCCAAGACTTATGGTGAACCGATGACCTGTGATGACAATGTCCGCATAGAGGCGACATTGCCCGATGGACCCGCGCCCTATCGCGTCCTTCAACAAATGGTGGCGCAGGCATGTTTTGCCGATACCTCTACCTCGGTGCTAGTGACCAGCCCCAAGGTTTTTGTTTCCAGCCCAAAGGATTGAAACCATGGAAATGTCCGATTCCGGCCTGCCGCCGATCCAGCGCGTGGTGACCGGCCATGACGAAAACGGCCGCGCCATTTTCAAATCCGAAGACATCACCCCAACCAAAATGATCCCCAGCGGTGACGCCAGCTTTCTGACCATCTGGTCGACCGAAACGGTGCCTGCCGACCTGAATGACGAACGCGACGGGCGCGATCTGCCCACAGGTCTTACGCTGGAGCGCGGCAGCGTGATCCACATCACCGACATGCTGCCGGGCAAGGAAAGCCCGATGCACCGCACCAACAGCATCGATTACGGCATCGTTTTAAAGGGCGAAGTCGAACTGGAATTGGAGGACGGACGCAAAAAGACCATCCGCGAGGGCGGCATCATCATCCAACGCGGCACCAACCACCTGTGGCGCAACACAACCGATTCTGTCTGCCGCATCGCCTTCATCCTGATCGAGGCCCCCGCCTATCGGCACAATGGCGTGGCACTGGACGAAGCCAAGCCCGAGCAGGTCCGCCCATCCTATGGCGAAACGGGCGAGTGACATGCGCGCAGCGGCGGGGTTAGAATGACCATGTTCGATCTGACCGGTAAAGTGGCGATTGTCACCGGCTCCACCCGCGGCATCGGGCGCGCCATTGCGCAGGCGATGATGGATTGCGGCGCGCGGGTGGTCATCTCCAGCGAGGACGAGGCCGACACCGCCCGCGCGGCGACAGAGATGGGCGCGCTTGGCATCCCATGCGATGTGACCGATGATGCGGCGCTGGGCGCGCTGGTCGATGGCGCGGCGGCGGCGTTGGGGGGCATTGACATTGTCGTGTGCAATGCCGGGACCACGGGCCGCCCCGGCCCCTTTTCCACCATCGATATGGACGATTACACCCGCGTCATGGCCATCAATCTGCGCAGCCAGGTGGTGCTGTGCAATCTGGCCTTTCCGCATCTGCGGGCGCGGGGCGGCAATGCCGTGCTGATCGCCAGCCTTTCGGGCCTGCGCGGCAATGGGGCAATCAACGCCTATGCGCTGGCCAAGGCGGGCGTGGCGCAACTGGCGCGCAATCTGGCGGTGGAATGGGGGCCGGATGGGGTGCGGGCCAATGCCATTTCGCCCGGATTTATCGCCACCGAACTGTCCGCGCCCTTGTTGGCGAACGAGGCGTTTATGACGCGGCGCATGGGCATGACCCCGCTGCGCCGCCCCGGACGGCCCGAAGAAGTCGCGGGCGCGGCCGTGTTTCTGGCCAGCGCGGCGGGCGGGTTTGTAACAGGTCACAATCTGGTGGTGGATGGCGGGACCTTGATCACAGACGGCAGCTGATCCCCGATCGCCACGAAACAGACAGGATCAGACGTCCTTGCTGACGCTGGCCGCCGAAAAGGAGGCAATCAGCAGCGGGCCGCAGAACAGGGCAAAGATCGCCACCAGCGGCCAATGCTGACCCAGCGCCCAGCCGCCCAGCAATGGCCCGGTGAACGCGCCAATCCGGCCAATGCCAAAGGCCCAGCCGATGCCCGTGGCGCGCACCGCATCGGGATAGACCTGCGCGGCCAGCGGATAGAGCATGTTAAAGCCCCCCTGAAGCGTCACGCCCATGACAAAGGCGGCGGCCAGAACACCCCACAGCGGCATAGACACGCCGCCAAAGAACAGGAACACCCCCGCCGTCGCCGCCAACAGAACGCTGCACAGGCGGCGCACGTCATAGCGCGTTCCGGCAATGCTCATCGCCACGGTGCCGGCAAAGGCGCCGAAATTGTAGATCGCGCTGGCGATGATCGCCTGCGTCTGGGGCAGGCCCGCCTCGATCGAAAGTTTCGTGATCCAGCTGGTGATGAAATAGAGCGCCATGAAGCCGCAAATCGTCGCCACCCACAGGCGGATCGAATTGGCGCGGCGCGTGCCGCTGACCACTTCGGCAATGCTGGCCTGTTGGCCCGGTGCGCCCGCGTCCAATCCTGCGGGCAGGACCGAGAGGATCACCGGCACCAGCAGCGCCGAAACCGCCGCCGTGCCCAACAGGATCGCATGCCAGCCAAAGATGGGCAGCGCCCATGCGGTGATGAAGCCGGTGAACATCGCCCCGATGGGATAACCCGCCTGAAGCACGCCGACCGCAAAATTGCGATGTTTGCGCGGGGCCACGCGCGCGGCAATCGCCGAAATACAGGCCAGCACCGTACCGATCCCCGTGCCGATGAAAAAGCGCACAATGGCCAGTTCCATCACCGAATGGGTCAGGCTGGACACCGCCATGGCCACCGCCATCAACGCCATGGCCAAGGCCACCATACGCCGCCGTCCGAACCGGTCCGCCATGGGCGCAAGGCCCAGCCCGCCCAGCGCCATGCCCGCAAGCCCCGTGCTGAACACGATGGCCAGTTCGGCAGGCGAAACGCCCCATTCATTCTGCAACGAGGGCGCGATGAAGGAGACGACCAGCACATCCATGCCATCGGCCATGTTCAGCGCGAAGCACAGCGCGACAATGGCCATCGCCTTGCGCGTCCAATGGTCATCCGCCGCATCAACGGCCGCGTCATGGACAGTATCGGGAGCAGCAGAGACGAAAGCCATTGGGGATCTATCCTTGCAAAATCAGAATTGCACCGGGTCGCGATGGGCGGCCTGAGCATTCAGACGGATCGAGGCATTGGTGGCGCCATAGGCGTCATAGCCGCGCCGCTGGACCACTTCGAAAAAGATGCGCTTGGCCACCGCGCGGCTGTAGAACTGGAAATATTCGCCCGCATCGTCGCGGTCATAGAGGATGTTGTGCTCGGCCATGCGCGCCACCAATTCAGGATCCAGGCCGAAACGGGCCTCCAAATCTTCGTAATAATTGGGTCCGATGGCCAGAAAGGGCAGGCCTGCCGCCTTGGCCCGCGCCGCCACGGCAAAGATGTCGTCGCAGGCAAAGGCGATATGCTGGACCCCGGCGCCAAAGTAATTGTGCAGGAAGCGCGTCGAAAGCGCATTGGCCGCCATCGAACCATTGAGCGTAAAGCGCAAAGGTTTGGCCACGTTCCGGCTTTCCACGGCCTGCGAATAGACGATGCCCATGGGGTCGGAGATTTCAAGCTGGGGCGTTTTGGCGAAATCGAACAGCGCAGTGTAATAGAGCAGCCAGCTGAGCATTTCCTCATATTGCATCGTCTGGGCAATATGATCGATGCGGGTCAGGCCGGTGGCCGCGGCGGGGGTGCTATCGGGAAATTCCTGCGCCCACATATCCGCATCGGTGGCGGCATCCACCAGATAGAACAGCGAACCACCCACCCCGCGCACCGCCGGGATCTGCCATTCATCGGGGGCGACGCTCTGGCTGAAACGGGGGATGTCCAAAGCCTCGGCCCGCGCGATGGCGGCGGATTGGTCATCGACGGCAAGGCCGATGGCGCAGACCGATCCGCCATGGACCATGTCGAAACTGTGGGCCAGACCTTCGGGTTCGGAATTGATGACAAGGTTGATCCCGCCCTGTTGCCAGCGTTCAACCTGTTTGGAACGGTGGCGGCCGGTGCGTTCAAAGCCCAGCGCGGTAAAGATGGTGGTGAATTCCTCGGCCTCGGCATGGCTGGCGGCGAATTCGATGAACTCCACGCCGCGCGGCGCGATGGCGGCGGGCATTTCGGGCGTGCGGCCCAACGAACGCACCGCGCCATCGTGCAAGACCTTCAGCCCCCGCAAACCATCGCGCGCCACCTGACTGGCGGAACCAGCGCGAAAGCGGTCGTTGAAGATTTCAAGGCTCCAATAGCCGTCATAGCCAATGCGCAGCAATTGCGCGGCAAATTCATCCAGCGCAAAGTCGCCCTGACCCGGCATGCAGCGGAAATGGCGGCTCCAGTTGAGCAGGTCCATTTGCAGGCGCGGCGCGTCGGCCCATTGCACGATGAACAGCTTTTCGGCGCGAATATCGCCGATGCTGGCATTGGGAATGTTGCGCGAGAGTGAATGGAAACTGTCGAGCGTCAAGCCCAGCGCGGGGTGATCGACATCGCGCACAAGGCTCCACGCGTCCCGGTGATCGTTAATATGGGTGCCCCATGCCAGCGCCTCATAGGCGATGCGCTTGCCATGTTCGCCCGCGATCCCGGCGATGCGGGACAGATCGGACAGGAGCGTGTCGCGATCCCCCGCCGCATGGGGCGAGCAATTCGAGCAAAGCAGGACCAGATCGGTGCCCAGATCCTCCATCACCGCAAATTTTCGGCGCATCCGTTCCTCGGCCCGCGCGCGCAATTCGGGCGTCAAACCTTCGTAATCGCGGAAAGGTTGCAGCATCGCCACATCCAGCCCCAGATCGCGGCACATCGCCCCGATCTCAACCGCCGATTGTGGGGCGCTGAGCAGATCGTTCTCAAAGATTTCGACCGCCTGATAGCCCGCCGCCGCAATGGCGGAGAGCTTTTCGGCCAGAGTGCCGCTGATGGAAATCGTGGCGATGGAGGAACGGAAAGAGGGGGTCATGCGGCCTGTTCTCCGGCAATATCCGCCAACAGATGCGCCAACATGCGTTCCCGATCAGGCGCAATGCCGGTGATGTGGCGAAAGGCTTCTGCGGCCTGTCCTACCACCATCGACACGCCATTGGCCACCCTTTGCCCCTGTGCCTTGGCCGCCGCCAACAGTTCTGTTTCCAAAGGGAAATAGATAATGTCGGCCAGCCATTGATCCGCGCGCATCAAGGCCGGATCGAACGGAACACCCGGCAATTTGGCCATGCCCACCGGCGTTGCATTGACCACGCCCGCGCATGGGGCAATCGCCGCGCCGACATCACCCGCCACGGTAAAGCGGCAAGTGGGCACCGCCTGTGACAGGCTGTCGGCCAAACGCTGCGCCCGCGCCGCCTCGGGGTCGAACAGAACCACCTCGCCCGCACCCAATTGCGCCAGAGCAAGCGCCGTCGCGCTGCCCGCGCCGCCGGTGCCGATCTGGGCCACAGACGCGCCCGCAATGGAACCAAAGGCGCGTTCGACCAGCCATGAAAAGCCGATCCAGTCGGTGTTCTCGCCGCGCACCTTGCCATCACGAAAGACCAGCGTGTTGACCGCGCCCAGCACGCGGGCCTGATCGCTCAATTCATCGCAATGGTCGATGACCTGCTGTTTGAAGGGAAAGGTCACATTGCTGCCCGAATAGCCGACGTCGGCCATCATGCGCACCACGCGCCCAAGATCGGCATCATCCCAGCCCATCGCGTCGAAATCGAACAGGCGATAGGTCAAAGGAACGCCCAGAGCGCGGGCCTCGGCCTCATGAATCGCGGGCGAGCGACTGGCCCCGATGCCGCGTCCGATCAGGCCGACGGCATGGCTGGAAAAGCTGGAAGATGTGATCATGGCGCAATCTCGAAGGGAAGAAAGACCGGGAGGACATGAGCCGCCCTCCCGGCAGTCAGGGTAGGGAAGAAAGTTTACGCCATACGCCGTTTGATCCACAGCGCCATGGGAGCAGAATAGAAAATAGCCGCCGGCAGCAGATTTCATCCGGCAAATCGGTTCCCAACCAGGACGGCGCCCCCCCACCGAGCAGCCCGCCCTGCAATCCCGCTTTCACAGCAATCGCCGGGTTGGGGCTGTCCGGTGAGAGACGCATCAGAACGACACCGACACCGTACCGCCGACATAGCGGTAGAAGTCACGCGGCAGGGCCTGAGCCACCGCACCGGCGCCGCCGACCGAGCCGGAGATGCGGCGCATACCGGCCACATAACGCTCGTCGAACAGGTTCTTCACATAGAGCCCGAGCTTGTACTTGCCTTCGGGCGAAGTGAAGGTGATCGAGGCATTGGCCACCCCAAACGAAGGACGCCACCAGGGCGAGTTCGGATTGTTGGCATCGGCCAGGTTGGTGAACAAAGTACGGCCCGTCCACGTATAGTTGGACGACACGTTCATGTCCCACGAACCCACCGGCAAGTCATAGCTGCCCGTCAGGCCCCACTTGGCTTCCGGCGCGTTCAAAGGCTTGCCGCCCTTGATGTTGGTGGTGGCCGAAATGAACAGATCGCCAAACTCGTTCTTCGAGAACAGGAAGTTACCCGACAGACGCAGGCGCGGCGTGGGACGCAGCACGATGTCGCCTTCGATACCCTTGGTATAGAGTTTACCCGCCGAACGCAGAACCGGCGCGCCCGAACCGTCCGTGCCCGATGATGAGGTCTGATAACCGTCAAACGTCGTCTTGTACCCGGTCAGGTTGATGGTCAGCTTGCGGTCGAACCACTGGCCCTTGACGCCCACTTCATACGAGGTCGAGGTTTCGGGCGCGGCGGGCAAAGCCGCCATGCCGGCCGCCGTCACGAACATGTCGGCATCCACCGCCTGTCCCTTGTACCCCTTGGCGAACGAAGCATAGGTCATGAAATCGCGGCTGAATTCATAACGCGCGGTGATGCGGCCCAGAACGGCATCATCGCTGAACGTGCGATAGAAATTCCAGTTGGGCGTACCGGCATTGGCGCCGCCGGTCGTGGCCGCACCAATGTGGTCACCATTGGGGCCGGTCACCTTCTTGTGGTCCCACTGCAATTCGTCATGCACGAAACGCACGCCGCCCGTTAGCGTGAACTTGGGCGTCACGTGAATGTTCATGTTCGCAAAGGCGGCGGTGTTGATGTTGCGCACCTTGGTGATCATGTCGGCGAACACATAGGCGTTCGGGTTGGCCACCGTGACCGTGGTGGGCGTCGGGAACACGACATTGCCCGCAATGTTCGAACGCACGCCGCCAATGGTCAGATCACGTTCGGTCAGCGAGTTGTAGTAGAACGCACCCAGGATGTAATCAACCACGCCGCCCGAGGGCGAGGCAAGGCGGATTTCCTGGCTGAACGTGTCGCTCTTTTCCAGGCTGTTGCTTTCCCCGCAAACCAGATTGCCGCTGGTCGTACGGCAGGCAAAGCTGAGAGGGTTGAGCAGCAGCGACTGCATCTTGGCCAGCGCGGCGTCGGCGGTGATGCCGGGATTGGTGGCGCTGTACAATTGCTGGGGCGTCACGCCGGTAAAGGGCGCGTTGGTGCCGTCACGGTCGCGGATCGCAAAGTCGCGATACTGGCGATAGGCCGTGATGCTGGTCAGCGTATATTCGCCAAGGCGCGCTTCGGCGGTCAGCGAAACGCCGCGGTTCTTTTGCCAGCCCACCTGCTGTGTGTCGAAATTGACATAGCGATTGTCCGGGCCGACCGGCGTGCCGGTGAAGGCCGCCGTCACATTGCCGCTGGCCGCGCCTACGCGGATCGGTTCGCCGCAGCAATCGGCCTTGCGATAGGCCCAGTCGCCCGCCAGCGTAAAAGTCAGGCCGTCATAGGGTTCGTACAGGAATTTGCCACGGAAACCATAGGACTGCGAATTGTTGACCGTCGAATTGGTGGCCTTGTTGATGACCAGACCGTCTTCGGTGTGATAATAGCCCGACACGCGGAATGCGGTGGTATCGGACAGCGGCCCGGTCAACATGGCGTTGACACCATATTCATTGTTCTGGGCCGCAACGACTTCGACCTTGCCGCCCAGTTTCTTGCGATCCGGCCCCTTGGTCACGATCACCACGGCGCCTGCCGAAGCGTTCTTGCCCTGCAACGTGCCTTGCGGCCCGTTGAGCACTTCGACGCGTTCCAGATCGTTCAACCCGTCAAAGATCGAGCCGACGCGGGTGTAAACCACACCGTCAACGATGGTGGACACCGAAGGCTCCACACCGACCGAGAAGGTTTCGGTGCCGATACCACGGATCGAGAAGTTGAACAGGCGCGCTTCGTCAGCCGCCTGAAAGTTCAGCGTGGGCGAAATCTGGCCGAATTCCTTGGGCGTCTGAATCGCCATCTTTTGCAGGGTGGCCGCCTCGACCGCCTGAATGGAAACCGGAACCGACTGCAGACGTTCAGAGCGCTTTTGCGCGGTCACAATGATGTCGCCGGTGACATTTTCGGCGGCCGCCGGCGCCTGCGCAAAGGCCGGAGCCGACATCACCATGGCGCATGCCATCGAGACGAACGAAATCTGGGCGTGCAACGCCTTCATAGTCACTCTCCCTATTCAACGATAACCCGATGCGACCGATCTTTGGCTCGCACCCCCGTTGGGCATCGCAATCCTCATCCATGCCCCACCCAATCCGATCACCCCGATGGGCGACAGGACTCACGTCGAGCCACTTGACGGTCCCGTTCTATACGGACCGTTTGGTATGTCAATAACAAACATACTGGTTGGAATGTTATTGCATTCTTTTGCCGCTTGGGCTTAAATAAATCCACGGTTTGGAGAGAATGCCGATGAACGCCGCCCACCAAGATGGCAAAAAGCGTAAACAGCGCGATGCCGAAGCAACCCGTGAAGCCATCCTCCAGGTGGCCACCGAAGAATATGCCCGTGTCGGCCTTCACGGTGCGCGCGTTGAAGAAATCGCGTCGCGCACGGCCACTTCCAAACACATGATTTACTACTACTTTGGCAGTAAAGAGGGCCTGTATCGCGCCGTACTGGCAAAAGCCTATGCCGATTTCCGCAGCGCCGAGACGGCGATCGATTACGACTCGATGGATCCGGCCGATGCGCTGGAACGGCTGATTGCCATTTCTTTTGATACCCATCGCGCCAATCCGCATGTCATCCGCATCATCATGTCGGAAAATCTGGATCAGGGCAGCCACCTGGCCGCCGATGATCAAACGGTGCAGCGGGCCAAGGTGCTGGACGTTACACGCCGCATTCTGGAACGCGGCATCGCATCGGGCGTCTTTGCGCCGGACGTCAACCCTCTACACCTGCACATGTCGCTCAGCGCGCTGTGTTTCCATTTCCATTCGAACCGATACACTTTCGGCACGATCTTTGCGGTCGATTACGAAAATCCCGCTTTTGTCGAAGAACGCCGGACCGAGGTAATTCGGACCTTGATGAAAAGGTGCCTCAAATGACATCCGCCAAGCCCGGACGGGCCATCTCGCTGGCCGCGCTGACCGTGCTGGAGGCGGGGCCGGTGGAAACGATCCGCATCGCTTCGGCCTGTGGTTACTCCCATGTCGGCCTGCGCCCCGTGGCGGCAACGCCTACCGAAACCCATTGGCCGATGTTGGCCGATGCCAAAATCGCCGATGAAATCGCCCGCGTGCTGAAGGGCGAAGGGGTGGGCGTGCTGGATGTGGAAATCCTGCGCCTGACCGATGCGATCGATTGGGATCTGGTGCGCTCCACCGCCGATTATGCCGCAACCGTCGGGGCGGCGCGTATCCTTGTCGCCGACAATGACCCCGATCCATCGCGCAGCCGCGACAATCTGGGCCGCATGGGCGAGATTGCCGATGCGGTGGGCGCGGTGGTGGCGCTGGAATTCATGCCATGGACCCATGCGCCCAATCTGGCCGCGGCAAGAGTGCGGACGCAGGGGTTGCGGGGCGTTGCCATGTTGATCGACTCTTTCCATCTCGTTCGTTCGGGCGGCACGGTCGATGAACTGGTCGCGGATGATCCGGCCATCTCCTATCTGCAACTATGCGACATTGCCGGGCCGATCCCCGACATGGACGCCATCCTTGCCGAAGCCCGCGCCAACCGCCTGTTCCCCGGCGAAGGCGAGATCGACATGCTGGGCATTCTCGCCCGTTATCCCACCCTGCCCATCAGTCTGGAAATTCCGGCGGACCGTTTGCGGCTGAACGGCGTCGGCCCGCGTGAACGCGCCGCCTTGGCCATCACAGCAATGCGGCGCGTTCTGGAAAAGGCGGGACAGCATGGCTGAATGCGACCTGTTGGTCATCGGGTCGGGCGCGGCGGGGCTTTGCGCGGCGGCGACCGGGGCGATTAATGGCCTTGACGTTATCGTTGCCGAACGCGCGCCGGTGTTGGGCGGGACGACGGCGTGGTCGGGCGGCTGGATGTGGCTGCCGCGCAATGAACTGGCCGTGGCGGCGGGCATTGTCGAACCGCGAGAGGCGCCGCGTGATTACCTTGCCGCCGTGCTGGGCAATCGGTTCGATCCGGCGCGCATTGACGCCTTTATCGATACGGCTCCGTCGATGGTGTCCTTTCTGACCCAACACGGTTTCGTGTTCGAGGCGGGCAACAGGATCTGCGACATCTATGGCGATCAACCCGGCGCAGGCACGGGCGGACGATCCCTGATCGCGGCGGCCTATGATGCAAGCGTGCTGGGCGAAAAACTGAACCTGTTGCGCCTGACCAAGCGGGAAACATCGTTTCAGGGCATGCCGATACAGGCGGGGCCGGATCTGGGCGCGTTCCTTAACGCTACGCGGCGGCCGGCGGCCTTTGCCCATGTGGCGCGGCGTCTGCTACGTCATGGCTGGGAAATGGCGCGTTACGGGCGAGCGACGACGTTGCTCAACGGCGTGGCTTTGATTGCACGGTTGTTTGAACTGGCCGACCGGCATGGCGCGCGATGGATGGTGTCGTCGCCAGCCGTCGAATTGATCCACAGCGATGGGCGCGTCACCGGCGCCGCCCTGCAAACACCCCATGGCCGCGAAATCATCCATGCCCGGCGAGGCGTTGTTCTAGCCACCGGCGGCATTTCGGCCAGTCCGGCCCTGCGCGCGCAATATTTCCCCCATGCGGATAACCACGAAACGCTGGCCGTGCCCGAGGCCGATGGTGCGGGACTGGCGCTGGCCCGGCCATTGGGGGCCGATTTTGTCGATGATCTGGCCGCCAATGGCGCGTGGTGTCCGGTCAGCCATGTGACATGGCCCGATGGCACG
Source organism: Novosphingobium sp. 550D (assembly GCF_057401885.1). Taxonomy (NCBI): domain Bacteria; kingdom Pseudomonadati; phylum Pseudomonadota; class Alphaproteobacteria; order Sphingomonadales; family Sphingomonadaceae; genus Novosphingobium; species Novosphingobium sp. 550D. The sequence goes on along the minus strand of NZ_CM171613.1, from coordinate 1,648,267 downwards.
CGCGGCATTTTCCCCCATATTATCGAGCGCGGCAAACCCGGCGTCATTGCCGTGCGCGCCGATGGTCGCCGTTTCGTGAATGAGGCCAATGGCTATCACGATTATGTCCGCGCCCTTCTGGCCGCGACGCCCGATGGCGAGGTGGCGCGTTCATGGATGATCTGTGACCATGCCTTTATCCGGCGCTGGGGTCTGGGCATTGTTCGCCCCGGTCCCTTGCCGATGGGCTATTGGTTGAAAAGCGGCTATCTCCACCGCGCGCCGACCCTTGAGGCGTTAGCCACGAAATTGGGCATTGCGCCGCAATTGGCGCAGACCGTGGCCGACTATAACAAGGGTGCGCGTGAAGGGCGCGACGAACAATTCGGTCGCGGATGGTCGCCCTATAACCGGTATCAGGGCGACCCGGAACGAGCGCCCAACCCCAATGTCGCCCCCATCGAACATGGCCCGTTCTATGCCGTCGAGGTCATTCCGGGCAGCTTTGGCAGCTTTGCCGGATTGCGCACCGATGCCGATGCGCGTGTGCTGCGCGGCGATGGATCGCCCATCCCCGGCCTGTTTGCCGCAGGCGCCGATATGGCCAGCATCATGGGGGGGCACTATCCGGCGGGCGGCATCAACCTTGGCCCCGCCATGGTGTTTGGCCACCGCGCCGCGCTGGCCGCCGCGCCATAGGCGCCGGTCACCGCTTGCCAAACCAGCCCAGCAGCAGCCCAATCGCGCCCCACCCGGCCATCAGCATGATTTCCAAGGGCAGGCCAAGGCTGAGGCGAAAGGGTTCCCACACCGCCAACCCCGCCACCACCACCGCGCCCAGCGCTACGGGGGCCAGAACCTTTAACCCGCCGCGCAGGCGATAGGCCGGTTCAAACCCGCCCTGCATGCCCCGCAATCGCCACAGTGCCAGCAAGGCCATGGCCGCAATCGCGGTGTTGCAGATCGTGCCCATCGAAATGATCGGCCCGATCGCCCCCCTGCCCGCCAGAACGCCCAGCGCGGCAATGGCCCCCACCAACAGCGCCGCATTGCGCGGGGCGCCATGTTGCGGCGTGATCCGCGCCAGAAAGGGCGGCAGGAATCCGGCCCGCCCCTGTGCCAACAAGACGCGCGTGGCCGACAGATGCATCGCGTTCCATGTCTTGAGCAAAGAGGCCAGCGCCACAATCAGCAAGGCCCGCGTCGCCATCCCGTCGGGCAGCGCATGGTCAAAAGCCGCCGCCACCGGCAAGGCCCCGGTGGTCAATTCACGCCACGGCACCAGCGCCGAGGACGCCGCGATCATCGCGCTGTAAAACAGCGCCGCCACCACCACGGCCAACATCATCGCGCGGGCCACGCTGGCAAAGCTGGTGCCCTCGGCGCGTTCCTCCACAGCGGAGGCGGCGGGCTGAAACCCATTGAGCCACATCACCGCCACCGGCATCAGCGAAATCAGCCCCAACACCAGCGAATCGCCATGATGCGCGGGGGTGAATAAAGGCTGCCAATGCGACACATTGCCGCGCATCAGGCCCAGCCCCGCCAGCAGGGCCGAAGCGCCGAGGAAGGAAAAGGTGACCAGCTTCTGAAACCCCACCGCCAGCCTTGCCCCGCTGGCGTTAAGGAAGGTCATCAGCGCGACGCCCGAAAGGCCCACCACCAGATCGACCGCCGAAATCACTTTGCCAAACAGAGTATAGAGCGGCACGACCCGGCCCAGCGGCGGGATCAGATTGCCCAGAAACCATGCCGAGGTCAGACCTTCGAACACACAGATCCCGATGAAATAGAGCGTCAGGAACCAGCCGGTAAAAAACCCCGCCCATCCGCCAAAGGCCGCCTCGACAAAGACCGATTCCGATCCCGCCCGCGGCACCCGCGCCATCAATTCGGCATAGGCCCCCGCCATCGGCACCATCATCACGCACATCGCAATGAACGCCAGCATCGCCCCGCCTGGCCCGGCCGGGGCAACCCATTCGCCCATCAGCACCATCCACGCCGAACCGACAATCGTGCCAAAGGCCAGCACGAAATAGCCCGGCGCGGTGATCCGGCGAGCGAGGCCCATTGTCATGTACGAAGCGCCACCAGACAGAGCAATTGGAACAACATCTGCGCCCCGGCCTGTGCGGTGATGGTGCCGGTGTCATATTCGGGGGCGACCTCGACCACATCGCCGCCGATGATATCGATGCCCGCCATCCCGCGCAGGATGGCCAGCGCCTCCCTCGTGGAAAGCCCGCCGACCTCGGGCGTTCCGGTGCCGGGGGCAAAGGCGGGGTCCAATCCGTCCACGTCAAAGGTGACATAGGTCGGGCCATCGCCCACCACTTCGCGCGCCTTTTGAATCACCCATGCCACGCCGCGCTCATGCACATCCTCGGCATGGATGACGGTCATGCCGCTGGCATAGGAAAATTCCCAGAGATATTCCGCGCCGCCGCGAATGCCGATCTGGATGCAGCGTTTCGGGTCCAGTACGCCCGCCAGAACCGCCTCGCGAAAAGGGGCGCCGTGGTGGAATTTCGACCCTTCGTAAATGCCGCCCGTGTCGCAATGGGCGTCAATATGGACCATGCCCATCGGCCCGCACCTTTCGGCAAGGCCCTTCATGATCGAACCCGTGATCGAATGATCGCCCCCCACCGACAGGGGAATCGCCCGCGTGCGTGCCACGGTGCGATAGGCCGCTTCGATATCGGCATGGCATTGGGCCAGATCATAGCGGCTTTGCATCGGCACATCGCCGACATCGGCGACGCGCAAATGGTTCATCGGCGCCACGCGCAGCGCATGTTCATACGGCCCGATCCGGTCCACCCCCCGCACCGCGCGCGGGCCATAGCGCGCACCGGGCCGGTTGGTGACGCCCAGATCCATCGGCACCCCGATCAACGCCACATCCAGCCCGCGCAACATCTCGTAATTCAGCCCGCCCGCCATATAAGGCGCGCCCAACAGGGTGGAGGGATTGGCAAAGGGCCACTGGCGTTTATCGCCATCCTTGAAATTCAACCCGGCCACTTCGCGGAAATGGGGGTCGTGAATATCGGCCCCTCCGGCCCCGGCATATAATCGGCGCAAGTCGTCCAGATCGAGCGGCATCGGTAATCACCCCTGTTTTATTATAGGGTCAAATGGCCACGCGCGCGCGGGCCCGGCAATCGGGCAAATGGCGTATGCGGGGCGCTCTGGCTTAAAGAACAAGAGGCGCGCACAATGGAGGCATGGAACATATCCCCTTTGCCGATTTGGTCAATTTACTTGCCCGCATCTTTGCCGCGCATGGGTGCAGCACGCGGGTTGCCGCCATTCTGGCCGAAAATTGCGCGGGGGCCGAACGCGATGCGGCGCATAGCCATGGGCTGTTCCGGATCGAGGGCTATGTCTCCACCTTGCAAAGCGGGTGGGTGGATGGCGCCGCCGCCCCGGTCATCAGGGATGATGGCGGCTCGCTGATCCGCGTGGATGCGGCCAATGGCTTTGCCCAGTCGGCGCTGGCGCTGGTCACGCCGATCGCGATGGAACGGGTGCGCACGCATGGTGCCTGTGTCGTTGCAATCAGCAGGTCGCATCATTTCGCCGCCCTGTGGCCCGATGTCGAACCCTTTGCCCGCCAAGGTCTGGTCGCGCTGTCCATGGTCAATTCCATGGCGGTGGTGGTGCCGCAAGGGGCACAGCGCCCCGTCTATGGCACCAACCCTCTGGCCTTTGCCGCGCCGCGAGAGGATGGGGGCATTTTAGTGTTCGATCAGGCCGTTTCGACCATGGCGCATGGCGATGTACAGATCGCGCGGCGCGAAGGCCGCACCCTGCCCCCCGGCACCGGGGTGGATGCATCGGGCGCGCCGACCGATGATCCCGCCGCCGTGCTGGATGGCGGGGCCTTGCTGGCCTTTGGTGGGCACAAGGGGGCGTCCATTGCGCTGATGATCGAGATCATGGCCGCCGCGTTGACCGGCGGGGCCTTTTCGCATGAGGTCGATTGGTCCGCCCATCCCGGCGCGCAAACGCCCTGTACCGGACAGGTGTTAATCCTGATCGATCCGGCGCGGGGCGCATCGCTTGACGGCTTTACTGCAAGGGTCGAGGTGATGCTGCGCGCTCTGTCCGAGGCGGGACAGGAACGCCTGCCCGGTGATCGCCGATTTGCCGCAAGGGCGCGGGCCATGGCCGAAGGCGTGCCGGTCCCGCGCGAAAGGATGGAACAGTTGCGCCGCCTTGCGGGCGATTAGCCCAGCTTGCGCCCGGCCTGAATCTTTTGCAGCAATTCCAGCGCCATGCCCATTTCCGCCTCGGTCAGAACACCGGCAAAGGCGTTTTCAATCGGCACCACAACCTTTTGCGCCTCGGCCAGAGCAAGTTTGCCCGCTTCAGTAATGAACAGGCCTTGTGCGCGGCGGTCGCTTTCAATGCTTTCCAGAACCAGCAGATTCTTGCGCGTCAGGCTGGCGATCATCTGGTGAATGGTGGCGCGGCGCATGCGGAACAGGCGCGCCAATTGCGATTGCGTCACGCCCGGATTGGCCTGAACCAGCCACAGGATCGAGGTCTGCTTGGGCGTCAGATCCATCAGGCGCAGCGCCGGGTCCAGATCGAACGAGAGCGCGGCATAGGCAATGCCCAGATTGAACCCCAGCAGGCTTTCCAGCCCCGCCGTATTGATCGCGCCCGCCAGCCCATCGTTTTCGGGCATGTCGATTTCCGAAACATCAACATCGTTCAACCGACGACGAGGAGCGCGAGTGTCGAGCACGGCTTGGGGGGACCTTTCTGGGTGGTAGTGCCAATGACTGTATGGAATATATACAGATTGGACGCCATTGCCAATTTGTGCAGTTGCACGCAAGGCTGATGGCCCATTTTGCGCGTGCAAAATGCGCACCAAACCTTGCGATTTGCGCGGGAATTGGCGGATTTGGCGACGGCATGGGCCAAAATGCCCATGCATTTCAACGCGGCATCAACGGGGCATTTGCAATCGATAACTTAACGTGACTTTGCCCCCTGCCGGAATGGTCGCGGCCCAAAGGGCGTGGCCATCCTGTCGTCCCAGCTTTGTCGAAGGTGCAACGATCCGCGCGCCATCGGGCAGAAGCTGTTGCGATTCGAATCGGACCGGCCAACGGTTGGCATTGGTGGCCGTGGCGGTGATCGCCACCACGCGGTCGCTGATCCGCCTTGTCCGGGTTGCCAGATGGACCTGGGGCGACGCGCCAATCTCGACATTGGCCGTTTCGCCCACGGCCTTGTCCTCCATCGCCCCCGCGCCCACCGGCAAGGCCGCCGTGCCCACCTGCTGAACCACCGCCACGCCCCCTGCGGGCAGAGCAAGGCCCAGACCGTCGAGCTTGCGGTTTTCCATCCGAAGGCGAAGGCGCGCCTGCTGGTCCGCCTCTTCTTCATCACCGGCATTCACATCGGCGCGGTGGATGAGGGCCAGTTTCACCCGACGCGCCGCCATCAACGCCACCTGCTTTTGCCCATGGGCCGCCACATCGGTCGGCATCGGCACGCGATAGAGACGCAGATCGCCCAGCACTTCCTCTTTCACGACCACCGGGGCCATCATGCGCTTGCTCCCCGTGACCATGATGTCGGCCTCCATCATCACCGCCGGTGGAGGCGCAGACAAGGGCGGCGCAACCATGGGGGAGGGAACAACAGGCGAAAGCTGACAATGCAACACCAGTTCTTCCGGCTCCTCCCCGCGTTCCCGCGTTTCGTCAAAGGCCGGCTTTCCGCCCACCACCGCGGCCTGCGCCTGCGCAAATCCGGTCGTGTCGCCATTGGCCAGCGTGACCCACGCGGTCATCTCCGCCTCACGCGCACCGGGGGCCAGTTTGACGACATAATGCGCCTGCCAATCAAAACCCCATGCCAGATAGGACAGTTTCACCCGCGCCTTTTGCGCCGTGGCGGCATGGGTGGCGATGGAAAGCGTGGGCCGCGCATTCAACCCTTCGCTCAGGCCGTCATAGGCAATGGCATCCTTCAACCCGCCGCAACTGGCGATTTCGAACCCGGATTTGGTCTGGACAATCGCCGCGCCATCGGGGGCGGAACGGATGATCGCGGATTCCTCATGCACGCGCCCCTTGGCATCCGTTCGGCGCAGAGTGACCGGGCGGCCAAAGGCGCGCCCATAGAGATTACGCGGCGACAGCAATTGCGCATCAAGGTTCTTTTCCGAAACCCCCGCGCCCAGCCCTTCGACAATCGCGGTTTCGGCCATCATCCCGGCCGCAACGCCTTCAAACCGGATCGTGGCATCGCCCGCCGGGATCGTCACCTCGCGCTCCTCGGAAATCAGCGCATAGCCTTCGAGCCATTCCGGGTCGATGGGCGTATCGGCCCCGCGATCGGGCGCGCGATAGATCGTCACCGCCACCTTGGCCGGGGCGGCGGATGTCACGACCTGTTGGGCCGAAACCGGCGTCGAGGCCAAAAGCGCCGCCCCCAGCGCAATCCTGTATCGCACGATCAATACCGCGTATCGATCTGCGCGGTCAGATTGACCGAGCCTTGCACCGGGATGGTGATTTTCCAGACGCGTTCATCGGCATTGCGTTGTTCGCCACGGACGCTTTCGGCGGAAATGCGCGTGTCATGCCACCCGCGATCCAGCCCCGCCTGCACCACTTCAACCGTCACCGGCACCGCCCGCGCATTGGTCAGGCGATAGGCCATATGCGTGCGCCAGAAGGTCTTGGGCGCGTCCACTGTCACATTCTGCGCCTTGCCATCGGCGGTGATGCGGTATTGGGCGACGCGTTCCCATTCGGTGGAATCGATCTTCTCGCGTTTTTCGACCGTGGGTTGGATCTTCACATCAAACGCATCACCGGTTTTCAGCGCAAGGATCGAGCCCATCGGCGTGTGGGTGATATTGTCTTCACCCACGAATTGCGGGGCGCCGGTGGCATCGCGCATATAGACGCGCACCGTCCCGGCGGGCAGCGCGTCACCCAAACCCTTGTTGTCTGGCCCGGCCTCTCGCCCGGTCGAGAAATTGAGGACGCTGGCAAAGCTCTGCGCTTCATCCTGCGTGGCCAGCCATGCGTTGCGATACCAATAGGATTTGTGTGCCGCCGCGCCCTTTACGTCCAGAAAGCTGACCTGCTTTTGCTGCGCCTGCGCCAAGGTCGTCGGGTTGGCGATGGGGTAGAGGTAGAAATCGCCCACCTGTTCGCGCGGGGCGGCCTGTGTGCCGACGACGCCAATGGGGCGGGCCGGGCGGAAACGGGGCTGTTCCGCCCCATCACCCACCGCGCCCGCCACCAGCAACAATTTCGCCGCCGGATAGGATGTGCCGCTGGTGTTGTTCAGCGTCACCCAGCCTTGTACATCCAGTTTGCCCGCCTTTTCATCGAACATGGCGACATAGTCGGCCTTCCAACTGAACCCCCGCGACAGATAGGACAGCGACACCGGACGCCGCCCGCCCTGCGCCGCATCCAGCGTGACCGAAAGCGTCGGGCGCGCCTTGAGGCCCTCTGGCAGAGTATCGAAGACCAACCGCGCATCCATATCGCCCAGCACCTCGATCCGATTACCGATCTGGACCAGCGTGCCATTGTTATTGGCCAGAATCGTGCCGCGCTCGGTCGTTTCAACGCCGGTGGCGCGGTTGGTGCGGATAATCGTCACCTGTTGCCCGACGCCTTTGTCCACCAGCCTTTCGGGGCTGAGAAGATCGTAGTCGAAATTCTGCTCAACCACGCCTGCGCCGGGGGCGGCGATAGTGACGGTTTCCGGGCGGATTTGCGCCGCGACATCGGCAAATTCCTGCACCGCACGTCCCTTGGGCAAATCCAGTTGGCGAAGGTCCTGAACCAATGCCAGATCATTGTTATAAATGGTGATTGACACCTGACCCTGCGCCGAATTGGGCGCGGCGGCCATCGCCGGGGCCGCATATACAGCGCCCAATGCGCCCAACAGCACGGGAGCCAAATTCACCAAACGCCGCCTGTTCATTGCATCGCCCCTTTTCACGGTAACTTCTTTGCCACGTTAGCTTGACCTTTACTGAGGCCACAGCATGATGATTTTATGGCTGAACGCAAACTGAAGGCATGGGTTGCAGCGGGATTGATCGATGCCGCCGCCGCAGACCGCATCCGCGCATGGGAAGCGCAGCATAGCCGACCATTGGCGATCTGGGCGGTTGTGGGCGTGGCGGCGCTGTCGATCGGGCTGGGGGTGATTTCATTGGTCGCGGCCAATTGGGCGGCGATTGATGGGGAAACGCGCCTTGCGCTGCATGGCGCGCTGATGGTCGGATTGGGCGCTGCGCTTTGGGCCTTGCTGGCGCCGGGTGGCGAGAGGACGCGCCGCTGGGGCGAGGCCGGTATTTTCGTGTATGCCGCGCTGGGTCTGGGATTTCTGGGCCATGTCGGTCAGGTCTATCAAACCACATCGCCGACTTGGATGGCCATTGGCCTGTGGCTGGCGCTTTTTGCCCCTCTGTTTCTGGCCTCAGGTCAGGGATGGCTGTCGGCCGCCACTCTGGGCGCGGGGTGTATCGCCCTGCCATGGATGCGATTTGGCGATGCTGCGCTGGGCTTTTGGCCCGGACAACCCGGTCCCGGCGTCATCCGCGCGGCCATTGAATGCAGCCTTCCGGTCATGCTGGCGCCGTTTGGGGCCTGGTTTGGGCGCAATTCCGCGCGGGCTGGGTTCTGGCGGCAATTGGCCTTTATCGGCTTTGGCTATGGCGTCGGCACGGTCAGTTTGTTCGTCATCTCCACCGGCTTTGGCGATTGGTCCCGCACCGATCCGCAAGGCAATGTCGATGCGGCTCTGGTGGCCTCGGCCGCCATGCTCGGCCTTGCAGGGGCGGCATTGTGGATGGCCGACCGCAGCGTTTTGGGAAAGGCCAGCGCTGCGGCGCTGGGCATGTTGGCGCTGTCCATTCTGGCGGCGGATCGTTTGGCGGGGCACAGCTTGATGGTCGGCCTGTTGTTCATGGCCTTGTGGGCGGGGCTGGCCGGTGCCGCCCTGCACGCACAGGCACGCTGGGCCTTTCAGATCGCGGTCGGATGCGTGGCGCTGCGCCTCATCATCCTCGCCTTTGAGGAGGCCGGTGGATTGCTGGCCAGCGGGTTGGGCCTGATCTTGGGCGGTGTGTTGATCCTTGGCGTGGCGTGGGGCGCAATGCGCGTGTCTCGCCGATTTGCCCCGATGCAGGAGCAAGGCTGATGCGCGCACTCCTACGCGGTTTGACCATCCTGCTCCCCCTTGTGGGCCTTGCCTATTGCTGGCAGACCACTCGCCAATCGGCCGCCGAGGGTGTGGAATGGGACGTTGCCGTCACCGGATATGACCCGCGCGACCTGTTGCGGGGCCACTATGTCCGCTTCACCTATGTCTGGCCCGAAGATCCCCTGATCGGAACGGCAGAGGGCAATTCTCCCGCCACCCGCCTCTGCATCGAAGGCGAAGCGCCCAGCATCCGCCGCGCGACCAGGTTGATGACGGGCGATGATGCCTCCGCCTGTAACGGCATTGCCAGTACACCCCTATACCGCCCTGGCACCGTTCAAGCCGGCACCGTGCCCATCGAGGGGCGCCTTTTCATTCCGCAAGCACAGGGGCCGCAAATGGAAAAGGCGCTGAACGATCCCAAGCAGCAGGCGAGCCTGCGATTTCGGTTGAAACGTAATGGGGAAATCGTCCCGATCCGCCTCAGCTTTACCCCCAAGCCGCCGATTTCACACTGAACCGCCGGGGGCTTGACGCCCCCCTTTCCCGTCAAACAGGACGCTGGGGCGAATTACCCAGTTCGGAAAAATAGGCCGCCATCGCATCGGCCGCCTTGTCGGTCAGCGTGATGAAAGCGCGGCGGCGATCCGATTCATCCTCAATCCGCTTGAGCAGACCTGCCTCGGTCATCTGACCGATCCAACGCAGCGCGGTGGTCGGCGGTACGCTTGACGCGATGCACAGGCTGGTGACCGACACCTTGGCCTTTTCCACGTGGGCCGCGGTCAGATCGAGCAGCATGTCCCATGCGGGATCAGCAAAGAGATCACCATCAAAGAAGCGCGCGCGCATCTGGCGCTGGCGGATCACGCGGCGGACCATGCGCGGATCGGGCATTTCGGGCCGGGCCGGGGCGACCAGCTTGTCACCGGCGACATCCTTGCGCGCGGGATCGAAACGGAATGCAGCATTGTTCTGCGCCGGGGTGGCCTGCGCGGGGGCGCCGCCGCCCATGCCGGGCGACAACGTGTTCAGCCTTTCACCAATCTGCGTCACCTGTTCGGTCAGACGCAGCAGGACCATGCGGTCCTCGTCCGACAATTCGCGCACCTTTTTGGCGGGCATACGCGCCATGACCTGACCCAGCGCGATCAGGCGTTCGGCCCGGCTGGGCGCGACCAAAATCTGCGGTTCGGATTGATCAAGGCAGGCAAAGACATCGTCAAGCGCATCCACGCTGGTCGAAACCACCAGCGCCGCACCGGTATGGGCCGAACGGATATCAAGCCGCGACAGCGCCGCCATCACTTCGGCATCCACCACCGGGCAATCCAGCAAAACCACATCGCCCAGCGGCATCGATTCACCCGACAGCAGGCGGGCAATCGGGCTGGCCTCGGCCAGACGGAAACCGGCACCTTCGGCATCTTCGCGCATTTGGTCGCGCAGATGCGCCCGGTCGGCAAAGATCGAAACCTTCATCCGCAGGCCCGAAACATCATGGGTCGAACCGTAAGAAAAATCGTCAGCAGCGTCAGAAAGACCGGCGTAAGAAAATCCCGACTGGGGCGCATTGTACATGATGACCGACTCCGTTCGTCTGGGTAACTCTGTAGGAATACGTAGAAACTATAACAAAGCGGAACGACGTCAAGATCAAAAAAGGAACATTAAGAAAACGAATGAGAACAAACTCTCCGTTTTGGACCTATTAAACCGAAGGTCGGAATCAAAAAGGCCGCCCGATCACCCCATGGGCAATCGAGCGGCCATTTTGCAAACCCTTGAAATCAATATCAATCGATAAAGGGATCGCGCACCAGAATCGTGTCTTCACGTTCCGGGCTGGTCGAAACAAGAGCGACCGGCGTTTCGATCAATTCCTGCACGCGCTGGATATATTTGATCGCCTGTGCGGGCAGATCGGCCCACGAACGCGCGCCAGCGGTCGTATCCTGCCAACCGTCCATTTCTTCATAGATCGGTTCCACAGCGGCCTGATCGGCGGCATGCGAGGGATAGTAATCCAAAACCTTTCCACGCAGACGATAGCCGGTGCAGATCTTGACCTTTTCAAACCCGTCCAGAACGTCGAGCTTGGTCAGCGCAATGCCGGTTACGCCCGAAATGGCGCAAGATTGGCGCACCAGAACGGCGTCGAACCAGCCGCAGCGGCGCTTGCGGCCCGTGACGGTGCCGAATTCATGGCCACGCTCGCCCAGACGCTGGCCCACTTCGTCCTCCAGCTCGGTCGGGAACGGACCCGAACCGACGCGAGTCGTATAGGCCTTCACAATGCCCAGCACGAAACCGGCCGAGGACGGGCCCATGCCCGAACCGCTGGCCGCCGTGCCCGACACCGTGTTCGAGGACGTCACAAACGGGTAGGTGCCGTGGTCAACGTCGAGCAGCACGCCCTGCGCGCCTTCGAACAACACGCGGGCGCCCGCCTTCTTCACCGTGTTCAACCGCTTCCACACCGGTTCGGCAAATTGCAGGACGAAGGGCGCAATTTCCTTCAACTCGGCGATCAGCGCGGCGCGATCGACCGCAGGCTGGCCGAAACCGGCGCGCAATGCGTCGTGATGCGCGCAAAGGCGGTCAAGCTGCGGGTCCAGATCGTCCAGATGCGCCAGATCGCAAACGCGGATCGCGCGGCGACCGACCTTGTCTTCATAGGCCGGACCAATGCCGCGACCGGTCGTGCCGATCTTGCCCGCACCCGCCGCCGTTTCGCGCAACCCGTCCAAATCGCGGTGCATCGGCAGGATCAGCGGGCAGTTTTCGGCAATCGCGAAATTCTCGCGGTTGATGACGACGCCCTGCGATTCCAGCTTTTCCACTTCGGCCTTGAGCGCCCAGGGGTCGAGCACCACGCCATTGCCGATGATCGAGAGCGTGCCGGTCACAATGCCGCTGGGCAGCAGCGAAAGCTTGTACACCTTTTCGCCCACAACCAGCGTGTGGCCCGCATTATGGCCACCCTGAAAGCGCACCACTGCGTCGGCGCGGCTTGCCAGCCAGTCAACGATCTTGCCTTTGCCCTCGTCACCCCATTGGGCGCCGACAACGGTCACATTTGCCATGGATAGAATCCCTCACCCTGCCAAGTAAATCCAGAAGCGCCCTTCGACAGGACTCGGCGCAGCGGATGGGACAGAAAGGGGCACGAGCGCCCCGCTATGCGCGTGCGCCGTTAGCCAGACAGAGGCGCGCCGTCAATGTTGAATCCGGCCCCCATGTCATGCTTCGTCACAACTCTTTGCTGGCCGCGTCGGTCGGGGCTGCATAATCTGGGGCATCAATCTGGGAAATGCGATGATGAAACCTATTCTGCCCCGCATCATGGCCGCGGCCGCGGCCTCGGCCATGTTGGCGGTTTCGGTGCCCGCCGATGCCCAATTCCTGATGGGCGCGATGCTGATGCGCCGCATGACAAAAAATGCGCACAAGGGTCCGCCCGCACCCCCGGCCCCGGCGCATCAGACCATCGCCTATGGCCCCGATCCGATGCAGAATATGGATTTCACCCCGCCCGCCAAGCCCAATGGGGCCGCCCCTCTGGTGGTCTTTGTCCATGGCGGCGGGTGGACACAGGGCAACAAGGACAATGCCACAGGCGGATGGAAAGCGCCGCATTACACCTCGCTCGGCTATGCCTTTGCCAGCATCAATTACCGCCTGGTTCCGCAAGTTCGTGTCGAGGACGAGGCGGGCGATGTGGCCGCCGCTTTGGCCCGGTTGATCGCGGAGGCGGGCAAATTGGGGATCGACCGGCGCCGGATCATCCTGATGGGCCATTCGGCGGGCGCGCATCTGGTGGCTCTGCTGGCAACGGATGAACGCTATCTGGCGCGGGTGGGATTGTCGCAGGCCGATCTGGCGGGCGTCCTGCCGATTGACGGGGCGGCCTATGATGTGCCCACGCAAATGGCGGCGGCGGGGCAGTATATGAAGGGCCGCTATACCCAAGCCTTTGGCGAAGATCCGGCCCGCCAGCGTGACCTATCGCCCATCACCTATGCCGCCGCGCCCAATGCGTCGCGGTTCCTGTTCATCAATGTCCAGCGTCAGGACGGCCTGGCGCAGGCCAAGGCCTTGGCCGAGGCGCTGCGCCAGGCCGGCGCGCAGGTGGAAACCCAGACATTCGAGGGAACCGGACTGCGCGGCCATGTCGAGATCAACCGGCGGCTGGGCGATCCCGATTATGCCGCAACGCCGGTGGTGGACCGCTGGATCAAGGCGATTGTCGGGCGTTAAAGCGCGTTGATCATGGCGATGGTCTGATCCATCCGCCCTTCGATTTCGGCGCGGCGCAGGAATTGCACGCGCTCGACATTGATTTCGGGCGGCGTGGGGTTTTGGGCGAACAGATCCATGACCTCGTTGATAAAATCGGCCAGCGGCAGATAGCCCTCTCGCGTCGCCTGCCCCGGCGTCAGGTCGGTCTGGACGGCGGGCGGGGCCAGCTCAATCACCTCCACCTGTCCGGCCAGCAAGGCGCGCAGGGCCAGCGTATAGGAATGAAGCGCCGCCTTGGTCGCATTATAGGTGGGCGTGGACAGCAGAGGCACAAAGGCCAGCCCCGAAGTCACATTGATAATCGCGGCATTGGCCCGTGTTTTCAGATGCTCGATCAACGCATCCGTCATGCGGATCGGGCCGAGCAGGTTCGACGTGATCATTCCTTCCGCATCGGACAGGTCGCGCGCGGATGTGGCATCTTCAAACCGCATGATGCCCGCATTGTTGATCAACACATTGAGCGAGGGATAGGCCGCGATCACCTGATCCGTGAACCGGGCAATGTCGGCAGGATCATCGATGTCGAGGGTAAAGCCCGCCATGCCCGGATGGGCCGCCGTAATCTCGTCGATCAGCCCCTGACGCCGCCCGGCGATGATGACCTGATTGCCGCCCGCATGAAACCTTTCGGCCAGCGCGCGTCCGATGCCCGATGTGCCGCCGGTGATGAGGATGGTGTTGCCGCTGGTCTGCATGGGATGTCTCCTGTGGAAAGTGCGACAATCCATCTACGCCTTTGCTCTCCGCATTGAAGAAGGCACGTAAAATATTTATACTTACCCGATGGAGAGTGACTTTCCCCCAGAGCATGGCCGCAACTATCCCCCCACCGACCCGCGTGTCGATGCGCTGGTCAATGATCTGATCGGGCGGGTGGCCGACAAATGGACGCTGCTGATTCTGGAGGTGCTGGAGGAAGGCGGCACCTTGCGCTTTACCCAGGTGGGCCGCGCGGTGCCGGGGATCAGCCAGAAGATGCTGACGCAAACGCTGCGCGCGATGGAGCGCGATGGGTTGGTGACGCGGAAAATCCATCCCGTCATCCCGCCGCGTGTAGATTACACGCTGACCCCGCTGGGCCATAGTTTGAGCGCGGCCTTTTGCGGGGTGTGGCAATGGGCCGAGGCGCATTTAAGCGAAGTGGAAAATGCGCGCGGCCGTTTCGATGCCGCGCGCCATTCCGATTAAAGCGCGACGACCTCGCCGCCCTCAAGCCGGTGGGTGCAGCCAAGCTGATCGGCTTCACAGCAATCGCCCAGCGCGGCAACCGTGCGCCAGCCCACGGCGCGAAGACGCGCCGCAGCGGCAGCATCATGGCCAAGCGGCAGGAACAACAGATCACGCGGCGATTCCTGGGCCGCCAGCGCGGTGATCAGCGGATCGGGATAGAGCGAGAAGCCCACCGCCGGTTCCGCCGGTTCGCCCAGAATCGAATAGGAACCGCCACGCGCCACCGCGCCCTGAACCCCATCGGCAAAGATCTGAAAACCGAACCAGCTTTGATATTCGAACCCGTGCCGCTCGGTCGGATCCAGCGTCAGGCGCACACCGGCAGGCAGACGCGCGGCAATCTGGCGCAAGGCCGCGATGCGTTCGTCCAATACTTCGCCCAGCGCCAAGGCTTCGAGACGGGCGATGGCCGAATCCAGAGGCCCGGTGGCGTGGATCAGTGGCAGATAGGCCGCGCCACCTTCGGCAACCAGCGCCCCTGCATCCTTGGCATCCAGTTCACGCCGGACGGCATCCAATTGCGCAGGCGTCAGCGGCCAGGGACCGGCGGCCAGTGCGTCGACCAGACCCGGCATGGTGAAATCGACCGAAATCCCGGTTGCGCCCGCGGCCTGCAACGCCTCGATGGCCACGGCCACCACTTCGCCCGCCGCCGCTGTGCCTGCGTGGCCGATCAGTTCGGCACCGATCTGCAAACGCTCACGCGTGGGGTCGAGGCCGTCGCCCTTGATCGTCGTCACCTGTCCGGCATAGGCCAGACGCAACGGGCGCGGACGGTCCTTCATGCGCGTGACGGCAATGCGGCCCACCTGCGGCGTGATATCGCTGCGCAGCGCCATCATGCGCAGGGAGGCCGGATCGATGAAGCGTACCATGCGGCGCGTCTCGATGCCCGCCATGCGGCTGGCAAGGCTGCGCTCGAACTCGATCCCCGGCGGTTGCACGCGGTCGTAACCATGGCTGTCCAGCACATCCATGATCGCGCGCGTAATACGCGTGGCGGCCGCCGTATCTTGCGGCAGGCGGTCTTCGAGGCCCTCGGGCAGCAAATCGCGGGTTTCGGTGTCCATCATGGGGCGGGCTTTAGCCGGGGTTGGTTCAGGAAGAAAGGGTGAATGCGAGGGTCTAGACCCTCGCGCTCCCATTACTGTCTGCGTTGCGCATCGGGTTCAGCCTTGCGCGAGATGGCCGCGCCGCAGGCTTTAAGAATATTGCCTGCGGCGCGGCCATCTTGGCGCTACCCCAAAAATGGGATTGCAAAGGGACTGAGTCCCTTTGCCCGCCGGAGGCAAGTTCCCAAAGAAAAAGGCGGAGCCTCCGAAGAGACCCCGCCCAATTCTTTCAAACCCAAACGTTCAGATCAGAACGCCAAAGCCTTGGCGCGCTTCACGCCGGGCAGCTTGCCAGCAGCGTCGAGCACTTCGCCAGCAACCGGGCTGTCGACCGAGAGCAGCAGCACAGCTTCACCACCGGCTTCGCGGCGGCCAAGGTTGAACGTGCCGATGTTGATGCCGTTTTCACCCAGCAGCGTACCGATGCGGCCGATGAAGCCGGGGGCGTCTTCGTTGACGATATACATCATGTCGCCGGCCAGTTCGGCCTCGACCTTGATGCCGAACAGTTCAACGAGGCGCGGTTCAGCGTTCGAGAACAGCGTGCCGGCCACCGAGCGTTCGCCCGCTTCGGTCTTGACCGAGACGCGGATGAGGGTGTGGTAGTCACCGGTCTTTTCGGTCTTCACTTCGCGCACTTCAAGGCCGCGTTCCTTGGCGAGGAACGGAGCGTTGACCATGTTCACGGTCGCCGACTGCACGCGCAGGAAGCCGCAGAGAACGGCCGCCACGATGGGCTTGGCGTTCAATTCGGTCGCCGCGCCTTCGGTGTGGATCGAAATGCGGGCCACAGCCGAGGGGGTGAGCTGACCAACAAGGCTGCCCAGCTTTTCAGCGAGCGCCATGTAGGGGCGCAGCTTCGGGGCTTCTTCGGCGCTCAGCGAAGGCACGTTGAGCGCATTAGTCACGCCGCCCGTGGTCAGATATTCGCCAAGCTGTTCAGCAACCTGCAGCGCCACATTGACCTGAGCTTCGGTGGTCGAAGCGCCAAGGTGCGGGGTGCAGATAAAGTTCTTGGTGCCGAACAGCGGCGATTCCTTGGCCGGTTCGGTCTGGAACACGTCGAGAGCGGCGCCCGCCACATGGCCCGAATCCAGCGCGTCCTTCAGAGCCGCTTCGTCGATCAGGCCGCCACGGGCACAGTTGACGATGCGCACACCCTTCTTGGTCTTGGCCAGATTTTCGCGGCTCAGGATGTTCTTGGTTTCCGCCGTCAGCGGGGTGTGCAGCGTGATGAAGTCAGCCTTGCCCAACAGCGTGTCGAGGTCGGCCTTTTCCACGCCCATTTCCACGGCGCGCTCGGGCGTCAGGAACGGATCGTAGGCCACAACCTTCATACGCAGGCCCAGAGCACGCGAGGCGACGATCGAGCCGATGTTGCCCGCGCCGATCAGGCCCAGCGTCTTGCCGGTGACTTCCACGCCCATGAAACCGTTCTTGGGCCACAGGCCCTTTTGGGTCTGTTCATTAGCTTCGGGGATCTGGCGGGCCAGAGCGAAGATCATCGCAATCGCGTGTTCGGCGGTGGTGATCGAGTTGCCGAAAGGCGTGTTCATCACGACAACGCCCTTGGCGCTGGCATAGGGGATGTCCACGTTGTCGACGCCGATACCGGCGCGGCCAATGACCTTCAGGTTGGTGGCGGCGTCCAGCACTTCCTTGGTCACGCGGGTCGACGAACGGATGGCCAGACCATCATAGTCGCCGATGCGGGCGATCAGTTGTTCGGGGGTTTCGCCGGTGATCACGTCCACATCGCAGCCCATTTCGGTGAAAATGCGGGCGGCGTTGGGGTCCATCTTGTCCGAAATAAGGACGCGGGGTTTACGGGTCTCGGTCATGGGAATCGTATCCTCATGTGAATGGGGGGAAAATGGCGGGGACGGCTTGAGCGCGTCCCCGCGAAAAATCAGCTTTGTTTAGCCAGCTTTGACAGTGGCGTAGGCATAGTCGAGCCACGGGCCGAGGTCTTCGATATCCTCGACATTGACCGTGGCGCCGCACCAGATGCGCAGGCCAGCAGGCGCATCGCGATAGCCCGCGATGTCATAGGCGGCATCCGCCTTTTCCAGCACAGCGGCGAACTTCTTGATGAAGTCAGCATCCGCGCCTTCGACCGAGAGGCAAACCGAGGTCTTCGACCGGGTCGCTTCGTCTGCGGCCAGATGCGAGAGCCACGAGCGCTCTTCAACGATCTTGTTCAGCGCGGCGGCATTGGCATCGCTGCGCGCCTTGAGACCTTCAAGACCACCCAGACCCTTGGCCCATTCCAGCGCGAAGATCGCGTCTTCAACGGCCAGCATCGAGGGGGTGTTGATGGTTTCGCCCTTAAACACGCCTTCGGCCAGCTTGCCCTTGGAAACAAGGCGGAACACCTTGGGGAGCGGCCAAGCCGGGGTGTAGGTTTCGAGGCGTTCAACGGCGCGGGGGCCGAGGATCAGCACGCCATGGCCGCCTTCACCGCCCAGAACCTTCTGCCACGAGAAAGTGGCGACGTCGATCTTCGACCAGTCGATGTCGTAAGCAAACACCGCGCTGGTGGCGTCGGCAAAGCTCAGGCCTTCGCGGTCGGCGGGGATGAAATCAGCGTTGGGAACGCGCGCGCCGCTGGTGGTGCCGTTCCAGGTGAACAGAACGTCATTGGTCCAGTCGATCGTGCTGAGATCAGGGACCTGACCATAATCGGCGCGGATGATCGTGGGGTCCAGCTTGAGCTGCTTGGCAACGTCGGTGACCCAACCCTCACCGAACGATTCCCATGCAAGCGTGGTGACGGGCTTGGCGCCCAGCATGGTCCACATCGCCATTTCGAAAGCGCCCGTGTCCGAACCGGGCACGATGCCGATGCGGTGCGTTTCAGGGAGCTGGAGAATTTCGCGCATCAGATCGATGCAATAGGCCAAACGCGTCTTGCCGATCTTCGCGCGGTGCGAACGGCCCAGCGACTCGGTCGCGAGCTTGGCAAGATCGTAGACGGGCGGCTTGGCGCAAGGCCCCGACGAGAAAAAGGGGCGAGCCGGCTTCTTAGCCGGAACTTGGATAGTCATGTAGTCTCTCCTTACAGAGAGCACGCGCGGCGTTGGGACCGCGTGGCCCGCCGGCCGCTCTAAAGATCGTCGTCCTTGAGTCAAGCAGACTTTTTGCAACAGGTGGGGAAAATCGTTCCTTGGGATGAAGAATCCCGCGCCATTTTGCGCAAAATGCGGCATTTTCCTGCGCGGCGGGGATTTTCGCCATCCATTCAAACGGTAAACCTCTATTAACCACGTAATCTCACGGATTATTCGCGGCCAGAAGGTTAATCAGATCGCATGGAAAACAGCGCTGTAACCGGCATATTGCAAAGGCTGCGCCCCTTGGCCGGATGGGCGATGATCGGCGCCAGCATGGCGCTATCGGCCTGCGGTGGCGCCATTCCCGATGCGCCCCGCCGCACATCGCTGCAACATTCCACCGGGTTTCAACCGCCGCGCGTCGCCGATGGTCAATGCCTGTCCGACCTTGGCGCCAAGGCGGCGGGCTTCACCCCCCTGCCCGATCAATATTACGGCGCGGGATGTTCCACTTTCAACGCGGTGCGTCTGGCCAGCCTGTCGGGCGACAATCAATCGTTCAATATTTCGAACCTTGGCCCGGTCACCTGTCCCCTGGCCAATTCCTTTGCCGGATGGGCGCGTTTCGGCGTGGACCGCGCCGCCCGCGCCATTCTGGGCAGCCCGCTGGTGCGCATTGAAACCATGGGCAGCTATAGCTGTCGCAATGTCGCGGGCACTGAAAAGCGCAGCGCCCATGCCACTGGCAATGCGATCGATGTGGCCGCCTTTGTCCTGGCCAATGGGCGGCGCGTCACGGTGCTGAACGGATGGAATTCGGATGATCCGGCGGAGCGCGAATTCCTGCGCACCATCCACCAATCGGCCTGTCGCCGCTTTGGCACGACGCTGGGCCCGGATTTCAACGCCGCCCATCGCAATCATCTGCATGTCGATCTGATGAACAATGGGATCTGTCATTGATCCGACCGCTCATCGCCTGATTGGCTTGGTTCCCGGCCCTATCCGGCGTGAAACGGAAAGTCGGGCAAACCATCGAGCGCCGCCTTCAGGCTGTCGCTCCAACTGGCCGAGATCACGCGATACCATGGGTCGGTGGCGTGAATACGGCGTTCGTGCATGATCGACAAATCATCGCGCCCGATGACCAGCAGGTCGAGCGGCATGCCCACCGACAGATTGGCCTTGAGCGTGGAATCAAAGCTGACCATCAACAGCTTGACCGCATCCTCGAACGCCATTTTGCGATCATAACCGCGCAGGATGATCGGGCGGCCATATTTCGTTTCGCCAATCTGGAAAAACGGCGTGTCGAGCGTCGCCTCGATGAAATTGCCTTCGGGATAGATCATGAACAGGCGCGGCTCCTGCCCCTCGATCTGACCGGCAAGAATCAGGGTTGCGCCAAATTGACCGGCCGCCTGCGGGCCGACATCGGCGTCGCGTTCGGAAATCGTCTCGCGCAGCGTCTTGCCCACGATGCCCGCCATCTGGAACATGGTGGCGGCCTCCAGCACACAATTATGGCGTTCGCTAGGCAGCTTGAAACGCTCCTCAATCTTGGAGACAACCGCCTGAGTTGTCGCAAGATTTCCGCTGGTCATCAGGGCAACGACCCGCTCCCCCGGCACTTCCCAATGAAAGAGCTTGCGGAAGGTCGAGATGTTGTCGACGCCCGAATTGGTGCGGGTGTCGCTCATCAACACCAGGCCCGCATCCAGCATCATACCAACGCAATAAGTCACGTTATTCCCCTTGTGCCGCCCAAGGCGGCGCATATCGCAAAACCCGCACGAATCCTTAATATTGCGGTTGCACAATAATGCAGGTTGTCGTCAAGGAAAGTTTCGCCACCACCCCGTGTGTGACCGGATGGCGGACAAAGCATAAATTCAGAACATCCGCCCCGGCGTAAGCCGCAGCCCCACCGAAAACCACCTCGTTCCCTCTCCCTTTCCAAGCTGTTGCCCTACGGTTGCGTCGATCTGAACCCGGTCCATCACAAGGAAGTAGCGCAATCCCCCCTGCCAATAAGGACTATGCCGGGGATCCCCAAAACCTTCGGCGACAAACGTCATGCGCCGCGACAGCCGCGTCTCGCTGCCCAACCCCCAACTCAGAGCATGGTCATCATCGCGCGCCTTCACCCACCCCAGATTGCCGTGCAAAGTCACCATGTCACCCGCAAGCGCAACCGATACAGGCACATATGCATAGAGACTACCAAGCCCATTGGGGCCTGGATTGACGCTGGGGTGATGGATCAGACCAGCCGCCAGCCCGACCCCCCAGCCGCCTTGTGTCATCGGATGCAGCAAGGTCTTGGCCTGAAGGACCATATCGCTCGATGCCGCGCCTTCTGCGCCGAATTGGTGGCCGAACCCGGCGGTAATTTCAAGATTGCCGGTCAGGTTGCAGGCAGGCAAAGCCCATACCTCGCGATGATCGGCATAGAGTCTCGTCCAGCTTTCAAGCTGGCAACTGCGCGCTGTTGTCAGGCGGGCGTCGTCTGTGACCAAGGGGCGTGCAGCTTCACAGCGCGGCGCAAGCATGACAAAGAATATAAAGGACAAAAATCTATACATCGCGCCTTATTAGGTCGAATGTATGACAAATCAAATGTGAACGGACAGGTGCTGCCTACTGCTCCACCACCTGCTGCTGGGCCACTTGAACCGCCACCGACAGGACCGCCGCGCCGCCGCCCTGCGCCATGCTGGTGACGGGTGCTGCATCGCGGTAATCGGCGCCCACGGCAAGGCGCACATAGGAATCATCCGGGCAGCGGTCATTGGCCGCATCAAACCCGACCCAGCCCAGCCCCGGCACATGCACCTCGGCCCAGCCATGGCCGGCGTCCTGCTCCACCTTGCCCTCGATCACCAGATAGCCCGACACGTAACGTGCGGGCAGGCCCATCAGCCGGGCCACCGCCATGAACACTTGCGCATGGTCCTGACACACGCCCTTGCCCGCGGCCAGCGCCGCCTCGGCCGTGGTGTGGGCGCCGGTATGGCCCACCTCATAGACCACCGCCTTATTCACCGCAGCCATCACATCATGCAAGGCGGCGATCGTGTTGTTGCCATCATGGGCAAATTTGTCCGCCATGGCGCGGATCTTTGGCCCCGGCTTCGTCAATTCGGTCGGATTGGCCAGCAGCCACAGCGGCATAAAGCCGGTATGCGCGCCCACCACGCCCGCCTTGTCATAGGTTTCGATCATACCCTGTCCGGTGATCGTAATCTCGCCATTGCCCGTGCCCAGCGAGATCAGAGACACCATATTGCGGTTGTGATCTTCATACGAACATTCAATCGCCCCGCCATCGACCGACAATTGCCAGCCCAAAACCGTCTGCATCGCGCAATCACGCGGGGTCAGGCGCAGGCGTTGCACCCCATGCCACACCGGCTGGTCAAAGCGATAATGCGTCTGGTGCTGAATAGAGATACGCATGGACGGGCTCCGGACCTATTCGGTGAAACGATAATCAGAGGCGATGGCTTCGGCCACCAGACGGTTGGTGGCAAGGAATTCGGTAATGAATTCATGCAGGCCATGTTCGAATATATCAGTGATCGAGGTCTTGCTCAGCTTCTCGCATGCTTCTTTCTGCATCCGATAGGCCGCCGTTTCCTGATGATAATCGCGGCACAGCCATTCCATATTGCTTGTCAGCTTTCGCAGGCAATACGTCAAGCTGCGCGGGAAACGGCCATCAAGGATCAGGAACTGGGCAATCCCTTTCGGATCCAGCGCCCCGGCATTGAGCCAGCGGAACGCCCGCTCGCCCGCGACGCTGCGCAGCACCATTTCCCATTGCGCATTGTCCAGCCGCGACCCCACCCATGCCGCCGAGGGCAGAAGCACATGGTATTTCACGTCCAGAATGCGCGCCGTATTATCCGCCCGTTCCAGATGGGTGCCGATGCGGGCAAAATTGAAAATATCATTGCGCAGCATCGTGCCCTCCATCGCGCCGCGCACGCTGGTGGCCTGACGACGGATGACGTCCAGCACATGGCCAAGGTCGGCCTCCTTGACCGGCTTGGCCAGCATGGATTGCAATTGCATCCAGCTTTCATTGGTCACTTCCCAGACCTCGCGGGTGATGGCGGTGCGCACCATGCGCGCATTGGTGCGCGCAGCCTCCATCATGGACAGGACGCTGCCCGCATTGCCCGCCCCGCGCAGCAACCAGTTGGTGATCGCCGGTCCCGACATCTCGCCGGTATAGGCCTCGTCCAGCCCCAGCGTGACCAACACGCTGCGCCATTCATCGCTGGCCACCGTGTTGCCACGCGTCAATGCCATGCGAAAACCCGCGTCCAGCAAGCGCGCGGTGTTTTCGGCGCGTTCCAAATAGCGCGCCATCCAGAAAATGCCCCAGGCGGAACGTCCCAACATAACCTATTCCTTATTCCGCCAGAACCCAGCTGTCCTTGGTGCCCCCGCCCTGCGACGAATTGACCACCAGCGAGCCTTTTTTTAGCGCCACGCGGGTAAGTCCGCCCGGCGTGATATTGATGCCCTGGGGCGAAACCAGCACAAAGGGCCGCAAGTCCACATGGCGCGGCGCCAGCCCCGCCTTGGTAAAGATCGGCACGGTCGAGAGCGAAAGCGTCGGCTGGGCGATGTAATTATCCGGCTTGGCGCGCAGCTTTTTCTCAAAGGCGGCGATTTCCGCCTTGCTGCTGGTCGGGCCGATCAACATGCCATAGCCGCCGCTGCCATGCACCTCCTTGACCACCAGTTCGGACAGGTGATCGAGCACATAGGCCAGCGCGTCCGCCTCGCTGCACCGCCATGTCGGCACGTTTTTCAGGATGGGTTTTTCGCCGGTATAGAATTCGACGATCTCGGGCATGAAGGAATAGATCGCCTTGTCATCGGCGATGCCCGTGCCCGGCGCATTGGCAATGGTAATGCCGCCCGCGCGATAGACATCCATGATCCCCGCCACGCCCAGCATGGAATCAGGATTATAGGTCAGCGGATCGAGGAAATTGTCATCCACCCGGCGATAAAGCACATCGATCGCCTTCCACCCGCGCGTGGTGCGCATGCAGACCCGACCATCGACCACGCGCAAATCGCTGGCCTCGACCAATTCGGCGCCCATTTGATCGGCAAGGAAGGCGTGTTCGTAATAGGCCGAATTATAGATCCCCGGCGTCAACACCGCCAGAACCGGCCGGTCGCTGCCCTTGGCCGCAGGCGGGGCGCAGGCGGCCAGCGAGCGGGCCAGAGCGCGCGGATAATCCGACACCGGCTGCACCGCAACCTTGGTGAACAGGTCCGGGAACATCGCCATCATCGTCTCGCGGTTCTCCAGCATATAGGAGACGCCCGAGGGGGTGCGCGCATTGTCTTCAAGCACCATGAATTCATCAGGCCCGGTACGCACAAGGTCGATGCCCACAATATGGGTGTAAACCCCGCCCGGCGGCATGAACCCGACCATTTCGGGCAGGAAAGCCTCGTTCTGGGCCAACAGGCGTTCGGGGAACTTGCCCGCCTTGACGATCTCGCGCTTGTGATAAAGGTCGTGAAGGAAGGCGTTGAGGGCACGCACGCGCTGATCAATACCGCGCGACAATTTCTTCCATTCATCTGCCGTAATAATACGGGGTATCATGTCAAACGGGATCAGGCGCTCTTGTCCTGCATCTTCGCCATAGACGTTGAAAGTAATACCGGTGCGCCGAAACACATCCTCCGCATTCTTGCCCTGCTTTTGCAGCCATTTCGGGCTTTGCGCTTCGTACCACTCGCGATAGCCGGCATAGGCGGGACGCACATTCCCGTCGGCATCGAGCATCTCGTCATAGGACGAGACCGTGGTGGATGGCATAAAACACCCCTCAAATCATTCCGGCAAAAACACCTAACGCCGGTCCTTGATGGTCAAGCTGCAACAAAGAATCGCCCTTGCCAAGCGCCTTGCTGCGTATGCGAGAGAAAAAATGCGCCTATGTGGACAAATAGAAAATTGGACTTAAAGTCCGCGACGCAGCTGGACCGCGCGCCCGCCCTTGCAGAACGCATCGCGAACGCCCATAGATGATTCATGGCTGAACTGATCATCCGCCGGGGCCTTGACGAGCCTGTTACCGACGGCACCTTTGTCCCCCACCGCCCTGCCCGTCCGCCCAAGGTCGAAGGCAGCCCGCCGCTGCGCATCATCAGCGACTATACGCCCAGCGGCGACCAGCCAACGGCCATCGCCGAATTGGTTCAAGGCATTGAAAGCGGCGACAAAACCCAGGTCCTTCTGGGCGTCACCGGTTCGGGCAAGACCTTTACGATGGCCCAGGTCATTCAGGCCACCCAGCGCCCCGCGCTGATTCTGGCGCCCAACAAGATCCTTGCCGCGCAATTGTATGGCGAGATGAAGAGCTTTTTCCCCGAAAACGCGGTGGAATATTTCGTCTCTTATTACGATTACTATCAACCCGAAGCCTATGTGCCGCGCTCGGACACCTATATCGAAAAGGAATCGAGCGTTAACGAGGCCATCGACCGGATGCGTCACTCGGCCACGCGCGCGCTGCTCGAACGCGAGGATGTGATCATCGTCGCCTCGGTGTCCTGCCTTTACGGCATCGGGTCGGTGGAAACCTATTCAGCGATGATCTTTGACCTGACGGTCGGGGAATCGCAGGATCAGGGCGAGATCATCCGCAAGCTGGTCGCCATGCAGTACAAGCGCAACGAGGTGGCCTTTGCCCGCGGTGCGTTCCGGGTGCGCGGCGACAATCTGGAAATCTTTCCCAGCCACTATGAAGACATCGCATGGCGCATCAGCTTTTTCGGCGATGAGGTCGAGGCGATCAGCGAGTTCGACCCCCTGACCGGCAAGGCGGGGGCGAAACTGGACAAGATCCGCGTTTACGCCAACAGCCACCACGTCACCCCCGGCCCGACGATGAAACAGGCGATGGAGGCGATCCGCTTCGAGCTTCAGGTGCGGCTGGAGGAACTGAACGCGGAAGGCAAATTGCTGGAAGCGCAGCGCCTTGAGCAGCGCACCAATTTCGACCTTGAGATGATCGCTGCGACCGGCTCCTGCGCGGGCGTCGAGAATTACTCGCGCTTTCTCTCGGGCCGCCTGCCGGGTGAGCCGCCGCCGACACTGTTCGAATATCTGCCCGACAATGCGCTGCTGTTCGTGGATGAAAGCCACCAGACCGTGCCCCAGATCAGCGCGATGGCGCGCGGCGACCATCGCCGCAAGATTACGCTGGCCGAATATGGCTTCCGTCTGCCGTCCTGCATCGACAACCGCCCGCTGCGTTTCAACGAATGGGACGCGATGCGCCCGCAAACGGTGGCGGTTTCGGCCACGCCGGGTTCGTGGGAGATGGAGCAATCGGGCGGCGCCTTTGCCGAACAGGTGATCCGCCCCACCGGCCTTATCGACCCGCCGGTCGAAATCCGCCCGGTCGAGGATCAGGTGCAGGATTGCATCGAGGAATGCCGCAAGACCGCCGCCAACGGCTATCGTACGCTGGTCACGACCCTGACCAAGCGCATGGCCGAGGACTTGACCGAATTCATGCACGAGGCGGGTGTGCGCGTCCGCTATATGCACAGCGACGTGGAAACGCTCGAACGTATCGAACTGATCCGCGACTTGCGGCTGGGGGTGTACGACGTCCTCATCGGCATCAACCTGCTGCGCGAAGGGCTCGACATTCCCGAATGCGGGCTGGTGTGCATCCTCGACGCGGACAAGGAAGGCTTCCTGCGCAGCGAAACCTCGCTGGTCCAGACCATCGGGCGCGCGGCGCGCAACGTCGATGGCCGCGTGATATTGTATGCCGATCGCATGACCGGATCGATGGAACGCGCCATCGCCGAAACCGACCGCCGCCGCGCCAAGCAGCAGGCCTATAACGAAGCGCACGGCATCACGCCCCAATCGATCAAGCGCAACATCCACGACATCGTCGCCGATGCCGCATCGCGCGACGGCGTGGTGGTCGAGCTTGAAGACGACGGCATCAACAACCTCGTCGGCCACAACCTGCGCGCCTATATCGAAGACCTCGAAAAACGGATGCGCGCCGCCGCCGCTGACCTCGAATTCGAAGAAGCAGGCCAGTTGCGCGATGAAATCCGGCGCTTGGAGGCGACCGAGTTGGGGTTGCCCGAGGGCGATCGGAATGCGCCGATTGTCGGGCGGTCGAATGAGGGGAAGCCGGGGACGCGCAAGACGCGGTTTGGAAAGCAGCAGAAGAAGTGGGGGAAGTGAGGTTTTGAAATGCCTCCGGCGGGCAAAGGGCGGGGGCCCTTTGCAATCCCGATACTGTCTGCGTGGTGCCAAAGGGCGAACTTCGGTGTCGGGGGCGATGTACAGAATTAAAAGCCTGCGGCGCCAGTCAGCCCTTTTTCGCCGCGCCGCAGGCTATAAATATTGCCCCAACCGCAACGCCGCCAACCTAAAACCACCCATTACCGGGATTGTTAAGGGCCCCCGCCCTTAACCCGCCGGAGGCATCAAAGCCCCTTACAACTTCCCGAACTTAGCCTCATACCCGGCCACATCACCAGCGGCGAGGAACTGCGCCTGCGCCACCCATTGATCGCGGGTCGAACGGCCGGCAAACGTACCCAACTGTGCGTCAATCGCCACAATATCGGCCTCGGTCCATGCCGCGATCTGGGCAAAGCTGACCACGCCCAGTTCGGCAAGACGCGCTTTCAGCTTGGGGCCAAGCCCCTTGATGCGGGTCAGATCGTCGGTCTGCGTGGCGGCTTCCTGCGCGGCGACGGCTTCGGCCAGTTCACCAAAAGCGTCAGGCTCCGCCTCGGCTTCAACCGCAACCGCGACCGGCGCGGCGGCCACAGGCTCGACCTTGACCGCAACATCGGCCACCGGGGCTTCCTTGCCCAAGGATACCGCAGAGGCCGCACTGGGCGCGTTGATCAGCGCCGAATTACGCTGTGCCGGCCCGACACCTTCATCCAACGCGTCGGGCGCGCGGTGGCGCTCGCGCACCTTGCCACGGCCACGCAGCAACAGGCCCGCCAGCAGCGCCAGCAGGACCAGCGCACCGGCGATCTGGAGGGAATAGGTCTGGAACAACTCAACCATCAACTCAGCCTCACAAGCTCAATCCATCACCCGGCGGGCGATTATGCGGCGGCCTCGCCGCCTTGTTTCCGGAACAGCAGGCGGTCTGCCGGACCAAAGCCGAACCGCCAGATGACCAGGCAATAAAGCCCCAGAATCGCCGGAATGCCCAGAGCAATTTGCGCCCATTCCGGCAAAAAGCGTACCACCGCCCAGCCCAGCGCGCCCGCCGCAACGGCGGCTGCAAACAGCGACCAGCGCAGTGTTTCAACCCGGTAACCCAGATGCCTTTGCAACAGCCGCGATTTGACCAGACTGGCAATCGAGAGCGTGACCATCAGCGCCCCGGCCGCCGAGGCCGCCTGATCCATTTCGTCGAAATAGAACCCGCCCGAAATCAACATCCCCGCCAGCGTAAAGATCGCCTGCAACCCGATTGTGGCCAGCGACAACCAAAGGTTGCGCAAGGGCGCGATATAGATCAGCGCCGCCTCGCTCACGACAGCTGGTGCCGCACAAACCTCGGCGCCCAGCAGGAATGCCAGCGCCAGCATCCCGCCGGTAAATTGCGGCCCGACCAAACCCAGCACCCCGTCGCCCGGAATGCCTAGCGCCAGCGCAATCCCCGCCTGCGCCGCCGTGATCCAGAACCCAACCTGACACACCTGACGGGCAATCGCTTCCAGATTGCCCTCCTTCAGATTGCGGGTGATGACCGGGCCAAGAATCGGCTCAAAACTGGTTTTCAGCTTTTGCGGCAGGCTGGCCACCTGTTGCGCGACGTAATAGACGCCCACCGATGTCGGCGAGGCAAACATGCCAAGGATCGCAATATCGATGCGCCGCGTGCCCCACTCCACCGCATCAGCCACAGCCAGCGGCATAGTGTTGAGCGCAAGCCGCCCGATCCGCAAGGGATGCGGCACCCAGTCCAGCGGCATGCCATAGGACCGGAACAGCGGAATGGCCGCCGACAGCATCGCGGCAAAGACCGAAACGACATAGGACAAGGTCAGCCCGCTGGCGCCCAATTGGTTCCACCAATTGCCCACCCCGGCCCATTTGCCCGCCGCCCAGAACACACCGGCCGCAATCGACAACGTCCAAGGTTCCACCACCGAACGCGCCCGCACCGTCGCCCCCACATCAAACCGATAGGCCAGCGCCGCCAGCGCGATATCGGTCAAGGCAACCGGCGCAATGGCCAGTACCAGCCAGCGATCCCATTCGGAAAACTCGCCCGAGGGGAACATCGGCCATGGGAAAAGATAGAGGCCCAGCGTGACCGGCAATGCGATCAGCAGCGTCAGCACCACGCCATCGGCAATGACATGGGCCGCATCGCGGTCATCATCCGACAATCGCTGGGCAATCCCGCGCTTTTGCCCCAGCGTGCATAGCTGCGACGCCAGTTCGATCACCACCAGCGCCGAGGCAAACCGCCCCAGCGCATCGGCGCCATACAGACGCCCCGCAATGAACAAAAACGGCAAACGCGCGGCCAGACGCAGCAGGAAACCAAAGAAATTGGTCCGCCCACCTTTGGCCAGCGTATTCAGATCGCGGTTGACCACGTCATCCACGGTGGCGCCGGATTGCGATGCGGCATCATGGGGCGCCGCATCGGTCAGGGGAAGGGCAGTAGGTTGATTCAAGCCAAGCTCCCGTGCATCGGGGCTTCATCCCCCGGCTCGGATCGATCGCCCAGTTCGGCCTTTAACGGCCTTGCCAGCAAATCGGACACGACCGCTCCTGCTGGCGCTTCCCCACAAAGCAACCGGCACACGGCATCGACGATCGGCATGGCGATCCCGGCCTTGTGGGCCAAATCCGCCAGAACCGGGGCTGTATGCGCGCCCTCCGCAACACTGGTTTTCCCCAAAAGCGCCTGATCGGCGCTCTGCCCCTGGCCCAATGCCTTGCCAAGAGAATAATTGCGACTGGCCGTGCTGGCGCAAGTCAGAATAAGATCGCCAAGCCCGCACAGGCCCGACAGCGTTTCGGCCCGCGCGCCGCGCGCCACGCCAAAACGCAGCATTTCGGCATAGCCGCGCGCGATCAGCGCCGCGCGCGCATTCTCGCCCAGCCCCAGACCTTCGACCACACCGCAAGCAATCGCCAACACGTTCTTCACCGCCCCGCCGATTTCGGCGCCCACCACATCGGGCGAATAATACGGACGGAAAGCTGCACGGGCGATGACTGGCGACAGGCGCTGCCACTGTTCCTCGCCGCCCGAACAGGCCAGCGTGATCGCGGTGGGCAGGCCAAGGGCCACTTCGCGGGCAAAGGTCGGGCCGGACAGAACGGCGATGCGGGCCGAAGGCTGGACCGCCTTGGCGACATCGGCCATCAACCGCCCGGTGCCCGCCTCGATACCCTTGGAACACAGCACCAGATCGCGCGGCGCATCGGGCAGGGCCGAGAGGACCGCGCCCATGAATTGCGCCGGACAAACCACCAGAATGGTTTCCAAACCCGCCAGTTCGCCCATGTCGCATGTCGCACGAACCGAAGGCGCGATGGTCACGCCGGGCAAATAGGTGGCATTGGTGCGGCGCTGGTTGATTTCATCGACCAAGGCGCGTTCACGCGCCCACAGCGTCACGGGCGTACCATCGCTGGCCACCATTTGCGCAAGGGCCGTGCCCCAGGCCCCGGCGCCGATGACACCGACGCCTTTGGTCTTCCCCTCGCTCACGCCTTCACCCCGGCCCCGCGCGCGGGCGCTGCATCAGGGTCCAGCGGCCAGCGCGGCCTTGCGGCGAAATCAAGCGCGTCTTGCTCGCCGCGGGCGAAACGTTCCACGCCCGCCCAAGCGATCATCGCAGCATTGTCAGTACAAAGCTTCATCGGCGGCGCGACAAAACGCAGCCCCGCCCCCGCCGCCAAACCTTCGAGCGCCGCGCGCACGGATTTATTCGCCGCCACGCCGCCCGCCACGACCAGCGCCGTCACATCGCCCGCCGCCGCCATCGCGCGGCGCGTGCGGTCCACCACGCAATCGAGCGCGGCCTGCTGAAAACTGGCGGCCAGATCGACTTTGGAATATTGCCCGGTTTCATAGGCGCGCAAAACCGCGCTTTTCAGACCCGCAAACGAGAAATGCGGCTCTGGCCCGCCCACCAACGGGCGCGGCAAAGGCACCGCGCGAGGATTACCCTCCAGCGCCAGCCTTTCCACCGCCGGACCGCCCGGATAGCCAAGCCCCAGAACCTTGGCGGTCTTGTCAAAAGCCTCGCCCAAGGCATCGTCGATCGTAGTGGCAAGGCGGGTGTAATCGCCCACGCCATTGACCCGCAGCAATTGGCAATGCCCCCCGCTGACCAGCAAAAGCAGATAGGGATAGGCCAATTCGGCATCGGCCAGACGCGGCGAAAGCGCGTGCCCTTCAAGGTGGTTGATCGCCAGCAAAGGTTTGCCCGAAGCCATGGCCAACGCCTTGGCCGTGACCAGACCGACCATCACCCCGCCGATCAGCCCCGGCCCCGCTGTCGCCGCAATCGCATCAACATCGCTCAGGCCCAAACCGGCATCGGCCAGCGTCGCCTCGACCATCGGGGCCAGCCTTTCGGCATGGGCGCGCGCCGCGATTTCGGGCACCACGCCGCCATAGGGGCGATGCTCTTCATCCTGACTGGCGATACGCTGGGCCAGAATCTCCCGGCCGTCGGTGACAAGCGCCACCGCGGTTTCATCGCAGGATGATTCGATACCCAAAATAATTTTCAAGGGCTTGGCCACCCGTCCTCATGCAACTACGCCGTTCGCGCCTGACAGTTTCGCGCGTTCTGCGCTTCCCCTTAACGAGATTGCAGTTTAGCACAACCCACCATGCCTGAATCACACGAAACCGATATTCGCACTTTGCGCCTTGGCACCCGTGCCTCCCCCCTTGCCATGGCGCAGGCGCATGAGGCCCGCGTCCGGCTTTGCGCCGCCCATGGCTGGGGCGAAGACATGGTCGAAATCGTCCCCGTCACGGCCAGCGGCGACAAGATCCTCGACCGCCCGCTGGCCGATATTGGCGGAAAAGCCTTGTGGACCAAGGAGCTGGATTTCTGGTTGCACGAAGGGGTGATCGACTTTGCGGTCCACAGCCTGAAGGATGTCGAAACGATCCGTCCCGAATGGCTGACCATTGCCGCCATCCTGCCGCGAGAAGATGTGCGCGATTGCCTTGTCGGGGCAGACAGCATCATGGCCCTGCCCCAAGGGGCAAGACTGGGCACCAGCGCGCCGCGCCGTGCGGCGCAGGCGCTCAACCTGCGCCCCGATCTGAACATCGTGCCATTTCGCGGCAATGTCGCCACGCGCCTTGGCAAACTGGCCGCCGGAGAGGCTGATGCCACGCTGCTGGCCATGGCGGGTTTGAACCGGCTGGATCAGGCCGGAGCCGGCACCCCGCTGGAGGCGGAAGATTGGCTGCCCGCGCCGGGACAAGGGGCGATTGCCATCGAATGCCGCAGTGATGATGCCGCCACCCGCGCCTTGCTGGGCGCGATCAATGATGAGGACAGCCGGATCGCCGTTCTGGCCGAACGCGCCTTGCTCTATTCGCTGGGCGGCAATTGCCATTCGGCCATTGCCGTGCGCACCGTTCAGGAAAACGGCAGCTGGCAATTGATAGCAACGCTCTTCAGCCCCGATGGCGCGGATCGCGTCGATGGGCAAACCGTTTTTGCCCCGCTCGACCATGAACCCATCGCCGGTTTGGCGGCACAACTCTTGTCACAGGCGCCTGATAGCGTCGCCATGCATTTTTCCGGAGCGCCCTCCTCCCTATGAATCCCCCCATTGTCATCCTGCGCCCCGAACCGGGGGCCGGCGCCACGTTGAAAGCGGCGCTGGCCTTGGGGCTGGATGCTTATGCGTTCCCCCTGTTTGAAACCCAGCCAAGGACGTGGGACGCCCCCGCGCCCGATACGTTTGACGCGCTGCTGCTGGGCAGCGCCAATGTCATGCGCCATGGTGGCCCGGATCTGGCGCTGTATGCAGGCAAGCCTGCCTATTGCGTCGGGGAAACCACCGCGGCGCTGGCCGTTGAACATGGGTTTACGTTGGCCGCGATGGGGACAGGCGGGCTTCAGGATGTGATGGGCAGGATTGCGCCGGAACATAGCCGCCTGTTGCGCCTGTCGGGTGAGGAACGGGTGGACCTCTCGCCGCCGCCCGGTGTGACGGTTGAAGACCGCGTGACCTATGCCAGCGTGCCCGGCCCCATGCCGGTGGAATTGGCGCGCCTGCTTTGTGTTGCGGCTTTGCCCCGGTTTATCGTGCTGCTGCATTCGGGCGCGGCGGCCCGACATTTCATACAAGAGTGCGCGAGATTGGGTCTTTCCCGCGCCCGGATCACCGCCATCACCATCGGTCCGCGCGTCACCGAAATCTGTCACAATGCGGATGGTTGGCATAGTATTCACACCGCAAAGACACCCGGCGACGCGGCCATGCTGGCTTTGGCCGCGCAAACGTGCAAAACTAGCAATCGTCTGGGTTGCGGTTTGGATGGGGGTCTGGCCGAATAATGAACGAAGAATTTCCCAATCAGCCCCGCGCGCCGCGCCGGTCGGGCTGCGTCGGACCGATCTTCGCTTTTGCGACGGTCTTTGCGCTGGGCGCGGGCGTTGCCGGTTTTGCCAGCTGGCAATTGGGCTGGCTGCGCCATGGCGCGATGCCGATGATGTCCGCCAATGGCCCCACGCTCAGCCCCATGGGCGAAGCGCAGATCAATGCGCGGATCGCCGAACTCGACAGGAAATTGGGCGCGATTGAAACGCAGGCCGCGCTGGCCGGTGGTCAGACGGGCCGGGCCGAAGCGCTGCTGGTGTCCATCGCCACGCGCCGGGCCATCGAACGCGGAACCCCGCTGGGCTATCTGGAGGGGCAATTGCGCACCCGCTTTGGTGAGGCTTTGCCGCAGGTGGTCAATTCGGTGATCGCCTTTGGCCGCGCGCCCATCACGCAGGATCGCCTCTCGGCGCAGCTTGACGTTCTGGCTCCGCAATTGACCGGGCCGGATGAAACGCAAAGTACTTGGTCCAAGGTGCGCCGCGACCTGTCGGGCCTGTTCATTTTGCACAGTGAAACACGCCCCGCCGCGCCCGATCCCAAATTGCGGCTGGACCATGCGCGCCTTTGCCTGCGCGAAGGGCGGATCGAGGATGCAATTGCCGACGTGCGTCTGTTGCCCGGCGCCAAGGCGGCGCAAGGCTGGATCAATGATGCACAGCGTTATGCCGCCGCGATGCATGCGCTCGATGCGCTGGACACATCGGCCCTGCTCGAACCCAAGGGGCTGCGCGATGGTCAGGGGCGGTTGATCGAACAGGCCAGCCCGCTGGCGGGCCCGGCACAGGTTCCGCCGAAGGCCGAGGCATCGCAAGCGGGAGAACCTGCGCCGCCAGCGACACAGCAGACCACACCGCCTGCGGCCAAGGCCCCTTAACGCAGCAAAGCTTTAACGCAGCAAACTGGGCAACTGGCCCGAAAGGCCGCGCGCCTCGTTCATGAAAAAGGTCTTGATGCTGGGCATGCGCTGGACCGCGCCCATGCCAAGGCGGCGGACCGCGCTGGCCGTTCTGCCCGGCACGCCGAACAGGCGGACGATGCCGTCCATCACGCTCATCGTCGTGAAATTGTCCAGCGCGCGCCAGTTTTCATAGCGCTTCAACACCTGCGCATCACCCGGCTCCAGCCCAAGGCGCATGCTTTCGGCCAGCACCTCGACCAGCGCCCCCACATCGCGCAGGCCAAGGTTCAGCCCTTGTCCGGCAATCGGGTGCATGCCATGCGCCGCATCACCCACCAGCGCCAGACGGTCGCCGACAATGCGCGTCGCATTCTGGAACGTCAGCGGATAGGCCAGACGGCGCGAGATCAGTTCGATCCCGCCGAACATGCCCTGCATCCGCTTTTCGATTTCAGCCACAAAGGTCGCGTCGGACAGGGCCTTGACCCCGGCCGCATCCTTGGTCGGCACGGTCCAGACCAAAGCGCTGCGATGGACGCGGCCCGATGCGGTCGGCTCCTTCAGATCGAGCAAAGGCAACAGCGCAAAAGGCCCTGCCGAATAGAAGATTTCCCACGCAACATTATCATGCGGCTTATCATGGGCCAGCGCGGTGACGATGGCGGTGTGGTGGTAATCCCACGCAACAAGGCCGATCCCGTCCTCTTCACGCGTCGGGCTGCGGCGCCCTTCGGCACCGATCAGCAGGTTGCCCGGCAAAACCCGCCCGTCCGACAAAGTGGCCGACACGCCATGGGGGCCACGCTCACGCGAAACCACATCGGCGCGTGTGTGCCACGAAATATTGGGTTCGCTGCGCGCCGCCTCGAACAGGGCAAGGCGGATGTCGCGATTGGAATACATCCGGCCCAGCGTGCCCTCGGTCGCTTTGGGGCGGAAATCGATGCGGCCGGGCTTATGCTGATCGGTGACGGCAATCGCGTCAATCGGGCAACCCAGCGGCGCCAGCGCATCGGCAAGGCCGATATTGGTGAACAGGTTCCAGCTGGCCGCGCTGATCGCCGAGGCGCGACCATCGACGCCTTCGGCGGTCAGGTCGGCGGGGTCTTCACGTTCGACCACATGGGACGTGATCCCCTGCTTGGCGGCGGCCAATGCCAGCGTCATGCCGACAAGACCGCCCCCCAGAATAACCAGATCTTTGGACGGCAAAACGGATGCGGAGTCGGGATGGTTGTTCATGCCATCCCGCTACGCCTGTTATGCCTTAGCGGCAAGTGTCCGCAGGGCCACCGTCAACATCAAGGCAACGCCCGTCAAACGTTCCTTCGGGCACTTTGAGCCCAATCAGCGCGGCCAGCGTGGGGGCAATATCCACCGTTTCGACCGGCTGGGGCTGTTCCATGCCCTTAATCCCCTTGCGCCAGAACATCATCGGCACACGGCGGTCATAGTCCCAGATGCTGCCATGGGTGGTGACATAGCCGGGGCCGGCCTTGGGCATGGCAATGATCGCGCGATGCAACGAGGCATAGACCTGACCCGAACGGGCGGGGTCAAACGAGGCGCGCATACGCTGGATCAGGCTCCAGTCCTGCGGATGACCATGGGGATAGGGAGTCGCGGCGATTTCATCGGCGGTATAGACCGCCTCAACCTGCGGGTGGGCCTTCAATTTGGCCACCAGCTTTTCGCTGACCTTGGCGCGCTCTTCCGGGGTCAATTGCGGGCTGATCCAATAATCGCCGCCAACGCCGTCGCTGCACACCACATTGCCCGGCACATCGGGGCCGGGATTGCACGAGGGCAGCGGCTTTGTGATCCCCAGTTCGGCGGCGATGGCGCGACCCAGCGTTTCACCGTTCAGGGCAATATCACCACGACCGGCCTCGGGCACACCCTGTTCACGCAGACGTTCGGGCAGGTCGATGCCGCCATGGTCGGCCGACAGCACCACCGCATAATCCACGCCCGACGCGTCCAGCTTGGCAAAGAAAGCGCCCAGCTTCTGGTCCAGCTCATGCTGCTGGATGCACATTTCCAGACCCTCAGTGCCATAGGCGTGGCCGACATAGTCATTGGCCGACAGGCTGACCGAGAGGATATCGGGCGCCGTGCCCTTGCCCAGTTTCATCGAGGCCAGCAGCGATGCCGCCAGATCCAGCGTGGCCGCATCCGCACGTGGCGAAACGCGCAATTGGTCGGCGGGCTTTACCTTGCTCTTGGGGTCCAGCACGAAACGGCCGGTGCCCA
Source organism: Novosphingobium sp. 550D (assembly GCF_057401885.1). NCBI lineage: Bacteria > Pseudomonadati > Pseudomonadota > Alphaproteobacteria > Sphingomonadales > Sphingomonadaceae > Novosphingobium > Novosphingobium sp. 550D. Next base: position 1,611,568 of record NZ_CM171613.1, on the reverse strand, counting down.
CCGTCACCGTCCCGGCCTGTACCGCACGGTCGCGCGCATTGCACCATGTCGGCACCGCCATCGCGGGCGCGCCCTTGGCCTGCAAAGCCTTGAGGCCGTCGTTGAGCTTTAACACTTCGGGCGGCAAAGGCGCGCCGACAAAACTGGTATAAGCGCCGCGATCATACCAAAAAGCCGCGTCGATCTGATGCCCGCCCATCATCACCACGGCGCGATCCTTGGTGGACACGGCGACATTGCGGCTGTTGGGCCACTGTTTCTTGGCCCATTCGCCCAGCGTGGGCACTTTCAAATGCACCGAGGAAACGAAAGGCTTGGAAGTCGAGCTTTCCGGCTTGCTCTCATCCTCGACACAGTAAATCTTCTTTTCCGCGCGGCCCGCCGACAGATCGACCCATGTGTTCGCAATGATGCCGGTGCGCGCCGGATGCACACCCGTCATCAACGTCGAGTGGCCGGGGCAGGTTTCAGTCGCCGCATGGCTCTGGAACCCGGCGGGGAACACCGCACCTTTCAGCAAACGGGCAAGGCCGCCGGTATAATGTTCGCGATATTCGGCAAACAGGTCGGCGCTGAACTGGTCAATCGAAATGGCCACGATCAACTTGGGCGCGGGCAAAGCCGCATCGGCGGCAGCGGCAGCGGGCGCCTCCTTGGCCATGGCGGGCGCAGCACCCAGCGAGAGCGCCAGCGCGGCAAGACAGGTCTTATAAGAAATGGCAATGGATCGGGCCACGGGGCTTTCCTTGCAAAATGTTTGGATCGGCGGCAGGGATGAGTGATGGCGCGTAGGAAAAAGTTTCGCAAGTGCGAGACATGCCTTTGCCACAAGCCAGCCTGTCCTGCCCCCGACGGAGAAGACGATTGATGATTGCCCCAGCCTTGCACCGCCATGTTGCGCCTTTATGGCAAGGCCTGCTGATATTCCTGATGATTTTGGGCGTCGCCGGTCATGCGCGGGCGTCCGATGCGCCGGGGGTGAACCATATTTCGGCGCAATTGATCGCCGAACATGGGGTTGCGCCGGGCGGGACGGTCACGCTGGCAATCCATTTCACGCCCGAAAAGACCTATCACGGCTATTGGCAGAACCCCGGCGATGCGGGACTTGGCACGGTTTTGACATGGACCGGCCCCGGAAAGGCGGGCACGCCGCGCTATCCGGTGCCCGAAACATTGTTGATTTCCGGGCTGATGAACCATGTCTATCAATCCGACTTTGCGCTGCTGGTGCCCTATAAGATTCCGGCCGATGCCAAGGCGGGCAGCGAGATTCCATTGAAGCTCAAGGCCGACTGGCTGGCCTGTACCGATACGATGTGCGTGCCCGAATCGGGCGAAATGAGCGCCGTCATCAAGGTGACACAGCCCGGCGGCGAGGGCGCATCCGATCCGCGCTTTGATGCATGGCGCGCGAAATTGCCCGCTCCGCTGGGCGCGGCGGCGCATTGGGCCTTGGCGGGCGACAATCTGCGCATCGCCATCCCCTTTCCGGCCAGCGGCAAGGTGGAAAACCCGCATTTCTTTGCCGCGACCGAAAATGCCGTGGCCTATGCGGCACCGCAGAGCTTTTCGCGCAAGGGCGACATGTTGATCGTCACGATCAAGCGCGCAGGACAAGGCGCGTTGAAGGAATTGTCGGGCGTATTGCGCCTGAACGGCGCGGGCGACGGGGTTGAAGTGGTGGCCAGCGAAGGCGCCGTCCCCGCCGATGGCGACCCCATCGCCACGAGTGATGAAAAAGCGCCCGAATTGCCCGCCCTGCCATGGCTTATTCTGGCGGCGCTGGCGGGCGGGTTGCTGCTCAACATCATGCCCTGCGTGTTCCCGATCCTCTCGCTCAAGGCGCTGTCGCTGGCCCGCGCGGGCGAATCCGAGGCCGAGGCGCGCGCCGAAGGCATCTTCTATTCGGCGGGCGTGATTGTGGCCTGCACCATCCTTGGCGCGCTGTTGCTGTTCCTGCGCGCGGCGGGGCAACAGGTGGGCTGGGCGTTCCAGCTTCAGGAACCGGGCGTGGTGGCAGCCTTGCTGATGCTGGCCGTCGCGATCACGGCCAATCTGCTGGGTCTGTTTGAATTCACCGTGCCCGGTTTCGCCACCGGCGGCGCGGGCATGTCAAAAGGCAATTCTGCGCGTTCGGCCTTTGCAACGGGGCTTTTGGCGGCGTTTGTGGCCACCCCCTGCACCGGGCCGTTCATGGCCAGCGCGATGGGCGCGGCGCTGCTGCTGCCCATTCCGGCGGCGATGCTGCTGTTTGTGTCGCTGGGTCTTGGCATTGCGCTGCCGTTTCTGGCGATTGCCTTTGTGCCTGCGCTGCGCCGGGCCTTGCCGCGTCCGGGCGCGTGGATGAACTGGTTCCGCCGCGCGATGGCGGTGCCGATGGGCCTGACGGCGCTGGGCCTGTTGTGGTTGGCCTCGCGGCTTGGCGGCAATGGCTTTGCGGGCTTCTGCCTTGTGCTGGCAATTGTCCTGCTGGCGGTGCTCTACATGCTGGGCGATGGCCAGCGTAAGGGACTGGGTCGTGGCGGCAAGGCGCTGGGCATGATCGCGGTGGGCGCGATTGCCGCCGCCATCATCATGCCGCGCACCATCCAGCACCCCGGCGATGAAGGCGCCGACATGCTGGGCGCGCAGGCCTTCAGCGAAGCCGCCCTTGGCGCGGCGCTGGGCAGCGGCCAGCCCGTCTTTGTCTATTTCACCGCCGACTGGTGCCTGACGTGCAAGGTCAATGAACGCGTCGCCATCGAACGCCCCGAAACCCGCGACGCCTTTGCCAAGGCGGGCGTCAAAGTGTTCAAGGGCGACTGGACCCGCCGCGATCCGGCCATCACGCGATACCTGACCGCGCATGGCGCGGCGGGTGTCCCGCTCTACGCCTGGTACGCCAAGGGCGCCAAACAACCCAGCCAGTTGCCCCAGGTCCTTGGCCCGGAAACGCTGGCCAGTCTGGCAAATGGCGGAAAATCATAAGACTGGGCAGTTTGACCATAGCATTTTGACCATGATCAAGGTGGGGCGCGGCGCATTGCGCTAATCAGAGTTCAAGACCGGCGGGGTTTATTGCAAATCCTGCGGACTTGAACTTTCTCCCCACCTCTGGGCGGTATCCATTGCGGACACCGCCCATTTTTTTGTTTTCTGTTTAGGCTGGGGTGCCTCCGGCGGGCAAAGGGACTCGTCCCTTTGCAATCCCATTATGGGGTAGCGGATAAATGGCGAGGTTGTTTGTTGCGCGATGGTTTTAAAGCCTGCGGCGCGGCCAAGCACAGCCTTTCCGCGCCGCAGGCTTTTATATTTCGAAAGCGCAAAAACCGCCCCGATAGCCCCACGCGGACATTATCGGGATTGCAAAGGGCCCCCGCCCTTTGCCCGCCGGAGGCATCTTATTGCCCCAAAAAACATCCTCAAACCGCCGAAGAAAACTTCTTGGCCGAATCCACGCGATAGGGATCGAACAGCGCGGCAATCGTGCGCGCATAGGGCAAACCACCGGGCAGAATTTCCAACCGCCCGGAATCGAGTTGTGCCAACCCGCGCTCGATGAAGGGGGCAAGCCCCCCGCGCAACATCATGGCCAATTCGCCGCCAATGTCGGCCACGCCTTGGCACAACAGCGCCTCGATAATCGCGCCGCGCTTTTGGTCGTCGGCGCTGCGGTAAATCCCCCCCACACCCGTCAAGCGATCTTGCGAAAGGAGCATGCGATAGCGGCCTGCATTCTTCTCGTTTTGAATAATGCGGTCGGGGAAACACGATATGGCCGACGCGCCAAGGCCCACCAGCACCGGCGCAGTATCCTCGGTAAAGCCCTGAAAATTGCGGTGAAGGCGCCCGGCCACCGTTGCCTGCGCAATGGCATCTCCGGGCAGAGCGAAGTGGTCAAAGCCCACCGGCTGATACCCGGCGTTGACCAGATAGTCGTGCCCGCGCGCGGCCATCATGAAACGCGCATCCTGTCCGGGCAGGTTATGCGCGTCGATCCGCCGCTGGCGCGGCAGCATATGCGGCACATGGGCATAGCCGAACAGCGCGATCCGGTCCGCGCCAAGGTCACATGCCCGCTCAAGGCTTTGTTCGACCATATCCCAATCCTGACCCGGCAGGCCATACATCAGGTCGTAATTGAGCGAGTTGATCCCCGCATCGCGCAACATCGTGGTGGCGCGTTCGATCATCTCGCCCGGCTGGATGCGGCCAATCGCGGCCTGCAAGCTGGGCGAGAAGGTCTGCACCCCAAGGCTGGCCCGCGTGATGCCGACAAAGCGCAGCACATCACCCCAATCCTGCGTCAACGTGCGCGGGTCGAGTTCAATCGACCACACCGGATTGTCCAGGCTGAAATGCACCGTGATCGCATCGACCAGCCGCACGAAATCGGTCGGGCTGATGGCATTGGGGCTGCCCCCGCCAAAGGCGATGCGTTTGACCTTTATCCGTCCGTCCAGACGCGGCCCGACCAGCGCGATTTCCCGCGTCAGCGCGTCCAGATAGGAAGCCAGCCTCTGCCTCTTGCCCGAAGCCCCGGTGTTGCATCCGCAATACCAGCAGATCTGCTCGCAATAGGGTATGTGGATGTAAAGCGACACATCCCCCACCGTCGCGCGCAGGGCTTCGTCCAGCGCATCCGCCCCGATATCGGGCGTGAATTCCGCGGCGGTCGGATAGCTGGTGTAACGCGGCACAGGCCGTTCCAGCAGTTCGGGATGATAAGGCCACATGCGGATCGTAATGCCTGCGCCGTGGGCCTGATTCTTTGCGCGTGATCAAGCGTGGAAAAAGTTTAGCAGCACTTTTTCCCGCTGCGCTTGCGCTCTCCGCCATGGCATCCCTTGACGCAGCAGCCGGGCACTTCCTTGCCCGGAATATCCTGTGGACCCAGCGGCACCGAAACCTTGCGCGAGATGCCATCGCCGGTGCAAATCGGCGCCAGCAGCACATTGCCCGGCGCATTGCCCATCGGCCCGCGCGCGCTGGCGGGCGAGATGTTGAACACCGCCGGCATCATGGCCAACAGGGCAAAGAGGGTGATCTGTTTCATCCCCGATCCACCAATTTTTCCGCGGGCAATTCCTCATCATCGATAAGGATGCGCGCCGCCGCCCCGTCCAGATCCTCGAACTGTCCATTTCGCAGCGACCAGAAGAAAGCCGCCAACCCCGTCAGCCCCAACAGCAGCGCCACCGGGATCAGGAAAGCCAAGCCCGTCATGCCTTCGGCTCCCGTACAGGCATGGCAAGACGCAAAGAATTGCCGATCACGATCAGCGAGCTGGTCGACATGGCCACCGCCGCGATCAGCGGCGTGACAATACCCGCCATCGCCAATGGCACCGCCAGCACATTGTAACCAATGGCCAACACAAAATTCTGCTTCACCACGCGCATCGTCGCGCGCGACACCGCCATGGCGCGCGGAATGGCCAGCAGCGAATCCGACAAAAACACAAAATCCGCCGCCTGACGCCCGACATCGCTGGCCGTGCCCGGTGCAATCGAGGCATGTGCGGCCGCCAGAGCGGGGCCATCGTTCAGCCCATCGCCCGCCATCAGCACATGATGCCCTGCGCCCTGCAAACGCTGGATCGCCTTCAGCTTGTCGGCGGGGCTGGCATGGCCCTGTGCGGTCATATGGGTGGCGCGGGCAACCTCGGCCACCGCCTCCATAGCATCGCCCGACAGGATCGAGGGTTCAACGCCCATCGCCCGCATCCAACCCAACGCCGCATCGGTTTCCGGACGCAAACGATCGGCAAACATGATCAGACGCAGCGGACGCCCTTCGATGTCCAGCACACTGGCCATGCCGCCAGTTGAGGTGTCGGGGCGGCGCAGGGCAACAGCGCGACCTTGCCACATGGCGCGCACGCCATGGCCCGGCACTTCCTCCACCTGGGTCAATTCGGCCGCCAACACACCCATCTTGCCCAGCGCCTCGACCAAGGCACGGCTGAGCGGATGGCGCGAATGGCTGGCCAGCGCCATGGCAACCTGCGCCTTGTCGGCGGGCAGCGCGGCCAAGGCCTGCGGATCGGGCGTCGGGCGGCCCAGCGTCAACGTGCCGGTCTTGTCCAATAGGGCACGGTCGATGCGGGCCATACGCTCCATCGCGCTGCCATCCTTGACCATGATGCCCCGCCGCATCAGCGCGCCTGCGGCCACCACCTGCGCCACCGGCACGGCCAGACCCAGCGCGCAGGGGCAGGTGATGATCAGCACCGCAATGGCGATCTTCAGGCTTTCATAGGCCCCCGCCCCGGCCACCATCCACCCGACAAAGGTCAGCGCCGCCAGCGTATGCACGGCGGGCGCATAAAGGCGGCTGGCGCGGTCGGCGATGCGGACATAGGCGCTGCGATGCTGGCCGGCGGCCTCCATCGTGCGCGCGATTTCGGCCAGCGTCGTGTCCGATCCCGCCGCCGTCACGCGCACATCGACCGGCGCGTCCATATTCAGCATGCCGGCATGGACCGCCTCACCCGCCACAGCAGGCACAGGCGCGCTTTCCCCGGTCAGCAGGCTGCGGTCGAAACGGCTGTTGCCCGAAACGATCTCGCCATCGGCGGCAAGCCTTTCGCCCGAGGCCACGCGCATCACCATACCCGGCAACAGATCGCGTGCGGCAACCCAATCCACCGCGCCCTTGGCCACCACCATCGCGCCGGGCGCCGCCTGACGCAGCAAGGCATCCACCCCCGCCCGCGCCCGGTCGCGCATCATCGCGTCCAGCACGCGGCCCGCCAGCAGGAAGAGCAACAGCATCAACGTGCCGTCAAACCACGCCTCCTGCCCATGGGTCAGCGTTTCATACAGGCTGAGCGCCGTGGCGAGGATCACGCCAATCGAAATCGGCACATCCATATTGGTGCGCCCATGTTTAAGCGCACCCCATGCCGAGGCAAAAAACACCCGCCCCGCATAAAGGATCGCGGGAATGCCAATTCCGGCAGATAACAAATGGAACAGATCCCGCGTCGAACCTTCGGCCCCGGACCAGATGCTGACCGAGAGCAGCATGACATTCATGCAGGCAAAACCGGCCACCGCCAGCGGGGCCAGCAAGGGCTTTACCGCGGACGGCGGCGGCGCCAGTTCCTCAACCCGAGGCTGGCTGGGAAAACCGATGGCGGAAAGAGCGCCCACCAGTTCGGGCACGCCCAGCCCCGCGTCATGCGCCACATTGACCTGTCGCGCCGTCAGATTGACCCGCGCCGATTGCACCCCCGGCAAAGCGCCCAGCGCCCGCTCGACCTTGCCCATGCAACTGGCGCAATGCATGCCGGGCACGACAAGCGTCGTGGTTTCACGGGCTTCGGTCTGGGTCTGGGGGGCGGCGCTGGCCATGATCGGCGTCCTTGTCAGAGCATCTGTTGCAGGCGGACGGCGTGATGGCCGCTGGCATCATCGCCATCGAGTTTCAAACGCAAGCGCCAGCGCCCTTCGGGCAGCGGATCGATCGAGATCCAGCGCCCATCGCCCATGTTGCGGAACGAAACGGTGCGATCCGCCACCTGTCCCAGCGGATGCCATGCCTCGCCGCTCAACACCGCATGTTCGGGGCGAGCGTCACCGATCAGGCTCACCGCCACGCGCCCGTCGGTCTGACGGATCACGCTGGTCTGCCAGCCTACCGCCTTTTCCCTGGCCGCTTCATCCAGCCATTTGTTGTAATGCTGGCTGGCGACATAGGAGTTTTCCACGACCACGCCGCTGAAACTGCGGCTGGCCAAGGTGGCCATGAAGACGTTGACGGCGATCACGATGCCGAAAAAAGCGACCAGGATCACGGTCATATGCCATCCGGTAAAACGAAAGGCGCGGCGGGCAACAGGAGCAGGCGTAGCAGGAGCAGGCGTAGCAGGAGCAGACATGGGCGGGGGACTCCTTGGTCTATTCGGCGCCGGGGGCGTCAAAGCGGGTGTCATAGCTGACCTGACCGCCATCCTGATCGAGCGCGCGCAGAGTAAAGCTGAGCTTGCCCTCTGGCGTTCCGGCAGGCGCCGTCACATAGATCCTTAGCGGAGCCGTGCTGTCGGCGGGAATGATCCTGGTCAAATCGCGCGCGGCCATTTCCTTGGACATGTCCTCGCTCCACATTTTTGCGCCCGCCGGTCCGTCCAGCACCAACTGCATCTTGCGCGGGCGGGCCTCCATATTCTTCCAGCGCACCGCATAGGCGTTGCGGATGTCGCCGCTAGACAGGATCATATAGGGCGGATTGCGGTCCTTGCTGACCGCGATGGAAAGGTGCTGACGCGTACCAAGGGCAAAGAGCAGCGCCGCGCCAATGGCCGACCAGATGCCGAGGTAAATCAGCGTGCGCGCATGCCAGATCAGCTTCCAATGCGGGGTGGCGGGTTGGCCGTTGATTTCGCGCGCCGCGTCCTCCAGCGTGACATAGTCGATCAGACCGCGAGGGCGGCCGGTCTTTTCCATCACCCCGTCGCAGGCATCGATGCACAAAGCGCAGGTGATGCAGCCGATCTGCGGCCCTTCGCGAATGTCGATGCCGGTCGGGCATACCGCCGCGCAAAGCCCGCAATCGACGCAGTCGCCCAAAGGCTTGCCATCGGCGGCCTTCTTGCCACGCGGTTCGCCGCGCCAGTCCTTATAGGTCACCAGCAGCGATTTTTCATCCAGCATCGCCGACTGGATACGCGGCCAGGGGCACATATAGATGCACACCTGTTCGCGCATGAAACCGCCGAACCACATGGTCGTCACCGTCAGCACAAAGACGGTCGAATAGGCGATAGAGGGCGCCTGAAGCGTGACAAATTCGCGCGCCAGCGTGGGCGCATCGGCGAAATAGAAAATCCATGCGCCGCCCGTCGAAATCGAAATGAGCAGGTAGATGCTCCATTTGACCAACCGCCGCGTGATCTTGGCCGGGCCCCATGGCGCCTTGGCCAGCTTCATCTGCGCATTGCGGTCGCCGTCGATCAGGCGGTCAACATGCTGAAAAAGGTCGGTCCACACCGTTTGCGGACAGGCATAACCGCACCATGCGCGCCCCACCGCGGATGTGACCAGAAACAGGCCGATCCCGGCCATGATGAGCAGGCCTGCGACGAAGTAGAACTCCTGCGGCCAGATTTCGATGGCGAACATGTAAAAGCGACGGTGCGCAAGGTCGATCAGCACCGCCTGATCCGGCGAATAAGGCCCACGGTGCCATCGCAGCCACGGGGTGATGTAATAAACGGCCAGACAGAATGTCATCACCGCCCATTTCAAACGCCGGAAACGGCCGTCTACCGCACGAGGGTAGACGGCCACAGTTTCCGCATGGAGCCGCTTGGGAGGCTGTTTGGTCAGCCCTTTGGGGTCCATGTGGGTCATTCTTATTGTCCTGTACTTGCAGCAGCTTCGGGGGCTGCTGGCGCTGCAAAGGCTTCACCGCCGCCAAGGCTGTGAACATAGGCGGCCAGCATCTTGATCGTGGCCGGGCTGAGACGGTTGCCCCATGCAGGCATCACGCCGGCGTGGGCATTGGTCACGGTTTCGGCAATCGCGGTGCGGCTGCCGCCATAGAGCCAGACCTTGTCGGTCAGGTTGGGCGCGCCGAACATGCGGTTGCCCTTGCCGTCCGGGTTGTGACAGGCCACGCAATTGGCCGCAAACAGGGCCGAGCCGCGCTGGGCCGAGGCATTGTTGGGCTCCTGACCCGAGATCATGCGGACATAGCTGGTCACGTCCTGCACATCGGCGGGTTTCAGGATACCGTCGCGGCCAAAGCTGGGCATCATGGAATTGCGGGTGGCGTCATCGCCGGGCTGGCGAATGCCATGTTCCAGCGTCGTCTGGATGTCGGTCAGCGTGCCGCCCCACAGCCAGTCGTCGTCGTTCAGGTTGGGATAGCCGATCGAACCGGCCGCCCCCGAACCATGGCAGGGAACGCAGTTCACCTTAAAGGCCGCCTTGCCGCCCGCAACCGCCTTGGCCAGCAGTTCCGGGTTCTTGGGCAGGTCTTCAATGGGCGTTGCGTCCAATGCCGCCAGAACCGGCGCACGCGCCGCCTTGGCCGCGTCCATTTCCGAGGCCAGTTCACCGCGGCTGGTCCAGCCGAAGGTGCCGTGGCTGCCTTCGTTGATGCCGGGGATGGCGGGATAGACCACGCAATAGCCGATGGCAAAAACGATGCACGCATAGAACGTATAGAGCCACCATGTGGGCAGCGGAGTATTCAGCTCCTCGATGCCGTCCCATTCATGGCCCATGGTTGCCGTGCCGGTCGGTTCATCAATGCGCGGACCGGTTTCATTGTTTTCAGGCGCGGACATTGTCGTCCTCCTCGAAAATCATGGTGGCGGCCTCGTCGCTGTTCTTGCGCCCGCCGGGGCGAAAGGGCCATGCGCAAAGCACCACAAAGCTGATGGTCATGGCCAGCAGGCCCCAGCTGTCAGCGAACTGGCGCAGGGCTTGATAGGTTTCGGTCTGGTTCACCGCCCCTTCTCCTTGGCCAGTGCTTCCTGAGCCGCCGCGCTTTCGGTATCCACAAAGGTGCCCAGCACCTGAAGATAGGCGATCAACGCGTCCATTTCGGTCAGCTTCTTCGGGTTGCCGTCGAAATCGCGGGCCTGCGCCTTGGGATAGCGCTTGAGCAGATCCGCATTGTCGGCATCGGGATTGGCCTGATTGATCAGGTCGTCCTTGGCCTTTTCGATGTCGTCCTTGGTATAGGGCACGCCCGTGATGGCCAGCGACTTAACCTCGGCGGCGATATCGGGCTTTTTCAGCTCGTTCTGCGCCAGGAACGCATAGTTGGGCATGATCGATTCAGGCACAACGCTGCGCGGCGCCATCAGATGCTGGACATGCCATGCGTCCGAATATTTGCCGCCCACGCGGGCCAGATCGGGACCGGTGCGTTCGGACCCCCACTGGAACGGGTGGTCATACATGGATTCGGCGGCAAGGCTGTAGTGGCCATAGCGTTCGGTCTCGTCACGGAACGGACGGATCATCTGGCTGTGGCACAGATAGCAGCCTTCGCGGATATAGATGTCGCGTCCGGCCTGTTCGAGCGGGGTATAGGGGCGAACCCCCTTCACCTTCTCGATCGTGTTGTCGATCCAGAACAGCGGCGCGATTTCCACGATACCGCCCACCAGAACGACCAGCAGCGAGAGGACACCGAGCAACGTGATGTTCTTTTCAATGGCGCCGTGCCAATGGAACGGTTGCTTGTCTTGGGTAGCCATGATCGGTCCCCCTTATTCGGCAGGCTGAGCGACGAGTGGCACGTCGTTCGCCTTGTTCTGGTCGATGTTATACAGCGGCGCTTCGGCACGCAGCGGGCTGCCCGCGATGGTCTTCCACACGTTGATGACCATAAAGACCGCACCCGACAGATAAAGCACACCGCCAAGGCCGCGCAGCACATACATCGGATGAATGGCGGGCAGCACGTCGGCAAAGCTGTTGAGCAGATAGCCGTCGGCGCCATATTCACGCCACATCAGACCTTGCGTGATCCCGGCCACCCACATGGATGCGGCATAGAAAACGATGCCGATCGTGGCGGTCCAGAAGTGCCAGTTGACCATGCGCAGCGAATACATCTGCGTGCGGTTCCACAGGCGCGGCGTCAGGTAATAGATGGCGCCAAAGGTCACCATGCCGTTCCAGCCCAGCGCGCCCGAATGAACGTGGCCGATGGTCCAGTTGGTGTAGTGCGACAGCGAGTTGACGCTTTTCACCGACATCATCGGGCCTTCGAACGTGGACATGCCGTAAAAGGCAAGGCTCATCACGAACATGCGCAGGACCGGATCGGTACGCAGCTTGTCCCATGCGCCGTTCAGCGTCATCAGGCCGTTGATCATCCCGCCCCAGGACGGCATCCACAGCATCACAGAGAACACCATGCCCAGCGTCTGCGCCCAGTCGGGCAGCGCGGTATAGTGCAGGTGGTGGGGACCGGCCCAGATATAAAGGAAGATCAGCGCCCAGAAGTGGATGATCGAGAGGCGATAGGAATAGACCGGACGCTGGGCCTGTTTCGGCACGAAGTAATACATCATGCCAAGGAAGCCCGCGGTCAGGAAGAAGCCCACCGCATTATGGCCATACCACCATTGGACCAGCGCGCCCTGAACCCCCGCGAACCAGCTGATCGACTGGCTGCCCAGGAAGCTGACGGGAACGGCCAGATTGTTGACCAGATGCAGCATCGCCACGGTGATGATGAAGGAGAGATAGAACCAGTTGGCCACATAGATGTGTGGTTCCGACCGCTTGATGATCGTGCCGCCAAAGACGACCAGATAGGCCACCCACACCACCGTCAGCCACAGGTCGACATACCATTCCGGCTCGGCATATTCCTTGGCCTGCGTGACGCCCAGCAGGTATCCGGTGGCGGCCAGCACGATGAAAAGCTGATAACCCCAGAACACGAAACGGGCGAGGCCGGGGAAGGCCAGCCTCGCCCGGCAAGTGCGCTGCACGACGTAGAACGACGTGGCGATCAGCGCGTTGCCTCCAAAAGCGAAGATGACCGCAGAAGTATGCAGCGGGCGCATGCGGCCAAAATTGAACCAGGGCTCAAGGTTGATCTGCGGATAGGCCAGCTGAAAAGCGATGACGACGCCGACCAGAAAACCGGCAACGCCCCAGAAAACCGTGGCGATCACGCCCCAGCGGATCACATCGTCGTCATATTTCGATGCGTCCCCGGTGGGGGCGGCCAGACCACGGCTCACCCGATTATAGTCGGGCGAACGAATGGCAAAGATCAGGCCGACAAGACATGCAACAGCCACCGTGGCCGCCTGAATGGCAAAGCCGGTGTCATGTGCCGCAACGCTGGCCATGATAGATAGAAGCAGAAGCACCAGCCAGATGCCTGCTCGCGAGACTAGGGTAACCATGAGCCTTCCCTCTCAGGTTTATGGAAGCCTCGCCTATGGGCGGGGCCGGGCGTGTTCACATTGATTCCCGTCAAAAGAGCGGGATCCGTGGGCGATCATTTTCATATTATCCTAAAACGGGAAATTTTTGAAGTCGGCCAACTAGTTAATTGGTCCAATTGTGCGTGTGCAGCACAGGCATTATCCGCCCTTCGGCATTTTGCGCGCGTTTTTCGGGCAAAAGGATGAGAAGCCGCGATTCGCAACCGCCATCACCCTGCGATCGCGACAGGCCCCATCATCAACGGCGCCGCAGCACAAATTCCGGCTTATTAATATGGGGCGCCATACGGGCGCAAATGCCCGTATTTCCGGGGCGAATTGCGCAGGATCAATTTTACCGTTGTCCGTGATCAATGCCGCCCATGCACAAATGACGCAAATGCCCCTTCAACGCCGCACAAGAACGGCTCGCACAGGGCGGGCTCGGCGGCGAAGGATGAGGGACTATGCGTAATTTCACCAAGGCTGCGGCCACCCTGACCGCTCTTGCCGCCGCCACCATGCTGGCCGGCGCCGCCCATGCCCAAGGCAATGCGGATGGCAAGATCCAGTTCAAGGTGCTGGCGACCGCCGTGCTGCCCGATGGCGGGGTGAAGCAGGTCAAGACCGACGTGCTCGGCCTCGTACCGACCGCCGTTGGCAACACCGTGGCCAGCGACAATGTGACCCCGACCGTGGCGATCGAATATTTCTTTACGCCCAACATCTCGGTGGAAACCATTGCCGGCGTGACCGCGCACCATGTGTCGGCCTCGGCGGGCGCGCTCAAGGGCACGGATCTGATCAGCAAGATCCATATCATTCCCGCCACGCTGACCGCCAAATTCCACATGCCGCTGGGCCATGGCATCAAGCCCTATGTCGGCGCAGGTCCGGCCCTGTACATCGTGGTTGCCGATGAACCCAGCGCCGCGCTCAAGGCCGCCCTGCCCGCCGTCACGCGCACCAAATTGACCAGCGAATTCGGCGTGGCGCTTCAGGCGGGCGTCGATATCGCTCTGGGCAAGGGTTACGGCCTGACGTTTGACGCCAAGAAGTACTGGGTCGGCACCGACGCCACCGTTTATGCCGGTTCGACCAAGGCGCTGGTCACGCGCAACAAGCTCGACCCCTGGGTGCTGAGCGCGGGCGTGTCCTACCGCTTCTAAGGAAAGCAGCCTGATGGCTGGCCTGATGGCTGGAACGTATGTTGTGGTCCCTGCGCCGGGTCTTTTGGCTCTGATCCGGCGCAACAACAGGCGGTCCAGTCAGGCGGCCCGACGGGTGGAATGTGGGAAGGCATGTTTCACCCGTCATACCGCAAAGGCAAGACGGGCAAATCCGATCAGCCCGCTTCGGCGGACAGGCCAAAACGATCGGTAATCACCACTTCACGACGCGAGGGCAGATCGATCATCCCCTCATTGCGCAAGCGCGTGAACTGACGGCTGACGGTTTCGATGGTCAGGCCCAGAACGTCGGCAATCTGTTGACGGCTGAAGGGCAGGACAAAGCGATTGGCCTTGCCTTCATCGCCCGGCTGACAGGTTTCGGGCGCCAGACGCTCCGACAATTCGAGCAGGAAGCTCGCCACCTTCTCACTGGCCGACTTACGGCCCAGCAGCAGCATCCAGCGACGCGTGCGGTCCAGCTCGGTCAGCGTGCGTTGCAGCAGCTTATGCTCCAGCCCCGGATGGGCCCGCGCGAAATTGTCAAAATCGCCACGCGAAAACACGCAAACCCGCGCATCGGTCAAGGCCGTCACGCCATGGTTGGTCGTGCCGCCGAACGGACGCCCGATGAAATCGCTGGGATAAACCACGCCCACGATCTGTTCGCGCCCGTCCTCGGTCCCCGTCGAAAGCTTGAGCACGCCCTCGATCACATTGGCGACAAGAACCGAATCCTCGCCCTCCCAAATCAGGGATTCGCCCGCCACAAGACTGCGCCGACGCCCAAGCCCGTTGAGCGAGGCGATTTCATCCTGATCCAGGGCCGAACAAATCGCCCGGTTGCGGACAACACATTGATCGCATGAAGACATGTATGTCTATCTAACAGCCTTACCCCCTTCCGGCAATGCTGCACTTTGGTGGAGGATGGGCGGGGTTTGGTTTTATTGATTTTATAAATTGAGAGGATTTGCCTCCGGCGGGCAAAGGGAGCAGTCCCTTTGCAATCCCGGTAATGTCGGCGTTGTGGCAGAAGGGCGTTGACATGGTTTGGGGGCGAAGTTTTGATAAATAATAAGCCGCTTCGCGGGAATGGCGTGCCCCTACACAGCACGAATAACGTCTTCACCTATTCGGTAACGAGCGCCCAACTTGCGAACAACAATAAAATATGTCAGCCAAACGTATGACGAAATCAATCCTGGGGATCATCCTCATTTTTATAATGGGACTACCCAACGTGGCAAACGCGAGAGATTGGAACCCTGAACTTCACGCAATCGCGATCAAATGTCAGATTCCCAGTAAAAATCTGAGATGGATCAACAACAACGTACAATGGCTGAAGCCAGAAACTTTAACCTATGATCAGGTCACATGTGTTCTGGAACAACTCAAAATCAGTGCGATACCAATCAAGCAAGGCTTCGTAACGGGCGGCAACTAAAACCAATCCAGCCTTATATCCGCCGCGCAGCGGCTTTCAAAACCCGCGACATCTCCCCCGAACACCACGCCTCGGCCAAGCCACAACGCCGACAGTATCGGGATTGCAAAGGGCCCCCGCCCTTTGCCCGCCGGAGGCACCCTAAACTCCCGCCGGAGGCAAACCCCAAAAACCCCGCAAAACCTACAAAATATCCGCCACATCCTGCAAAGCGCTGCGCAATTTATCGATGGCCTGCGCTTTTAACTGATGCACGCGGGGGATGGAAACCGACAGGACCTCGGCGATTTCCGCCAAATTCAATTCCTCGACGAAATAGAGTTGGATCACCAATTGCAGCCGTTCGGGCAATTGCGCGATGGCGCCCGCGACGCTGCTGCGCAATTCCTCGTCGGCCAGGAGGGAGAGGCTGTCGGGCGTGTCATCGGCAAAGGCCATGTTGCTGTCGGAATAGGCATCGTCGATGGCCTCGAAACGCAGGGGTTCAGACGCGTTGCGCAGGGCCTCCAGATCGCCAAGGGTCATGCCAAGCGCGCTGGCCAACTCGGTGTCATAAGGTTCGCGGCCCAGTTTGCCGGTCAGTTCCTGCGTCTTTTCCCGCATTAACCGCCGACGCTCAACCGCCCCTCGCGACAGGGGTACATGGCGGCGGATCAGATCGACCATCGCCCCCCGCACCCGCATTTTGGCATAGGCGGCAAAACCATCCTCGGTCGGCCCCTGATGGCGCTGCGCACATTCGGTCAGGGCGACAAGGCCCGCCTGCATCAGATCTTCGACCTCTATCCCATCGCGGCCCGATGAATGGAGATGCCATGCAAGGCGGCGCACCATCGGCATAAAGCGGCGAACACGGTCGGCAGTATCACCGACATAGGCCCGCGCCACGCCGCCATAGGCGCGCGCCGCATCCCCCATCGGGCGGGCTTTGGCAAAGGATTGAGGATCGTGCTTCATGCGGCCACACTTTCAGCGGTCGGGCTGGATGGATCGAATTCGGGTGACGGCAGGCCCAGCGTCGGCGCAACGGTGCCGCCAATCACGGCAATGACTTCAACAGGTTGTGTTTCGGGCAATTCGGAAATGGACATCACCACGCATCCCGGCGCCCGCAACCGCAACAGCGCAGCCAGCGGACGGCGCAAGCGCGGCTGAACGATCAGGGCAATGGTGGCCCCGGTCCCGCGCTCGGCGACGATGGCGGCGGCCTGTTCGCCAATGTTGCGGGCCAGGTCGGGTTCGATAACGGGCTGGCCGCTGATCGGGTCGACCAGACCGCCCGCGATCATGGCTTCGAGCGAGGCCTCCAAAGTCACCACCGGCAGACGTTCACGCGGCGAACAGATGCGCCCGACAATCATCCCGCCCAGATCGGCACGGACCAGATCGACGATGCGGTCATGGTCCTGCGTCACCTGCACCGCCTGCGAAATGGACGACAGGATCGGCAAGGGGTGCGCGATGGAAATGCCGTCTTCGAGCAGATTGCGCAGCAGGCGCGTCATCGCCGCCAGCCCCAAAGGCGTCGGATAGATCGTTTCGACCAACCCCGATGCGCGCGTCTTGATCGCCTCGATCAATGTCTTGACCTCGTCCGGGCCAAGCAGGAGATGCGCACGTTCGGACAAGAGCTGGTTCAATTGGGTGGCAATGATCGTGCTGGAATCGACGGTCAGGAACCCTTCGGCAATCGCCAGATCGCGCTGTGACGGGTCGATCCACCATGCCGGGCAACCAAAGGTCGGGTCATTGGTCGGTTCACCCTGAAGCCTTGCATGGGGGTTGGCCTCATTGGCGTCGATGGCCATGACCTTTTCCACCCGCAACGTCGCCCCGCCCAGCGAGACCCCGCCCAGCATGATGCGATAATCATTGGGCGAAATCTCAAGGGAATCGCGCACCCGGAATTGCGGCACGATAAAGCCGAAGCTTTGCGACAATTGCTTGCGCACACCCGTAATGCGGCTGACCAGAGGCGATCCGCGCCGCTCGTCAACCAGTTGCACCAGCCCATAGCCCAATTCGACCGTAACCAGCGTGTGATCGGATACGTCCTCCAACGCGATGCGGGTGGGGTCGGCGACGACGGC
This sequence comes from Novosphingobium sp. 550D, assembly GCF_057401885.1. Classification (NCBI taxonomy): domain Bacteria; kingdom Pseudomonadati; phylum Pseudomonadota; class Alphaproteobacteria; order Sphingomonadales; family Sphingomonadaceae; genus Novosphingobium; species Novosphingobium sp. 550D. The sequence continues at coordinate 1,593,967 of NZ_CM171613.1, read as the reverse complement.
GGGCGCGGGTGTGGCGGCCGCGATTTTGCCATTGGCCTCGCGCTCGCGCAGCTTTTTCCAGATGAAAAAGGCGATGCCCGCGGCGGGCAGGAACACCATCTGGGGCATGGCCGGTATCGCGCCAATCGCACCCAGAATGCCCGCCACCGGCAACCATGTGCGAGAATCGGCAAATTGCCCGCCGATTTGCCCGGCAAGATCGCGGCTGTCGGTGACGCGCGTCACGATCACGGCGGCGGCGATGGACAGCAACAGCGCGGGCACCTGCGCCACCAGAGCGTCGCCGATCGACAGACTGATATAACGGCTCGCCGCATCGCTGGCCGAAAGGCCGTGGGTGATCATGCCAAGGCAGAATCCGGCGATGATATTGACGCCAAGGATCAGCAAGGCCGCAATCGCGTCGCCCTTCACAAATTTGCTGGCGCCATCCATCGAGCCATAGAAATCGGCCTCGGTGGTGATTTCGCGGCGACGGGCGCGGGCATCATCGGCGGTAATCAGGCCGCCCGCCAGATCGGCGTCAATCGCCATCTGTTTACCCGGCATGGCGTCCAGGGTGAAACGCGCCGACACTTCCGACACGCGGCCCGCGCCTTTGGTGATCACCACCATGTTGATGATCATCAGGATCATGAACACGAACAGGCCGACCGCGAAATTGCCGCCGATCAGGAATTCACCAAAAGCCTCGATCACATGGCCCGCTGCCTCCGGCCCTTCGTGGCCATGGACCAGAACGACGCGGGTTGATGCCACGTTGAGCGCCAGACGCAGCAAGGTGGCAAAGAGCAGAACCGTGGGAAAGGACGAGAAATCCAGCGGCTTTTCCGCATTCATCGACGCCATCAACACCGCAACCGACAGCGCGATATTAAAGACAAAGAACACATCCAGCATAAACGCCGGGATCGGCACGACCATCAACACGATGATGGTCAAAATGCCAAAGGGCAGCGCGAGTTGGCGCGGGCTGGCGATGGTCAGCAGTTTTTCCAACCCCGCCCCCGTCACATGCCGAACGAGCGCAGCCGCCCATAGGCGTTGCGCACGAATTCAGGGGTGGCGCCATTTTCCGACCCAAGGCCAAAGGTCGATTGCAACGTATCGGCCATGGACCGCGATGTTGATGGGGCCGCAGCCGCCGCCGTTGCGGCAAATTCCTGCGCCAATGGCCCGCCGGTGGGCGCCGGAGCCACGGGTATAGTCTGCGCCGAGCTATAGTCGGGCATCAAATCACTCTGCATGCTCCACCCCATGCCGCCTGCGGCCATGGCATCGGCGCTGATCCCTTCGGCGGCCAGCGCACTTTCCATCCGGCCCCGGATCAGGGCCATGACCGCGCCAACGCTGCGCGGGTTTCCGGCATCGTCGTAAAAGATCGAACGGTTTGCCGCCGCCGCGCGGGGCAAAAGGCCCGCCGCGCTTTGGTCGGGATTGGTGGACAGGGCAGACAGGAATTTGGCCGCGCCATCCGCGCCCAGGAAATGCGCGGTGTAAAGCTCGCTGGCGTCCGGCGCGCGGCCCAGAACGGCGGTCAAAGCATCGGCATTGTCGCTGGCCAAACTGGCCGCCATCATCGCGGAGGCATGGGGATCTCCGCGCAGACCCAGCAAGGCCATCCGCTGCGCCGGATCGGCCAAGGCCGCCCCCGCGTTGCCCAGCCCCAGCATATTGCCATGCTTTTGCAGCGTTTGAAGCCATGTGCCATTGGTGAATTGGTAAAGGCCCGAAGCGCTGGACGCGCCATTGCGGGCGGCCGGGTTAAGCCCCGATTCCAGCCGGGCCTGCGCCGCCAGATAGGAAAAGTCCACCCCGGTCGCCCCGGCGGCCCGCGCAATGGCGGCGCGGACATTGCCGCCCGCCTGCTGGCCGGTGGCACCATGGGTTTTGTCTTGGTTGAATGCCCATGAAAGGGACGAAAGATCCGGCTGGCTCACGCCAAACTCCCAAAGAAAAAGGTTCGGGAGTTAATCAGCAAAAGCCGTGCCAAATGCGCAGCGCGCAAACAGGTTCCGCCACAGCCTTGCCAGCGCAAGCCGTGGCGGCGCACGGCCTACCCTCTTACCGCGGCATAGGCATAGGCGGGCGGATTGGCGCCGCGCGGGCGGTACACCGATGCGCCGCCGGTATAGGCGTCAAGCCGCGCCGCCACATTGGCGGCAATCAGGTTGCGAACCTGACGATTGACCTCATTCATCTTCTTGGCCGCTTCGAGCAGGCCCCGGCATTCATCGTCAATCGCCGTCACATTGGCCAGATCGATCACGTCGCAGATCTCGCTCTTGGCCGATGTCGTCCCCACGATCGCGTCCAGATCGAGCCCGGCCAAAGCCTGCCGCTCTTCTTGCAGGACGGCAACCATTTGCCGCAACGTATCACGCAGGTCGAAAGACGAAGAAGCCTTGGTCATCATCAAACTCGCAACATCATGCCAGCGGCGATCATGGCGTCGCTGATCTTGGTGGGAATGATTGGATAATTGCCGTCCTCGATGGCCTTGCGGATCGAGGCGACACGATCGGTGTCCACCGGTGCTTCACCCGCGTTAAGCGCGGTGGTGCTGACCACGGGTGCGCTTTGGCTGGCCGTGGTGGTGGATGCGCCGACGGTCTGCTCGGCATTACCCGACGAGGTGCCGACGGGGCGCACCGCACTGACTTGAATTTTTGGCCCAGAACTAATGCCAGGGCCGGAACCAATGCTGGCCATTGTACCGCTCCTTGCTTCTTACAAGGTCAAGAACGGATGGCCTTTGCCGGTTTTAAGGGTGGGCGGCAAAAAATTGCTAAATCTTGCCGGGTCGGGACAGAGCGCCCCCAAGGATGGCAAAGGTCATTATCCGTCAAAGGTGAAAAAGCGCTTAAAAGGCTCTTTTCCCCGGCCAATCCTTTGGCGCATCGCGTCAGGCGGCGGGGCATAATCATTCATGCAATTCCACCTGCACTTCTCCTGGGCGGGTAATTCGGCCACGAACGGCCTCATTCTGGGAATAGTTGTTGCCGGTCCGCAATGTGCGCACGCGGATCCAATCGCCCACCGCCCCGGCGTCCAGCGCTTCGCCCGGTTGGGAAACGGCAAAGCCGTCGCCGACTACGGCAATGGTGACAGATTCGCCGCGCGCGATGGCCGATGGCGCGTTTTCGCCTGCACGCACCGGCACAAAGATCCGCCAGCTGCCCGGATCGGGACATTGGACCAATACGGCATCGCGCCGGTTCGTCCGCCAGCTGAGCGCCAAAGGCGACATACAGGCGTTGAGCCGCAGGCGGCGATCCACCGGCATCATGGCCCCGCCGGTCTGCCCGATTGTCTTGCCTGTAAATTCAGCCACTTCGCGGTCAATGGCGACAAGGTCGGTGAAAGGGTTGGCGGCAAGGGCCGGGTCAGCGCCAAGCCATGAAAGGCCAGCCGCCAGCACAATCATGCGCAGAGTAAATGGGGTGAGAGGCTGTTTAAACATAACCATCCTTGCGGCGCGGGACAGTGGCGCGCGCCTGTTACAAGAATGAAAAAGCAATTCCCGTGCCAGATGCGGGGCCGATCCACACAGTGTTTACGCCGGCCCCTTGTCATATGCCAGCGCCGCCACCGCATCGATGTCCGTGGCGGTGGCGACAGGCTCGATCACGATCCGCGCCCGCGCCCCCCGCGCCCCGGCCGCCGCCGTCAATTGCGCGGCCAGACGCAGCGCCTCACCCTGTGCGGCGGGCGGATAACGCAGGGTGATCGACAGCAATTGGCGATGATCCACCTGTTGTTCGGCCAGCCATTGTCCCAGCGGCGGGGCATTGGGCGCCGGGCGCCAGATGGCAGAAGGCTCGCTGATGGCGGGCGGGGCGGGATCAGGGTTTTGCGCGGCTTTGGAATGTGTTTTTGTATCAGGCACTTCGGCCATAGCGGCGGCCGTCACCATGAACAGGATCAGCGACAGATCGGCCAGCATCGTTTGCCAGCCGACTGGTGACCGGGCAACAAAGGCCTGTCCCGAACGCAATCGGTCGCCGGGGCGTTCACCCGCATCGGTGTCTGAACGCAGGGAAATCATGCGGCAACAACGGGATGGTGATGGACACGCGCTTCATGCGGATGCACCCCGTCATGTTTGGGCATCATGGTCGGGGCAATTTCCGAACCGAACCAGCGCGCCAGTTTCGCCCGCGCTTCTTCTTCTTGACGCGCATGGCGTTCGACCACCCGCGCCAAGGGGGCAAGCAGCAGATTGGCCAGCACCAGACCATAGAGCGTGGCATGGACCGCCATGCCGATGGCCGTGAGATAGGCCGACCGATCCACCCCTTGCGCAGGCATTTGCGACAGGGAAATCAACGTCCCGGCCAATCCAAAGATCGGCGCCAGTTCGGTCGCCTGAACCAGCGTGCGGATCGCGGCCTCCACCGGGCCAAGCCGCTTTTCCCGCGCCTGCGCCAGTGCTTCATCAAAGCGGGCAATCGAGCGATGGGTCAAAAGCGCATGCAGCGCATCGTCAAATTCACCATCCCCGGTGCTGCGCGGATTGGCGCGAAGGGGGCCATTGCGCTGAAAATCCTGCGCCGCGCGGGCAAGGCCGGAACGCACCGCATCGGGATCAAAACGCGGCGGGGCAAAGATGCGGCGCAGCACGGTATGGACGGTATCGCGCACATCCTTTCGTCCACAGCGCAGCACCGTGGCCAGCAATGTGCCGCCCACAACGATGCCCAACGTGGTGCCATCAAACAGCGCGGATAGGTCCATCAGTCATTCGATCCTTTGGCTCGCACCAAAAGAACGGCGCGGTGCGGCAGGATTTCACCCCGCGGCCATCATTTGCCGCCAACCGGCAATCTCTTGCCGCCCGGCATGACGGCGGCAATTTCCGCCCCGATGGACATGGCGCGATTCAAGGCGGCAGCCGGGAATTGGCACGCTCTTTGCTGAACTACCGGCCTGAGCCCGTGCCTGTGCATCGGGCAAATGTTTCAAACCCGATTCAACCCGTGGAGCCATTTGATGAGCGATCCAGCCAGCAATACCGGACTGTTCGGCGTCCATGGCATGGCGCTGGAATTGCGGTCCCAACGCATGGGGCTGATCACCAGCAACATCGCCAATGCCGCGACCCCCAATTACAAGGCCCGCGACATTGATTTCAACGCCGCGCTGCAGGCCCGGATCAAGGGCGCCAGTACCGAACAGGCCACCGCCGCCGCCGCGCAATATCGCGTGCCGGTGATGCCAAGCCTGGACGGCAACACGGTCGAAATGGGCAACGAACAGGTCGCCTTTTCCCAGAATGCGGTGGGCTATTCTTCAACCCTGTCGATCATCGCGGGCAAGGTCGACACCGTTAAACGCGCGATCAAGGGAGAATAAGGATGGCCGGAAACGACCTCAACATCTTCTCTGTCGCGGGCCGGGCCATGTCGGCCCAGCAGGTGCGGATGAACACCGCCGCATCGAACCTGGCCAATGCCAGCGCCGTGGCCAGCAAGGAAGCCGATGCCTATCGCCCGATCAAGGCGGTTTTTGCCACACAGATGGACAAGAACACCGGCCTTGCCACGGTCAACGTGTCGGGCATCGTTCGGGCCAATTCGACGCCGGTGCGTCAACATGATCCGGGCAACCCTCTGGCCGATGAAAACGGCGATGTGTGGGCCGCGCCCGTCGATGAAAGCGCCGAGATGGTCGAGATGCTCGATTCCTCGCGCCAGTACCAGAACCTCGTCGAAACCCTTTCCACAGCCAAGCAGCTCATGCTCGACACCATAAGGATGAAGTGATGACCACAGTATCTGCCACCAGTTCGTCCGGAACGTCCGGCACAAACGAAAAAGGCATTGCCACCAATGGCGCGTCCTCGCTTGGTTTTGAGGATTACATCAGCATGCTGACCGCACAGCTGACCAATCAGGATCCGACCGAACCGACCGACAACAGCCAGATGATCGCCCAGATGGCCCAGTTTTCGACCCTGTCGGGCATTTCGGAACTGAACAAGACGGCCAATTCCATGGCGACCAAGCTCGGCTCGCTCGACAATCTGGCCTCGCTGGGCACGTCGCTCAACGCGATCTCATCGAAACTCGATTCCATTCTGGCCGCACAACAGGCCGCCAATGGTTCCTCGACCACGGCCTGATCCCCTTTTTCTCCATCGCTAGGAGCCCATCATGTCCTTTTACACCAGCCTTACCGGCCTGAAGAACGCCCAGTCGGAACTGGATGTTCTCTCGCACAATATCGCCAACTCCAGCACGGTCGGCTTCAAGAAGAGCACGACCTCCTTTGCCGACATCATCTCGTCCTCGATCCTGACTGACCCCAGCCTGACCATCGGCATCGGCTCGCGCCTGTCGGCGGTGAAACAGCAGTTTTCACTCGGTTCGATGACCCAGACAGGCAACGCGCTGGATCTGGCCATCAATGGCGACGGGTTCTTTGTCGTGGCCAACCCGCTTTCGGGTGATGTGGGCTATACACGCGCGGGCGCGTTCACCGTGGACGACAGCGGTTATGTCAAAACCGACCAGGGCAACCGGCTTCAGGTCTACACGGCCGATTCAACCGGCGCGCCTACGTCGACAACTCTGTCGGATTGCGTCATTCCCGCCACCAACGCCACCGGCGCTGAATATACAGGTCTGACGGTTTCGAATTCGGGTCAGGTGATTGCTTCCTATAATGACGGCTCGACCGAATATGTCGGCATTATCGGCCTTGCCACCTTTACCAACAACAATGGCCTGAAACAGGAAGGCAACTCGGTGTGGTCATCAACCGGCCTTTCGGGCACGGCCAACATCGGTCAACCCAACACCGGTGGCTGGGGCGCGCTGATGTCGGGCACGCTGGAAATGTCGAACGTCGATCTGGCCAGCGAAATGGTCTCGCTGATCGATGCGCAGCGCTATTTCCAGGCCAATTCCAAGGCGATCGACACATTCACCCAGATTTCGCAGACCATCATGAACCTGCGCACGAGCTAAGCATAGAGAGGCAATGGGATGGACCGGCTGATCTATACGGCGGTTTCGGGCATGTCGGATTCGATGATCCGCGAACGCGTCATCGCATCGAACATGGCCAATACCAGCACCATCGGCTTCAAGGCCGAAAAGCTCTTTACCACGCCGATCACGTTAAAGGGACCGGCGCTGGAAGCACGCGCCATGGCCGAAGGCGAAGTGAAAAGCGCCGACATGTCAGCCGGCAACATCACCCATACCGGGCGCAAGCTGGACGTATCCATGTTGGGCGACGCGATGATGGCGGTGCAATCGATCGATGGCACGGAAAGCTATACAAGGCGCGGCGATCTGACCATTTCGCCCACGGGCGTTCTGGAAAATGGTGATGGCCGTCCGGTGATCGGCAATGGCGGGCCCATCACTTTGCCTCTGGACGCACAGGTGTCCATCGGCCCGGATGGCATGATCCTTGTCGCCAATGTCGAAAACCCCGGCCAGCCGCCCATCGCGGCCGACCGGATCAAATTGGCCAGCCCGGCCGGTTCAACTATCGCCAAAAGTCTGGATGGCCTGTTTCGTGTGGTGGGCGGGGGCGTCCTGCCACAGGATGAAAATGCCAAGCTGGTGCCCGAAAGTCTGGAACAATCGAACGTCAACCCGTCCGAAGTCCTGACCCAGATGATCCAGGCCCAGCGCCTTTACGACATCCGCACCAAAGTGATCGCCACGGCCAAGGAGGTCGATCAGTCCGGCACGTCGCTGCTGCGCCTGTCCAGTTCGTAAACCATTCCCTGAAAAAGGAAACGCCCGATGCCTTCCAATGCTCTTCAAGTCGCCCGCACAGGTCTGGACGCCCAGGACACCCGCATGCGGGTCATCGCCAACAATCTGGCCAATGTCAGCACGACGGCCTTTAAGCGCGACCGCGCCAATTTCGCTACGCTCGCCTATCAGGACATGCGCGTGGCGGGTCAGGCATCCTCGACCCAGACCAATTTTGCCACGGGCCTCAACCTTGGCACGGGTGTCGGCGTCCAATCGACCACGCGCGTCGATGCGCAAGGCACGCTCAATTCAACCTCCAACGCGCTGGATCTGGCCATTTCGGGCAATGGCTATTTCCAGATCCTGCTGCCTTCGGGGCAATTGTCCTATACGCGTGCGGGCAATTTCAGCATGTCGGCCGAAGGGCAATTGGTGACATCGCAAGGCTATGTGGTGCAACCGGCCATCACTATTCCCCAAGGTGCCACTTCGATCACCATTGCCAAGGATGGCACGGTGTCGGCGCTGCTGCCCGGCGCGACGGCGGCAACACAGGTGGGACAGCTGACCATCGCCAGCTTTGCCAACCCCGCCGCGCTTCAGGCCGCCAGCGACAACCTCTATTCCGAAACGCTGGCCAGCGGCCCGGCCCAGATCGGCGCGGCAGGCACGAACGGGCGCGGCGATATTTCGCAGGGCTATCTCGAAGGTTCGAACGTCAACATTGTGACCGAACTGGTCGACATGATCGAGTGTCAGCGCGCCTATGAGATCAATTCCAAGATGGTCTCAGCGGTCGATGAAATGCTCAAGAACGCCAATCAGACGCTGTGAGACAATCCATGATCAACCGCTCTCTGCCGCTGGCGCTGATCGCCGCGCTTGTCCTTGCCTCTCCGGCACAAGCGGGTCGGCGTCCGGCGCGCGGTTTCGATGCCGCCCTGCCCGTGCCGCCCGCCTCGGCCCCCACCGAAGGCGCGATCTTCATTGCCGCGGCCGGTTACGCGCCGCTGGTGTCGGGCGCGCGGGCACAGCGGGTGGGCGACGTTCTGACCATCATCCTGTCGGAAAGCACGTCCACCGCCAAGACCAGCACCAACAAGACCCAGCGCACCGGCAGCGCCAATATTGCCGCACCCACGCTTGGTCCGCTCTCAATGACCTCGACGCCCCTTAATGCTTCGTCCTCCGGGTCGTTCAATGGTCAGGGCAATGCGACACAGACCAATTCCTTCAACGGGATGATCTCTGTGACCATTGCCGAGGTTCGTCCCAACGGCACCGCATTGGTGCGAGGAGAAAAGCGCATGCTGCTGGCACAGGGCAAGGAGTGGATCCAGTTTTCCGGCATCGTGCGTCTGGCCGATGTGGATGCTGCCAACCAGATCCTGTCGGCGCAGGTGGCCGATGCGCGGATCGAATATGCAGGCGATGGCTCGGTGGCGCAAAGCGCGCGCGAAGGCTGGCTGTCGAAATTCTTCAGCTTCATCAGCCCGTTCTAAGGACGCCCATGCGTATCCCCTCCTTCCTCGCCGCCCTTGTGGCCCTTGCCTCCACCATGATGGCACCCGTGGCTCATGCCGAACGCGTGCGCGACATCGGCACCTTTTCCGGCGTCCGCTCGAACCAATTGACCGGCTATGGCATCGTGGTGGGTCTGGACGGCACGGGCGATGATACGCTGGATTACACGACCCAGGCGATGAAGGGCGTTTCGGGCCGCATGGGCCTGCAATTGCCCACCGGCATCAATCCGGGGCTGAAAAATGCCGCCGCCGTGATGGTGACCGCCGACCTGCCCGCCTTTTCCAAGCCGGGCCAGAGGATCGACATCACCGTTTCGGCCATCGGCAAGGCCAAGTCGCTGCGCGGCGGCGCGCTGATTCTGACCCCGCTCTATGGCGCCGACGGACAGATCTATGCGATGGCGCAGGGCAATCTGGCCGTGGGGGGCCTTGGCGTTGCGGCGCGTGACGGGTCGCAGGTTTCGGTCAACATCCCCACCACCGGGCGCATTGCCGAAGGAGCCACGGTCGAACGCGCGGTCAACACCGGCTTCGAAAGGGCGCCCGTGCTGCGCTACAACCTCAACAATGCCGATTTCCTGACGGCCCAGCGGGTGCGCGATGCGATCAACCTGCGCTATCCCGGCATGGCCAGTGCCGAGGACGCGGTCACGGTCGCGCTGCGCATGCCCGATGGTGCCGATACGCGGTCTTCGCTGATGGCCGCGATCGAGATGATCGACATCACGCCTGCCGAAGCCGCCGCCAAGGTTATCGTCAACAGCCGCACCGGCACCGTGGTCATCAACAGCGCGGTGCGCCTGTCGCCCGCCGCGGTCAGCCATGGCAAATTGACCGTGCGGATCGATGAAAAAGCCCGCGTGACCCAGCCCGCGCCCTTTTCCAATGGCCGCACCGCCGTCACGCCCAGCAGCAACATCACCGCCGAAGAAGAAAAGGCCCGTATCGCGCTGCTTAAAAACGGCGCGTCCTTGTCCAAGATCGTCGATGCGCTCAATCTTCTGGGCGTCACGCCGTCGGACCTTGTGGCCATTTTGGAAGCGTTGAAGGAAGCTGGCGCCCTCAAGGCCGAGATGGTGATCATATGAGCAACAACACCATATCATCGGGCGCCGCCACAACTACCACCGGCACCGGCGCTTCTCTGGATCAATCCGCACCGGCCCAGCCGACCAAGGCGCAGATCCACGAAGCGGCCCAGAAATTCGAAGCCCTGTTGCTGCGACAAATGCTGGCCGAATCCCGCAAGGTTGATTTCGGAAACACGCTTTTCAGCAACGAAGGCACCAAGACCTTTCGCGAGATGCAAGACAGCAAACTGGCCGACACGATGTCGCAGCGAGGCACTTTGGGCTTTGCCAAGATGATCGAGGCCCAATTGGCTCGCCAGACCGGCGCCACCAGCGGAGATTGAGCCGATGAGTGCGAACATGATCGCCATTGCGTCCACCGGGCTGAAAGCCGCCCGCGCCGCATTGGAAGTGACTTCCCAGAACATCGCCAATGCCGGCACCGATGGCTATGTCCGGCGCAGCGTAGCCCTGACCGAGCAATCGGCCAACAATCTGCGCGCCAGCTATGGCGAAGTGACCCAGTTGGGCGTGCGCGTCAGCGGGATCACGCGCAATGTCTCGGCCTTTTCCCAATCGGAGGTGCGCCGCACCACATCAGACGCCGCGCGCGCCGATACGCTGGTCGATGGGTTGACCAATCTGTCCGACACAGCCGACAATTCCAGCGTCTTTACCGCCATCACGAATTTCCAGTCGGCGCTGTCGCAAATGACGTCCAGCCCGGCCAATTCGTCGCTGCGCGCCAATGTCGTCGAAGCCGCGCGCACCATGGCACAAAGCTTTAATTCGGCCAATGCCGGGCTGCAATCCGCCGTTACGGGTGCACAAAGCGAAGCATCCTCCGGGGTCAGTGAACTTAACGATCTGGCCTCAAGCCTGGCCACGCTCAACAAGCGAATTTCCGGCGACACGGACCCTGCCAACAACAGCGCGGGCCTGCTCGACCAACGCGACACGATCCTGCAACAGATGAGCGCGCTGACCAATATCAACACCACGTTCAACGATGACAACACCGTCACCGTCACATTGCCGGGCAGCCCGGCCTCGACGCTGGTCGATCATGGCACGGCAAACAGCCTGTCGATGAACACCGGCACCGATGGCAACATCAGCTTTGCCGTGGGCGCCAATGCCTTCACGCCGACGGGCGGATCACTGGCCGGACAGCAACAGGTCATCAGCGCGGGCGTCACGGCCAAGGCCAATCTGGACACAATCGCCAATTCGATGATGACCACCATCAATGATGCGCAGGCCAATGGCGTTGACCTGACCGGGGCCACCGGATCGGCAATGTTTTCGGGCACGGGCGCGGCCAATATGGCGATGGTGTTGACCAGCCCCAATCAATTGGCCGCAGCATCGGCCGGTTCATCGGCCAGCAGCCAGAATGGCACCAACCTTAACGCCATGATCGGCGCGCTCGACAGCGCCAATGTCTCTGGCCAGATGAACGACTATCTCTTTGGCCTGTCCAGCGCGGTTGCCAGCAACACGACCATGCGCGACGCGCTCGACACCATTGCCAGCAATGCCAAGACATCGCTGGCTGCGGCATCGGGCGTCGATCTCGATACCGAGGCGGCGGCTCTGATAAGATACCAACAGGCCTATCAGGCTTCGAGCAAGGTTATCCAGATAGCCTCGACCCTCTTTGACCAGCTGCTGAATCTGTAACGGAAAGGCCAAGCACCATGACCAATGTCAGCACCAGCGCCTTTTATCAGAACGCCATCTCGTCGATGACGAACCTGCGCAAACAGACCGAAAAGCTGCAAACGCAGATCAGCACCGGCAATATGATCCAGAATTCGCGCGACAACCCTTTGGCCGCCGCGCAAATGCGTGCGCTTCAGGCCGCCGACACGCTGGCCACCGCCGATAAGGCCAATTCCAGCGCCGCCAAGACACAATTGACCCAAACCGACGATACGCTCTCCAGCATCACCGACATCCTGTCGCAAATCACCTCGCTGACGACGCAGGCGGCCTCCTCCACCTTCAACGACAGCCAGCGCGCCTCGATCGGCCAACAGATCGGCGCCTTTTACAACAGCCTGATCAGCCTGGCCAACACCAAGGATTCAAGCGGCAACCCTCTGTTCGGCGGTCAGGGTACGGGCACGGCCTATACGGTTGATTCCAGCACCGGCGCCGTCACCTATAATGGCACGGCCACGGCCTCGACCATCTCGCTGGGGCCGGGCCTGTCGGTGACGACCGGGGTGACCGGGCCGGAATTCATGGATTTCCAATCAAAAGGCGTGTCGAAAAACATGCTGACCATGGTCAAGACGCTGGCCGATGCATTGCAGAACCCCACGTCGAGCGCGGCCGCGATTGCAACGGCCAATGCGGCGCTCGATGATCTGGGCGCGGCCACCCAATCGGTGTCGGCCAGCCAGACCGTGGTGGGCGCGCGGCTCGACTGGATCAACACCACGTCCAATATCCAGACACAGGCCGCCACCCAGCGCGCCAATCGCGAAGCCGATGTCGGCGGCACCGATTTAACCGCCACGATCGCTAAACTCAGCCAGCAGATGACCGTTCTTGAAGCGGCTCAGGCCAGCTTTGTCAAAGTTGCCAATCTTTCGCTCTTCTCGATGCTGAACTGATTGACCTGCATGATCAATTCCCTCGCCATGCCGAATAATGCTGGCCAGGCTTTGCCCCGCAAAGGACGTTAACCATGTTTCCCGTTATTGGCCTCGTCGTTCTCTTTGCTGCGGTCTTTGGCGTTTTCGCCATGACCGGCGGCGCGCTTGGCCCGGTTTTCGAGGCCATCCCGCACGAAGTGGCGACCATTGCCGGGGCGGGCATTGCGGCGTTGATCATCGGCAATGACATGCATGGTTTGAAAGCCTTGGGCGCGGGTTTTGGTAAAGTGTTCAAAGGTCCGCGCCATAACAAGCAGGACCATATTGACGTCATCGCCCTGACCACCAAGCTGATGAAACTGTTGCGCACCGAAGGCCCGGTGGCGATGGAAAGCCATGTGCAGGACCCCAAAAGCTCGGCCATCTTTGCCGAATATCCGCGCCTTCTGGCCAATCATGAATTGACCGATCTGATCTGTGACACGCTGACGCTGATCGTGGTGTCGTCCGGCACGCTGGAGGTTCATGCGGTTGAGGATGTGATGGACAATGCCATCAAGACCCACATGACCGCCCTTGAACACCCCCAACACGCCATTCAGGGGCTGGGCGACGCTCTGCCCGCGCTGGGTATTGTGGCGGCGGTTCTGGGCGTGGTCAAAACCATGGGCTCGATCGACAAGCCGCCGACGGTTCTGGGCGCGATGATCGGTTCGGCGCTGGTGGGGACGTTCATGGGCGTGATGATGGCCTATGGCATCGTCGGCCCGATGGCCGGACGCCTGCAACAGGTGAACGAGGCCGATGCGCAGATCTTCAACTGCGTCAAACAGGTGATCATCGCCTCGCTGCATGGCTGGCCCCAACCGCTGGTGGTGGAAAGCGCGCGCTCGGGTCTTTCGCATGATTACCGCCCCGGCCTTTCGGAACTGCTCGACGCGCTGCGCGGCCGATAACGGGGGGATAGACATATGGCCCCGCCCAAAAAGCCCGGCAAAAATGAAATCCCCGCCCCGATCATCGTCAAGAAGATCAACATCGTGGCCGCCGGCCACCATGGCGGCGCGTGGAAAGTGGCCTATGCCGACTTTGTGACGGCGATGATGGCGTTCTTTCTGTTGATGTGGCTGCTGGGCGCGACCACGGAAAAACAGCGCAAGGGTATTGCCGACTATTTCACCCCCACCATGATCAAGACCCGTCAGGGCAGCGCCGGTTCCAACGGGCTTCTGCATGGCAGTTCCTTGACCGATGTGGATGATTATCCCCACCGTCAGGGTCAGACCGGCACCCGCGCCATGACCATCCCGCGCGACACGACCGGCGGGCCAAAGGAAGGCGGCACCAAGATCAAGCGCGTGGCCTCGGTCACCCAAAAGCTGCAGCAAAAGCTGTCGGCGACGGAAAAGCTGAAGAAACTGGCCCGCACGTTGAAGGTCACCGCCACGCCCGAAGGCATCCGGCTCGATCTGGTCGATGACGCCGATTTCTCGATGTTCCAATTGGGCACGACGATCCTTACTCCCGATGCGGTGCAATTGCTGCATGCCATTGGTCAGGTTTTGAAGGATGAAGAAGGCGGATTGACGATTCGCGGCCATACCGACGGGTTGAAGTGGAAACGAAGCGACACGATCAACAACTGGTCGCTGTCCGCAGGCCGTGCCGAAGCGACGCGACAGGCGTTGATGCGCGATGGCATTGGCGAAACACGGTTTCGTCGGATCGAAGGCGTCGCCGACCGCGAGCCTTTGATCGCGGACAACCCCAATGACGCACGCAACCGCCGCATGTCGATCCTGCTCAACTAGGTAAATTCACAGGGCGGCCCAACGACGAGTCTTTCACCCCGCCCGTTTACTTCTTGGCAAGACAGGAACGGGGCAAGGTCAGGCGTCTTTACGGGCGTTTTGCGCGGCTCCGTCAGCCATGGAGCCGTGTAATGTCTGCGCCAATCGATCATGCTACGCTGGCCCCCGAATTGGTCCCCGAACTGGTCAGGGCCAGCGCGCGTACCGAAATCCTGCCCCATGAATTGCCCGATGTGCTGGATGACTATCCGCTGGCGCAAGTGCTCAGTCTGGACTGTTTCGACACGCTGATCTGGCGCGACAGCAACCGCCCCGTCGACATTTTCGAAGCCTTGCCCGGCATGGCCGGATCACAACGCGCCAAGGCCGAGGAAATGGCCCGGCGTGGCGCCCGCCTGATGGCCCATGGCGAAGACATCACCATTGGCGAGATCTATGACAAGCTGATGCCCAACGCCTCGCCCGATATGCGTCAGGCGGCAATCCGGGCCGAATTGGATGCCGAAGCCACCCATTGCTATGCCTTTGCCCCCACCGTCGAATTGATCCGCCGGGCCAAGGCGCGCGGGATGCAGGTGGTGATCGTGTCGGACACCTATCTGGACGGCGACATGCTGCGCGAATTGATTGCGCGGGCGGGTGGTACGGAATTGTCGGCCATGATCGACCGTGTGTTTGTGTCCTCACATTGGCGCCTGCCCAAGGCGCGGGGGCTGTACCGCCATGTTCTGCCCGAACTGGGCGTCGAACCGGGCGCGATCCTGCATATTGGCGACAATCTGAACGCGGACGTCAAAGGCGTCGCGCCGCTGGGGGTGAATGCGGTGCATCTCAAACAATTCCACAGCGAGATCGAGCGGCAATTACGGCTTGAGGCCTGCCTCGACACTTTATTGGCCAAGGACATGGATGCGTTGAGCGCCCCCCAACCCCACCGCGCAGCCTTGGCGCAATGGACCCCGCAATTGACCGATACGGCGCAGCATTTTGGCTATGCCGTGCTGGGGCCGATCTTCACCGGCTATGACCGATGGTTGACCGACGAGGCACAGGTGCTGGCGCAAAAGCATGGTGGAGCCGTCCACTGGCTGTTCCTGATGCGCGACGGGCATTTGCCGATGCTGGTCCATCAACAGCGCCATGGCGCGGGCCAGACCAGCGCCCATGCCATCGAGATCAGCCGCTTTACCGCCACGGCCGCGACATTTACCACGGACGAGGCTATCGACGCCTATGTCGAGGATATGCTGGGGACCGATCCGGCGGTGATTGCCCAGCAATTGCAGTGCCCGCCCGCCGAGGTCAAAAAACTGGCCGCGATTGCGGACAAGGGCGCGGGGACGCAGGCGCTGCACGCCCTGTTGCTGCGCCGGGAAATCCGTCGTTTCATTCACAAGGCGGCGCGCCGCATGGCCGACCGGATGATCGCCCATGTCCGCGCCGCCGCCCAGCCCAAACCCGGCGATGTGCTGATGCTGGTCGATCTTGGCTATAATGGCTCGGTCCAAAACCGCATCGACGGCTTGTTGGCCAATGCCTTTAACGCCCATGTCGCGGGCCGATACCTGCTGCTGCGCGAGATCGAGGTGAGCGGGTTGGACAAGGCCGGCTATTTTGACGGGCGACATTATGACCATCAGGCGTTGAGCGCGATGTCCAGTCATGTGGCCGTATTCGAACAGCTTTGCACCAACACCCAAGGTTCGGTCATCGATTACACCGAACGCGGCGATCCGGTGCGCCGGTCCAACGACATCAAACAGGCCCAAAGCGCCATCCGCGAGGCGACCCAGCAGGGCTGTCTGCATTTTGCCGAAACCCAGCCCGCCGCCGTGATCCGCGTGCGCAACAATGCCGCGATGGATGCCGAACACTGGCGGCGCAGCAATGCCGCCACGATGATGCGGTTGATGTTCCTGCCCATGCCTTATGAATTGAACGTGTTTGAGACATTTGAACATGACGTCAATCTGGGCACGGACGAAACCATTGCCTTGTTCAGCAAAGGCCATGCGCAAAAGGGACTGCGGCAACAGGGGTTGTTTTATTTGAAGGGCGCGCGGCGCATGTTCCTGCCCGCCGAATTGTCGGATGAAGGCATGGCCACGCGCCTTGCCTATCTGGCCACCAGCCGCTTTGGCATGTCACTCAACGTCAGCGACTTTATCGCCGAGGGCGGATTTCTGGTTCCCACGATTTACAGCAATGGGCGCGAAGTGGTTGAAACCCGTTTCAACGCGTTGCCCACGCATCATGGCTATCACACATTATGCATCCCCATCGCCGATTGCCGCTATACGGCCGCGATCCAGTTCGGCGCGCTGTTCGATTGGGTGGAGGTGTCCTCAATCACCGCCCTGCCCCAGGCCGAACATCTGAATAACAAGCATGATACGGCCGCCCGTGAAATCCCCATGACCGCTGTTCTCGAAGGGATCGAGGCACGATCAAACAACCTGTGGCAATGCACATCAGCCCATGGCTTTGCGCTGATCAACCCGCCCGCGCGGCGCGATGCCACGCCGATGATGTTGCTGATCGTATTTCGTCCGGTGACTTGGAAAGAACAGGGCACAAGCTGAGCCAACAACAGGTTTTTTCCATAATCAAACGCCGCGCCCCCATCGGGACGCGGCGTTTTTTTGATGGACCGGACAATGGATACTCGGGGGATATTCGGGAAATACGGCAAACCCGGCGCTTCCCGATGGGGGAAACGCCGGGCGCCGGTGTCTTAACCGGGTGTTGGCTTACTTGAGCAGCGAGAGAACATTCTGCTGGCTCTGGTTGGCCTGGGCAATCATGGCGGTCGATGCCTGGCTCAGGATCTGGGCCTTGGCCATCGCGGTCGATTCCGCCGAATAGTCGGTGTCCTCGATGCGGCTGCGTGCGGCCGACAGGTTGGTGGCGTTGTTGGTCAGGTTGTTGACCGCCGACTGCAACTGGCTCTGACCAGCGCCGAAACCGGCGGCGGCGGTCGAAACCTGACGGATCAGCGTGTCCATCGTGTCGATGGTGGACGATGCCGAACCGGCCGAGGTCACGTCGATGTTGGCGCTTTCGGCGTCCCAATCGATACCGTTCGAGGTCAGCGTGATCGTGTCGGTGGTGTTCGCACCGGCCTGGATGTCAAAGGTGGTGGTGGCGGCCGAACCGGCGCCGCTTGTGTTGAACAGCGCGTTTCCGTTGAACTTGGTATCGCCCAGAATGCTGGTGATCTGGGTCTTGAGCGAGTCCACTTCCTGCTGCATGTCTTCGCGGTCGGTGTCCTGATAGGTGCCCGAAGCCGACTGTACGGCCAGTTCGCGAACGCGCTGCATCATGTTGGTCACTTCGGTCAGCGAACCCTGAGCCGTTTGCGCCAGCGAGATACCGTCATTGGCGTTCTTGATGCCCTGGTTCATACCGTTGATCTGGCTGGTCATCGAGGTCGAAATGGCCAGACCGGCGGCATCGTCTGCGGCCGAGTTGATGCGGACGCCCGTCGAAAGGCGGGTCATCGCCTTGGCGGTCATGGTGGCCGCCGAGTTAGAAGCATTGGTCGCCTGAAGGGCGTTAACGTTGGTGTTGATGACAGTCATGGTATACTCCCGATATATCCCGAGGTTGCCAGCCTGCCGGTCCATCCCGTACTGGCTGCCAGCCACTAGAGCGGCGAATTGCGGGTGGTTTTAAGCCCTTTGCCGAAAATTTGTTTTTGGGGTGTGGAACGCCGCCCGATCGCATGGCCAATTCAGCGAGGCGCCGACTCACTTGCTGCATCTGCGAAGAATCAGACCCAAGTAAGGGATCGAATCATGTCCGCGCGCGTCGCTCGCATCACGCACATGTAACGGTTTGAGGGCAATTTTATTAAGGCCAAAATGACAAATTTTTTTCTGTTAACCAACCAAATCGCTATGGTTTCAAGGAAAAAATTTCATCTCATTTGCCTAAAATAGGGAATTGTACGCCCCATCTCAGTACGGCGGATTTTGACGTTACAATGCGAAAAACCAGATCGGGAATGGTTAAATCCGGGACTGGGAAACAATGGAACATATCGAAATCACCCAAGGCACGGCACAGCGGCACGCTCCGCTTGTGCAACGCGCCGGCGCGGTGATCGCCACGATGGGCAGCACTTGCAGACTGCGCCTGATTGAAGGCGCAGCCGATGGTCGCAGCCCGGTGCTTGGTGATGATCGTACGACGATCCGCCTGATGAAGGGTCGACTTAACCAATTGGAAAGACTGCCTGTTCCGCGTGGCGGGCGCAAACCTCACTTTGCCCTTTCCTATGTGGATGCCGCAGGTGAAGACGCCCTGGCCGCGTTGATCGCCAGCGCGACTTGCGGTGGTCCGGTGGCCGCTGATCCGGACTCGCTTTCGGTCCTCGCTTTGGCCGAACGGCTCGCGCTCAGCGATATTCCGGTGCTGATCGGTGGGCCGACCGGCACGGGTAAGGAAGTGCTCAGCCGGTTCATCCATGACAGCAGTCCGCGCAAGAATGGACCCTTTATCGCCGTTAACTGTGCCGCCATGCCCGAAGCCATGCTCGAAGCGCTGTTGTTTGGTCATACCAAGGGCGCGTTCACCGGCGCGACCAGCGCCAATGAAGGCTTTTTCCGCGCAGCAGACGGCGGCACGCTCCTGCTCGACGAAATCGCTGAAATGCCGCTGGCGCTTCAGGCCAAATTGCTGCGCGCCTTGCAGGAAGGCGAAGTGGTGCCGATCGGCGCGACCCAGCCGGTACGCTTTGACGTGCGCATCATTGCTGCGGCCAACCGCGACCTGCCGACCGAAGTGGCCGAGGGCCGTTTCCGCGCCGACCTGTTCTATCGCCTCAACGTCTTCCCCCTCGCGCTCAAGCCGCTGCGGGAACGTCTGGAGGACATCGCCCCGCTCGCCTTTGCGCTGGCGCTGCGCCACACGCCCGCCCATCGCCCGGTGCCGTGGATCGGCGCCGAAACCATCGCCATGCTGCGCGCCCACGGATGGCCCGGCAATGTGCGCGAGCTGGAAAATGTGATCCGCCGCGCGCTGCTGCTGGCCGAAGGTCTGGGCGGCGAGGCCAGCGGAGAAATCCGCCCCGAACATATCCGCTTTGATTCCGTGGCCAAACTGGTCGAGGAACCCGCCATCGTCGTCGAAACCATGCCCGAACCGGCCATCCCCGCATCGCACGCGGGCCGCAAGCTGGCCAATATCGTGCAGGTGAGCGAGGCCAAGGCGATCCTTGAAACACTGGCCGCGTGCGGGGGCAGCCGCATCGCCGCGGCGCGCCAGTTGGGCATTTCGGAACGCACCTTGCGCTATCGGCTTGCGTCCCTGCGTGAAGCCGGGATGCCGGTGGCCGCCGTCGGCGGAGGCCGCAGATGAGCAGCATCGGGGGCATCGGTGCATCTGGCGGCAGTGCATGGGGTGGGCCTTCGGGCCTACGCGAGATCATGCAATTGCGCGCCCAGATCATCGAAAAATCACAAATACTGCAACAGATTCATTCGCCGCAGACCCAGTCGGTGCAATCGGCGGGCAGCAATCAGGGCAGCTTTACCGACAAATTGCATGACGCCATGCAATCGGTGAACGCGACCCAGCAACGCGCCGACCAACTGACCGCCGCCTATGAAACCGGCCAGACGCAGGATGTCGCCAAGGTCATGTTGGCCCGGCAGGAAGCGTCGGTGGGTTTTGAAGCGACGCTTCAGGTCCGCAACAAGCTTTTGACCGCCTATCAAGACATCATGAAAATGGGGGTCTGATAAATGGCTGATCTCGTACCGGCCACAGAGACAGGCGGCCTGCCGGCGCCGCCCATGGGATCGATCCTGACGCCGTTGACCGACCCCAATGCGGGAACGCCGATGGCCCGCGCGCGCGCCTTCCTGGGCCAGGAACCGGTCAAGAAGGCCCTGCCCTATTTCGGCGGTCTCTCGCTGCTGGGCGCGGGCGCCTTGGCATGGGGCATGTTGGGTCAGGCGCCGCAGCGCGTCCTCTATTCGCATCTTGACGATGGCGAACGCGCCAATGTGGTGGAACAACTCGACAAGGCCAAGATCCCCTATTCGATCGACAGCAACACCGGCACGCTGACGGTGGACGAGGCCAATCTGTACAAGGCCCGCATGGTCGTGGCGCAGAATGGCACGCTATCGATGCCCGACACGGCCAGCGACAGTCTGGACAAGCTGCCCATGGGCGCCAGCCGCGCTCTGGAAGGCGAGCGCCTGCGCGCGGCGCGCGAACATGAACTGATGCTCTCGATCAAGGAGATCGATGGCGTCCAGTCGGTGCGCGTCCATATTGCCGAGGGCGAAAAATCGGTCTTTGTCCGCGACCAGATCGCCCCTTCGGCCTCGGTCATGCTGCGTCTGGCCGATGGGCGTCAATTGACCGACAAGCAGGTGTCCGCCGTCGTCAATCTGGTGGCCGGTTCGGTGCCGGGCCTGTCGCCCGATGCGGTGCGGGTGGTGGACCAACGCGGCCGCCTGCTGACCGATCGCGGCGGGGCGGACAGCGACCGTCTGGAAATGCAGGCACGCCTTGAGGAAAAGCTGCATGGTCAGGTGGCCGCGCTGCTGACGCCGATGTTGGGCGATGAAAATTTCACCAGCGAGGTCCAGATCGAGCTGGACAATGATCAGGTGACCAGCGCCCGCGAGTCCTATGACAAGCAAGGCGTTGTGCGCAGCGAAACCAGCCAGCAGAGCCAGCAAAGCGCCTCGCCGCAGGCATCGGGCGTGCCGGGCACCTTGTCGAACACGCCGCCCCCCGTCACCCAGCCCAGCCCCGGCGCCCCGCAAGGCACGCCCACCGCTGCGGCCAGTGCCGCCCCCACCGCCACCGAAACCAGCGCCAGCAAGAATTACGAACTGGGCCGCGAAGTGGCCGTGACCAATCGCGGGCCGGGACAGATCAAGCGCCTGTCCGTGGCGGTCGCCCTGTCATCCAAGGCGATGGCCAATGTGAAACAGGCCGATATTGAACAGATCAAATCGCTGGTTTCCGCCGCCGTCGGCGCCAATCCGGCGCGGGGCGATCAGGTGGCCGTTGTCGTGCGCAGCTTTGAACCAGTCTCGCCCGCCGCCGTGCCGTTTTATGAAACGCCATGGTTTGCCCGCGCGCTGCATTACGGCGCGATGCTGCTGGGCACGCTGATGGTGCTGTTGTTGGGCGTGCGTCCGTTGATCAAGGCGATCCGGGGCGACAAGCCCAAGCAAAAGCCGCTTTCGACCAAGGAGGCCAAGAAGCTGGCCAAACAAAAGGCCGAGGAGCGCGCCGCCGCCGAGGAAGAAGCCAAGGCAGCCGGAGAGCCGATGGACGCCGCCGACCCGCCCGGTCTGGCCGCCATTTCGCCCCGCATCCGGGACGAATCCGAACCGGAAGAAATCGATGCCGCGATGGTCGAACGCCAGGTCGAAATTGCCCAACAGATCGTCGAAACCAAGCCCGACAGCGCAGTGATTGCCCTGCGCCAGATGTTGCAGCCCGTGAATGAAGAGACCCAAGCACCATGAGCGACATGAACGCCATTGATACGCAAAATGCCGTTGGCATCGACACGCCGCCGCTCTCGGACGCCGAAGCGGCCGCGGTGCTGGTCATGCTGCTGCACGAGGATCAGGCCAGCCGCATGTTGGGGCAATTGAGCCCCGCCGAATTGCAATTGCTGGGCCAGAAGATGTGCGCCTTGGGCGAAATCGGGCCAGAGGCGATTTGCCGCGCGGTCGATGGCTTTGCCGCGCGCACGCAAAAACTGGGCATTGACGCATGGGGCCGCACCGACCGTGTGCACAATCTGATGCGCCGCGCCGTGGGCACGGTAAAGGCCGACAATCTGATGGAGCGCATCGCCCCCGATGCCCCCCCGCCCAGCCCGCTGGCCATCACCAAATGGCTTAACCCGCAGGCCATCGTGCCGCTGGTCAAGGGGGAGCATCCTCAGGCGATTGCCGTGCTGTTGATCCAGTTGGAGGCGGACGTTGCGGCCAAGGTGCTGCATTCCCTGCCGCCCGATCAGCAGACGCAGGTGGTCCACCGCGTCGCCACGATGGGCCCGGTCAGCCCCGAAGCCCTGTTGATGCTGGAAGAATTGCTCAGCCGCCGGATCATGGAATTCCACGGTCGCGGCGCGCTCACCATGGGCGGGGCCAAGAATGCGGCCGAAATCATCAACAATTCGGCCAAGACGGTGGAAAAGCGGGTCATCCCCGAAATCACCAAGATGGACAAGGCATTGGCCCGCGCGATCGAAAACGAAATGTTCAAGTTCGAGCATCTGTTCGAACTCGATCCCAAATCCATGGGCGCACTGCTGCGCGAGGTGGAAAGCGACATTCTGATCAACGCCCTGAAAGGCATTGCCGAAGAACAGCGCGACGTCTTTTTCGCCGCCATGTCCAGCCGCGCCGCCGATGGCGTCAAGGATGAAATCGCCAGCCGTGGCCGCCTGAAAATGGCCGATTGCGTCGAAGCGCAAAAACAGATCGTCGCCGCCGCCCGCCGTCTGGCCGCCGAAGGGGTCATCTCCTTTGGCAGCGGCGAGGACGATTATGTGTAACGGCTCCGGGTATAGGGGTGCGGTCTGATGGCTGATCTTGCGGGAATTTTGGCCGGTGGCGGGGGCAGTTTCACCCCCGACGCGCGCTTTGCCGGGCTGCGCGGGCTGGAGGATGAATTGCCCGGCCCGCTCTCGGTCATGCGGATGCGCTTTGCCCCCATCACCCCGCCAGAGGCCGAACCTACGCTGGGTGTCTTGGTCGAGGATGAGGTCAGCCCGGAGCCCGACCCCATCGAAACCGCCCGGTCCGAGGCCTATACACGCGGGTGGTCCGATGCCCATGCCGCCGCGATTCAGGCCGCCGCCATGGCCGATGAAACGCGGGGCCAGATGGAAATCGTGCTGCGCCGTCTGGACGGACAATTGGCCGAACAATTCCGCCAGCGGTTGATGGAAACGGTGATCGCCCTTTGCGAAAGCTGCCTGGCCCCGCTGGCCTTGGACAAGGACGCCTTGATGCGCCGGGTTGAACGGGCCGCGGCCATGTTTAACCGCGCCGATGATGACCGCGTGATCCGTATGCACCCCGAAGACTTGAGCGCGATCCAATCCCGCCTGCCCAAGGATTGGGAGGTACAGGGTGATTCCACGATGGAACGCGGCGCGATCCGCGTGGAAAGCCGCAGCGGTGGCATCGAGACCGGCGGCGCAGAAGACGGCCCCGAACAATGGCGCCGCGCAATTATCGCCGCGCTCGACATCGGGGGCCTCGACTGATGCTGCGCATTTTCGACGACCTGCTCAGCAGCCCCGACCCCATCGACCTGACGCCCCAACGCTATGGCGTGGTGGCGGCTTGCGACGGGGGCTTGCTGGAGGTGGCGGGCCTGTCGGTGCCGGTGGGCGCGCTGTGCCGGATCAGCCATGGCAATGGACAATCGTTAAGCGCCGAAGTCATCGGTTTTCGCAATGGGCGGACGCTGATGATGCTGCTGGGCGATACGGTTTTGCTGCGCCCCGGTGCGCGGGTGCGCCCGGTGGGCAAGCCCGGCATGTTGCCCGTTGGCGAAGTCTTTCTGGGCCGCGCCGTCGATGGCGAAGGCAAACCCATCGACGGGCTTGGCCCGCTGCACCCTCGCGCCCTGTGGCCGGCCGGCGGCGTGCGCGCAGGCGCGCTGGACCGCAGTCCGGTGCGCCAGAGTTTTGATACAGGCATTCGCGCACTTAACGCCATCACCACCTTTGGCGTGGGGCAACGTATCGGCATCATGGCCGGATCGGGTGTCGGCAAATCGGTGCTGCTGGACATGATCGCCCATGGCGCCAGCGCAGAAATCGTCATTGTCGGCCTGATCGGCGAACGCGCGCGTGAAGTGTCCGATTTCGTCGAACGCCATATGGCGGGCAGCAAGCGCGCCTCCACCGTCGTCATTGCCGTGCCCGCCGACCATGCGCCCAACCTGCGCATTCGCGGGGCGATGCTGGCCACATCCATGGCCGAATATTTCCGTGCGCGGGGGCGCAAGGTGCTGCTGATCATGGATTCTCTGACCCGCGTGGCCCATGCCGGGCGCGAGATTGGCCTCTTGCTGGGCGAACCGGGCGCGGCGCGGGGTTATCCGCCATCGGCGCTGGCCACGATCACCAAGCTGGTCGAACGCGCGGGCAATTCGGCGCAGAGCAAGGGCTCTATCACCGGGCTTTATACGGTGCTGGCCGATGGCGATTCCCAGGATGATCCGGTGGTGGATACGGCGCGCTCGATATTGGACGGGCATATCGTCCTGTCGCGCGATCTGGCCCAGCGCGGGCAATATCCGGCCATCGACATTGCCGCATCGCTGTCCCGCGTGATGACCGACATCACGTCCAAGGACCACCAACGCCTTGCCCGCGCCTTCCGCGCTCTGGTCGCCGCCTATGAGGCCAACCGCGATCTGGTGTTGATGGGGGCCTATCGCGCCGGGGCCGATCCACAACTGGACCGCGCCATCGCCATGCATCCGGCCTTGGTCAAATTCCTGACGCAGGAAGGCGGCACCATCGTCACACTGGAACAGGCCGTGGCCCAATTGGGCGCCTTGCTGGGCCATGAAGGCTGAGCGGGACAAACTGAAACGGTTGCAAAGGCTGGAGCGGGTTCGCGCCATTGCCAAGCAGACCGCCGCCAGCGAGGCCGCCCGCGCCGAAGGCTCCTATGCCCAATTGACGCAACTGGCCCAGCGGACCGGGCAATTGGCCGCCGATTATGCCGCACGCACCGACATCACCGATGGCGCGGCTTTGCGGTCGATGAACCGCTTTGCCGCAGGTTTGCAGGGTATTCGCGCCGCCACCCAGGCCGACGCCAACCGCGCCCAGATCATTGCCGACAAGCGCCAGCAGGAATTGGCCATGGCCGAACGTCGCCGCGCCGCCGTCGAGGATCGCGCCGCAGCACAGGCCCGGCAAATTTCCGTCCGGCAATCCTATGCCGCATTGGCCGGTCAATTGCAGGCGGCAAAACGTCGGGATTCCGGGGATTAACGCCCAAAAGCTGAATTGGCACGGCCATTGCTTAATAGACTGCAAAGCCCAAAAGGAGCCCAGCTTCATGCCCGATGCCACCAGTTTGAACGCCAGTTCCAGCCCCTTGGCCACGCTGCTTGCCGTAGGCGGAACCGGCGTGTCGGCGCAAACGGGCGCTCAGGGCGCGGCGACTAACGGAACTGGCACCCCCATTGGGGCCGCAACCGCCGTTGATCCGACCATCCCGCCGCAACCCGACGCATTTCAGGCGATGTTGAACACGCAGGCCGGCCCAATTGCGGCGGCGGCCTCCTTGCCCCAACCCATTGTGATGCCCAGTGTCGCCGTTTCGACCGGCGATGACACATCCACCGACACCGCAACCGCCCCCGTTTTGACCACCATTGCGGCGCGGGGCCTCAGCGGCAATTTGCCGGTGGGCGGCAAGATCTTGCCGGTCGGCCTGACGCTGGATGATGGCGGGCAACCGGCCGAGGAGCAGACGCCTGTTTCCATCGAGACGCCGCAAATGACCGCGACAAAGGCGGTGACGGTGAACGCAGTTCTGGCCGTGCTGCGCACGCCGAAAAATGCGGAAAGCAAGGAGCCGGCCGAAGCCAAGACCGACGCAACCAATGATACCAACGGCGATGAAGCCGTTACCGATAGCGCTGATCAGCCGGTTGCCCCAGCGCCCGATGCCGCCGGCATGATGGCCGCGCAACCGGCACCCGTGATCGCCACCTCGCAAACCACCGGGCGCGCCATGACGCCATCGGCGACGACCGCCGATCAGGGCGTCCCTACCTCGATGACCACGGTTGCGGGCAAAAACGCGCCGATGGCCAGCCGGACCTCGACGACAACGGATACGGACAGCGCCACCTCGACCGCGAGCGCGTCATGGATCGGCGCCCCTGTGTTGCCGGGCATGACCATGAAATCGGCGGCCCCCGCCGCCAACGCCGCTTCGGATCAGCCATCAACCGATGTCGCCACCACAAAGCGGTCGGGTGTCGCATTGGCAACCAAAGATCCCCGGTTGGCCGCAAAGCCTGTGGCCCAATCCGCCGACCATGCGGACACCATTCGTCCGGGCGGCGCAAGCTCGCTGACCCCGGCGGTGCAGCCGGAGATCACGGCCCCCATCCTGCGCGAAGCCTTTATGACGGCCAGCGACAATTTGAGCGCCAGTTCCCATGTTTCGCTTGCCGCATCGACGCAAATGGACGCGACCACAGGCCCCGAAACGTCGCGCGACATGAGCGCTCTGGTCGATCGTCTGGTCGAAACCCGTGCGGCGCTGCGTTCCGGCACCCCGGCCCAATGGGTGCAAACATCGGTGCAACACGCCGAATTTGGCCGTGTCGCTTTGCAAATCCGCCAAGATGGCGACAACCTCTCGGTCGCGATGAGCAGCAATGACCCCGGCTTTGCCCCGGCGGCACAGGCCGCACTTCAGGCATCGCACAGCCTGTTGCAACCCGCCGCCGCCCAGACCGGAGCGGACACATCACAGGACAACCGCCAGCCGGGCCAGCAAGGTCAGGGCAACAGCGCCAATCCCTATACCGACCAATTCGGCAACCCGGCATCGAACGGTCAGAGCGGAGGACAGGCGAGCGGAGGGCAGGCCAATGGCCAGCAAGCCCGCCAACAGTCCGCCTTTGTCACCGAAAATCAGCCAACAGCCCCGCAGGCGCAGCCCAAGGCCGACACCGCGCCCGATGGCAGCGCCCGTTCGGGCCGCACGGGCATTCTGGCCTGACCCTCTCCCCATTAGCATTCAGAGACCGACACCATGAGCAAGGAAAAGACCGACACCGGGGAAAAGCCCGCCAAGGGCAAAAGCCCCATCATGCTGATCGCGATTACGGCGGTCCTGATGCTGGCGGTTGGCGGGGGCGGCGCGTTTGCGGCCTTCAAGATGGGCTATATCGGCGGCGGCGGCGAAGAACACCACAAGGAAGACAATTCGCCCAAGCTGATCAAAAAGGGTGAAGAAGACCCCTTTGCCCCCAAGGCCGCCGAGGGTGGCCATGGTGAAGGCGAAGGCGGCGCCAAGGAAGTCGAGGGCGAAGGTGGTAGCCCCTATAAGACTTCCTACTACACGTTTTCCGAAGATTTTACATCAAATCTCAAGAATTCCTCGGCGCTGGTCCAGATCTCGGTGGCCTGTTCGACCCACCGCGATGGGCGTGTCCTTATGTGGCTGAAAAAGCACGAATTGGCGGTCCGTTCGGAAATGCTCAAAGTGCTGGCAGACACGCCCGAAGAAGAGGTTTCGACGGTCGAAGGTAAGGAAAAACTGCAAAAGCGGCTTACCGACGCCATTAACCATGTTTTGACAGAAGAAGAGGGCTTTGGCGGCATTGACGCCGTCTATTTCAAGAGCTTCCTCGTCCAGTGATCCTCCACACCGACCGGAGACCCACGTCATGAAACCGCAGCGCGAGTTCATCGCCGAACGCCCGCTGGCCGAGCACTGCCCCGAGCTGTTGAAGCGCGGGCCGGCGCCCGAAGACCTGCTTCAGTTGCTGGAGCGGATGGGGCAGCGTTTTGCCCGCCGCCTGTCGGGCGCCTTTGCCCCACTGATGGGCGGCGAGGCCCCGATCGTGAGCTGCACCAGCCCGCGTGAAACGAAGATCGGCAGCCTGAACCAGTCGATTGCTGCTCTGGCCGCCAACAGCCTGTTGGCCATTGGCGGGGAAAAAACGCCGCTGCTGGTGTCGATTGAGGCCGAACCCGTGCTGCGCATCGTCGACCGCGCCTTTGGCGGCAAGGGTGAGGCCCCCGCCCCCATGCCCAAGCAATTTCCGCCCGCCGCCGAATTGATGATCGCGCGGCTTGAACTGATGCTGGCCGAACATCTGGTGGCGGCGGTGGGATCGACATCGGGCCGCGCGCCGGATGCCGAAATGCCCGAAATCACCGCCATGCGCCGCGATGGCAGCCTGATCTCGCTGTCTCCCTTTGATGAGAATGTGCCGCTGGCCATGCTCAATCTGGAGGTGGACGATGGCGGCGTTCTGCCCTGGCTGATGACGGTGGCGATGCCTTTCACGACGCTGGCGCGGATCTTTGGCTATGCCGAAAAGGAGCGCGAGTTCCGCCCCGTCAATTTCACGACCGATCCGGCGCAGGGACCGTTTTCCGAAGTGCCCATCACCATCAGCGCCGTTCTGGTCGATATGCGCGTGCCCTTTCCATCCATCGCCTCGCTGGCGCCCGGCGTTGTGTTGCCGGTGGCGGTGTCGCGCCATGTGCCGCTGCGCGTGGGGGAACGAACCATCGCGCATGGCACCGTGGGCACCATGGATGACCGCGTCGCGGTGCAAATCGACCAAGCCTTTACCGATGAGAGGACCAACGCATGAATTTCCAGACATCGCAGGGTTTTGGCGCCCGCGGCTTCGATTTTCTCAAGGATGTGGACGTTCGCCTGTCGGTGGAACTGGGCCGCACGGACATGAAGCTGAAAGACGTTCTGGCGCTGGGCGAGGAAAGCGTGGTGCTGCTCGACCGGCTGACCGATGAACTGCTGGACGTGATGGTCAATGGCAAGGTCATCGCCAAGGGCGAGATCGTGGCCCAGGGCAACCGCTTTGGCCTGCGCATCGTGGAAATGGCGGGCGGCGAAGAAGGCCCCGAAATCCCCGCCACCCCCGCTGCGACCGGTCGTGGCCGCGCCAAGGCAACGGACATCGGCTGATGCTGTGGTATATCGCCAAACTGCTGATACTTCTGCCGCTGATCGGCGGCATGATCTGGGGCAGCCTGAAACTGTCGCAGAAATTTCAGTCGCGTTTCATGGGCGCGGGCCAAGGGCGCCGTATCCGCATCGTCGAAACACTGATGCTCAGCCCGACCCAGAAACTGGCGGTCATTTCCTTTGCCGGGCGTGAAATTCTGGTGGCCAGCGGCCGCCATGGCATGACCCGTCTGGCCGAAGTCGAAGCGCCCGATGGCGCGACCTTCGAAGAAAACTTCCGCGATGGCGATGATTTCGCCCAGACGCTGCGGAGAATTGAAAAGTGATGCGATGGATTCGCGCCCTCCTTGCCCTGCCCGTGCTGTTGCATGCCGGCGTGGCCATGGCGCAAAATGCCACGATTGGCGCGATTGCCGGAACCGGCGGCGCGCCGGCGCCCGCATCAAACGGATCGGCCATTCCGGGCGCGCTTGACCGCGCCTTTTCCTCGATGAACGGCGGTCCGGGCGGGGGCATGACGCTCTCGATGCAGATGCTCCTCATCATGGGGCTGCTCTCGATCCTGCCCACGCTGGTCCTGATGATGACCAGTTTCACGCGCATTCTGGTGGTGTTCTCGATCCTGCGTCAGGCCATCGGATTACAGCAATCGCCGCCCAATCAGGTGTTGATCGGGCTGGCGCTGTTCCTCTCGCTCTTCATCATGACACCCACGCTGGACAAGGTGAGCGCCAATGCGCTGACGCCCTATTCGGCGGGCAAGATCAATGCGGAACAAGCAATTTCCACCGCAGGGGTGGAATTCCACGCCTTCATGGTCCGCCAGACGCGCCGCGCCGATCTTCAGATGTTTGCCGATATGGCCAAGGCGCCCAAGTTCAACCGGCCCGAAGATGTGCCTTTCTCGATCCTGTTGCCCGCCTATGTCACGTCGGAATTGAAAACCGCGTTTCAGATCGGCTTCATGCTCTATCTGCCCTTTCTGGTGATTGACCTTGTGGTGGCGGCGGTGTTGATGAGCCTTGGCATGATGATGCTCAGCCCGGCGATGATTTCCTTGCCGTTCAAACTATTGCTGTTCGTGCTGGTCGATGGCTGGGCGCTCTTGATGGGTAGCCTGGCGGCGAGCTTCAACTGATGGATGAAACCTCGCCTCTGCTCGCTCTGGCCGACCGGATGCTGTATGTCGTGGCGCTGTGCGGCGCGCCGGTGTTGCTCACCAGCCTTGCGGTCGGCCTTGTCGTCTCGATCTTTCAGGCGGCCACATCGGTCAACGAACAGACGCTGACCTTTATCCCCAAGGTGATGGCGACAGGCTTGGTGCTGGTGCTGTTTGGCGCCGGGATGCTGGGCCTGATTCAGGATTTCGCCAGAGAGATCTTTGCCGCCATCGCCCAAATCGGCGCGGCCCCGGCGCAATAAAGGGAGGCCCATGCGATGATCGGCCTCGATTTCGGCTTTGGCCCGTTACAGGATGACTTCTTCCGCTGGATGTTTCTGATGACGCGGATCGGGGCCGCGTTGGTGGCCGCGCCCTTTTTCGGCATGCTGAACATTCCGGTGCAAATACGCGTCATTACGGCGGGGGCGATTGCTCTGTTGGTGGCCGGGTGGACGGATGTGGCCATGCCCGCCCAGATGTTTTCACTGCCGGGCATGCTGGCTCTGGCCGGAGAGATATTGCTGGGCACCACTTTGGGTTTTGTCCTGCAATTTGCCTTTGCCGCGCCTGCGATTGCCGCTGAACTGATCGGATCGACCATGGGCCTTGCCATGGCATCAACGGTGGACCCACAGAATGGATCGCATTCGCCCGCATTGGGGCAATATTTCACGGTGGTGCTGACGCTGGTGTTCTTTGGCCTTGGGTGCCACCTGCAATGGATCGCGCTGGTGGTCAAAAGCTACGAGGTCTTTGCGCCGGGCCATACGTGGATCGGGCCGGACCGGATACAGGCAATCCTGTCTTTTGGATCAATGTTGTTTGCCACGGCCATCGCCATGGCGCTGCCGGTGACGCTGCTCTTGCTGTTGGTGCTGGTGCTGGCGGGGGTGCTCTCGCGCTCGGCGCCCTCGCTCAACCTTTTCTCGCTGGGCCTGCCATCGGCCATTGCGGCGGGCTTTGCCACATTGGTGGCCACCAGCCCGATGTTGACCGACCGCATGATCGAATTGTCCGCCGATGCCATCCGCGCGGCGGCCGGAATCGTGGGGGTATGACCCATGGCCGATGAAGCACCGGGCGAAAAGACACATGCCCCAACCGCCAAGCGGCTGAAAGACGCCGCGGAAAAGGGTGACGTCCTACGCTCGCGCGAGTTGGCGGTGGCGGTGACGATGTTGCTGGCGGCGGCCTTTCTGACCGCGGGTGGGCCTTGGCTGTTGAACGGATTGATGCGGGTCATGCGGATCGGTTTTATCTTTGACCGGGCGGCCATCGATGATTTCAACCCGTCGCGCATGGCCTCGACCGCGCTGTGGCTGATGGCCCCGCCTGTGCTGGTTCTGGGGTTGTTGATGTCGGCGGCGGCCGTCCTGACGCAATTGGGGCCATCGCCGGGCGGACGCTTCATGATGGCCAATGCCGCCCCGAAATTCAGCCGCCTGAAC
The DNA here is from genome assembly GCF_057401885.1 of Novosphingobium sp. 550D. NCBI lineage: Bacteria > Pseudomonadati > Pseudomonadota > Alphaproteobacteria > Sphingomonadales > Sphingomonadaceae > Novosphingobium > Novosphingobium sp. 550D. Next base: position 1,561,924 of record NZ_CM171613.1, on the reverse strand, counting down.
CCCATGGCCGGGTTCAAGCGCATGTTCGGCCCCAATGGCTGGATCGAGGTGGGCAAGGGCCTGCTCAAGCTGGTGCTGCTGGGCGGGATTGCGTGGTATTGGGCCGGGTCGCGGATCGAGCCGATGCTGGAACTGGGCGCGGTGGGCCTTGCCGGTCAGCTTGATTTTGCATGGAATGCGCTGACCAGCCTGTTGTTTCAATTATCGGGCGGGTTGATCATCATCGCCTTGTTCGATTTCCCCATCCAATGGGTGCGCCGCATGCGCCGGTTGCGCATGAGCCTTGAGGAAATCAAGGAAGAGAACAAGCAGCAGGAGGGCAGCCCCGAAGCCAAGGGTGCCCAGAAACGCCGCCAGCGCCAGATCGCCATGGGCGCGATTGCCACCGCCATGGCCAAGGCGCAATTTGTCGTCACCAACCCGACCCATTTTGCAGTCGCTCTGGCCTATGATCCGGCGGTGGCCTCGGCGCCCTATGTCGTGGCCAAGGGACGCGGGGAAAAGGCGCTGGCGATCCGCGAACTGGCCATGGAAAAGGCGTTGCCATGCATGGAATATCCCGGCCTTGCCCGTTCCATCTATTACACCACCCGCGAACAACAGATGATCCGAGAGGAACTTTACATCGCGGTCGCGGCGGTACTGTCCTTTATCTATGCCCTCAAACGCGGCGAAAACCGCGCCGCACCCACGATTGATGTGCCCGCCGATCTGCGTTTCGATGGCGATGGACGCCCCGATCCGCAAGATCATTATGATCCTTTCGCGCGGCCTTAAGTCACGCGGACATCGGACGTTCTTACATCCATGACCACGACCAGCTCCACCACCAGCACGACGTCGACCACGACGACCGACAGCGCCTCGATCGGCGCCCAGCTGCTTACCTCGCTGGGCGTGGGTACGGGGGTCGACATGACGCAGATGGCGACCAATGTCGCCACCGCGCAATATGCGACCCAGACCGATGCGCTGAACACGCGTCTTTCGAACATCGCGCTGCAGATCTCGCAGGCTGGCCAGCTCAAAAGCGATCTTCTGACGCTGTCCTCGTCCTTTTCCAGCCTGATCGACAGCGGCAATCTGCTGCCCTCGCCCACGGTCACCAATTCGGCGGTCGCCAGCGCCAGCCTGCCGTTGGGCAGCGCGGGGGCAACCGGGTCCTATTCGCTGGAGGTCACCGCCCTTGCCAAGCCGCAGGTGTTGGCCACCAAGACATTCGTGCCGGGCGAACAGACGATGAAGGCCGGCACGCTGACCTTCAATTTCGGCACGGTCAATGGCGCCGGCCTGACCGCCGACAGCAACCTGTCCAGCAAGACCATCACCATTGCCGATGGCGCCACGCTGGCCCAGGTGGCAACCGCCATCAACAGCGCCAAGATGGGCGTGACCGCCTATGTCGCCACCAATGCCAACGGATCGCAATTGGTGTTCAAGGGGACCGAAGGCGCCAATAACGCCTTTACCGTCACCGCCAATGACACATCCGATGCCAGCAGCACCGGCTTTAACAGCGTTGGCGTGCTGGCCTATAGCACGGCGGCCACATCGACCACGATCACCCAGCAGCAGGGCGCAGGCAATGCGTCCTACAAGCTGGACGGCATCACCCGCACCAGCACCAGCAACACGATCGACAATGCCGCGCCCGGCCTATCGCTCAAGCTGACGGGCACCAATGTCGGCAATCCCACCACGATCACCTATTCCGATCCGTCCAGTTCGATCACCAACACGATGACCAATCTGGTCGCGGCGCTCAACGCCATCATGACCGAATTGAACACGAACATGTCGGCCGCCACGGGCAACCTGTACAATGACACGGGGGCAAAGGCTGTTTCGCGCGCCTTTTCGCAATTGGCGGGCACCACGATCATGGGCAATGCCGCCGATGGCGAACCCAAAACGTTGGCCGATCTGGGCCTGTCGACCAACCGGGACGGGTCATTCAAGCTGGATACGACCAAACTGGCCGCGGTCCTGTCGTCAAACCCCAGCGGGGTTGCGGCCATGTTCACCAAGGGCGTCAACGGGATCTATTCGACGATCTTCAAAATGACCTCGGCGTTGACGACCAGCACGGATACAGGCTCTTTGGCCGGTTCGGTGACGCGTTACACCAATTTGCAGGCCACGTTGACCACGCAAAAAACCAAATTGAGCGATCAGCAGGAAGCGCTGCGCCAAAGGTTGATCACGCAATATGCGGCCAGCAATGCCGCCGTGGCCGCGTCCAATTCCACGCTGACCTATCTGAAAAACCAGATCGACGCGTGGAACAAATCTTCGAATTAAAGGGGACCCAACGATATGCTCGCCCGACGCAATCCCGGCGAAGTCTATCGCCGGGTAGATTTCGACGCCCGCGTTTCCGGCGCCACGCCGGGTGAACTGGTGCGCCTGTGCTATGAACAGCTGATCTCGTCGCTGGGCGGCGCTCTGATCGCGGTTCAGCGCGGCGACAACCAAATGAAGAGCCAGATGCTGACCCGTGCCATTTCGGCGCTCAACGCGTTGCAAATGGGCGTGTCGGGGGATGAAGGGATTGCGGGCGCGCTGATCCATTTTTACACCGCCACGCGCCGCGCCGTTTTGGACAGCGTTCTGGATTTCGACGCCGACACTATCGCCCAGATCCGGCAGGATTTCATCGACATTTCCGAAAGCATGAGTCGCGGGGCCAACTGAGCCGGGCGCCGAATGGAAATTCGAACAAGTCGGGCGATATGTATAAAAACACCAATAATCGCCAAAAATATTTCTTGCCCTTTGGGGCAAGGTCGCCCGCCAAGACGCGGTCATTTTTCCCTGCAATTGCAATAAAAAGGCGTGAATACTTTCACCTTGCCTAACAAGGCGCCAAAACCACGAGAATCTGCTTACGTTCAAATACTTAAACCCGCTTGAATGAAACGGTTTCGGATCGAACGCTACGCCGTAACGGAGCCAGTTACCATCCAATGCCTAGGCAAGTTTTGCTAGGGATTAACCAAGACAGCTCAAGGGGGTGAGGTTAAATTGAACAACGGAACCAGCCTTTTTCTCGTAGACGGTGATGTTCGACGCCGCGCCGCCATTTCGCACCTGCTCGCAGGCAGCTCAGTTCATGTGGAGCCTTTTGAGGACCCCTCCGAACTGATCGCCCGCTGGCCCAAGAACGGGCTGTTGCTGGTCCATGATGATGGCCGTTCGATCGCCATGCTTCTGGCCCAGATGGGGCGTCTGGGGCAATGGTTGCCCGTCATCGGATTTGCCCAGGAACCCAGCACAAGGCAGGTCGTGGGCGCCGTTCTCGAAGGCGCGATCGACTATGTCTCATGGCCCTTTAACCGCGAGGAAATCGTCGCCGTGGTCGAACAGGCCGAGGCCAAGGCCGAAGTCTTTGGCAGCGCCAAGCTGCGCGAAGCCCTGGCACGCAGCCGGGTGGACCGATTGACCAAGCGCGAACGCGAAGTGCTGGCCGGGGTCGCGGGCGGCCTGTCCAACCGGATGATCGGTGAAAAGCTCTCGATCTCGCCGCGCACGGTGGAAATCCATCGCGCCAATATGCTGACCAAGATGGGGGCAAACCATACTTCGGAGGCCATCCGTATCGCGATTGAGGCGGCGCTGGTCAGCTGACGGGCGCCGCGGGGCGGTCATTCAGGCCGAAATTGTGGGAAAGGCGGCGCTCGTTTGGGCGCCGTTTTTCGTTGTGGCGCACAAAAATGGCGCCCCTTGGCGCCGTTGCAAAGTTTGCAGGATCACGCCCCGCCAGTTTGAAACCGGCGGGGCTGTCTGTCCGGATCAGGCCTGATTACAGGCCGAAATCAGCGCAGGCCCAAGATCGTCCAGCGACATCACCTTTTCCGCCGCATTGGCCGCGACGGCGGCGGCGGGCGTTTCACCGACCTTGGCCGATGCAGGATCTTCGACAAAGGTGCGCGAACCGGCGTCCCGCAGCAGCTTGAGCCCCTTGGCCCCGTCGCCGCCCATGCCGGTCAGGATCGCGCCCACCGCCGGGACGGCCGCACGCGCCATTGTGCCGAACAGAAGCGTTGCCGAAGGGCGCGCGCCATCCACCGGATCACGCTGAACCATGCGCAGGCGCGGGGGCGAACCGGGTTCGAACACCACATGCTTTTCCGGGTCGGCGGCAATGTGGATCGTGCCGGGCGTCATGGTTGAACCATCCTTGGCCATGGCGATCTTGCACTTCAATTCGCCGGCCATGCGCGTGATGAACGTATCGACCAGCGCCGGCTCACTTTGCAGCACAACCACCGTGGGCGGGCAATCGGCGGGGAAATCCACCAGCATCTGGGTCAGGGCGTCAATGCCGCCCATCGATGTCGCAATGGCCAGATAGTGCCCGTTCCACACGAATTGCACTTCGGACTGGCGCGCTTCGCGCTGAGCGTTCGGCTTGGGGACTTTGACGTTCGAATTGGCCGCGGCCAACACGATCTTGCCCAGCTTGCCCACCGTCTTGGCAAATTGTTCGGGCGTGGCCTTGAGCGGCTTGGGGAAACATTCCACCGCGCCCAGCGCATAGGCCTTGAGCGAGGTTTCGGTCCCGCTCTGCGTCAGCGATGACAGCATCACCACCGGCAGAGGGTTGGTGGACATGATCTCTTCAAGAAATTCAATGCCGCTCATGCCGGGCATTTCCACATCCAGCGTCACCACATTGGGCTTGAGCTGTGCGATCTGATCGCGCGCCTCGTCGGCATTGGCCGCGGTGCCAATCACGGTCACATTGCGTTGCTGTTCCAGAACGTCGGAAAACAGCGCTCGCATGGCGGCCGAATCGTCCACAACCAGCACACGTGCATCGTTCATTGTCGCAGGTATCCCGTCTTCGTTGATAGTGCGGACCAAAGGCCCCGAAAACCATCTTTAACCCTGATTCACGAAGCAAATGCCTGCGCATTATTAAGTGCTTACGCCTAGATCCCGAATAATCACAATTCAGCGATGCGCCTGTAGCCATGGAACCAAACCCGAAGCGTAAAGCGGCTTTCGGCGTGGTTTCAAACCTTAATTCAAGCAGGATTGGCGTGCGCATGACGGACAAAACAATCGCACAAAAAAGCCGCAAGGGTGCAATCTCCATCCTGCTTGTCTTGCTGCTGGGCGGACTGTTGGCGGGCTATGGCTTTAACGATGTTCGCATGGGCGGGCCGTTGCACCATCGCAACCAACAGGTCAGCGATTTCATCGCCGACATCATCCCCCCGCCAGAATATGTGCTCGAAGCCTATCTGGAAGTCAGCCTGTTGCACAACAAGCCCGCGCTCCTTTCGGAAAAACGCCTGCGTCTGGGCGAATTGGAGCGATCCTTTCGGCAAAGAGCGCGCGATTGGGCATCCTCGGACCTCGACGCCGATCTGAAAGCGCAATTGGCAACGCAGGCCGTGCCCAGCGGCGAATCATTCTGGTCCATTGTCAATGACGCCTATCTGCCCGCCCTTGCCCGTGGCGATAAGGCCGGGGCCGAAACCGCCTATGACCAATTGAGCGAGGTCTATGCCCATCACCGCGAACAGATTAACGCACTGACGCAGGCCGCGCTGCAAAGGCAAAAGGACATTACCGCGTCCAGCACCACCACCTTGTGGATGGTGACATCGGGGCTGGTCCTTTTGGGGCTGACGATTCTGGGGCTGGTCCTTGCCGCGCTGCGTTGGCAACAGAACCATGTCCTGAACCCCATGGCCCAAACGGCGCATGTGATGACGCGCATGGCCGCCGGCGATCTGGACATCGGGCGTCAGTCCCATCACCGTCAGGATGAAATTGGCGCCATCACCCGCGCCATCGAAGTCTTCCGCGCCGCCGCCCTGTCCGAGCGGGAAATGGCCGCGCGTCAACGCAACGTGGTCGAAACCCTTTCCCAAGGCCTGCGCCAATTGGCGGCGGGCCATCTGCATTATCGGATCACGACCCCGATGGGCGATGATTACGAATCGCTGCGTCAGGATTTCAACGGCGCGGTGCAGGAATTGGGCGAAGCAATCAGCGGCGTCATCACCGCCGCCGCCATCGTCGAAAAGGGTGCGTCGGAAATCCGCAATGCGTCCGACGATCTGGCCCGGCGCAATGAACAACACGCCTCGACGCTGGAGGAAATGGCCGCAACGATGGATCAGGTCACCTATACGATCCGCGAATCGGCGGGCAATGCCTCGCAGATCCAAGGCTCCATCGCCCAGACGCATCAGGCCGCCGTGGCCGGGGGCGATGTGGTGGCCCGCGCGACACAGGCCATGGCGGGCATCGAGAAATCCTCGCAACAGATCACCCAAATCATCAACGTCATCGACAGTATCGCGTTCCAGACGAACCTGCTGGCGCTGAACGCCGGGGTTGAGGCGGCGCGCGCGGGCGATGCGGGCAAAGGCTTTGCCGTGGTCGCCAATGAAGTGCGCGCGCTGGCCCAACGCAGCGCGGACGCGGCCAAGGACATCAAGGTGCTGATCCATACATCATCGGATCAGGTGTCGGGCGGGGTGGCGCTGGTGCGCGAAACCGGGGCCGTTTTGGGCAATATTGTCGAACAGGTCGGCATCATCAACACCCAGGTGTCCGACATGACCAACTCCACCGCCCTGCAGGCGACCTATCTGGCCGAGATCAACAAAGCGATCGGCCATATGGACGGCATTACCCAACAGAACGCGGCCATGTCCGAACAGGCCAATGCCGCCGCGCGCAGCCTTGCCACAGAGGCGCAGGCCATGACCCACATGGTCGCCCGCTTTGAAACCGGCGTCCAGCGCAGCGCCCCGCGCGCCAGAACGATGCAGCAGGAATGGGCGCCGCTGCGCGAAATGGTCGAACCGGTGCCGTTCCTGCGCCCGCGTGAAAAGCGCCAATATTCTACCGCTGCGTGAAAATGAACGCGCGATTTCCCCGCGATTCTACCGAGGTCCACGCAAACACGACGTTGCCAACATGGGGCTATGATTAACCACAAGGGAAAGCGTGCCTTTCAGGCCATGTAACCGGCCCGGAAATCGGCACGTTGAGGGATGAAGACAATGCTGGATTGGTTTGCAAAGCAGGCTCCGATCAGGACCAAATTCCATACTTTGCTGGGCATCATGATTGTGCTGGGCCTGACGGCGACCGGCGCGACCATCATGGGCACAAATGGCGCGCTTTCGGCAACAACCGCCATCGCGCTTTGTGCCGGGGCGATGATTATGGCCGTGGCCATATTGGCCGTTGCGGGTGAAATGATTGCGCCCCCCTATGTGTCGACCGTGGAACGGCTGGAAGCCTTGGCCAGCAACGACTTGTCCAGCCCGATCCACCACACCGAACATGGCGACTGCGTTGGCCGCATGGCCCGTGCGATGGAAATCTTTCGCACCCACGCCAAGGATCAACAGGAACAGAATGAGCGCTATAGCCATCTGACCACCCTGTTCAATCAATTGGGCGAAGCGCTCAAGAAAATGGGCCGCAATCAGCTCGATTGCCAGATCCGCGATCCCTTTCCCGCGGGCTATGATGAAGTGCGTCAGGATTTTAACAGCGCCGTTTCCGCTCTGGCCGACGCCATCGAAGCGGTCAGCACCAGCGCACGCCATGTGTTGAACGGGGCCAATGAAATCCATTCGGCATCCAACGACCTTTCGAACCGTAACGAACAACAGGCCGCCACGCTGGAAGAAACCGCCGCCGCGATGAATCAGGTGACCGAAGGCGTGCGTGAAAGCGCCCGCAGCGCGCATGACGTGCAAAAGTCGATCACCGAGGCGCATGAAGAGGCCACCGAAGGCGGCGTTGTCGTCAGCCGCGCCGTCGAGGCCATGGCCGCGATCGAACGCAGCGCGCAGGAAATCAACCAGATCATCGGCGTCATCGACGGCATCGCGTTCCAAACCAACCTTCTGGCGCTGAACGCCGGGGTTGAGGCCGCGCGCGCCGGGGACGCGGGCAAGGGTTTTGCCGTGGTCGCCAACGAAGTGCGCGCCTTGGCCCAACGCAGCGCGGATGCGGCCAAGGAGATCAAGGCGCTGATCACAACGTCGAGCGAACAGGTCGCAGGCGGCGTGATGCTGGTGCGCGAAACCGGCACGCTGCTGGGCAAGATCGTGCAGCGCGTGGGCGACATCACCGGACAGGTCGGCGAAATTGCGTCCAATGCCAATATTCAGGCCGACGGGCTGGAAATGGTCAACACCGCCGTTGGCGAAATGGACCGCGTGACCCAGCAAAATGCCGCCATGGTCGAACAGGCCACCGCCGCCGCCCGCAGCCTTGCCGATGAAGCGCGGGAATTGAACACCGTGGTCAGCCGTTTCCAGGCCGGATCGTCAGGCCACAGCCCCGCCGTCAGCCGCGGCGCAGATGCCGAAATCCCCTTTGTCCGCCCGGCCAGCCGCCCTGCGCCGCGCCCGGCGGCATCCGCGCCCTCCTATTCGGCCGTGCCGATGGTTCAGGGCAATCTGGCCATCAAGCCGCAGGCGGAAACATCCACCGATGACTGGTCGGAATTCTGAGGCGTGAGGCCCGCAACGATCCAGTCCGAAAATTCAGAACAGGGATTTGCATGATGCGCAAGATTGTCCTGCCCGCCCGATGCGACCGGGCCGCCGCCGAGGCGCTGTTGCCCGAATTTCAGGCCGCGCTTGGTTCCGGCACGCTCTCGGTGGATGCCAGCGAGACCCAGCAGATCGGTCAGGCCATGCTCCAATTGCTGCTCAGCGCGCGCCGCACGGGCGAAGGCGCCGCAATCATCCCCTCGGATGCCCTGCGCGAAGCGGCCCGCCTGACGGGTCTGGAAAATGCTCTGTTTGAAGGGAACATGGCATGACGCCCGAAGAAATTCAGGGAATTTTCTTCCTCGAATGCGAGGAATCCTTGGTCGCCGCCGAACAGGGACTGGCCGCATGCAAGGCCGGGACGCAGGACAGCGACACCGTCAACGCCATTTTCCGCGCGGTCCATTCGATCAAGGGCGGTGCGGGGGCCTTTGGCTTTGAGGCGCTTCAGGCCTTTACCCATGTGTTTGAAACGCTGTTGTCGGATGTGCGCGAAAATCTGGTGCCGCATACGCCGGCTTTGATCGACCTGTTGCTGCGTGCGCTGGACGTTTTGTCCGACCATGTGACCGCCGCGCGCGATGGCGGCAGCCCGCCCGAAGATGCCGCGCTGCTGCGCGAGCTGGAAGGCGCGATGGCCAATGCCCAACATGCCGCCGCGCCGGAGCCGGAACCCCAAGCCCCCGCCGAACGCTCCGTCACCTTTGACGAAGAGGATATGACCAGCGACGGCGATCTGGACGATCTGCTCAACGATCTGGCCGGTGGACCTTCGGCCGAAGAAAGCGTGCCCGCCGGTTGGCAAATCCACCTGCGCCCGCATGCAGGCGCGATGCGCAATGGCGGCGAACCTTTGCTCTTGCTGCGCGAACTGGCCGCGCTTGGCGCGGTGGTGAGCGAATGCGACACGACCTCGATCCCCAGCCTGGACGATTTCGACCCGCATCAGGGCTATCTCGGATGGACCTATATCGTCCCGCAAAATGTGTCCGAGGCCAGCGTCAAGGACATCTTTGATTTCGTTGGCGACGATTGCCCGATTGCTATTGGCGCCAATACTTCGATCCCCCCGGTGCAGATCGAGCAAGCCAGCACCCCGCCCGCCCCGGTGCAAAGCGCGCCCACGCCCGTACCCGCCCCGCCGCCGGTCGCGGCCAGCCCGGCTGCGCCCCCTCCGCCGCCAACCGCCGCTCCGACACCGGCCCCCGCCGCCCCGCCGCAGGAAGCCCCCGCCGCCGCCGCCAACAGCGCGCCGCCTGCGGCTCCTGCCCCGGGTCAATCGATCCGCATTGATTTGATCAAGCTGGACAAGTTGATCGACACGGTGGGCGAATTGGTGATCGCGCAGGCCATGCTCGCCCAGCGGTTGCAGAACGAAAATGTCCAGTCGGTCGAGGAACTGACCCTGCTGGAAAGCCTGACGCGCGACATTCAGGAAAGCGCGATGTCGATCCGCGCCCAACCCATCGGCAGCGTGTTCAGCCGCGTCCCCCGCATCCTGCGCGAATTGTCGGCCAGCACGGGCAAGCATGTGAACCTTCAGGTCATCGGTGAAACGACCGAGCTGGACAAGACGGTGATCGAGCGTCTGGGCGAACCGCTGACCCACCTGATCCGCAATGCGGTGGACCATGGCATCGAAAGCCCCGAAGACCGTCTGGCCAAGGGCAAGAGCGCCGAGGGCACATTGACCCTGTCGGCGGAACAGCGTTCGGGCCGCATCCTGATCAAGATCGCCGACGATGGCGCAGGCATCAACCGCGCCCGCGTCTTTGCCAAGGCGGTGGAAAAAGGCATCGTCAGCGCCGACGCGCAAATGTCGAAGGAAGAAATCGAGGCGCTGATCTTTGCCCCCGGTTTTTCGACCGCCGCGACAATCACCAATGTGTCCGGGCGCGGCGTCGGCATGGACGTAGTGCGCCAGAACGTAAAGGATCTGGGCGGCCGTATCTCTATCGAATCCGAGGAAGGCAAGGGCACGACCTTCATCCTTACCCTGCCTCTGACTTTGGCCATTTCGGACGGCATGATCGTCAAGGTCGGCGACCAGACTCTGGTTGTTCCGCTGACCCATGTGGTCGAAAGTCTGCGCCCCGAACCCAAGGATGTTCAGGGGCTTGGCTCCACGCGCCAGATGCTCAACGTTCGCGGGCGCTTCATCCCGGTGGTGTCGGTGGCCGAGGCGGTGGGGGCCTATGATGCCGTCACCAACCCATCGCAAGGCGTGTTGATCGTGGTGGACACCGAAAGCGCGGGACAGGCCGCGCTGCTGGTCGACAACATTTGGGACCAGCGCCAATTCGTCATCAAGAGCCTGGACACGCATTATCGCAATGTTGACGGCGTGGCGGGGGCCACCATCCTTGGCGATGGGCGGGTCGCGCTGATCCTGAACATCGACACGCTGGTTCAAGGCGCTGTCTCGGCCGGGTTCGGACTGGAAGCGGCATGAGTTCTGCACCCGACCTTGCCGGCACGTTTGCCGATGCCATGCCCGGCATCAGTCCGGGCGTCTATGACGACCGTGACTTTCGGGCGGTGGCGGCCATCGTGTACCGCGAGGCGGGGATCATGCTGCCTGCGGGCAAGGCGATGCTGGTCTATTCGCGCCTTGCCCCGCTGGTGCGGGCCAGCGGATTGGGCACTTTTGCCGCCTATATCCGCCATGTCGAAGTGGATGCGGGGGAATTGCGCAAGACGATCAATGCGCTGACCACCAACCACACGTTCTTTTATCGCGAGGCGCATCATTTCGAACATTTCGCCCGCGTGGCCCGCCCGCAATTGCTGGCCGATCTGCAACATGGCGACAGCGTGCGCATGTGGTCGGCGGGTTGTTCAAGCGGCGAGGAGGTCTTTTCGCTGACCATGACGCTGCTGGGCCATGACCGGCATGAAGGCGTGCAACTGGCCCGGCGCGACATCCGCATCTTGGCCAGCGACATTGCCGACCATGCGCTGAAAAAGGCCAGCGAGGGGCGTTACAGCGCCACCGATGGCGACGCGCTGCCCGCCGATCTGCGCCAGAATTGGACCAGCACACAGGGCAAGGACATGGTGATCGGGCCGGAAGCGCGCAGCCTTGTGCAGTTCAAGCGGCTGAACCTGCAAGGCGATTGGCCGATGCGCCGCCCGTTTCAGGTCATCTTTTGCCGCAACGTGATGATCTATTTCGACCAGCCCACCAAGGATCGGCTGGTCGCCCGTTTTGCCGAAGCGCTCTGCCCCGGCGGTTTCCTTTATATCGGCCATTCCGAACGCGTTTCCGGGCCTGCCGAAGCCCTGCTCGAACCGGTTGGCCCCACGATTTATCACAGGAGAGGTCGGTGACGATCCGCGTCTTGATCATTGATGATTCCGCCACCATGCGCGCCGTTCTGGCCGCGCGCCTGTCGGGCACGCCGGATATTCAGGTGGTTGGCCTTGCCAACAATGCCGCCGAAGGGCGCGCTCTGATCAAGGAACTGGAACCCGATGTCGTCACGCTCGACATCGAAATGCCGGGCATGAACGGTCTGGATTTTCTGGACAAGATCATGACCCTGCGCCCGATGCCGGTGATCATCGTGTCGGGCCTGACCGCGGCGGGCAGCGATGCGACCGCGCGCGCGCTCGCCCTTGGCGCGGTCGATTGCTATTGCAAGACCGACTATGCGGGCGCCGCCATGCAGGATGGCGGCAAACTGGCCGGGATGGTGCGTCAGGCCTCGCAAGTGACCGTGCGCCGCCGCGCGCCCGAAGTGCACCACATGGCCGACCCCGTCCGCGCCATCAGCGCCGGCCAAGGCCGCACCAACACCCGCGTCATCGCCATCGGATCCTCCACCGGCGGGGTCGAAGCGCTTCAGGTGCTGCTGCGCAATTTTCCAGAAGATTGCCCGCCCACGCTGATCGTTCAGCATGTGGACTCGCGTTTTGCCCCCGCCATTGCGCGCACGCTCAATCAGGCATCACCGGCAACCGTCCAACTGGCCGAGCCGGATATGCCGTTAAAGCGGGGCAATATCTATCTGGCGCCAGGCGATGATCGGCATTTGATGGTGGCGGGCGCGAACAACCTTCATGCCAAGCTGCGCGTGGGCGAGCTGATTTCGGGCCACCGCCCCAGCGTGGATGCGCTCTTTGCCTCGGTGGCACAGCGTGTCGGGGCCGACGCCATCGGCATTCTGCTGACCGGCATGGGGGCCGACGGGGCCAAGGGCCTGTTGGCGATGAGCCAGGCGGGCGCGCTGACCATTGCGCAGGACGAGGCCAGTTGCACCGTCTTTGGCATGCCCCGCGTCGCCATATCTTTGGGCGCGGCCCAGGTCGTCGCGCCGCTGGGCCGCATCGCCCAACATGCGTTTTCGTGATTGGGGGGAAATTGAATATGCCTTTTGAAGCCTCCCCACCTGTTACCCGCATCAACATCCTGCAAGGTCAGGCGCGTGTTTCGGCCGGCCCGCGCGTGGAATTTTCCACCGTGCTGGGCAGCTGCGTCGCCACATGCCTGTTCGACCCGGAAATCGAGGTGGGCGGCATGAACCACTTCCTGTTGGCCGAACCCCCGGCCAGCAGCCACAGCGGCGATTTTGACGAACATTACGGCGTCTATCTGATGGAATTGCTGATCAACGAGATGTTGGCCCATGGCGCGGCCAAATCGCGGATGCGCGCCCACCTTTACGGCGGGGCCAATCTCAACAGCGGCTTTGCCAAGATTGGCACCAAGAATGCCGAATTTGCCCGCACCTTCCTTGCCAGCGAACGGATCACCGTGGTGCGCGAGGATCTGGGCGGCATGAACGCCAGACGCGTCGATTTCCGGCCGGCGCGTGGCCAGGTGCGTTGCCGGACGGTTGAAAACACACTGGCCCCAGAGCCCAAACCCATTGTGCGTCCTGCCGTTTCGCGCGGCGATGTCGAACTGTTTTAAGGAAAGCGAGCCTGCCCATGGATAAGACTACCCGCATTTTGACCGTTGATGACAGCGCCAGCATGCGCGCCCTGCTGAACCATGCGTTGACCAGCCAGGGGTTCGATGTGGCCCAGGCCGAAGATGGCGAAGTCGCTCTCGAATGGCTGGCGCTGAACGAGGTGGATGTGGTCATCACCGACATCAACATGCCGCGCCTTGATGGTTTTGGCCTGATCGAGAAATTGCGTCAGGGCAACCGCCACCGCGACCGCCCGATCCTGGTTCTGACCACGGAATCGAGCGAGGAAAAGAAGGCCCGCGCCCGCGCCGCCGGCGCCACCGGCTGGATCGTCAAGCCGTTCGACCCGGAAAAGCTGGTTGCCGCCGTGCGCCGCGTTTCCCACTGATATTCAGGCAAAGGACAAGCCCCATGCACCGTGAACTCATCACTTTCGAAGTCGGCGGGCAGGTTTTCGGCATCGACATCATGGCGATCCGGGAAATCCGCGCGTGGAGCCCGGCGACCCGTCTGCCCCGCGTGCCGCATTATGTGGCCGGCGTGGTCAATCTGCGCGGCAGCGTGTTGCCCGTGATCGATCTGGCGGCGCGGCTGGGTTGGGAAGCGACCGAGCCGACCCCGCGCCATGCCATCATCGTGACGCAGCTGGGCGCGCAGGTGTGCGGTCTGATCGTGGATTCGGTCAGCGACATCGTGACCATCAACAATGACACGCTGCAACCCCCGCCGACCACCGCCAATGACAGCATCATCTCCTTCCTTGAAGGGTTGGCCGCTATCGAGGACCGCATGGTCATGGTGCTCAATCTGGCCACTCTGGCCGATGGCGCGGAATTTGGCGAGGCAGCATGAACGAGGAATCCACCACCCCCGATCCCGCCCGGATCGCCGCCCACCTGACCACGGTGGCCGATGTGTTGACCGAGCTGGCTTCCGAAATCGAGGAATTGGGCACGACACTGTGTCTGGACCCGGCCATCATCGCGCATCACGTTGGCACGTTGCAGTCGATCGACCTGATCGCGCAAAAGCAGCGCTGGCTGGCGACATTGCTGCATGCCGACTGCCCCATGTCGGCGGTGGACACGATCGGGGTCGAGGCGCTCAAAGCCCGCTTTGCCGCGCCGCGCGCCCATTGATCGACAACGTGCCTGTGTCGCCCCTCAGTTGAGCAGCGTCCCGGCGGGGCGCTGCCAAACGGGATCGCTGGCCACTTCCGTCGCGGGCGCCCATGTTTCGTCCCGCACCGGATCGTTGGAATTAAGCCCCAGCGAAACCTGCGCCAGCGCGGCCAGAAGTGCCGAAGTCAGGGCCATCGCCAGACTGTCCCCTTCCGAGGTCAATTCCTCGTCCAACCCCGGCAGATAGACCGAGGCCAGCCAGGCCCCTTCGACCGAACGCGACATCAGATAGCTGGCATGTTCGGGCAAAAGCGCCAACGCCACGCTTTCCAACGCGCCTTGCTCAATCAAACCTTCGACCCGTGCCATCGGCGGCAAATGCGACAAGAGACCCAACAGATCGGCCCCTTCCGCGCACTCCCCCTCGGGCGCACGCGACATCAGGACATAGGCCAGACGCAGATAGTCGGCCTCATCCTCTGAGTCGGCCAGAACACAGTCACGGCACAATTCGGCAAGACGGAGGCGCCATTCACCGATGGTCATCGTCAGGGCCTTTACGGGAGTGTTGGTTCGTTGTGTCATGCACAACTCTTTCGCCCGGTCGCGGTGGGAATCAACGATAACGGATGTAGTAAACGCCCCCCACCTGTGCCGCTTTGAGACTTTACAGGTGGTTATCCGTATATCACCGGGCGCGGCAGTCACAAAAAGGGACGTTTTTGCCGCCCTGGATTTACACTTTTGGGTCCGACGATGCTTTGGCGCTCACCCGCGTTCGAATCACGATTCCAGCAAGATCTCGCAAATGCAGCACAAGAATTTGCCGCAGCTCTGCGGCGCAGCATGGGATTCCTGTTGTCCGGGGATGAGATTTGTATTAGTTATGACCACAAGCTCAAAAAAGAGCAACACCATAGGATCAAGGTCATCCCAACCCTTTTTGGATGGATACTTTGGCCCCATGGCGGTCGAATGAACAGAAAACTGTTCGCAGGAGAAGATGCCATGTGTTTCATGCTCGCCGCATTGTCGGCGGCCGGGGCCTCGTACGCTCCGGGCACAGCAAGATGCCCTGAACGCGTCATGGATGCGCGCCGCGGCATCGCGGCAGGCGCCAACCCAGCCGCCATGGAGTTTGGTCCGCCCGGTCATGATATGGGCCAGAGCCTGGGCCATATGACAGGACTGTAGGCGGACAGCATGCCGCGCCAAGAGCCAGATTTTCATCACAGCGACGGGGATGGATCCAAACCAATTCTATTGCAGCATTACGCCAATGCCCACCGTATTTCGGGTCGCATCCAGCCAACCATTGATGGCTTTGCCCCCAGCCATTTCAATGGTTGAAGACGGTGGGAACAGCAGAGACGCACGCCCTTGATACCAAGAGGTCTGCGCCTTCTGAGACAGGCATGTCCAGCATGCCGGACATGCGAAAAAGGAAAGTTGGCCGTCTCCGCCGGTGGGACCCACAACTTTCCGATCGCGGCCCCATTGCGGGCTGCACCCCCTTCACTTGCGCTTTGGCGCGGGTGAACAAGCCGGCAGCGACGCATCGACCCCATCGCTGCCGGCTTGATTTCTTTCGATCCTGTACAGGAAAGGCCGCCACAGAATGTCTGTGACGGCCTTTCCTGTATGGCCGGGACCGTCCTTGGACGGCCCCGGAAACGATCAGAACTTCACACCAAGCCGGGCGTAATAGTAACCGCCGTTGATGTTCAAAGAAGAGAACGAAGGATACTGGCTGACAAATGCGGTCGAGGCGACATTAAGTTGCTGCTGGCGTGCCGCAGCAGGGATCTTATCAGGATAGATTCCAAAGAGGTTGTTGGCGCCAATCGAGAAGCGGATGTCGCGGGTAAAGGCATAGGTGGCTTCAAGATCGGTGACGAACTTGGTGCCAACATGCTGATAGTAGTCCTGGGCAGTCTGGGCAGTCTGGGCAAGCAACTTGGCCGGGCCATAGGCCGATTCGCGCAGATTGATGCTGACCTTGCCGCTTTCCCAATAGGTGTTGAAGGTCGCGCGCCACTTGGGCGTGGTGTCGGTCAGAGCGGACTTAGAATATTTGTCGAAAATGCCCTGATCCGGGTTGATATTCGAGGGCGGCGGGTTGGTGCCCTTGACCGTCGTTTCGTTGTAATTAGCCGACAGCGACAGATCGACACGGCCGCCCAGAGCGCGGGTATTATAAGTAGCCAGGAAATCGACACCGCGCGTCAGCGTGCGCAGGCCGTTGACGAAGGAGTTGATCGTCAGCGAGCCCGACTGGCCGCCGTTAATGGTGTCGATAATCGAAGTGATCGGCACGCCATTGTTATACAGCGCGGTCAGCACCGAGGGCGAAACGATCACGCTGTTGGGGCAGGCCGAAGTGGGATTGGAGGCCCGGTAGCTGGCCAGCGCGGCGCTCAGGTTGGTCGAGGACGAGAAACCGCCGGGCAGGTATCTACAGTTGTTCGAATAGCCAAGGAAGCCCGAAGATTGCACGATACGATCGCGCAGATAAATGCTGTACGCATCGATTGTGATGGTAAGTTTGGGCAAGGGGTTGAGCACGATGCCCATGCTCAGATTGGTAGATTTTTCAGGCTTGAGACCGGAAATACCCAACGCCGATGCGCCCGCGGAATTGGGAGCAAAAATGCCCGACAAGGACGCCGGACCAACGTTGATGCCCGAATAGAACCCTTCGGCAAGCGTCGGCGCACGGAAGCCGGTCGATACCGTCCCACGCAGCGCTACTGCCGGGCTGAAGTCATAACGGCTGGTCAGCTTGAAGACGGTGGTGTCGCCAAAGTCGGAATAGTGTTCATGGCGAACCGCGCCATCGACCAGCCACTTTTCGGTCGGCTTCAACGAAACGTCGAAATATTGCGAGAAGTTGGTGCGGTGGTTGTTGCTGGCATTAGCCGGTGAATAGCCAAAGAACGACTGAATGCCACCCGCCAGCGTACCGGTGCCAACATAGTAGGAGGCTTGCTCACCCGCACCCAGCGCATAGGTGTCACGGCGCCATTCCAGACCACCGGCCAGATGGACCGGCTCGGTCAAACCCAATTCCAGTTCATGCGTCGCATCAAGGTTCAAGGTGAACTGTGAAGCGGTGAACGAGCCATTATACACATCGCGCGGCGTGTAACCGGCGCGTGTCGTGGTCGAAGAATCGTAGTAAAGCGCGGCATTGGCCGAGTTCACCACGTAGATCTTGTTCACATCCTTGCCGTAGGTGGCCGAGAAATCGACCGTGGTTTTGCCAAACGTACCCTTGGCGCCGCCGGTCCAGGCAAAATCGGTTTCCTTCAGCGCTTCAAGCGGCGAGAAGCCAAGCGGGAAAGCGATGTCGCCCGTGGCCGCCGTGGTGCCCGACGTCGCGCCCACAGCGCTCTTGCCATAAACCACGCTGGGCAGACGATAGTTCTGATAGGTGCTGCCCGTGCGGGTCGAATAGGAACCGAAGGAGTAAAGCTCGACATTGGTGATGCCGGTATAGCCCCAGTTGTAGAACAGATTGGTGAGCGCCATGCGACCGTCACCAAAGATGCGGTTCACATAAGGATAGTTGGCCGCATTGGCCAGCCCCGGATAACGGGCCAGCAGAGCAGCGCCCTGCGAGGTCGAGGACACTACGCGCGGATCCAGATCGCCGCGGAAGCTGTAGTCCTTGACCTTATGTTGGACGGTGACGTTGAGGTACATGTCCTCCATCGGCGCCATACCGATGTTGCCGGCCAATTCGTAGTTGAAGCCGTCGCCTGCGTAATACTGACCGACCGAGCCGCTGAGATAACCGCCCTTGTCCTTCTTCTTCAGGATCAGGTTGACAACACCCGCCACAGCGTCGGTGCCGTATTGCGCGGCCGCGCCATCCTGCAGCACTTCGACATGCTCAACCGCTTCCATCGGGATCAGGCCCATGTCGGGGGCGGCGGCGCCGGTCCACATCGCATTGGTCACCACGACGTTGGCGGTGCCATGGCGACGCTTGCCGTTGATCATGACCAGCGTGTGGTTCGGGTTCAAACCGCGCAGCTTCACCGAAGGGTGGAACGCGGTCATGTCATTGCCGAAGGTCTGGATCTGGATGCTGGGCACCGAGAGCGAGAGCGCAGTGTTGATGTCCGAACGGCCAGCGCGTGCCATCAGGTCCGAGCTGAGCACCTGCACCGGCGCGGGGCTGTCACCGGCCTTGAGGCCCGTGGTGCGCGTGCCGGTAACGATGATGGCGCTGCCATCTTCGGGCGCGGCGGCGGCCGGTTCGGCGGCAAAGGCGGTTGTCGCGCCCAGAACGGTGCTGGAAAGGAGTGCGCCGAGCGCAACCTTCTTGATGGCTTGCATTATTGTCCCCCTGAACAGCCGCGCATGTTGCAAGGCAACACAAAGCCACCACCGAAAACGCAGGTCGTGAACCCCGCCCTCGGCTTGACGCACAGCTTAAACTCAAAAAACTTCGTGACGAACGGAGGCCGATGCAGTTTCCCGCTACACCAGCGCCCTTCGCAAATGCACAATTTTCCGCCCCAAATGCCCATACGCCGATTTGCGTACCGGGGTGTCAGTAGGCGAAACTAGACTGTTCAACGTGCCAAATAGCGACAATATGGCCACACCCCGATGCCCGTATTGGCACGGATTCAGGTAAGATGAGGAAGCCCAATATGCTGCGTAAAGTGCTGAAAACCGTTGGCTGTGCCGCTCTGCTGTCGACCATGTTGGCCGCTGTTCCGGCTCAGGCTCAGGTGACTCGCATCAAGACCAACCCGAACGCCTTCATTCTGGACGGCGTGCGCGTGGCGCCCGGCAATGAAATCTACTTCCTCTCGGGCCAGCTCGCCTCGCCCATCGATCCGGCCAAGGCCACCACGATCGAAGATTTCGGCGATACCAAGACCCAGACCATCAGCGTCCTGAACAAGATCAAGAAGCAGCTTGAATCGCAGGGCTATTCGATCAAGGACGTCGTCAAGATGACCCTGTTCATCGCCGCCGACCCCAAGCTGGGCAAGATCGACTTTGCCGGCGCCAATGCCGGTTTCAAGGAATTCTTTGGCAGCGCGGAAAACCCCGACACGGTGGCTCGCTCGGCATTTCAGGTCGCCAATCTGGTGGCTCCGCAGTTCCTGATCGAAATCGAGGCGATTGCCGCCAAGAAGCCTGCTCCGGCCGCCAAGGCCAAGAAGTAAGCGGATAGCGCCGGTCCGGGCGCGATGGCCGGATCGGCGCCTGTCGCCGCGTCATTCTTCGCCATTCAGGTGGCGCGGCGGCAGTTTTTGATGTTGTCGTGACACATCCGCGTCACGGCGCGGCACCGGCCCTCTCCCCCGGCCCTGCCACCCAATAGCCTACCCTGATAGGGTAACAGGGCCGGGGGAGAGGGCCGGTGCCGGTTTCCTTACTGCTCGATGATACGGATCGCGATGGCGGCGGCGGCCGAACGCTTTTCCACGCCCAGCTTGACGTAAATCCGCTCCAGATGCTTTTGAACCGTGCGCGGCGAAATATCCAGCACGTCGGAAATGTCATTGCTGGCCTTGCCGTAACCTACCCACAACAGCACTTCGGCCTCACGCTGGGTCAGGTCCAGACTGTCACGCAATTTGGCGACATTCTGTTCATGGCTGATTTCGTTGAGGCGGATCAGCACCTCATTTTCGCGATAATGCGCGATCACCAGCAATTCGAGCGAGCTTTCCCCAAACTCACCCTTGACCGACGACCCCGGCTTGCCCCCGCGCTGCAACAGACGTTCGACCAGCAGCGATACCGAAGGCGGCAGCCCCGTTTCACGGTTCCAATCGGGCACAAGGCGCGCCATCGCCTGTTCCGCACGCGGTGTACACCACAGCATCCGCCCCTGCGCATCGGTGGCCATCATCAAACGACCCGTGGCGTCCAGACTGGCAACGCTGGCATGCATGGCGCGGCTTTGCGCCATATGCACCCGCACACGCGCGATCAGTTCCATCAGATTGACCGGCTTGCGCACATAATCCGTGCCGCCCACCTCGAACGCCTCGACGACATGCTCGCTCTCGGTCAGGCCCGTCATGAAGATCACCGGCACATTGGCCAGTTCGGGACGCGCCTTGATCCGCGCGGTGGTTTCAAAACCATCGATGCCCGGCATCACCGCATCCATCAGGATCAGGTCAGGTAGGATATGGCCCAGCAGATCCAGAGCCGCCTGCCCCGAAGTCGCGACCAAAACGCTCAACTCGGCGCCTTCCAGCGCGGCGGTGAGCATGCGCAGGGAATCTGGTTCGTCATCGACGACCAGCACGGTCTGCGTATGAACAGGCAGCGACATGCAGTTAGCACTCCTCAAGTATGCGCGTCATGCCGCTAAGATCAAAGCGATCCAGGCATGTAAACAGTTTTCCGGCCAATTCGGCAGTCTCGGGCTGGGCCGCCAATTGGCGGATCTCCTGCTCAAGCCCGCGTACATAACCTATTCTCAGCAATTCGCGAAGCCTTGCCGTGCGGTCATCATCCCCGACCGCGCCGGAATCTTTCACATGATTTTCTGCGCTTGCCGAAAACAGCGGCAGAGCGGGCCGAACCGCTTCGGATTCGACGCCCCAGGCCAGATCGAGCAAGCCGCCGATCGTCTCAATCAACTGATTGAACGCGACGGGTTTGACCAGGAACTGATCATGCACGGGATCACGCGTTTCGGGCCTGTGGAATTCACCCGCATTGGCCGACAACATCATGATGCGGATGTCCTCGCCAAAGCGGTTGCGCACATGTTGCGCCACGGTCCAGCCGTTGATACCGGGCAGTGAAATGTCGAGAATGGCCAGATCGAACTCAGGCGAATCCTCGCCTTCAACCAAAGCCACCGCAGCCTCGCCATTGGGCACGGTCTGTACCACAAAGCCAAGCGAGGTCAGCAACTGGCTCAGGAATTTGCGCTGTTCCTGATCATCATCGCAAATCAGGATGTGGCGGCGACGCCCCAGATAGCCGGTGACTTCACGCGGCTTGGCGGGCTTGGCACTGGTCTGCGCGACCTCGCCCAACATGATGGTCAGGCGGAAACAGGTGCCCTGATCCGATGTACTGGCCAATTCCAGTTGCCCGCCCAAAATGCCCATGATTGCCCGCGCAATCGCCAGCCCCAACCCCACGCCGGGACGCGAATGCAGCGCATCATTGCCGCCCCGGTCAAAAGGTTCAAAGATCGCGCGCTGGTCCTCATCGCGGATGCCGGGGCCGGTGTCACGCACGTCAAATGTCGCCACCTGCCCCGAATAGCGCAGCGACAGCGTCACCGAACCATGGTCGGTATATTTGACCGCGTTGAGCAGGAGGTTGAGCAAGACCTGCTTCAACCGGCTCTGGTCCATGCGCACGACGGCGGGCAGACGGCCCGATGTTTCGTAATGGAACTCCAGCCCCTTGGAACTGGCCGCAGGGCGCACCATGCGGATCACCTGTTCCATAAACTGATCCAACCGGACCGGCTCAGGCTTGACCCGGATCACGCCCACCTCGACCTGCGAAATGTCGAGCAGCGCCTCAACAAGGCTGGTGATATGTTCGGAACAGCGGCGGATGACGGTGGCGGCTTCCTGCGCGCCCGCGCCATCATTGCGCTCCACCAACTGGGCATAGCCATAGATCGCGTTGAGCGGCGAACGGATCTCGTGGCTGACATTGGCCAGATAGCGGCTCTTGGCCTCATTGGCCGTTTCGGCGGCCTGACGCGCCTTGGCGTTTTCATCGATTGTGGATGCCGCATCCCGCCAACGGGTCAAGGCTTCCTGCCACCGCCGGAACGTGTACAGCCCCAGCCCGGCCAGCCCCGGCATCCCGACCAGACCAACAACATGCGCCAGATCCAGTGGGTTACGCAACAGGTCAAGGCCCAGCACCGCCTCGACCACCAAACTTCCCATCAGACCCGCACCGAACAGGCGACGCGCACCAATGTCGGCGGGCTCAATATGTTTCAGCGCTTCCTGCTGGCTGATCAACTTGCTGGCATCTTTGGGATATTGGGGCATTATCGGACAAAGCCCCCCGTCCGCAGGGCGCAAGAACCGGTCCCTGTTTTCAGGGTGCCGCCCAAGGGCGACAAGGCCATAATGGCCTGACCGTATTCATTTCGACCCATTCACAACCCTGCCTTGGACATTATCTTTCTTTGTTATGGTCTGTTGCATTTTAGAAACAAGCTGGCAAGCGCTCATCGACTAATCGCTATACCGGCAAAACCGCCCCGTGCGCCCTGTTACCGTCGCGCACCACCAACAAAGCCAAGGTCGCCACAAGTCCGAACGCACCCGCCAGAATGAAGGCAGGCGAGTAGCTGCCCCATTCCTGACGCACCAGACCGCCGCCATAGGCCGCCGCCGCCGCGCCGATTTGATGGCCCACCGCCACCCATCCGAACACAACCGGCGCCTCACCCTCGCCAAAGCTGCGATTGGCAATGGCCAGCGTGGGCGGCACCGTGGCGATCCAGTCCAGTCCATAGAAGATGGCAAAGGCGCCCAGCGCCACCGGCCCGAAATCAAGGAACGGCAGCGCGATCAGCGAAAGCCCGCGCAAACCATAATAGACCGCCAGCAGATAACGCGGATTATGCCGGTCGGTCAGCCACCCCGATGCCGTCGTGCCCACCAGATCGAACAGGCCCATCAAGGACAACAGCCCCGCCGCCGCCACAGGCGCAATCCCATGGTCCCCGCAAAAAGCGATGAGATGCGTCCCCACCAAACCGTTGGTGGTCAAACCGCAAACAAAGAACGTGCCGAACAACAACCAGAATGTGCCATTGCCGCGCACCTTCCACAGGATATGTAACGCAAATAACGGGCTTCCACTTTGCTTGCGCGCCGGGGTTACGCCCGGTTCTTCACCCAATCGGCCCACGCCCGCGCTGGCCGGGCTTTCGGGCACGAGCAAGGCCACCAAAGGCACCAGTGCCAGACAGGCAATCCCCACCGTGCGCACAACGCCCACCCACGCCCCGCCCTGCGTCAGCCAGGCAAGGAAAGGCAGGAAGATCAGCGATCCGGTTGCCGTGCTGGCGGCAAAAATGCCCATCACCAACCCCTGATTACGCGCGAACCAGCGGTTGGTGATCGTTGCGCCCAATACGCTGGCCACCATGCCGGTGCCAAGGCCCGACACCACGCCCCATGTCGCGGTAAATTGCCAGCTTTGCGTCATATACTGGCTGACCAGCGCCGAGGCGCCCATCAGGGTGAGGCCAAACATCATCACCCGGCGCACGCCCACGCTCATCATCAACGCGGCGGCAAACGGGCCGACCAGACCATAGAGAAAAATGCCCAATGCCGCGGTGGCCGAAATGCCGGCCCGGTCCCACCCGAAATGCAGTTGCAGGGGAACGATCATCACACTGGGCGCGGAACGGACACCGGCGGACACCAGCAGGGCCATAAACGTGATCGCCGCCACCAGAATGGCGGGATGGAAACGGCGCGCGCTCATGCCCGTGCCTCCTGCCCCAAAGATATGACCGCGCCGCTGATTTCCATCAGCCGCGCCCAGCCGTCATCGCCCAGACGGTCGTGGATTTCGGTCTGCAACGCCTGCCAATCGGGCTCGACGGCGCGCAGCAGCGCCTGCCCCGATGGCGTGATCTGCGCCAGTCGCGCCTTGCCCGGCCCCGCGTTAATGGTCACCCATCCCGCCTCCTCAATCCCGCGGATGGTGCGATAGAGCGAGGTACGATCCATCACCAGCAGCGCGGCCAGTTGGTTCAGCACAATGGCCCCCGCCCGCTCGATATTGCGGAGCAACGCGAATTGCGTGGTGGTCAACCCATGGGGCGCAAGCCGCGCGTCATAGAGCCTGTCGAGGGTGCGGGTTGCCTTGCGCAGGCTGGTGCAGGCGCAGGAAGTGGTGGCGGGGGATTGATGATGCATATACATCATATCACCCGCCCCGCCGCACCTGTCAATCGGCCTTATTTGACGGCATTGGCCGGTATGGGATCAATCCGTATCGCCGCCAGCGCCGCATGATCCTCCGACAAAGGTTTCGCGCCCGCCGGATGGCCGTTGGTTTTGAGCAGAAACGCCACCAGTTTCACATTATCCGCAGGCTCCAGCGTACCGGGCGCGAATTGCGGCATGGCGCGGGCCAGATAGTCGGAGAGCGCCGCCACCGATTCCTTGCCCCAATTGCCCATGAACTTGCCCTTCAGCGCGGGCACTTCCCACGTCCCCTCGGCCTGTTTGCCGTGACACATGGCACAGCGTTCGGCAAAGATCGTTGCGCCCTGCGCCGCCTGTGCCTCGGTATAGACGCCGCTGGCGGTGCCTGCGCTTACGGGAACCGCCGCGCCGCAAAGAGCCATCGCCCCGGCGAGCATCATGCTGATCCGCTTCATCACACGATCCCCTTCATGCCGGCCATGATCGGTTCGACGATCTTCATCACCTCCAGAATGGGCGCGGGGTCGGGCCATTCCATACTGTCGCCCACACCAAACATTTCGCCCAGATCAATCGGGTTGTTCATCACCACAATCCCGTCGGACTTCGACATCAGCGAGGCGTTTTTATAGCGCAACGAATAGGGCGCGTCATGCTGCGGCACCAGCCATCCGGTCTGGCCGCGCACCGGGAACACCGTCGTGTCGCGCCACAAATCGCGCGCGGCATAGCCGGTGGCGTTGATAACCACCTTTTCCTTCAACTGCCCATATTGGCCGGGATCGTTGAAGTCGCGCATGACCATCAACCCGCCCCGCTGATAAAATTCGGTCAGCAGGTGGTGGGCATAAGAGGGAAAGTTGAAATGCATCTCCGACGAGCGGCGCGTATAAGCCACCGGGAACGGATTTTCCTCGGTCGGCAACATCACCGGGTCGGGCACCAGATCCTTGATCCGGTCCATGTAATGCGCCCATTCCGATTCCTGTAAAGGCAATCCGCCCGATTCCCACGCACCCTTGATGGCGGGGTCGGCGTCATGGTGTTTCTTCACCGGCGGCGCATCGGACAGAGCAAAGGCATCCTGAAACACCACCGGATCACCCGGCAGGCCCAGCATCGAGCGGAACCCCTTCCACGACAGGCGCGTCATCTGTTCCCACAGATCGCCAAAGCCCGCCCCGGCAGGCGCGGACAAGGCCACCCGCGAATCCGGCGTGAACGAACCATGCGCGCGGAACGAACGCGTCCGCTGGATCACGTCACGGGTATAGATCGTAACCTTCAGCCCAGCGCGCTGCGCCACCACCGCCGTGGTCAGCCCGATGATGCCGCAGCCCACCACCGCGATTTCGGAGGGCAGGACCGACAAAGCCTTGCCCACCGCCACCTCGGCGCTGCCCCAGGACAATGACCAGCCCGAGCCGCCATGGCCGTAATTATGCACGACCAGCGTATCGCCGATCATCTGTGTGCCAAGGTTAGGCCCCGCCGCACGCACCGGGCGGATACAGCATTTCATGTCGATCAATTGATCGGGCGTCACGCGCATCGGGGTCAGATGGGGCCGATGCGATGTCGGCGTGGCCGCGCTGGCCACTTTGGTGCCTACGCCAGCCTCGCTACAGGCCGAAAGCCCGCCCAACGTGCCCAGAGCCGCCGCCCCGCGCAGCATGTCCCGCCGTTTGAAGCCTGGTTGCGGATACCAGTTCTGGCTGCTCATCATCTGTCTCCCCGTTGCGGCGCAAAGTTGCAAGGGGGGGATGGTAAAGGGAATGGCGCGAATTGCGTATAGAAATTCGCGCCTTATTCCATGCTTTGTCCAGTGACAAAGGCGCGGACCAGCGGATGATCGGCATGGTCCAGTTCATCGGCGCGCCCGCGCCACACGATCCGCCCATTGTCCAGCATCGCCAATTCGTCCGCAATCGTGCGGGCCGAGGCCATGTCATGCGTGATCGACACCGCCGTACAGCCCAGCGACGTCACCCGGTCACGGATCAGTTCGTTGATCGCCCCCGCCGTGATCGGATCAAGGCCCGTGGTGGGTTCGTCAAAGAACAGCAGGCTGGGCGTGCCGACAATGGCGCGGGCAAGGCCGGCGCGCTTTTGCATCCCGCCCGACAATTCGGATGGATAGCGGTCGGCCACTTCCGGCGCCAGTTTCACCAAAGCAAGCGCCTCGACCGCGCGGTCACGTGCCTCACGCCTCCCCACGCCATCGGCGTTGATCAGGCGGAACGCGACATTTTCCCAGACCGGCAAACTGTCGAACAGCGCCCCGCCCTGAAACAGCATGCCGATGCCGCGAAAGCTGGCGCGGCGCTCGGCCTCGCTTTGACGCGTCACGTCCACGCCATCCAGCAAAACCTGCCCAGCATCCGGCTTCATCAGCCCCAGCGCGAGTTTGAGCGTCACCGACTTGCCCTGACCCGACCGGCCCAGCAGCGCCAGCGAGCGCCCCCGCGCCACCGCCAGATCCAGCCCGTCCAGCACCACCTGCGCGCCGAAACGCTTGGTGATGCCCGTCCATGCGATTTTGGATGTTGTCGTCATTTCAGGGCAAACACCGAAGTCAGCAGATAGTCCGAAGCCAGGATCAGCACAGCCGCCGAAACCATGGCCGATGTGGTGGCCCGACCCACGCCGCGCGCGCCGCCCTTGGCATGGTCGCCATGATAGCAACCCATCAGGCCGATGATGAAACCGAACACCGCCGATTTGATCAACCCCGATTCCACGTCCCACGCCGTCAGGAAGTCCATCGTATTGGCGATATAGATGCTGGGCGACAGGTCGAGCAGGTAATTCGACACCTGCATCCCGCCCGCAACCCCGATGATATCGGTGATCAGCGTCAACAAAGGCAGGCTGAGCGTCGCGGCAATCAGGCGCGGCGCGATCAGATAGCGGCGCGGATCGGTGGAAAGCGTCACCATCGCATCGACCTGTTCGGTCGCGCGCATCGCGCCGATTTCCGAGGCCATGGCCGACGCCACACGCCCCGCCAGCATCAGCGCCGCCAGCACCGGTCCCAGCTCTCGCGTGATACCCAACGCCACGATCTGGGGCATCACGGTTTCGGCGTTGAACCGATCCCCGCCCGAATAGATGTTGAGCGCCAGCGCCGCCCCGGTGAACCACGCCGTCAGCCCCACCACCGGCAGCGAGAGGAAACCCACGCTGGCGAATTGGGCGATGATCTGGCGCGGATACCACGGCGGGGTAAGGGCCGCCGCGATCCCGCGCGCGGCAAACAGCCCCACACGGCCAACCGCAGCAACCCCATCCAGCGTGGCGCGCCCAAGGGCCGCCACCGGGTTTTTGGAAAACAGCCCCATGGCCTTACATCTCAGGCAGGTCGGCGGTGCCCTTGGGCGCAGCAGGAGCGGGAGCGGCGGGTTTGGCCGCGCTGTCCGAAGATGACGCCGCCGAACCGCTTTGCGGACGGATGAATTGCCCGATCAGGCCGAACAGATCGACTGCGCCCTGAGTGTTGTTGATTTCACCGCCGGGTTTCAGGTCATCCTCGGCCCCGCCCGGCGTCAGCGCGATATGCGCGCCCCCCAGCAGGCCGTCGCTGGTGATCTTGGCCGTCGAATCCGAAGGCAGCTTCACATCCTTGGACAGCGACAGGTGCATCACCGCCAGATAGGTTTTGGGATCAATGGTCACATCCGTCACCGAACCCACCTTGACCCCGGAAACGGTCACCTTGGCGCCCGGTTGAATGCCGCCGGCCTCGCCAAAGCGCGCGCTCACTTCATAGGCGCCGCTGCTGTGCCGCAGCCCGGAAACGCCAAGGGCATAGGTCAGCATCAGCGCGGCAAAGGCCAGCACCGCAAAACCCATGATCGTTTCGGCCCAACTTGCCCTCATGCGTTATTCCTACCCTTTTTCTTGTACTTACTTGCCGCTGCGCAGGATCTTGCCCGTGCCGCCATCCTTGATCAACTGGGCAATCAGCACGTCGACCTTGCCGCCATTGTTGTCGATGGTCGAAACGAAATCCTGCTGCTGGGTAATGGCCAGCCATACGCCCGATACCTGAACGTCGACAACCTTCCAGCCGCTGCCGTCATTCAGAACGCGCCAGACCAGATTGGTGGGCGCGCTCGACCGGCCACCGGCCAGTTGCGTCGTCACCAGAACGTCGCCGGGTTTCCGCACCAGCGAGCCGAGCACCACGACCTTTTCACCGTGATAATCATTGATCCGGCTCATATAAACGCCTTCGGCATAGGTGCGGAAAGCATTGGCAAAGCGGTTATACTGATCAGGCGTCGCGATGCGGGCATATTTGCCCAGCACAAAGCGCGTCACCTTGGGCACATCGACCAGACGGTTGATAAGGGTGCGAAACGCCTCTTTCTTGCCAGCATCGCTCTTGGTGCGGTCGTTCAGCACGGCCAGCACTTCACGCGCGCCTTGTTGTACAAAGGCTTCGGCATTGGCGTCGCGGGCGGATTGGGCCAATGCCACAGGCGCGGCAACCGGCAGCGCGGCCACAGCCACACCGGCCAGGCCCAGCGCAACAGACAGTTTGAGATCAGCGCGAAACATCGACAGCTCCATGACCAATTAAGTCGGGGAAGAAAATGGTCTCACCGCTTACGGTTCCCCTTGGCCGCGACACGGTGTTTGGTCAATGCCCACAAACCGCGCCGACCCGTGTATGTTTCGGGCCGAACCAGATTTGCAGCACTGTGAAAGGAATACCGAATCAGAAATCCGGCAATGCAGCGGCCTTACCCGTGGCGTCCTGAACAACGGCTGCACGCCGCTGGCCATAGGCCGCGCGGGTAAAGGCATAAGGGTCGGACGCGCCATAGATGGCCGACATCGTGCCATCATTCTGTTCACGCCAATTCACGCCCGCCGTGGCAAAGCGCGCTGCGCCGCCCGGCGAGGAAAAGATGCCGCCGATGACAAAGCCCACCGGATCGGTGAACGTATCCACCAAACGCCCAAACCCATCACGCACATTCGACGGCCCAAGGAAGGGCACCATGACATATGGACCCGGCTTTGCCCCGTAACGACCCAGCGTCTGGCCAAAATCGGCGGGGCGGCGCTTCAGCCCGCCAGCCGAGGCGACATCGATCAACCCGGCAATGCCCAGCGTCGAATTGATGGCAAAGCGCACCGCCGTCTTGAGCGCGCGACCGATCTTGAGCTGGACCACCTGATTGACCGCCGTGCTGGGTTCATCAAGGTTCAGGATCAGATTGTTGACGCCCGCACGCAACGGACGCGGCGTCACCGCGCGATAGCCATGGGCGACCGGGGCCAGAAGATTTTTCTCGAAAAAGATGTCAAAGGCAAAGATCTTGCGATTGGGCTTTTCCCAAGGGTCGCGCAGGATCAGGCTCTCGCTGGCCGGAGCCGTATCCATCGGCGCGGCATCGATCGCGGCGGCTTGGGCCGGGGCCGCAACGGATGGGGATGCCACGGGCGACGTCGCACTGGGCGCGGCCTGTTCGGGTTCCGCAACGGCGCCATCCAGCGGCAAGGCGGCAATATGGGGGGCATCGCCAGCCTGCATCAGCAGCGATGGATTCTGGGCCACAGGGGCAGAGGCAACGCTGGCCAATAATATGGCCGACAGGGGCATCACGATCATATCCAAGCTTTCATCACTATGCCCGCCCGCGCAATCACCACCCCCCGGTGGCCGATCACAGGGCGAACATCACCCGAATCCCCGTATCTGCGCCAGAGCATTTTTCTTGGGAAATGGCAATTGCCGCCATGGTCAAAGGGCCGCCTGAATTGCGTCAAACTGCCACTGTGCGCCCCCAAGACCCGTGCTAGACAGGCCGCAGATCGATGAAAATGGGAAGCGGCGATGCGATTGACAATAGGCATGATGGCAAAAGCGGTCACAATCGCGCTGGCGGCCCCGGCCCTGATCACCCCGGCCAATGCGGCGGGCAATCCGCCCCACCGCGTCACAATCACCCGCGACACATGGGGCATCGCGCATATTTCGGGCGATACCGACGCCGATGCGGTTTACGGCATGGTCTATGCCCAGGCGCAGGATGATTTCAACCGGATCGAGGTCAATTACCTGACCAACCTTGGCCGTCTGGCCGAGGCCGAGGGGGAAAAGGCGATCTGGCAGGATCTGCGCCAACGCCTGTTCATCGACCCCGCACGGCTCAAGGCCGATTATGCCCGCAGCCCGGCTTGGCTGAAGGCGATCATGGATGCATGGGCGGGCGGGCTGAACGCCTATCTGGCCGACCACCCGGAAACAAAGCCGCGCGTGCTGACGCATTTCGAACCGTGGATGGCGCTCTCCTTTACCGAGGGCAGCATCGGGGGCGATATAGAGGGCATTGCCCTGACCCAGCTCGAAGGCTTTTACACCCACCACAAAATCGCTATGACAAGCGATGAGCGCGGGCTGATCTTTCGCGAACCCCAAGGCTCCAACGGCTTTGCCATCGCGCCCAGCCATAGCGAGAGCGGCCATGCGCTGCTCTATATCAACCCGCATACCAGTTTCTATTTCCGCTCTGAATTGCAGATGACCAGCAAGCAGGGGCTAAACGCCTATGGCGCGGTGACATGGGGGCAACCCTTTATCTATCAGGGCTTCAACCAGCATGCCGGATGGATGCATACGTCCAGCGGCATCGACAATGTCGACGAATATGCCGAAACCATCGTCGATGGGCCAAAGGGCAAAAGCTATCAATATGGCGACCAGATCCGCCCCGTCATCGTCAAGCCCGTCACCCTGTCCTATCGCATGGCCGACGGCACGATGGCGCAGCGCACGTTCGAAACCTATGCCACCCACCACGGCCCGATCATCCGCGAAGAAAGCGGCAAATGGATCGCCATTTCCCTGATGAACAAGCCCGTGCCCGCGCTGGAGCAAAGTTTCCTGCGCACCAAAACGCGCGATCTGGCCGATTTCCTCAAAGTGGCAGAGCTGAAAGCGAACAGTTCGAACAACACGCTGTTTGCCGATGACAAGGGGCATATCGCCTATCTGCACCCGCAATTCGTGCCGATCCGTGATCAGCGGTTCGACTGGCGCGCGCCGGTCGACGGGGCCGATCCGCGCACCGCATGGATGGGGCTGCACCCCCTGTCCACATTGCCGCAGGTGATCGATCCCAAGAACGGTTGGGCCTATAACACCAACAATGCGCCGTGGAGCGCGGCGGGCGCCGATTCCCCGCAAAAGGGCGCCTATCCCGTCTATATGGACGAAGTGGGCGCCAATCCGCGCGGGCCTCATGCCGAACGGGTTCTGGCCGCCACGCCGCGTTTCTCGATCGACAGCCTGATCCGGGCGGGGCACGATCCGTGGCTGCCCGCGTTTGACCGGTTGCTGCCGGGCCTGTTTGCCGCGGACGCCGCCACCCCATCCCCCGCGCGGGCCGATGCGATGGCTTTGCTCAAAACATGGGATCATCGCACATCGCTGACCTCCACCGCTGAAACGCTGGCCATTGTGTGGGGCGAGAACCTGTGGGCCAAGGGGGCCGAGAGCGCCAAGAAACAGCGGATCAGCGTGATGGACTGGATGGTGGAACAGGCCACGCCTGACCAACGCCTCGCCGCGCTGGACGAGGCCATGGCGCGATTAACCAAGGACTTTGGCGACTGGCGCGTGCCATGGGGCGAACTCAACCGCTATCAACGGCTGAACGGGGCGATTGTCCAACCCCATGACGATGCCAAGCCCAGCACGCCGGTTGCCTTCACATCCTCGCAATGGGGCGCTCTGGCCGTGTCGAGCGGGCCGAAAGTGCCGGGGATGAAGCGCTATTACGGCAACCGGGGCAACAGTTTCGTCGCCGCGGTCGAATTCGGCCCCCGCGTCACCGCCCGCGCCATCAGCACCGGCGGCGCCAGCGGCGACCCCAAATCTCCCCATTTCACCGATCAGGCAGAACGCTTTCTGGCGGGTGATCTGCGCCCCGTCTGGTTCTATCCCACGGACATCAAGGCCCATGCGCAAAGCACGCAAATTCTGATCCGGCGTTAGAGCGATTTCCGTTCAAGCTGAAGCGAACGGAAAAGCGACGCTCAAGTGCCGCGCGGGCTAGTCGCGTTTTTCGATCTCGAAAGATCGGAAAACGCTCTAAACGGAAAGCGTCCCCAGAATGCCGCCATCAGCCGCCCAGCTTTGCGCGGTCACATGGGAAGCATCGTCGGACAGCAGAAATGCCGCCACAGCGGCGGCCTCGGCGGCGGTGCCGATGCGGCCCTGCGGCACGCGGGCGGCCATGGCGGGGCGCTGTTCTTCTGGCACATCGGCCAGCATCGGCGTTTCGATAAAACCGGGCAACAGGCAATTACACCGCACGCCATAGGGCGCGGCCTCCATCGCCACGGCGCGGGCAATGCCTTGGGCGGCATGTTTACTGGCCACATAGGCGATGTTGGCGGCCATGCCCCGCACAGAGGCCAGCGATCCGGTAATCAGGATCGCGCCGCGTCGCCGCTCGATCATACCGGGCAAGACATGGGCAATCGCCCAGAACAGCGAGGTCGTGTTGACGCGCATCACCTCATCAAACATCGCGTCGCCATAGGCCGAAACCGGGGCAAAAGCGCCGCCCGTTCCCGCATTGAGAAACAGCCCGTCAATTGGTCCGTTCTGCGCCTCAAGAGCGTCGAGGGCGGCAATCAATTGCCCTTTGTCGCCGACATCAGCCGCCGCCCATCCCGCATTCAGACGGGCGCCCAATTCGCGTAAAATCCCTTCTCGACGCGCGATCAGACCCGGCGTGCCGCCGCCCGCCGCGATCCTTTCGGCGGTGGCGCGGCCGATGCCCGTGCTGGCCCCGGTGATGACGATATGGCGTCCGGCAAAATCCATGATGCTCTCCCATTTTATATCGGGCGCACTTTGTATTCATTGCATACAAAAATCCAGCCCCATCAATCCGGATGACGCGCCAAGCGGCAAAGGCTAGAGCGAAACGGCGCAAGGAGCATAACGGGCATGACGAACGGCGAATTATCGGCACTCTTCTTTCTGGCCATGGCCTGCATTTTGGCGGCTTCGCGCCTTGTCGGGTGGGCGGCGCAAAGGTTTCTGGGCCAACCGCAAGTGGTGGGCGAGATGATCGCGGGCGTGCTGCTGGGCCCTTCCCTGCTGGGCTATCTGGCGCCGGGGGCCGAAGCGATGCTGTTCCCGGCGGAATTGAAAAAGATCCTCTATGTCGGCGCGCAACTGGGCGTGGGACTTTACATGTTTCTGGTCGGCCTGACCTTCAGCCGCGAAGAGTTCCGGTCGAACGCAGGCCGCGCGGCGGCGGTATCGCTGGCGGGCATGGCCGCGCCCTTTGCCGCCGGGGCCGCGATGATCCCCTGGCTCATGGGGCAACCGGGCCTGTTCATGCCGCAAGTCAGCGCCGCGCAGGCCAGCCTGTTTCTGGGCGCGGCCATTGCCATCACCGCCTTTCCCATGCTGGCCCGGATCATCCATGAACAGGGATTGGCCGGAACGCGCATGGGCACGCTCAGCCTTTCGGCGGGCGCGATTGGCGATGCGGGGGCATGGATCGTTGTGGCGCTGGTTCTGGCAAGCCTTGGCGCGGGTTCCACGGTGGCGATCAAGGCCGCAGGGGGCGGATTGGCATTTGCGTTGGTGATGACTTTGGTCGCGCCGCGTTTGCTGGCCCCTTTGGGGCGACGGGCCGAAATTCACGGCGTGGATGAAGGGTTGCTGGCGCTGGTTCTGGGGCTATTCCTGCTTTGCGCATGGGCGATGGATGCCTGCGGAATGCATGCAGTGTTTGGCGGTTTTCTGCTGGGCACGGCCATGCCGCGCGGCGCATTGGTCGATGGACTGCGCGCGCGGCTGGAGCCTTTTGCGACGACATTCCTTCTGCCCATGTTCTTCACCTTTTCGGGCCTCAACACTCAGATGCAGGTGTTGAGCCATCTCGATCTGGTGCTGGTCACGCTCGCCATTCTGGCGGCGGCGGTTTTGGCCAAGGGCGGCGCGTGCTATCTGGCGGCGCGCCTGTCGGGCGAGGATAATCGCAGCGCGCTGGGTATCGGCGCCTTGATGAATGCGCGTGGCCTGATGGAGCTGATCATCATCAACATCGGGTTGCAGGCTGGCATCATCGGCCCTGCGCTTTTCGCGATTCTGGTGCTGATGGCGATTGTAACCACCTTGATGGCCTCGCCGCTGCTCACCCTGTCCCGCCGATTTGGCTAGGAAATCGAGGAGTTTGGGCCTTTGCGCAAATCCTTTGTGTCGCCCCTCACTTTTTGCCTTGCCAAGGCGGCAACCTGAAGCTAAACGCCCGCCTCACCGCTGGAGTGCCGCTTTAGCTCAGCCGGTAGAGCACATCATTCGTAATGATGGGGTCACGTGTTCGAGTCACGTAAGCGGCACCAGTTTTCCAAAGACATTTTATCAAAGAAACCCTGAGCTTACAGGTTAAAGGCCTTTGGCTGTGTGGCCGCGATTCAGCACGTTTGAGGCCTAAACCGCGCTATACCCACAAGCTGAAGTATAGTGGCTCTGCTTTATCCTTGTGAAACATGACTTTGAAAGAGGCTTTGGCCCGGTTGTAGCCTCGCTTCCTTGCCCAAAGGCCTTTCGTAAGGAGGGCCACCCAAATGGGTCAGGCTTGGGTCGGACGTGGGCTGGCGAGCCGAAAAAAATAGGACTGATTCACCGCAAAGCCGAAGCCTGCCGCCCCCGAAGGAGCGACAGGCGTTGGTGATCAAGAAGCTGCGGCGAGAGGCGGGAGAGCTGTGTAAAAGCGATTGCCGTCGCGGTGCCACAGTTGGCCCACGTTATCGTGAAGCACCTTACCGACGTGCGGTTTTTTGAAGCCCAGACTGGCGACCACACCCACGAGGCCTGAGCCGTTGTTGATGCCTTCATCCATCGCGGCGGCCAGCAGAACCTTGACCTGATCGTGCTTATTGCAACCAGCCCCTTTGCATTCATCGCGCAAACCGCTCAGGCGCTGGAACAGAGACGGCATTTGGTCATTGTCATTCATGGAGCTATCCTTTCTGTGATGGGTGGACCGCACGGGGTGAGCGTGCGGCCCGGTCATGATGCGTGTGGTTATTCGGCGGCTGTGCCCGCCCAGTTGACGTTCATTTGGGCCGCCCCGGCCTCCACAGCGCGGAGGAGGGTGTCATTGGCCAAATGGCTGTAACGCATGGTCGATTGGTGATCGGCGTGGCCGAGAATGCGGCCCACGGCGAACAGGTCGATGCCCGCGTTGATCATGAAGCTGGCTGCGGAATGGCGAAGGTCGTGGATGTGCAGGCCTTCCAAGCCAGCCGCCTCGCGCGCCGTTTCCCACGGGTGTTTGATGTCCGTGTAGGGCTTCTTGGTCCGAGGGTTGGGCAACAGCCAAGCGCACTTATCGAAGCGGGGAAGCTGGTTCACAATGTCCAGCGCCGCCTGCGACAGGGGCACGTGGCGAGCCTTGCCGGTCTTGCTGTCAGGGATGAACCACACCTTGCGGTCGAGGTTCACGTGTTCCCACTTGGCATCGAGCAGTTCACGCTTGCGCGCCCCGGTCAGCAGCAGCAGCCCCACGATGTTGCGAAGCTGCGGATTGATCGAAGCCTCGCAGGCCTTGAGCAACGCCGCCGCCTGATCGCTGGTGAGGTAACGATCACGGGCATTGTTAAACTTAGGCCGAGGTATGCCGCGAACCGGGTTATGTTTCACCCCCGGCGTTTGCCATTTGATGGCCAGTTCGAAGGAACGGTTGAAGGTGATGCGGATTTTCTCGATCGTCGAAGGGGACAGCCCCGCGTCCTTCAGTTCGGCCAACCATTTGGCCACATCCGGCGTCTTGATCTCGTCCAGGCGCTTCTTGCCCCAACGAGGCTTGATGTGGACGCGCAGCATGGACTCAGTGTTGCCGGGGCGCTTCTGGTAAGTATTGGCGAAGTTCAGATGGTCATCCGCCAGCGTGGCGTAGGTCGGAATGGCCTTCTTTTCAGCCTTGGCGGCGGCGGGGCTGCCTCCCATAACCACCTCGGCGCGATACTTCTTCGCCAACTTCTGGGCTTGGGCGAAGGTTATGTCGTCGTAGTTGCCGATCTTCTGCTGGCACTGGCGACCATACTGATCTTGATAGCGCAGGACGAAGGTTTTCGAGCCGGAAGCGCGCGCTTCCAGCACGAAGCCTGTGATGACGGTATCGTAGTAGTCCTCGCGCTTCTTGTTCGGCGGGCATGTGGCGGTCATGCAAAAAGCCGCATCCAATTTGACTCTAGGCATGGATAACTCCTTGTAATGGTGAAGGGATTGAAGGCGCAGAGGCTCACCCCCGGCCCGAATGGGTCAGGCGGCTGGCGTCGGCGTCGGTCGAGAGGGTGGCGGGGGCCGAAGCCCCACGCCGGTAACAATCAGAACGAGGCGTCAGGCTTGCCGGTTGCGGCGGCTGGTTCCTGCGAAGGGAGGGAAAGGGGGAGTTGCCACCTTTACCTGTTCACCCTCCACGCGTTGCGCTGGGACTGGCGACCATGCGCATCTTGAGAGCGCAAAACGTAAGTTTTTGAACCGGAGGGGCGCACTTCCAGCACAAAGCCTGTAATGGCGGTGTCGTAGTAGTCCTCGCGCTTCTTGTGCGGCGGACACGTGGAGGTCAGAGATGAGGTTGCGTTGAGAGCCATCTTGGGCATAGTGAGTTCTCCTTAATGCTATTGCGGGTTGATTGTGAAATGCGGGCGCAAAGGCACACCCCGCCACAGAGGGGGCGGGCGGCGGGCGTCAGCGTTGGGTTGCTGGGTGGCGGGCAGTTTCGCAGAGTTTCAGCGCTGTGCCCCACGGGGTGCCGCCACGCACCCCGCGAAACTGAAATGCAGCGATCCTGCGAAACTGCCGGTGGGGTCAGCCGTGCGAGGGCGGCTGGTCCTCAGGAAGGTCGAGCAAGGCGTAAATCATGGCCCCGCGAGCGCCCCTTCGGAAACACCAGCGATGGACGTTGGGATCCTTGCCTGTGTGCTTTTCGATGGCCCGCAGGACAGCTCGTTCACTGACCTCGACCCGCGCCGCGACGGCTTTGGCCAAGGCCATTTTGGCGAAGGAACCGGAGCTGATGCAGGCTTCAATGGCGGTCACCACCTCGGCCTCGGACTTTTCTTCCACCTCGCGTTTGAAGCCGTTCAGTTCATCCGGGTTTAGGAGCCGCACAGAGGCCAGCCGCTCATCGTAAGACAGGTCCGGCGCATCGGCATAGGCATAGTGGGCGATTCGCGCATTTGTGCCGCGAGACTTAATGCACTCGAATTCGACGACTTTCTCGCCGGGAAAGCCTTCAACTTCCAACGGCCCCATGATGTAGGCGGCGTCGAAATCGTCGCGCAGGTCGGAGGTGCCTCCGTACTGCAACTTACCGTTGGCCGACCGCTGCTTGTTGGTGTGAGCAAAGCCCAGAATGGTGCCTCCGGCCAGCACGAACAGGCGGCAAGCGGTGTTGAACTCGCTCACTTTGGATTTGTCCATTAGGCTTGTGGTCTTCTTCAAGGTGTCGATGATGACGAACACGCCCCGCGCCGATCCATCGTTGGCCATGGTGCGCAGCATGTCAGCCAAGGCTTTGATGTTGAAACCGCGTTGACCGGGGGCCAAGGTGTGGCACCCCAAATCGTCCAGCAGACGCATTTTCGTGGCCAGCCCCTCGCTGCT
Source organism: Novosphingobium sp. 550D (assembly GCF_057401885.1). Taxonomy (NCBI): domain Bacteria; kingdom Pseudomonadati; phylum Pseudomonadota; class Alphaproteobacteria; order Sphingomonadales; family Sphingomonadaceae; genus Novosphingobium; species Novosphingobium sp. 550D. The sequence goes on along the minus strand of NZ_CM171613.1, from coordinate 1,523,773 downwards.
GTCATCCGCGTTGATGTAGTAGACGTTTTGAGGCTGGATCAGGCCTTTGGTGACCGCAGCGATCAAGAGCCAGAGCGAGATGAGCGTCTTGCCCGCGTTGGGCGGCGCGAATACCACTGTGGCTTGGCCCGACATGACCAACTGCCCCAGCAAGGCAGTGGCGACCACCGCGAGACCTGCGAACTGTTCGGCAAGGCCGCGCAGAGAGTAGGGAGAAAGCGGGGTTTTCTCGACCGGCGGCAGCATGTTCGACACCGGCAACGTGGCCAGTGCCTCCGCATCCAAACTGGGCGGCTCACTGTTGGGCGGCGGCGCGGCGGGCAAGGGCACCTTGTCTCCCGCGACGTGGAGTTCGACGCCGTCGGGCGGGGCACAGTTCTCCGGCGGTTCGTGACCGGCCAAGCGGAACACGTAGTGGTGCCTTGCATCATGCGCCCAAGCCAGCGGGGGACCGCTTCGGCACAGCGGTTCCACCACGGCGCGCAGGGCCTCATTGCCTTGCTCCGTATCTGTGCGACCGGACAGAACCACAAAGTCCGGCGGCACCGTGCCAGAAAGGGTTCCGTCATCAGCCTTCTCCGGCTGAAAGTTGAGCTCGGTCCAATAGGTCAGATCGGGTTGCTCCACCTGAGTGAAAGGCGGAAATTCGATTATGTTTCTTGCGTCGGCCCCCACGCAGTTTTCGGGCAAGGCGGGGCCGCTCGTCTCAGGACAGGTGTCCATGGGCGTTCTCCAATTCTAGCGATGTGTGGTGTTCGCGGCGCTCACTGCATCAGAGGAGCATTCCGCTTTGTGTTAAGCCCGCAGGGCGGTTGGCGATCTTCTGTCGGCGTCGGCCATGTGGTTCTCCTTTCCACCGAAATGCTCGTTTCCGGTGAGACAATTTCTAGATCAAACCCATGATTTTCGCCATGTTCACGGGGCGCTGCAAAATGTGCAGGCCTAAGACTGAAAGAGTCTCTTTGTTTATGGCTGCGAAAATTGCAGCTTTATTTTTTACTTGCTTGTGTCTTCTGTGCATAGCTTGGGCTGTGAGTGATTTTGCGAATCGGAGGTGAGTCCGTGAAATGTGATGTGCGCTTTGCGATGCTGCGTTCGTTCTTGTCGGTGATCGAAACCGGCAGCTATGCCGAAACCGGGCGACAACTGGGCCTCGACGCGACCACCGTCGGCAGGCACATAGTCAGCTTGGAAGAAGCCCTCGGCGAGCGAGTCAACGCGGAAATTCGGTCAACCGCGCCGAAAAAGCGGCAAACCATTCCACCGACGACGGAAGCCCCCAAGGCCCCCAAACCGCCTCCTTTTCGGGCCGTACTGTTCAGTTTGGGCGAGAACAGAGAACTCTCGGACTGCGGGCGTGAGCTTCAAGCCTTCGCGGAACGGACACTTAGGGACTTCGATGCTATGGCGACGGGTGTGGCCGACATTGTGGAGAAAGCACGGCAGCAGCAGCGCGGTTGACCCCGGCAGGGTGGCAGTGCGGCAGCGTCGCGGGGGCGGTTGAGCGTCGCAACGCTTCAGGTTTGCAGCGCTGCGCCCTCCTCGGCTGCCCCGCGAGCCCGCTATGCTGAAGTCCTGCCAAACTGAAAAGCAGCGCCACGGTGGGGCGACCCAGCCGGACCGCCCCCCCCCCCTATCGATGCTGATGTCAGCCCGCCTCGGCCAGCCGACACGCGGCGCGAATGTGTTGCGGCAACGTGTTGGCCTTGGGCACGAGGATGACGTGCCCGAAGCCGGTGTCATCGAGGATGCGGACGATTTCGAACCACGTGCCGTGATCGATGCAGTGCTCACAGGTCAAGGTCTCGCCCTCCATGCCCAGCGCCGCCTCCATATCGGCGGGGCGATCGGCTGGCTCGATGATGACGAAAGCCGCCAGTTCGGCCAGATCATAACCTTCATACTCGGCCAGCCGCTCCATGTGGCCGGTGATGACGGCGTGAAGGGTGGCGTTGGTGATGCCGGAAAGGAAGGCGGCGACTTCTTCATGTGTTGTCAGGTGGATCATGTTGCGTCTCCTGAGCGCACAAAAAAAGCGCCGAAGGCGAAAGGCCTTGGCGCTGTGTGCGGTGGGTTGATGGGATTAAGTGGGCTTATGTGTTGATTGGCTGGCCCGCTGGCGAAAGCGAAGTAATGCGGGCCGAGGAGCGCGGGGGCGGCAGCCCCGGTGGGTCGGTCAGGCCGGGGCCGGAGGCGTCACCAGCGCCCCTCTCCGGGCACCGGCGGGGCGGTTCGGCGGTGGAGCCTGCCCCGCCCGCCGTCCGTCCGGTCACATGAGGTGTTCGACCGGCTCGCCCTTGAACGCCACGATCACCTCATAGTCTTTGGCGTAGGCATATTCATCGTGGCTCAGATACCACTTGCGGATGAACTCGGCCACGGTCTTGCGGGCGGCTTCCAGCACCTGCTTTTTGTGATCATCCTGATTACCGGCCTGAGCCAGCTTGGCCGAGAGCTGTTTGCGTAGTTCGGGCAGGAGCTGGTTGTTTTTCAGCACCACGCAGCCCCCGGCATCCGTGGCGCTTTCCGTGGCGGTGTCGAAGGCCACCGGGGTTGCCAGTTCCAGCGGCGGGGCCACAACCACGACCTGCCTTTCCGTGTTGCGGATTTTGGCGCTCCATTCCCGCGCCAGCCGGACGCGGTAGGTGAAGTGGGCTTTGACCGACACCGTGGCTTCGGTCGAACAGGCCGGAAGGTCTAGGCCCAACAGGCTGCCGCTCTGTTTGGATTTGAACTGTTTGGCGTAAACCACCTTGCCCACCTCCAGCATACCGCCGTTGGTGCGGAAAACGGCGGGCACGTCGCCCACCGGCACTTGCGTTTCCACGACGGGCGCAGGGCCGAAGGAGCGCAGGTAAACCGCATAACCGCCAGCCGCGACGACGGCCAGCAACAGAACGCCCAGCGCGGGGCGCATGAACCATTTCAACATGGCTTTTTCCTTGCGAAAGAGGTTTGGGTGAAAGGGCCGTTGGCCAGCCGATCACTTCAACTTGAACAAGACAGGGGCCGGAAACTTAACCTCCAGCGGCCATCGAGCGGCTTTCTGCAATTTTGCGCTCAAGCCTTGATCGAAAGAAACTTTGACCCGCCACGTTTCGGCATTGAAAGCCGAAGTGTTGACGCGCCAAACAACCAAGCGTTGAGCTTTGATGCCCGGATTCACAGGTCCGGCTTGGACGCCGCGATCCAGCATATTTTCAAGTTTGGTGGCTTCTTCATCTTCAGCATAGACTTGCCCGGAGGCATCGATCAGCTCAAACTTGGGTAGGTCGACGGATTCGACAGGCTCTTTGCCGGTGTTCTTGACGACGCAGCGAGCGACCAAAAAGGTTTCGCCGCCACCGACTACGGGACCGATGCCCACAGCGCCAATCTGCTTTTTGCGTTTGATGGAAGCGAGGCCGAAATCGAAGCCTTCCACGCTCACCACTTCCCGCATCTTTGCTTCTACGGGCTTTTGTGTTTCCGCTTTCGCCTCTTGATCCGCAGGGGCTTGAGACGAGCCACAACCGGCTAAGGGCGCGATACAGCAAAGCGCCAATGCCCTGAGCGCGCCAGACAGGAACGCCTTTCGTTCAAACATCATAGGGTATCCTAACTTGGGTGTGTTGAAGGACCGCGCCGCAGGGGCGCGGGAACAGACCGCTATGGTGTTGCTGAAATCACGCGCTCGCCCCCTCGCCTTGAAAGGGCAGGCGATCGGCTGGCACCCATGCCGCCCCTATGTACCTCTCGGGAGCGACGGCCAAAGCCGGATGTTGGAAACCTGATCGCTAGAGCAGGCGCATGCGCCTTTATCGGCAGAAGCCGACTGGACATGCGCGCATGCCACCCGGCCTCCATAATCTGGTGACCGAGTTCTAGCGATTTTGGGGTTTCCACGCCCCACCGTTCGGCTTTCTCGAACGGCAGGAGCCTTTTGGCGTGAGATCAGGGCTTTCGCAAGCCACCTGTGATCTGTTCATATAAGATGGGCGGATTTGCGATTACCGCAAACGCCAAGGGGCGACTCCCGAAGCGCCTTGAGGGTATCTATCCAGCGATCAATTGTTTACCTCTCGCCTTCTGAATGCTTGTTGTGCTTCATACCTTTGCAGTTGCGTGTGGCATAAATTTTTTGCAGTGATGCGCGCCTATCTTTGCTGTTTCCCAGTATCGTCAAAATGGCAGGCGCGATTTGAGCATATATAATTCCAAACCGCAGCGTTTGCTGACGCAAATCGCATATTCTACCGATACTATCCCAGTCTCGGGTATTTATTGCGCCGGTTTCGAATTGACAGCTTGGCGTTGTGACGCGCTAGCCGACCACCTGATCGAATGGATGGCGGACTACGCACTCCACGAAGAGGAGCTAAGCGTCAATCACGGCAATATGTACGTGCGCCTGAAGCAGGCAGCAGCCCGTATATACTCCAGTCCACATTTCGAAAGGCGGGGTGAAATCGGAGAGATCGCAATGCATGCGATCTGCCGAGAATTCTTTGAAACCATACCGTTTGCTCCGCGTGTATTTTACCTGACATCTTCGAACGATGTGGTGAAGTCGTTTGATTTGGTACACGTCCGATATCCCAAAGCCGGACCTGAACTATGGTTGGGCGAGGCAAAGTTCTTTGAGAACGGGGTCGAGGGTGCCCGCGCAGCAATCAGATCACTGAATGACCATCTCGAAGCCGGTTTTTTACGAAATGAGAAATTAATACTCGGACCTCAAGTTTCGAAAAGCGTTCCACGTTACCAAGAAATCCGCGACCTCCTTTCTGAGAGAACCTCGCTCGATGAATTATTCAGGACCGCAATATTCCCAATTTGTATTGTTAGCGATAGCGCCGCCACGGTGAGTTCTGCAACCGTTTGCGAGACGTATTTGGAAGCCTTACGGGGTGAGGTCGCCGAAATGTCTCGCATCATAGCAAACTCGGGATTACCACAGCGGGTTCGGCTGATGTTGCTCCATCTGCCGTTGGGCTCGAAGCAGAAACTCGCCGCTGCATTTGACGCTCGCTTGAAGGGATTGCTTCCATGAGCCTTGCCGATATCGATTGGAAGGCCTTGAACCAAATGGCAGCATCAGCCCTCATCCCAACCATATTCAAGATCATGCAAGATACTGCGCTAGCCATCAATAGCACAGATCCTGATGATCCTAAAGTTCTTCAAGTTATACCAAGACTTGCAGATATAATTAATAACCGTCCTGAACTTTCAATTCTGATAGAACCATTTAGTTCTTTAGCTCGCGCAACAGGTCTTTGGAATTACATTGACAGATCCTCAGCTGACTGGTCTGATCGTATCGTAGCAGAGACAGTTACTGCGCCAGAACTGGGTGGTATAACCTTCCATCGAGAGCAAATCACTGCGCTTACCAAGTTGCTGGCCGGGGAAAACCTCATTCTGAGCGCTCCGACCAGCTTTGGAAAGAGCTTGCTCATCGATGCACTGCTGGCGTCAGGTAAATACGAAAGAGTCGCCATCGTGCTTCCCACCATTGCCCTGCTGGACGAGTTTAGGCGGCGTCTGAAACGGCGGTTCGATGGACGCTTCGAGATATTGATGCATCCAACCGACCGAGCTTCGGGGCAGCATGTAATCTTTCTCGGTACGCAGGAGCGCCTTATCGGGCGTGACGATTTGGGAACACTTGATCTCACTGTGGTTGATGAGTTTTATAAGTTGGACCCCAAGCGCAAGGACGAGCGTCACGTCACGTTAAACGCGGCTGTTTACCGCCTACTGCGGCGATCGCGGCAGTTCTTTTTCCTCGGCCCAAACATCGATAACGTCCGCATGGATGTCGACGGGCGATGGAATTTTCAGTTCCTGAAAACCCGGTTCTCGACTGTTGCCGTTGACACTTTCGATCTTCGACATGTCGCGAACAGAGAAGCTAGGCTGATGGAGGAGATCGCCGAAGATCGGAACTGGCCAGCGCTTGTATTTGTTTCATCCCCTGATCGGGCAAACCGACTGGCAGAGGAGGCTGCCAAGCAGATTGCTACATCCGATGACACGGCTGATTTTGCCCAATGGATGGGAGAGAATGTTGGGAGTCGGTGGCCACTGGTTAGGGCAGTTGAATATGGCTTCGGCGTTCACCACGCGCGCGTTCCACGCGCTATTGCATCGCATATGGTGAGGATGTTCAATCGTTCTGAATTGCCTGTCCTTTTCTGCACCTCAACCTTGATCGAGGGGGTTAACACGGCGGCGAGGACTGTACTGATTTTCGACAAAAAGATCAGTAATAGCGACTATGATTTCTTTACCTTCGCTAACATTAGAGGCCGTGCAGGGCGTCTCGGCCAACACCATGTGGGGCAGGTCTATCTATTCAACGAGCCGCCGGTCGTTGAGAAGATGGAAGTTTCGCCAACTTTGTTCGGCGACGACGAGGATGCATCCGACGATTATGTGGTGCACCTCGATGAGGACGATACGAGCGAGATGATTGACGATCGCGTCGCAGCATTGCGCCAATCGCTCAACCTGTCCACCGCTGAACTTCGGATTGCTTCCGCAGTGGGGCTCGATACGGCTCATGCCATCAAGCAACAGGTGGAGGTATCTCTCCGAAAGAGCCGGGTTCTCGTGTGGGCTGGGATGCCTGACTACAATACAACGCTCGCAACCATTGATGTAATTTGCAGCGTCAAAAGCAGCCGCAATTTTGGAGCATTCACCACCAAGCAACTAACCTATTTGATTAGCAGGCTACGGCAGCCGTCGTCGTTTCGAGCCTTCCTCCTAGACTACGACGCTAGGTTTAAAGGCGACGCAACAAGCTACGACAATGTTTTTAAATTCTTGCGAGCCTGCGAGTATGGTCTTCCGCAAATTTTCGCTCTCGTGGAAATTTTTGTTCAGAAGCAATACCCCCAGGCAGACTACAGCTTTTATATACGCGAAATGAGTAGATGGTTTCGAAACGAGGCTTTGCGCAACTTGGATGAAGAAGGCATCCCAATCCAGATCTCGGAACGTTTTCTCAGGTCCGGCGATGACCGGAGCTCCCTCGCGCAGCGATTGGCGCAAACCGCAATCAAAGGCCACCCCCAACTCACAGCCTTTGAGCGCTCATGGCTGTTGGCCGCCCTAGATATTGATCTAGATGCCCCCCCTATTTCAAGTGCGATCACTTGATAGGCTTCGGCAAGCCGGAGGCTGATTTTTACCCATCAGCCAGATCTGGAAGATGACAATCACGGAAGCACTGCCCACAATGATAGGGAAGTGGGGGACATCAGTTCCGCGCATGACTTGACGGCCATTCCTTTTTGCTGCTGTCCGATCGCATAGATTCGCGGAGTAACTCGGTGACTGAACGATTCCACATTGCAGAATGGTATGGTCAGCCGTTTTTGGATTTGACCCCAGACCAGCGCGTGGATTTTGCTCAGCACAAAGTCGGCAAGCATGTGATGAAGAAAGCCGACATCAACCGTCTCAATCAATTGACCGCCAAGCAAAATTCGCAGCCGCTCAGTGGGAAAGAGACTGAACGCCTCGCCGCTTTGGGCGAACTATTGGACAAACAAGAGAAGCATGAAAAGACATGCCCATTCAGGACTGACATATCACACCCCACCTGCACAAAGCCCGGAGGTGTTTGCTCGCTGCGGCTGTATACCGATGCCAACGGTGAGTTTGAGGCGGTGGCTGGTGAGCGCGGAATGGTACGCGCTCTGTGCCCGTATCGCTTCCACCAAGGGAACATCGCTTTCAGGCATATTGGCAACAGCCTACTTCAAGACCCAAGCCCGATCCAAGCGGGTGAAGTCGGCTTTCTCGAATCCACTGGAAATCTGGATAGTGCCCCCGGCGAGGATGTTGGACGCATCGACATGATTTTGGTGGCCGGAAACAGGCCTGCCGATGCTGAAATGAAGTGGTGCGCCGTCGAGGTGCAGGCGGTGTATTTTTCCGGGCGGGAAATGGCCATTGAGTTCCGGGACATCATCGAGCGCAAAGGCGAACCTGCCATGCCGGTCGAGGGTCGCAGGCCTGATTATCGCAGCAGCGGCCCAAAGCGGCTTATGCCCCAACTTCAAATTAAAGTGCCCACGCTCAGGCGCTGGGGCAAAAAGATGGCCATACTCGTGGACTATGCCTTCTTCTTGTCGATGGGCGAGATGAAACAGGTCGAAGCCATCTCAAATTGCGATGTGGTGTGGGTGTTAGTGGACTTTGTGCCATCGCCTGCTGGGGGCGTTTACACTACCAAGGTCGTGAAAGAGTTTGGCACCACACTTGAGAGCGCCATTGAAGGCTTGACCGGCGGACAAGCGGTCTCGCTGGAGGAGTTCGAGGAACGCATCAACGGGAAAATTTTCCCATGACCTTGCTTCAGAAGCTTGCTTGATTCATTGTCAACTGCTAGCGCTCGTTTGAACAAAATGAGAACAAATCAGGTGTGCCACGATGAACATGACAGCAATTGACCTTTTCTGCGGAGCAGGAGGCTTGTCTGCCGGTCTGGAAATGGCTGGGTTCAGGGTACTTGCTGGTGTCGATCTGTTCGAGGCTGCGGGGCAAACTTTCGAGGCAACGCATCCCAACGCCACATTTATCGGGAAGCCAATCCAAGACGTTACCATTGATGAACTGATGCAGGTCACTGGGTTAAAGCGTGGTGAGTTGACCATTTTGGCTGGCGGGCCGCCTTGCCAAGCATACTCGGTTTACAACCACCAGCGCGGTATGCACGACGCCCGCGCCACCCTGTTTCGCGAGTACCTCCGGATCGTTGACGGTTTGCAGCCCGAATGGATCGTGATGGAAAACGTGATGGGCATTTACTCGATTGCTGGCGGCGCTGCCGTCCGTGCGATCAAAGATGAGCTCGGCGCGTTAGGCTATGATGTCAAAGAGCAGGTGCTGAAAGCCGAGCATTTTGGTGTACCGCAAGAGCGGCGCAGGGTGGTTTTCATCGGTAATCGCGTCGGAGCGCCTATCAAACACCCAAGCCCTACTCATGGCGAAGGCCTTTTGCCGTATACCAGCATCAAGAACGCGATCGGCGACCTAGTACCGCTTAGCAATGGCGAAGATCTCGGTGTTGTGCCCTATGCGTCTGCGCCTGATTGCGAGTTTCAGCGATTTGTAAGGGGCAATCGCACGCGTGTCGGCAACCATGCTGCACCGCGCCTTGGTAAGGTGAACGAGGCGCGTTTGGCACATATTCCTCCGGGTGGAAGCTGGCGCGATATTCCGTTCGACCTTTTGCCAGCCGGGATGAAGCGGGCAAAGCGCTCCGACCACACCAAGCGTTACGGGCGCATGACTTGGGATGGGCTGTCCTGCACTGTCCTGACCAAATGCGACATTCATTGGGGGGCGTACATCCACCCTGAGCAAGACCGGGCAATCTCGGTTCGTGAAGCAGCACGTTTGCAGGCTTTCCCCGATTGGTTTGAATTTTCGGGTTCCAAGACCGATCAATATATCCAAGTTGGCAATGCCGTGCCGCCGCTGCTCGGTCGCGCCATCGGGATGACAATTGCGCAGCTGATTGAGGAAAATGAGCCAGCTTTCACCAGCGTCGCCGCTGAGTGACCGGTGACGTTTCGACACGTCAAACCGGGCATAGACCGGGTCGGATTCCGGCGTGGCTTCCTATTAAAGTGCCTTTGGTAGGAAGCCGCCCAAACACGGAAGTCGGCTGAATTTGGGCATAGCGTGGGCCGTAGCGAAAACAGGCCTACAAATTCAATCCATCAAATTGATTTAAAACAGAAATAGAGAAAATAACAAACCGCTTCGTAATGATGGGGTCAGGTGTTCGAGTCACCTAAGCGGCACCACTTTCTCCGACATTGATGCCAGAGACGCCGCCGCGTCAAATTGCGGTGATTGCCTATTTGTAATCATGGTGCGCGTCATGTCGGCGTCGGCCCAGCCAAACAGAATTTCGGGAGCGGATTGCGCAGCGCCTCGATGCAAGGTTTTCCTGCAATCCCACTCCCGAAATCTCTCGCCCGCGCCTTTCCCCAAGGCATCGGGCGGTGGACGTATCAGACCCCGTCGACGGCCTTGCTGACTAGAACATTGACCGAGACGCGGCGGTTCTGGGCCTTGCCTTCAGGCGTGTCATTGCTGGCCAGAGGGTCGGCCTTGGCCATGCCGGTCGGGGTCAGCATGCGATAGGGCTTCCAGTGGCAGGCCTGCTGGAGATAGTTGATCACGCTGCTGGCGCGCTTTTCGCTCAACGTCTGGTTGAAATCGTCGCTGCCGGTCGAGTCCGTATAACCGACAACCAGAATGAGCGCATTGCTGACGCCTTCGGCCTGCGATGCCGCGTTGCACAAGGTGGCTTTGTCATTGGGTGACAGGTTCGTCTTGCCCACGTCAAAGTGAACGTTGGTGGTGCTCTTGACGTTGTAATTGTCGATGTCGGCCATCCGCCCGCGCAGGGCCTCGGTGGCGGCGGTCTGTTCGTCAAAGCGCTGGTCGGTGCCGTGACGGATCATGCTGGCCATTTTCAGGTCGCCATTGCGCAGGTTGATCTGCTTGGCCAACAGGCCGTCGGACCATTGCATCGTCTTGACCGTGACCGGCAAACCGTTGAGCAAGGAGCCCGAATCCAGCTTGTTATTGCCGAACAGTCCCTTGCTGGCCTTGATCACGGTGGCATTGTCCATCGTGATGACCGACTTGCTACCATCGGCGGCGGTCACCTGAAACCGGTCGCCCTTGCGCGCGGAAATAAAGCCTTTGATCTCCGGCCCAGGTGTCAATTGCGAGGCATCGGGAACGGCCGCCCCGGCCACGGTAATGGGCGCCTCGCCCGGCTGTTGGGCTGAAAGCGTGCCACCCATCGTCATGGCTCCACAGGCGGCCACAACAAGAAAAGCTGCCTTTTTGGAAGTAAAACGCATCTCTCAACTCCTTTTAAAGTCCACTCGAACGGTGTGCTGATCCGTTCATGTCTCCCAGATTAAGGAGGTGTCAGAGAGGCCGATTCCACCGATGAAGCGAGCGCAGGTTGCGACAAATTGCGACATTGTGCCCATTTTGTTGCCATATTGGTGATGACGATTCGCCGTCCGGAAAGGCTCAACCCATCCTTTCCCCCCTCGGCGCACGGCCCATAGGGCACGATTCACCCCGCCAAAGCCGTGGGCCTGAACCATTAAAAAACCCCCGCTTCGGTCTGGAAGCGAGGGTTTTTGTCGATTTTAGACGTAAAAAGACGCTTTTATCAGGCCGCGCGACCAAAATCGGCGTCATCTTCATCCTCGCCGCCGCTCATCATATCCAGCGCGAAACCCTTCACGCGATCTTGCTGATGCATGACGGAATTGGGCTTGGCCTTCTTGGCTTTGGCGCGGGGCGCGGCGGCCGCCGCCGGGGCTCGCGCCGGTCGCGGAGCAGCGCTGCGGGGCGCAGAGGCCATGCCCCCCGTTCCTTCGCCGCCGACACGGAAGAAAGAAACAATATGCTGCAATTCATCAGCCTGCGATGCCAGTTCTTCCGAGGTGGTCGAAATTTCGACCGAGGCACTGGCATTCTTCTGCGTCACGCGGTCAAGTTGCTGGATCGCTTCATTGATTTGTGAGGCACCAATATCCTGTTCACGGCAGGCCGCGCTGATTTCCGAAACCAGTTCGGCGGTACGGCGAATGTCGGGCACCAGCTTGACCAGCATCTCGCCCGCCTCTGCCGCAGCCTTCACCGTGTCGGAGGACACGGCCACGATTTCCGATGCCGCCACCTGACTGCGTTCGGCCAGTTTGCGCACTTCGGAGGCGACCACGGCAAAACCCTTGCCATGTTCGCCCGCACGTGCGGCCTCGACGGCGGCGTTCAACGCCAACAGGTCGGTCTGGCGCGCAATTTCCTGCACGATGCTGATCTTGGCCGCGATGGTGCGCATGGCCGAAACCGCCTTTTCCACCGCCGCGCCGGACAATTCGGCATCCTTGGACGACTGGCGAGCGATCTTTTCGGTCTGGGCGGCATTGTCCGCGTTCTGGCGGATGTTGCCGGCCATTTCCTCCATCGAGGCGGACGCTTCCTCGGTCGAGGCGGCCTGTTCATTGGCGCCTTCGGACAATTGTTCGGAACTGGCGGCCATCTGGTTGCTGCCCGATGCAACGTGATCGGCGGCATTACCCACATTGGTGGCAAAATTGCGCAGATTGTCGATCAGGCGGTTCACCGAATTCTTCATCCGCTGATGGTCGCCTTGGCAATCAATATCGACCCGCTCGGTCAAATCGCCCTTGCTGGCCAGATCCAGCACGCGGTTGCCCTCGGCAATGGGCAGCAGGATCGCGTCAAGCATCCCATTGATGCCCATGATCAGACGGCCAAAGTCTCCGACAAAGCGGCGATCATCCCCGCGCTCGCTCAACCGACCGGCGGTGGACGCCGCGATCAGATCGTTGATTTCGGCGGTGATGGCGCGAAGGTTGCCGCGCAGCGTTTCGATCGTGTCGTTGATAAAGGCCTTCTTGCCGGGGAATTGTTCCAGCGGCGCGTCGAAATCACCCTCACCAAAGGCTTTGACGCAGGCCATCGCCTTCTTCTTCACCGCGATATGCCCGGCCACCATGTTGTTGATGCCATGCGCCACGGTGGAAAAGTCACCCTTGAACTTTTCGGCGCGCACCTTGACGTCAATGTCGCCGCGTTCATGCTCGGCGGACATGTAATTCAATTCAGTAATCAACCCGCGCAGATTGGCGCGCAGCGTTTCAATCGTATCGTTGATAAAGGCCTTCTTGCCCGGCAATTGTTGCATCGGCGCGTCGAAATTGCCGACGCTGAATTCCTTGACACAGGCCATGGCCATTTTCTTGACCGCGATATGCGCGCCCACCAATTCGTTGATGTCTTTGGCCATGACCGCATATTCGCCGCGGAATTTGTCGACCGGGATAATGACGTCAATATCGCCGCGCTCATGCTCGCTGCTCATGGTCTGGATGCTGGTTGAAAGGGCGCGGGCCGGATTGGTCGCGCTGTCCAAAAGCCGGTTGATGGCGCCAAGAATGACCTGCGATTGCCCCTTGGCCATCGACAGATCCACCCGGGCCGACGTATCGCCCCCGGCCATCGCCGATTCGACGCGCTCGATCTCAGCCACAATAGTTTCAGGCGATACGCTGGAGAAAATGCTAAGCGCCATGGACAAGTTCCTCTTTACCAGCTCTTTTAGTTGACAAAGTCCGGCACAATTCCGTCATGGAACTTCCGGCCTGCGCCCAATTACAAAGGTTGGCCAAAGGATATGTCGATCTTGTCGAATAACGGTAAATTGCCCAGCACGCTTATCTAGGCATATTTCCGATACCCCCCTTATTCCAAGATTCTCTTTCACAAAGATGGACGCCTCGAAAAACCTCTGGTGCGTAGCGGCCTGAACTGATTCAATGGCTTTCGCGATGGGCGGAGGCGGCGATGGTAGGACAGCCTGGTTTCTTTGATCTTTCGGACCGGTACGATGCGCTGAGCGCGGCGGGAGATCCGCTGGAGCGTTTGTCGGGCGTTGTAGATTTCGAGGTTTTCCGTGGGCCGCTGATTGCAGCGCTCCGGCGCAGTGTTCGCGGCAAGGGCGGGCGCCCGCCCTTCGATCCGGTGCTGATGTTCAAGATTTTGGTTCTTCAGGCGCTGTACTCGCTGTCCGACGAAGCCACCGAGTTCCAGATCAAGGACCGCCTTTCATTCCAGCGGTTTCTGGGGCTCGGCCTTGAGGGCACCGTGCCGGATGCGACCACCGTTTGGCTTTTCCGCGAACGCCTGGTGCAGGCCAAGGCGATCGACAAACTCTTTGCACGCTTTGACGGTGCGCTGAAGGACCGGGGCTATCTCGCCATGGGTGGGCAGATCGTCGATGCCACCGTGGTTCCGGCGCCCAAGCAGCGTAATACCGAGGCGGAGAAGGCAGCAATCAAGGAAGGCCGAGTGCCCGAGGACTGGAAGCCGGCCAAGGCGCGGCAAAAGGATCGCGATGCGCGCTGGTCGATCAAGTACAGCAAAGCCAAAGTCCGCGAGGGTGCCGACCCGAAGGCCGCGAAGCCTGTTGATCTCGCCATCCCGATGTTCGGCTACAAGAATCATATCGGCATCGACAAGGCCCACGGCCTGATCCGCACTTGGGGTGCCAGCGCCGCCAACGCCCATGATGGGGCGCGGCTGCCAGACCTGATCAGCAAGGGCAACACCGGCTCGGGCGTCTGGGCGGATACCGCCTACCGGTCAAAGAAGAACGAAGCGTTCCTCGCCGCCCGCATGTTCAAAAGCCATATCCATCAGCGGCGAAAACCGCGACGCTCACTTCCCGAGCGGACCGCCAAGGCCAACACCCGGCGATCCAAAATCCGCGCTCACGTCGAGCATGTGTTCGCTGGCCAAAAACATCGCATGGGGCTGGTCGTGCGCACCATCGGTATCGCCCGCGCCACCATCAAGATCGGCATGGCCAACCTCGTCTATAATTTCCAGCGCCTCGCCTGGCTTGAGGGGCGTATTGTGCCCGCTTGAAGGGCAATACCCCCAAAGAAAAGGGCACGAGCAAACATCACGCAGGCAAGAATGGCCGAAAATCAGGCATCAACGCCCCCGCGTGATCCTCAATCCCGCAAGCAGGCCAAATCTCATGGTTCTTCGAGGTGTCCAGATTATTTCGGAAATTCTCTGCGCAAAAATGCATAGCGCCCGCATACGAAATGGGCGGCCCATCGGACCGCCCCCCCCTATCATAAAAGACTGATTTATCGTGTTGCGGCGCTGGTCTGACCCTGGGCCGCATTTTCGATCTGCTGGCCATTCATGGTCGAAATCAGGCTCTTGCCATTGCCGCTGGCGGCAAAGTTGCTGGCGGGCAGATTGACGTCGGTATTGCGCGCCCGCATCACCACGCTCTGAACGCGGCCGCGGCTGTCGGCAACCACCTGACGCACCTTGCCCAAACGCGATCCGTCGGGGGCGGTGATGGTCATGCCGGGCTTGACGCTGGCCATGCCCGCAACGCTGCTGGCCGCGCTACCGGCCAGCGCCAGATTGCTGTTGCCCAGCGAACCTGCCGTGGCCAACGAGCCATTGGCGGTGCCGCTCACGCCGCTGGCCGCGCCATTGACGCGGTTGGCCGCGCTGTTGGCCAAACCGTTGGCGCGATTGGCGGTGCTGGTCGCCACGCCCTTGGCACGGTCTGCGGTGTTGGTGGCCACCGTGTTCGCGCGGTTCGTTGCGCTGGTGGCAACGCCTTCGACGCGGTTCTTGGTGCTGTTGGCGAAACCATTGGCGCGGGTGGCCGCATCCGACGCGGTAGAACGGGCATTATTCACCGTTGTCGCGCCCTGCGAAGCGACCGAACGGGCGGCGCTGCCGACCTGGTTGGTGCCGATCAATTGCGCATTGGCGCTGCCCGAACCCGTGGCCGAACCGCTGGCCGAGAGCGCGCCGTCAACGGTGCGCGAACCGGTCATCGAAGTGGCCGCCGTGGCCGTCGGGGCAAGGTCGGCCGCGCCGCTGCCGGTCACGCTGCGGGTTGCATTCACGTTGCCGGTGCGGGTGTTGACATTCTGGCTGCCGGTGGTGCTGGCCGAACCGCGCGCGGTGCTGCGGGCGGTGCTTTCCACATCGGCTGTGGCCGAACCGATGCTGCCCATCGATCCAAAGCCGCCGCCCATCGAACCGGCGCCACCAATTGCGCCGCCCAAACCGCCGCCAATGGCCCCGCCGCCAAGACCACCACCACCCAGCAATTGTGCGTGGGCCGGGGCCGAAGCCAGAGCAAGAGCGATAGCAACGAAGGTCATGCTGGAAATGCGGGTCATGTCGTGTCTCCTAAATTTGAACATCTGGAACCACGTTTTGGGTTCTGATTGGGAAACGACTGTGCTGAGGTTTTTCATCCATAAAAAAATGCACTTTTTAAAAAAATTCCCGCAAGAAAGGGGCGAGCCTCTCTTGCGGGAACCAACCACCTGAAACGCGGCCAAAAAGCTGGCGGCATTAATCAGGCGGCATAACGGGTCAGGATGATTTCAACCCGGCGATTGGCCGCGCGACCCGAAACCGTGGCGTTGGAGGCGATCGGTTCAGTCTTGCCGAATCCCTGAACATGCATCCGCGCGCCATTGACACTGCGGTCGGCCAGATAATCGGCCACCGCATCGGCGCGGCGTTCCGACAGGCGCTGGTTATAGGTAAACGAACCGATGGCATCGGTGTGCCCGTTTACATCCACATAGGTTGCCGGATATTTGGCCAGCGTGCGCGACACCGTATTCAACACGCCATAGAAGCGCGGCTGGATATTAAATTTGTTGAACGAGAAGGTCACATCGCTGGGCATTTCCAGGATGATCTGATTGTTGCGCTTGATCACCTCGACCCCAGTGCCGCGCAGGTCATTTTGCAGCACGACATATTGGCGGTCGATATAGGCCGGAACAGCGGCATAGGTGATGGGGGCGATGCCGGCATTGACGATGGCCACGCGGCGCACCGCAACATTGGGGATGGCCGGGACCACGTTGGGCACGGCCACCACGGTGCTGACCCGACTGACCGTGGGAACGGCGACCGAGGGGGCCTCCAGCGTCTGGCCCACCGAAGCGGTGGCGCCGACCGAGCGGGTCACGCCGTCCACCGCGCCATTGACGCCCAGCCCGCCGCCAATCGCCCCGCCCAACAATTGGGCGTTGGCAGGCGCGGTCAGAGCCAGCGTCATAGCGATGGTGGCGGCCATGTTGAAAGTCTTGATCATCGTCTGTCTCCTTCATCTGCGCCAGCCTTTGCGAAAGAGAGCGTGGCGACTGGCTTATGATGAGGAAACGATGGGGGCTGCGGTTTTCTTCCCTGACGCCTTCGGGATTTTTCAAATGCCCTTGCGGCAAAGGTTGCAGACAATCCCGCGCCCGGTCCGTCCGCCCCGCGCCACCGCCTCTCGGTCCAGCGCGGCCAGAGGCGCCCCCTTGCCCTGATAAGCGGCCAGACGCGCGGCGACGAGCGGCGCGGCAAAGCTGGTGCCGCGCAAAGTGTGGGCGCGACCATCAAGGCCAATCGCGCTCATATCCGCGCCGGGGGCGGCATAATCTAGATGGCTGGCCCGCCCGGCCTCGAACAGCACGCGCCCTTTGCCGTCGACGCCAGTAACGGCCACCACGTCTTTATACGATGCCGGATAGGACAAGGGCGATGCCGCGCCATCATTGCCAACGGCCGCCACGACAAACATGCCCTTCGCCTGCGCCGCGGCAACGGCGCGGGCCAGCAAGGGGTTGCTGGGGCCGACAAGGCTGATCGACACCACGCCCACACGCTGCGACGCCATCCAGCCCAGCGCCTTGGCAATGGCCAGAGCATTGCCGCCCGCCGGGTCCGCGCCATAGACATCGGCGGCATAAAGTTTGGCCACCCCCGCCCCGGCCAGCAAGGAAGCGATCGATTGGGCGTGATCATTGGGACGCGGCGCGCCGGTGGCAAATCCCGCCTGCGCCGACAATCGCGGACCGGGTTTGACGCCGCCGTCGATCACCCCCACCGCCCCGCCAACGGGCAATGCATTGGGCGCAGGCGCTGCGGCCCCGGTCGATGCCCTGCCGCTGGGGAAATGGATCTGGTCCGCCGTCACCGTCTTTTGCGGCAACAGCTTTTGCAGCGCGCGCGTCGCATCGGGCAGGCTTTGACCCGCCGGTGTTTCCAACCGCGCAAACCCCACGCCCAATCCGCCCAGATCGCCCTGCTCCATCAAGCGATAACCCGCGCCCAGCGCCAATGTCAGCGCCGCCGGATCGGGATCGAGCAACAGCAATTCATGCGCACGGGCGGGCGCTCCATTGGCGTCCATCGCCACCACATCGCGATTACGCCGCACAAATTGCGTCAACCGGTCCAGCCGCAGATCAGCCAGTGCGCCCAGATCCTGAAGCGGGCGCTGCACAGCGCCGGCCGCATCGTCCAATGTGCCGCGCAGCCGCTCCACCGCGCCGCCCAGCCCGCCCCCAACATTGGGTACGCCCAGTTGCGCCAGCACCGGCCCCGCCGCCCCGATCAGCAGCAGCGCGATGATCCCATTCCTGAACAGCCGCTGTCGCACTCTCTTGCCCTTTGCCAAAAAAAAACGCACCTACGCGGAAGAAACGAGCGTGGTCATCCGTTTCATCCATGACAAGGTACAAATCATTGCCAACGGCTCAATTCAGCGAAGGACTGGTCAGGCTTTTGCCGCAGATGCGGCGGTTTGCCCGCGGTTTGACGCGTGACGGCGCCGATGGCGATGATCTGTGCCAGATGACAATCGAACGCGCGCTCAAATCCTCGCATCTGTGGGCCGAGGGCACGCGTCTGGATTCATGGGTGTATCGGATCATGCGCAACATATGGATCGACGAGGCCCGCGCCCGAAACCGCGCCAGCCAGACCTTTGCCCCCGAAGAGGACGGCGAACATGTCGGCATGCCCGGCGATGCGGGGATCGAGGCCCATGTCGAATTGGGCAATGTCGATCGCGCCATGGCCGCCCTGCCCGATGAACAGCGCGAGGCGGTGATGCTCGTTCTGGTCGAAGGGTTTGCGTATAAAGAGGCGGCCGAGATCATTGGATGCCCGATGGGCACGCTGACTTCGCGATTGGCGCGGGGAAGAGAAGCGCTGATGCGCGCGCTGGGAGAGGTATCATGAGCGTGAGCCGCGAAGAGATCATGGCCTATGTCGATGGCGAGCTGGATGAATCCACTCGCGCCCGCATCACCATGGCCGCGCTGGCCGACCTCGATCTGGCCGACCAGATCGCCAGGGAGCGGGCGCTGCGTGAAAAGCTTCAGGGCCATTTTGCGCCTGTGATCAAGGAACCCGTGCCCGCCGCGTGGGAGGCCCAGATCCGCGCCGCAACCCCGCCCGCGCCGGTCATCGACCTTGCCGCCGTGCGCCGCCAAAAGGCCGAGGAAGCCAAAGCCGCCGCCAAGCCCAAAGTGCCTTTGATGCAGCAAAAGTGGTTTGGCGGGGCGATTGCCGCCGCGCTGGTGCTGGGTCTGGTGGGTGGCGGTCGATTGATGCGCGCTGAAGGGCCGATTACCGATCGCAATGGCACGTTGATGGCCTCGGGCGATCTGGCCCATGCGCTCGACACGCAATTGGCATCGGCGCAGGATGGCGCGGCAACGCGCATGATCGCCACGTTCCGCAATGGCGATGGCAACCTGTGCCGCGCCTTTTCGGGCGCATCGACATCGGGCATCGCCTGTCATGGCGAGGATGGCTGGCGTTTACAGCATGTCATGCCCGGCACCTCGGCCCAGACCAGCGCCTATCGACAGGCGGGGTCGGGCGATGGCGAACTGATGGCTCTGGCGCAGGGCATGGCCAAGGGTGATCCTTTGGACCCGGCACAGGAAGCACAGGCCAAGGCCAAGGGCTGGCGCTGAACCGGTCCGGGGTAACCGGCGTTGCTGCATGGATGATGGCAACCGGTGAAAATTGAGGTTGCTATCACGCCGCATCCGGCACTACCCTTGCCATGACAACAGTAACAGAAAAGACGTCACAGGCGGGGGCAACAATCGTCTCTGTGGCAAAGGCAGAGGACAGTCGTGACCACCATCAAGCATGTGGCCGAACGCGCAGGCGTTTCGATCAAGACCGTTTCGCGCGTGCTGAACGAAGAGCCCCATGTGCGCGCCGAGGTGAAGGAGCGTGTGCGTGCGGCGGCGGCGGAACTGGATTACAAACCCAATCGCGCGGCCAGCCGCCTTGCCGGAGGGCGCTCTTTCCTGATCGCCCATCT
The DNA here is from genome assembly GCF_057401885.1 of Novosphingobium sp. 550D. Taxonomy (NCBI): domain Bacteria; kingdom Pseudomonadati; phylum Pseudomonadota; class Alphaproteobacteria; order Sphingomonadales; family Sphingomonadaceae; genus Novosphingobium; species Novosphingobium sp. 550D. Next base: position 1,504,032 of record NZ_CM171613.1, on the reverse strand, counting down.
GTATGACAATCCCAACCCCAGCTATATTTCCGCGCTGCATATTGGCGCGGCGCGGCGGTGCCGGGAACTGGGCTATCATCTGGTGGTCGAACCGGTAAACAGCCAGGACAAGGATCTGCTGGGTCTGGTCCGGCGGCTGTTTGCCACGATTGCCCCCGATGGCATTTTGCTCAGCCCGCCTCTGTCGGAAAACACCGAATTTGTGGAAAGCGTGCGGAAACTGGGCGGGCGGATCGCGCTGATTTCGGCCACGCATGGCGATGAATTCACCCATATTTCCACCGACGAACGCGGGGCCAGCAAGGCGATCATGGCGCATCTGCTGGGTCTGGGCCATCGCCGCATCGGCTTTGTGCGCGGCCACCCGCAACATTTTGGCGCAACATTGCGTTATGACGGCTATTGCCAATCTCTGGCCGAAGCGGGTTTGGCGTTGGAGCCTGAGCTGGTGGCGCAGGGCTATTTCGACCTGCAATCGGGGCTGGAGGCGACGCGGGCTCTGCTCTCCCTGCCCCAACGTCCGACGGCGATCTTTGCCTCGAACGATGAAATGGCGGTGGGCGCATTGATGGCGGCGCGCGAATTCGGGCTGGATGTGCCGGGCGACATTTCCATCGTCGGCTTTGACGATACGCCGATCAGCCGCCTGATCTCGCCCGCGCTGACCACCGTGCGCCAACCGTTGGAAGCCATCGGCGCCGCCGGGGTCGAGGCCATTGTCTCGCCCGATCAGGCGCCAATCGATTATCTGGATTTCGAGGTGATCCTGCGCAATTCCTGTGCGCCGCCCAAGGGGTAAGTTTGCCTCCGGCGGGCAAAGGGACTGGCCCCTTTGCAATCCCGTTACTGTCGATGTTGCGCGATAGGTTCGGCCTTGGGTGTCGGACGCGATGATTGAAATATTAAGCCTGCGGCGCTGATCAGCGTAAGTTCGCCGCGCCGCAGGCTTTCAAAACATGGCGATAAACGCAGCGTAGCCATAAATGCGCCACCCCATAACGGGATTGCAAAGGGCCCCCGCCCTTTACCCGCCGGAGGCACCTTAGCCCTTCATCGCGGATTCAATCTCCGTCGCGCTACGCGGAATGTCGGCCGACAGGCGTTCCGCGCCGGTCGGCGTGACCAGATAGAGATCCTCGATCCGGATGCCGTAATTGGCCGATTGGACATAAAGGCCCGGCTCAATCGTGATGACCGCGCCGGCGGGAATGGGGCGTGAATAATCGCCCGCGTCATGCACATCCAGCCCGACATAATGGCCCAGCCCGTGATAGAAATCATCGATCCGCCCCGCCTTGCGGAACACATCCCTGGCCGCCTCGGTCAATTCATGCAGAGTCACGCCCGCCTTCAGCCTTGACGCCGCCACGCCCTGCGCCTCCAGCACAAGGTCATAGGTGGCGCGCTGTTCGCGGGTAAAGCGCCCCGATGCGGGCAAGGTGCGCGTGATGTCCGACGTATAGGTGCCCACACTGGCCGCCGCATCGATCAGCACCAGATCGCCCTCGCCAATCGCCCCCAAGGCGCGCGTGTAATGCAGCGAGGCCGCATTGCGCCCCGCCCCGACGATGGAATTATACGAAATGCCATCGCCCCCGGCGCTGCGAAACGCAGCCTCCACCAGATCACGCAGCGCCCGCTCGCTCATCCCCGGTTTCAATCCACGCATCGCGGCCAGATGACCCGCCCGCGTCGCCTGCGTCGCCTTGCGGATGAGGGCCAGTTCACGCGGTTCCTTCACCGTGCGCAAAGCAGGCAGCAGCGCCGAATTGTCGCGAATGCTGCACCCCGGCACGCGGGCGGATATTTTGCCATAGAGTTCGAGCGCAGGCGGGACCGGCGCCTCGGCCGACACCACCGGGCCAAGGAAGTGCAAAACCTTCGACCTTTCCGCCAGCCCCGTCACCAACGCGCCCAACGACCCGGTGCGCAACACGCGGGCAAAGCCGGTGCGTCGCTCGATCTCCGCGCCCAGCGGCAGGCGTTCGACATCCCAACGCTCGACCTCCGGATTGCGTGAAGGCAGCAGCAGGAATTCGCGAAAATGCGGTTCCGCCGGGGCCAGCACCAGCACCGCGCCGGGTTCATCGACAATTCCCGTCAACCACGCAAAATCGCCATCCTGTTGAAACGGAGCCGCGACATTGGCCTCGCCCCCTTCGCCCTGCGCGCCCCAGATGACGGCGATGCCTTCCTTCAATTGCGCCATCAAAGCGGCACGGCGGGCGGCATAGACATCGGGCGTGAAAGGATAGGTGGCGATCGGCGTCGCATGGCCTGCGGGCGGAAACGCCTGCGCTTTGGCCAAGGGCACGGCGGCCATCGTGGCCAGCGCAGAGGTCAACAGGCGGCGGCGGTGCATGGGTCTTGCCTTTCGATGCGGGGGGCCTCATTCGTAACCCGCGATCCTTCGATATGGCAACACCCGGCTTGATCGCGGAAAGACAAGGCTTTGATGACGAACCCCACGCCCCTTGCCCTTGGCGCCATCATGGCGGATCGGTCCGCGACATCGCAACCCTTGCTGGCGCAGGTGGTTGCGCAATGGGGCGGGCGTCTGCGCATCGCGGGCGTGATCGAGGAACCACCTGCCAATGGCCAGGATTGCTCCCCCGGCACATTGGTCAGCATTGGCGATGGCGCGCGTTTCCCGCTGGGTCAGGATCTGGGGTGTGAGGCCGAGGGCTGCACGCTCGATTCCGGCGCGCTGGTGTCGGCGGCGGCATGGATGGAACAACGCCTGTCCCAACCCTGCGACCTGCTGATCCTGAGCAAATTCGGCAAGATGGAGGCCGAGGCGGGCAGCGGGCTGCTATCCTGTCTGCTGGCGGCGCTTGATCGCGGCGTGCCGGTGCTGCTCACCATCTCGCCCCGGTTTGTCGAGGCTTGGGCCGAATTTGCCGGTCCCTACGCGCAAACCCTGCCGCCCGACATGGCGGCGGTGGAGCAATGGCTGGCGGCGATTACACCACCTGTTGCGACAGAGCCTGCATCGCCGCCGCCGCAATAGAAAAGCTGCGCCGCCGCGCCGCCTGATCGAACATCTGTCCGGCCACGATGATCTCGTCGGCCCCGGTGCGCGCGATCAGGCGGGAGAGCATCGCCTCCACATCGCCCTGTGTGCCGATGGCGGTGCAGGCCATGACATTGTCCAGCATCGCGCGATGGGGGGCGGGCAGGTTTTCATAATAGCCCTCCACCGGCGGCTTGACCAACCCGCCGCCCTGTCCCGTGCGCAGCGCGACAAAGCCCTGCTGCATCGTCGTGGCCAGAAAGCGCGCTTCCTCCACCGTGTCGGCGGCGAACACGTTGCAGGCCACCATCACATGCGGCCGGTCCAGCACGGCCGAGGGGCGGAACAGGCGGCGATAGGTCGCCACCGCTTCATCCAGCATCGCAGGCGCGAAATGCGAGGCAAAGCCATAGGGCAGGCCCAGCGCCGCGGCCAGTTGCGCGCCATAGGTGCTGGAGCCCAGCACCCACATTTCGGGCTTTGCCCCCGCGCCCGGCACGGCGGGAAAGCCCAGCCGCGAATCCCCGGCGAAATAGGCCTGCAATTCCATCACCTGCTGCGGGAAAGCTTCCGGATCTCCGTGGCGCAAGGCCATCGCCACCCGCCCGTCCGCCCCCGGCGCCCGGCCCAGCGCCAGATCAATCCGCCCCGGATAGAGTGCATCCAGCGTGCCAAATTGTTCGGCAATCTGAAGCGGGGCATGGTTGGGCAACATGATCCCGCCCGATCCCAACCGGATGCGCGACGTATCCTTGCCCACATGGGCCAGAACGACCGAGGTCGCCGCCCCGCCGATGCCGGGCATGCCATGGTGTTCGGCCACCCAATAGCGAGCAAACCCTTCGCTCTCGGCATGGGTGGCCAGAGCCGCCGCATGGGCATAGGCCTGCGTCAGAGTGCCGCCCTCCAGAACAGGGACAAGATCGAGGACGGACAGGGGGATGGAATGGCTCATAGGGCGCATGTGGGCATGACCATGCTGCGTCGCAAGAAGCGCTCTAATTTTGCGTACGCTTCGTGGCAATAACGGCAATAGACGTCAACGCCCCAAAGGACTAGCCCCATGCTGCACTGCACAGGGGCAGGCACAACCAAACATCGGGAATTCGCAAAACATGCGCCGCATCGGGGCAAACCATCTGGGACGCGTGGGGCTGGCCGCCAGCCTTTTGGCGATCATCGCGACCGGCGCGCTGCATTCGCAACCGACCAAACCCGCCCCGCGCCCCTTTGACGGCAAGGCCGCCGAGGCCATGGTCGAGGATTTCTGCGCGTCATGCCACAATGACATTGACGAGGCCGGATCGCTCTCCTTCGACGATCTGAAAGGCACCGACATTGCCCAGGGCAAGAATGCCGAAGTGTGGGAAGCGATCCTGCGCAAGGTGGTGCAGGATGAAATGCCGCCCCACACCAAACGCCAGCCGACGCCAGAGATGCGCGCCGGTTTCGTGCGATGGATGGCGGGCGGGCGCGATGCCTTCGCCGCCGCGCATCCCGATCCGGGCCGCGCCACATTGCGCCGGTTGAACCGGGTGGAATATGCCGCCGCCGTGCGCGATCTGCTGGCTCTGAACGTCGATGTGTCGCGCGAATTGCCGCAGGATAATTCGGGCTACGGCTTTGACAATATTGCCGACGTGCTTTCCGTTTCGCCCACATTGGTCGAACGTTATGTCGCGGTGGGGGGCAAGGTGGCGCGTCTGGCCACGGGCCTCGACCGCCCGCGCGCCTCGGTGGCCAGCTATATCGTGCCCAAGGACGGCTCGATCATGAATTCGGGCCGCCCGGCCTATAATGAACGGATGAGCGAGGATCTGCCCCCGGCATCACGCGGCGGCGGGATCATGAATTTCTATGCCCGCGCGGGGGGCGATTATGATGTGGTGGGCTGGCTCAACGCCAACACCAACAATGAAAGCGATCGCCTGACGCAGGACCGGGTCAGCGCGCGGGTGAAATTGAGCGCAGGCGCCCATCGCATCGGCATGGCGTTCCGCCGCGACGTAGCGCCCGATGAAAGCGTGCAGTTCCTGCGCAACAATTTGGACGAAGTGCCTATGCCGGTGAACAAGCCGGTGATGCTGCCTCTGGACGTGTTGGTCGATGGGCGGCGGGCGGCAACGTTGATGGTGCCGTCCTATCGCCTGTCCGACCGCTATGCCCAGCAGAATTTCCCCCGCGATGTGATGGAAATCGACGTTGCCGGTCCCGCCAGCATCACCGGCACGCAGGACACGCCCAGCCGCCGCCGCATCTTCACCTGTCACCCCACCGCCACCACGCAGGAAGAAGCCTGCGCCCGCCAGATTCTGGGCAGCCTTGCCCGCCGCGCCTATCGCCGCCCGGTCGGGCCGGAGGATATGACGCCCCTCCTCCACGCCTATGCCAGCGAGCGCGCCGCAAGCGGCCAGTTCGAACGCGGGATCGAGGCGGGGGTCGCCGCCCTGCTCGTCTCCCCCCACTTCCTGTTTCAGGCCGAGAGCGATCCGGCAGGCGCCGCGCCGGGCAGTGTCCACCCCGTCACCGACCGCGATCTGGCCACGCGCCTCTCGCTGTTTCTGTGGAGCAGCCTGCCCGACGAGACCTTATTGCGCCTTGCCGAAACGCACCAGTTGCATCGCCCGGAAATCCTGACCGCACAAACCACCCGCATGCTCAACGATCCGCGCGCCATGGCCTTGACCCGGCATTTCGCGGGCCAATGGCTCTATCTGCGCAATCTGGATCAACAGCGGCCCGACACCGACCTGTTCCCGCAATTCGACACCCGCCTGCGCAGCGCCATGGCCGCCGAAACCGAGATGTTCTTTGCCCATCTGGTCAAAACCAACGGCAGCCTGCTCGATTTCCTGTCTTCCGATTACACGTTCCTCAACCAACGCCTTGCCGAACATTACGGCATTCCCAATGTGCGCGGCACGGCCATGCGCAAGGTGGCGCTGGATCCGCGATGGGGCCGGGGCGGATTGCTGGGACAGGCCAGCATCCTGACCGTCACCTCCTATGGCAATCATACCAGCGTGGTGAAACGCGGCAAATGGGTGCTGGAAAACCTGCTGGCCTCGCCGCCGCCCCCGCCGCCGCCCGACGTGCCCGCGCTCAAGGCCACGCATGACGGCAAATTGCTGTCCGCGCGTGAACAATTGGAACTGCACCGCGCCGATCCGGCCTGTGCGGCATGCCATGTACGGATGGACCCGATCGGTTTCTCGATGGAGAATTTCGACGCCGTTGGCGCCCATCGAACCATCGACGCGGGGCAAATGATCGACGCCAGCGCCGTCCTGCCCGATGGCACGCGCTTTGCGGGCCTGCCGGGGCTGCGCAACATTCTGTTGGCGCGCAAGGGACAGTTCACACAGGCCTTTACCGAAAAGCTGATGACCTATGCGCTGGGTCGCGGGGTGATTGCGGGCGACCGGCCCCAGATCCGCGCCATCGCCCGCATGGCCGAGGCCGACAATTTCCGCATCCGCACCGTCATTCGCGGTATCGTCCTGTCTGATGCCTTCCGTCTGCGCAAAACACCGGCCAGCGCGGCGCAGATGACCATGAACAAGACCAAAGGGAACCTCCAGCCATGATGATCCCGCGCCCTGCCATGTCCCGCCGGACCCTGCTGCGTGGGGCGGGCGCCGCCATGGCCCTGCCCTTTATGGAGGCGATGGCCCCATCGGCGCGCGCCGCCGACAAGATGGCCCGCCCGCGCCGGTTGATCGTATTTTACACCCCCAATGGCATGATGATGGATCAATTCCGCCCCGCCACCACGGGGATGGATTATGCGCTGTCGCCAACCCTCGCCCCGCTGGAAAAGTTCAAGAGCCGGATGAGCGTCATCACCGGCCTTGGCCATCCCCAGGCCGCCGCGATGGGCGATCTGTCGGCGGGCCACGGGCGGTCGTGCCCCGCGTTCCTGACCGGCACCCATGTGCGCCAGACCGAGGGCACCGACATCCGCTGCGCCATGTCGATGGATCAGGCCTATGCGCGCCATCTGGGCGATGCGACCGCGCTGCCCTCGATCGAGGCGGGGATCGATCAACCGAGCCTGCTGGGCAGTTGCGACATTGGCTATAGCTGCGCCTATACCAACGGCCTGTCATGGATGAGCCCGACGGTGCCTTTGCCCGTGGCGGCCAATCCGGCGGAAATTTTCGAGCGCATGTTTGGCGATGGCGACGCGATGGATGCCGCCGCCCAAGCTGCGCGCCTGCGCCGTCAGGCCAGCCTGCTCGATTTCGTGCGGGAGGATGCAGCGCGTTTGAACCGGCAACTGGGGATGGAGGACCGGCGCAAGCTGGACGAATATCTGACCGCCACGCGCGACATCGAGCGCCGTATTCAGCGCGCCGCCAAAACCCCCATGACCGAGGCCGGGATCGAACGCCCCGCCGGTATTCCCGACAGTTTCGACGAACATGTCCGCCTGATGCTCGACCTTCAGGTGTTGGCGCTGCAAGCCGACATCACCCGCGTCGCCACATTCATGGCGGGGCGCGAGATCAGCAACCGCACCTATCCCGAAATTGGCGTGGCCGATTCCCACCATATGCTCAGCCATCATGGACAAATGGCGGAAAAGAAGGCGAAGCTGGCCCAGATCAACCAGTTCCACATGACCTATTTCGCCCATCTTCTGGAAAAGCTCGACGGGGTGAAGGATGGTGACGCCAGCCTGCTGGACACTTCTTTCGTGCTGCGCGGGTCGGCCTTTGGCGATCCCAATGACCACGATTTTCTCGATCTGCCGATTGTCGTGGCGGGCGGGCTTGTGCGCCATGTCGGCCATGCGCGGGTGGAAAAGGGCACGACCATGTCAAACCTGCTGCTGACCGGGCTACAGGCGGTGGGGATGCCCATCGATAAATTCGGTGACAGCACCGGGGCGTTGAAGGAATTGTCCCTTGCGTAAGTTGGCCTTTGCCGCGCTGCTTCTGGCCCAACCGGCGCAGGCGCAGGACATTGCCGAAGCCATCAGGCTGGGCGACGAGCGCGGGGTTTCGGCCGCTCTGGCCCAGGCCAATCGACCGCTGGCCTATGGCGAAACGCCGTTGATGATGGCCGTATCGCATCAGGATGCCGTCGCAGTACGCGCGCTGATCCGGGCCAAGGCCAAGGTCAATGCCGTCGATCAGGATGGGGTGGGCGCGCTATGGCTGGCCTGCGAATTAGGGGATGCGGCGATCATTGGCGCGCTGCTGGACGCCGGGGCCGATCCGCGTCTGGCGCGTAGCGATGGGGCAACGCCTTTGCATGTCTGCGCCCGTTTTGCGCCACCATCGGTGGTCGAACGCATGGCGCATGGTCCCGTCGATCTGCGCGACAACCGGGGGCAGACGCCGCTGATGTGGGCGGCATCATCCGGGCGGGTCGAAACGGTGATGGCGCTGTTAAAGGCCGGGGCATCAGTGCAGGCGGCGTCACAGGGCGGGTTCACGCCTTTGCTCTTTGCGGTCAAATCCGGGTCGGTGGCGGCGGTTTCGGCGCTGATGTCCGCCGGGGCGGATGGGGCGATACGCGGGCCGGAAAACACCAGCGCGGCGCAACTGGCCGCCTATCAGGGGCGCTGGGATGTTCTGCGCTTTCTGGTCGAACGGGGCGGCGTGGATCTGATCGAGCGCGACCGTGAAGGCTGGCAATTGCTGCACCGGGCCGCCGCCGGGGGCGATGTCGGTCTGATCCGCCTGTTGGTGGCCAAGGGCGCGCCGGTCGAGGGTCTGTCTGGCCAATCGCGCATCACATGGGTGACCGAGGCCAATTTCGGAGTCGCCCCGCCCCCGGTGCCCCCCAAAACGCCGATCCTGATGGCCGCCGAAGCCGGACAGGCCGAGGCGATGAAGGCCTTGGTCGCGGCAGGGGCAAGGATCGATTTTGCCGCCGCCGATGGTGAAAACCTGATGATCGCGGCGGCGCGCAGTCAAAAGCTGGCCGCGTTGGAGGTCGCTTTATCCGCGCTCAACAAGCCCGACCTGGCTGATGCCAAGGGCAATAGCGCGCTCCACGTTCTGGCGGGCAGCAGGCCCGCGGCGGATCTGGCGATGATGTTTGCGGCCATGGCCAAGGCGGGCGCACGGGCCGATCTGGCCAATGGGCGCGGCGCGACGCCTGCGAAAATTGCCGAGCACAGCCCCACCCCGGTCCGCACCGCGTTCGAGGCGGCCTTCCCTCAGCCCTCGGCGCAGGCGGGGCAGGCTTCGCCCTCAACATAAAGCGGCGAGGCGCGCTCGGCCTCGCCCACCGGCGCGCCGCAGGCCGCGCAGGACACATGGCTGCCCAAGGCAAGGCCATGGGCCAGTGTCACGCGTTCGTCGAAAACGAAACATTCGCCCTGCCACAGGCTTTCTTCGGCGGGCACTTTTTCAAGGTAATTGAGAATGCCGCCCTTGAGGTGATAGACCTGCTCCACCCCTTCGCTTTTCAGGAAAGCGGTGGATTTTTCGCAGCGGATGCCCCCGGTGCAGAACATGGCGACCTTGGGCTGCTTGCCCTGTCCGAGCAATTCGTCGCGGTGATTGCGGAACCATTCGGGAAATTCGCGGAAAGAACGCGTGTCGGGGTCGATAGCGCGCTGGAATGTGCCCGCCACCACCTCGTAATTGTTGCGCGTGTCGATTACGATGGTTTCCGGGTCCGCGATCAACGCGTTCCAGTCCTGCGGCTCGACATAGGTGCCCACGATGGACAGCGGATCGACGCCCGGCACGCCCATGGTGACAATCTCGCGCTTCATGCGCACCTTCATCCGGCCAAAGGGCATGGCGACGGCATGGGAATATTTGACCTCCAGCCCTTCGCAGCCCGGAATGGCGCAGATATGGGCGATGACGGCGGCGATGCCTTCCTCGCTGCCCGCAATCGTGCCATTGATCCCCTCGCCCGCCAGCAAGAGCGTGCCCTTGATCCCCTTCTCCTCGCAAAGCGCCAGCAAAGGCTCGCGCAGGGCAACAGGATCGGCAAAGGGCGTAAAGTGATAAAGTGCGGCAACTTGGATCATGGGGGCGGCCCATAGCGCGTTTTGACGCATCACGTAAAGCTGGGCTGGCCCTCTTGCGCCTTGCCTGCTAGGCGGCGCGGATGCTGAACATTTCCGATGTCACCGTGCGCCTTGGTGGCCGCACCATTATTGACCGCGCCAGCGCCGCCCTGCCCACGGGCGCGCGGGTTGGTCTTGTGGGCCGCAATGGCGCGGGCAAATCGACGCTGGTCAAGGCCATCATCGGCGAAATCGAGCCCGACGACGGCAGCATCGACATGCCCCGCCGCGCCCGCCTTGGCTATATCGCGCAGGAGGCCCCCGCGGGCACCGCGACGCCGTTTGAAACCGTGCTGGCCGCCGATACCGAACGCGCCGCGCTGTTGGAGGAGGCCGAGACTTCGACCGATCCCGACCGTTTGGGCGATGTGCATGACCGGTTGATCGCGATTGACGCCTATACGGGTCCTGCGCGTGCGGCGCGGATCCTGCTGGGCCTTGGCTTTACCGAGGAAATGCAGGCGCGGCCTCTCGATTCCTATTCGGGCGGGTGGAAGATGCGCGTGGCGCTGGCCTCGCTGCTGTTCTCGCAGCCTGACGTGCTGCTGCTTGACGAACCCTCGAACCACCTCGATCTTGAAGCGACGCTGTGGCTGGAGAATTTCCTGCGCGCCTATCCGGGCACGCTGCTGATCATCAGCCATGAACGCGATTTGCTTAACAATGTGGTCGATACGATCCTGCACCTTCAGGGCGGCAAGCTGACGCTCTACGCGGGCGGATACGATTCGTTCGAGCGCCAGCGCGCCGAACGCGCAGCGCAAGCCGCCGCCGCCAAGGCCGCGCAGGACGCCCAGCGCGCCAAGCTGGAAGATTACGTCCGCCGCAATTCCGCCCGCGCCAGCACCGCCAAGCAGGCCCAGTCGCGCGCCAAGATGCTGGCCCGGATGCAGCCCGTGCTGGGCATGATCGAGGATCCCTCGCTCTCGTTCAACTTCCCCGATCCGGCCGAACTGCGCCCGCCGCTCATCACGCTGGACCGCGCGGCGGTGGGCTATGGCGACACGCCGATCCTGCGCCGCCTCAACCTGCGCATCGACCCGGATGACCGCATCGCTCTGCTGGGCCGCAACGGCAACGGCAAGACCACGCTGGCGCGCCTTTTGGCCGGGCAATTGCCCGCGATGGAGGGCGAGATGGTCACGGCGGGCAAGCTCAACATCGGCTATTTCACCCAGTATCAGGTCGAAGAACTGGCCGGGGGCGACACGCCGCTGGTGCATATGGCCCGCGCCATGCAGGGCAAGCCCGAAAGCGCCGTGCGCGCCCAGCTTGGCCGCTTCGGCTTTTCCGGCCCCAAGGCGACCACTTCGGTCAGCCAGCTTTCGGGCGGTGAGCGTGCGCGTCTGGCGCTGGCGCTGGTGACGCGCGATGCGCCGCATCTGCTGATCCTCGACGAACCGACCAACCACCTTGACGTCGATGCGCGCGAAGCCTTGGTGCAGGCTTTGAATGACTACCAAGGCGCGGTGATCCTCATCAGCCACGACCGCCATATGGTCGAGATGACCGCCGACCGCCTCGTCCTTGTCGATGGCGGGGCCGCCGAGCCCTATGACGGCAGCATCGAGGATTACATCGACTTCATCCTCGGCCGGAACCAGCCCAAGGCGGCGCCCGCCGAGGGCACCACCAAACCCGCCCCCTCCGCCGCGGTCAAGGCCAACAACCTGGCCTGGGCCGAGGTCAAGGAATTACAGAAAAAGGTCGCCAAGGCCGAAAAGGACATGGCCAAGGTTCAGGACCGCATCGCCGAAGTCGACGTGGCCCTGTCCGATCCGGCCAAGGCGGCGGTTGCACTCAAAGGCATGAATGTCGGCAAGTTGGGCCAGATGCGCGAAAAGCTGGAGGCCGAATTGGCCGACGCGGAGGCGCATTGGATGACGTTGGTGGAGAAGCTGGAGGGGTGAGTTTGGCCGGGGGCGTTTTGCCTCCGGCGGGTTTTGAGAAATGCCTCCGGCGGGCAAAGGGCGGGGCCCTTTGCAATCCCGTTACTGTCGGCGTGGAGCTATCAGTTCGGCGTGGCGGGTGATCTCGGCGTAGCAGCAATTGAAAGCCGCTGCGCGGCGAGGGCATGTTGGCTGGCGACGCTCAGTAAGTTTCGTCGCGTTTGTGATATGGCCTCAGTCGCCCGATGCGCCGGGCTGTACTATGGGGCAGCCTAGTCTCAAAATGCCGGAGTTCATTGGCGGCATAAGCATTACCCATATTCGCACCTTGCCTCAGCCAATGACGATAGCCACGCATGTCCCTACTGTTGAAACAATGCACAGCAAGGTGTTGAGCGGCTCGAGCATTTCCCAGCTTGAAGGCTCGATAATAAAGTCCGGCTGACGAAAAGCTGTCGGCCTGCGAACCCAATTTTCCCGGCCATTTGTCAGTTTCACAAAACCAATTGGCAAGATCAATCATTGCTTCAGTGTAGCCTTGCAGTGCCAAGTGCCACATTATGTGCACCCAAAGGCCCGGTTTGTGCTCCTCACGAATTCTCAGCGCCTTGATATACAATCGGTCTGCGCGATCATCTACGTGGCTTGTCATATCATCGTCCGTGCCACATGCGCGGAAAGCCTGCAACAACATGGCATCCGGAACAGCAAGTTTCCTCCCGCGAAGCGGCTTAACTGTTCTTCACAACGCGGCCCTTAAACCCTCCACCTTCGTCAACCCGCAACGCGAACATTATCGGGATTGCAAAGGGCCCCCGCCCTTTGCCCGCCGGAGGCATAAAACCCCAAAACAAAAACAGGGCGAGGAAAGCCGAAACTTCCCTCGCCCCACCTCGCACTTCATACCGGGCGGAGCATAAACCCCACCCCTTAACTCACCGCGTCGCCTTGGCGTCGGCGGCGGTCACCTTGTCCTTGTACTTGTTGCCGAAATTGGTGCGGACATAGTTGACCACATCGGCAACCTGCTGGTCGCTCATCATCTTGCCGACGGCGGGCATGCCGTTCTTGCCGTGCAGGACGATGTAGAGCGGGTAGCCGGCCGAGGCGAGGTTCTTGTTGGCGGCCAGCGCGGGGTACATGCCCGCTGCCTTGGCGCCCTTGGCGTCGGGCATGTGGCATCCGGCACAGACGCGCTTGTACATGGCTTCGCCGGTCGGTTCATTGAATTTGAACAGGCTGGTGAAGGCACCATCGGCATCGCCCGAGCCCTTTTCGCCGGGCTTGGCGATCAGCGTGGTGGGCGATGCGTCGCCGCGCTGGGCATAGGCGGGTGCGCTCAGGCCAAGGCCGAGAGCGATGAGCGGAAAGAGGATCTTCTTCATGGATTTCACCCTGCCACAACACGTTGATGCAGACGCCCGATAGCGTCGAGCGAGGAGGTCAGCGCGCCTTCCTGCCATGCGGGGATGAACGAGGCATGCTCGCCCGCCAGCAGGATGCGGCCATCGATCTGGCACAGGTTGTCGTAGTGTTCCTTGCGCGCTTCGGGGCTCCAGTTGCCAAAGCACCCTTGCGTCCATGGCACCCGGTGCCAGCCCACGGCCACGCCGTTGAGGAACTCGTCCTTGTACTGCGGGTGGATTTTCGAACCCCATTCCACCGCACGGGCCACGCGCTCGGCGGGCGGCAACGAGGTGAATTCATAGGCATAGGCGCCAAACGTGTAACCGCCCAGCAGGGTCGCGGGCCCCGTCGAGCCATAGCGCGAGGAGGGATACGAAATCTGTGTGATCGGCAGGTCGGTATAGGAAATGCCGCCAAAGATATGATCGTCCTGCTCCCAGAAACGACGCTTGAATTCCAGACCCACCTTGAAACCGGCCTCATAGGGCACGGCGCGGATGGCATTGGCCATGGCATCGCCCACATTCATGTCGATCTGCGACAGGATCGAGAGCGGAATGGTGCAAAGGCAATAGTCGGCGCTGGCGGTGCCGCGCTGGCCGGTCTTGGTGTCCTCGAACGTGGCGGTGACGCCCTTGGCGTCCTGCTTGATGGCCACGACCTTGCTGTTATAGCGCACGAACTGGCCCACATGCTTTTCAAAGCCCTTGGCCACATTGTCCATGCCGCCCACGGGCTGGAAGATCGCGCTTTGGCGTTCGATGCCAAAACCTGCCGACAGGCCGGTCCACAGGTGCGATTGCAGCACGGTCGAAAGCGTCATCGGTTCTGACGCTTCGGGATAGGCCGAAAGGCCGCCGCCCGGATTCTTGGCCCAGCCGCGACGATCCGAGCTTTCCGGCCCCTTCACATAGCGCAGATTCTTGTCCAGCGAGCCCCAGTCGCGCAAAGCTTCGAGCAGGATTTCGGCGTCTTCCTTGGTCACTTCATCCGAAAGCGCCTGCTTGTTCACGGCCTTGGCCAGCAGTTCGCTGGTGTGGCCCATAAAGTCGGCCTGAATTTCGCGATAACGCTGCGGCTTGCCACCAAACGCCTTGGTGTTGTGCAGCAGGGCGTTGGTGTTGACCTGCATGAACGGTTCGAGCGCAACGCCCAATTCGTTACAATAAGAGATCATGCCCTTGTGGTCATAGGGCAGACGCCACGGACCCGGATTGATATAGTTGCCCGGCGCAAAGCCGACATTCTGCGTCGCGCCGCCCAGCTCGGTAAAGCTGTCGCCGCCGCGCAGCGTCCAGCTGCGACCGCCCACGCGATTGTTATATTCCAGCACCTGAACCTTGTAACCAGCGCGGCTGAGTTCCAGCGCGGCCACCAGACCGGCCACACCGGCGCCCAGAATGAGCACCGAGGCGCCCTTGACGTCGCCGTCAAGCTTGGGCTTGCCTTTAAAGGTTGTCGCATGCACCTGATTAAGGCTGGCCATGGCCATATACATGGCCGAGGCGCCAGCGGTCTTGCCGATCATGGCCAGCAAGTCACGCTTGGTCATATTGGTCATTCTTCCGGTTCCTGTTCGCATGAGCAACAAGGGTGCGACCAAGGTGCAATCCGCACACCCTCTGCCGCAACATACTCCCTGCCACTCCATAATGATTGTCAGGGCCTCAGGGCAATTGAGGATTCCTAACAAAGCTCGGGGGCTGGATTGGGAAATCGGCGCTATTGACCGGTTTGTTGATACGCCAATGTGCTTATTCGGGCGCGCAATTGGAAAAAGGCAAAATCGCCCCTCCTCCCGCCAAATTTCCAGATCGGCAAATTCCATGCCGAATCCCCACCCCTATTCGGCACAATATGCCACGCTTTGTTACAAAAATGCCACATTGCAGCAAAACAGCCGCACATTCCCGGTCTATACGTCGGATGTAGTATATGCCCTGCGCCGCCCTCGGTCGTAGCCAAAGCTCAACGGGACGCCGCCCCCACGTCAATCAAAGGCCCCCGTGAACCCCAGAACAACAATTGTTCAGGGGCAGGGTACAGGTTAAACCATGAGGGATCTTTCCATGAAGAAACTGCTGTTCACCACTACGGCGCTTGCCCTCTTTGCGCCGATGGCTGTGCAAGCTGCTGAGGCCGATCAGGCCGAACCTTCGAGCGAAATTATCGTTACCGGCACGCGCCAGACCGGCATGCGCGCCGCCGACAGCGCCGCCCCCATCCAGTTGATCGGCACACAGGCATTCCAGAGCGTTGGCCAGCAGGACCTGACGCAGGTTCTGGCCCAGACGCTTCCCTCGCTCAACTTTCAGGGCTTTGGCGGTGACACGGCCAACCTGACGCTGTCGGCGGCCCTGCGCGGGATCAACCCCAATGACACGCTGGTGCTGATCAACGGCAAGCGTCGTCACACCACGGCTAACCTCGCCGTTCTGGGCGGCAGCCCCTATTCGGGCAGCGCCACCACCGACCTTTCCTTCATCCCCACCAACGCCATCGGCCGCATCGAAGTCCTTCAGGACGGCGCCGCTGCTCAATACGGTTCGGACGCGATCGCGGGCGTGGTCAACATCATGCTCAAGAACAACGATCATGGCGGCAGCTTCACCGCAACCGGTGGCAGCAACTATGCAAACGGTGGTTCGACGGCTGCAACGGCGCTCAACCTCGGCTTCAAGCTGGGTGAAAAGGGCTTCATCAACGTCACCGGCGAATACAGGTTCCACGACTATACGTCGCATGGCAAGTATGATCGCCGCTTCTACTATGCCAATGGCCAGCTCAAACCCGGCCAGAGCAGCGTTGTCACCAACGGTCTTGCCGGTGCGCCCAACACGCCCAACGTCAACACGATCAATGGCGATGCGCGCTACACGATCTATAACCTTTCGTTCAACGCCGGTTATGACGTGGGTTCGGGCGCCCAGGTCTATGCCTTTGGTTCGTACGGCAATCGTAACGCCAAGGCCTATCAGAACTATCGTTCGCCCAGCCGCGTTTCGGGCGTGACCAGCACCGGCACGACCGTCTATCCGCTGCCTAACGGCTTCCAGCCGCAGGAAAATATCCGCGAGGAAGACTTCTCGCTGACCGCCGGGATCAAGGGCAAGGCGGCCGAGTGGAATTATGACCTCTCGCTGACCTATGGCAAGGACGCGGTTGCGCTCTACACCATCAATTCGGCCAACCCGACCCTGTTTGCGATGCAGCAGTCGGCCAGCGCCACGCCGCTCACCGGCCTTCAGCGCAACTTCTATGACGGCCAGCTGTCGAACAGCGAATGGGTCGGCAACATCGACATCAGCCGCGATTTCGATCTGGGCATGTCCAAGCCGCTGACGCTGGCCTTTGGTGGTGAATATCGCCAGGGCAACTATTCGATCGCGCAGGGCGAATATGCCTCGTACATCTATGGCGGCGGCCAGTCCTATCCGGGCTTTGCACCGACCGACGCCGGTTCGTGGGGCCGTCAGTCCTATGCCGGTTATGTTGACGTTGCCTTCGATCCGATCGAGCGCCTGCATGTCGATGTTGCCGGTCGTTACGAACACTATTCCGACTTTGGTTCGGCATGGTCGGGCAAGTTCAACGCCCGCTATGACTTCAACGACAAGATCGGTATCCGCGGCACGGTTTCGAACGGTTTCCGCGCTCCGACGCTGGCCGAAGCCTATTATTCGTCGGTCAACGTTGGCCCCGGCTCGACCTTTGGTCAGCTTCCGCCGAACTCGGCTGCGGCTCAGACCCTTGGCTTCTCGAAGCTGAAGGCTGAAAAGTCGACCAACTTCTCGCTCGGCTTTGTTGCTCACCCGCTGCCCAAGTTGCAGATCACGGTTGACGCCTATCAGATCAAGATCAAGGACCGCATCGTTCCCTCGGGCTCGATCTATGGTACGCTGGGCAGCACCACTGTCTCGCAGGCGGTTGTCGATGCGCTTATCTCGCGCGGCGTGTCGCTGGCCGAAGCGACCTCCTATTCGGGCATGAACATCTTCACCAACGGCGTTGACACCCGCACCCGCGGCGTCGAAGCCACCGCCAGCTATGCCAGCGATTTCGGTGAAATGGGCAAGGTCGACTGGTCGCTTGGCGTCAACTATAACAAGACCGACGTCACCCGCATCAGCAGCCTGCCCGCCTCGGTTTACAATGCCGCCCAGGGCCAGACCACCCTGCTGACCCCCAACGCCGTGGATGCGTTGACGACGGCCACGCCGCGCGTCAAGCTGATCGCTGGCGCCTTGTGGAACATCGGCAAGTTCTCGATCAACCTGCGTGAAACGATGTATGGCACCACCAGCCAGCACATCAGCACCGGCGGTTCGGGCCTGTGCACCGCGACCACCGGCGAATCGTGCCAGTTGATCAAGATCGGCACCACCTTCATCACCGACCTGAACGTTGGTTATAAGGTTACGCCCAAGATCCGCTTTGACGTGGGTGCGAACAACCTGTTCGACAAACAGGCTCCGACCATGCCGACGATCAACCGCGGCACGACCAGCGAGCGTCCGCTTTCGGGCAACGTGTACTACTCGCCGGTGTCCTTCACCCCGTGGGGCATCAATGGCGGCTATTACTACGCCCGCGCCACCATCAACTTCTAATTTGATTTGATACCTGGCAACCCGGCCTGCCGCTCTCATCGAGCGCAGGTCGGGTTCTGCTTTTTTGGACCGCCCTTCCTTTGAAAAGTTGAGCAGGCGTCCTATGCTGCATACCATGAACGACCCTTTTGCTCAGGCCGCCGCTGCGCTGGCCGATAATCCGGCACTTGCAGAGAGATTGGCGCGCGGCCTGATGGCGCGAGCCCCCGGCGACCCCCGCCCCCGGCTTATTCTGGCCTCTGCCCTGCGCCGGTTGGGGCGCGCCGATCAGGCTTTGCCGATCCTGAAAGCTCTGGCACAAAATTTTCCCAAGGCCGCCCGTACCCGCTTTGAATTGGGCATGAGCCTTTGCGCGACGGGACGCGGCCGCGATGGCGATCAGCAATTGGACGAAGCGGTGCGCCTTGATCCAGCCCTTGCCGAGGCATGGCGCGCCATCGAGGACCGCGCCTTTACCGCGGGCGATGATCTGCGCGAACGCCGTGCGAAAGCCGCACTGGCCCGGATCGAGGCTGGGCACCCCGACCTTGGGCGCGCCGCCGAACTGATCGTGCTGGAACGATTTGCCGAGGCGGAAAAGATCCTCCGTCCCTTCTGTCTGGCCCATCCCAATCATGTCGAAGGCCTGCGCCTGATGGCCAGTTGCAAGGTTGCCGCGCGCGCCTTTGCCGAGGCGGTCACGCTGCTGCGCCATGCGGTCGGGATTGACCCGGCATCGCCTCGCCTGCGCTTTGATCTGGCCCATGCCCTGTTCGCGGGCCGCGAGGCGGAACCGGCCATGGCCGAACTCTCGCCCCTGCTGGAAAAAGATCCGGCTAATCCGGCCTATCGCAATCTTCAGGCGGCCTGCCTTGGCCTGTTGGGCGATGACCAGGGCGCAGAGGCGATCAATGCCGAACTGGCCGCCGCCTTTCCCGACAATCCGCGCGTGGCGGTCAACCATGGCCATGCCGCGCGCACGGCGGGCGGACGCGATCGCGCCATTGCCGCCTATCGCCGCGCCATCGCATTAAGCCCCCAATCGGGCGAGGCATGGTGGGGTCTGGCCAATCTCAAGGTTGGCGTCTTAACCGAGGCGGACGAGGCCGAAATGCGGCGCCTGCTGGCCACGGGCCTGCCCGATGACGGGCGGATGCGCATTGAATATGCCTTGGCGCGGCGGTTGGAGGATTCGGGCAATTTCGACGAATCTTTCGAACATTACGCCAAGGGGGCCGCTTTGGCCCGGCAACGCTTCATCTATGGCATGCGCGATTATCCAACGGAATTGGCGCAGGTGGAAAGCCTGTTCACGCAGGAATTTCTGAGCCAGCGCGCCGATTGGGGCGCCGACAGCGACGCGCCGATTTTCATCCTCGGCCTGCCGCGCTCGGGCTCCACACTGGTCGAACAGATTTTGGCCAGCCATCCCGAAATCGAAGGCACCATGGAATTGCCCTATATCGGGGCGCTGGCCGCACGGATCGCGACGCAGGGCGACGATGTCATCGCCAAGGCCGACGCAGCGCAGGTGCGCGCGTGGGGCGAGGAATATCTTGAGCGCGCCGCCGTCCACCGCCGGCTGGGCCGCGCGCATTTCATCGACAAGATGCCCAACAATTTCCGGCATATCGGCCTCATCCGCCTGATCCTGCCCCATGCGCGGATTGTCGATGTGCGCCGCGCGCCGATGGCCTCCTGCTTCTCCGGCTTCAAACAGCTCTTTGCCGAGGGGCAGGAGTTTTCCTATGATTTAAACGAATTGGGGCGGTATTATCGCCACTATCTCGCGCTGATCCGTCATTTCGCGGTCGCGGCACCGGGGGCGGTCCATACGCTGATCTATGAAGATCTGGTCGAGGATACCGAGGGTCAGGTGCGCCGCCTGCTGGACGCCATAAAGGTGGAATTCGATCCGGCCTGCCTGCGCTTTTTCGAAAACAACCGCGCCGTGCGCACCGTATCGAGCGAGCAGGTCCGGCAGCCGATCTATCGCTCCGGCCTCGACCACTGGCGCGCGTTTGAACCGCATCTGGGGCCGTTGAAGGAAGCCTTGGGAGATGCGTTGGAGGGATGGCGTTTGGTTTAAGGAATGCCTCCGGCGGGCCAAGGGCGGCGGCCCTTGACAATCCCGATAATGGGGTGACGGGTGGTGCGCAGCCCTAATGGTAAATGCATAAATTAAAGCCTGCGGCGCTGTTAAATGGCGCCGCAGGCTTTAAATTTCTAACGTCGCGCCCCTCAGCCAAGGCCGAAACGACACGCCACAAAAACAGTCACGGGAGCGCGAGGGGCTAGCCCCTCGCATTTTAAAAATCGCGAAGCGAATAAGCGCCCAAACGCTTACTCCGCCGCGATACCCGCAGCCTTGAACATATCCTCGGTGCCTTCGCCTTCATCGAACACGGTCGAGGCGGCATCGACGCCCTTGGCCTTGCGGCGGGCGTCAAAGCTGGTCCAGACGGTGTTCCAGTCGCCGCGCGTGGCGCCCTTGGAATATTCAGTGGCGCGGGTTTCAAAGAAATTGGCGTGTTCGACGCCGTTCAGCAGCGGCTGGAGCCAGGGCAGCGGGTGATCCTCGATCATATAGATCGGCTGGAAGCCCAGCTGGCCCAGACGCCAGTCGGCGATGTAGCGGATGTAGCGCTTGATATCCTTGGCGCTCATGCCGGGCACAGGGCCTTGTTCGAAAGCCAGATCGATGAAGGCATCTTCGAGGCGCACCGTCTTTTGGCAGCAGTCGATGATGTCTTCCTTGACCGCCTTGGTCAGGCATCCGCGTTCCTTCACAAAGGTGTGGAACAGCTTGATGATGCCTTCGCAGTGGAGCGATTCATCGCGAATCGACCAGGTCACGATCTGGCCCATCCCCTTCATCTTGTTAAAGCGGGGGAAGTTCATCAGCATGGCGAAGGAAGCGAAGAGCTGGAGCCCTTCGGTAAAGCCGCCGAACATGGCCAGCGTGCGGGCGATATCCTCGTCCGAATCGACGCCAAAGGTGGCCATGTAATCGTGCTTGGCCTTCATTTCCTCATATTCGAGGAACATGCCATATTCGGTTTCGGGCATGCCGATCGTATCGAGCAGATGCGAATAGGCCGCGATATGGATCGTTTCCATGTTCGAAAACGCGGCCAGCATCATCTTGATCTCGGTCGGCTTGAACACGCGGCCGTATTTTTCGTGATAGCAGTCCTGCACCTCGACGTCGGCCTGGGTGAAGAAGCGGAAGATTTGCGTCAGCAGGTTGCGCTCATGCTCGGAAATCTTCTGCGCCCAATCGCGGCAATCCTCGCCCAGCGGCACTTCTTCGGGCAGCCAGTGGACCTGCTGCTGACGCTTCCAGAAGTCGTAAGCCCACGGATATTCGAAGGGTTTGTAGGTCTTACTGGCTTCGAGAAGGGACATGCGACTACTCCAGAATCGGCTGTTTTCAGGGCCTGAGACGACCAGAAGCGCGCGAAGCTGCACAGGTCCGATCATCAACAGATAGATGGTATGTGACGCAACCAACCACAAGGTCTTGTATGCCGCCGCCGCGTCAATGACGACCGCTTGATAACAGTTTCATCGCCCGGATGCATCGCCCTTGGATGCTTTCCCACAGATTCGAGGCGAAATTTTTTTGATGGGGAAGAAGGGAGGAAATGGTGCGAGGGACTCGTCCCTCGCGCTCCCGTTACTGTCGGCGTGGCGCGATCGGTTCGACGAATGAGTATCGACCGCATCGTCCAAATGAAAAAGCCTGCGGCGCCCATCCAAAGCGCCGCAGGCTTTCAATCCATCGCCCCATCCACATCGCTGCCGACAAGGCGCCCATTACCGGGATTGCAAAGGGACAAGTCCCTTTGCCCACCGGAGGCAAACCCTTATTTCCACAGCCAACGCGGCGACAGGCCACGCCCCTTGCGGAAGCTCCACATCTGGACATAAAGCCAGATGCCCGAGATCGAGAAAAAGATCAGCGCAAAGCCAGTGAGCGTCGAGATCACCACGCCGACCGGGCCAAATTCCTCACCCGAATGCAGGTGGTGGAGCAGGCCGACGATGCTCTGCCCGCCCTTTTGCTTGGGGCGGCACATGACATCGGGCGGGCAAACGAAATCGGGCTGCACCTTGGAAATCGAGGCCGGGGCGCCCTGTGCCTGCTGCGGCTTGCCTTGCGTCAGCGGAACGATCTGGCTGAGCACGCCGGTTACGGCCATCCACAACATGAAAACGCCGAAAAACAGACTGAGCCAGCGATGCCACTTACGCATGAAATTCCCTTCCTAGAATGCTGTCTTTACCGGGCGCGGTCCCATTGCCCGGTAAAGTTACGCGCAGATGAAAAGCAGGCAATGCGACAAATTGGCAAGTCGCGAAGGGTGAGAAAGTTTCGCAAACCGTGTCAGAAAGCAGTTGATGCGAGGGTCTAGCCCCTCGCGCTCCCTTTACTGTCCGCGTGGCGTCATGGGTCCGACCGATGGGTATCGGATGAATGAACAAAGCCTGCGACGCCCATCCAAAGCGCCGCAGGCTTTCAATCCATCATGCAATCCACATCGCTACGGACCGCACGCCACCCCCAAATCGGGATTGCAAAGGGCCCCCGCCCTTTGCCCGCCGGAGGCATCAAAACCTACGAAAATCACTGACAGGCCAGACATTCCTCATAGTCGGTCTCGCCCTTGGCCTCCAATTCGATCCGGGGGGCCGCCGAGGTGTTATCCGCCTCAACCCCGCCGGCGAAACCAGCGCGCTGCACCGACTTGGAGCGCAGATAATAGAGCGACTTGATGCCCTTTTCCCACGCCTGATAGTGCAGCATCATCAGGTCCCACTTGTCCACGTCGGCCGGGATATAGAGGTTCAGCGACTGGGCCTGATCGATATAGGGCGTGCGATCGGCGGCAAATTCGAGCAACCAGCGCTGATCGATTTCGAACGACGTCTTGTAGGTCGCCTTCTCGTCCGCCGAGAGGAAGTCGAGATGCTGAACCGAGCCGCCATGTTCAAGGATCGAGTTCCACACATTGGTGGAATCCTTACTCTTTTCGGCCAGCAGCTTTTGCAGATAGGGGTTCTTGACCACGAACGAACCCGACAGCGTCTTGTGGGTATAGATGTTCGCCGGGATCGGTTCGATACAAGCGCTGGTGCCGCCGCAGATGATCGAGATCGAAGCGGTCGGCGCGATCGCCATCTTGCACGAGAAACGCTGCATCACGCCCATGTCGGCGGCATCGGGGCATGCGCCGCGTTCCTGCGCCAACAGGATGCTCGCCTCGTCCGCCTTGGCCGAGATGTGCTTGAACATCTTCAGGTTCCACGCCTTGGCCATCGCGCTTTCAAAGGCGATGCCCTTCTTTTGCAGGAAGGAGTGGTAGCCCATCACGCCCATGCCGACGCTGCGCTCGCGGCTTGCCGAGTACTTGGCGCGGGCCATTTCGGAAGGCGCGCGGTCGATATAGTCCTGAAGCACATTGTCGAGGAAACGCAGCACGTCCTCGATGAAACGCTTGTCGCCGTTCCACTCGTCCCAGGTTTCCAGGTTGAGCGAGGACAGGCAGCACACCGCCGTGCGGTCATTGCCAAGGTGGTCCTTACCCGTGGGCAGGGTGATTTCGCTGCACAGGTTCGAGGTGTAAACCTTGAGCCCCAGATCGCGGTGATGCTTGGGCATCATGCGGTTCACCGTGTCGGAGAACACCAGATAGGGTTCACCCGTGGCCAGACGCACTTCGACCAGCTTCTGGAACAGGCTGCGCGCATCGACCTTGCCGCGAACACTGCCGTCCTTGGGCGATTTCAGTTCGAATTCGCGCCCGTCACGCACTGCCTGCATGAAATCATCGGTCAGCAGCACGCCGTGGTGCAGGTTCAAGGCCTTGCGGTTGAAGTCGCCCGACGTCTTGCGGATTTCAAGGAATTCCTCGATTTCCGGGTGGCTGACATCGAGATAGGCCGCCGCCGAACCACGGCGCAGCGACCCTTGCGAAATCGCCAGAGTCAGCGAATCCATCACGCGAACGAAGGGGATGATCCCGCTGGTCTTGCCGTTCAGGCCGACCTGTTCGCCAATCCCGCGCACCTTGCCCCAATAGGTGCCGATGCCGCCCCCGCGCGAGGCGAGCCAGACGTTTTCGGTCCAGGTCGAAACGATGCCGTCAAGGCTGTCCTCAACCGTGTTCAGATAGCACGAGATCGGCAGACCGCGCCCCGTGCCGCCGTTCGACAGCACCGGCGTTGCGGGCATGAACCACAGCTTGGAAATATAGTCATAGATCCGCTGGGCATGTTCGGCATCATCGGCATAGGCCGCCGCCACGCGCGCGAACAGATCCTGATAGGTTTCGTTGGGCAGCAGGTAACGGTCGTCGAGCGTTTCCTTGCCGAAATCGGTCAGCAGCGCATCGCGCGAAGGATCGGTCTTGATTTCAAAGCGGCGCACATCGACGCGCTTGGTGTCTTCGGGCTGCTTGGGCGAAGAAGCCGCCGCCGCCGCCACGCTGAGCAGATCGCCCATCGCACGCTCGGCCGTCAGCAAATCAGCGGTTGCCATATCGGTCTTGTCATTCATGGGCATAGCCGGGCTTTTGCCCGCCTCCTTGTTATCGGTCAGAACGGCGGCGTCATCTGCGCCCATCAGTGGCGATTGCGAAAGATCGGCTCGCTCATCCCCGCTTCTGAAATCCACGTTCTGCCCCTTCATGGTGTTGAAACTGGTCATGGCGGCGCATGGGGCGCTGCTCTTTTCCACAGAATCAGCCCACACCAAGGCTTTTCCGCCTCAGGTGGCCAATAACTAGGGATAGAGGTCGGCGCCCTTGTCCGGCCACCACAGGTTGTGCCTCAAAGGCGGAAACATACGCAAGAGGAAAGGTGCAATTTGCCGCGATTGGCGATTGCCCCGGTCATGGCCAGCGACGCGCCGGAAACCGGGCACTGCGCTGTCATGCAAGCGTCAAATTACCATTTTTGGAAAAAAGTTCTCCACATCTGCTTTCAGGATTCGCCCGGGTGTACTAATCTCGCACCACACCCGGCATCTATGGGAGAAAACCGATGTTCCGCATGATTGGCGCGCTATTTTCCGGGCTCTTTGTGGGTCTGGTGGCCCGGTTCTTCTACCTGGGTTCGGTGCCGATGGGGTGGTGGATGACGATTCTGCTGGGAATCGGGGGTTCGCTGCTGGCCGATCTGGTGGTCAATCGCGGTGATGTGGGGCGCCCTGCCCGCCCTGCCGGATTTATCGCATCGGTGGTCGGCGCGATGGCTTTGATCTTCATCGGCCGCCACCTTGGCTGGCATTGAACAGCCCGGTCCACGCGCGAAACTGACACTGATGCAAATAAGCAACGTCTTGAAACCTTAACCTAAACGTCACGCAACTGCCTCCATTCCGCCACCACACAGTAACAGGCCGCCCCTAGGCCGCCCCCGTTCAAGCTCATGCATCGGGGGTCAAAATGTCCAAATTCCTGCCTATCCTGCTTGCCGCCAGCGCGCTTTGCCCGGCCGGTTTTGCCCATGCCGCCGAAGTGGCCGCCGAAGCGCCCGCCACCGATGCCGGTGAAGCCGATGCCATCGTCGTTGTCGGCCAGGGCGCCGTCCGTCAGGCCCAGACCCTGACCATCAAGGATCTGGCCGTACTGGCCCCCGGCACCAGCCCCTTGAAAGCCATCGAAAACCTGCCCAGCGTCAATTTCCAGAGCGCCGATCCGTTTGGCGCCTATGAATGGGCCACGCGCGTCTCGATCCGCGGGTTTAACCAGAACCAGTTGGGCTTCACCCTCGACGGCGTGCCGCTGGGCGATGCGTCCTATGGCAATCTCAACGGGTTGCACATCAGCCGCGCCATCATCACCGACAATATCGGCGCCACCCGCGTGACGCAGGGCGCAGGCGCTCTGGGCACACAGGCGACCAACAATCTTGGCGGCACGATCGAATTTGCCAGCCTTGATCCGCTCGACCATTTTGCCCTCGACGCCGCCGCCTCCTATGGCAGCTTCAACATGTGGCGCACCTATGGCCGGGTGAATGCGGCCAGCGCCAATGGCGATCTGCGCGGCTATATCGCGGTTGACCACCACGAAACGTCCAAGTGGAAAGGCTATGGCCAGCAGCGCCAGACGCTGGTCAACGCCAAGATCGTGGGCAAGGTGGGCGCGACGCAGCTGTCGGCCTATGGCTCCTACTCCGACCGCGCCGAGGTCGATTATCAGGATCTCAGCCTCGAAATGCTGGGCCGCCTTGGCTATAACTGGGACAATATCTCGAACAATTACGCGCTGGCGGTCAAGGTCGCCGATGTGGCGGCCAACAATGGCTATTCGGGCGCGGTGGCCACCAACCCCTCGGCGGGCACGGCATGGCCTGCGCCCTTCGCCAACGCTGACGACGCCTATTATTCGGGTGGCGGCCTGCGCAAGGACTTCCTCGGCTGGATCGGCGCCAAGACACAGTTCAGCGAAAAGTTCAGCGGCGAGATCAAGGCCTATTATCACGACAACAAGGGCCGCGGCCTTTGGTGGACGCCCTATGTCAACAGCCCCAACGGCATCCCGCTTTCGCTGCGCACCACCGAATATGCGATCAAGCGCGGCGGTATTTTCGGCCATATCGATGGCGAAGTGGGCGCGCATAAGCTGACGCTCGGCGGTTGGTGGGAACACAATGCCTTTAATCAGGCCCGCCGCTATTATGCGGTCGCCAGCCGCACCAATCCTGGTCAGGGCCTGCTCGATTGGCCGACCAACCCGTTTGCCACGCAATGGGAATTGAATTTCGCCACCGACACGCTGCAATATCATGTGGCCGACACGGTGAAATATGGCGATCTGACGATCAACCTTGGCTGGAAGGGTTTTGCCACCATCAACAAGGCCAGCCCCGTGGTGGCCGGTGGCCGCGCATCGGGCCGCATCTCGGCCATCGACTGGTTCCAGCCCACGGTCGGCGCGTCCTATAAGCTGGGCGGCAATGGCGAACTCTATGCCGGTTTCGCCCAATCCACCCGCGCCTATCAATCCGCCACCACCAGCGGGCCTTTCTCCGCCTCGCAGGCCGGGTTCGATGCGGTCAAGGGCAGCCTGAAGCCCGAAAGCTCGGACACGTATGAGGTTGGCTATCGTTACGCCGACGCGCGCATCAACGCCACGTTGGGCGCGTATCTGACCAATTTCCACAACCGCCTGCTGGTGATCCCCACCGCCGCCGGGATCGTGGGTTCGGCCAACCTGCTCTCCAACGTGGGCGGCGTGCGTTCGGCGGGCATCGAGGCGCTAATCAATGCGCGCCTTGGCCATGGTTTTTCAAGCACCCTGTCCTATGCCTATAATGACAGCACCTATCGCAACGACATCGGCACCTATCGCATCGCGGGCAAGACGACTGTCGATGCGCCAAAGCACCTAGCCCGCGCCGAACTGGCCTATGATAACAAGGTGATCTTCGGGCGTGTGGCGGTCAATTACATGTCGAAACGTTATTTCACCTATACCAACGATCAATATATCGGCGGGCGCACTCTGGTCGATGCCAGCCTTGGTTATCGCGTCAAGACGCCCTTCTCGGATCGTCCGATCGAATTGCAGGTCAATGCGACCAACCTGTTCGATGTGAAATATGTTTCGACCATGGGCACCAATGGCTTCGGCTTCTCTGGCGATGCCCAGACGCTGATGGTTGGCGCGCCGCGCGCGGTGTTCGGCACGATCAAGGCGGGGTTCTGATGGGCATGAAATCACTCATATTGGGTCTGTTGCTGGCGGCGGGGTCGATCCCCGCCGCCACGGTGGCGGCAAAACCCGTCGCCAAGGCCCCGCCGCATCATCCGGTGCTGCTGATCTCGATCGACGGATTGCGCCCCGGCGACGTGCTGGAGGCAGAGAAGCGGGGGCTTAAAGTGCCCGCCCTGCGCGCTCTGGTGGCCGATGGCGCCCATGCCAGCGGGGTGGTGGGCGTGTTGCCCACGCTGACCTTTCCCAGCCATACGACGTTGATTACCGGCGTTGATCCGGCGCGCCACGGCGTGTTCAACAATGTCACCTTTGACCCCACCGCCATCAACCAGGACGGCTGGTACTGGTATGCCCGCGACATCAAGGTGCCCACCCTTTGGGATGCGGCCAAGGCGCGCGGCCTTTCCACCGGCAATGTCCATTGGCCGGTCAGCGTGGGCGCGGATATCCGCTGGAACCTGCCCCAGATCTGGCGCACAGGTCATGCCGATGATGCCAAACTGCTGGCGGCGCTCTCCACGCCGGGCCTGTTGCCGGAACTTGAGGCCAAGGAAGGCCCCTATGCCGCGGGCAAGGCCGAAGACCTGCCCGCCGATCAGATCCGTGGGCGTTTTGCCGCGCGGATGATCGCGGCCCATCACCCCGATTTCATGACGGTCTATCTGACCGCTCTGGACCATACCCAGCACGAAACCGCGCCGGGCAGCGCGGCCAGCCATGCCGTTCTGGAAAGCATTGACGCCATTGTCGCCAATCTGGTGGCGGCCGAGCACAGGGCGCATCCCGATGCCGTGATCGCGCTGGTGTCCGACCATGGCTTTGCCGAGGTGGACAATGCCTTCAACCTCAGCCGCGCATTGATCGATGCGGGCCTGATCCGCCTGTCCGCGCCCGATCCGCTGGGACGGCAAAAGATTGAAAGCTGGGACGCGGTGGCATGGGCCTCGGGCGGATCGGTGGCGGTCATTCTGGCGCGGCCCGACGATGCCGCGCTCAAAGCCAAGGTTCGCGACATTCTGACCGCGTTGAAAGCCGATCCGGCCAATCGTATCACCGACCTGCTCGAAGGCGACGCCATTGCCAAGGCGGGCGGCAATACGCAGGCCAGCTTCTATCTCAACCTTGCCCCGCCGATGTTGGCGACGGGCTATATCGCGGCGGCGGCGCCCTTGCGCTTTGTCCCGCCCACCAAGGGGATGCACGGGTTCTTCCCCGCCGATCCGCGCATGCGTTCGACCTTCATCATCACCGGCCCCGGAATTCCGAAGGGCCGCGATCTGGGCGAGATCGACATGCGCGCGATTGCACCCACTTTGGCCAAAGTGATGGGGGCAAGGCTGGACAAGGCGCAGGCCCCAGCAATCACGTTCTAAACCAACATGGCATGTTCGGCGCGCAGGGCCTTGGCCAGCGCGTCGACATCCTGCGCGGTGGTGTAAAGGCCGGGCGTTACGCGGATCACCGGCGCCTTGGCCACGCCGCTGCGCCAAACGGTGTGGACGCGGTATTTTTCGAAAAGGCGCGCCTGCACCGCTTGGGCTTTGGCGGCGGTGTCCATGCCTTTCAGGCGGAAACTGGTGATGGTGCAGTATCGCGCCGGATCGTCGGGAACGCAGATTTCGACATTGGGCAAATCCGCCACCGCGTGAACCCAGCGGTTGCGAAGGCTGCGTAAATGCGCCTCCTTGGCGGCCGCACCGACGGCAAAATGGAACTCCACCGCCTTTGGGATCGACAGGACGGCGGCGAAATTGACCGTGCCGGCGGGAACGCGGGTGCTGATCTGGGACGGGTCGGGGTCGCGCACGTCGTCGGCCATGGCAATGTCGCCAAGGCGTTCCTTACGAATATACATCGCGCCAAGGCCCAGCGGCGCGCTGGTCCATTTATGCACGCTCCACCCCACGAAATCAGCGCCCAGATCCGGCAGAAACGAATTAAGGCAGGCGATGGCATGGGCCGCATCCACCACCGTATCCACGCCCCGCGCCCGCGCCATCGCGACGATTTCGCGTGCCGGTGTGACCAATCCGGTACGATTGGAAATCTGCGTCACCAGCATGAGTTTCGCATGGGGCGTGCGTTTGAGCACATCGTCATAGGCGGCCAGAATATTGGCCGTTGTCGCCGGTTCGGGCATGGCGAATTTGACCACCTCGACACCCCGGTTTTTGCCCAGCCATTCCATCGAGGCAATCATCGCGTCATAATCCAGATCGCAACAGATAACCGCATCGCCCGCCTTCAACGGCTTGTAATTGACGATCAGCGTTTCGAGCGCATGGGCCCCCGACGCGGTGATGGCAATTTCCTCGGGCAGACAACCGACCTGACGCGCGATGGCCTCACGTGCCTCACGCCCGCCGGCGGCAAGACAGGCCCCGCCGGGCAGAACATTGCGCGCCCAGATCGCATTCATCCTGTTCACATATAGCGTCTGGTTGACATATTCCTGCGCCACGACGCGGGGCATGATGCCCCAATATCCGTTTTCCAGATTATGCACGCCCGGTTCGACATCATAGTGGCGCGGCAAATCGGCAATCGCGATCGATCCGGGCGCCAATGGCTTGTCGCCAAGCGCCGCCGCAGCCCCGATCATCGGCAGGCCCGTTGAGGCCAGCGGTGCCCCATGCGCCTGTGCGGCCAGAAGACCAGGCGCCCCCATTGCGGCCCCCATCAGGAATTGGCGGCGATCAGCAGGCAGGTCCACGATACATTGTCTCCCAAGATAGGCGCTTGAACCCCGACCGGCCCGTGCGATCCATACGCCAATTGACGCAGCAATATGACGATTGCCCGACACAAACCCGTCACAAAGGGCAGAATCAGGCGCATTTATTGGATTTTTATTTGCCGCCCCCCACGCTTTCCCATACGCCCCGGCACGGCTACGATATAACATAAGAATAGTCCGTCGTTCGTCGGGAGGGTTCAAACGATACGGGAATAAGCCCTCGCGGAGTTCCATTACTGATGCGATTACACCATATTCTGGTGCCTTTTTTGCTGAGCAGCAGCAATGTTATGGCACAGGAAAGCTATACTCTGGAAAGTCTTGAGCGACTGGCTCAGGACACCAATCCTGCATTGCAAGCAGCGCAGCGTGATGTTGCCATTGCCCGCAGCGAGGTGAGTACAGCGCGCGCCCTGCCCAACCCCACGGTTGAATTCATGACCGGCCCCATGCGGTATAAGCCTGTGGCCAGCGGGATTTCCGGCAATGCGACCAGCTATAGTTTGACCCAGCCGCTCGACCTGCCCTTTTCGCGCACGCCGCGTATCGAGGCCGCACGCGCTGGCCTTGCCGCCAGCGAGGCGGGCTTTGCAGGCCAGGTGACCAACTGGCTCGCCAATCTGCGCATGGCCTATTACGATGTGCTGCGCCGCACCGCCGAACAGGTGGTGGCCGAAGAAGATGTCGGCATTGTCCGTTCGGTTCAGCAAAAGGTGGCGTTTAGCGTCAAGCAGGGCGAAACCGCCAAGTTCGAAGCGATCCGTACCGAGGCCGAATTGCTGAACGTGCAAAAGACGGCGGCGGCGGCGGCCTTGCGGGTGCAGCAGGCGCGGTCGCAATTGCGCATGTTGGTCGGCCCCGCCCTGCCGGAAAATTTCAAGGTGTCGGGGCGTTTGCAGGCCCTGCCCAAATTGCCCGCCTTTGACGAGCTGGTCGAGCAGGTCGCGTTGACCAACCCGGAACTGGTTCAGGCCCGCGCGCAAAAGGAACAGGCCCGCTATCGCCTGCGCACCGAGGAGGCCCAGCGTTTGCCGCAGGTCTCGCTGCGCGCCGAACGCAGCGGGGATGCCGAACAGGACCAGACCCGCTTTGGCGTCAGCGTCACCGTGCCGATCTGGGACCGCCGCAAGGGGCCGGTCGCGGCGGCCGAGGCGCAATTGTCGAAATCAACCTATGGTCTTGAGGCACGCGAATATGCGGTGCGTCAGGAATTGGTGATCGCCTATAAGCAGTACGAAATTGCCCAGAACACCGTGGCCGCGCTGGAAGGCGGCGTGGTGTCACAGGCGCAATCCGCGCTCAAGATCGCCGAGGCCGCCTATCGCTTTGGCGAGCGCGGGTTGATCGACGTTCTGGACGCCCAGCGCGTTTTCCGCGCGGCCCGCGCCGATCTTATTAACAGCCGTTACGACCTGGCCGTCGCGCTGGTCGAGATCCAGCGGCTCAGCTCCAATCTTGCGCAGAGATAAACCCATGAAAAAAATCCCCCTTTCGGCGCTGGTTCTCTCTCTGGCGCTTCCTTTGGCTCTTTCGGCATGCGGCGATGATGAAAAAGCCGCCAAGCCCAAGATCGACCCCGAAACCGTTGTCGCCGGCGCCAATATGCAGGGCCGCATCAAAATCGCCCCCGTCGGCGTGGAGCCAGTGTCCGACACGTTGCGCGTCGCGGGCCAGATTACCTTTGACGAAAACCGCGTGGCGCGCATCGGCGCGACCGTTACGGGCCGCGTCACCGACATTGCCGCCAATATCGGCCAGAATGTCGGGCGCGGCACGGTTCTGGGCCGGATCAACAGTTCGGACCTTTCAACGCAGCAGCTCGCCTATCTGCGGGCGCGGTCGCAATATGAGCTGAACCGCCGCGCGGCCGAGCGTGCGCAGCAGCTTTACGCCGCCGATGTCATCGCCGCCGCCGAACTTCAGCGCCGCCAGAGCGAGGCCAATATTTCGCACGCGGAAATGCGCGCCGCCGCCGACCAACTCCGCCTTCTGGGCGTATCGGCATCGGCCTTGGGGCAATTGGGCGGTCAGGGGGTGATTTCTTCCTCCACCCCGATCCTCTCGACGATGAACGGCGTGGTGGTCGAACGCAATCTGGCGCTGGGCCAAGTGGTGCAGCCCGCCGACGCTTTGTTTGTCGTGGCCGATCTGGGCAAGCTGTGGGCCACCGCGCTGGTGCCCGAACAGCAGGTGCGTTTTGTCAAGCAAGGCCAGACCGTGGCGCTGGAAATCCCGGCGCTGGGCGGGGCCAAGCGTGAGAGCAAGCTGGTCTATGTCGGCCAGGTGGTCGACCCCAAGACCCGCACGGTCGTCCTGCGCACCGAACTGGACAATCGCGACGGACAGCTCAAGCCGCAAATGCTGGCCACCATGCTGGTGACCGCCGCGCCGGAAAGCCGCCCCGTGGTGCCCAATGCCGCCATCGTGCGTGAAAACAACAAGGACCACATCTTTGTCGAAACCGCACCCAACAAATTCCGCATCCGCCCGGTCTCGCTGGGCGATGACATGGGGGGCAAGCGGGTGGTGATTTCCGGCGTAAAGCCGGGTGAACGCATCGTCATTGACGGCGCATTCCACCTCAACAATGAACGCAACCGACAGGCGCTGGAAGGCCAATGATCCAGTCTCTGATACGCGCGGCGCTGCAACAGCGCCTGATCGTGATTGTGGTGGCCGCGGTGCTTTTGGGCTTTGGCCTGAACGCGGCCAACAATCTGTCGATTGACGCCTTTCCCGATGTGACCAACGTTCAGGTGCAGATCGCCACCGAAGCGCAGGGTCGCAGCCCGGAAGAGGTCGAACGCATGGCCACCGTCCCCATCGAGGTGGCGATGACGGGCCTGCCCGGACTTGAGGAAATGCGTTCGCTCAATAAGCCGAACCTTTCGCTCATCACTTTGGTGTTCACCGACAAGACCAACGTTTATTTCGCGCGCCAATTGGTGATGGAACGCCTGATCGAGGTCAGTTCCAAGATGCAGCCGGGCATTGCCCCGGTGCTTGGCCCGGTCTCAACGGGTCTGGGCGAGGTCTATCAATATACGCTGGACAAGCCGGGCGACGGCAACGCGGTGTTGAGCCAGGAGGAGTTGACCAAGCGCCGAACCATTCAGGACTGGGGGGTGCGTCCGCTGCTGCGCTCGATTCCGGGCGTTGCGGAAATCAATTCGCAGGGCGGCTTTGCCAAGCAATATCAGGTTTTGGTGAACCCCGACCAACTGCGCCACTATAATGTCAGCGTGGCCGAGGTCTATCAGGCCGTGGCGCGCAACAATGCCAATGCGGGCGGCGGCGTCTTGCCGCAATATGCCGAACAATATCTGATCCGCGGCGTGGGTCTGGTCAAAAGCGTCGACGACCTTGGCTCCATCGTCATCCGCGAAAGCGCGGCAACGCCCGTTTACCTGCGCGATGTGGCCGAGGTGAAGATCGGTCCGGGCGTGCGTGACGGGGCGCTCATCAAGAATGGCGTCACCGAAAGCGTCGGCGGCATCGCGCTGATGATGGCGGGCGGCAATGCCAAGGCCATCGTTACCAAGATCAAGGAACGCGTCGAACAGATCAACAGCAAGGGCATGTTGCCCGATGATCTGCGGATCGTGCCCTATTACGACCGTTCCGAACTGGTCGATGCGGCCATCCACACCGTGGTCAAGGTGTTGATGGAAGGCATCGTGCTGGTGGTGATCGTGCTCTTCGTCTTCCTTGGCGACGTGCGATCTTCGGTGATCGTGGTCTCTACGCTGGTGCTGACGCCGCTGTTGACGTTCATCTGCATGAACTATCTGGGCATATCGGCCAATCTCATGTCGCTGGGGGGGCTGGCCATTGCCATCGGTCTGATGGTCGACGGTTCGGTGGTGGTGGTGGAAAACGCCTTCCTCCTGTTGGGCCGTGCGCGCAATACAGGCGAGAGCAAGGTCCGCATCATCCTGCGCGCCGTGGTCGAGGTGGCAACGCCCGTGATCTTTGGCGTGGGGATCATCATCCTCGTCTTCCTGCCGCTGATGACGTTGCAGGGGATGGAGGGCAAGATGTTTGCGCCTCTGGCCTATACGATCGCGATTGCGCTGGCAATTTCGCTGGTGCTGTCGCTGACCGTGACGCCGGTGCTGTCTTCCTATCTGCTCAAGGCGCCCAAGGCCCATGGCGATGGCCATGGTGGCGACGAAGAGGACCACGACACCCGCGTCATCAAGGTGATGAAGAAATATTACCTGCGGATGCTGCATTGGGCGCTGGGTCATGAAAAGCGCACGATCACGCTGGCCGTGGGAGGGTTTCTGGCGACGCTGGCAATCCTGCCCTTCCTTGGCACGGCCTTCATTCCCGAAATGAAGGAAGGGTCGGTCGTGCCCGGCATCAACCGCGTGCCCAACATCTCGCTCGATGAATCGATCAAGATTGAAATGGAGGGCATGCGCCTTGTCATGCAGGTGCCCGGCGTCAAATCGGCCGTTTCGGGCGTGGGTCGCGGCGAAAGCCCGGCCGACCCGCAGGGGCCGAACGAATCCACCCCCATCGTCAGCCTGAAACCGCGCGATGAATGGCCCAAGGGATGGAATCAGGACGACATTGCCGATGCGATGCGTGAAAAGCTGAAACAGCTTCCCGGTGTACAGATCGTCATGGCCCAGCCCATTTCCGACCGTGTGGACGAAATGGTGACCGGCGTGCGTTCGGACATCGCGGTCAAGGTGTTCGGCGATGACATGGACGAATTGAAGCGCGTGGCCGAAGACATCGCCCGCGTGGGTCAATCGCTTCAGGGCGCCGAGGATCTTCGCATCGAAAAGGTCAGCGGCCAGCAATATCTCTCGATCGAAATCGACCGTGCGGCGCTGGCCCGCTTTGGCCTGAACGTGGCCGATGTGAATGACCTGCTCGAAACGGCGGTGGGCGGCAAGGTGGCGACCGAAGTGTTCGAAGGCGAGCGCCGTTTCCCCGGCATCGTCCGCCTGCCCGAAGCCTATCGCAACAATATTGATGCGATCTCGAACCTGCTGATTACCTCGCCGGGCGGGGCGCAGGCGCGGCTTGCCGACGTTGCCAATGTCATCGTGTCGGACGGCCCGGCCCAGATCAGCCGCGAAATGGGCAAGCGCCGCATCGTCATCGGCATGAACGTCAAGGGCCGCGACCTTGGCGGTTTCGTGGCCGAGTTGCAGCAGAAGGTCGATGCGCAGATCAAGCTGCCCGAAGGCTATTACCTCGAATGGGGCGGCCAGTTCCAGAACATGGAACGCGCACTGGGCCATTTGATGATCATCGTGCCGATCACGGTGGCGGCGATCTTCTTCCTGTTGTTTGTCCTGTTCAACTCGCTGCGTCTGGCCTCGCTCATCATTCTGGTGCTGCCCTTTGCATCGATCGGCGGGATCGTGGGGCTGGCGGTGACGGGGGAATATCTGTCGGTGCCAGCCTCGGTAGGCTTTATCGCGCTCTGGGGCATTGCGGTGCTCAATGGCGTGGTGCTGGTCTCCTATATCCGCAACCTGCGTGACGAGGGCAAATCAGTGCGCGAGGCGGTGGTTCAGGGGGCAACCCTGCGTTTTCGCCCGGTGATGATGACGGCAACGGTGGCGCTTTTGGGCCTTATCCCCTTCCTGTTCGCCACCGGGCCGGGGTCGGAAGTGCAAAAGCCGCTGGCCATTGTGGTAATCGGGGGGCTGATCACCTCGACCGTGCTGACGCTGGTGGTGCTGCCCACCATCTATCGCTTCTTTGACGTTGAACGCGTGGAAGCCTGAGGGAGAATTCGCGATGGCCATGATTGAAATCCGCGCCGTGGTGCGCCCCAGCAGGGTCGAGATGCTGCGCGCGGCCCTGCGCCTTTTGCCCGAATTTCCCGGCATGACCGTGGCCAAGGTCGAAGGGTGCAGCGGCAGCGGAAAATTGGGCAACAACCCATGGACGATCAAACAGGATCTGGTCGATTTCTCGCCCAAATCCATGGTCTATATCGTCGTGGATGAAGCCAACGCCAAGCCGATCTACGACACGATCCGCCAGACCACCCGCACCGCGCGTCAGGGCGACGGGTTGATCTGGACCACGCGGGTTGAACAATGCCTGTTCATCGCCGCGGCGGACGAAGGCTGATCCCGCAGCGGATGGTCAAAAGGAAAAGGGGGCGCAAATGCGGCCCCCTTTTTTATTCTTCCGGCGGCGTTTCCGTCCCATTGGGGTGGCGCAATTCCTCGATACGCTTGGCCCGGCGGCGCAGATAATTGTCACGCGTGGTCGTATAGGGGTCTGCCGCCTCGCGTTCCTGCTTGATCCGATCCTTGTTGACCAACCGGCGGTCAACGATGCCAAGCACAATCATCGGCAC
The DNA here is from genome assembly GCF_057401885.1 of Novosphingobium sp. 550D. NCBI lineage: Bacteria > Pseudomonadati > Pseudomonadota > Alphaproteobacteria > Sphingomonadales > Sphingomonadaceae > Novosphingobium > Novosphingobium sp. 550D. The sequence continues at coordinate 1,467,293 of NZ_CM171613.1, read as the reverse complement.
CAGAGCCGCTGCGGGGATCACATTGCCGCCAATCGCGGTGGGCAATGCCGCGCGGTCCACAATCCGCCCCGCAAGGTCGCGCAAGGTCGTTGAACCGAACAAGGGCATAAAGATATACGGCCCGTTACCCACGCCATAAAAACCCAGCGTGTCGGCAAAGCCATTCTCATGATAGCCAAGCTTGAACGGCTTGCGCTTGGCCATATCAAAGATACCGGCCAAACCAATGGTCGAATTGATAACAAAGCGGGCGATGGTTTCGCCCGTCTTGCCGATCTTGTGCTGCATCAGATAATTGGCGGCAATCACCGGTTCGCGCAGGTTATAAAGCACATTGTGAATGCCATCGCGCACAGGCGAAGGCACGACCGCCTCATACCCTTTGGAAAAAGGTTCAAGCACCGCACTGTCGAGCGCCTGCGTCACGGCAAAGGAGGCCATGTTGATCGCCCTGGCCGGGTCGGGCGCCAGGGGACGCGAGGACACCACGATCCCCGGCTCTTCCTCATGGTGCGCGCCATTGCGCGACGGTGCATTGGATGCGGCATGGTCCTGGGGCGCAAGCGCGCTATCATCCGCGCCATTCATCGCGCCATTCATCGCACTCGCAACGCCGGTCGTGTCGATGATCGGCCCATCCGCCACCGCCGCGCCGACCATCGACGCGCCCTGATCCACCGTAACAGCTTGATCAGGCGAGAAGGAAGAGGCCTGCTCCACACTTTGCGCCATAGCCGGTGTTGCCGCCAAAGCGCAAACCAGCGCCAGCCCTCCGGTCAGCCCCTTATTCCCAGCCCTGCGACCGAATCCGGTCTTTCCCCACATTCAAAAAACCCCCAGCTCAGGCCCCCGCCATTGCCCAACCCCTTTTAAGCACAGGAGACGGGCTGCCTAGTGGAAATTACGACATTTTGCGACAAAGCGGTTGGTAAATGTGCCGTTTAGGGAAATCCGCCGGCCATTAACGCATTTCTGGCAAAGGCCACACGCGGATGCCGCAAAGCAGCAGGCGACCACACCAGCGAATAGGCGTGAACCGGCCGTTCCACAGGCGCGGTGATTTCGGCCAACTCACCCCGCGCAATCAAATCCGCACAGAGATAGCCGGGCAAAGCGGACCAGCCAAAATCCTGCATCAGCAAGCTGCGCAGACACCGCAAGTCCTGTCCCACCACGGCGGGGCTGACCGGGGGACCGGGCAGGCGGTTGTCGGTCAACCAATCTTCCACCAGCGGGCGTTCGAGATGATAGGCCAGAACAGGCTCTGCCATTAACGCCCGGCGCAGATCGGGCGCGGCCATGATCCGCGCCGCCACGCGCGGGGCGGCCACGGCGTAAACGCGTTCCTCATGGATGCGCGCGCTGCGCAAACGGCGATCCTGAAGATTATAGGCCGAAAGACCCAGATCATAATTGCCCTCGACCAGACCTTTACGAATGGCCTCGCGATCCCCGGTATGCAGGCTGATGCGCAGCCCTGAATGGAGCAGCGGCAACAGGCGCGGCGCCACCACCTCGGCAAGGAAATCGCCATGCCCGATCAACCGCACCGATCCGGTCATATCCGAGGATCGCGCCCGCGCCGCGGCCAGCGCCGCCTCGGCAATATCCAAGCGATCCCCCAGACTCGCGGCCAATTCCTCACCGGCCAGGGTCGGGATCACACCCTTGGGTTGCCGCTCGAACAGGTCGCGCTCGATCGCGGCCTCAAGGGCTGCGATATGTTGCGAAACCGCCGGTTGCGTCAGACCAAGGCTGCGCGCGGCCCCGCTGATCGAACGCTGGCGATAGACTTCGACAAAAGTGCGGAGGTGTTGGAGCGACATAAGCCATTCCATAAATAATTTTATGGCTAAACGCCAGACTGCTGTATGGTATGCAACTGAGAGGGGGCCTAAGGCACAGGTGTCCCCCCCTCTGAGTCGCCCCAGTGATCAAACTGTTGCCCCCTTCTGCTCGCGGCGTTCGGCCATGACCTTTCCCAACTGGTCGGCTTGGTCCTATTCCGCAAAGACTGCTTTTGCCGCGCTTCTGGCGCTGTGGATCAGCCTGTTCGTCGGGCTGCCCATGCCGTTCTGGGCGATGAGCACAGCCTATATCGTATCGAGCCCGCTGTCGGGCGCAACCCGGTCCAAGGCGATCTATCGCGTGATCGGCACAGGCGGCGGCGCCACGATGGCGGTGGCGCTGGTGCCGATGCTGGTGGAATGGCCCGAACTGCTCAGCCTGGCCCTCGCGCTGTGGGTTGGGGGCACGCTGGCGATCTCGCTGCTCGACCGTTCGCCGCGGGCCTATATGCTGATGCTGGCGGGCTATACCGCTGCGATCATTGGTTTTCCAGCCGTGTCCCGTCCCGAGGCCGTGTTTGACATTGCCGTGGCGCGCGTCACCGAAATCGTGCTGGGCATCACCTGCGCCACACTGGCGCACAGCCTGTTATGGCCCAAATCGGTGGCCACCGCATTGGAGCCGCGCCTCAAGCGCTGGCTGGCCGATGCGCGGGCGTGGTATGACGATATTCTGGCCGGGGCAGAATTGACCACATCGCTGCGCGATCGTCAGCAATTGGCGGTGGATGCGGTGGATTGCACCTTGCTGGCCACACATATCCCCTTTGACACGTCGCATTGGCGCGAGGCAACGTCCAGCGTTCAGGCGCTTTTGCGCCGCATCCTGCTGTTGCTGCCGGTGCTGTCGGGCATGGCGGACCGGCGACGCGCCATCGGCGACGGGGATGATGCGTGGAACGGCCTGCTGCGCGAAAGCTATGAATTGCGGCGGCGTCAGGCGGGCGTGCTGCTCGACGAATGCGACTCGCTGCTCGCCCATCTGGCCCATCCGCAAAGCCCCTCGCCCCTGACGGCAAACGAGCAGAAGGGCACGATCGAATTGCATGCCGATCCGCTTTCGGCGCTGATCGCGGGCGTGGCGGCGACGCTGACCATTGTGGTGGTCTGCGCGATCTGGATCCTGTCGGGCTGGAATGATGGCGCGTCGGCGGCGGCGATGGCGGGCGTGTTCTGCTGTCTGTTTGCGGCCATGGACAATCCGGTGCCCGCGATCCTCAATTTCGGCGCGGCGACCATGGCGGCCATGCCGCTGGCCGGCTTTTATCTCTTCTATGTCCTGCCCCAGATCGACGGGTTCTTTCAACTTGCGCTGGTGCTCTCCCCCTGTCTGCTGATTTTTGGCAGCCTGTTGCCCAACCCGCGCTATGGTCTGTTCTCGCTGGCGCTGATGATGGGTTTTTGCAGCACGCTGGCGCTTCAGGAAACCTATACCGCCGATTTCGCGCATTTCCTCAACACCAACCTTGCCCAATTCGTGGCAATGATCGTGGCCGCCGGGATGACGGCGGGCCTGACCACGATCAGCAAGGATGTGGCCATCGCCCGGTTGGGGCGGCGGATGCGGCGCAATCTGGTCTCGCTGGCGCGTGCGACCACCCCGCCCGATCCGCTGGCGGCGCTGGGTCGCAGCACGGACCAACTGGCGTTGATCACCCAGCGGTTGAGCGCGGAAACCGACACGGCGACAGCGGGCCTGCGCGACATTCGCATCGCGATGAACATTGTCCAGATCCAGCACCTGCGCGCCGCCGCGCCGCCGGCCCTGTCAGCCGCGCTCGACAATCTGCTGCGCCTTGGCGTGCAACTCTGGTCCAGCAAGGCGGAGGTCAAGGCGCCGCCCGAAATGCTGGACGCCATCGATGTCGCGCTGCGTTTGACGCAAAGCCAGCCCTTGCCGCAACTGGCAAGCTCGGCCACATTGATCACAGAACCGGAACAGGGGCGCGCCGCGCTGGTGGCGCTGCGCCGCAATCTGTTTCCGGGTGCCCCCGCCTTTCGCGCCGGAGGTTCCGCATGAGCGCTGAATATATCCTTGGCGGCATCTATATCGATGCGGCTCCTGTGCATGGCTGTATCGCTTTGCTGATTGCGCTGTTGTTGCATCGCTTGCTGATCGCCATCCGTTTTTATCGTTTTGTGTGGCATCCGGTGTTGTTTGATACCGCGATGTTCATCCTCGTCTGGGCGCTGGTCACGCTGTGGCTGCCCCCGCTTGTGCCTTCTCTGTTGCACGGACCTTTGTCATGACTCCCTCGCTTTCACCCACCGGCCAAAAGATCCTCCGCTATGCTGTCACTGGCGCGCTGGTGGCCGCGGCATTTGTGGCGGGGCGGGCGCTGATCACCTATTATCAGGCCGATCCATGGACCCGCGATGGCCGCATCCGCGCCGATGTGGTTCAGGTCGCGCCCGACGTGGCCGGATTGGTGACACAGGTGTTTGTGACCCACGATCAGGCCGTGCATAAGGGCGACGTCCTGTTCCAGATCGACCCGGCGCGCTTCGATCTGGCCATCCGTCAGGCCGACAGCCAGTTGCAGAGCGCGCAAGCCGATGTCACCCGCGCCCGCGCCGCGATCCAGAGCGCCAATGTCGTTCTGACACAGGCCCGCCGCGACGCGACCCGCAACCAGAAGCTGGGCGAATTGGTCGCCGCCGAATCCACCGAACAGAGCCAGTCCAAGGCCGCCGAAGCACAGGCCAAGGCCGCCGAGGCCAGTGCGATGCTGGCCGAAGCCGAGGCCCGCGTCACCGCCGCGCGCGATGCACGCGATCTGGCGCTGCTCAACCGGGCGCGCACGCGGGTTCTGGCCCCGACCGATGGCCATATGTCGGACCTCAACCTGCGCGTGGGCAATTATGTCAGCGCGGGCGCCCCGGTCATGGCGCTGATCGACACGGCATCCCTGCGCGTTGAGGGCTATTTTGAGGAAACCAAATTGCCCCATGTCCATGTGGGCCAAGCCGCCACGATCCGCATGATGGGCGAGAGCAAGGCGATGAAGGGCCATGTCGTCTCGCTGGCCGCAGCCATCGAGGATCACGATCGCCTGGCCAGTTCCAAGATGCTGCCCGCGATCAACCCTTCGTTCAGCTGGGTCCGTCTGGCCCAGCGCGTGCCGGTGCGGATCAAGCTGGACAATCCGCCCGCCGATATCGCCCTGATTGCCGGGCGGACGGCCTCGGTCACGCTGGCGCGGGATGGTGCAAAGTGAAGCGGGGTCTTCTGACGGCCTGCACCGCGCTGGCGCTTTCCGGCTGCGTGATGGGCCCCAATTATCAGGCGCCCAAACCCGTTTCGGCCAAGCTGTCCCAAGCCGACGGCATGACACAGCTTGCCCCCCTGCCCCCGCGCTGGTGGCATCTGTATGATGATCCGGTGCTGGATCGGCTGGAAGAACAGGCTTTGGCCGCCAACACCGAATTGCGCGTGGCGGCGGCATCGTTGGGCCGTGCCCGCGCGATGACCGAGGCGGCAGAGGGCGCCAATGAGCCGGAATTCTCCGTCGATGCCGCCGCCCAGCGCGCGCGCCTTTCGGGCGAATCCTATCTGCTGACCGAACCGCTGCCGGTGATGAACCTTGGCGCGGTGGGCGGCGGGGTCAGCTATCAGTTCGACCTGTTCGGCCGCCTGAAACGCGGGGCCGAAGCCGCCCGCGCCGATGAAGCCGCCGTGGGCGCTCTGGCCGATGCGGTCAAGGTGACATTGGCCGCCGAGGTTGCGCGGTCCTATGTCGAGGTCTGCGGCGCACAGGAAATGGAAGCCATCGTCGAACATTCGGTCGAGGTGCAGGAAAAACTGGTCGAATTTGCCGAACGGTTGCAGGCCGAAGGACGGGGCAGCGCGATCGAGGTTTCCGCCGCCAAGGCCCGTCTGGCCGACGCACGGGCGGCCCTGCCGCTCGACAAGATCAAGTCGCGCGCGGCGCTCTATCGCCTTGCCTTTCTGATGGGCCGCACGCCCGACGAATACCCGCGTGAGGCCGAAGCGTGTCACCACCTGCCCAAATTGTCGCAGCCGCTGCCCACCGGCGATGGCGCGGCCCTGATCGCGCGGCGCCCCGACATCCGCGCCGCCGAGCGCCAATTGGCCGCCGCAACGGCGCGCATCGGCGTGGCCACCGCCGAACTCTATCCGCAGATCGGCATCGGCCTGACCGGCGGCACGACCGGCCTTCTGGCCGATCTGGGACAGGCCGCCGCCAACCGCTGGAGCATCGCGGGCCTGATCCGCTGGAATTTCCCCAGCGCCGGCCCCCGCGCCAAGGTCCGCGCCGCCAAGGCCGATACCGCCCGCGCTCTGGCCGTGTTCGATGGCAAGGTGCTCAACGCCCTGCGCGAGGTGCAAACCGCGATCAGCACCTATGGCGAAAACCACAACCGTCTCGTTTCATTGACCGAGGCCCGCGTGGCCGCCGATGAAACCGCCGACCAACTCCGCCGATTGCGCGAGGGCGGGAAGGCAGCAGCCCAAGTCGACATCGGCGGGCGCAACACCGCGCTTCTGGCCGCGCAACGTGAGCAGGCTGCCAAGGAAACGCTGGTGCTGGATCAGATCAACCTGTTCCTCGCGCTTGGCGGGGGGTGGTGAGAATTTAAAGATGCCTCTGGCGGGCAAAGGGCGGGGGCCCTTTGCAATCCCGATACTGTCGATGTCGGCTAAAACGGCGGCGCAATATGATGGACGACCGGATGCTCTGCGCCTAAATATCGAATGATGCTTCGGTATTTCACCCTTGGATGGATGCCACTTTTGATGGCTGGCCTCATCTCCACGGCTCACGCAAGCGAGGCGCCGGTTTGCAACGCTTCCACCTCCAATGAGTGGCTAAGGCAAAGCAATGGATCCCCTGTCACCGAACCATTGAGCGCAGAGCGCGTTCATCTGGTGATTGCGAAATTGGATGAAGCGATCACAAAGCTGGCCTTTCACCCATATGTCAGCCTGAAAGCTCGTGAAGCTGAAGCCTTCACGGGTCGATTCGGCGGTTTAAAAGGCCAGCCAAACTTGCACCCTTATTTGGTTCGAGCCGTATATCCCGTTAGAAATCCAAAGCTGAACATCGTTTGGGATGGCAAAAACTTGGATGTATTTGCCTTCGGGCTCGGCTGCGCGCCCTATACCAAGCATCCGATTGTCGTGCTGCTGGAACAAGCGCCCACCGACATCCATGTAATGGCTTCCGCAGCCCTCTGAAGCGGGTCATCGGGATTGCAAAGGGCCCCCGCCCTTTGCCCGCCGGAGGCACACTAACACTCTAAACCGCCAACCCCCAATATCCATCACAACCACACCCCCAACGCCTCCCACGCCGGTTGCTTCACACCCAACCCCACCGCATGGGCCGGGCTGCTGGATGGCAGGGCGATCAGCGGCACGGGCGGATCGCCCCCCAATTGCGCCCGTCCGATGGCGTAGGCCTTGGCCCCGTTGAACGCCATCGCGCGCAGGGCAGGCAAACCAGCCACCGCGCTGCGCAAATCCCGCGCCTCCACCTCGCGCAGGTCGGCATCCAGACTGCCGCGCCGCCTTGCGCTTTCCACCACATCCCACAATCCGATGCCCGCGCCCAACAACGCCGAGAGCCGCGCATCATAATCCATCGCCACCAGATCCGCCCCGACAACGGGTGACAGCAGCCGCCAGAACTGGTTGCGCGGGTGGGCGTAATAGCGCCCCGCCGCCAGCGATTGCCGTCCGGGCAAACTGCCCAGCAACAAAAGCCGGGTTCGCGCATTAGCCACCATGCCGAAGGCCGTATCGCGGCCCTGATCGGGCGCGCCTGTCTGTTTTGATACGTTCTGTTGCAATTGACGATACTTTCTTCGTTGTCAGCCCGCCGCATTCTGCCCAATGTCATGGCCCGGCAAGTCTGGATCGCTTGCCGTGCCCTGATACCTTTTTGAAACACCGGCCTCGCCGCCGATGGAGTGTCCTTCATGTCCGATGTCCAGACCTATCCTTCGCCCGAAGACCAGCCCCCCCGCAAGCGTTGGCTGGCCTATGTCATGGTGGTGCTGGGGCTGGTGGCCGTGGCGCTGATCGGCAAATGGTTTGCAGGCGCGGGTGCGCAAAAGAACGCGCGATCGGGCCGTCCGGCGGCGGCGGTGTCGGCGGTGCCGGTGGGATTGGGCGACATGCCGGTACAGGTCAACGCCATCGGCACGGTCACCCCCATCGATTCGGCCGCCGTGCGCAGCCAATTGTCGGGCACAGTTTTCTCGATCCAGTTCACCGAAGGCCAGATGGTGCGCGAAGGACAGGTGATCGCCCAGATCGACCCGCGCCCCTATCGCCTCAGCCTCGCGCAGGCCGAAGGGACGCTGGCCAAGGACATGGCGCAGCTCAATTCGGCGAAACTTGACCTCAAGCGCTATGAAACGCTGGCCTCGCAGGATTCAGTCGCGCGCCAGACACTCGACACCCAGCGCGCCACGGTGGGCCAGTTGGAAGGCACCGTTGCCGCCGACCGCGCCGCCGTCGGCACGGCCAAGCTGAATTTGCAATATACCGCGGTCAAGGCGCCATTTTCGGGCCGCATCGGCCTGCGTCAGGTTTCGGTGGGCGCCTATGTCACCCCGTCCGATACGGCGGGCATTGCCACGATCACGCGCACCGATCCCATCGATGTCGCCTTTACCGTGCCGCAGGGTGATCTCAACGCCATTGCCGCCAAGGGCAGCGGATTGCCCGTCATCGCCTATGATCAGGATGGCAAGACGCAGTTGGCGCAGGGCACTTTCTCGACCTTTGACAATCAGATCGACACGACCACCGGCACGATCAAGGCCAAGGCGCGTTTCAGCAACCCCGCCTCGGCCAAGGCTTTGTTCCCCAATCAGTTCGTCAATGTAAAGATGCTGGTTGATACATTGCGTCAGGTGCCGGTGGTGCCGGTTTCGGCGCTGCGTCACGGCGCGCCGGGCGATTTCGTTTTCGTGGTGCAATCGGACAAGAAGGTCAAACTGACCGTGGTCAAGGTCGGGCCCAGCGATGGCAAGAACACCGCGATCCTTGGCGGATTGGCCAAGGGTCAGATGGTGGTGGCCGAAGGCGCGGATGGGCTGGATGACGGTTCAACCGTGCGTCTGGCCGGCGCCGGAGGACCGCAAGGGGCAAAGGGCAAGCGCAAGGCAGCCCAATGAGCGCGCCCGTCGAACCTGTGACCGCAGAACCCGCAAGCGGCGGCCCTTCGCGGCCCTTCATCCTGCGCCCTGTGGCCACCACGTTGATGATGATCGCGCTCTTGCTGGCCGGTTTCATCGCGTGGAAGCAATTGCCGCTCTCGGCCCTGCCGCAGGTTGATTATCCCACGATACAGGTGCGCACGCTCTATCCCGGGGCCAGCCCGGATGTGATGGCATTAACCGTCACCAGTCCACTGGAGCGGCAATTCGGCCAGATGCCGGGCCTGACCCGCATGACGTCGAATTCATCGGGCGGGGCCTCGGTCATCACGCTGCAATTCGATCTTAACATGGCGCTGGATGTGGCCGAGCAACAGGTGCAGGCCGCGATCAATGCGGCCAACAGCCTGCTGCCATCGGACCTTCCCGCGCCGCCGGTCTATGCCAAGGTGAACCCCGCCGATGCGCCGGTCATTACCCTTGGCGTATCATCCAAAACCCGCCCGCTGGGCGAGGTGCAGGGGATTGTCGAGCGGCAGTTTTCAAACAAGATCGCGCAGGTTTCCGGCGTGGGTCTGGTCAGCCTGTCGGGCGGACAGCGCCCCGCCGTGCGGATCATCGCCAATGTCGGCGCGCTGGCGACGCGGGGCCTCAGCCTCGAAAGCATCCGCAGCGCGATTTCCAACGCCAATGTCAACATGGCGAAGGGCAGCTTTGACGGGGCCACCAAAAGCTGGACCATCGACGCCAATGATCAATTGGGCAGCGCGAAGGATTACGCCGATCTGGTCGTCTCCTATGCCAATGGCGCGCCAATCCGCCTGTCCGATGTGGCCAGCGTGGAATCGGGCGTGGAAAACACCCGCACCGCCAGTTGGATGAACAAACAAAGCGCCGTCATCATCGACGTGCAGCGCCAGCCCGGCGCCAATGTCATCGCCACGGTTGACGCGATCAAGGCGGCCCTGCCGGACCTGACCGCGCAATTGCCCGCCGATGTGAAGGTCAAGGTTCTGACCGACCGTACCGAGGGCATCCGCGCCAGCGTCGAGGATGTGCAGTTTGAACTGGTTCTGGCCGTGCTGCTGGTCGTGCTGGTGATCTTCCTGTTTCTGGGCAGCATGCGCGCAACGATGGTGGCGGCGATTTCGGTGCCTCTGTCGCTGGTCGGGGCCTTTGCGGCGATGTGGGCGCTGGGCTTTTCGATCAACAATCTGACGCTGATGGCGCTGACCATCGCCAGCGGGTTTGTGGTCGATGACGCCATCGTCGTGATCGAAAACATCGCCCGCTATGTCGAGGAAGGGATGAAGCCTTTTGACGCGGCGCTCAAAGGCGCCAGCGAGATCGGCTTTACCATCATCAGCCTGACCGTCAGCCTGATTGCCGTGCTGATCCCACTGCTGTTCATGGGCGATGTGGTGGGGCGGTTGTTCCGTGAATTTGCTATTTCGCTGGCCGTCACCATCGCGCTTTCCGCTCTTGTGGCCTTGACCGCCGTGCCGATGCTGGCGGCGCGCTGGTTGAAACCGGAACATGAAGAACGCCGCTTTGCGATCGTGGACAAGGCGATGCATCAATTCGACCGCCTTGCCGCCGCCTATGCCCGCGCGCTGGGCTGGGTGATGGCGCGTTCGGGGCTGACCATGCTGGTCTTTGCCGGGTCGGTGGCGTTTACGGCCCTGTTGTTCTGGGGCATTCCCAAGAACCTGTTCCCGACGCAGGACACCGGCCAAATCCGCGTCACACTCGTCGCGGCGCAAGACATCAGCTTTACCCGCATGGCCCAGTTGCAACAGCAGGTGGCGGCCAAGATGCTCGAAGATCCGGGCGTGGAATCCTTGTCCTCCAGCGTGGGCGTCGATGGCACCAACACCACCGTCAATCAGGGCCGGATGGTCATTAACCTGAAACCCATCAGCGAGCGCGAAGGTCAGGAGGCGATCATGGCCTCTTTGCGGGATCGCGCATCGGGCGTGGCGGGGGTTCAACTCTATTTCCAGCCGGTGCAGGATCTGACCATCGACACCGAAACGGGCCTGACGCCCTATCGCTTTGCCCTGCATGGCGCGGATCAGGCGACGGTCAACACCTGGGGCCTGAAACTGGCCAAGGCGCTGAATTCGGAAGCCTCGCTGCGCGATGTCAACGCGCCGGCGCTGGGCGAAGGGCGCAGCGTGATCGTGGACGTCAACCGCGACGCCGCCGCGCGTCTGGGCCTTTCGGTGCTGAGCGTCGATAATGCCCTGTACGATGCCTTTGGCCAGCGCATCATCTCGACCATCTATACCCAATCCAGCCAGAACCGCGTGATCCTGTCGGCCAATCAGCAAATGTTGTCCGATCCGCAAAGCCTGCAACAGCTCTATATCCCGCTGTCCTCGGGCACGCAGGTGCCGCTGGGCACAATCGCCACGATCCGCGAAGGGACCAGCCCGCTGGTTCTGGCGCGTGAAGGGCAATTCCCCTCGGCCACGATCGGCTTTGACGTGACGCCGGGCGTGTCGCTGGGCCATGCGGTGGACCGGATCGAACAGGTGGCCAAGGATCTGGGTATGCCTTCGTCGCTGACGATGGATTTTTCGGGGTCGGCCTCGGCATTCCGTTCGGCGCTGGCCAATGAACTGGTGCTGGTGCTGGCCGCGATCATCACGGTCTATATCGTGCTGGGCGTGCTGTATGAGAGTTTCATCCATCCCGTCACGATCCTCTCCACCCTGCCCTCGGCGGGCGTGGGGGCGCTGATCGCGCTGGCGCTGACCTCTTATGGGTTGGGGGTGATCGGCATTATCGGCATCGTGCTGCTGATCGGCATTGTGAAAAAGAACGCGATCATGATGATCGACTTTGCCATCGCGGCCATGCGCGAAGAAGGCATGGGCGCCGAAGAAGCGATCAAGCGCGCCGCGCATCTGCGTTTCCGCCCGATCATGATGACCACCTTTGCCGCGCTGTTCGCAGCGGTGCCTATGATTTTCGGGTCGGGCATGGGTCATGAATTGCGCCAACCTTTGGGCCTGTCCATTGCGGGGGGCCTGATCCTGTCGCAAGTCCTGACCCTGTTCACCACGCCGGTGATCTTCCTTGCCTTTGAAAACTGGCGTGAACGCCGCGCCGCGCGCAAGGGCCATGGGGAGTTGCCTGCGTGAACATCTCCGGCCCCTTTATCCGGCGGCCCGTCGGCACGATCCTGCTGACCATCGGCCTGGCGCTGGCGGGGATTGCGGCGTTTTTCCAGCTGCCCGTCGCTCCTTTGCCCCGCGTGGACATCCCCACCGTCATGGTGCAGGCCAACATGCCCGGCGCGAGTCCGTCAACCATGGCCAGCACCGTGGCCAGCCCGCTGGAACGGCGATTGGGCACGATTGCGGGCGTGACGGAAATGACCTCGCGATCGTCGCTGGGTTCATCGCAAGTCGTGCTGCAATTTGACCTCAACCGCAACATCGACGGGGCCGCCCGCGATGTTCAGGCCGCCATTGCCGCCGCGCGCGCCGATTTGCCCTCAACGCTCAAAACCAATCCCACCTATCGCAAGATGAACCCGGCCGATGCGCCGATCCTGATCCTTGCCCTGACCAGCCCGACCCGCACGCCCGATCAGATTTACGATGCGGTGTCCAATATCGTTCAGCAAAAGCTGTTGCAGGTAAAGGGCGTGGGCAATGTCGAACTGGGCGGCGCGGCTTTGCCGGGGGTGCGGATTGAAATCAACCCGATGCAATTGGCGCAGGCCGGCATCGGGCTGGAGGATGTACGCACCGCCCTGCAATCGGCCAGCGCCAATCGGCCAAGGGGCGTGCTGGAAGGGATCGACATTTCCAAGGGCGGTCTGGCCTGGCAAATCTATTCCAATGCCGCGGCGTTAAAGGCTGCTGACTTTGCGCCGATGATCATCGCATGGCGCAACGGTGCCCCGGTGCGCCTGTCCGACATTGCCCGCGTGGTCGATGGGCCGGAAGAATTGCACACGATGGGCCTGTTCAACGGCAAAAAGTCGGTGCCGATCATCGTCACGCGCCAACCCGACGCCAATATCGTCGAAACGGTCGACGCTTTGCGCGCGCAGGTGCCGGCGCTTCAGGCGCTGCTGCCCGCTGATATCAAATTGTCTATCGCCACCGACCGCACGATCACCATCCGCTCATCCCTGCATGAGGTGGAAATCGCGCTGCTCGTCTCCACGCTGCTGGTGGTCGTGGTGGTCAGCGTGTTTCTGCAAAGCTGGCGCGCGACGCTGATCCCGGCGGCGGCGGTGATCGTGTCGCTGCTGGGCACGCTGGGGGTGATGTATCTGTCGGGGTTCCTGCTCGACAATCTCTCGCTCATGGCGCTGACCGTGGCGACGGGCTTTGTGGTCGACGATGCCATCGTGGTGGTCGAAAACATCGCCCGCCATGTCGAAGAAGGGATGAAGCCCTTTCCCGCCGCCCTGCGCGGCGCGCGCGAGGTGGGCTTTACCGTGCTGTCCATCTCACTGTCGCTGGTCGCGGTGTTTGTGCCGCTGATCTTCATGGGCGGGGTGATGGGGCGGTTGATGCGCGAATTTGCGCTGACCATGACGGCGGCGGTGGGGATCAGCCTGATCGCCAGCCTGACCGTGACGCCCATGCTGGCCAGCCGCATTCTGGCCGCGCCGGGGACGGAAAAGGACAATGCGGTTTTCCGTGCCTCTCGTCGGTTCTTTGACGGGCTTCATGCCCGTTATGCGCGGCGGCTGGACTGGGCCTTGAACCATCGCGGACCGGTGCTGCTGCTTTTGCTGGGCGCGGTGATTTTGAACGTGTTCCTGATCGTGGTCGCGCCCAAGGGATTGTTGCCGCAACAGGATACGGGGGCGATGACCGGCGGCCTGCGCGTCGATCAATCCATGTCCTTTACCGCCACCTCGGAAAAGCTGACGCAGGCGGCCAATATCATCCGGGCCGATCCGGCGGTCGCGACGCTGGTGGCGTTCACGGGCGGCGGGCGCGCGGGTTCGGGCTTTATGTTCGTGAACCTCAAACCGCGCGGCGAACGCCCGCCGATCACCGATGTCATCGCCCGCCTGCGCCCCAAACTGGCGCGGGTACGCGGGGTCAGCGTGTTTTTGAACCCGGTGCAGGATTTGCAGGCGGGCGGGCGCCAGACCAGCGCGTCCTATCAATATGTCCTGCACGCCGAAAGCGCCCAGATGCTGCGCGAGGCGGGGGGAAAGCTGGTCAAGGCCCTCAAGGCGCAACCCCAAGCGATCACCGACGTCGATATTGACCAGCAGGACGCAGGCGCCAGCACCTATGTCACCGTCGACCGCAACCGCGCGGCCAGCCTTGGCATTGCGATGAACACCATCGACCAGACGCTCTATGACGCCTTTGGCCAGCGGCAGGTCGCCTCGATCTATCAAGGGCTGAACCAATATCACGTGGTGATGGAGGCCGACCCCATCTATTCCGGGCGGCCAGAGGCGCTGAACAACCTGTACCTGCCTGTGGGGGGCAAATTGTCCTCATCCACCACGGCCACCAACGCCAATGCCTCGCTGGGCAACAATGCGGCCAGGGGCAGCGCGGTGAGCGCGACTGCCACCACCCAGATCCCGCTCTCCACCGTGGCGGCATGGTCCAACGCCTCGACCGCGGCCAGCGTCAGCCATACCGATGGCGAACCCTCGGCCACTATCTCGTTCAACCTGCCGCCGGGCCTTTCGCTGGGCCAGGCCGCGCAGACCATTGCCGCCACGCAGGCCAGCCTTGCCCTGCCCGCCGGCGTCCATGGCGATTTCGGCGGCACCGCCAAGGTGTTTCAGCAGTCAACCAGCTCGATGCCGCTGCTGATCGTGGCCGCGATCGTCACGATCTATATCGTGCTGGGCATTCTGTATGAAAGCGCGATCCACCCGCTGACGGTGCTTTCCACCCTGCCCTCGGCGGGCGTGGGAGCGATCTTTGCCCTGATCGTGACGGGGGGGCAGTTCGACATTATCGCGCTGATCGGGGTCGTGCTGCTGATCGGTATTGTGAAGAAGAACGCGATCCTGATCATCGATTTCGCCATCGAATCCGAACGGTCGCGGGGCATGTCCTCGTTTGACGCCATTCGCGAGGCCAGCCTGCTGCGTTTTCGCCCGATCCTGATGACCACACTGGCCGCGGCTTTGGGCGCGCTGCCTCTGGCCATCGGGTTTGGTGACGGGGCGGAATTGCGCCGTCCGCTGGGCATTGCCATCGTGGGCGGCTTGATCGTCAGCCAGATGTTGACGCTGCTGACCACGCCGGTGGTTTATCTGGCGCTGGACAAATGGCGTCGCCGTTCGCCCCATGAACATCTGTTGGCTCGCCATGGCGATGCTGAACCTTTGGAAGCCTGATATGATGAAGCGCTCACTCCTCATTCTGACCACGGCGCTGGCCCTGTCGGGTTGCAGCATGGCCCCCAAATATCATGTGCCGCAAAGCGCCGCGCCCGCCGCCGCATTCAAAGGCGATCCGGGTTGGAACCCCGCCATGCCCGCCGATGATGTGGCCAAGGGGCAATGGTGGCGCCTGTTTGACGACCCGGTGCTGACGTCTCTGGAAGAAAAGGTCGAGGTGACGAACCAGAACGTCGCCTATTACCGCGCCGCCTATGCGCAGGCCGAAGCGGTGGTACGGGCCAACCGCGCCAGCCTGTTCCCCACGATCAGCGCCAGCGCCAGCGACACACGCAGCGGCACCTTTGCCGCCAACAGCACCGGTACCACCACCAGTTCCAGCGGCAGCGTGACCCGCACCGGAACCACCATTTCAACCACCGGCAGCGCCAGCTGGTCGCCCGACATCTGGGGCAAATTGGCCGATACGATGCGCCAGTCCAAGGCGCAGGCACTGGCATCGGCGGCCACACTGGCCAATGCAACATTGTCGGCGCGCGGCACATTGGCGACCAATTATTTCCAGCTGCGCGGCATTGATGCGCAAAAGGCGATGTTGACCGACACGGTCGCGGCCTATCGCAAATCGCTGGAGGTGACGCGCAACAAGTTGAAGGTCGGCACGATCAGCGAGGCCGATGTGCAAAGCGCGCAATCGACCCTGTCCAATGCCGAAGCCTCGCTGCGTGATCTGGACCGGCTGCGCGCGTCCTATGAAAATGCGATTGCGGTGCTGGTGGGCGAAAATCCCTCGACATTTCATCTGGCCCCGGCGGCGTGGAGTGATGTGGTCCCTGCCGTTCCCGGCGTGGTGCAGGGCGACATCCTGCAACGCCGCCCCGACATCGCCAACGCCGAAAGGCTGGTGGCCGCCGCCAATTCGGCCATCGGCATCCAGCGCTCGGCCTTTTTCCCGACGATCACCCTGTCGGGATCCATCGGATCCAATTCCACCACGATGAGCAATCTGTTCAGCGCGGCCACCTCGCTCTGGTCGCTGGGGGCCAGCGCGGCGCAGACGCTGATCGATTTTGGCGCGCGTTCGGCCAAGGTGGCACAAGCCCGCGCCGCCTATGACGCCGCCGTCGCCACCTATCGCCAGAGCGTGTTGAATGCGTTTCAGGAGGTGGAAACCAACCTGTCGGCGGTCTCGGCCTATCGCGCCGAAGCGCCGCATTACATGGCCGCCAACGCATCGGCGGCCAAAGCCGAAACCATCATCCGCAACCAGTATCAGGCCGGCACCGTGGATTTCACCAGCGTTTCCTCGGCGCAGGCCACCGCCTATTCGGCCCGCGTTAACCTGATCCAGAATACCGTCAACCAACAGACCGCCGCCGTGGCGCTAATTCAGGCGATCGGGGGCGAATGGCAGGGCGGCGTGGATCTGCATCCTCCTGTCAAATGATCGGACGGGGAACGTAAAGCATGCGCGGATTTTGGGGTGCGGCCTTGGCGCTGGCATTAATGGCCGGTGGGATTTCGGGCGGGGCAAAGGCGCAGCCGGTGTCGCCCCCTCCGGCACAGATGGGCAAGGTCGCGCTGACCTTTGACGATTTGCCGGGGCTCAGCCTGTTCAACGATCAGGCGTGGCTGGATTTCATCAACCGCGAATTGCTGCGCGGGCTGAAACGCCATCACATTCCCGCCATCGGTTTTGTCAATGAATCCAAACTGGACGAGGCGGTGCGCGCGCGCCAGATCACCAATCTGAAACTGTGGCTGAACGGCGGAATGGATCTGGGCAACCATACGTTCAGCCATGAATCGCCCAATGATCTGGGCGCGCAAGGCTATATTGACGATATTGCCAAGGGCGAGCCGGTGACGCGTGAATTGCTGGCCGCGCGGGGCAAGAAGCTGGGCTGGTTCCGCCATCCCTATCTGGAAACCGGCACGCCTTTGGCCACCAAACAGGCGATCACCCATTGGCTGGGCCAGCATGGCTATCGCATCGCGCCGGTGACGATCGATGCCGACGACTGGATGTTTGCCGAACCCTATGAGGATGCGCTGTCACGTCACGAGGAAGCGCGGCGGCTGCGTATCCGCAAACAATATCTCGATTACACCGAACGCGCGATCAGTTGGTATCAAAAGGCGTCCGAAGCCATGTTCGGGCGCCAGATCGCCTTTGTCATGCTGCTGCACGATACGCGGCTCAACGCCGACAGTCTGGATGAATTGTCCGCGATTTTGAAACGGCGGCGGCTGAAACCTGTCACTCTGGAAAATGCGATGCGCGACCCGGCCTATCAAACCCACGATCCCTATGTCGGCAAGGACGGGATCGAATGGATGGAGCGCTGGTCCTATCAGCTCAAGAAGGGTCTGCCGTGGGACAGCTGGCAGGATCCGCCCAAGCAGATCGAAGAAGAATATGAGCGCAACAACAAGGATATGCACAAGAATTGAGAGGCGTAAAAATTGAGAGGCGGCGGGGGATGGCCGCCGCCTCTCAAAGGGCTTAACCCTTGCCCAGCATTTTGGCCGCGCTCGTTTTCACGAATTCGGCCACCTGCCCCTGCATCATCTTCATCAACATCGGCACTTCAAGGCTGCCGATCAGACGATCCTCCTCGATGGTCAGCGACACCGGAATACGCGAGCCCAGCGCCGTGATGGTCATGTCCAGCACATAATCCCCGCTCCATTCCGAGGCGAGGTTGCCCCCGCCCGGAATATGCGCGGCAAGCTTTGGCAGGCCCACCTCGATGCGGCGCTTGGCCTCGTCCCGGCCAAGGCTGTGGGGGATATTGATATCCATATCAGAACTCGTCCTCGGCAAAGGCCATCAGCGAACCCTTGCCCGCCTTGATGGCCAGGAAATGGGTGGTCGCCTGCGGCAGGATCTTTTCAAAGAAGAAAGTCGCGGTCTTGATCTTGGTTTCGTAGAACGCCTTGTCTTCGGTGCCAAAGAAAAGCTGCAACCCTGCGATCTTGGTCGATTTGGCAAAGCAATAGGCCATGGCGACAAGGCCCATCAGGCGCAGGTAATCCGTGGCCGCCGCACCTGCTTCCTCGGCGTCCTTCATGCCCTTTTCGGCAATGGTCGCGGTGGAAAGCTGAAGCGCCCCAAAGGCCTTTTCCAAGCCTTCGATCATCTTCTGCATCGGCCCTTCGCCCTTGTTCTCCTCTATAAAGGCCGAAACAGGGTGGAAGAAGCTGCGCAGATAGCGGCCCATATGCGCGCCCAGTTTACGCCCGACCAGATCGAGCGCCTGAATGCCATTGGTGCCTTCATAGATCATGGCGATACGCGCATCGCGCTGATACTGTTCGACCCCGCTTTCGTGGATATAGCCGTGGCCGCCATAGACCTGCACCGCCAAACTGGCGCTGTCATGGCCCAGATCGGTGAACAAGGCTTTCACCACCGGCGTCATCAGCGCGACAAAATCCTCGGCCCGCTGGCGCAC
Source organism: Novosphingobium sp. 550D (assembly GCF_057401885.1). Taxonomy (NCBI): domain Bacteria; kingdom Pseudomonadati; phylum Pseudomonadota; class Alphaproteobacteria; order Sphingomonadales; family Sphingomonadaceae; genus Novosphingobium; species Novosphingobium sp. 550D. Next base: position 1,448,505 of record NZ_CM171613.1, on the reverse strand, counting down.
TTCCGGATCGGTCGCGTGGCGTTCCGCGTCCAGCCCGCGCGCCACCCAAGCGCCCAGCGCCCGGCAACCTTCGTTATAGGCCCGCATGGTCAGCAGGTTCTTGCGCACATCGGGATGGACGATGATCGGATCGGCGGCCTTATCGGGATATTTCGCACCCGAGAGCGAACGCCCCTGTAAGCGGTCCTTGGCATACCACACCGCCGACTGATAGGCCGCCTCGCCAATGCCCAGACCTTGGATACCCACGCCCACGCGTTCGGCATTCATCATCGTGAACATCGCCTCAAGGCCGCGATGCGGCTGCCCCACCAGCCAGCCGATGGCATCATCGAACTGCATCTGGCACGTGGCCGACGCCTTGATGCCCATCTTGTGCTCGATCCCGCTGGCGCGCACGCCATTGCGCGCGCCCGGATTGCCATCGGCATCGGGGATGAATTTGGGCACCAGGAACAGGCTGATCCCCTTCACCCCCTTGGGCGCATCGGGCAGGCGCGCCAGCACCAGATGGATGATATTGCTGGTCAGATCCTGCTCGCCCGCCGAGATGAAGATCTTGGAGCCCGTCACCTTGTAGCTGCCATCGCCCACAGGTTCGGCCTTGGTGCGCAACAGGCCCAGATCGGTCCCGCAATGCGGCTCGGTCAGGTTCATCGTGCCCGACCATTCGCCGCTGATCATCTTGGGCAGATAGGCCGCCTTCAATTCCTCGCTGGCATAGGCGTTCAATGCAGTCACCGCCCCCGCCGTCAAACCGGGATAGAGGCTGAAAGATACATTGGTCGCACAGATCATTTCCTCGACCAGCTTGCCCACCGCCTCGGGCAGGCCCTGCCCGCCATATTCGACCGGCATGACGAGGCCGCCCCAGCCGCTTTGCACGAACTGGTCATAGGCTTCCTTGAAGCCCTTGGGGGTGGTGACCACGCCATTTTCATAGCGGCACCCCTCGGCATCGCCCGAAAGGTTGATAGGCAACAACACATCCTGACAAAGCTTGGCGGCTTCCTCCAGCACGGCGTCGGTCAAGTCTTGGGTAAATTCCTCATGCACCGGCAGGCCGCCAAAGCCGTCATCCTGATGCAATTCGTTGAGCACAAAGCGCATATCGCGCAAGGGGGCGGTATAGACCTGCATAAAACCTCTCCTGTTATCCCGGCGTCAATTGCGCAGCGGTTTGCCGGTGGTCAGCATATGCTCCACCCGCGCCTGCGTACGGCTATCGCGCACCAGCGACATGAATTCGCGCAATTCCAGCGCGAGTAACTGCTCCTCGGTCACGATGTCCACCACATCAGCCTCGCCTCCGGTCAGAACTGTGGCCAATTTGTCGGCCACCACCTCGTCATAAGGCGTGGCGATGCCGCGCGCACGGAAACCTTTCACCGCCAGTTCCAGCGCGGTCTTGCCGCTGGCGCCGGGCAGGCGGAAGACCGGCGGCGCGGGCGGCGTATAGCCTTCGGCCATGGCCAAAGCACGTGCCTTCGCATCGGCCAGCAAACGGTCGCGGTTCATGGTGATGCCGTCGCCGGGGCGCAGATAGCCGATCTCCTTGGCATTGGCCGCCGATTTGGCGACCGTTGCGGTCGAGATCGTTTCAAAGGCCTTGGCCACCGGCGGCATCGGCCCCTTGGGCGCCTTGGGGCTTTCGGCCGCGCGGACCATCAATTCACCGCATCCGCCCCAACCGGGGATCAGCCCCACGCCGCATTCGACAAGGCCGATATAGGTTTCAGCATGCGCCTGCACCGCGTCGGCATTAAGACAGATTTCGCAGCCACCGCCCAGCGCCATGCCAAAGGGCGCGGCCACCACCGGGAAGGGCGCATATTTCAGCGCCTTATACGCCTTCTGCCCGCCCGCGACCAGCTTTTCCACCTCGCCCCATGCGGCGATGTTGATAGCAAAGATGGCAAGACCAAGATTGGCGCCCGCCGAGAAGTTCGAGCCTTCATTATAAACCACCAGCGCCTTGTACTGCTCGGCAACCAGCGGAATCGCCTTCTCGATCAGCTTCATCACCTCCCCGTCAAGCGCGTTCATCTTGCCAGTGAATTCCAGCGCGACCACGCCGTCGCCAATATCCCACAGCGCCGCCGAGGCGGTCTTGAGCAAGGGCTTGGATGCCGCCTTGATGTCCTCCAGTAGCAACACGCCCTCGGGCCGGGCAATCGCGTGATACTCGCCATCCGCGCCCAGATATTGGCGCACGCCTTCCTCGACGCGATAGAACGGACGGCCCGCCGCCACGCCCAAGATCGCCGGAACATCGCGCCCCTCGGCCTGCAAACGCGCGACGAAATCGGCCACGCCAATCCGGTCGATCAATTCAAACGGGCCATATTTCCAATTATAGCCCAGCTTCATCGCCGTATCGATGGCAAGGATATCATCCGATGCCTCGCCGATCAGCCCCGCCGCATAGGCCAGCGTCGGCCCCAGCACGGCCCATGCATAGGCCCCCACCATGCCCGGCGCGGAAATCAGCGCGCGCAGATCCTTTTGCGCGGCCTGTGGGATGGAAACGGGCTTCTTCGCCTTGGCGTATTCCCCGGTGGTCAGATCGATCGCTTCCTTGACCTTGCCCGCCTCGCGGTTGATCCGGTAAAAGCCGCCCTTGCCCTTGCGCCCGGTATAGCCGTCAGCGATCATTTTCAGGATCAGCGGATGGTCATACGCAATCGCCTGATACGGGTCATTGGCGGGCAAAGTGCTGGTCAGGCTGGCCTTCAAATAAGGCATCAGGTCAATGCCGACCAGATCGACCAGACCGAAGATCCCGGTCTTGGGCACGCCCATCGGTTTGCCGCCGATGGCATCGGCATCCTCAACACTGACGCCCAGTTCAAAGGCCGCATTGATCGCCGCCTGCAACCAGTACGTCCCGACGCGATTGGCGAGGAAGCCGGGCGTATCCTTGGCGCGCACCACGGTCTTGCCCATGGCGCGATCGGCAAAATCGGACACGCGCGCGACCAGTTCAGGATCGCTCTTTGGCCCGGACACCACCTCCAGCAGGCGCATATAGCGCGGCGGGTTGAAGAAATGGGTGATGAGGAAATCACGGGCAAAAGCCTCGCTGCGCCCCTCGATCAGGCGGTCGAGCGGGATGGTGGACGTGTTCGACGACACCGCCGTTCCGGGCCGACGCACACCTTCCAGCTTTTCATAGAGAGCGTGCTTGAGTTCAATCTTTTCGACAATCGCCTCGATCACCCAGTCGCATTCCGCAACCCGACCCAGATCGTCATCGATATTGCCGACCTCAACCAGCTTGGCCGCAGCCTTGCTCATAAAGGCGGCCGGTTCGGCCTTCTTCAACCGTTCCACCGCGCCTGCGGCCACGGCATTGCGGTCCGCCGGATCGCGCACAATGTCCAAAAGCAGCACCGGCACGCCCGCATTGGCCGCCTGCGCCGCGATGCCTGCGCCCATGGTTCCGGCGCCGATCACACAGAGCTTTTTCATCAGATGGCCTCCAGAACCGTGGCGATACCTTGCCCGCCGCCGATACATTGCGTGGCCAGAGCGTATTTGCCGCCCGTCCGCTTCAACAGGCTGGCGGCCTTGCCCACGATGCGCGCGCCGGTCGCGCCCAGCGGGTGGCCGATGGCAATCGCGCCGCCGTCGATGTTGACCTTGGCCACGTCCAGACCCAGTTCGCCAATGCAGGCCAGGCTCTGGCTGGCAAAGGCTTCGTTGAGTTCGACAACGTCGAGATCGGCAACCGAAATCCCCGCGCGGGCCAACGCCTTGCGGCTCGATTCGACCGGACCCATGCCCATGATTTCGGGCTGACACCCGCTGATCGCCACCGATTTGATCCGCGCCAGAATAGGCAGGCCGTTGGCCACAGCATAATCCTCGCTGCACACCAGAACGGCGGCGGCGCCATCGGTCAGGGGGCTGGCCGTACCGGCGGTCACCGTGCCGGTAGCGGAAAAGGCAGGCTTGAGGCCCGCCAGGGTTTCAGCCGTTGTGCCCGGACGCGGGGTGCCATCGGCGTCAACACCGCCCACCGGCACGATTTCATCGTTCAGCAGGCCCGCCGTAATCGCCGCGCCCGCCTTGCGCTGGCTTTCCACGGCAAAACCTTCCTGCGCCTCGCGGGTGATGCCGAATTTGGCGGCGACGTTTTCGGCCGTATCGCCCATGCCCAGATAGGCCGCGCTCTTTTTGGCCAGCGCCGGATTGGGCATCGGGTTAAAGCCCATCATGGGCACGCGGCTCATCGATTCAACGCCGGCCGAAATGAACACTTCGCCCGCGCCCAGTTGGATCTGGCCCGCCGCATAATGGATCGCGCTCATCGACGAACCGCAAAAACGGTTGACCGTCATGCCTCCCACCGACAACGGCAGATCGGCAATCAGACCAATCAGGCGGGCGACGTTAAAGCCCTGTTCGCCTTCGGGAAAGGCGCAGCCAACGATCAGATCCTCGATCGCGGCGGCATCGACACCAGTGCGCGCGATCAAACCCTGAACCACCGCGGCGGCCAGATCGTCAGGTCGCACACGGGCCAGAGCGCCCTTGCCCGCCAGATGGAAAGGAGAACGGGCATAGCCCGCAATGACCACGTTACGCATCGCAATTCCTCTTCCGATTTGTGGCGCAAGGAATCATGCCCTGCAACCTTCTTCTCTAATGGTGCCCAACTTTCCCTATACGTCAACCAATTTTTGATGCATACACTGATTCGCCGACACGAGCAGAGTGCCATAAGGCGCCTAATGCCATCGGTCCCAAGCACCGGGAATTACACCGATGTCGGGTATGGAGAAGGAGCTGAAAGGATGATTGCCCTCTTGGGGATATTGGCGGCGGCTGCCGCGCCTGCGGCATCGGATGCGATGGGCCGCTGGCAGACCGAAACGCGCCACGGTGTGGTGGAAATCACCACATGCGGCACCTCTATCTGTGGACGGTTGGTGGAATCCGACGCGCTGCGCACCAACCCGCAATTGCGCGATGTGAAGAACAAGGATGCCTCTCAGCGCGAGAGGTTGCTCAAGGGCCTGACCATCCTTCAAGGTTTTCACCAGAAGGGTTCGGATTGGGCGGGCGGCACGATCTATAACGCCGATGACGGCGGCACCTATCAGGCCACCGTGACCCCAATCGATCGCGATACGTTGAAGGTAAAAGGTTGCATCGTTTGGCCTTTATGCAAGAGCCAGACTTGGAAGCGTCTGCGCTGACACAACCGGCCCGATAAGGGCAATCCCGTTTGAGGGGAGGCAAAAAAATGACTTCGGTTCGCACATATTCACGAGTTGCCAAATTTTCTGCCGTGCTGCTGGGCTTGATCCCGGCCCATGCCATGGCCAGCGGTTTTTACATCGTTGAACAAAGCCCCAAGGCCACCGGGCGCGCCTATTCGGGCGAAGTGGCCGACACCGGCCCTGAATCGCTTTGGTGGAACCCCGCCGCGATTGCGGGGCAAAAGGGTCTGGCCATCCACGTCGGGGCCAGCGCCATCCTGCCCACGGCCAAGATGAACAATATCAACACGATCATCGTGCGCCCCGGCCAAAGCCCGGCCCCCGTCGGCGGTGATCAGGTCAGCAGCAACCCCATTCACAATGGCGTCGTGCCCACCGGCGCGATCTCTTATGGGTTGAATGACAAGGTGGCGCTGGGTCTTGCCGTGACGGCGCCCTATAATTTCACCACCGAATATTCGACCAACAGCTGGGCGCGCTATTCGGCGCTGCGTTCGACGCTGATGACCATCGATATTCAACCCGGCATTGCCATCGAGGCGATCCCCGGCCTGCGTCTGGGTGTTGCGGCCAATATCGAATATTCCAAGGCGGAATTGAGCAATGCCCTGCCCAACCTGTCGCCGCTTCTGGCCGATGGTTCGCAAAATCTGAAGGGCAATGGATGGGACATCGGCTGGTCCGCCGGTTTCCAGTTCCAGCGCGGCCCGGTCAGCATCGCCGCCAGCTATAAGTCCTCGATCAAGCACACGCTCAAAGGCACGGTGACGGTGGCGGGCCTGCTCGGCCCTCTGGCACCCAGCAATGGTGTGACCAACACGTCGGCCAGCTTCAGCACGCCTTGGCAGGCGATTTTTGGCGTGCGTTACGCCATCACCCCCGCCATCACATGGAACGCACAGGTGACCGCGGCGGGATGGTCCAAATTTGACGCGATCCGTCTGGCCGCGCCCTATAACAGCGCAATCCCCGAAAACTATCGCGACAGCTGGACCTATGCCACGGGCGTCGATGTGGTGGTTTCGCCGCGCTGGACGCTGCGGGCGGGCGTGGCGCGCGATTTGACGCCGGTGCGTAATAACGAACGCGACGCGCGCGTGCCCGACACCAACCGCTGGGTCTTTGCCATGGGCGCCACGCATCAGATGTCAAAGCGCTTCTCGGTCGATGTCGGCGTCAATTACCTGACCGTGGACAGCGGCCCGATCAACCGCAACACCGCCGCTTATGTCGGCACGGCGGCGCAAACGCCGATCCTGATGAATGGTTCGGTCAATTCGGGCCATGTGTTCATTTTTGCACTGGGTGGCCGCTTCACGCTCTGAGGCGCAACCCGACGATAAAAACAAAAGAAAGGGCGAGCGATGATTACCATGGATGATGTCAAAGCCATGCAGCAGAAGGGATGGTGCCCCAAGGAACGGCTCCTGACCGACCTGCTGGACAAGGCGGTCGAGCATCATGCCGACAGGGTCGCGCTCGACTTTCTGGGCCGGACATGGACCTATGGCGAGGTGGGCGCATTGGCCGACCGCGCCGCGCGGGGTCTATATGCGATGGGCCTGCGCAAAGGGGATCGCTTTGCGCTGTGCCTGCCCAACACGCCCTATTTCGTGGTGATGTATTTTGCGGCGTTGAAGATTGGCGCGGTCATCGTCAATCTCAACCCGCTTTATACCCCGCGGGAAATGGACCATCTGATCCGCGATTCCGGGGCGCGCATGATTGCCGTGCCCGATGTAGCCAGCATTTATAACAAGGTGCGCGAAGTCGGGCCGGATGCCGGGATCGAAAAGATCGTGATGTGCCCGCTGGCCCCGATCCTGCCGACGTTGCAATCGCTGGGCTGGCGCGTGCTGAAACGGCGCGAACATGCGCGTTATCATGAGGATGACCTGCATATCGGCTTCTTCCGCCTGATTGAGCGCAAGCCAGAATTGCCGCCCATAGAGCGCCACCCCCATGATCTGGCCGTGTTGCAATATACCGGCGGCACCACCGGCACGCCCAAGGGCGCGATGCTCAGCCATGCCAATTTGACCGCCAATTCGGCCCAGATGCTGGCCCATCTTGGGCATAATATGGATGAGCAGGAACGGGTGCTGGGCGTCTTACCCATGTTCCATGTCTTTGCGCTGACCACGGTGCTGAATTTTTCAATCGAGGTTGCCGCGCAAATCGTGCTGCTGGCCCGCTTTGACCTTAAACAGATGTTGGCGACGATCAAACGCACGCGGCCCACGATCATCTTTGGCGTGCCCACCATCTGGGTCGCGATGAACAATCAGGTGTCGGCGGCCGAAGCGCCCGACCTGTCGCATCTGTCGGCCTGTGTATCGGGCGGCGCGCCCTTGCCATTGGACGTGCGACAGGCTTTTGAAAAGCTGACCGGGGCGATCATCACCGAAGGATACGGCCTGTCCGAGGCCAGCCCCATCATCACCTGCAACCCGATTAACGGGCGGATCAAGGACAACAGCTGCGGCCCGGCTTTTCCGGCCACGGTGATCGAAATCCGCAACCCGGAAACCGGCGAACTTCTGCCCACGGGTGAACGGGGCGAGGTTTGCGCCCGCGGGCCGCAGGTGATGCAAGGATATTGGCACCGCCCCGAAGACACCGCCAAAACCTTTGTCGATGGCGCGCTGCGCACCGGCGACATCGGCTATCTGGATGATGAAGGCTATCTCTTCCTTGTCGACCGGATGAAGGATGTGATCCTGTGCGGGGGCTTCAACGTCTATCCCCGCGTGATCGAGGATGCCGCCTATCACCACCCCGCCGTCGAGGAAGCCATCGCCATCGGCATTCCCGACACCTATCGCGGACAGGCGCCCAAGCTTTTCGTCAAGCTGCACGATGGCACCAGCACGACGCCAGAGGAATTGAAGGCCTTTCTGGCCGATTATCTCAACAAGATCGAGATCCCCAAGGAGATCGAGATCCGCGCCTCTCTGCCCCGGACATTGGTGGGCAAATTGTCGAAAAAGGAATTGGTCGAGGAAGAACGCCGCAAGCGCGAAGCATAGGGCAAGAGGCCAATGGCCGAAATGTGGGCACTTGCGAAAGAGCCTGCATTTTGGTCGAATAGGGTGATGGGGGATCGTGTGATGGACGCCAATGCAGTGGAAATGACTGTACCGCCGAATGCGGATCGCGACCTGATGGGGATTCAGGATGTAGCGGCCATGTTGGGCGTCACCCATCGCACCTTGCGCTTTTATGAGGACAAAGGGCTGATCGAGCCGCAGCGCGTGGGCAACACCCGCATCTATGCCCGGCGCGAGGTGGCCCGGATGCAATTGATCCTGCGCGGCAAAAGGCTGGGTTTCACCATCCGCGAGATCAAGGAATTCCTTGATCTTTATGATGCCGACCCCGAACATGTCGAACAATCGCGCCTTTTGCTGCGCCGCATCCGTGAAAGGCTGAAACTGCTGTCAAAACAGCGCGCGGCAATTGAGGAAACCGTGGCCGAATTGAAAAAGCTGGAGGCCGAAACGCTGGCCGAAATCAGCGCGGCGGGCGGTTGACGGCTTTGGCCTAAAGGCTTGCCTGCGTCGCCAAGGCTCCCTATCTCCTGCGCCCATATTGCAACGCAGCAGGAGCCGGTCATGAGTGATAATGCCAATTGGGCGCAGGGACGGATTGCACTGGTGACGGGCGCCACATCGGGCTTTGGCGCGGCGGTGGCACTGCGGCTGCTGTCGGGCGGGGCCAGGGTCATTGCCACGGGCCGCCGTCAGGAACGTCTGAATGAACTGGCCGAAAAGGCCGGGACGGATCACCTGTTCACGCTGGCGCTGGATGTGACGGAAAAGGACTGCGGGAAAAAGCTGCTCACCGCCCTGCCCGCTGATTTTGCCGGGATCGACATCCTGTTCAACAATGCAGGCCTGGCGCTGGGCCTTGGTCCGGCGCATCAGGCGGAATTGTCGGATTGGGAAACCATGATCGAAACCAATGTGTCGGGCGTGGTGCGCATCGCCCGCGCGGTCCTGCCCGGTATGGTCGAACGCGGGCGCGGTCATATCATCAACGTGTCCAGCGTCGCGGCCACCTATCCCTATCCGGGCGGCAATGTTTACGGCGGCACAAAGGCCTTTGTGCGCCAATTCTCGCTGGGCCTGCGCGCGGATCTGCTGGGCACGCCGGTCAAGGTGACCTCGCTGGAACCGGGCGCGTGCGAAACGGAATTCTCCGAGGTCCGCTTCTCCGGCGACAAGGACAAGGCCGCCGCGGTCTATGCCGGCATGAAGCCTCTGTCGGCCGATGATGTCGCGCAAACGGTCGAGGCGGTGCTGCGCCTGCCCGAACATCTGAACGTCAACACGATCGAGATCATGCCCGTGGCGCAGGCCTTCAGCCCCTTTGCCATGGCGCGCAAATAATGCGCACCACGTTTCAGGATGCCTCGGTCCGCCTCTATCATCTGGATGGCGGACCGGAAGGCGGGGCGGCCACCACCCTGTTCTATGGCCCGCTGAGCGAAGCCATGCGCATTGCAGAACAGCAACCCGCCGAGGTGCAGGAAGGCCTGTTCATCGCCACCGACAATGACGTGGTGGCCTTCCTGGACCTGTTCGAAGGCTATTAGGCCAGAATGGATTTGCCCTGCGTGGTGGTCTTGGCCGCCATCTCCTCTGCCGTCGGGGGCGTGGGGATCAGCAAGCCGCGCTGAACCGCAGGCCGTACGCCAATATCGGCCATCCAGCGCGCAACATTGGGCAGGCCGTCCAGCGTCACCCCCGCCCATTCATGCCCCCGCACCCACGGAAAACAGGCGATGTCGGCAATCGAATAGTCGCCCGCCAGATAATCCTTCCCCTCCAGCGCCGCATCCAGAACGCCCAGCAGGCGACGGCTTTCACGCGTATAGCGGTCGATCACCGAGGGCAATTTTTCCGGGAAATAGCGGTTGAACACGGTCGCCTGTCCCATCATCGGGCCAAGACCGGCCACCTGCCACATCACCCATTGGATCGCGCGGCTGCGGCCCTGAACATCGGCGGGGATGAAGCGCCCGAATTTTTCCGCAAGGTAAAGCAGGATCGCCCCCGATTCAAACACCGCAAACCCATCATCGACCAATGCCGGGATCTTGCCATTGGGGTTTAGGCGCAAAAACTCCGGCGTCTTCTGCTCCTGATTGGTCAGGGAAATCGGGGTAACCTTATAGGGCACGCCCAGTTCTTCGAGCAGAATGGTGATCTTCCACCCATTGGGCGTTTCGGAGGTGAAGAGTTCGAGCATCGCGGCATCCTTGTGATGTGATCGGCCCAGCAAACACGCCCCGCGCCTCGCAACAAGGCCATCACCCCCGCTATCATTGGCAGTGACAGGAACGTCGATCAGGACGGGCGCCCCATCCTGTTACTTGCACTGATAGTATTCATTTCCCCCTTGGCAGCGCGCAAACCTTGCCTCAAATTGACAGTAAGACATACAAACGAACCCATAATACAAGCAAACCAGCGGGAGCGGTTCATGGCCAAGGATAATAAGATCACCTTCTTCGACCTCAATCACGAGAGCGGCTGCACCACCAGCCCCTTCGTCTGGGCGACGAAATATGCGGTTCGGCACAAGGGCTTTGATCTGGATGTGGTGCCCGGCGGGTTCACCGGCATTCTGGAACGCACGGGCGGGCGGTCGGAACGGCTGCCGGTCATTTGTGATGATGGCGAATATGTGCTCGATAGCTGGCTGATCGCCGAATATCTGGATGCCAAATATCCCGACCGCCCCACGCTGATCGGCGATCCCTCGGTCAAGGTGCTGGCGCAATTCCTCGAAACATGGCTGTGGAAGACCGCGATCGGGCCGTGGATGACCTGCTATATCCTGCAATATCGCAGCCGCGCGATGGAATGCGACCACGCCTATATCACCGAATCGCGTGAACGCATGTTTGGCAACCGCAAGCTGGAAGACATTGCCGCCGGCCGCGAAGACCGCTTGCCCAAGGTGCTGCCCGAACTCGAATTGCTGCGCGGCATTTTGGGCCAGCACAAGTGGCTGGGCGGGGAAACGCCCAATTATGCCGACTATCGCGCCTTGGCCGTGTTCCTGTGGTGCGCCAGCGTGGCCGACATTCCGCCGATGACCGAGGATGACCCGCTGCGCGATTGGATCGACCGTGGTTTCGATCTTTACGGCGGTCTGGGCCGTATTCCGGGCATGAGCCCGCTGTTCGGCCTGAAACTGCGCGAGGGCGATCCTGAACCCTTTGCCAAGGGGCCGTCGCTGGTGGCCGGTCTGGTCAAGCGCAATACGGGTCCGGCCAGCACCCGTGCCGAAACCAACCACATCACGGGTAAGGGCGAAAAGGCCGACGCATGACGCACACCTCTGGCGAACAGGAACCGCCCGGCGGGGTCTTGCGCATGTATCACATTCCGGGCTGCCCCTTTTCTGAAAGGGTGGAAATTTTGCTGTCGTTGAAAGGGCTGGCCGACAGGCTGGCCCATCACGACATCGACATTTCAAAGCCGCGCCCGGAATGGTTGCTGCGCAAGACGCGCGGGACCACCGCCCTGCCCGCGCTGGAGCTGGAAAATGGCGAGACGTTGAAAGAGAGCATGGTCATCATGCGCTATTTCGATGATCGCTTTCCGAACATCCGCATCGCCCGCGCCGACCCGTACGAACATGCGGTGGAACAGATGCTCTGCGCCACGGATGGGGCGTTTACAGGAGCGGGATACCGGATGATCCTGAACCGTGATCCGGCGCAGCGCGATGCGTTGAAGGCCGAGGTCGATGCGCAATATGCCCGGCTGGATGCTTTCCTGCGCGATTATGCGCCCGATGGGGATTTCCTTTTCGACCGTTTCGGTTGGGCCGAGGTTGCCTTTGCGCCCATGTTCAAGCGCCTGTGGTTCCTTGAATATTACGAGGATTATGCGGTGCCGCAGAACCTCACCCGTGTCTTGCGTTGGCGCGAGGCTTGCCTTGCCCATCCGGCGGTGGCCGCGATCCACACCCACCGCGAACTGATGACGCTCTATTACGATTATGCCCAAGGCGGCGGCAATGGCCGCATCCCGCAAGGCCGCAAAATCTCCAGCTTCACCCTCGATCCGCCATGGGACACCCGCCCCATGCCCCCCCGCGACAAATGGGGCCACGCCGCCGGCGATGCCGAGCTTGGCCTGATTCCTGCCTGATAAAAGGACCCTCCCCATGAAGAACTATCCGCAGAATTTCATCGACGGCCAATGGGTCGACAGCATCGGCGGCACCGCCCACACCGTCATCAACCCGGCCACCGAAGGCGCGGCCAGCCAGATCACGCTGGGCACGGCCGCCGACGTGGACGCCGCCGTTGCCGCCGCACGCCGCGCCTTTGAAACCTTCAGCCAGACCACCAAGGAAGAACGCATTGCGCTGCTGGGCGCGATCATCGAAGCGTACAAGGCGCGCATCGGCGACATTGCCGAGGCGATCAGCACCGAAATGGGCTGCCCGATCAGTACCTCCTCGACCGCACAGGCCGGATCGGGTCTGGGCCATCTGGCCAATGCGCTGGCCGCGTTGCAGGGCTATGAGTTCGAGGAAAAGATCGGCGACAACAAGGTCGTGCGCGAGCCGATTGGCGTTGTGGGCCTCATCACCCCGTGGAACTGGCCGATGAACCAGATCGTCGCCAAGGTCGCCCCGGCGCTGGCGGCGGGCTGCACGATTGTCCTGAAGCCTTCGGAAGAAGCCCCCACCTGCGCCGCCGTCTTTGCCGAGGTTTTGGCCGCGGCGGGCGTTCCGGCGGGCGTGTTCAATCTGGTGCAGGGCGACGGGCCGGGCGTGGGCGCGGCCATCGCGGCCCACCCCGACATCGACATGGTCAGCTTTACCGGATCGACCCGCGCCGGGATCATGGTGGCCAAGGCCGCCGCCGACACGGTCAAGCGCGTGACGCAGGAATTGGGCGGCAAATCGCCCAACATCATCCTGCCCGGCACGCCGCTGGACAAGGCGCTGCCCGGCGGTTGCGGCGGCGTGCTGCTCAATTCGGGGCAGAGCTGTGTCGCGCCCACGCGCATGCTGGTCCATGTGTCGCAGCATGACGAGGCGGCAAAACTGGCGGGCGAAATCTTTGGCAGCAAGGAAGTCGGCGATCCGCTGACCGAGGGCGGCCATATCGGCCCGGTGGTCAACAAGGCGCAGTTCGACAAGATCCAGGCCCTGATCACCAAAGGCATTGAGGAAGGCGCCACGCTGGTCACCGGCGGGCTGGGCCGCCCCGAAGGCGTGGAAAAGGGCTATTTCGTCAAGCCCACCGTCTTTGCCAATGTCACCAATGATATGGCCATTGCGCGCGAGGAAATCTTCGGCCCCGTGCTGGTCATCCTGCCGTATCAGGATCTGAACGAGGCGGTCGCCATTGCCAATGACACGCCCTATGGCCTTGGCGCCTATATCGCGGGCGATCCGGCCGTGGCCAAAACCATCGTGGGCAAGATCCGCGCAGGCTCGGTCTATGTCAACGCGGGCGGATTGGCGATGGACATGCCCTTTGGCGGGTATAAGCAATCGGGCAATGGCCGCGAATTCGGCAAATTCGGCCTTGAGGAATATCTGGAGGTCAAATCGGTGATCGGCGCGCTTCCGGCGTAATCAGGCGAGGGGCGCGGCACAAACCGCGCCCTTTTTTTTTCATACCATTTCGGCGCTCAAACGACGCAATTTCGCCGCGCTGGCCGGATCGGCGGGGGCGAACAGGATCAGGCGCTGGCCCGGCACTTCCTCGATCGCATAGGATGTATGGTGGAACGCGATCTCGCCCACATCGGGCAGGGTGGCGCTGTTGACATCCTCGAAATGGCTGCGGATTTCGGCGGCTTCCCAATATTCGCGGAACAGGTCGGAGGATGCCTGCATCTCCTCGATCAGCGTCTCAAACACCTGCGGCTGGGCGGTGCGGCTGTAATCCCACTTGAAACGAGCAACCAGACGGCGCGCCATTTCGCGATAGCGCTCCGGGTCGGCGCGATAGCGTTCGTTCAGCATCAGGATGCGGAACAGGTTGCGCTCTTCACGCGGCAAGGGCGCATAGTCGCGGAAAAGCTGGGTCACCAGCGCGTTCCAGCCTACCACGGTCCAATCCTCGACAATCACCAGCGCGGGGATCGAGAGGCTGTCCATTAATTGCTGGGTCGATGGGCGCACGGCCTCGTCGGCGCGGCCCGTCAGCGGCGGCGGGCGATGCTGGGCCAGCGCAAAGAGGAATTCGCGCTCCTGCGGCTCAAGACGCAGCGCCTTGCCCAGACGCTCGATCATGGCGGCGGATAGCTGAACCTCGCGCCCCTGTTCAAACCATGTGTACCACGTGACGCTCATCCCCGCCAACGTGGCGACTTCCTCGCGGCGCAGCCCCCGTGTGCGGCGGCGCTCACCCGCAGGCAGGCCCACGTCCGTTGGCGCCAATCGCGCCCGCGCGGCCTTTAGAAAGCGGGTAAGTTCCTCTCTTTGCGCCATGATTCCTGCCTCTTGCCCAAACTATTTTCATCCGCCCCTTACACCATATGGCGAGGCGGGAAAGTGCTGTCTGCCTGTTACTCCTAATAATGGCACAGACACAGGCCTGTTCAACACCTGTCAGACGGGCATACGTCATGAATCAGAACATTTTGCGTGAATTCCCCAATGGAGAGGACATAGAATGGCCGACAAGGTCTTTATCACTTGCGCCGTTACCGGGTCGCCATGGCCGTTGCCCAAGCATCCCAATTTCCCGTTCCGCCCCGAACATGTGGCGCAGGAGGCATTGGATGCGGCCGCTGCGGGGGCCTCGATCATCCACCTGCACGTGCGCGACCGTGAAACTGGCCATCCCAGCACCGAGCTGGAGGATTACCGCGAGGTGGTTGGCCTGATCCGGGCGAAGAACACCGAGGTGATCCTGAACGTCACCACGGGTCCGGGCTGCACATGGATGCAGAGCGAGGAAGACCCCAGCCTGCCCGGCCCCGGCACGTTGATGTTCACGGCGGAAAAGCGGCTTGAGCATATCCTCGACCTGAAGCCCGACATGTGCACGCTCGACATTTGCACGATGAACCTGTGGGGCGGGGCGGCGATCAACCTGAAACCCATGGTGACGCGCTTGGGCCATATGATTCAGGACGCGGGCGTGTTGCCGGAAATCGAGTGCTTTGAAGCGGGCGATTTCGTCTATGCCGAGGATCTGATTGCCGAGGGCGCCCTGCCCGCGAATGCGCCCTACACCTTTGTGCTGGGCACCAAATATGGCCTGCCCGCCACGCCCGAGGCAATGCAATATTCCAAGAACCAATTGCCGCGCGGCGCCACCTTCACCGGTTTCGGCATCCAGCGCCATTCCTTCCCCATGGCGGCGCAATCGGTGCTGCTGGGCGGCCATGTGCGCACCGGGTTCGAAGACAGCACCTATCTGCGCCGTGGCAAGCAGGCGGCAGGCAATGCCGATATGGTCAACTGGGCGGTCGAACTGATCGACCATCTGGGCGCGGATCTGGCCACGCCGGGCGAGGCGCGCAAGATGCTGGGTCTGAAGAACTAAATCACACGAAATTGAAGGAGAGGATCATGGCTTACACTCCCCCCGCGTCCGCACCGAATGCGACGCCGATGGCCGATGTGCGCGGCAAAACGGCGTTCATCACCGGCGGCGCCAATGGCATCGGCCTTGGCATTGCACGCGCGCTGGTGAACGCAGGCGCCAATGTGGTGATCGCCGATATCCGTGAAAGTGCATTGGCCGAGGCCAAGGCTTCGCTGGGTGCCGACGATCAGGTGGAAACGGTCCAGTTGGACGTCACCGACCGCGCCGCCTATGCCGCCGCCGCCGACAAGGCGGAAGGCCGTTTTGGCAAGATCCACATCCTTGTCGGCAATGCCGGGATTGGCGTGATGGGGCCGATCATGGATGCGCGCTATGACGATTGGGACTGGGGCATGGGGGTAAACCTTGGCGGGGTCATCAATGGTCTCGTCACCATCCTGCCGCGTATCAAGGCGCATGGCGAGGGCGGTCAGGTCGTCACCACGTCATCGCAAAGCGGGCTGATCCCGATCTCCTATTCGGCGATCTACTCGGCGGCCAAGGCGGCGATCATCGGCATCACCGAGGCGGCACGCGGCGAGTTGGCAGCCATCAACATCGGCATTTCGGCCTTCTGTCCCGGCCCGGTGCAATCGAACATCGCCCATTCGGGCGAACTCCGCCCCGAGGACAAGAAGCAGGACACCGGATATTTGAAGCGCGAGGAAGAGCTGGAAGCCCGCCCGGTCTCGCCGCTTTGGATGAGCCAGGATGAAGTGGGCGAGCGCGTGTTGGCGGGCATTCGTCGCAACGATCTCTATATCCTGACCCACCCGGAATTCGGGCCGGGCATGCAGCGCCGCTTTGACGCGATCATGGCCAGCGTGCCGGACGAAGAAATCAACGAGGCCCGCGCCAAGGAGATCTTCTTCCTTCTGGACAATCCGGTTTTCGCCGAACAAAGCGCCCGCTGCGCCAAGCAGCCTGCCGAGGCGTAAGGACGCAAGGCCCCCTGCGGCAACTTGGGGGGCTTATTCCTCGCTTTGCGCCAGCCCCCGCGCAATCACCGCGCAGGCCATCAACTGGATCTGGTGAAACAGCATCAGCGGCAGGATGACCACGCCCACCTGCGCCGCCGGGAACAGCACGCCCGCAATCGGCACCCCGCTGGCCAGTGACTTCTTTGATCCGCAAAAGAGCAGCACGATCCGGTCGGCCCGCTCAAAACCCAACGCCGCGCCAAGACCCCACGTCGCGGCCAGCACCACCGCCAGCAACACAATGCTGAGGCCCGCAATCAACCCCAGTTCCCACAGCGGCAGATGGCTCCACAACCCCTCGACCACGGCGGCGGAAAAGGCGGTGTAGACCACCAGCAGGATCGAGCCGCGATCGACATAGCCGATCATCGCCTTGTGCTTGCTCACAAATTTTCCGATCACAGGACGCAACCCATGGCCCAGCGCAAAGGGCAGCAGCAGTTGCAGCACGATCTTTTCAATCGATTCGAGCGACATGCTGGCCCCGCTGCCGCCCATCAACAGGCTGGCCAACAGCGGCGTGATGAAGATGCCCGCCAGATTGGAGAAGGACGCCGAACAGACCGCCGCGGCCACATTGCCCCGTGCAATCGAGGTAAAGGCGATCGAACTTTGCACCGTCGAAGGCAGCAGCGTCAGGAACAGCATCCCCGAAGCCACCAGCGCGGGCAGCCCCGGAATCGCCGCCAGCCCCAGCCCCAACACCGGAAACAACGCAAAGGTCGTGCCCATCGTGGCCAGATGCAGCCGCCAATGGCCCGCGCCTGCAACAATCGCCTCTCTCGACAATTTCGCGCCGTGCAGAAAGAACAGCAACACGATCGCCGCATCCGCCGCGTGGTCCAGCACCGTGGCCCCCATCCCGCGCGCAGGCAGCACCGAGGCCAGGGCCACCGTCGAGAGCAGCGCAAGAATATAGGGGTCGAAGGCGGATTTGAGACGGTCTAGCATGCCTAACTGCCTAAAGATTACAGCGCCCAAGGGCAAGATGGTGCCTGATTGCGACTTGCGCGCGGGATGAGCCTGTCATATTGCTATGAAGCATAACCAATAAGCGCCACGATTCCCTTGCAGGCGCACGCAACAACGGGCATCAACAAACCCAAGCCGCGTCAACAATCGGCGGCATCGAGAGGATGGAGAAAGATTTTGGCTTCTGTGCCCGTAAACCCCATCGATCCCCGGCGCCTGCTGGCCGACAGCCCAATGGGCTGGCGTCAGATCGTGGGTATTGTTCTGTGCGCCCTGCTTAATGCGCTCGACGGTTTTGACGTGCTTTCGATCAGCTTTGCCTCGCCCGGCATTGCGGCGGAATGGCATGTTGAACGCAAGGTGCTGGGCTATGTCCTGTCGATGGAAATCTTCGGCATGGCGGCCGGCTCGATCCTGCTGGGCCGGTTGACCGACCGGCTGGGGCGCATTCCCACCATGGTCATCTGCCTTGTCATCATGGCCGCGGGCATGATCGCCGCGCCCATGTCGTGGGACGTGCCCTCGCTGGCCGCGATCCGCCTGTTTACGGGTCTGGGCATTGGCGGGATGTTGGCGGCCACCAATGCGGTGGCGGCCGAATATGCCAATGACCGCTGGCGCAGCGCGGCGGTCGCGCTGATGGCGGCGGGCTATCCCTTGGGCGCGGTCGTGGGCGGCACGATTGCCAGCATGATGCTGAAAACCGGAGGCTGGCGCGATGTGTTCTATCTGGGCGCGGGTCTGGCGCTGATCCTGCTGCCTCTGGTGCCTTTGCTGATGCCCGAGCCGGTGTCGGCCATCATGCACCGTGGCCGCGCCGACGCGCTGGACAAGGTCAACCGTTCATTGCGCGCCTTTGGCCATGGCACGGTCGATGCCCTGCCGGTTGAGGACCACGACAAGCCGCAGGCCCGCATCCTGGACCTGTTCGGCCCCAAATTGCGCGCCGTCAGCCTGTTGCTGCTGATGGCCTATTTCGCGCATATCCTGACCTTCTATTTCATCGTGAAATGGGTGCCCAAGATTGTCGGCGACATGGGTTTCCCGGCATCGGCGGCGGGCGGCGTGCTGGTGTGGGCAAATGTGGGCGGGTTGATCGGGGCGATCCTGTTTTCCTTCTCGGCGCTGAAATTGCCGCTGCGTCCGGCGCTGATCGTTATGATGCTGGCTTCGGTGGTGCTGGTGGCGCTGTTTGGCCAATCGCCGGCCGATCTCAACCGCCTGTCGCTGGCCGCGGCCATGGCGGCCTTTTGCACCAACAGCGTGATCGTCGGCTTTTACGCCCTGATCGCGCAAAGTTTCCCCACCAGCCTGCGCGGCACGGGCACCGGCTTTGTCATCGGCGTGGGCCGTTTGGGCGCGGCGGCGGGGCCGATCATTGCGGGCTATCTGTTCGATGCGAAACTTGGGCTGCCGATGGTGGCGATTGTGATGTCGGTGGGTTCGCTGGTCGCGGCCTTGGCGCTGTTTGTCATGCCGCGCCAACAGGATACCAAAATCTGAATTATCAAGCCTGCGTTACCCTGCTAGGGGCGGTGTATGACCGCCCCTATCGAACCGTTCCGCGCCATGGCCATCGGCCAACTCGCCCACAAGCTTGCGGCAGAGGGCCGCAGCGTGATCCATATGGAATATGGCCAGCCATCAACCAGCGCGCCCGCCGCCGCGCTGGCCAAGGCGCATCATGTGCTGGACACCGAGGCGCAGGGTTACTGGGAAAGCGCGCCGCTGAAAGAACGCATTGCGCAGCATTACGCCGAAACACAGGGCGTCACCATCCGGTCCGAACAGGTCATCCTGACCTGCGGCGCGTCGCCTGCGCTGCTGCTGGCATTGTCTAGCGCCTTTGCGCCGGGCGCGCGGATCGTCTGCGCCCGGCCCGGCTATGTTGCCTATCGCAACACATTGCGCGCGCTGCATATGGAACCGGTCGAAATCCCCTGCGGCGCGGCGGAGCGCTATCAAATCACGGCGGCCGCGCTTGAGGCCATCCACCCCGCCCCCGACGGCGTCATCGTCGCCAGCCCCGCCAACCCCACCGGCACGATCATCGATCCGCAAGAACTGGCCGCCATCGCGGCGGTCTGTGCGCGGCGCGGCATACGCATCATCTCGGACGAGATTTATCACGGCCTGTCCTTTACCGGGCCTTGCGTCTCGGCGCTGGTTCATGCGCCGGACGCGCTGATCGTCAACAGCTTCTCCAAATATTTCTCGATGCCGGGCTGGCGTCTGGGCTGGCTGGTGGCGCCTGATGATCTGGTGGACGCCGCCTATGCGCGAATGAGCAATCTGATGCTCACGCCCCCGGTTTTGGCGCAGCATGCGGGCCTGATCGCCTTTGATTGCGGCGAGGAGCTGGAAGCCCATATCGCCACCTATGCCGCCAATCGCGAGGCGATGCTGGCGGCGCTGCCCGCGTTGGGTCTGGCGCGAATTGCGCCGCCCGATGGGGCCTTTTACATCTGGGCGGATATTGGCCATCTGACCAATGACTCGATGGAATTCTGCACCCGTCTTTTGCAGGAAACCGGGGTGGCCTGCGCACCCGGCGTCGATTTCGATCCGGTCGATGGGCACCGCTTCATGCGCTTCAGCTTTGCCGTGTCCACGCCCTTGGTCAAGGAAGCAATTGAGCGCATGATCCCATGGTTCGCCGCCCAGCGGTAACCCGCGATCCGGCCCAAAGTGCAATACACCTTGGGCCCCGGCTTCTGGCATAAAATGGCAAACCCCCGAAGAACGAGGATGCCATCATGAAGTCAATTTCGATGACCGCCGTGTTGGGCGGCATTGCCCTGTTTTCGACCGCCGTTTCGGCCGCACCCGCGCCTGTGCCCGCCACTTTCACTTCGCGCTGCGCGGTGTGCCACAATGCCGAAAAGGGCGGCGCGGACAAGGTCGGCCCCAGCCTTTGGGGCGTCTATGGCAAGAAGGCCGCCACGGGTAAGCACAATTATACCGAGGCGCTGAAGAAGGCGAACCTGAAGTGGGATGACGCCAATCTGGACAAGTGGATCGCCGGCCCCATGCAGATGGTGCCCGGCACCGCCATGGCCTTTCCCGGCATCAAGGATGCGGCCAAGCGCGCCGAGTTGATCGCCTGGATCAAGACGCTGAAATAAGCATCCCGCAAGGGTCGCAAGAAGGGGGCGGAAAGCATAAGGCTTCTCGCCCCCTTTTCTATGCGCGCCACACTTATGCTGCGCACAAAAAAGGGCGCGCGAGCCTTCCCCCGCGCGCCCTTCTTCTGTGGAGTGGAGCCCTCTTCAGAAGAACAGAATGCCGCCCAACGCCACCGCGTCGCTGGTGGCCGAATTGCCATTATGCGCCTTGGCGTTCGAGTTGATATATTCGCCGATCAACGTCACCCAGCTGTTCAGACCATAGCGCAGTTGCCCCACCGCGCTGCTGTTCACGCGTACCAGCGTCGGGTTGGCGCCGCGGTCCGCCGCGCCGGTATGGTTGAGATAGCTGGCGCCATAGCTGCCCGCCAAAGTCCACTTGCCCTGCGTGACGGCGGCCTGCACATAATAGCCCTCGCTGCTGCGTGCCTTGCCGCTGGCGTCGGTGTCAAACAGGTTCAGCACCGTCGTACCCAGCCCCTTGGCCGTGTAATAGGTGCCAACCAGCGTGACCGGACCCACCGTGGCGCGGGTGCCGACATCCAGACCTTGGCCGGTATAGCTGCCGCCTGCGACGAACTTATGCTCCTGCGTGATGCCCGAAGCCCACAGATGCAGTTTCACCGCATCAAACGTGGCGTCATAGGTCACCTTGCCCTGGAATTGCGGGCTGGAATTGTTCTGCGCCGCGCTGGTCAGCGAGTTGAGCGGCTGGAACACGCCCACCGATGCCTGGAACCCGCTGACATTGGGGGTGGTATAGGTCATCTGCGGCTGGAAATCGGTATAGATATAGCCGGTGCCGATGCGACCCAGCGTGGTGTTGGCCGGGGCCGCATTGCCGCCCGTCGGGCCGGAAGCCAGCAGGGTGATGTCATTGAGAATCGCCTCGGAACCGAACAGGCCGATGGCGCGGCCGATCTTCAATTCACCAAAACCCTTGCGGCCGATGGTCAGATAGGTTTCGCGAAAGTCGATGCCCGCCGTGGCCAGAGCGGTCGGCTGACCACCATTGTTGGCGCCCAGCGCGCCCCATGCTGCGCTGTTGATGCCCGGATACATGCCGAAGTGCGCGCCCACATCCCATCCGTTCTGGGTCGTGGTGGCGTCCACCTTCAGAAAGCCGGGAAGCAGGCCGTTGCGCACCGCGCTGGTGTTGCCGCCCACGCTGGCGATGCCGCCGGTGACGGCGGTGTTGGCGCCGGGCTTGGCCGCATTGTCATAGACATAGAAACCGTTGATCGAGCCGGAAAACTTGATCGTGGCCGGGCCGACCTGAAGGCCGATGCCGCTGTCGGTGGCGCGCACGAATTTGGTGGTGTCCCCTGCCACCACGGGCGCCGCCACGGGCGCAGGCGCTTCGGCCTCATCCTTCATCAATTCGGCATATTCCGCGTCCGAGAGGATGCCCTTGTCATGCAAACGCTTGAGCAGCGCCTGCGAATTACCGGCATAGGCCGTGGTCGAAACGCCCATCATGGCCACGGCACTCGCGGTGCCGAGCAAAACTTTCCAGAGCATGATACTCTCCCTTGTCGATCCACTTTTATCTGCTGTGGTGACGGGAGAATGAGGTGCGAAAGCCCCCGTTTTAAATTGGACTTTGGACCGTGATACCTTGGGAGAACGTACTTATCCCAAGGTATCAGACAAGCATCGATTCAGGGCGCGATGGCCACGCCCCATGCACCGGCGCCCGACGGAATCGTGGCAACAACCGCCTTGGTCGACAGATCGACGATGCTGACATCATCGGACAGGCCATTGGCCACAATCGCCCGCGCGCCATCGGGCGTAATGGCCAGATGCCACGGACGCTGACCCACTTTGACATAGGATTCGACCCGGCGCGTGGCCACATCGACGATGGCAATATGATTGGCCCGCCCCAATGCCACCACCGCCTTTTTGCCATCGGGCGTAAAGCGGATGCCGCAGGGCATGACGCGAATCGGTTGCACGCCAGGCGGGGCAAAGGCGATCTTGTCCGTGATCTGTCGCGTGGCGGGATCGGCCACCTGAACCACGCCGCCCATTTCCGCCGCGATCCACAATTCGCGCCCATCGGCAGTAAATTCGACATGGCGCGGACGCGCCTCGGTCTCTGTATCGCCCAGGGATTGATGGCTGGCCGCATCGATCCACGAGATCAATTGGCCATCCTCGCTGGTCACCACGATCACCTTGCCGTCGGGGCTTTGGGTGATGCCTTCGGGCTCTTTGCCCACCGGCACCTGCCATGCCACGCGGCGCGTGGACAGATCGATGGCGGTCATGGCGGCATCGTCTTCATTGCTGACAAACAACAATTTTCCATCGCGCGAAGGATAGAATTGCTCCGGATCCTGACCCGAAGGCAGATGGGTGATGAGCGCCCCGCTGATCCGGTCATGCAGCTCAACCGAATTATCCAGCCCCGTCGCCACCAGCAAATGGGCGCCATCACGGGTCAGCGCAATGCCACGCGGGCGCTGACCCACTTTCCATGTCGCCACCACCTTGCCCGCGGACAGATCGATCACGCTGACCGAATTGCCACGCTCGTTCGAGACGTAAGCCGTTTCGGCCATCGCGGAGGGGATCAGCGTATTACCCAAAATGGCAATAAGCAGGGCGGGAATCGCGTATTTCTGCGCAGTTCGCTTTGTCATGATGGCAGCATATCCCCCCTGATCAGCCCATGAATAGCACCAAGGTCCAATACAGACCTGAGCAAGGGGATCATAAGCTGTCCGCCATCGAGACAAAAGACGCGGGCCCGATAAAGCGGCGCCGCCTCGTGGTGAGAAAGATGAGAGGAAGCTCTACCATGCCGGGAATTTTCACGCGCCTGTCACGCGCCAAAATATCGCGCGCCCAGACGATGCTTGCTGCCGCCACGTTGCTGGCCGTTACCAGCGTCGGTACGCGCCTTGCCGCGCATGGCGACGTCACGCCCCAGCCCGTGGACACCAGCGCGCTGCCCGATATCGGTGACAAGTGGCTGACGCATAACCCCTATCGCGGCAATGCCAAGGCCGCCGAAATCGGCAAGTCGGCCTTTGGTCAAAATTGCGCCCGTTGCCATGGTCTGGATGCGATTTCGGGGGGCATCGCGCCGGATCTGCGCTATCTTGAACTGGGCGACAGCGGCGACGAATGGTTCGTTCAGCGTTTCCAGCACGGTTCGAGCCGCGACGGCAAGGTGTACATGCCGCCCTTCGGCGACGCTCTGGGCCAGAAGGCCGGTTGGGCGATCCGCAGCTGGCTGGAAACGCGCCACACGGACGACTGATTTTTCTATTACAAAATAAAACGATAACATTACGAGGGGCGACATATGGGCAATCCATCCACCACCATCGGACGCAGGGCGTTTCTGGCCGGGGGGATGGCTTCGCTGATGGCGCCCCTTCCGCTGTCCGCCGCGCCTTTGGCCAAGGTGCGCGAATTGGGTGTGCTGCGCGTGGCGGTCTATCGTCACAACCGCCCGTGGTCGTGGTCCGAACCCGACAACAGCAGCAATCTGCGCGGGATCGACGTCGATCTGGCGGGCGCGCTGGCGCAAAAGCTTGGGGTAAAGCTGGACATTCAGGAATTTACCGCGGGCGATGATATGGCCACCGACCTGCGCAATGCGGTGTGGCGCGGGGGGCTTTTGGGTTTCAAACCGGCCGATGTGATGATGCATGTGCCCTTTGACCGACAATTGATGGTCGAAAATGACCAATGCGCGATTCTGGCCCCCTATTACCGCGAAAGCTTTGCCGCCGCCTGTGGGCCGGAACAGCATGATTGCGACGTGCCCGCCCCGGAATATCGCGGACGCCGCCTGTCGGCCGCCGTTGCCACCATTCCCGACATATATCTGCTTTCCAGCTTTGGCGGGACGTTGCGATCCAGCGTCACCCATTTCAACACCGGCCATGATGCCGTGCTCGCGCTGGGCACCGGGCAATCCGATGTCGCCGTCGCCACCAAGGCCGAGGTCGAGGCCGGGATCTTTGACATGAAGAACCCCGCCATCAAGGCCCGCAAACGCGCGTTGGAAGGCATCCAGTCGCCCGGATGGGACATTGGCATGGCGGTCAAGGAAAACAGCCGCTCTTTGGGCGATGTCCTTGAAGGCATGATCGGGAAAATGAGCAATGACGGCCAGTTGAAGGCGATTTTTGCCGCCTATGGTGTCGAATGGCGTCCGGCCATTTCGGCCTGATACATAAGATGGATTTTCACCGTTTTCTGAGCTTGGCCTAAGGTCCAATTGCTGCACGCCATAGGCCAGATAGGCTGAACATCACGGGGGAGAAGCGCGCGAGGGCGCGCCGCACAAAGACCCGCAACCGACCAGTTCAAAAACAATTGCGAACGACAACAGGAGAGTCGAGATGAAGGGCAGAATTTCGCGCTATGTCGCATCCTTTGCGGCATTGGGGATGGCCGCCGGCCTTATTGCCAGCGGGCCGCTGATGGCCGCAGGCCCCACCAGCCAGGATCTGTTGAATGACGCGGCCACGCCCGGCGACGTTCTGACCAATGGCCTTGGGCCGCAGGGCCAGCGCTTCAGCTCGCTCGCTCAACTCAACGCCAGCAATGTGAAAAAGCTGGTGCCTGCCTTCGCTGCCTCGCTGGGCGGTGAAAAGCAGCGCGGTCAGGAATCGCAGCCGCTGGTCTATGACGGCACGATCTATGTGACGGGTTCCTATTCGCGCGTTTTCGCCTTTGACGCGC
Source organism: Novosphingobium sp. 550D (assembly GCF_057401885.1). Taxonomy (NCBI): domain Bacteria; kingdom Pseudomonadati; phylum Pseudomonadota; class Alphaproteobacteria; order Sphingomonadales; family Sphingomonadaceae; genus Novosphingobium; species Novosphingobium sp. 550D. The sequence goes on along the minus strand of NZ_CM171613.1, from coordinate 1,422,911 downwards.
GCACGGGTGAAAAGAAGTGGGAATATACCGCCCGCCTGCCCGACGGCATCATGCCTTGCTGTGACGTGGTCAACCGCGGCGCGGCGATCCATGGCGACAAGATCATCTTCGCCACGCTCGATGCTCACCTCATCGCGCTGAACCGCCACACCGGCAAGGTGCTGTGGAACAAGACCACCTCGGATTATCAGGCCGGCTATTCGGCAACCGCCGCGCCGCTGATCGTCAAGGACATGGTGATCACCGGCAATTCGGGCGGTGAATTCGGCATCATCGGCGAAGTGCAGGCCCGCAATGTCGACACCGGCGAGCTGATCTGGAGCCGTCCGACCATCGAAGGCCACATCGGTACGCTCAAGGGTCAGCCCAATGGCATGACCGGCAAGCTGAACGCCACGTGGCAGGGTGACATGTACAAGACCGGCGGCGGCGCGACCTGGCTGGGCGGCACATATGACCCGGAAACCAACCTGTTGTTCTTTGGCACCGGCAACCCCGGCCCGTGGAACAGCCACCTGCGCCCCGGCGACAACCTCTACACGTCCTCGACGCTGGCGATCGATCCCGATACGGGCGTGATCAAGTGGCATTATCAGACCACGCCGCATGACGGTTGGGACTTTGACGGTGTGAACGAATTCATCCCGTTTGACGCCACCATCAACGGCAAGCCGATGAAGCTGGGCGCCAAAGCCGACCGCAACGGCTATTTCTACGTCCTTGACCGCACCAATGGCAAATTGCTGGGCGCGCACAAGTTCGTGATGCAGACCACCTGGGCCGATGGCATCAACCTGAAGACCGGCCGCCCGAACTACACCGCCGATGGCCGCCCCGGCGCCCCCAGCGGCACCGAAAAGGGCAAGGTCGTGTTCTCCTCGCCGTCCTTCCTTGGCGGCAAGAACTGGATGCCGATGGCCTATTCGAAGGACACCGGCCTGTTCTATGTGCCCTCCAACGACTGGGGCATGGACATCTGGAACGAACCCATCGCCTATAAGAAGGGCTCGGCCTATCTGGGCGCCGGTTTCACCATCAAGCCGATTGCCGAAGACCACATCGGCGCGTTGCGCGCGATGGACCCGGCCACCGGCAAGATCGTGTGGGAATACAAGAACAAGGCCCCGCTGTGGGGCGGCGTTCTGACCACGGCGGGCAATCTGGTGTTCACCGGCACGCCCGAAGGCTATCTTAAGGCCTTCAACGCCAAGACGGGTGAGGAACTGTGGAAGTTCAACACCGGTTCGGGCGTGGTCGGTTCGCCCATCACCTGGGAACAGGATGGCGAACAATATGTGGCCGTGATGTCGGGCTGGGGCGGCGCGGTGCCGCTGTGGGGCGGCGAGGTCGCCAAGACCTTCAAGGAAATCAGCCAGGGCGGTTCGCTCTGGGTGTTCAAGCTCCCCAAGGACTGAGGAGACGTGCGGCGCGGGGATAATTTTCCGCGCCGCTCATCTTTGGAATTGACGCCCATGTACCACCAGAGAGATATGCTGATTGCCATGGCAACACCCGACAGCATCCTGATCGTTGATGACCACGCGCTGGTGCGCGATGGCATGCGGACCCTCCTGCAAGGATGCTTTGCCCAGTGCAACATTCTGGAGGCGGGCAATTACGCCGAGGCGCGCGAGGCTTTGGCCCAGAATGCCGAGGTTGATCTGGTGCTGCTGGATCTCAACATTCCCGACGCGAAACGGTTTTCCGCGCTGCAGGGGTTGCGGGAAGAACATCCCGCCGTGCCGGTGGTGATGGTGTCGGGCACGCTGGACGGTTCGGCCGTGCGCGAAGCGCTCTCGGCGGGGGCCGCCGGATTCATACCCAAGAGCCTGAAGCGTGACCAGATTGTCGAAGCGCTGCGTCAGGTTCTGGCCGGTGAAATCTATGTCCCCGATTTCGATTTTGTCGAAGAAGCCAGCAGCGGCGAGGAAGCCGCCATTCGCCAGCGGATCGCAACCCTGACGCCGCAGCAAAAGGTCGTGCTGGGCCTCTTGGTATCGGGCCGTTTGAACAAACAGATCGCCTATGAACTTGACGTATCGATGACGACGGTAAAGGCGCATGTCTCGGCCATCCTGCAAAAGCTGAACGTGTTCAGCCGCACGCAGGCGGTGATCATGGCCAATCGGGTCAATTTCCCCGGCTGATTGGGCGACGCTGCTGGGCCGCAATGGCCCAGCCCTTTACGCGCCATTCCCCAACATATTGCGCATCAGGGCGCGCAACTGCGCAGGCTTTACCGGCTTGTTCAACATCGGCACCCGCGCCTGCGCCAGCGATGCCTTGACCTCGTCGCTGCGGTCGGCGGTGATGACCAGCGCGGGAATATCCTGGCCTGCGGCCTTGCGGATCATGGCAATCGCATCATCACCGCGCAGATCACCGTCCAGATGATAATCGGCAATGATCATGTCGATGCCCGCGGCAATCGCCTCGCCGGCCTCTTTATCATCGGGGCCGATGGCGGTGGCGACCTTGTGCCCCCAATTGCGCAGCAAAGCCGCCATGCCCGCCAGAATGGCCGGATCATTGTCGATGACCAACAAGCTTTGCGTACCCGTGGTGCCACGCATGGCGGGGCGTGAAGTATCGCCGCCCTTTTCGCTGCGCGCTTCGGCCAGCGGCACAAGCACGGAAAAGGCGCTGCCCTGACCCGGCGTCGATTCGACATCCAGCCGGTGGCCCAGCATCGTGCTGGCGCGGCGGACAATGGCCAGGCCCAACCCCTTGCCGGGAATGCGCTGGGTCGATTCCAGACGGCGGAATTCCTCGAAGATCGCTTCCTGATCTTCATGGGCAATGCCCGGCCCGGTGTCGCGCACAGTGATCCGCGCGGCGCCATTTTCGATGGTGACGATGATGCTCACCTGACCCTGCGCGGTATAACGGATCGCGTTGGACAGGAAATTTTGCAGGATCCGACGCAGCAGGCGAATGTCCGAACGCACCCAGACATCGGTGACCGGAATATCGAGCGAGAGCCCTTCGGCCCGCGCCACGGCGGCAAATTCGATGCGCAGCGCGGCCAGCATCTGTTCCAGTTCAATCGCGCTCCACACCGGCGTAATCGCCCCGGCGTCCAGCCGCGAAATCTCGAACAAGGCTTCGAGCAGATCCTCGACCGAATCGAGCGCCACGCCGGTTTGCCGCACCAACGCCCGACTGGGCGCGGCAAGGCGGCGCTCGGCCAGCGCCGAAACAAACAGGCGCGCCGCGTTCAACGGTTGCAGCAGGTCGTGGCTGGCCGCGGCCAAAAAGCGCGTCTTGTCACGATTGGCATGTTCGGCCGCGGTCTTGGCCGCGCGCAGCAAAGCCTCGACCTCGCGCCTTTCGGCAATCTCGGCCTGAAGCGCAGTGGTGCGTTCCGCCACGCGCCGCTCCAGCATTTCGGCCGCCTCGCGTAACGCGTCGCGGTCCTGAACCCGCTCGGTAATGTCGTCGAAGCTGAACGCCATGCCGCCGGGCGCCAACGGGGTCGAACGGATGATGAAATGCCGCCCGCCCAAAATGCATGGCCCCTCCATCTGCTCGCCCGTTTCGCGCCATTCCAGCACGGATGTCTGATCCATCCCCAACCGATCGCGGCAATAGGACAACAGACCATCATGGCTTTCCAACCGCTTGCTGCCCCGCGCGTCCAAACCCAGCAGGCGGACCATGCCCTGATTACGCACCAGCAAGCGCCGGTCGAGGCCATAGTGGCAAACCCCCTCGGACAGGGTATCCAGCGTGGTTTGCAGCGCAAGGTTGCGTTCGGCCAGTTCGCGGGCGCGTTCGCGCGCATCCTCGGCCTTCACCTCGGTCACATCGGTATAGATGCCAAGGCGACCGCCCTCGGACGTTTTCAATTCATTGATCTGGACCCAGCGCCCATCGGCCAGCGCCTGAATATGCACGCGGTCGGCCTTGGCATGTTGCGACAGGCGGTCGGCCAGCCATCGCTCCTGTGACCCCAGTGAACCGATCGGCAACCCGCTCTGCGCCGCCATTTCCGCAATTTCGCCAAACGTGCGCGAGGAAAGATCCCGCCCCCGCAACGCCGGCCAGAATTCCAGATAGGCTTCATTATGCAGCAGCAGCCGGTCATCGGCGTCAAACAATGCAAATCCATCGGGCAGGGATTCAATCGCATCGCGCAAACGCACCCGCGCCGCATCGGCATCGCGATGGGCGGCGGCCATATCGGCATTGGCCTCGTTCAAACTGGAGAGCGCATTTTCCAGCGCCGCCGTCCGGTCGCGCACCATGGATTCCAGCGCAATGGCCGCCTCGAACATCGAGAACGCGCCGCCCTGAACATCGCTGGACCGTTCCACCCGGTCGATCAACGCCTCGTTGATCTTTTCCAATTGCTTCACGCGCTCGGATAGCGCCTCAATGTCGGCCTGTGTGGGTCGATCCGCCTCTGCCAAGTTACGCACCGATCGCCAGACCGCTCAGCGTCTGATTGTTATGCGCGGCGCGGAATTGTTCGCCATAGGTGTTGAAACCGACGACATGGCGCGCGGCATAAAGCTGGGACACTTCGCGCGTGATCTGGCGATTGTCGGCGTCCACGCGGTTAAGAACGCAATCGAAACCGATCACATGGTCGATGGCGCCCACACGGGTTTCCACCTCGGTAAACAAACGTTCCAGATGTGCCAACCGATCCACCCTTTCGCCCACGCGCAACACGATGCCATTGTCGATCGCGCAATAGAACGTCAGGCTGCCGTCTGCATTAGCACTTTGGACCGCCCGGATGTGATATTCTCCGCCCGCGCGCACCATCGGCGGGTTGGCGGCAAAAAAGGCGGCGTCAATATCGCCCCCGACCAGCCCTGCGATACGCGCATATTCCTGCGCTGCGGGCCTTGCGTTGATTTCATAGACGATTCGCGCCTGCGCATCGGCGGATGTGACGACCATCCGTTCCTCACGCGGGCGATAGTGGTGCGAACAAAAGGCGTGGAGCGGGCGCGTGCTGGACAACATGGCCACCACGGCGGCATCCTTGACGAAACGCCCATCGACCAGAACGCCCGTTTCGCGAAAGACCATGCCATCGCCCGATGATCCGCCCACCATCACCGTATCGCCCAGCGCGTCCTGAACGGTCATGGTCACCAATTCCTCGCGGTGGGACAGGCCATCGACAAGGAAGATCGCGGCATGGTGCAATTGTTCGCCCAGTCGCCGCGCCGAAGCCGCCGCCTGCGCCGCCAATTCACGCACCGCGCGCCGCCCTTCGGCCACATCGAAATCATCCAGATCGTCGAAATGCAACACGCTCATCGCAAAGCCATCGGCAGGGAAACCGATAAAGACCAGACTGTCCTCGTCATAGCCGCGCTGGGTCAATTCGCCCGCGCTGGTGCAGCCGATTAAGGGGAATTTCCCCAACCTGCGGGTTAACTCTTTGGCCAGGTCATCGCGGTCATAACGGTGCGAGCAAAAGAGCAGCCCTCCCGCCAATGCCTGTGCGCCGATTTCGCGCACGACTTCGTCCACGGCGGCCACCGGATCGCTTGCATGAGATGAGACCACAGCCAAAGCCGAACGCGCCATTTGCGCCATTATCCTCTCCAACCCACCGGGCGCCTGTAGCCGACGTCTCGGATATGTTACCTTAACCCCACTTGGCGTTATGGCCAAGCGCCGTAGGCACAGTTGCTATAAGACTTAAGGATAAGAGGCGAAGGGATTTCGCGTTTCTTTCGGCGCAAATTGACACTTGGCAAAGACGCAGGCACCCCTGTTGCGGCAAAGGCCCCGCAACGGACCTGACAGGAGGCGAGACGGGTGGCAAAGGCGCGTTACGTCGCAGGCTTGGTTCTGGTGCTGGCCGGTGGGGCCGGCGGTTATGTCTATTGGCACGATCGGCCCATGGCGGTGCAGGTGGCGCAGGCGCGCTCTGGCCCGGCCTCTGAACAGGTCTATGCCACCGGCTATGTCGAGGCGCAGCAACCGGTTTCGGTGTCATCGCGCATCACCGCGCCGGTCGCCCGCATTCTGGTCGAGGAAGGCGATGCGGTAAAACGCGGCCAAGCGCTGATCCTGCTCTCCTCCGATGAACAGCAAGGGCTGCTGGAACAGGCCCGTGCCCAACAGCGCAGCGCCGAGGTGGTGGAGAAACGCAACCTTGCCCTGTTCCGCGACGGTTGGGTGACGGCGGCGGCCCGCGACAACGCCACCACCGCCGCCGACGCCGCCCGCGCGGCCAGCGCGACCGCCCGCGCGCGGTTGGACCAATTGGTCGTGCGGGCCAATTCGGACGGCATCGTGACCAAGCGCGATGTCTATCCCGGCGATCTGGCCACGCCGACCAAAGTATTGATGCAATTGGGCGATCCGGCGCGCATCCGCATCACCGCGACGGTCGATGAACGCGACATCACGCGGGTTCTGGTGGGGCAAAAGGCGCTGATGTCCTCTGACGCTTTGCCGGGGCGGGCGGTGCGCGCCCATGTGGCCGAGGTGACGCCCGGCGGCGACCCGACCACCCGCGCCTTTCGCGTGCGATTGTTGCCCGATGATCCGACGCCTTTGCCCATGGGGCTGACGCTGGAGGTCAATATCATCACCCGTGAGCGCAAAGGGGCGGTGCTGATTCCAGCCAACGCCCTGTCGGGCGACGGCAAGCATGTGTGGGCCGTGGCGCAGGGCCGCGCCGTCATGCGCCCCATCGCCAAGGGCGCCAGCGGCACCGACACGGTCGAAATCGCCCAAGGGCTGCGCGTGGGGGAAACGGTCATCCTCAACCCGCCCGCTGATCTGAAAGCGGGCCAGCGCCTGCGCCCGGCCAATCCGTGATGTTTGCGCGGGCGGGTCTGCTTATCCACATTGCCTCGCGCCATTTGCTGGTGCGGCGGCGGCAAACGCTGGTGGCCACCAGCGGGGTGGCGGTGGGCGTGGGCTTTTTCCTGGCCGTATCCGCGCTGATGGTGGGCAGCCAGAATGACTTTGTACGCCAATTGATCGATGTCGCGCCTCATATCATCATCTCTGACGAATTGCGCAGCCCCCCGCCCCAACCCGGCATCGCGGCCTATCCGGGCGGGGCGGTCGAATTGCACGGTTATCGTATCCGCAATGAGGTGCGCGGCCTGAAGGACTGGCAAAAGATCCTTTCCAGCGTCAATGCCATCCCCGGCGCAGTGGGATCGCCCAGCCTGTCGGGCGCGGTAACGTTGCGGCTGGGCGGGCGGGATGAACCGCTGGCCGTGGTGGGCGTCGAACCGGGGGTGGAATCCAAGGTCAGTTCCATCGCCGACAAGTTGCGCAGCGGCCATCTGGAGGATCTGGAACGCATACAGGGCGGCGTGATCATTGGCGAGGAACTGGCGCAAAGGCTGGGGCGCGGGTTGGGCGACATCGTGCCCGCCACCGCCGCCAATGGCACAACGCGGTCCTTGCGCATCGTCGGCCTGATCAAAAAGGGCAACAGCCAGTTGGGCGGGTCAAACGGCTATATGCTGCTGCGCGAGGCGCAGAGCCTGTTGGGGCGGCCTTTCATCATCAACCGTATCGGGGTGAAACTGGCCGATCCCTATGCCGCCGAAGCGGTCGCGGCGGATCTGGAGGCGCGCTATCGCTACAAGGCGCAAAGCTGGCAGGAGCGCAGCGCGGACTTTCTCTCGCTGCTGCTGACGCGCAATATGATCATGTATACGGTGGTCTCGGCGATCCTGCTGGTGGCCTCTTTCGGCATTTACACGGCCGTCTCGAACAGCGTGGCCGACAAACGCCGCGACATTGCCATCCTGCGCTCGATGGGTTTTTCGCAGGGCGATCTGCAAATGGTCTTTGTGATTGAGGGCATGGCGCTGGCGGTGATCGGCATTGTGCTGGGCTGGGCGCTGGGCTGGGGATTGATGAACATATTGGGCAGTCTGGATTTCTCCATCGGCGGCGAGGTCCAGCATATCCCGCTCGACCGCTCGGCGCGGCAATATGCGATTGCGGCGGCGGCGTCTTTGGCGGCGGGGGTGTTGGCGGCGTGGTTGCCGGCGCGCAAAGCGTCGCGGGTTGATCCGGTCGATATTCTGCGCGGTGCGGTGTGATGAGGGGGGCGGTGTGATGGGCGAACCCGTTCTGGTGGCGCGGCATTTGCGGCGCGAATTGCCCGGCGATCCTCCCGCGGTGCTGGTGGCGGATGCGGATCTGGCGGTGATGCCGGGGCGGTTTACCGCGATTGTCGGGCCGTCGGGCTGCGGCAAATCCTCGCTGCTCTATCTCCTGGGCCTGATCGACCGGCCCAGTGACGGGCAATTGCTGTTCGATGGGCGCGATCTGGCGAAAATGTCGGGGGATGAACGCGCCGCGATCCGGCTCGAACATTTCGGCTTTGTCTTTCAATTCCACTTTCTGCTGCCCGAATTCACGGCTCTGGAAAATGTCATGCTGCCGCTGCGCCGGTTGGGCCGCCTGTCGGGGCGCGAAATAGAGGCGCGGGCGCGCAGCCTGCTGGCCGATGTCGGGCTGGAGGAAAAGGGGTGGAAATTGCCCGAGAAACTGTCGGGCGGGGAAAGACAGCGCGTGGCCATCGCCCGCGCTCTGGCCAACAATCCGCGCCTTGTTCTGGGCGATGAACCCACCGGCAATCTGGACAGCGTCAATTCCGCACGCGTGGTCGACCTGTTCCGCCGCTTGGCTCATGAACAGGGGCGCGCGGTGGTTTGCGTGACGCATGACATGGGTATTGCCGATCTGGCCGATATTCGCGTGTCCATGCTGGATGGACGGGTTATTGAGGTGCGCGAGCAGAAAATCACGCCCAGCGTGTGAAATTTTTCTGAAATTCTTCAGAAATGGGCAGGTATTACGCCATAGTGAAACCGCGAAAGTGGTTTTCCTTTGGAGAAACATCATGCCGCATGGCCCCGCCCGATCCTCCATTTACGAGCGGATCGAAAATCTGGTCCTTGCCCACAAGCTCTATCGCCCATGGCGATTGCTGATGGTGATGGTCGGGATTCTGGCCCTGCGCGGATTGTTCGACGATATGTGGGCGGCCTTCAGCGGCGATACGACCTCAATGTTCTTTCCGGCCAATGATCGCTATGCCGATTTCATCAAGGTCGCGCTCAGCTATAGCCATGTTTTCACCGAAACTCTGGCCAGCAAGGCCTATCTCGACCACTGGCCTCATATTTTCCGGCTCTATCTGCTGGACAATCCCTATGACCTTTCGGCCCATAACATGGCGATGCCCGAAACCGAGGCAGAGGTCACCAACCTCCATCTGCCGCCCTTTGCCAGCCTGCTCTACCTGTCCTGTGCCCATCTGATCGCGGCGACCAATCCGCTGGTGGCGATGGCCGTGTTCTGGGGCGCCTATGGGCTGGGCGGCTGGGGTGTGGCCCGCATGGCACGGGCGCATTTCGGGGCGTCACGCGCATGTGGATGGTTTATCACCTTTGCCGCGCTGGGTTGCTATCCGGTGCTCTGGATGCTCTCTCGCGGTAATCTGGCGGGGGGTTATTCGGGGCTGCTGACGCTGGGCTGGCTGGCCACGGCCATTTCGGGGCGCAATCGCTGGGCGGGTTGGGTGATGCTGGCGCTCTCGGTCAATCTGCGGCCCGAACCGGCGCTGCTGGTGATGATCGAATTGCTGGGGGCCGGATCGTTCTGGACACGCTTTTCGCGCATGGCCATTCCCGGCGCCATCAGCGTGGCCATCGCCGCCATTGCCTTTCCCATCGTCCATGCGCTCTATCCGCTCTATACGCTGGACAATGTTCAGCGCGGCCTGCGGATCTATCATTATCGCTATATCGTTTCGGACATGGGCGATGAATGGAATGCCTCGATCTTCATGTGGGCCAAGGCAGCTTTGATGCTGTTGGACGTGCGTCCACGCTATAGCGATGGCGTGGCACAGGCGCTGGAACTGTGCGGGGCGGCGGCGCTGTCACTGGCGGTTTGGGGGGCGTGGAGCCGCAGGATCGGCGTTCCGGCGCTGGTGTTTCTGCTGACCGCTCTGCCCGCGATGTTTGTGCCGGTCTATTCCTATTACCACATTGTGGCCTTTGTCGCGGTAGTGGCGCTTTTGGTCGTTGATATGGAACGCGAGGCGCCGCAGCAGGGCGATACACGCATGCCGCTGCTGATTGTCACCGTGCTGGTGATGTCGCCCTTGGCGGGAACCTATTCCAATGGCCTGCTCGACAGCGTGCTGATGCTGGCTGGCGCGCTCTATGTGCTGGCTCCGCTGGCCCGCGAGGTGCTGGGCGGGCGCGGGCTTACTTCAGCCCAAGCCGCTTGATCGCCCGCCACCCCAGCGCCTTGGCCTTGTTCTGTTCGGGCCAGCGGCCGGGGCGCCTGGGATTGAGGCCCATGCCGCGCAGCACGCCGTTAAAGGCATGGGCGGCGGCCTCGTCATAGGACCATTCCGAGCGCCATGTGATCGAGAGCGAGACCGACACCTCCGGCCCGTTTTTCACGAAATGCGGCGCCATCACCGGCACCATCAAACCCTGTCCGGGCGAAAGCGGAAATTCAAGACCGCCCGCCAGCAGGTCATCGCTCCATTTCAATTCACGCCCGCCGCCGGTGTGATAGATTTCATGCACGCGGGCGGGTGAATAGGCTTCCTCGGCGGCGGGGAACTGGGTCATCACCTTGTTGCCCCGGATCTGCATCAGGATATTGTGTTCCGGGTCAAAGTGATAGGGCGTCACCGCATCGGGCGATGACACAAACACAAAACCCTGCGGATGATAGACCTTGCCGGTCTTGCTGGTAATCGCCCCTTCCAATTCGGCAATCACGTCCAGCAGCAAGGCCCGATAGGTCTCGTCCTCCTCCAGATGCTTGATCGCGACCCAGCAGCCCGCGCTGTCGATCTGGCGCACCGCATCGGCCGCGCTGATGGTGGGAACCGGCGGCTTGCCCGTAATGCCTATCGGCTGCTTGCCATAGGCATATTCGACATTCTTGACCGGCAAACGCTCGATCAATTGCGCCAGCGATTCCAGCTCCATCAATGGATGACCGCACAGATTGTGCTCCATCACATGGGGCACTTCGGGATAATTGGCGGCAAAAGTTTCGAACGCACGCGGCGGCAAATAAGACATCAGCCATGATTCCCTTGGGATTTCCCGCCTATGTAGGCGCAGAATGCCAAGGAATGGCTAACAAGGGGGGATGAAGGGGTTGGGATGCGAGGGTCTAGACCCTCGCGCTCCCGTTACTGTCTGCGTTGCGCAAGGAGTTCAGCGTTTTATATCGGACGCGAGGTTGAGGTTTTAAAGCCTGCGGCGCTTTTTACGCACGGTATCCGCGCCGCAGGCTTTCCAAACCATAGTTCAAAACGCCCCTCCGCCGACGAAGCACCACCCCATAACGGGATTGCAAAGGGCCCCCGCCCTTTGCCCGCCGGAGGCAACCTGAAACCCAGCGCTAACTAACCCCCTCCAGCCATTCCGCAATCATCGCCTGCCCCGCCGCGACCGCCTTGGGCCCCAGCTGGGCATGGGCGGCGCGCAGATCGGCCTCGGTCCCGCCCGCCTCGATGACGCTTTCGGGCCATTGTTCGATCCATGCGTCAAAACGCGGGTCCATGCCCATTTCGGCGTGGAATTGCAGCGCCAGGATGTTGCGCCCGCGCCGGAACGCCTGATGATCATAGACATGGCTGGCGGCCAACATTTCGACGCCTTCGGGGCGAGTGAACGTGTCACCGTGCCAGTGGAGGACGGGGACGCCCTCGATATGGCGCAGCGGGCTGTCCTTGGCGTGGACGTGGACGGGGTGAAAGCCCACCTCCTTGCGCGGGCCGGGATAGACCTCTGCGCCAAGGGCCGCCGCCATCATCTGCGCCCCGAAACAGACGCCCAATGTGGGCCGATCCGCCTCCAGCCGCATGGCAAGGCGGCGCATCTGGCACCGGATCCATGGGTGCTGATCCTGTTCATAGACGCCCATCGGGCCGCCCATCATGATCAACAGATCGGGTTCGCGCAGGTCCAGCGAGGCGAAGGCGGGATCGGCCACATCGATGCGGTCCACTTCATATCCCGCCGCCTCGATCGGGGCTCGGTATCCCGCCACGCCCTCATAAGGGACGTGGCGGATGATCAGGGCTTTCTTCATCGCACTCTTACGGTTCGGGCAGGAAGTCCGGCACCGAGAGATAGCGCTCTCCGGTGTCATAGTTGAAGCCAAGGACGCGGCTGCCCGCGGGCAGTTCCTTGAGCTTTTGCGCGATGGCGGCCAGCGTTGCCCCGCTGGAAATGCCGACCAGCAGGCCTTCCTCGCGGGCCGAGCGGCGCGCCCATTCCTTGGCGTCGGCCGGATCGACCTGGATCACGCCGTCGATGGATGCGGTGTGCAGGTTGGCCGGGATGAAACCTGCGCCAATGCCCTGAATCGGGTGGGGCGCGGGCTGGCCGCCGCTGATGACGGGCGAGAGCGTGGGTTCGACCGCATAGGCCTTCAGCCCCGGCCACACAGGCTTGAGCGCCTCGGCAACGCCCGTCAGGTGGCCGCCGGTGCCAACGCCGGTGATCACTACGTCAATCGGCGTATCGGCAAAATCGCTCAGGATTTCCTGCGCGGTGGTGCGGGCGTGGACGGCGGGGTTGGCGCCATTTTCAAACTGCTGCGGGATCCACGCGCCCGGCGTTTCGGCGGCCAGTTCCTTGGCGCGCTCGATCGCGCCCTTCATGCCCTTTTCACGCGGGGTCAGGTCAAACGACGCGCCATAGGCCAGCATCAGGCGGCGGCGCTCGATGCTCATGCTTTCGGGCATAACTAGGATCAGCTTGTAGCCTTTGACCGCCGCGACCAGCGCAAGGCCGATGCCGGTGTTGCCGCTGGTCGGCTCGATGATCGTGCCGCCGGGCTGCAACGTGCCATCGGCCTCTGCCGCCTCGATCATGGCCAGAGCGATGCGGTCCTTGATCGAACCGCCGGGATTGCCGCGCTCGCTCTTGACCCAAACCTCGTGGTCGGGGAACAGGCGCGACAGGCGCACATGCGGCGTGCCGCCAATGGTTGCGAGAATCGAATCGGCCTTCATCGGTCTTGCCTTTCCTCTATTCCGGCGCAGTCGTGCGCGCCTGATCATCTGGCCTCTCAGCCATGAACCCGTTCAGATTAATCCTCAATGACAAGTAATCCAGTAGAGTTTTCTTCTGGGCGCACAATTCGTGCTTTGTCCCTCTGGATGAACCGCTTTACACACCCTACCTATGGGTCGCGTGGCCGCTCTGGCTGCGCTTTCCTCTCCATCCCCCCCGATCAGGAAAATTTTGCATGGATTATCGCCCGCTTGGCACCACTGGCCTCTCGGTCAGCGCCGTTTGCCTTGGCACCATGACCTTTGGTTCACAAAATACCGAGGCGCAGGCCCATGAACAGATCGCGGTCGCGCTCGACCACGGCATCAATTTCATCGACACCGCCGAAATGTACCCCGTCACCCCGACGCGCGCGGAAACCTTTGGCCGCACGGAAGAATATCTGGGCACGTGGATCGGCCAATCCGGCAATCGCGACAAGATCATTCTGGCCAGCAAAGTGTCCGGCCCCTCGCGTTTCTTCCCCTTGCGCGGGGGCAACCGGCTCGACCGGCGCAATATCGAGGAAGCGATCAACGACAGCCTGAAGCGGCTGCAGACCGATTACCTCGACCTCTATCAACTCCACTGGCCCGACCGGGGCGTGCCGATGTTCGGCGGACGCGGGATGCAGGCGATCACCGACGCGCCCGAAGCCGTGCCGCTGGAGGAAAGCATCAGCGTGCTGGAGGATCTGGTCAAGGCGGGCAAGATCCGCGCTTTTGGCGTGTCGAACGAAACGCCATGGGGCGTGTCCGAAGCCTTGCGCCTGCACCGTGAAAAGGGCCTGCCGCGTGTTGCCTCGATCCAGAATGCCTATAACCTTTTGAACCGCGTGTTCGAGGTCGGCCTGTCCGAATTTGCCCTGCGTGAAGGCGTGGGCTTGCTGGCCTATTCGCCGCTGGCCGCGGGGCATCTGTCGGGCAAATATCTGGGCGGCGTGGTGCCGGCCGGATCGCGGGTCGATGTGGCCAAACAGTTCACCCGCTATTTCACCGTTAACCAGCAGCAGGCCGCCGCACGCTATGTCGCCGTGGCGCAATCCTTTGGGCTTAGCCCCGAACAACTGGCGCTGGCCTTCGTCTACAGCCGCCCCTTCGTCACCAGTTCGATCATCGGCGCGACCAGCGTCGAGCAGCTCAAAACCGACATCGCCGCCAGCCTCACCCCCCTACCGGAGGAAGCGCTGACGGCGATCAACGAGGTCTATAACCTCTATCCCGATCCCTGTCCGTAAGGATCAATAGGAAATGTCGTAAGCCGGGGGCGGGGGTGGCACAAAATGGCCGCCATTATACACCCACCACGCCAAGCCCCCGGCCAAGACCAGAGCAATCAGCAAACGCCACAAGGGCGCCTGACGCGGTTGGGCCACGGGTTCGTCATAGGTCTTCTTGCCCGTCACCATCGGGGGCACCAGCCGCTCCTTTTTGACGACGGAGTAAAAGATGATCGCGCCCAGATGGATGATGACCATCAGCACGATCAGGTTAAACCCGACCTCGTGCAGATCGGTCAGCTTTTCGGCCAGATCGGAATCCACCCAATAATTGAGCGGGCCGGAATAGGTAGCGTCCGTATCGCTGGCGAACAGACCCAGCGTGACCTGTGCCGCCATCAGCCCGATCAGCCCCAGCACCGAAAGCGCGCCCAGCGGATTATGGCCCACCACCGGAGCGCCATCAGACCCGCGCCCGCTACGCAGATAGGCAAGGATGGCGCCGGGTCCCTTTACGAAGCTGGTGAAACGCGCCGTCTGGCCGCCCAGAAAGCCCCACAAGATGCGAAAGCCCACGATGAACACCAGCGCAAGCCCCAACTTGATATGCAGGTCCATCTTGCCCGCTTTATACGTGACCCACATCGCCGGCACCAACAGCACCACGCTCCAGTGAAACAGACGCACCGGCAAGTCCCACAGCCGGATAGTCAGCGACTTGTTCTGATCCATGTCGGACCCCCATCAAAAAGGCGCCCGACCTTGGCCGGGCGCCCCAGAATGTCACATCAAAGGTTCAGGATCAGTCCTTGGCCTTGAACTTTTCATGGCAACCCTTGCAGGTGCCGCCCAGCGCGCCCATCGCCTTGCCCGCTGCGGCCAGATCGCCGGTGTCAGCAGCAGCCTTGAAACCCTTGGCAGCAGCCGAGAAGTCCATCGCGGCCTTCTTGAAGCCGGCCGGGTCGCCCCAGATTTCAGCCTTGGCGCTGGTCTTTACACCGGCTTCGGCGCCCGTGCCCTTGGGAAACCAGGTGCCCAGCTTGTCGGCATAACCGGCAATGGTGGTGGCGCTGGCCTTGATGACGGCGGCGTCGGGATTGCCGGACTTGAACGAATCGCCCGCGCCCTTCATCGCCTTGCCAATTTCCTTGAGCGACTTCTGACGAGCTTCAACCGTCTGGGCAGGCGTTGCCGCCTGCGCCGCAACAGCCACACCCAGCGCCAGCGCGCCAATCATCATCGAAATCTTGCGCATAAATTCTCCCGATCTCATTCGGGCACAGCGCAACCAGCCGCCCCCGACCAGCCTTAGGGGTCGCTTTTGCCCACCACAAAGTCAAGTGTCGGAATGTCGTCAAATGTATTGAAAAATGCTTCCTACTTCAGCTTCACGCCGGGCACGTCCTCGGGCAGGGGGATGAATTCATCATCGCCCGGCACCGGACCAAAGCGGCCCTCGCGCCAATCCTGTTTGGCCTGTTCGATACGCTCGGCGCGGCTGGACACGAAGTTCCAGTAAACATAGCGCTTTTCGGCAAAAGGTTCGCCGCCGATCAGGAAGATGCGGGCGCCGTTCGCGCTGGTGATCACCACTTCGGCGCCGGGTTTGAAGATGATCAGCTGGCTGGTGGCAAAGCTGCCTTCCTGCCCCTCGACCACGACATCGCCGTTCACCACATAGGCGGCGCGTTCGATATGGTCGGCCGCCAGACGGTATCGGCCTCCGGGCGAAAGCACCAGATCGCCGCACAGCACATCGGAAAACGTCTTTACCGGCGATGTCAGCCCGTCGATCTGTCCCGCGATCACCGACAGGACAAAGCCTGTATCGCCATCGCCTGGCAATTTGCCCGCCTCGTAATGCAGAAATTCGGGCGCGGTTTCTTCATGCTCCGTGGGCAAGGCCAGCCACGTCTGAAGCCCGAAAAGCCCGCCCTCCTTTCCGCGCAGGCCGTCGGGGGT
Source organism: Novosphingobium sp. 550D (assembly GCF_057401885.1). NCBI lineage: Bacteria > Pseudomonadati > Pseudomonadota > Alphaproteobacteria > Sphingomonadales > Sphingomonadaceae > Novosphingobium > Novosphingobium sp. 550D. The sequence goes on along the minus strand of NZ_CM171613.1, from coordinate 1,406,681 downwards.
CCGCTCGGAATGGACGATGCCCTGCCCCGCCGTCATCCAATTGACCGCGCCCGGTTCGATCACCTGCTCGCTGCCCAGCGAGTCCTTGTGCATGATCGCCCCGTCGAGAAGATAGGTGAGCGTCGCCAGGCCGATATGCGGGTGGGGCCGCACGTCCAGCGCCTGATCCGGGGTAAACACCGCCGGCCCCATCTGATCGAGGAAGATGAAAGGCCCCACCATCCGCCGCCCCGCATTGGGCAAGGCGCGGCGGACATTGAACCCATCGCCCAGATCGCGCAGGGGGGGCACGATCACCATCTCAACGGGCAGCATATCGACGGGGCTGGCTTCGGGATAAGTCGTCATGGGGCCTCTCCTTTTGGGCGGTGTCAGGCGGTTTCGACCAGAACGATTTCGGCATCGTCCAAGGCGGTGATGCGCAAGGATTCCTCGTCGGCGATGGCGATGCCGTCGCGGGGCTGGGCGGCAATGCCGTTCACCTCGATACGCCCGCTGGCCGAAACCAGATAGCCCTTTCGCTGTGCGCCCAACGGATAATCGAGCGTTTCACCCGCCCGGATCGTCGCGCCCAGAACGCGCCCTTCGGTGCGGATCGGCAAGGCATCGTCATCATCCTTGTAACCGCTGGCCAGCACGACCATTTGCCCGGCGCGTTCGCCGCGCGGGAATTGCTTGGCGCCCCAGCTGGGCTGGCCGCCGCGGGTGGTGGGCTGGATCCAGATCTGGAACAGGGTGGTGACTTCATCCTCAAGGTTATATTCGGCGTGCGTAATACCCGATCCCGCGCTCATCACCTGAACGTCGCCCGCCGCCGTGCGGCCGGTGTTGCCCAAACTGTCCTTATGCGTGATCGCCCCGGTGCGGACATAGGTGATGATTTCCATGTCGCGATGCGGGTGCGGCGGAAAGCCCGACTTGGGCGCGATCGTGTCATCGTTCCACACGCGCAAGGCCCCCCAGTCCATCCGCGCCGGGTTGTAATAATCGGCAAAGGAAAAGTGGTGATTGGCGTCCAGCCAGCCATGATTGGCATGACCCAGACCAGCAAAGGGGCGAAGTTCGATCATCGGCTTTCTCCAGTGCGCCGCTGTATGGATACGCGGCTGTTGGGGCCAAGATAGGGATTGCGCCATGCAAAGAAATGGCAATGATGGAAAAGCATCGATGAAAGGATTTTACCCATCAGCCTGCCAGATCTTGAAGCATGGGCAATCTTTGCCAAGGTGGTCGAGCATGGATCGTTTGCCGGGGCGGCGCAGGCCCTGGGCCTGTCCAAGCCCACCGTGTCCAAGGCGATGACCCGGCTGGAAATGCGATTGGGCGTGCCGCTGCTGCATCGCACCTCGCGCCGCCTTGCGCTGACCGAGAGCGGCAAGGGCGTGCTGGACCGCGCCCGCCGCATCCTGTCCGATGGCGAGGCCGCCGAGGCCGAGGCCAGCGCGCAAGGGCTCACCCCGCGCGGCACTGTGCGCCTTGCGGTGCCGATGAGCTTTGGCCTGCGCCATGTCGCGCCCATCCTGCCGGAATTCATGGCGGCATTCCCGCAGGTTCATGTCGATCTCGACCTGTCCGATGCGCTGGTCGATGTGGTGGGGGGCGGACATGACGCGGTGCTGCGCATCGCGGGGTTGGAGGATTCCTCGCTGCGCGCCCGCCGCCTGTGCAAGGTCCGCCGACCGCTGGTGGCCAGTCCCGGTTTTTTGCAGGCCCATGGCGCGCCGCAACATCCGCGCGATCTGGCCGCCCTGCCCGCGCTGCTCTACTCCAACCTTGCCACGCCGGGGGTCTGGCGGTTTTCGCATGCCAGTCAGGGTGACTATATCGTCACCGTCGAAGGGTGCCTCTGCGCCAACAATGCCGATGCGCTCACCCCCGCGCTGCTGGCGGGCAAGGGCATGGCGCTCCAGCCCGACTTCATGGTCTGGGAACATCTTTCCACCGGGGCGCTGGTCGAGGTTCTGCCCGAATGGCGTATCCCCGATATCGCGCTGCATCTGGTGACGCCGCCGGGGACGTTGCGGCCGGCGCGGGTGGTCGCGTTGATTGATTTTCTGGCCAAGCGATTGGCGGGGGCGGAGTGGGCTAGGGATTGAAGGGGTTTAGATGCGAGGGTCTAGACCCTCGCGCTCCCGTTACTGTCTTCGTTGCGCAAAGGGTTCGGCGTTGGATGTTGGGCGCTGGGTCTTTAAAGCCTGCGGCGCCTTTAGGGCCGCCCTCTCCGCGCCGCAGGCTTTAATAATTTGGGCCACCCCGGCGATCTTGCCACCACCCCAAAAATGGGATTGCAAAGGGACGAGTCCCTTTGCCCGCCGGAGGCATAAATCTCTAACTCTCCGCCAACCCAAACGGCGCCGCCCCCCGCCGATAATCCTCCGCCATCACCTCGCGCCCGATGGGGGGCAAGGCCCGCGCGGCACAATCGGGGCGATGACACAGGCGGCAGGACACCCCGATGGGCGCGGCCTCGGCGCGGCGCGGGTCGGCCCCCTCCGCATAGATCAGGCGCGGGGCGTGTTCGGCGGCGCAGGCAAGGGCGACGGCGCGCAGGATGCGGGGCTGACGATAGGAACCGCCGCCTGATTCGACCGTGCGCGCGATCGAGAAAAACCGCTGGCCATCGGGGAGTTCAAGCCATTGGGTGTGGACCCGCCCCGGCGCGGCGAAGCAATCGTGGACGTTCCACAGCGGACACCCGCCCCCGTGCGAGGCAAAGGGAAAGCCCGCCCCGTCGAGCCTTTTCGAGATATTGCCCGCCGCATCGAGGCGCAGGAAGAAGAAGGGCACCTTGTCCGCGCCCGGCTTGTGCAGGGTTGTCATGCGATGGGCGGTCTGTTCAAAACTGGTGCCAAACAGGCGGGCGACGGCCTCGATGTCATAGCGCCTATCCTCGACCGCGCGGGCGAAGGCGTCATAGGGCATCAGGATCGCCGCCGCGACATAGCCCGCCAAAGCGCGGCGGACGAGGTTCGAGGTGGTCTGGCTGGCAAAGCCACCCTCGCGGGTCAGGGCGTTGATGTCGCCCCGGCATTCCTGATAGGCCACTTGCAGCGCCGCCTGAAACCGCGCCGTATTGGGCGAGAGTGTATCGACCAGCAGCAATTGCTGATTATGCCGGTCAAAGCGGCGGATCGCGCCCATCATCACATGGTCGGGCAGGCTGCGGGTGCGGATGCCGTGGCGTTGGGCCAGATAGGCTTTGGGGTCGCCCGCTTCACCCACCAGGGCGGCAATGCCCTCGGCGCGGGCGTCGAGCGAGGGGAACCAATTGCGGCGCGAGGAAATGAAGCGCCGCGCCTCGGCCACTGGGTCGGGGGTTTGCGATCCCCCACCCGCCGAAAGGTCGGCCAGCGCCGCCTGTTCGCGGGTGTAGGCACCATAGAGGCGAAGCAAAGCCTCGGAAATGCCGGGGAAGGAGGTGGCAAGATCCGCCACCTCCAGCGCGGGCAGGTCGATGTCGGCAAAGATCGGGTCGCGCAGCACATCCTGCAATCGCCGCCCATAATCGGCGCCCTCGTCCCCCCCCAGATCGTCAAGGTCGAGGCGATAGGCCCGCGCGAGGCGTAGCACCAGATCGGCGGTAAAGGGCCGCTGGTTGCGTTCGAGCAGCGCGACATAGGAGGGCGAGATGTCAAGATCCGCCGCCATCGCCTGTTGCGTCAGGCCCAATTCGCGACGCAGGCGTTTGAGTCGAGGCCCCATATACAAGGGCTTAGGTCCGGACATGGCGGCTTCCTCTCATGCGGGCTTTGTCATGCCTATACAACTTTACAGGCAAAATATGTAAAGTTTTACAGCCGCACTTCGCCATGAATTTTCTCGAATCGCGACCCGGCATAAACAGGCTTCAACAACGCAGACACCCATTAATTCATGGGCGCGTTACACCCAGCGGGAGTTGAAGCCATGACGTACCAGTCCACCATTGCCGAAGCCAACACGGCCATTGGTCCTAACACCGACACGTGGAGCGGCATTGACGCGGCCAATGTGGCCCGCATGCGCCTTCAGAACCGCTTCCGCACGGGCCTCGACATTGCGCGCTATACCGCCAAGATCATGCGTCAGGACATGGCCGCCTATGATGCGGACCCTGCCAATTACACCCAGTCGCTGGGCTGCTGGCACGGGTTCATCGGTCAGCAGAAGATGATCAGCATCAAGAAGCATTTCGGCAGCACCAAGGGCCGCTACCTCTATCTTTCGGGCTGGATGGTGGCCGCGCTGCGCAGCGAGTTTGGCCCGCTGCCGGACCAGTCGATGCATGAAAAGACCAGCGTGTCGGATCTGATCGAGGAACTTTACACCTTCCTGCGTCAGGCCGATGCCCGCGAACTGGGCGGTCTGTTCCGCGAACTTGATGCGGCCAAGGCAGCCGGCGATGCGGTCAATACCCATCGTCTCCTGCACAAGATCGACGAGTTCCAGACGCATATCGTTCCGATCATCGCGGATATCGACGCCGGTTTCGGCAATGCCGAAGCCACCTATCTGCTGGCCAAGAAGTTCATCGAAGCTGGCGCCTGCTGCATCCAGATCGAAAATCAGGTTTCGGATGAAAAGCAGTGCGGCCACCAGGACGGCAAGGTTACCGTTCCGCACGAAGACTTCCTCGCGAAGATCCGCGCGGTGCGTTACGCCTTCCTCGAGCTGGGCGTTGACGATGGTGTGATCGTGGCCCGCACGGACTCGCTGGGCGCGGGGCTGACCAAGCAGATCGCCTATGTCCGCGAAAAGGGCGACATTGGCGATCAGTACAACAGCTTCCTCGACTGCGACGAAGTGACCGCCGATCAGATCACCCACGGCGACGTGCTGATCACCCGCGAAGGCAAGCTGATGCGTCCCAAGCGCCTGCCCTCCAACCTGTTCCAGTTCCGCACTGGCACCGGGGAAGACCGCTGCGTTCTCGACTGCATCACCAGCCTTCAGAACGGCGCGGACCTGTTGTGGATCGAAACCGAAAAGCCGCATATCGGCCAGATCGGTGGCATGGTCAGCCGCATCCGCGAAGTAATCCCGAACGCGAAGCTGGTGTATAACAACAGCCCCTCGTTCAACTGGACGCTGAACTTCCGCCAGCAGGTGTTCGACGCCTGGACGGCTGAAGGCAAGGATGTGTCGGCCTATGACCGCACCCGTTTGATGAGCGCCGATTATGACGCCACCGAACTGGGCGCAGAAGCCGACGAGCGCATCCGCACCTTCCAGCGTGACGCAGCGGCTCAGGCGGGGATTTTCCACCACCTGATCACCCTGCCCACCTATCACACGGCGGCGCTCAGCACCGACAATCTGGCCAAGGAATACTTCGGCGAGGCTGGCATGCTGGGTTACGTCAAGGGCGTGCAGCGTCAGGAAATCCGTCAGGGCATCGCCTGTGTGAAGCACCAGAACATGTCGGGCAGCGACATTGGCGATGATCACAAGGAATATTTCTCGGGTGAAGCGGCTCTGAAGGCCGGCGGCATCCACAATACGATGAACCAGTTTGCGGCATAAACTCCGCAGGGAACGGCCCCAGTAGGCCGGGGCCGTTCCCACCTTTTTGAATTACCAACCCTTTCTGCATAGAGGAGAATGACGATGACGACTGAAGTTCGCGAACCCGCCCGCGCCCGCGCCGTCCTCTCGACCGAGGACTTCCGGCTCTTGCAGGAAGCGGTACTGTTCTATCTTCGCGCCCATGAGGATGCTCCGGGCAGCGCCAAGTTCTCGAACCTTTACCACCGTCTGGGCAGCGTTGCCCGTCGATAAGGTTCCATAAGACAAGTTTTCGCAAGACAAGTTTTCGCAAGACTCCTGGGGAGGAGTTGACTTGAGGCCCGGTGGAGCGATCCGCCGGGCCTTCCTTTATGCGCCTGCGCTACTTTCACCCTTGTCAATTAAGACCCCACTGATACACCACCCCGGTCAAGAGTTTTGCGGGGGCAACAGTCATGAAAAGACGCCAATTCCTCTCCTACGGCGGCGCACTCGCTCTGGGGGCAAGCCTGCCCGTCACAGCGCGGGCAACGGCCAATGCCGATGCGGACTTTACCGCGTTGACCGACCGGATTTTTTACGACCGCCTTACCCTCACGCCGCAGGATGCCACATCGATCGGCATGGACAAAGGCGAGCGCGAAGCGCTGCGCTCACAACTGACCGACCGCAGTCAGGCCGCTTTCGAGCGCCAATTGGCCAACCGCCGCAAGGCGGCCGCTGCGCTGCGCGCCGTTAATCCGGCCACGCTGTCGCCCACGACGGCCCGGCAACGTGAATTGGCGCTGTGGTATGAGGATCGCGCCGTCGCTTCGGGCAAGTTCGGCCTCGAATCTGTCGAGAACCCCTACGTCCTCTCGCAAGCCGACGGTGCCTACTTCGAGATCCCCGATTTCCTCGACAGCCAGCATCCGGTGGACACCAAGGAGGATGCCGAAGCCTATCTGGCGCGGCTCGATGCCTTTGACCACGCCATTGACCAAGACAGCGAGAAGCAAAGGTCGCGCATCGCACGCGGGCTGATCGCGCCGGGCTGGTCGCTCGATCTGACGCTGGGGCAATTGCGGGCATTACGCGGGGCAAAGCCGGAGGAGAGCGGCATGGCCACATCGCTGTCCCGCCGCGCGGCCAAGGCGGGCATCGCGGGTGACTGGCAGGCGCGCGCCGCGGCCATCATCGCGGCCAAGGTCTATCCCGCGCTCGACCGCCAGATCGCCTTTGTCGAAAGCCTGAAGGGGCAGACCCCGGCGGGCGACGGCATCTGGCGCGTCAAGGATGGCGAGGCGATCTATGCCGCTGCTCTGGCCGAGGCGACCACCACCAATTTCACATCCGGGGAAATCCACAGGATCGGGCTTGCACAGGTCGCCGACCTTTCCGCTCGCCTGGACAAGGTGCTGCGCGCCAATGGCATGACGCAGGGGACCATCGGCGCGCGTCTGTCCGCGCTCAACACCCGTCCCGATCAGCTTTATCCCAACAGCGATGAAGGGCGCAGCGCTTTGCTCGCCAGCCTTAATCACAGCGTATCGGCGATGCAGGCAAAGCTGGGGACGGCCTTTAACGATGTGCCCAATGATCCGCTGGAAATCCGCCGCGTTCCGGTCGAAATTCAGGATGGCGCGCCCAATGGTTATTATTACCGCGCACCCTTCGACGGATCACGCCCGGCGATCTATTGGATCAACCTGCGCGACAATGCCAACTGGCCCAAATATGGCCTGCCGGACCTGACCTATCACGAAGGCGTGCCGGGCCATCACCTGCAATTGTCCTATGTGCGGCGTGCGGGCAATCTGCCGCTGCTGCTGCGCAACACGGGCAATTCGGCCTATACCGAGGGCTGGGCGCTTTACGCCGAACAGGTCGCCTATGAACTGGGCGCGCTGCCGGGGCTGGACGAGGCGGGCTATCTGCAATCTTTGCTGTTCCGCGCCACGCGATTGGTGGTGGACACTGGCATCCACGCCAAGCGCTGGTCGCGCGAACAGGCGACGCGCTATATGATGGACACCACCGGCTTTGTCCGTGGCCGCAGCCAGAGCGAAATCGAACGCTATATCTGCATGATCGGACAGGCGTGCAGTTACAAGATCGGCCACAATGTCTGGGTGGCACAACGCGAAAAGGCGCAAAAGGCGCTGGGCGGAAAATTCACGATGGGCTGGTTCCATGATGTGCTCAAGGAAGGCATCCTGCCGCTGGCCATGCTGGAAAAGCGGGTCGATGAACGCATTGCCGAGCGGCTTAAAGCTTAATTTTTTCTAAGCGATAAGGTTAATATCCCCTCCTGCTAAATACAGGGGGGGACCGCAATAATCTGCCCAAGCCTTTGTGCTAAATCGCCCGTATAAAGAAAGGACCAAAATGGGCTCGCGCAATGGTATTCCGCTGGATCGATCCGCCTGGCTTCACCGCATGGAAGGGCTTGGCTGTGCCATAGCCGGTGCATGCAGCGGACAGGAAATCTATTTGCTGCGCCTGTTTCTCGACCTTGCCGAACGGGTGCCGGATCGCACCTTGCTGCAAGGCATGATGCCCCCCGACCGCCGCCGCGTCGAAGCCGCCATCAGCGCGGGCGCATTGGAAAGCGCGGCCCTGTTTCTGATGGGCGATGACAGCGGATTTTGCCTGTCACGCGGGGCCGATGGCCGCCCCCTCGCCTCGGTCCTGCTGCCCTATCAATTTGAGGAATGCACATCGGGTGGCGCCAGCCTTGGTCTTGCCTGCCTTGGCGCGCTGGTCGGCGCCTTGACCAATGACATACCGCGACCGGCCGCCATGTCTCAATTCGAGGTTCCGGCAAGCACCCTGTTACATTAACTACCCCTTTGAAAGCGCTTGCCAAATCCGGGCATGATTGAGATATCTTACGGTGCAAGGCGTATAAACGGCCTGCGCTGAGAGGATCCCATGCCCATTTTTGCAGGCCCGCTTGTGTCCGCCGTATCCGGCCGCATGCTGATCACGCCCATGCTGGCCGCCGCCAGCCCCGCCATGGCCAGCAGCCAATGCACCGCGATGGCGCATCAAAATTTCGGCCCCGGCGTCACCGTGCAATCGGCCAAGATGGTCCCGGCGGGCTCCATGCCGGGCGAAATGGGCGCGCCCGCCGTCCAATTGCCCGCCCATTGCCGCGTCGAAGGCACGATAAACCACCGCCATGGCAAGGGCGGCACCTATGGCATCGGCTTTGCCATCGCCCTGCCCGTCAACTGGCAGGGCCGTTTTCTGCTGCAAGGCGGCGGCGGGTTGAACGGCTCTGTCCGCCCGCCCATTGGCGCGGCGGCGGCGGGCAAGGTCCCGGCGCTGGCCCGCGGTTTTGCCGTGATCAGCCATGACAGCGGCCACAAGGGCGCGGTGTTCGACAATGCCTTCATGGCCGACCAACGCGCCGCACTGGACTTTGCCGAAAGCAGCGTGCGCGAGGTGGCCCTGTTGGGCAAGGCCATCACGCGGGCCTATTACCGCCGCCCGATTGCCCGGTCCTATATGGCCGGATGTTCGACCGGCGGGCGCGAAACCATGCTGGCGGCGCAGCGCTATCCTGAATTGTTCGACGGGCTGGTGGTGGGCGCCCCCGCGATGCGCACCGGCCATTCCAATCTGGCCACGACCCATGCCGCCGTCACGTTTAATCAAGCCGCCCCGCGTGACGGCGCCGGATTGCCCATCCCGGCCCAGATTTTTTCCGCCAATGATCGCAAGGTGATCCTTAACGGACTGCTCGATCAATGTGACGCGCTGGATGGGGTAAAGGATGGCATGATCGCCAATGTGGCCGCCTGTCATTTCCGCCCCGCCGCCTTGATCTGCGCGTCGGGCAACAGCCAAAATTGCCTGACGCCGATACAGGCCGAAGTGTTGGAGCGCGCCTTTCAACCGCCGCGCGACAAGGCGGGCCATGCGCTTTATTCGCCCTTTCCATTCGACACCGGCATTGTGGCGACCGATGGCGGCATTCCGGGCTTTTTGCCCACGGGTATGCCCGGACCTCTGGGGCCGCCGATCCGCGCGCTGACTTTTGACCCCGACGCCCGCATCGAAACCATCCGCGCCGATTTTGTACAAGGGCTGACCGACACCGACCGCTGGACCAACCTGTCCAGCTTTCTGGGCCATGGCGGCAAGATGTTGTTTTACCACGGTGTTTCCGATCCGTGGTTCTCCGCTTTTGACACATGGGACTATTGGCAACGCGCCGCCGCTGCCAATGGGGCCTCGTTCACCGATGCCAGCCGGTTTTACATGGTGCCGGGCATGGGCCATTGCGGCGGGGGCAATGCGTTTGACACATTCGACCTGCTGGGCGCGGTGGTCGATTGGGTGGAAAAGGGCAACGCGCCCGAAGCCATCTCCGCCTATCGCCGCACCGGCACGGACAGCATGCCGCTATGCCCCTATCCCGGATTTGCCCAATTTGGCGGCACGCCGGGCCGCTTCACCTGCGCGCCGCGTTAACCAATTGGCTTAGGACTGGTCGCGCTCCGCCCGATCGGCGGTGCGTTGCCAATCATAGGCCGGTTCGACCAGTTCAGGGTGATCCTTGAACGCTTCGGCGGGCGGGGGCGCCATGCCCAGCGCGTCCAGCACCACCCAGAGCGCGAATTTGCGTCCGCCCTCCTGCTCCACCCCGAAATCCAGCGCGAGCTGTTCACAACCCAGCACAAGGGACACATCATCCACCGAGGCCAGATCATCGGTCTTGAAATAATGGGCGAGCAAAGCGTCTAGTTCCATGCCCACGCCATGCGGCATCCCGCCCGAATTGGCCAGATGTAATCCGCAATTCGGCGCTGTTGACACATTGGCGCGGCCTGCCCATCGCTCTGGGCCGAACGAAATGGAGTTGGTGATGATCGCGCGCAAATCCCTGTTGGCTCTGGCCCCTGTCCTTGGCATGACATCTGTCCTTGGCATGGCATCCGCCCCGGCGCAGGCCGCGCATCCGGCCGCAAAGATCAGCGCCGCGTCGGGCAAGCTGGACGCAACGTCGCGCACCGTCATCATCACCGCCTTTGAACCCGAATGGGTGGCGCTCGAAGGCGCGGTCAAAGGGCCCAAGGCCTATCACATCAACGGGCTGACCATCCTGACCGGGACCATGGCGGGGCCAAAGGGGGCTGTGCGGCCTGTGGTCTTGCTGGAATCGGGCGTGTCGATGGTCAATGCGGCCATGAACACGCAATTGGTGATCGACCGTTTCAACGTCAAACGCATCGTCTTTTCCGGCATTGCGGGCGGGATTGATCCGGCGCTCTCGGTGGGCGATGTGGTGGTGGCCGACCAATGGGCGCAATATATGGAAGTGTCTTTGGGCCGCAAAAAGGGCGATCAGTTCATCAGCCCGGACATCTATCCCGACCCCGATCACCTGACCAATTACGGCATGATGATCCCGCGCACCGTGCGCGTGGGCAATGCCGCCGAAAAGCCCAGCCGCCACCGCTGGTTCAAGGCCGATCCGGCGCTGCTGGCTCTGGCGCAAAAGGCGGTTGGGGGCTTTGCGCTCGAACGCTGCCTGCCCGCCAACGAACCCATCCCCCAGACGCGCGGCGTTTCGGCCGATGCGGGGCGGTGCCTTGACCACCAACCCCGCGTGAGTGTGGGCGGCAACGGCATTTCCGGCCCCGCCTTTGCCGACAATGCCGAATATCGCGAATATCTCTTTGCCCAGTTCAAGGCGCAGGTGCTGGACATGGAAACGGCGGCCACCGCCCATGTCGCCTATGCCAATCAGGTGCCGTTTATCGGTTTCCGCTCATTATCCGACCTTGCCGGCGGCGATTCCGGGCCGAACCAGTCATGGGTGTTCGGCCGCCTTGCCGCGCGCAATGCGGCCACGGTGGTCCAGAAATTTGTGGCCGCGCTGCCCGATTGATGGGCGATCAAACCGCCCGATAGATCACCGGCGCAATATTGGTAAAATTCGGCAGATCGCCCAGAACCTTGGGCGTTTCGATCCCGTTCAACGCCGCGTCAATCGCCGCGCTGCTTTCAAAACGCAGCAAGACGCCGCCATGCCACGGCTGATCCCCTTCGGGCAGCAGGATTTCACAACTGCTCAGCCCATAGGGGGTCCAGCATTTATCGACCAGCGGGATATGCGTTTCGACATAATATTGCGCGTCAAATTGGGTGCCGTCCCCCGCAGGATAGCTGACAACAAGAGTAGGCATGATAATCTCCTCGTCCCGCAACCGGTCACGCCGGTTCGCTTATTGGAACACAGAGTGCCGCAATTGACCGCGAGAGGCCATTTGCCCTTTGGTCCTACGCGCTTTTGCCGCAACCGCCGTAAACGCCACGCTATTCATGGCGGCCCAAACCCGTTATCCGTGACCCCATCTGACATCAAACGAGCCGTTCGACCATGATTGAAAAGCGTTACCTCTCGGCCAATGACCTGCTGGCGGATTCCTTCCGTCTGGCCAATAAAATCCTGGAATCCGATTTCCGCCCGACCCATATCGTGGGCATCTGGCGCGGGGGCGCGCCGGTGGGCATCGCGGTTCAGGAATTGCTGGAATATCACGGCGTGATGACCGACCATATCGCGGTCCGCACGGCCAGCTATACCGGCATCGACGCGCAAAAGGACGAGGTGCAGGTCTATTCGCTGGGCTATCTGATCGACACGCTCGAACCCACCGACAAGTTGCTGGTGATCGACGATGTGTTCGACAGCGGGCGCTCGATTGCCGCCTTTATGAAGGAACTGGCCGCGCGTTGCCGCCACAACACGCCCAAAACCATCCGCAGCGCCACGGTCTATTACAAACCGCGCCGGTCCAAGGTCGATATCAAGCCCGACTTCTATGTCTATGAAACCGACGAATGGCTGGTGTTCCCGCATGAGGTGGACGGGCTGACGGTGGAGGAAATCCGCAAGCACAAGCCCGAAGCCGCAATCATCCTGCGCGAGGAATAAGCGCGGAACAGTGAGCGTATTATCGAGGGGTGCGCGAATTTTTGCAACACAGGGGGCAAAAATTTGCGCTTTCTCGAACACTCACGCCAAGGCAAAGAGGAAGGAAGCTGAGCGCAAAGGGGGCTTTTATGAGCGAGGCAATCGAGGGGGCGACACTGGACGTCCTGCTGCGCGTGGCGAACCTGTCACCGCCCGAAGAATGCCGAGCCGGAATTATGGCCAACCTTGCGCTGCTTTCCTCTCATGCCGCCAATTTTCGCGGGCTTGACGACCCGATGGAAGACCCGGCGGAGTTGATCCAGCCGTGATCGATCCGCTGAACATTTTCACCACTGTTCTGACCGATGCGCCAACGGTTGACGGGCCTTTGGCGGGCACCAGTTTTGCCGCCAAGGATCTTTATGACGTGGCGGGCCATGTCACGCTGGCCGGGTCCAAAATCAATGCCGATGACGGCAAACTGGCCACGCGTGACGCCACGCTGGTCGCGCGGTTAAAGGCGGCGGGCAGCCGGTTGGTGGGCATGACCAACATGGACGAATATGCCTATGGCTTTGCCACGGAAAACAGCCATTACGGCACGACGCGCAATCCCCATGATCCTTCGCGCATCGCGGGCGGGTCGTCGGGCGGATCGGCGGCGGCGGTGGCGGCGGGGCTGGCCGATATTGCTCTGGGGTCGGACACGAATGGTTCGATCCGTGTGCCCGCCTCGCTCTGCGGGGTCTATGGGCTGAAACCCACCTTTGGCCGCCTGTCGCGCGCGGGTGTCTATCCCTTTGTCGCCAGCCTTGACCATGCGGGCCTGTTCACGCGCGATCCGGCCATGATGGCGGCGGCCTATGACGTGTTGCAGGGCCACGACCCGCGCGACCCGGCCCAGACCGAGCGGATGATGGAACCGGTCGAGCCAGAGCTTGAACAAGACCTGCCCAAACTGCGCATCGGCGTGCTGGGCGGATTTTTCGCAACTGACGCCGCGCCGGAGGCCCATGCCGCCGTGGCCCATGTCGCCGATGGTCTGGCCGCGCTGGGCTGTGACGTGCGGCCTGCGATTTTCGATGGCGCCAGTGAGGCGCGCTCCGCCGCCTTCTGCCTGACCGCGATGGAGGGGGGCAGCCTGCACCGCGCCGATCTGATGACCCGCCCGATGGATTTCGATCCGGCGGTGCGCGACCGGATGCTGGCCGGATTGCTGATGCCCGCCGATCTGTTGCTGGCCGCGCGGCGGGTGCGGCGGATCGTGGCGCAGCGAGCGCGTGCTCTGTTCGCCGATTTCGACCTGCTGCTTACCCCCGCCACGCCTTGCAGCGCGCCGCGCATGGGCGAGGCCACCATCGAGATCGAGGGCAAGCAGGTTCCCGTCCGCGCCAATCTGGGCATGTTCTGTCAACCGATCAGCTTTATCGGCCTGCCTGCTCTGGCTGTTCCTGCGCTGGCCGACACGCCTTTGCCCATCGGGGTTCAGATGATCGCGCCGGCATGGGCCGAAGCGCGCCTGATCCACACCGCCCATCATCTCCACCGTGCCGGAATCACCGGCCCCCGCCCCGTGACTGGACCCACCCAATGAGCCTATCCGCCACGCTCGACCGACATTTCGCCCTTTCCGAAAGGGGCACCACGATCCGCACCGAAGTGCTGGCCGGGGCGACGACATTCCTGACCATGGCCTATATCATTCTGGTCAACCCTTCAATTCTGGGCCTTGCGGGCATGCCGGTGGCCAGTGTCGCGGCGGCCACCTGTTTCGCCGCCGGTTTTGCCAGCATCCTGATGGGAACGATCGCCAATACGCCGCTGGCTCTGGCGCCGGGCATGGGGCTGAACGCCTATTTCAGCTTTACCGTGGTGCAATCGATGCATGTGCCTTGGCCGATTGCGCTGGGATGTGTGTTTGTGTCGGGGGCGATTTTCCTGATCCTGACGCTGGCGGGCATTCGACAGATGATCGTGGCGGCCATTCCGTCGCACCTGTTCGCGGCGGTGGCAGCGGGCATCGGCCTGTTTATCGGGCTGATCGGTCTGAAAAACGGCGGGCTGGTGGTCAACAGCCCGGCCACGGGTCTGGCGCTGGGCAATTTGCATGACATGGGGCCGATCCTTGCGCTGGTCGGCCTTGTGCTGGTGGTGGTTCTGCATGTGTGGCGGGTGAATGCCGCCATCCTGATCGCGATTGCGGCCACGACGGTTCTGGCCTGGGTGGTCGGCGCGGTCAGTTTTGACGTGAAGCCCTATTCCATCGCCTCGATGACTGAAACGGTGGGCAAATTGGACCTGGCGGGCGTCTTTGGCTTTGGCGGCAAGGCGGGGCTTGGGATTTTTGAAATCCTGTTCGTGTTTCTGTTTGTCGATCTGTTCGACAATCTGGGCACGCTGATGGCGGTCACGCGCCGCGCCGGGTTGATCGAGCCTGCGGGCAATATTCCGGGCCTCAACCGCATGTTGGTTGCCGATTCGGTGGCGACGATGGTGGGCGCGGTGGCGGGCACATCGACCGTCACATCCTATGTCGAAAGCGCCAGCGGGGTTGAGGTCGGCGGACGCACGGGCCTGACGGCCATCATCACCGGCATCCTGTTTCTGGCCGCGATGTTTGTGGCCCCCTATGCGCAATTGGTGCCCAGCGCGGCCACGGCGCCCGCGCTGATCCTTGTCGGCGCGTTGATGATGGTGCCTTTGGCCGATGTCGAATGGACCGATCCAGAGGCCGCGATTCCGGCCTTCCTGACGCTGGTGGGCATTCCTTTCACATTCTCGATCGCCAATGGTCTGGCCTTTGGCATTGCCGCCCATGCGCTGATCAAGCTGGTGCGCGGCAAGATCACGCAAAAGGACTGGCTGCTCCTTCTGCTGGCCGGCCTGTTCATCGCCCGCTTCGTCTGGCTGTCCGGAGCGGCATGATGCAAACCGCCAAGGAGACGGCGCGCGGCGCTCAGGGCATCGTCACCGCGCCGCATTATCTGGCATCGCGCGCGGGCCTGTCAGTGCTTCAGGATGGCGGCACCGCGGTCGAGGCATGTGTCGCCGTGGCCGCCGCGCTGGCGGTGGTCTATCCGCATATGACCGGGATCGGCGGCGATGGCTTCTGGGTGATCCGCGAGGGCGATGGGCGCGTCCACGGCATCCATGGCTGTGGCGGCGCGGCGGAAAAGGCGGATCTGGCTCTCTATGCGGGCCTTGATGCGGTGCCATGGCGCGGGCCTCTGGCGGCGAACACTGTGGCGGGCACGATCAGCGGATGGCAGGCGGCACTGGAGAGCGATGGCGGATCGATGCCGCTATCGCGCCTGCTGCGCGATGCGATTGCCCATGCCGAGGCGGGCGTGGCCGTGACGCGCGGCGGGGCCGATATTGCCAAAGCCAAGGGGCCGGAATTGCGCATCCAGCCCGGCGCCTATGCCACGGTGTTTGAACCCGAAGGACGCCCTCTCGCGCAAGGCGATGTGCTGCGCCAGCCTTTGCTGGCCGCGACCTTGCGCCGATTGTGCGATGAAGGGCTGGATAGTTTTTACAACGGCCCGCTGGCCACCGATATTGCCCAGGATCTGGCAACGTTGGGCAGCCCGGTATCGGCCCGCGACATGGCCGCGCATCGCGCCACGCGCCCCGCCCCGCCGCATGTGCAAACCCGCCATGGCACGCTGTATAATGCCGCCCCGCCGACGCAGGGCATCGCGTCTTTGTTGATCCTCGCGCTGTTCGACCGTTTACGAGCAGAGCAGATGGACGGTTTCGACCACATCCACGGTCTGGTGGAAAGCACCAAGCAGGCGTTCCTGTGGCGCGACCGTCATTGCGGCGATCCGGCCTATATGGAGAGCGACCCGCAGGATTTGCTGAACGATGCAAAAGCGCTGGACGCCATGGCCGCGCGGATCGATCCGGCAAAGGCCCTGCCATGGCCGCAACCCAGCCAATGGGGTGACACCTGCTGGTTCGCCGCCGCCGATGGCAACGGGCAAGTTGTGTCCTGTATCCAGAGCACCTATTTCGAATTCGGATCGGGCCTCGTCCTGCCGAAAACCGGGATTACGTGGCAGAACCGGGGCGCATCGTTCCGTCTGGCCAAGGGTGGGTGGAATGCGCTGCGGCCGTTGCGCAAGCCGTTCCATACGCTCAACCCCGCGCTGTGCCTGTTCGAGGATGGGCGCGTGATGGCCTATGGCACGATGGGCGGCGAGGGACAGCCCCAGACACAGGCCGCGCTGTTTTCCCGCTATGCCCGCTTCGGCGGTGATCTTCAGGCGGCGATTTCCGCCCCGCGCTGGTTGCTGGGCCGGACATGGGGGGATCAATCCACCACATTGAAGATCGAGGACGGGTTTGCGCCCGAACTTTACGAAGCGTTGAGTGCGGCGGGCCATGATGTCGAACGCGTCGGCCCGATCACGCCGATGATGGGCCATGCGGGCGCCATCGTCCGCCACCCCGACGGCGGATTCGAAGGCGCCACCGACCCGCGCAGCGACGGTGAGGCGGCCGCATGGTAGGCCCCAACCGCGCCGTCACGCGCTGCGAGGCTTTGGGCCGCGCCCCCTTTTCCGACATGGAAGGCGGGCTTTACCGGGGATGGCTATCTCCTGCCTATCGCGCCGCGCTCGAACAATTGGCCGCGTGGATGACGCAAGCGGGCATGACCCCGCGCACCGATGCCGCCGCCAATCTGATCGGGCGTTATGAAGGGACGAGCAATCTGCCCCCTCTCATCATCGCCAGCCATCTGGACAGCGTGCGCGATGGCGGGTTTTACGATGGACCTTTGGGCATCATGCTGGGTGTGGAATGCGTGGCGGCCCTGTCGGCAGAAGGACGGCGCATGCCCTTCCCCATCGAAATCATCGCCTTTGGTGATGAAGAAGGCAGCCGTTTTCCCGCCGCCATGTTGACCAGCAAGGCGGTGGCGGGGGTGCTGGGCGAAGTGCCCGATATGGCCGATCCCAAGGGCGTGACGCTAGGCGAGGCGCTGGCCGAATATGGCCTGTCGCCCGATGGACTGGCGGGGGCAAGGCACCCTGGCGCGCTCGCCTATCTGGAGGCGCATATCGAACAGGGGCCAGTGCTGGAGGCCGATGGGCTGGCGCTGGGCGTGGTGACAGGCATTGCCGCGCAATTGCGCTATGGCGTGGTGGTGCGCGGGATGGCGGGCCATGCGGGCACGTCGTCCATGCCCTTGCGCCGCGATGCTTTGACCGGGGCGGCGGAAATGGTTTTGGCGGTGGAGAGTATTGCACGAGCCGACGAAAGCGATCTGGTCGCCACGGTGGGGCGGATCGAGGCCTTGCCCGGCGCGGCCAATGTGATTCCCGGCGAAGTGCGTTTCACCATCGACGTGCGTTCGGGCGATGCAGGCCGACGCAACCGGGCCGCCGAAGCGATCATCGCAGAGATCCAGTCCATTGCCGACAGGCGCAGCCTCGATTTCAGCGTCGAGCAGATCCACGACCTTCCCCCCAGCCCTTGCGATGATGCGCTGATGGACTTGCTGGAGGAAGCGCTGGTCGAATGCGGCCACCCGGCGCGGCGGTTGGTGTCGGGGGCGGGGCATGATGCGATGATCATGGCCGAAATCGCCCCCACCGCCATGTTGTTCATCCGATGCCGCGATGGCATCAGCCACAATCCTGCCGAACATGTCGACCATGCCGATGCCGATGCGGCGCTGTCCGTCATGCTGGGCTTTATCGAAAAATTGGGAGCGAAATATGCTTGATCCGGCGCTCTTTGGCGAAATCGACCCGCCCCAGCGCCTGTTGATGGGGCCGGGGCCGGTCAATGCGCACCCCCGCGTGCTGCGCGCGATGAGCGCCGATCTGCTGGGCCAGTTCGACCCGGAAATGACCGGATATATGAATCAGGTGATGGCGCTTTATCGCCCGATCTTTGGCACGCAAAACCGCTGGACCATGTTGATCGACGGCACCGCGCGCGCCGGGATCGAGGCGGCCTTGGTCAGCATGATCCAGCCGGGCGAGACGGCTCTGGTGGTCAATTTCGGGCGCTTTGGCCTGTTGCTTCAGGAAATCCTGACCCGCATCGGCGCAAAATTTGAAACCGTCGATGCGCCATGGGGCGAAGTCGCGGCGATGGAGGCGATCCGCGACGCGGCGCTGCGCATCCGCCCCACCCTCATTTGCAGCGTCCATGGCGACACATCAACCACCATGGCCCAGCCCCTCGACGGGATTGGCGATATTGCCAAAGAGGTCGGCGCGCTGGTCTATGTCGATGCCACCGCGACGATTGGCGGCATGGAAATCGCCGCGGATCGTTGGGGCGCGGATGTCATCACGGGGGGGCTGCAAAAATGCCTTGGCGGGCCATCGGGCAGCGCGCCGATCACCGTATCCGACGCCGCCGCCGAGCGGATTTTTGCCCGCCGCCATGATGAAAAGGGCATTCGCAGCCCCGATGCCGTCGATGGCCATGGGCCGCGCATTGGTTCAAACTATTTCGATCTGGCCATGATCATGGATTACTGGAGCGAAAAGCGCCTGAACCACCATACCGAGGCGACGACCATGCTGTATGGCGCGCGCGAATGCGCCCGCGTCGCATTGGGCGAAGGGCTGGAGGCGCGCTACAAACGCCACCGTGCGGCCGGCGCGGCGATGAGCGCGGGGCTGGTCGCGATGGGCCTGACGCTGTTTGGCGATGATGCGCATCGCATGACCAATGTCACCGGCGTCTATATCCCCCAAGGCATCGATGGCGAGGCGATCCGCACCGCCATGCGCGACCATTTCGAAATCGAGATCGGCACCGCCTTTGGCCCGCTGGTCGGCAAGATCTGGCGTCTTGGCGCGATGGGGTACAATGCGATGAAGCATAAGGTGCTGATCACGCTGGGCGGGCTTGAGGCTTGTCTGGCGGCGCAAGGGTACAAGCTGCCCTTGGGCGCGGCGGTTCCGGCGGCTCTGGCCGCGTGGGAAGAGGTGATGGGGGCATGAACCGCGATCTCATCGGATATGGCGCGACGCCTCCTGCGGCATCATGGCCCGGCGGGGCAAAGGTGGCGGTCAATTTCGTCATCAATTACGAGGAAGGCGCGGAAAACAGCACGCTTTATGGCGATGAGCTGTCGGAAGGGTTTCTGTCCGACATGGTGGGCGCGGCACGCCATCCGGCCCGCGCCATGGCGATGGAAAGCCTGTATGAATATGGCAGCCGCGCCGGTTTCTGGCGGCTGCACCGGTTGTTCACCGAGCGCGGGGCGCCGGTCACCGTGTTTGGCGTGGCCGCCGCGATGGAACAGAACCCCGATGCGGTCGAGGCCATGCTCAAGGCCGATTGGGAGGTGGCGACCCACGGCTATCGCTGGATCGATTATCAGTACATCGCCCCGGAAATCGAGGCCGAGCATATTGCCAAGGCCATCGAGATCCACACCCGCCTGACGGGGGAACGCCCGCTGGGTTGGTATCAAGGGCGCACCAGCCCCAACACCGCCCGGCTGGTGGCGCAGGAGGGCGGCTTTCTTTACGACGCCGATTCCTATGCCGACGATGTGCCCTATTGGGATGACCGCTTTGGCCACCTCAATGAAGGGCGGGCGCAGCTCATCGTCCCCTACAGCCTTGACGCCAATGACATGAAGATGGTCGCCCTCAACGGCTTTACCGAAGGGGAGCAGTTCTTCCGATACTTGCGTGACACATTCGACCAATTGGCCGACGAGGGCGGACGGATGATGAGCATCGGCCTGCACGGACGCATCGCGGGACGCCCCGGACGGACGCGGGCGGTGGCGCGTTTCCTCGACCATGTGATGGAAAGCGGTCAGGCATGGATCACCACGCGGCGCGACATCGCCCGCCACTGGATCGCGAACCATCCTTATGGAGGCGGCGCATGAGGATCGATGATCCCATCCTTCTGGCCGAAGTGACGGCGGCGTTTAACGAATATGAGCGCGCCTTGATGGAGGATGACATTCCCGCGATGGACGCCCTGTTTCACGATGCGCCCACCACCAACCGTTACGGCGTGGGCGAAGTCCTTTATGGCATCGAGGAAATCCGCGAATTTCGCCGGGGGCGCGGCGGTTCGCCCCAGCGCAGATTGGGCCGGGTTTCGATCACCACCTATGGCGATGCTTTTGCCACGGCGGATGCGGAATTCTATCGCGAAGGGTCAGACCGGCGCGGGCGGCAAACGCAAAGCTGGGTCAAATTCGCCGATGGCTGGAAAGTCGTGTCGGCCCATGTCAGCCTTGAAGGAAGCAGCCATTGAGCGCCCTGTTTGAACATTCGCCATGGGTAGAGGATCGCGCCGATGCCGCGCCATCCTGCGGGGATCGGCACAAGGATCTGATGGCGGTGGTCTATGCCGCCAGCCGCGAGGAGCAATTGGCCCTGATCCGCGCCCACCCGGAATTGGCGGGCAAGGCGGCGATGGACGGCACCCTGACCAGCGCCAGCGCCGCCGAACAGGCCAGCGCCGGGCTGGACCGGTTGACGCCGGAGGAGTTTGCCCGGTTCCACGCGCTTAATGACGCCTATCGCGCGGCCCATGATATGCCTTTCATCATCTGCGTGCGGTTGACCGACAAGGCTGGTATATTGGCCGCGATGGAGGCCCGCGCAGGCCATGATACCGAAACCGAAATCGCCACCGCGCTGGCCGAGATCGGAAAGATCACCAAATTGCGGCTGGAGGATCAGCCATGAGCACGCTTTCAACCCATGTCCTTGACACAATGCACGGCACGCCGGCGGCGGGTTTGGCCATCACGCTGACCGGGCCGGATGGTCTGGCGGCGCGGGGGGTGACGAATGAGGACGGGCGCGCACCGGGTTTGGCGCCCGCTGATCTGGCGCCGGGGCGCTATCGGCTGACCTTTGCCGTAGCGGCCTATTTCCGGGGCAAAGGCGTGGACTTGCCCGAACCGCCCTTCCTTGAAGATGTGGCGATTGATTTCGGCATTTCGCAGGGCGGAGGCCATTACCATGTGCCTTTGCTCGTCTCACCCTTTTCCTATTCCACCTATCGCGGGAGCTGAGATGATCCGTTTCCTTCTGGATGGTGAAGTGATCGAAATGAAGGTCGGCGCACAGGAAACCGCGCTGCATCTGATCCGCGAAAGATTGGGCCGCAAGGGCACCAAGGAAGGCTGCGGCGAAGGCGATTGCGGGGCCTGCACGGTCCTTCTGGGCGAGGCGGGGGATGATGGCGTGCAATGGCGCGCGGTCAATTCCTGCATCCTGTTTGCCCCCATGCTGGACGGCAAGGCGCTGGTCACGGTGGAAAGCCTTGGCACGCCGGACAAGCTCTGCGCGGTGCAGAGCGAAATGGTCGAACGCCATGGCAGCCAGTGCGGATTTTGCACCCCCGGCTTTATCATGAGCCTTGAAGGGCGCGCGCGTTGCGGGCTTGGCACGGTCGGGCGGCCGGTGGCCGATGTGCTGTCGGGCAATCTGTGCCGCTGCACCGGCTATGGCCCCATTTTGGCCAGTGGTGAGGCGGCAGGACCGCAGCGCCGCGAGGATGGCGATGTTCTGAACGCGCTGCGGGCGATGCAGCCGGGCGGTGGGGATTTGTGGCACGCGCCCAAAACGGGCGATGATCTTGCCGCCTTGCTGATGCAATATCCCGATGCGCGGATTGTCGCGGGGGCCACCGATGTGGGCCTGTGGGTGACCAAGCAATTGCGCGATCTGGGCCGGGTGATCTTTATCGGCGATGTGGCCGACCTGCGCGGGATCGAGGAAAGCGAAGCGGGCGTCACGCTGGGCGCGGCGGTGCGTTATTCGGATGCGTGGGATGTGCTGGCGCCGCTGCACCCGGACATGGGCGAATTGGTGCGGCGGATCGCCGGGACGCCGGTGCGCAATGCCGGCACGATCGGCGGCAATATCGCCAATGGATCGCCCATCGGCGACATGCCGCCTGCGCTGATCGCATTGGGCGCGCGGTTGACGCTGCGCCGGGGCGATGTGCGGCGCGAAATGGCGCTGGAGGATTACTTCCTCGCCTATGGCAAGCAAGACCGGCGCGAGGGCGAATTTGTCGAGGGCGTGTTTATTCCGCGTCCGGCGCCCGATGCCGTCATTGCCATCACCAAACTCTCCAAACGTTTCGACAGCGATATTTCCGCCGTGCTGGGCGCGTTTCACCTGATGCTGGATGACGGCGTGATTACCGGCGCACGCATCGCCTTTGGCGGCATGGCGGCCACGCCCAAACGCGCATTGGCCACAGAGGAAGCGCTGATCGGCCAGCCCTTTGACGAAGCCACCATCGAGGCGGCCATCCCCGTTCTGGCGCAGGATTATCAGCCCTTGACCGATGTGCGCGGTTCATCGGCCTATCGTTTGCAGGTGGCGGGGAACCTGCTGCGCCGCCTGTTCCTCGCCCACATTGGCGAAGCGGTCAGCGTGCTGGAGGTGCGCCATGGCTGAGGTGGCATCCCCCCATATCCATGACAGCGCCCGCCTGCATGTGACAGGTCATGCGACCTATATCGACGATCTGCCCGCGCCCGCCGGATTGCTGCATCTGGCCTTTGGCCTTTCGGCAAAGCCCCATGCGCGCATCCTGTCGATGGACCTGTCGGCGGTGCGTGATGCGCCCGGCGTGGTGGCGGTCTTTACCGCCGCCGATATTCCGGGCGACAACAATGTCGGCCCGCTGCGCCATGACGAACCCTTGCTGGCCGATGGAGAGGTCCATTTCGCCGCCCAGCCCTTGTTCCTTGTCGCGGCGCATAGCCATGATCAGGCCCGCCGCGCCGCGCGTCTGGGCAAGGTGGATTATGAGCCCTTGCCCGCCCATCTGACCGTGGCCGAAGCGCTGGCGGCGGATGACCACCTCGAACCGACCCAACGCATGGCGCGCGGCGATGCACAGGCCGCGCTGGCCAACAGCCCGCACCGCCTGTCGGGCAGGCTGGAAATCGGGGGACAGGAGCATTTCTACCTCGAAGGTCAGATCGCCCAGGCCATGCCGATGGAGGATGGCCAAACCCATATCTGGTCATCGACCCAGCATCCTTCGGAAATCCAGCATCTGGTCGCGCATCTTCTGGGCAAACCCAGCGCGGATGTGACGGTCGAGGCGCGGCGTCTGGGCGGCGGCTTTGGCGGCAAGGAAACGCAGGCGACCGCGCCTGCTGCCGCCTGCGCGCTGGTGGCGCTGAAGACCGGACGACCGGCCCGCCTGCGCTATGACCGCGACGATGACATGGTGCTGACGGGCAAGCGGCATGATTTCGTCATCCATTACGACGTGGGCTTTGACGATCAGGGCGTGCTGACGGCCCTCAAACTCGACCTTGCCGCACGTTGCGGGATCAGCGCGGACCTGTCGGCATCAATCAATGACCGCGCGATGTTCCATGCCGACAATGCCTATTGGCTGCCCGCGGTCGAGATCCTGAGCCACCGTTTGCGCACCAACACCGTGTCGAACACCGCCTTTCGCGGATTTGGCGGGCCACAGGGCATGATCGCCATCGAGCGCATCATGGACGATGTCGCCGCCGCCGTCGGGCGTGACCCGTTCAGCGTGCGCCGCGCCAATCTCTATGCGCCGGGGCGCGATATCACGCCCTATGGCATGCGGGTGGCCGACAATGTCGCGCCCGAACTGATGGCGGACCTCGCCGTATCGTGTGATTACGAGGCACGGCGCGAGGCGGTGGCGCAATTCAACGCCGCCCATCGCGTGCTGAAAAAAGGCATTGCCCTTACCCCCGTCAAATTCGGCATCAGTTTCACCGCTACCCACCTCAATCAGGCGGGCGCGCTGGTGCTGGTCTATGCCGATGGTTCGATCCAGTTGAACCATGGCGGGATCGAAATGGGCCAGGGCCTTTATACAAAGGTTGCGCAGGTCGTGGCCGATGTCTTTGCCGTGCCGTTAAGCCGCATCCGCATCACCGCCACGCGCACCGACAAAGTGCCCAACACCAGCGCGACGGCGGCCTCTTCGGGGTCGGATCTCAACGGCATGGCGGCCTATTACGCGGCGGTCGAAATCCGCGACCGCATGGCGCAATTCATGGCCGCGCAAAACGGAGTAGAGGCGCGCGATGTGCGCTTTACCCCCGAAGGGGTGGTGGCGGGCGATGCCGTCCTACCTTTCTCGGCTCTGGCGCGCATGGCCTATATGGGCCGGGTCAAACTGTGGGCCAGCGGGTTTTATGCCACGCCCGACATTCACTATGACCGCGCCGCGCATCAGGGCCGCCCCTTCT
The DNA here is from genome assembly GCF_057401885.1 of Novosphingobium sp. 550D. Classification (NCBI taxonomy): domain Bacteria; kingdom Pseudomonadati; phylum Pseudomonadota; class Alphaproteobacteria; order Sphingomonadales; family Sphingomonadaceae; genus Novosphingobium; species Novosphingobium sp. 550D. The sequence goes on along the minus strand of NZ_CM171613.1, from coordinate 1,382,070 downwards.
ATTACTTCGCCTATGGCGCGGCTTGCAGCGAGGTGGTGATCGACACGCTGACGGGTGAGCATAAGGTGCTGCGCACCGATATTCTCCACGATGCGGGCCGCTCGCTCAACCCGGCCATCGATCTGGGACAGGTCGAGGGCGGGTTCATTCAGGGCATGGGCTGGCTGACGACGGAGGAACTGGTGTTCCATCCCGATGGGCGCCTCCTCTCCCACGCGCCCAGCACGTATAAAATCCCGACCGCGAGCGACCGCCCCGCCCATATGGACATCCGCCTGTGGGAACGGGGCGAGAATGTCGAACCCACCATCCACCGCTCCAAAGCCGTGGGCGAACCGCCCTTCATGCTGGCCATCAGCGTGTTTTCGGCGTTGAGCGAGGCGGTGATGGCGGTGCGCCCCGGTTTTGGCCTGCCCGCGCTGGACGCGCCCGCAACGCCCGAACGCATCCTGAACGCCATTGCAGAGCTTTCGTCGCGATGAGCGGGTGGCAGAATTTCGCCCGCAACGCGATTGTCCGCGAACCCGTTGCACTGGTCAGCGTGCTGGCCACCGAGGGGTCGGCGCCGCGCGGGCCGGGTGCGCGCATGGCGATTACGGCGGACACCATGGCGGGCACGATCGGCGGCGGGCGGCTGGAATATCAACTGGTGGCGCAGGCGCGCGCCATCCTTGCCCATCCGGCGGGCAGCTGGCGGGTGCAGGATTATCCGCTGGGGCCGTTGCTGGGCCAATGCTGCGGCGGACGGGTGCGGGTGCTGGTCGAACATCTGGAGGATGCGGCATGGTTTGACGCGCCGACGCGCACGGTGCTGGGCGATGCGAAAGTGGTGCGGGCGCCTTTGGGCCATGGCCCGGTTGCCGCCCTTTCCGCCCGCGGCCCCCTGCCCTCCCCCGGCTTTGCCTTTGCCGAGCCGGAGGATATGCCGCGCCTGCCGCTGATGCTGTTTGGCGCAGGGCACGTGGGGCGGGCGATTGCGGGGCGGATCGATGGATTGCCCCTGTCGCTTGGCTGGTATGACAGCCGCGCCGAACAGAACGCCCCCGGCGTAATGATCGCATCGGAGGCCGAACTCGTCGCCTGTGCGGGCAGCGCGGGGCCGGATCACGCGGTGCTGATCCTGACGCATGATCATGGGCTGGATTACCGGCTGACGGCGGCGGCGCTGCACTCGCGGGCGCGGTTTGTGGGGTTGATCGGATCGGCAACCAAACGGGCGCGTTTTCTGGCGCGGTTGCGCGGTGATGGGGTGGACACCTCGCGCCTCACTTGCCCCATCGGCGTGCCGGGCATCACAGGCAAGGAACCGGACGTCATCGCCATCGCCGTTCTGGCGCAATTGCTGACCTTGCCCTTGGCCGCCAGCATGGAGCAGGCGGCATGATCCATGCTTTTCGCGGCGAAATCCTGAGTGTGCCGCAGGACCCGGCCAGCCACCCGGATGCGGTGCAGCATTATCCCGACGGGCTTCTGGTGGTCGAGGATGGGCTGGTGGTGGCGTTGGGCCATTATGCAGATCTGGCCGACAGGTTTGCCGATGTTGAGACTGAGACTCTGGCGGGCCTGATCGTCCCCGGTTTTGTCGACACGCACATCCATTACCCCCAGACCAGCCGCATCGCCGCCCATGGCGAGCAATTGCTGAGCTGGCTGGAGCAGCATATTTTCCCGGCGGAAAAGGCCTTTGCAACCCGCGCCCATGCGGATGAAGTGGCGGCCTTCTTCCTCGACGAATTGCTGCGCAATGGCACGACAAGCGCGCTGGTCTTTGCCACCGTGCATGAGGGCAGCGTGGACGCCCTGTTCGAGGCTGCTTTGGCGCGCAATATGCGGATCATCTCGGGCAAAGTGTTGATGGACCTTGGCCCCGAAGGGCTGTGCGATACGCCCGAAACGGCGCGTGGGCAAAGCGAGGCGCTGATCGCGCGGTGGCGGGGGCGCGGGCGGCTCGGCTATGCGGTGACGCCGCGCTTTGCGCTGACATCCAGCGATGCGCAACTGGCGGTGGCGGGCGAGATGCTGGCCGCGCATGGCGATATTCTGATGCATACGCATATGGCCGAAAACCAAGGCGAATGCGCCGCCGTGCTGGGCCGGTTTCCCGATGCGGCGCATTATATCGATGCCTATGACCGGTTCGGGCTGGTAGGTTCGCGATCGCTGTTCGCCCATTGCATCCATATGAATGATGCCGCCATGGGCCGTATGGGTGATGCGGGCAGCGCCATATCCTTTTGCCCGACCAGCAATCTGTTTCTGGGTTCGGGCCTGTTCGACCTGTCCCATGCCGACCGTTTCGATGTAAAGGTGGGCATGGGCACCGATGTCGGCGCGGGCACCAACTTTTCCATGCTCTCGACCCAGGGCGAGGCGTATAAGGTGTGCCAGATGCGCGGGAGCGTGCTGGACCCGTTCCGGGCGCTCTATCTGGCCACAGCCGGAGGGGCGCGGGCGCTGGGCCTGTCGGACCGGATCGGTGGGCTTCAGGTGGGACAGGAGGCCGACTTCATCGTACTGGATGACGCGGCAACGCCGCTGCTGGCGCTGCGCACACGGGGGGTGCCTTTGGCCGAAAGGCTGTTTGCGATGCAAATCCTTGGCGACGACCGCACCGTGGCGCACACGTATATTGCTGGCATCCTTGCCCATTCGCGATAGGATAGAGGCATGACTTCCCTCGACCAATTCATCACCGCCATCCCCAAGGCCGAACTCCACCTGCATATCGAAGGCAGCCTTGAGCCGGAGTTGATGTTCGAGCTTGCCCGCCGCAACAAAGTGGCCATCCCCTTTGCCAGCGTCGAGGAAGTGCGCGCCGCCTATCAGTTTTCGAACCTTCAGGACTTTCTCGACATCTATTATGCCGGGGCGCAGGTCTTGCAGACCGAGCAGGACTTCCACGATCTGGCCTTGGCCTATTTCACCCGCGCGCGGGCCGATGGGGTGCGCCATGCGGAAATCTTTTTCGACCCGCAAACCCATACCGACCGCGGCATTCCCTTTGACGTGGTGATGCAGGGGCTGCTGTCGGGCATGAAACAGGCCGAGGGCATGGGCGTGAGTTGCAAGCTCATCCTGTGTTTCCTGCGCCATCTGGACGAGGAGGCGGCCTTTGCCACATGGCACAGCGCCGAAAAGTGGCTGGACCATATTGCCGGGGTGGGCCTCGATTCGTCCGAAGTCGGCCACCCGCCCAGCAAATTCGCCCGCGTCTTTGCCGCCGCCGGGGACGCCGGGCTGAAACGCGTCGCCCATGCCGGTGAAGAAGGCCCGCCCGCCTATGTTTACGAAGCGCTCGACCTGTTGAAGGTGGACCGACTCGACCATGGCAACCGGTCGCTCGAAGATGCCGCGCTGACCGCCCGTCTGGCCAAGGAAGGCATGGTGCTGACCGTATGCCCGCTGTCCAATCTCAAGCTTTGCGTGGTGCGCGATCTGGTCGATCATCCGATTGACCGGATGCTGGACCTTGGCCTTGCCGCGACGATCAATTCGGACGATCCGGCCTATTTCGGCGGCTATGTGGCCGAAAATTACCGCGCGGTGGCGCATGCACGCAACCTTGGCAAAGCGCAGATCGTGCAACTGGCACGAAACAGCTTTACCGGATCATTCCTGAGCGAAAGCGACATTGCCACCCATCTGGCGACAATCGAGGAATTTGCGCGCCAAAACTAGGTTTTGTGCCAAACAGGACCGCTCGACTCGGCCTATCCCGAAAAAAGAACAAGCCAAACGGCAATTTTCCCGCTATGGGCGCGCCATAGGACGGGCTGCTGGCTTTTGCCGCGCCCCATTTCGGCCCTTGGTCGGCCCTGTTACCGATTGACCCCATTCCTCCTGTCCCATCGGGACAGAGCCACAAGAGATTGCATGACTGAATCAACCCTTCCCGCCACGCTCGCCCCCTGTATCCTCCGCGCCATCGAGGCCCAAGGCTATACTTCGCTGACCGAAGTCCAGTCGCAGGTCATCACGGAGGAAGCGGATGGCCGCGACCTCATCGTTTCGGCGCAGACCGGATCGGGCAAGACCGTGGCCTTTGGCCTGGCCATGGCCAAGGACCTGCTTGATGGCGGCGACATGCTGCCCCACGCGCGCGACCCGCTTGCGCTGATCATCGCCCCCACGCGCGAACTGGCGCTTCAGGTCAGCCGCGAACTGACCTGGCTCTATGCACAGGCCGGCGCCCGCATCGTCACCTGCGTCGGGGGCATGGACCCCGTCAAGGAACGCCGCCAGCTCAACATGGGCGCCCATATCGTTGTGGGTACGCCGGGCCGTCTGCGCGACCATCTGGAACGCGGCGCGTTCGACCTGTCGGGTCTGAAGGCCATCGTTCTGGACGAAGCGGACGAAATGCTCGACATGGGCTTCCGCGAGGATCTGGAACAGATTCTGGAAGCCACCCCGGAAAGCCGCCGCACGCTGCTGTTCTCGGCCACGATGCCGGGTCAGATCGTCGCGCTGGCCCGCCGTTATCAGCGTGACGCGCTGCGCATTTCGACGGTTGGCGAAAACCGCGGCCATGGCGATATCGCCTATCAGGTCTGCACGGTTGCGCCCGCCGACATCGAACATGCCGTGGTCAACCTGCTGCGTTTCCACGAAGCCGACACCGCGATCCTGTTCTGCGCCACGCGTGACAATGTGCGCCACCTGCACGCCACGCTGGTCGAACGCGGTTTTGCCGCCGTCGCCCTGTCGGGTGAGCATAGTCAGAACGAGCGCAACAACGCGCTTCAGGCTTTGCGCGACCGCCGCGCCCGCGTTTGCGTGGCCACCGACGTTGCCGCGCGCGGTATCGACCTTCCCAACCTGACGCTGGTGGTTCACGTGGAAATTCCGCGCGATGCCGAAACGCTTCAGCACCGTTCGGGCCGTACCGGCCGTGCGGGCAAGAAGGGCACCGCGGTTCTCATCGTTCCTTTCCCGCGCCGTCGCCGGGTGGAAATGATGCTGCGCGGTGCGCGTATCGAAGCGGCATGGACCGACGTGCCCAGCCCCGAATCGATCCGCGCCGCCGACCGTCAGCGTATGCTCGACAAGCTGCTGGCCCCGGTTGAGTCCGAGGATGACGCAGAAGATCTGGCCATCGCCGAAGAACTGCTGAGCCAGCGCAGCCCGCAGGATCTGGCCATGGCGCTGGTGCGGGCGCATCGCGCCTCGCTGCCCCAGCCCGAAGAGCTGATCGCTTCGGCCCCGGAAAACATCCGTCAGGCGCATCACCGCGCCGGTTTCGAGGATGTGGCATGGTTCCGTCTGGACATTGGCCGTCATCAGAACGCCGATCCGCGCTGGCTGCTGCCTTTGCTGTGCCGTCGTGGCCATGTGACGCGCGGCGAAATCGGGGCGATCCGCATCGGTCCCAACGAATCCTTTGTGCAGATCCCGCGCAATCTGGCCGAACGCTTTGGCAATGCCGTGGCGCGCACCGCCGTTCCGGGCAGCGACGATGAGTCCGGCGTCAACATCGAGCCCAGCGCCACCGGCCCGCGTGAACAGGCCCGCGAACATCGCAAGGGTCGCCATGCTCCCGGCGCGCGCCGTCCTCCGCACAGCGAAGGTCACGCCCAGCATCCCAATGGCGTCAAGCCCTATCGCCCCAAGCCCGCCGGCGGCAGCGGCCGTGGCGGCTTTGGCGGCGGCTTCAAGAAGGGCCCGCGCGGTCGCGATTGAGCCGGGATAGGCCCATGAAAAAGGGCGGCGGAACCAACCCGGTTCCGCCGCCCTTTTTGTATGCCCCGATGGGGCGGAGGGTTTAACCCTCCGCAGCCACCGAAGGATGACGCGTGAACCAGCCGAAATAGGCAATCACGGCATAACAAATCGCGGGCAGAGCCAGCGACAGGGCAAGGCTGCCCATGCCATCGGCAATCGCACCCGTGGCCAGAGGAACCACCGCGCCGCCAAAAATGGCGATGTTGATGATGCCCGAACCATCGGCGGCCTTGGGCCCCAGACCTTCGCAAGCGAGGCTGAAAATGGTGGGGAACATGATTGAGTTCATCAGACCGATCAGCAGCAGGCTGTAGGCCGCGACATGGCCCGACGTGTTGGTCGAAATCAGGATCAGCGCAATCGCGCCAATCGCGTTAAAGGCCAGCACTTTGCCCGGCGACACCATGCGCAGCACGGCCGAACCGACAAAACGGCCCACCAGCGCGCCTGCCCAGTAATAGGGGATGTAATTACCGGCCGCCGCATCATCGAGACCCATCACGCTGGGTTGTTTCAGATAGTTGACGATCAGCGAGCCGATCGACACTTCCGCGCCGACGTAAAGGAAGATGCAGAGCGCGCCCAGACCAAAGCGCTTTTCCGAGAGGAGCGCAAAGCCAGAGGCGAGCGAGGTCTTCTCATGCTTTTCACCCTTGAGGCGATTGCGGTTGAACCACACGACCGCCGCCACCAGCGCCAGCGCCGCGGCAAGAGCCGTATAGGTGTTCACCACGGTTTGGGTTTCGGCCATGCGATAGGCGTCCAGCGCCGGGCCGACCAGTTCCTCGGCCTTCACATCTTTCAGACGGCCAAGGATCAAAGGCGCGCCCACCAGCGGGAAGATCACCGTGCCAAGGCTGTTGAAAGCCTGCGCAAAGGTCAGACGGCTATGCGCGGTCTTGGCGGGGCCAAGCAAGGAAATCAGCGGGTTGGTGACAACCTGCACCACCACCACGCCGCTGGCCAGCACGAAGAGCGCGGCAAGGAAGAGCGCATAGGTCGCGCTTTGCGAAGCCGGGATGAACAGCAGGCAGCCCACCATCATGGTCAGCAGCCCCGCCACCGCGCCGCGCATATAGCCGATCCGTTTCACCAGCGCCGCCCCCGGCAGGCCGATCAGCGCATAGGCGGTGAAGAAGCAGAACTGCACCAGCATCGCCTGGGTATAATTCAGCGTGAACAGGTCCTTCAGCTTGGGGATGATCACGTCATTGAGACTGGTGATCCCGCCAAAGATGAAGAACAGCGCCATCACGAACAGGCGCAGTTCGGGGGCGTCAATATTCTGGCCCGCCTGCGCGTCGCCATTTGTGTTTGGAGCCAAAGCCATGGGATAGATCCCCCTCCTCTCATACCTCTATGCGCCTGCCGTTTTCGGCAGATCCCGTTGCAGACATGGCGCAAGCTGAAGCATTTGCCCATAGGCGCCAGACGCTCCTTGCACTCGGCAATTGCGACAACGCTGTCAAGTTCTGTCTGATACGCATACGCTTGCATATTCGCCCCTCTTGACCAAAAAGCGATGAATGGTGCCCGCAACCCTCTCTGTTCAGCCCGTAGTAGAGGCTTCGGCCTGGGTCATGCCCGTTCTGGGGCCTTGGCTGGACATGGCCGCGACGGCGGTTTTTGCCATATCGGGGGCGCTGGCGGCGGCGCGGATGCGCAAGACATTGGTCACTTTCATGTTCTTTGGCGCGATCACCGGGGTGGGCGGGGGCACGTTGCGCGATCTGTTGATCGGGGCGCCGGTGTTCTGGATGCATCGCTCCGCGCCGATTGCAATCTGCCTTGGCGCGGCGCTGGTGGTGTGGTTCACCCCGCGCCGGATCTGGCCGGAACAGGCGTTGGAATGGTTCGACGGGATTGGGCTGGCGGCGTACAGCGTGTTTGGCGCGGCCAAGGCGCTGTCCTTTGGCATTCCGCCCTTGCCCGCCGCGATCATGGGGGTGGTGACGGCCTGTATGGGCGGGATTTTCCGCGATATGCTGGCGGGGGTTCCCTCAATCGTGCTGCGGCCAGAGATTTATGTAACGGCGGCCGCGCTGGCTGCGGGGGGCTATGTCACGCTGATCAGTCTGGGGCTGCATGACGGCATGGCCATGGCGGCGGGTTTTATGGGCGGGCTGATCCTGCGTTTTGCGGCCATTCGCTGGCAATTGGGGCTTCCGGCCTATCGCGATATTTAGACGCTTGCCTGCACGCTCTATTGGGCGCAAACAGTAACCTATGCGGCACAAAGAGCTTCGTCTCGCTCTGGTCTGTTACGGCGGGATCAGCCTTGCGGTTTACATGCATGGCGTGACCAAGGAAGTGTGGAAACTGGCCCGTGCCAGCCGGTTTCGCGACAATCCCGACCTGCTCTTGCCCAGTGAAAAGATCTATGCCGACCTGCTCGACCTCTTGGCGCAGCGCAGCGGAACGAGGCTGTCGGTTCTGCCCGATATTGTCGCGGGGGCCAGCGCGGGGGGGCTCAATGGCGTGTTTCTGGCCCAGGCCATTCACAGCGGTCAATCGCTTGAGCCATTGACCCGGTTGTGGCTGGATCGGGCCGATATTGATTGCCTGCTCGATCCCGATGATCGCGGCTGGACCGGATTTGCCAAACAATGGGCGGTGCCGTTGGTGCGCATGTTGTTGACGCGCACATCGCCGGTTTCGGCAACATCAAGCGATATTGACGCCGAAATCCGTGCCAAGCTCAACCGCCTTGTCCGGTCGCGATGGTTCGATGCGCCCTTTTCCGGCATCGGCTTTTCCCGCCTGATCGCCGAGGCGCTGGATGCCATGGCACAGGGGGCATGCGGTGCGCCCTTGTTGCCCAAGGGCCACCCGCTCGACCTGTTCACCACGGCCACCGATTATGCGGGCCACCCCGAAAAGGTCGCATTGCACAGCCCGCCTTGGGTCGAAGAACGCGAACATCGCGTCGATATCAGCTTTCGCGCACACGCGGGTGAAGGCCATCTTGCCGCCCTGCCCGAACTGGTCTTTGCCGCACGCGCATCGGCCAGCTTTCCCGGTGCTTTCCCGCCTCTGCTGCCCGTGGAAATCGACCGCCTGATGGTGGAACGGCAAGAGGAATGGACCGGGCGCAGCGCCTTTCTCGCCCGCGTCCTGCCCGCGCATTTTACCGCCGGGACGGAGAATGAGGCCGCGTTGATGGATGGCTCAATTCTGGTCAACGCCCCCTTTGCACAGGCGATTGCCGCCCTGCCATCCCGCCCGGCAGAACGCGAAGTGGATCGCCGCCTGCTCTATATCGACCCGACGCAAAATACGCCCGCCACATTGCGCCCGTCGGGCGCGCCGGGTTTTTTCAGCGTCATTTTCCGCGCCATTTCCACCATCCCGCGCGAACAACCGATCCGCGACAATCTGGAAGCTCTGGCCCGGCAATCCGAGGATATGGCCCGCGTGCGTCAGATCATGGCCGCGATCCAGCCAGAGGTTGAGGATTCGGTGCGCATGGCGTTGGGGGCAGATGTTCTCAACACCTGTCCCGACGGGATGCAGATGGCCGCGTGGCGCCATGCATCCCATCATGCCGCCATGGATCAGGCCGGATTTGCCTATCAGGCCTATGCGCGGATGAAGCTGGAAATCACGCTGGATGCTCTGGCCGATGTTCTGGCGCACGATGGCACGGGACGTGATGATACAAGGCGTGACGCGATCCGCGCGGCGCTGGGCCGCTGGGCACAGGCCAATTTGCGGCCAAGGGGCACCGATGGTCAGGCGATATCGAGCGAGATGCTGGCGTTTTTGCGCAGCCATGATGCCGGATTTCGCCTGCGCCGGATGCGCCACCTGATCCGCCGGTTGGAGGAAGCGCGCGAGGAATTGTCCGATGTGCCCGCCCACCACCATGACACCGCCCGCGACGCGGCATGGCAGGGGCTGTCCCTCGCGCTCAGCACCGGGCCGGTGGCGCCCGCGATCCCCGAACGCGTGCTGTCCTATCCGGGCGAAGTGCTGCGCGATATGGCGGCGCCGGGGACATTGCCGCATATGGACGGGCGCATCGACGCCATTCTGGTCGAGGCGATCCGCCATGTTCCGGCCTCGCTGGGGCGGGTGATGCTGCTGGCCTATCTGGGCTTTGCCTTTTACGATGTGGCGACATTGACCCTGACGCGCGGCATGGGCGAGGCGGAGATGAACCCGGTCAAGATCGACCGCATATCCCCCCGCGACGTGCCCGGCGGCACGCCCGACATCGGCCTGTCACGCCGGTTAAAGGGCGAGGAGTTTCACCATTTCGCCGCCTTTTTCAGCCGCGCCTATCGTGAACATGATTACCTGATGGGGCGGTTGCATGGCGCATCGCGCATGGTCGATCTGTTGACATCCACCGCGCCGGGCGTGTTGACGCCCGATGATTGCAATCGATTCGTCCAGAATATGCTGCACACCATTCTGGACGAAGAATCGGACAAACTGATGGCCGATTCGCAGTTAATCGTTAATCTGCGCCATGGGATCGGGAATCGCCATCATTAAGGAATTGAGAGCCCAAAAAGCCCGTTTTCCTAAGAATCTGCGCCCTGAAACAAACGAAACTTAGTGTTTGTTAACCATTTGCATGCAGGATTATAGGTGAACAAACCTAGGGGTCTATGCATGCGTAAGGACGTCGCCAATCTGCTGGCCAAATTGGGCAAGCGGGAATTCCATTATCAGGAATTTGCCGATCGCTTCAGCGACGTGGAATTGTGGCCCCTGTTTGAAACGCTGATCAATGATCCGCGCATTCTGACCGCGCCTCCGGCCGAAGACAATGGCGAAGCTCTGGTGACGGCCAATGCGCCCGCCCCGGTTGCCGTTGCCGCGCCCAAGCCGGTCGCCCCCGCCGCCCCCGTTGAACCGGCCGCCGAACAGGTGCCCGCGCCCGCGCCCTCCACGGCCAAGGACCTGAGCAATCTGTTTGCCCGTTACGGCGGCCAGAATGCCGATGAAGCCCCCGGTGATGTCCACGCCTTGCTGCAAAAGCTGGCCCAGCAAATCGAACAAGGAAAGCTCTGATGCCGCTGATCCTCTGTCATTCGCCCAAGGGCGGCGTCGGCACGACCTTTGTGGCCGCCCACCTTGCCATGGCTCTGGCCGATATGGGCCTGCGTACCAAGGCGGTCGACATGACCCGCCAGGACAGCCTCAAGCTGTATTTCGGGATCAAGCCGATCAACGCCATTCCCGACCTGCATGCATCGGACAGTGAACGCCTGCTGATCGGCGGCGTTTCTCTGCGTCAGGGCTATCGTGCGGCGCATGACCCTTCGTTTGCCGATGCGCTGGACAATGGCGACCTGCCTTTTACGCCCGACACCTATGTGGTGGCCGATATTGCCAGCGACGACAGCGCGCTGCGTGACCAACTGCTGCCCCATGCCGCGCTGATGGTGGTGCCGGTTTCGCCCACGGGCCTCGGCCTTGCCTCGTTGACGCAGGTGATGCCCGGTACGCCGCTGATCGATCTGGATTACACCGCCTTTGTCATCAACCGGCTGGATGAAACCCGCCGCTTTGCCCGCAACGCGCACAGCTTCCTGCGCGAACTGCTGGGCGGCAAGTTGATCGGGTCGATCCTTGAGGACGAATCGGTCAACGAGGCCGTCGCCATGGGCAAGCTGCTGCCCGCCCAATCGGCCGCCAGCGGCGCGATGGCCGACATGCGCAAACTGGCCAAAACCATCGTCAGCGTCTGCGCCCCCCATCAGGCAGAGGAAGAAGCTGCGTGATCGACATCGCCCCTAAATTGACCCGTTGGGCCGGATGGGCGGTGTTGGCGATGATCGCCATGGCCGTCATCACCGTGCCTCTGGATGCCAAGTCGCAGTGGCAATTTGCCGGCGCCACGATCGTTGGGGCGTTGGTCATCAACCGTTGGAAATCGCAAAAGGGCATGCTGGCCATCGGCCTGCTCTCGCTGATCGTTTCGACGCGTTATCTGTTCTGGCGCACGACCCAGACGCTGTCCTTTGGCGGTCCGCTCGAAGCGGCGCTGGGCACGGGCCTGTATCTGGCCGAAGCCTATGCATGGGTCATTCTGGTGCTGGGCTTTGTCCAGACCAGCTGGCCGCTTTATCGCCCGGTGGTCGAACCCGAAGGCGATCCTTCGCAATGGCCGACGGTGGATGTGTACATCCCCACCTATAACGAGAGCCTCTCGATCGTGCGCAACACGGTCTATGCCGCGATGGACATGGATTACCCGGCCGATCGCTTCAACGTCTATATTCTGGACGATGGCAAGCGCCCGGAATTCAAGGCTTTCGCCCGCAAGGCCGGATGCGGTTACATCACCCGCGACAACAATCTGCACGCCAAGGCGGGCAATATGAACGCGGCGATGAAAAAGACCGACGGCAAGCTGATCGCGATTTTTGACTGCGACCACGTGCCGACGCGTTCGTTCCTGCAACTCTCGGTGGGCTGGTTCGACAAAGACCCCAAGCTGGCGCTGATGCAGACGCCGCACCACATGTATTCGCCCGATCCGGTCCAGCGCAATCTGGGCGGCGTCCTGGGCGACATGCCGGGCGAAGGCGACCTGTTCTATGGCCCGGTGCAGGGCGGCAACGACCTGTGGAACGCGGCCTTCTTCTGCGGTTCGTGCGCCATCATTCGTCGCGAGGCGCTGGAAATCACCAACGGCTTTGCCGGTGAAACCGTGACCGAGGACGCCCATACCGCGCTCAAGCTTCAGCGCATGGGCTGGAACACCGGCTATCTCGAAGCCCGCCTGTCGGCAGGTCTGGCCACCGAACGTTTCGTTCTGCACGTGGGCCAGCGTATCCGCTGGGCGCGCGGCATGACGCAGATCCTGCGCATCGACTGCCCGCTGCTGGGCAAGGGCCTGAGCCTGACTCAGCGCCTGTGCTATCTCAACGCGATGATGCACTTTCAATTTCCGCTGCCGCGCATCGTGTTCCTGACCAGCCCGCTGGCCTATCTGATCTTTGGCCAGAACATCATTCAGGCATCAGCCTCGCTGATCTTCGCCTTCTCGATGCCGCATCTGGTCTGTTCGCAAATGTTCAGCGGCCGTTCGCAACTGGGCTGGCGCCGTCCGTTCTGGGGCGAAGTCTATGAAACCATGCTGGCTTTCCATCTGGTCAAGCCCACGGTGATGACCTGGTTCCAGCCGCGCAAGGGCAAGTTCAACGTGACCGACAAGGGCGACCTTCTCGATCAGACCTTCTTTGACTGGGCCATTGTCAAGCCGCATCTGGTGGCCATCGCGCTGCTGGCGGGGGCTGTGTCGATGGGCTGGATCAAGCTGCTGTTCTTTCAGTCCAGCTTCAACATCCAGATCGACACGCTGCTGCTCAATACCGCATGGGCCAGCTTCTCGCTGATCATCCTGCTGGCCGCCGTATCGGTGGCGCGTGAAACCCGTCAGGCGCGCAAGGATATCCGTATCCATGCCGAATTGCCCGTCACGCTCTATCTGAAATCGGGCCATGCCATTTCGGGCGTGACTCGCGACATTTCGATGGGCGGCGCGGCCATCGTCCTGCCCGCCGATCTGCCGGTGCGCGACCCTGAATTGACCCACATTGCGTTGGACATGGATGCCGACCGTTTGGTTATTCCTGTGGATACTATTCGCACCGCACGCGGATACGCATTTGTACGGTTCCACACGCTGGACATGGCCATGGGCCGCAAGCTAGTGCGTGCCGTTATGGGACGGGCGGATGCATGGCAAATGTCGGCGCCTGAGCAGGTTGGGGAATTGCGCTCGGTGAAAGATATCCTTTCGGTTGATCTGATGACGCTTAAGCGCATTCTAGGTCTGAACGTGGCGGAACGCCGCCGCATGCGCGCCCAGCGTGAACAGGCCGCCGCCGCCAAGGCCGAATTGCCCACCGTCGCCGTCGCCAAGGAAGAGGTTAAGGCCAAGCCCGAAGCCGTCGATGTGGCCCCCGCCGCGCCGGTGCGCCCGTCGCTGATCGCGCGCCCGACGGTCAAGGCCGCCGCCTGCGCCTTTGCGGTCGTGGCCGCCTCGATCCTGGCCCCGCATCAGGAAGCCCGCGCGCAAACACCGACGGTGGCCACCGCCGCCGTCGCCGCGCCCCAGACCGATACGACCACCGGCACCACGCCGCTGATCATTGCGGGCACCACGGGCACGCGCCGCGAACACATGACGTTCAAGGATCTGCGCATCAAGATGCCGATCCGTCTGGCGGGCACGCGCGGCGAAATCGGCATTCCCTTTGGCATGCGCCCCAATGACATCGTCACCGAGGCCATGGTCACGCTGCGCGCGGCATGGAGCCCGGCGCTGTTGGCCGATGTGTCGCAGATGGTCGTGCTGCTCAACGGCGAAGTGGTGCAGACCATTCCCCTGACCCGCGAAAACGCGGGCGGCGTCACGCTCAAGGTGCCGGTTAATCCCGCGCTGTTCCTGCCCGGTGATAATCAGCTCAACATTCGCCTGATCGCCCATTATGCGCGCGATTGCGAAGATCCGTTCCATTCCTCGCTCTGGGCCAATGTCAGCAATGTTCAGTCGGGCTTTGACCTGACCGTGCAATCGCTGCCCAAGGCGCCGGATCTTTCCAGCCTGCCCGGCCCGTTTTTTGACCGCCACGACAATGGCGCGCTGCGCCTGCCCTTCGTCTTTGCCTCGGCCCCCAGCCATGGCGATCTGGAAGCGGCGGCCAGCATTTCCTCGTGGATGGGCAGCCTTGCCTCGTATCGCGGCTTTGCATTCAAGCCGATGATTGGCCGCCTGCCTGCGGGCAATGCCATCGTCTTCATGAAGACGCCCGCCTTTGGACTGGCCGTGCCGATCAATGGCGCGACCGCCACGATGGTGCGCAATCCGGCCGACCCCAGCGGCATGCTGTTGGTGATTGCCGGTCGCAATGATGCCGAAATCCGCCTTGCCGCCGCCGCTCTGGCCAGCGCGAAGGGCATTCCGGGCGGCGCATTGATGAGCTTTGACAGCGCCCGCATTCCCACCTGGCCGCGCTATTCCGCGCCGCGCTGGCTGACCACCGACCGTGAGGTCAAGCTGGGCGAGATCATGGCGCCTTATGCGCTGCAGGGCATGGGCCTGCCGCCGGGTCCGCTGGCCGCGCGTTTCCGCCTTGCGCCCGACCTGTTCTTCTGGCCGCGTCAGGGTGGTTCGCTCAGCCTTGGCTATCGCTATCCCGACGCCAAGTGGCTGGACCGCGAAGGTTCGCGCATGGACGTGTCGATCAACGGCCAGTTCCTCAAGACCCTGCCCCTGACCGGCATGAGCTGGTGGCAGCGCCTGTGGTATGGTTCGGGCGCCAACAGCGTCAATGGCCGCGGCAGCGTGGGCCTGCCCCGCTATAACCTGTTCGGATCGAATGAAGTCGTCTTCGACTATAACCTGATCATGGCCGACAAGCAGAAGTGCACCGGCACGTTGCCCGACAATGTCCGCGTCAGCCTTGATCCCAATTCGACCATCGACCTGACCGGCGCGTGGCACGGTCTGGAAATGCCCGATCTGGCCAGCTTTGCCGGTGCGGGCTATCCCTTTACCGTGCGCCCCGACCTGTCGGAAACGATCGTGATGATGGACGATCACCCGACCGAGGCCGCCATCGAGGCTTTCCTTGATGTCATGGGCCGTCTGGGCGATTCGACGGGCGTTGCCACCACCGGCGTCACCGTGACGCTGGGCGGCAATGCGGACCAACTGTCCGATCACGACATTCTGGTCATCGGCAGCGCCAATCTGGCCGGAAGCTCACTGTTCGCCAATGCGCCGCTGCGTAACGAAGGCGGCACGCTCAAGGTCATCGAACGCTCTGCGCTGCAATATGTCGAATCGCTGTTGGGCGGTTGGGGCAAGAACAGCAAGGAAGATGTCGAGAACACCGTCTATGCCTCCAAGGGCTTTAACGGCATCACCGCCTTTGAATCGCCCCTGACTTCGGGCCGCAGCGTGGTGGCGATGATCGCCGATGATACCGCCACCCTGCCCCAGTTGGTCGAAGGCATGAATGATGACAAGATCAATGCCCAGATCCAGGGCGACCTTGCCGTCACCACCGGCGATGGCATGACCAGCTTTGCCGTGGGCCCGCGTTATTGGGCGGGCAGCCTGCCCTTCTGGATGAAGCTGGCCTATTGGTTCAGCCAGCGCCCGCTGTTGATGGCGCTGAGCGGGGTGATGCTGGCCCTGCTGCTGACCGGCCCCGTCTATCTGGTCTTTGCCCGTCAGGCCAAGAAGCGCCTGCAAGGTGAGGCACCCGCCGATCTGAGCCAAAAAAACAATAAGGGAGACAAGAAGTGAGCCCCGTCTTTAATCGCCGCTCGCTGCGCCGCAATTCGGGCGTGGCTCTGGTCGCGGCCCTGATGGCCACCGGGCTCACTTCGGCACCGGCCCATGCGCAGGCATCGGGGGTCAAGGCCCTGCTGGATCAGGCGCAATATTGGGAAGGCAAGGGGCGCCACGATCTGGCCCAGCAGGCATGGCGTCGCGCGTTGCAGATCGACCCGGCCAATGCAGTGGCCAAGAAGGCCCTCTCGCCCGCTGCTCCCGCTCCGGCCCCCGCCCCGGTGGCCGCGCCCGCGCCCCAGCCGGTGCGTGCACCCGCGCCGCGCACCGTTGCCGCCCGTCCGGCACCGGCCCCGGTTGCGGAAAAGCCCGCCCCCGCGCCGCGCACTGCGGCGCCTGCCGGGCCTTCGGCCGCCGACCGTGCGGGCCAGTCGCGAGTGGTGGGTTTCCGCGCCTTGCAGGACAATGACCTTGAAGGCGCCGAGCGTCAGTTCCAGTCGGCCCTGAACCGCAACAAGCGCGATGCCGATGCGCTGGGCGGTCTGGGCCTTGTCGATCTCAAGCGTGGCCGCTTTGCACAGGCCCGCGACGCTCTGGCCCAGGCCAGCCAGTTGGGCGATGCGTCCAAGTGGAAGGAAGCGCTGGAATCGGCCCGCTATTTCGCCTCGCTGCAGGAAGCGCAGGCGATGGTAACACGCGGCGCTCTGGACGATGCGCGCAAGGCCGCCGAGGCGCTGATCCGTTCGGGCTATAGTCAGAATGGCGGGGCCTATGAATTGCTGGCCGACATTTACGAACGTCAGGGCCGCTATGCCGACGCTGCCGACCTCTATCGTCAGGCCGGCGGCGAGGAAACGCCCAATGGCCAGCGCCTGCAAAGCCGCGCCGCACGCGGGGCCGCCCTGTCGGCGGCGGCACGCGGCGACGATTTCGGCGCGGAACAGGCGTTTCAACAGGGCATCATGCTGGATCAGGACGACCCGTGGATCCGTTATGAATTTGCCCGTTTCATGATCCGTCGCGGTCGCGTGTCGGAAAGCGAAAGCCTGCTCGGCTCGCTGGCCGCATCGACCAATCCCGATGCGCTTTATGCCGCCGCGATGCTGAATGCCGAACTGGGCCGCACCGCCATGGCGCAGGGCCTGATCGACCGCATTCCCGACGAGGCCCGTTCGGCCCCGATCCGCAATTTCGCCATCGGTTTGAAGATCGACACCGCCATCATCCGCGCCAAGCAGATTGCCGCCACCGGCCAGAAGGGTGAAGCGGTCGGCGTGCTTAAGCAATTGAGCAACACGCAGGGCCTTTCGCCGCTCAAACAGGCGGCCATTGCCGAAGCGCTGATCGATATGGGCGACAATTTCGACGCCGCCGCTCTGGCTCAACGTGCAATCAACGGACAAATCTCGGAAATTGCCGGGTTTGAATCGATCCTGCGCGTCGCCGTGCGTACGGGCCGCGATGATCTGGCCCGCACCGCCATGGCCAAGGCCACCGCGCTGGCCGCAGGCGACCCCAATGGCCAGCGCGCCGTGGCCCGCATGGCCGCCAGCGCCGCCGCCCAGCAGGCCGACCGCCTGCGTCAGGCAGGCCAGTTTGCGCAGGCCTTTGACGTGCTGCAAACCGCGTTCAATGCCGCGTCGGACAATAACGAGATCCTCTCCTCGCTGGCGCGCCTGTATCAATCGGGCCGGATGAACGCCCGCGCGGCGCAGACGTTCCAGATGATCCTGGCCCGTGATCCCAAGAACCGCGATGCTTTGTCCGGTCTGATGGAAACCGCGCAGGCCGCCGGTGACAAGCAATTGAGCCAGCAGGCCCAGACGCAATTGCTGCGCGAATATGGCAGCAATTACGAAGTCTGGCTGGCCGCGGCCCGCACCGAACAGGCGCGCGGCAATGCTTCGGCCGCCACGCGCTATTTCAAGCAGGCCCGCGACGTCTATCAACAAAGCAGCGGGACCAGCAATGGCGCCAACCCGTTTGCCGCATCGCCCTTTGCCGCCGATGGCACGGCGCAGGTGGCAGCCCAAGCCCCCGACGGCAACCCCTTCCGCGCACAGCAGGCCCAGCCCCAGCAGGCCGCCGCCCCCGCCATGCCCAATCCCTTTGCACTGGGCGGCGGCACGCGTTTGCAGATGACCGCGCCGCGACAGCAGAACGGTTTCGCACCCCAAGGCGCCATGGCCAATCAGGCCGGTTTTGCCCCCCAAGGCAATTTCAATGGCGCAGCGGCACAGGGCAATTATCAGGCCCCCAACGGTTTCGCCCCGCAATCCGTCCCGGCCCCGGCCACGTGGGGCGGCCTGCCGGGCAATGGCTTTGCCGGAGGAGCGCAGAACAACGCCGCCCCTTTCGCCGCACCCCCGCAAGCGCCGGTCGATCCGGTTCTGGCGGGAATTGAACGCGACATCGCCGGGCTTGCCGCCGACAATGGTCCGCGCGCCGAGGTCAACGCATCGTTCCGTGCGCGCAAGGGTGAAACCGGCCTGTCGCAATTGAGCGAGATGAAGACCACCGCCCAGCTTTCCACCGGGCTTGGCCGTGGCCGCGTATTTGCCCGCGCCGAAGCGGTGATGATCGATGCGGGGCGCCCGACGGGGTCGTCTCTGGCCCGGTTTGGCCGCAATGCCACAATCGAGGCGCAGGCCATCGTCGACAAGACGGCATCGGCGCTGATCAATGCCGAAACCCAGCGCGCATCGGGCGTCGCGCTCAGCGCCGGTTATGCCGACAAGCTGGTTCAGATCGAAGGCGGCACCACGCCGGTCGGTTTTGGCAACACCCGCGCGACATGGCGCGTGGCCGTAACCCCGCAAGTGTCACAGCATGCCACCGCGCGCGCATGGTTTGAACGCAAGCCCGTCACCGACAGCGTCGTTTCCTATGCCGGGACGCGCGATCCGGTAACCGGCCAGACATGGGGCCAGGTGATGCGCACCGGCGGCGGCGTTGGCTATTCGTATGAAAGCAACGGCAACGGCGCCTATGGCGATGTCAGCTATAACCGCTACAACGGCACCAATGTCGCCTCGAACCGCAATGTCGAGGTCAATGTCGGCGGCTATATGCGGGCATGGAGCAACGAGCATTCGTCGATCACGGCGGGCATGAACGTCAATTATCAGACCTATGCCAACAGCCAGAACCAGTTCACATGGGGTCAGGGCGGCTATTTCAGCCCGCAAAGCTTCCTCGCGCTCAGCTTCCCGGTCCGTTATTCCTATGAAAAGGGCAATCTGGACCTCAAGGTTGCCGGCACCCCCGGTTTCCAGAGCTTTTCGCAGAACCGCACCGATCTGTATCCCACCGATCCGGCCGCGCAGGCCCGTCTCAACGCGCTCAAAGCCACCAACAGCGATGTGCGCAACTATTACGACAGCCTGAGCAAGACCGGCTTTGGCATGTCGGCGCAGGGTTCGCTCTATTACAAGATCAGCCCGGCCACCCGCGTCGGCGGCGAAGTCAGCTATAATACATTTGGCACCTATGACGAATTCCGCTCTATGCTGGGCATTCGTCAGGCCTTGGGCAGCACCAAATAAGGGAGAGAACCCATGAGGCTTGCATATGACGGGACAACGAACGGGGGGCGCATAATGGAAGACCTGCCTTTCCCACCAGACACTTCGGATCGCGGATTGGCCGTGATTGCGGCGCTGGCGGTTTCGGAAATATTTGCCAATGCGGATAAATCGCAGGCCAAGGGCTTCTTTCGTGCGGTGGGCAAGCGGCTGGCCGAACAGAACCCGATTCCGGCGATGCGCGACCTGCGCGAACTTCAGGGGGCGGTGAACGCGGTCTGGGGCCGGCTGGGTCTGGGCGAGGCGGACATCACGCTCGATCTTCAGGGCGTGTTGATCAACCATCACGATGCGCCGGCGGCTATTCCCAATGATCCCGAATTCAACTGGGGCGATGCCTTGGCCTCGCTTCTGGTCGGGGCCTATGACGGGTGGATGCGCGCCATGGGCAGCCCCGACGCGCTGGTCACGCGTATCGTGTCCTATTCCGCCAATTCGATTGAAATCCGCCACGGCGCCGAGATCTGATGCAGAACAAGCCCATGTTGTTTGACCGTCGCCATATGTTGATGGCCGCCAGCGCCGCCTTGATGGTGGGTTGTTCGCGCAAGGGGGAAGGCAAATCTGTGACCCCCGACCAACCCAGCACCAACGCCACGCCCAAGGTTCTGGACGGCATGTGGACCAGTTTCCGCCAGATCTATCTGGACGCATCGGGCCGCATCATCGACACCGGCAATGGCGGGGTCAGCCATACCGAGGGTCAGGGCTATGGCATGCTGCTGGCCGCGGCGGTGGGCGACCGGGCCGCGTTCGAGGCGATGTACAATTGGACCCAGAGCCATCTGGCCCGTGGCGACATGGCGCTTTATTCGTGGCGTTTTGATCCGCGGTCGAACAATCCGGTGGCCGATCCCAACAATGCGACCGATGGCGACATGCTGATCGCGCTGGCTCTGGCGCGCGGGGCGCGCCGGTGGGGCGTGGCCGCGTGGGAGACCCGTTCGCGCCAGATCCGTCAGGCGATCCGCGAAAAGCTGGTGATCGCGCGCGGTGGGCAACATTATCTGATGCCCGGCATCATGGGTTTCGATCTGGGCGACCGGTTGATGATCAACCCATGCTATTTCATCTTTCCGGCGCTGGACGCCTTTGCGCAACTGGACGGCGCAGGCACATGGGGTCCGGTCATCGCCACATGCGAGGATATCCTGCGCAAGGCCCGCTTCGGCGCCTTTGGCCTGCCCACCGACTGGGTCGTGGTGGGCAATGACGGCATGCCGCAGCCCGCGCCCGACAAGGCGCCGCAATTCGGTTTCGATGCGGTGCGCATCCCGCTCTATGCCGTGGCGGGCAAGCGGGCCCATCTGGTCACGCCGATTGCCGATTACTGGCGCAACAAGCAGGCGTCCGGGCAACCAATCCCGGCGTGGGTCGATGTCTATTCCGGGGCAGAGGCCGGTTTTCCGCTGTCGCCGGGCGGCATCAACATCGTCCAGCGCACGCTGAACCAGCCGCTCAAGACCGAGGCACTGGCGCAGGATTATTATGGCTGCGTTCTGCAATTGCTGGCGCGGCAATTGCGCTGAACCCTTGCGGGGCGGGCGTGTCATCCACATCTTTGCGATGAAGGAGACGTATCGATGACCGCCCCCGTGACGCTCAATTCCGCAAAGCAGCGCTTTGAATTGCCCATTGAGGGCGATGCCATGGCCTTTTGCACCTATCGCGTCGATGACGGCGGGGCCTATCACCTGCAGCATGCCGAAGTGCCGCCCGCCTTTGAAGGGCGCGGCATTGGCGGGGCATTGGCGCGCGGTGTCTTTGATCTGGCGCGGGATCAGGGGTTAAAGCTGGTCCCGCGCTGTTCCTTTATGGTGGCCTGGGCCAAAAGGCATCCCGATTATGCCGACGTATTGGCCTGATCGGCATAGGGCATGACCAGACGGCCATCGGGCGCGGCGGTATAGGTCGTCTGCGTGGGATAGGGGATCGAGATCCCTTCGGCGGCAAAGCGGCGCATGATCGAAACCAGCAGGCGATTGCGCAGATCATGCGCCACCGGCCAGTCATTGCCCGGCACATCGACCAGCACGGCAAAGTCGAGCGAGCTTTCGCCGAACTTTTCAAACCCGGCGCGCGCGGCAATCCCGCCTTCCGCCTCGACCAGTTCCTTGAGAATGCCGGGCAGACGTTCCAGCGTGTCGGGCGGCGTTTCATAGGCCACGCCGATCATAAAGGGCAGCCGGATATGGTCGCGCCCGGACACGTTGAGCACTTCCTTGTCCAGCAGGTTGCGGTTGGCGATGATGCGCAATTCGCCGGTATAGGCGCGGATGCGGGTGGATTTAAGACCAATCGCCTCGATCGTGCCGCTGGAATCGCCATAGCTGATCGCATCGCCCCGGTTGAATGGCCGGTCAAAGATGATGGCCAGCGCGGCAAAAAGGTCACCAAAGATACCCTGCGCCGCCAGACCGATGGCGATACCGCCCACGCCCAGACCCGCGACCATGCCCGTGACATTGACCCCGATATTGCCCAGCAAGACCACCGCCGCGATGGCAAAGATGGTAAAGCTGACCATGATGCGGATCAGGCCCATGGCATTGAGGATCGCCTCACCCTGAAAATTCTTGGCCGAGGTGCGATGCTCAATCATCCCCAGCACCAGTTCGCGGGTCCAGATCGCGCCCTGAATCACCGCTGCGATGGCAAAGAACACATACATCCAGTGTTCAAGGCTGTCGGGCATCTGGGCATATTTGCTGACCACGCGAATGGCCAGAATGACGATGAAGAAGGTTTTGGTCCGCATCACCACCTGGGCAATAACCGCGCGCATCGAGGCGGGTCCGACCAGCGGATCGTAATTATGCCGCCCCCACCGCCGCAACGCGAACAGCACGAAAATGATCGCCGAGGCCGCCGCCGCCGAAATGGCGATTTGCAGCCAGTAATCGGCAACCCAGTTCAGCGTCGTCTGCGTCAGGTCGCGCAACAGGCCCGGCACTTCGGATGGGCGAAGCGGGTGGCTTGTCGGCATGACCGATGGCGCGGCGGTGGGGGTGGTGTTGCTCATATTATCCTGTCCTGTGGCCGATGCGATCAGGGCAAAAGATCACGCAATTCGTCGGCGTGTTCTTCTTCCTGCGCCAGAATGCCTTCGATCAGCGCGCGGGTGGTGGGGTCGCGATCGCCAATGAATTGAACGAGTTCGCGATAGGAATCGACCGCGATACGTTCCGCGATCAGATTTTCGCGGATCATGCTCTCAATCGATGCGCCGGTCGTATATTCGGCATGTGAACGCTTGCTGAGCGTGGCGGGATCAAGGTCGGGTTCTCCGCCCAGTTGCACGATACGTTCGGCCAATTTGTCGGCATGGGCCTGTTCCTCGACGGCATGTTCAAGGAAATGGGCCTTGATCGGGCCAGAGGTCGGGCCGGTCACACAGTAATAATGGCGCATATAGCGCAGCACACAGACCCATTCGGTGGCCAGCGCCAGATTGAGCCGCTGGATAATCACTTCACGGTCGTCCGGATAGGTCGAGGTGATCGGCCCATCGGCAATCGCGCGCTTGGCCTGAGCGCGCAGCTGCGTGGTCGAGGTGAAAGCGTCTTCTTTCGAGATTTCTTTGGTTGCCATCGGATTTCTCCATTAATTTTGAAAGGTTTCCATGGCCCGCCGGTGCAGGCCCCATGGTCATGGAATGGTCCTGCGCCGCCATCGTTCCATCGGTGAATCACAACTCGCCGCGCACCTGCGCATGGGCCAGCACCGCGAACAGGCCCGTGCCCCCCAGCACATTGCCCAGCAGCGTGGGCACGATAATGTCGAAAACCGCCTGAAACGCGGTGATCCGCCCGTCGAGCATCAACAGCCATGCCTCACCCGATCCGGCCACCACATGGGCAAATCCGCCCAGCGCAATCAGCCATGTCAGCAGGAGGATGACCCAGAATTCCTGCCCCCGCGTGGTGGGCAGCGACCAGGGAATCGCCGCGATCAGAAAGCCCGCCGGAATGCCCATGCGCAGGGTTTGCCACCAGTCGCGATCCAGCAGACGCGCCGACAATTCGATCATCGCCTCATGCAACGGGGCCGAAACGATCCATTGCCGCTCAAACGCCAGCGCGACGATGAAAGTGCCCAGCAGATTGCCGCCCAGCACCAGCCCCCAAAAGCGCAGCAGACGCAACACATTGGCCCGTTCGGGATGGGTCGCCACCGGGATCACCGCCGAGAGCGTGCTTTCGGTAAAGAGTTGCAGATGGCTCAGGATCACCACCAGAAAGCCGGTGGAATAGCCCATACAGGCCACCAGAGGCCGCCACTTTTCATCGGGCAACAGCAATTCCATCTGCGCCTCGGCCAAAATCGAGGTGCAGATGGCAATGCCGCCCGCCAACGCCGAGATCAGCAGGGAAAAGGCCGGGCGCTCCATTTCCTCGTCGCCGTGACGGCGCACGACCTCGTGGATCACCTTGGTATTGGCCCCCTGCGCCGATGCGACAGAGGCGCGCTCGCTCTCGGTCAGGGCGATGTCACGCTCGCGCGCTTCAAGCCCCTCGGCGGACAGTTTGGCTTCGACTGTTTCCATGCTCACCTCCGATCAAATGGCGGGGGCAACCATTGTGCGCGCGGTTTCCACGTCCAGAGCGGCCTGCTCGGCCACGGTGCGGACGGGCGCCATGCGATGCCGCAGGAAAGTGATCAGATCATTGGCCAGATCATCCTGTCGCGTGGCGAACAGGCCATGCGGCGCCCCGGCATATTCGACCAATCCCGCCATGCCCACCGCGTCGGCCACGCGATAGGATGTCGCCCGGATCGGCACGATGTCATCCGCCGTGCCATGGATCAGCAACGTGGGCACATTGATCGCCGCCAGATCGCCGGTGAAATCCGTGTGCGAAAAGGCGCGCATCGCGGCCAGCGTCGGCAACAATCCCGCCTGCATCGCCATGGCGCGGGCGTGGTCCAGCACTTCCTGACTGACCGGGCGGTCGATCAGGCCGACGCCATAGAATTGCTTGAAAAATCGGGTGAAGAAATGGGCGCGGTCATCGACCAGTTGCTTTTCCATTTCGACAAATGTTTCGGGCGCGACGCCGTCAAGATTGTCGTCCGTCTGCATCAAACCGGGCGCGACCGAGCTGATCAGCGCGATTTGCGAAACCACGCCGCGATTGTGGCGCGACATGTAGCGGACCACCTCGCCCCCGCCCATGGAAAAGCCGATCAGCGCGGCATCATCGTTGACCCCGTGAAAGGCCATCACCTCGGCCAGATCGTCCGAGAGCGTGTCATAGTCATAGCCATGCGAGGGTTGATCCGAACGGCCAAAGCCGCGCCGGTCATAGCTGATCACACGGAAACCGGCATTGGCCAGAATCGTCGCAATCGGGTCCCAGCTGTCCGCGCTGAGCGGCCAGCCGTGGACAAGGACGACAGGCCGCCCCCATCCCCAGCACTTGGAATAAAGGGCGGTGCCATCACGGGTCAAAACCATAAAGCGCTCCTGTACATGCGGGCCTGTCATCAGGCCGGTGGGGAGGCAGGGCGCAAAGGCCCGGTGCTATACAAAGAGAAGCGCGGGGAAGGTGAAAGGTTGCACGCCCGCGCCGCAACCGCGTTCATCCGTGATCAAAGCGGGGCGAAGATCACAACAGATCGCGGCGCACCCAGACGCTGACGCTCTCGCCATAGACCGGGAAAACACCCTTGCCGCCTTCGTCCAGCACTACTTCATCCGGGTGATGGCCAAGGAAATCGACGAAAGTGGCCCCGGCATGGTCCTGCCCCAGAACAGCCTCACGCGCGGCGTCGCCGGCATTGGACAGGACGACGACGCAGCCCCCCTGCTCGGCGGTGCCGTGGCGGATAAATCCGATGCAATTGGGTTCCTCGAACAGATCGGTCTGGGGGCCATGGGCAAAAGCCTTGCGCGCCTTCACCAGGTCGGGGAGGCAGGGAATCGCGGGCAGGTCGACGTGATGCATCTGTCCATCGCCGCCCCTATCCTCGTACCCCGCGCCATAGAGATCAGGATAAAAAAGGCAGGGCAAGCCGCCCTCGCGCAGCAGGATCAGCGCATAGGCCAGCGGTTTGAACCAAGGCTCAACCGGGCTTTCCAGATCCTGCAACGGTTGGGTGTCGTGGTTGGCGACAATGGTGACGGCATGTTCGGGAATGGCCGCCACCAGCGATCCGTCGAAAATCTGGCGCAGGTCGTAATCGGCATGGGCGCGCCCGGCGTGGTGGAAATTATGCTGTAACCCCACATCGAACAGCGCGAATTGCCGGTTCACCCGGTCCAGATAGCGCGACAGGGCGTTCAGGTCCGGGTTCCAATATTCGGCCACGACAAAAATGTCGGGCGCCACTGTTTCGCGCAAATGCCCCACCCAATCGCGCAGAAACCATGCCGGGATATGTTTGGCCGCGTCCATACGGAACCCGTCGGCCCCGACCTGTTCGACCATCCACCGGCCCCAGAACTTGACCTCTTCATACACCGCATTGTTGCGGAATTCGACGTCGGCCCCCATCAGATAGTCGAAATTGCCCAGTTCCTCATCGACCTCTTCGTTCCATCCATCGCCATGTTCGTTCAGGATCGAAAAGACGCCGGTGCCATCGGGGTTCTCGACATAATCGACGCCAGAGAAACAGGAGGCGTTCCATTCGAATTGCGAATGCGCCCCGCCCCGCCCCGGAAAGGTGAAGCGCGTATAGGCATCGGCCTCGAAGGGTTCGCCGTCCAGCACGTTGCGGTCTTCCTCTCGCACACGCTGGACACGGACACGCTCGGTTTCATCGGCGCCCATCTTGTGGTTGAGAACGGCGTCATGGATCACGCGCAGTCCCGCCTCGCGCGCGGTGGCAATGGCATGCTGCAATTCCTCGCGCGGGCCATATTTGGTGGCGCGGCTGCCCTTTTGGTCAAATTCGCCAAGGTCGAACAGGTCATAGGTGTCATAGCCAACCGAATGGCCCCCGGACGCACCCTTGGTCGCAGGCGGCAGCCAGATGTCGGTGACGCCCATCTGTGCCAGATCAGAGGCCTTTTCCGCCACCTCGCGCCACAACTGGCCGCCCGCAGGATAGTACCAGTGAAAGAATTGCAGCAAAGTGCGGGCCATAATGCCTCCGAATGTTCGATCATCTGCTGAACTAACTTTCGGGCGGACAAATTGTTGCATGTGCGAGGCGGAGATAACCGGCCCTGTTACTCCATCACTTCTTTACCGGACCGACATCCTTGCGCACCTTGCCCTTGACCGTACGCTGGGCCGAGGCGCGGGCACCGGCCAGCACCGGGCCGCAGGCCGCCGATTGCGCATCGCCCGGATCGACAAAGGCGATCAGCGCCGCAAACGGATTGACCGCCGCGCCCAGCGCCGCGCCCGCGCCCATGCGGGTCAGCAATTGCGGGGTGATGACCTTCAAACCCGGCGCCGCGAAATAGCCCTTGATGCCGACCGGCGATTGCAGGGAAAACAGGCTGAACGTCTTGGCATCGGCGCGCAGGCCCATGTTGATCGACTCATCGCGGAAACTGAATTGGCCGCGCCCGGTGATCACATTCTTTTTCGTGTCGATCAGGATCGGGTCCGCGCTGGAAATGCCATCCTTGACCGTAAAGCCCAACAGGCCGCAACGGATCTGCACCGGCTCCTTCAGCTTCTTGGCAAACATCTTTTGCAGGAATGTGCCAAGGTCGAGTTCAGCCAATTGAATATTGCGCGCCCACATCGTGCCCGCCGGGATAATAAAGGCCATGCGCCCATCGGCATGGGCCAGACTGTCGCGCAAACTGTTGCCCACCCCGCGCATGGCCAGCCGCGCGCCCAATGTGCCGGTGGTGCCCGATTCCTCTACGCCAAAGCGATAGAGGAGTTTGCCCATGGGGGTGGGAGAAAGGTGCATGGCATAATCGGTGATGACCTGCGGCGCGCGGGCGTCCAGCGTGACCTTGGCGTCAAACTTGCCCGTGGCGACCACCGCCGTCACCGGATCAAGCCGCATCAGGCCATGATCGAGATGCAGCGTGGCATCGATATCGCCCACCGGGAAATCCTGCGCCACGATCCGCGTCACACGATAGCGCACATCGGCATCGAAACGGTTGATCGCATCGGAACGCAGCGGCGCATCGGGCAGGATGCGCGGGTGGCCATTTTCCTGCGTCACCAAACCCTTGGTGCCCAGCCGGTCGAGCCGTTCGGGATCATAGCCAAGAAAGGGCGCGGCATCGAGCAGGTTGAGCGCGCGGGTTTGCAGATCGGCCTTGAGATAGAGCCGTTCACCGCGCAGCCCGACGCGGAGCAGACCGGCAAGATCGCTGTCGCCAAAACGCCCGCGGATGCGTTCAAAGGTCCAATCGGCGCTTGGCCGCGACACATCGGCCTCCACCACATAGGGGCGGGTTTCCACCACCGCCACACCGATCAGGTTGAACAGATCGGCCATGTTGCGGCCATGCGCCTCAAGGTGATAGCGCCCGTCATCAAAACTGGTGATGCCCGGCATCGTGCCCGTCAGATCGATACGGGTGCGCGCGCCTTCGCCATGCAGCGTCACGCGCGAGGAACCGCCGCGCAGCAGGGCACGGTCGGCCTGGGCAATATTGCCGGAAAAGCGGATCGGGCGGCCGCGCAATCGGCCCGTGCCATCGAACATCAATCCGCCCTGCAACACCGAATTGGCGGCAT
This sequence comes from Novosphingobium sp. 550D, assembly GCF_057401885.1. NCBI lineage: Bacteria > Pseudomonadati > Pseudomonadota > Alphaproteobacteria > Sphingomonadales > Sphingomonadaceae > Novosphingobium > Novosphingobium sp. 550D. The sequence goes on along the minus strand of NZ_CM171613.1, from coordinate 1,353,838 downwards.
AGAGCGGCTTGATCGCAATCTGGGCATTCAGTTGCAGCAACGGATCATCATAGGTGATCGACGAATTGCGCAAGCTGGCCTGAATGATGTCGGGGATGGTCAAAGGCTTGGGCGGGCCGGAGCCAAAGGTCCAGTTGTTGCGCCTGTGCGCCTTGTCCCATTGCGCGGCCACCTGAAAGCCATCGGCCTGCATGGTCGAAATCCGGCGCTTGCCGGTCAGCAAAGGCAGGGTTTCAAGGCTCAGCCCCAGATGGTCGGCGTGCAGGAAAGGCTTTGCCCCCGCCCAATCGGCATTGGCGATGGTCAGGCCATCGGCGCGAAAGGCGATGTCGATGGGGGCGAAATAGAGATTGAATTCGCCCGTTACGCCCACTGGTCGCCCAAGAGAGGAACTGGCGAATTTTTCGAAATAGGGCCGCAGAAAACGCCCTTTGGTAAGGAACAGCACGAGCCAGATGGCCGCAACCAGGGCAACCAGCGTCACAAGGATGCCGATACCCCAATTGCGAAGCCGGGCGAGCGATCTGGGGAGTGCTGTGTCTGTCATACGCTATCTGCGGCCCCGACCTGTAAAGGCAAGCGTTGACCCCGCTCTCGCCAGCGAGGCCAACGCCCTGCCTTGCGGCAGCTTATTCGCCCAGCGCGGCCTTGGCCTTGCCGGTGGCGGTCTGAATCTTGCCCTTGGCGTCCTGGGCCGCGCCTTCAGCAGCCAGCTTGGCGTCGCCGGTTTCCTTGCCGATGGCTTCCTTGGCCTTGCCGACCAGCGAGTTGGTGGCGCCCGAAATACGATCGCTGACAGAACCCATGATATCTCTCCTGTGGTTTCAAAGTTTGGAAACTTGAAGGTCAGCCTTCGGAAGGGGGAATGTCTGGACAGGGGCGCGGGTTCCATGAATGAATTATTTTCAAAATTGACGCGCCGCGATGAAACCTTTTGGATTCTGGCGCGTCTAACCTCATGGTTCATGCGTGACACGCGCGGGGGGTATCTATGAAATTCTGGCCGAAAGGCGCCTTTTTTGCGCTGGCGGCATGCCTTCTGCTTGGCGGTTGCCTTGATGGCAAAACCGATGATGACGTCTGGTACGGTTATTATTACGACGACCTGAGGCAGAATGCCGAAGGCGCCATGTCCCGCCCCTATAAATCAGCCCAGGAATGCCGCGCCGCGATGCAGGATTATACGCTGGAGGCCAAAGTAACCTCCGGCTTTGCCTGTGCCCGTGGATGCGCACCATCACAGGACGGCGTCATCGCCAATTGTCAGGAAGTCGTGCGCTGATATGCCCCAGATGGTCGAAGCCCAAAGTCAGTTTCGCAGCAAGTTGATCGGCATGATCGTGCTGGGTTTTGTCGCTCTGGCCGGGATTGTCGGTTCGGCGGCGATCCTGATGATCATGAACCAGCGCCAGATGGACGGTGTCGCCCATACCTATCAGGTCGAGCGTCAGGTGGCGCAGATGCGCCTGTCCCTGCTGCGTATCGACAGTTTCCGCCGCAAGAAGGAAGCCGAACGCAATGCCGATGATCTGAAAACCTATCGCATGCGGCTGGACAGCGCGATCGACAATTTTGGCGAACTGACCAAGGACAACCCCCGCCAACAGGCGCGCGTTCCAATGCTCGAAGGGCTGGAGGCGCAGGTGCTTTTGGAGGTCGGCGCGATCACCAAAGCCGAATTTGGCGAGGGTATCCGGTTTGAAAACCCGATCAACATGCTCGACGTCTTGACCAAGACGATGCAGGATGAGGAATTGCGCCTGCAGGGATTTCGGGCCGCGGAAATGCGGCGGATCCAATATGGTTTCTATGTCGTGATGGGCGCGGCGGGGGTGCTGTTGATCGTCGTGGGTCTGCTGACTTTTGCCAGCCTGCGCAGATTTACCCAGGATCTGATGGATTCGCGTCAGGCGCTGCGCGACGCCAACACCGGGTTGGAGCAAGCCGTTCAGGAACGTACATCCGACCTCAAACGCGCCAATGGCGAATTGCAACGCTTTGCCTATATCGTCAGCCATGACCTGCGTTCGCCGCTGGTCAATGTGATGGGTTTTACATCCGAGCTGGAAATCGCCACCAAACGGCTGGGCGAAATGTTGCAGGAGGCGCGCAAGACCCGCCCCGACACACTGTTTCCCGGCACGGAGGAGTTGATCGAGCAGGATTTGCCCGAAGCGATCCATTTCATCCGCTCCTCGACGCAAAAGATGGACCGGTTGATCAACGCCATCCTGCAATTGTCCCGCCAAGGCAATCGCGCGCTCAACCCGACGTGGCTGGACATGAATCGGGTGATTTCCGACGTCGCCGAAAGCCTGAAGGTGCGCGCCGAACAGGCCGATGCCCAGATCATCGTCGGCCCCAATCAGCCCGAAATCTATGGCGACCGGGTGGCGGTCGAACAGATCCTGTCGAACCTGATCGAAAACGCGATCAAGTATAATCACCCCGACCGCCCCCCGATTGTACGTATCGCCGGGCGCCGGATTGGCGATACCGCCGAATTCCGCGTATCGGACAATGGGCGCGGCATCGACGCGCGCGACTTTGATCGCGTATTTGACCTTTTCCGCCGGTCCGGTACTCAAGACCGTCCGGGTGAAGGCATAGGGCTGGCGCATGTCCGCGCGGTAGTTTACCGTCTGGGCGGTTCTATCCTGCTGGAATCCGAATTGGGCGTGGGCACCACCTTCATCCTTTCGATACCCCTGCATTATTCCGAGGAGCAGAGTCAGGTTTCATGAGCAATCCATTGCCTGTGACGATTATCATGATCGAGGACGATCTGGGCCACGCGCGCCTGATCGAAAAGAACATCCGGCGTGCGGGGATTTCGAACCACATCACCCATTTTGACAATGGCACTGCGGCGGTTGAATATCTGTTCTCGCCCGATCATGATCCGGCCACCCATGGCCCGGTGCTGATCCTGCTTGACCTCAACCTGCCCGATATGAGCGGGACATCGATCCTGTCGCGGATCAAGGAAGACCCCAAGCTGCACCGCACGCCGGTGGTCGTTTTGACCACCACGGACGACCGGGTGGAAATTCAGCGCTGCTATGATCTGGGCTGCAATGTCTATATCACCAAGCCTGTGAATTATGAGAGCTTTGCCGAAGCGATCCGCCAATTGGGTCTGTTCCTGTCGGTGATCCAGATCCCGGAAACGGGGGGCTGATGCCGCTTTCGGGATCCCGCATCCTCTATGTCGACGATGATGAAGGCTTGTGTCATCTGGCCAAGCGTCATCTCGAACGGCTGGGCTGCACGCTGACCTTTGCCCATTCGGGCTGTGCCGGGATTGAACTGGCCCGGGCGCAACCTTTTGATCTGGTTGCGCTGGACCATATCATGCCGGGCATGGGCGGGCTGGAGGCTCTGGGCCATCTGATGGCGCTGCCCTCGCCGCCGGCGGTGATTTATGTGACGGGGTCGGATGAAACGGGCGTGGCGGTGGCCGCGCTCAAGGCAGGGGCGGTTGACTATGTGGTCAAAAGCGGCAGCGGTGATTTCTTCGAACTTTTGACCAGCACGCTGCATCAGGCGCTGGGCACGCTGCGCCTGCGCAAGCAGAAAGAGCAGTTCGAGATGCAATTGCGCGAAACCAACGCGCAATTGGAAGCGCTGCTGCATGAAATGAACCATCGCGTGGCCAACAGCCTGCAAATGGTTTCCTCTCTGGTCAGCCTGCAAACCCGCCGGGCGACGGGGCAGGAAGCGCGCGCCATGTTGCAGGACGTGCGCCACCGCATTCAGGCGATCAGCCGCATCCACCGCCAGCTTTATACCGGCGAGAGTTTTCAGGCGGTCAACATGCGCGAATATCTCGAAGGAATGGCGCGCGACCTGACAGGAACCTTTTCCAGCGAAAACGTGGCCCGCTCGATCAAGGTGGTGGCACAGGATGCCACCTTGCCCGCGGCCACGGCGGTCACGCTGGGCGTGCTGGTCAATGAATTGGTCAGCAACGCCTGCAAATATGCCTATGGCAAGGAAGAATCGGGCGAAGTGCGCATCCGTTTCGAATTGGAAGGAACCGACGGCTATCACCTGCGCGTCGAGGATGACGGCGTGGGGATGCAGGATGATGCCAAGCCCCAGGGGACCGGCCTTGGATCACAGATCATCACCGCCATGACCCGTTCGCTGGGCGCCAAACACAGCTTTTCCACCACGGGCAAAGGGTTGCAGGTCAACATCTATCGCGCGCCTACGTCTGATCAACCGATTGACTTATCCGGCGCACCTGTCACCTTGCCACTTGTCTCTGCGGCTCCGACCGGCCTCGGGATGAACACCTGAAGCAAGAATGGTCAGCGCTATCTATGAAATCATCTATGAATACAGTCGGTGAGGATGGCACTGTGCTGTTCGGAGCGACAATGCGTGCGCTATCGTCAACCGAGCGTGAGCTGTTTGTCGACAGCCTGTTAGAGGTCGATCGCGATGTCCGTGACAAGCTGGACGGCTTGGCGCGGGTGGCGGCGCGGATATGCGGTACGCCGGTCGCGCTGGTCTCTCTGGTCGGGCGCGATGCCCAAACTTTTTTGGGGCGACAGGGTTTCGATGGGGTCGAGCCGCCTCGCGCCGTCTCCTTTTGCCTGCACGCGATGGTGGGTGAAGATACCATGGTCGTGCCCAACGCCACCCTTGACCCGCGTTTTGCGGAAAACCCCCTTGTCACCGGCGACATGCATATCCGCTTTTACGCCGGCCACCCCTTGCGCAACAAGGAAGGCTTTCCGTTGGGCAGCCTTTGCGTGATTGATACCGCGCCCAAGGATGGGCTGACACAGGAACAGCTCGATCATCTCGCGACGCTGGCCGATGCCGCGACGCTCTATCTGGAAAACTGGGCGGAAAAACGCGCCCATGGCGAACGCACCGCACAGGCGCAGCGCGACATTGACGTGATGACGCGCCGCTTCATCACGCTGGCCGATGCCCTGCCCCAACTGGTCTGGTCGACGCCCCCCGACGGGATGAGCGATTATTTCAGCAGCCAGTGGGTCGAATTCACCGGCAAGGAGGCCAGCGCCAGTTTCGGCACCGGCTGGATGGATTTCCTGCATCCCGACGATGTCGAATTGACCAAAACCGCCTGGCGCCAGTCGGTGGAAACCAGCCAGCCCTATCAGATCGAATATCGGATGCGGCGCCATGATGGCGAATATATCTGGATGCTGGCGCGCGGCCTGCCGGTGCTGGACGCCGATGGCCATGTGGCGCGCTGGATCGGGACATGCACCGACATCAACGACCGGGTGGCGACGTCCGAATCGCTGGAAATCATGTCGCGTGAATTGAGCCACCGGATCAAGAACCTGTTCTCGGTGGTGCAGAGCCTTGTCACGATGGGCCTGCGGCAATTCCCCGAAATGACCGAAGTGAGCCGGGCGCTGCAATCGCGCATGGTGGCTTTGGGCCGGGCGCATGATCTGGTGCGGCCGCGGGTGGTCAATGGGCGGCCATCCTCGTCGCAGACCATGTTGCGCGAATTGGCCAAATATCTGATCGCGCCGTTTCAGCCCGAAGGCGAAACACGCGTCGTGATTTCAGGCGAGGATGTGCTGGTCGGCGATTCCGCGGCGACGCCTATCGCTTTGTTCCTGCACGAAATGCTGACCAATTCGGTCAAATATGGCGCGCTCGGCACCGCCGGTGGCCAGATCGCCCTGTCCATCGGGCGCGATGAAGATGCGGTCGTTATCGATTGGCGCGAAAGCGGCGGACCGGCGATTGCGGGCGATCCCGCCCCCGGTTTCGGCACCCGCCTGATCCAGATGACGATCGAGCGTCAGTTGAGCGGGGTGATTTCGCGCCAGTGGCACGCCGACGGCCTGATCATGCAGGCGCGCATTCCGATGATCCAGCTTTGCGCTGACTGATAAAAAATTCGGCCCCAAACGGGTTGCGCCGACGGCTCCCACTTTGGAGAACCGTCGGCGCATTTGCATTGGCTGGCGGGGGGTTAAGCTGCCAATCGCAAAGTCATGTGCGCGGGCGCAATCTGTCGAAATTGGGTGATGAACGCCTCCAACACCTCGCCTTCCAGAACAAAATTGTGGCGGAAGTCGGGGAGGATGCCGCCTTCGAGCACCGCCGACAGGGCGGCACGGGCGCGGGCGATGCGGCTTTTCACGGTACCCACGGCCACGCCGCAGATTTCCGCGATTTCTTCATAGCTGACCGAGCCGACGGCCATCAGGATCAACACTTCACGCTGTGCATCGGGCAGGGTCTGGAGCGCGCGCAGAACGTCGGTGGCTTCCATCTGGCCTTCCTGATCGCCCGGCGTATTCAGAATGGTTTCGGCCACGCCTTCGTCATATTCGCCCACAAAGCGCTCGCGGCGCAACTGGCCGAAATAGTGGTGGCGCAGGATCGTGAAGGTCCATGCGCGAAAGCTGGTGCCGGCAACATAACGGTCGCGCGCGGCCCAGGCCTTCATCAAGGTTTCCTGCGCCAGATCGTCCGCCCGGTCGCGGTTGCCGCAAAGCGTGCGGGCAAAAGCGCGAAGATGCGGGATGGCGGCGGTCAGCTCCTTGTGGAAGTCGGCATCACAAAGTGGTGCGCCAGACAGAGTGCCGTGCTTGCTGGATTTGTCGGAACGCTCGGTCATGGGATTTTCCTTTTAAGGTCCTCACTCAGCCTAACGCCCCGCCGCAATGAAGGTTCCATCGGGGGTTGGATTTTCTTCATTATTTTTTATTATTATAAATCAGTATATTAGTCAATCGTCCAGACTCAATCAAAAAAATCTTCGCAATTTGCGCGCGCCATGGAACCCTGCGCCGGATAATCTGTTTGGAACGCATGCGGGATTCGTCCCGCGTGCCCGTCTTTCCCAAGTGTATGGTACTCGCCTACACATACTCGCTTCGAGGAATATATGACTTTGACAACTGAGCGTGCCGGTTCTGCCCGGAAGTCCGGCGATCTTGCCTCGTCGCTTCCCTTTTTGCGCCGCTATGCGCGCTCGGTCACCGGGCGTCAGTCCAGTGGCGATGCCATTGTCCGCGCCACGCTGGAGGCTTCGCTCAACGATCCTGCGCTGCTTGCCGAAATTAACGGCGGGGCGGTGGGATTGTTCCGCGCCTTTACCAAGGTATGGACGACATCGGACGCCGGATTTGCCCGCGATGCCGGCGCCTTTGCCGCCGAGACATCATCGCAAATCGCCCGCGTCCCCAGCTTTCCGCGTCAGGCGCTGTTGCTGAACCAGCTTGAGGATTTTTCCATTGCCCAGACCGGCGAAATCCTTGGTGTCAGCGAAGAAGAAGCAGGGCAACTGGTCAAGCAGGCCATTGCCGATCTGGCGCTGGACCGTCCGGCCGATGTGCTGATCATCGAGGATGAGACGATGATCGCCAGCCATCTGGAAGATATCGTCACCGAGGCGGGCCACCGCGTGATCGGCAACGCCACCACCGCCACCGAGGCCCGCGCCATCTTTGCCGACAAACGCCCCGGCCTTGTGCTGAGCGACATGCAATTGGCCGATGGCAGTTCGGGCGCCGATGCGGTGGATGAAATCCTGCGGTTGAGCGACGTGCCGGTGATCTTCATCACCGCTTTTCCCGAATTGCTGTTGACGGGCGAACGCCCCGAACCGGCCTTTCTGATCGGCAAACCGTTCCGCGACGAAACGGTACGCACCGCCATCAGCCAGGCGCTGTTCTTTGGGTCACATGTTGAAAAGTAACAGGAAATAGGTTTTGATGGTCGCGGCAGGACATAATTGCCCTTTGGTGCATGGAACCTCGCCGCGAACCGACCATTACACAAATATGCAGCAGGTTGCTGACTTCAACCTGAACAGATGCCTCGATGAATGGATTGGGACAAACCCGTGAAAGAAGTTCCTCCCTCCAGTCCCCCTCTTTCCAGCGTCAATGGGAGTGGGCCGCAATCTGAACTCCCACAGGCGGGAAAGCCTGCGTGGAGCGAGGACATCCGCGCCTATTACCACGCCGCCGCAGAAGAACCCGTGCCGCCCGATTTCATGGATTTGATGGCCCAGATTGCCAAGCAGATCAAAAAATAAGATCAACCAAACTGTTGGCCACAAGGAAAGATAATGGCGAGAGAAAGATCGGTTGGGAATCATGCGGGGCGGTGACTTGCGCTTATGGTTGCGTCAGGAAACCGGCGCGCTGCATGACAGGTTGGATCATGGAATGTCTGGGCTTGACCTTACGAGCCGCCATGGTCTTGAAGCTTTCCTGATCAGCCATGTTTACGGATTACGCGCTGTGCTGGGCACGGCGCGTCAATTTGCGTTGGGCGACTTGATGGTGGACATGCCGGATTATCTGGCCATGGCGCAGGCGGATCTGCGCGCCATGGGCGTCCATGCTCCCCAATCCAGCCTTGCCGTCGAAACCCGCCCCACCGATGGCCCCGGCGCGTGTTATGTCATCCTCGGGTCCCGCCTTGGCATGAGCGTTCTGCGCCAGCGCGGATATTGGCGCGGGGGCGATTTTCAACACAGCGCCTATATGGACGACGGCTCGGAAAAGCAGGCGTGGGCGGCGCTGCTCGACTGGCTGGGGGCGCAATCCGATGATCAGGCGGCGCGAGATACCGTCCTGACCGGCGCGCAAAACGCCTTTGCCGCGTTTGAAGCGGGCCTTCGCCAATCCCTTTATGAAGTACAACAAGGAAGCGTCACCCCATGACCGGACGTTACCCCGATCAAGGCGTCGACCTGACCAGTTGCGACGTTGAACCGATCCACATCATCGGCAGCGTGCAGAGCTTTGGCCATCTTCTGGCATTTTCCAGCGATTGGATGTTGCAGCGCGCATCGATGAATTGCGCGGATTTGCTGGGCATGGCCGAACAATCGGCCATCGGGCGCCATGCCCGCGATTTCCTGACCGTCGCGGCGATGGACATGTTGCGCGCACGCATGATGGAATTGGACGCCAGCAAGGTTGAGCGGATCTTTGAGGTCGAATTGCTGCGATCGGGTGGTTTGTTCGATCTGGCGATCTATCGCTCTGGCCGTGCGCTGGTGCTGGAATTTGAACCCAGCCCGCGTGATCAGGGCCGCGATTACCTGTCCATGGTCCGCCCGATGTTCCATGCGGCCCGCACATCCGTCTCGGTCGAGGGCCTGTGTGAAACGGCGGCGCGGCAATTGCGGGCGCTGACCGGCTATGACCGGGTGATGGTCTATCGCTTTGACGAAACCGGCGCGGGCGAAGTGGTGGCCGAAGCGCGTGCCGATGGAATCGACAGCTTTCTGGGCCTGCATTTCCCGGCCTCGGACATTCCGCAACAGGCCCGGCGGCTCTATACCCAGAATTTGCTGCGCATCATTGCCGATGTCGATGCGGTGCCGGCGGCGATCTATCCGCAAATCAATCTGCATGGCGAAGCGCTGGACCTGAGCCAGAGCGGCATTCGATCGGTTTCGCCCATCCATCTGGAATATTTGCGCAACATGGGCGTGGGCGCGTCCATGTCGGTGTCGATCCTGCGCGATGGCAAATTATGGGGCCTGTTTGCCTGCCACCATTATTCGCCCCGTGCGCTGCCCTATTCGACGCGGACGGCGGCGGAACTGTTTGGCGAATTTTTCTCCAGCACGCTCAGCGATATGGAGACGCGGCGCGCGCTCAGCCTGCGCGACACGTCGGTGCGTTTGCATGACAGTTTGATCGGGCAAGTGGCCAGCGGGACCCGCTTCCTCGACAATTTCGACGCCTTTGCCGCGGTCATTCGTGAAGCGATCCCCTGTGACGGCGTGGTGGCCTATGTCGGGGGTGAATTCCGCACACAGGGCCTGACGCCCGATTACGAGGATTTCGTCGAAATCGCCCGCTTCCTGAACACGGCGGGCAATGGCGCCTGTTGGTACACCCAACATATGGCGGGCACATTCCCCCAGGCCGCATCCTATAGCGAGCGCTGTTCGGGCCTGCTGGCCGTACCGGTTTCGCGTGTGCCGCGTGACTATATCGTGCTGTTCCGGCGTGAATTTTCGCGGGTGGTGCAATGGGCCGGCGATCCCGACGCGCCCAAGGCGGTCGGGCCGCTGGGTGACCGACTGACCCCTCGCAAGAGCTTTGCCATCTGGAAAGAAGAGCGCCGCGCCCAAAGCCGCCCTTGGAGCCTTGAAGACCGTTCAATGGCCGAAGGGCTACGCGTATCCTTGCTGGAGGTGATCCTGCAACTGGTGGATTCGGCGGCCAATGAACGGGCGGCCCTGACCCGGACCCAGCAGGATCTGATTGCCGAATTGAACCACCGCGTGCGAAATTCGCTCAACCTGATTGCCGCGCTGGTCAATCAGGCGCGTGATGAAGCGATGGATCAGCAGGAGTTCCGCCGTTCGCTGTCCTCGCGCATCAAGGTTTTGTCGCGCGCCCATGATCTGGTCAATGCCAGCAGTTGGGCGCCCTATCCCTTGGTGCCGCTGATCCATGAATTGATCGAGGGGGCCGATTGCCACCCTTCGGCCCAAGTCATTATCGAAGGCTCCTGCGCACAGATCCGGCCTTCTGCCTTCACCACGATGGTCATCGTGCTGCATGAATTGATCAGCAACAGCAAGGCGCTACGCAGCCCCGATGGCATTGTGAAAATCAGCCTGTCGCGCGATGCCCATAACGATCTGGCGCTGTCATGGCGCGAAGAAGGCGAGGCTTCGTCCCAGCCGTGGCGCGACCCCTTTGCCGTGGCGATTGTGGAACGCACCATCCCGCATGAATTGAGCGGCAAATCATACCTCGATTTCGGCGATGGGTTTATGGAGGCCAAGCTGGTCATTCCGGGCAATTGCATCGTGTTCAATAATGAAACCGTCCATGTGGTGAAGCCGGTTCTGGACGAGGCCGCCAAGGATGCGCCCAAAGCCTTTGGTGATGACGTGCTGCTCGATGGCCGCGTGCTGTTGGTCGAGGACAATGTCCTGATCGGGATGGAGGCGGAATATCAGCTTCAGGATCTGGGCGCGCAGGAAATCGATATGGCGGGCAATGTGGCCGCCGCGCTCGATCTGATTGCCGCGCATGATTACAGCTTTGCCGTGCTGGACATCAATCTGGGCAATGAAACCAGCCAGAAAGTGGCCGAAGCGCTGAGCCAACGCGCCATACCCTATGTCTTTACCACCGGATATGGCGAAGTGCCATGGACTCAGGCGGACGCCTATGGCGCCCCGGTGGTGACCAAGCCGCTGGACCCGGTGGCGTTGGAACGCGCCATTCTGGAAACCCGCCGCAAGGGTTAAATCGCGCAAATCCAAGTCAAAAAGCCCCATTGGCCAAGGCGCCAGTGGGGCTTTTTCTTGTGCCCTTCATACATTCATCACCGATCAATATCGCGATGGAACCTCTTTGCCCGGCAACCATTTCTGTAATGTAACCGCCTTGTGGCGACTACCTCGACATAAAAACAAAGGAGGAAAGCCATGCTTCTTTTTCTTGCCATCCTTCTGGTCGTCGCATGGGTTGGCGGCTTTGCCGTCTTTCATGTCGCGGGCGGATTGATCCATCTGCTTTTGCTCTTCGCGATTGCGTCTTTCGTTTTCCATCTGATTACAGGTCGCTCGTCGGCAACGTAAACCACCGGCGCTGAAACAGCGCTCCATCGTAATGAACATGGCCGCCACCACATGATCGCGGCCCCATAACAGGAGAGTGACATGGGCATTATTCTTTGGCTTATCGCCGGTGCTTTCGTGGGTTGGCTGGCCAGCCTGATCATGCGCCGTGATGGTTCGCAGGGCCTTTTGGGCGACATTCTGGTCGGTATCGTGGGTGCCTTTATCGGCGGCATCCTGTTTACGGGCGGCACGATCAATGATGGCGTGATTTCGATCAACACCATCCTTGTTTCGCTGGTCGGCTCGGTAATCCTGCTGGCCATCGTCAATCTGGCGCGTCGCGGTTCGCTGCGTTAATACACGCTTTGCGCGACCCAAAAGGGCGGCACCCACCGGGCGCCGCCCTTTTCGTTTATGCCCCGTTCCTTTATCCCGGCGTAAGGCGTTGGATGAAATCCAGCTTGGCCACGATCCGATCGGTCAAATGAAAGGGATAGCAATCGGGTTGCCCCATCGCGCGGTTGATCGTGTTCATTGCAAAGGACAGTGGCGCCATGGCACCGGCCAATTGCCCGGCCCCGGCGCGATAGGGGTCGAAATCCAGCCGCACATCCAGATCGCTCTCCACGCTTAACCCAATGCCCGCCCCCGAGGCCAGAACATCGACGATGTGCAGATAATGGGCAAAAGTTTCGGCAAAATCCTCCCACGGATGGGATGTGGCGTAAAAGCTGATGAAATCATCGCTCCACACCTGCGCAGGATCGGCACTGTAATGCGCGGCCAGCGCCTGCTCATAATCGGCCCGCTCGTCGCCGAACAGCGCGCGAAACTCCTCCAGCCTTTGCGGGTCATGTTCGACCAGGCGGTTCCAGTAATGGTGCCCGATCTCATGCCGGAAATGGCCCAGCAGTGTGCGATAGGGCTCGCCCATATTCTCGCGGATACGCTGGCGCATCGCATCATCGGCCTCGACCAGATTGAGCGTGATGGTGCCGCCATCGTGGCCAGTCATCACCTGTGCATCGGCGCCATTTTCGGCCGCCGGATCATACAGAAAGTGAAAGACGAAGCCCTGCTCGCCATCGGGCGCCTCGGCCGGGGTTTCCACCGGCAGGCCCAGCAGCAACAGCGAATGGATCATCCGCCGCTTGGCCGCCTCGATCCTGGCCCAGCGCTGGGCGACGCCTTGGACGTTAAGATCGGGGATCACCTCATTATGGCGACAGGCCCGGCATAGCGCCTGCGCCTCATCCACCCGCACCAGCCAGTTGCAGATGGCATGATCGGTGTTGTTGGCGCAGACCACCGCGTCAACGGCATCGCCCGCACCATTGCGCCAGCGCGTCGCGTCATCGGCCAGAAAGAGAAAGGCATTTTCACCGGGATCATAACCCAGCGTGGCCCGGCATTCGGGACAGATCCGCGCCTCGAAATGCACAAGGCGCCGACAATTCGGACATGCAAAGGGTGCCATGATGAATCCTGCCATTTTGCGGATAATCCGGGCCACGACGGCCCGCTCCTGTCACCTGTTGCAATGCCGCGGAGCATCAAGGGTTTCTTCCGCATCCTAATTCATTGGCCCGCGCCGGGATCCAATCACCGCCTTTGCGCGTTGCCTCATGGTGAGATATAAGCAAGTCCTGTCGCCCCTAGCAGCATACACGCTGCATGATCGCATTGTTTCTCGCCCATGACCTATGCACAGGGCCTGTCCTTTGCGCTTTTGTTCGGCGCCATCGCGATGTTTATCTGGGGGCGGTTTCGCTATGATCTGGTTGCGCTGGTCGTGCTGGTCATTGCGATGGCGACGGGCGATGTCCCGGTCAAACACGCCTTTTCCGGTTTTACCAGCGATGTGGTGATCATCGTCGGCTCCGCGCTGGTGGTCAGCGCGGCGATTGCCCGGTCGGGCGTGATCGAATGGGCGATTGGATCATGGCTGGAAAAACTGCGCACGGCCAGCGTGCAGGTGCCGGTGCTGGCGGGCACGACGGCCATCCTTTCGATGTTGACCAAGAATGTCGGGGCCTTGGCGATCCTGATGCCCGTGGCGCTGCGCATTGGCCGCAAGACGGGAACGTCGCCCTCCAGCCTGTTGATGCCCATGGCGTTCCTCTCGCTGCTGGGCGGGTTGGTGACATTGGTGGGCACATCCACCAACATCATCGTCAGCCAGATCCGCGAGCAGGAATTGGGCAGGCCCTTTGCCCTGTTCGATTTTGCGCCTGTGGGGTTGATCCTGACGGGTCTGGGCCTGTTGACGGTCAGCATCGCTTGGCGACTTCTGCCCATCAGCCGTCAGGGCGCGGCCAGTCTGGAGACGGCTTCGGCCCAAACCACCTATTCGACCGAGGCGCGCGTCACCGCCGAATTGGAACAGGCCGGGATCACCATCGCATCCATGCGGTTGCAGGATGATGGCGTAACGTTGCGTCGCCTGATCGGGCCGGATGGGGCACCGCGCCCCGCCCTGCCCGACGCGCCGTTACAGGCCGATTCCAGTCTTATCCTTGAAGGCAATGACGAAGCGCTCGACCGTCTGTTCGCGCGGGTCCATCTGGTCCATGTCCGCGATGATCATAGACCAATAAAACAGGAACCTTCCGAGGAAACCCGCAGCATCGAGGCCGTGGTGCAGGACCACTCTCTGCTGGTCGGGCAAAGCGCGCAGGAGGCGGGCCTTCAGGACCGCTTTGGCGTGCAATTGATGGGCATTGGCCGCAGCCAGGAACGGATCACCGAAAGGCTGCGCGACACCACCTTGCGCGCGGGCGATGTGCTGGTGCTGCGCGGCGGCGAAAGGGCCTTGCCCGCAATCCTGACCGATCTCGATCTGCTGCCCTTGTTCGAACGCAGTGTGAAACTGGGCGACCGGCGGCAAAGGTTCCTGCCGGTCATGGTGCTGGCCGGGGCGATGGCCTTGGTCGTGATGGGCATTGCCCCGGTGGCGGGTGCCTTTTTCGGCGCGGCGGTAATGATGATGGTGGTGGGGGCGCTCTCCCCGCGTGAGGCTTATGGCGCGCTGGAGCCTGAAGTGCTGGTTTTGCTGGGCGCACTGACCCCGATCAGCGAGGCGGTGCACAGCAGCGGCGGATCGGAAATCATCGCCCATATGATGACCGGATTGCTGGACAATGTGGCGCCCGTTTTGGCGCTGGGGCTGATGATGTGCGCGGCAATGATCTGTTCACCCTTTTTGCACAATGCGCCCACGGTTCTGTTGCTGGGTCCGGTCGCGGTCGGGGTGGCGCGGGGGCTGCATCTTAATCCCGATGCGTTTCTGATGGCGGTGGCGACGGGCGCGGGTTCGGATTTCCTGACGCCGGTGGGCCATCAATGCAATACGCTGGTAATGGGGCCGGGGGGCTATCGCTTTGGCGATTACTGGCGTCTGGGCCTGCCTTTGTCGGCCATCGTCATTGTCGCGGGCACGCTCAGCATCGCCTATTTCTGGCCGCTGTAATAAAAAAGGGTGCGCCGCGATACGGACGCACCCTTTTTTAGGTTGAATGTTCCGACCCGCGCCGCGTCAGCGCAAAGAGCCGCGTCGGAACAAATTGACGATACCCAACAGGACAATCGCCCCGACCAGCGACACCGAAAACGTGCCGATCGTCAGCGGGCTGTTGTTGATATCCCCATGCGAAAACAGCAGGCCGCCCAAAAAGGCGCCCACAACGCCGATCACTATGTTGCCGAAAAGGCCCAGACTTTCGCCCATGATCATGCCGGCCACCGCACCGACCAGCGCGCCGATCACGAGCCACAAAAGGATGCTCATGGAAGGTCTCCTTGGTTGATTCTATAATGAAACAACAAATGCCGCCCGCACAGGTTCCATTTGGCACAAAGCGCCGGGTCCGCGATGCCCAAAAATGCTGCAATCGCAAAAAGAAGTGTTTTCGCGTAAATTTCATGCAACCTTCCCCGCTCTCATGACTTTCATGGTCAGAACGCAGGCACGGCTCGCCAACGACAAGGCCCGCGGTTTGAGAAGGAAGGAAAACCATGAGAAAGCTTATTTTGATGGCCGCGCTGGCCACCTCTGCAATGGCGTCCTCTGCCTATGCGGCATCCGGCCCCTATGTGATGATCGAAGGCGGCGCTGTAAAGCAGGAGCGTTCCGACAAGAACGGTCCGACCGGCTTTGAAGGCAGCAACCGTTTCAAGGCCGGCTGGGAAGCGGGCGGCGCTCTGGGCTATGATTTCGGCAATTTCCGTTTGGAAGCGGAAGGCTTCTACACCGAATCGAAAATGGCCAGTTCGGTCCGTGAAACCCGCGCGTATGGCCCGGTCGGCTACTATACCCGCGACGGCGGCACGCTTGCCGGCCATACCTCGACGCTGGCCGTGATGGGCAACGCCCTGTTCAGCGTAGGCCACTGGGGCGGCGCCAAGATGTACGCTGGTGGCGGCGTTGGCTATGCTGACGTTTATCTGTCCGAAGGTCTGCCCGGCGTCAACGCTCCCTATATCGCCGATCACTCGCGTGGTTTTGCCTGGCAGGCATTGGCCGGTTTGACCATGCCGCTCAGCAAGAACGTCGATTTTGGCGTTCGTTATCGCTACTTCCGCCCCGATGGTGCCGACAAGTTCGCGGTATCGACCGGCGGTTTCCGCGAAGCCTCGCTGCGCAGCCACTCGGTTTTGGCCACGCTGACCTATAACTTTGGCCGCGCGGCGGAACCGGTTGCCGAACCCGCCCCGCCGCCGCCCCCGCCGCCGGTTGTCGAAGCTGCTCCCCCGCCGCCCCCGCCGCCGCCCCCGCCGCCCGCCCCGGTTTGCAACAAGGGTCCCTACATCGTGTTCTTCGACTTTGATAAGTCGGACGTCACGAGCGAAGCGGCCGGTATCCTCGACAGCGCCATTCAGGCCTATGGCAATTGCGCCTCGGTGCCGGTGATGGTGGCTGGTTATACCGACAGCTCGGGTTCGCCCAAGTATAACCAGGCTCTGTCGGTCCGCCGTGCAGACTCGGTCAAGGCCTATCTGACCAGCCACGGTATCGGCAGCGGTTCGATCACCACGCAGGGTCTGGGTGAAACCAACCAGCGTGTCCCCACCGCCGACGGCGTCCGCGAATTGCAGAACCGTCGCGTGGAAATCACTTACGGGCCGGGCTCGGGCAACTAAGCCCACCTTCCTTCCCCGCAACGGAAAGGGCCGGAGAAATCCGGCCCTTTTTGCGTGCGTCAATCCATCGGCGTTGAACGGGTCATGGGTTCAACCAATCGGCTGTGATTTGGCCCCGATGCCCTTCGGGCGCCAACGTGGCGCGCAGGGCCTCAAGCAAAGGCGGCAACGCCTGCGTGAAGGCATAGGGCGGATTGACGATAAACAGGCCCGCACCATTATAGATACCGGGCTGGTCGCTGTCGTAGAGCCAATGTTCCACGTTCAGAAATTTCGGGATGCCCAGTTTGCGCAACTGGTGCTTCCACTGGGCATGGGTGGGCCGCTCTTTCAACGGATACCAGATTACCGTCACGCCATGCGCCCATTTGCGATGGGCCGCGGCAAGGGTCGCGGTAATACGTGCGCGTTCGTCCGTCTGCTCATAGGGCGGATCCACCACCACCACGCCGCGCGGCGTTCGCGTCGGCACCATCGCCAGCCACAGTTCATAGGCGTCACGCTGATGCACGGCGGCGGGCGTGGCATGCATCGCAACGCGCAACGTGTGGACATCTTCGGGATGTTTTTCGTTCAGGATCAAGAGGTCCTGTGGGCGCAAAAGCTGCGCCAGAAACGTGGGCGAGCCGGGATAGAGTTGCGGCCCATCCTCCGCATTCACACCGGCATTCACGGCCTGTACGGCGGCGCGATAGTCGTCGAGCAAAGGGTCCGTGTCGGCCAAGGCCCGCACCACGCCCTGCGCGGCTTCGCCGGTACGCTGGGCGCCATTGCCGTAAAGGTCATACAGACCGCAACCGGCATGGGTGTCGATCAGGGTCAGCGCGCTTTGTTTTTGCTGCAACGCCCGCACGAGAGCGATCAGCAGGCTGTGTTTTACGACATCGGCGCTGTTACCGGCATGGAAGGAATGACGATAATTCATTGTGATTCAAAATCCTGACGTTCTGCCTTTATACGAGCTTCGGGGCGCGGAGGCCGAGCGCGAGTCGGTTGAAGCAGCAAATCGGGTGCTCGTATAGAATTGGGCGAAAACCTTCAAAACACTTCTGTGCATGGCAGTGGGGTGGCGGGCTGGTTGAGGCCCGACGGCATCGCGATGGGCCAAGGCCATGGCGCCGCAGAACAGGCCGCCCTTATGCAGATGGGTATGTTTTTGAAACCTAACAAGAAACGCTCTCAAGCGTCCCGATGGAAATTCTCCCGCCATCGAATAGTCACCGAACTTGATGAGCGACGCCACCTGCATGTCTGTGAGTTTGTTTCGCGCGCGACCACCATTTCGGCCGCAGCCGCCCCGAAACAGCGCGACCTCCGGCGAACGCAAAATCCGCCTAAAGCCGAGCCTTCGGTGGCCTTTCCAACCTTCGGCGTGGTTCGTGATAATCCGTGGACATTCGAGATCTGGCGGAGCGGGAGGGATTCGAACCCTCGATACGCTTTTGGCGTATACTCACTTTCCAGGCGAGCGCCTTCGACCACTCGGCCACCGCTCCGCATTGCTCTGGAAGGCAGGCCCCTAGCGACGAAACGCGGCTTGCGCAAGAGAGGGCGCGCAGGCAGATTGCATTGATGCGCAAAAAGCTTGTTTTATCCGCCCTGACATTCTTTTCCCTTGGCCTTTCGCTGGGGATAACTGGCGCAATCGCCGCGCCAGACAACGCCGTTCGCCCGAAAACGCGTCCCCATACCCGGCCAAGCGCCGATATCATCAAGGCCGCCCCGGCCAGCGACTGGACCGCGATTGATCCGGGCGATGTGCTGGTCATGACACTCTCGCCCGATGCGGCGGGCAAGGCGCGACGGGTTATCATCCAGCTTCTGCCGCCGCCTTTCTCGCAGGGGTGGATCGGCAATATGCGCAAGTTGGCCGCCGCCCATTGGTGGGACAATGGCGCGGTCTATCGGGTACAGGACAATTGGGTGGCGCAATTTGGCGATCCCGATGAGGATACGCCGCAGGCCAAACCCCTGCCGCCGGGTTTGGCAAAGGTCCCCGAATCCGAATATCTTAAACGCGCCTTTGCGGCGCCCGAATTCATCAATCCGGGGCGTGATGCCTATGCGCCGCGCACCGGGATCGACATGGGCTTTCCCTTTGGCTTTGACGATAATCACGTCTGGCCGACCCATTGCTATGGCTCGGTGGGTGTTGGCCGCAACAATTCGCCCGACACCGGCATGGGCGCCGAACTCTATGCCGTGATCGGCACGCCCCCGCGCCAGCTTGACCGCAACATCGCCGTGGTGGGCCGAGTGATCGAGGGGATCGAGCATCTCTCCTCGCTCCCCCGCGCGCCGGGCAATGGCATGTATAATGACAAGACCAAAAACACGCCGATCCTGTCGATCCGGCTGGGCAATGAATTGCCGCCCGCCCAACAGCCGCGCTTTGAATATCTCTCCACCGCCAGCGCATCATTCCGCGAATATGTGAACGCGCGCGTCAACCGACATGATGATTTCATCATCTATGCCCCCGGCAGCGCCGATATCTGCAACATCCCGATTCCCGTCCGCCGCAAAGGGTGAGAGCCGGGGATGGCGCGCGCCTCGCCCTTGCATGGGCGGGGGCGAAAACCTATTCATAGCGCAAATTCGTATTCAAACCCTAGGAATTCCGCGCCATTTCCGGGCGGCGAACTGGCGCAAACCCCATCATCGCGCTAGATCACCCGGGCAAACGGGCCACCCATAAGGGAGCCTGAAGAACCATGGCGCGGAATGCTCCAACCCAAGGAGAAGGCCGTGACAGACGTGACACCCGAGGGGACTCCATCGATGAGCTTTACCGCCGACAAGCTGCTGCTGTTTGGCGCCACCGGCGATCTTTCGCAGCGTATGTTGCTGCCGTCGCTGTGCGCGCTGCATGCCGATGCTCTGGTTCCGGAAAAGCTCAACATCATCGGCACGGCCCGTTCGGACCTGGATGACGATGGTTTTCGCAATTTCGCCGCCGATGCGCTGAACAAGTTCCTGCCGGAATACCGCAAGGACGCGATCCCCAGCTTTCTTCAGCGCCTGACCTATCAGTCGCTGGACGCCAACCAGACCGCGCAATTTGCCGATCTGGCCGCCAAGGTCGGGCCGCGTCAGGATGGTCTGGCGATCTTCCTCTCGACCGCGCCGGGCCTTTTTGAACCCACCATCGCGGGGCTTCAGGCCAGCGGTCTGGCCGACGCCACCAGCCGCATCGGCCTTGAAAAGCCGCTGGGCACGGATCTGGACACCAGCCGTCATATCAATGACGCGGTGGCCTCGGCCTTTCCCGAAGACCGCATTTTCCGCATCGACCACTATCTGGGCAAGGAAACGGTCCAGAACCTTTTGGCGCTGCGCTTTGCCAATATTCTGTTCGAGCCGATCTGGAATTCGCACTATATCGAGCATGTCCAGATCACCGTGGCCGAAACCGTGGGCCTCGAAGGGCGCGTGGGCTTTTACGACGGCGCGGGCGCGCTGCGCGATATGGTGCAGAACCATATGCTGCAACTCCTCGCCCTTGTCGCGATGGAGCCGCCCAGCCGTTTCGATCCGGCCGCCATTCGCGGTGAAAAGACCAAGGTTCTGCGCAGCCTGCGCAGCGTGGCAGCGGGCGATACCGTGACCGGCCAGTACCGCGCGGGCGCGATCAATGGCGCATCGGTGCCTGGTTATGCCGACGAACTGGAAAAGCCTTCGGCCACCGAAACCTTTGTTGCGATCAAGGCGCATATCGACAACTGGCGCTGGAAAGGCGTGCCTTTCTATCTGCGCACCGGCAAGCGTTTGCCCAAGCGCACGACCGAAATCGTCGTCCAGTTCCGCCCCGTGCCCCATTCGATGTTTGCCCAGCGCGGCGCGATCACCCAGCCCAACCGGCTGATCATCGGCATTCAGCCGGAGGAAAACATCACCTTCACCATGAATGCCAAGGTGCCGGGTCTGGATCGCGGCGGCGTGCGCCTGCGCGAGGTGCCGCTCGACATCCGCATGGAAGACGCCTTTGCCGGGCCGACCAAGCGCATTGCCTATGAACGCCTGCTGCTCGACCTGATCGAGGGCGACCAGACGCTCTTCGTCCGCCGTGACGAGGTGGAGGCGCAATGGGCATGGATCGACGGCGTCCGCAAGGTGTGGACCGACAATGGCATCACGCCCAATCCCTATGGCGCAGGCAGCTGGGGGCCGACGGCGGCCATCGCTCTTGCCGCCAAGGATGGCGTGGCCTGGCACGAATAATCGATAGGATAAAGCTGATGGCTGAACTGCACCCCACTATCGCCCGCGTGACGCAGCGCGTAATCGAGCGATCCAAGGCGACCCGCAGCGCCTATCTCGACCTGATGGCGCGCGAAACCGACCGCCATGGGGACCGTTCGGCCTATGGCTGTTCCAACCTTGCCCATGCCTATGCCGGCGCGGTCGAGGACCAGAAGACGCTGGCCTTCACCCGTGCCCAGAACATCGGCATCGTCACGGCCTATAATGACATGCTTTCCGCGCATCAGCCCTATGCGCGTTTCCCCGATGCGATGAAGATCTATGCCCGCGAAGTGGGCGCCACCGCGCAGGTCGCGGGCGGCGTTCCGGCCATGTGCGACGGCGTGACGCAGGGCATGGACGGGATGGAGCTGTCGCTCTTTTCCCGCGACACGATTGCGCTTTCGACCGCCGTTTCGCTTTCGCATGCGGTGTTTGACAGCACCGCTCTTCTGGGCATCTGTGACAAGATCGTGCCGGGTCTGGTGATCGGCGCGCTGCGCTTTGGCCATCTGCCCTCGATCTTTATCCCATCCGGCCCGATGCCCAGCGGCATCGCCAACAAGGACAAGCAGAAGACCCGCCAGCTTTACGCCGAGGGCAAGGTTGGCCGTGAGGAATTGCTGAAGAGCGAGATGGGGTCCTACCACTCGCCGGGCACCTGCACCTTTTATGGCACGGCCAATTCCAATCAGATGATGATGGAAATGATGGGCCTGCAATTGCCCGGCTCCAGCTTTGTGCCGCCCAACACCCCGCTGCGCAGCCAGTTGACCCGCGCCGCCGTCCATCGCCTGACGCAAATCAGCCGCAAGGGCGCCGATCCGCGCCCGATGGGCGAAGTGGTCGATGAAAAGGCGATCCTGAACGCCTGCATCGGCCTGCTGGCCACCGGGGGCAGCACCAATCACGCCATCCACCTGCCCGCGATGGCGCGGGCGGCGGGCGTGCTGATCGACTGGGCGGATCTGGATGAACTCTCCAGCGTCGTTCCGCTGATCGCGCGCGTCTATCCCAACGGATCGGGCGATGTGAACCATTTCCACGCCGCGGGCGGCATGGGCTATGTCATTGGCGAATTGCTGGGCGCTGGCCTGTGCCATGGCGACATCCTGACCGTGGCCGAGGGCGGTTTCGCCGCCTACGCCACCGAGCCTTATCTGGACGGCGATGCGCTGGCCTTCCGCCCCGCGCCCACCGTCAGCCATGATCCGGCGATGCTGTCCACCGTGGCGGAGCCTTTCCAGCCCGATGGCGGGATGCGTCTGGTTCAGGGCAATCTGGGCCGTGCGACGTTCAAGTCCTCGTCGGTGGAAAAGGAACGCTGGACCATCGAGGCCCCCGCGCTGGTGTTCAACAGCCAGGAAGAAGTGCAGGCCGCGTTTAAGGCGGGCGAACTGGAGCGCGACTGTGTTGTCGTCGTGCGTTTCCAGGGGCCGCGCGCCAATGGCATGCCCGAATTGCACAAGCTGACCCCGCCGCTCGGCGTGCTTCAGGACAAGGGCTTCAAGGTGGCGCTGGTCACCGACGGCCGCATGTCGGGCGCGAGCGGCAAGGTGCCCGCCGCCATCCACGTCACACCCGAAGCTCTGGCCGATGCGTCGGGTCAGTCGGGCCCGCTGGCCTATGTGCAGAATGGCGATGTCATTCGCGTCTGCGCGGAAAGCGGCACGCTGGAAATCAAGGCGGACCTTTCGGGCCGCACGCCTGCCGCCGCGCCGCCTGCGGCCATGGGTGTGGGCCGCGAATTGTTCGCGATGTTCCGCGCCGGAGCCGATGGTGCCGAAAAGGGTGGATCGGCCATGCTGGCGCTCGCCGGCCTTTAACGCTAAAGGCTTGGCGACGGAGGGGATTATGGAATTAGTTTCGGTAGATATTGGTGGCACCCACGCGCGCTTTACCATCGCCACGATCGGCGATGATGGCGCGATCACACTGGGCGAACCGGCCACGCTGAAAACCATCGAACATGCCAGTTTCGAAACGGCATGGGAACATTTCGCCCAGATTTCGGGCCGCGTTCTGCCGCGTGCGGTGGCTCTGGCGGTGGCGGGGCCGGTGGGCGGTGAACTGATCCGTTTCACCAACAACCCGTGGGTTATCCGCCCGGACCAGTTGCCCGAACGGCTGGGCGTGGACAAGGTCACCATCGTCAATGACTTTGGCGCAGTGGGTCATGCAGTGGCGCGTGCAGACGAAGAGCATTTCCAGCATCTGACCGGCCCTGACGTCCCCCTGCCTGCCAGCGGGACGATCACCATTGTGGGTCCGGGCACCGGGCTTGGCGTGGCGCATG
This sequence comes from Novosphingobium sp. 550D, assembly GCF_057401885.1. NCBI lineage: Bacteria > Pseudomonadati > Pseudomonadota > Alphaproteobacteria > Sphingomonadales > Sphingomonadaceae > Novosphingobium > Novosphingobium sp. 550D. Next base: position 1,330,601 of record NZ_CM171613.1, on the reverse strand, counting down.
TCTGGCGCGACGGCAACGGCTTCTATCACGTTCAGGCAACCGAAGGCGGCCATCTCGACTTTCCGCCGCTTGACGCGGTGGAGGACGCCATTCTGGCCCGCCTGCGCCAGCGTCACCGCCGCGTTTCGGTGGAGCGTGTGGTGTCGGGCCCGGCGATTGTCGATATTTACGAAACGCTGGCCGCGCTGGAACAGCGGCCCATCGTGCATACCGACGACCGCACCATCTGGACCAAGGGCGCCGCAGGCGAAGACACGCTGATGGCGGCCGCGATTGACCGTTTCTGTCTGTCGCTGGGTTCGGCGGCGGGCGATTTGGCGCTGGCGCAGGGCGGTTCCTCGGTCGTGATCGCGGGCGGACTTGGCCTGCGCATCAAGGACACGATCCTCTCCTCCGGCTTTGCCGAAAGATTCCGCGCCAAGGGCCGCTTTGAAAGCCTGATGGCCAGCCTGCCGGTCAAGCTGATTACCCATCCCCAGCCGGGCCTGCTTGGCGCGGCCGCCGCCTTTCAAAAGGAACATGCATGATGAGCGATGCCCCTACCCCCGCCTCCGCCAAGATCGATGCCATCATGCGCACCGCGCCGGTCATCCCGGTGCTGGTGATCGACAATCTGGACGATGCGGTGCCGCTTGCCGAAGCGTTGGTGGCCGGTGGCCTCAAGGTTCTGGAAGTCACGCTGCGCACGCCCTGCGCTCTGGACGCGATCCGCGCGATGAAGCAGGTTCCCGGCGCGATTGTCGGCGCGGGCACGGTGTTGAACCCCGATGATCTGGCCGCGGCCATTGACGCAGGGTCCGAATTCATCGTTTCGCCGGGCCTGACCCCGCGTCTGGGCGAAGCCGCGGTTGCCGCGGGCATCCCCTTCCTTCCCGGCACGGCCAACGCTGCCGACATCATGCTGGGCATGGATCTGGGCCTCAACCGCTTCAAGTTCTTCCCCGCCGAAGCCAGCGGCGGCGTCAGCGCTCTGAAGGCCATTGCCGGTCCGTTCGGTTCGGCGCGTTTCTGCCCCACCGGCGGCATTACGCTGGCCACGGCGCCCAACTATCTGGCCCTGCCGCAAGTGCTGTGCGTAGGCGGCAGCTGGATGGTGTCCAAGGGCGCCGATGCCGCCGCGATTACGGCGGCGGCCAGCGCGGCTGCGGCGCTTAAAGCCTGAATATGATACCCTGCCCGCGCAAGCCATCGGCGCGGGCAGACATTTCCCCATTGCCCATAATCAAACCAAATTCGTCTGCGCCTTTTTGCAGCCCCCTTCCCCTGCCCGCCAATCATGGCATAGTCATGGGCAAACCATAAAAGGGAGTGGCGGCAAAGGCCGGGACAGACGCCTTACAGGGAGTGTCGAGTAAAGATGAGCGAGATTGCCGCCCTTTCGCAACGTTTGCAGGATCTGCACGCCACCACCGAAGAAACGCCGCTGTTCAATCCGGTGTTTCAGCTCTCGCTTGAACTGTCGCGCCAGATTGAAAATGGCGAACTCAGCCTGGACAAGGTTGAGGCGATGGTGGCCGAACTGGAATGCGAAGGGCTTCAGGCCCGCGCGCGCCGCCTGCACCGCTTGATCGAACCGGTCGAACCGGAAGCCAATATCGCCCGCGTCAAAGGTCACGCCGAAACCGGCGATTTTGCCAGTTTCGCCACGCGCTGGGGCCGTCCGGCGGCGCATATCGTCTTTACCGCCCACCCCACTTTCCTGTTGAACAAGGCCCAGACCGGCACCGTCGCCCAGGCGGCCAGCGCGGGCGATTTCGGCCCGGCCACCTGCGCCGCCAATGCCACGCGCGACACGATCACGCTGGACACCGAACATGACGCTGCGCTGGCCGCCATTGCGCGCGGGCATAGCGCAAGGGCGAAGATCACCCAGACGCTGTTCAACACCGCCCGCGCCCGTTGGCCCCAGCAATGGCGGGCGTTGCGCCCGATGCCGATCCGCTTTGCCTCGTGGGTCGGTTACGACATGGACGGGCGGACCGACATCGGCTGGAACACCTGCATCCGCTATCGCCTGATGGAAAAGGCGCAGCGCCTGTCGGCCTATGCCGCCGATCTGGCCGAGGCCGCGCCCGACATCGCCACGCGCCTGCTGGCCGGGGCCGAGCGGGCCGAGGAAATGGCCGCGTTGTTCGGGCGCGACATGAAAGACCCGGCGACCCTGTCCGAGGCCGCCAACACGCTGACCGCCGATCATCCGGCCAAGATGACCAGCCTGTCGGGCATCATTGCCGAGTTGGAGGCAATGGCCGCCACCGCCGATGATGATGTGGCCGAAGTGCTGCTGACCACCGTGGCCGCAATGCAGGCCGATGGGCTGGGCATGGGCTGGGTGCATTTCCGCGTGAATTCCAGCCAGTTGCAAAACGCCATCCGCCGCCGCATCGATCCTGATGGCCGCCTCGATCTGGCCAGCCAGGCCGCCTTGGTCAAGATGCGCGAGCTGCTGGCCACGGCCAAGGTTTTGCGCACCAATTTTGCCGCGCTGGCAATTGAAAACAGCACCGCGATCCGCCTGTTCCTGACCATGGCGCAGATCCTGCACCATGTGGACGCGGACACGCCGATCCGCATGCTGGTGGCCGAATGCGAACAGCCCACCACGATGCTGGCCGCGCTCTATTTCGCCAAGCTGTTCGGGATTGAGGACAAGGTGGATGTCTCGCCTTTGTTCGAGACCGAAACCGCGCTGGAGCATGGTGGGCGCTTCCTTGATGCGCTGCTGGCCGAACCGGCGTACCGGGCCTATGCGCGCGGACGTGGCCGTGTGTCGATCCAGACCGGCTTTTCCGATGCCGGGCGCTTTGTGGGGCAAATCCCTGCGGCTCTCGCCATCGAACGCCTTCAGGGGCGCCTGGCCGAGGCGATGACCGCCAACCAGTTGTCGGATGTTTCCGCGCTGATCTTTAACACACACGGCGAAAGCATGGGCCGCGGCGCTCATCCCGCCAGCATGGCGGACCGTCTGGCATGGCCTTTGTCGCCATGGGCACGCCGCCGTTTCGTGCGGGCGGGCATCCGGCTTGAACCCGAAGTCAGCTTTCAGGGCGGCGACGGCTATCTCTTTTTCGGCAGCGAGGAACTGGCGCTGGCCACGCTCACGCGCTTTATCGAACTGGCCCCTGCCGAAACCGATCCCTATGCGCCGACCGACCCGTTCTATCGCCGCACGGACCTGTCCCTCGACTTCTATCGCGCGATCCGCCGGGTCCAGCAGCAGCACCTGTCGAGCAGCACCTACAGCCGTGCGCTGACCGCTTTCGGGCTTGGCCTGCTCAACGACACCGGCAGCCGCAAGAGCCGCCGCCAGAGCGACGTTTCCTCCGACCGCACCATGTCGCTGCGCCAAATCCGCGCAATCCCGCATAATGCGGTACTGCAACAGCTGGGCTATCCGGTGAACATCATCGCCGGGGCGGGCAGCGCGGCCGAGGGCAATTACGAGGAACTGGCCAACCTGCTGCGCTCCTCGGCACGCGGGCGTCAGATCGTGCGGCTTGTCCGCGCCGCCAATGCTTTGGCCAGCATCAAGACGCTGACCGCCTTTGGCGAACTGTTCAACAGCGCCTATTGGGCCAGCCGCCCCTATCGCGGGCATGAGGATCATATTTCCGAGGGCTGCCTTGCGCTGGCCGAATATCTGACGGGCGATGACCGGGCGGGCGTGTTCCGCCGCCTGTCGACGCGCCTGCGGGTTGATGCGCTGAAATTACACCGCCTTCTGGCGCTGATCCCGGACGAGGCGCCTTTGCCCGACCGCGAACATACCCGCCGGATGATTGGCGTGCTTCAGGCGCTGCGTCTGGCGCTGTTCCAGCATATGTTCCTGCGCGTGGTGATGGTGCCGCAATTCAGCCGCGCCAATGACATTGCGCGTGAAGACGTGCTGGAAATGGTGTTCACGCTGCGCATCGACGATGCTCTGGCGCAACTGCGCCGCGCCTTCCCGACCAGCTTCCCCAGCCTGGACGATTTCCGGGTGGATGAACCGGCCGATTACCCCGATGACGCCGCCCATGGTTATGGCGTCATCCGCCGCGACTATATCGAACCGATCGAGCGCGCCTATGGCCTTGCCCTGCGCATCGGCACGGCGATTGCCAATGAATTTGGCGCCCACGGCTGATCTCTGAACAGGATGGGGCGGGTTTGCTGCCTGTCCCATCCTGACACAGGGGCACTCACCCCCCTAGCATTCACGGCCAAGGTAACGCATTTTTAACCATAGCGTTTAACCTTGCTCGTGAGTCTGTCCCCATGCCTGTCGGCGCCCATCCTGAACCTATGCGCGATCCCTATGGGGCGCCGCGTGCGCTGATCGTGGTGGGGGGGCTGGGTCTGGCCGTTCTGGCCGGATTGGCGCTGATCGAGGCGGATGAACGCCGCGGCACCGCCCATTTGCCCCGTGATGTCGTCATCGCGGCGCGGCCCCATCTGGCGCATCAATTGCCCGGCCTGCCCGATCCCTATGCCTCGGCCAGCGGGGTCAGCTTTGACACGCCCGCCACCACCATCGGCATGCGCAGCCCCGGCAAGGGCGGCGGCGTCATGCCCGCATCAACCCCATCACCCACCGACCGCCGCTTTGTCATCCGGCGCATCCTGCCCATTTCCGGGCCGATCAAATATGGCCAATGGATCTGGGACGAGGATGGCGTGCCCCCCGGCGCCTTGGTCATCACCGTCGATCTGGAGGCGCGGGTGCTGTCGGTATTCCGCAACGGGTTTGAAATCGGCGCCACCGCCGTCCTTTTGGGCACGCAGGAAAAGCCGACACCCACCGGCGTGTTTCCGATCAGCCAGAAGGACAGGAACCACGTCTCGAACCTGTATGACGCGCCCATGCCTTATATGATGCGTCTGACCAATGACGGCATCACGATCCACGCCACCAATGTCCGCAACGGTTTTGCCAGCCATGGCTGTATCGGCGTCCCGCTGGAATTCGCGAAAAAGGTGTTTGGCGAGGTCCATATCGGCGACAAGGTCTATATCACGCGGGGCAAACAGGTCGGGCTTGGGGACTCGCTTGTTGATTAAGCGCGGCGTTTGGGGGCTTTCATAAAGCTCCACACGCCGGGTCCGGGGCGGACAATGACATCGCCGATCGACACCGGTTGCCGCGCCAGAAGGCTTTCAAACGCCCGTGCCACCGTGGTCCCGCGTGGAGGGCTGCCGTCGATCTCTTCGACAATCCGGGCGATGACGCGCATGGCAATCGCGCGCGGGGCGGCGGGGCGATAGTTGACGCCCAGCCCTTCGCGCGCCACCCGCGCGCCATATTCACGATCCGCCGCCCAATCGAGCGCAGCATCCGCATCGGCCAGATTTTCCGCACTGCGCGCCCACGCGCCAACGTCGATCCAATCCGCCCCCGCCAAGGCCTGACGCACGCGAACACGGTCAAAGGCAGTGTTGCGGTTCGACGGATCATCGGCCGCGCTCCGCCCCGCCTGCGCCACCACAGCCGCCAGATCGGCCCGCCGCCAGCCCAGAACAGGCCGGATCAGCAAATGTTCGCCCCCCGGCACCCAGCCGCGTTCACGCACCCCGGCAAGGCCCGCCACACCGCTGGCCCGGTTAAGGCGCATCACCAGCGTTTCGGCCTGATCGTCGGCATGATGCGCCGTGGCCAGCGCGGCAATCCCCTCCCGCTCCATCCAGCCGGACAGAGCGGCATAGCGGGCGGCGCGGGCCTCGGACTGGACATTGCCGGGTTCAACCGTGACGGAAAGCGTTTGATGCGGCACGTTCAGATCGCGACAGATCGCGGCCACCTGCGCCGCCTCACCCGCGCTTTCCACGCGCAAACCATGGTCGACCGTCGCGGCCAAAACCCCACCGGGCCGTGCCGCCGCCGCCAAGAGCAAAAGCCCCAGCGAGTCCGGCCCGCCGGACACCGCGATCCCCAGTTTCAAGTGGGGGTCACGCGTGCCCTCGGGCCAGACTTGCGCCAGATCTTTTGCGAAACGATCCGCGATCAGTTGCACTTTACCTTGGCACGAATGCCGTCATAGGCCGATTTCAAACGCCCCCCCGCATCGGCGGGATAACCATCGGCAAATTCGCCCAGAGCGATACAGGCGCGGTTGATATCCTTCAGCTCAATCATCGCAGCCGACAGATAGAGCAGGCTGTCAGACGCACGGGCGCCCTTCTTGTCGGCCTGATAGTTCTGAAGGAACCAGGGCGCTGCTTCACGCGGCTTGCCATCGTCCAGATAGGCGCGGCCCAGCAGGTTGCGCGCATAGCTCACGCGCTTGTGCTTGGGATACTGGTCCAGATAGAGCTTCAGCTGCTGCTGCGCCTCGGGATAGAATTTGGCTTCCCACAGCTTATAGCCATAGGAATATTCATCCTCGCCCGCGTCACCCGTTGAAGGCTTGGCAATCGCCTTGACCGCCGCAACCCGGCTGGCCGGAGCGGCGGCAGGTGCCGGGGTCGGCGCCGGGCGTGTTGCCGCCGGGCGCGGCGCGGGCGCGGGTTCAGAGGCCACAGGCGGCGCCGGTTCGGGCGCATTGGTGGCCGGGGCCTGTTCCACCGGCGCATTGGCGGCCGCGCGGGCGGCGTCCAATTGACGCACATGGTTCGACAATTCCTCGACCTGCGCGGTCAGGCGGGCGTTCTGCGCCTCCACCGCCGAAAGCCGGGCCAGAATGTCGGTCAGCGCCGTATTGGCCGCCGGGGCCACCGGGCCGGTCGCTTCGGCGGGGCCGGGGGCCGGGTTTACCGGCGTGTTGGCGGCCTGCTGTCCAAACAGCTTGGTATCGCCGCCGGGGAACACCTGCCGCTGAAGCGCCCGTACTTCGGCCTCCAGCTTGCGGATGCGGATTTCGCCCACGGTGCCTTCCTGCGCCTGCGCCGGAATGGCGCTGCCGGTCCAGAGCAACGCCGCCAGCGCAACGCCGGCCAGCCTGATCCGCTGCTTGTACATCATCTTTCTTCAACTCCCATGGCGCGCCCGATCACAGGCGGCCTAGATCATCGGTTGTTCCATGCCCCGTTCGCACAGTGCCGCAAGCAGCCCCCTGATGTCGAGAGGGGGTCAGGGCGTAACGGTGGATGGCGTGGTTGCGGCCACGGGCGCGGCCTCGGCATTGGCAGAGGGGCGCGGGCGGGGATAGCGGCGAACCGGGCGCGGCGTTGCGGCGACAGGCGTGGCGGTCGCGCCGGGAATCGGGCTGGCCGCCGGGGTTGCGGCGGGCGTTGCACTCGCCTCCACCTTGCCGCGGGCCAGCAGGGCGGCGGCGGAAATCGGCACATTCTTGACGATTTCGGGCACCTTGCTGATCGGAGGCACTTCCTGACCGCCGATGGTGATGGCCAGCTTGTCCGGGCGGCCGGTCCACACGCGCGGCTGGGCGGCATCTTCGGGCAGGGTGTAGGTTTCCCCCATGGCCAGCTGCTTCTGGATCAACTGCTTGCCATTGGCGTCGGACACCTTGATCCACAGCTTGTCCATCTGCGCGGTCAGGACGACCGGGCCGGTGGGCGCGGCGGATGCGGCTTCGCTGGGCGCGGCGCTGGCGGCGGCCGAGGCGGCCTCGCTCGGCACGGCGCTGGGCACTTCATCGGGGATCAGCGAGGGCAGGTTGTCGGTGGGCGTCGAATTGTTCTGCCACCAGATGAAGCCAGCGACCGCCGCCACCAGCAGCACAAAACCCGCCATCCACGCAAAGCGCGACGACGGCACGCGCGCCGGATCGCCCGGCGCAAAGGCCACCGAGGCCGACAGATCAGGTTCGGGCGCCGCGCGCGAATAATCGCGCCCCATCGCGGCGGCCAATTCCGCCGGGTCCAGCCCGACGCTCTTGGCAAAGGTGCGGGTAAAGCCGAAAACATAGGTGCGCCCCGGCAGGGCCGCGAAATCACCCGACTCCAGCGCGCCCAGATGGCGTTCGCTGATTTTGGTCCGCGCAGACAGTTCCGCCAGGCTCAGCCCGGCCGCGTTACGGGCGGCCGCCAACCGCTGTCCCGCCGTCATGGGCAAGCTGCTGGTTGGGGTGGTGAAATCTGACTCGTCTGCACTCATGACAATCGTGATATCCTATGCGTCCCGCGCCGGACAGAACGCTGGAAGCTTTGGAAAGTCAACAGGCTTGGCGGCCTTGTGCGTCGGTTAACAGGCATATTGCGCCCGATTACGCAGTCTTGCCAAGCCGACGCCCGATTCCATCAATCGCCGATCAGCCCTCGCTGGGCCGCCCAAGCGGTCATTTCCTCACGCAGGTTGGCGGGCGGCTGGGCCAGCCAGCCTGCCATGGCGGTTTGAATCTCTGACAAATTGACCCGGCGCACCATATCCTTGATCGGCGCCACGCCCGCAGGCGTGATCGACAAACGGCGGATACCCACGCCCAGCAAAGCCAGCGCCTCCAGTTGCCGCCCGCCCATTTCGCCGCAAACGGTCATGGGCACGTTGTGCGCGTGCCCCTGGGCCACGATGCGGCGAAGGAAGCGCAGGATCGCAGGGCTGAGCCAGTCATATCGCTCGGCCAGTTTGGGGTTCGAACGGTCGGCGGCAAAGAGGAACTGCGTCAGGTCATTCGTGCCGATCGACAGGAACGACAGTTTGGGCAGCAAAATATCCAGCACCTCGGCCAGCGCAGGCACTTCAAGCATCGCGCCATATTTGACCGCTTCGGGCAGCGTCTTGCCCAGCTTGCGCAAATGGGCGAGCTGTCCCTCGAACACGGCCTTGGCGGCGTCAAATTCCCATGGTTCGGAAATCATCGGGAACATGACCTGTAGCACGCGCCCCGCCGAAGCCTCGAGCAAGGCGCGGGCCTGAACCTTGAGCAGGCTGTCGCGTTCGAGCGCGAGGCGCAGCGCGCGCCAGCCCATTGCCGGGTTCTCTTCCTCCCCATCCTCGTCATGACGCAGATAGGGCAGGCTCTTGTCCCCGCCGATATCAACCGTGCGGAACACCACCGGCTTGCCCGCCGCCGATTCCAGCACTTCGCGATAGAGCCGCGTCTGGCGCTCGCGGTTGGGCAGGGTCGCGGAAACCAGGAACTGAAACTCGGTGCGGTAAAGGCCCACGCCATCCGCGCCCGTCAGTTGCAGGTTGGGCATATCCTCGCGCAGGCCCGCATTGATGTTGACCGCGATGCGTTCGCCATCCAGCGTGATCGGCACGACATCGCGCAGCGCGGCATATTTGGCCTGCTTTTCGCGATTCTTGGCATAGCGTTCGTCAAAGGCGATCGCCATGTCGCGGGTGGGCCGCGCAAAGGCCAGCGCCTGATCCGCGTCGAGCAGGATCTGGTCGCCTTCGCGCACTTTACCACGCAAAGATTTGACCCGGCCCAGCACCGGAATGCCCATCGCCCGCGCCACGATCACCACATGCGCGGTCAACGAGCCTTCCTCCAGCACCACGCCCTTGAGACGGCGCTTGTCATATTCGAGCAGTTCGGCAGGGCCAAGGTTGCGCGCAATCAGGATGGCGTCCTGACGCAGGCCCATGCTGGCCGCCGTGCCCAATTGGCCCGACACGATGCGCAGCAAGCGGTTGGAGAGATCCTCCAGATCGTGCATCCGGTCGGCCAGCAGCGGGTCGTCGATCTGGCGCATGCGCATACGGGTGCGCTGCTGCACGCGCTCGATCGCGGCTTCGGCGGTCAGGCCAGAATCGATCGCCTCGTTGATGCGGCGGCTCCAGCCTTCGTCATAGGCGAACATCTTATAGGTATCGAGCACCTCATCATGCTCGCCCCCGCTGCCGAACTCGGCCTGCGACGCCATGCGGTCGATCTGTTCGCGCATCTTGTCAAAGGCGAGGTAAACGCGCTGACGCTCGGCCTCGGTATCTTCGGCGACGATATGTTCGATGTTGATGCGCGGCTGGTGATAGACGGCCACCCCGCTGGCCAACCCCTTGACCAGAGTAAGCCCGCGCATCTGCTCCGGCCCGGTCAAGGCTGCGGCAAGGCCGGCGGCCTCTTCCTCGTCCACCAGATCAGCATTGGCGATCAGTTCGGACAGGACCATGGCGACGGTTTGTAACGCCTCGATCTCGACCTCTTCATAGCGGCGCGGATCGACATGCTGGACACAGACCACGCCGACACAACGTTCGCGGCGCACAATCGGAACGCCGGCAAAGGAGTGGAACTTGTCCTCGCCCGTTTCGGGGCGGTATGAAAAGTCGGGGTGCGCGGTCGCCTCGGCCAGATTGAGCGTTTCCGCGCGCGAGGCGATGGTGCCGACAAGACCTTCGCCAATCGCCATGCGGGTGACGTGGACGGCTTCCTGCGCCAGGCCGCGCGTCGCGAAAAGTTCGAGCATCCCTTCGCGCAGCAGATAGATCGAGCAGACCTCGCTGTGCAGGCTTTCGCCGATCACTTCGACCACGGTGTTCAATTTGGCCTGTGCATGACTGCGTGACGCCATCACTTCGTGCAGACGCGTCAGAATGGTGCGCGCGGCCGCCACCGCGCTGGAATTCGAAGTCGGGCCAAGGGGTGCAGTGGTCATGTATTGGGGTTAGACCAAATGCAGGTTTTTGCAAATGCGCCGCGCCTTATTTTTACGCCGGTTGGTGCAAAATCAGGTCCATCGCCACAGCGCAAAGACCCGACCCGGCGCAAAGGACCGGATCGGGTCGATTGTTGTTTGGGTTGGTTGGGTTTCAGTCGTCAGCCGGGGCCTTCCCGCCCATCGATGCTGCGCCGAAATGCTGCATCAATGATGCGCGATCTGGTCGCGGATCCGCAGCTTGTGGCGCTTAAGCGCCTGAAGCATGGCTGGGTCGGGATGAGGACTTTTCAGTTCTTCGGCAATCCGGCGTTCCAAACCGGCGTGCTTGTTGTGCAGGGCGTTGATATGGGATGCTTCCATTTTGGACTCTCCTCCATAGGCTGTTAAGCCATTGAAAGTGGTTCAAAACCATCGCGACCTTTTAATCCGGCCCATGTGCGCGGGCCGCAGGAAAAGACCGTGTGGCACGAACCACAGGCTACCCCCTTTTTAACCGGACGCTGCAGACGCCCGCCTGATCGCGGCAACATTGGTCGGTCCAGGCTGTCCATGCCTCCTGCGGTCATGGACGAATCGCTGTCATCGCCGTGATCAGGACGTAAAGGAAACACACTTTTCCCCGCTTGCGAAGGGGCGATTGTGACAATTTTAGGTAAGCCGTTTATGAGCACGGCAAATTGTTTTTCAGCATCGACGACCCGACCCGCATACTCATTTCATCGCGGATTGATCCGGCCCCTTGCCCCGTGGCCCGCGCGCGATTAGAGCAAGGCACCAAGCGGCAAGATACCCTTGGCGGGAGCGAGTTTTGGTGACCGAAGAGGAAATGCGCAAAAAGCTTGAGGCGCTGCGGATCGAACATCGCGATCTGGACGCCGCCATCGATGCGCTCACCCTTTCGGGCGCAGGCGACCAGATGCAACTGGCGCGACTCAAGAAGCGCAAGCTCAAGCTCAAGGATCAGATTTCGTTGATCGAGGATTATCTGATCCCGGACATCATCGCGTAATCGCTATCTTTTGCGACAATTTAGGCCGGATTGTTGTGCCGATTCTGGAATGTCCCAAAACGGGATAGGCGTCACCCCCAAGATGCATTGCGGCCATGTGTAACATTTGATTAACCAAAATCACCATGAAGCACACGAGCAACATAAACCCCCGAATCGTCGAAGGGCTTTATTGCGAGGCCCTTGTCCTGTCGGACGAGGTGCGCGCCGCCTTTGACCTGTCGGGCCGCATCGAGGAAACCGGAACGCAGGAAGATGCGCCCCGGATCGCCCTCTCTTGCGAGGCGTTGCGCACCACGACGCGCATGATGCACGCGGTGGCGTGGCTGTTGAACCATCGGGCCTATTTCATGGGCGAACTGTCCGAATTTCAATTGCGCCGTTATGGCCGACTGGCGCCCGATTTTCCCGCCGCTGATCCCGATCGGATGGCGCTGCTCTCGCCCAAGATCCGCACGTTGATCGCCGCGACCGAGGAATTCTATGCACGCCTGCTGCGCATCGACCGCAGCTGGCGCGAAACCGCGCCCGGCGCGCCGCGGGCCCTTGACCAATTGCGCGCCCGTCTGGCCAGCGCAGTGGCCTGATCCTCCCTCTTGCCGCCACTCTCGACAGGGGGGCGGCAAAACGGCATAGGCTGCGCCATGAATATGCCCCCGCGCCCATGGCCCACCGGCGAAACCGAGCGACTCGAACCGCTGGTGGTGCGCCTTTTGGCCAATAATCCCAGCCCGTTTACCTATACCGGCACGCAGACCTATCTGGTGGGTGATGCACGCGGGATGGCGGTGATCGATCCGGGGCCGGATGATGCCGATCATTTGGACGCCTTGCTGAACGCGATTGGCGATGCGCCGGTTCTGGCCATCATGTGCACGCATACGCATCGCGACCATTCGCCCGGAGCAGCACCTTTGTCCGCCGCCACCGGCGCGCCCATCATGGGGTGCGCCCCACTGACCATGGAGGATGACGGGCCACGCGCCGATGCGGCCTTTGACACGTCCTATCGCCCCGACACGATTATGGCGGATGGCGATATCGTGCGCCTGCCATCTGCAACTTTGATGGCCGTGGCGACGCCGGGGCATACCAGCAATCACTTGTGCTTTTCCCTGCTGGAAAGCGGGGCGCTGTTTACCGGCGATCATGTGATGGGCTGGTCCACCACCGTCGTTTCGCCGCCCGATGGCGACATGACCGATTATATGATCAGTCTGGAAAAGCTGCACGAGCGCGAGGACCGGGTCTATTACCCCGCCCATGGCGCGCAAATCGACAAGCCCAAGCAGATGGTGCGCGGCATGATCGGTCACCGCCGATTGCGCGAACGCCAGATCCTTAAACATCTGGAATCAGGCACCAGTTCGATCGAAATCATGGTGACGCAAATGTACCCCGGACTGGACGTTCGGCTGCACCGCGCGGCGGGGCGGTCGGTGCTGGCCCATTTGCTCGACCTGCAAAAGCGCAGCCTTGTATCGCAGGGCGCCTCAGAGGACCTCTGGATTCTGGCTGGCTGAACAGCGCGGCCCTCATCGGTCATGGCGGGTTAAATCCGCCGCCCATTGCAGATTTTCCTTGGGGTCCGGTGCAAGGATCCCTATCTGGGCGGCGAGACAATGAACCCCAAGGGGATGTGATGATGACTGCCCTGAGCGCCAGCCTTGCCGGCCTTGACCTGCGCGCCGAAATCGACCGCCTTCGCAAGGAAAAGAATGCGGTCATTCTTGCGCATTATTACCAGAAGCCGGAATTGCAGGATCTGGCTGATTTTGTGGGCGATTCGCTGGAACTGTCGCGCAAGGCGGCCGAAACGGACGCCGATGTCATCGCCTTTTGCGGCGTGAAATTCATGGCCGAAGTGGCCAAGATCCTTTCGCCCGAAAAGACCGTGGTGCTGCCCGACCTCAACGCCGGTTGCAGCCTTGAGGACGCCTGCCCGCCCGAAAAGTTCAAGGCTTTCCGCGCGGCGCACCCCGATCACATCGCGCTCACCTATATCAACTGCTCGACCGAGGTGAAGGCGCTGTCCGATATCATCGTGACCAGTTCCAGCGCGGAAAAGATCCTGGCCCAGATCCCGCGTGACCAGAAGATCATCTTTGGCCCCGATCGCCATCTGGGCGGCTATCTCTCGCGCAAGTTCGACCGCGAGATGCTGCTCTGGCCCGGCGTGTGCATCGTGCATGAGGCCTTCAGCGAAACCGAATTGCTGAAACTGAAAGCCCAGCACCCCGGCGCGCCCATCGCGGCCCACCCGGAATGCCCTCCCACCATCGTCGATCACGCCGATTACGTGGGCTCGACCAGCGGCATCCTGAACTATGCCAAGGACATGGCCGCCGGCACGCTGATCGTCGCAACCGAGCCGCACATCATCCACCAGATGCAACTGGCCATCCCGAACAAGACCTTCATCGGTGCGCCGGGAGCAGACGGCAACTGCAACTGCAACATCTGCCCCTATATGGCGCTCAACACGCTGGAAAAGCTCTACATCTCGCTGCGCGACCTCTCGCCCCGGATCGAGATCGAGGAAGGGCTGCGTCTGAAGGCCAAGGAAAGCCTTGATCGCATGCTGGGGATGGCGGCCGGTACGGTTGGTATGGGGGATTTGGGGGCGCGTTGATTTTGCCTCCGGCGGACAAAGGGACCAAAGCATCGCGCCAAAAAGTAGGAACCGGTTTTTGGCATCAGCGATGCGACCACAAAGACTCTCCTTTGCAATCCCGTTACTGGGGTGGCGTGAAATTCGCCATCTCGGGTTTGGACGATGATTTTATAGCCTGCGGCGCGGCGAGGTTACGCCATAAGCGCCGCAGGCTTAATCATTTCAACGCCGCGTCCGACACCCCTTGGCCGAACCCGACACACAACGCAGACAGTAACGGGAGCGCGAGGGTCTAGACCCTCGCATTACCCTTTTTCTGAAAACACAAAAAAGGGGCAGGAAAACCCACCCCTCTTTCGCATCATCAATCCGGCGAAACTTACTTCACCAGTTCGACATGCTCGAAATCCAGCTCGACCGGGGTCGCGCGGCCGAAGATCGACACCGAAACCTTGACGCGGTTCTTGTCGAAATCCAGTTCTTCGACGATGCCAGTAAAGCTGTTGAAGGGGCCGTCGAGCACCTTGACCGAATCGCCGATTTCGAAATCGACCGAAACGTGCTTCTTGACCGTCGTGGCGACGATTTCGCGGTGGCCGAAATAGCGGGCCGCATCGCGTTCGGAAATCGCCTGCGGCTTGCCATTGTGGCCAAGGAAGCCGGTGACCTTGGCGGTGTTCTTGACGAGGTGATACACGTCATCATTCATGGTCAGCTTGGCCAGAACGTAGCCGGGCATGGTCTTGCGTTCGACCGAGACCTTCTTGCCGCGCTTGACTTCGGTGACCTGTTCAGAGGGCACTTCGATCTGCTCGACCAATTGGGCCAGACCAAGGCGTTCGGCTTCGGCCTGAATGGCTTCCTTGACCTTGTTTTCAAAGCCGGAATAGGCGTGGATGATATACCAGCGGGCCATACTTACACTTCCTATGCGTTTTTAGGCGAGCGACAGCAGCGTGCGCACGATGTAGCCGAACAGCGAATCGACACCGAGGAAGAAGATCGCAAGGATCAGCATCAGGATGCCGACGAAGATGCCGGTCTGAATGGTTTCCTGGCGGCTGGGCCACACGACCTTGCGCGCTTCAACCTTGACCTGGTTGAAGAACTCTCCGGGAGAGACCTTGGCTTTCTTTTCTTCCATCGAACCGATCCTCGAACAAAGCCCGAAACCTCTTTCACCATTGCCGCCGCGCCGCCCCGGATCAGGTCCGGGAGGGGCGTTGCAAGGCTCCGATGTCGGGAGATAGCGGTGATCTAGTCCCAGTTGCCTTATTTTGCAAGGGGGGCCGGTTTCAGCTTGGCCAGCAAAGTGCCCTCGCCCCGCCAGACGACCACCGCGCCTTCGGGCATGGTGTCGGGTTCGCGGTCGCCGACATACCACAACCAGTCGGCCTTTTGCGCCGGAGCGAAATTGGCCAGATCGATCTTTTGCGTGTGATGCAGCAGCAGGCGCTGTGACGGATCGTCGAAATCACGCCCGCCCTGCTTCAATTGCAGCATATGGACATGGGGCACCGCGAAATTGGCGTTCACCAACGCATGACGGCGCACCACCGCATAGGCGCCGATATGTTCGAAATGGTTGAGCGGCCATTGCTCGCGCGTCACCAGCACGGCGCTGGCCACGCGGGCGCCTTGCGGCACATGGTCGAGCGCCGCCATGATCTTTTCCATCCGGGCCGAATCATCGTGCCAATCCTGCGTCGTGATCAACAGCCGCGTCAGGTACAGCATCACCACCGGCACATAGATCCAGCGCGGCGCAGAAGGCCAGCGAATCGCCAGACAGCACACCATCAACCCCGTCGTGACCAGCCGGTAATCGGCATAATCACCGCCCGAAATATGGCGCGGCACCGCAATCGTCATGATCAGCAGCATGACCGCCGCCCAGCCCAGCCGCGCGTCCAACCTGCGCATGGCCGCCGCCAGCAGAAAGGCCAGCCCGACCACCACCAGCGACAGATAATCCAGCGCATAGACCGTGTCGCGCATGGCCTTGAGCCAGATCGCCTGCTTATAGATCCACCAGAACGGGCCATAGGAGAACGTGCCCGCCGTCCCCGGCACCAGCACCATCACCACCAAAGGCGCCAGCAGCGGCCATGGGCGGACAAAGGCCCACCACCGGCTGCGCCCGAAACTCTTGGCCGCGCCCACTTCATAGCCGAACAGCAGAACGCCCAGCACGCCCCACGCCGACAAATGGCACAGCCAGACCACCAGACCGATCGGCACAAACAAAGCCGCACGCAGCCACCAGATCGTCCGATGCCGATCCAGCATCACCCAAAGCGCAAAGGCCCACAGCGCCAGCGCCTGACCCAGTGCGTAATTGAGCAGGCCGATCAGCATCATCGGCGACCATGCAAAAGGCATGGCCAGCAGCGAGGCAATCGTCACGCGCCCGTGCAATTGCCGATCCACCGCGATCAGCCCCAGCGCGGTCAGCGGCGGAATCAGCCCCGTGATGATTCGCCCGCCCAGTTCCAGACCAAAGATCGCGGCGAAGGGGCGGATCAGGATGTCCACACCCAGATTGCCTGTCCACGCCCAGTGGAACGAGTAATATTGCGAAAGATCCGCGCTGCGTCCGCCGTCCAGCATGACCGCATAACGCGCCAGATGGGCCGGATAATCGCTCATTTGCGGATAATGGGCGACCAGCACCGGCAGGCAGGAAGCCAGCGCCAGCAGAACCGAGAACCAGTAAACCCGCTTCTCACCCGCGCGCGCCGCCGGTGATGAATCCATCACACCCATGTTGAAAAGATGCCCCAAAAGCGACCCTTGCCCATTCCCCTAGCCAACCGGGGGCGATTGGCAAGTCCCCGATGGACGGGACGACAAAATCGGCGGCGATTATTGGGGGATATGGATTTGCCGATGCGGCTAAAATTCCATGAATACCCTGGCAGGAGCGGGGGGACTCGAACCCACGGCCCTCGGTTTTGGAGACCGATGCTCTACCAACTGAGCTACACTCCTGCAGGGTGCAGCGCCTCTAGGGGAGCATGACGCCTTTGGCAAGCGGTCAATGCATGATGATGTTCGATTTTTTCCATGGTGTCCGACCAACGCCGGGGATTGCGCAATTTCTCCCTCTTTCCGCCAAGATGAACAGGATGCTAGACTGTTCATGTGACCACGCAAAATCTTGACCTTATTGATCCGGCCCTGCTGCTGCTTGCCTATCGCGGCGGGGTGTTTCCCATGGCGGATTCGCGTGATGACCCGGAAATTTTCTGGGTAGAGCCCAAGCGAAGGGGGATTCTGCCGCTGGGCGGGTTTCGCGTCTCGCATTCTTTGGCGCGGACATTGCGGCGGGGGCGGTTTACCGTCACCTGCAACGCGGCCTTTGGCGACGTGCTGGAGGCATGCGCCGCGCCGCGCCGCGCCGAATCGGATGATGGCGGCGAAACATGGATCAGCGCGCGAATCGCGGCCTCCTATCGCGAATTGCACCGGCTGGGACATGCACATTCGATCGAGTGCTGGATCGATGGCGCGCTGGTGGGCGGACTTTACGGCGTTGGCTTTGAACGGGTATTTTGCGGCGAAAGCATGTTCAGCCGCGTGCCCGACGCATCCAAAGTGGCGCTGGCATGGCTGGTGTCGGCGATGCGCCTTGGCGGGGCCGAATTGCTCGATTGCCAGTTCATAACCAGCCACCTTGCCTCACTGGGCGCGGTGGAGATCCCGCAAAAGCGTTATCTGGCGCTGCTGCGCGATGCGATGCGGCCCAAGGAACCGGGAATCCGAGATCTGCGCCCTCAATCAGGAATGGCGGGTTCGACCGGAGCGGGCGTCGGCTCGGCCGCAGGCGGCGCGCTTTCGCTGCCCGATGCCTTTGGCGCACTCTTGGGCGCGGCGAAATCGGCCGGATTCTCTTCCTCGCCGGGGAAGTTCATCGCGCAATCCTTGACCCAGACGTCATAGACCGGGTGTTGCACCACGTTCAAACCGGGCGAATTGCGGAATAGCCAGCCCGAAAACACCTTTTGCCAGCGCAAGGGTTCGGACACCTGTGCACGCTGTTCGACAAAGACCTGAACAAAGGCGCCGGTTTCCTGCGGGCGTTCCCAAGGCTGGGTCTTTTCACAGGTGGAGAGTTTCACCACCACATTGCCCACGCGCTTGGCCTCGCCCACTTTCAGGACGATATCCTGCTGCTCATTGTTCCGCTTGTTGAGCAGGCCCAGCGTCGCCACGCGATCCTTGACCGGGGTGCCGAACTGGTTTTCGACGGCCTGCGCCGCGCTGTTGCCGGCAACGGCCTTGGGCACGTCGGTGGCCTGCGCCTCCGGCTCGGACGATCCGCCACAAGCCGAAAGCGCCATGCATGCGCCAGCAACCAACAAAGTCCGGCGCATGATTTCAATCAGCCTTCAGGCGTCCAGGCTTCATAGCCAGCCGCCTTCGCCTTGCCCGCACCGCGCAGTTCGGGGTGCGGCTGGTGGGCCTTGGCCGTGCCGGTGGCGTTGGGCGTATATTCCGTTTCCCAGATGCGGGCGGGCGGCAGATGGCTCTGCGGCACGGCGTCATAGGAATGGTGCAGCCAGCCATGCCATTCGGCCGGAACGCGGCTGGAATCATTGGCGCCGTTATAGATCACCCAGCGGCGTTCCATGCCCGCAAAGGGGCTGTTGGTGCCGGCGGGCACAACCTTCTTCGAGCGGTAATATTTGTTACCCTGAAAATCGGTGCCAACCTGTTCGCCGCCAAACTTGGTGTTGAGCCAGGTGCCGAAAGTGGAGCCGTTCCACCAGGTGAAGAGCATTGCGCAAGTTTCCCTATTCAGGTCTGCCCGCGGACAGAATCCGCCAAGCGAAGGACAGGTTTGCGCCTAGCCCAAGGCAATAGGGCAACGCAAGAGCAAAGGGCGCAACCCAAATCCGCTTTGCCACCGCGATTTTGCGCAGGGCCTACACTTCGTCGCCATCATCCGGGCGCGCTTCATCGACCCAGCTTTGCGCCCCGTCCATATCGCCCGATTCCAGAATGGCCCGCGCCGCGCCCATGCCATGGCCCGCACGCATCATCGCGGCGATTTCCTTTTCCCGCCGCGCGCGGCGCTCGGCCGGATCGTCCGAGGGCGCGCGGCGGGCAAAAGGCCCCAGCCCGCGCCGTCTGGCATAGGCCAAAGCGGCCTCACGCGCGGCAAATTCGCCCGGCATGACTTCTGCGCGTATATCCTCATCAATTCCCGCCTGCCCCAAGGCTTCGGCAATGCGTCGCCCGCCCAGGCCACGGCGCAACAGGCTGCCCGCCTTCATCCGGGCATAGGCTTCGTCCTGAATATAGCCCAGATCGACGAAACGGGCGATGATCGCCTCGATTCGCGCCTCTGCCGGATCCTCGCCCGCCCATCCGCGTTCGCGCAATTTGCGTTTCAGGTAATCCCCCAGTCGCCCCGCGCTGGTGGCGAATTTGGCGACATAGGCCAGCGCCATCTCCTCCATCCGCGCCGAATCGAGCGGTTTGGGGGCCGGTTTGCGGCGATTGGGGCGTTCCATCTCATCCATCGGCCATATTCGTGCCACAGTCCGGCCCCAAAGGGGACCCCCCGCGTCACCCGACTTGCGGGCCAGTTTCTGATGCCCTTTTACCGGGGCGTAGCCCTAGACGGATAAGACCATGACCGACGCCGCCGTGATCGAAGCGACCATTGCCGCCCCGATCCCCACGCCCAACACTTGCGATCTGCCGCGCCGCCTTGCCGATTTCGGCACTTTTGGCGAAGCGCTTGATTATGCGGCGCAGGGCACCCGTGGGCTGAACTTTCATGATCCGCGCGGCAATCTGATCCGCCCCTATCCGTTCCGCGAATTGCGCGAAGACGCCATCGCCATGGCCCAGCGCCTGATCGCGCGCGGCGTCAAAAAGGGCGACCGCATCGCTCTGGTGGCCGAAACGGGGGCTGAATTTGCCGCATTGTTCTGCGGCGTCATCTATGCCGGCGCATGGCCGGTGCCGCTGCCCCTGCCCACCAGCTTTGGCGGCAAGGACAATTATATCGAGCAATTGGCCGTCCAATTGGCCAGCAGCGATCCGTTCTATTTCTTCTATCCACCCGAAATCGCCCATATGGGCCTTGCCGCCGCACAGGCGCATAATGCCAAGGGCGGTGCGTGCGAGGGGTTGAGCTGGGACGTTCTGGCCGCCGATGCTGTGGTGCCGGTCGAATTGCCGCAGGCGTCGGGCGATGACATCTGTTATCTGCAATATTCCTCTGGCTCGACCCGTTTTCCCCACGGCGTCGCGGTCACCCATGCTTCGCTGCTGAACAATCTGCGCGGTCATGGCGTGGCCATGGAATTTTCCACCCACCTCAATGACCGCTGCGTTTCGTGGCTGCCGTGGTATCACGACATGGGTCTGGTGGGCTGCTTCCTGTCGGTCATCGCCAATCAGGTTTCGACCGATTACCTCAAAACCGAAGATTTTGCCCGCCGCCCTCTGGCATGGCTGGACATGATCTCGCGCAATCCGGGCAATTCGGTCAGCTATTCGCCCACATTTGGCTATGACATCTGCGCCCGCCGCATTTCCAGCCAGACCAATGTGGCGCAGCGTTTCGACCTGTCGCGCTGGCGCCTTGCGGGCAATGGCGCGGACATGATCCGCCCCGATGTGATGCAAAGCTTTGTCAACGCCTTTGCCCCCGCCGGGTTCAAGGCCAGCGCCTTCCTGCCTTCCTATGGCCTTGCCGAAGCCACGCTCTCGGTGACGATCATGCCGCCGGGCGAAGGCATCCGCGTCGAACTGGTCGAGGAAGAACGCCTGTCGGGCCAGCCGCGCGATCTGTCGCGCCCGGCCCGTTATCGCGCCATCGTCAATTGCGGCAAGCCGGTGCTGGACATGGCCATCGAGGTCCGTGACGGTTCGGGCCGCGTTCTGCCCCATCATCAGATCGGCAAAGTGTGGTGCAAGGGGCCGTCGGTCATGCACTCCTATTTCCGCGATCCCGAAGCGACGGCGGCCTGCCTTGTCGATGGCTGGCTGGACACGGGCGACATGGGTTATCAGAACGCCGAGGGCTATCTGTTCATCGTGGGCCGTGCCAAGGACATGATCATCATCAACGGCAAGAACCACTGGCCCCAGGATATCGAATGGGCGGTGGAACAATTGCCCGGTTTCCATCAGGGCGACATTGCCGCTTTCAGCCTTGAAACCGACACGGGCGAGGAAACCGCCGCTGTTCTGGTCCATTGCCGCGTGTCCGACCCGGCGGAACGCCTGAAGCTGAAGAATGCCGTGGCCGAAAAGGTGCGCGCGATTCTGGGTCATCCGGCAATTGTCGAACTGGTGCCGCCGCGCACCCTGCCGCGCACGTCCTCGGGCAAGCTTTCGCGCGCCAAGGCCAAGAAGCTGTACCTGTCGGGCGAAATCGCGCCGTTTGATCTGGCCGCGTAAACGGCCAAATCGTTGATCAAATTGCGGGGGTTGGTTCCGGCCAAACCCCGCAAATGATTCTTGGGTCTGCAAAAGAACTGCTTGCACTGGAAATTGTCATGCCGCGCCACAACATCAGCGGCATGACAAACCCCCTGCTTTCCCCCATCGCCCTTGGCGACATCGCCGCCCCCAATCGCATCCTGATGGCCCCGCTGACCCGTGGCCGATCGGACCGCGAAGGTTTGGCCAATCCTCTGATCGCGGAATATTACGCCCAGCGCGCCGGCGCGGGCCTGATCATTTCCGAAGCCACCGCCATCAGCCCCGAAGGGCGCGGTTGGCCCAATGCCCCCGGCATCTGGAATCAGGCACAGGCGCAAAGCTGGAAACAGGTGACGCAGGCCGTCCATGATGCGGGCGGGCGTATCGTCCTGCAACTCTGGCACATGGGTCGCGTGTCGCACCCGCAGCTCCACGGCATCCAACCCGTATCGGCCAGCGCCACCACCGCGCCGGGCGAGGCCCATACCTATCAGGGCAAGCAGCCCTATGTGCAGGCGCGCGCGCTGGAAACGCATGAGATCCCCCGTCTGATCGCCGATTATGAAAATGCCGCGCGCCTGGCCAAGGAAGCCGGTTTCGATGGCGTCCAGCTTCACGCCGCCAATGGCTATCTGATCGACCAGTTCCTGCGCGATGGCACGAACCAGCGCACTGACGATTACGGCGGCTCAATCGAAAACCGCACCCGTCTGCTGAAAGAAGTCACAGAAGCGCTGATCCGCGTCTGGGGCGCCGGGCGCGTCTCGGTCCGTCTTTCGCCCAATGACGGCATTCAGGGCGTCGAGGACAGCGACACCTATGCCCTGTTCGACCATGCGGCCAAGGTGCTGGACGATCTCAAGATCGGCTTTCTTGAAATGCGTGACCCGCTGCCCAATGGAACATTCGGGTCGGGCATCGGTCCGCGCCGCGCCGCGCATTTGAAGACGATCTTTTCCGGCCCCATCGTCGATAATGCTGATTATACGCTGGAAAGCGGCGCGCAGGCTCTTGAAAAGGGCGATGCGGACGCCATCTCTTTTGGGCGGCCATTCATTACCAATCCGGATCTGGTCGACCGTATCGCCCATGGGCACCCATGGACCGAAGGAGGCGATCCTTCGGCATGGTACGGGAATAGCGCAGAAGGCTATACCAGCTTTCCGCCCTATTCGGCCTGATCGCTGGCGCTGGTTGGGCTGGTTTGGCCCAGCCTGGCCAGCACGAGCGCGGCGCTGACCAAGAGGATACCCACTCCGTCCCATATGGTCAGCGTCTCGCCAAATGCCGCCCAGCCCGCCGCAACAGCGACGGCGGGCTGGGTCAGCAGCGCCATGCCGATCATGATCGGGCTGAAATGGCGCAGGGCATAGACAAGCAAACCCTGCCCCACGACCTGACTGCCCATGGCCAGCACAATCAGAGGCCACCAATGGCCCCCATGCATGCCGGGCCAGAAAGGCTCATCCATGGCCAGAGCGCAGGGCAGGATCACCGGCAGCCCCGCCAGAGAGGCCCAGAACAGCAGCGACCAATTGCCCAGACTGGCCCGCGCATGTTGCAAAAGCAGCAGATAGGCGACGTAGAACAGCCCCGCCGCGACGCTGAACAAATCGCCCGCCAAGGTGCGCGACCCCAGTTCCAGACTGCGCCCCATCAACAAAACCGCCCCGGCCAGAGCCGCCCCCATCGCCACCCATTCGCCGCGAAACGGGCGCCGGTTCATCGCGATCACACCCCACACCATCAGGATCAAACTGCCCGAATTGCCGAACAGCGTGGCATTGGCCATTTTCGTGCGCTCGATCCCCAGATGCCAACTGGCCAGATCCAGCCCGAAAAAGGCCCCCGCCCCCAGCATGGCCAGCAAGGCCTTGCGGTTGAGCACCAGACTTTGCCCCGTCGCGGGCGCCAGAATGGCCAGCACGGGCACCGCCAGCGCCAGACGCCAAAAGCCCGCCGACACCGGCCCGGTATCGGCCAGACGCACGCTCCACGGCCCCAGTGCAAGAATGAGATTGCCACCCACCAGCGCGAGGAGGTGCCGCCATTGCCATGAAGTTTGCGTGTTCATAGCCATGGCCTAGCGCAGAACGCGGCGCGATGCGCCCCGGTATTCGGCGTAGGGCTTATTCCTCGGCGCTGCTCGCATCGTCTGCGGCGGGGGTTTCGGGCGCGGCGCTGCTGGCCTGCACCGGCGCGGCGCGCGGGGCCAAGGGCGCGCGCGAGGTCAGCGCGTCATAGGCAATCATCGCATCGCTGGTCGATCCGGGCAGGATCTGGCCCGTTGCGGTGCGCTGATCCTCGGCCTTGTTGGCCTTTTTGCCCCAACATCCGCCAAGCGCCAGCGTGAGGGCAAGGATCGTAACGGCGCGCTTCATGCCTGTTCCCCTTCGGGCTTGGTGGGTGCGGCCTCAACCGGGCATGCCTGCTCCAGCTTGGCCAGAAATTGTCCGGCCCGTGCCAGCAATGCGTCATCCCATTGCTGTGCCGTCACCGAAATGCCCAGACGTTCCAGCGAGGTCACGCCCTTTTCCGCAATGCCGCAAGGAACGATGCCGGTGAAATGCGACAGATCCGGGTTCAGATTGACCGAAAACCCATGCATCGTCACCCAGCGGCGAATGCGCACGCCAATGGCGCCGATCTTGGCCTCGGTCCCGTCAATGTCGCGGGTCCAGATGCCCACGCCCGCATCGCTGCGCCAGCTTTCTACACCGAAATCGGACAATGTGTCGATCACCCATCCTTCCAACGCATGGACAAAGCCGCGCACATCACGCGCCCGCTGTTTCAGGTCGATCAGGACATAGCCGATCCGCTGTCCCGGCCCGTGATAGGTATATTTGCCGCCGCGCCCCGCCTCGACCACTTCGAACCGGGGGTCCAGCATGTCGGCCTGTTGCGCGCTGGTGCCCGCGGTATAGACAGGGGGATGTTCGAGCAGCCAGATCAGGTCCGGCGCAAGCCCTTCATAAATGGCGCTATTGCGCGCGGTCTGAAACTCCAGAGCATCGCGATAGGACACCTGGGCGTAATCACGGCGCACGGCAACGCCATTATCCAGCGAAATCTCGGCTTTGATTGCATCTTGCATGACCATGATTCTTGCGTGGGGCAATCCGCTCCGCTTATCAAGGGGGCAGATGCGCCGCATTCGGCGCAAGAGGAGTACCCCATGCGTTTTGACAGCAATCTGGCCTGGCGGACGGCCCATGCGGCGATTCGGGCCAATCGGGATGTTCTGCTGGCGATGGCGGGGGTGTTCTTTCTGCTGCCCCGTCTGGCCTTTACCCTGTTGATGCCCGATCCGCCCGCCGCACAGGGCATGTCGCCCGCCCAATCGATGCAGGCAATCGAGGAATTCTACAGCAAAGCCATGCCCTTCATGATCCCCATGCTGGTGGTTCAGGCGGCGGGCATTCTGGGCATATTGACCCTGTTCACCGACCGCACCCGCCCCACCGTGGGCCAAGCGCTCTCGCTGGGGGCCAAGGGCGTGTTTCCCTATATTGGCGCGCAATTGCTGCTGGCGATGGCGGTGGTGGTGCTGGGCGGCGGTTTGGTCGGCGTGCTGGGGCTGGCGAATCAGCCCGCAGTGGCCGCGCTGGGCATGGTGATCGTCGGGGTGCTGGCGCTGGGCGCCTATGTCCGCATGTCGCTGGTCGCGCCGGTGGTGGCGGTCGAACGGGTCTATAATCCGATCAAGGCGCTGCAACGGTCATGGGCGATCACGCGGGGCAATTTCTGGCGCCTGATCGGTTTTGCCGTTCTGGTGGGCGTGGTCGTGCTGGTGATCAGCCTGGCGGCGGTTTCCATCGGCGGTTCGATTGGCGCATTGGCGGGCGGGCCGGATGCCAGCCGAATTGTTTCGGCCATCGTTTCATCGCTGCTGGCCGCGATATTCACGCTTTACATTGCGGCGCTGATGGCGGCGATCCACCGCCAATTGGCCGGGCCTACGGTTGAGGATATTCGCGCGACGTTTGAATAATCGTGAGGATGCGAGGGGCCCGCCCCTCGCGCCCGCATCAGCGCCGGATCAATCCTCGTCCTTCCAGCCCCAGAACAGGAAACAGGGCGGGACGTTGATCCATTCCAGCCCCTTGTCGATGCGCTTAAAGAACTGGGCCATGAAATCGCCCGCGCGCGGGGTGAACTGATAAACAAGGAAAGCCCCGCCCTTGCGCAGCACACGATAGGTCGCGCTGGCAATCGCCGGACCGACGCCGGGCGGCAGAGTCGAAAAGGGCAGGCCCGAAATCACATAATCGGCCTTTTCATGGCCATGGGCGCGCACGATTTCCTCGACATCGGCGGCCGAACCGTGAACCGCGACAAAGCGGCTGTCGGTGATCGTGTGCTGCAAATATTCGATGAAATCGGGGTTAAGGTCGATCACCAGCAACGTGCCGTCACGGCGCAGGCGATCCAGAACAGGCTGGCAAAACGTGCCCACGCCCGGACCATATTCCACGAAAAGCTTGGTATTGTCCCAATCGACCGCGGACAGAACGCGATTGATGGTAAATCGCGAGGAAGGCACGATCGAGCCGACCATCACCGGATTTTTCAGAAAGCCTTCGAAGAAAACTCCCCACGGCCCCAAGGCTCGCTTCAGCCTGCTTTTCACTTTGGCAAGCGGCGCCTGTCCGGCCATTTCGGTTGTCATGCTCGTGTCAAATCCCTACCCTAGACATCCGCGTCTGATGGATGGTTTGCAAAAGTGCAAGCGCTTGGCAAGCCGCCTTGCGCAAGATTTGCCGCAAACTGCGTCGGGACGGGACAGTAATCCACCGTCACGGCGCGTTCACGGATGCGGTTCAAAGGATCTGATGGACCAGATCCTGTGGGCGGCACAGGCGGACACCCTTGTCGGTTTCGACCAAAGGCCGCTCGATCAGCTTGGGTTCGGCCTCCATCGCGGCCAGAACGGCGGCATCCTCGGCATCGGGCAAGCCTCGTTCCACCGCGTCCGTCCCGCGCAGGCGCAGGCCCTGTTGCGGCGTCATGCCCGCGTCGCGATAGAGCTGGGCCAGCTTGGCGGCGCCGGGCGGGGTTTTGAGATATTCAACCACGGTGACATCGACGCCGGGCGTTTCCATCAGGATCGCCAATGTTTTGCGCGATGTGCCGCAGGCCGGATTGTGCCAGATCGTGGCTTTCATGGGTTCTTCCTTTGTTGCGCGCCGCCCGGAGGAGGCACCGCGGCGATGGTTTCCATGCCCCGCATCACCCGCCCGGCGCGCTGGATCGCGCGGACCAGCCGGGGATAGATGCCGCAACGGCACAGGTTGGTCATCGCCTTGGCAATGTCATCGGCGCTGGGGTCGGCATTGGCGGCCAGAAGCGCCGCCCCCGCCATCACGATACCGGGCGTACAGAAACCGCATTGGATCGCGCCTTCGGCCACCAGCGCCTGTTGCACGGCATGGGAACGGTCGCGGCTGAGGCCCTCAATCGTGGTGATGGCGCGCCCCTCGGCCTGCGCCAAGGTCATCTGGCATGAGGGCAAAGCCTGACCATCGACCATGACCATACAGGCCCCGCATTCGCCGGTCCCGCAGCCATATTTCGCCCCCGTCAGATTGGCCCCGCAACGCAAGGCCCAGAGCAAGGGCGTCTGAACATCCATGCGCAGATCGACCGGATGGCCATTAAGGGTGAAGGCGGACATGGAACCTCCCATGCCCGCCATCCCGCCTTACTTCAACCCAATTACTTCAGCCCGAAACGCAGGCCCGCCCAGACGGTGCGCGGCGCGCCAATGTCCATGCTGCCCGCCTGATTGCGGGTGATGACGGTGACATTGGCCAGATTTTCCCCGCGCAGGATAAAGCTGACACCGTGGCCCAAGGGGGCCTGAACAAAGGCGCCGATGGTGGTGGCCGATGGCATCAGATAGGTTTGCAGGTCATCCTCATATTGCGACCCGAAATGGCGCAGGACCAAGGCCCCCTGCCACCCGTCGCGCGGTTTCCATGTCACGGTCGCGCTGGCGGCGATCTTGGGGGTTTGCGCGGGGCGCATACCATTCAGGCCCGCCTGCGCCCCGCTGGCCCGCACCACCGCATCGGTCAGGGCAAGGCTGCCATCCAGGCTGATCCGCCCCAGATCGAGGGCAGCGGCAAATTCAAGACCCCGTGCGCGGATCGCATCAACATTCTGGCGCATGCGGGTGATCGTCGTCGCAGTCTGGGCCGTGGTGACATTGGCGATGGCATGGGCCACACGGTTATAGAAAGCCGTGGCCGAAAGTTTCAGCGCCGGAACGGGTGTGAAATCAATGCCCGCCTCATAGCCTTCCATCATTTCATTGCCCAGCGCCGCATTGGCATTGGTCACGGTCGACACGCCCGAAGCCACCAGCGTAAAGCTGCGATAGAGTTCGTTGATCGTGGGCTGACGCAGGCCGGTATAGGCCGATCCGCGCAATTCCAGCCCCGGCGCGACCTTGAGCAAAGCCCCGCCGCGCCCGGTCACCGCCCAATCGCTGCGCGGGGCATAGGCGTTGTTGATGGTGATGGTGCCGGTCGCATTGGCCTGACGGGAATAGCCCGCATTCACGCTCCATCGGTCCGCACGCACCCCGCCGGTCAGCGTCAGCGGCCCCAGTTTCCAGTCATCTTCGGCATAGAATCCCAGATCATCATTGCGCCCGCCCGCCCAGCGATAGGCCGTGACCGCCCCCGTGGCCGCATTATAGGCGATTTCATTCAAATCACCCTTGGCGCTGCGCCAATCGCTGCCGATGCGCAGCAGGTGGTCCGGCCCGATCGGCGGGCGGATTTCCACCTTGGCGCCAAGGCCGGTGGCCGGGGTACGGCGTTGATCCAAACTGGGGCGGAATGTCGTGGCCGACACGGTCACGTTGGAAAAGCCACGATCCTGAATATAGGCCAGCGCATCAAACTGCCACTTGCCCCGGCCCACCAGACGCAGCGAAAAATCCTCGCCGCTGCTATGGCTGACCGCGCCGGCAAAGCGCAGGGTGCGGTGATCGTCAAAGGCCATCACGCGGGCCTGAAGCTCGACATTATTGGCAATCGGCGCCACGCCGCGCGCGCCGACCGACCAGCTGTCGTAACGCGATTTGACGCTGGCGCCCACGCGCTGGCTCTCCGGCGTAGTCCAGAAACCGTCGCCGCGATCCCACCGGCCATAAACCTGTGCAAAACCCGCGCCCAGTTTCGGGGCCAACGCGCCCGACACAGTCGTTTCACCGCGATCATTGGCCAAAGCCTCGCCCGAAAACAGGCCCATCGCGTCGCGGCCCGCGCTGTTGAGTTCGATGGTCCCGGCCACCGCGCCCGAACCGAAAGCCCCCGAACCGCCGCCCCGCGTCACCCGGATCGAACCCAGACGTTCAGGCGTGATCGCATTCCACGGCACCGACCCGAACATCGGATCGGCCATCGGCACACCGTCCAGCAAAACCTGGGTCCGCGCCGCCGCATTGCCGCCCAGCGCGCGCAGCGTCACGCCCTGTGCCGAAGGATTGGAATAACGGCTGTCGCTGCGACGAAACTGTTGAAAACCCGCCACATTGGCCAAAACATCCTCGATCCGCCCCGACGCCGAGGATGTGATCGTTTCCCGGTCGATCTCTCGCGAGGAATAGGCGGGCACAGCAGGGGCGGCGCCCAAACCGGTTCCGGTCACGATAATAGGCGAATTGGCTTCTTCATCAGAAGCCTGCGCCACCGATGGCAGCAAAAGTGCCGGTATCAGGGCGGCTTTGGCCAACAACATGGCTCGCGATGCCGGCGCGCGCATTTTCATCCTCGATCCCCTTACGAATATTCTTGTGCTTTTGCCCAATGCCTAACGACACAATGCCCCCATTGCATAGCTGGCCGAAGGGATGAGGCACCTTTATCCGCCATGTCCTTGACCAAAACAGGAAAAACAAGTGCATCAAGGGGACAGACGCATTTTTTCCTGTACCTGTGTTTCCCATATCCCACTTGCAACAATCGCCCGCCGCAAATGCGATGCGGTCAATCGACAGGGCGCTTGAACCTGTGTAAGGCTGGGGCATGGAAGCTGAACTGAAGACGCCGATCCTCGATCGAGTGAAGGTGCCCGCGGATATGCGTGGCCTGTCCATGGGTGAATTGCGCCAACTGGCCGATGACGTGCGCCAGGAAATGATCCATACCGTTGGCCAGACCGGTGGCCATCTGGGATCGGGTCTGGGCGTGGTCGAATTGACCGTGGCGCTGCATTACGTGTTCGACACGCCGCGTGACAAGGTGATCTGGGACGTGGGCCATCAGGCCTATCCGCACAAGATTGTCACCGGTCGCCGCGACCGCATCCGCACTTTGCGCCAACCGGGCGGCCTGTCGGGCTTTACCAAGCGCAGCGAATCCGAATACGACCCCTTTGGCGCGGCCCATTCCAGCACCTCGATCTCGGCCGCCATCGGCTTTGCCATGGCCAACAAGATGTCCGATCAGCCCGGCAAGGCGATTGCCGTCATCGGCGATGGTTCGATGAGCGCGGGCATGGCCTATGAGGCGATGAACAACGCGCAGGCCGCAGGCAACCGTCTGGTCGTGATCCTGAACGACAATGATATGTCGATCGCGCCGCCCGTCGGCGGGCTTTCGGCCTATTTGGCGCGTCTGGTGTCCTCGCGTCCGTTCCTTGAACTGCGCGAAATTGCCAAGAAGGTTTCGCGCCACCTGCCCGCCCCGCTCTCGCGCGCGGCCAGCAAGACCGACGAATTCGCCCGCGGCATGGTCATGGGCGGGACGCTGTTCGAGGAATTGGGCTTTTATTATGTCGGCCCGATTGACGGACACAATCTGGAACAGTTGATCCCGGTTCTGGAAAATGTCCGCGATGCCGCCGCCGGCCCGTGCCTGATCCATGTCGTCACGCAAAAGGGCAAGGGCTATGGCCCCGCCGAAGCGGCGGCGGACAAATATCACGGCGTCCAGAAATTCAACGTCATCACCGGCGAACAGGTCAAGGCCCCCGCCAAGGCCCCCGCCTATCAGAACGTCTTTGGCGAAACGCTGGCCAAAATCGCCGATACCGATGACAAGATTGTGGCGATCACCGCCGCCATGCCGTCGGGCACCGGCGTCGACAAATTCGCCAAGGCGCACCCGGACCGCAGCTTTGACGTCGGCATTGCCGAACAGCATGCCGTGACCTTTGCCGCAGGTCTTGCCGCACAGGGGATGCGTCCGTTCTGTGCGATTTACTCCACCTTCCTGCAACGCGCCTATGATCAGGTCGTGCATGACGTGGCGATTCAGAATTTGCCGGTGCGTTTCGCGATTGACCGCGCGGGCCTTGTCGGCGCCGATGGCGCGACCCATGCGGGCACGTTTGACATCACTTATCTGGCCTCGCTGCCCAATTTCGTGGTGATGGCGGCGGCTGATGAGGCCGAACTGGTCCATATGACCTATACGGCGGCCCAACATGACAGCGGGCCGATTGCCTTCCGCTATCCGCGCGGCAATGGCGTGGGCGTGGAAATGCCTGCGGTTCCGCAAAAGCTGGAGATCGGCAAGGGGCGTATCGTGCGGGGCGGAGCCGGCAAAATCGCCATCCTCAGCCTCGGCACGCGTCTGGCCGAGGCGGTCAAGGCGGCTGAAGTGCTGGAGGCCAAGGGCCTGCCCACCACCGTTGCCGACCTGCGCTTTGCCAAGCCGCTGGACGAAGAACTGATCCGCCGTCTGGCCAAGACGCATGAAGTGGTCGTCACCATCGAGGAGGGCGCCATCGGCGGCCTTGGTTCGCATGTGCTGACGTTGGCCAGCGACGAAGGGTTGACCGATGGCGGGCTGAAAATCCGCACGATGCGTCTGCCCGATGTGTTCCAGGACCACGATGCGCCCGACAAGCAATACGATACGGCGGGCCTCAACGCGCCGCATATTGTGGAAACGGTGCTGAAAGCTTTGCGCTGGAACGATGCCGATGTGATCGGCGCCGACATCGTGGGCGAGGTTCGCGCTTGAGCCTTGCCGCGATAGTTCTGACGCTGGCGGCAGCGGCCGCGGAGCCTGCCGCCAACGGCGCGCCTTTGACGGTGGTCGTGGACAATGTGCGGTCCAATGTGGGCCGGGTGCATGTTGCGCTCTGCCCGCAAAAGACGTTCCTGAAGGATGACTGCCTGCTGGAAAGCTCGGCCCCGTCGCAAAAGGGTTCGACCAGCGTGACCTTTGCCAATGTGCCCCCCGGCGAATGGGCGGCACAGGCGTTTCAGGACGAGAATGGCAACAAGAAGGTCGATCAGAACTTCATCGGCATCCCCAAAGAGGGCGTAGGTTTTTCCCGCGATGCCAAGATCGTGTTCGGCCCGCCCAAATGGCGCGACGCGGTCATCACGCATGAGGCAAAGCCCCAGACGATCCACTTTGCCCTGCGCTATTTCATGGGGCCGTCGGGGCCGAAATGAAAAACCCCGGCGCGCCGATGGGCATGCCGAGGTCCATTCACTCTATACCGCCGCCCTTACTTCGGATTGGCGGCCAATCGGTTAAGGTGACCGACCAGAGCGGCCGCGCCGCCCTTGGAAATCACACTGGCAAAATCGGAACGGCGCGTGGCGATCTGGCTGATCGCATTGCGATAGAACACGTCGATCACTCGCCACTGGCCCCCGCTTTCCCGCAGGCGATAGTTGAGCGATTCATTCGTGCCCGCACCGGTCAATTGCGTGCGCACCAGCTTGTCCGTGCCGCGCGTCTCCACGCCGCCGACCATGGTGATCTTCTGGCCCGAATAGCCGTCGAAATTGGCGGCATATTGAGCCACCGTCATCGCGCGAAAGGCCGCAATCACATTGGCCTGTTCCAGCGGCGAAAAGGTTGTCCAGGGCGGGCCGACCGACAGGCGCGCCATGGCGGGAATATCAAACGCGCGGTCAACAACCGGACCGATCACGCGGGCGCGCCCGGCCTGACCGCCGCCAGCCTTCATCGTCGCGATCAGGCCAGCGTTGAGAGCCTCAACCGTCTGTGCCGCCGGATCACCGGCCTGTGCGAAAGCCACGCCCGGTACCGCCAAAATCGAAACCGGCGCCAGAACGCCCAGCGCCAAAGCCGCCTTGATCGATGCGAATCCCGATTTACGCGTCATGTTCAATCCAACCGTCATGCCAACTCCAGACCGAATATATCGGCATTTTCCCATATACGCCCCATGTGCCGCGCGCCATGACGCGTCCTTGCGCATGAGCAATACGTAAAACAAGTGGGATGAGCGCGCAATGAAGCCCCGGTTCAGGCTACTGCAAGCTTTTCTCTGTCAACGGAATTGGTTACAATGACCCTATGATACAGGGTGCGATATCCAAGGTTACAAAGGGGTTAACCGTTTGACGCCGACTGAGAGTTCCCCCGCTCTGCTGCTTGCAGCTCCTCTTTCCATCAAATTGGCATCGCCGCGCGGATTTTGCGCAGGGGTTGTCCGCGCGATTCGCATTGTGGAACGCGCTCTCGAAATGCATGGCGCGCCGGTTTATGTCCGCCATGAGATTGTTCATAACGCGCATGTCGTGAACAGGTTGCGTGCCATGGGCGCTATTTTTGTCGAAGAGCTCGATGAAGTGCCCGCCGGCGCCGTCACCGTGTTTTCCGCCCATGGCGTGCCGCAAAGCGTCGAGCAGGAAGCGCAAAGCCGCAGCCTGCCGGTTTATGACGCGACATGCCCCTTGGTGACCAAGGTGCATTTGCACGGCGGGCGCTTTGCCCGCGACGGACGCCATGTGGTTCTGATCGGCCATGAAGGCCATCCCGAAGTCGTCGGCACGCTGGGCCAGATCCCCGCGCCGGTCCATCTGGTGGCAACGCCAGAGGATGTGGCGTTCCTGCCGCTCGATGATGATGCGCCGATTGCCTATGTGACGCAGACCACCCTGTCAGTGGACGATACGCGCGGGGTGATTGCCGCCCTGCACGAACGTTTTTCCGATGTGGCCGGGCCGGACGTATCCGACATCTGTTACGCCACGCAAAACCGCCAGAATGCCGTGCGCGCGCTGGTCGAGGAATGCGATGCGCTGATCGTTGTCGGCGCGGCCAATTCCAGCAATTCGAACCGGCTGCGCGATGTGGCGCTGGCTCTGGGCAAACCGGCATGGCTGGTGGGCGATGGCAGCGAAGTGTCGATGGACTGGCTGGACGGGGTGGAACGCCTTGGCATCACCGCCGGGGCCAGCGCGCCCGAGGAACTGGTCGAAGATGTGATTGCCGCAATCGCCCTTACGCGAAAAATAACCGTCTCAGAGCTTGACGGCACCCGCGAAAACGTGTCGTTCAGCCTGCCTGCGGCCCTGCGCCGGGCGGGTGATGCCGCCCGCGCCCGCGCGTAATGCCCTGTTTGGAGTAAGCCCCCTTGTCCCTTCCCCTTGGCCCCGCCCTTCGCATTGCTGGTCATGCCATTTCCAGCCAGATCAAGGGCGGCAAATATCCGCTCGTGCTGATGCTCGAGCCGCTGCTGCGCTGCAATCTGGCCTGTCCGGGCTGTGGCAAGATCGATTATCCCGACGCGATCCTTAACCGCCGCCTGTCGGTGGAAGAATGTATGGCCGCGATCGAGGAATCGGGCGCGCCCGCCGTGTCGATCGCGGGCGGCGAACCGCTGCTGCACCGGGATATGCCCAAGATTGTCGAAGGCTATATCGCGCGCAAGAAATTCGTGATCCTTTGCACCAACGCGCTGTTGTTGAAAAAGAAGATCAACGATTACAAGCCCTCGTCCTATTTCACCTGGTCGATCCATCTGGACGGCGACAAGGCCATGCACGACAAGGCCGTCGATCAGGAAGGCACCTATGACGTCGCGCTCGAAGCGATCCAGCTGGCCAAGTCGAAGGGTTTCCGCGTTCAGGTCAATTGCACCGTGTTCAACGATGCCAAGCCGGATCAGCTGGCCAAGTTCCTTGACCTGATGGCTTCGCTCGATGTCGAAGTGACGATTTCGCCCGGCTATGCCTATGAACGCGCCGCCGATCAGGAACACTTCCTGAACCGCGAAAAGACCAAGAACCTGTTCCGCGACCTGCTGCGCAAGGGCAATGGTGGGAAATCGTGGAAGTTCACCAACTCGCCGCTGTTCCTCGACTTTCTTGCGGGCAACCGTTCGTATGAATGCACGCCCTGGTCGATGCCTTTGCGCACGGTGTTTGGCTGGCAAAAGCCCTGCTATCTGGTGGGCGAAGGCTATGTCGACACCTTTGCCGAGCTGATGGAAGGCACCGATTGGGATCAATATGGCGTCGGCAAGTACGAGAAATGCTCGAACTGCATGGTCCATTGCGGCTTTGAAGGCACGGCGGCCAAGGAAGGGCTGACGCGTCCGTGGGAATTCATCAAGGTGGGCATGCAGGGCATCCGCACCGATGGCCCAATGGCGCCCGACATCGACATTTCCAACGCCCGCAAGGCCGTGGACGTTCACGCCACGCAGGTTGAGGCGGAATTGGAAAAGATCAAGATCGCCGATCCCGAAGGATATGCCCGCGCCACTCGCGCGGCCTGAAAATGAAAAAGGCGGGGACCAAAATCCCCGCCTTTTTCGTATCATCGCAAGTCAAAACCCAATTGCGGCCCGGCCTGTTTTGATCCCTTGATCAACGCCCGATAGGCTTTGGAAAAACCCACAAGCGTCTTGGTCAACGCGCCAAGTTGCCCCGGATTTTGCCGGATCGAATTGAACACCGCGCCCAGCGCCAGATCGCCATCAGGCCCCATCATGACATTGACCGCAGGCGGCAATTCCACCTCGGCAATATCGGAAATGCACCGCAACACGACAAAGGGCAGGTTCATATGCGCCGCCACTTCGGCAACGATATGGCTTTCCATATCGGCGGCCACGGCGGCGCTGGCCCATGCGCGCTCGGCCTTGTCATGCGAATCGGTCAACAGATGGCCGTCTGCGTGGATCGTGCCGACGCGCGCGCCGGGCAACAACTGGCGTAACACCTCGACCCAGCGTTCATCGCATTTGGCGTGAAACGTGCCGGTCAATCGCTTGCCGATCACCATCGTGCCCAATTTCAGCGTGTGGTCGATGGCGCCTGCCATGCCATAACTGATCAAGGCGCTGGCGCTCTGGGCGCGCACCATCAATTCTTCGCGCAAACGTTCGGGATCATTGCCCCCGGCCATCACCACGACGTCATGTTTGTTCAGCACCGCTGCTTCACGCAACGTGCCTGTCACCGCGATCACCGGCTTGCCGTTCACATTCCCCACTGGGCTTGCTCCACATTGGCCTGCGCCATGTTGCGATACCGTGCCAGAGCCCAAAGCGGGAAATAGCGCGGATAGCCATGATAACGCAGGTAAAAGACTCGCGGGAAGCCCCCGCCCGTATAATGCTCCTGCCCCCAGAGACCGTCATCGGCCTGATTTTCGACCAGCCACGCGATCCCGCGCGCAACCGCATCACTCTTTGCCTCACCCACCGCCATCAGGCCCAGACACGCCCATGCGGTCTGGCTGGCGTTGGATTGGAATGTTTCATGCCCTTTGCGGTCCAGCGCATAGGAATCGCAGCTTTCCCCCCAGCCACCATCCTCATTCTGCACTGTTTTCAGCCATGCCACCGCGCGGGCCACCATCGGATGGTCGCGCCCAATCCCTACCCGACCCAACGCGCAAAGCACAGACCATGTTCCATAGACATGGTTGACACCCCAACGGCCAAACCAACTGCCTTCCTTTTCCTGTTCCTTTTCCAGCCAACCCAGCGCGGCCTTCATGCGCGGGCTGTCGATCGGCTCGCCCATCTGGGCCAGCATCGAGACGACCCGCGCCGAAACATCGGCCGTCGGCGGGTCCAGCAAGGCGCCATGATCGGCAAAGGGCAGGTTGTTGAGATAAAGCTTGTCATTGTCCGCATCGAATGCGGCAAACCCGCCATCCTTTGATTGCAGCCCCACAGTCCATTCGACGCCGCGCGCGATGGCCTGCTTGTCTTTGTCGCCGCGAAAGCCCGATGCGCGGTCCATCGCCATCACCACAACCGCGGTGTCGTCCAGATCGGGATAATGGTCATTATTATACTGAAACGCCCAGCCGCCGGGGCGGACGTCGCGCTGTTCGGCCCAATCGCCCACGGTGTCCATGATCTGGCGCGGCCCCAACCAGTCGAGCGCGCGATTGGCCGCCGCAATGCTCTGCTCGCTGCCGACCTCCAGCATGGCGTGGGCGGCAAGCGCCGTGTCCCACACCGGCGAAACGCAGGGTTGGCAATAGGCTTCGTCATCCTTGATCACCAACAGCCGTTCGACCGATTCCCGCGCGATGGCACGATGCGGGTGATCCGGGGCATAGCCCAGAACGTCGAACATCATCACGCTGTTGGCCATGGCCGGATAGATCGCGCCAAGGCCATCGACGCCGTTCAGCCGCTCGATCACCCATTCTTCGCACAATTTGATGGCGCGGGCGCGCATCGACTTGGGCCAATGGCCCTCAAACTTCTTCAGCCCCCAATCCAGTGCCTCGAATCCGTTTTTCCACACGGGATGAACATGGTCGGCCTGGCTGGTCAGCTTGCGCGCGACGCCGGTGAAGAGTTCATCAACGAACACCTGCCGGGGATTGCGCGCCACTGGCTTCAACGCGCACAGCACCAGCAAAGGCACCACCACCGTCCGCGCCCAATAGGACATTTTCAGCAGATGGACCGGGAACCAGCGCGGCGCGAGGATCAGTTCGGGCGGGATCGTTGGCACCACATCCCATGACCCCGCGCCAAACAGCGCCAATTGGATACGGGTAAAGACATTGGCGGCTTCGGCCCCGCCCGCCTTGTGGATCGCGGCGCGGGCGCGGGCCATATGGGGCGCGTCCACATCGTCGCCGATCATTTTCAGAGCATAATAGGCCTTCACACTGGCCGAAACATCAAACCCGCCTTCGTGATAGAGCGGCCAGCCATCATGCGCGTCCGATTGGATCCGCCGCAGATAGCGGCCAATCTTGGCCTCAAGCACGTCATCCACAGGTTCGCCAAGGAAGTGGCGCAGGAGGATATATTCCGACGGAATGGTGGCGTCGGCTTCCAGTTCATAGACCCAGTGGCCATCCTCGCGCTGTTCACCCAACAGCGATTGCGAGGCGCGCGCGATGGTGGCGTCCAACAGGGCGCGTTCAGGGGCAGCTTCGCTCATCGTCCTTTTCCATATGTCACAGGCTGGCCCAGAACCAGCCGCGCCGCGCTGTCGCCAGAGCGGATTGCGCCCTCGATCGTCGCGGGCAAACCATTTTGCACCCAGTCGCCCGCCAGAAACAGATTGCGCCAGCGGGTGCGCGTTGGGGGCCGCTTGGCGTCCTGCTGCGGCGTGGCGGCGAATGTGGCGCGCTTTTCCTTGACGATCTGCCACGATGGCATGGGGTGCGTGATGCCCAAAGCCTGCGCCACTTCGGCCCAGATCATTGTGGCCAGCGCCTCGCGGTCATCGTCGATCAGGCGATCCGCGCCCGAAATCGTCACCGAAATCCGGTCCGGATGGGTAAAAATCCATTCGCTGGTGGCATTCGTCAGGCCCAGCATTTCGGGTGCCCCCTCCGGCGGGGTACAGGCGAAATGGGCGTTGAGGATCGAGCGGTGATCATCCGGCACCACCAGATCCGGCACCAGCGAGGCCGCCACCCATGCGGGCACGGCCAGAACGACCGCCTCATCGGGCGCCATCGCCTGTTCCCCATCGGCCCATTCCAGCGCCGACACGACATCACCGTCAAAGCGAATGCCGCGCAATCGCCGCCCGGTCCGAAACGCAACGCCCTTTTCGCCCAACCACGTCACAGCCGGGTCGATAAAGGCGGCGGCCAAATTGGGGACGGCCACACGCGGCGCGCTGGCCCGCCCGCCCTTGGCCAGCGTTTCGGCCAGAACATTGGCGCAAAGCCCCGCGCTCGACACCGCTGGATCGGTGTTGAGCGCGGCCAGCAGGACGGGATGCAGCATCCGTTCCCACACCGGCCCTTCTGGTTTTACCAGATCGCCGATGGTCTGATCCGCCCGCCCCTTGAGCAAGCGGCCCAGCGGCAGATAATCGGCCAGACGCGACCCCGGCACCCGGCGTGATGGCACAAAAACCCACCACGGCACCGGCCCGTCATTGATCCGCAGCGTCCAGCGTTCGCCGGTTTTCAGATCGGCAAAGGCGAAATCGGCATGGTCCGGCCCGGCCAGAGGCTCGCTCGCGCCGATCAGGTTGCGGAACCGCGCCACCGCCGGATTACCCGCCAGAACCAGATGGTTGCCATTATCGATGGTCAGGCCCAGCGACGGGTCGAAATAGGACCGGCAACGCCCGCCTGCCCTTGGCCCCGCCTCGGACAGCGCAACGGGCACGCCGGCCACGGTCAATTCCACCGCGGCGGCCAGACCGGCCATACCCGCGCCCACCACTTCGGCCCGGACAAATCCCATGCTCAACCCGTCACCAGATGGCGGATCAGCGAGAAGATCAGGCGCGGCTTGGACGTGCTGATCCGGCGGCGCGGGGCCTGCCAGCCTTGGGCCAGCATTTTGCGCAGGACCAGCGCATAGGCTTCCTCCATCAGGCGCGGGGCGATCAGGCGGCCCTTGGGCCTTGCGGCAAGACAGGCGCCCGCCTCGATGAAATGCGCCTCGGCCCGCGCGGCCAGCCAGCGCGCGGCGCTGTCCATGCCGGGGTCCTGCATCAGGGCTTCGGGCGTTGTCGGGCGGATGCCCGCATGGGTCAGCGCCTCGATCGGCAGATAGACGCGGGCAATTTCCGCATCCTCGTCCAGATCGCGCAAGATATTGGTGAATTGCAGCGCCCGGCCAAGGTGATGCGCCAGATGGACGCCCTCGTCCCGGTTCATGCCAAAGATATTGACCGACAGGCGCCCGACCGCGCTGGCCACGCAATCGCAATAATGGTCGAGCCTGGCAAAGGTCGGCCATTGGATATCGCCATCAACATCCATCTGCATCCCTTCGATCACGGCCAGAAAGTCGGCTTCCTCCAGCGCGAAATCGCGGATCGCCTGGGCCAGAAAGCCCGCCTGTCCGGTATCGCCGCCGCGATAGAGCGCGCCGATCCAGCGCCGCCAGTCGGCCAGCATCGCGCCGCGTTGGTCGCGCGGGGCCTGTTGATCATCGGCAATGTCATCGACAATCCGGCAAAAGCCATAAATGGCGAACATCGCCTCACGCTCGGCACGCGGCAGGATGCGCATGCCGGCATAAAAGCTGCTGCCGGCCACCTTGGCGCGAAGGCCATCGGGAAGGGTTTCGGGCGATAGGGTCATAGTATTCATAATCTCAGCCCGGCAGGATCCGCCGCCCCGCCTGCCGCAATGCAGCACGAAGCGCAAGGGTCAAGGCGCGCAGCTTGGTGTGGTGGACCTTTTCGCTCAAAGGATCGCGAGCCAGCAAGACTTCGCACAAATCCTCGGCAAGGCGGTGGATCACGGCGACTTCGGTGGCCAGCCGCCAGTCGCGGATCGCCTTGGCAAAGGGCGCGCTGGCGCGCAAAAGCCCTTGCGTGCGCAGAGTCAGGTCGGTGATGATGTCGCGCAGGGCCGGATTGGAACGCGGCTCGCCCAAGGCCTCCACCCCGATCCCTGCGGCG
Organism: Novosphingobium sp. 550D; assembly: GCF_057401885.1. Classification (NCBI taxonomy): domain Bacteria; kingdom Pseudomonadati; phylum Pseudomonadota; class Alphaproteobacteria; order Sphingomonadales; family Sphingomonadaceae; genus Novosphingobium; species Novosphingobium sp. 550D. Next base: position 1,290,458 of record NZ_CM171613.1, on the reverse strand, counting down.
CGCAGCGAATCGAGCGGGATATAGACCCGGTTGATCGTTCGATAATCCTTGGCGCAATCCTGAAGGTGGTTGATCACCTGCAACGCGGCGCAAAGCGCGTCATTCATCGGCCACAGCGCGCGATCCTCGCCATGGCAATCAAGGACGAAGCGCCCCACCGGCATGGCCGAATAGCGGCAATAGTCGATCAGCCCGGCCCAATCTTCATAGCGATCAATCGTGCAGTCGCGTTCAAACGCGGTCAACAGGTCATGGGCATGGGCCAGACTGATCCCCCGTTCGCGGCAAACCGTGCCCAGCGCCTGCGCCAGAGGATCGCCCACGCCCGCCTCGCCGCCTTCAAGGCCGGCACGCATCAGGCCCAGCAGGCGCAGCTTTTCCGCAGGCGGCGCGGTGGGGTGATCGGCAATATCGTCCGCCGCACGGGCAAAACGGTAATAGGCCATCACCGGCGCGCGGCAATCGGGGCGCACCAGAAAACTGGCCACGGGGAAATTCTCGCCCGTGTGATCCTTGCCGCTTTGCAGATCGGCGGTGGTCAGGAAAGTGTCTGTCATGCCCCCGAAATGCCCCCAGAAACGTCTAATGCCTGTGCGCGGCCTTTCCACATGCCGCCCTTGCCCCGGTAATAGGCCCAAGCTGAATAGATTGTGCATGAAACATAGAACAGCGCGACCAAAGGCAGGGCCAGCGCGCGCATCGGCGCCCGCCCGTAAAAGCCCAAAATCGGCTGATAGGAACCCAGCATCAGCCCCAGCGCGATCAGGCCCATCACCTGAACCGAGCCACGCGCCATCAACGCCAGCCACACCGGCGCCCCAAACATCAGCCCCAGCCCCAGCACCGTACCCACCAGCATCAGCGGATTATAGCGCAATTGCGCGTAAGCGCTGCGCGCGATCATCATGCCGATCTCGCGCCAATTGCTGTAGGGCCGGATCGACACGCTGCGCCGCGTCAGGCCCAGCCAGATCGGGCCTTGCTTTTTAATCAGCGCGCCCAAGGTGCAATCATCGATCAGCGCCCCGCGCATCGCGCCAATGCCGCCTGCGGCCTCCAACGCGTCGCGCTCGACCAAAACGCATCCGCCCGCCGCGCCCGCGACCGGCCCCCGGCGATTGATCCAGTTGAACGGATAGAGCATCATGAAAAACCAGATGAAGGCGGGCACCAGCCACTTTTCCGCCCATGTCCGGCATGACAGCAGCGCCATGAAGGACACCAGACGCCGATTGCCACCATGGGCAATGCCGACCAATCGCGTCAACGTATCGGGCGCATGTTCGATATCGGCATCGGTCAGCCACAGATAATGCGGCGCCCCGGCCTGCGCGATGCCCTGATGCACGGCCCAGAGCTTTCCGGTCCAGCCCGCGCCCAGCGGCGCGCCCTGAACCACGGTCAGCCGATCAGAACCCAAGGCGCGGGCCAGATCGCCGGTGCCATCCTCGGAATTGTCATCCACCAGCACGACCCGGAACGATCCGGCATAATCCTGACGCAGAAGGCTGCCGATGGAGCGGGTGATCACATCGGCCTCATTGCGGGCCGGGACGACGGCGACCACATCAGGCCAGACGTCGGGCGCGGCAAAGGGGGCGTTGTCATCCGCCTCTCGGCAGGTCCAGAAGCCCGTGGCCACCAGCCCCAGCCAGATCGCCAGCACCAGCGCGGAGAGCCAGATCATGGGGGGCCAGATCATGGGATCATCCCTTCCTGCGCAAACCAGTTCAGCGCATCGCGCACCGCTTCCTGCCACGGGCGGGCGGTATAGCCGAGTTCAGCCTGCGCCCGCGCGCTGGAAAAATACATGTGGTGGCGCGCCATTTTCAGCGCGTCCACGGTGACAAAGGGTTCCACCCCCGTCATCCGCCCCCACAATTCCGCGCCCACCGCCAAGGGGAACAGTGGCGCGACCGGCAATTTCACCCGCGGTGGTTTCCGCCCCACAGCCGCGCAGATTTCCGCCAACATCGCGCCCAGCGTCACATCCTGACCGCCCAGAATATAGCGCCGCCCGATCTGCCCCCGCTCCGCCGCCAGCAAGTGCCCGCGCGCCACATCCTCGACATGGACAAGGTTGAGGCCGGTTTCGACATAGGCGGGCATCCGCCCATGCGCGCATTCGACAAGGATGCGGCCCGTAGGCGTCGGTTTGACATCGCGCGGGCCGATGGGGGTCGATGGCTGGACAATAATCGCGGGCAATCCCTCGCGCGCCACCATATCCTCGACCAAGCGTTCGGCCACGACCTTGGATTGTTTGTAAATGCCCACCGCCTCGGCCACGCTGGCCGGGCGGGTTTCATCGGCCACGCCATTGTCCAGCGGCTTCAAGGTCGCCACGGACGAGGTGTAAACCACCCGCCCCACCCCCTCGGCCAGAGCGGCGCGCATGACCGCGCGGGTCATCACCTCATTGTTGCGCAGGATTTCGCCGGGATCGCGCGCCCACAGGCGATAGTCGGCCGCGACGTGGTACAATTCGGCCCCGCCGCGCATCGCCTCGCGCACCGCACCCTCGTCGCGCAGGTCGGCCTCGACAATCTCTCCGGGAAAATCGAGCAGATTCACCCGCGAGGAGGAACCGCGCACCACCCCGCGCACCGCCCGCCCCTGCGCCGCCAGCACCCGCGCCACCGCGCTGCCCAGAAAACCGGCCACGCCGGTAACGATCGTGATGGGTCCGCTCATGGCCGATGCCCCTAAACCCTTTTGCTGCGACTGCAAAGCGGTGTAGGGCTCGCACCATGGGATATATCTGGTTGTCATATGGCGTGGTGGGATTGGCGGGCGTTGCCTTGCTCTATCAACTCTTTGCCATGGCCGCCGTGGGCCGTTTTTTCGCCGGGGCGCCAGCGCCGGACGCGCCTGTCCGGCCGATCACCATTCTCAAACCCCTCCATGGCGCCGAACCACGTCTGGCGGAAAATCTGGCCGGGTTTACGCGGCAGGATTATGACGCCCCCGTCCAGATCGTCATGGGCACCAATGCCCCCGATGACGGCGCCGCGCCGGTGGCCCGCGCCATGGTCGCCGCGCATGACAATATCGCCTTTTACCCCGGACCGCGAGCGCCTGCCGCCAATGGCAAGGTCGGCTCTCTGATCGCGATGATGCCCTTGGCCGAACATGATGTGCTGGTCCTGTCGGACAGCGATATGGTGGTCGAACCCGATTACCTGTCCTGCATCAACAATGCCTTGGACCAGCCGGGCGTGGGGGCGGTTTCCTGCCTCTATGTCGGGCGGGGCGATGAGGGATTGTGGAGCCGAATCGGCGCGGTAATGATTTCGGCCCAGACCTTGCCCAATATGGTCGTCAGCCTGATCACCGGCATGGCCCAGCCATGCATGGGGTCCACCATTGCCCTGCGCCGCGAAACGTTGAATGCGATGGGCGGGTTTGAAGCTCTGGCCGATGTTTTGGCCGATGATCATGCCATCGGCGCTGGCGTTCGCGCGCAAGGGCTGCGAGTCGATATTCCGCCGATGATCCTTGTCCATGCCGGGGTGGAGCGCTCCTTTGGCGCGCTGTGGCGGCAACATTTGCGCTGGGCCGTGACGGTGCGCGATCTGGCCGGGGTGGGCCATTACGGCTCGATTGTCACCCATGGCCTGCCTTTGGCCATGCTGGCCGCGCTGTTGATGCCGGGAATTGGCGGCGCGCTTTTGCTCGCCATGATCCTCGCCCGCCTTGCGCTTGCAGCAAAGGTTCATAAATATGCGCCTATTGCCCCCCCGCTATGGCTTATCCCTGCCGCCGACCTCATCAGCTTTTGCATTTTTTGCGCCAGCCTGTTCGCAACTGCGATTGATTGGCGCGGCGCAAGCCTTACAATGACCGCCAAGGGCCGGATCGCCGCCCACACCAAGAGAGACCGATGAAGCGCACCATTTTTCTCCAAGCCCCCTCCTTCCACGGTTTCGACGGGGGCGCCGGCGCCCGCTATCAGGCCAAGCGTGAGATCAAGAGCTTCTGGTATCCGACGTGGCTGGCCCAGCCCGCCGCGATGGTGCCGGGATCGAAACTGATCGACGCGCCCGCTCATGATCTGAGCTGGGAAGACATCGCCCACGAATTTGACACGGCCGAACTGGTCATCCTCCACACCTCGACGCCCAGCTTTATGCAGGACATCAAGACGGCCGAACTGATCAAGGCCCGCAACCCCAATTGCCTCGTCGGCTTTGTCGGCGCCAAGGTAATGATCGAGACGCAGCAAAGCCTTGAGGCCAGCACCGCGATCGATTTCGTCGCGCGTGAGGAATATGATTACACCTGCGTCGAACTGGCCGAGGGGCGCCCCTTTGCCGAGATCGACGGCATTTCCTATCGCGGGCCGGACGGCACGATCATCAACAATAAAAACCGCGCCATCATCGAGGATATGGACGCGCTGCCCATGGTTTCGCCCATGTACAAGCGCGACCTGAAGATCGACAATTACTTCATCGGTTATCTCAAGGCACCCTATGTGTCCTTCTACACGGGCCGCGGGTGCAAGAGCCGCTGCACCTTCTGTCTGTGGCCCCAGACGATTTCGGGCCACCGCTATCGCTCGCGCTCGGTCGGCAAGGTGATCGAGGAAATCCAGTACATCATCAACGAAATCCCCGAAACCAAGGAGATCTTCTTTGACGATGACACGCTGACCGATGACATCGACCGCGTCGAAAAGCTGGCCATCGCCATGGGCGAACTGGGCTTTGGCAAGCCGGGCTTCCCGCTGACGTGGAGCTGCAACGCCAAGGCAAACGTGCCCCGCAAGACGCTGGAAATCATGAAGGCCAATGGCTGCCGCCTGCTTCTGGTGGGCTATGAAAGCGGCAATCAGCAGATCCTGCATAACATCAAGAAGGGCCTGCGCGTCGAAGTGGCGCGTGAGTTCACCAAGAATTGCCACGAGCTTGGCATCGCCATCCACGGCACCTTCATCCTCGGCCTGCCCGGCGAAACGCTGGAAACGATTGAGGAAACCATCCGCTATGCCCAGGAAATCAACCCGCACACCATTCAGGTGTCGCTGGCCGCGCCCTATCCGGGCACGTTCCTGTATAATCAGGCGGTGGAAAACGGCTGGTTTGCCGGTGGCAAGCCGATGACCGACGATGGCGGCCATCAGATCGCGCAATTGTCCTATCCCCACCTGCCCGCCAGCGTGATCCACGCCAAGGTCGAGGAATTCTACAAGCGCTTCTATTTCCGCCCGCGCAAGATCGGCGCCATCGTCAATGAAATGGTGCGCGATTGGGACATGATGAAGCGCCGCCTGCGCGAAGGCGTGGAATTCTTCCAGTTCCTGCGTCAGCGCAAGGAAGCCGCATAAGCCGATGAGCATTCGCCGTCTCGTGGTGACAGCCGATGATTTCGGCGCCGCGCAGGCGGTGAATGAAGCGGTCGAGCGCGCGCATACGACCGGCATCCTGACCGCCGCCAGCCTGATGGTTTCGGGCGAGGCGGTGGAGGATGCGGTGGAACGTGCGCGCCGCCTGCCGGACCTTGGCGTGGGCCTGCATGTGGTGCTGGCCGACGGCGTTCCGGTTTTGCCGCCCGAACAGGTGCCCGCGCTGGTGGGGCCGGACGGGCGGTTTCACGATTCGATGGTGCGCACGGCCTTTGCCATTGCCCTGTCCCCCGCCGCTCATGCCCAAATGCGGGCCGAAGTGGCGGCGCAATTTGCCGCCTTTGCCACGACGGGCCTGAAACTCGACCATGTCAATGCACACAAGCATTTCCACCTTCACCCGATGATCGCCTCGGTCATTCTGGCCGAAGGGCGGCGACATGGCTTGCGCTCGATCCGTATGCCTGCCCAAGCCGGGACCGGGTTGATGGAAGGCTGGGCGCGCTTTCTGGGGCGGCGCTGGCGCAAGGCGGGGCTGGCCACCAATGACAATGTCGCGGGGCTGATCCAGACCGGGGCCTTTACCGCCGACCGCATGGCGCAGGCGTTGCAGGCATTGCCCGAAGGTTTGACCGAGCTTTACACCCATCCCGCCACGGTGGATGCCTATCCCGGTTCTGCGCCGGGCTATCAATATCGCGCCGAACTGGCCGCGCTGACCGATCCGGGCGTGATCGCGGCTTTGCGGGACAGCGGGGTGGAAATCGGCCATTTCGCCAGTTTTGCCGGCTCACAGGTCGCCTGATGGCGCTGCCTCTTATCCTTCCGCTGGCGCTAGCGCCGATCGCCGCCGTGGTCAGCGCGCCCGAACCGGCCCCTGCCGAACCCGACGCCAACAATGCCGCCGCAGACGTCGCCGCGATGGCGGGCGAGAGCGCGGAGGAAAACGCCCCCATCATCGTGATGGGCATGGCCCAATCCGCGACCCGCGACGGCAAGAATTTTGAAGAGGCCGACGAAGGCCCCGACAAGATCGCCAATCCCGACAATCCCGATCCGCTCGAAGGCATGAACCGCGTGTTCTTTGCCATCACCCAGCCAATCGACCGCTTTATCCTGCGCCCGGTGGCGATGGTCTATCGCGCCGTCATGCCCGAACCTGTGCGCGATGGGGTGCATAATGCGCTGGCCAACATCTTCATGCCATCGACTCTGGTCAATGACATGATCCAGTTGAAGCCCAAGCGCGCATGGCAAACCGCCAAACGCTTTGCCATCAATTCAACGATTGGCATTGGCGGGCTGGTCGATGTGGCCAAGCGTAAACCCTTCAACACGCCCGCGCACAGCAACGGCTTTTCCAATACGCTGGGCGTGGCGGGCGCGGGGCCGGGGGCCTATCTCTATCTGCCGATCCTTGGCCCCACCTCGATCCGCGATCTAATCGGCCTTGGGGGGGATGCGTTCACCCAGCCGTTGCTGCTGGATTATGTATCGCGTCCGCAAGTGTCGGTCGCGCCCAACCGTCGGACGCGCTCCTTTGTGACGGCGGCCATCTCGGTGTCCACCCCCGGCATGGTCGCGCTGGTGACCAGCGGCATCGACGCGCGCGCGCGGGCCGAACCCGATCTCAAAGCGCTCAAAGGTCAATCGGTCGATTTCTATGCCGCGCTGCGTTCAACCTACCTGCAGAACCGCGCCGGCCAGATCGCCGCGCTCAAAGTTCCGCCGGGGCAGGCGCCCGATGTGCCCGAATTCGACGATGCGCTGGAGGATCCGGCGGTGAAACCGGCAGCGGGTGGGGTTCGGCCTTAGGGAATTAAAAGGTGCCTCCGGCGGGCAAAGGGACTTGTCCCTTTGCAATCCCGATATTGTGTTGGTGGGCGCAACCCTTCCGCATAGGGACCGAAATTTAAAGCCTGCGGCGCATCAACCACTGCCCTATCCGCGCCGCAGGCTTTGATTAGACCGGCCACGCACAAGGCTGCCCACCTCCCACGACCCCATAACGGGATTGCAAAGGGCCCCCGCCCTTTGCCCGCCGGAGGCAAAACCTGCGCTACTCCCCCCGCCGCCGCGCCCGATATTCCAGCACCGGCCACATCAACAACGCGCTGCCAAACGCCAGTTCGCGCAAGCGCAGGATCAGGCTAAGCGCCAGAGCCTGGGGCGCGGCAACGCCCATGGCCGCGCCGGCCAGAACCGCGCCCGCCTCCTGCATGACAAGGCCGCCCGGCACGAAAAACAGGATCATGCGCGCCGCCGTCGCCGCGCTTTCGATGGCAAAGGCGGCATAGAGCGAGAGGTTCATGCCAAAGATATGGGCGGCGATATAGACCTGAAGCCCGGCCATGCTCCACGCAAAGAAATGGAGGATGATGGCCAGCGGCATGCCGGTACGCTGCCGTGCCAATTCGCGGCGCATCAGGTGGATTTCGGCGCGCAGGCGGCGCCCGGTGCGGGTCTGGATAAAGCGCCGATGATGCGCGCTTTTGCGCCACAACCGCCACCCGACATAGGCCAGCACCGGCACGGCCAGCAGGCCCCACCAATCATGCCCGCCACCCGATGCCGTGGGCACCGCCCCGCCCTCGCGCCGCCAGTTCCACAGAACATAGCCCGCCAGCGCCATATAGGGCAGTTCGGCAATACATTCGGCAATGATATCCAGCGCGCGCAAGGCCACCGCCGCGCGCCCTCGCCCGCCCAGCAGCACCACGGCCCGCGCCCCCACCACATCGCCAAGGCCGGGTGGAAACAATAGCAGCGTATGGGCCGCATCGCGCACCAGTCGCGCAATCAGGCTGGAGCGGAACGGAATGCCGACCTTCAACGCCTGTTGCGCCGCCGTACACAGCAGGATCGCGACGAATTGCACCGGCAAAACCGCCACCACCGCCCATGGGTCGATGGTCTGCACCGCCTGCGCAAACATCTGGCGCAGGCCCTTGTTGGCCGCCACCATGCCCAGCAATCCGGCAAGCAGCAATACCGAGGGCAACATGGCGCCCCAACGGCGGCCGGATTTGGTCCCGGTCTGGGTCTTGGTCTGCGTCATGCCATATATCTCATGGCCGCGCGCGATAGGCGCATGCGCCTCATTGGGCAAGGTTGTGCCTTGTTTGCGCCCCAGTTTTCGGTCAGAGCAACCCGCGATGATCACCGCCCGTCTGACCCCCGCCATTCTGCGCGCCATTCGCGCGGCATCCCGTCGCCCTGCGGCCACGCTGGCCGTGGCTTTGGCCTTTGTGGTGGGGGCTTTGTTCTATGTGGCGGGGCATTTTGCCATGACCACCGACACGGGCGAATTGATCAGCGCGAAAACGCCATGGCGTCAGGACGGCGCGGCCATCGAAGCGGCCTTTCCGCAATTGAAGGATTCGATCCTGGTCGTGGTTGACGGGCAAACGCCCGAACTGGCCGAGGATGGGGCGATCCGGCTGAGCGATGCGCTGGGCAAACTGGGGCCAAAAGGGCCGGTGATTTCGGTGCGGCGCCCCGATGGCGGCGCGTTTTTTGACCGCTCCGGCCTGCTCTTTGCCGATTTGCCCGAGGTGCAGCAGACCACGCAGCGCCTGATCGATGCGCAGCCCCTGCTGGGCGGGCTTGCGGGTGATCCCAGCCTGCATGGCATTGCCACAACCATCGACACGGTGGCCGATGGCGCATCGCGCGGGACGCAGGATGCCTCGCGCCTGGCCGAACCTTTGGCCAAATTGTCCGCCGCGATTGACGCAAAACTGGCGGGCAAGGTGCAGTATTTCTCGTGGCAGCGTCTGTTTTCGACCGACAAGGGTTCGCTCGCGCCGCCCACGCGCCGTTTGCTGATCGTGATGCCGCGCATGGATTATGGCGATCTGGAACCGGGCGATGCGGCGGTAAAGGCCATCCATGCACAGGCCGCCCAATTGGGGCTGGATGCCGCCCATGGCGTGCGGGTCGGGATCACCGGCGAAGTGCCGCTGGCCGATGAGGAATTCGCATCGATCCGTGAAGGGATGGGGCTGATCGGGCTGGGCATGTTGGCCGCGATGCTGGCCTGCCTGTGGCTGGCCACGCGTTCGGCCAAGACGGTGGCGGCGATCATGGTGACGATCATCGCGGGTCTGGTCATCACGCTGGCGCTGGGCCTGTTGACGGTCGGGCGGCTCAATCTGATCTCGGTGGCGTTTATTCCGCTCTTTGTCGGCCTTGGCGTCGATTTCGGGATACAGGTGGCGGTGCGTTTCAACCATGAACGCCGCGCGGGCGCCGCCCCGATCGAGGCGCTCGAACGCATGGCCGCCGCGATTGGTGAGCCTTTGAGCCTTGCGGCGGCGGCGATTTTTCTGGCGCTGGGCGCGTTTTTGCCGACCGATTATATCGGCATTGCCGAATTGGGCGTGATTGCGGGCATGGGCATGGTCATAGCCTTTGCGCTCAACATCACGCTGCTGCCCGCGCTGCTCATCCTGCTGCGCCCCGCCGTGCCCGCCAAGGAAGTGGGTTGGTCCGGGGCCGCGCCGCTCGATGCTTTCCTGCACCGTCACCGCCGCGATATTCTGATCGCCTTTGTCGGGGCTATGCTGCTCTCGGTCGTCACGCTGGTCTGGGTCAAGTTCGACTTTAACCCGCTGCATCTGCGCAACCCCAACAGCCCGGCGATGCGTGAATTGTCGATCCTGATGAAGGATGCCGACCGCACGCCCAACACGATCACCATCCTGACCCCCAATGTCGAGGCGGCAGATGAGCTGGAAAACCGCCTTTCCCGCCGCAAGGAAGTGGCCCGCGCCATCACCATCGACAGTTTCGTGCCCGAAGCGCAGGGGGTGAAGCTGGCGCTGATTTCGGACGCTTCGCTGTTGCTGGACGCGACGATCAACCCCTTCGATTTCCCGCCCGCCAGCGATGATGCGACAACGGTGGCCGCGCTGACGAAAGCGGCTGCTTCGCTCAAGGCCTTGTCGGCCCGGCCCGGCGCAACCGCCGTGCCCGCAGCGCAATTGGCCAACAGCTTTACCGCTCTGGCCGCCGCCACGCCGGCGCAGCGCGAGGCGGTGAGCGCGATGCTGGTGCCCCCGCTGGGCCTGACGCTGGACAAGATCCGCGCCTCGCTGACCGCCAGCGAGGTGACGCGCGAAAATCTGCCCGAAGATATCCGCCGCGACTGGCTCGCCGCTGATGGCCGCGCCCTGGTTCAGGTCACGCCCTCTGGCAATGGCACCGACAATGCCACCATCGAGCGCTTTTCCGCCGCCGTCCGCGCCGAAGCGCCCCGCGCCACCGGCCTGCCCATTGCCACGCAGGAGGCGGCCAGGACCGTCAGCCATGCGTTCATCGTCGCGGGCCTGCTGGCGCTGGCGCTGGTGTCGGGGCTGTTGTGGCTGGTGCTGCGTTCGGTGCGTGAGGTGGCCTTTACGCTGGCCCCGGTGGTGCTGTCGGGGTTCCTGACGCTGGGGACATGCGTGGCGATTGGGCAACCGCTCAATTTCGCCAATATCATCGCCTTTCCGTTGCTGTTCGGGGTGGGCGTGGCGTTTCACATCTATTTCGTCATGGCGTGGCGTTCGGGCGTGGGTGATTTGCTGCAAACCTCGCTGGCCCGCGCGGTTTTGTGCAGCGCGCTGGCCACCGGCTCGGCCTTTGGCGCCCTGTGGTTCAGCGCCCATCCCGGCACGGCCAGCATGGGGCTGATCCTGATGCTCTCGCTGGTCTGGACGTTGATCTGCGCTTTGATTTTCGAACCGGCGCTGCTTGGCCCGATCCCGAAGAAGGTGAAACCATGAGCCGCGAAAAGATCCTTTTGGCCTCGATCCACGATGTTGGCCCGCGGGCCGAGGCGCAGGTCGATCAACTGGCCGATCTGCTGACCGACCTGCTCCATGGGTTGAATTTTGCCATGCTGGTCGTGCCCGATCATTGGAGCGAGGCGCCGCTGGCCACCAATACCGCCTATCAGGCCAAATTGCGCCGGTGGTCGGAACTGGGGGTGGAAATGTTCGTCCATGGCTGGTTCCACAAGGATCTGGCCCAGCACAGCGGCGTCGCGGCCTTCAAGGCCAAGCATATGACGGCCAGTGAGGGCGAGTTTTTGGGCCTGAGCCAGGCCGAAGCCACGCGCCGGATGAGCGATGGGCGCAAGCTGATCGAGGATATTATCGGGCGCGAGACGGCGGGCTTTATCGCCCCGGCATGGCTTTATGGGCCGGGCGCAATGGCCGCTCTGGCCGAATCGGGCTTCCCTCTGGCCGAGGATCACATGCGCGTTTGGCGGCCGCAGACCGGCGAAACGCTGGCCCGCGGCCCGGTTGTGACATGGGCCAGCCGGAGCAAGGGGCGACAGCTTTCCTCGCGCTTCTTTGCCAGCCTCGCGCGAGTGGGGCTGCATGGGCTGGATGTGGCGCGCATTGCCGTCCATCCGGGCGATACCACTGTTCCTGAACTGATTTCTTCAATCCGAAAGACCTATACCAGCTTTGCCGCGCGTCGCCGTCCGGCCCGCTATGGCGAATTGCTGCAAAACTGAACGCCAGCCCCATCGCGTGTTCAGCCACGGTTACAACCCAATGGCCTAGGACAATGCCCTAAGTTGCCCACTGGCAATATGGGGCAAAGCCTGCCAAGGCGGCGCCACTATGAATGAAACGAACCCGACAGGCACGGATTCTTCCGTGGCAAAGCAGGATGCACCAGAGATGTTGACCCAAGGCTTTGCCCATGGCGAAGCATCCGAACCAGCACCGGTTCGCGACATCGCGCTGGAGGAAGCAGGCAAACAGCGCCTTTCGCGCATTGCCGGTTTTGCCAGCTCGCTGATCTCTCTGGCCATTCTGGTCGTGGTGGCGGTGCGCCTGCTCGATCTCAACCCCAAGGGATTGATCGAGATGGTGCCCCGGTCGGCCCCGTTCTGGATCGTGTTTGCGATCAATTACATGATGCCGCCGCTGTCGGAATGGGTGATCTATCGCCGTTTGTGGCGCATTCCGGCCTCGGGCATCCCGGCGCTTTTGCGCAAACAGGTGTCGAATGAATTGCTGATGTCCTATCTGGGCGAGGTGCAATTCTATGCCTGGGCGCGGGCGCGTTTGGGCATGGTGACGGCCCCGTTTGGCGCGATCAAGGATATGGCGATCCTGTCGGCTTTGACGGGCAATATCGCCACGTTGATCATGTTGGGCGCAGCCTGGAAGATCATCCAGTCGGGCGTGATGGGCAAGGATACCACCACGGTCTTCACCTCGCTGGGCGTGGTTTTGGTGACGTCCTTTGTCATTCTGCTGTTCCGGCAAAAGCTGTTCTCGCTGCCCCGGCGGGAATTGTGGATCATCACCGGCGTCCATTTTCTGCGCATCATCGGCTATGTCGGCCTGACCGCGCTGATGTGGCATCTGGTGCTGCCGGAGGTGGCCTATGGCATCTGGCTGGTGCTGGCGACATTGCGCATGCTGATTTCGCGCCTGCCGCTTGTCCCTTATAAAGACGCGGCTTTTTCGGGGCTTGCCATCTTCCTGATGGGACATGATGATCAGATTTCTTACCTGCTGGCGATGATGGCGGTCCTTTACCCGATTGCCCACATCATCATCGGCACGGTGTTTGCAACCGTCGACCTTATCACCTCGCGCAAAGAAGGATAAAGCATGGCCTTGTTGTTGCCCCTGATCCTTGCCGCCGAAGCGCCGGCCAAGCCGGTGGTGCCGCTGGCCTCTACGCCCGAATTGGGCAAGGCCGAGGGCAAATGCCGCCCCGGCGAGAGCGGCCCGGCGTTCCTTGTCGATGTGGTCGGATTAAAGGACCGCACCGGCAAGCTGAAGCTGGAAGTCTATCCCAACAATGACACCGACTTTCTGATGGATGACAATGTGCTTGTCTATCAGGGCAAGGCGTTCCGCCGGTTCGAGGAAGAAACTCCGGCCAGCGGCAATGTCCAGATCTGTATCCGCGTGCCTTCGGCCGGGCCTTACTCGATCATGCTGCTGCACGACCGGGACAATAACCGCAAATTCGGCTGGTGGGTCGATGGCATCGGCTTTGCGTCCAACCCGCGTCTGGGCTGGCACAAGCCCAAGGCCGCCGCGACCAAGGCCGTTGCCGGCAATGGCCCGACGCATGTCAGCATCACGTTGAATTACCGCAACGGTCTGGGCATGTCGCCGATCAAGTAATACCTGTCGGCGGCGTAAACCTGTTGACGGCAAGGCCTTGCGCTTTGCCGCCACAAACGCCACATGCCGCCCATCGGGAATACGGACCTGTCACGGACAGGAGGGGCCAGTTGCGGATCGTTGATGTTTGCGCGTTTTACACGCCCCATGGCGGCGGGGTAAAAACCTATGTCGAGCAAAAGATGCGTATTGGTCCCGAGCTGGGCCATGAGATCATCATCCTGGCCCCTGGTGACCGGCATGAGGTGATCGAGCGCGGCCCTATGGCCCGGATCGTGACGATCCCGGCGCCGCGCTTTCCTCTCGACCGCAAATATTGGTATTTCAAGGATGAGGATGCGCTGCACGCGGCGATCACCGCCCTTAACCCCGATTTCCTCGAAGTCTCCTCGCCATGGCGCAGCGCCAGCATGGTCGCGCGATGGCCCGGCGATGCGCCGCGTTCGCTGGTCATGCATGCCGATCCGCTCTCGGCCTATGCCTATCGCTGGTTCGAACCGATCATGAGCCGCGAGGCGATCGACCGCAGCTTTGAGCCTTTCTGGAAGCACCTGCGCGAACTTGGCCATCAGTTCGAGCGCGTGGTCTGCGCCAGCGGCGAATTGCGCGACCGTCTGGCCGCAGGGGGCGTGGCCCATACCGTGCTGCACCCGATGGGGATCGAGGCGGGATTGTTCAGCCCCAAGCGGCGCAGCGCCACCTTGCGCCGCCGTTTGCTGGAGATGTGCGGATTGCCGGAAAGCGCGAAATTGCTGATCGGCGTCGGGCGGCTCAGCCCCGAAAAGCGCTGGCCGATGATCGTGGATGCCGTCGCTGCGGCCAGCCAGTCTATGCCAATCGGCCTGGTCCTGTTGGGCGCGGGCAATCAAAAGACGCGGATTTTGAAGCAGATCGCGGGCAATCCGCATATCAAGCTGCTGAAACCCGAAAAGGATCGCGCCAAATTCGCCACTATTCTGGCCAGCGCCGACGCGCTGATCCATGGGTGCGAGGCCGAAACCTTCTGCATGGCCGCCGCCGAGGCGCGAGCCAGCGGCGTTCCGGTGATCGTGCCCGACCGTGGCGGCGCGGCCGACCATGCACGCGGGGGGGCAGGCGTCACCTATAGCGCGGGCAGCGCCATGGCCGCCGCGCGCGCCACGCTGCGGCTGCTGCGCAATCTGCCCAAGGCCCCGCCAGAGGTGAAGATCGTGTCCACGCAGGGCCATTTCGAAGCACTTTTCGCCGATTACGCCACCGCAAGGCGCGGCGAAGGGCCGGAAAACATGGCGGTCGCCTAAAACTCCCTTACACTGATGTTGATACGCGCTTTGCCCCTCTTGCGCCGCGCGGGGGGATGGCCTTTGGTGCGCGCCAAACATTTCTCATGCGGAGCTTTCATGCGACACGCGATTACCGGCGCCCTTGCCCTCCTGCTCTCCACCACCAGCCTGCTGGCCGCCCCGGCCCAGACGCCCGAACAGATCGCGGCCGCCGCGTTGAAGGAGGCGCCGGTGTGGGACGGCCATATCGACGTGCCCGAACAATTGCGCGACCGTCGGCACAATGTGCTCAAAGGCTTTGATTTCCACGACACCACCCAGGAATTGGGCGATGAACGCTGGAGCACCGATGGCAAGCGCAAGGTCATGCCGATGCAGACCGACCTGACCCGCATGAAGCAGGGGCATCTTCAGGCCGTGTTCTGGTCGGTCTATGTCTCGGCCAATCTCAATGACCAGCAGGCGGTGCAGGCCACGCTGGAACAGGTCGATGTGATGAAGCGCGTCATCGCCGCCAACCCGGCTGAAATGCAGTTCTGCACCGATGCCGCCTGCGTCGAAAAGGCATGGAAAGCCGGCAAGGTCGCCAGCCTGCTGGGCGCGGAAGGTGGCCATTCGATCGGCGGTTCGCTGGCCGCGCTGCGCACGTTGCATGAAATCGGCGTGCGTTACATGACGTTGACGCATTTCAAGACGATTGCATGGGCCGACAGCGGCACCGACGCCCCCCAGCACAACGGCCTGACCGACTTTGGCAAGGATGTCGTGCGCGAGATGAACCGGTTGGGCATTCTGGTCGACCTGTCGCATGTCAGCCAGAAGACGATGATGGACGCGCTGGACGTTTCGGGCGCGCCGGTGATCTTCTCCCACTCCAACGCGCAGGCCATTTCCGGCCACCCGCGCAACGTGTCCGACGCCGTGCTGGACAAGGTCAAGCTGAACGGCGGCGTGGTCGCGGTCAACTTCTTCCCCGGCTATATCAGCCCCGGCCAATACACCTGGAACGCGCAGCGCGCAGGCGTGATGGCCACGCAAAAGGCGCTGCACCCCGACCGGCCCGACGTGGCCGCCGCCGCCCTTGCCGATTGGGAAAAGGCCAACCCCAAGCCCGTCGCCACGCTGGCCGATGTGGTGGCCCATATCGACCATATCAAACAGCGCATCGGCATCGACCATATCGCGCTCGGCTCGGACTTTGACGGCGGTTCGGTGGGGCTGCAAGGGTTGCCCGATACCTCCGCCTATCCCGCGCTCTTTGTCGAACTGGCCCGCAAGGGGTACACCAAGGAAGACCTGAAAAAGATCGCCAGCGGGAATTTCCTGCGGGTTCTCAAAGCGGCAGAGGCCTATGCTCTGGTGCATAAGTCGGATCCGGTGATCGAGAATCCGACGACGTTTTAAGGTTTAAGGGATTTTGCCTCCGGCGGGCCAAGGGACTCGGTCCCTTGGCAATCCCATGATTGGGGTGGCGCGTGATGGCGGGGTTATCTTTGGTTGGAATTTTTAAAGCCTGCGGCGCGGCATCCTCTGGGGTAAAAGCGCCGCAGGCTTTCAACCCCATGCGCCAAAAACCATCCATCCAACCACACACCACCCCATATCGGGATTGTTAAGGGCCCCCGCCCTTAACCCGCCGGCGGCACACTCCCTAAAACCCCTTCCTCCACGTCATACTGACCCCGCCATCATCGGGCAGCGCCGCATAATGCCCCGGATCACGGCGCCAGAACAGGTTCAGCCCCGCCGATCCGCCTTTTAACGGAAATTGCCACGCCAGTTCGGCATCCACTTCGCGCCCGGTCGGGGCCAGAGACAATCGCCGCACGCCCCACACCGCGCCCGCGTCATAGTCATAGGCCACGGGCAGCTGGAAATTCATACCGCCCCCGGCCACACGCAAGGGCTGCGACACGCGCAGGGCCAGAACATCGCCATATTTAAAGAAATTGGCGATGGAACCATCCACCACCCAGCCATTGGACACCAACGCCGAACCCGCACCAATAAAGCCCGATCCGCGCACCTGGGTAAACCCCTGCCGCCATGCCGCGCCGAAATGGAAATCGGGATAGGGCCGCCAGCCCAACGCCGCATCGACAAACACAGTATCCGCCCCATGCGCGCCCAGCGCCGGATTGAACCGCGCGCCCAGAATGCCGCGCTGCTCGCTCATCCAACTGGCGCCGAGGCTGGCCTCCATGTCTCCGCGCCGCCGGTCAAGGGCGAAACCGAAACGCTGCACCAGATCGCGATTGTCCGCGCGCCTTGCCGCACCAACCATCTGCCATGGCGCGCCGGTCCATGCATAGCCCTGCTGGCCCATCATGGTCAGGCCCCATTGGCCCAAACCCCTCCTGATCGCCAGCGAAGTTTCCCCGCTGCGAAAGAATCCTGTATCCTCCAGCGGATTGCCCGCCACCATGAACGCGGGGCGGTCCTGCCCCTGCAACGAGGCCACCAATCCATCGGCGCCTTGCGACATGGCAAAACCCATCGACAGGCCCGGCGCCACCCGCGCAATCACCCGCCCAGCCAGAACGCGCGCGGCGGCCGCATCCTCCTGAGAGAGCCGCAGCGCCCCCGACCATGGCAGGGCCAGCGTCCGCCCCGTCGCATCCACGCTGAAGGCCATGGCCACCGCGCCGCCGCCGACCGAAAAACTGCGGTTCTGATTGACCAGCGCCGGGGCCAGTTTAGGCACCAGCGACGCCCCGCGCAGCCCATTGGCCAGATTGACCCCAAAGGCCCGCCCGTAACCATCCAGCACCACCGAGGCGAGCGAGGCCCCCTGCGCCGCATCCCCCATGGCGGGCGATGTCACCGCATTGGTATCGCCCAGAACCAATTGCGTCATCGTTCCGGCCAGCGCCGTCGTCCCTTGCGCATTAAACGCCGCGGCAATGTTCAACATGCCCCGCCCATAGGTCGTATCCTGACCGCTGCTGCCCAGATCGGTGGCGGTGGAGAGCAGGATCGAGACCGCCTGTGTCGCGGTCAGATTGGGAAAGGCTTGCCGCAAAAGCGCCACCGCCCCCGCGATCTGGGGCGCGGAAAAACTGGTGCCATTATAGACGGTTGTATAGGTGGCCCCGCCCGACACCGTGGTTTTGATCACTCCATTTTCGTAAAGGCAGCACACCTGCTCGCCCCGCGCGGTCAGATACCATTCCGCCTCGGTCCCGGCGCGGTTGGAAAAGCTGGAGATCGTGTTGGTCGATCCGACCGATCCGGCGATGATGACATTACCATTGCCCGCCGCGCGCAACCCTGCGGCAAAGGCGTCGACCTGGGCGCTGGAATCATTGCCCGCCGACACGACGATGACCACCCCGGCGCTGGCCGCGCTGGCGATGGCATTGGTGACATTGGTGTTGGGGGTCGATCCGCCCAGTGAAATATTGATGACCTTTGCCCCGGCGGCCAAGGCCGAGGTGATGCCGCGCGCAATCGCATTGTCGGAAAAGCTGCAACCGTCGGTGGTGGCGCAACTGCCCACCGAATCGGCGCGCATGGCGGCAATGGTGGCGTTAAAGGCCATGCCCATCACCCCCACGCCATTGCGCGCGCCCGCCGCGACCAGCGCCGCGATCGTGCCATGATCGCTGTCCGCATTGGCCAGCCCCCGGCTGCCCACCAGATCGGTTGAGGCGCTGGAGATGCGTCCGGCAAATTCGGGGTTTGTGGTGTCGATGCCGGAATCGACAATGCCGATGGTCACGCCCTGTCCGCTGGCGCCGGCGGCCCATGCGGTGATCGCGCCATGTTGCGACGGGCCGGTCGAGCGGTTGTATTCTGCGGTCTGGAAACTGGCCGATGGGGTGGGCGTGATGATGGGGGCCGGTGTCGCGGTGGGTGTGGCCGTAGCCGTCGCGGTGGGCGATGCTGTGGGCGATGCTGTGGGCGGGGCGCTTGCGCTGGTGGTGCCGCTGGGGGTGGAATTGACCGAGCCGCCGCCTCCACCACCACAGGCCGCCAGTCCGGCCAGCCCCACCCCCACCACCGCCGTCAATGGCAGGCGGCGGATCAATGCCAACCCGTTTTGCAACCCATGCCTTTTCATCTGTGCCCCCCGACCGCGCCCCCCGCGCCATACTGATATATTGCACCCCTTGCGGTAAACACCGGGTAACGATCCGCCTTCTGACTTGTTCTATGGCGCATCAGGCGATAGGCGCTGTGGGTAAATATGGCTTTCGCCAGTCCCCTTCGCAAAGAGGCCCTGCACATGACCGACTTTACCAACCTTGCCGCCGCCATCGAGGCCGCATGGGAAGCCCGCGACACCGTCACCCCCGCCAGCGCCGACGTTCGCGCCCATGTCGAAGAAGCCTTTGGCCTGCTGGAATCGGGCGCGGCGCGCGTGGCGGAAAAGATCGACGGCGAATGGGTCGTCAATCAGTGGCTGAAGAAGGCCGTGCTGCTGTCGTTCCGTCTGAATGACAATGCCGTCGTCCCCGGCGGCGCAGCGGGCGCCCCGGCCTTTGACAAGGTGGCCAGCAAGTTCGACGGCTATGACGATGCCAAGTTCCGCGAAGGCGGTTTCCGTGTCGTCCCCGGCGCCGTTGCCCGCGCCGGTTCGTTCATCGGCAAGAATGTTGTGCTGATGCCCTCTTTCGTCAACATCGGCGCCTATGTGGGCGAAGGTTCGATGGTCGACACATGGGCCACCGTCGGTTCTTGCGCGCAAATCGGCAAGGGCGTTCACCTGTCGGGTGGCGTGGGCATCGGCGGCGTGCTTGAACCGCTTCAGGCTGGCCCGGTCATCATCGAAGACGGCGCCTTCATTGGTGCGCGCAGCGAAGTCGTCGAAGGCGTCATCATCGGCGAAGGCGCTGTGCTTTCGATGGGCGTGTTCATCGGCGCCAGCACCAAGATCGTCGACCGCGCCACGGGCGAAGTCCACATCGGTCGCGTGCCGCCCTATTCGGTGGTCGTCCCCGGCTCGATGCCCGGCAAGCCGCTGCCCGATGGCACGCCGGGGCCGAGCCTCTATTGCGCCGTGATCGTCAAGACCGTCGACGCGCAGACCCGCGCCAAGACCGGCATCAACGACCTGCTGCGCGACTAAGCCCATGCGCTGGGCGTCGCTTTTACTCGCCGTGCTGGCCCCGCTGGGGCTGGCGTCCTGCGCGGTGGCCGACGCCCAGACAGAGCGCGCGACCAAGGTTCCGGTGGCGGCGGCGCAGGTTTTGCGCCGCCTGCCCCATGACCGCAAAGCCTATACCGAAGGGCTGTTCATCCATGGCGGCGCGATGTTCGAAAGCACCGGGATGGAAGGGCGATCAAGCCTGCGTAAGGTCGATCTGAACACCGGACGGGTGCTGGAACAGACGGATCTGCCCCGCCCGCTGTTTGGCGAAGGGATTGCGCCGTGGCGTGATCAGATCCTGATGCTGACATGGCGCAATGGTGTGGGTTTCCGCTTTTCGCGCTCCGGTTTCAAACCGCTGGGCCGCTTTACCTATATGGGCGAAGGCTGGGGCATGACCACGCGCCCCGATGGCGGCGAAATCATCATGTCCGATGGCAGCAACACATTGCGTTTCATCGACCCCGCCACTTTCCGCACCAACCGCCTGTTGACGGTCACCGCCGATGGCATGGGCGTGGATATGCTCAACGAATTGGAGTGGGTGAACGGCGAAATTCTGGCCAATGTGTGGATGACCAGCCGGATCGCCCGGATCGATCCCGCCACGGGCCGGATCAAGGGGTGGATCGAACTGGCCGCCCTTGCGCGTGAAGCAGCCGCCACTGGGCCGGATCAGGTGGCCAATGGCATCGCATGGGACGCGGTTGGCAAACATCTCTATGTCACGGGCAAGGAATGGCCGGTGATGTTCGAAATCGCCATTCCGGTGGCATCGGCCAAGCCCCATTGACGCATCCGATGGACAAGGCGCACGCAAACCGTCATGTCACCATCCGTGATGGGCAACAATCTGTTCGCGCAATTTGCGGTATCCTCAGTCATGGTCGTGCTGTGCGTGATCGTGCATGGGTTTGGCCTGTTCGGCCTGACCCGCGCCTTGCGCAGCGAGGCGAATGTCGAGCGTCTGCGCCATATCCGCCCTTTATCGCCACGCGGGGCGATGTTCACCCTGTCGATTGTCATGGCCATCATTGCGCTGCATGGCGTTGAAATATGGGCCTTTGCCGTTGTTTATGTGGCCGTTGGCGCGGTTCAGGGGCTGGAGCCTTCGCTCTATTTCTCGACCATCTCCTATTCGACGGTGGGATACAGCGACATTCACATCACCAACCAATGGCGTCTGATCGGCGCGTTTGAGAGCATTTTGGGGATGCTGCTGCTGGGTTGGTCCACATCGTTCTTTTTCCGCATGCTGGGGCGGATCGACGCGCATTGATATGGGCTGTGGATCGCGCGCTTGCGGCGCGGCGCACCGTGCTTTACCGATGAGAGGCAAGCGCCAAAACGGGAAACGCCTCTTTCATGCCGATTATTCATAGCCTGCTGGGAATGCTGCTCATTCTGGGGATCGCTTTTGCGCTCTCTTCCAACCGGCGCGCGGTGCAGCCCAGAGTGGTTCTGGCCGCTTTCGGGCTTCAGGCGGGTCTGGCGGCGCTGGTGCTGTATGTTCCGGCGGGCAATGCCGCGTTGCAGGTCGTGGCGGGCGGCGTTTCCTCGCTCTTGGCCTATGCGCATTCGGGGGTGGATTTCCTGTTCGGCCCTCTGGCCAAGCCTGAAATCGGCGGGGCCAGCTTTGCCATTTCGGCGCTGCCGGTGATCATCTTCTTCGCCTCGCTGATTTCGATCCTCTATTATCTGCGAATCATGCCGCTGGTGATCCGCTGGATCGGGGGCGGCCTTGAAAAGATCACCGGGATCAGCCGCATCGAATCGCTCTGCGCGGCCAGCAACATCTTTGTCGGCCAGTCCGAAGCACCTCTGGTGATCCGGCCCTATCTGGCAGCATTATCGCCGGCGCAATTGTTCTGCGTGATGACAGTGGGCATGGCGGGCGTGGCAGGCACGATTCTGGCCGCTTATGCCAGCATGGGCATCCGCATCGACTATCTGGTGGCGGCCGCATTTATGTCGGCGCCGGGCGGCATCTGCATGGCCAAGATCATGATGCCCGATCCGCGCACCCCGCCGCCGGTCGATGGCGATCTGCCGGAAAACATGGTGCCGCCTGCGGGCCTTGCCGCCGCAGCGCTCAACCGCGCCGATGTGACGCATCAGCCCGGCGTCCATGTGGACGAGCCCGTGCCCCTGCCCCATGACGAAGAACGCCCCGCCAACATCATCATGGCCGCCAGCGAAGGCGCACAGACCGGCGTGAAGCTGGCCGTGGCGGTGGGCGCGATGGTTCTGGCCTTTGTGGCGCTGGTGGCGCTGGCCAATGGCATGGTGGCGGGCATCGGCCATTGGTTCGGCATTCCCGACCTCTCGTTCCAAAAGGTGCTGGGCTATCTCTTCGCGCCGATTTTCAGCCTGCTGGGCGCCCCCACATGGGCCGAGGCCATGCGTGCGGGCGGGATGTTCGGGACCAAGATCGTGCTCAACGAATTCGTCTCCTTCATCGATCTGGGTCAGGCCAAGGAATTGTCGGCCAAGACCGTGGCCATCGTCACCTTTGCGCTTTGCGGCTTCGCCAATTTCTCGTCCATCGCGATCCAGATGGCCGTGACCGGCAGCCTTGCCCCCAACCAGCGGCCGCTGATCGCCAAGCTGGGGCTGAAAGCTCTGGTCGCAGGCGCGCTGTCCAATCTGATGAGCGCGGCATTGGCCGGCATGTTCCTGTCGCTGTAACGCCCCATGTCGAAAAAATGGGATGAAGAATGGGCCGCGTCCATGCCCACGCGCGCGCGGCCAAAGCGCAAAGCGGGCATCGGCACGGTGTTCATCAGCGTCGTCGTCCTGATGGGTGTCAGCGTGGTCAGCACGCGGTGGAAGCAATGGACCACGCCCGCGCCCACCGGCATCACCGCATCCGACCTGAAACCCGACAGCAGCGACAGGGAAGCCGCCCATTTCGCCCTGTGCAAGGGCAAGGTCCGCGTCACCTGTGTCGTGGATGGCGACACGATCTGGTACAAAGGCGACAAGATCCGCATCGCGGACATCAACGCCCCCGAAATCAGCCACCCGCAATGCGACTATGAAGAAGAACTGGGCGACAAGGCGCGCGACCGGTTGATGGGCCTGCTCAATGCCGGCTCCTTCTCCGTGGTGACAGAAGGCAGCCGCGACACCGACAAATATGGCCGCAAATTACGCGACATCACCCGGGGCGGAAAAAGCCTTGGCGATGTGTTGGTCAGTGAAGGTCTGGCCGAAAAATGGACCGGGCATCGGCGGGATTGGTGTCATTGAAGTTTTGAGGCTTTTAAGGTGCCTCCGGCGGGTTAAGGGCGGGGGCCCTTAACAATCCCGGTATTGTCTGTGTCGTGCCCTGCCTCTGCCAAGGCCGATTTACGCGCCGTCACAAATATAAAGCCTGCGGCGCTTGAAGGTAGAACCTCTCCGCGCCGCAGGCTTTTCAAATCATGGCATTAGGAGCCAACCTGCCCACCTCCCGCCACCCCATTAATGGGATTGCAAAGGGACCAAGTCCCTTTGCCCGCCGGAGGCATCAAACCCTGCGGAAAATCACAAAGTCCAATCCGCCGCATCCCCCAGTTCACCCTTGAGGTCAGCCAGCGTACCGCCCGCGTTCAAAAGCCCGCGCAAAGCATCCCCGCCCATTTCGTAATATTCACGATGCGGCACGGCCAGAACGACCATGTCATAGGTTCGTTCCAGCGCATCATGGACCAGCGGAATGCCATATTCATGCATCGCCTCGTCGCCATCGGCATGGGGGTCGTGGACGGCCACGCCATGGCCCAAACGCCCCAGCGCCGAGACCAGATCCGCCACTTTCGAATTACGCAGATCGGGGATGTTTTCCTTGAAGGTCAGGCCCAGCATCAGCACGCTGCCGGTCTTGCCGCCGCGCGCCTTGTGCAATTCCTTGGCCACCCAACCGGCCATGCCGTCATTGATGCCGCGCCCCGACAGGATCACGCGCGGATCGAGGCCAAGCTGTTCGGCCCGATGCGACAGATAGTATGGATCGACCCCGATACAGTGCCCGCCCACAAGGCCCGGCGAAAAGGGCAGGAAGTTCCACTTCGTCCGCGCCGCCGCCAGCACATCCCAGATCGAGATGTCGAGCTTGTTAAAGATCTGGGCGATCTCGTTCATAAAGGCGATGTTGATGTCGCGCTGGGCGTTTTCGATCACCTTGGCGGCTTCGGCGGCCTTGATGCTGGCCGCGCGGAACGTGCCGCCGCTGGTGACGGAACCATAAAGGTGCGCCACGCGGTCAAGGATTTCGGGGGTCTGGCCCGAAACGACCTTGGTGATCTTGTCGATCGTATGTTCCCGGTCGCCCGGATTGATGCGTTCGGGGCTGTAACCCAGAAAGAAGTCCTTGCCGCACAAAAGGCCCGAATGCGCCTCAAGGATGGGGGCGCAAATATCCTCGGTCACGCCGGGATAGACGGTGCTTTCGAACACCACCACCGGCACGCGCCCTTCGGCAACCGCGGCGGGCAGCATCGCGCCCACGGTCCGGCTTGCCGCCTCGACCATGCGCAGGTCGGGGCGATTCGCGCCGTCGATGGGAGTGGGCACGGTCACAATGTAATAATCGGCCGGCGGACACACATGCGGATCGGCGGCCAAGGCCAGCGTGCTGGCCGTTAACCGGTCGCGGTCGATTTCGCCGGTGCGGTCATGGCCGGTGTTCAATTCATCGATGCGGCGCTGGTCAATATCCAGCCCGATCGTGTCAAATTTACCCGCCAATGCCACGGCTAGAGGCAGGCCGACATAGCCAAGCCCGACCACCACCACGCGGGTTGCGCGCTGCGCTGCGTCCACAGCGCCAAGCGATACTGGCGCGGCATCACCCACCGCAACCTTGGAATACATATACGTCAAAGCGAACCCCCTCTGGCGGCTCGGCATGGAATTTGCCGCCAGGAGGCTTAAACCCAAGGCTCTTATAACACAGTTAACACCTGCGAAGCTAAAACAAGTCAAGCAATCCGGGGCCCTGCGCCGCCATTACAGCAGAGTATTTGCATGACCGATTCGCCTGCACAGAATTCAGCGGCCAAGATTCTTGTCATATTCGGTACAAGGCCCGAAGCGATCAAACTGTTCACCGTGGTCGAGGCGCTGAAACAGGATCCGCGATTCGAACCCATCGTATGCGTTTCGGCGCAACATCGCGCGATGCTGGATCAGGTGCTGGACATTGCAGGTATTACGCCGGATTACGACCTTAACCTGATGCGCCCGAACCAGACGCTGGACGGGCTGACCGCCGCGCTGCTGACGGAACTGGGCGCGGTGATGGATCGGGTACAGCCCGCCCGCGTCATTGTTCAGGGTGATACGGCCACGGCCATGGCGGGCGCCTTGGCGGCCTATTACCGCAAATTGCCCGTCGATCATGTCGAAGCGGGCCTGCGTTCGGGCAATATCTATCACCCATGGCCCGAAGAGGTGAATCGCAAGATTATCGGGGGCATCGCCTCTTTACATTTTGCACCGACCACGACCAGCGAGGCGGCGCTGCTGCGTGAAAACGTCAGCGCGGATCGGGTCCATGTCACCGGCAACACGGTGATCGACGCGCTGCATTGGGTGCTGGCGCGAATCGAAACCCAGCCGGAATTGGCCAGCGGACTGGATGAATTGGCGCAGCGTTTCAAAGGCAAGCGCATCATCGGCGTCACCAGCCACCGCCGCGAAAACTTTGGCGAAGGCATGGAAAACATCGCCAGCGCCATCCGCCAGATTGCCGAGCGGCCCGATACGGCGATCATCTTCCCGGTACATTTGAACCCCAATGTGCGCGCGGTGATGAATGAGCGGCTGGTGGGCCTTGATAATGTCGCGATGATCGAGCCGCTCGATTATCCGCATTTTGCGCGTTTGCTGTCCATGGCCGAAATCATGTTGACCGATTCGGGCGGGGTGCAGGAAGAAGCGCCCGCTCTTGGCAAACCTGTATTGGTCATGCGCGAAACCACCGAGCGGCCAGAAGGCGTTGTTGCAGGTACTGCGAAACTGGTCGGCACCGATTCTTCGCGCATTGTTTCCGAAATCTTCAGCCTTCTTGACGATAAGGCGGCCTACGAAGCCATGGCGCGCGCCCACAATCCCTTTGGAGACGGGCAGTCCTCGCGCCGCATCGTCGAAGCATTGGCGCAGGAGGTATGGGGCGCATGAAATCGGACAAGAAGCCTGACGTTTGTGTAGTCGGGTTGGGGTATATCGGCCTTCCCACCGCCGCCATTGTCGCCCGTTCGGGGTGCCGTGTGCGCGGCATCGATGTCAGCCAGAAGGTCGTGGACACGATCAACCGCGGCGAAATCCATATTGAGGAAGTCGATCTGGACGGTCTGGTCCATGCGGTCGTCGGTCGCGGGCTGCTGACCGCCTCGTTGGAGGTGGCGCCGGCCGATGTGTTTGTCATCGCCGTGCCGACGCCCTTTGGGCCGAACCACGAACCGGACGTGTCCTATGTGCTGACGGCGGCGCGCTCGATCGCGCCGGTGTTGAAGCAGGGCGACATCGTGATCCTGGAATCGACATCGCCCGTTGGCACCACCGAACAGATCCGCGATCTGTTTGCCGAGGCGCGGCCCGATCTGAAGATCCCCGGCCTGACCCGCGATACGCCCGATGTGTCGATCGCCTATTGCCCGGAACGCGTGTTGCCGGGGCGCATCCTGCACGAGTTGACCGAAAATGACCGCTCGATTGGCGGCATTACCCCGCGTTGTGCGCGCAAGGCGGTCGGCTTCTACAAGATCTTTGTGCGCGGCCAGTGCATCGCCACGGACGCGCGCAGCGCGGAAATGACCAAGCTGGTCGAAAACGCCTATCGCGACGTCAACATCGCCTTTGCCAACGAACTGTCCATCGTGGCCGACCGCATGGGTCTGGACGTGTGGGAGGTCATCAAGCTGGCCAATCGCCACCCTCGCGTCAACATCCTGTCGCCCGGCCCTGGCGTTGGCGGCCATTGCATCGCGGTCGATCCGTGGTTCATCGTGGCCAGCGCCCCCACCGAAACCCCGCTGATCCGCACCGCGCGCGGCGTGAATGACGGCAAGATCCACCATGTCATCGCCAAGGCGGACGAGTTGATCGCCCGCTATCCCAATGCCCGCGTTGCGGCGCTGGGTCTGGCGTTCAAAGCGAATATCGACGATTTCCGCGAAAGCCCGGCGCGCCTTGTCGCCGCCACCCTCGCCCGCAAATATCGCGAGCGGATGAGCATCGTGGAACCCTATGCCACCGCCCTGCCCCGCGAATTCGAAGGCACCGGCGCGACCCAGATCGACCTCGACGAGGCGCTGGAGGAATGCGACATCCTTTTGGTGCTGGTGGATCACGACGCCTTCCGTCAGGTCCCTCTGGCCGAGCGCGCGGGCAAGATCGTCTATGACACACGCGGCATCTGGCCGGATCAGCCCAAGGGTGGGGCTGAGGTCAGTGAAGGATTGCGGTTGGTGGGGTGAGTTTGCCTCCGGCGGGCAAAGGGACTCGTCCCTTTGCAATCCCATTAATGGGGTGGCGCTGGATTTGCAGATTTGGGCCTGACTAATGAATTTTAAAGCCTGCGACGCGGCACCCTTTGGGACCAATGCGCCGCAGGCTTTATCATTTCAACATGGCGTCCGACACAAAAGGCCAAAGCCATGGCGCAACATAGACAGTACCGGGATTGTTAAGGGCCCCCGCCCTTAACCCGCCGGAGGCCCCCCCCCAGAAATCCAAAAAACTCAAATCCCCCCATACCACTGATACCCCGCCACATCCTCCCAATACCCCCCCTTGCCGCCATACAGCCCGGCCAGTGTATCGCGCACCTCGATCCGCATCACATATTTGGCCTGTTTGTACCCCAACTGCCGCTCGACGCGCAGACGGACCGGGGCGCCATGTTCCAGCGGCAATTCGCGCCCGTTCATCGCCCAGGCCAGGATCGTCTGCGGGTGGAACGCGTCGATCAGGTCGATGCTTTCGTAATAGGGATCTTCGTCGGTTTTGTCGGCGCAATGGAACACAACAAAGCGCGCCGACGGCATCAGCCCCGCCATGGCCAAAATCTGACCCAGTTGCGGGCCTTGCCATTGGCCGATGGCGGACCATCCTTCGACGCAATCATGGCGGGTGATCTGGCGGCGCTGGGTCATGGCTTTGATCGCGGTCAGCGGCAGATCGAGCGGGCGTTTGACCAACCCATCGACCCGCAGCGACCATCGCGCAAACCCTTGCGCCGCATGGGCGGCCCAATCCGCGTCACCCTGTGTATTGCCGTTGGAGCGGAAGGTTGGCGACAAATCCGCCTCACGAAATTCACGCGCCAAGGCGTCACGGCCCAGCAGCAGGCGCTGTGCCGGCATGTGCAGTCCAGCCGCACCTTCGACCCAGCCTTCTATCGCAGGCTGACGTACGATTCGGTCACAACCGGATAACAGCAAGCCCCCGCCGGCAATCAGGCTCCGTCTGGAAATCATGACGCCTTCTCCTGCCGCCAGCCGGTGATCATCCCTCGCATCTGATTGATCGGCCCGGAGGCCAGCACCATTGCGACATGCACAACAACAAAGGCCACTATCCCGCAAAGCCCCAGAAAATGCAGCGAACGCGCCGATTGTCGCCCGCCCAAAACATCGACCAGCCAAGGCGCCGCCGCATCCATCCCCGGCGACAGGGCCAAACCCGACGCGATCATCAACGGCAACAGGCCAAACAACACGCCCGCATAGGCCAGCTTTTGCAACACACCATAGGCGCCATCGTGAAAGCGAAAGCGCAAATGATCGACCACATCGCGCCCAATCACCCGAGGCGACCACTCCGAAATCGTGATGTGCAAATCCCGCCTGATATGCCCATTGATCAACGACCAGAGCAAATAGGCCGCCAACCCAAAGGCCAGCACCAGCCCAAAGGCCAGATGCCAGCCGCGCGCCATGGCCAGATCATAGGTCGAGGGCAGCGTCATCCACCCCAGAAAGGCCAGCGCCAGCTCCGCCCCATCGGCCCCGCGCGACAGGCCGAACACGCCGGTTGTTTCCACCGTATGGTTCAAAAAGGTGATTCCCCCATGATTCACCCCCGCATCATCGGTCCATGCGCCCAATTCCAACCATGCCGGATCGTCATTGGCTCCATAGGCGCCCCAATAAAGTCGCGGGTGGGCATTAAAGATCATCAGCCCGCTCATCCCCATCACCAGAATGACCAGCGCATTGATCCAGTGCCAAATTCGCGTCGAGAATCGGTGACGACGAACCAGATCGCGTCGCAGGTGACTGCTCTCACGCCGGATTCGGCCGCGAAATGGGGTGAAATTCTTGTCCTCATCCATCGCGCAAACCTATGTCAGCGCCCCGTTTCCGACAAGATAGGACCAAATCCGTAGCGTCGATATGTGCGCACGCCATGGCGTTTGCGTAAACTTGCCCGATGTTCAGCCGCCCATTCCCCCGCAATTTGGCAAATTACGCCCCACATCGGGGCGAATTTGTCGCGGCGCGTTCGGCGGCAAAGCATGCGTTCAATCGTGGTTTTATGAGCATGCCGCACGCTGTGGCCAACCGCCATGGCGCGCCCGCATCCGGGCCAACGCTTGATTTCGCAACCGCACAAAAATTCATGCCCCGAGATCAGGGCAAAGCGCGAAAAACCGCGCCAAACCTTGGTTGTAATCGTCTGTTGTTCGCGCCTCACGCCGCGCTGAAAATTTTCGCGATCTGGCGAAATTTCGAGCCGTACAGGCAAGCAAATTCATAAAAATTTTGAATATTTTTTATCCGGAACGCTGAAAATGCAGAACTGGCAATAAAACCACAATCAACACTTGGCCTGCTTCTATCCAGCATTTCGTACCATTTCGGATGCGTCACCGTTTAACTGAACACGTCACAAATACTACGCTGCACTGCACACAAGGGGAGTCATTCTATGGTTGCAATGCCTGCGCAATCCATCGCTTCGACCAGAGCACACGCTGTCAAAGTCGAAGATCGCCCGGTCAACACCCAATTGCTCTTCGACCGCAATGACTGTTCGGCGGAGCAGGAATGGGACGATTCTCTGGATGATGCCAAAGGTCTCGATTGGTTTCGTGTCCTTGATATCGTCCTCTCGCTGGCGGCGCTTATTGTCTTTGCGCCCTTGCTGGTGCTGGTGGGCCTGGCGGTCAAATTGACCAGCAAGGGACCGGCCGTTTTCCGCCACCGCCGAATCGGGCGCGATGGCAAGGAATTCTATTGCTTCAAATTCCGCACCATGGTCTGCGACGCCGACAAAAGGCTGGCGGAACTGTTGCGCGACAGCCCGGCGGCGCGCGCGGAATGGGAACGGGACCACAAATTGCGCAACGATCCGCGCATCACCCCAATCGGCGGCTTCCTGCGCAAGGCCAGCCTTGATGAATTGCCGCAGATTTTCAACGTCCTGTTCGGCACGATGAGCTGGGTTGGACCGCGCCCCATCGTCGCGGGTGAGGTGATCCGTTACGGCCACCGCTTTACCGCCTATTGCAAGGTGCGCCCCGGCATCACCGGCCTGTGGCAGATCTCGGGCCGCAACGACACGTCCTATCGCCGCCGCGTGGCCATGGATGTCCTGTATGTCCGCACGCGCAGCCCGATACTGTACAGCAAGATCATCTTTGGCACGATCCCGGCCGTGCTGCGCCAAAGCGGCTCTTATTAAGCTCTCTTGAGGCTATTATCGGGCGGTTGAGCTTATCAATTCAATCGACTGCTCCCGCCCGATCCCATTTCCCTCCCGAAATATAACATTTTAACAGGCCCCATCAGACCGGCGTTCGGTGCGATCTGGTGGGGCTTTTTTCATGGGCGCCTTATTGGACGTGGCGAACGACCGCCGCGCTCAAACCCGCAAACAAGACGCTCATGCCCAAATATGGAACAACCCGTACTCCAATGGAATTTATGATAAACCAGTGATGCTAACGAAGAATAAGTCCTAGTTGTGTAGAAGGGGGGGCACAGCAGAAGGATGTGTCAAATGAAACTGAACAGTGTGATCGGACTTTCTTTGGCAACCGCGAATAACGTGGACCACAATCCGCAGGACAATCGAGTTATCAAAGTGATGTTCGAAAAGCATTCTCGCCGCACCAGCAAGTATCGCATCGTGCCGCAGAAGGTTGTTTCGGAAACGGTTCGCTTTGACGGCAAATATTCTCCCGCAGTCCGCCTTGGCCTTCTGGCTGCTGGCACGGCACTGACTTGGGGCGCGGTTTTTGGTCTCGCCAACCTGCTTCTTAATTAACACATTACCGCTTCGATTCGGCCGCAGCCCATGCGGCCTCTCCCTCTTGCGCCTTGGGCTGTCGACGCAAACTGTCTCAGCCCTAGCAAGCCATTCGCTCCAATCTGGTTCGGCACGCCCCCGGCACGATCGGCTCCATGGCCCGTCATGCCGGGCATTTGCCGTGGTGGCATGCATGGGCCACAAACCTATTTCCAGATCAGCACCAGAAATCCGCCCGAAACCTTAACCGGCAAACCCGGTGTTTGCTTCAAAACGAACACAGTTACGGCCTGATACATATTATTTCATGCTACGCACAATCACCTCATGCGGCTTGCTGATGCATGTCCGCAAACTTTCACCTGATCGCGTTGACGACAGGTTATTTGTCAGGAGTGATTGGTCCATGCGCTCAACACAAGCCGGCAGGCATTTTCTTGGCTTGGGTCTTGCTCTTATCCTGTCCATTCCCTTGGGAATGTCACAGGGTGTGGCCCAAACCGCCCCCGCCCCCCGCATCAACGCCGCCAATGTGGCCGATGCCGCCTCTTCCGTGCCCAGCGACTATCGCTTTGGCGCAGGGGACCGGTTGCGCATCACCGTTTACGGCGAAACCTCGCTGACCGGCGAATATGCGGTGACCAGCGGGGGCCTGATCTCCTTTCCACTGATTGGGGATGTGGTGGCGGGAAACCGGACACGCAGCGAGATTCAGACGACGATCCACGACCGACTGGCCGCGGGCTATCTGCATGATCCGCGTGTGGCGGTCGAAATCGTCGATTTCCGCAATTTCTATGTCCTGGGCGAAGTGAACAAGCCGGGCGAATATCCCTATCGCCCCAACCTCTCGCTGGAACAGGCCATCGCGACGGCGGGCGGCTTCACCTATCGCGCCAGCCAGAAGAAAATCATGGTCCGGCACAATAGCGAGGACAGCTATCACCCGGTCAAGGCCGACGCCAACACGCCCTTGCAACTGCAACCGGGCGACACGGTCAAGGTGGGTGAGCGCTTCTTCTGATCCGGGGCGGACGGGCAATCGCCAGGCGGTCAAAGCCCTCCCAAACCCGCAGCGCATTCCAACCCTTTGGCGGCAGGTAACAGGAGCATGGGATGATTGTTTCGGCCAGGCGCGATGACATTGACGGCCTGCGTTGCGTCGCCATTCTGTCGGTGCTGCTGTTCCATTTCGGGTTCAGCTTCATCCCCGGCGGTTATACCGGCGTCGATGTGTTCTTTGTGATTTCGGGCTATGTCATCACCAAGAGCATCCATCACGATATTGCCAAAGAGCGTTTCAGCATCGGCAATTTCTATTTCAAACGCTTTCGCCGCATCACGCCGGCCTTTGCCGCCACGCTGCTGTTGACCAGTGTTGCGTGCTATTTCCTGCTGCTGCCCGATGATCTGATCGATTTTGGCAAATCGGCGGCGGCGGCCAGCGGCTTTGCCTCCAATTTCTATTTCTGGAAAACTTCGGGCTATTTCGCCAGCGCGGCGCAAACCAAACCTTTGCTGCACACTTGGTCGCTCTCGGTCGAAGAGCAATTCTATATTTTCGCGCCGATCCTGATCTATGCCCTGACGCGCCTGTCCACGCGCAAAAGCCTGTGGGCGCTGGCGGTCATCATGTTGATCAGCCTGTGCGCCAGCGTTGCCGCGATCTTTCTGGCGCCGACATTCGGCTTTTTCGGTCTGCCCTCGCGCGCTTGGGAATTGCTGATCGGGGTCTGGCTGGCCACGCGCGATCCCGATTTGTCATTGTCCCGAACACAGCGAGAAGCGCTTGGTTTTATCGGCGCGGGTTTGATCGGCGCGGGCATGTTGTTCCTGCATGAGGATGACCCGTTCCCCGGCTGGTATGCGCTGCTCCCCTGCCTTGGCACGGCATTCTGCATTGCGGCCGGGACGAATGCCCGTGGTCGTTCGGAATTGAGCATGGTGGGCCGCGCTCTGTCATGGCGTCCCGCCGTGTGGATCGGGTGGATTTCCTATTCGGTCTATCTGGTCCATTGGCCCATCGCCGCGCTGTTCCAATATCGCATGTTGCGCGCACCCACCCCGGTTGAGGGCCTGATCATGGCCGCCATCAGCCTGATGCTGGGCCTGCTGTCATGGCGCTTTATTGAACAGCCCACCCGCCATATCGATCCGCGCTATATGCGCCATGTGATCGTGGGCGGCGTGGCCACCGGGCTGGCCGGGGTGGCTTTTGGACTGGTTCCGGTAATGGGCGATGGCTTTGCCGGACGCTATCCCCTTTGGCATCAGCAAAAGGTCGCCGGTCTGGAGGATTGGGGCGGCGCGCAATGTTTCCATCAGGACCCCACCACGCCCATCGATTGGGATGCGGCCAAATGCACCCGCATCCACGGAGAAAAGGGGCGCATTCTGTTGTGGGGCGATTCATTTGCCGCGCAATATACGCCGGGCATTTTGCGCCATGGCGCGCTGATCAACTCGGACGTGTTGCAATATACGTTTGCCGGATGCCCTCCGCTGCTCAGCTATAATTCGCTGGCGCGCACGGGATGTCGGAAATCGAACCAGCGTATCCCCGATCTGATCCGTCAGCAGCATATTGACACCGTCGTAATGGCCGCGAAATGGACCGATGTGCCCCGGCACACCCTGCTCGAATTGCCCGATACGATTGAGACTCTGCGCCGTGCCGGGGTGCGGGTGATCATCATCGGCCAATCGCCCGAATTTGCGATGGACGTTCAGCGGATCGACTATCTTTCGGGTCAAATGACGCAGGGGGACAAAAGCCGGTGGATGACGTCGGTGGACGCCGATTTCAACGCAAGGATGGTCGCTCTGACCAAGGGCGCGAGTTTCATCGACCCGATGGGCGCCTTTTGTGATGGCCGCCTTTGTCAGTACAAGTCCGGTTCCGCCTATTACTTCGTCGATTACGGCCATTTCTCACGCGAAGGCAGTATGCGGGCGGTCGAGGCCTATTTCCCCTCGATGGCGCAACGTCGCGGCGTGCAATTGTAATTTCATCTCTGAAAAGGGGCCAGACGGGTGAACAACCTTGCTGACACAATGATGACCGCTTCGACCGACGCGCCTGAACAGGTGACGGTCGCGATCTGCACCCTGCGCCGCCCCCAGATCGAGGATGCGCTGCGCTCTCTGGGCCGACAGATCATGCCCGATCAGACACAGTTGCGCATACTGGTGATCGACAATGACGACCATGATCGCCGCCGTCCCGACATCGTTGCGATGGGACGGGCAAACGGGCTGGATCTGGAATATATCCACGCGCCGCGCTTCAACATTTCCACGGCGCGCAATGCCGGGCTGGACGCCTGCACGACGCGCTGGCTGGCCTTTATGGATGATGATGAAGTGGCGATGGACGATTGGGTCGCCAACCTTCTGGCCCATCGCCAAGGGCAGCAAGCGGTGTTCGGGATCGCCCGCGCGATCTATCCCGAAAGCGGCGCGCCATCGTGGATCGCGGGGGAAGATTTCCACTCCAACCAGATGGCCCCGCAGGACCCGCCGTGGAAGGGGTATACGTGCAATGTCCTGATCGACATGGATTTTGTTCGCCGCCATGGACTACGCTTCCGCGAAGAACTGGGGCAAATCGGGGGGGAGGACACGATCTTCTTTCGCGAAATGTACATGCGCGGCGGGAAACTGGCCTATGCCCCCGGCGCAGTGGTCGAGGAACCCACGCCGCTGTCACGCATGACGCTGGGCTGGTTGATCAAGCGGCGGTTCCGCAGCGGACAGGTCCATTTCATCGTCCTGCGTCAGGATGGGCAGATGATCAAAGGTTCAGCCATGGCCATGGTCAAGGCCGGCATTTTCCTGCTGCTGGCCGCGCTCAACCTGCCCCGCCCGCCCAAGGCCGCCGGCCATGTGTTGCGCGCCGCGCTGCACGTCGGGGTCTTTGCCTCGGCGCTGGGATTTGCACCCTATCGCGAATATTCCGCCCCGGCTTAGGCCGATTAAAGGGGGATGCCTCCGGCGGGCAAAGGGCGGGTGCCCTTTGCAATCCCTTTACTGTCCCTGTTGCGCCCGAAAAGCAATGACGCGCCCCGACGCCGACGGACTGGTTTTGAAAGCCGCTTCGCGGCGGGGGGATGTCGGCAAAGTTTTTTGGGGCGCATAGCGCTGGCTATGGCCGGGATTGGTGGTGAGCGGACGTAGCTCTCAACGCATCTGCCTGTTAGGTACGCGGTGCATTCGGATGGTTTGAAAGGGTGGGGATATGGTAAGACGGTCGTTCATCGCGAGCCTTATCAGCGCAATCGTTTTTGGCGCAGCGAAGGCGAGCGAGGCAGTCACGCGCTTCCCCCCGGTTCCAACATGGCATCCTTCATTCGAACAGCCGCTTGACGAAGTCGTTGGGCGCGTGAGCTACTATACAAATGGCAGACGGGATTTTGTAGTCTTCGCACATGGCACTTGCGTCATACTCGAAGATGGACTGGCTGACGCGGCTGCAACGGCCTTCGCTTTAAAGACGCTCGCCCAAATACTTGGCTCCCATCCGGATATGAACCCTACGCCTATGGATGATGGGAACATCCTCGTTCGCTACAACCACCCCGCCGTCAATGTCGTGTTGAAGGAGGTGGCCACGGCTCACTGGTCAGAAATTGAGAAAATGCATTTGGCAGGCCTCACAGAGTCTGAGGTTCTGATAACGCCGCTTGGTTCAAATAAGTTCGATGACTTCGGAAAACAGGCGCTTCTGGGCCGAGCGTATATGTTCTTGGACGCCCAGCATCCCAAGATTAACGCGATTCATCGCTATCAATAGCGTCCGCCTGTGGGGCGATTGCTGTCATTCAGGCAGCCGAAGCTTTGGCACCGTCTCCGGAGCGTTAGCTTCAAGACGGAAAACCTCAAAATCCGTCGATTTGCATCGACCAGCGCCGCCTCACATGGCGCAAAAGCTTCCGCGTCAATCACCTACTGACCTCCACCTCCCGCACGCCGCCGCGATCAAGCGCGAACCGCAGGGCGCAGCATCCGCCGCCAGTCGCCGCCCGCCATGATCTGATGAACCACCCCCGCCACCAACAGGGCCGCGCAGCCCGACATGGCCCAAAGCGCAACTGTCCCCATCCAGCCATAGGCGGCGGCCTGCGCCCCGCCGGCCAACACCACCGCCAAGGCGCCCACCACGCCCACCGCAGGCAGGCCAATCACGACCGCGCCGAAATCGCGCAGCGGCATCAAATGCCGGGTCAATCGCGCCGACCACAAGCACACCGCGACATTCTTGAGCGTGATCGCCCAAGCCACCTCCGCCATGCCGATCCAGCGCGCCAAAGCCACAAGGCCAATGGTCATCGCCGTCGAAATCAACGTGCGATTGCGCAGCAGCCGGTTTTGTCCATGGGTGGAAAAATAGGCCCCCTGAACATTGGCGATTACACGTGAATATCCGCCAATCGCCATCGCTTGCACCACGGGCGCGGCCATCATCCATTGCGCGCCGAAAATCAGCGACACCACCGTATCGGCATGGACCACCAGCACCGCGCTGGGCACACCGAACAGAAAGGTCATCATCGCCATCGCCTTTCGGAAATCGCGGCTCAGACCATCGCCCTGATGCGCGGCAAACCGGGGTTGATAGAGCGTGGACACAAAGGCCTGCGAGGCGGCAATCTGGGCCATATCCACCCTCTTGCCCAGATTATACATGGCAAGGGTGGCGGGCGTCAGGATCGCACCGATCAACACCTGATCGAGGAAATTGTTGAGCGTACCGATCGCCCGCACCTGGCTGGACATCCATGCCACCGGCATCAGGGGCGCGGCCTTGCGCCAGTGGAGCGATACCACCGCCCCGCCGCCCGCAACAATCACTGCCAGCCAGTTGAGCATGGATTGGCCCAGATAATAGCCCACCATGCCCCAGACCGGCCCCACCCGATCCGACATGGCCAGCCCCACCACAATACCGCCCACATTGCTCAACAACCCGCGCGAGGCCATGGCGCCATAGGCCTGCCTCCGGGCGAGCAAAGCGGTGGGATGCTGGGCCAGCGTGTCAAAGGTCAGTTTCGCCCCGACACAGACCGCCGCCAGTGTCAGCCCCGCACCGCCCATGCGCGGCAAGGACAACAACACCACGCCCATATAAATGGCACTGGCCCCCAAAGCGCAGGCCATCAGCAATCCGCCCGCCGCCGCGTCGCGCGCGCGATCCGCCTCGCGGTCGACCAGCATGGCCTCGTACAAGCCATTGGGACACAGGGCCTTCAACACCTCAACCCAGGCAAGGCAAAAGGCCATCACCCCCATGATGGTCGGGGGCAAATGGCGGCTGAAATAGACAAACATGCCCAACGGCGCCAACACCGCCAGCCCGGCATTGACCGCCGAAATCGCCGTATGCATTTTGCCATAACCGGCCGACCCAGACATAAGTGCCCCCTAAATCCTTACGAAATTTGCGGCGATCAATCGCGCGCCATGGCGTCGGGCAATTGCCAGACGCGGATATAATCCAGCTTCATCTGCGCCGGGAAAGCCGTGCTGGCGTCGGGATTGCCCGGCCATTTGCCCCCCACGGCCAGGTTGGCCAAAATGTACATCGGCCGCCGCATCGCCGGGCAGGTCGGCGCCTCGGCCACCAGTTGCCCGTCAACATACCAGTGCAGGCGTTGTGCCGTCCATAACAGGCCAAATGTATGAAACGCCGTGGGATTGGGCAGTTTCCTGTCGCCCGCAGGCTGACTCCGCTGGCCGGGGCAATGGGGGGTGAAATAGAGATGGTCCCCGCCAATCGCCTCAACAATGTCAATTTCCGGCGGCCAGCTTTTGTCTATCGGCAACAGCCAGAAGGCCGGCCATAATCCCTTTCCCACCGGCAAAGCAGCGCGCATTTCGAAATAGCCATAACGCTGGGCAAAGCTGAAGCGTGAGGCGATCATGCCGGAGGTGTAATCCAGCCCCCAGATCGCCGCCTTGGTCGAAGGCGTCGCTTTTTCCGCGGTGATGGTCAAAACGCCATTGGCGACACGGAACGGATCGACGTTGATCGTTGCGGCGCCCACGCCGCGAAAAGCGCGATCAACATAGGCCTGCCGCTCTCCATTGCTGACCAAGCTGCGGCTTTCGACCGCCGATGGGCCGCCATAGCCGAATTGAGTGCGCCAACGTCCGGCAAAGCTGTTTTCGTCAAAGAGTGAGAAGTCGTCGAATTCATCCTGAAAGGTCAAATGCACGGCAAAAGGCAGGCTGGCCGAGGGCGCGGGTTCCGCCAAGGGCGTCGGCGGGCTTTCCTTTGCCCCGGCGCATCCGCCCGCCCATGAGAGCAAAGCCGTACAAGCCACGGCCC
The DNA here is from genome assembly GCF_057401885.1 of Novosphingobium sp. 550D. Classification (NCBI taxonomy): domain Bacteria; kingdom Pseudomonadati; phylum Pseudomonadota; class Alphaproteobacteria; order Sphingomonadales; family Sphingomonadaceae; genus Novosphingobium; species Novosphingobium sp. 550D. Next base: position 1,252,042 of record NZ_CM171613.1, on the reverse strand, counting down.
AGAGCCCAACACGGCCACGCCTAATCATAGCGCGCCATTTCCGCTTTACGATGCCCCGCATGCGGCCATGCCATGCCCCATGCGACCCAGACCAGCACCGTGGTATGATAGAAAGGCAGCGGCCCCAAAGCCTCAATCGGAATGCGCGTGCATTCATACGCAAGGATCGCCAGCCAACAGGCCGCGGCCGTTTCACCATGGCGCATAGACCGGAGCAACAGGCCCGCCGTCCCCACCAAGGCCGTGACACCCAGCACGGCCACGCCGACATAGCCAACCTCGACCAGGTTTTCGATGATCGTGTTGTGAAAATTGAAACCGGACCGCGCCGGAATACGCGCCCAGGTCCACAGTCCTTCGGCATCGATATTGCCCGGCACCCAGAACGCGCTGTAGCCCAGCCCCAGAACCGAATGACCGGCAATAATATCTTCCGATCTGGCCCAGAGATATTGGCGCCCGGTCAGCGTCGGATCCTTGTTGAACATAGCCAGCAAGGCCTGCATCAACGCATCGCCCGCCACCAGATAGGCGGTCAACGCCAGCAAAGCCGAAAGCGCCAGCAGGATCAGCAGCCACGCGCGAACAACCGGCCCCACACGCCCCATGACCACCATCAGCACCATCACCACGCAGCCACCGAAACCGGCCACAATCGCCCCCGCCGATTGCGAGAGGATAATGGCGTTCACCTCCGCCAACAGAGCAAGCAAGAGCAGGAAGGTGACAATCGGACGCTTCATCCAGATTTCGAAATGCAGCCCGACCATGGCCAGAATGCCGATGGCGGCAATATCACCAAACAGATTCTTGCCCGAATTGAAGCCGGAGAAAGCCGTTTGGCCCGGCGTCAGCCCCACCGCCACCGTTTGCCCCAAAACCAGCGCCAGAAGCAGATAGACCATGCCCGCCAGCGCAAGCCCGGCCAGCACGTCACCGGGGCGCGGAGAACCCGCCAGCCACAGGCCGATATAGATCGTAAAGATAAGCTCCAGACTGAGCCGAAGCGTGGTGATCGGTTCAATCGACCACGCAACCGAAAGCAAGGCAAAAAATCCCGGGGCGAACAAAATCCACCGCCCCTGCATCCGGCGCGTCGATTCCGCCGGGCGGAGGATTGTGATCACAGTGTAAAGGCCGATGAGCAGATAGGGCGAGGCCCCATGCGATTGGGGCAGGAACAGGAGCAGCGCAAAGGTCGCCAGCGAAATCCACGTTTCCCCCGTCATGCGCAGCGCGCCATGAATGGGGCGCACCGGGGCAACCGGGCCCATGGGAATGGGCGAGAACAGAGGCTGACTGAATTGGTCCATGGATCACCCAGTAAAAAATGGGATAGATTCGAAGACGATCAGCCAGAATGCCGCCCCTTCTTCCTAAACGCTAATCCGCAAGGCCGCATAGGGGAAAGGACAGATGGATCGCCTTTGGAGGAGATCAGGCGCAAGTCGCACCCATCGGCATTTCACACCAGCGAAGCCGCAGGAACGAATCGACGCGGTCCCATAACGGTTTCATGCGCAAGATTGCGCCGAACGATTGTCGCGAAGATTTCTCCATCACCCCAGATCGGCCCACCACGAAGGCAAATTCGCGGACCAATATTTAAGTATTAACCCTTAATTTAATAAACTTAATCCAAAATACCTCTTTTCTTGCAACCAAAATTACTCCAAGCCATTGTTTGCCACGGCATATTCACTTGATAAATTTTGGTTCATAGTGGTTTGAAAAGTATTTTTTTCGTATTTACCACTTTCTTCTTTGGGCTAGAATGCAAAGCGAACTGGAGGGGAATGATTAGATTCGGTCCGCCAGTGCCAGTGGAGGCGATTTTATGGCTACCTATAACTATACCTATTCAACCAGCGCAGTGACCCAGACCCTCGATAACAGCGGCAACACCGTCTACGGCTCGGCCTATGGCGACACGTTCATCGGTGGCACCGGCAACGATTATCTTCTGGGCGGTGCAGGCGATGACAAGCTGTACGGCGGCGCCGGTAACGACCGTCTCGACGGCGGCGCGGGCAATGACACGCTTTGGGGCGGTTCGGGCATCGACCGCATGTCGGGCGGTGCGGGCAATGACACGTTCCTGATCAAGGCCGCCGATCTGGACGCCTCGCTCTCGGGCGCGACGACCCAGAAGCTGATCACCGATTTTCAGGGCGCTGCGACCTGGGTTTCGGGCAACAATGACCTGCTGCTGCTGACCGGCTTTGGCGCTGGTTCGACCCTGACCGTGACGGGTACGTCGACGCATTATACCGCCCCGACGACCAGCCCGGACGCTGTGCTCTATTACTACAACCTGCATGACGCCGCGACCGGCCATGACTATACGATCGGCATCGTGTCCCTCAATGGTCAGGCCCTGTCGTCGGCTTCGGGCGATATTAAGTGGTATTGATTTGATGTGAACGCATTCGCTGAATGCAGTCACTCAAAAAAAGGCGCCGGCGTGTTCGCACACGTCGGCGCCTTTTTTCATAAATCATAAAGAATCATACCGCGCGCCCGGACAAAGTCGATCCAAATACGCGGGTTCTTACTTATAATCCCACCAGAAAAGAGCCATTTGGATGAGCAATGGCCGGACAAGGCTGATAGATTTGACGGCGCAGGCGCTGAACCTTTGACGCCATGATGCGCAAGGTGACCGGCGGGCTGCACAGCTTATTTATAAAGGCGGTGCCATGCCGACATTCGACGTTTCGATCATCATGCCGAATTTCAATTGCGAACCCTATATCGCGCAATCGATCCGCTCGGCCCTGCAACAATGCGGCGTTTCGGTCGAGGTTGTGTTTGTCGATGACGCCTCATCCGACGGCAGCGTGGCGGTGGCACAGGCCATGGCCGATGAATTCCCCGGCCTTGTCCAAGTGCATCGGCTGGAACGCAATTCCGGGTCGGCGGTCGCGCGCAACATGGCGCTGCGTCACGCCAATGGGCGCTGGCTGGCCGTTTTGGACAGCGATGATCTGATGTATCCACACCGCCTTGCCAAGCTGATCGAGGCCGCCGATGAACAAGGCGCGGATATTATCGCCGATGATCTTTTGACCTTTTACGATGATGGCAAACGTGCGCCCCACGGCCTGCTGGGGGGCAAACATGCGCGCGGCGGGCATCATGTCTCGTTGGCCGATTTTGTGCGCGGCAATCCGATGTATGGCCGGTATGGTTCGCTCGGTTATGTCAAACCGATGGTGCGCGCCGAAAAATGGCGGGATAGCGGCGTCTGGTATGACCCCGCCCTACGGTTGGCGCAGGATTATGATTTCCTGCTGCGTCTGCTCGAACATGGGCTGGAATTCTACCTTCTGCCCGAACCGTGGTATTTCTATCGCAAGCATTCCAGCTCCAATTCGGCCAAGTTGAAGCGCGCCCAGATTGAGGCGCTGAAGCAGGCCGATATCGAATTTTCACAGCGCATCGCGGGACAGACCGAGGTTGAGGCCGCCAGACTGGAACGACATGCGTCACTGGATCGGGCGCTGGCCTTTGACACGCTGGTCGGCGCGATCAAGGGGAGGCAATGGGGCGTCGCATTGGCCGAAATGGCCCGTAATCCGGGGGCGGCGGCCCTGCTTGCCTTGCCAATTCAGGCGCGGGTGGACCGGATGCGGCGGCAACGCGCGACCGCCGATTTGCCCGGCGCATGTGCGGCGGTGCTGACTTCGCGGGTGCTGGATGATGAAGGCCGCGCCCGTCTGGACGCCATCGGCCTTGCCTTGCGGGAAAAGAGCCTCAGCCCCCGGCTGGTCCTGCCCTTTGCCCCTGACGCTCAAACGCCGGACAGCTTTCCTGCGGCTGATCTGGGCAGCTATGATCAAGTCTCCATGGCCGGGTGGGAGCGGCGCGGCGACCGCTATGTCAAAGTGGCCGGCCCTTCGTTTGAACCGCTGATCGTGGCGCAATCGGCCTATCCCAGCCTGGAGGCGGTGCTGGTCGATACGCCCAAGGCGGCGGATGCGGAAAGCTTTCTGATCAAGCCGGTCGAAACGCGCCTGGCGTGGGATGAACAAGCGGGCGCGCTGGTGGCGGCGTGACCATTGCCGAACCGCTGATGGATCGTGTGCGGGCTTTGGCCACGATTGATTATGTGCCCGAAGCCTTTTCCATGCAAAATCAAACCCCCATGGGGCGACAGGCGGCGGGCGAAGGATTTTTACGGGCCTATTTGAAACATTCCGGTGGCGATGATTTCGGCGCCCTCGTGCGTTCCGCCGCCGACGGAGCCAGCTTTGAACAGGTGGTCAAGCAATTGGCCCCGTCGGCCCGCGCCCATTGTATGAACACCCGTGACGTTTCGGGGCTGGAACAAGCCGGGACTCTGTTCTGCTATCATCCCAGCCTGACCGAACATGCATGGCGCAGGCGCTATTTTGGCGCGGCGCGCTACAGCATCTGTGGCTTGACCCATACTTTGTCCAGCGACCGGGCGATGCGCGCGGTGACCGAATTGGTATCGGCGCCGTTCCATGCGTGGGACGCGCTGATTTGCCCGTCGCGGGCGATCCGCGATGTGACCCTGCGCCTGATTGAGCAGCAGCAGGCCTTCGCGGTGGAGCGCTATGGCGCGCGTGCGCTGGATTTGCCGCAATTGCCGGTGATCCCGCTGGCCGTGGCCGCGAATGACTTTGACGGGTTGGACGGATTGCGGAACAAGGCGCGGCAAAAGCTGGGTATCGACCGGCATGACGTGGCCTGTGTCTATGTTGGCCGCCTGTCCATGCATGCGAAAGCCAATCCGGCGCCGATGCTGATGGCGTTGGAGCGCGCAGCGGCCCATGTGCCCCATGGCGGAAAAATGGCGATGTTGTTTGTCGGTTGGTTCGCCAATGACCACCAACAGGCCGCCTTTCGCCAGGCGGCGGCACGATTGGCCCCGTCGGTCCGCGTTTCCTTTGTCGACGGGCGCAAGGCAAACCTACGTAGGGAAGCGTGGGCGGCCGCCGACATCTTCTATCAATTGGCCGACAATGTTCAGGAAAGCTTTGGACTGGCCCCAGTCGAGGGCATGGCGGCGGGGCTGCCGGTGGTGGTGTCCGACTGGGACGGTTTTCGCGACAGTGTCGTGGATGGAGAAACCGGTTTTTTGATTCCCACCACTCAACCGCCGCCGGGACATGCCGGTGACATTGCGCGATTTTACGCCGAAGGGTGGATCAATTACGACGCCTATATCGGATCGGTCAGCCAGTTCACCAGCGCGGATATTGATGCGGCGGCAAAGGCTCTCTCGACACTGGCCGCCGATCCTGCGTTGCGGGTCAAGATGGGGGCCGCGGGCAAGGCGCGCGTCAAAGCCCTCTATGACTGGCCCGTGGTGATCCGGGCGTATCAGGACCTGTGGGCCGAATTGGCCGAGATCAGGGCAAAGGCTCCGCCCGCCCTGATGCGCCACCAATCGCCCGATCCGGCGGCCAGCGATCCTTTCACCATCTTTGCGGGATTTGCCACGCGCCACCTGACGCCCAATGTTTGGGTGGGGCCGGGAGCCGATGCTGGGGTCAATCTGGACGCCACGCGGCTGGTCGAAAACTTGCTGCCTCCCGCCCAGCTGATCGCCCGGATCGGGGCCATCATGAATGGTCAGAAGGTTCAGATCGGCGCCCTGATGACCGCGATCCCCGATGTGCCGCCGCCGATTTTGCTGCGCCATGCGGCGTGGTTGATCAAGGTGGGCTATCTGAACGTCGTTGAATAAGGTCCATATGAAAAAGCCCCCTTGGCGGTGTGGAACCGCCAAGGGGGCTTTTTCTATGCCTGATTACAGCTCATGCCCGCTGCGCCACAGGGCCTGACGGAAGGGTTCCAGCAGATATTCCATCAAAGTGCGCTTCTTCGCCTTGACCAGCACCTGTGCGGGCAGGCCCGGCTTCAAAGCGGAGGTCCGCCCCTTGAGCTGGTTGATCTTTTCAATATCGGCAGGATCGACCGTCACCTCGATCGTGTAATAGGATGTGTTCGACTTTTCATCCGACAGGATATCGGCCGAAACCCGCGTCACCTTGCCCTCAATCATCGGCAAACGACGTTCGTGCAGGGAAGGAAAGCGCAATTCGGCCACATCGCCGACACGCAGGTCATTGGCCTCATTGGGATTGACCTTGGCCGTGACGACCAGATTGGCCTCCTTGGGCACGATTTCCATCAATTTCTGGCCCGCGCCGATGACGCCGCCCACGGTAAAGACCGAAAGGCCCACCACCGAACCCGATGCCGTCGCCCGGATCTTTGTGGCTTCGACCAGATGGCGCGCCGCATTCCATTTGGGCAGGATATCGGCCAGATTTTCATCCACCTTGCGCATTTCATCGGCGGCCACGCGGTCATTATCGGTGCCCAAAGACATCGACCGCATTTGCGTTTCGCCCAATTGCGCCCCCACCGAGGCGTGATCGGCCGACAGGCTGGCATTTTGCCCCGACAATTGCGCCCGCGCGCGTTCCAGTTCGCGCACGCGGTTCATACTGGCATAGCCTTGTTCGGCCAGAGCCCGCACGCCCGCCAATTCATCATCAAACAGCGACGCCTGCTTTTCGGCGGAGGTCAGTTGCTTGGTCAAGCCGCTGCGGCGTTCCTGCAACTGGGCGGCCTGTTTTTGCAGGATCCGACGCTGTTGCCCGATGGCGGTGTAATGCGCGTCCAGCACGGCCCGCTGAAGCCGCATGGCATCATCGGCCAGCTTGCGGTCTTGCGGATCAAGGTGAGCAAAGCTGACCGGTTCATACATGGCGCGTTGACCGACCAATTCGGCCATCAAACGCGCCTTTTCCGCCTGAAGCCCGATCACCTGACTGGCCAGAGCGCGTTCATTGGCGACCACTTCGCCGCCGTTGAGTTCGAGCAGGATTTGGCCCGCTTTAACCTGCTGCCCTTCCTGAACATAGAGCGCGCTGACCACGCCGCCATCGCGGTGCTGGACCGTCTGGCGGTTGCCATAGACCGTCACGGCCCCTTCCGCCGTGGCGGCGCTGTCCAACGGAACCATGAAGGAGAAGATGCCTAAGCCCAGAAAGAACAGCAGGATAACAGCCCATCCGCCCCAGATATCGCGCTTGCTATCCTCCTCGATCGTTCTGATCCCGCTAGAGATCATCATCTTTTCGGTGCTGACGACCTCCATCGCAACGATATTACTGTCCGACATAGATCAATCCTCCGCCGCTTTTTCCGATGGTTGCGGCGCCATGACCGCTTGACCGCCCGACAGGCGCTCCATCACATCCTTGCGTGGGCCGAACATTTCCGCGCGGCCGTCACGAATGACCAACAACTTGTCCACATCGGCCAGAATGCCCGCGCGATGGGCGACAACGACGATAGTCACCCGCCTTTTGCGCAATTCGGCCAAAGTTCGGATCAGATGCATCTCACCATCGGCGTCCAGCGCCGAATTGGGCTCGTCCAGCACCAGCAGGCGCGGCCCGCCAAACAGCGCCCGCGCCAAAGCCACGCGCTGTGCCTGTCCGACCGAAAGGCCGCTGCCATTATAGCTGAGTTCGGTGTCATACCCCTTGGGCAGGCGCAGGATGAATTCATGCACGCCGCTCAATTGCGCCACACGCACGACCTCGGCGTCGAGGCCGCCTTCGCCGGGGAAGGTTTCCTGAAAGCGGGCGATATTCTCTTTGATTGTCCCGCGAAACAGCGTCGGTTCCTGTGGGACATAGCCGATGGCGCTGGTCAATTGGCGTTCGGGCCAATCGGCCAGAGCGGCGCCATCAATGCGCACCGCGCCATTCACCAAAGGCGCAATCCCGACCAGCGCGCGCGCCAAAGTCGATTTGCCCGCCCCGCTCGGCCCGATCACGCCCAACATATCGCCCGGCAGCAGGCCAAAGCTGATCCCCTGAAGCAGGAGGCGATCGCGCGCAGGAGATGCCACGCTCAAGGCTTCGACCTGAAGCCGCCCCTGAACCTCGGGCAGCCACGTGCGTTGCGGCACCGGCCCGACGCCTTCGAACAGGTTTCCGATCTGCTCATAGGCCGAACGCGCCTGCGCCAGACTTTTCCACGCGGCCGTGACCATTTCGATCGGCGACAAAGCGCGCGAAACCAGCAGCGAGGCCGCAAAGATCGCGCCGGGCGACATCTGCTGGCTGATCACCAGATAGGCGCCCAGCCCCAGCGCCAGCGATTGCAGCATCAACCGGATCGCCTTCACAAAGGATGTGATAACCGCCGTCTGCAACCCGGCCCGCGCCGTGATCAGATTGGTCGAAAGCCTCTCTCCAATCTGGATCCGGACAAAGGACGGGCGCATGCCCAAAGCGCCAATGACACCGGCATTGTTCAGCGCGCTGTCCATGGCCTGAAAAACCGACTGGTTTGCACCATGGACCTTTTGAATGGCCGCCTTGGTAATCTTTTCGTTTACCCAACTGAGCAAGCCAAGGATCAGCCCGCCCACGGTGGCAAAAATGCCCAGATAGGGGTGCAATATCGTACAAACGATGATGTAGATCGGCGCCCATGGCAGGTCGAACAGGGCCAGCATGCCTTGCCCGGTCAAAGCCCCGCGCAATTGGTCAAATTCACGCATCAGCGTGGAATTGGTGACCGTCCCGCTGTTGGCCCCCGCCCGCATCAGGGCGTCGAAAATCTTGCCCGACAGTTGCACGTCCAGCCGCTGGCTGGCGATCACGAACAAGCGGGTGCGGATCAGGTCCAGCACCGCAATGGTCGCCGCCGAAGCGACAAACAACAGGGTGAGCAGCCCGAGCGTGGCAAAACCACGCGTCGGAACCACACGGTCATAGACCTGAAGCATATAAATCGTGGGTGCGAGATAGAGAATGTTCAGGAAGGCGCTGAAAATTCCCGCGTTCACAAAGAACACGCGGCACATTTTCAGCGCTTCCTGGATCTGCATCTCCCGCCCGGATTGGGGCATTCGCGCCTTATTCACGGCATCCTCCATTCCGCGGGGATCATATTCTCGCCCAATTTACGAATGATAGGTCGCAAGGCTACGATGATAGCCATAGGCCTCGCCCACGCCGATTGAGGCATATTTGCGGGTATCGACCAAAGACAGCGCCGTACCCACCACGCGAGCGCCGGATTGGTTAAGGATATCGACCGAAACCTTCGCGGCCTTGATGCTGGATTTGCGCCAGCGGCAGACCATCAGGGTCGAGTCCGAAAGCCAGCCCAGCAGGCGCGTATCGGCCACCGCCAGAACAGGCGCCGTATCGATGATGATGACGTCAAACTGTTGGCGCAACTGGGTCATCAGCGCACCGATGGCTTCGGCCTGAAACGCGCCGGACGACATTTCCTTGACCAGAGCGGGCAGGACGACAAGGTTGCTCCGCTCATCCTTGACCAGTGCATCGGCCAGCGAAACCTTGCCATCGAGCACGTTGATCAGACCATGACGCGCGCCCGGAACCAGCAACTGGCTGGCCGAACAACGGCGCAAGTCGCCATCGATCAGCAGCACCCGCGCATGCCCTTCGGCCAGCACGCGAGCGAGACTGATCGCCAGCGTCGTCTTGCCTTCACGCGGCAACGAAGAAGCCAGCGTAATGACCTTGGACGCGCCGGGCCGGTTCAATTTGAGGAAAGCGCCAATGTTGCGCACGGCCTCGGTATAGACCGAGAACGGGTAGTCGAGGACGTAATCCTCCGGCGCGCATTGGGCCTGAACCTTGGGCAGCTTGTTGATGTCGGGCAGACCGCCCGCATACTCAACATGCAGGTTCTTCACAATATCCTGACGCGTGCTGATGCTGTCATCCAGATATTCGGCCACCGCCACGGCCACCAGACCGAGCATGACCGCCACAATTCCGCCCAGCATCAGGGCCAGCGGATAATTGGGCCAAAGCGGCTTTTCACCGGGGCGCGCGATGGCGGCAATGCTGGCATCGGGCAGCGGAACCTTGACCTGCCCCTCAACTTCCTTCGAACGCTGAAGGAAATTGGCATAGACGGTCTTGCTGGCCTCTGCCTTGCGCTGAAGATCGGACAGGCCGACCTGCGCCGAGCCATTGGCCACCAGCGAGCTGCGCGCACCGCCAAGGCTGGCCTGAAGCGAGGCAAGGTTCGAGCTGGCCGCCGACACATCGGCGCGCAGCGAGGCCAGAATTCGTGCCGTTTCCGCCGCGATCTGCTGACGCACATCGGCCAGATTGCGCTTGGCCTTGATCACATCAGGATGCAGGTCGCCATAACGCGCCTGCAATTCGGCCAGTTGCGCGCTCTGTTGCGATTCCTGGATGCGCATGGAACGGATCGTTTCGGACTGGACCACCGCGCCCACACCGCCGCTGCCGCCGCTCGACAATTGCGACCGCGCGGCCTCGTAACGGGCCACGGTCTGGGCGTAATTGGCGCGTGCAGTGGCGATCTGCTCGTTAAGAGTCGAAACCTGCTGTTCGGCAACCGTTGCGCCCTGTGCGCTCATCAGGTTGTGCGAATTGATATAGGCCTGCAGCTTGGCATCGTCTTCCAAAGCCGTGCGGCGCAATTCATCGGCATGGGCCGAAACAAAGGTGCCGGCCTGTTCGGTTTCATTCTGCTTGGTCGCGCGCTGGGTCGCCAGATATTGCCGCGCAATACTGTTGGCGATGGCGGCGGCCATGTCGGGCGATTGCGCCGTGGCCGTCACATCGATGACATAGGTCAGACCCGACCGCTGAATCCGCAGGCGGCCCAACAGGCTGGCCACGGCATTGCGTTCACCCGCCGTCATCGGCACGGCCTGTCCGCCGCTGTCCTTCACCGCGGGCAGCGCGGTCGAATTGGACGTATCCGCCCGGCGAAATTCCGGATTATCGGCCAGTTTCAACTCTCGCACGGTGGCCAGCGCCACTTCGGGCGCACCGATCAGGCGAGTTTGCGTATCGACCACATAAGTATCGGCGGGCAGGCCCGACATCACCGGCGTCCCACCAATAGGATCGAGCTTGCGCGGTTCAATAAGAATGCTGGCCGTTGAAGAATAGATCGGCTTGGTCATGAACAAAGCCGCCAAAACGGCGCTCATCACCACCAATGCCACACAAACAAAAACAACGATTCGTCTTAGAAAAATCGCCAGAAGATGACGCGGATCGGGCAGGATCTCGCTTTTCTCCTGTGGTGGACTTTCATACCTAATCTCAGCTGATGCGGTGGCCATTAGCTTTCTCCTTACCGTAAGGGTATTCCGGTAACTCTTGGCCAAGCACAACCAAAGTTGGGTCCGAAACGAAGACGACCAGTCCAAAGCGGCTTTGGTTCGGAGAAGGTGATCGATCAAAGCGATCACGCCATGTGTTGAGTCGCGGCACGATATTAAACAGGCATTGAAAGCCCAGCGCCCGACCATCGACCTATGTTAACAATATTGGGAAATTCACCCGCGATTAACCGTCATCTTGTGTGCCATTTGCATGGAATTTTTCCATGCCGTCCGAATCGGGCGAGAGCGAGATGCCGAATGTCGAAAAAAGGGAGCCGCCTTGCCAGACATAACGCGATCAATGAGCATCCGTATTTGCATTCAATCCGATCTGGATAAAACCGTAATGGTTTTTCCGGGGCGATATTCACCCTCCTGAATCGCACAAATTGGCCGCGAAAAATGGATATTGCGCAATAATCCGAAAATCATTCTTGCGAAATGAATAGGTTCACGCCTCCGCGATAGTGCCATATTGGTAATTGACGCGAATGAAATGCGATCAATTCGGCGGCATCGCGGCATGAACCCTGCCCTCAACTGTGGCAAAACTCGTGCGTCAGCCAAAAGGGAGCGCCCGAGGCGAAACGCAGTTTGACCCCCTCACCTCATCTATCCACCACTCCAATTGGCAATCTGCCGGACAGGGATGGCGCCATACGGCTGCATCCCTCCCGCCTCAACGCCAACACCGCGTCGGACGGCGTCGCCTCGGCCAAGACGTCGCATGCCCGCCTGCCCTTTCTGGATGGATGGCGTGGCGCCTCGATCCTGCTCGTGCTTGCCGGACACTTCCTGAACATATCGTCTTTCGAGGCGGGCAAACTGGGCGTGGAATTGTTCTTCGTGCTCAGCGGGCGGCTGATGGCGGAAATCCTTTTTATCCAGCAGATGCCCCTGCGGCAATTCTATCCCCGGCGGATCGCGCGTATCTATCCCGCGCTGCTGGTCATGGTGCTGGTCGCCACACTGGCGCTGATGCGCAGCGATCTGGCGATTGGGCCAAAATATGCGGCGGCGGCCATCCTGCTGGTTTACAATTATGCCGCTGCCCTTGGCTATCACGCCGGGGCGGTGGATCACATCTGGTCGCTGTGCGTCGAAGAGCATGCCTATATCACGCTGGGCCTGATCGCGGCGATCAGCGCGCATCGCCCCCGGCTCGCATGGGCGCTGATCCTGACATTGTGCTTGCTCGCCATGGTCAATGGCGTGATCAGCACCGCGGTTCTGGGACAGGACTGGTATCAGGCCTATTGGCGTTCGGACGTGCATGTGGCCTCCATTCTGGCGCCTGCGGTCCTGTTTCTCAGTCGCCAATGGCATCCCGATTTCTGGGCGGTTCGCGCATGGATGGTTCCGGCGGCGCTGATTTTGGGGGCGGCCTGCTTTGTGGGTGATCTGCATCATCCGCCCTTCTGGACCGGCACGTTGGGCACGGCGTCCATCGCCTTTGCGGTGGTCTGGATCGACAAGGGCCCGGCATGGATGGTGCGCGCCCTGTCGTGGCGCGGGCTGGGGGCCATCGGCCTGCTCTCTTACTCGCTCTATCTCTGGCAACAGCCGTTTTACGTCTATGCGCGCGATGGGGATCTGACGCTGCGCCTGGGCGCGTTGGGCTGTGCAATCGCGGTGGCGCTGGTCAGCTATTTTGCGGTCGAAACGCCCGCTCGTGTCTGGCTGAACCGTCGCTATGCGCGATGGCTGGCGCAATCGCATGACAAATCGCGTGGCAAGGGGAAGAAATAATGGCCCCGCCCTATATCGCCTCTGTCGATCTCGATTTGCCGCCGCCCGGTCCGACGGTACGGCCTAAAGTGCTCTATCTGGTGCATAACCGCGATGACGCGGCGGTGCGCCGCCGCCTGACCATGTTTGAAACGCATGGGGCCAAGGTAACTCTGGCGGGTTTTTGTCGCCACGATGCCCAAAAGGAGCCGATCGGTTCGGCCGCGATCATCGATCTGGGCGTCACGGCGGATGGCCGGTTGATGCAGCGCGCGTGGCTGGTCTTGCGCCATTGCCTATCGCCCGGCCGGTTAAGGCAGTGCGCAGAGCAGGCCGATGTCATCGTCGCGCGCAATCTGGAAACCTTGGTGATCGGGCGCCGGATTCTCTATCCGGGGCAAAGGCTTGTCTATGAATGCCTCGACATACATCGGCTGCTGCTGGGTCATGGGTGGAAGACAAGGTTGCTGCACCGGATCGAACAATGGGCGCTGTCACGTACCGCCTTGATTCTGGTCAGCGCGCCGCTCTTTATGTCCGAATATTTCAAACAGCGTCGCGGATGGACGGGGCCGCATCTGCTGTCCGAAAACAAGGTGCCGCCGCAGGCCGTTCCCCATGCCGTGCCTCCACCGCCCCCGGCTGGGCCGCCATGGGTCATCGGGTGGTTCGGCATGTTGCGCTGTCAACGCAGCCTGGCGATCCTGCGCCAACTGGCCGCAGAGGCGCAGGGGCGGATCAAAGTGGTGATCGCGGGTATCCCGTCCGAGGCGGAATTCGGCACCGATTTTGCCGATAGATTGGCCGATGATCCGTATGTGGAATTCTTGGGTCGTTACAGCGCCGCTGATCTGCCCGACCTCTATCGCCGCATCCATTTCATCTGGGCCATCGACTATTTCGAGGAAGGGCTCAATTCCGCGTGGCTGCTGCCCAACCGCCTTTATGAAGGGCTGGCCCATGGCGCGATCCCGCTGGCACAGAACAATGTGGCGACCGGGCAGTGGCTGAACGAACATGGGGTGGGCGTCACGTTCGACGAACCGGCCACCGAATTATCCGCCTTTCTCGGCGGTCTTTCCACGCGGGATTATGCCGCGTTGCATCAGGCCGTCAACACCCTGCCCGTAGAGGCGGTGTGTCAATCCGATGCCGAAAACCTCAACGATTTCCATATCATCACAGGTGCCGCATGAACGCTATGACTCTGGAAAGTTCCAGCGCAACGGCGCAGTTACCACGTGCCGAAGATGCATTGGCCCAGGCGCTGATCGTCATTCCCTGCCTGAATGAAGAAGCCCATCTGCCGGGCCTTCTCGATCAATTGCTGAAACAGAGCGGAGCAGCCACCATCGTCGTAGCCGACGGGGGCAGCACGGATCAAAGCCGTGCCATCGTCCGGCAATTGGCGGCGCAGCATTCCAACCTGATCCTGCTGGACAACCCGCGCCGGATCCAAAGCGCGGGTATGAATCTGGCGGTACAGCGGTTTGGCGCGGCGCATCGCTGGCTTGTTCGGATCGACGCACATTGCCTCTATCCCGATCACTACGCCGCCACTCTGATCGCCAGAGCGCAGGCGACCGGGGCCAGTTCCGTCGTGGTGCCGATGGTGACCGATGGCAAGGCGTGTTTTCAAAGCGCGGTGGCGGCGGCGCAAAATTCCCGGCTGGGGACGGGCGGCGCGGCCCATCGCCACATGGGGCATGGACAATGGATCGAACACGGGCATCACGCCCTGTTTGACCTCTCGCTCTATTGTCAGGCGGGCGGATATGACGAAGCCTTTTCGCACAATGAGGATGCCGAACTCGACAAGAGGCTGTCGGCGCTGGGCGGGCGCATTTGGCTGGAACCGGCCTGCGCGCTGACCTATTTTCCGCGCCGGACGCCGCGGGCCTTGCTGCGGCAATATCGCGGATATGGCTATGGCAGAGCGCAGAATGTGGCACGTCATCGCACCCCGCTGCGCCTGCGACAGGCTATTCCCGTGCCCTTGGCGCCTGCGGGGATGATCGGCACACTGGCACTGATGCTGTCGATGGTGGAGCCATGGCTCGCCCTGTTGGCCGTGCCGATGCTACTATGGTTGTCGGCCTGTGCCGCCTATGGCGTGGTGCTGGCGGTCAAGGAGCGGTCGGGTTGCGTGCTTCTATCGGGTCTGGCACTGGCCGTCATGCATTTCGGCTGGTCGATGGGCTTCTGGCAATTTGTGCTGACCCGGCCCGGCGATAGTGGAGCGCCGTCAGCCATTGTCTTGAGCAATACAAACGCTGGCCATTGAAAGGCCCGTCGCCCGCACAAAATCGTCACCTTAATTTAGGTTCGTCTTGGATGCGATCCTTCGCCCGAGTTTTACGGAAAGAGCTATGAATACATGCACTTTCCGTAATTCTTTTTGATCGGGTGATGTCTTGTCATGCGTATTGCTAAACTCTCTTTGGTGAAGACATCGCTGATGCTGGGCATCGCGGCGGTTGCGGTCATTCCGCATGGCGCGGGCGCGCAAGATATGGCCCGAAAGGTCCAGATCGCCCCCGTCATCACCCCCACGCAAGAAGGCGATGAGGCCGCCCTGCCCAAGGTTGATCCGGTATCAACCGCGGGCGAACCGATGGTGTGCCGTGCGGACATGGACTGCCCTCTGGCCGATCCGGTCCAAAAGACCCGCCCGCGCAGCCCGCGCGAAATGAACGTGTCTCCCCCCGTCACCAATCTGGGCGATGCCATTGCCTTGGCCTATAAAAACAATCCCCTGCTGCTGTCCGCCCGCGCGCAGACCCGCTCGGCCGATTATGGGGTGCCGGTGGCGCGTTCCGCCTATGGGCCTGCCTTGACGGTGACGATGGCCGACACGTTCACCCGCACAAAGGAGGAATTGCTGGCCGGCCTTTGGGTCGGCGCACGCGGCTGGGCCTATACGGCCTCCGCCGTTTTGAGCCAGCCGCTCCTGACATTTGGTCGCAATGCCGCCAATGAACAGGCCGCCATCGCCGCCGTCGAATATCAGCGCGAGGCGCTGCGCCTGACCGAAATGCAGGTGTTGGGCAATGTCGTGGCCGCCTATATCGCGGTTCGGCGCGACACGGCCTTGTTGACCATCGCGCGCGAAAATGTGGCGATTCTGGACCTGCAATTGCAAGGCAACCGGGCAAGGTTCAAATATAAGGACCTGACCAAAACCGATCTGGACCAAACCGAATCCGAACGCGAAACCGCCGAGGCGGTCATGCTGCGGGCGCAGGGGCAATTGGGCGTCTCGCAAAAGCAATTTCTGCAATATGTCGGCGCGCCTCCGGGCGAACTGGCCGATATTACCTTGCCCGATGTGCCCTTCACCAATCTGGCCGATGCCTATTCCTTTGCCGAACAGAACAGCGCGCTGATCTCCTCCGCACGGGCCAAGGAACGCATTTCCCATGCGCAGGAACAGGCCGCCCGCGCCGAATTCCGCCCCCGCATCGATGCGCAGGGCAGCGTCGGCTATTCCAGCAATTCGCCCTATAACAACCTGTTGCGCAACACGCAGGTCGTGGTGCAACTGGCGCTGACGCAACCTTTGTTCGATTCCGGTCTGCGCATGGGCCGATTGAACGAGGCCAAGGAAAACAATGAATCGGATTGGCGCCTGATCGATTCGGCCCTGCGCGACACGCGTGAGGCGGTGGGGACGGCATGGGACCAATTGGCCGCCGCGCGCCTTGGCATTGTCCATTTCCAGAATGCGATGGAGCGCGCCAAGAGCGCCTATGTCGGGGCCGTGCGTCAACAAAAGGCCGGCGATCGAAGCACCTTCGACGTGCTGGTTTTGGCCAGCACGTTCCAGTCCATGCGCAACAACTACTATAATGCCGTGGCCACAGAGGCTTCGGCCAAGCTCAACCTGCTTGGGGCGATGGGCCTATTGGAAACGCGTTTCCTGAACCCGAATGTGAAGCTGTATGATCCGGCGGTTCACTATGACAAGGTGTCGAGGCAGGGCAATATCCCCGTCCTGACCCAGATCCTGTCGCATGTCGACCGCAGCTTTAACCCCGGCATCAGCCGCGCGCGCCCGGTCCGCGATGAGGGCGCCCGAGAGGCGCTGAAATCCAGCGTTACCGAGCCAAACCCATAAATGGCCTACAAAAAAGGGGGCGGATCAGTCAGCCTGATCCGCCCCCTTTTTTACACGCCGCTTCAGCGCCCGGTCAGAGCGTCAGCACCGCCTGTATCATCACCCGGTTTTCATCAAACTGCCACTGCGGGTTTTGCGACGTCCGGCTTTGGTGCATCGCGTCCAGCGTCAGATTGAGGCGTCGGCTGACCAGATAGCGAACCTGTCCACCACCCGCGGCAACTTTGCTCTTGGGATCATTGCCCAGTGGGGTCAGGTCGGCATAGCTCCCCCGCCCCGCGATCAACAGGCGGGGTGACAATTCATGTTCGACCGACAGGCTGCCCTCGGTCACCCGTTGCCCTGCGGCATTGACCGAGGTGTTTTCATCAATCCGGCGGTCGGCCTTGATACGGACACTGGTGGAACGGCGCGGGGTCCAAACCACATCGGCGCTGAAGGCCAAACCGTTGAAGGATCGCAGGCGCGTATCGGCATAATCGACGCCCATCCAACCGGCCTTGACCATGCCGACCAGAGAATCGGTAAAGTCAAAGCGTAGCCCCGCCTCCACCCGCTTCTTGTGCGAATTGCGCAGCAGATTGTTCGTCTGCAACGCCTGGGCCACCGGCAGGCTGTATCGCGCCACCGTATAGGCGCCATTGGTGATGACCCTGACCCCTTCGGACAGGCGATAGCTGACGCTGCCCTGATAGGCGAGGAAGTCGCCGTTGCGGAATTGCTGATCGATCAGCGAACCGTCGCGGGCAATCGTATCCTGATATTCCAGCCGCGTTGCCTTGACCGCAGCGCTGACCTGAAACCGGCCAAAGCTTTGTTGCACCTTGCCCTCGGCAAAGTGGCGGTCATACATCACCGGTTTCAACGCATTGCTGGGACTGGTAAAATCGCTGCGGTCCAACGTGCCGCGCTCGCTGCTGATCACCGCGGTCACCGCCCCGGCCCGCCCGAAATCCAGCCGCCCGTCGATCACCCCGCCAAAGGTGGTCGTATCCTCCCGCCCATAACGCGCGTGCAGGTTATGTCCGGCAAACGCCTGAATATCGAAAGCGTGGCGCCCCCAATTGGAGGTCAGCATCATCTGACCATTCATGCGAGTGGTCACGTCGCTGGCCTTGTAATTGTTGTTGGCGAAGAGGTTGTCGCTCGCCTCCACCGACGTGGTCAGGCGGGGATAGAGAAAGAAGGAGCCGATGCGCCCGCCAATCGGAAAGAATTCCGGACGATAGCGCCCCATGACCGTCGCCGTGCTGGGAACGGTCAGCGTTTGCATCCGCACCTCGCTCGATTGCCCCTGCGTCACGATGGAGCGCCATTCAAGATCCGTCGATTGCGCCAAGGCGGGCGCCGAGGTCATCGCCAGCAACGCGCAAGCCCAGCCCAAGGTCGACGAAGAAACAGAATGACGAATAGATGAAGCAATATTGGGCACAGCATGGCTCCTGATTGACCCGTATAGGTTAGGTATCATTCCTAGGTCAGGTCAATAACTTGGCCGTTACAATTGCATCGGATATCATTCCAATTAACCAAAACTGCGGCCACTTTGATCGGAGCCGCCGCGCCTCGCTCTCTTTTCGACTATTTCGATGCAAAGGCCCCCAAAGGCTTTATGCCCAAAACGACTGAAGCCGCCCCGCCTTATCGGCAGAGACGGCTCCAGCCCCCGACATAACCAGTGATCAATAGAACTTGATGTCCGCAGTCATGGCCAGGTGCTGTCCATTCTTCGACAGGATGCCGATCACATAATCGATGCCCGTCACACCGTCATGGATGTCATAATATCCCAGCGAGGAATTCGACGGATCATCGGCCATCCACGTGATGGTCGAACCGGCACCAAAACCATTGAGGACCAGCACGTCATTGCCACCGGCAACCCAGCAATTGGCGCCTTCAAAGTCGGTGATGACTTTCTGAACACCGCTGCCGCCCATGGTGTCGTCCAGCGCGCTCTTCGACAGCATGAAGGTGTCATTGCCCGCGCCGCCGGTCAAAAAGCTCGATTCCGCGGTGGATTTGATGATATCCGCGCCCAGACCACCCTTGATCTCATTGGTCAGCGAACCGCCGGCCAGAGTCTGGGCGATATTGGTCAAACCCGTTTGCTCAATCGTCCCCGATGTCGCCAGCGCGGCCTGAACCTCGGCCGTGGTGGCCGTTTCGCTGATGCTATAGGCGTGGACATAGTCGATCTGCATCGTGGCCTTGTCGGGCGTCCCCACGATGCCCCCGCCCCAACCGCCGCCAACCGCCAGGTTGAGCAGCATGTACATCGGCGAATGCATATCGGCAGGTGTGGCGACCTTGGCCACGACGGCCCCGTCCAGATACCATACAAGGTCGGTCGCGGTCCAAAGCACGCCATAGGTGTGATAGTTCTGGGTCACATCGCTGACATGGACAACCGACTGAAGCGATTCGTTAAACTTGCCGTTCGCGCTGGTATGGGCGGTCATGTAAACCGTTTCGGGGTCCTTGCCCAATTGCTCCATCACGTCCAGTTCAGGCGGCCAGGTGCCATCGGCGGGCAGCAGCCAGAAGGCGGGCCACATGCCCTGCCCGGCGGGCAGCTTTGTGTTGACTTCGAAATAGCCATAGAGCTGCGAGAAGGTCGACTTGGTGGTCAGCAGGCCCGACGAATATTGCAGCCCCCAGTTTGATGCCGACTGTTCCGCCGTCAGCTTGGTTTCGGTGATGTTCAGGATGCCATTGGTGATCGAGAACGGATTGATCGGCGTCATCTTGCCGTCGGTGCCGCGCCAATTGGCATCGGTATAGACCTGGGCCTCGTCGTTCAGCGTGCGGTTGCTCTTGGCCATCGCGCCGCCGTAACCATAGGTCGTGGTCCAGGTGCCCGAAGTGCCATTGTACAGGTTCAGGCTGTTGAATTCATCGGCAAAGGTCAGCTTCAGCTTGCTGGTGTTCAGGCTGCCGGTGATATCATTGGCGGTAAAGTCGCTGATCAGATGGTTGGTCAGGGTGACTGAGTCATTGGTGCCCAGCTTGATGACCACATCGCTGCCGACTTGCACCATCTTGGCCTTGATGCTTTCGAACGAGGTCAGACCCGATCCCGAAAGGCGCAGCGTATCGACGCCGGTGGTAAAGTCGACAATCTTGTCCATGCCTTCACCCGCCTTGTGAAAGAAGGTGTCAGCGCCGGTCCCGCCGATCAGGACGTCATTGCCCAGACCACCGTCCAGCCAGTGCGTGCCACTGCTGGAGGCGATGATGTTGTCGAGAGCGTTGCCCACGCCCCAAGTGTTGGTGCCATCAAGGCGCAGGTTTTCGAAATGATCGGCCAGTTTCCAGTTCACCGTCGAGTAAACCGTGTCGACACCATCGCCCGCCGTTTCGATCGGCTTGTCCTTGGTAGTATAGACATAATAGCTGTCATCACCGGCGCCGCCAACCATAGAGGTTCCGATGCCCTTGCTACGAAAAAGGTCAGCCTTCAAAGTACCCTCTACATAAGTAACACCAGTACCAATGCTGACACCGTTAGTGGGAGTTGAGCTGGCCTTCAACAGAACACCGGCGGCATTATAAGTTGAAACGATGCTACCCATTTTCTTCATCCTTTGACTTGATGAAGTCATTTATGGGCTCAATAAATTAACGGCCAAATCCACGGAACTGGTAAATAACCGGGTGATTTGACTTTCGATTTAGGAAATTTTTCAAAAGTTAATTACGCATATCTCCGGATCGCGAAATTCACTCCATAATTCCTATGTTAATAATTTCGTTCAATCGCGCCGGCTTATCGCCACTCTGGAACAGATTTTCGCGACACAATCGGTTTCATGCCCAATGATCGGATCATTTTTTCGCGACGACGCGATTAAAAAAATTTTCCCCGCCTCAATGACGCCATCGCAAATAGTAAATCGCATTTGACGCGATTCACGGTAACCATTCCCCCGCCCGCCTTGCGATCCGCGGCCAGAAGCCGTGAACTTATCCCCAGCACAAAGAGAGGCGGCAAAGCCACATGGCGGTCGCGTCAGGCACAGCCCGCCGGCCGCCTGCGCCGCTTAAACACCGCAGACCGGAATCGAATTCGCGCCAGCGGAGGCAGGCCCAGAGAATATTGCGGACATGGCATGCCCAATCGGTGATTCGGCCAAACCCGAAATTCGCCGCCCAAAAATTATGATATGTCAGACATAAGGCGCCAATTACATGCCGCGCGCGGTGCAAATTGTCTGGGTACTTCACATGCTGCAATGCACACAGACCTGACCGCGTCAAAAATATTCGGTCATTTGCCGTTTCCTACACACTTGCCGCCGGAATCCTGTGCAAGGGGCCTCGACGAAAGCGCCTTCTGCTGATAGCGCATAGGTATGTTGTGCAGCCAAAGCATTCGAATTCACGCTTGCATTTGGCAAAGGCGAGGAACGCGATGACCCAAGACACCCTTTCCCTCGATTCGGTTATGACCGCCCCGACCCGCAATCAAAAGCTGATTGACTGGGTTGAAGAGGTCGCGGCCCTGACCCGGCCCAAGGAAATCGTGTGGTGTGATGGTTCTCAGGCCGAATGGGATCGCCTGACCTCGCAACTGGTCGATGCCGGTACGCTGGTACGTCTGGCGCAGGATAAGCGCCCCAACAGCTTTTACACCCGTTCGGACCCGCGCGACGTGGCCCGCGTGGAAAGCCGCACCTTCATTTGCTCGGAAACGCCCGAAGGCGCAGGCCCGACCAACAACTGGCGCGACCCGGCCGAAACCCGCGAAACGTTGAACGGCCTGTTTGCAGGCTGCATGGAAGGGCGCACGATGTATGTCGTACCCTTCTGCATGGGCCCGCTGGGTTCGGAAAGCAGCGTGGTGGGCGTCGAGCTGACCGACAGCGCCTATGTCGTGCTGTCCATGCGCATCATGGCGCGCATGGGTCAACCCGCTCTGGACATGCTGGGCCGCGATGGTTTCTTCGTCCCTTGCGTCCACACGGTCGGCATGCCGCTGACCGAAGGCGTCAAGGACGTGGTGTGGCCCTGCAACGATGACAAGTGGATCGTCCACTATCCCGAAACGCGCGAAATCTGGTCTTATGGTTCGGGCTATGGCGGCAACGCGCTGTTGGGCAAGAAGTGCCTTGCGCTGCGCATCGCCAGCGTGATGGCGCGCGATGATGGCTGGCTGGCCGAACATATGCTGATCCTGAAGGTCACCCCGCCGGTGGGTGATGCGCATTATGTGGCGGCCGCTTTCCCCTCGGCCTGTGGCAAGACCAATATGGCGATGCTCGAATCCACCCTGCCCGGATGGAAGGTGGAAACCATCGGCGATGACATTGCATGGATGCGCCCCGGCAAGGATGGCCGCCTCTATGCGATCAACCCCGAGGCGGGCTTCTTCGGCGTGGCGCCGGGCACCGGCCCCGACACCAACAAGAATGCCATCGACACGCTTTATGCCAATGCCATCTACACCAACACGGCGCTGACCGCCGATGGCGACGTGTGGTGGGAAGGGCTGACCAAGGACGTTCCCGAGGGCCTGATCGACTGGCAGGGCAATCCCTATGATCCGGCCAGCGGCAAGCCTGCGGCCCACCCCAACGCCCGTTTCGCGGTGCCTGCATCACAGTGCCCCTCGATTGCGGCGGAATGGGAAGATCCGGCGGGCGTGCCGATCTCGGCCTTCCTGTTCGGCGGCCGCCGCGCGACCTCGGTGCCGCTGGTGACCGAAGCATTCGACTGGAACCACGGCGTGTATCTGGCGGCCAATCTTGCCTCGGAAGGCACGGCGGCGGCGGAAAACAAGATCGGCGCGCTGCGTCGCGATCCCTTCGCCATGCTGCCCTTCTGCGGCTATGCGATGGGCGATTATTTCAAGCATTGGGTCGATATGGCCGGCAAGGTCGCCAATGGCGGCGCGAACCTGCCCAAGATCTATCTGGTCAACTGGTTCCGCAAGAGCGGCGGCAAGTTCCTGTGGCCCGGCTATGGCGACAACATCCGCGTAGTCAAGTGGGTGATCGAGCGCGCACAGGGCAAGGCGGATGCGGTGGAAAGCGTCATCGGCCTGCATCCGGTCGAAGGCGGCATCGACCTGTCGGGCCTGTCCATCACGCCGGAACAATATGCCGAACTGATGACCGTCAGCACCGACAACTGGCGTGAAGAAGCCGAAGGCAACGGCCGCGATCTGGCTGCGCTGGGCACATTGCCGCAGGCCATCCTTGACCAGCAGGCCGCGCTGGAGGCGCGTCTGGCCAAGGCCTGATGAATTCAGACATGCCCTCGTCGCCATGCGGCGGGGGCATTGCATGGATTTGACAACAATTGCGTGACGTAATTGTTATTGGACCATTTCGGCATCAAGCCATTGACGAGCCATGCTGCAAATACGAAAAGGATAGGAGTTGTCCTAGAGGCCGCGGTCGGCCTGATCCAAGATCATGTCCGCATGGCGGCCCCTCCGTTCGCGGGGTCACGATTGGCGCGAGTATCCTGAATGAAAATCGCAGTTTTTGGCCTTGGTTATGTCGGGCTGTCCAACGCTGTTCTGCTTGCTCAGCACAATGAGGTCGCCGCCGTCGATATTTCGGCCGATCGCGTTGACATGCTCAATGCACGTAAATCGCCGATTTCCGATGCCGAGCTTGAGGATTTTCTGGCCAACCGCCCGCTCAATCTGCGTGCCACACTCAGCCCGGATGAAGCGCTTGCCGGGGCCGATTATGTGATTGTGGCGACGCCCACCAATTACGATGTCGAAACGAACAAGTTCGATACATCCTCGGTCGAGGCCGTGATCAAGACCGCCATGGAACTTAATCCCAAGGCGACGATCGTGGTCAAATCCACCGTGCCGGTCGGATTTGTGGAAAGCGTGCGCGCGCGTCTGGGCACACAGCAGGTTATCTTCAGCCCCGAATTTCTACGCGAAGGGCGGGCGCTTTACGACAATCTCAACCCCTCGCGCATTATCGTGGGCGAACGTTCGGAACGCGCACGCATCTTTGCCGACCTGTTGTTGCAGGGCGCGGATAAAAAGAATGTCGAAGTCCTGTTCACCGACGCCAACGAGGCAGAGGCGATCAAGCTTTTCGCCAACACCTATCTGGCCATGCGTGTCGCCTTCTTCAACGAATTGGACAGCTATGCCATCGCGGGCGGCATGGACACGGGCCAGATCATCAATGGCATCTGCCTCGATCCGCGCATCGGGCGGCATTATAACAACCCCAGCTTTGGCTATGGCGGCTACTGCCTGCCCAAGGATACCAAGCAGCTTCTGGCCAATTATTCAGAGGTGCCGCAAAACCTGATCCGCGCGATTGTCGATGCGAACCGCACGCGCAAAGACTTTCTGGCTGACCAGATTATCGCCAAGAAGCCCAAAATGGTTGGCGTGTTCCGCCTTGTGATGAAGGCGGGTTCGGACAATTTCCGCCAATCCTCGATCCAGGGCATCATGAAGCGGGTCAAGGCCAAGGGCATCCCGGTCGTGGTTTACGAACCCTCGATGACGCAGGACGAATTCTTCGGCTCCAAGGTCTATCGCGATCTGGACGCCTTTAAGCAGGATTGCGATGTCATCATCGCCAACCGCATGACCTCGGCCATTGACGATGTGAAGGACAAGGTCTTCACCCGCGATCTGTTCGGATCGGATTGATCACCCCATGCGGTGATGGAAAATCAAATGCCCCCGGTGCCACGCGCCGGGGGTTTTCCTTGCGCGCTATGCCTTGCGCCGTTTGGGCCAGAGCGCGCCCATCACCACCCCCGCCCCCAATGCGCCCAGTGCAAAGGCGGCGGCATCCAATTCCGCATGATCGCGCCGCCAATGCGGGCGCAGGCGTTTCAGCAAGGGCTTGCGCCGCCCCAGCGGCTCGAACATTTCGCCCGGCCCTTCGGGGTCCAAAATCTTGTGATCGGCCAACCACATGCGCACCGCGTCCAGATCGGGCACCGCATAGGGCCGCAGCGACCGCCCATCCCCGCGCAAAGCCTCGATTGTCTGGATGATCGATCCGGTCTGTTCGATGCTCTGTTCGATCACCTCGACCGGACAATCCAGATGTTCGGCCAGAAGCCCATTGCGAATCCCGGCAATTGTCGCACGTTCATCATCATTGGCAGGCCTTTCGGCATCGATCACCACATCGCATTCGGTATCCAGCCGCAGCGAGCGATTGTTGAAATTGGACGATCCCACGCGCAGGATCAGATCATCCACCACCGTCACCTTGGCATGGACATAGATCGGCTGTCCCCCGGCGGTATAGGGGTGATAGAGTCGCAGGCGGCCATAGGGATCCTGCTCATGCAGCGCCTCGACCAGACGGGCGCGGGCCGAATCCATCGCAACGGGTTCCAGCCAGCCTTGCGCCGAATGCGGGTGGACGATGACGAATTCCGGCCCATCGGGTTCGGACAATCTTTTGGCGATGGCCTCGGCCACCTTGCGCGAGGCGAAATACTGGCTCTCGGCATAGACGAACCGCCGCGCCCGCGCGATCAGGTCGACATAGAGCGCCTCAATATCATAGCGCGGTTCCTGATCGGCCATTTCCGGCACGGTCAGGGCGATGCCCACCTCCACCTCGGTAAAGTCAGTTTCCCGGCCATCGGGCCAGCAATCCGCGCCATGCTGGACCGGGGCGATGCGGTCGCCGCCTGACACCTCCCACCGGTCGCGGCACATCTGGCCAAGCGCCCCCGCGACGGGGCCTTGCAACATGGTGGTCGCATCATGCCACGGACCATAGGCGCGGCCATCGGGGCGGATACGGCGAGGCTCCTCATCGGCATGATCGCGCGTATCCCATCGGTCGACCGTCATGTCGATTCCGCCGCAAAAGGCGACATCATCATCGATCACCACCACCTTTTGATGATGCGACCCGGCCGGAGGATGATGGCCATCAAGCCGCACATGGATCTGTGGATCCTTGATCCATTTGGCGATGCGCAGCAGCGTTCGCCCATGGAACAGAGTCTTGATCGCGCCCGTATCCCACCGCAGAATATAGATATTCAGCCCCGGCGTCCGTTTGACCAGCCAGCTGAGAAAGGCCCCGACGCGCACCGGCGCCCCGTCATTTTCCCCATCACCAAAGCGGATTCTTGCGTCAAAATCCCATCCGACCAGCAGGATCTGCTTGCGCGCCTTCAACATCGCGGCCCGCGCCGCCTTGAAATAATCATCGGCGTCGATGATGACCTTGGCCCGGCGGGCATGTTCAATCCGCCAGCAATTGCGGTCCGGATCGAGCAAAGTTTGGTCCATACCCCTGATAACGGGCCAAACGCGCCATCGTTCCATAGGCCATCGCGTGACCATCAGTTTGGGAAAGTGGAGCGGGTGAAGTCTGTCAGCCGGAGACATACGAAATACTTCGCATAGAGGTATAGTATGTCTTTGTCCTGTTTTGTGCAGGATATGGAATGTCGTGGCGCTTGTCGACAGTTCGTGCCGAAATGTGAGCCGCGTCGTTCGCTTTATCCTTTCATTGTCGCCAGTCATGGCGATTGGGCGGTGTCGGCCTACTTCCGTAATGCGCTGCGGAAGGTGTCGCGCCTCATCCAATCCCGTGCTTTGCGTGCTGTCCTTCCCTTGGTTTCGGTGGGAGGGCGCGCATGAGCACGACCCTTACCCATGCGGGACTGCCGGTGGGCGTGACGCGCTTCGACTTGCTGCGCCTGTTTGAGCAAGTAGCTCGCCCCGGCTTTGGCCTGTCCTCCACCGCCGTAGCGCTGGTGCGGCATTACGTCCTCAAAACGATGGATACCGACTACCTCAAGGGTCGGATCTGCGCCGTATGGACGCAGGCCTGCCGCTTTGCCGAGGCACTGGGCATCACGCCTCGCTCGATCAATTCGGCCGAGCGCGAACTTGAACGTGCTGGCTTCATCATCCGCAACGCCGGCATCAACGGCGCGCGGGCTGGAGATCGGCAGGACGGCCTCATCACTTGGGCCGCAGGGATCAACCTAGCGCCCCTGATCACCCGCTATGGCGAATTGAAGGGCAAGGCTGAGGCGCTCGACCTGCAAGCCCGCGCCATCAGTCAGTGCCGCGCCGAGATCCGCCAGTTGGGCCAGCGCATCCGCCACGCCTGCGATGACACCCTGCGCCAACGCGCCGAGGCCATTCTGCCCGGTGGCCGCACCGCCCGCATCACCAGCATCGCCCGCCTCACCGCGATCCGGGAGACCCTTGCCGCCATGCTCGACGCCATCGCCAGCGATCCCCGTGCACCAAAAACTTCCGACGCGCCGGAAGAAAACTGCGCACCCAATATACAAGACAAAAACTCACCACGAAGCTGTACCGCGCGGGGCGCGGCGCCCGACCGGATCACGCCCAGCGCCGCCGTCAGCGTCGCCACACAGGCCTATCAGGGGCTGGTCGCGGCTTTGGGAGGGGCAACATGGCCCAACCTCGTCGAGGCCTCATGGCGAAGCTGTGCCCGCCTCGGCATCGCCATGAGCACTTGGGGACGCGTCTGCCAGCATTTCGGGCGAGAACGCGCCGCGCTCTGCGTCCTGCTCATCGACCGCAACGCCGAACTGCCCGGCGACCATCGCTACAAGGCGCGATCCCCCAGCCGCAGCCTGTCCGGCATGATGCGCAAGGATCGAAGCCAGGGGTTCAACCTCACCGGGCTGTTCCGGGCTGGTCAGAGCGATCAGGTAATGGCCGATCTCAAAGGGCAGCCGTCGTCACCTGAGTCGTTTCATCCCTTCATGGAGGACATGGGCAATGGCGCGCTAGGCCTGTTTGCCAGCAGTCTCCTCGCCCGCCTTGGCGCCCAGTTCGAGGGAGGCGCGGCGCAATGATCGCACACCTGTTCCCGTGGCGGCCTATCGGCCGGGATGCTGCCCTCACAAGGGCCAGATTCTGCTCACTGGCCTCCAAGCATCCTCCTGTTGAGAGCGGCGGTGTAAGGCAAATCAGGCACACACCACGCTACCCGGTAGCAGGGGCGCCATACGGCGAAAGTCCCAGAATTCAGCCATTCTATGCCCTAGATAGGCGTCTAGGGCCGCGCAAAAAGCATGGGGTGGCGATCGGCAAACCGCCTAGACGCCGCCTAGGGCACCAAGTTTGCGTATGTTGGCCAGGCGACTGCTGACATGGCCCAGCTCAACGTTACCGTCGAAGAGCATATCCTCACCGCCGTGGATCGGCTCGCCTCGGACCGTCAGATGTCGCGGCCAGCACTGGTGCGGGCGCTGCTCGACGAAGCCCTGGCGGCTGATCTGGTAGGCAGGCCGCTGTTCGCCCAACCCGAAGCGCCGCCAGCGCCCGCGATTGATCCAGCCACCTTGATTGCGCTGACCGGGCAATTGGATAAGCTGACGAAGCGCTTGAACGCCACATTGCGAGCACATGACCAGCGCGACGAAGCGTTGATGGGGCAGCATGCGCTGAACACCGAAGCGATCAACGCGGCCCAGCGGAACCTGGCCGAACAGATCACCCTGCGCATGCGCGATGGCGTTGGCCCTTTCCGCAAGGAGATGACGGGCCTTGGCGTGGTGATCGCCGGACAGCAGGAAGCACTTGCTCAACTGCTGGTGCAGCACCGCGACGAGCTCGTCCGGTCTCAAGCCGAAAATGCGGCGCTTGCGGCGATCAGCCGGGAGCTGACGCGACTGGATCAATCGGTACGCCAGGCGCGTCCCAATGTGACGATCAAGCTGTTCGATTACAGCCGTGATTTCGAGCGCTGGGAACTGGCCGCCGGGGCAGTGATGGCCTTGTTTCTGGCATTCTTCGTCCTGGTCATGATCGCGCGGATCTTACCCGACGATTGGTTTGCCGTGCCCGTTGGCCGGGCCATGTTCGGCAACAACCAGCATGCCGCCTGCGCCTTTGCTGGCGGGAGTTACTCCGGCGATGGCTCGTGCCGCAGCGGCAATGGGAGGCTCTGGCCATGATCTCGATCGGGGTGATCGGCAATGCCTCTGGCGCCGCTGCCTACTATGCCAAGGACAACTATTATACAGGGCCAGAGGCGGAAAGCATCGGCGAATGGTTCGGCAACGGGGCTGACGCCTTGGGTCTTTCGGGGCCGGTCGCGGCCACCACTTTCGAAGCTGTGCTGGCCGGGGACTTACCCAACGGCGCGGCGATCAAAGCGCCGTCGGGCGCCGAGCACCGGGCGGGGCTCGATCTGGTGTTTTCGGCGCCGAAATCTGTGTCATTGCTGGCTCTGGTTGGCGATGATCGCCGGTTGATCACCGCGCTGGAAGATAGCGTCAGGGCGACGCTGGGCTGGATCGAAGCCAATCTGATCGAGGCGCGCAGGTTTGATCCCATCTCTGGGGCGCAAGTGCCGGAGCGGACCGGCCATATGGTCGCAGCGACCTTTACCCATGACCTGTCGCGTAACCGCGATCCGCAACTGCATGTGCACAGTGTTCTGGCCAACGCCACCTTGCGTCCTGACGGTGCATGGCGGGCGCTGAGGAATGACCCGCTCTACGATCAGCAAGCGACGATTGCAGCCGTTCACAATGCCGATCTGCGCGCACGGGTCGAGGCCTTGGGCTATCGCACCCGGCCCGCCGAAATCGGCCGCCATGGCCAGTTCGAGATCGAGGGTGTGAGTCGCGAGGCAATCCGGGCGTTTTCGACACGCAGCGCGGAGATCGATGCCGTGCTGGAAGCCGCCGGGAGGTCCGGCAGCAGCGCCGAGCGCGAACTCGCAGCCTTGGCTACGCGCAACACCAAGGATGCCGGGGCAACGCGCGAGAGTGATCGAGCTGAGTGGGCCGAGCGGGCAAATGCGATCGGCTTTGAACCCAAGGCGCTGGTGGAAGCCGCCATGGCGCAGGCCGAACGGGGCCAGACGCTATGGACGCAGATCGTGCAGCAGGTGCGAGGCGTGGCGGCCAAGGGGCAGGCGATTGTGGAAGCGATGGGCTTGTCCCCGCAAGAACGCGATCCCCTTGTGCCGGAACGGGCGGGGTCTTTGACGCCAGAACAGTTCGCCGCCGCACAGGCTGTTGCAGCCGGTGTGCGGCATATCAGCCAGACCGAAGCCGGTTTCAGTCGGTTCGAACTGATCCGCGCCAGCCTCAATTTGGGTGGGCCGATCAAGGTCAGCGATATCGAGGCTCGGGCGGACCTGCTTCACGGCAAGGGCCTGTTGCTGGCGGATGCCGATGGTGTGATGATGACTACGCGAGGTGCCATCGCTCTTGAACAACAGGTGCTTGATCTGGCGCGAGCTGGCCAAGGTCAGGGTACGGTTCTGGTCGCCCGACATGCCGGGGCGGCGGTGCAGCAAGAGGCGCGCGAGCTGGGCTTGCGCCGCTTGTCGCCAAAGCAGGAAGCAGCCGCCGCACTGATCCTGTCGTCGAAAGATCGCGTCGTGGGCGTGCAGGGTGTGGCGGGCGCGGGTAAGTCGACCATGTTGCAGCCGGTGACGCGCATTGCCGAGGCGCAGGGGCGCAATGTCGTGGCGCTGGCGGTCGGTGCGCAGATCGCCCAGCAACTGGGGAAAGATTTAGGCGTACCGTCAAACTCGGTCACTGGCTTCCTCTATCGCCATCAGGCGCTGCTAATCGATGATGGATTGCCAGACCTCAAGGAGCGGTCGATCCATGAGCTGTCCGGCTCGCTGATCATTGTCGATGAAGCCTCGACCTTGAGTTCGCGCCAGGCTGCGGATCTGATGCGGATTGCCCATACCGCGGGCGCCGCGCGGCTCGCGATGGTCGGCGACACCCGCCAATATGGCGCAGTCGAAGCGGGCAAGCCGTTTACCGATTTGCAGAAAGCCGGCCTGGCGACCGCCGAACTGACCGACAATGTACGCGCGCGTTCCGACATGATGCGCAGCCTCGCGCCGGTTCTCGATGCCGGCGACATGGCTGGGGCGTTCCGTATCCTGGAGCCCGTCACGCACGAGGTCCCGCGCGGCAATGCGGCGGCGCATGCCGTGGCGCTCTGGGCGCAGCTACCGCGCGAGGAGCGCGAGGCCACGCTGATCCTGACATCTGGCCGTGCCTTGCGCGCCGAAGCCAATCGCGAAGCGCAGGCCTTGCTGAAATCCCTCGGCGAAATCGGGCAGCATGGCCAGCGCCTCACCGTGCTCGACCGGGTAAACCTTAGCCGCGAGGAAGCGCGCACCATTGCGCCCTATCGCGAGGGCCTTGTCGTCCAGATCCGCACCGACATGCCGCGCCAGGGCCTGACCCGTGGCATGATCGGCACGATCACCAGCGTGACGCCGACGCAAGTCGAACTGCGGCGGGGCAACAGCACATGGACTCTGCGCCCTGATCGTCTGGCGCGCAACCTCAAGGAGGATGCGATCGGCCTGTTTGAGCGGCGGGACATTGAACTGCACGAGCGCGATCGCATCCGCTTCACGGCGAACAATCCCAAGCATGGCGTGCTCAATGCCCAGACGGCGACGGTCGAGGCCATCTCTGCCGATAGGATTGTGCTGAAACTGGCCGAAGATCGGCGGCTTGAACTTCCTCTCAGCGATCCCGCCTTGAAGCGGATCGACCTTGGCTATGCCATCAACACCTATGCAGCGCAGGGCGTGACTACGACGCACGGCATTGTCGTGATGGACAGCCGCGAAAAGATGCTCTCCTCCTCGCGGACCCTCAGCGTGGCATTGACCCGCATTGCCGATCAGCCGACGCTGGTCCTCGATAGCGCCGAGCGGCTGGAGCGTGCGGTGGGGCGGCATGATGCGGGGAAAACCTCGGCGCTGGATATCTACCGCGTCATGACAGCCGCCAAGGAGGAACCGAAAATCGAGCGGAAGGAACTCCAGAAGGAAATGACGAGGGAACCCAGCATCGACAAGGAAGTCGGGGCGCGAGCGCGGGATTGGGATTTTGGAATGTAGAACCATAACGGGTCTGGTCATTTGATTGGATACGGTATATATCTTTCATATGAAAGGATGCTGCCATGCCTGCACTCGTCAACCCGCAGCCTGATCGCGCCAGCGCGCTGAGCGCCGCCATCGTGCGCATCGCCGAGTTCTGGTCGTTGAGCAACGCCAAGCTGGGCGCCATCCTCGGCCTTTCGGCCCCCACGGTTTCGCGCCTGAAACGCGGCACCACCGAGCTCGATCCCGCCTCCAAATCCTTCGAAGCCGGCCAATTCCTGTTGCGGCTGTTCCGCAGCCTGGATGCTTTGCTGGGTAGCGACGATGCAGCGGCCAAGCGATGGCTTGAAACGCCCAATCTCGACCTTGGCGGGAAACCGATCGAAAAGCTCGATACCATGCGCGGCTTGATCGAACTGTGTGATTATGTGGACTTCTACCGCGCTCGCGTCTGAGCACCGGCCGTATCGCGGCAAGGTCTGGCGTCTGGTGGAGGGGCAGCATCGCATCTCCACCAACCGCCTCGCCAGCGACAGCGCCACCCAGGCCTTGCTGGAGGAACTTGCCGAGGACGTGAAGCCTCAGGTGCCGGAAGCCGCGCAGCACCTCCATTTCCTGCTCGCCACGCCCTTCCGCTATGGTCACCGCAGCGCCAGTCGCTTTCGCCATGCCGACGAGCGACCGGGCATTTTCTATGCCGCCGAGGCAGAAGTCACCGCTATCGGGGAGACAGCCTATTGGTCGTTGCGCTTCTTCAGCCGCTCACCGGGCTTCGTGCCGCCGACCACCACGGTGGAATATACCAGCTTCCATGTGCGCGTGGCGACGGATCGGGCTTTGGACCTCACGCAGCCGCCATTCGCGGAGAGGGAGACGGACTGGACGGCGCCGGATGATTACACCGCCTGCCAAGCCTTGGCGAGCGAGGCGCGGAAGGTGGATACAGCGTTGATCCGAACGCTGTCGGTGCGCGCTGAGGGTGGTCGGTGCAATGTGGTGGTGTTTGATCCAGCGGCTTTCGTCGACGCCGCGCCAGTGATCCACCGGACTTGGCATTTTCGGCATCAAGGTGGTCGGCTATTGGTGCTGGGGGCATTTCCGTCGACGGAACGGCATGAGTTTTCGGTAGCACGGTTTGGTCTGTGAATGACCGAGACTAGGGCTAAAAGACCGTTCCTTCGCGTAGTGTTTGGCGGCAGTTTTTGCCAATTACCGACACTCAGCGAGTGCCTGATCAGGCTAATATATCACCCGATGCCGCCGACACGCCACAAACGGTCATTCAACTTGACTGCTCCGGAGTTCCCGCTTTGACCAATCGCCTCCGGATACCATCCGTCACGAGCGCCAATCGTGTATCTTGTAGAGGACGCTAGCGGCTAGCTCCCTGATCGGGTAAGTCGTTTCTAGCTGCTCCAACTGCTCGGCGTCGAACCAGTCTGCCTCGTCGATTTCGCCTTTCAACCGCAAAACCGCTTGGTCGGCATAGCCAACAAAGACTACGTCGACGTAGCACCCGCCATCAGGAAGCGGCTCCTGGATCATGGCGAACGGCTGCGGCAAGCGGTGACTTCGACCGTCCGACCAGGGTGGGAGCTCTGACCAGTCGTGCAGGCGAACAGATAATCCTACCTCCTCTTCAACTTCTCTCGCAGCCGCGGTATGAGGCGCTTCACCTACTTCAACGTGACCTCCGGGGAACATCCAGGCCCGATATTGTGGGTGTTTGACGCAGAGTATCTTAAATTCAGTAGGATGGAGTACGATTACGCTCGCGGTAAGCGCCCTGACCTCAGTCATGACGCCAACTCGTTTCTGTCCGCCTAACGTTGCGGAGGCGCTCGCACATTACATCTTCGACATAAATTCCTCCTCCAACCTGCAATGTCGGATCAGCGTTGACGAATAGGGAGGCGGAAATCCGCGCATCGCCATTTGACACGACCCGGTGCAATGCTCCCGCTTCACCGCCGAACGTAGCAAGGAGATCCCCACGAAGCACCAAGACCTGATTAGGCTTAGTGGACTTGTAACGGATTTGTGCCGGTCACCTATCTCACTATGCCACCTTGGCCTCGAATGCGAGGGGGCTGATGCCGCCCAGATATGAATGGCGCCTACGTGGGTTGTAGAAGCCGTTGATGTACTGGAAGATGGCGGTCTCGGCCTGACGCCTGGTTGGCCAGGTTTGGCGCCAGAGCACCTCGGCCTTCAGGCTTTTGAAGAAGGTTTCGACAGCCGCATTGAGGCTCCTATATTTGTCAAGCATCTGCCGAGGCTGTTTCCGGGCGACACAGGTGAGTGAAAATTTCGCGGACTATGTAGCGTTTGAGGCAGCGGATGATCTCGCGGTTGCTTTTGCCGTCCTTCTTACGTTTGCTGACATAAGCGAGAGTTGGCGGATGGTTGCGCATCCGTACGATCGCGACACGATAGAGCGCGGCATTGGCTTGCCGACTGCCGCCGCGATTAAGCCGGAAGCGGTTGGTTTTGCCACTCGACGCCGGGATTGGACAAACGCCGCAGAGCTTGGCGAGCGCGGATTCGGAACGGATCCGGTTAGGATCGTCGCCGACCAGGATGAGCATCTCTGCCGCTGTCATCGTGGCGATTCCGTGCGCTGCGATCAATGTCGGCGCGCGGGCGACGACGAGTTGTTCGAGCGCCTTGTCATGCGCCTGGATTTCATCGTGCAGCGCGAGCCAGCGTCGCGCTAGGGCGCGCATAGCGGCTTTGGCCGACGCGGTGGTCGAGGTGAGTGCACCTGGCCTGAACGCGGCGATATGCCGGATCAGTGCGATTTTGCCGCTGATCTGATCAAGACCGTCGCGAAGCGACGCGGGCGCATTGATGATCAAGGTTTTCAGCGTCACCATGGCCTGTGACCGGCTTTTGACGGCCGTGTCGCGAGCGATCTTAAGGTGCCGGATCATCTCGACCGACCCGCTGTGGGTTTTGGGTTCGGCGATCGCTTGCCCGGCTAGCACGGAACGGGCTGCTCCCTCGGCATCCAAGCTGTCAGTTTTGCCGTGCTGATAGCGCAGCTGTCGATTGGGTCGCGTTACCTCGACGACCTTGTGCCCTTGGGCAAGGAGGTGACGCGACAAGCCAGCACCATATGATCCCGTTCCTTCGATACCAAAGGCTGTGATCGCGCCGATCGCACACGCCCAGTCTTCGAGCGCAATATAGCCTTTGGTTGTCGCCGGAGCCGAGAAGGCTGCCAGGCGGCTGCCTTTGGTATCGATTGCCACAGCGACATGCGTGGCCTTGTGCGTATCGACGCCGATGATTACGGCGTTGGTCGTTATGTCGCTCATGTCCTGTCCTCTCTGCGCGGTGCCCGGGCACCGCACAGAGAGGACAGGACTGTGAAGGGGCGAACCCGTCAGGCTCCTATAAAGTCACATCTCGCCCGTTGCCGGGGCGACCTGATGGCCGACACGTCAACGCAATGACACGCGGTCAATCGTAGCATGGGTCAGACCATCAGGCCGCAGCAGGTTATCACAGTCGTAGCAATTACCTTTGCCCGACATCGAGGGCCGTAAACCGTGGGCCAGCAGTTTTTTCTGGAAGTCGTAAGAGCAATATTGGCTGCCGCGATCAGAATGGAAAATGCAGTCCTTGGGCGGTTGACGCAGGTTTATGGCCATTTCCAGCGCCCTGATTGCCAGGTCTTTCTTCATCCGGTCGCTGACTGCCCAACCAACGACACGCCGACTGAACAGATCAATGACGACAGCCAGATAAAGCCAGCCCTCGGTGGTCCATATATAGCTGATATCGCCTGCCCATTTCTGGTTCGGCGCAGCGGCCAGGAAATCCCCGTCCAGCAAATTGGGGGCAACACCAAGGTGGTGTTGGCTATCGGTGGTAACCTTGTGGCGACGGGTGCGAATTGGCCGTATCCCATGGATCTTCATCAGCCGTCCCACACGACGCTCGCCCACGTCGAGCCCCACCTCTTTAAGCTCCATGGTCATGCGGGGGCGGCCGTAGGTGCCGCGGCTCAGGGTGTATTGCTCGCGGATGTGCGCCAACACCTTCAGATCTGTGCGATCGCGCTGGCAGGTCGGGCGTGACGCCCATGCCCGATAGCCACGCGTAGACACCTGCAAGACCCGGCATAGGCCTTCAACCGGCCAGCGATCGCGGTGCTCATGAACGAACGCAAACCTCACGATTTTTGGCTCGCGAAGAACTGCGTTGCTTTTTTTAGAATGTCCCTCTCCTCCTTGAGGATACGGTTTTCCAGGCGCAGGCGCTCATTCTCACGGGCCAGATCGGCCTGTGGCTCCGCCACCAAATCTGTCGGGCGATAGTGAGCAATCCATTTGCCAAGCGTCGACTTGCCGACCCCCAAATCCGCGGCAACCCGCTCCCGTGACAGCCCGCTGGTCAGCGCGATCCGAACCGCCTCTCGCTTAAAATCTTCACTATGCTTCATCATCTCGTCGGTCTCCTGTTGCGAGCATAAAACGCTCAGGTGACCGGCACAAATCCGTTACAAGTCCAAACCTCCGCCTGAACGAGCCAGATACCGCAAGGCGTTCAGCACCTCGCGTAGATCAGTCGAGGGTTTGCGTCCCTGCTTGGGAGGCACGGGCAGAAACGGTCGGACGAGGTCCCACTCCCCATCGGTCAGATCGGTCGGGTAGCGCTTCGCTTGTTTCTCACGTTCTGCCATCCGGCTACGGCTCGCTCGGTTCCACATCCCGAGCTTGAATCACAAGAGCCGCTGCCACTCAACCCATTCTCAAACGGGCTCTAAGCCGTAATGATAAATCCGATGGTTTTCGTTACGGACATCATGAGAAACAAGTTGCACGCCGCCTTGTAAGAGATACGAGTAATTTCTATTTTTATATATTTTATAATGTAAATTCTATACTAAACTAGTGATTGTTCCAGTCTGTACTTCCGGCGCTCCCAGTCTGGCATAACTTTTACCAACAGGTCATAGAATGCGGGACCATGGTTGGCCTCGGTGACATGGCATAGTTCATGGGTGATCACGTAATCTATCGCGTCAATCGGTGCTTCAATCAGCCGACGGTTCAACATCAAGCGGGCGCCGGGCGACATGGAGCCCCAGCGTTGTTTCATTTGACGAACAATCAATCCATTGGGCCGTCGCGTGCCCGAATCGGGAAACCGGGCAAGGTTTATGTCGATGCGTTCGAGAAACTTCGCTTGGGCCTTCTGCCTGTACCACGCTTCGACAAGGTCCTTGGTCACATCCGTACTCAACGGGTGATGGGTTTGCACGACAATGTGGCCGCGCGTCATCTTCACCGCCTGTTGGATATGAGGGACCACCTTCAGCCGGTACTGCCTGCCCAGATAACGATGGGTTTCTCCGGCCACGTAACGCCGTTCTGGGACTCGGGGCATGAATTGTGCGAAAAAACGTTGCTGGCGGATGATCCAGCCCGCTCTTTTCCGCACTTTCTCGGCAATCACGTCCGGCGTGGCATCCATAGGTGCCGCCACAACCACCGCCATGTCCGGTTCCACTGCGATCTCGAGCGTTTTCCGTGCCCGTCGAACAACGACATAGTCGAGGCGCATATTGCCATAGGCCAGACTGAACGGCTCGGCGTCAATCATGGGAAACGGGCCCTTGCCAAGTCGAGGATCCTTTGTTCAAGATCATCAAGTGTCTCAACCGGCACCCCGATGCCCTTTTCATCGCGCAGCACGTCGAAGAAGTAATCGTCGATCGCATTGCGCATATTGTTCTGCGCCACGTCGTTCGACCAGACCCCGACGATGTGATGGGCTTTGACGATGGCAATGATATCGAGCGCCACTTGTGCAGCAGCATCCTGCTCGATCGCCTCGCCATCTTCGCTGGAAAGTCGGCCGTTGAGCAGGCCGAAAAACGCCTGGCCGTCGTCATCGCCTTTCACCGCATTCGGCACCTGCCGACCGCGGTCCTTGCGGGCGACCTTGCTGGCCAGATCCACAACGCTGCCCAGGTATTCACGTTCCGACAGCCGCCGTTCGCGATAAGCGCGAATGGTCTCTTCCAGCAGATCTGAGAACTGACGGTAAAACGCTGGATCTTCGTCCATCTTCTCGGTGATGGTGCGGCGCGTTGCGCTGGCAATGCGGTCGGCCTTCGAGCCTTCCGACACCCCGTTTTCCTCGACCACCGCTTTCAGGGCCTCGGGGTCGTTAATGTTGACCACCTCGATGATCGTTTCGGCGGGCAAAGCCACGACATGATCGTCGAGCAGCTTCTGGATCTTGGGCTCGAATTCCTTGATGTCGACGATTTCCTGATACCGTAGCTGGACCGAGCGGCGCAGTTCGGAAAACCGCTTCCAGTCGCGCTTCATCGTGTCGATCTTGGCGTCGTCAAACACATCGAGGAACTTGTCCGAAGACATCGCGATGTGCAGGCACCGGCCATAAGCCTTGAGCCGCTCATAGAAATCGTGCCGGATTGCCTCATCGGCCAGGAATCGTTCGAATTCCTCCATGTCCTTCTTGTTGCGGACGGATTTGAACAGATCCCACAGCTGATCGTGCAACTGCGGCAGCCGGCGGATCTCTTCGCGCACATCGTGAACCGTGCCAGCAAGGTCGCCATCATCATAGCCATCGAACGCGCTGTAGGTGGTCAGCGCGCTATCCAGTTCACCCAGCAGACCTTCATAATCGATGATGAAGCCGAACTGCTTTTCAACGCCATCTTCCTCGAACAGGCGGTTCACGCGCGCGATCGCCTGCAGCAGGTTATGCTCTTTCAGCGGCTTGCAGACATAGAGCACCGTGTTGCGTGGCGCATCGAACCCGGTCAGCAGTTTGGACACCACGATCAGGATTTCCGGATCGCCCGAGCCCTTGAAGGCCTCGATGATCTGCCGGTTGTATTCCTCCTCGGATTTATACTGCGCCATCTGCTGGTCCCAGAACTTGCGGACCAGATCCTTCGATTCCTTGTCGACCTCCTCGTTGCCCTCGTTGTCGTTGGGGGGCGACATGATGATCTCGCTGGTGACATGGCCGATATCGTCCAGCATTTCCTTGAAACGGATGGCCGCAGCCTTCGAAGGCGCAACCAACTGCGCCTTGAAACCGGTGCCCTGCCAATGCTGCCGGTAGTGCTCTGAAATGTCATAGGCCTTCGCCCGAATTGCCTGGCCGGTCTTAGCCAGCGCATCCATGCGCGAAAATTTCCGCTTCAGGTCGGCCTTCTGCTGGTCAGTCAGGCCCTCGCTGATTTTCTCGAACCACTTGTCGATCACCGTGCCGGAGATCTGCTGCTCGACCATGCGACCTTCATAGAGCAGCGGCACTACCGCCTCGTCGGCCACCGCCTCGTTGATGGCGTATTTGTGGATCAGCCCGCCAAAGGTCGAGAGCGTGTTCTTGTCCTTCTTCAGCAGCGGCGTGCCGGTGAAGCCCAGATAGCAGGCGTTGGGGATCAGGCGGCGCATCTTGGTGGCAAACTGGCTGTGCCCGCCCAGCTTGCCGGTCTGGGTGCGGTGGCTTTCATCGACCAGCACGAAGATGTTCGCGTCGTCATCGGGTTGCGCACTGCCGCGCAGCGCGGTGTCGAACTTGTTGATGATGGTGGTGATCAGCGGCTTCCTGTGCTCGATCAACTCCAGCAGGTTGGCCCCGGTGGTGGCGCGCACCGGTTCCATGTCGCAGGATTTGAACGTGCCCTTGATCTGCTTGTCGAGATCATCGCGATCGGTGACGATGATGATCCGCGGGTTCACGATCCCTCGATCCAGCGCCAGAGCTCGCCCGAGCATCACCATGGTCAGCGATTTGCCAGACCCCTGCGTATGCCAGATCACCCCGCCCTTGCGCGAACCGTCAAGATCCCGCTGCTTGACGCGCTCCACCGCCTTGCGGATGCCGAAAAACTGCTGGTGCCGGGCCACCTTGCGCACACCGCCATCGAACACGGTGAAACGCCGGATCAGGTCCAGCATCCGTTCTGGCCGGCATAGCGCAAACAAGGCCCGGTCTTGCGGAGAAACCGTGCGAGGCCCCTCGGCGGCCATGGCGTCGAAATAGCGCCGCGCACCGGCGAAATCGCCCGAGAACACGGCGGCTTTTTCCGCCTCGGTCAAGACGCGGTTGGCGATGGGGTGGATCGCCTCGTCGCTGTCCTCCTCATCGCGCCAGGTGCCCCAGAACTTTTGCGGCGTGCCCACCGTGGCATAGCGCGCATCCACCCGGTTCATGGTGAGCAGCAGCTGTGCGAAGTGAAACAGCTGCGGAATGTTGTCTTCGCTTTGATAGCCGATCAGCTGGCTGCCGGCCTTCTTCAGGCTTTCGGTCGGGCGCTTGTTCTCGATCACCAGCACCGGGATGCCGTTGACGAATGCAACGATGTCGCACCGCTTGGTCTGCGTGCTGCCCGTGCGCTCCACCGCATATTCCGCCGTCACATGCAGCGTGTTGTTCTCGGGTTGGTCCCAATCGATGAATCGGAACGAATAGCTTTTGGAATCCCCGTCGATCGCCTTGGTGATGGTGGTGCCCAGTACCAGGGTGTCATATACATCCTGATTGGTTGCCTTCAGCCCCCTGATCCGATCCGGCGTGGGCTTGAGTCGACGCAGGGCCTCGTGCGCGTCTTCCAGATCAAACGGATATTCGCGGCCCTTGTGGGTGAAGCGGTTGATCCGCATGAAGCTTTCGACTGCGATGTCATCAAGGACCACGTTGCGCAGCCGATCCCCGCGCAGTTCCAGCGCCCGGGCCTGAGACAGCGGCGCGAAGCCCATCGCCACCAGCATTTGCAACGCCGGGATCTGGGACTGGTGCTTTTCAGCGACTTCAAAGCTCACGGCCAAAACTCCGGATCGGGAAAGTGATTGAAATTTTCATCAAGATGGGCCATATGCTCGCCCAAGGATTGGGCTTTTCCCGGTCGACGAAAGGGTTCTGGAGCTTCCGGAGCCCTTTTGTTTTTCCTGAAGAACAAAGCATTACGGAAAGCATTTCAGCCCTCCCAGCTTCGGCCTGATGATGTCGAAAGCGCGATTGGGCTGGCCGGGGCGCAGGGC
Source organism: Novosphingobium sp. 550D (assembly GCF_057401885.1). NCBI lineage: Bacteria > Pseudomonadati > Pseudomonadota > Alphaproteobacteria > Sphingomonadales > Sphingomonadaceae > Novosphingobium > Novosphingobium sp. 550D. The sequence goes on along the minus strand of NZ_CM171613.1, from coordinate 1,211,131 downwards.
AGAAAGCCCTATGGGCCGTGCAGTCAAGTCGGCCAATTGCAGGCCGGTCGAGTTCGCTGCCTTCGCCATGAACACGGGCTGGAAATCGAACTGGCTGAAATCATGGCGGCGCCACCCCCATTGGCTGCTGTTGCTGGCGATCCGGCGGAATTCCAGCTCAAGCTCGCCATCTTCTTTGGGACCGCGGCTTTCAAAGATCACATGGACGGTCTTCCCCTGCTGGCCCTGCGCCGTTAGCATCTGGTGTAGCCGCTCCATGCAAAAGTGCATGGCAATCTCATAAGGATTCCAAGGGTTGGCATAACGCGCCCGGTGCTTTGCCTTGTCCACGACCGAGGAAAAGATGGTGATCGGCGCTCCCTCGATCAGGCCATTCAGCTCATCCATGAACCGCTGTCGGAGCGCCCGATCGGTCCTCAATAGGCCGAAGGGGCCGGTCGTCTTACGGATTTCATGCTCGTGCAGCACGACTGCATCGTGCCCCCAGATGCCGAACTTGAAGGCCTGCATCGCCGGCACGACTTGCGCCATGTAATCCGCCTTGTGGATCACGCAGAACGCCAGCGCGAACACGGGATACTGCGGGTCAATGTTGACCATCCCGTGATCGCCGCTTTCGTCGGCATAGACGATGAAGTCTGAGAAATCAGGCATCCGGGCGATACCCGTACTTGCGCGCGATGCGGCCGATGATGCCCTTGATGATGATGTCGAGCTGCGACTTCTCCTGATAATCCGCAGGCGCGACGAACTCGACCCGGCTATCGGAAATCAGCGAGTGGATCTTGTTCAGATCGCGGTCGGTGCGGTTCGGATCATAAACGGCGACGGGATGGCCGCCCTGATAGCTCAACATCTTCATTGTGGGGATATCGGTGTCGCCATCCCCCAGAAAGATCATGCGATCGAAGGGCACCGGGCGTTCATTCAGCGGCATGAACTTGTTGATCGAGGCGTTGTCCCAATGGTTGTCGATGCCCTTGTTGATGCGGAACAGATACTGGGTCTTGGTGGTATAGTTGATGCCCACGCCAGGCCATTTCGCCACGCCATCGATGTAAATGAACTTGGAAGCGAACACCTTCGCGAACTGATCGCGGATAGGACAGCCGTCGATCATCTCCTGAATGCCGGACGAGATGATGTAGTGTTCCAGCGCAAGGCCCCGCTCGACGGCATGGGCGTTGATCCGGCTGAACCATTCGCCATTGGCCAGCCCCGGAAACAGCGGGGCCTCTTTCCCATGGGCTTTCAGATCATTGTCCTTGATCTCGACACCACATTCACGCGCCTTTTCCAGCATCAGATGCATGTAGACGAGGATTTCGTCGGCATCGTGCGTCTTAGTCCGCGCCTTCACTTCGGCCCAGAACTCGGCGGTCGACATGCCGATGTTGGGGATGAAGGTCGTCTCCTGCAGGTTGCCCCGCGCCAGCGTGCCGTCGAAATCATAAATGATCGCGGTGCGTTTCAGATCAGACATCGGCAGTCTCCAGATCAGGTTGAACGGCCCATTCCCCCGTCAGCAGCTTTTGCATCAGGCCGCGTTTTTGGCGCGTGAGGGCGGCGATTTCGCGGTCTAGGAGGTCGAGTTCCCGTTCCGCTGTATCTAGTGCCATCGTTTGGCGGGTCTGAACGGCCATCGAAGGGGCGGGGATCGCCATGTCGCCAAAGTCACGGAACGCGATTTGCTTGCCGTCACGGATGCCGAAAATCAGCTTGTCGAGGCGACCAATGAAGCTGCGGGATTTGAAAAAATGTCGATAGTAACCCCCATGAATCTCGGCCTTGGTGCGTAGAACGGTGTAAGCTGGGCTGACCAAGCCCAACACAGAGGAATATTCAAGACCGCCTTCAAATGAGCGCAGGCTAATCACGAAGTCACCGGGGCGGACAACCTTGTAGGCCGAAGTGTCGCCATCGGGCATAACAACCCTGCGCTCCAACTCGTCACGCCGAACGATTCCAATGTCCTGCATGACCGCAAGCAACGGCAAGTCAGGTCGCGCGCGTTCGGACACGGCCTCAAAAACGTCTCGTGCTCGGCGCAGTTGGTGCGTGTTTGCATATTCCGCTTCGAACAAGCGCTGCCGCAGATGCCCCGCTTGTGCCTCCTTGGCCTTGCGCAGGGCGGAGAGCTTTTCCAGCCCCAAGTCCCAAGTCCGCAGGATCGTCGCGATCTTGCGCTGCTCGGCGAGCGGGGGGAGTGATACCGAAATTGAGTTCAGATGCCCCTGATTTACAGATGGAACTGCGCTTTCCTGACAGAACCTGCCGAGGTCTTGTGTCAGCATGAAAAAGTAGAGGTAGTCGGTGTCAATCTGCTCGTTATCAGGGATGGCGGCCATCATGTTGTTGTCGATGATCGTGGGGCCAGCAAGAATACGCCGCCGATTGAGGCGCAGAGCCGCACCAACCTTCGCGAACACGACCGAGCCTTTCGGCTGCAGGGTCGCCTTCAGCTTGCGGAGATCAGCTTCCGATACCCAATTTTGCGACGATGTAACGAACTTCTCGTTCCCGGGCAGATTGAGATCGCTTACTTTGATGAATGGGAAGTCACCCGCTTGCTTTCCCTGATAGCTCTCTGGAAAGCCGTTCCCGCCCTTGAAGGTACAGACATCACCAAGAGTGAGGTCTGTCCAGTCGACCGCAACACATTCAAGTTCACGCATTGACGCCCAGCTCCTTCAGATAAGCCTGCATCTGCGCGCGCACTACTGCCAGTTCGCCTTCGATCCGGTCGATTTCCGCTTGAACGGCGGCAACGTCGATTTCCTCCTCCGCCTCGAACGTATCGACATAGCGCGGGATGTTCAGATTGAAGTCGTTCTCTGCGATCTCCTCCGGGCTGGCGCGGTGCGAATATTTCGGCACCTCGGTGCGGGCGCGGTAGGTTTCGACGATCCGCTCGATATGCCCTGCTTCCAGCAGGTTCTGGGTCTTACCGGGGGTGCAATCGCGGCTCGCATCGATGAACAGCACATCGCGCCGGTCCGCATTGGCCCCGCCGTCCTCGCGGCTGCGGTCAAACACCAGAATGGCCACGGGAATGCCGGTGGTGGTGAACAAGTTGGCGGGCAGGCCGATCACGGCATCGAGCAGGTTTTCCTCGATCAGCGCCTTGCGAATCGCCCCTTCGCTGCCGCCGCGAAACAGCACGCCATGCGGCACGATCACCGCCACGCGCCCGGTCTGGCGCTTGGCAATCTCGATCATGTGGCTGATGAAGCCATAATCGCCCTTTGACTTGGGCGGAATACCGCGCCAGAACCGCTTGAACGGATCATCGCCAGCGTGTTCCGCGCCCCACTTGTCGAGGCTGAACGGCGGGTTGGCCAGCACCACGTCAAATTTCATCAGATGATCGCCCTCGACCAGCGCCGGGCTGTTGAGCGTGTCACACCATTCGATACGCGCGGCATCCTTCGCGTGAAGAAACATGTTCATCCGCGCCAGCGCCCAGGTCGCCCCGTTCACTTCCTGCCCATAGAGCGCGAAATTGTCTGACCCCACCTGCTGCGAGGCCTGGATGAGCAGCGAGCCGGAGCCGCAGGCCGGATCGCAGATCGTGTTGCCCGGCTGCGGATTGGCAAGCCGCGCCAGCAGGCCGGATACGGCGGACGGGGTGTAGAACTCGCCCGCCTTCTTCCCCGCGTCGGAGGCAAAGCGCGAAATCAGATAGATGTAGCATTCGCCGATGATGTCTTCCGATACGCGACTGGGCCGCAGATCGAGCGCAGGCTTGGCGAAGTCCTCCAACAGGTTCTTCAGGCGGCGGTTGCGGTCCTTGGCGCGCCCCAGATTGGCTTCGGAATTGAAGTCGATGTTGCGGAAAACGCCTTCCAGTTTGGCAATGTTGGTGCGCTCGATGGCTTCCAGCGCGATGTTGATCAGCTCGCCAATGTTGGGTTCGTTGCGCTGCTCGTGCAGGTCGTAGAAGCTGGCGCCCTCGGGCAGGACGAAGCGTTCACGCTCAAGCCGGCGGCGGATGCGGGCATCATCCCCACCGAACTGCTGGCGATAGGTTTCGACATGCTCGTTCCACTGGTCCGAAATGTATTTCAGGAACAGCATCACCAGGATGTAGTCCTTATAGGACCCTGCATCGACCGCGCCACGGAACGTGTCGCACGCTGCCCATGCCATCTGGTTGACCTGTTGCTGGATCTGTTGGTCGGTCATGGTCAAAGGCCTTTCTACTGGGCACCGGCTTGCGCAAGATCGGCAAGCATACGGCCGGTGAATTGGGTTCGCCTGTCGGCAAGTTTGTGAAGCAGCGCCGCTTCCTTGGTCGCCAGTCGGGCGACTTCGACAATGGCGCGCTGGGTGGCAAGGTCGGGCACCGGGATCGTGATGGCTTCAAGGCTGGTCTTGGGGATCATGCGTAAGGTCTGCCCTTGTGCACCAAGGCCAATTTGCCGCTGGGCGTTTGGCTGATTGATCGCCCAGGCCAGATAGTCCGGGGTAACAAGGTCGGTATGTGGACGCATGATGATCAATGGCAGCAGCGCCACAACGGGCTCGGTCATGCCATCCGGTATGGCATAGGCCAGATTGACCTGTCCGCGGGATCGGAAGACAACATCACCCGGCCGCAATGCGTAACGATCGACCTGAAGGTCGAGGTCGAAACGCTGCAACTCATTCAAGTCGGCTAAGCCGTCGTCACGCAGATCCCGCAATTGCATGGCCAGCAAGCCGCCGGATGGCACCGGATCAAGCCTGCCTCTCGCGGTGAACCCGGACTGGAATTGACAGAGCACGTCGAGCTTCATGGAAAAGTTCCTGTAGATCGACTACAGACATACGCCAACATGCGCTGGCCGTCCAGCGAAATATTGCTGTAGGTCTTCTATAGCGCAATTTAGTCGCGGACGTGGCTTTGCCGGCACGTGGAGGCGGCCCAAGAAGCCATGCCTCATGGGAAAAGTGGAAGAAGGCCGGTGCTTTTCGAGTTGATGAGGCTCGGAAAGGAAATTGCGATGGCGAAGGTTTTGTCACCCATGCCGGCGGGCATCCGAGTGCAGATTGAGGCAATGGCGCAGGAGGTTGCGGAATTGGTCCCCGAAGACGCCTATGCCAACTACATGATCCTCGATGCCACGCGGTCAGACCCGACTGGCATCCTGCCCGGTGCGCCGATCTATGTTGGGCAAAGCGGCGCGGTGGCGCGACGGATCAAGTCGCATATGCGGTGGGCGCTGATGCATTCAGTCCGGCGCGGAAGCCTGTACGAGCGCATCGCCGCTATCGTCCGAGGCGGGGCCATGCCGATCTTCCGGGTGCTCCAACTTCACCAGACCCGGTTGGAGAGCGTGCAGGGCGAAACGATCTGGGCGCAGCGCCTGTTGCGGGATGGAGCCTGCCTCTACAATCGCTGGCCGGAGCAAGCGCGCCTGATGGCGGGCAAGGAACTGGCGCGGCGGCAGCGCCGGCGGTTGTTCGATCTGTCCATGGCCGAGGCCAGTGAGGCGGGGGCTGCGTTGCAGGCGCGATGCTGTCGGGATGGCTGGCATGTCGCCATCGGGGCGGAACATTTGCTGCCCCGCTTTGGCAAGCTGGTGACATTTCACACCGTCCGGCGAACTTTGCGGGAATGCCCGCAATGCGGCGGCCGGTTGCGCCATGCCATCGTGATCCAGAGGACGATCAGCCCTGTATCGACAGGCGCGCCGGATAGAAACGCAGGCCCATGAAGCGCAGCGATGAGATCGACTCGGCCTCGCCGCGCCATGGCCGTTTCCACAGGCCTGCAATCGCCTCCATCCTGCCGACGCCTGCCACGGTCACATAGCTGGACGCGGTCAGGGCTATCACGACAAGCCGCGCCGCTGCGCCAAAGGAACCGGCTAGCAGAACCACGCAGCACGCTGCCAGCGCCGGAAACAGGGCACCCAGCTTGCTGACCAGCACCAGATAGGCGGCGAACGGGTCGAGCGGGCGCAGGTTTGGCTGCACCGGCGCCTGTTTCGGGAATTCGGCCTCCAGCGCCTTGTCGATGGCGGGGGCAAGTTCGCGCAGGCGGGCCAGGTAGGGGTTCTCGGCCATCACGCCGTCTCCGGAAACAATTGCTTGAGCAGCGGCAGGGCCTTGGCCGGATCGGAGGCTTTGTCGTCCAGGATGCTGAGGATCACCGCCACCGCACGAGTCAGATTGGCGGGCGTCACGGCCAGATCGCGTTCCTCGAAGAAGTTGAACGCCCATTCGATGGCAGCGGCCATGCGGTTCAGCTCGTCCTCATTGGGGCGGCGCGCGCCGAACAGTAGCCAGTTGGCGTCCACGCCATAGCGCTCGCAGATCTGCACCACGAGGCTGGTCGGCGGGTCAGAAGCGCCCCGCTCATAGTTTTTGTACGCACTGCGGGACACGCCGACCAATTCAGCGAAATCGATCTGATTGAGGCCCTGCGCAGCGCGCACTTCGGCCATGCGTTTTCCTATTGACATCGATACATGACCAATGGTTTATAAAAATGTACTAGATACACAAATCAGACCATATAAGCTCTTCCGATGGTCAGATGTACCGCAGTTCCACCTCTAGTCCAAGGAGAAGTCTGTGCTTGACCTTGAAAGTCCCCGACAGCTTGCCGCGCGCACCGGTTGGCCGGAGCGGCGCATCCGCAACCTCATATCCCGGCGCGAGCTTCGCCATGTCCGCATCGGCACGAATATCTACGTGCCGGCCGGCGCGGTGGAGGAATTCATCCATCGCAACACGGTCGAACCGGCCACGCGCCCGCCGCAGGAGTCGATCCAGTGACCCCGCAACCTGATCCCCAGCTTGTCGAACTCGCCAAGGCGCTGGCCCGCGCCAGCGCCGCCCGCGACACTCTTGCCACGCGCAAAAGGGAGATGAACCATGCGCACCGTCCTCTACGCCCGCTTCAGTTCCACGCTGCAAAATAGCCGCTCCATCGAAGACCAGGTCGCCCTGCTGCGCGAGCGCTGTGAGCGGGAAAGCTGGGAGGTCGTCGATGTCTTTACCGATTACGCCATCAGCGGCGCGGCGGGGATCGACGAGAACGCTCGGCCCGGCCTCAATGCCCTGCTTCAGCGGGTCGAGGCGGGCGGCATCGATCAGGTGCTGGCCGAGGCGACCGACTGCATCGCCCGCCATCAGGGTGACGCTTTCGCCATCCGCGAGCGCATCGTCTATGCCGGGGCGCGGCTGTTCACCCTGTCCGATGGCGAGGTGACCGAGATCACCGCAGCCTTCAAGGGCTTGATGGACGCGCAGTTCCGCAAGGAGTTGGGTGCCAAGATCAAGCGCGGTCAACGCGGCGCTGTGAAGTCGGGCCGGGCGCCTGCGGGTCTGGCCTATGGCTACCGCCGCGCCAACCGGCTCGATCCCAATGGCAATCTCGTGCGCGGCCTGCGCGAGATCAACGAGGATGAGGCCGAAGTCGTCCGGCGCATTTTCCGCGAATATGCCGCCAACATCAGCCCGCGCCAGATCGCCGAGCGGCTCAATGAGGAAGGCATCCCCGGCCCGCATGGTCGCAGTTGGCGCGTCAGCACGATCAACGGCGACCGCCAGCGCCAGAACGGGATGCTGCAAAACCGGCTCTACGCTGGGGTGCTGGTCCACAACCGCACCAGCAAGGTGACCGACCCGCGCACGCGCGTCGAGCGGATCAAGCCCAATCCCGAAAGCGAATGGGTGAGCGAGCCGGTCCCTGACTTGCGCATCGTGCCCGATGATCTCTGGGAAGCCGTACAGGTGCGGCGAAGGCGAATCATCGGCATTCCCTATGGCAAGCAGAAGCGGCCTCGCCGGTTGCTTTCGGGCATGTGCCAATGCGGCATCTGCGGCGGCACCTGGACGGTGATCGGGCTGGAGCGGTGGGGCTGTGCGCGCCACCGCAATGGCGACGGCTGTGCCAACAACCGCACGATCGGCACAGAGCAGCTTGAAGGGCGCGTGCTGGCCGGATTGCAGGAGCGGATGCTCGATCCGGAACTGGTGTCGGTCTTCGTGCGCGAATACCATCAGGAATATTCGCGCCGCTCCGCCGACCGCACCAAGCGCCGCAGTCGTATCGCCAAGCGGCACGACGAGGCCATCGCCAAGGTCAACCGTCTGGTTGAGGCGATTGCCAGTGGTGCAGATGAGTTCGTCGAGATCAAGGCAGTTCTGGCATCGGCACGCGAGGAGCGTGACCGGCTGGAGGCTGAGCTGCGTGAGATCGACGCGCTGCCGGTCATTGCCCTTCATCCCGGCATTGCCGAGGATTATCGGCGGCAGGTGCGTGAGCTTGCCCGCGCCCTGACCGCCGACGAGGAAGCACGGCTGCAAACAGCCCCCATCGTGCGCGGCCTGATCGATCGGGTGATCATCAACCCGAACAGCGGGCTGCGTGGTGTCAACATCGAGGTCTTCGGAAAACTGGCCAGCCTGCTCACTCTCGCCACAGGTAGGAGTGAGCCATTGGCTCAAACTTCAGCTATGTATGCTGTAAGTGGAGCGGGTGAAGGGAATCGAACCCTCGTATTCAGCTTGGGAAGCTGCTGCTCTACCATTGAGCTACACCCGCGAGCGCATGGAAAGCATGCCGGCTTTCATCCGCGTCGGCCGGAAACAGGGCATCACCCCATCAGGCAGGCGGGCCGATTGCCACACTCGGTCGGCATCGGTCAACACAAGTTTTCGCAATTTTGGCCGACAAACGGGCTGGATACTTTCCTTTGCCGCCGATCTGCCTAAAACGCCGCGCCATGACCAACACGATCCGCCCCGCAACGCGCCAGGACCTCGCGCTTATCGCCCAATTGATCCGCGATCTGGCCGAGTATGAAAAGCTCAGTCACGAGGTCCGTTTTGACGAAGCCACGTTGGAGCGCCACCTGTTCGGCCCGCACCCAATGGCCGAAGTGGTGATTGGCCAGATCGATGGAACCCCGCAGGGCTTTGCCCTCTTCTTTCACAATTTCTCGACCTTTGAAGGGCGCCCCGGCATCTATCTGGAGGATCTCTATGTCCGCCCCGCCGCGCGCGGATCGGGGCTGGGCAAGGCGCTGCTGCTCCATTTGGCCGGTTTGGCACAGGATCGCGGCTGCGCAAGGCTGGAATGGAGCGTTCTGGACTGGAACGAACCATCCATCGGATTTTACCGCAGCCTTGGCGCAAAACCGATGGAACAATGGACCGTCATGCGCGTTGATGGCGCAACTTTGGCTCAACTCGCCGCTGACGGACGCGCTTCTGTCGCAGGTTAATGGAAAAATTTACCCCGTTGCCCTATTGCAACAGCCATGGGTATCGCGAATCAGAACGTATTGGTAAGCCGTCGTGGGTTGCTGGGTGGACTGGCCATTGGCACTGTTGCCATGGCAACGCCCTTGCGCGTGGCGGCGCAGGCATCGGGTCTTTCCGAATATGAACGCCGTGTGGTGGGCATTGCCCTGCGCGAACGTGATCGCGTCGGCGCCATGCTGGCTCGCCCGGACGTGGTGGCTATCGCCGATTTTGCCAAGCCTTCGCATGATGCGCGCCTGCATTTTGTCGATATGGTCGGCGGTTCGGTGCGTTCGCATCTGGTCGCGCATGGCCGCGGTTCGGACCCGGCCCATGTGGGCTGGCTCAAGCAATTTTCGAACAGCGTCGGTTCGCTGGCCACATCGCGCGGCGCCTATCTGACCGCGGGTCAGTATGAGGGCAAATATGGCGCCTCGATGCGCCTGCGCGGGCTGGATCTGGACAATTCCAATGCGTTTGATCGCGCCATTGTGATGCACCCTGCGTGGTATGCCGCGCCCGATATGCTGGCCAAGTTCGGCAAACTGGGCCGGTCCGAAGGTTGCTTTGCCATGGCGCCCGAAGATTTCAGCCTGGTGCTCAACCATCTGGGTGCAGGCCGCCTGCTTTACGCCGATCGCATTGGCGAAGCGTGATTTTTAAGGCATGATCTCCTGAGAGTACCGCTTTCAGGGAGTTCCCCATGCCGCGCCTTGCCGACAAACTCTGCCTTGTCACCGGGGCCGCGCGCGGTATCGGCCTTGCCATTGCGCAGGCGTTTCATGCGCAGGGCGCGCAGGTCATCATCACCGATATTGACGCCGAGGAAGGACAGGCCGCCGCCGATGCGCTGGGCTGCCGCTTCATCACTCTGGACGTCAGCGACGAAGCCGCATGGGACGCGCTGGAGCGAGAGGTTCCGCATGTCGATGTCCTCGTCAACAATGCCGGGATCACCGGACTTGGCGACCATGGGCATAAGCATGACCCGGAAAACACGCCGCTATCCGAATGGCGGCGGGTGCATGAGATCAATCTGGACGGGACATTTCTGGGTTGCCGCTATGCCATCCGGGCGATGAAGGCATCGGGCAAGGGCAGCATCATCAACATGTCCTCGCGCAGCGGCCTTGTCGGCATTCCGGGGGCTGCGGCCTATGCCTCATCCAAGGCGGCGATCCGCAACCATACCAAATCGGTGGCGCTTTATTGCGCGGGGCAAGGCTGGGCGATCCGGTGCAATTCGATCCACCCTGCCGCGATCCTGACGCCGATCTGGGAACAGATGATCGCAACCGCCCCCGACCGCGAGGCTGCCTTGGCCGCGATGGTGGCCGATACGCCACTGCGCCGTTTTGGCCGGACCGATGAGGTGGCCGCCCTCGCCGTTCTGTTGGCCAGCGACGAGGCGACCTATATTACCGGCAGCGAAATGGACATTGATGGCGGCCTGCTGGCCGGATCGGCGGCGTCACCCAAATAAAGGTTCCGGCGCCGGCCCTCTTCCCCGGCCCTGCTACTCATTGAGAGTACACTGTGGGTGGCAGGGCCGGGGGAGAGGGCCGGCGCCGAGGCGTGACACGGATGTGTCACGCCAATGATCAGAGCGGATTGTCCAGCTTGATCACTTCCTCATTGCTCTTGCGCTGGGTCGTGTGCAGCGCGCGGGGCGTGTGGAAGCTTTCGACCACCGGCGCATCGCGGCCATAAAGGTCGTTAAAGCTGGCCAGCGTGCCATTGATGTCACGGCCATAGGTGAAATAGGTCAGATAGACCGGGAAGGTGCGCGTCATGGGCACCTTCTTGTACTTGCCCGCCTCATAGGTCGCGACGGCGTCCTCCTGACTCATCCCCGCGCCCAGAATGGCCATGGTCATGCCCAATTCCACCGCGCGGTCGGTGCGGATACAGCCATGCGAGAAAGCGCGCACCTGTGCATCGAACAGCTTTTTCGACGGCGTATCATGCAGATAGATCGCATGCGGATTGGGCATATCGATCTTCATCCGGCCCAGCGAGTTATTATTGCCCGGCTGCTGCACGACTTGCAGGCTGCCATCCTCCATCCGCGTCACCTTGTACCCGGCGCGCGGACGGGCGAGCAATTGTTGCCCCAAGCCTTCGCCCACGACGATGGATTGCGGCACGGTCCATGTCGGGTTGAACACCACCGCTTCGACCTTTTCGGCCAATTGCGGCGTGGCGGTGCGCCCCGGCTTGCCCACGATGGTGCGATAGGTGCGGATGTTGCGGCCATTGACCGCAAGGCGCAACTGAAACTCCGGCACATTGGTGATCAGATAGACCGGCCCCAGATCACGCGGCAGCCAGCGCCAGCGGTCCATATTGATACGGATCGCATCGCGCAGCTTGGTCTGCGCCTTGGGCGTGGTGGCCAAAGCCTCTTTCAAAGCGGCATAGTCGGGATAGGTCGGCGCAAGGCTGGCCAGCGTGCCGGGCACGTCATGGTTGGTCGTGGCGCGCTGCATCAGATCGGTGGTGGGGTTTTCGTCCTGATCGGGATCGACGGCGAACCATTGGATGCGGGCGGTCATCGGCGTGCGCCCGTCGCGCAGATCCTCGACCAGCCAGGCAAAGCTTTGGCTCGCCTGTGCGTCCAGCGTCGGCCCTGCGCCGCCCTTGATCGCGGCGCGCAATTGGTCGGGTTGATAATCGGCGGGGAACAGCCCTTCATCGCCAATTGCATTGATCGCGGCCAGCAAATCGACCGCATCACCCACGCTCCAATTGACCACGGCTTCCTGAACCGGGACCGCGCCGGGGGACGGGGCCGGAGTTGGGACCGATGTCGGGGCCGCACTGGGCGTGGCCGATGGCGCGGGCTTTGGTGTGGCGGCTGTAGTGGAGGACGCGCTGGGGCGCGGGGTCGGCGATGCGCTGGGCGAAACCGTCGGTGCGGGATCGGCGGGGCGCACATTGGGCATTTTGCCCTGCCCCTGCTTGCCATTGATCGGCTTTTCCTGCGCCAGCAACGGATAGGCCCCCCACAGGCCAGCCCCCAAGCTCAGGATCATCGCGCCCGTCAACAGCTTGTGCGTGCTCTTCATTCTTCAACGCCCCTTTTCGCTCGACCTGCTACATTCAACTCAACGATGGCCAAGCACAGTTCGTCGCATACCATTCAGGATTGCCCCTGTCTGTTGGCTGAACACCACGCATCAGGCAAGCCCGGTTTAGCTTGCCATAGTGACGGCTTGGCGCAACCTCGCTAGGGTTTAACGATCATGACGCGCCCTTTGTTTCTTCCGATTTTTGCCGCGGCATGCGGAATCGCCACTTTCAGCATCATGGATGCGTTGATGAAGCGCGCCTCGATCGTGTCGGGGGTTCATGCTGCGCTGCTGTGGCGCAACCTGATCGGGGCCGGGATCGGCGTGGTGGTGTGGCAATGGGCGCATCCCGGCGTGTGGCCCGGACGCCGGTTGTGGATGCACGCCATGCGCGCCAGTGTGACCAGCGGCATGGCCTTCACCTTTTTCTGGGGCATCGTGCGCACGCCCATGGCGGTGGGCATGGCGCTGTCCTTTATCGCGCCCATCATCGCGCTGTTCATGGCGGGCCTTGCGCTTGGCGAAGCGATCACACGGCGCGCGCTGGCGGCCTCGGTACTAGGGCTGGCCGGGGTGGGCGTGATCGCGCTGGGGCGGATGCAGGGCGGCGGCGCGCTGGAACGCGAGGCGATGCTGGGCATGGGGGCGATTTTGGGGTCGGCGGTGCTCTATGCCGCCAATCTGGTGATGCAGCGGCATCAGGCCCAAATGGCGCCCCCGGCCGAGATCGCCTTTTTCCAATCGCTCTTTACCGCGTTTTTTCTGTCGCTGGCCGCGGTGGTCGTGGGGTTCCCTGCTCTGCCGGTGGGGCCAGTCTGGGTGGATATTTCGGCGGCGGCGGCGCTTTCCTTCGTATCACTACTGGCCCTGTCATGGGGTTGGGCGCGGGCGCCGGCGCATCGTTTGCTGCCCATCGAATATTCGGCCTTTCTGTGGGCCGCATTGATGGGCTGGATATGGTTTGACGAAAGCCTCGATTTCTATACGCTTGGCGGTGCGGCCTTGGTGGTGGCCGGATGCTGGGTTGGCGCGGGCGGTCAAAAGAGCGCCCAACACGTCGAACAGACCGCGCTATGAGGCCATTTTCCGATTATTGTTGATATGACTTCGCAATAGCAACAATATCATCACGACTCACCCGCATTCATCCCTTTTTCCACCTTTCGCGCCCTTGACGCGGGGCGGATTCACGCGCATCGGCCCTCATGCTGCAACCGCCCAAAGGCGGGCGAGATCGCGCCCGAACGCGCCTTTTCGTCTTTTTCGTCTCTGGGCCAATTGAGGTGAGGAAGACGCCCGTATGACCCAGGTCGGACAGGACTCGCTCGGCACCCGCTCGAAACTGAGCGCTGGTGGCAAGGAAGTCGCTTATTATTCGCTGAAGAAGGCCGCCGAAAAGTTCGGCGACATCAGCCGCCTGCCGTTCTCGATGAAGGTGCTGCTGGAAAACCTGCTGCGCTTTGAAGACGGCGGTTTCACCGTTTCGACCGCCGACGTTCAGGCGGTTGTCGATTGGCAGAAGAACCCCAGCGAATCGAGCAACGAAATCCAGTATCGTCCCGCACGCGTTCTGCTGCAGGACTTCACGGGCGTGCCCTGCGTGGTCGACCTTGCCGCGATGCGCGATGCCATCGCCACGCTGGGCGGCGACACCTCGAAGATCAACCCGCTGGTTCCCGTCAACCTCGTCATCGACCACTCGGTGATGGTGGACGAATTCGGTCATCCCAAGGCGTTCGAAGAGAACATGGAGATCGAATATCAGCGCAACATGGAACGCTATGACTTCCTGAAGTGGGGTTCCAAGTCGCTCAACAATTTCTATGCCGTGCCGCCGGGCACCGGCATCTGCCACCAGGTGAACCTTGAGCACATCGCCCAGGCGGTGTGGACCAGCGTTGACCAGAACGGCGAAACCGTTGCCTATCCCGACACCTGCGTCGGCACCGACAGCCACACCACCATGGTCAACGGCCTTGGCGTGCTGGGCTGGGGCGTGGGCGGCATCGAGGCCGAAGCCGCGATGCTGGGTCAGCCCGTCTCGATGCTGATCCCCGAAGTGGTCGGCTTCAAGTTCACCGGCCGCCTCAAGGAAGGCGTGACCGCGACCGACCTCGTGCTGACCGCGACCAACATGCTGCGCAAGCATGGCGTGGTGGGCCGTTTCGTCGAATATTACGGCCCCGGCCTTGCCGACCTGACGCTGGCCGACCGCGCCACGCTGGCCAACATGGCGCCCGAATATGGCGCGACCTGCGGCTTCTTCGGCATTGACGAAAAGACCCTCGACTATCTGCGCCTGACGGGCCGCGATGAAGCTCAGATCGAGCTGGTCGAAGCCTATGCCAAGGAACAGGGTTTCTGGATCGACCCCGCCGTCGAACCGATCTTCTCCTCGACCCTCGAACTCGACCTCTCGACGGTCGTGCCTTCGCTCGCGGGTCCGAAGCGTCCGCAGGACCGCGTCTCGCTGCCCGAAGTCGATGACGTATTCAACGCCGACATGGCCAATGTCTACAAGAAGGCCCAGACCCGCGTTCCGGTCGAAGGCAAGGACTTCACCATCGGCGACGGCGACGTCACCATCGCGGCGATCACCTCCTGCACCAACACGTCGAACCCCGGCGTTCTGGTGGCCGCTGGCCTCGTGGCCAAGAAGGCCGACGAACTGGGCCTCAAGCCCAAGCCTTGGGTGAAGACCTCGCTGGCCCCCGGCTCGCAGGTTGTGACCGACTATCTGGAACGCGCTGGTCTTCAGTCGCACCTCGACAATGTCGGCTTCAACCTGGTTGGTTATGGCTGCACCACCTGCATCGGGAACTCGGGTCCTCTGGCCGAACCGATCAGCAAGGCGATCAACGAAAACGGCCTTGTTGCCGCCGCCGTGATCTCGGGCAACCGCAACTTTGAAGGGCGCGTGTCGCCTGACGTGCGCGCCAACTTCCTGGCCTCGCCGCCGCTGGTCGTCGCCTATGCCTTGAAGGGCACGGTGATCGAAGACTTCACGACGACCCCGATCGGCGTGTCGAAGGATGGCGTGGACGTGTTCCTCAAGGACATCTGGCCGACCAACGAAGAAGTCGCCACCACGATGGCCGGTTGCATGGACCGTCCGATGTTCGTCGCGCGCTATGCCGACGTGTACAAGGGTGACAAGCACTGGCAGGCGATCAACGTCACCGGTTCGGAAACCTACAGCTGGCAGGCCGGTTCGACCTATGTCGCCAACCCGCCCTACTTCGAAGGCATGACCATGGAACCGGCCCCGGTTCAGGACATCATCGAAGCCAAGCCGCTGCTGATCCTGGGCGATTCGATCACCACCGACCACATCAGCCCCGCCGGCAACATCAAGGCCGACAGCCCCGCTGGTGAATGGCTGATGGAACGTCAGGTCGCCAAGGCCGACTTCAACAGCTATGGCGCGCGCCGTGGCCACCACGAAGTGATGATGCGCGGCACCTTTGCCAACATCCGCATCAAGAACGAAATGGTCCCCGGCATCGAAGGCGGCATGAGCCGCTATGGTGAAGAAGTCGGCGCCGTGTTCGACGTTGCCCAGAAGCACAAGGCCGACGGTACGCCGCTGGTCGTGATCGCGGGCAAGGAATATGGCACCGGTTCGTCGCGTGACTGGGCCGCCAAGGGCACCAACCTGCTGGGCGTGCGCACCGTGATCGTCGAAAGCTTTGAGCGTATCCACCGCTCAAACCTGGTCGGCATGGGCGTTCTCCCGCTCCAGTTCAAGGATGGCGAAAACCGCCAGACGCTCGGCCTGGACGGCGATTGCAGCTTCACCATCAAGGGTGTTGCTTCGCTCAAGCCGCGTCAGGACGTGGAAGTGGAAGTCACCCGCAAGGATGGCACCAAGTTCACCTTCACCGCGCTGTGCCGCATCGATACCGCCAATGAAATCGAGTATTTCAACAATGGCGGCATCCTGCAGTACGTGCTGCGCAAGCTGGCCGCGTAAGCGATCACTTGATGCCAAAAAGAGGGGGTGGCCTTCGCGGGCCACCCCTTTTTTGTGCGCGCTGGGTTTGTTCGGGCCATGAAAAAAGGCTCCGCCGGGTCGGTCCGGGGCGCCTTTTTCGTGTCGGTGGATGTGGGCTTAGGCGGGCTTGGCCTTGCCCTTGCGACGGCGGGCGAACATGGCCCCTGCGGCACCGCCAAACAGCAACAACATCGGCGGCGCGGGCACCTGCGTCCCGCCCGTGGTCGAGGTGCTGGTGCTGGTGCTGGTTGTGCCACCCGTGGTCGAGGTGCTGGTGGACGTAGAGGTCGATGAAGACCCCGAGGTCGAGGTTGAACCTGAGGTAGAGGACGAACCAGAGGTAGAAGTCGAGCCCGAAGTCGAGGACGAGCCAGAGGTCGACCCCGAAGTCGACCCCGAAGTCGACGTCGAACCGCTGGAATTCACCACGATCACATTGCCGCTGGTGCCGCCAAAGAAGCCGCCGATATAGCCGCCGCCAAAGCCCCAATTGCTGTAATAACCCCGCGCACGTTGGGCCGAAAGCGGGCTGGGCGCGGGCGCGGGCGCGACAGGGGCCAGATCAGCGGGCGGCAGGCCCGGCGGCGGCATCGGCACCATCGCGGTCTTGGTGGTGGTTTTGGCGCAGCAGGCCTGCTGGACAACCACCTGCTTGGTCACCACCTGCGTGCGGACGGCGGCTTTGCGCACCGGCGCCTTGGCGTGTTTGACATATTGCGGTTTGTTGCTGCTGGCCTTTTCCGCGACATGCACGGCGCCGCCGCCAATCAGCGCGGTGCCTGCCACCAGACCGGCAACTTTGGCGAGCCCCAAACGAACCGACATAACAATCTCTCTTTCCTGTTGGCGGCAGAGGCGCTCCATCCATTCGGACGAAAGGCGAGTCTGCCCTCAGCAGAGAGATCGTTCAGGGGGAGCAAGGGAACAACCGCGAGGGGGCGCGGCATGTGTCCTGAATCGGGATTTGCCCGTATTCCTGCGCTTTTAACCGGCACACGTCCCACAATGGCACAGAAATCGCCGGTTACTCGGCATCGCTTGCGTCGAACAGGCCGCCCTGCGATCCATTGCCGCTGGGCGGGGTCAAGCCCAGATGTTGCCAGCCACGGTCATTCAGGCAACGCCCGCGCGCCGTGCGGGCCACCATGCCGAGCTGGATCAGGTAGGGTTCGATCACTTCCTCAATCGTGTCACGCGGTTCCGACAGGCCCGCAGCCAGCGTATCGGCCCCCACCGGCCCGCCTTTATAGATGTCGGCGATCATGTGCAGGTATCGGCGATCCTGTGCGTCCAGCCCGGCATTGTCGACCTCCAACCGGGTCAGGGCGTTGTCGGCGATGGTCTGGGTGATCACCTCGCTGCCCGCGACATGGGCGAAATCGCGCACCCGGCGCAGCAGGCGGCCCGCCACACGCGGCGTACCGCGAGAGCGCCGCGCGATTTCCCGCGCGCCCTCCGCCGCAATGCCGATGCCCAGCAGACCCGCGCCGCGGGTGATGACCCGTTCGAGTTCGTCCACGGAATAGAATTGCAGGCGCACCGGAATGCCGAAACGGTCGCGCAATGGCGTTTGCAGCAAGCCCGCACGCGTCGTGGCCCCGATCAGCGTAAAAGGCGGCAGATCGATCCGCACCGAGCGCGCCGAAGGCCCCTCGCCAATCATCAGATCGAGCGCGCGGTCCTCCATGGCCGGATAGAGCACTTCCTCGACCACCGGATTGAGGCGGTGGATTTCGTCGATGAAAAGCACATCGCCATGTTCAAGATTGGTCAAGAGCGCCGCCAGATCGCCCGCCTTGGCGATCACCGGCCCAGAGGTGGCCTTGAAATTGACGCCCAACTCGCGCGCGATAATCTGCGCCAGCGTGGTCTTGCCCAGCCCCGGCGGGCCGAAAAAGAGCGTGTGATCGAGCGCCTCACCCCGCGATTTCGCCGATTCGATGAAGACGTGCAGGTTATCCTTGGCGGCTGCCTGTCCCACGAATTCGGCCAAGGATTTCGGACGCAACGCGGCGTCCATATCCTCGATCTGACGATGGGCGGAAAGGAGGGGGTTATCGGTCATTGGTCACGCCATGTGTTGTCCGGCACATGCAGCGCCTTGCGGATCAGCTTACGAAAATATGCGAAAAACAGAGCGGTAATCGGCAGGCTGAAAAGCAGCAGAAAATAACCTATTCTGGATAGGGCGGAAGAACAGTTCGCAGCTATGGAAGCCTCTCCACACCCATAATCTCTCAAAAACAGCCATAGAGCGAGCCCGCACCAAAACAACAACGCCGCCAGCGCAAAGCCCACATAGGCGACATATCGAGCAGCCGGTTTCACCCGCTCGCCTTCTTCAAAGCCACGCGGATCAGCGCGGAAACCCCCGCCTCCTCGCCCAGCTCGGCAATCGCGGCATCGGCAGCGCTCACCGCAACCTGCGGCTTGAAGCCAAGGTTCTGCAAGGCCGAGACGACATCGGCCGCCACATTGCCCTCCGGCAATCCCGCGCCCGGCAGCACAGAACCAGCAGGGCCGGAGCCAAACACCATGCCCCCCGCCTTATCCTTCAATTCGTTGACAATCCGCGCCGCCAGCTTTGGCCCCACGCCATTGGCCCGCGCCACCATCGCGCTATCGCCGCCCGCGCAGGCCCGCTGCAATTCCTCCACCGTCAGCGCCGACAGGATCGCCAAGGCCACCTTCGACCCAACCCCCTGCACCGCCGTCAGCAGCCGAAACCACGCCCGCTCACCCGCGCTGGTAAAACCGATCAGGCGCATGTCCGTCTCGCTCACCTGCATCTCGGTATAGACCGTGCAGGCGTCGCCCCGAATGCCCAGCGCCGTCAGCGTCCGCCCGGAGCAAAACACCAGATAGCCCACGCCATTGACGTCAATCACCGCCCAGTCAGGGCCGAAATCATCCAATATGCCGGTCAGTTTCGCGATCATGTCCGCACCCTAGCCAAGGCGGAACGATTTGGGAACATTTTTTGAATGGGTGGAGGAAAGGGATGCCTCCGGCGGGCAAAGGGATTCATCCCTTTGCAATCCCGTTAATGGGGTGATGCGGGGTCAGCCACCTGGAGGATGGGGGCAATGTTTTAAAGCCTGCGGCGCGGCGAAGTAGCGCTCAAAAGCGCCGCAGGCTTTCAACCCATAGCCCAATACACCGCCCTGCGAACCCAAGCGCCACCCCAAACCGGGATTGTTAAGGGCCCCCGCCCTTAACCCGCCGGAGGCAAAACCCCCAAAAATCCTTACAAATGACTGCCCACATGATGCGCATGGGTAATCGCCACAGCCAGAGCGTCCGCAGCATCGGCTCCGGCCAGCTTCACACCGGGCAACAACACCTTGAGCATATGCTGCACCTGCTCCTTGGCCGCGCCCCCCGTGCCGACCAGCGCTTTTTTCACCACTTTGGAAGGGTATTCCGACACCGGCAGCCCGGCGCGCGCCAGAGACAAAAGAGCCGCCCCCCGCGCCTGCCCCAGTTTCAGCGTCGATTGGGGGTTCACGTTGACGAAGATTTCCTCGACCACGCCAAAGTCCGGCCGATAGATCTCGATCACCCGCGCGATGGTCGTGTCCAACTCCAGCAGGCGCGAGGCCATCGAGGCTTCTTTATCGGTGCGGATCTGGCCATTGGCGACATGGCTGATGCGGCTGCCCGATTTGGCGACAATGCCCCAACCGGTGCAGACGAGGCCGGGATCGATGCCGAGAATTATCATGCGGCCCCTATAAAGCAAAAGGGCGGGAGGATCATCCCCCCGCCCATTAGTGAGATCACCGATAAGGTGGATCAGCCCAGCGTGGCCATCACTTCATCGGGAATTTCGTAATTGCCCCAGACGGTCTGGACGTCGTCGTCGTCTTCCAGCACGTCAATCAGCTTGAGCAGCGTCGCGGCGGCATCGGCATCGACGGTGGCCTTGATCTGCGGGCGCCATGCCAGCTTCACGCCTTCGGCCTCGCCCAGAACCTTTTCCAGTTCGCGCGCGACGGGGTGGAGCGAATCGACCGCAACCCAGATCGAGTGGCTGCCGGGGTTTTCATCGCCATCGCCCATATCCGATTCGACGTCCTCGGCGCCGGCTTCGATGGCCGCTTCCAGAACCTTGTCCTCGTCACCCACGCTGGCGGGATATTCGATCAGGCCGAGGCGGTCGAAACCATGCGACACCGCGCCCGACGCGCCCAGATTGCCACCGTTCTTGGCAAAGGCGGTGCGCACGTTGGTGGCGGTACGGTTGCGATTGTCGGTCAGCGCCTCAACGATGATGGCCACGCCGCCGGGGCCATAGCCCTCATAGCGCACTTCTTCATAGTTTTCCGCATCGCCCTTGCTCGCCTTGTCGATGGCGCGCTGGATATTGTCCTTGGGCATGGACTGGGCCTTGGCCGCGTTCACGGCGGCGCGCAGGCGCGGGTTCATGTCCGGGTCGGGCATGCCCATCTTGGCCGCAACGGTGATTTCGCGCGAAAGCTTGGAGAACATCGCCGAACGCTTCTTATCCTGAGCGCCCTTGCGGTGCATGATGTTCTTGAATTTGGAATGGCCTGCCATGGATCACTTCATATCGCTATGTGTGGAGTTGGCAGCGCCGATAGCCGAGATATGGCCTTTGGGCAAGGCGGGGGGCGGAAATCCGCCACCCCCGCCCCGGAATGCTCAGTCGATGCCCAGAGCGTTGAGGTAAACCTCCAGGATCGCTTCCTGTTCCTTGCGGTCGTCGGGCTTCATCTTGCGGATGCGGACCACCTGCTTCATCGCCTTGGGGTCATAGCCGGTGGCCTTGCCCTCGTTATAGACGTCCTTGATGTCGTCGCTGATGCCCTTCTTTTCTTCTTCCAGACGCTCGATACGCTCGATCAACAGGCGCAGGCGTTCGTCAGCTGCCATTTCAGCCATGGGTCAAATCTCCAAAATTGGGTCAATGTTGAGAATCGGTTTGCCGCGCCAGATAGCCGCCCATCGCTATTAGGGGAATATGGCCGAGGATTAATCCCCAGCGCTGCGACCAATGCCCGCCGTCAATGACCCGCCGCGTTCTTCGCCACACTCTCCTTCATCCGGGCCAATTGCTCGGGCGTGGCTTCGGTTTGATAGCGGGTTTTCCACTCATCGGCGGGCATGCCGTGGATCACCTCGCGCGCTGCCGCCTTGTCGAGCGGGGCGCCAGCGGCTACGATCCAGTCGGCAAGGCAATTACGGCAAAATCCGGAAAGGCCCATAAGGTCGATATTTTGCGCATCATGGCGATGACGCAGGTGGCGAACCAGCCGACGAAAGGCAGCAGCAGCATGCGCATCATCCAATTCGTCCAGCGGATCGGGAATCGTTTGTTCTGCATTCATATTCATGGGTCCATCCGGAGAGGGTTGTTCTTGGGTTTGCCATCAGCCTTTGCCATAGGCTGCACCTCGTCCGAAAGGGAGAAATCGGTGTGACGAAACTCAATCCGCGCGGCCGCAAGGTCAAAATTCTGGCAACGCTTGGCCCGGCCAGCCGTGATCAGGAGATGATCGAGAAGCTGGTACGTGCAGGGGCCGACGCTTTCCGCGTCAATATGAGCCATGCCGACCATGCAGTGCATACTGAAACCATCGCCAATGTGCGCGCGGTCGAAGCCAAGCTGAAAAAGCCCATTGCGATTCTGGCCGACCTTCAGGGGCCGAAGCTGCGCGTGGGCGCGTTCAAGGATGGCCGGGCGGTGATCCGCCATTCGGGCCACTTCACCTTTGACCGCAACCCGGAACCGGGCGATGAAAACCGCGTGTGCCTGCCGCACCCGGAATTGTTCGGCATCCTGCAAAAGGGCCAGCGCCTGCTGATCGACGACGGCAAGCTGCGTTTGCGCGTGATCCGCGCCGATGAAAACGAAATCCTGTGCAGCGCCGAAGTGGGCGGGGTGATTTCGGACCGCAAGGGCGTGAATATTCCCGACGCGGTGGTGCCGGTTCCGGCGCTGACCGAAAAGGACCGCCGCGATCTGGCCTTTGCGATCGAGCATGGCGCGGATTTCATCGGCCTGTCCTTTGTCCAGCGTCCCGAAGACGTGGCCGAATGCCGCCGCCTGATGGGCGGGCATGGCGCGCTGATCGCCAAGATCGAAAAGCCCGCCGCGCTCGAAACGCTCGAAGGCATCATCGAATTGTCGGACGGCATCATGGTGGCCCGCGGCGACCTTGGCGTCGAACTGCTGCCCGAAGAAGTGCCCCCGATCCAGAAGCGCATCGTGGAACTGACACGCCGCAGCGGCAAGCCGGTGATCGTGGCGACCCAAATGCTCGAATCGATGATCGAAAGCCCTGCGCCCACCCGCGCCGAAGTGTCGGACGTGGCCAATGCGGTCTATGACGGCGCGGACGCGGTGATGCTCTCGGCCGAAACGGCGGCGGGCCAATGGCCCGAAGAAGCCGTGACGATCATGCACCGCATCGCCACGCAGGTCGAAAACGATTCCTACTATCGTCAGCGCGTCCACCTGGCCGAAATCAACCCCGACCAGACCACCGCCGACGCTCTGGCCAAGGCTTGCGCATCGATTGCCGATACGGTGACGCTGACGGGCCTGATCGTGTTCACGGGGTCCGGTTCGACCGCCCGCCGCGTGGCGCGTGAACGTCCCTCGGTGCCGATGCTGGTGCTGACGCCCAGCCACAATACGGCCCGTCGTTCGGCGCTGCTGTGGGGCGCGCATGCGGTCCACACGCGCGACATCGGTTCGTTCGAGGAAATGATCGCCAAGGGCAAGCGTATGGCGCTGCGCCATGGGTTTGGCGTTGCGGGCAGCAAGCTGGTCGCTCTGGCGGGCGTTCCCTTTGGCACGCCGGGTGCGACGAACCTTCTTCATGTTGTCACCTTGCGCGGCAATGAACTTGAACTCTATCGTGCCGTCGAAGAAGACGGCAGCGATGCCGATTAAGATCACGGAGTAAACCTATGCATCCCCTCGCCCCGCCACTGGAACGCAGTCTTCGCGCGGTGGCGGGCGCGATGGGCGATGCACAGGACCCGTGGTGGATCATCGGCAGCGCGGCCGTTGCCCTGCTGGGCGCGACCTCGGTCACGGTGGCCGACCTTGACGTATTGTTGAGCGAGGCGGATGCGGCGCGCATTCTGCCCTCGCTGGGTCTGAACGCCGGACCGGGCGGGGTGGACAGCCGGTTTCGGTCAACCACCTATGCCCGCTGGGACGCGCCGGAATTGCCGGTCGAATTCATGGCCGGTTTCGCCCTGCGTCAGGGTGAGGCATGGGTCGATGTCGCCCCGACCACACGCGCCGCGCATCATCTGGGCGATGTGGTGCTTTACACGCCCGAACGCGCCGAAATGCGCGCCATCCTGCAAAGTTTCGGGCGGCCCAAGGATCTGCGCCGCGCCGATCTACTCCGCTAAAAGGCTCGCTGCCTCAGCCAGACCGCGGTGGCATGCGGCAAGGTCTTCCGCCGAAATCGAATAGGGCGGCATCAGATAGGCCGTGTTGCCCAATGGACGGATGAGCAGCCCCCGTTCGCGGAAAAAGGCCAAAAGGCGCGGTTGCAGGGCGGAGAGATAGCCCCCCTGCGGCACGTCATAGTCCAACGCGAGGATCGTGCCGCACTGGCGAACATTGCCGATCCCCTTGACGCCCGACAGCATCGCTGCCCCCTCACCCTGACGCGCGGCCAGAGTGTCGATGCGCGCCTGCACCGGTTCATCGCGCCATACGCCCAGATTGGCCACCGCCGCAGCACAGGCAATCGCATTGGCCGTATAAGAGCTTGAATGATAAAAGGTCTTGGTCCGGTCCGGCGCATAGTGGGAGGCATAGATCGCCTCGGACGCCATCGTCACCGCCAGAGGCAGCGCGCCCCCGGTGATCCCCTTGGCAAGGCACAGAATATCCGGCTTCACCCCGGCCTGATCACAGGCCAGCATCGTGCCGGTGCGCCCCCACCCGGTCATCACCTCGTCCGCGATAAACAGCACGCCATGCGCCGCGCAAATCCGCGCCATTTCGGCCAGAACCTCGGGCGGATAAAACAGCATCCCCCCCGCGCCCAGCACCAAAGGCTCGACAATAAAGGCCGCCGCATCAGGGGCCGCGCAGAAGGCCGCCAAGGCGTCATAGGTCGCCTGCTCCGCGCCGGGGGCAGGATAGGGGATCGTGTCCACGCCGAACAGCAAAGGCTCATAGGCGGCATTATAAACGCCGCGCTCGCCAATGCTCATCGCGCCGATGGTGTCGCCGTGATAGGAATGCTGCATCACGGCAATGCGCTGACGCTGGCCCTGTCCCAGATGGCGCCAATGGCCCAGCGCCATTTTCAGCGCGACCTCGACGCAGGTGGAGCCGGAATCGGAAAAGAACGCAAAGGGCAGGCCTGTGATCGCCACCAACCCCGCCGCCAGATCTTGCGCAGGCTGATGCGTCCATCCGGCAAAGATCAACTGGTCGAGCCGCCCCGCCTGCTCGGCAATGGCACGCACGATGGGGGGATAGGCATGGCCATGCGTCGTCACCCACCAGCTTGAGATCGCATCAACAATCCGCGCCCCATCGGCGGTGAACAGACTGGCCCCTTCGGCACGTTCGACCAAGGGGATGGGTTCGCCCAGACCATGCTGGGTAAAGGGATGCCAGACGGGCGAGCGCGTCACAGGTCGAAATCCACCATCGCCGCCGCCAGCGTTTCGGGCGTCAGCGGATCAAGGTGGCGCAAATGGCCAAGGCGGCGCAGGCCGGTATGAGTGCAAAGGAAGCGCATGCTCTCCTCCTCCGCCGGTCCCGCATCACCGATAAAGGCCAGACCCGCGATGGCGCAGCCCCGCGCCCGCAGAGCTTCGACCGTCATCAACGTATGGTTGATCGTGCCCAGCCCGGTGCGCGCAGCCACCACGACAGGAAGGCCCCAATCGGCAAACTGATCCGCATAAAGGCGCGTCTGCGTCAAAGGCACCAGCGCCCCGCCGGCCCCCTCGACCACCAGCGGACCATCGCCCTGCGGCAAAGCCAGACGGGCCGGATCAATCTCCACCCCATCAATCCGCGCCGCCCAATGCGGACTGGCGGGCGTGATCAGACGGTAGGCTTCGGGATGGACCAGAGTGCCGGGAACAAGACGGGCAATCACCTCGCTGTCGGTTTCCTCCTCCAGCCCCGATTGCACCGGTTTCCAGTACCGTGCGCCCAACCGAGCCACAAGGCCAGCGGCCAGCACCGTTTTACCGATGCCCGTGTCGGTGCCCGTCACAACATAGCCGCGCATGGATCAGGCCCGCGCGCCGAACAGGGCCGAGCCCACACGAATATGCGTCGCACCCAAAGTGATCGCGGTTTCAAAATCACCGCTCATCCCCATCGACAGGCCGTTCAGGCCATGATCCGCCGCCAGTTTGGCCAACAGGGCAAAGAAGGGCGCGGCCTCAATATCGGCGGGCGGCACGCACATCAGCCCGGCCAGCGGCAGCCCCGCCTCACGCATCTGCGCCAGCAAGGCGGGCAGATCGGCGACGGCGCAGCCGCCCTTTTGCTCTTCAGCGCCGATGTTGACCTGAATGAAGCAGGGGATGCGGCGGCCCAACTTCTCCATCGCCTTGGCCAGAGCGGTCACCAGACTGGGGCGATCGACCGAATGAATGGCGTCGAACAGCGCCACCGCGTCCTCGGCCTTGTTCGATTGCAACTGGCCCACCAGATGCAGTTCGATATCGGGATAGCGTGCCTTCAGCTCGGGCCATTTGGCCTGCGCTTCCTGCACCCTGTTTTCGCCGAAAACCCGCTGCCCCTGCGCGATCAGGGGTTCGATTTCCTCGACCGGCTTGGTTTTGGAAATGGCGATCAGCGTGATGTCGCTGTCCTTGCGGCGGGCGATGCGGGCGGCGGCGGCGATCTTTTCGCGCACAGCCCCAAGCGAAGATTCTGGTTCCATCATGGCGCGGTGCTATAGCGCGATGATGCGTCCATGCCAGCCCCTTTCCCCCTTGCCGAAACTCTGGCTGATAACGGATGCGCGCAATGATGGCGCGCTGGATCGCGTGCTGCGCGCGATGCCAAGGGGCAGCGGGCTGATCTATCGGCACTATCACCTGCCCCCGGTGGAAAGGCGGGCACGGTTTGACGCTTTGGCACGAATGGCGCGGGCGCGGGGCATGGCGGTGGTTCTGGCGGGCGATGCGGCGCAAGCGCGGCGTTGGGGGGCCGATGGGGCCTATGGTCCGGGGCAATCTCTGGCCACGACCCATTCCCTGCGTGAACTGGCACGAGCAAGGAGCGCGGCGGGCGTGCTGCTCTCTCCGGTCTTTCCCACGCGCAGCCATCCGGGCGGGCGGACCCTGGGCGCGCTACGTTTCCGCCTGATCGCCGCGCACAGCCTGGTGCCGGTGATCGCCCTTGGCGGCATGACCCATGCCCGCGCCCGGGCGCTGAAATGGCCGCGCTGGGCCGCGATTGACGGGCTTTCCCCGGCGCATTGACGCGGCAATTCTTGACGGGGACTCCCTCAAAGGCGCATTATACCGGCAATTTCCACCCCTTTGTTGAAACGAGTGACCCATGGCCTCAAGGCCCATCAAGCACAGCGGCGCATCATGGCGCCTGATCCTGCGACGCAGCGTGTTGCGCAGCGCCGAATTGCTGGGCGCGGGGCTGTTGGGGCTGGCGGCGGTGCTGCTGGCCATCGCGCTGCTGACCTATCATCAGACCGACCCTTCGGCATCGACGGCTTCGGGCGGGGCGGTGCTGAACTGGCTGGGGCGGCCGGGGGCCTTTGTGGCCGATGGGGCGCTGTTGATGTTCGGGCCGATGGCGGGGCTGGCGGTGCCCTTGCTGCTGATCTTTGCCCGCCAGCTCTGGCTGGTGGCCGAAGCGGAGGATGCGGGCGAGGATGAGGACGTACCGCTGCACCAACAACACTGGCTGCGCCCGACGGCGGTGCTGGTGCTGGGCATGGCGCTGTTGGCCAGCGCGCTCTCGCTGGGCTTTGGCGAACATCCGGGCAATTTGCCCGCATCGCCAGGCGGCATCATGGGGCTGCTGGGCGCATCGATGATCAAGGGGCTGGCCGATCTCCTGCCCGAAGTGGCGCGGGGATGGGTTGCGGGCCTGTTGGGCGTGCTGGCCTTTGTGGGCGGGATTGCCGCCATCACGCGGGTCTTTGCCATCGACTGGGGCTGGGTTCTGACCATGCCGCTGCAACTGCGCCGCAAAAAGGCGCAAGGCGAGGAGGCCGAAGCCCCCGCCCGCCGCGAACCGCGCAAGGCCAAGATGATGACGCCCGAAGGGGAAACCGAGGTCGAGGTGCAGGACCTGCCCTTTACCCCCGACGAACCGGCCAGCGGCCCGCGCAAGGCGCCCCAGATCAGCGACCCGGCAACCAAGGCCAAGCCCGCCGAAATGGGCACTCTGGCCAAGCAGGGCGATCTGTTCGGCACTTGCGAATTGCCGGGCCTCGACATTCTGGCCGATCCGCCGCCCAATTCCGCGCCGAAGGTGGACAAGCTGGCGCTGGAACGTAACGCCAAGCTGCTGGAAACCGTGCTGGACGATTTCAACGTCAAGGGCGAGATTACCGGCGTGCGCACCGGGCCGGTCGTCACGATGTACGAACTGGAACCGGCGGCCGGCATCAAGGCTGCGCGCGTGGTGGGCCTTGCCGACGATATCGCCCGCAATATGAGCGCGATTTCCGCCCGCGTCTCGCCGGTGCCGGGGCGCACCGTCATGGCCATCGAATTGCCCAATGCCGACCGTCAGATGGTCAGCTTCAAGGAATTGATCGCATCGGAAAAATTCGTCGGCGCCAAGGGCCTGCTGCCGATGATTTTGGGCAAGGATATTGCGGGCGAACCGATCATCGCGGATCTGGCCACCATGCCCCACCTTCTGGTCGCGGGGACGACGGGTTCGGGTAAGTCGGTTGGTTTGAACTGTATCCTGCTGTCCCTGCTTTATCGCCTGACGCCTGCGCAGTGCCGGATGATTCTGGTCGACCCCAAGGTGCTGGAACTGAAGTCTTACGAGGACATCCCTCACCTGCTTTCGCCCGTCGTGACCGAGCCGGCCAAGGCGGTGCGGGCGCTGAAATGGGCGGTCGAGGAAATGGAGCGCCGTTATCGCCAGATGAGCGAGATCAACGTGCGCAACATCGTCAATTTCAACGAAAAGGTGCGCAGCAATGCGGCCAAGGGCAAGCCTTTGGGCCGCCGCATCTCGGTCGGTTTCGACCCCGAAACGGGCGAGGAATTGTACGAGGACAAGCAGCTCGATTACGAAGTGCTGCCGCTGATCGTGGTCATAGTCGACGAACTGGCCGACCTGATGGTGACGGTGGGCAAGGAGATCGAAGTGCTGATCCAACGCCTTGCGCAGAAATCGCGCGCGGCGGGCATCCACCTCATCATGGCGACCCAGCGCCCCTCGGTGGACGTCATCACCGGCGTCATCAAGGCCAACCTGCCCACGCGTATCTCCTTTGCCGTGACCAGCCGCATCGATTCGCGCACCATCCTTGGCGAACAGGGGGCCGAGCAATTGCTGGGCAAGGGCGACATGCTGTTCAAGCCGTCGAGCGGGCCGATCGTGCGCGTCCACGGACCTTTCGTCTCGGACGAGGAGGTCGAGCATGTCGCCGACCACTGGCGCGCGCAGGGCAAGCCCAATTACGTCGATTCGGTGACCGAAGAGCCGGAAGAAGGCAGCTTCGGCTTTGACGATCTGGACGCGACGGCCAGCGACAATCCCGAAGAGCGCAAATATCGTCAGGCATGCCACATCGTGTTCGAGAGCCAGAAGGCTTCGACAAGCTGGCTGCAACGCCAGATGGGCGTGGGATACAACACCGCCGCCAAATGGATTGAACGCATGGAAAGCGATGGCCTTGTCGGCCCCGCCAACCATGTCGGCCGCCGCGAGATCTATCGCGACAAGGACGGCAACCCGCTTTGATCACCCCATGGTCGTGGGCGGGAACTTTTGCCCCGCTCACGACTTATCCCCATGCTGCGCGTGCGAAAGCCGATGAACCGTTGTTAAGCTACGGTGGGGCGCGGCCTCCGCACATTCCCTGATTACGATCCTCTGGCTACACATTGGCCATCGACGCCAACAAGCGGCGGCGGTAACGCCAAAGGGGTTTTCAGTGGTCCGGGTTTCCTTTTTCAACGTAAAGCTGATCCGCGCCGCTATCGCTCTGATTTTCGCCGCTTTCATCTCGGTTCCGGCCTCGGCGCAGGTGCTGCAATGCGCTCCCTACGCCCGCGAAGTTTCCGGCATCGCCCTGTCGGGCCGCGCCGCCGGTTGGTGGGATCAGGCCGAAGGTCGCTATGACCGCGGCACCGCCCCCAAGGCGGGCGCAGTTCTGGCTTTCCGCGCCACTCACTCGATGCGCGCCGGTCACGTCGCCATGGTGTCCAAGGTGATCGACGAACGCCACGTTCTGCTGAACCACGCCAATTGGTCGCGCCCCGGCATGATCGAGCGCAGCGCCATGGCCGAAGACGTTTCGGCCAATGGCGACTGGTCGGAAGTGCGCGTGTTCTACGCCCCCATCGGCAAGCTCGGCCTGCGCTCCTCGCCCACCTATGGCTTCATCTATGCCAACAAGGCCGACCGTTTCGATGGCGCCAAGCTGGCGATGCGTTGAGGGGTTTCGGAGGTTAGAAGGGCCTCCGGCGGGCAAAGGGTCTCGACCCTTTGCGATCCCATTATTGTCCTCGTTGCGCTATGGGTTCGGCCTTGCGCAACGACTCAGCGCCGCAGGCTTTAAGCCGCTTCGCGGATCGGCGCATCCCGGCGAACTTTAACACCACCCCATAACGGGATTGCAAAGGGCCCCCGCCCTTTGCCCGCCGGAGGCACCTTAACCTCCCCACCCACCTTCCGGCGCAAACGCTTCGGCAATCTCCCCCGACACCCGCGTCAAACGCAGCGTTTCCTTGTCCAGCATCGCCCATGTGCTGCGCGCCGAAACGATGACCTTGCCCGCATCGTTGCGGAAATCGATACGGCGGTCGAAACGCGCGCCGGTCGGGCCTTCGGGGATGAAGGTTTCGGCGGTGACGCTCTGCCCCTCGCTGATATTACCGCGATAGTCGATCTCGTGCCGCGTCACGACCCAGACATAGCGCTCGACATGATCGGGCGCGGCGTCCTGCATCCAGTGCGCGGTGGCAATCGCCTCCATCCACTGAACCCAGACGGCGTTGTTGACGTGGCCCATGATGTCGATGTGATCGGGGCCTGCGGTAAAGGTTTGGGTGAAGCGATTGGGCATAGGGGGAATTTGGGGGCGGGCGTCAGGAAGGCAAGGGGTTTTCGTTGAAAGGAAGGGGGCCTCCGGCGGGCAAAGGGCGGGAGCCCTTTGCAATCCCGTTTTGGGGTGGCGCAAAGGTGCGGCGCTGCGCTCATCCACGAAACGGTTTATAAAGCCTGCGGCGTGGCGGCCTTGCGCCCAAAGGTGATGTGGCGCGCAACCTCTACAGTATCTGGATTGTTAAGGGACCCCGCCCTTAACCCGCCGGAGGCACCTTCAACCTTACCCCCCAAACTCAAACCCCCAATTGCCAGAGGATAAACGCAAATTCCTCCGCCGTTTCGGTCAGCGATTCAAACCGCCCCGATTTACCGCCATGCCCTGCACCCATGTTGGTTTTCAGGATCAACTCATTGCTGTCGGTCTTCAGCTCACGCAGCCGCGCAACCCATTTGGCCGGCTCCCAATAGGTCACGCGCGGATCGTTAAGCCCCGCCGTCACCATCAGCGGCGGATAGTCCTGCGCCTTGACCTGATCATAGGGGCTATACGAGTGGATCAGTTCAAACGCCGCCTTGTCCTCGATCGGGTTGCCCCATTCGGGCCATTCGCCCGGCGTCAGGGGCAGGCTTTCATCCAGCATGGTCGCCAGCACGTCGACAAAGGGCACATGCGCCACCACCGCGCCCCACAGGTCGGGGTCGGAATTGATGACCGCGCCCATCAGTTCGCCGCCCGCCGATCCGCCCGAAATGCTGATCCGCCCCGGCGCGGTATAGCCCAGATCGATCAATCCCCGCGCCACATCGACGAAATCATTGAACGTGTTGGTGCGCGCCTCGCGCTTGCCCGCTTTGTACCATGCGCGGCCCATGTCATCGCCGCCGCGTATATGGGCGATGGCATAGGCAAAACCGCGATCAACCAGCGAGAGGCGCGTGGTGGAAAAACCGGGGCTGATGGCGATGCCATAGGCGCCATAGCCATAGAGGTGGAGCGGTCCTGCTCCGGCGCGATCCTTGCGATAGAGGATCGACACCGGCACCATCGTCCCGTCGCGCGCGGCAATCTCCAACCGCTTCGTTTCATAAAGCGAAGCGTCATAACCGCTGGGGATTTCCTGCACCTTGAGCAGTTCAAGGCTCTTGTTCGCCACGGTGTAGTCATAGACGCTGGCCGGGCTGACCATGCTTTCATAGGACACGCGCAGTTTTTCGACGGCCCATTCCGGATTGTCGGCCAATCCGGCCTCATAGGAATCCTCTGGGAACTCGATAGGCTCGATCCGGGCGGGGTCGTCGTAATAGCGAACCTCGATCCGGTCCAAACCGCGCACGCGCCCTTCGATCACATAGAAATCGCGGAACAGATCAAAGCCGGTGAGGTAAAACTCATCGCTGCCCTCGATCACGCTGGTCCATTCGCCCGGCGCGGAAATCGATGCCGTAGCCAGCCGAAAATTCTCATGCGTGTCGTTGGCGTGGATGTACAAAATGCCATCGCGCTCATCGACATCATATTCCACGCCTTCGACCCGCGGGCGCACCAGAATGGGCGCGGCCAGCGGATCATTGGCCGGGATCAGCCGGACTTCGCTGGTCTCATGATCGCTGGTGGAAATGATCAGCCATTGCTCATTGGCCGAGAGCGACGACCCGACGCGGAATCCGTCATCATCCTCGTGATACAGCTCCACATCCTCGGACACCGGGCGGCCCAGCCAGTGCAGACGGGCATTGTCGGTGCGCCAATTGTCATTGGCCAGCGAATAAACCAGCCCCTTATCCCCCGCGACCCAGACCAGCGAGGACAAAGTCCCCTCGATCACATCGGGCAGAACCTCGCCTGTCTCGATCACGCGGATGCGGGCGGTGAAACGCTCCGAACCATTGTCATCGACACTCCACGCCAGCAATTTGCCGTCCGCCGAGAGCGAAATCGCGCCGAGGCGAAAATATTCCTTACCCTGCGCCAGAGCCACTTCGTCGAGCAGCAATTCATCTTCGCCGCCCGCAACGGGCCTGCGCCACCATTTCTTATATTCGGCGCCTTCCTCATATTCGATCCAATAGAGGTAATCGCCGTCCTTTTGCGGCACGCTCTTGTCGGCTTCCTTGATGCGGGCGCGCATTTCGGTGAAGAGCGCGCCGATGCGGTCCTTTTGTCCGGCCATCCGGCTTTCAAACCACGCATTTTCCGCGTTCAGATGGGCCAAAATCGCCTCATCCTTTACATCGGGATAGTCCGCATCGCGCAGCCAGGCGTAATCATCGGTGACGGTGATGCCGTGGTGGGTAAAGCTATGTGCCTGTTTGGCGGCCACAGGGGGGCGGGGCTGGCTGGAAATGCTCATAGCTTGCATCTATGTTGGCAAGCCCCCCTCCGCAAGCGACAGTGGTGCGGGAATTGAAGGAAAGCGCGTCCCAATGCCGAACAATATCCATGCCACCCCGTTTTCAGGCCGCCTTTCTGCCCTGCGCGCCGAATTGGCCGCTCAGGGGCTGGACGGTTTTGTCATCCCGATTTCCGATGAACATATGAGCGAATATGTCGGCGCCTATGCCCAGCGGCTCGAATGGCTGACGGGTTTTGGCGGATCGGCGGGGACGGCGGTGGTGCTCACGCAAAGCGCGGCGATCTTTGTCGATGGGCGCTATACGCTTCAGGTGCGCGATCAGGTCGATGGCGCGCTGTATGAATATCAGAACGTGCCCGCCACCAGCCCCGCCGCATGGCTGGGCACACACGCGCCCGCCGGGGCAAAGATCGGCTATGACGCATGGCTGCATGGCCGCCCATGGGCGCGCGGGGTGGAAAAGGCGCTTGCCCCCCTTGGCGGCGAACTGGTGCCCGTGTCGCGCAACCCGGTCGATGCGGTGTGGGATGATCAGCCGGAGCGCAGTCTTGCCGTCGCTTTACCCCATCCCACCGAATTGGCGGGCGTCCCGTCCGAGGCCAAGCGGGCACAGGTGGCCGAATGGCTGACCACGCGAGGGGCCGATGCGGCGGTGATTGCCGCGCTCGATTCGGTGGCATGGCTGCTCAATATGCGGGGCACGGACGTGTCGCGCACGCCGGTGGCGCTGTCCTTTGTGGTGGCCCATGCCGATGGCACGGCGGATCTGTTCATTGCGCCCGAAAAGGTGACGCCCGAACTGCGCGCCCATCTGGGCAATGCGGTGCGTATCCTGCCGCGTGAGGATTTCGTCCCCTCGCTGACCGCGCTGTCGGGCAAGAAGGTGGTGGTTGACCCCGAACGCAGCGTGGCGGCGATCTTTGAAGCGCTGGCGGGCGCGCAGATCATCGAGGAGCGCGACCCCTGCGTCCTGCCCAAGGCGATCAAGAACCCGATCGAACAGGCCGGCCACCGCGCCGCACAGGCCCGCGACGGGGCGGCGGTCACGCGCTTCCTCCACTGGCTGTCGGTCGAAGGCCCCAAGGGCTCCGTGACGGAAATGAGCGCCGCCGAGGCCCTGCACCAATTCCGCCGGGAATGCGGCGACCTGCGCGACCTGTCGTTTGACACGATCAGCGGCGCGGGGCCGAACGGGGCCATCGTCCATTACCGGGTCAGCGAGGAAACCAACCGGGCGATTGATCCCTCCAGCGTCTATCTGGTCGATTCGGGCGGGCAATATCCCGATGGCACCACCGACATCACCCGCACCGTCTGGGTCGGCCCCGATGCGCCATCGGATGAAGTGCGCGACCGTTTCACCCGCGTTTTAAAAGGCCATATAGCCATTGCCCGCGCCGTCTTTCCGGCGGGCACCAATGGATCGCAGCTTGACACGCTGGCGCGGCAACATCTGTGGGCGGCGGGTCTGGATTATGCCCATGGCACCGGGCATGGCGTGGGCAGCTTTCTGTCCGTCCATGAAGGCCCGCAACGCATCGCCAAATCCAGCGGCGGACAGGCAGGCACCGGGCAGGAATTGCTGGCGGGCATGTTCCTGTCGAACGAGCCGGGCTATTACAAGACCGGGGCCTATGGCATTCGCATCGAAAATCTCGTGCTGGTCGAGGAGCGCGATATCGAGGGCGCCGAGGGCACCTATTTCGGCTTTGAAACCTTGACCCATGTGCCGATCGAGCGGGCGCTGGTCGATGATCGCCTGCTGACCCGCGACGAGGTTTCGTGGTGGAACGCCTATCACGCCCGCGTCGAAAGCATCATTGCCCCGCAATTGTCCGGCGAGGCGCTGGACTGGCTCAAAGCCCAATGCGCCCCCTTGGGGTAAGGCTTGCCAAGGCCATCATGTTCCCACATTGTTCCCATGCGCGGCGACTCGGCCGCCATGGAGAGCAGGCATGATTGGCTATGTCACACTGGGCACGCGGGATCTGGCGCGGGCGGCCGAATTCTATGACGCGATTGGCGCGGAAATGGGCGTTTCGCGCATGGGGGGCGATGAACGCTATATCGCATGGGGCGTGCCGGGTGGCGGCGCGGGCATTGGCATAACGCTGCCCTTTGATGGCGAACCGGCCACGGTCGGCAATGGCGTGATGGTCGCGTTGGAGGCCAAGGACCAGCAGCAGGTCGACCGCCTCCACGCGCTGGCCCTGTCGCTGGGCGGCACGTGTGAGGGCGCGCCGGGCGAGCGTTTCCCCGGCTTTTACGCCGCCTATTTCCGCGACCGGGATGGCAACAAGCTCAACGCCTATGTCTTTGCGCCCGGTGCCGGTGAAGGCCATGGCGCATAGTCTCGCACCCCATCTGGACCTTGGCGATGAAGGCGCGTGCGTGGCCCATCGCAACATTGCGTAAAACAAGAGCGACAATTGGCGACAAAAATCGCCCGTTCCGGCATAATGCCGCGACAGTCAGAGCCTAATAAGATCTACGAAAGCTGCAGTCTCCCCTGCCTCCTCCCCTTCACGGCAAGGGCAACGGCTGCGGCTTTCATCCCAACTCTCTTTTGCCCCCAAGAAGAGTTCACGTAAGGATCGCTAGGATGAGGAAACTTTCAATCGGGCTTTCCGCCATTGCCCTCATGGCGGTATCGGTTGCCCATGCGCAGAGCCCGGCAACGCCCCCCGCCCCGCCCATGAAGGACATGACCCGCGCCGAGGCCAAGGCCCATGCCGAAAAGATGTTCGACGCCATGGATGTCAACCATGACGGCAAACTGGACAAGGCCGATGGCGAAGCCCGCCGCGCCAAGCATTTCGACATGATGGACACCAACCATGATGGCCAGTTGAGCCGTCAGGAATTCGAAGCCGCCCATGAAAAAATGCGTGGCCCCGGAAAGGGCATGGACATGCCGCCGTCCGGTGGTCCCATGGCCGGTGGTCCCATGGCCGGTGGTCCCGATGACAAGGGGCGCCGTGGCCCCGGTATGAAAATGGGCATGCGCATGGGTATGCGTATGGGCATGATGGAACAGGCCGATCCCAACCACACCGGCACGGTGACCAAGGACGCATTTGTCGGCGCCGCGCTCAAGATGTTTGACAGCGCCGATGCCAATCACGATGGCAAGGTAACCCCGGAAGAGCGCCGCGCCGCGATGAAGGCCCATATGGGCGATCGCGGTCCGCGCTGGGGTGGCAATGGCCCGCGTGGCGGTCATCATCAGGGCCCCGGCCCCGATGGTCACGGCGGCCATGATATGCCACCGCCGCCTCCGGGAGAGTAAAAGGTAGGAAGACGTGAACAGCGACAGCGACAATTCCCTGCTGCAAATCCTGCTGGTCGATGACGAGCCGGATCTGCGCGAACCTTTGGCCTCCTATCTGGAACGTCAGGGGTTCGGCGTCCGTCAGGCGGCCAGCGCCGCCGAGGCGCGCAGCATCATCGCCCATGATGTGCCCGATCTGGTTCTGCTCGACATCATGATGCCGGGCGAGGATGGGCTGTCGCTATGCCGTCATCTAACCGAGGCGCGTTCGATCCCGACGATCTTCCTGACCGCACGGGGCGAGGCGACCGACCGGATCGTGGGGCTCGAAATCGGGGCCGACGATTATGTCGTCAAACCTTTCGAGCCACGCGAACTGGTCGCCCGCATCCGTTCGGTCCTGCGCCGGGCAGCACGCGGCGCTCTGCCCGATTTGCAATCCAATGAGGATTTCCAGTTCGATGGCTGGCGGCTTGACCCGCTCAAGCGCCGCCTGATTGCCCCCGATAATGCGATTGTGGCGATCTCCTCGGTGGAATTCCGGCTGCTGATGGCCTTCCTTGAACATCCCCGGCAAGTGCTGGACCGCGACCGCCTGCTCGACATGGTGCAGGGGCGCGAGGCGCATCTGTTTGATCGCGCCGTCGATAATCAGGTCAGCCGCCTGCGCCGCAAGATCGAGGTGGACAGCCGCAATCCGCAACTGATCCAGACCGTGTGGGGCGGGGGCTATATGCTGGCCGCCGATGTTCGCCGCGTTCCGGCCTCGGATCTTTGAACGGATCATCGGTGAGCAAATTTGACCCCAAACGCCTGATCCCGCGCAGCCTGACCGGACAGGTCATGCTGGCGCTGGCGGGCGCGCTGTTGCTGGCCCAGACGATCGGCGCGATCCTGTTGTACAAGGCGCAGGCCGGTTATCGCGAACAGCAGGTGACGCAGGAACTGGCCATGCGCACGGCCATTGCGCTGCGCCATCGCGATGATGTCGATCCGTCCGATGGTCCGCTGCCCCCGCCGCCCCCGCCCATGCCGGGTGAGGGTGAGCGTCAGAAACATCACCGCGACAATCCGCCCATGATGATCGGCCGCCCCGGCCCCGACGACATGCCGCGTGGGCCGCGTCCGGTGCGGGTGAAGGACTTTCAGCCCAATCCGGGTGACGAGGCCAAGCCCGAAATCAGCCAGCGCCTCAATGAATTGCTGGGTTCGCAGGATCTCAAACCGCTGCGTTTGATGGTGGTCGAACGTGATCTGGTGGATGACCCGTTCTGGCAAAAGCGCGTCAACAAGCGTTACGCGATGATGGGCGACCATGCCCCGCCAAAGCCCAAGCACCTGTTGGTGGCCGCCGCCCAGATTCAGCCCGGCGGCGAATGGATGGTGGTGCGGTCGAGCATTCCGGCCCGCGATCCATGGCTGCTGGTGACGCTGATTGCGCAGACGTTGTTTATTTACGCCGTGCTGGTGGGCGCGATTGCGTTGATCCTGCGGCGGATTGCGCGGCCTCTGGCGGCGCTGACCAGCCGGGTCGATCAATTTGCCCGCACCCGCGAATCCACCAATCAGATCGAGCCGGAAGGCCCCGCCGACGTGCGCCATCTGATCGAGGCGCATAATGCGATGGAGCAGCGGATCACCACGCTGATCAATGAAAAGGACGTGATGCTGGGCGCGATCGGGCATGATCTGAAAACGCCTCTGGCCGCGCTGCGCGTGCGGATCGAGAGCGTCGAGGATGATGCCGAACGCGACAAGATGGCCAAGACCATTGAGGATATCACCCGCTCGCTGGACGACATCCTGTCGCTGGCCCGCGTGGGCCGTCCCAGCGATCCGGTGGAGCCGACCGAACTGGCCGCCCTTGTCGCCTCGATTGTCGAGGAATATGAGGATATGGGCGATGATGTCGAATTCGACCATGCGCCGCGCCTGGTCATGCCGGCGCGGGCGACATGGTTGCGCCGGGCCTTGCGCAATCTGATCGGCAACGCGCTGCGCTATGCCGGCAGCGCGCAGGTGACGATGATGCGCGAAGAAGCCGAGGGCAAACCATGGGCCGTGATCCGCGTTGTGGACAGCGGTCGGGGCATTGGCGGCGACATTGAAAAGATGTTCGAACCCTTTACCCGCGGCGAGCCTTCGCGCAACACGGCCACCGGCGGCGCGGGGCTTGGCCTGACGCTGGCCCGCGCGATTGCGGACCAGCATGGCGGGCGGCTGACGCTGAACAACCGCACCGATGAGAAAGGCGTGGTTGTGGGGTTGATGGCGACGCTCTGGCTGCCGCTTCCGGCCTGAAGGGCGCGGGTTATTTCACCCGCGCCATCAAGGTCGAGACTTCCGCCCCGCGCGCATCCTTCAGCACGCCGCAACTGCGCACCCGCTCGATCACGCGGGCCAGTTCCAGTTCGCCGGTCTTGCCCGCCAGCCGCGCGCCGAAATCCTTGGCAATCGCGTCGGATTTTTCGACCGAACAGAATGTGCCGAACACCTGCGGCAGGCGCGAGGCAAGGAAGATGCCCGAACTGCCCGAGAGCAATTCATCGGCATGGGCGCGCAGCCAGTCATAGCCCATATCGCGGGTTTTGGTGTTGACCGCCACGCCCATCACCAATTGCACACGCTCGGACAGGCGCAGGCGCTGATCCTTGGCATCGTCCAGCAGCCATTGGGCAATATCGGCCTTGCCCGTCCCCGCCAACGCGCCCAGCGCCGAGGGGCGGAACAGCGGGTCTTGCGAAGCCAGCGCCTTTTCAAACAGAGACTTGGCCGCGGCCAGCCCGGTCCCGGCCTTGCCCTGCGCCTCCAGCCATGCGCCAAAGCCCACGCCGTACCACGCCGGGTCCAGCGCAGCCTTGTTCCCGCCCAGCCATGCCGAAGCGGCCTGCGTCAACGTGGCCAGCAGCGCCGGATCATGCGCCACGCCCGCCATTTTGCGCACCAGTTGCACGCGGCGCTGCGAGCTTTCCGCATCCTCGCCCGAATAGGCGCCCTGCGCCGGATTGAACCCGGACTTGGCCAGCATCGGGGCGTAGAGGCGGGTGAAGAAGGCGCGATAGGCCGCTTCGGCATCGGCATCATAGAAACCGGCCCGTTCCAGCGTCTGCAACGGCGAGGTTGCCGCCTCGCTGGCATAGGAATCGGGGTTGTTCACCATGGTCCGCGCCATTTTGACCAGCAATTCCGGCCCCGAACGCCCCGCCTGAAAACTGGCGAACAGGCTGTCGGCCAAGGCCAGACCTTCGCCGCCGGGCAACGTGTTCGAAATGGCGATCAGGCGGTCCCATTCGGGCTTGGGCAATTCAAAACGGTAATAGCCCGTGCCGCCCGCATTGGGCATCAACGGCCCCTTGACGATGACATCGATCTTGGCCGCTTCGCCATCCAGCAATTGACACTGGCGCTCTTTGTCCACGCGGACGCAGAAGGGGATGCTCCAGCGCTCGGCCGGTTCTTTGGTGCCCAACCGGGCATAGCGGCTCTGCACCGCGTAATAATCGCCCTTGCTGCCGCTGAAGGTCAGCAAGGGGATGCCCTGCTGATCGGTAAAGCTCTGCATCGCGGGCAGGATGCGCGGATCGCCCGCCGCCTTGGCCAGCGAGGCGAAGAAGTCGGCGCTGGTCGCATTACCGTAACGATGGGCGGCCATATATTCGCGCACGCCCGCCTTGAATTTATCATCGCCCATAAAGGCCGCGATCATCGCGACAACATGGCCGCCCTTGCCATAGGTGATCGAATCGAAGGCCGCGTCGATCTGGGCGTTGGTGTCGATCTTTTGATGGATCGGCCGCCCTGCCAACAGGGCGTCGGTGCCCATCGCGGCAAAGCCTTCCTCCAGCGCGCCCGCCCCGATGTTCAGGTCTGGCCGCCATTCATTGCCGATGCGATAGCCCATCCAATTGGCAAAGCTTTCATTCAGCCAGATGTCGTCCCACCACGCGGGCGTGACCAGATCGCCAAACCATTGGTGCGCCAATTCATGCGCCACCACCATGCCAAAGGCGCGCTTTTGCGCCGTGGTGGCATGGTCATCCAGAATCAGCAGATTGTCCTGATAAAGATCGGCCCCGGCATTTTCCATTGCGCCGGGCATGATGGGCGCGGTGATCTGGTCCAGTTTCGGATAGGGGAAAGCGGAGCCGAAATAGCTTTCCAGATGGGCAATGATGCTTTTGGAATTTTCCAGCGCGAAGGAGAGCTTGTCCTTGTTCTGCTGGGTCGAGATAATACGCAGCGGCAGCGGCTTTTCGCGCTGCGGCGTGGCGGGCACCTCGCCCTTGGCCACGGCAAAATTGCCCACCATCATCGCCACCAGATAGGTGGGCAGCGGCGCGGTCTGTTCAAAGCGGTGGACGGTCATCGCGCCGTCGTCGGTGGTGTCCACCTCGGGCGCGTTGGAGACCGCCATCATGCCCTTGGGCGTGCGCAGGGTCACGGTGAAGGGTTGCTTATACCCCGGCTGATCAAACGAGGGGAAGGCAGCGCGCGCGTCGATCGATTCAAACTGGGTCCAGCTGTACCACTGATCGCCCACCTTCACCCGGAACATGCCCTGCGGCCCGTCCTGAAACGCCGCGTCATAGTCAAAGGCAAAGGTCGCCTGTCCGGCGGGAATTTCTTCATCAAAGCTGAGCAGGGCGACGCCGGTATCGTCCACCTGTTTCCAATGGGCGGCAAATTTGCGCCCGTTCACATTGACCGATGCCTTGGTAACATTGAGATCGCGGCCATGGAGATAGACATAGCGGCTTGATCCATGCAGCAGCGCGTCAATTTCGACATGGCCGGAAAAGCGTTCCTTGGCCGGATCGACGGTCATGTCCAGACGATAGAAAGCGGGCGTGATCGCGCCTTCCAGCCGCCCCTTGGGCGCGGGCGGCGGGGGCGGTGCGGGCGGGGCCGGGGTGGCGACAACGGGGGCGACGGGCACCTTGGGGGGCGTCTTGGGCGTAACCTTTGGCGCGGGATGGCGCGGGCGCGGCGCGGCCATGGCGCCATGCGGCAGGATCAATGCGGCGGATAGCAAAGTGCCGGCCAGCAGACGAAAACGCATGATCGCTCTCCGTATCAGGCGCCGGACGCATCGGGGCGGCACCGTGTTGATCCATCGAAAACGAACCGACCCGGTTCGAAACCCCCGATATAAGAGCAACATAATGACAGTATCACAACAATTATATGACTTTCCCGGCGCTTTGCGAAGCCGGGGGCCTTTGTTCCTCAATGGGCTTTTGCAACCTTGGCGCGACATCGCTAGAAGCCGCGCACTATGGGCGAATCCATAACTTTCGATAGGGTGCGTGATGCGCCCTTTGTGCTGCTCGACGATGCGCGCGTCGGGATGGAGGGTTGCGCGAGGCTGTATGTCGCCCCGCGTGAGATCGTCATCGCCCGCCGCCCGGACGAGGTCGCCCCCGCTCTGGCCCGGATCGAGGCGCTGTTGTCGCAGGGTTATGCGATGGCGGGCCATATCGGTTATGAAGCAGGGCTGGCGCTCGAACCTCGTCTCGCGCCTCTGGCCGATGCGCGCAGCGGGGCCGATGGGCCGCTGATCTGGATGGGCGCGTTCGATGGCTGGCGCGATATGAGCAGCGCGCAGGTGGCCGCATGGCTGGATGAATGCGCCATGCCAAATCCCGCCCCCCGGATCGGCCCGATGGTGCCCGCCATTGGCGCAGGCGCCTATGCGCAAGCCTTTGACCATATTGCCGAAGCCATCCGTGCGGGCGACATCTATCAGGCCAATTTCACCTTTCCCCTGACCGGGCCATGGTCGGGTGATCCGATCAGCCTCTATGCCCAATTGCGCGCCAGCGGCGGGGGCGGCCATGGCGGCATCCTGTTCGACGGGCAATATTGGCTGCTCAGCCTGTCGCCCGAATTGTTTTTCGAGGCGCAGGGCCGCCAATTGCGCGCCAAACCCATGAAAGGCACCCGCCCGCGCGGCAGCACCCCCGAAAGCGACGCCGCATTGGCCCGCGAATTGTTTGAAAGCGTCAAGGATCGGTCGGAAAACCTGATGATCCTTGACCTGATGCGCAACGATATTGCCCGCGTATCGGATGCGGGCAGCGTGCGCGTCGATGCGCCCTTTGCCATCGAATCCTATCCCACCGTGCATCAAATGGTCTCGACCGTGAATGCGACGCTAGAGGATGGGCGCAGCCTGGTCGATGTGATCCGCGCGCTGTTTCCTTGCGGATCGGTGACGGGCGCGCCCAAGATCCGCGCGATGGAATTGATCCATGCCCATGAACGCGACCCGCGCGGGATCTATTGCGGGTCATTGGGCCATATTGACCCGGCCAATGCCACCAATTCTGCTGGAAGCGCCTCATTCAATGTGGCAATTCGTTCGCTTCGCCTTGCGCCTGATGGGAAAGCGGTGCTGGGCGTGGGGTCGGCGGTGGTGGCGGATTCGGTCGCCATCGACGAATGGCGGGAATGTCTGGTCAAAGGGGGTTTCGTGCATCAGCCAGCGCCGGACAAAATGATCGCGGGTTTCGATCTGATCGAGACCATGGCGTTTGACCCCGAACTGGGCGTGCCCATGCTGGAGGCGCATCTGGAACGGATGAAGGAGAGCGCCGGGCTGCTGGGCTTTTCCTTTGACCGCCATGGCGCGCGCAACGCGATCCATGCCCTGTGTTTTGAGGTCGAAAAGCCATCACGCCTGCGCCTTGTTCTGGGGCGCAGCGGGGCGATCAGCCTTGAGGTCGGCCCCTTGCCCGCGCCGATGGATGGGGATGCGCCGGTGCCGGTCATCGCCTTGCCGATCCCGCTGGATACGGGCGACTGGCGTTTGCGACACAAGACCACGGACCGATGGTTTTATGACGCCGGGTTAAAGGCCGCACGGGCCGAGGGGGCGCGTGAGGCGATTTTTGTCCGCGACGATGGCTTGGTCACCGAGGGCTGCTTCACCAGCATCTTTGTCGAGCGCGACGGCATCCTGCTGACCCCGCCATTGGCGCTGGGCCTGTTGCCGGGGGTTCTGCGCCGGACCCTGATCGAGGAAGGCCGCGCGCGTGAAGCGGAATTGACGCTGGAGGATCTGGAGGACGGATTCTTTATCGGCAATGCCCTGCGCGGCTTGATGCGGGCACGGCTTTGCGTTTAACGCGCATGCCATGACCATTTCGCCCACCTCCATTTCGCACGCTCTTGATCGCATCCAGCCCTCGCGCACCAATGCCATGACCGACCGCGCCATCGCCCTGCGCGATGAAGGGCGCGACATCATCAGCCTGTCAGTGGGCGAGCCGGATTTTCCCACCCCGCCCCATGTGGTCGATGCGATGAAGGCCGCGCTGGACGCGGGCGACACGCGCTATACGGCGGTGGCGGGCACGATGGCGCTGCGCCGCGCATCGGCGCTGCATTTCGAACGCGATCTGGGGTTAAAGGTCGATCCGGCGCGCATTCTGGTGTCGTCGGGGGGCAAACAGTCGATCTTCCTCGCGCTGATGGCCACGCTCAATCCGGGCGATGAGGTGCTGATCCCCGCGCCATGGTGGGTGTCCTATCCCGAAATAGTGCGCTTTTCCGGGGCCAGTGTGGTGCCGGTGGCGACCTACGCCGCCGATGGGTTCCGCATGTCGGCCGATGCTCTGGCGGGGGCGATCACCAAGAACACCCGCTGGCTGCTGCTCAACAGCCCCGGCAATCCGACCGGCGCGACCTATAGCGCGGCCGACCTGCAGGCGCTGGGCGAGGTGCTGCGCAAACACCCCCATATCCTTGTGCTGAGCGATGATATCTATGCCCCGCTGCGTTACAATGGCGGGGTTCATGCGACGCTGGCGGTGGAATGCCCCGATCTGGCCGACCGGGTGCTGACCATTTCGGGCGTGTCGAAAAGCCATGCGATGACCGGCCTGCGCATTGGCGTGGCGGCGGGTCCGGCATGGCTGATCGCCGCCATGGGGCGGCTCCAGAGCCATGTGTCGGGCAATGCCTGTTCGATTTCGCAGGCGGGCGCGGTGGCGGCGTTTGAAGGGCCGCAGGAATTCCTGCTCGACTGGCGCGAGAAATTCCGGGCGCGGCGCGATCTGTGCGTGGGCGCGATCAATGCCATCCCCGGCCTGTC
Source organism: Novosphingobium sp. 550D (assembly GCF_057401885.1). Taxonomy (NCBI): domain Bacteria; kingdom Pseudomonadati; phylum Pseudomonadota; class Alphaproteobacteria; order Sphingomonadales; family Sphingomonadaceae; genus Novosphingobium; species Novosphingobium sp. 550D. Next base: position 1,166,873 of record NZ_CM171613.1, on the reverse strand, counting down.
GACGCCCATTCCCGATGGCGCGTTTTATTGCATGATCGACGCCGCCCCGTTGATGCCCCGCTTTGGCAATGACGAGGCTTTGGCCATGCACCTGATCGAACATGGCGTGGCGATTGTGGCCGCCAGCGCCTTTGGCGGCGAGCATTGCGGCTTTGCCGGTTTCCGCATTTCCTTTGCCGCCGATGATGCAAAGCTGACGCAGGCCTTCGCCCGGATTGCTTCGGCCCTCAAATGATCTATGGGGTGGGAATGAACATTCCCATCCTGTTTGAAGACGGCGAAGCGCTGATCGTCAACAAGCCTGCGGGCCTCCCCCTCGACCGTCCGCGCAAGGGCGGCGTGGCTCTGGAAGATTTCCTTCCCGATCTGCGCCTTGGCTTTGCGCGTGAGCCTCTGCCCGTCCACCGCCTTGATCAGGACACGTCGGGCTGCCTGCTGCTGGCGCGCAATCCCAAGGCGCATAAACGATTCTGTGCCGCGTTCGAGGCCCGCGTCGTGTCCAAACGTTACCTTGGCATCGTCAACGGGCCGGTGCGCAAGGAATCGGGCACGATCTCGCTCAACCTGCTCAAGACATCGAGCAAATATGGCGGTTGGCGCATGGTCGCCTCGCACGAGGGCAAGCCCGCCGTCACCCATTGGCGCAAGATCGTCGAGATCGACGGCATGACCCTGGTCGAATTCCGCCCCGAAACCGGGCGCACCCACCAGATCCGCGTCCATGCGCAAAAGGGTCTGGGCGCCGCGCTGGTCGGCGATCCGATTTACGGCGATGGCACGGGCGGGGGGCGCACGATGCTCCACGCCGCCGAACTGACCGTCCTGCGCGAAGGCAAGCCGCCGATCCATGCCGTCGCCCCCCTGCCCGAGGATTTCGTCGAATTGGGTTTTGAAGAGGACATGGCCGGGTTGACGGGCCGGGTTGAACCGGAAGCCGAGCCGGAAGCGACGGTCGAGGTTGAAAAGGAAGAAGGCGGGGAATGAGGATGATGCGAGGGTCTAGACCCTCGCGCTCCCGTTACTGTCCACGTTGCGTGTCGAGTTCGGCGTTTGGTGTCGGACGCAGCGATGAATATTGAAAGCCTGCGGCGCCATTCAGCGCTAGCTCACCGCGCCGCAGGCTATAAAAACCCAAAACACCCCCGCGATCCCACCCCAAAAATGGGATTGTTAAGGGCCCCCGCCCTTAACCCGCCGGAGGCAAAAACCTCTATTCCTTCCACTTCCCCCGCCCCGCCTTCACCGAGGAACGCCGCGCTTTCCCATCCATGCGCCGCGTCTGCGAAGCCTTGGTGGGCTTGGTCGCCTTGCGCGCCTTGGGCACGAATGTCGCCTCGACGATCATCGCGATCAGGCGGGCGCGGACCTCTTGCCGGTTGATCAATTGCGACCGCGACCCTTCGGAACGCAGCACCAGCACGCCTTCAGATGTCATGCGCGAACCGGCAATCCGCGCCAGACGGTATTTCACCGCATCGGGCAGAGAAGGCGAGGCCGCCACATCGAATTTCAGGATCACCGCGCTGTCGGTCGTGTTGACATGCTGTCCGCCCGGCCCGGACGAACGGGTCGTGCTTTCGTCAAGTTCGCTTTCATCGATGCTGATCGATCGGGTGACGGGGATGCGCGGCATGGCGCATCAATAGGCAAGGCCGAGGTCGGCGTCCAGCGCCCGCAGGAATGAGCTCAAAACCACGCAACGGCATAAAATTTCTTTTATACCACATTCATGGGATGCGGCGGAAACTATGGATTACTAGCATTCCCTTTGCGACCCGATGGGCTTGTGGGTTTCCACATAACGCCATCGAACTGGCCCGGATCAAGGCATCCCCCTTGTCCGGGCCTTTTTTTTTCATCAGGGCTTTTTGGCGGGCGATGCGCTGGGCGTCGGGCTGATGTCGGCACCGGCGGCGGCGGCGGCGGCCGCCACATCGGCGGCAGCTTGGCCCGCGGCGGCGGCGACGCCTTCGGTGGTGGTGGGCGCGGCCGAGGCGGCCGAATCTGCGGCCGGTGCGGCCTCAACCGGGGCGAGGGCCGATTCGGCAGGCATTTCCACGTTTTCGGGCGTCACCGCATCGGCCGCCTTGTCCGAACTGCCGCATGCGGCCACGGCCAGCGAGGCGACGACAGCAAGAGCAAGGGCGCGTTGGCGTTGCGAAATCATGGGAATCCTCACGTTTTGGGGCTAAATACAGGATTTGAAACTAGGCCCGCGCGCCCAAAAGGCAAGGGGCAAAGGCAATTCCCACAGGCGGCCATCAAGCCTTCTCTAATCCTATCGTGGTAGTGGTTGTAATCATATAAAGATATCTTTATATGTGATGCCAGCCATGACAAAGAACCTGCTCATTGACCCCTTGTTGCGCGCGTTGGCCGATCCCACGCGCCTGCGCATCATGCGCCTTTTGGCGGCGATGGAGCTGGCCGTGGGCGAATTGGCGCAGGTTCTGGGCCAGAGCCAGCCGCGCGTTTCGCGCCATGTCAAAATCCTGTGCGACGCGGGCCTTGCCGAAAGACGCAAGGAGGGAAGCTGGGTCTTCCTGAAAATCGCGCCCTTTGCCCTCGACGGCCCATCGCTGCGCGCCGCCAGCGCCCGCCTTCTTGCCGCCGCCGAGGATGAGGACGCCGATTTCGCCGCGCAATGCGCCGAAGACCGCCGCCGTCTGGCCGCGATCCGTGCCGCGCGCGAAGCCGCCTCGATCCAATATTTCGCCCGTCATGCCGAGGAATGGGACCAGATCCGCTCGCTGCTCAGCCCCGATGAGCCGGTGGAGGAAGCCCTGCTGCGCCTGTTGCCCGACGCGCTGGGCCAATTGCTGGATATTGGCACCGGTACGGGCCGGATGGCGCAATGCTTTGCCCCGCGCGCCGCGCATGTCACGGCGCTGGACAAAAGCCCCGACATGCTGCGCATCGCCCGTACCCGGCTTCAGGATCTGCCATCGGGCAAGGTCGATTTGGTGCAGGGCGATTTTACCGCTCTGCCCTTTGCCGATGCTTCGTTCGACACGCTGCTGATGCATCAGGTGCTGCACTATGCTCAGGCGCCGGAGGCCGTTCTGGCCGAAGCGGCGCGTGTGGCGCGGCCCGGTGCGCATCTGGCCATCGTCGATCTGGCCGCCCATGCCCATGAAGAATTGCGCGAACGCCATGCTCACGCCCGCCTCGGCTTTTCCGACGAGCAGATGGCGCAATGGTTTGCCGCCGCAGGATTTTCCGCCGATGCGCCCATCGCGCTGCATGGCGGCCAATTGACCGTCAAAATCTGGACCGGGCGCCGCCTTGGCGCGCCCCACACTTTCCAAAAGGTATTTGCTGATGAACGCCAGCTATGAAGCGCTGAACGAGGCCCGCAAGGCGCTGGACGCACCTCTGTTTGCCGGATTGCCGGGCGATATCAGCGTATCGTTCGAATTCTTTCCGCCCAAAAGCGACGGAATGATGGCCCAGCTTTGGGAAGTGGTGAAGACGCTCGCCCCGCTTGATCCGGCCTTTGTCTCGGTCACCTATGGCGCGGGCGGGACGACGCGTGACCGCACCCATGGCACGGTGGCCCGCATCATTTCCGAAGCGCGCCTGCCCGCCGCCGCACACCTGACCTGTGTGGACGCCAGCAAGGCCGAGGTAAACGCTGTGGCCGAAGCCTACTGGGAGGCGGGGGTTCGCCACATTGTCGCTCTGCGCGGCGATATGGGCCAGCCGGGCGCGCCTTTCGTGCCGCATCCCGATGGCTATCAGAATGCCGCCGATCTGGTGGCGGGGCTGAAGCGCGTGGCGCCGTTTGAAATCTCGGTCGCCGCCTATCCCGAAAGCCACCCCGATTCGCCCAGCGTCGAGGCAGACATCGACAATCTCAAGCGCAAGCTGGACGCGGGCGCCACCCGCGCGATCAGCCAGTTCTTCTTCGAGCCGGAAACCTTCTTCCGCTATCGCGACCGTCTGGCCGCCGCGGGGATTGATGCGCCGGTGCTGCCCGGCATCCTGCCGGTGTCCAATTTCGCCCAGACCCAGAAATTCGCCGCCGCATGCGGGGCGGAAATTCCGGCGTGGATGGCGGGCCTGTTCGAAGGGCTGGACACCCACCCGCCCGCACGCGCTCTGGTCGCGGCGACGATTGCGGCGGAATTCTGCCGCAAGCTTTATGCGGGCGGTGTGCGTGATTTCCACTTCTACACGCTCAACCGCGCTGAACTCTCCTATGCGATCTGTCATCTGCTGGGGGTGCGCCCCAACCCCGCGCGGATCGTTGCCCAAGAAAAGGCTGCCTGAAATGTCTCTAATTCCTTCCGCCGCCCGCAAGGCTTTGCTTGAGCAGTCCACGCAGCGCATCCTGATCACCGATGGCGCGTTCGGCACCGAGATCCAGAATTACGGCCTGTCCGAGGCCGATTATGCCGGCAATCTGGGCCTTGGCCACGATCAGAAGGGCAATAATGACATTCTGGCGCTGACCAAGCCGGAGGTGCCCGAGGCGATCCACCGCGCCTATTTCGCCGCCGGGGCCGATCTGGCCGAGACGAACACCTTTTCCGCCAACCGTATTTCGCAGGCCGATTATGGCGCGGAACATCTGGTGCGCGACATCAACATCGAGAGCGCCAAGCTGGCCCGCCGGGTTGCCGATGAATTCACCGCCAAGGATGGGCGCCCCCGCTTTGTGGCAGGCGCCATCGGGCCGACGAACAAGACGCTTTCCCTTTCCCCCGACGTGAACGACCCCGGCTTCCGCGAGATCGACTGGGACCATCTGGTCGATGTCTATGCCGAACAGGTCGAAGCGCTGGTCGAAGGGGGCGCGGATTTCATTCTGATCGAAACGGTGTTCGACACATTGAACGCCAAGGCGGGCATCATGGCCGTGCGCCATGTCGAGCAGAAGCTGGGCCGGGAAATCCCGATCATGCTCTCGATGACGCTGACCGACCTGTCGGGACGCAATCTGTCTGGCCATACGGTCGAGGCTTTCTGGTGGGCGGTGCGCCATGCGCGGCCTGTCACGATTGGCCTCAACTGTTCGTTTGGCGCAACGCAATTGCGCCCGCATGTGAAGGCCCTGTCCGAAATCGCCGATACGCTGATCATGGTCTATCCCAATGCGGGCCTGCCCAATGAATTGGGTGCCTATGACGAATTGCCCGAAACCACGGCGGGTCTGGTCAAGGAATGGGCGGATGCCGGACAGGTCAACGTGCTGGGCGGATGCTGCGGTTCAACGCCCGCGCATATTGCCGCCATGGCGCGCGCGGTGTCCGGCCTGCCTTCGCGGCAATTGCCCGGATTGACGCCGGTGACGCGCCTTGCCGGTCTTGAACCCTTTATCTTCGCCTGATCGCTGGAATTACTGATGACCACTCAAAGTTCGGCTCGTTTCGTCAATGTGGGCGAGCGCACCAATGTCACCGGATCGGCGGCGTTCAAGAAGCTCATTCTGGCCGGTGATTATGCCAAGGCCATCGAGGTCGCCCGCCAGCAGGTGGAAAATGGCGCCCAGATCATCGACGTCAACATGGACGAGGGCCTGCTCGACGCCCATGCGGCGATGACGACCTATTTGAAACTGATTGCCTCGGAACCCGACATCGCCCGCGTGCCGATCATGATCGACAGTTCCAAGTGGGACGTGATCGAGGCGGGTCTGAAATGCGTGTCGGGCAAGCCGATCGTCAATTCGATCAGCATGAAGGAAGGCGAGGAAGCCTTTCTGGCGCAGGCCCGCAAATGCATGGATTACGGTGCGGCCGTGGTGGTCATGGCGTTCGACGAAAAGGGTCAGGCCGACACGCGCGAACGCAAGGTCGAAATCTGCTGCCGCGCCTACAAGCTTTTGACAGGCATCGGTTTCCCGCCCGAAGATATCATCTTTGACCCCAATGTCTTTGCGGTCGCCACCGGCATTGAAGAGCACGACCGTTACGCCCTCGACTTCATCGAGGCGTGCCGCGACATCAAGGCGGCCTGTCCCCATGTCCATATCAGCGGCGGCCTGTCGAACCTGTCTTTCAGCTTTCGCGGCAATGAGATCGTGCGCCGGGCGATGCACAGCGTGTTCCTCTATCACGCCATTCCGGCAGGCATGGACATGGCCATCGTCAATGCGGGGCAAATCGACATCTATGACCAGATCGACCCCGTGCTGCGCGATGCGGTCGAGGATGTGATCCTGATGCGCCCTGTAGAGGGCGAACAGACCGCCACCGAACGCCTGATCACTCTGGCCGAAAGCTATAAGGGACAGGACAAAGCCGCCGAAAAGGCCGCCGAGGAATGGCGCTCCTATGACGTGGTGAAACGCCTTGAGCATGCGCTGGTCAAGGGCATCGACGCCTATATCGTCGAGGACACCGAAGAAGCCCGCCTCCTCCACGCCCGCCCGATCGAGGTGATCGAGGGGCCGCTGATGGCAGGCATGAACCGCGTGGGCGACCTGTTCGGATCGGGCCAGATGTTCCTGCCCCAGGTGGTGAAATCGGCCCGCGTGATGAAAAAGGCCGTGGCCCATCTCATCCCCTTTATCGAGGCGGCCAAGGAAGAAGGCGCCAAGGCCAAGGGCCGGATCATCATGGCCACCGTCAAGGGCGACGTCCACGACATCGGCAAGAACATCGTGGGCGTCGTCCTGCAATGCAACGGCTATGAGGTGATCGACCTTGGCGTGATGGTGCCGTGGAGCAAGATCATCGAGACGGCGCGAAAGGAAGAGGTCGATATCATCGGCCTGTCGGGCCTGATTACGCCTTCTCTGGACGAAATGGTGACCGTGGCCGAGGAAATGCAGCGCGCAGGGATGACTATCCCGCTGCTGATCGGCGGGGCGACGACGTCCAAGGTTCACACCGCGCTGCGCATTGATCCGGCCTATGACGGGCCGGTGGTGCATGTGCTGGACGCATCCCGCGCGGTGGGCGTGGCCAGCCAGTTGCTGTCCGACACGCAGGCCGAGGGTTTCATTGCGGCCACGGCGGATGAATATGAAGCGGTGCGGATTGCGCGCGCGGGCAAGGGCGGATCGAAATTGCTCTCCATCGCGGACGCGCGCGCCAATGCTTTCGTGATCGACCCTGCGCAAAAGGCCCCGGCCCCGGCCCGGCCCGGCCTGCATCGCTATGACGACTGGAGCCTGACGGATCTGGTCGATTATATCGACTGGACGCCTTTCTTCCGCGCATGGGAATTGGCGGGCACCTATCCGGCGATTCTGGACGACGAGATCGTGGGCGAATCGGCGCGCAGCCTCTTTGCCGATGCGCAGAAAATGCTGGCGCGGATCATCGAGGAAAAGTGGCTGACCGCGCGGGGCGTCTGCGCTTTCTGGCCCGCGCATCGCCAGGGCGATGACATCCTGCTCGACGACGGCACCCGCCTGCCCATGCTGCGCCAGCAATTCATCAAGAGCCGGGGCCGCGCCAATTTCTGCCTGTCCGACTTCATCGACACGGCCGACGACTGGCTGGGCGGTTTTGCCGTGGGCATCCATGGGATCGAGCCGCATCTGGAACGTTTCAAGGCGGACCATGACGATTACAGCGACATTCTCTTGAAGGCTTTGGCCGACCGCTTTGCCGAAGCCTTTGCGGAAGCGCTGCACGCCCATGTCCGCCGTGATCTGTGGGGCTATGCCGCGGGCGAGCAATTGACCAATGAGGCACTGATCCGCGAACAATATCGCGGCATCCGCCCCGCCCCCGGCTATCCGGCCTGCCCGGACCATACGTTAAAGCCGATCCTGTTCGATCTGTTGAACGCCGGCGACAATGCCGGGCTGGTGCTGACCGAAAGCCAAGCCATGCTGCCCACTGCCGCCGTCAGCGGCTTCTACTTCGCGCACCCGGAAAGCCAGTATTTCGGCGTCGCCACCATCGGCGAGGACCAATTGGCCGATTATGCCGAGCGGCGCGGACAGACCATCGAGGACACCCGCCGCTGGCTGCGGCCCAATCTGGATTGATGATGAGGGCGGGGCGTCAAAACCCCGCCTCTATTGTTTGGGCGCGAAATCGGCCAGGTCCGACAGGTGCACGATGGGATCACGCAGGCGCGGATCGGCCATCACCGCCAGAAAATCCGCATGCTCTGGATGCTGGGGCAGGAAAACCGCCCGCGCGGCATATTCGTTCGAACTGAACGTGCCCCAATTCGTCAGGCGCAGGAAATCCATATTGTCCGCCCCAAGCCCCCGCGCCAGATCGACACAGTCGCCCATCTCACGGTAATTATCCACCTGCACGACAAAGCTGAGGTCGAGGCTCTTGACCTGTCCGGCCGCACGCAAACGCCCGGCAAATTCCAGATTCCGCTCCATCACATCCCATTTCGCGCCGCGCCGCAGCTTTTCATGCGTGGGGCCGGTGGCGGCATCGATGCTGATCCGCAAATGGGCGGTGCGCTCGTGCAGGGCGGGAAAGTTGTCCCATTCCCGCTCGGTCAGCAGCATGGCGTTGGTCATCACCTGAAAGCGCAGATCGGGGAATTCATCGGCCGTCATCCGCTCGATCAACTGGCGGAAATTCTTGCTGGCGAACGGGTCGCCCGATCCGGTCACAATGGCCAGACGCGCATCTTTCAGCATGGGCAGGATCTTTTCCTCCTGCATCCGGGCAAAAGTCTCGCGCTTGGCGCTGTCTGAGGCGATCTTGTGCGAACGGCAACTCTCGCAATAAAGGTTACAGGTCTGGTCATAGGACAGGTTCACCCGCCCCGGCCCACGCGCCATTTCGGTCAAGCGCCCTTCGACCACATCGCTCCAAAAGCTGTTCTTCGCCGCCATATCGCCGCGCGTGGGCAAGGTTCCCGATGCGATGCGCGGGCATGCGGTCTTGTTGCAATATCGGTATGAACCGTCCTGAATGCTTTCGCGAATGGCGATGGATGCGGGCGAGTTCCACACATCCTGCCACGGCTTTTCGGACAGGTTGCCCGAACTCTGCGTGATCCAGCTGGCGCAGCACAGATGCGTACCGCCATCCAGCACGTCGATCTGTTCAAAGGGCGTGGGGCAGAAACGGTCGGTCAGATCATATTTCGGATTCTCCGGGTCCAACCGCGATTCGATAAAGAACACCGCCCCCTGCACCAGTGCCGACAGACTGTGGCGGGTGGCCAGCCGACTGATCGCATCGCGCGCAGATGGCGGATCGTTGAACACCAAAGCCACCGCCCGCAGCACATCCAGCGCCAGCCGCCCCTTCACATTATTGGCCTGCGAATGATCGAGCCTGTGCCGAAGGCCGGGAAAATGCGTCAGGAATATCGACAGGTCTTCCCAGATTTCGGGATGGTCCAGCCCATCGCACAACCGCCCGACCATCAGATGCAGCACCTCCTCCTCGGTCAGGGGCGCGGGTTCCTGAGCCTCTTCACATTCGATCCGGGTCATGGTGGTCATGGTTGGCCTGCTTTGCTGCTGCCTGCCTGTTCTTGCGGAAATATGGTGAATTTCGGCGAAAGTCCCGGCCCCGCACTATTGCCTAATCCACTTGACCGGCGGGCGCCCCCCGGCAATCCTGCGTCCATGCCTTTATCCGCGCTCCTGCTGGCCGCCGCCATCCCCGCCGCCATCCCCGCCTCTGGCCCCGCCTCTGGCCCTGCCTCTGGCCCCACCCCTGTGCCCGCAACCGTGGCGGTGCAATTCGACCGCCGCCAAGCCAGCGTGGTTCTGGCCGAAGGGGCCGCCGATCGCGCTACGGGCCGCCCCGCCAATGCGCAATCGCCGGTGCGCATCGCCTCGATTTCCAAACTGGTGGTGGCGCTGGGGGTGATGCGGCTGGTGGATTACGGGACGCTCGATCTGGATCGGGACGTGTCGGATTATCTGGGCTGGCCCTTGCGCAATCCGGCCTTTCCCGACGTGCCGATCACGCTGCGCCTGCTGCTCTCGCACCGATCCAGCCTCACTGATGATGCCGGTTATGTCATCCCGCTGGGCGAGAGCCTGCGTGCCCGCCTTGCCGATCCGCGCGCATGGGACAAGGTGCATGGTCCGGGCAGCGATTGGTTCCATTACACCAACCTCAACTTTCCCGTCGTGGCCAGCGTGATGGAAAAGGCAACGGGCGAGCGGTTCGATCATTTGATGCACCGGCTTGTCCTTGCGCCGCTGGGGCTTTCGGCCTGCTACAACTGGTCGCCCTGTTCGGCGCAGGAGGCCGGGCAGGCGGTCGTCCTCTATCGCGCCAATGGCGATGTGGCCAAGGATGACCTGCATGGCGCCTTGCCCGCCTGTCCGGTCGAGGTGACGCCGGGGCACAATTGCGACCTGTCCGCCTATCGGCCGGGCGAGAATGGCGCGCTGTTTTCCCCGCAAGGGGGGCTGCGGATCAACATGATGGATCTGGCGCGGATCGGGCAAATGATGGCGCGGGGCGGCAAGGGTTTCATCAGCGCCCCGGCCTTTGCCGAGATGATCCGCCCGCAATGGCGCTTTGACGGCACCAACGGCCTTGGCGAAAATGGCGAGGGGGACGGGTTCTTTTGCGCCTATGGGCTGGCGGTGCAGACTTTGGCAGAAGGCGGCAAGGGGTGCCGCGATGATTTGTTTGACGATGGGGTAAAGCGGATCGGCCATGCGGGCGATGCCTATGGGTTGAAATCGGGCCTCTGGGTCGATCCGGTGCGGGGCCGGGGCATGGCCTTTTTCACCACAGCGGTCGCCGATGACGCGCCCAAGGGCCGCAGCGCCTTTACCGCGCGCGAAGAAGAAGTGGTCGCACGCGCTTCCGCTTCCCGCCCCGCTCTGCCATAGCGGGGGCGTGAACACGCAAACGCTCAATCCGCTCGACACGCTCCACCGCATTTTCGGTTTTTCCGGGTTTCGCGGGGTGCAACAGGATGTGGTCGAACGCGTTCTGGGGGGCCAATCGACACTGGCCGTGATGCCGACGGGTGCGGGCAAATCGCTGACCTATCAATTGCCTGCGGTGATGATGCCCGGCGTCTGCGTGGTGATATCGCCGCTGATCGCGCTGATGCACGACCAATTGCGGTCGGCCAGCGCCAATGGCATCCGCGCGGCCAGCCTGACCAGCGCCGACATGGACCGGGGCGCGACGATGGCGGCGCTGCGTGATGGGGCGCTTGACCTGCTCTATGTCGCGCCCGAACGCGCCAGCCAGCCGCATTTCCGGGAATTGCTCGAACAATCGAACATCGGCCTGTTTGCCATTGATGAGGCGCATTGCGTGTCGCAATGGGGCCATGATTTCCGGCCCGATTACCGGCTGCTGCGCCCGTTGATGGATGCTTTTCCCGATGTGCCGCGACTGGCGCTGACGGCGACGGCGGATGCGCATACGCGCGGCGATATTCTGGACCAATTGGGCATTCCGGCCGATGGCCTGATCGTGTCGGGCTTTGACCGGCCCAATATTCAATACCGCATCGCCCCGCGTGACAATCCCCTCTCGCAGATCAAAACACTGATGGCCGAAGTCCCCGGCCCCGGCATCGTCTATGCCGGAACCCGCGCCGGGGTGGAAAAGCTGGCCGAGCAATTGGGCGCGACCGGGCGCCGGGTATTGCCCTATCACGCGGGCCTGCCGCCCGAAATGCGCGCCGCCAATCAGGCCGCCTTTGTCGCCAGCGAGGATATGGTGATGGTGGCCACCATCGCCTTTGGCATGGGCATCGACAAGCCGGACGTACGCTTTGTCGCCCATGCGGGCCTGCCCAAAAGCATCGAGGCCTATTATCAGGAAACCGGCCGTGCGGGGCGCGATGGCGACCCTTCGGTGGCGCTGATGCTGTGGGGGGCCGAGGATTTCGTCCGCGCCCGCCAGCGCATTGGCGAGGTTGAGCCCGAACGCCAGTCAGGCGAACGCACCCGTCTGGACAGCATGGCCGCCTTGGTCGAAACCGCCGGATGCCGCCGCGCCCTGCTGCGCCGCCATTTCGGCGAGGACGCGCCACCCCATTGCGGCAATTGCGACAATTGCCTGTCCCCGCCCAAGGTGATCGAGGTAACGCAACTGGCGCAAAAGCTGCTCTCGGGCGTCTATCGCACGGGCCAGCGCTTTGGGCTGGGCTATGTCAGCCAGGTTCTGACCGGGGCCGACGACGATCTGATCCGCCAACGCGGCCATGATACGCTCTCGGTCCATGGCATTGTTTCGGGCGAAGATGCCGCGCTGCTGCGCCCCCTCGCCCGCGCTTTGCAGGCGCGCGGGTGCCTTGATGCGACTGAACATGGCGGGCTACAACTGGCAGGGGATGCACGCGCGATTTTACGCGGCGAAATGGCGATGGTCATGGCCCAGCCGCCCGCACGCACCAAATCCGTGCGCCGCGACCGTGGCACCACCCCCAACCCCAGCGGCGATCCCTTGTTCGAGGCCCTGCGCGCTCTACGCCGCGATCTGGCGGCCGAGGCGAAGGTTCCGCCCTATGTCATCTTCAACGACGCCACTCTGCGCCAGATGGCCAGCGATCGTCCCGGATCGATGCAGGAAATGGCCCAGATTTCGGGCGTCGGCGCAAAAAAGCTGGATGCCTATGGCGACGCTTTCCTGCGGGTCGTGCGCGAATATGGATGAATTGACATGGATGAATTGACGGGCGCCCTGCGCGAGCATTTCGGCCATGATGATTTCCGCCCCACCCAACGCGCCATTATCGAGCGCATCATGGGGGGCAAGCATACTCTGGCCGTCATGCCCACCGGGGGCGGCAAATCGCTGACCTATCAATTGCCCGCGCTGCTGCAGCCCGGCACGGTCATCGTCATCAGCCCGCTGATCGCCTTGATGCAGGACCAAATGCGCGCCGCCAAAGCCCATGGCCTGCGCGCCGCCACTTTGACCAGCGCGGACGAGGATCAGGGCCGCACCATCGACCTGCTGCGCCGGGGGGCGCTGGATCTGCTCTATGTCGCGCCCGAACGCGCCGCGCGTGAGGACTTCGCCGCGCTGCTGGCCGACATACCCATCGTCCTCTTCGCCGTGGACGAGGCGCATTGCGTGTCGGAATGGGGCCATGATTTCCGCCCCGATTACCGCGCTTTGCTGCCCCTGCTTGACGCCCATCCCGCCCCGCGCCTGTGCCTGACGGCGACGGCGGATGCACATACCGCCGCCGACATTACCACCCATTTCGCCATTCCCGAAGATGGTCGGATCATTGGCGGCTATGACCGGCCCAACATCCATTATGCCGCTGTCCGTCGCAGGGCGACTCTGGGCGACACGCTGGCCCAATTGCGCAAGGTTCTGGCGCAGAACCCCGGCCCCGGCATCATCTATGCCCGCACCCGCGCCGAGGTGGAGCAGACCGCAGATGCGCTTTCGGGCACAGGCCGCCGCGTGCTGCCCTATCACGCGGGCATGCGCCCCGAACAACGCCGCGCCCATCAGCAACGCTTTTTCGACAGCCCCAGCGCGGTGATGGTGGCGACCATCGCCTTTGGCATGGGTGTGGACAAGCCGGACGTGCGCTTCATCGTCCACCTCTCGCCGCCCTTGTCGGTGGAGGCCTATTATCAGGAAACGGGCCGTGCGGGCCGCGATGGAGCGCCCGCGCTGGCCTTGCTGTTGTGGGCGGACAAGGATCTGAAAGGCGGCCTCCACCGCGCCATCGCCAGCGGGAATGAGCGCGGACAGGAAGGGCGCTGGCGGGCGATGGAGCGTTTCATCCGCACATGGGGGTGCCGCCGCGCGGTGCTGCTGCGCCATTTCGGGGGGCATCCGCCCCGCACCTGTGGTCATTGCGACCGCTGCGTGCGCAGGCCTGTCGCCATGTTGCGTGCCGTTGGGCGGATCTTAACGCGCACCCGTTAAAGCGGGGCCTATGAAGCGCCCTCTCCTCCTGCTCGCCGCGCTATGCGCTCCTGCTCTGGCTCATGCTCAGGCTGCCTATCAGCAGACCAGCCCCTATACGGTGGTGGAGACGGGCCAGAAGTTCAACCGGCTGCAAGACGCCCTTTTCGCCATTGGCGACAAGACCGGCACGATCCGCATCGATGCAGGCCGCTGGCGCGATTGCGCGGCCCAGATCGCGGGTGATGTCAAATTCGTCGCCGCCGTGCCGGGCAAGACCATCTTCGACGGACGCCTGTGCGAAGACAAGGCGGCGCTGGTGCTGCGCGGACGTTCGTCGCGCGTCGAGGGGCTGATCTTTGCCAATATGCGCCATCAGGACGGCAATGGTTCGGGCATCCGCCTTGAACATGGCAATCTGACCGTGACGCAAAGCTGGTTTCGCGACAGTGACGAGGGCATCCTTGCCAACAATGACCCGCGCGGCACGATTGCCATTGACCATTCGACCTTCACCCATCTGGGGCGGTGCGACCGGGGCCTGTCCTGCGCGCATTCGGTCTATCTGAATTTCTACGACCGTGTGACAATCACCGGATCGCGGTTCGAAATGGGCGACGGCGGCCATTACATCAAGATCCGCGCCCGCGTGGTCGATATCCGCGACAATGTCATCGACGACACCGGCGGGCGCAATTCAAACTATCTGATCGACCTGCCCGCGGGCAGCACGGGGCGGATTTCGGGCAATTGGATGGTACAGGGGCCGCGAAAGGAAAACCCCGGTACGATCATCGCCCTGTCCGCCGAGAGTCGCGACCACCCCACCGACGGGCTGGTGATCGAGGGCAATACGCTGAAAATGGCGCCCGGCGCGCCGCGTGGCCCGGCCTTTGTACGCGATTGGTCCGGCGGGCGCATCGTTATCGGGGCAAACCAGATCGATCCGGGCGTGGTCCGCTACGCCCGCCCTTAAAGCACCCGCGCCAGAATCAGCACAAAGCCCAAGCCCACCACCGAGATCGCGCTTTCCAGCATCGACCATGTGCGGAACGTGTCGCGCGTGCTGGTGCCCAGATAGGCTTTGACCAGCCAGAAGCCCGGATCATTGACGTGGGAAAAGAACACCGACCCCGCGCCAATCGCCAGAACCAGCAGGCTGGGGTCAACCTGTTGCTGGCCCATCACCCCCGCCATGATGGCCGAGGCGGTGATCGTCGCCACCGTGGCCGAACCCGTCGCCACGCGGATCGCGGCGGCCACCAGCCATGCCATCACCACCGGCCCGACGAAATTGGCCTGCGCCATACGGCCAAACATCGCGGGCAGGCCAATATCAACCAGCACCTGTTTCAGCGCCCCGCCCGCGCCAATGCCCAGCAGAATGCCACCCGCCGGCAACATCGCCTCGCGCCAGATCATATCCTGTAGCCCGCGATCGACCATGCGCGGGCCCAGCAACAGCAACAGCCCCGCCGCATTGGCGATCAACAGCGCGACGACCGGATCGGAAAGCAAGGCGACAACGGGCGAAACCTCGCCCCCGCCCATCCGCATCAAGGCCCCCGCCGCGATCAGCCCCACCGGCAGCAGCAGGACGATCAGCGCCCGCCATGCCGGTGTCGCCAACCCTTCATCCGGTTCGATCAGAGGCAGTTTTTCCGTCACCACCCCGCGTGTGGTCAACCGCGCCAGCAGAGGCCCGGCGATCAGCGCCGTGGGAATGGCGGCCAACAGGCCCATCAACATCGTGCGCGCCGGATCGGCGCCAAGCTCTCGCACCGCGATCAGCGGCCCCGGATGCGGCGGCATCAGCGCATGCAGAACCGACAGGCCCGCCAAGGTCGAGAGCATGACCTTAAGCCGAAGCGCCCCGCTTTGCGCCTTGTCCGCCATGCCCGCCGCAATGATCGGCAGCAGCAGCACCGTGCCGGTTTCGAAAAACAACGGCATGCCGATCAACAGCGCCGCCGCCATCCCGCCCAGGCTGGCATAGCGATCCCCGGTGCGGTCCAGCACCGATTTGGCCAGCGCCCGCGCCCCGCCCGAAATCTGCAACATCGCGCCAAGGCCCAGCCCCAGCGCGACCACCATGCCGGTGCCGCGCAGGATATCGCCAAAGCCCTTTTCAATCGTCTGGGCCAATTTTTCGGGCGGCAATTGCGCGGCAAGGCCCGTGACAAAGGCCCCCGTCAACAAGCCGATAAAGGGATGCAGCCCCAGCCGCGCAATCAGCAGGATCGCCAGAGCGATCCCGCCGATGCTGATCCCCAGCAGCCAGATGTCAGCCGCGAGCATCGCCGGGATTAAAGACCGGCGCCCATCTTGAACAGCGGCTTTTCGCTGTCATTGGGCACGGCCGGGTCCTGCTTTTCCACCGCCGCCATGCTGGAGGGCAGTTCGAAAGGCAGATGGCCCTTGGCCTTGGCACGGCCCAGCACGACGTCGAGGACGGCGGCATCGCTGGCGCCGAAATTGGCGAGGATCGCGTCGGCCTTGTCCACGACATTGCTCAGGATCGCGGGACGGTCGAGGAAGATCGCAAAGACCACCGGCTTGCCCGCCGCCTTGACGGATTTCAGCGCGTCATAGGCCGCATCGCCGTCGCGGAAGTCCAGACGGCCTTCCTTTTGACGCCCGCCAAAGAAATGGTTGGGGTGGAGCATTTCGGACGGGCTTTCGGCGCGGACCACGGCGAAATCGGCCTGCGCCGGATCGGACACCACGGTCAGGCCAGCCGCCTGCGCCGCCTTGGGTTCGACCCCGAACAGCCAGACCTTCTTGCCCGCGGGCGCCACCGGCAGCAGACCCTTGTTAGTCAGCAGCACCTGCGCCTCGCGCTGGGTCTGTTCGGCAAGGGCGTGGTTGGAGGGATTGGCAATCATGCGCGCGGCGGCCGCCGGATCGACATAGGGATCGTCAAACAGGCCCTGCTTGAACTTGGCCACCAGAATGCGGCGTACCGATTCATCGAGGCGGGCGGTGGCGATCATCCCCTTCTTCAGCGCGGAGAGCAGCGGGGCCACATCCTGCGTGCCGCCGAACTGGTCAATGCCCGCCTTGATACCCAAGGCATAGCGCTGCTCGACGGTCAGGTCATTGACGCCCCATGCGGTGGAGATGTCCTGCGGGCGCTGGGGGTTTTCGGCGGTCGGGTTGCTGCAGCGTTCATTGCAATCCACCGTGATCGCCCAGTCGGAAAGGATGATGCCCTTGTAACCCAATTTGTTGCGCAGCAGATCGGTCAGCAAAACCTTGCTGTACCCCGCACCATAGGGTTCCAGATCCTTGCCCAAAGGCTTGGGTCCGGTGATGATCGGATAGGTCGGCATGATACCCGCCGAACCCGCCGCCAGCGCGCCCTTGAAGGCGGCAATATGCATGTCGAGCTGTGCGGTTGTCAGCTTGGCGATGCGGCCATAATAATTGTGGCTGTCAAACCCTTCCGGCAATGCGCCATAGCCGACCCAGTGCTTGACCACGGTCATCACACCATTACGGGCCAGACCGTTGGGGGCGCCCTGAAAACCCTGCACATAGGCCCCGCCCAGCACGCTGGACAATTGCGGATCGGCGCCGAACGTGCCGGTGATGCGGCTCCAGCGCGGCTCGCTGGCCAGATCGACCTGCGGGCTCAAGGCTTCCTGAATGCCGACGGCGCGATATTCCATGCGGGCGATTTCGCCAAAACGCTTGACACGGGCCACATCGCCCAGCGCGCCAAGGCCCAGCAGTTCGGGCCATTGCGTTACGCCGGTCGCGCTTTCACCCGCGCCCAGAACGTGGTGGAAATGGTTGCGCGGGTCCGCGCTGATGGTGACGGGAATGCCAAGGCGGGTGCTCTCGGCCAGCGCCTGCACCGCGTTCGATTGTTCCGCCATCGCGGCCGGGGCCAGCGGCAGGCGGGTGATGAAACTGGAAATATGCTTTTCGCGCAGCATGGGCGCGGCGGTCTCAAGGTCATAGCCCTTGTTCGATTGCCCCACGATCCCGCCGATGCCGGGCAAAGTGCCATGCAGCATCTGGCCCGCCTTTTCCTCAACGCTCATGCGGCGCAGCAAATCGGCCGCGCGCAATTCGGGAGACAGGCGCCAGTCTTCGTAAGGGGTCAGTTTGCCGTCGCCATCAAGATCGCGGAAACGCAGGCCCTTGACGGTGATGATCGCTTTGCTGCGGCTTTCAACCACAGGCTGTTTGGTGACGGGCCCCTTGGGCGCGGCCGACAGGGCCGCCATGGGAACCGCCAGCGCAAGGAGAGATGACATCATGAGGGTTTTGCGCAGCATAAGACATTCTCTCCTTATCGTTCAGACATAAAGGTGGCCGAACCGCCATAAAGGCAGCCCGGCCACAGGTCAGGGTTAGGTTACTATCAGAACTTGAAGCCGGCGCGAACGCCGTACATCAGAGGGTCCGAAACCTGGAGCGTACCGTTCACGCCCGCGCCAACAGCGGTGACGAGCAGGTTGTTTTCCAGGTTCTTGCCATAGGCCTGAACGTAATAGGTCTTGTTCGGCGAATTATAGGTCACGTTGACTTCGGTCTGCGTATAGGACGGCTGAACGAAGCGGCTGTAGATCGAGAGCGCCAGCATATTATAGCTGCTCGAATACTTCGAACGCACACCGGCGATGATTTCGCCGCCATTGGCCAACGGCACCGTGTGGGTATAGCCAACCGTCAGCGTGGTGGTGGGCGAACGGTCCAGACGGGTGTTGGCCAGATTCAGCGTCGGATAGGTTGCGGCATTGGGATAGAACGTGCCGTAACGCGCATCGAGCAGCGAGAGCTGAACGTCGAGCTTGCCGTTCTTGACGATGTTATAGACAGCCTCAGCTTCGATACCATCCACCTTGGCCGAAGCGGCGTTGGTGGTCTGGGTGCACTGGGTGCCGCCGGCGCAGAACGGACCAACCTGGGTCAGCTGCAGGTTGTTGTAGTTATAGTGGAAGGCCGAGAAGTTCAGGCGCAGCTTGTTGTCGAACAGACGAGCCTTTGCACCGATTTCATAGGCGGTCAGCGTTTCGGGCTGATAGTACAGCGTGCTGGCGGGCAAGGTACAACCAACCGCCGTGCCGGCTTCGCAACCGTCGTTGAAACCACCAGCCTTGTAACCGGTCGAAACCGTACCGAACAGCATGGTGGCCGCGTTCAGGTTGTAATCCACGCCGACCTTCCAGGTGGCCTTTTCATACGAACGCTTGGCAATGTTGGGGGTGACGATGTCGCCCGTGGTGTTGCAAGCCGAGGTATAGGCGCACTGAACAGTGGCGCCGGTACGGGCCTTTTCATCCTTGGTGTAACGCGCGCCAGCCGTGATGTGCAGCTTTTCGGTGGGCGAATAGGTCATCTGACCGAAACCGGCCACCGACGAGGACATCACATAGTGCTGGGGGAAGCCGAACACAAAGCCGGTCTGGTTGGGCGTGTAGCGCAGGCCGGTCGCGGCATTGGTGCGGTCATAGATGAACAGCTGAATGTCAGCGCGTTCCTTAAAGTAGTAAATACCCGCCTGAGCGCGCACCGGACCCGTGCCATTGGTCGACAGGCGCAGTTCCTGGCTGTTCTGCCAGTACCAGCCGTCGAACTTGTTGGGGGCCATGCCGCCAATGTTGACCGCGTTCACCGGGCCATAATAGCTGTAATTGCCTTCGTGGCGCTTGAATTCGCGATACGAACCCAGATAGTTCAGGGTCACCGCACCAAAGTCATACTTGAAGTCCACGTCAAGGCCATAGGCGGCATTGTTGCGGCGCAGGTCGTTGGCCGCGCTGACCTTGGGCAGACCATCGGCGGTCGGCGCGTTGAGCGTCAGCAGCTGGGCGTTCGACTTGCCGTTGGCGGTATAGACCGGCATGACGGTGTTGGTGGTGTAGCCCGAATAGAAGTTGCTGGTGGGCAGAGCGTTCGAGCTGATGCCGCGCATTTCGTTATAGTCACCGCGAACCAGCAGTTCACCACCATCAAACTTCAACAGCGCCTGCAGGCGGCCCGAGATATTGTCCTTGAAGGGCGAGAGGTTCAGACCCGACAGGTTGGCACCAGCCTTCAGGAAGCTGTCGCGGTGGTCAAAGTTGAACGCGCCGCGCACGGCCAGGTTTTCGGTGACCGGAACGTTGATCGCGCCGCCGACCTGGGTGTTGTTGTAGTTACCATAGGCAACGTCAAGGTTGCCCTTGATCTTGTCAAAGGTCGGGCGGTTGGTGATCAGGTTGACCGCACCGGCCGTCGTATTGCGGCCATAGAGCGTGCCCTGCGGACCACGCAGAACTTCGACGCGGCTGATGTCGTAGAAGCTGGTTTCCTGGGCCTGCTGGCGAGCGATATAGACGCCATCCATCATGAAGGCGGCCGAGGGATCACCCTTTTCGGTGCCGTCCGAGCTGGTCACGCCGCGGATGGTGATCTGCAGACCGTTGTTACGGTTGATCATCACGCTGGGGACCTGGTCGCCCAGATTGGTCGGGTTGGTGATGCCCGCGGTGCGCAGCGCGTCGCCCGAAACCGCGGTCAGCGCGATCGGGGTCTTGGACGCGAGCGTTTCAAAACGCGTGGCGGTCACGATGATGTCGCCATCGGGGCTGACGCGGGTTTCCTGCGCCATGGCGGGGCTGGCAACGGCCATAGCGAGCACCGAGGCGCCCAGAATACGTGAAAACTTCATATTGCCTATCCCTCTCCTGTTTAAGCAATTTACATAGCTGCCCCGCCGCAGATCATGCGGCGCGGGGGTCAGCGGCCATCGAATGAAAACGTTATCAGATTGGCAACAGCTTACTGGGTATTGCCCCTTACCGCTCGACCGGAATCAATGCAGGCAAGGCTTGGTATCGTTTTCAAAGTTTCGGGAAATAAATGCGGCAAAAAGCCGCAAACCCCTTTCAATCCTCTCCATTCATGCCGGGCCAGTTTCGGTGGCTCCACGCTTCTTGTGCATTACCGTTTAGCGGCAACATCTATTAGGTGCAAGTCAGTCCTGTGCACCCGATGAGCGACGAATGATCAACTGATGCGGCAATACAACACTTTGCTCTGTAAGGGGCTTGTTGTGCAGCATGGAATCGATCATCCGCATCGCCGTTTCACCCAGCCCGCTGGTCGGCTGACGAATAGTGGTCAAGGGCGGCGAGGCAAAAGCGCCAAAGCGCAGGTCGTCAAAACCAACGATGGCAATATCTTGCGGCACGTTCAGGCCCGCTTCGTGAATCGCCTGTTGCGCACCAATGGCCATTTCGTCATTGGCACAAAACACCGCATCGGGCCGTGATTCCAATGCCAACAGACGCAGCATGGCCGCATGACCCGATTCGATGGAAAAATCGCCATCCACAATCCAGCCCGGCTCCGGACTGAACCCGGCCTCAACCATCGCGGCATGATAACCGCGCAGTCGATCCGCGCTGAGCGTATTGATCATCGGCCCGGTGATGGTGGCAATCTTCCTGCGCCCCACTTCGATCAAATGCTGCACCGCCAGATGGGCCGCCGCGACATTGTCGATCACCACATGCGGACAATTCAACCCAGCATAGCTTTCACACGCCAGCACCAGCGGCATCGGCAAAGGCTTGCCCGCCTTGACCGTGGCGCGCACCACCGAAGGCAGCAGCGAGCCGAGCAAAATCAGCCCGTCCGCCACCCGCGACGTGACCATTTCGGCATAATAATCAAGACGCTCCTGCTTGCCCTGTGTCTCGCCGATCAAGACCCGGTATCCCAGCTCATGCGCAACATTCTCGATGCTTTGCACGATTTCGGAAAAGAACGGGTTGGCGATTGCGGGCACGATCACAATGATCGCCTCGTGCCGTGGCCGACGCAATTGCTGGGCAATTGCGTTGGGCACGTATTTCATTTCCTCGATGGCCTGATTGACCGCATCGCGCTTGGCCGGACGCACTGTTTCCGGCTCTCGCAACGTGCGCGAAACCGTGGCCACCGAGACGCCTGCACGCTTGGCAATATCGCGAATGGTGACCACGCTTTGCTTTAACTCCCCCGTCAGATCGTGCCCGCTTTCAGGAATTCCGAAGCATGATAGGCCGCCCGCGCCGACATGGCCATATAGGTCAGCGAGGGGTTCTGGCAACCGCTGGAGGTCATGGCCGCGCCGTCCGTGATGAACAGGTTGGGCACGTCATGGGTCTGGTTATACTTGTTCAGCACGCTGGTCTTGGGATCATGACCCATGCGCGCGGTGCCCATTTCGTGAATGCCAAGGCCCGGAGGGTGCAGCTTGCTGCTTTCGCGGATGATGCGACCGCCCGCGGCCGTGACCATCGCCTTGGCATCTTCCAGCATGACGCGGCCCAGTTCCTTGTCATTAGCGCCATGTTCGCAATGGATGTTGAGCAGCGGCAGGCCCCATTCATCCTTCTTGGTCGCATGCAGCGTGACGCGGTTTTCCGGGTTGGGCAACATTTCGCCAAAGCCCGACAGGCCCACCATCCATTCGCCGGGATGACGGATGCGGTTCTTCAGTTCCACGCCTACGCCCGGTGCGCCCATGGCGACGCCGTGCCATCCCTGACGCATCACGCGGCCCTGGAAACCATAACCGCGCAGGTAAGGCTCACTCTGGCCGTCCAGATTGCGATAGCGCGGGATGTAGATGCCGTTGGGACGACGGCCACGGTGGAAGGTTTCCGGGCCGGACATCAAGGCCATCACGCCCGGACCATAAACGTGGTCCATCAGATTGCGGCCGACCTGATCCGAACTGTTGGCCAGACCGCGCGGGTTGGCTTCATTGCCCGATTGAAGCAGGATCTGCGCGCTGCCGATGGTCGAGGCGCACAGGAAGATGACCTTGGCTTCGTAGGTCGTCGCCTTTTTGGTGTTCTGATCGATCACGCGGACGCCCGTGGCCTTGCCGGTCTTGGGGTCGGTGATGATCGAATGCACGATGGCGTCGGTCACCAGCGTCATATTGCCGGTCCGCTGGGCCGCGGGCAACGACGAGGACAGGCTGGAATGATAGGCGCCAAACGAGCAGCCGCGTTCGCACAGCGAGCGATACTGGCAAGGGTTACGGCCCAGTTCGATGTGATGCGGCTGGGGCTGGGTCAGGTGGGCGCAGCGGCCCATGATGACCTTGCGGCCCGCGAAATTCTTCTCAACCGCCGCCTTGAACAGCTTTTCACCATCCGTCATCGGCGTGACGGGCAGGAACTTGCCGTCGGGCAGTTGAGGCAGGCCTTCGTTTTCGCCCGAAACGCCGATGAAGGTTTCCACCTTGTCATACCACGGCGCAAGGTCGGCATAACGGATCGGCCAGTCGACGCCATGCCCGTCGCGGGCATTCTGGCTCAGGTCCATTTCCGAATAGCGATAGGTCTGACGCCCCCACATGATCGAGCGGCCACCCAGATGATAGCCGCGAATCCAGCTGAAGGGCTTGTTTTCGGGGGTTTCATAGGGGTGCTGGCTGTCCTTGACCCAATATTGCTGGGTCGCGGTGTTGACGGCATAGCACTGACGCTGGATCGGATAATCCTTGGCCAGAACTTCCTCGGGCACACCGCCGCCATTGGGCAGATCCCACGGCTGCATCCAGTCATTGTAGGACGCGCCGTGTTCAATCTTGCGGCCACGCTCCAAAACCAGCGTTTTGAGGCCCCGTTCGCACAATTCCTTGGCGGCAATCCCGCCGCTCATACCAGAGCCGATTACAATGGCGTCGAACATCTTACTCTCCCAGAATCTCTTATCAGCCGACGTTATGCCCGGCCCATGCGCGCGTATCCTTGGTCAGCGGGATCGAAGGCTCCCACGCGCCGGGGATATGTTCATAGCGCAATTCCTGCGTCGCGCCCGGTTCGCTCATGTAATAGGCGGTGACCAGCAGGTCCTTAAGCTTGTAATAGTCGGGGTTGCCGGCAAAATTTTCCGCATCATAAGCCGACAGGAACGTCTTGCGCGCAGCAGGCGTCAGCAATGCGAAAGGCTTGCCCGTCTTGGCGCGGGCGGCGGTGTCGATGGCTTTGAGCGCAGCAAGATGCGCGGCGCGATGCGCAGGGTTGGCCCAGTCGCGCAGCAAGGCGTCAATCGTGGCGGGCACCTTGACCTGAACCGCGCCGGGCGTGTCGGTGCGCGGGATCAGCGTGTCGCAAACCGCGACCAGCAGAGCCGTGGTGGGAGCATCCAGAAGAGGAGGCTTTTTTGCTGCAGCAGCAAGAGCTTCGCCGGACAGCGCGCTCAGTCCGATGAGCGCAGCAAGACCTTCAAGCATGTGGCGGCGATCGAGTTCGATCATCCTCATCTTCTCCTCTTCCCGAAATTTGATTCTTGACCGATGCCGCTTCGTTCTGGCAACGTTTACAAAAATATGGGACAGAGGACGAGGCCTTGTCAACAACCACTTCATCGCAGACCCGAAAAATAAGCCTTTTCATCATGATGGCCTTGCAATTGGCCATCTGGGGGGCTTGGGCGCCGAAATTGTTCCCTTACATGGGCATGCTCGGTTTTTCCGCAGGACAACAGGCACTTGTCGGCTCGTGCTGGGGCATTGCCTCGGTCGTGGGCATCTTCTTTTCGAATCAGTTTGCCGACCGCAACTTCTCGGCTGAACGCTTTTTGGCGGCCAGCCACCTGATCGGCGGCCTGTGCATGATGGGCGCAGCATTCTCGACCCAGTTCCTGCCCTTCTTCGCCTTTTATCTGGCCTACAGCCTGCTTTACGTCCCCACCCTGTCGGTGACCAACACGATCGCCTTTGCCAACCTGAAGGAAGGCAAGGATTTCGGCACGGTCCGCGCGGGCGGCACCGTAGGCTGGGTGATGGCGTCATGGCCCTTCGTGTTCATTCTGGGCGCGCATTCGGGGCCGGAAGAAGTGCGCTCGATCTTCATCGTTTCGGGCGTGATCTCGCTGGTGCTGGCGGCCTATTCGCTCACCCTGCCCCACACGCCGCCGAAAAAGGGCGGGGATGATGTCGATGCTCTGGCATGGCGCCGCGCCATCGGCCTGCTGAAAAAGCCGTTTGTGGCGGTGCTGTTCTTCGTCACCTTCATCGATTCGGTCGTGCACAATGGCTATTTCGTGATGGCGGACTCGTTCCTGACCAATCGCGTCGGGATTGCGGGCAACCTGTCGATGGTCGTCCTCTCACTTGGCCAGATCGCCGAAGTACTGACCATGCTGGTGCTGGGCACGGTGCTGGGCAAGCTGGGCTGGCGCAAGACGATGATCGTGGGCATTTTGGGCCATGCGGCGCGTTTCCTCGCCTTCTCTTTCCTGTCGGACAGCATTCCGGCCATTGTTGCGGTGCAATTGCTGCACGGCATCTGCTACGCCTTCTTCTTCGCCACGGTTTACATCTTCGTGGACGAAGCCTTTCCCAAGGACGTGCGTTCCAGCGCACAGGGCCTGTTCAACCTGCTGATCCTTGGCATCGGCAATATGGTGGCCAGCTATTTCTTCCCCAACCTTGTCGCCAAGCTGACGGGGGCCGATGGCGTGGTGGATTACCGCACGCTGTTCCTTGTTCCTGCCGGTCTTGCCACGCTTGGCGCGCTTGTACTGGCCTTTGCTTTTCACCCGCCCACGGCCGCACCGGTCGGAGCTTCGGAGGACGCCTGATGACCATCAATATCAATCGCCGTGGCCTGTTGGCCGCCATGGGCGCGAGCGGCCTTGCCGCTGCCGTACCCGCCTTTGGCGCACCGCGCACGCCGCTCTTCAAGCGTATCAACAAGCCGCTTGGCGTTCAGCTCTATGCTCTGGGTGAAGCCGCGCAAAAGGACATGGCGGGCACGCTCAAGCGTCTGGCGGCCATTGGCTACACCGATTTCGAACTCCCCGGCCTCTATGGCCGCAACCCCAAGGATCTGCGCGCCGACGCCGATGCGGCGGGTGTGCGCTTTGGCTGCATCCACATGGGCATGCCCCAGCGTCTTCCCCCCGGCTCGCTGACGCTGATGAGCAGCCCGCAGCAAATCGCGGACGCTCTGGGTACGCTGGGCATTCACAAGGCAGTGCTGCCCATGCCGCTGCTGCCCGATGATTTCGTGATGCCCACCAACGGCAATGTCCGCGAAGCCCTGGTCAAGGCGGTCGATGCAGGCGGTCTGGACATGTGGAAGCGTCTGGCCGGTGTGCTCAATGAACGCGCCGCCGCGCTCAAGCCCTATGGCATCGAGTTGGGCTATCACAACCACAACATGGAATTCCGTCCGCAGGGCGGCACCACGGGCTGGAACGTCCTGTTGGGCGAACTGGACCCCAAGCTGGTGTTCCTTGAACTCGATCTGGGTTGGGCGGCGGCCGGCGGTCTGGACCCGGCGGCTGAAATCCGCCGGTTGAAGGGCCGGATCAAGATGGTCCACCTCAAAGACATCAAGTCCTCGACCAAGACCAATTATGCCTTGGCGCAGGATCCGGCCGAAGTGGGCCTTGGCATGCTCAACTGGCACAAGATCCTGCCGGCCTGCGTCGATTCGGGCGTTGAACATTTCTATGTCGAACAGGAAGCGCCCTTCACGCGCGACCGCTTTGAATCGATGAAGATCAGCCACGATTATCTGGCCAAATTCGTGGCGTAATGGGTTGGGCCATCGCCGGGCCTGATGGCTGGCCCGGCGATGGCTGCGCTTGACAGTTTTATAAGGTCATGGATAAATCAGAACCTCAATTCTGATTTATGACAGGGCATAGCCCCTGTCTCCAAGGGAGAGTGAAATGCGCCGCTTGCGGATGGGAATGATTGGCGGTGGTCCGGGGGCGTTTATCGGGCCGGTGCATCGTATTGCGGCGGAAATGGACCGCGAGATTGAACTGGTGGCGGGGGCCTTCAGTTCCAGCGCGGAAAAGTCGCGGGCGGCGGGGGAAGCGTACCGGATCGACCCGGCCCGCGCCTATGCCGACATCGCCACCATGCTGGCCGAGGAAGCCAAGCGTTCGGACCCGATTGATTTTGTGGCGATCACCACGCCCAACCACATGCACCTGCCCGCGGCCAAGGCCGCGCTGGAGGCTGGCTTTGCCGTGATCTGCGACAAGCCCGCGACAACCACTCTGGCGCAGGCGCATGAAATGGCCGAGATCGTTGAAAAGGCGGGCAAGCCCTTTGCCCTGACCTATACCTATTCTGGCTATCCGCTGGTGCGTGAAGCCCGCGCGCGCATTGCCGCCGGCGTGCTTGGCCCGATCCGCAAGGTGGTGGTCGAATATCCGCAGGGCTGGCTGGCCAAACCCGACACCGGCAAGCAGGCCGAATGGCGTGGCGATCCGGCGCGGTCCGGCGTTGGCGGCTGCGTGGCCGACATTGGCGTCCATGCCTTCCATCTGGCCGAATTCGTGACGGGTTTGCAGGTGACCGAGATCCTTGCCGATCTGGGCACGGTGGTTCCGGGCCGCCGCGTCGATGACGATTGCCAGATCCTGCTGCGTTTCGCCAATGGCGCACGCGGCGCCTTGCTGGCCAGCCAGATTTCGGTGGGCGAACGCAACGGCCTTTGCCTGCGCATCTATGGCGAAAAGGCGGGCCTGCGCTGGCGTCAGGAAGATCCCAACATGCTCTGGATCTTTCACGATGACGGCCACAGCGAAGTGGTACAGGCAGGTGATCCCAGCCTCGGCCCTGATGCGCTGCGCGCCACGCGCACGCCCGGCGGCCATCCGGAAGGCTATCTCGAAGCCTTCGCCAATCTTTATCGCGATTTCGCACGCCAGATCCGGGGCGAGGAAGGCTCGCTGGTCCCCGGCATCGCCGATGGCCTGCGCGGCATGGCGCTGATCGAACAGGCCGTTGCGCTGTCCAAGGCGGGCGCGGGCTGGACCCCATTCACGGTTTAAGGAACCGACACATGAAGACCATCAAAGGCCCCGGCATCTTCCTCGCGCAATTCGCGAGCGATGCCGCGCCGTTCAACTCGCTGCCCGCGATCGCCGATTACATGGCGGGGCTGGGTTACAAGGGCATCCAGATTCCGTCATGGGACGGACGCCTGTTCGATCTGGCCAAGGCGGCGGAAAGCCAGACCTATTGCGACGATATCAAGGGGATGCTGGCCGACAAGGGGCTGGAAATCACCGAGCTGTCGACCCATCTTCAGGGGCAATTGGTTGCGGTGCATCCGGCCTATGACGCGCAATTCGACGGCTTTGCCGCGCCGCATGTGCGCAGCAATCCCGCCGCGCGTCAGGCGTGGGCGGTCGAACAATTGCATTTTGCCGCCAAGGCTTCGCAGCGTCTGGGCCTGACCACGCACGCCTCGTTCCCCGGCGCGCTGGCATGGCCCTATGTCTACCCCTGGCCCCAGCGTCCTGCAGGGCTTGTCGAGGATGCGTTCGACGAACTGGCCCGCCGGTGGAAACCGATTTTGGACGTGTTTGATGAAAACGGCGTCGATATCGGCTTTGAACTGCATCCGGGCGAAGACCTGCATGATGGCGTGACGTTTGAGATGTTCCTTGAACGCGTGGACAACCACCCGCGCGCCAACATCCTGTACGACCCGTCGCATTTCGTGCTGCAATGTCTGGATTATGTTCAGTTCATCGACATTTACCACGAACGCATCAAGTGCTTCCACGTAAAGGACGCCGAATTCCGCCCGTCGGGCCGCAGCGGCGTCTATGGCGGCTATCAGAGCTGGGTCAACCGTCCGGGCCGTTTCCGCAGCCTTGGCGATGGTCAGGTCGATTTCGGCCAGATCTTCAGCAAGATGGCCCAGTATGACTATGCCGGCTGGGCCGTGCTGGAATGGGAATGTGCGCTCAAACACCCCGAAGTGGGCGCGACCGAAGGCGCCCCCTTCATTGCCAAGCATATCATTCCGGTCACCGAGCATGCTTTCGATGACTTCGCCGATTCGGGTTCGGATCGCGCATTGAACAAGAAGATCATGGGGTTCTGATACCCCATTCCAAGGCGGCATGCGGGAAAGGTTCCCTCACCTTTCATGAGCAAGGTTCATAACCGCATGCCGCCATCCCCCGCTAATCCTCATAAGCCCGATGGGGTAAAAGCCCGTCATACCCCCAGCAGGAGTGACCGGCTTATGAATACCCGTCAGCTTGGCCAGAACGGCCCCAAGGTTTCCGCCATCGGCTATGGCTGCATGGGGCTGGATTTTGGCTATGCCCACACCGTCTCGCGCGCCGAAGGGATCAGCCTGATCCGCGCTGCGGTTGAACGCGGCGTGACATTTTTCGACACTGCCGAAGTCTATGGCCCGTGGTCCAACGAGGAAACCGTGGGCGAGGCGCTCGAACCCTTTAAGGGACAGGTGGTGATCGCCACGAAATTCGGTTTCGACATTGACCCGGAAACCCGCGCCATGCGCGGCGCGTGCAGCCGCCCCGAACGCATCCGCGCCGTGGCCGAGGCCTCGCTCAAGCGCCTGCGCGTCGATGCGCTGGACGTGTTTTACCAGCACCGCGTCGATCCCAATGTGCCGATTGAGGATGTCGCGGGAACCGTGCGCGACCTGATTGCGCAGGGCAAGGTCAAGCATTTCGGCATGAGCGAACCTTCTGCGGCCACCTTGCGCCGCGCCCATGCGGTTCAACCGGTTGCGATGTTGCAGAACGAATATTCGCTCTGGACGCGGCAGGTTGAAACCAATGGCATTCTCGACGCCTGCGATGAACTGGGCATCGGCCTTGTCCCCTATTCGCCGCTGGGCAAAGGCTTTCTGACCGGCGCGATTGCCAGCACCGCCGACGTGTCGCAGGGCGATTTCCGCGCCACCCTGCCCCGTTTTCAGGCCGATGCTCTGGCGGCCAATCTGGCGCTAGTCGATGGGTTAAAGGCGATTGCCGCGCAACATGACGCCACCCCGGCCCAGATTGCTCTGGCATGGCTGCTGGCCCAACGATCCTATATCGTCCCCATCCCCGGCACGACCAAACTGCACCGGATGGAGGAGAATCTGGGCGCGGCCAATGTAGTGCTGACGCCGGGCGACCTTGAACAGATCGCGCAATGGCTGACCCGGATCGAAGTGCAGGGCGCGCGTTACACACCGGCCGCCGAAGCCATGACGGGCCTGTGAGCGCCCCTGCCACCCAATCAGCCTCGACAGGCGCAGCGGAGTCCAATCAGCTGCGCCTGATGGCCGTTTTATGCGCGCTGATGGGCTTTGCCTCGATCTCGACCGATTTCTACCTGCCCGCGATGCCGACCATGGCCCATGCCTTTGGCGTTGGCCCCGGCACGATGGAATTGACCATCGCGGCCTATCTGGTGGGCCTGTCGGGCGGGCAATTGTTCTGGGGGCCGGTGGGTGACCGTTATGGGCGCAAGAGGCCGATCGCCATTGGGCTGGTGCTGTTCGTGATCGGATCGGCCGGTTGCGCCATGGCGGGGTCGGCCCATGCCGTCATCGCATGGCGCGTGGTTCAGGCGCTGGGCGCGTGTGCGGGTGTGGTCCTGTCGCGGGCGATGGTGCGCGACCTCTATGGCGCGGAACGGTCGGGTCAGATGCTTTCCACCCTGATCACCGTCATGGCGATTGCCCCGCTGATCGGGCCTTTGCTGGGCGGACAGATTCTGGTCTGGGCCGGGTGGCGGGCGATCTTCTGGCTGTTGGTCGGGATCGGCATAGTCACCGGCCTGGGATTGGCCACAGTGCCCGAAACCTTGCCGGTGGAGCGGCGTTCGCAGGTCGGCTTGATGGAGGCCTTTGGCCAATATCGGCGGCTGGTGATGGACCCGCGCGTGATGTCCTGCGCATTGATCGGGGGGTTCTATTACGTGGGCGTCTATGCCTATGTCGCGGGCAGCCCCTTTACCTTTATCACCTATCACCATGTCCCGGTGCAGGCCTTTGGCGTGGTCTTTGGCATTGGCATCATCGGGATCATGGCGGCCAATATGGCCAATGTGCGCCTGCTGCCGCGTTTTGGCGGATGGGCGCTGATGCGTTGGGGCGTGATCGCAACCGCCGTGTCGGGCGTGGCCATGGCCATCGTCGTGACGACGGGATGGGGCGGGATGGTTACGCTGGCGCTGACCTGCTTTGTCTATGTCGCGGCATCGGGTTTGATCGTCGCCAATTCCATGGCCCGCGCCATGGCCGAGCATCCCCAACAGGCCGGCGCCGTTTCGGCAATGATGGGCGCGGCGCAATATGGGTCGGGCATGATCGGTTCGGCCCTTATCAGCCTTTGCGCCGATGGCACGCCGCGCCCGATGGCCTATACAATCGCCTTTGGCGGGCTGGCCGCTTACGCCAGCCTGGCCCTGACCATACGCAGCATGAGGAAGCCCCGCGAGTGAGCGTTGATCGTAGCGATCTGGCCGATCTGGCGGCCTTTCTGGTGGTGTCGGAGGAGCGCAGCTTTACCCGCGCCGCGGCCAAGCTGGACGTTTCCCAATCCGCGCTCAGCCACATGATGCGGCGGTTGGAGGCCAAGATGGGCGTGCGGCTGCTGACCCGCACCACGCGCTCGGTTTCGCCGACCGAGGCGGGGGAAAAGCTGGTCGCCACGATCGGCCCGGCGCTCGATCAGATCAACGCCGGGATCGGTGAAGTCACAAAGATGCGCGAACGCCCGGCGGGCAACATCCGCATCACGGCATCCGAACATGCCGCCCGCACGCTGCTGTGGCCCGCGTTGCAAAAGCTGTTGCCGCAATATCCCGACATCCGTGTCGAGGTCAGCATCAACAACGGCTTTGTCGATATTGTCGAGGAACGGTTCGACGCCGGTATCCGCCTTGGCGAGGCGATTGCGCGCGACATGATCGCGGTGCGCATCGGGCCTGCGCTGTGCATGGCCTGTGTCGGATCGCCCGAATATTTCGACAAATACCCCATGCCCCAAACGCCGCAGGATCTGGCCCAGCACAATTGCGTCAACCTGCGCCTGCCCAGTTCGGGCGGCCTTTACGCATGGGAATTTGAAAAAGACGGGCGGGTGATGAATGTCCGCGTCGAAGGCCAATTGCCCTTTGGCGGATCGGGCATGCTGGTTCAGGCGGCCGAGGCGGGCATGGGGTTGGTCATGACCATCGATGACGTGGTGCGTGACGGCATTGCCGCAGGCCGCCTCATCCGCGTGCTGGAGGATTGGACCCCGCCCTTTGCGGGATACCACCTCTATTACCCCAGCCGCCGCCAGGCCTCGCCAGCCTTTGCCCTGCTGGTCGAGGCCCTGCGCTATCGCGGGGATTAATCCAGAAGCGCGCGCAGCTTGGTGATCATCGCGCCGATGCGTTCGGCCGCTTCGGTAAAGGTCTTCACGTCTTCGCGGTTGTTGTTGCCGCGTGCTTCCTTGGCCGATTCCAGATAGCCTTCCATGTCCGCTTCCAGCGCGTCCACGATCATTTCGGCTTCGTCTTCGGTCAGCGACAGTTTGATGGCCTTGGTCACGCGATTGGGTCCTTGTGAATCGGCGACCATGGAATGACCGCCCGGAAGATGTATGGCCGCGCCCATAATCCCCCCGCAGCGATTGTCAAAGCGCGCATCGCGGAAATGGCCGCAAGGCATCCCCTGCGGCCTTCCCCAAATCAGGCCAGCATCGCCTTTACATATTCCGGGCGCAGCGGGATGCGGCGCGCAGGCCGCCCGGTTGCGTCAAGGAACGCCCCGGCAATCGCGGGCGCGGCCAGAGCATTGGCGCTTTCCGAACCCTGACCATAGACCTCCGCCCCGGCATAGGGCGCGATCACCACCTTCAGGTCCGGCATTTCCGCCGCCGTCAGGATCGGATAGGTCGACCAGTCGAGGCTGGTGACAGCGCCGGTGTCAAAGCTGACCTCTTCGTGCAGCGCCTCGGAAATACCCATCAGGCACCCGGCCTGCGCCTGCCGCTTTAATTGCAGCGGGTTGACCACAATGCCCGGATCGGACACCAGAACCATGCGCTCAACCTTGACCTCGCCGGTCGAGGGGGTGACCGCGACAAAGGCCGCGCAAGCCCAATAGCCATTGTCGCGCAGCATCATCGACACGCCGCGCCCACGCACAACCTTGGCGCCCCTGGCGCTGGCCCCCTTGGCGGGCGAGGAGCGATTGTCCCATGCCGATTCGGTGCGCAACCGTTCCAGAACGGCTTTTACGCGCGGGTCCTGCGTATGGTCGATGCGGAATTGCAGCGCATCCTTGCCCGCCAGCATCGCCGCCTCGCTCATCGCCACCTCGCGGGGGAAGTTCTGCTGGAACTGGATCGGGGTGCGCATCGAATGGTCGCGCAGGCCGACCTTGAGCGGCGATTCGCGTTCACCGATCTGATAGGTGCCCCGCCCCGTTTCGGCGACATGGGGCACCGCATCATAGATCCAGCGATCGGCAATGGCGATCCGCGCCGTGTGAATGGGCGAAGGGTTGGCGGGCGCGGGCGGCGAAATCACCGGCAACCCGGCCAGCAGCGCGCCAATCGGGCGGTCATCCTGCATCGGCGGGCCGGAATGGGTCGCCTCATAGGTCACAATGCGACCATCGGGACCAAGGCCGATCTTGATATCGGCCACCATGCACGAACTTTGCGTCGACCATCCCATGTCATCGTGGCGCATCCATTGCACCCGCACCGGCACGCCCAGCGCGCGCGACAGCAGGACGGCCTCATCCTCCGACCCCGCATTGCCGCCGTTCGAACGGCCAAAATGGCCCGGCCCCGGATAGGTGCGTACCACGACCTTATCCTCGCCCACGGCCAGCATTTTCGCGATGGCGGCGCGCAGGAATTGCGGATTTTGCGAATGGGTATGGACAGTTACCGAACCATCTCCCTTCACATCCGCCAGCGACACCGTCGGCCCGATAGGGGCATGTTTGAGATAGGGCATGAAATAGGCGCCGCTATGCTTCTTGGCCGCAGCGGTTGATATGTCGCCCTTGGTCACGCCCTTGGTGGCGGGCACCTCGCTCCAGTCCACCTTGGCGCGCAGATGTTCGGCCAGCTTTTCCGAGGTGGGCAACGCTTTCCAGTCGCTCCATTTCGTATCGGCGGCCACGGCCTGCGCCGCCATCACCGCCTGCCATTCATCGGGCGAGACGACAGCCAGCAGATTGCCGACCTGCACCAGTTTCGCGCCGGGATATTGCGCCGCGTCCAGCCGCCCCGGCGTGACCAGCGTCGAACCCAAAGTCGCCGGATGGATCACGCGGGCGTGCAGCATGTCGGGCAATTTGACGTCACCCACCCATTGCGTTTTACCCGAAACCTTGGGCGCGATGATCGGGTTGGTAACGGGTTTGCCCACCTCGGTATAATCAGCGATCTTCTTGAGCGGCGGATTGCCGGTGACCACCAGCCCGCGAAAATCGGTGAGCGAGCCTTCGGTGGGTATGATCAGGCGCAGGGTCTGGCCCGCAATGATTTCGCCATAGGTCGCGCTCTTGCCGCCGCCGGTGATCACGCCCTTGGCCACGGAAACCGCGCTGCGTGGCACGCCAAAGCGCTGGGCGGCCAGTTCCAGCACCGCTTCGCGCGTATAGGCGGCGGCCTTGCGCATATTGGTGCCCGCGTTGCGCAGCAGGCCAAAGGTGCCGCCGCCATCGGGGGTGCGGTCGGTATCGCCCGCCACCACCGTGGTGATCGCCTCGACGCTCATGCCCAATTCCTCGGCCACGATCTGACGATAGGCGGTGTAGATCGAGCTTTGCCCGAAATCGCATTTGCCCGTGCGCATGGTCACGGTGGAATCGGCGTGGATCTCGATCCAACTGGCCGGTTTTGCCGCATCAAGCGAATTGGTCTGCGCCGATGCCCGGCCCGCAGGCAAGCCCAGCATGACCAGCATCACGCCGCCCGCGCCCAGAAAGCCGCGCCGGGAAAGTGCCGCACCGTGAATGTCGAACTGGTCGGGGGTTTCCATCACTTGAGTCATGATTACGCCTCCCCTGCCATCAGTTTGGCGGCGCGATGCGCCCCGTCCAGAATCGCCGCATAGGATGCACAGCGGCAAAGATGCGGCGACGGCCCCGATGTGGTCAGCGCCGCCTTGATATCGGCATCCGTCGGTTTTGGGTTATGTTCGAGCAATTCGGTGACCTTGATCATCATGCCGAATTGGCAAATGCCGCATTGGGGCACCTGTTCATCGACCCATGCCTGTTGCACCGGATGCAGACGGTCGGGGTCCGGCGTCAGGCCCTTCTGCTTGGCCCAGCGCGCGGGCAGGCCATCGACCGTGGTGACTTCCTTGCCATCGAGCGACCCGATGGGTGTGATGCAGGCGCGGATTTCTTCGCCGTCGACCAGCACCGAACAGGCGCCGCATTGCGCAAGGCCGCAACCGAACTTGGGCGTCATCACGTCCAGTTCGCCGCGCAGCACATAAAGCAAGGGCGTATCGGGTGAGGCCTTCACCTCGCGGCTTTGGCCGTTCACGGTGAGCTTGGGCATGGATGTTCTCCCGACAAATGATTGCCGGGGACCATACTCCATTCAAGCGCGCAGGATAATCAGGTGAAAATGATAGAGCCTATGACGCCAATTCATCAAACCGGGATGGCGGCGTTAAAGGAAATGCCCCGAACGATCCCGTTTCGTCGCCAGATAGCGCGCATTATGCGGATTGGCGGGCAAGGCATGGGCAACGCGCTCGATAACCTTGACGCCCACGGACTTTAACGTTTCGACCTTGGCCGGATTGTTGGTCATGAGCCTAATGCCATGCACGCCCAAGAGCGCGAGCATCCGCGCCGCCACCGGAAAATCGCGCGCTTCATTCGGCAGGCCCAGACGCTGGTTGGCGTCCACCGTGTCAAAGCCCTGATCCTGAAGCTGATACGCGCGCAGCTTGTTGACCAGACCGATGCCGCGCCCTTCCTGACGCAGGTAGAGCAGCACGCCCCAGCCGCCATTATTCGCCTCGTCCGCCATCGCGGCCAATGCCGCGTCCAATTGCGGCCCGCAATCGCATTTCAGGCTGCCCAGCACATCGCCGGTCAGACATTCGGAATGCAGGCGCACCAAGGGCACCCGGTCCGCGCTCTGCCGCCCCAGAACCAGCGCCACATGTTCACGCAGATCATCCAGAGCGCGAAACGCAACGATTTCCGCGCTTTCACACACCGACACCGGCAGGCGGGCGCGAGAGGCGATGCTCAGATGGCGCGGGTCTTTCCAGTCCTCCAGATCGGCGGCGGAAACTTCCTGCGCTTCCTCCACCCCGCTGGGGTCGACAAGAAACGCGGGCAGGACACCGGCCAGACGCGCCAGCTCCATAGCCGCCACCGCGCTGGCATGATCGTCGATCGGCTGGGCCAGAAACGGGCCTTTGAGCGGATTGGCCAAATCGAGCGCCGGATCGCCCATGGCGCGGGCCAGCGAGAGGTCAAACCCATCGGCCCCGCGAATCATCACCGGGCTTTCGGGTTCGGCGGCATCGCGCTGATTGGCCAGTTTGAGCGTGGTGGCGCGGGCGGCGGAAATCAGCATCCGGGTCGAGGCCACACCGGCCCCGAAACCCGTTTCGGCGGGCAACAGCACCCATGGGCCAACCCGCACCGCCCAGCCATGGCGCAACGCATCCAGCGCGCGCGCAACCCGCCGCGTCGCGCTCATTACAGATCAAACTCCGTGATGATCGGCACATGGTCCGAACATTTTTCCCAATTGCGCGCGTCCTCCAAAACGCTGTGTCCGCGGGCCTGCGCCGCGACGCTGGCCGAACCCCAGATGTGGTCCAGACGGCGCCCCTTGTCATTCACGCGCCAGTCCTTGGCGCGGTACGACCACCATGAATAATAGCGTTCGGGCGCGGCAATCATCTGGCGGCCGATATCGACGAAATCATGCGCGGCCTGAAAGCGCGCCAACGTCTCGACCTCGATCGGCGTGTGGCTGACCACCTTGAGCAGCGCCTTGTGGCTCCACACATCGCTTTCCAGCGGGGCGATGTTAAAGTCGCCCATGATCAGCGTGGGTTCCTTCAGCCCTTCGGCCCATTGCGTCATGCGCTCAAGGAAATCGAGCTTCTGGCCAAACTTGGGGTTGATGGTGCGGTCGGGTTCATCGCCGCCCGCCGGAATATAGACGTTTTCCACCAGCACACCGCAGCCATCGAGCCGCACGCCGACATGGCGCGCCTCGCCATTGGCCTGCCAGTCATTGCGCGACACTTCGGTAAAGGGAATGCGGGCGACCGTGGCCACGCCGTGATACCCCTTTTGCCCATGCACCGCCTGATAGGTGTAACCCAGATCGGCAAAGGCCTGCGCCGGGAACAGCTCTGCCACTGTCTTGATTTCCTGAAGGCACAGCACATCGGGCGCATGTTCCGCCAGATAGCGTTCGACCAGCGGCATACGCAGCCGCACCGAGTTGATGTTCCAAGTGGCAATAGAGATCATGGCGCTGCCCTTAATGCATCGCGGGCAAAGTGGCACCGCCTTTTTCGATAACCGGATAAAGAAAACCCTCGCTTCCCGGGGGCATGGGAAGCGAGGGTTCGTGTAGCGTTCGTCACGCTGACAGACGGATCTCGTTAGAGGGGGTGGGCAACAGGGGGGAAAACCCACCAGCTCGTCCGTCTTGTCGAGAACCTCTATACGGCTGCTTGCCTTGCTCTCTTATGAACGAGATCGCCAGCATTGTCGCAGTTTGTCACAGCAATGAAATTTAAGCGTATCATTTGCCGAAACGGCCGCGAATATCGAGATATTTGAACAAATCATCACCCAAACCCAGCCCATATTGATGTCCGGTAAGGATAATCGTCGTGCGGCGATTCTGTGCGTCCACCGTCTGCCAGCCCACCAGCTCCAGCCCGCCCGGCGCACTGGCCTTGCGGGCAAAGGTCAGCGACATCACCCCATATTCGGGATGCATACGGTCCGCGACTCGGATGTTGACGACATTGGGGTCAAGGCTGGGCAGCAGCGTGCCATATTGCGCGACATCGCGCGTCGGGTTCAACAGCGCGCCCATCGGGCTTTTGCCGATCGGCCAGCGCTGGGTCTGCTTCACTTCCGAATCGACAACGGTCAGCGCCTTGCCGTCCGAAATGATCAGGACGGGATAGCCGGCCTGATATTGAAAACGAATCTTGCCCGGACGCTTCAGGCTCAGCACGCCGGTCACTTGTTGGCCGGTGGCATCGGAACGCTGGACGAAATTGGCGCGCATCGTCTCGATGCCGCGCAGCGCGGCGACGGCCTGATTGATCGTGGCGGCCGGATTCGCGGCCGGCGCGGCCAAGGCGGGGCTTGAGGCAACAAGCGAAAGGGCCGCCGGTCCCGCAACCAGCAGCCCCATGGCCAGACGCAGCATTCTAAAACGCGGCGCCGGATGATTCGGTAAGTTCTGAGCGTTTTTCATGCCCGCGCTTATACAGACGCAGGCTTGAACCGCTCCTGAATCTTACTTGATCTTGGCTTCCTTGAATTCCACGTGCTTGCGGGCAACGGGATCATACTTGCGGAAGCTGAACTTTTCCGTGGTGTTGCGCGGGTTCTTCTTGGTCACATAGAAGAAGCCGGTGTTGGCGCTGGAAACCAGACGGATCTTGACGGTTGCGGGCTTTGCCATGACACTTTCCTAATTGTTCCAGACCCGGTCCTTGCATCGCTGAAACAGCGGCGCGCCAACCAGGGCAAAATTCACATGAGCCAAGCGGCACCTTGCGCGCCGCCCAACAAGAGGGTGGCCCCATGCTTTAGCCGGGGCGCAGAGTCAAGCGCGATTGCCTATCGGCGCTTGTAATATTTGGCATGAACGGGCCGAAGCAGCGCGGATGCGACATGAACCAGCAGCACAAGCCCGGCCGCCCCCGCCGCCGCAAAGG
This sequence comes from Novosphingobium sp. 550D, assembly GCF_057401885.1. NCBI lineage: Bacteria > Pseudomonadati > Pseudomonadota > Alphaproteobacteria > Sphingomonadales > Sphingomonadaceae > Novosphingobium > Novosphingobium sp. 550D. The sequence continues at coordinate 1,128,437 of NZ_CM171613.1, read as the reverse complement.
CCGCGTAATGACGATCCAGCCCCTGTATCAGCGCGCCAGACCCCATGGCGCCCACCACAAAGGCCCCCACCAGCCCAAAGCCCATATCGGCCAGTCTGGAAATGATGCCAACGCGCCGCAGCACCGCCCCGGTCAACAATCCGACAAGGGCACCGATCAGCAAAAGGGCAAGCAGGGTCATCGCGCGATTCCTTTCATGCGCAGCTTACTACAAGCCGGGTGAAAGATTTATGCGTCTTTTGGGCATGAAATGCGCCATCCCGTGCCCGCCATCGGGCCAATGCAATGCCGTGACACCCATGCGCCACGGCAAAGCCCGTCAGCCGACATGGCTCAACGCATAGATCGCCACCGCGCCCGCGATGATGCGATAGATCGCAAAAGGCGTGAAACCGCGACGGCTGATATAGGTAACAAAGCCCTTGATCACGGCCAGCGCCACAACAAAGGACACGACAAAGCCCACCGCAATTTCGCTCATGCCGACCGCCGACGTGCCCGCGGTCAACTCATCACGATGGCTGGCCAATTGCAGCACCGTCGCGCCCAGCATGGTGGGGATGGCCAGGAAGAAGCTGAATTCCGCCGCCGTCGAACGGTTGATGCCCATGCACAGCGCGCCCATGATCGTCGCGCCCGAACGCGACACGCCCGGCACCATGGCCAGACATTGCACAAGGCCCACGCCAAGGCACTTGATCACCGGCAATTGGCCGATGCCGACATAATCGCCGCCCTTGGCAAAACGTTCGATGGCGATGATCGCAACGCCCCCAACCACCAGCGCCCATGCCACGACCAGCGGGCTTTCGAGCAGAATGTCGATCTTCTTTTTAAAGATCAGCCCCAGCACCACCGCCGGGATAAAGGCCACCAGCAGGTTTATGATGAACTGGATCGCGGTCTTTTCCCCGCGAATCAGGCCCAGACCCACCGCCCAGAACGTGCGCCAATAGAGCACCACCACAGCCAGAATCGCGCCCAGCTGGATCACGATATTGAACACCGACCATTGCGCATCGTCATAGCCGAACAGCTTGGCCGCAAGGATCAGGTGCCCCGTCGAGGACACCGGCAGAAATTCCGTCAGACCTTCGACAATGCCGAGCAGGATGGCGGTCACAAGCAAGGGCATGAATTGTCCTTAATTTTGGCGAGAGAGGAGAGGCTCAAGCATCGCCTGCAAAGGCCCGTTCGTCAAATTGCAAACTGGCAAGGCGGGCATAAAGGCCGCCCGCCTGGGTCAATTCATCGTGACGGCCGACCTCGACGATGCGCCCGCCTTCCATCACGACGATGCGGTCGGCCTGACGCACGGTGGCCAGACGGTGCGCGATGACCAGCGTGGTGCGCCCCTTCATCAGGCGCTCCAGCGCATCCTGCACCAGACGCTCGCTTTCCGCGTCCAGCGCCGATGTGGCCTCGTCCAGCAGCAGGATCGGCGCATCACGCAGGATCGCTCGGGCAATTGCCATGCGCTGACGCTGACCTCCCGACAGGCGCGCGCCATTTTCGCCAAGGAATGTGTCCAAGCCTTCGGGCAATTCGCGCAGGAAGGTTTCAGCATTGGCGGCGCGGGCCGCTTCCCAAATCGCCTCGTCCGACGCGCCCCAATTGCCATAACGCAGATTGTCGCGGGCGCTGGCGGCAAACAGCACGCCTTCCTGCGGGACCAGAGCCATGCGCTGGCGAATTTCCGCCGGATCGGCGCCGGTCAGAGGCACGCCGTCCAGCTTGATCGCCCCGCCCTGCGGATCATAGAAACGTTCGGCCAGTTGGAAGATCGTCGATTTGCCCGCGCCCGACGGGCCGACAATCGCCACTGTCTCGCCCGGCTCGACTTTCAGGTCGAAACTGGACAGTGCCGCCACTTCAGGCCGGGTGGGATAGCGGAAGGTGACATTTTCAAAGCTGATCTGGCCACGCGCCGGGCTGGGCAAGGCAATCGGCTTGGCCGGCGGCGCAATCGCGGGGCGTTCGTTGAGCAATTCGGACAAACGACTCGCCGCGCCAGCCGCGCGCACCAGATCGCCATACACCTCGGTCAGCGAGCCAAAGGCCCCCGCCACCAAAGCGCCGGTCAGCACGAATTGCGCGATGATGCCGCCCGAAATCTCGCCCGACGCCACGCCCTGCGCCCCGCGCCACATCAGCAGCACCAGCGAGCCGAGAACCAGCAGCGTCACCACGCTGGTCATGGTCGAGCGGATCTTGATCCGGCGCAGCGCCGTGCCAAAGCTGCGCTCGACGGCGGCGGCGAAACGGTCGCTTTCACGCGTTTCCTGATTAAACGCCTGAACAATGCGCGCCGCGCCCAGAACCTCGGTCACCATCGCGCCAATGTCGGCGATGCGGTCCTGGCTGGATCGCGATTCGCGGCGCAACCGGCGCCCGAACCACACGATCGGCCCCACCACCACCGGAATGGCGATCACCAACATGCCCGTCAGTTTCGGCGCGAGGAAGAACAGGATGCCGATGCCGACAATCGCCGTGATCGCATTGCGCAGCGCCACCGAAACCGTCGTGCCCACCACCTGTTCGATCAGAGCGGTGTCTGCGGTCATGCGGCTGGAAATTTCCTTGGGGCTGTTTTCCTCAAAGAAGCTGGGCGGTTGGCGCAACAGGTTGCGCTGTACGGCCAGCCGGATGTCGGCCACCACACGCTCGCCCAACCACGATACGTTAAAGAAACGCACCGCCGTGCCGATCGCCAGCACCGCCACCATCGCCAGCAAGGTTTCAAACCAGCGGTCAATCGTGGCCGGGTCGCTGCCACGGGCAAAACCCTTGTCCACCACTTGCCGGAAACCCCATGGTACGCTGGCCGTAGTGGCGGATGTGACGATCAGCGCCGCCCCTGCCGCCGCCAGCCGCCCCGGATAGGCCACCGCCGCGCGCCACACCATGCGCAGAGGCCCCAGATCCTTCGACGGCTTTTGGGTTGCGGCAACCTCTCCAGAAGCGCCATCGGGCACGCCAGATGCCACAGGGGCGGGGGAAACGGGGGCTTCAGCTTGGCTCGCAGACATGGGCCAGCGCCCTATAGGATTTTTACAAGGTTTGGAACCGCCGATGATGGCCATGGTTACCAACTTTAAGGCCCTTACCTGCTCTCTCTACGGACAGTTGAGCCTTCGTCGGATTGCAAGATTGAAGGAATATCGCGATATGTATGACAACAAGACCGTGGCGTATTCCCCCATCACGACGCCGCGCAGAGGATAAGTTGATGTTATACAACGCTTATGAAATGCAACGCAGCCTTCTTTCAGGTGCCAGCGCATGGGCATCGGTGATGGCCGAAACGTTGACGAATCCGGCCAATCCGATGGCCGCGCTGGGTCTGGGACAGGTTATGGCCTCGGCTCTGGATGTTTTTTCGCATGCTGCAATGCCTCGTGGTAAACCCAGTTTCGACATCGAAACGGTGACGGTCGATGGCGCATCGCACAATGTCACCGAGGCAATCGTACTGCACCGCCCCTTCGGCAATCTGCTCCGCTTCAGCCATGATGGCCTGCCCGCCGATGCGCCCAAGCTTTTGATCGTCGCGCCGATGAGCGGGCACTACGCCACGCTGCTGCGCGGGACGGTGGCGCGGATGCTGGAACGCAGCGTCGTTTACATCACCGATTGGGCCGATGCGAAGATGGTGCCGATGGAAGCGGGCCGCTTCGATCTGGACGATTATATCGACTATCTGATCGGCTATCTCGAACATATCGGGCCGAACACGCATATGCTGGCCGTGTGCCAGCCTTCGGTGCCCGCCTATGCCGCCACGGCCATCATGGGCGCGGGCAAGCACCCCTGCCGCCCGCTGACGCTGACCTTGATGGGTGGCCCGGTGGACACGCGTGAGGCGCCCACCAGCGTCAATGACGTGGCTGTCACCCGCCCCCTCAGCTGGTTTGAACATAATGTGGTGGCCACCGTGCCGCTGCATTACCCCGGCGCGGGCCGCAAGGTTTACCCCGGCTTTCTGCAACTGGCCGGCTTCATCAGCATGAACCTGCATTCGCACATGATGAGCCATTGGCAGATGTTCAAACATCTGGTCGAAGGCGATGGCGACAGCGCGGATTCGACCAAAGGCTTCTATGAGGAATATCGCAGCGTCTGCGACATGACCGCGGATTTCTATCTTCAGACCATCGAACATGTGTTCCAGAAGCACTCGCTGCCCAAGGGCGAGTTTGTTCATCGCGGCAAGCCGATTGATCTGGGCGCGATCACCGACACCGCGCTTCTGGCGGTCGAGGGTGAGCGCGACGATATTTCCGGCATCGGCCAGACGCGCGCCGCTTTGACGCTGGCGCATAATCTGCCCGAGGAGAACAAGCGCTATCTTCTGGCCGAAAGCGTGGGCCATTATGGCATTTTCAACGGCAGCAAGTGGCGCGGCCGCATTGCTCCGGTGGTCGAAGAATGGATGGCCAAGCACCCCAGCCGTTGATTCAAAACACGAAAAAACCGCAACTATTGGACGTTTTTCTCTATTTGTCGCGAATCGGCACAAGAGAAAAACGTCATGGTTAACAAGACTCCACCAGTAGTTTTGCCCATGATAGCCACGTTACCACCGAAAGACAGGAGGGTGACGTGGCTGTTACATTGGCATGGGGCGGCACCAATATTGCCGGAAAGGAAATAAGACCAAATCCGGGCCTTGTGCTCAAAGCGATTGCCAGCGTGCCTTGGGGCGAACGCACGTTGCTGCGCTTTTACAAGCGGGTCTATAATCGGTTTTTCCCGCGCAGCCGCGCCACCACCGTCTTTGGCGCCAGTTTCGATTGCGAAGCCCATGATCTGATCCAGGCCAGCATCCTGCATTTCGGATTGTGGGAGCCGCATATGACGGCGCTGATGAAACATCTGATCGAACCGGACACGGTGATCGTCGATATTGGCGCGAACATCGGCTATTATTCCCTGATGTTCAGTCAGTTGGCCGGACATGACGGCAAGGTGATCGCAATCGAGGCTCTGCCGCGTCTGGCCGAATATGTGCGGGAAAACAGTGCCCGCAACGGGGCCACCAACATCGATGTGCGCAGTTGCGCCGTGGCCCGCGAAGTGGGCGAATTGACCATCTATGAAGGGCCGCAGACCAATATCGGCATGACCAGCTTGCTTCCCGGCGACCATCGCACCGGCGGCGCCAAGGTCAAGGCGATGCCTCTGCACCATGTGTTGAGCGCGGCGGAATGCGCGGATTGCTCCTTCATCAAGATCGACATCGAAGGCGCCGAAGTGCCGGTCCTGCACCAGTTCCTTGACCAGCTAGACCGCTTCACCCGCCGCCCGACGTTAAGCGTCGAGGCAACGCCGGCCGATGATGGCGAATGGACCGCGCTGTTCGACCGGTTTGTTGCCTGCGGCTATGTGCCGATCCGCATGTTCAACAGCTATGACTGGCTCGATTCGCTGCATTACGAGGACAAGCCGCTGGAGATCATCCACAGCCTGCCGCGTGAACAGAGCGATCTGTTGATGGTGCATCCCGACAATGCGCGGGCCTTTGCCACGGCGATGGATCTGGTGCTGGGCAAAAAGCCCGAGTGATCAGGCCGTGACGCGATGGATGGACCGGCACAGCAGCCATTGCTGGGCCGGTCTTTCCACCAGATAGTAAAGCGCCACCGAGGCCGTCAGCACCATCAGCAGGAACAGGCCCAGCTTGCCCCAGCCGATCTGCATCGACTGATCGACAAAGACCAGTTTGAACAGCACAAATAACAGGAAATGCGAGAGATAGGTCGAGTAACTGATCTCTCCCAGCCAGTGCAGCGGGCCGGAACGCAACAGACGCGCGAGCAGCCGATCCTCCAGCGAGAGCGCCAGAATCAGCGCCGCCAGAGAGGCCGGGACATAGGATGCTTCGGGCAGATGCAGCACCACCCCGCCTTCGAGCAGGACAACCATCGCCGCCCATGTTGCGGTGCAGATCTGTGGCACATTGCGCCACCTCTCCCACAACAGGCGCAGCACATTGCCGGTCCAGAATTCGCACAGACAACGCATCAACCCGGTATGCGTGATGTCATGGCCCATGTAATCGGCCCCGCCCGCTATCTCGAAAATGGCCCATAGCGCGATCAGAAAGCCGCAGCCCAGTGCCACCAGCGCCCCGGTTGACCATTGCCGCCACGGGGCCATCATCACCGTAAAGGGAAAAAGCAGATAGGCCGCCCACTCGCAGGAAATCGACCATGCCGGTTCGTTCCAGTTCAGCCCGGAGGTCATGCCCCAGTTTTGCAGCAGCAGCACATGAAGCGGCAATTCACCCCAGCGATAGAAGGACGTATCGCGCCCAGTGATCGCCAGCAGCCCGACAAACCCCACAAACCCGCCCAAGATCACCAGATGCAAAGGCCAGATCCGCGCGATCCGCCGCCACCAGAAGCGCATCATCCCCCCCGCCCCGCGATAGGCCGGATTTTCCGCGCAGGAATGCCACAGCACAAAGCCCGACAGGATAAAGAACAGATCCACCGCCAGATAACCCTGGCTCAGTATCGCGGTGCCCAGAGGGCCGATCGTCTCGCGCAATGTGACGCGGACATGGAACAGCACGACAAACCATGCCGCCAATCCGCGCAGCCCCGTCAGCGCGTCAAGCTGGGGCGCCAGCGCCCGTTGTCCGGGCAGGCTGGCTGAAGCGCTTTGTGCTGTCCGATCAAAGGCTGTCGTGGCCACCCATCCCCCCCGGGCTGTGCGATCAGTTGGCGCCGGCCGGTTTTCCGGTGGCCATGGGCGCCTTGTTGCCGGGAACCTGCATCTTGCGCTGGGCCACGGTCACGGGCGTCGTCTTGCGCCGCACCTGTTGCACCAACGCGATTTGCAGCGCGATCAGCATGTAAACAAACGGCTGGAAAGCAATGCCGACAAAGCCCGCGCCCAACAGATAGACAAAGTGCCCCTGCTGTAACGCCAGCGCCAGATCGGCATAGCGCCGGTCGGAGGGCGCTTCGCTCTTGCGCAAACGGCGACGCACGCCTTCAAGCTGGATCAGCCCGCTGATCTGCAAGGTCAGCCACATGGCCAGACCGGGCCAGCCCTGTTCGCCCAGCATTTCGAAATAGGCCGAGTGATAGGCGCGGCCTTCATCGATGATCTTGGTCGAATTGCTGCCGAAACCATCGTCATTGCTGGTCACGATTTCCAGCTTGTTGCCGCGGAACGCGTCAAACCCGCCGCCAAAGGGATGTTCGGCCACATAGCCCAGCGTCCATTTCCACACCGCAAGGCGGGTGGCGGCCGACTGGTCGGATTTGTTGTTTTCAATCGTGCCCATGCGGTTGGAAAAACTGTTGGGCAGCAAGGGCTGAACCAACAGCGCAGCCAGTGCCAAAGCCCCGGCATAGAGCCATCGATACTTGACCGCCCGCATCATCAGCACCGCCAAGAGCCCGGCGCAGACCAGACCCGTGCGCGCCTCGGTCCCGATGGGGATCAGCAAGGCGGCAAAGATCAGCGCATAGGCAAAGATGCGTGTCTTGCTGTTGGCGGGAAAGATCGTCCCGTCCTTGGCCAGCCACAGCACCAGCGGAATGATGGCAATGGCAACGCAGGAAATGGTCGAACCTTCGTATAGGCCGTTATTGTCATTGATGAACAGTTTGAGCGCGCCATAGCCGCCCCCGCCCGCCATCGTCTTGAGCCCGCCATCGATAATCAGCGCGCCCGCCGACAGCACCATCACCAGAGCCGCGGCCTCGATACGCAATTGCGTGCGCAGCGCCAGCGGCAGGAAAATGGCCCAGACCAGCGATTTCCACACCCACGACCATTTATCCGCCGCCTCGACCGGGAAATCGGCCGACTGGGTGGAAAAATAGCAATAGACCAGCAGCATCACCATCAGCACCTGACGGCCGCTGACCCGTGCGCCCTGTTTGTTGTCAAAGAACAGCCAGCCGACCACCGCCAGCATGAACACCACCAGCGAAAGCTGAACATTGGTCAGCAGCGCATAGGAGATCTTCTGTGGCGCGACGATGTCGACATAGAGATAGGCCAGCACCCAGACAAAGGGACGCCGCAAACCCATCAACAAGATCAGGCCCACAAATCCGGTCAGGAATAGATCAAGCACGGCGGCCCCTCCATTTGGCCTTCTTTTCGGCCTCGGCCTCCAATGGCACTTCCTCTTCGGGCGCGGGGTCGCGGTCCAGATCGTTGCGCGTCAACAGGCGCAGACAGGCCAGCGCCAGCAGGCCATGGGTCAAGGCGATCGCGAAATAGTCAATCATCGAAGAGGTGCCCTCTTTGCCATCCGATCACCCACCCCGAAACAGGATCGGGAATCGGCAAAGGACCAGCCACGCAACAGGCAATAGCAAGCAGCGGTTGACGGGACGTTAAGCCTTTATCGCCTAGGAAATCCGCCATGACACGCATCCTCCACCTGCTCGACCACTCGTTGCCGCTGCACAGTGGCTATACGTTCCGCACCCGCGCGATTCTGAAGGCGCAGGAAGGTCTGGGGCTGGAGGTTCGCGGGGTGACGGGGTTGCGCCACTATGCCGATGGGCCGGATTGCGAAGAAGCCGAGGGCCTGACCTTTTACCGCACCCGCGGCGAGGCGAAAGGGCCGGCGGGCCTGCGCGAATGGCGCGAAATCGGCGCCTTTGCCAAATCGATCGAGGATGTGTGCCGCCAGTGGCGCCCCGATGTGCTGCACGCCCATTCGCCCGCGCTGTGCGGGATGGCGGGGCTGCGCGTCGCGCGAAAACTGGGCATTCCGCTGGTCTATGAAATCCGCGCCTTTTGGGAAGATGCCGCCGTCGGCAATGGCACCGGGCGACAGGGCGACATCAAGTATATGTTGACCCGCACCCTGGAAAACCACGTAGTGAGCGGTGCGGATGCGGTCGTCACCATCTGTCAGGGTTTGAAGGATGACCTGATCGCGCGGGGCAATGATCCGGCGCGAATCACCATCATGCCCAATGGCGTCGATCTGGCCCTGTTCGGCAACCCGACCCAGCGCGAACCGGCGCTGGCCGAGGAATTGGGGCTGGGTGACGGCCCGGTCATCGGCTTTATCGGCAGCTTTTACGATTACGAAGGCATCGACGATCTGATCGACGCCATGCCCGGCCTGATCGCGGTGCATCCCGATGCGCGATTGCTGCTGGTGGGCGGCGGACCGATGGAATCGGCGCTGCGGGAACGGGCGGCGGGGTCGAGCGCAGCCCATGCGATTCGCTTTATGGGCCGCGTGCCCCATTCCCAGGTCGAGCGTTACTATGCGCTTTGCGACATCATGGCCTATCCGCGCAAAAAGAGCCGCCTGACCGATCTGGTCACGCCGTTAAAGCCCTTGGAAGCCATGGCGCAGGGTAAATTGGTGGCGGCCAGCGACGTGGGCGGCCACCGCGAATTGATGACCGATGGGGTCACGGGCACCTTGTTTACCCCGGATAATCCCGATGCCTGTGCAAAGGCTCTTGCCGAATTGCTCTCGGATAGATCAAACTGGGGCCAACGTCTGGCGGCGGGGCGCGATCATGTCGAAAGCGCACATGATTGGGCCACCAATGCCAAGCGTTATCTCAATGTTTACCAAATGCTGGCACCCGTTAATGTAATTCTTCGGAGTAGCGAAGCGGCATGACACACCGATTCGCCCGGAAAAGCGCAGAAAACCGAGCGAGCAGGACGTAAGGGCGGGACCTTGGCAACGAAGCATTCACCTTCTGCAGGGCAAGGCTGGCAGGCCATCACCCAACATCCGTTGTTTGGCACGGTTGTTCCGGTGTGGCTGGCGGCCACTTTCGCGCTTTCGACGCTGGCCGTGCGCGGAGAACTGCTTGAACGCATCGTTCTGTCCTTACAGCTGGACCTGATCCTGCCGATGGCGACGCCCCCGCTGGGCACCACGGCGCGGTTGATGCTGGCGGTGGCCTTTGGCCTGCTGGGCGCGCTGCTGGGCTGGGTTGCGGTGCGCAAACTGGCCCCGCGCGAAACCTATGCGCAAAAGGCGTGGCAGGAAGCCCAGCGCGAAGCCAATCCCCTGCGCCGCCGCAGCGCCGACGCCCATCCCGATTTTCCCGCTCGCCAGCCGATTCAGGCCCATGCCGAATTGGGCGAGCATGGCTTTGACAACCACCCGGTTGAAAAGCCCGCCTATGAACCGGCCCCGCAGGTCAATCAGCAAAGCACCGCGCCCAGCTATTCGCCGCCCCCGCCGGTGGCCGAAACGTGGCAGGTTTTGCACGATGTGCCCGCCCCGCCCCCGCCGGCCGAAGAACCCTCTTGGGATTGGAAGCCGCAGCCGGTGGTGGTTCAGGCCCCCGTTGAGGTGGTGGCGCAGCGCCCCGTGCTGACCGAATCGGTGCTGGCGGAACTAACCCCGGCCCAATCGGCCAACGCCGAACCGATCAGCCAGCCCTTCCGCTTTTTCCAGATCGACCCGGCCCCGGCCGCACCGGTCGTCCCGTCATCCAGCTTTGTGCCGGAAACGGTCATCGAACCGGTGCCCGAAATTGTGCCCGAAATTGTGGCCCAGACCAAAATCGAACCCGTCATCGAACAACCCGCCCCGACGCCCAAGTCGGTGGCCGGTTTCCCTTCGATCACGCTGGATGGGCCAAGCGTTGCGGAACATGTCGCGACGGCTTCGCTCGAATCGCTCAGCCATGTCGAATTGCTCGAAAGGCTGGCCCAAGCTCTGCATCGGCATCAAAGCGCACCGCAGAGCAACCCCAAATCCGTGGCGCCCGAACCCGCTCTGGCCCCGGCACCTGATGGCACGGGTGATGCGCTGCGCGCGGCTCTGGCCTCGCTGCGCGACGTTAAATAGTTGCCGCAAAACCCCTCTCAACGCATCAATACACTGACAAAAGGCGCGCAAACGGCAAATCCTTTCGCCTGAAACGCGCCAAATACGCCAAATTGGGCCATTGCCGGTTGCAAAAGCTGCGTTCTGACGTCATGGGGCAAGTTGCGTATTCCTCCCGCGTTCGCGCGGGCGGGGGATTCGCGTTCCAAAGACACGGGTTCAGGTTGCGCCCTGCCATAGAGACGGCAGAGGGCGCGAAATGTGGGATAGACAATCGATGGGATTTCCAGAGCCCCAGGGCCTCTATGATTCGCGTAACGAGCACGATGCGTGCGGTGTGGGTTTTGTCGCGCATATCAAAGGCGAAAAAAGCCATGCCATTATTACGCAGGCACTGGAAATTCTGAAAAACATCGACCACCGCGGCGCGGTGGGCGCCGACCCTCTGTTGGGCGACGGTGCGGGCATCCTGATCCAGATCCCCGATGCGCTGCTGCGTGACTGGGCCAAGGGCGCGGGTCTGACCCTGCCCCAGCCCGGCGATTATGCGGTGGCCATGTGCTTCCTGCCGCGCGATGAAGCCAGCCGCAATTTCGTGGTTGAATTCTTTGAAAAGTTCATCGCCAAGGAAGGTCAGACCCTGATCGGCTGGCGCGATGTGCCGGTGAACACCGATGGTCTGGGCAAGGCCGTGATGGAATCGATGCCGGTGATTCGCCAGTGCATCATCGGACGCGGTGAACATTGCGCCGACCAGAACGCCTTTGAACGCAAGCTGCTGGCCATCCGCAAGCAGACGCAGAACCCGCTGGCCGCTCTGGCCGAAAAGCATGGTCTGCCGGGCCTGACCGAACTGTATATGCCCAGCATCTCGACCCGTACCATCGTGTACAAGGGTCTGCTGCTGGCCACGCAGGTCGGCAGCTTCTATCCGGACCTGTCGAACCCGCTCTGCGTTTCGGCGCTGGGTCTGGTTCACCAGCGCTTTTCGACCAACACCTTCCCCAGCTGGAAGCTGGCGCATCCGTTCCGCTTCATCGCGCATAACGGCGAAATCAACACGGTTCGCGGCAATGTGAACTGGATCAACGCGCGCCGCCGCTCGATGCAGTCGGAACTGCTTGGTCCCGACCTCGACAAGATGTGGCCGATCATTCCGCATGGTCAGTCCGACACGGCCAGCCTCGACAATGCGCTCGAACTGCTGGTGGCGGGTGGCTATCCGCTGGTCCATGCGATGATGATGCTCATCCCCGAAGCATGGGCGGGCAACCCGCTGATGGATGCCAAGCGCCGCGCGTTCTATGAATATCACGCCGCGCTGATGGAGCCGTGGGACGGTCCGGCCGCCGTGGCCTTTACCGATGGCCGCCAGATCGGCGCGACGCTGGACCGCAACGGTCTGCGCCCGGCCCGCTTCCTTGTGACCGACGATGACATCGTGGTGATGGCTTCGGAAAGCGGCGTTCTGCCGATTCCGGAAGAGAAGATCGTGCGCAAGTGGCGCCTGCAGCCGGGCCGCATGCTGCTGATCGACTTTGAACAGGGCCGCATCATTGAGGACGAGGAAATCAAGGCCAGCCTCGCCAATGCCGAGCCTTATGAAGAATGGCTGGAATCGGCCCAGTACAACATCAAGGATCTTGATGTTGTCGAGCCCGAACTGGCCCAGCTGCCGGTGGAAACCACCACGCTGCTCGATCGTCAGCAGGCCTTTGGCTATACACAGGAAGACATTTCCAAGTTCCTCGAACCGATGGGCCGCAATGGCGATGACCCGATCGGATCGATGGGCACCGATACGCCGATTGCCGTGCTCTCGCGCAAGTCGCGTCTGCTCTACGATTACTTCAAGCAGAACTTTGCGCAGGTGACCAACCCGCCGATCGACCCGATCCGCGAAGAACTGGTCATGTCGCTGGTGTCGATGATCGGTCCGCGCCCCAACCTGCTGGGCAAGGAAGCGGGCACGCATAAGCGTCTCGAAATCGACCAGCCGATCCTGACCAACGAAGACGTGGCCAAGATCCGCAGCGTTGAAGCCGCGCTTGACGGCGCGTTCCGCACTGCCACGGTCGACACCACCTGGGACGCCAAGGCAGGCGCCGAAGGTCTGGAACAGGCGATCAAGGAAATGTGCTGGGCCGCGACCGAAGCGGTGCTGGCCGATCACAACATCCTGATCCTGTCCGACCGTGCGCAGGGCCCGGATCGCATCCCGATGCCCGCTCTGCTGGCGACGGCCGCGATCCATCACCATCTGGTGCGTCAGGGTCTGCGTATGCAGGCGGGCCTTGTGGTGGAAACGGGCGAAGCGCGCGAAGTGCATCACTTCTGCGTTCTGGCCGGTTTCGGCGCCGAAGCGATCAACCCCTATGTGGCCTTTGAAACGCTGGAAGATATCCGCGTGAAGAAGGAGATCCCGCTCGACGCCAAGGCGGTGAAGAAGAACTACATCAAGGCGGTGGGCAAAGGCATCCTGAAGGTCATGTCCAAGATGGGCATCTCGACCTATCAGTCCTATTGCGGCGCGCAGATCTTTGACGCCATCGGCCTGTCGAGCAGCTTCATCAACGCCTATTTCACCGGCACGGCCACAACCATCGAGGGCGCTGGTCTCAAGGAGATCGCGGAAGAAACCGTACGTCGCCACGCGGCGGCCTATGGCGACAACCCGATCTACAAGAACATGCTCGATGTGGGCGGCATCTATGGCTATCGTATCCGCGGCGAAGAACACGCGTGGACGCCGGCCAATATCGCCAGCCTGCAGCATGCGGTTCGCGGCAATGTTCCTGAAAAGTACAAGGAATTTGCCGAGACCATCAACGATCAGTCGCAGCGCAACCTGACGATCCGTGGCCTGCTGGACTTCCGCAAGGCCGACAAGCCGCTGGACATCAGCGAGGTTGAACCGGCGAGCGAAATCGTCAAGCGTTTCGCCACCGGCGCGATGAGCTATGGCTCGATCAGCTGGGAAGCGCACACCACGCTGGCCATCGCCATGAACCGTATCGGCGGCAAGTCGAACACGGGTGAAGGCGGCGAGGATCCGGTTCGTTTCAAGCCGCTGCCCAATGGCGACTCGCTGCGTTCCTCGATCAAGCAGGTGGCATCGGGCCGTTTCGGCGTGACCAGCGAATATCTGGTCAATGCCGATGACATCCAGATCAAGATGGCCCAGGGCGCCAAGCCCGGCGAAGGCGGCCAGCTGCCCGGCGACAAGGTCGACAAGACCATCGGCAAGACCCGTCACTCGACCCCGGGTGTGGGCCTGATCTCGCCGCCGCCGCACCATGACATCTATTCGATCGAAGACTTGGCGCAGCTTATTCACGACCTGAAAAACGTGAACACCGGCGCGCGCATCTCGGTCAAGCTGGTATCCGAAGTGGGCGTAGGCACCGTGGCCGCGGGCGTTTCCAAAGCGCGTGCAGACCATGTCACGATCTCGGGCTATGAAGGCGGGACCGGCGCTTCGCCGCTGACCTCGCTGACGCATGCCGGTTCGCCGTGGGAAATCGGTCTGGCCGAAACCCAGCAGACGCTGATGCTCAACAACCTGCGTTCGCGCATCTGTGTTCAGGCCGACGGCGGTCTGCGCACCGGCCGCGACGTGGCGGTGGCCGCGCTGCTGGGCGCTGACGAGTTCGGTTTCGCAACCGCGCCGCTGATCGCTGCGGGCTGCATCATGATGCGCAAGTGCCACCTCAACACCTGCCCCGTTGGCGTGGCAACGCAGGACCCCGTTCTGCGCGCCCGCTTCACGGGTCAGCCTGAGCATGTCATCAACTACTTCTTCTTTGTGGCCGAAGAACTGCGCGCCATCATGGCGGAGATGGGCTTCAAGACCATCGCCGAAATGGTCGGCCGCGTGGACCGTCTGGAACCCAAGCGCGCCATCGCGCACTGGAAGGCCGAAGGCATCGACCTCTCGCGCCTGCTGCACAAGGTTCCCGATGGCATCTCGCCCAGCCTGAACTGGAGCGAGACGCAGGACCACGGTCTGGGCGGCGCGCTGGACAATGATCTGATCGTTGCGGCCAGCGACGCTCTGATCGAGGGCAAGGCTGTGCGGATCGAGCGCAAGGTCATCAACGTCAACCGCACGGTCGGCGCGATGCTCTCGGGCGAGGTGGCGAAGCGTTATGGTCATGCGGGCCTGCCCGACAACACGATCCATATCGCTCTGACCGGCACGGCGGGTCAGTCGTTTGGTGCCTTCCTCGCGCATGGCGTGACGCTGGAGCTGACGGGCGACGGCAATGACTATGTGGGCAAGGGTCTGTCTGGCGGTCGCGTGATCGTCAAGCAGCCCGATTTCGTGAAGCGCGAGCCGACCGAAAACATCATCGTGGGCAACACGGTGCTGTATGGCGCGATCAGCGGTGAAGCCTTCTTTGCCGGTGTTGCGGGTGAACGTTTCGCGGTGCGCAATTCGGGCGCAATCGCCGTTGTCGAAGGCACCGGCGATCATGGCTGCGAATATATGACCGGCGGCGTGGTGGTCGTTCTGGGCAAGACCGGGCGCAACTTTGCGGCCGGCATGTCGGGCGGCGTGGCCTATGTCTATGACGAGGCTGGCAACTTTGCCGATCTGGTCAACCCGGCACAGGTCGACATTCTGCCGATCAGCGCGGCGCGTGATGAAGAGGACGGCGCAGGCCGTCCGCAGCAGCGTACCGTCTCGGTTCAGGATCTGGGCATGGGCGACATGCTGCGTCACGATGCCGAACGTCTGCGCATTCTGCTCGAACGTCACAAGCTCCACAGCGGCAGCAAGCGCGCTGCCGATCTGCTGGAAGATTGGGACAACGCGCTGGCCAAGTTCGTCAAGGTCATGCCGCGTGATTATGCGAAGGCGCTGCGCAGCTTTGAAGCGGAGCGTCTGGCCGCCGAAACCGTGGCCGCAGAATAAGTTCGAGAAGGAAGGAATTACACATGGGCAAGGAAACCGGCTTTCTCGAGCTTGACCGTCAGGACCGCACCTATGCGGACCCGAAGGAGCGCGTGAAGCATTACAAGGAATTCGTGATCCCGCACGCCGAGCCTGCGCTGAAAAGCCAGGCCTCGCGCTGCATGAATTGCGGCATTCCCTATTGTCACAACGGCTGTCCGGTGAACAACATCATCCCGGACTGGAACCATCTGGTCTATGAGGGCGACTGGCAGAATGCGCTCGAAGTGCTGCATTCGACCAACAACTTCCCGGAATTTACGGGGCGCATCTGCCCCGCTCCGTGCGAAGCGGCCTGTACGCTGAACATCATTGACCAGCCGGTGACGATCAAGTCGATCGAATGTGCGATCGTCGACAAGGGCTGGGACAATGGCTGGATCACCGCGCAGGTGCCCGCCAAGAAGACCGGCAAGTCGGTGGCCGTGGTGGGTTCGGGCCCGGCCGGTATGGCCGCGGCCCAGCAGTTGGCGCGTGCCGGTCATTCGGTGACGGTGTTTGAAAAGAACGACCGCATCGGCGGGCTGCTGCGTTACGGCATCCCCGACTTCAAGATGGAAAAGCACCTCATCAACCGCCGCATGGTGCAGATGGAAGCCGAAGGCGTGGCATTCCGCACCTCGGTCGAGGTGGGCGTGCATGTTTCGGTGGAATCGCTGAAGGAAAACTTTGACGCCATCGTGCTGGCAGGCGGTGCGGAAGATCCGCGTCCGCTCAACATTCCGGGTTATGAACTGCCCGGCGTGCGCTTTGCGATGGAATTCCTGACGCAGCAGAACAAGCGCGTTGCGGGCGACGATGAAATCCGCGCCGCGCCGCGTGGCAGCCTGACCGCCACGGGCAAGCATGTCGTGGTGATCGGCGGCGGCGATACGGGCAGCGACTGTGTTGGCACGTCCAACCGTCAGGGCGCGCTGTCGGTGACGCAGCTGGAAATCATGCCCGAACCGCCGGTGAAGGAAAACAAGGCGATGAGCTGGCCCAACTGGCCGCTCAAGCTGCGTACGTCGAGCAGCCATGAAGAAGGTGTGGCCCGTGAATTTGCCGTGCTGACCAAGCGCTGCGTGGGCGAAAACGGGGTCGTCACCGGCCTCGAATGCGTCCGCGTCGAATGGGAAGGCGGCAAGATGGTCGAAGTGCCGGGCAGCGAATTCACGCTCAAGGCCGACCTCATCCTGCTGGCCATGGGCTTTGTCGGCCCGCGCAAGCAGGGTCTGCTCGATCAGGCCGGCGTGACGCTGGACGCGCGCGGCAATGTGAAGGCCGACACCAACACCTATCGCACCAGCGACGACAAGATCTTTGCCTGCGGCGACATGCGCCGTGGTCAGTCCTTGGTCGTGTGGGCCATCCGTGAGGGCCGTCAGGCCGCCCGCGCGGTGGACGAAGCGCTGATGGGCGTCACCGAACTGCCGCGCTGATCAAGCGCGATTAGTGCAAGAATTAAGCGCTGACGGGGCCGACCTGTCAGCGCTTTTTCTTTTGCCTGTCGCTTGGCTGGCCGGGATGTTGGCGTAGAATGGGCAAAACTCACCGGAGTCGATGCCCATGTTCCTCGACACAAGCGATCCCTGGCCGCCTCACGAACCTTGGAGCCCGGCCCCACGGCGCGAAAAACCGCAACTGAGCCGTCCGAGGGAGAAAATGGTCATTTCACTTGTCGGGCTTAATCTCTTGCTGCTTTTCGTGGCGCCCATCGCGGGTATGACATTTTTCGACATTGCCGTGGCCATCTGGCATAGGCTTTAAGAACCCGCCGCCTGCTTCATCGCTGCAGCCAGTTTGTTGTGATAGTCGAACTGCTCGTACTTGGGGCCGTTATAGGCTCTGGCAAAGGCGCGGCAGGTTTCCGCATTGGTGGACAGCGCCGCCATCTCGTCCTGCAAATTGTTGGCTTCGACGTAATAGGCCAGCAATTGGTAATGCCCGGCCTCTGATGCGACGGTTGATAGCGCCATTTCGAAGGGGGAGGCGAAGTGAAAATCGTCCCAATACTCGCCCAGCACCTGAAATTTGCCCCATGAGCAGGCCATGAAGGCCGCATCGACCTGTCCGGTCACCAAAGCATCCAGCATTTTTTCCCAGCTGTTTTCATTGTAGCCGCCCGACTGCGGGTTGCTGAAGCTGCTGATCGAATATTTGCCGCCGGTGTATTTGTGGAATTTGTGGCGTTCAAACAGGATTTTAGGGCGCCTGTCTTTGTCAAAGCCGCTGCCGGCGGCCTCGACCTTGGCGACGGCGGACAATTGCTTGGCGCTGACTCCCAAGCGTTTGGCGATCAGGCTGGCCTGATCGGCACTCAACGCTGCCGTATTGCTGCTGGTGAAAGTGTGGAGCAGGGCTTTGCGAGAGAGGTTGCCCCACAGGCCATCCGGGTGAACGCCAATGGCTTTTTGCAGTTCTGTGATGGTCATAAATCCCCTTTCGTTAGAAAAGGGAACCTATGTTTACCATTTTGGCAATTTAGGAAACGTCATATTCACCAAAAATCATTGCACAGCCCAATCCACTGGATCGCGCGCCACAGAAACGAGAAATTCATTCGCCTTTGAAAAATGACCGCTGCCAAACCACCCATTATAGGCCGACAGCGGGCTGGGATGGGGTGCGTTCAGCACTAGATGACGCCCGTCCAGCAAGCCCGGCACGCGCGCGGCCTTTTTCTGCGCATGGCTGCCCCACAGCATGAAGACGCAGGGTTGCCGCCCCCCCGCCACCGCCGCGACGCAGGCATCGGTGATCGCCTCCCAGCCTTTTTTCTGATGCGATCCGGCCTTGCCCTGCTCAACGCTCAAGGCATTGTTGAGCAGCAGCACCCCTTGCCGCGCCCAGCCGGTCAAATCCCCATGGGCGGGTGGGACAAAACCGATGTCGGCCTTCAACTCCTTGTAGATATTGGCAAGGCTGGGCGGTATCCGCACGCCACGTTGCACCGAAAAGCTCAGCCCATGGGCCTGACCGGGGCCGTGATAGGGGTCCTGCCCCAGAATCACCACCTTGACCGCATCCAGCGGGGTCAATTCCAGCGCAGCAAAACGCTGATCGCGCGAGGGATAGATCACCTTGCCCGCCGCCTCTTCGGATTGCAGGAAATCGAACAGCGATCCGGCCTGCGGCGTCGAGAGCACAGGCGCCAGCGCATCGCGCCAACTTGTGGGAACTGCGTCACTGGCCGTCATAATCTGCCTTCCTGCCTTATTCAGGGCTTTTCACAAAGCTCGCTTCGTCCTAAGCATTTTGGCACAATGGCTGTCTATCTCCACGAAGAAGATCTCCCCGAAGGCGTGCTGGCTCCCGGCCCGATTGCGGTGGATACCGAAACCATGGGCCTTATCACGGCCCGCGACCGGCTGTGCGTCGTCCAGATTGCCGATGGCAAGGGCGATGAACATCTCGTCCGCTTCAAACCGGGCAGCGATTACGCCGCGCCCAATCTGAAGGCGGTGCTGGCCGATCCGGAGCGGGTCAAGATCTATCACTTTGCCCGTTTCGACATTGCCGCGATTCAGCACTATCTGGGCGTCACGGCGGCCCCGGTGTTCTGTACCAAGATCGCCAGCAAGCTGGTACGCACCTATACCGATCGCCATGGTCTGAAGGATCTGGTGCGCGAATTGCTGGGCAAGGAATTGAGCAAGCAGCAGCAGTCGAGCGATTGGGGCGGCGCGGAACTGTCCGATGCCCAGCGCGAATATGCGGCCAGCGACGTGCGCTATCTGCACGCGGCCCATGCCATTCTGGTCACGCGTTTGGAACGTGAAGGGCGCACCGCTCTGGCGCAGGCTTGCTTTGACTTCCTGCCCGCACGGGCGGAACTCGATCTGGCCGGGTGGCCCGACCACGACATCTTCAGCCACATGTCGGCTTGAGTTAGCACCTTGACCATCGGTGCCGATCTTCTGCGCAACCGCCGCCGCGCCAAAGCTGCGCCCGGCGGAGCGCATGATCGCATGATCCGTTTCCTGTTTTCGGCATTGCCCATCGGCGTGGGCATGATCACCGCCGTCATGGTGGTCAGCCCGATCTTTCCCCATGGCGAAGTTTCGTTCCTGCTTGACCGCAACAAAGTGGCGATCGCCAAGGAGCGGCTTGCCGTCACGGCGGCCAGCTATCGCGGGACCGATGACAAGGGGCGCGCCTTTGAATTGAACGCAGGGCAGGCGGTGCAGCATTCGGCGCAGGTTCCGATTGTCGAAATGCGCCAATTGAACGCCAGCCTGAGCATGGCCGATGGTCCCGCAATCGTCGAGGCCCCATCGGCGCGCTATGATCTGAACCGCGAGGTGATGCAGGTTGCCGGTCCCGTGCGCCTTTCCGAAGGCGATGGCTATCGGATGCAAACCAGCGATGTCGCCATCAACCTCAAAAATCGTCGGGCAACCGCCACCGGCGGCGTAACGGGAACGGTGCCGGCCGGCACATTTTCCGCAGAACGCATGTCAGCCGATATTTCGGAGCGAAAGATCGTTCTGGAAGGGCGGGCAAGATTGCGCATGACGCCCAGCAAGATGAAGATTCCCCAATAAGGGATTAGCACTAATTTCCAATTTCACGAAGCCGCGGCGCAAACGTGGCTTCACCCAGGGCCAGCCTTGGGCTAAGAGCCAGGTCATGCCTAATATGTCAAAGCTTGCCCCTTATCACCGCCTCCTTGCCTTGAGCGCGCTTTGCGTTGCGCTGGGCGGACCTGCAAGCACTTCGCTCGCCCAAAGCGCGGCCCGGTACGACAGCGACAAGCCCGTTGATTATGCCGCCGACCGGATCGAGGTTCAGGATAAGGCCAAGCGCGTGCTGCTGACAGGCAATGTCGATATTACGCAGCAAGATCTGCGCATGCGCTCTGCGCGCACGACGGTGGCCTATGACAGCCAGGGTGCCGACAAAAATGATATAAAAATTCAGCGGATCGATGCCACCGGCAACGTCGAAATCACACAAGGCGACGATCGCGTTTGGGGCGATCTGGCAACCTATGATTTTTCCCGGCGCGTGATCACGGTGGTGGGCAATGTGCGGCTTCAAAATGCGCGCGGCAATGGCAAGGGTGAGAGATTGGTCATCGACCTTGATCGGCACATTTCCAATTTCGTGGGCGCGTCTTCGGGGTCGGGCGACAAGAGTAGCGGCGGCCGCGTGACGGGCAGCTTTACGGTCGCCAAACGAAACGCGACAACACCATAAGCATCCCTGTGGCACCGGGCGAACGCCGATATTTTGGTTCGCAATATTTCACGCTTTTCCCAGATAGGATCATATTGACGTCCGCCCAGCGCATGGCGGAACGGGCCTATCGATGCCAGATTTTGTACTGAGCCCGGAATATTGCAAAGCGCGCGCGCCAACCAAAATGGCCCTTTGCAAATAGAGACGTCATGCCTTTTTGGCTTTTCGGCAATCATTTGGACTGAGTTGTCGATGCCAACATCAACAAGCGCGGCATGCCGAGAGATCGGAAAAAGCGACGAAATATCAACACCAATCCATCAGGTACAATTTTGGCACAGAATAAGTATGTTTACTTAAGCAATCACCGAAGAATGTAGCTTGCAAAAATCACGACTGCGGTTAGATATGTTGCATCTGCGAATAAAATTGAGGCGATAGATACAATGACAAGCCCCACCCTAGAAGGCGCTTCGCACGAAGGAAAAGTTGCACTGATCACTGGTGTAACTGGCCAGGATGGAGCCTATCTGGCACGCCTCCTTTTGGAAAAGGGCTATGAAGTTCACGGCCTTAAGCGCCGATCGTCCTCTTTTAACACGGGCCGCGTAGAAGACATCTATGAAGACCCCCATGTCGAGAACGCCCGTTTCCATCTCCATTATGGCGATTTGACGGATTCCACGAACCTCATTCGCATTGTTCAGCAGGTTCAGCCGGACGAAATCTACAATCTGGCGGCACAGAGCCACGTGCAGGTCAGCTTTGACACGCCCGAATATACGGCCAATGCCGACGCCATCGGCACGCTGCGCCTGCTCGAAGCTATCCGTATTCTGGGGCTGGAAAAGAAGACTCGCTTCTACCAGGCCTCAACCTCGGAACTTTACGGTCTGGTGCAGGAAGTGCCTCAGCGCGAAACGACGCCCTTCTACCCGCGCTCGCCCTATGGCGTGGCCAAGCTTTATGGCTACTGGATCGTGGTGAATTATCGCGAGGCCTATGGCATTCATGCCAGCAACGGCATCCTGTTCAACCACGAAAGCCCGCTGCGCGGCGAAACTTTTGTCACGCGCAAGATCACCCGTGCGGCCGCGGCGATCTCGTTGGGTCGTCAGGAAAAGCTGTATCTGGGCAATCTGGACGCCAAGCGCGACTGGGGCCACGCACGCGAATATGTCGAAGGCATGTGGCGCATGTTGCAGCAGGACGAAGGCGACGATTACGTTTTGGCCACGGGCGAAACAACCGAGGTGCGCGAATTTGTGCGCTGGGCGTTTGAAGATGTGGGCATTGATCTGGAATTCACCGGCGATGGCGTCGAGGAAAAGGGCATCTGCAAGAAGACCGGCAAGGTCATCATCGAAATCGATCCGCGCTATTTCCGCCCGACCGAGGTGGACCTGCTGATCGGTGACCCGGCCAAGGCCAAGGAAAAGCTGGGCTGGACGCATAAGACCACCGTTCGCGAACTGGCTCGCGAAATGGTTCAGGCCGATCTTGAAGTCATGCGCGACGCGCCCATCGCCAAGTTCCAGTAAGGAAGCGCAATGTTTGATCTTTCGGGCAAGCGCGTTTTCGTTGCCGGCCATCGCGGCATGGTCGGCAGCGCCGTGGTGCGGCGGCTTGCCGACGAAAATTGCGAAGTCATCACCGCAGGACGCGCCGATCTGGACCTGATGGATCAGGCCGCCGTGCGTGGCTGGATGGCGAAGGAAAAGCCCGATGTGGTCGTGGTTGCCGCCGCCAAGGTGGGCGGCATTATGGCCAACAACACCTATCCGGCTGACTTCCTTTATAATAACCTGATGATCGAGGCGAACCTGATCGAGGCATCGCATCGGGTTGATGTGGGCAAACTGCTGTTTCTTGGCTCTTCCTGCATTTACCCCAAATTTGCGACCCAGCCTATTACCGAGGATGCGCTGCTGACCGGCCCGTTGGAACCGACCAACGAGTGGTATGCGATCGCCAAAATTGCCGGGATCAAGCTGTGCGAATCCTATCGGGTCCAGCACGGCGCCGATTATATCAGCGGCATGCCCACCAACCTGTACGGTCCGGGCGACAATTATAACCTTGAAACCAGCCATGTGATGCCGGCCTTGATCCGCAAGGTTCACAATGCCAAGCAAAGCGGCGGTACGGTCGAGGTATGGGGCACCGGCACGCCGCGGCGTGAATTCCTGCATGCCGATGATTGCGCCGATGCCTGCATCCATCTGCTCAAGAATTATTCGGCGCAGGAACACGTCAACATTGGCTTCGGCTCGGATGTTTCGATCCTCGAACTGACGCAACTGGTGATGGAAGTCATCGGTTATGAAGGCGAGATTGTCCATGATCTGTCCAAGCCTGACGGCACACCGCGCAAGCTGATGGATTCCACCCGTCTGCACGATTTGGGCTGGAAGCCCAAGATCGGGCTGAAAGAGGGTATTGCGGACGCCTATAGCCACTTTCTGCAAGAGATTGCCTGATGGCTGAGGCGCTTCGGCTCGCCATCGTCGGGCTGAATTATGCGCCCGAGGAAATTGGCATCGCCCGTTACACCGCCGACATGGCCCGTGCGTTGACCGCGCGCGGACATTCGGTTTCGGTAATTTCGGGCAAGCCCTATTATCCGGCATGGCATGTTCCGCAGGAATGGCGCGGAGGCTGGCGCAAGTCGGTCGAGGACGGGGTGTCGATCACCCGTTGTCCCCTCTATGTCCCGGCCCAACCCACCGGACTGAAGCGTATCATCCATCTGGCCAGCTACGCTTTGAGCGCGCTTGGCCCTGCCATCCGTCTGGCCCGCAAGAATCGCCCTCAGGTGGTGTTCTGCATCGCCCCTGCCCTTCTCAGCGTGCCGGTGGCTTGGATCGCGGCCCGTATGTCGGGAGCAAAATTGTGGGTGCATATTCAGGATTTCGAGGTCGAGGCTGCCTTTGCCACCGGATTGGTGCAGGAAAAGAGCGGCTTGGCCAAATGGGGCGCCAAGGCCGAAGCCTTGCTGCTGGGGCTGGCCGATATTGTATCCTCGATCAGCCCGCAGATGGTTGCCAAACTTCATGAAAAAGGCATCCCTGCTGCGCGCACCATCGAAATCCGCAACTGGGCCGACAGCACGATCCAGCCCGACCCCAGCCATGGCGGCGCCTATCGCGCCGAGTGGGGGCTGGAGGGTAAAAAGGTATGCCTCTATTCGGGCAATATCGCCAACAAACAGGGCATCGACATCCTGATCGAGGCCAGCCGCAAGTTGCAGGACCGCGATGACATTGCCTTTGTCATCTGTGGCGACGGGCCCAACCGCGCAAGATTGCAGGAATTGGCCCAAGGCTTGCGCAATATCCAGTTTCACGGGCTGCAACCCTCGGCGCGCATGGGGGAATTGCTGGGTCTGGCCACCATTCATCTCCTGCCCCAAATTCCGGGCGCGGCGGATCTGGTTTTGCCATCAAAGCTGACCAATATGCTGGCGTCCGGGCGCCCGGTTGTCGCCACGACCGAACAGGGCACAGGTCTGTATGACGAGGTGGATGGTTGCGGACTTTGCACCAAGCCCGGCGATGCCGACGCCTTGGCACAGGCCATCGTCACTTTGGCCGATGATCCGGAAACCTGCGCCGCCATGGCCGCCGTCGGCCGCGAACGGTCGGTGGAGCGATGGTCGATGCAATCCATCATCGGCCGCCTAGAAGCACGCGCCACCCAATTGGTGGGCGGAGGCCAAAGGTGACAACCCCCGCCATGCCCTCTGGCGAGGCATCAAGCGTTTCACCACATGGCGCGGCGCCAAAACCGGGAAAGTTGCGCAAGGCGCTGTTTTCACGGCTGGGGCGCGGCACATTGGCCGGCATTTACGCCCAATTCATCCAATTGGCCATCCAACTGATTTCCGTGCCGGTTTTGACCAGCCATTGGGGGCTGGCCGGATATGGCGCATGGGTGCTGCTGTTCACGGTTCCGCAAATGCTGGCCATGGCTGACCTGGGCCTGACTGCGGCAGGCGCCAATGCCATGACGTCGGCAACGGCGCAGGGCCATTTCGAAAAAGCTGCTCGCATTCACACCAGCCTGCGCTGGACATCCTTGTTGATGGCGCTGACGGTGGGGTCGATTATCGGCATCTATGTGCTGAGTTTGCGCCCGCAGACGCTCGACTTTGCCCAGCCATTTACCCATGGCCGCGCCTGGGTGACGGTATTGGCTATGCTGGCTTATACCGTTCTGGCGATGCAAAATGCCGTGACCGCCGCCGGATTTCGCGCCGCAGACGCTTTTGCCACCTGGCAGACGGTCTATGACACCTGCCTTTTGACCGAAACGCTTGCCGCTCTGACGGTGGCGGCGATGGGATATGGGCCTGAAGAAGTGGCCTTGACCTATTTGGCCTGCCGCGCGCTTTTTTCTGGCTTGCTGGGCCTGTTCCTTCGCAGAATCGCGCCCTGGAGCGCATTGGCCGGCTGGCGCTTTGACAGCGAAGAAATCAGGCGTTTGATCAAACCTGCCGTGGCCGCTTTCATGTTGCCCGCGGCCCAAGGCGTAACCTTGCAAGGGTCGGTCATGGTCATTGGCGCCATGGCCGGTCCGGCGGCTGTTCCCGCCTTTTCGACATTGCGCACCATCAGCCGCACAGCGTTGCAATTCACCTATCGCTTCAACTTTGCGTCTATGCCGCGCTATACGGTGCATCACGCAACCGGCAATGAAGCGGGCAAAACGATGCTGGTGCTGGCCAATCTGGCCGTTGCGGCCTTGTTGCTGTTGCCCGCGGCGCCTGTGCTGTTCCTTTTGGGAAAACCGATCATCGCGATCTGGACCCATGGCGTTGTCCATCCCTCAACCGCGCTGCTGGGGTTGATGCTTGCGGCCATGGTTCTGAACGGATTATGGGTGCCCATGTCCAATCTGATCTGTGCGATCAATGAACATGCGCGGTTCACCTATTTCTATCTGTTTTGCAGCCTTGTGTCGGTGGCCCTGGGCGCTTTGGCCGTTCGCCATAATGGCGTTGAAGGCATGGGCATGGCCATGGTCGCGCAGGAAATCGTGATGGCGGCGTGGGTGTGGCGCATGGCCATCAGACGCGGCATGATCCGGTGGGACATGGTCAAACCCGCCGTCCGTAATGCAACTGAACGCCTGCATGGCAAGGGAAAGAAGTGAGCGTGAGCGACGGGCTCAAAATTGGGGGGCCTTTGGCCGGGCGGCGCATCGGGTTGATGATCGTATCGGCATCGCGCAATGCCGGCGGCGTGTTTGAAGCCGTCGTGGCCCATGCCGAAATGATCCGCACGCTGGGCGGAGAGGCGGTGGTCTTTGCCATTGCCGATGAACATACCGAGCAGGACAGCGCTCGCTTTGGCCCGACAAAGGTCATCGCCTGTACGGGCAAAGGTCCGCGTCAGATTGGCTATGCGCCCGAACTGGTCAAGGCGCTTTTGGCCGAAAACCTTGATTGCCTGCACCTGCACGGCATATGGATGTATCCATCGCGCGCCGGGGCCGTTTGGGCGGCGATCACCCAAAAGCCCTATTTCGTTTCCCCCCATGGCATGCTGGACCCATGGATCTTTCAACGCAGCCCCTGGAAAAAGCGATTGGCCCGGTGGGCATGGGAAAAGGACAGTTGGCAACGCGCCAGCGCGATCCACGCTTTGACCGCGCGTGAGGCACGCGACATCGCCAACCGCACAGGTCGCAGCGACAGTCTGATTATTCCCAACCCCGGCCCGGATCCAGTGTCGGCCATTTCCCCAACCGCGCGCGCGCCGGTCATGCTGTATATCGGTCGAATCCATACCAAGAAAAACCTGCTTCCCTTGGTGCAGGCATGGCACGGAATGGAACATCCCCAAGGCGCGGTGCTGAAAATCGCAGGATGGGGCGATGATCAGGATGTGGCCGCGCTGCAATCCGCCATTGCCGCGGGTGGCGGCCGAGTCGAGTTCCTTGGCCCGGTGTTTGGCCCCGAAAAACAGGCCTTGCTCGACGAGGCTCGCTTTATGGTGCTGCCCTCATTATCCGAAGGGCTGCCCATGGCGATATTGGAGGCCTGGGCCGCGGGCATGCCGACGATTATGACCCGTGAATGCAATCTGGACATGGGCTTTTCATCGGGGGCAGCGCTGGAATGCGGCTTTGACGCACCTTCTATTGCCGCATCCTTGGCACAAGCATGGTCGATGGACCATGACGAGTGGCATTCGCGCGCCGACGCAGGGCGACAGCTGGCGGCATCGGTGTTTTCAGCCACGGCTGTTACCGCGCAATGGGGGCAGGCCTATGAGGCCGCCATCGCCAAGACGGAGGGACATCGATGAGCGCGTCCGTCACAACGATCATCCTCACCTTTAACGAGGAAATCCATATTGCCCGCTCAATCGCCAGCGCCAAGGCGTTTAGCAGCGATATTCTGGTGGTGGATTCCTTTTCAACCGACCGGACCGTGGAAATCGCCAAGGCCGCCGGCGCGCGCGTAATGCAGAACAAGTTCGTCAATCAGGCCCGACAGTTCAATTGGGCGCTGGACCATGGCGAAGTGGCAACCGACTGGATCTTGCGGTTGGACGCCGACGAAATCATTGGTGCCGATCTGGCCAAACGCATCAACGGTGATCTGGCGGGCTTGCCGGGCGATGTGACCGGCGTCACATTTGACCGGCGCCACATTTTTATGGGGCGGTGGGTCCGCCATGGAGGTCGTTACCCGCTGCGCCTGTTGCGCCTGTGGCGCAACGGCAAGGGCGCGGTCGAGGACCGTTGGATGGACGAACATGTGGTCATCCACGAAGGCCGGATCATCCATATGCCCGGACAATTCGATGATGCTTCGTTGATGGATCTGACATTTTTTACCGCCAAGCATAATGCCTATGCCACGCGAGAGGCGATTGAGGTTCTCAACGCCCGCTATGGCCTGTTTGCCGATGCTGCGCATGATACGGCCCATAATATGGGGCGCCAGGCACGCGTCAAACGCTTCGTCAAAGAGCGCATCTTTAACAATATGCCCTTTGGCACCGGGCCGCTGGCCTATTTCCTGTACCGCTATGTCATCCAATTGGGCTTTTTGGACGGAAAGACGGGCCTGATCTATCATTTCCTGCAAGGTTTCTGGTATCGCTTTCTGGTCAACGCCAAGATTGTGGAGCTGGAACGAGTCATGCAGGATGCCCATTCCCGCGAAGATCGCATCGCAGCCTTGGCTGCGGCTACGGGATTGCGGCTATGAGGGATCATTCTCCGCATGTTCTGCAAGCGGGTGAAAGCGGATCGCGCCAGGGGGGCGCCAGCTTTTCCTTGCGCATCCGGCTGGAGCGTTTGGCATTTATGGTCGGATGGTTGCTGCTGGCCCGCTGGACACCACCACAGATGCGGGCGTGGCGGCGGGTAGTCCTGCGTATGTTTGGCGCCAAAATCGCTCCCGGCGCCAATATCTATTCCAGCGCGCGCATCTGGTATCCCCCTTTTCTTGAAATGGGTGAAGGCGCAACATTGGGGCCGCGCGTGCGTTGCTATAATCAAGCGCCCATTCGCATCGGGGCCTACAGCATCATCTCGCAGGACGCATCGCTTTGCGCAGGATCGCATTTGTATGACGATCCCGATTTTCAGTTGGTGACGCGGCCCATTTCCATCGGAGAGCATGTCTGGATCGCGGCGGAAGCCTTTGTCGGCCCGGGCGTCAAGATTGCGGATTATGCGGTTCTGGGCGCGCGTGGTGTGGCGATGCGTGAATTAACCCGTGGCGGCGTCTATTCCGGCAACCCTGCGGTTAGGCTGAAACAGCGCAAGATGGCCGGTTAGGCAGATAGAGAGAAGCTGAATGCTGATAATAGCCGTTCTGATCCAGCTGCTGGTTCTGGCCGAGATGCGGTACAGGATGCGCGGATTCACGCCCCAAGAAGCGTTCGGATGGTTTTTGTGGCTTTCGCAGGTTGTGTATTTGAACGGCGACTGGATCTATGGGCCGCAATATAACCCCAGCGGCTGGGAAACCTACAGCTATCTGCACCATCCAGAAGGCCAGATTATCTATTATGGATCGATCATACTGATCCTTTGGATTTCGACGATCGGGGTTGGCCGCCTGACCGGCACGACGGCCGGAATCAGCGATTCCCTGAACGCCTTGCGCAATCAGGCGCGGAAATATGATACGATTTTCAAAGTACTGGTCGGCTCTATTATTGGCGCACAATGGATATTTCTTAATTGGTCCATTGCCTGGCACAATAACCAATATCTGGCGATGACGGGGCAAGACAGCATGTGGATCGAAGGCCCTGCCGTTGTTGCCATTCAAAGTCTTGCCGGGATGACAGGGTTTATCTCCGCCTTCTATTTGGCGAACAATCTTTCGCAAAGCGGTGGTCCAAAACCATTCGTGTGGACGATCCTGTTTGCGTGGAATATCTGCTTTTCCTTGGCCGCCTGCTCTCGTGCATCCTTTGCCATCTTGATGGTCTTCACGCTGCTTATGCATCTGATCAGCGACAAAAAGAGCAATGTTCGCACGCTCATTCTGACTGCCACGGCCATCTATCTGCTCTTCTGCGCGCTTGCCGGACGAGGGATTGGTGAATTCGGCCTCGGGTCCATCCCAACCATTTTGAGCGCGCCATTCGAAGGCGAGAGCAACGGCGCGGTTGAAGTGGTAGGCAGCATTTTTCAGGGCGTTTTCATTACCGGAGACGGCAATGAATTCCGCGCGGATTTCCCCGCGATTTACAAGATCCTCTCATTTTCGCCCTTCCCCAGCGCGATCGACAATTTCCAAACTTATAGAGAACAATATGCGATGCCGCTTTCGGCTTTCGTTCCAATGAGTGGCTATACAGAAGTTATTGCGTTTGGCCCTGCATACTTCATATTTCTATGGGGCTTTGTAGCAATTTTGATGCGCAAGATATTATTGAGCCAAAAGAAAATTGGACTTTTGTATTTTATACTGAGCGCTACCGTGCTTTTCTTTCTTATACAAGGCGGAACATATCCATTAAGAAACTTCTTTAGACCGCTTTTATTTTCCTATACAATTGCATTGTATTTATCAAACCGCAAGAAACCTTCTGCATTAAAAAACATCTAGTCCATTTTATGTTGCCCCCTCCCATAATCGCCTGCAAAAAGTCTGTTCAAGCCAATCAATACTTGAATTTTACGCGCCTTGTTAAATCGTGATCGTCGTGTGTGGCCATATCAGTATGTCATTTTACATCGATTCCAGCCAGGTTTCTCATTCCGCAGCCGCAACCGCCGCTTATGCATCATCCGCATTGGACAATCCGGTCGTCATGGCCGCCGCCCGCGCCAAGCCTGAAGGCACATGGTACACCGTTCTGGCACTTGGCCTTGCGGCCACCTTTGCCATTTTCGCTTTTGGCGAGGACCAAAACAAGCCTTCATGGGCGCTGGACAAATTATCGTACGCTTCGGAATGCACCTACTCGCTCTATGCAATCCACATGCCCATCGTCGTAATTTTGACAGCGATGCTCGTCCCGAGCCACCATGGCAGATTCGAGTTAATGTCTTGGAATGCCGTGATATTGGCAGGGATAGTCGCCATACTTTACGCCATTGCGTGGATATTTGCGCGATTGACGGAACAGAACACAAATCAAGTTCGGCGCTGGCTTTCAAACGAATTTCTTCCGAAATGATTGACCAATTTCGATACTGGATAAGCGCGTAATAGGTGTTGTCCCTAGGGCCTGAATAGAATACTTCTCGCAGTCGCGGAATGCATGCGTTCCGCCCGCCTGACATCAAATTTAAGGACCGTGATCGGCTTATGCGTACCGCTTTGGTTGGCTTTACCGGCTTTGTAGGTAGCACCCTGACACGTGCGCGCGAATTTGATGACATGTATAATTCGCGCAACATCGGCGATATCGCGGGAAAATCCTATGACACGGTGGTTTGCGCGGCTGCGCCCGCCACAATGTGGGCCGCTAACCAGAACCCCGCCGCCGACAAGGCCAATCTTGATGGTTTGTTTGCCGCATTGCGTCAGGCCAAAACGGAACATTTCGTTCTGATCTCGACCATTGCCGTACTCGACAATGCCGCTGCCGGTTATACCGAAACCAATGCCGCCTTCGAAGCTGAAAAAGCCTATGGCCTCCATCGGCGCGAGCTGGAAGAGCGGGTCGCAGGCCATTTCGCCAACAGCCATATCATGCGCCTTCCCGCGCTGTTCGGTCCGGGCATCAAAAAGAACTTTGTGTTCGACCTGATGAACCCCGCCCCGTCCTTCATCAAGCCGGACGTCTGGGAAAAGACGCTTGCGGGCCTTGCCGGCGCCGAGGCTGCCCTGCTCTCGCGCTATTATGCGCTGGATGAGAAGCTGGGGATGTGGGGGCTGGACCGTGCCACGCTCAACGGTTCGCAAGACCGTGAGAATGTGAATGCGATTTTCCACCAGATCAATTTCGTCGCTCGCAATTTCACCAACAGTGAAACGCGTTTCCAATATTACAATATGGAGCGCCTGGCCGACAATATTGATACCGTGATTGCCACCGGTATCGATACGCTGAACGTTTGCTCCGAACCGCTTTCGGCAGCCGAGGTTTGTCAGGAATTGACAGGCGATACATTCGTCAATTCCGCGCCCCCGCTTTGGATCGAGGACATGCGCAGCATTCACGCAGACAAATTTGGCGGCACCGGCCCTTATCTGTTTGATCGAGCCAGCGTGCTTGCCGATCTCAAGGCGTTTTTCGCCACGGAATCCGGCCGATGAAGCTTGCAATCTCGAACATTGCATGGGCGCCTCAGGATGCGCGCAGCGTCTATGCCATGATGCAGGCTCATGGTTTTACCGGACTGGAAATCGCCCCCGGCCTCGCCTTTGCCGGCCAAGAGGACGCCTTTGTCCCATCGGCCGGCGCAGAGGCGGCATTCCGGGCGGATCTGGCCGAATTTGGCCTTTCCTGCGTGTCCATGCAATCTTTGCTGTTCGGTGTTGTGGGCGCAAAACTCTTCGGCTCGGCTGAGGAACTTGCAGCCCTTGAGCGCGGATTGGAACGCGCGATTACACTGGCGGGTCGTCTGGGTATTGGCAATCTGGTCTTCGGGTCGCCCGGCAATCGGGTTATCCCCGAAACCATGGCCCATGCTGATGCACAGGCCCATGCCGCCGATGTTTTCCGCCGCCTTGGCGACAAGGCGCAGGCCGCAGGCACGCTTTTGGCGCTTGAGCCAAATCCGGCGGCCTATGGCACCAATTTCATGACCACCGTGGCCGCAGCGGCCGATTTCACGCTGTTGGTCGATCATCCTGCCGTCACGCTCAATTACGACATGGGCGCGCTGTACATGAATGAAGAACAGGACCAGGCAGGCGCGCTTTATCGCCGCGCCGCCGGCAAGGTCAGCCATGTGCATATCAGCGAACCGCAATTGGCCCCCGCGCCTGCCGATACGGCCAGTTTGCAGGCCATTGCCACCGACCTGATCGGGCAAGGCTATGACAAGTGGTTCTCAATCGAAATGCGTGCGCCGGGCGAGAACGGACTGGCCATTATCGATCAATGCCTGGCCGCCACAGCCGGTGCGATTTCTTCGGCAAGGATTGCAGCCCATGCGCAGTGATATGCTGGTTTCCGTCGCGGTCGTCGATGAAGAAGGGCCGCACATCACCATCCCGCGCCTTGCCGCTGTGGCGCGTGCTCTGGAACAGAATTTTCGCTATTTCGAACTGATCTATCTGCTGCGCGAAAGCCAGCGGCCGCAACTCGATCGTTTCGCGGCGGAAATTGCCGGATTGGCCAATTTGCGCATCATTCTGACCGGAGAGGGCACGCGCTTCTATCGCCAGCGCCTCATTGCGACGATGGAAGCGATCGGCGATGTGGTGGCCCTGTATGATCCCGATGATATGCCGATTGAGGATCTGGTCACCCAAATCGGTCATGCCAAGGATCGGGACGAAATCCTGATTGGCTGGCGCCCATCGCGTCCGCCCAGCGGGTGGAGCTATCGTCTGCTCTCTTTGGCGTCGAACAACGTGATTTCGGCGCGGGCCGCGCGCACAATCATCTTGCCGCGCGAACCGCTCAACGCGATTGCCGCGCGTAAAAGCGCATCCATCGATCTGCGTTTCGAAGCCCGCAACGCACCGACACATTACAACCGTTTCGACATCACCACCCCCGTCCGCGCCAAGGCCGGCTTTAGTCAGCGCTATGAATTGCTGATGGAAATTCTGCTGGCAGGGGCGCCGCGCTTTCTAAAGCTTTATGCTGCTTTGGGCTTTCTGGTGGTGGCGGGCTCCACGCTTTACAGCTTCTATGCCATTGCCGTCATCCTGCTGCGCGATCATGTTCAGGAAGGCTGGTTTTCCACCGCCATCATCCAGTCCGGCTCTACCGCGTTCATCGCGGGGGGCATGTCGATTTTGGCGATTGCGCTGGTCGCTGTGCTTGAAGTGTTGAGCGGCGGCAGCGCAAGGATGATCGTGGACGAGATCTCGAACACCAATTTCTTCGACAAGGTGGAAGACCTGAACGTCGAAATGTCGGGCGATACGCCCCCCCTCGGACAAAACGGCATCGGAGAACAACATGTCGCCTGAAGCCTATGCCCAAACCGTTGCCGAGCGTGGCTGGCAAGTGCCAGCATTCCGCGCCGAGCCATTGTTTGAAAAGCGTTCGCGCCACGTCATCATCATCCCCGTCATCAACGAAGGCGAGCGTATCCAGCGCCAGCTTCGCGACATGGCCCAACTGGGCATCACCGCGAAAATTGATACGGTGGTGGTTGACGGCGGCTCGACCGATGGCTCGCTGGAACCGGATTTTCTGAACAGCGTTGGCGTGCGCGCATTGGTGACCAAGACCGGCAAGGGCAAGTTGTCGGCGCAATTGCGCTGCGGCTATGCCTGGGCGCTGATTGAGGGCTATGACGGCATCATCACCATCGATGGCAATGGCAAGGATGGCGTCGACACGCTGCCCCTGTTCAGCCAGGCGCTGGACGAAGGCTTTGGCTATGTTCAGGCCTCACGCTTTATCAAGGGCGGCCATGCGGAAAACACGCCGCTTTCGCGCTGGCTGGCAATCCGGCTGATCCATTCCCCGGTGCTGAGCATGGCAGCGGGCTATTGGTTCACCGACACCACGCAGGGCTATCGCGCCTATTCCAGCGCCTATCTGCTGGACGAACGGACCCAGCCCTTCCGCGATATTTTCACGCGTTATGAACTGCTCGCTTATCTGACCGTGCGCGCCAGCCAGATCGGATACAAGGTCAAGGAAATCGCGACCAGCCGCATCTATCCGGCCAATGAAGCGATCCCGACCAAGATTTCCGGCATGTCGGCCTTGTGGGATTTGCTGATGGTGCTCAAAGCGACGCTGTTGGGCGAATATCACCCCAAGGCAAAGGTTTAAGCCATGAATGCCAAGCCACAGCCCGATTTTGATGTCGTCATTATTGGCGGCGGCTTTTTCGGCTGCGCGCTGGCGCTGTTTCTGCGCACGATCTTTGATCGCATTCTGGTGCTCGAAGAACGCGATGCGCTGCTCACCCGCGCCTCGCGCGTCAATCAGGCGCGGGTGCATACCGGCTTTCATTATCCACGCAGCTTTGTCACCGCCCTGCGTTCGCGTGAGTTGAGCCACCGCTTTTCACGCGATTTCAGCAAGGCCGTGGTCGATGATTTCCAGATGCTTTATGCGATCGCCAGCCGCCGCAGCAAAGTGTCCAAGGCGCGTTTTCTGCGCATGTTCGAAGATATGGGCGCCCCTATCGCCCCGGCCAGCGTGTCGGACGCCGCTCTGTTCGATCCCGAATTGATCGAGGGCGTGTTTGCCTGCACCGAATTTGCCTTTGACTGGTCTGTTCTGCGCGATCATCTGGCCGAGCGTATGGAAAAGCACGGCATCACGCTGCGCCATGGCCAGACCGCCGAAAAAGTGGAATTCCGCGAGGATGCCTGTCTGGTCCATCTCGCATCTGGCGAAGTGGTGAGCGCGCCGCATGTGTTCAACGTCACCTATGGCGGGTTGAACCGCGTGCTGATGAACAGCGGGATTGAGCCGCTGCCGCTGAAATATGAATGGGCCGAATTGGCGCTGGTGGCCCCGCCGCCAGAGATGAAGGGCAAGGCCGTGACCGTGATGGACGGTCCATTCTTTTCAATGATGCCTTATCCGTCGGAGAATCTCTATTCGCTTACCCATGTGCGCTACACGCCGCATATGAGCTGGGTGGACCGCCAGGGAGGACGCTCGGCCTATGCGGTGGGCGATGGGCTGTCCACCAACACGCGCTGGCGTCACATGATGATGGACACCCGCCGCTATATGCCCTGCGCGGGTGACCTGGAGTATGTGAAGTCGGTGTTCGACGTGAAGACGGTGCTGACCCGCAACGAACGCGATGATGGCCGCCCGATCCTTTTGCACCGCCACCATCGGGGGCCGAATTTCTACTCGGTGATGGGCGGCAAGATCGACAACATCTACGACCTTTTTGACGTTATGCCCGCGCTCGATCCCGCCTTTGCCAAGGCCGACATGCGCTATCTTCTGGGCGAGGCATGAGCATTTCCGCACCCGCCGACCAGAGACGCGAAGCCTTGATGGAGCTTGTGCGTTATACCGCCGTGGCTGTGCTGGGGCTGGGAGTCGATGTTGGCATTGGCTATGCCTCGCGCCGCCTGCTGGGGGTCCCGCTTGTCGCTGGGGCCGCGCTGGGTTTTCTGGTGGGCGTTGCGTTCAATTATGTCCTGTTTGAATTCTGGGTGTTTCGCCATGGCCGCCTCACATGGCTGCGGCTGGGCAAGGCCTATGCCGCATCGCAAGGCGCCATTATCGTCCGCTTGGGCTGTGTATGGCTGCTGGGACGCCTTCTGGCGGGTATGGCGCAGGCGGATCTGATCGTGCTGGTGGGCGCGGCGGGTATTTCCTTTGTCGTCAATTTCTTGCTGACACGTTTGTTTCTCCGACAAAAATCAACCTAAAAGGGGCCGTGGCGTGACAAAGGCTCATTCTGTTTCTGACCGTATGGCGCCTGTCCTTGTGGCCATGCTGGGCTTTGCTGTCCTGCTGCTGCTTTATGCGCGTTTCACCGCGGTTGACGCGGTGGTAGCGCCCTTTTTGCAAAAGGCCGCTGATCCCTCACTTTATGGGCTGGACGATTACGTTACCCATTCCATGGTTTCGGGATCGACGCCATTGCTGGCGCTGCTGGGATGGTTGCATCTTGATGTTACCCAACCGGGGATTTTGGTCACAATCTATCTGGCCACGGGCGCCTTGGCAGGGACGGCGATCTGGCGCGTGCTGGGCAACAGTTTTGGCGTCACCGATCCGTTAATGCGCCTGACCTTGTTGGTGGCTTTGGCGTTTATCGATTTCAAACTGATCCAGTTCAACAAGGCCTCTTGGCTTCAGGAACATAA
Organism: Novosphingobium sp. 550D; assembly: GCF_057401885.1. NCBI lineage: Bacteria > Pseudomonadati > Pseudomonadota > Alphaproteobacteria > Sphingomonadales > Sphingomonadaceae > Novosphingobium > Novosphingobium sp. 550D. Next base: position 1,092,119 of record NZ_CM171613.1, on the reverse strand, counting down.
TTTCTCCTTCACCTTCATCGCGCTGGCGCTTCGGGCTTGGTTTGTCTGTTTTCTGATTGAGCGGCGGGTGGTGGCCATGACCGCCCTGCTCATCCCGATCAATCTGCTTTCGCTCAAGGTCGGCTGGCCGCTGGTCGGCTTTGCCGGACTGGCCCTGTTGGCGATGCGCTCGACATCTCCGGCCGCATGGGGGCTGTTATTGCTGTCCATGGCCGGTCCCGGGTGGAGCGCGTTGCACAATATCCAGCCGATGACGCCGGATGAAAAGATGATGATGACGCGGGTGTTGCTTCAGGCTTACCCGCTGGAAGACAATCCTTTTGCCGGCCCCATTTTGCAAACCGCGCTGTTTTTGGGCGCCATGCTTTTCTCCTTTTTGGAATGGCGCAAACTGTCCCCGGCGTTGAAGGCACCCATTGGCGCCATCCTTCTGGGCAGCATGCTGATCTGGCTGGCGGGCGGCCTCTATCTGACCTGGGGCTGGAAAATCGCGCCCATTCCGGTCGCCGTCCTGCTCAGCCCTGCCCGGGGGCTGGAAACGGCAAGTTTGATTTTCTTCGTTCTGGCGCTCATCCGCCTGAAGGACACCCAATGGCTCAATGGACTGGAACGCGCGATGCTGCTGGTCGCGCTGATCGTCCTGAAAGTCACCAGTGATGGCAAGTGGATCAAGCTGGCTCTGGTGATTGCGGTGGCCATGCTTGTGCTGCGCGCCCTGCGCTCCTTGACGCAAAGGCGCGGGATCAAGATTTTTGCTCTGGGCGACTTTTTAAGCCTGCCGCTTGCCATGTCCGGTCTGGGTGTGGGGCTGGGCCTGTTTCTGGCGGCCAACCTGTCGGGCGACCGCACGGTCTATCGGCTCGACAGTAAATTGGGCTTTGTCGATCAATCCATTCCTGCCGATGCGTTGGGGCTGCTCTCGACAATTCGCGGCGACCGGGTGGATCGCAGGTTGTTGATCGTATCGCCCAAAAAGAATTGGGTCTTGGCGCCGTGGAATACGATCGCACGCAAAAGCGGCCTTGATGGCAATGTCTATTACCTGTCCTCGCCCGATGCCATCCGCCGTCAGCAGGAGCGGAATGCGACAATAGGCAATGTTCTGAATGGTTTGCGGCATGGCCTGATTGACGCAGACACACAGGCAAAGCTGGCGGCCTGGCATGTCAACCTGATGCTGCCGCGCGAGGCGGCTATGGCCTTGCCCGGATGGCGCATACAGCAGGCCAACGGAAGCTGGGTCGAGTTGAGCGCGCCAACAGATATGGTGCAAAGCAATGGCTGATATTGGAATTATCAGGCGCGTGATGGATGCGCGATGGGCGTTCGGACTGTTCCTGTGCCTGACCTTGCCGATCGTTTTGTCGGGCAATGCCGGACATGATGGTTTGGCCTATGATGCTGTCACATTCCATCTGCCCCAGATCAACTATTTCCTGAACCACCCCGGCGATCTGCTGACCTATCCTGCAACGGCAACCACATTGCCTTTGTACCACGCGCTTATGGGCGTGATCGGACATCTTGCGGGGCTGGCCACGGTGGACAATTCCTCCCTTGTGGTACGGCTGGCCCATTTCATCATCAGCGCTGCGGGTCCGCTTTTGCTGATCCGTCATTTGCGCCGTCATGCCGACCCCGCCATGGCTCTGCTGCTGGCGTTGCCTTTGACGGCCTGTTGGTATGTCATTTCCGGGGCGGTCTATTTCGGGACTGATGGTCCGGCACTGACGCTGGTGCTCATCGCCTTGTTGGGGTGGGAAAGGTCGGGGTTGATCGCCCAAGCGGCGCAACTCCTGCTGATTGCGGGCACGCGCCACCTTTTGTTACCGTTTGTCGGACTGTTATATGGCATTCGGGCCTTGGCCACACGTTCTGTGACCAAGATTCTCGCCGTCGGTATCGCGGCGCTGCCCGCCGTGCTGATGCTGGCGGTTTACATCCGGCAATGGGGTGGACTGACGCCGCCGGGCATGGTGGCGGCTTTAAACCCAAAAGGGTTGTTCCCTTATGCCCTGCTCGGTCATCTGGGCGTTGCGGGCATGTGGGGCGTTGGATTTGGTGCGTTACGCTTTCAACAATGGATCGCCCTCGGCCGCGAGCGCAGGAATCGAGTCCTGTTCATCGCACTCAATCTCTTGGTTTTGGCCCTGTGGTCGGTCGTACCAACCGACCCGATCCCAGAGGCCGGGCGGTTTGGCTCGATCACATGGAGCCTCGCGCGCATCGGCCTGGTCGGACATCATTCCGCGGCCGTGTTGATCATGGCCATGGCTGGGGCGACGACTCTGCTGCTGATGGCACTGGATTTGAAAGCTGCGGGCCAATTGCCGTCCGAAATCTTGGCCTTGGCGGGCTTTCTTTGCGCACTCATGCTGACGTATGCCGCCTATCAACGCTATAGCGAGCCCATGATATTGGCCGCATTCACGATCGCAGCCAGCAAGACATGTGGCCGCAGCAACATCTCATTGGCGCATGCCTTGCCCTTGCTGGGCCTGTGTCTGATGTCGATTGCGGTGACATTGCACCATCTTCTGCCGATGAAGGGCTGAATCAGGTCTATTACCCAATTGTTGGGAAATCGTTGGAAGGCAATGGCTCTGTCTCCAGCGTAAGCGCGCAAAGCGCTGCACCTGTTCAGCGCTGTCGACATGATTGATTGTGTCCACGAGGGGATTGTGGGCAGTGAGGTGCTATGCCCAAGACGCCAGGATGGCGATCGACGACAATCTTCTCGAACGCGACATCAGGATCTTTGCAACAGCCAGGAAATCCTGGCTCTTCTGCGATACTCCGGATGGAGCATCAGCCCGCGCGCATTCGAAGCCAAGGTGGCATAGTGAGATAAGTGACCGGCACAGTCGGAAGTCCCGCCTCACACTCCTTGATCATCCCGATAATCCGCGCCTCGGTGAAACGGCTCTTCCTCATACGTCTGCTCCTTACAGTGGCAGACTCTACATCAGATTGGGGGAACTTTCGGGGGGCAGGTCAGAAGCACAATAAAAAAGCCCCTCCCGAAAACAGGAGGGGCTTTCTAAGCTGTAGGCTTAAAGCAACAGATCAGCGCGAAGAAATCACGACTGTCGTATTGCCGTTATTGTCATTGATCACTTCGGTTACGATGAACGAACCAGCCATCGCACCAACCATCGGCAAGGCGAAATTGGACATTGCGTTCCAAGCGCCCAGACTGATGGCCTGAGTGGCCTGAGCTTCGACGCAACGCGTCGCTGCATTCTTACCAGCAACCCGCTTTGCCGAGACAAGGCACGATGCACCCAGGTTACGCTTGGGAGCAGCGTTAACCAACTGGCTCTTTGCAGCAGCCGGAATGGCAGCCGACGAGCGAACCTGCGTGTTTTGAGAGGGCGTGCCGGCCACCAAACCGGCAGCGGCGAGTACCACAAGCATGTTAGTAGCCATCTGAGCTTTCTCCTAGTTAGGTGTAAACCAGTAGCACACTGTGGAGGGCAGAGTCGAGGTTTGATTTCGCACTGCAACAAAACTCTATGCAAAATATATATTCTTGTGCGGGGAAACTTTGAAAAGCCGATCCAGAGATTTGAATGAAATGGAATTTTTCTATATTTCGCCGCCGATGGCCCATGAACGAATTGGACGCTCAATGCCAAACGCTGGCGTATTTGGAGAAAAATTAAGGTGAACTTTCTCCATTACCCCTGCTTGTCGAAATAGGCGTCAGAATACCAGATATAGCCGCTTTTATAGACAACCCGCACGACATACTTATTTTGCTCGCCAGATCGGGTGCCATTATCGTTGGAATTGCGACCGAATGAGAGCCTGCGATTAACCGACAAGACAGGGTTTCCCGTCGGCAGTTTAACCTGATCGATCAAATTACCGTTCATCAAAAGATCTGCGGAAAGAACATTTAATAAATTCAAACCTTTGATCGTGAAGACGCCCGCGCGCCAGTCAATAGAAAGTGGAGTATCGCCCGGTGAAAATTCGCGACTGCTCACACTATAGTAATTGATGGGGGGGCGATCCGCAGCACGCGGACCGTTGTGAAACAGAACTGGGGCGGATAGAATTTGTGCACCTGCGCCACGTACTTCCATGCGATAGGAGCTTGCAGATCCAGATGGACGCATAACGGGTATTTTGAGTGCGCTGAAATTCGAGGCCAATGCACGAAATATACCAGTTTTCAGCACGTTGCCTTGCCCATCCATTAACCGATAGGTCAGATTGAGAGGCTGCGTCGAAGGGTTGATCGCGGCGATTTCAATCGAGCTTTTATCATCGGGATAGATAATTTGCGGTGATGTCAGGTAAAATGCTGGTCGCAATGGATATGTTCGTCCCAGGAATTTACTGGAAAACCACAGGTTGATATCGGAACGAGTGTAGCCCCACGTGCTGTCCGGCATGAGGTTTGTGTGTTCAACAAAATCATTAGCGGTTGTAAAATAGACCCAAGGGGATCCCGATTTTATGATTTCGTTCCAATAATCGGTTAGCCTTTGAGTGCCCAGCGCATCCACGCCAAAACCGATGTATTGTCCATTTCGCGCACTTCCCCGAAAGTATCCAGGCATCACACTATTGATCCAGAACCTTCCGCTTTTCTGAATGTTCAGTGAGAAATTCCGGTTGGAGTCAGCCGCGCTTCCCGTGCCTGCGCTTGAGAAATTATAGGCAGCATCCCAATTGGGCGCCAAGCGCGAGGCAATGGCCATCTTTTGCCCCGGCGCTTCATTGGCCACCCCTATATCGCCGGCCAAAAACACCTTGTAACCTGCCTTGGCCAAGCGTTGCCGCAGCGTGGACCAAAAATCTGCTGACAATTCGCGCGAGCCATAAAAGAAGACGATCAGGCGACCGTCCCTTTGAATTGCCGGATTTGAATATTTACGGGCGACATCATAGGCGCCGGTGATAATATTGAAAATGTCATTTTCAATGCCGGGGTAATATCCTGCATCAATGCAAGGTGCGACAGCGATGGATGACTTTTCTAGAAACGCTACCATTTTTTCATAAGCAGACAGGCCGGGCGCCTTACTATTTATTTGCGGATTTATCTCGTAGCTCAACCCATTAACGCCGGTATTTTTGAGCATTGCAACAAATCTATTCTGAAAGTCAGCACCTGACTTGTCATCCGGCATCATCAGCGTGATGGGATAGGTCGCACCATATTGCATATGCGTATCATTGGGCATGACTGGATAATAATGGGCCCACACGAACTTGGGCATGGGCGCTTGCGCTTCGCCTATATGCGGAAGTGAGGCACACATCAGCATCCCCAGTGTGAACAATGCCTTTTTCATAGGGTGAGTCCCTTCTTTCCTGCGCCCGGTGCAGGGTGATGGCCCTAAGCACTAAATGGGTTTGGGTGAGTGCTGACTGAACGATTTGAACCTTGCCTCGAAATCCTCGCCTGTCACTCGGTTCCCAATCCGCAGCAACACCCTAAATTGGATTTTTGCGTTTCCTACATGTACCGATATGGTTAGCATTCCTTTCAGTTAGACTCGAAAGGACGAGCTATGTTGACCCCTATCAAAATCCCATCCGGCTATATCACGCCCACGGCCATGACGTTTTCGGCGCCCGATAATTTCGCGAATTTTGTATCGAGCACCAGCCCTCTTCCTGTCACCACGACGGGCGGACCTGCAACGGCCCTCTCCGGTCAGGCCAGTTCGAGCATCAGCGTTGGCCCCTATCTGCCCGTCATCGGGCGCAGTGTAATTCTGGCTCTTTCGGGCACATGGGAGGGGAATGTTTCCATCGAACGTTCAACCGATGGAGGCATCACATCTTTGCCCATTACCATCGGCGGCGCGCCTTCGGGCGTTTTCTCGACCAATTGCTGCGAGGCGATCTGGGATGAGAGCGAAGTGGGAGCGCAGCTGTATTTGCGCATGACCATCATTTCGGGAACCATTAACTACCGGGTGGCGCAATGATTGATTTGGTTTCACGCCGATTGGCGACGCAGGCCGCCAGCAACGCTGCCGCTGCCTTACGCGCCGCGCAGACCCGCTCGATTGTCCCCACCCAAATCGGTGCCGTGGGGGACGGATTGTCCGGAACCGCAGACCAAGGCGGTTTTGATGCCGCATTGTTGAACATGATTTCATCGCGTTCGGCCGCCCCCACGGGCGTGCTCGGGCCGTTGGAATATCAAAATGGCATCGTGATCGAACCGGGGATCTATGATGCGGGTGATCTGACGCTGACTGACGGTTCGTTGCGTCTTGTCGCGCGCATTCCCTGGACGGTTGTGATTCGAATCCCGGATGGCAAATATTTCTGCCAGCAGACCGGCCAACCCTTTTCGATTGTTTGCGACGGCATCATCTTTGTCGGCGGCAAGGGCGCGTACAAATCGACGCGTACGGCCGTCAACGTCATCAACCTTTGCCAATTCACCCGCTGCCTGTTCTACAACTATACCGAATGCGCGATCAGCAACAATTCCTCGGACAGCCCTTACCTCAAGGTAAAGGACTGTTTTTTCGCGGGGAAGCCGGGCAACTCGACCGTCGGGATTGCGTGGGGGGGCTACGTCGATCAAATGGTGATCGAGGATAACAGCTTTGGCCCGAACGAATATCATATCGCCGTTGGCCCCTATCTTTCGGGCAGCTTTCACATTCGGCGCAATGACTTCATCGGCCAGGCCAGTTTGCCGACCAAAGCGGATATTTGGCTTAAGCCCAACGTGTCCGACAGTGGCGACACGAATGGCGGCCATGGCTCGATGATCGAGGCCAATAAGTTCGGCGCCGAGGGGCAGGTTGCGGGGCAATGCGGCCCGCGCATCCTGATCGCGACCGAGGACACGTCCTCCGGCACCGATCGCGCCACCTATCGCCCCAGCACGACCGACACCGGCTATCTCTCCGGCTTGCGCATTCAGAATAATCGAGTGGCCTCAATTACGTCGCCCAATGTTCCTTTTATGCGCTCCTACATTTCCAATTTGCGCGGCATGCGTATGGGCGGCGACATCTATGTCGGCGGCCAATATACCCATGTTATTGAATGGCCAAACGGACGATCGCCTAATTATTCAAACACCAACAGCGATTTTGAGTTTGACGATGCCAGCGGGACGGTTCCCTTGGCATTTTCCAGCCATCTGTGTGGCCGCTTGCGCGACTGGGCCTGCTATTGGCCGGGTGATGTCAACCGGGTCGAACTCTATCCGGTCAGCGACAACCCGAAGAACGTCTGCCTGCTCAACGGGGTAAGCCAGATCATGCGCACCCCGATGAGCGGGGTAACCAGAGTTCGTACTGGCGATACAAGCGGCGGTCAGGATTGGGATCTGGTCACGGTGGGTGCGGCCGGGGGCGGCATGGTTTCCGGGTTCACCGCCGCCAGTTTGCCCAACGGGCAAGGTACTATTTTCCTGGAATTGGCATTGCAAAGAGCCCCGATCCGAAGCGTGTCGCAGGTTACCGTCGAAGTCTTCAATTATGCCAACAACCTGCTCGCCTTTCAACGAACGGTTCCTTTGCCGGAAACGGCCGGGCGCCTCATTCAGCCCGTAAGCCTGCCTGCCCATGCCTCGCCAACGACATGGCAGGTCCGGGTAAAAGCGCCTGTGATTACGGCCGGCAGCGCTGATCAGTTCATTACCGGTGATTGGATTGTAAATACGGGCGCGGCTCGAATCGGTAGAGAAAGGGCGCTGGCCCAATATCCGCTTTTGCCTCGCAATCGGACGATGGTCGGCGGCGGCATCAACACCTGGCCGACGGGTTGGTCGGGCACATCGTCGGGTGGGTTGGCCGGCCTGACAATCACTGTGAATGCAGTGGGTGCCGACAGTAACGGCAGCTTTATCGAGTTGCAATTCGCCGGCACAACCACAAGCGCTGGCAAATTTACTGTCTATTGCGAATCGACCAAATCCGTTCCCGCCATCAGCGGCCAGACATGGATGTATTACATGCCGATCGCTTTGACGGCAGGGTCTTTGACGGGATTGACCACCCTGTCGGGCTTTGACGGCACCAACGGGGCCATGGCGCTCAGTCTGCCTAATTACAATTCCTCAAACGCGCTTTTGACCGACATCCTGACGGCGTTCACGCCCACGGCTACGGTGGCAAGTTTTGGGAATGGGGCAATCACGCTAACAAACGGGGCCACGGCCTATATCATGCCAAGCCTTGTATTCGCGTTCCCAAGCGGCGCGGCTAACAACTTTACCGTCCGCATGTACACGCCAAGTTTGCGTCGTGTGAACTGATAATCGACAGAGACTCTGCGTGGCGGAACCAACGCTACGCAGAGTCTCTACTGATATTCGGCGACTTGTTATATCCGTGATGCCTTGCATCGCCTCATCAACGATATTGTCAGCATAGCGGTCGGACAAGGGGCGGACAAGGCAAGGCATCAAATCCCCGATTCGACCAGGAAGCCTTAGAGCGTCGCTCCCATTTCCTGCATAAACCGCGCAACACGCTCTTTAGCCTCAGATGAATCTGGAAAGAGCATAACCTCGACCGCGTCGGCGAATCGCTCCGAATCCCCCATCCAACGGCGTTTGAGCGATTCTTCTTTCATGCAGTTCCAGGATTCTTCGTCATGAGACAGCAGGGCCATCGCGCGACCGACGCCTTCTGGTGAATCCGGCTCGACGATATAACCATTTACAAGATTTCGCGTCAGCGCATCATTGGAACCGACCGGCGATGAGGTCAGCATCGGCGCGCCAAAGGCCAAAGCCTCGTTGACGACCAAGCCCCATTGCTCCTCGGTGCTGACCAAAACGAGCGCCAGGCTCTTTGCCAACACACCGGCCACCTCAGGGGCGGTAAGAAAGCCCGAAAATTCCACGAGATCATCGATGCATGCCGCGGCGATTTGTTCACGCAACGCACCTTCAAGCGGTCCGGAACCCACCATAACCAATTTGTGGGCGTTTTCAGCGCCTACGCTTTGTACATAGCGGGAAAAGCCATCTATCAACACTTCCAAATTCTTTTTCGGCACGAAACGTCCGACATAGACAAAAGGCCGATCACGGAACGACACGCCCTCAACCGGCAAATATTTCTCGCCCTGCTTACGGACGCGGTCCAGTCCGACGGCGTTGTAACCCGTCAGGATCGGCCTTTTTCGAAACCCCAGAAACCGCAAATATTCCATCTGTCGGCGGCCACCGACGATGGCGCCCTGATAGACCGAAAGTAACGCGCCCTTGACCAATTCAATCCATGCCGACCTTGGGTAATCGTCATATTTGGTGGCGCTCATCATGATGACGCGAACGCCTGACAGTCGCAGCAAAAGCACCATCGGCAGGATTTCAGGCTCGCTGTATGCAACGCCGATGAAGACAGTTTTGCATTTGCGCAGGACATTGTATTGTTTGCGAAATCGCGCCCAAGGCGTCGTAGCCTCATAAAGCGTGTCCGGAAACAGCGTAACCGTCGTCGCGCCTTCTACGTCCTTGAACGGTTCCCAAACATAGAGATTGGATTTGGTGCAAACCTGCACCGCATAGACTTGCGCTTTACCGGCGAGGCGACTGGCCGCAGCAACGCAACGGTCGACATGATAGGCTGAAAACTGGGCCCAAAGGAAGCCGACTGCTTGCACAGAATTCCCTCTTCTACTCGGCCACAGTGGCCAATTATTTATTTCAATCCCGCAAGCTGCATCACGGAATTTGCAAAGAAGCCGACATCCGCCATTTGTTCAAACGTCGATGAAGCCTTCGCCATAGCGCGCCATTGATCCTCGGACTGGACCATTTTCAACATGGCCGCAGAAATTGCTTCGGCGGAACGCGCCTCAACAACAAAGCCATTAACGAGATTACGAACCAACAGATCAGTTGACCCACAACTGGCCGACGCAATGACGGGAATCCCTAAAGCGACAGCCTCGTTTACGACCAACCCCCATTGCTCTTCATCGCTTACCAAAAGCAAAGCCAAGGATTTGGATATGGCTGTGGCTACCTCATTAATAGGTAGAAATCCAGTCATTATTACTTTTTCAGTTAACCCGAGATCTCTAATCCGCCCCATGATCTCGGCGCGCTGCGGCCCATCTCCCATCAATATCAACCGCCGGGAACTGCTCGCTGCTTGCTCACAATACCTGTGAAAGGCGTCAAGCATATTGAGAATATTCTTCTTGGCCACGAAGCGACCCACAAAAAGAAAATCGCGTTCATGCCATGAAACCACATGATGATCGCCAACAGCAATTTTCTTCATCCGGTCGATGCTGACGCAATCGTAGCCGAGCAGTACCGGCCTATTTTGAAATCCAAGGAATTGGACATATTCACGATGTCTTCTTCCCGCGACCAGCGCCCCGGAATAGGCTGAGAGGCCAACAGACTTCAAAAATTCGAACCAGTTCTTTCTTGGTGAATCATCATATTTGGAATCAATCATCAAATATGTCTTCACGCCAAAAAGGCGCAATATCCAAACCAAAGGGATAATTTCCGGTTCATGATAACCGATGCCCATAAACACATGATCACATTGCACCAACTGGGAAAAGAGTTTGGCAAATCGGCGCAAAGAGGACACTTCTTCAAATTTATTATCTTGAAAAAGCGTAATTTTTTTGGCCCCGGCAACAGATCCTGACGGCGCCCAAGCATAGAGTTTGGATGAGGTCGCTACCTCTATCGCATAAATTTCTGCCATCTCCGCCGCCAATGCGGCTAATGCTTCGCAACGATCAACATGATATGCGGCAAACTGGCTCCAAACCAACGCCAACCGCTTTGGCCGCAATTTACCCATAATTTACCCTACCCCTAAGGTAGTAAGAGTTTAGCCCAGTTCCAATTTCGTTGGAAGGTTAATCGCCATAAACCCATAAAAACGTCGTTCTGTACAAAATATTTGTAAGCTGTTCACCATTTGCATTGCCAATGATCGAATTCCAGCGCCGATACCGAAGGGTATAAATCGCACCAGAAATTTATTAATTGGCACTTTTGATCAACGACACCGAACCAAATACAATCGGACGCGGCGTTGGCTGAAGCGTAAATTGCAATGTCCATGCTTTGCACGTTTGCCCGATCCGCAAATCCGCCTGCCAACGCCCTCGCGGCAAAGCCGTGCTCTTGGTCGGCAGAATTTCACTGGCATCCGAACACCACAATTGAGGGGTCAGCGCGTTGCTGGTGTTGCCATCTTCATCCTTGGCCATCCACGTAATCCGGTAAATGCCGGACTCAACCATCGCAATCTGACTGGCCGCAACCATGGGCATTGGCGATACGTTGCGCATCGTCAGGAATTTTCCGCCCGCCTTTTGACGCTGACCTTCAACGTTCAAATCGCCCGATGCCGGGACGCGCCAACGGAACGGCACGGTTTCCTCATAATCAGGACTATAGGCGTCAAAATTGCCATCCATGATGGCTCCGGCCGGCTTATCGTCGCAATGGTCGCGCCACAGGCTAAAGGCGTCATCGATCAGGCCACTGCGCGCCAAAGGTTCCACAACCTGAGCGATCTGCGCACAACCGACCTTCATTCCACTATCGGCAAGTCGGTGCAGCAGCCCCAGCCGATTGGCCAGACGCTGCCCCTCGAGCAATCTGGTACTGGCCACATAATCGCGCACCCATTCAGGCTGCGCCTTTATGCGCGCAATTAATGCATCGCCAAATTGCGGGTTGGCCTCAAAGGGTGCCGTCAGTTCCGCGTTCGACGCAAAACTGGGCCAGGTCCGTAACATCCCATCCAGACGCAAAGCCGCAATTGGGCCATCGTTCAGCGCCATCGCAGTTTGCATCCAGAAATATTGCGTGATCGGATCGCGCCAGCCCATTTTTCCGGCGGTCAGAAATACCTGATAGGCCTGTTCCCCCTGCCCCTTGCGGCTCAGTGCGGTGGCATAAAGTCCAAGGCGCCTTGGATCCAGCGGCACATTCCGTATCGCTTCACGCCCGTATTCAACGGCCGAAGCATTATCATTTCGACCTAAAGCAGAACGCAGATCAGCAAGCTGCGCATTCACTCGCAGCGCAGAGGGTATCGCGGCAGGCAGAACCTTGCCGGCCGTTTCCCCCCTGTCGGCGCCGACAACCAGCGCCAGCAGCGCATAAGCGCCAGCCAAAGTGGCCGCAGCCCATCGAACAGGTCTTGTTAACAAGGAACCATTCCCATCGTGCTCTGCGGTCGCCCCACTCTCATGGATCAACGCTGGCCGTAGCTGTACTGATACTGATAATATTCATAGCCATAGTAGGACGAATAGCGGCTGCCGCTCTTGAGCGGATCGAACTTCGTCAGCACGCCGCCCAAAATATTGGGACGCACCGCGCGCAGACGACGCAAGGACGTTTTCAACGCGCCATGCCGGCTGCGGTCGGATTCGACAATGAACACAACACCTTCAACGATTGCGGCAATCATCGGCGCGTCCGCGAGCCCCAGAACCGGCGGCGAGTCAATGATGATCACATCATAGACGGCTTTGGCTTCCTCCAACGCCTCACGCATACGCAGGCTCGACAAAAGTTCGGTCGGGCTGGGAGGGATGGGGCCGGAAGTCAGGAGCCACAAGGTCGATTGGGGCGCCTGCTGCGCCAGATCCGCCATGGTTGCGCGCGAAGTCAACACATCGGACAAGCCCTTTTGATTGTCATAATCGATATGTCGATGCTGTGACGGGCGACGCAAGTCAGCGTCAACCAGCAGAACCTTTTTGTCCATTCGCGCCAAAGTTCGCGCCATGGCATAGCTGCTGGTGGACTTACCTTCGGCTGGCTGCGCGCTGGTCACCATCATCAGCTGCGGCAAGCCCTTGGGTGTCGCAAAAAGCAGAGAGCCACGCAGCGAGTTATACGCTTCGGATATCTGGGATTTGGGATCATCAAGATCCATGACCGGATTATCACCGTTGGACACCGGAACCACGCCCAGAAGCGGGATTGAAAGCTTACTTTCAATATCCTCGGGAATGCGCACTGAATCGTCAAACTGCTCCTTGATCAGCAGAATGGTAGTGGTCAGCACGATGCTGGCCGCCAAACCGTACAGGAGGTTGCGCAAAATATCAGGCGAGCTGGGCCTCGAGGGAATCTGGGCAATATCGATCACCGAGATATTCGACGTGCTGATCCCTGCCGAAGCGTTCAGCTCTTTGTAGCGCTGGAGCAGGCCGTCATAGAGCTGGCGGTTCGTTTCGACTTCATGCTGAAGCAAGTTATATTGAACAGAGCGATCCTGCTCATTGAGCGTATCGGCCTTGAGCCGATCAACCTGCGAATTGAGCTCGACCTCAGACTTGAGCGCAGCTTCATATTCCATCCGAACCGCGTTGCGCACGTTATTGGCCAGGGTCTGAATCTGGCTGTTGAGAGCCTGGACCTGGGCCTGTTTGGCCGCAACGGTGGGATAGCCATCAAGGTGACGCGCGCGCTCTTCTTCCAAAGCGGCCAATGCCGTCGCGCGCTGGGTCAGCAACGAAGAAACCGCGGCATTGGTCACGACTTCCGATGCGTTGAGCAGGGGGCCGGCGTTGATCGCGCGCCAACGCGATTCAGCGGCGATGCGACGGGCCTTTGCGTCATTGGCCGACTGGTTGAACTGATTAAGGCTGGCACCGATGACCGACGTGCTCTGCATGCCGGGCTGGCCGTTGGCCCCCGGCGTGGAGTTGCCCGAGTGAATCAACCCGGCCGAGCGCGCATAATCGTTGAGCGTACGTTCGGATTGTTCGAACTTGTCCTTCACCTGCACCAATTGCCGAGCGAGAAATTCGCGTGCATACCCCGAACTTTCAAACTTGCGCTGAAGGTTCGACTGAATAAATTCAGAAGCATAGGCATTGGCAATCTTTGCCGACAGCACAGGATCGGCCGATTCAATCGAAATCGTCGCAATTCGGCTGTCACGCGGAATCGTCACGTCGAGCGACTTCATCACGAGGCTGGCAGCCCCCAACGACGCCTGCGTACGTGTAGATCCCGCACGTGGCGGCTTTCCGCGCATGGCGGTATAGAATGCAGGGTTGTCCACCAATTTAAGCGCATCAACCACACGCAAGGCCAGAGATCGGCTTTTGAGAATGTCGACCTGCGTTTTCAGATAGCGGTCCGCATCCTGCATCGCGGCCGCATCTTCACCCTGACTTTCGTCATTATCCTTGGACAGCACGCGATTGGCGCCGCTGTTGATCTGGATCGTGCCGCGCGCGGTATAGATCGGCGTCTGCAACAAGGTTGCGGCTACTGATATAAGTATCGACCCGAAAAACAGCGACCCGACCAAGGTGAGATTGGCCCGCAACATCGCATAAATATAGCGAAAGTTCAGCCCCCCTCCCGTTTGGCCAAAGGGGTTTTCCTGTTCCGGATTTTCGGGTGCAGCAGCTGTAGACAAGGTCAAATTTCCTGATGCTTGTGCCTGATCCGACAACGGTTCAACGCGCTACGTTGTAATAGATATTGGCAAAGGGCGCCGCGGCGAGAACCTCATGCCAGGTTCCCTTCAGGGCGGAACGGCCCACCACAACCACATCTCCGGGCAGGATTTGCGGATCGGGATTTCGGCCATTGCGAATGTCTGACAGGTTAAAGCGAGCGCCTATACGCTTCTCGCCTCTTTCCCGGAAAAGGTAGATTTCGTTAAGCTTGGCATCCTTGGTCGGGCTGCCGGCCAAGGCGATGGCACCCAACAGCGTCATGCCCGGCGATGCTTCGAAACGGCCCGCTTTTTGCACCTCACCTTCAACGGTAAGGCCATATTTGGCGTGTTCCACAATGCTGATGGAAACCAGCGGGTTGCGAATATAGGAAACAGCCAGACGCTTTTCGATTTCCTCACGCACGGATTGGGTATTGCGCCCAACCACCGCAAATTCGCCCACCAGCGGCATCTGAACCCGGCCCGCGCCATCGACCCAATACTGCTCATTGCTCAGATCAGGTTCGCCCACGACACGGATCGCAAGCCTGTCTCCCGGCTGAATAGCGCCAGGATCAAAGCCATTCTCTGTGGCAGGGATCAACTGATACGCCGCATTGCCGGACGGGATGGACGCATTCGGCCTCACCGTTCCGCAACCAGCCAAAGAGAGCGCCAAAACGATCCCAATTGTGCGCCGTTCCACCATCTTCATACCTATATTTCCAATTCGGAACGAGTTGTCTTTTGTCGCGCACCACAAAGGATGATCGCAACCATCACCGCAAATATAGCTTCAACAGACATAGAGCGTAATGGATAATCGAACACTGAATGTGCTCCAATCAGGAACAGGCCCCAAAGCGCACACCAAATCTGCCATTTGCCGGGTCCAGAGGATTGGCGCAGACCCTTGACGGCCGCCCCGACCACGATCGCGACAATAACAGCCAAAATGACCAAGGCGGGAATACCACCCTCGAGATAGAGTTCCAGAAAGTCGCAATGCGCGCGATTGATGATGCGATAGCCAAGCCAATCAAGCCGTTCATCAAGTTGAAAAACAGGCTCAAACGTGCCCATCCCGGTGCCCCACGGAGCGTATTTATCAATCAGATAGAGCGTGTCTTTCCAGATTTCGGGCCGCAATTCGGTGGTGGTGGTAAAGCGGCTCAAGGCCAAACTGACCTTGGGAATGCTGCCGATCAGCGCCACCCCACCCGCGATGATCAACGCAAGCAACCCGGCGCCGACCGCCATGGCCCGGCGTGACATGCCCAGCGCGGGTCGCAAAAAGGCCAATTGAAGCAAAAGCGCGAAAGGCACCATCATCATGCCAAAGCGCGAACGCGTCAGCACCACAGCAAGCGCAAAGAGCAAGCCGATGGTTCCATTAAGGAGCAGAAAGCGCCAGCGACGGTTCGCTATCGCCGCCTTGGGATACAGTTCGCGAGTGATGCCGCCGACGCAGACGATCGCAATCAGAAAGATATCAGCCTGCCCGCTCCGATTGGATTGAAAACCGGAAAGAATGGCCGAATTCGGATTGTAGAACCGCAATGGATTGCCATCAGCACCCGATACCTGGACCGCACCAACCGCCAACGCCAGCAGAGACACCAGAACCAGAAGGATCAAAAGCAGCACCCGTCCCGATGAACGAAGCGAGGACGCCAGCAAAAGCATGATCGCGGCTGGCACAAGCGTCATCAGAACAGCCAAAGTTTCAAAAGGAAACAGGCTCAACGGACGCCAACTATTCGCAGCAGCCACCAATGTCAGGGACTCGCGCATCAATTCCCGCCCCGGCAAGGCCTGCCAAACCGCAGAAGGCAGCGGCACCAGTTGGAGAACCGGAACCGCAATGGCCAGAGCCGCGATCGCGTAAGCCGTCAGCGGCGGTGTTCCTTCATCGCGGCGCATGGCCAGAAGCCAGACCATCGCGATTATAGCAACAATGGCCTGCACAACGCCCGCCAAAGCAGGGGCCGCGTCCCCGCCGCCCCCCGCCAGCAACAACATGAGGAAGCAGGCCGCCGCCAGAGATCCCGTTCGACCTTGATTAACGAGGAGGCTACGCACTGGCTACTCCCCGGTATCTGCACATGTCGGCGCGAAACACCCATTCGTCACAAAAGCCAACCGATATGGCAAACAGATTGCGCCAAAAAATCGCTGCACTTTTATACGATTAGCCATGAAAGGCGTCATAAATATTGCCACCTTCCACCGACGAAGGAATACCCGTAAAAGCACTTAGCGAATACACATATCGAGAAAACAAGTCCAGCATGACAGTGCCGCTCGCGCTGTCGTATTCATCGCATGCAACCCAATTTCCCGCTTAGCATTTGCCATTTTCGCCACCTTGGCACCCATGCAAATACGTATCCGACGCAGATCCGCCCTGTATCGCTCAAAAAGCCCGTGAATGGACAACCACCCGAATGGTCATCAACATGATCCAAATATCACGCCAGAGCGACCAGCCATGCAAATACTCAAGATCGGCATAGAGCCGCTGGGTCAGGTCGGTTTCGCAATCGGTCGCACCGCGATAGCCACGAACCTGGGCCAGCCCGGTCAATCCAGGCTTAAGCGCGTGTCGCTCCCAATAACGCGGGTCAACTTCCCAGAACAATTTCTTCCCCGCCAATGAACCTGTGGCATGTGGACGCGGGCCAACAAGGCTCATATCCCCACGCAAAACATTCAATAGCTGCGGTAATTCATCGATGCTGGTCGAACGGATGATCTTGCCCACCCGCGTAATACGCTTGTCATCCTTTGATGCCGATTGCGTACCATCACGCCCAACCCTGTTCACGCTCATGCTGCGAAATTTGAAAATCGGAAAAAAGCGGTTACCACGCCCAACGCGACGCTGAACAAAAAATACCGGACCGCCGTCTTCCAATTTGATGGCCAATGCGACCAACAGCAGAATGGGCGAAAGCAAAAGCAGCGCCGAACCAGCGACAAAAGCATCCAGCATCCGCTTCTGCAACCGATCGCGCAGCCCCATCGGACCTACTGAAACCAGCAGCAACCCGTGGCCATTGGCAATTCTTGCGCCTTGTGCCGAAAGTTCAAGCACAGTGTCATCCACCACTTCACCAGCGACATTGGCCCCCTTCAGGATGATCGACCAACAGGCGCGCCGCTCCGGTACCGAGCTGATCACAACACGGTCCGCATTGCGAATAATCATTCCGATACGATCAAGCGCGTTGGGGTCATCCAACGCGGGCGTCAGTGCAAAGCTCTGGGCCGATACGTGAAATGCGCCGGGCAGGGTAATATTGGGGCCGCCATCGTCGATAACCAACTGGTTGATCACCGAAACACCGCAACGCCAGCGCACCACACGCCGCATCAGCACGCGATTGACCAGTACAAAAAGAGCCGACAGCACAACGCCAATGGTGAACAAGCTGCGCGAATACTCCGCCGCAGAGCGGGCGTAGAACGTGATGAAGGTTACCGCAGCAACGGACACACCCAGCGCCAAAAGCGCCCGCGTCACACTATGGCTCGTGCTGCTCAAAGAATTGAGGGAATAGGCGTCATTGTACAGAGCAATGGACAGATAGACCGGCAAAACCAATTGCGGCAAAATAGTTGCCGATTCGGTTAAAGCGTCCTGGCGAAGATAACCGGCGCAAACAAACCCCGCAAAAATTGCCAGAATGTCACCCAGCATGAAGATGAGGTGGCATTGCAAGCGTCGTTGCTGCAACGAAGGCATCAACGGCATACGCAATGCTTTGGCTCTTGCCTTGGCTCGTTTCCGCAACGAACCGGAAACACGTGCTACTGGCGCGTTCATGCTTGCTCCACCCTGCTAATTTTGCCGCATCAACGTCGGTTCGAAAAAGGCGCAAGTCCTGTTAACTTCCGATCTGGCCACCCTTAGGTAAAAACCCTAACACGCCGCTGCATTGCAGCAAAATAAAAATTTGCTCAAACCTTGTTCAGATATCTAACGTCTCTGTAAATTGGTTCGGCAAACCGGCGTTTAGAAACGAGTTTTTGCGTAGCGAACTATTTCCGCCAATTCCTGGGCAAGCAGCAATTCAGCACTATGGTTATTCGCCATCAGGCTGCGATGAAGAACCATCAGTCGTTGGGCGAGTCGGGCCAAAGCCCGCCCCCGCCATATGCGCAATTGACGCGTAAGGTCCGGAACATCCTTGAAAAACACCCGACGCGATGCTTTTTCCGCCTCCATAAAGGCCGAAATATCCGCGTTGGTTCCCATGCGACTCGCCAACTGTGCCAATTGGGCAACGCGGCGCTCGAATGCCAGCAGCAGGCCGACCGGGTTCAACTCAAGCTCTGCCATTCGGCGAAGCTCCGCATTCAACTTGGCCGCATCCCCGCCCAGGACAACATTTACCAAAGTGGTAAAGCCATCCTCTTCGGTCCGTGCGCCCACTGCCTCATAGGCTTCACGCGTGGCGGCACGCGGACGTTCCTGCGTCGCGTCCAGATAGAGCGCCAGTTTGGTAACTTCAGACGCCGCCAACCTTGTATCCAACCCTACCGCAGCTGCGATACGCTGGGCCAATTCGCGGTCCATTGGCACGCCGGCGGCATCGGCCAATTGGCGCACCGTGCCCGTTACCGACCCCAGATCGGGCGGATAGAACATCGCCACCAACGCATCCTCGCGCTTTTCCAAAAGCTTGGCCGTGCGCGACTTGTCGCTGGCATTGGCGGCCTGAATAATGACCGGACATGGCGCGACATCGCTGGAGAGCAGGTTCTCAACCGCGTCATGCGCCTCGTCCCCGGAACAGCGCACCCAGATATGGCGCGTATCGCCAAACAGCGACGTCGATCGCGCCTCATCCCCCAGTCGGACCGGGTCACGCTTCAATTCCGCGCCGGAAAACTCCACGCGTTCCCCCGCATCGGGCAAGAGCGAGGCGATGCGAAAGGCCGCATCCTGAACGCTGGCATCATCGGTGCCGCAAAGAAAGAATATCCGCATGCTCTGCGCCGCTCTGGGCGCCATGGACGCGAAATCGCGCTGGGTGGCCTTCATCGCCTCGCGCGCAGCTTGACGGCCAGATTGGTGACGATGCGCCCGGCCACCACCTTGGTCAGGTTCTCCAGAGCGGTCTGTTCGGCCGCAACCGTGGCATATTCGGACGAGACCACGTCCAACCCCGCGTCCGATCCCGCCGTCGCGTCCAGCAGGACATCGCCGCTGGCCGCATCAACCAACTGATAGCGCGCGCGCAGGATGCGGCGTTCACGCCCCACCGTGTTGTTCGACAACAGGCCAAGGCCCAGCAGCTTGTCATCCAGCTTTACATCCAGACGATAGCGCGCCTCACCCGAGGCCGGTTCCGCCCCCAGCCGGTCGACCAGCGCATTATGCATCAGCCACCCGGCCTTGCCCTGAATGGGCGAGACCGAGATGGAGCCCAGCCCCTGCGCCACAGACGCCTGGCTCCCGCCCGCATAGAGCGGCTGCAAGGCGCAGCCCTGCAAGGCGGGAAGCAGGACAAGAGCACAAAGGGGCAGGAAGCGACGCATCATCAAAATACCAGATTCACGAGACGATCAGGCACCACGATCACTTTTTTGACCTCGGCACCTTCAAGGATACGCTGCACATTGGCCGAAGCCAAGGCCAGCGCTTCCAATTCATCCTTGGGCAGGCCCTTGGCCACGGTGATCGTGTCGCGCAGCTTGCCCTTGACCTGGATCGCGATGGTCACCTCATCATCGACCAACAGCGCCGGATCGAACGCGGGCCATGCGGCGTCGGCAATCAGATCATCACCGATGCTTGCCCACGCTTCTTCGGCCAGATGCGGCATCATCGGCGCGATCAGCAGCAGGATCGCCTTGATCGCGGCGCTGCGGCTGGCGCTGGGCGCGGCCTTTTCGACCACACCCGTCAGTTCGTAGATGCGCGCCACGGCCTTGTTGAAGCTCAAAGCCTCAATGTCGGCGGCAATCGCATGGACGGTCTGATGGGTCTTGCGATCCACGGCCTTGTCCTCGCCGGTTGCGGCGGCGTCATATTGCGCGAACAGGCGCCACAAGCGCTGCACAAAACGCGCACAACCCTCGATCCCGGCCTCGCTCCACGGCAGATCGCGTTCCGGCGGGCTGTCCGACAGCATGAACCAGCGGATCGCGTCGGCGCCATAGGTGGCGACAATTTCGTCGGGGTCCACCACGTTCTTCTTGGACTTCGACATCTTGATTACGCGGCCAATTTCGACCGGGCCTCCATCGGCCTTCAAAGTCGCGCCCTCGCCGGTGCGGGTGATGTCGCTGGGCGCATACCAGATCGGCTGGCCGTTCGACGGATCGACACGGCTATAGGTCTCATGCGTCACCATCCCCTGCGTAAACAGGCTGGCGAAGGGCTCCTTCACATCGATTTTGCCGATGCGGGCCAGCGCGCGGGTCCAGAAACGGGCATAGAGCAGGTGGAGGATCGCATGTTCGATCCCGCCGATATATTGCCCCACCGGCAGCCAGCGCGCGATTTCCGCCGGATCAAACGGCGCGTCATCGGGCTGGCTGGCAAAGCGCAGGAAATACCAAGAGGAATCGACGAAAGTATCGAGCGTGTCCGTCTCGCGCCGCGCGGCATGGCCGCATTGCGGGCAATCGACATGCTTCCACGTGGGATGGCGATCCAGCGGGTTGCCGGGAACGTCAAAGGTCACATCCTCGGGCAGGGTGACGGGCAGGTGCTTCTTGGGCACCGGCACCACGCCGCAAACCTCGCAATGGATGAAGGGGATCGGCGTGCCCCAATAGCGCTGGCGCGAAACGCCCCAGTCGCGCAGGCGCCACACGGTCTTGCCCTCGCCCCAGCCTTCGGCCTCGGCCTTGGCGATGACGGCGGCCTTGGCGGCCTCGACTTCCATGCCATCGAGGAAGCGCGAATTCACCAGAGTGCCCGCGCCCGTATAGGCTTCATTGCCCTCGAAAACGGGCGCGGTGTTGTCGCCATCGGCCACCACCCGCGTTACGGGCAGGCCATATTTACGGGCGAAATCAATGTCGCGCTGGTCATGCGCCGGGCAGCCGAAGACCGCGCCCGTGCCATAGTCCATCAGCACGAAATTGGCGATATAGACCGGCAGCGTCCAACCATCATCAAGCGGATGCAACACTTCAAACCCGGTGTCGAAGCCCAGCTTCTCAGCGGTTTCAAGTTCAGCAGCGGTGGTGCCACCCTGCTTGCATTTGTCGATGAACCCAGCCACCTCGGGCGATTGCTTGGCAAGAGCCTGTGCAACCGGGTGATCCGCCGCGATCGCTACAAAACTCGCACCGAACAACGTATCCGGTCGGGTCGAGTAGACCTCAATATCGTCCGTGAACGGAGGCATCGGCTTGAACCGGAACTGTAAGCCCTGCGATTTGCCGATCCAGTTTTCCTGCATCAGCTTCACCTTTTCCGGCCAATGCTCAAGGCTCGAAAGCCCCTCCAGCAATTCGTCGGCAAAGTCGGTGATCTTCAAAAACCACTGGTTCAACTTGCGCTTTTCCACCAGCGCGCCGCTGCGCCAGCCGCGCCCGTCGATCACCTGTTCATTGGCCAGCACGGTGTTGTCGACCGGATCCCAGTTGACCGTCGATTCCTTGCGGTAAACCAGTCCGGCCGCGTACAGGTCGAGGAACAGCGACTGCTCCTGCCCATAATATTCCGGCTCACAGGTGGCGATCTCGCGGCTCCAGTCGAGCGCAAAGCCAAGGCGCTTCAACTGGGCCTTCATGTTGGCGATATTGTCGCGGGTCCATCCGCCGGGGTGAACGCCCTTTTCCATCGCGGCATTTTCAGCCGGCATGCCGAACGCGTCCCAGCCCATCGGATGCAGCACTTCAAAGCCCTGCATCTTTTTATAGCGGGCCAGAACGTCGCCCATCGTGTAATTGCGCACGTGGCCGATATGGATGCGCCCCGATGGATAGGGGAACATTTCCAAGACGTAAGAACGCGGCTTGGCGCTCTTGTCATCGGCCCGGAAGCTCTGCTTCTCGTCCCACACGCGCTGCCACTTGCCATCGGCAACACTGGAATCGAAACGCTCACTCATTGCAAATACCCTTTATGCCTGCTGGCCCTTTATACCAGAAAGCCTCCCGGCTTGCCGATATGGGGGCAAGGCAGGAGGCAAACGGTCAGAATTGAAGTTTACTTGATCAGCGTGGCCTGACGCAGGTCGCGCGCCTTGGTCAGAATAACGTCTTCAAGCCGCTGAACCGTGGCCGCCGCCACCGGCGCGTCGGCCCAGAAACCATCCTTGGAAACCTGACGCGAAGCCGTCACGCGCAACGCGTCCGAACGCAGATCCTTGTCCAGAATCGCGATGGTCAGCTTCATACGCTCACCCGGATTCGACGGATTCGAATACCAGTCGGTCACGATCACGCCGCTGTTCGCATCGCTTTGCAGCAGAGGCATAAAGGACACCGATTCCAGCGCCGCACGCCACAGATAGGCATTCACGCCAATCGTCGTCAAATTCGAAGGCGGCAGCATAACCGTGCTGCGGGTCACGCGGTGATGTTTGATATGGATCGGATTATGCACGCGCATACCGCCGATCTTGCACCCGCCCAGCGCCAACAGGGCCAGAGCGACCGCGCCCCCACGCAGCATCGGGCTGATAAACTTACGGGCAGGAGCCTTGCTGGCCATCATCGGTTCTGCACTTTCCGTCTCAAAAACCCAAAATGCTTGGGCCCCAAAAAAACTGGTCATCGCCGCCCGGTCCGCTCACTACGCGCGCAACGAATGGCAAGTCTCTATAACCGCCAAAAAGCGCGCGACAAGGGGCGATGGGCAATGTCTTTTCATGGCCGGTGACGGGGTGAACCTTGGCTGAACATTCAAACGCCGTGCAGCCAAGGTTCAGCATGGCGCGATTATGATTCAACGCCTATAAGGTTTCGGTCGGAATCAAGTCCGGCCCGTGATTCAAGAATCGACCATGCAGGCAACGCTTCCTTTGGCACCGCGCAACTCAATGCCCTCTCTGGTCATGGCCGCCGCTGTGGCCCTGCTTGCCTTGCCCAGCGCGGTTCTGGCCTTTTCGACGCGGTTTGACACGGTGATCGAAAACGCCAGTGCAGATTCCAATCAGGGCGATTTTTCCCCCAGCGAAATGGACCCCAGAGCCGCCCGCGCCATGGCCGCCCGGCAACAGGCGCAATTTATGCGCGGCAAGGAGGAGCTGTTCCATTTCACCCCCGCCGGATTGGCGGCAAGGCCGGACCGGTCAGTGACGGTGGCGGTGCGGGTTGATGCGGAAACCGCGCGGGCAATTGTCGTGCGCGGCCCATCCATCAATGCGCCGCGCATCCAGAACCCCGGCCCGAACCAGCGCGTGGCGCCCAATGCCTATAATCTGGGCCTGTCGCGCGGGTATCAGGGTTTTTCGACGCTGACCTCGACCTATTCGCTGCCGGGCAATGACCGGACCAAGCATGACCTGCCCGATCTATCCGCCTTTCCACGGATCGAAACGAGCGGCGATTCGCGGCTGGCGCCGCATATTCAACTGGTCGATCGTGAACGCGCAGGCCGCGCCCCCCGCACGCTGGAAAGCAATGGCGAACAGACGGTTGACGTTGGCGGGTCCTATCGCGTTACGCGCAATTTCGACGTGACGGCGGGCGTGCGCTATTCTCAGGACCGCGACAGGTTGAAACCAACCAGTGACGCCAAATCGGACAGTCAGGCGGTTTTTGTCGGGACTCAATTTCGGTTCTGACGGGTTTCGTCAAAAGCTGAACTGTAATTTGACAGACAATTGCCGCATTATATTGGTATTTACGGAGCAATATTGCATGTGTGCCATACATTGCTGCAATTGCGTAAACCGATAATTAACTTCGCAATCGCAGCATTTTTCGTAACTTCCCTCCACAATAGCGCCAAATTACGCAATTTTTACGCTCACGGGCCGCGCAACTTACTTGCCACTGTCGCATTGCGCCGATAGCACTCTGCATACCGACATCTTTTGGAGGAATTGCATGACGCGGGTGGCAATCGTTACAGGTGGTACGCGGGGCATTGGCGAGGCGATCAGCCTCGCACTGAAGGATCTGGGATACACGGTTGCCGCAAATTACGCGGGCAATGAAGAAAAGGCCAAGGCCTTTACCGAAGCCACCGGCATCGCGGCCTATAAGTGGGACGTGGGCGATCACGAAGCAACGCTGGCCGGCGTGGCGCAGGTCGAGGCCGATCTGGGCCCGGTCGATGTCGTGGTCAACAATGCCGGCATCACGCGCGACGGCGTGCTGCACCGCATGACCTTCGACAACTGGAACGAAGTGATCCGCGTCAACCTTGGCGGCTGCTTCAATATGGCCAAGGCCACGTTCCCCGGCATGCGCGAACGCGGTTGGGGCCGCATCGTCAACATCGGCTCGATCAACGGTCAGGCCGGTCAGTATGGCCAGGTCAACTATGCCGCCGCCAAATCGGGCATCCATGGCTTTACCAAGGCTCTGGCCCAGGAAGGCGCCAAGTTCGGCGTGACCGTCAATGCCATCGCGCCGGGCTATATCGACACCGAAATGGTGGCCGCCGTTCCCGCCCCCGTGCTGGAAAAGATCGTCGCAAAGATCCCGGTGGGCCGCCTTGGCCATGCCGAGGAAATCGCGCGCGGCGTGGCCTTCCTCTGCTCCGAAGAGGCCGGTTTCGTCACCGGTTCGACGCTGAGCATCAATGGCGGTCAGCACATGTATTGATCGATCTCGATCATACTGATGGCAAAAGGGCGTGGGTCGAAAGGCTCGCGCTTTTTTGTTTGGGGAATGGGGAAGGGAAGGATGCGAGGGTTATTACCCTCGCGCTCCCTTTACTGTATTCGTTGCGCCATGGGTTCGGCACTTTGTGTCGGACGCGACGTTGACAATTGAAAGCCTGCGGCGCGGATAGCGCGAGTTCACCGCGCCGCAGGCTTCAAATTGCATCAAACTACCCCGCCATCCATGCGCCCCCCCCCCCCCCCTTAACGGGATTGCAAAGGGCCCCCGCCCTTTGCCTGCCGGAGGCCCCTATCCCTAACCCCTCATCTCCCGTAAAACCGTCAGCATGCCCATCCCCTATCACCCCCCTGTCAAACGCTCGGTCGAAATCGCCGGACACAAGACGTCGATCAGCCTTGAGCCGCTGTTCTGGGACATGCTGCGCGATGCCGCGGCGAAGGAAGGGGTTTCGGTCAACGCATTGGTGGCGCGAATCGATGCGGACCGGATTGCCTGCGACACACCTCCGGGGCTGGCGGGAGCGGTCAGAATATGGCTGGTCTGTCAACCATTCGTCGCGGTTGATACACGCTCCGGCTTAGAGTAAATCCCCCTAATTGGCCGTCAATGACGTTTCGAAAGCATCCGCTTTGCGAAACTTCGGTGTGGGCCGTCATTGGAGGGGGAAATTTCCATGCGTAAAATCGGAAACATGTCGGGCCTTGGA
This sequence comes from Novosphingobium sp. 550D, assembly GCF_057401885.1. Classification (NCBI taxonomy): domain Bacteria; kingdom Pseudomonadati; phylum Pseudomonadota; class Alphaproteobacteria; order Sphingomonadales; family Sphingomonadaceae; genus Novosphingobium; species Novosphingobium sp. 550D. The sequence continues at coordinate 1,066,247 of NZ_CM171613.1, read as the reverse complement.
CTTGGCCTCATCGCCCTTGCCCTTTGCGCCCAGCCCGGCCTGTCGGCCACGGTCAAGAAAAAGAGCACCAAGCCCAAGGCCGTCGCTGCGGCCAAGCCCGCGCCTGTGCCAAGTCCCGCGCCTGTCATGCAAAAGACCAAGGTTTGCGACCATACCGGCGCCACAACCGGCGCAGTGGCCGGGGCCGCCGTCGGGGCCGTTTTGGGCAACAAGGTCGTCGACAACGGCATTCTGGGCACGGCGGGCGGCGCGGTGGCCGGGGCCTTTGCCGGACAGGCGCTGGAACGCACCATCACCGCCAAGCAGCGCTGCCGCGAAGTGGAGACGCCGGTCCGTCCCTGATCGGCTTCATGCAACACGATGGAACACTTGGTCGCAAAAGTTGTTCATCTTGAGTTGAACTGCGTTGGTGCTTGATAGGCGCCACGCTGATCAAAACAGGAGATCCCATATGCGAAACTATTTGAAGCTGATCGCCATGTCGTCGGCTCTGGCCGTTGTGGCCGCGCCCATTGCGGCCGAAGCGCGCCCTGCCAAGCGCGTGGTCAAGGTATGCCGCAAGTCGAGCGGTACGGCCGGCCTGATCGCGGGCGGCGCGGGCGGCGCTTTGCTGGGCCATGGGGCGCTGGGCGGGCCGGTGGGCATGGTGGCGGGCGCGGTGGGCGGCGCCTTTGCGGGTCGCGCCATTGACCGCACGATCACGGCCAAGAAGCGCTGCCGCTATGTCGAGGCGCGTCGCTAATCAACGAACCTGACCCGGCGGCGGATCCAGCCGCCGGGTCATGGCCCGATCAAGGGCGTCAGTCGCTGCCGACGCGCTCAATATCCGCGCCCAGCAGCGCGAATTTTTCTTCCAACCGCTCATAACCACGATCGAGGTGATAGAGGCGGTGGACCGTCGTCTCCCCCTCTGCCGCCAGCCCGGCAATCACCAGGCTCATCGATGCGCGAAGGTCGGTGGCCATCACTTCGGCCCCGGTCAGCTTGGGCACGCCATGAACAATGGCCACGCGGCCCTTGGTTTCGATCCGCGCGCCCATTCGGGTCAGTTCCGGCACGTGCATATAACGGTTTTCAAAGATCGTTTCGGTCAACACGCTGGTGCCCTCGGCGCGGGTCAGCATGGCCATCAACTGGGCCTGCATATCCGTGGCAAAGCCGGGATAGGGTGCAGTTTCAACCGTAACGGGCCGAATTGGGCCATTGGCCGCAACGAAAATGCTGTCCTTGCGCGGTTCGACAAACACGCCCGCTTCACGCAAAGCCGCAAGAGTCGCGTCCATTTCGTCCGCGCGCGCCCCCAGCAATTCGACCTCGCCACCCGTGATCGCGGCGGCGCAGGCATAGGAACCGGCCTCGATACGATCGGGCATGACCTGATAGGTCGCGCCATGCAGACGCTTGACCCCGTGAATGGTCAATTCCGATGTGCCAATGCCCTCGATCTGGGCGCCCATGGCCACCAGCAGGTTGCACAGATCGACGATTTCCGGTTCGCGCGCGGCATTGTGCAAACGGCACGTGCCATTGGCCATACTGGCCGCCATCAGCGCGTTTTCGGTGGCCCCGACCGACACCACCGGAAAGGCATAGCGCCCACCGGGCAGGCCACCATCGGGCGCAACCGCGCGGACATAACCGGACGTCAATTCAATCGTCGCGCCGAATGCTTCAAGCGCCTTGAGATGGAGGTCGATGGGACGGTTGCCGATGGCACAGCCGCCGGGCAGCGAGACGGTCGCTTCGCCCGCGCGCGCCAGCAACGGCCCCAGCACCAGAATCGAGGCGCGCATCTTGCGCACCAGTTCATACGGCGCCGTCGTGCTGGTCAGGCGCGTGGCCTGAAGGGTCATAACTCGACCAAAATCCTCTGGCCTTGTCCCGGCGATGGACGTAGAAACGCCGAATTGATTGAGCAAATGTTGAAATCCATCCACGTCGGCCAGACGCGGAAGGTTGCGCAACGTAAGGGGTTCCTCGGTCAGCAGCGCGCAGGGCAGCAAGGTGAGGGCCGAATTTTTGGCTCCCGACACCGGAATGCTTCCGGAAAGTCGCTTGCCACCGCGAATGATGATCTTGTCCATCGCTTCCGTTTAGGGGGCATTTTCGCGCTCGGCAATGGGCGGATTATGAAAGGCTGGCCGAGAAATATTAACCAAGTTGTAGAACTTGCAATTTAGGTAGATTTACGTCTAGCTCTTGTGAGCAGTCGGGAATGGAAGCGAGGTATGATGACTAATTCGCAAGAAATTAAGCCCGTCCGCAAGGCGGTATTTCCCGTAGCAGGCCTTGGCACGCGCTTTCTGCCTGCGACAAAGGCTATGCCCAAAGAAATGCTGACCATTGTTGACCGCCCGCTTATTCAATATGCCGTTGATGAAGCGCGCGAGGCCGGCATCGAGCAGCTTATTTTCATTACCGGCCGCGGCAAGACGGCGATCGTTGAACATTTCGACACGGCCTATGAACTCGAAGCGACGATGACCGCGCGCGGCAAATCGCTCGACGTGCTGGACGACACACGGATCAAGCCGGGCAATCTGGTCACCGTGCGCCAACAGGTGCCGATGGGCCTTGGCCATGCGGTGTGGTGCGCGCGCGAAATCGTGGGCGATGAACCTTTCGCCATCATCCTTCCCGACGAACTGATGGTCGGTAAAAAGGGCTGTCTCAAGCAGATGGTCGAAGCCTATAACCAGACCGGCGGCAATCTGATCTCGGTGCTCGAAGTGCCGCGTGAGGAAGTGTCGTCCTATGGCGTTATCGCACCGGGCAAGGCCCAGGGCAATCTGACCGAAGTGACGGGCCTGGTGGAAAAGCCCAAGGTCGAGGCAGCGCCGTCGAACCTGATCATTTCGGGCCGCTACATCCTTCAGCCCGAAGTGATGAAGGTTCTGGAAACGCAGGACAAGGGCGCGGGCGGTGAAATCCAGTTGACCGACGCCATGGCCCAGATGATCGGCCAGCAGCCGTTCCACGCCGTGACCTTCGAAGGCAAGCGCTATGACTGCGGCTCGAAGGTCGGCTTCGTCGAGGCGACGCTGGCCCTGTCGCTGGCGCGCGAAGATATGGGCGCCGAAGTGCGCGAAATGGCGCGCAAGCTGCTGGGCGAACCGGTTCTGGCCTGATCGACCCGATTTCATAACAAGGGCGCGTGGGGAGCGATCCTCACGCGCCTTTTGTTTTGCCCGCCCGTATTCAAGACAAAGAGAAAGGCGCGAAGAGCCGGGCCCTTCGCGCCTTTTCCCTGCGTTAAAGCGGTATCAGGCCGCTTCTTTATCCACCCACTCGGGATAGAAGGCCGGTTCACGCGTGGACCAGCCCGGCGCGGTGGCCGCGGCCTCGCTGATCGATTGCAGCAGCTTCTTGCGACGCTCGGGCCGGATCTGGGGCAGAGCCGCCGCCGCACAGAAGGCCGAAGGCAACCAGGGCCGCACATCCGCGCCCAACAGGCGTTCGTAAAGGAAGCGGTACGAGGAAAAGCCCGTCAACTTTTCCTGCGCCAGATCGAAAGCGGTCAGGCGCACCAGCTTGCCCAGAAAGCTTTCCAGCGCGTCAAGGCAATCCTCGCTGGGCTTTTCCCCGCGCAGAGCCTTTAACTCCTGATAGATGACATATTGGCTGCGGATGCTGGCGTTTTCCGCCGCATCACGCGCCCACAGCTTGAAAGCGTCCTGACGCCCCAACCCAACATCGAGGCTGCGCTTGATATAACGCTGTTCGCAAGACGTAAAACCGGCGAATTCGCGCAGTTCGGCGATTGCAAGCGTGGCAGTTCCTGTCTGTGCCATCTTCGTGATCCCTCGGCCCGGATGATTCCCGGCCTCGGTCACAAATTGCCTTCAAGGTCTTGAAAACCCGTTAACCATCTTAAAGAAAGTCATAGGGGACGCCCTTTAGCGTCCCCGTCCGATTTGTTTAGATGATGCCAAATCCGATCAGATCATCCCGGCCAGCGGGCTGGACGGATCGGCATATTTGCGCGTGGCCATACGGCCCGAAAGATAGGCGTCGCGCCCCGCCTGAACCGCCAGTTTCATCGCGCGGGCCATGCGGATCGGGTCCTTGGCTTCGGCAATGGCAGTGTTCATCAATACACCGTCCACGCCCAGTTCCATGGCGACCGCCGCATCCGAGGCCGTGCCCACGCCCGCATCGACCAGAACCGGCACCTTGGCGCCTTCCACGATCAGGCGGATCGTCACCTTGTTCTGAATGCCAAGGCCCGAACCGATCGGCGCGCCCAGCGGCATCACGGCCACGGCGCCCGCTTCTTCCAACTGCTTGGCCGCAATCGGATCATCGACGCAATAAACCATCGGCAGGAAGCCTTCCTTGGCCAGCACCTCGGTCGCGCGCAGCGTTTCGCGCATGTCGGGATAAAGCGTGCGCGCCTCGCCCAGCACTTCGAGCTTGACCAGATCCCAACCGCCCGCCTCACGCGCAAGGCGCAACGTGCGGATCGCGTCCTCGGCGGTAAAGCAACCGGCGGTGTTGGGCAGATAGGTGATCTTTTTCGGATCAATGAAATCGGTCAGCATCGGCGCCTTGGGGTCCGACACATTGACGCGGCGCACGGCCACCGTCACGATTTCCGCGCCCGACGCCTCCAGCGCGGCGGCATTTTGGGCGAAATCCTTATACTTGCCGGTGCCGACGATCAGGCGCGAACGGAAAGTGCGACCCGCAACGGTCCATGTGTCATCTGCGTTCACGTCACCACCCCCTACAAAATGCACGATCTCCAGCACATCGCCATCGGCCAATGCCACATCGGCCAGCGTGCTGCGCGGCACGATGATCGCATTGCGCTCCACCGCGACTTTCGCCGGATTAAGGCCGATGTCGGCCACAAGGTCGGCCACGCTGGCGCCATGGGCAATCCGGCGCGGTTCGCCATTCACAGTCAGGGAGATCGTTTCGCTCATGCTTGGCGCTATTGGCGCGTCATGCCGCGTGGCGCAAGTTCCGGATGTGGGCAATCGCGAGAAGAATGACGCCCGGGACCGTCAGCGCGATCTCTGGCAAGCCATGCGGGACCACAAGCCCCGCCGCCATCAGCACCAGCCCGGCGCAGCCCAGCACCAAAGGTTCACGCCGCCCATGCCGCGCCAGACCAAAGCCCAGCCCCAGCGCGCCAATGGCAATGGCCGCCATCAGCCCGATTTCATGCACATGCGGATCCAGCAGCACGCCGCCGCCCACGCCCATCAATCCCACCAGCACCACGCCCGACACGCAATGCACAAGGCAAAGCGCCGAAAGCGCAACGCCGAGTCGATCGAGTTTGGCGCGAATCAAGGCAAGTGCGGGGGTGAACATAAGCGCTCCGATATGTGATAATGTATCATGTGGCAAGAGGTTACATTTTTTCAACCCCGATCCCGGCCCTTCCGTGGAATTAAACTTGCGATATGATTGCATTCATTGGATCAAGGCGATGTCGGATCTCTCCCCTTAAGAGGCTGGACCAAGAACACAGGACATGAAGATGGGTTTCTCTTCCAGCGCCCGCCCGTTGCAGATCGCACGTTGGCTGTGGGTTGTGGCCGCCATGGTGGTGGGCATCGTCGTGGTGGGGGGCATCACGCGCCTGACCGAATCGGGCGTGTCGATCACCGAATGGAAACCCGTCAGCGGCGCCCTGCCCCCCCTGACCCAGGCCGCGTGGGAGGCCGAATTCGCCAAATATCGCGCCACGCCGCAATATATTCTGATTAACGGCCCCGCAGGCATGACCTTGGCCACATACAAGGCCATCTTTTTCTGGGAATGGGTCCACCGCTTGCTGGCCCGCACGATCGGACTGGTCTTTGCTTTGCCGTTCATCATCTTTTGGGTCCGGCGACAGATTCCGGCTGGCTATCACCTGCGCCTGTTCGCGCTGCTGGCGCTGGGCGCTTTGCAGGGGGCCGTGGGATGGTGGATGGTCAAATCGGGCATCGCCCATGATGTAAAGGTCAGCCACCTGCGGCTGGCCACGCATCTGGGGGTGGCGCTCTTTACGCTGGCGGGTCTGGCATGGACCGCGCTGGATCTTCAAGCCCTGGCGCGGGGGCAGAAGCGCAGTCGCATGACACCGCTGGGCCTGATGGCCGGGGGCGTGCTGGCGCTGCAATTGATCTGGGGCGCGTTTACGGCGGGGTTGCGCGCGGGGCATGTCACCGATGAATGGCCTTTGATGAACGGCCATATCTGGCCCGGCCCGACCCAAATGGGGCAAAGTTTTATTCAGACCGTCACCGGCGATCCGGCCATTGTCCATTTCATCCACCGCTGGTGGGCATGGGTGGTGGTGGGCGTGCTGATCGTGCTGGCCCGCGCGCTTAAACAGCGGGGGCTGCGTGAACCCTCGATCGCCATTCATTCGGCCTTTGGCACGCAAATCCTGCTGGGCATCGCCACGGTGATGAGCGGGGTGTCGATCCCGCTGGCCGTGGCGCATCAATTGGTGGGGGCGCTGCTGCTGCTGGCCACGGTCTGGGGCATGCATGCTTTGGGCAGCGAACGCTGGTCATGAACGATCTGCCCGCGCCCATGTTGATCTGGTGCCCGTTTCCCGATGTGGAAAGCGCGCAAAAGGCGGCAAGAGTGCTGGTCGAGGAATCTCTGGCGGCTTGCGCCAATATTATGCCCGTGATGCAATCCATCTATTCGTGGCAAGATGAAATTCATGAGGCACAAGAAGTCGGCGTTTTGTTCAAGAGCAATGTTCAAGCTCATTCCAGATGTATGACGCGCCTCCTTGCGCTGCATCCTTATAGTGAACCGGCAATTTTGGCGTGGGAATGTCCCGCCTCTTTGCCGCAAACCATTGGGTGGCTCGCCAAACTGGTGGGATAAAAAATGGGTAAGAAGATCGAATATGATGCGCTGCTCCACGCATTGAAGGGGCCTGCGCTGATGACGGGGGCAATCGCGGTATCTTTCAGCCCCGCCGCCTCGGCCCAAAGCTCGTGCAAAGGCGAATTTCATGCGCCCGCCGACCCGATGGTCCTGTCGCGCCAGGTCCACCGTTCGCTGGCCGACGGCAAGGAATTGGTGGTCACGCGCCATTATCGCGTCAATTTCAGGCCCAATACAAAAGGCTATCTGATCGAAGGGGAATGGCTGTCGACCGATGTTGATGCCCCGCCACGTCTTGCCAATCTGGCCGCTTTGGAAAAAGCCAGGGCGACTACCAGTATTTTTCCGATCCAACTGGATCATGCCGGCATGATCATGTCTCGCGAAAATCACCGATCGCCCGCGCTGAACGAAAGTGAAGCCCAAGCCGCCAGACAGTTGATCGACGGAGCCGCCTTAAAACCGGACGCCCAACACCAGGCCATCGAATTTCTGGACCAAGTGGCCAAACAAACCGGCCCGGCAATCAGCCATTGGCCCGCCTCGCTATTCCGACCGGGGCCTTTCAATTCCGAGATTCAGCGTGAACTCCCGCCAACGAACGGCGAAAGCGGAATGGCCATCATCAGCATTTCCGCCCAATCCACCAAGCCGTGCAGCCTAATGAAGAAGTTGGAGCGCAAGGTTAAGACCGTGATCGACGGCCAGATGCGCGAAACACGCGAAATCTGGACGCTGGACCCGGCGAAAGACTGACCATGCAATGCCACGGTATTATTTTACCGCTCCAGAAAGCCGCAGAATGCTTGACTCTTGGGGCCGTTTGCAACATTAGGCCCGCCACACCCCCCGCCGCGACCGCGTGGCGGGGTCGTCATTTATACGGGAACCAAAGCCATGAAGGCTCTCACCAAGGTCACCCGGTCGGTCAAGCCGGCTGAGGTGGAAAAGAAGTGGCATCTGATCGATGCCGAAGGTCTGGTGGTCGGCCGTCTTGCCGTCATCATCGCCAACATCCTGCGCGGCAAGCACAAGCCCACCTTCACGCCCCACGTTGACACCGGCGACCATGTCGTCGTCATCAACGCCGACAAGGTGCGTCTGACCGGCAACAAGCTGAAGAACAAGGTGTACTACAAGCACACCGGTTACGCCGGCGGCATCAAGGCCGTGACGGCAGCAAAGGTTCTGGAAGGTCGTTTTCCGGAACGCGTGATCGAAAAGGCTGTGGAGCGCATGATTCCGCGCGGCCCGCTCGGCCGTCAGCAGTTGCGCGCCCTGCACCTCTATGCTGGTGCTGAGCACCCGCATGCCGGCACCCAGCCTCAGCCGCTGGACGTCGCCGCCCTCAACCGCAAGAACAAGGTTGGTGCGTAATGTCTGAAGAATTCTCCGCTCTGGCCGAAATCGGCACCGCCGCTCCGGCTGCTGCTGCCCCCGCCGCCCCGCTGCGCGCTCGCGAAGTCGACGCACAGGGCCGTTCGTATGCCACCGGCCGTCGTAAGGACGCCGTGGCCCGCGTGTGGATCAAGCCCGGCACCGGCAAGATCACCGTCAACGGTCGCGATCAGGAAACCTACTTCGCTCGCCCGACCCTGCGCCTCGTGATCAACCAGCCCTTCGGCGTGGCTGATCGTTCGGGTCAGTATGACGTTGTCTGCACCGTCAAGGGTGGTGGCCTTTCGGGTCAGGCCGGCGCTGTAAAGCACGGTATCGCCCAGGCTCTGGCCAAGTTCGAGCCCGCCCTGCGCGGCGCCGTCAAGGCCGCTGGCTTCCTGACCCGCGACCCGCGCGTCGTTGAACGTAAGAAGTACGGTCGCGCCAAGGCTCGTCGTAGCTTCCAGTTCTCGAAGCGTTAATCGCTTTCAGGCTGTTGGCCCTTTGGGGCCGAACAAAGGGGCGGTCCGGCGACGGGCCGCCTTTTTTGTGGCCGCCAAGATTATGCCAGGCGCGCGGCCCGTTCGGCCAGGCGCGCGATCAGATCGGCATGGATGGCGGGCGCCGAAACGGCGACACCAAAGACGCGGGGATCGGGCTTGTTGTAATTGAGCTTGCCGCCCAAGGCGTCGCTGATTGCCGCTCCCGCCTCACGCGCGATCAGGGCCGCGGCGGCCAGATCCCATTCGTAGCCCCAGCGCAAAGTCGCCACCAGATCGGCCTGATCGGCCGCCACCATGGCAATGCGCAGGGCGATGGAATTGGGCTGCTCCACCATCTCCATATCCGCATCTTCGGCGGACAGGGCGCGGGTCGGCACGCGGGCACCGGCCAGAACATCCCGGCGCGATGCAACCAATTTCTCTCCGTTGCGAAAGGCGCCATGGCCGGCCTCGGCCTGCCAATATTCGTCCCGCGCGGGCGCGTGCAGCACCGATATCAAGGGGCGATGGTTGCTGACCAAGGCCACGGAAATGGCCCAACCCGTGCGTCCGCGAATGAAATCGCGCGTCCCATCAATGGGATCAACCAGCCAGACAAGTTCTCCGGCCCGCTGATTCGGCGCATCTATCGTTTCCTCGGACAGCCATCCGGCGCAAGGCAGGAGACGGGTTAACTCGCCGCGAAGAAAAGCATCGACCGCCAGATCGGCCGCCGATACCGGCGTTCCGTCCATTTTCCCAAAAACTTCCAACGCTTTATTATCGATCGGCCATTGCGACATGGCGATCTCTCCGGCGCGGCGAATGATGGCCTCAAGGCGGGCACGGTCCAGCACGGTCAACGCGCCCTTTGGGAAAATTTGCAATTAAGAATGATTAGCACATCTTTCCCTTCCCATCGCCCGAAACCTGTGCTTAGCCCGCCGCCAACCAAAGGGCCATTAGGCTTGCAATAGCGAGAAGCACCGATGAACGTCCATGAGTATCAGGCCAAGGAACTGCTGGCCAAGTTCGGCGTCGCCATTCCTGCGGGCTATGCGGCCCTGACCGTTGAAGAAGCCGTCGCCGGCGCCAAGCAGCTCCCCGGGCCGCTCTATGTCGTCAAGTCGCAGATCCACGCCGGTGGCCGCGGCAAGGGCAAGTTCAAGGAACTGCCTGCTGATGCCAAGGGCGGTGTGCGTCTGGCCTTCAACCTTGACGAAGTCGAATCGCACGCCAAGGAAATGCTCGGCAACACGCTGGTCACCGTGCAGACCGGCGAAGCGGGCAAGCAGGTCAACCGCCTGTATGTCACCGACGGCGTCGACATCGCCAAGGAATACTACCTCTCGCTGCTGGTTGACCGCGCCACCGGCCGCGTCGCCTTCATCGTGTCGACCGAAGGCGGCATGGACATCGAAGCCGTTGCCCATGACACCCCGGAAAAAATCACCACGGTCACCGTTGATCCCGCCACCGGTTTCCAGCCGCACCACGGCCGCACCATCGCTTTCGCGCTGAAGCTCAAGGGCGACACCAACAAGCAGGCTCAGGTTCTGGCCAAGCAGTTGTATGACGCGTTCCTCGCGCTCGACTGCTCGATGCTCGAAATCAACCCGCTGGTCGAAGACGTGAACGGCAACCTGCTGGTTCTCGACACCAAGATGAGCTTCGATTCGAACGCGCTGTTCCGTCACCCCGACGTGTTCGCCCTGCGCGACGAAACCGAAGAAGATCCGGCCGAAATCGAAGCTTCGAAGTATGACCTTGCCTACATCAAGCTCGATGGCAACATCGGCTGCATGGTGAACGGCGCTGGTCTGGCCATGGCCACCATGGACATCATCAAGCTGAACGGCGCGTTCCCCGCCAACTTCCTCGACGTGGGCGGCGGCGCCACCACCGAAAAGGTGACGGCGGCGTTCAAGATCATTCTGTCGGACCCGGCGGTCGAAGGCATTCTGGTCAACATCTTTGGTGGCATCATGAAGTGCGACGTCATCGCCGCCGGCATCATCGCGGCGGCCAAGGACGTGAACCTGTCGGTTCCGCTGGTGGTTCGCCTCGAAGGCACCAACGTTGAACTGGGCAAGGACCTGCTCAACAATTCGGGTCTGCCCATCGTGGCGGCCAACGATCTGGGCGATGCTGCCAAGAAGATCGTGGCGGAAGTCAACAAGGCCAAGTAAGCCTTGGGCGCAAGCCTTTGAGCAAAGACCCCGTGGCGCCCCGCGCGCCACGGGGTCTTTCTCGTTTTGGGGCCGAACGCAAGGGTGATGCCGCAAAGAAAGCTTTGGCGCAGCGATGCTTTGTTAAACATTGCATGGCAGCGTGCCACCATGAATGCCCGAGTCCGCGCCCTGGTTTCCATGCATTTGAGGCAGAGCCTGCTGCTTTGTCTGCTCTATTTCGCCACGGCGCTGGTCGCTCTCCAGATGACGCGCTTCAACGGCGGGGTGGCCATTGTTTGGCCCGCGGGCGCCGTCCTGTTTGCCGCGTTGGCCATCATGCCGCGCCGGCGATGGAAAGTGGCGTTGCTCTTCTGCTTTCCAGCGGGCGCTTTGGCGATTGCGCTGCGCGGGTTTGGCGGAATTTACACAATACCCCTGACGCTGGCGGGCCTGTTCGAAGCATGGCTGGCGGCCAGCCTGATGCGCCGGTTTGCCCCGCGTTTTATCCGTTTCGAATCGATCCGCGATGTGGGGATCTTCCTTCTGGTTGCGGGGATTATCGCACCTGCGGCCTCGGCGTTTATCGGGGCGTGGTCGGGCCACGCGGCCACCGGCATTGATTTTGGCCGGGCATGGGGCAATTGGTTCGGCGCCCATGCGCTCAGCCTCGTTACCTTTGCACCGCCGATCTTTCTCATCCTGCGCAGGCGCTGGCTCGACACGTCCAAGTTCAGCCGTCAACGTCTGCTCGAATGGCTCGGCCTGCTGGGCGCGGTCGCATTGGCCACGCTGATCACTTTTGGGCAAAGCAAGGTGCCTTTGGTCATCGTGCCGCTGGTGCCGATGGTGGCGGCCACATTCCGGTTGGGACGGCTGGGAGCGGTCGCCTCGCTGTTGATCCTGATTTGCGGCGGAATGGGCGGGACCATGGCGGGCTATGGGCCGACCGTGCTGTTGCCGGTGGACATGGCCACCAAATTGCTGGTGCTGCAAATCTATTTCGCCTGCGTCGTGCTGATCCTCCTGCCCGTGGCGGCCGAACTTGAGGCGCGGCGGCGGTTGCTGCAGACCCTTCGCGATGCCGAGGCGCTGCACCGGCTGGTGGTGGAACGCACCGGTGACATCATCATGCGGGTCAATATTGACGGCACATTGCGCTCTATTTCCGATTCCGCCGTTCGGCTTTGGGGTTATCAACCGCATGAGATCATTGGCCGCTCGGTCTATGATCTGTTGCATCCCGATGACGAACAGGCCGTGTTCGACGCGCGATTTCAGGCCCTGTCCGATCCGCAATCCAATGTCGCGGTCGAATGTCGGCTGATGTCAAAGGACGGATTGCCGGTCTGGGTTGAAAGCCATCTTTGCGCGACACTGGACAGACAGGGCGTGCCCAATGGCACCGTTTCCTTTATCCGCGACAATTCGGTGCGCCACCGGATGATGGAAAATCTGGCCCGCGAGGCCAATACCGATCCTTTGACCGGGCTTGGCAATCGGCGCGCCTTTGACAAAGCCCTCGCCCGCGATGCGACGGGGGGTGGGAAAAGCTGTCTGGCGCTGTTCGATCTGGATCATTTCAAACGGATCAACGATGTGCACGGCCATGCCACGGGCGACCGCATCCTGACGCTGTTTGCCGCGGTGCTGCGCGGCACGGTGCGCGCGGGCGATGTGGTGGCGCGCCTTGGCGGCGAGGAATTTGCCGTTCTGCTGCGCGACGTGGACATCGATCAGGCCGAGGTGATTTGCGAACGCGTACGCCAAAGATTGGCCGACAGCGAGGGGCGGTCAACCGTGGGCGAAATCGTGCGCGCCACGGTCAGCGTCGGCCTGACGCCCTTGACCGAAGGGTTGCCGATTGATGAGGCTTTTCGTTTGGCCGATGCCGCGCTCTACCGGGCCAAGCATAATGGCCGCAATCAGCTCTCCATCGCCGCCTGATTGCCCATGCGCCGGTCATAGGCCTGCTGTGCCTGTGCCACAGCGCCCATCCGCGTTTCGGCCCAATCGATCAGCATTTGCAGCGCCGACAGCAATTCCCGCCCCAAGGGCGCAATCGCATAGGTCACGCTGACCGGCACGGTGGGTTCGACATGGCGCGTGACCAATCCGTCGCGTTCCAGATTGCGCAAGGTCTGGGCAAGCATCTTTTGCGAAATGCCATCGACACGCCTTTTCAGCGCGCTGAACCGCAATTCCCCCTCGCCCAGCATGCCGAGCAGGAGGATGCTCCATTTGTCACCCACCCGGTCGAGCAACTGGCGCGTCGGACAATTACGGGCAAACACATCGCCCCGCCGCGGATCGCCATCCCGCAAATCATCCAGGGTGGTTACGTCGGGGTAAGCAGGTGAAAGAAAAGTGCTCTCTTGCATGATGCGTTTCCATAGCACACTTGGTTACCAACAGAAACCCATCAAGCAGGAGCGTTGAAATGAAAGTTGCAGTGTTGGGCGCCAGCGGCCGCGCCGGATCGGAAATCACCAAGGAATTGAGCGCTCGCGGCCATCAGGTTGTGGCCGTGGCCCGCAAGCCCGAAGCCATTCCCGCCGCCGATGGCGTGACTGCGGTTGCGGGCGATGCGTCGAACCCCGCCGCGCTGGCCGATGTGATCAAGGGCGTGGATGCGGTGATCAGCGCGCTGCATTTCGACGTGTCGGCTGACACTTTGCTTTCCGCGCTGCGTCAGGCGGGCGTGGGGCGTTTGCTGGTGACGGGCGGCGCGGCCAGCCTCAAGCTGCCCACCGGCGAGCGTTTGATCGACGGGCCGGATTTCCCCGAAGCGTGGAAGGGCGCGGCCATGGGCGGCATCACCTTCCTTGAAGACCTGCGCGCCGTGACCGACATTGACTGGACCTTCTTCTCGCCCGCCGCCTTTATTTTCGAAGGGCCGCGCCTTGGCACCTATCGCGGCGGCAAGGATGATCTGGTCGTGGATGATACGGGCGAGAGCAAGATCAGCTTTGCCGACTATGCCATCGCCATGGTCGATGAGCTGGAGGCCCATAAGTACCCGCGTGCGCGTTTTACCGCCGCCTATTAATCTAAAATGCGATAGGGGATGAAGCCGCGCTGGTTGGTGGTGATGTCGATGGCTTTGTCATTGGGCGGATAGGCGCGTTGATGACAATCGTGGCGCGAACAGATGCGGCATGAAATGCCGATCCGCGCCACTGCCTCCTCGCATTCCAGATTGAGCGTATCGGCATAGATGAACTCGCTGGCCAGCGTGACTTCACACCCCAGCACCACCGCATAGCGGCGCGGCGGGCGGAAATAGGCGTCCGAGGGTTTGACCAGCCCCTTGGCAAGGAAGACGAAGCGCCGCCCCTCGGGCATCTCGGCCACCTGCAGATGGATGCGGTCGGGGATGGCGACGGCCTCATGCGCGATCCATAAAGGGCAAGCGCCACCGAAACGCGCGAATTGCAACCCGTTGGCCGCGTGGCGCTTGGTAATATTGCCCGCCATGTCGATGCGGCAAAAGGCGATCGGCACGCCGCGCTGGTGCGGCCGTTGCAGGTTGGACAGGCGGTGGCAGGTCTGTTCGAAACTGGTGCCGAAGATCTGGCGCAAACCGTCGATGTCATGGCGCAGCCGCCGCGCCGCATCGCGAAACGGGCGATAGGGCATCAGTAAAGCCCCCGCCGCATAGTTAGTAAGGCCCACCGAGAGCAGATTCTGCGCGGTCTGGGTACGCATCCCCGCTTTTGCCACCGTCTCGGCAATTTCCTGCGCCAGAGCGATGGCGCATAGCTGATAGGCCAGTTGAAAGCGCAGGCTTTCATGGGGTTGGCCGACATCCAGCGTCAGTTCGCGGCGCGCCTCGTCATAATGGCGGATCGGCGCGCCGGGCAGGTGGCGCAGGGTTATCCCCTGACGATCAAACCATGCGGTCAATTGGGCGGTGTCGGGCGTGGGCAAATGGCGCGAGAGGGCGCCCGCCATGGCCTCGGCGCTGGAATCGATCAAATGGACGTAATTGTCGGCAAGGTGGAACCAGTCGCGCACCTCCTCCCACGGCAGGCGACCGCCCGAAACGCTGTCGGCGCCCAGCGCCTCGTCCATCGCGGCCAGACGCGCGGAATCGCGTTTGTGCAGACGGTAAAGGTGGGCGAATTGTTCGGCAAATTGCGGGAATTGATCGGCCACGCGCTCAATCTGATCGGCGGGCAGGTCACGCAGCAAGGGATCGGCGGAGGCCTCCAGCAATTCGGTGACGACCGGCTCGACCGGGGTTTCGGCCATATCGGCCCAATCCACCGGGAACAATTCACGCACCCTTTCGGCCAGCGCCAAAGTCATGGGCCGCGTGTCATTTTCCAATTGCGAGAGATAGGGCGTACTGATCCCAAGCCTCTGCGCCAGCGCGCCCTGTTTCAGCCCGTGATCCTCACGCAGGGCCTTGAGGAAACGCCCCGCATAGAGCCGCCTTTTCATGCCGTCCTCTCGCTAATTTTTGCAAATTCTATCTTTGCAAATTTGCAACATTACTGTGGACGGGTCAAGCGCAATGCCCCATCGCGAACCCAAGTGGTTTTGTGAGAGGTTAACCGATGAGCGCGAATGTGGCAGAGATGGAGCGGCGGCGGGCGGCGGCCCGGATGGGCGGCGGCCAAAAGCGGATCGATGCCCAGCACGCCAAGGGCAAGCTGACCGCGCGCGAACGGCTCAAGGTTCTGCTCGACGAAGGCAGCTTTGAAGAAGTCGACATGTATGTCGAACATAATTGCGTCGATTTCGGCATGCCCGACAACACCATCCCCGGCGATGGCGTGGTCACGGGGTCCGGCACGATCAATGGCCGCCTTGTTTTCGTGTTTTCACAGGATTTCACCGTGTTTGGCGGGGCAGTTTCCGAACGCCACGCAATGAAGATCTGCAAGATCATGGACATGGCCATGAAGGTCGGCGCCCCGGTCATCGGTTTGAACGACAGCGGCGGCGCGCGTATTCAGGAAGGCGTGGCCAGCCTTGGCGGCTATGCCGAGATTTTCCAGCGCAATGTTCTGGCCAGCGGGGTGGTGCCTCAGCTCAGCCTCATCATGGGGCCTTGCGCGGGCGGCGCGGTGTATAGCC
The DNA here is from genome assembly GCF_057401885.1 of Novosphingobium sp. 550D. Taxonomy (NCBI): domain Bacteria; kingdom Pseudomonadati; phylum Pseudomonadota; class Alphaproteobacteria; order Sphingomonadales; family Sphingomonadaceae; genus Novosphingobium; species Novosphingobium sp. 550D. Next base: position 1,050,289 of record NZ_CM171613.1, on the reverse strand, counting down.
CCGCCATGACCGACTTCATCTTCATGGTGAAGGACAGTTCGTACATGTTCGTCACCGGCCCCGATGTGGTCAAGACTGTGACGAATGAGGTCGTCACGCAGGAAGAACTAGGCGGCGCGATCACGCATAGCACCAAGACCAGCGTGGCCGATCTGGCGCTGGAAAATGACATCGAAGCGCTGTTGACGGCGCGTGAATTCTTCGACTTCCTGCCGCTGTCGAACAAGGAAGAAGCGCCCGAGCGCCCCAATTCGGACCAGTGGGACCGCATCGAGGACAGCCTGGACACGGTGATCCCCGCCAGCGCGACCCAGCCTTATGATATGAAGGAAGTGATCCGCAAGACGCTGGACGAGGGCGATTTCTTTGAAATCCAGCCGGGCCATGCGGGCAATATCCTGTGCGGCTTTGGCCGGATCGAGGGCAAGACCGTCGGCGTCGTCGCCAATCAGCCTCTGGTGCTTGCCGGGGTGCTGGACATCAACAGCTCGAAGAAGGCCGCGCGCTTCGTGCGCTTTTGCGATGCCTTCAACATCCCCATCCTGACCTTTGTCGACGTCCCCGGCTTCCTGCCCGGCACATCCCAAGAGCATAATGGCATCATCAAGCATGGCGCCAAGCTGCTGTTTGCCTATGCCGAGGCGACCGTGCCCAAGATCACCATCATCACCCGCAAGGCCTATGGCGGCGCCTATGACGTGATGGCCTCCAAGCATTTGCGCGGCGATCTGAATTATGCATGGCCCACGGCCGAAATCGCGGTGATGGGCGCGAAGGGCGCGGTGGAAATCATCTTCCGCGGCCTGCCCGCCGAGGCGCAGGCCGAAAAGGTCAAGGAATATGAAGACCGCTTTGCCAACCCGTTTGTCGCGGCGTCCAAGGGTTTCATCGACGAGGTGATCCACCCGCATTCGACGCGGCGCCGGATCGCGCTGGGCTTGCGCAAATTGCGCAACAAGGCGTTGGAGAACCCGTGGAAGAAGCACGACAATATTCCGTTGTGAGGTGATGGCTAAATGCTCTTCAAGCTCCTCGCCACGTTTCTGTGCGGGATGGTCGCATCACAACTTTGGCGAACCGCCGAAGGCTGGCGGAAAAGCGGCGTTATTCCCGCCGAGTATAACGAGGGTGAAGGTTTACCTGTCGCCAAAGGGGGCGTTGGGTTCTCATCCTCCATTGTTGGGATGAAAGGGTTATCGGTTTTGGCCGCGATTTTTGCGTTGCTGGCTGGTGGCTCACTCCTTGTTGATTGCACGAGGTATCTATGAAACTCGGACGCCTGAACCATGTCGGCGTGGCCGTGCCATCTATGGTCGACGCCATCGCCTATTATCGCACAGTGATGGGCGCCGGCCTCATCACCGAGCCTTTCGACATGCCCGAACAGGGCGTGAAGGTGGCCTTTGTCAACACGCCGGGCGAAGGTGGCACGGCGGGCACGCAGATTGAGCTGATCGAGCCGCTGGGCGAAACCAGCCCGATCGCCGGTTTCATCGCCAAGAACCCCGCAGGCGGCCAGCATCACCTTTGCTATGAGGTCGAGGATATCGAGGCCGCGCGCGAGTGGTTCACAGCCCAAGGCAAGCGCATCCTTGGCCCCACGCGGATCGGCGCGCATGGCACGCCCATCTTCTTCCTGCACCCCAAGGATATGCTGGGGCAGCTCACCGAAATCATGGAGACGCCCCGTGGCCAACATTGATAACTGGCAGGCGCTGGCCGCCAAAGAGGTCAAGGGCAAGGACCTGAACTGGCAGACGCCCGAGGGGATCACGGTCAAGCCGCTCTATACGGCGGACGATGTGACCACCGACCCCGGTCTGCCCGGCTTCGCGCCCTTTACGCGCGGTGTGCGCGCCTCGATGTATGCGGGCCGTCCGTGGACGATCCGCCAATATGCGGGCTTCTCCACCGCCGAGGAATCGAACGCCTTTTATCGCCGCAATCTGGCGGCGGGGCAAAAGGGCCTGTCGGTCGCTTTCGATCTGGCCACCCATCGCGGCTATGATTCCGACCACCCCCGCGTGGTGGGCGATGTGGGCAAGGCGGGCGTGGCCATCGATTCGGTCGAGGACATGAAAATCCTGTTCGACGGCATCCCCTTGGGCGAAATGTCGGTGTCGATGACGATGAACGGGGCGGTGATCCCGATCCTGGCCTTCTTCATCGTCGCGGGCGAGGAACAGGGCGTTCCCACCGAAAAGCTGGACGGAACCATTCAGAATGACATTCTGAAGGAGTTCATGGTCCGCAACACCTATATCTATCCGCCCGAACCCTCGATGCGGATCATCTCGGACATCTTTGGCTATACATCGGCCAACATGCCGAAATTCAACAGCATTTCGATCTCCGGCTATCATATGCAGGAGGCAGGCGCGACGCAGGTGCAGGAACTGGCCTTCACCATCGCCGACGGGATCGAATATGTGAAATATGGCGTGGCCAGCGGCCTCGACATCGACAAATTCGCCGGACGCCTCTCGTTCTTTTTCGCCATCGGCATGAATTTCTTCATGGAAGTGGCCAAGCTGCGCGCCGCGCGCGTGCTGTGGCACCGGGCGATGACCAAGCTGGGCGCGAAGGACGAGCGCAGCAAGATGCTGCGCACCCATTGCCAGACCAGCGGTGTGTCCTTGCAGGAGCAAGACCCGTATAACAACGTCATCCGCACCACGATCGAGGCCATGGCCGCGATGCTGGGCGGCACGCAATCGCTCCACACCAATGCGCTTGACGAAGCCATTGCCCTGCCCACCGATTTTTCGGCCCGTATCGCGCGCAACACGCAGATCGTGATTCAGGAAGAAACGGGCATGTGCAATGTGGTCGATCCGCTGGGCGGGTCATACTACATTGAATCGCTGACCCAGCAGTTGGTCGATGCCGCGCAGGCCATCATCGACCGCGTGGAAGGCGAAGGCGGCATGGCCAAGGCTGTTGCCGCCGGTTGGCCCAAGGCAATGATCGAGGAAGCCGCCGCCGCCCGTCAAGCCCGCGTGGACAAGGGCGAGGATGTCATCGTCGGCGTCAACAAATACCGCCTGTCACAAGAGGACCGGATCGAGACGCTCGACATCGACAACCATGTCGTGCGCGAGGCGCAGATCGCCCGTATCAAAGCAGTCAAGGCCGCCCGCGACGAGGCCGCCTGTCAGACCGCCCTGCGCGCCATCACGCAAGGCGCACGCGAAGGCGGCAACCTCTTGGCGCTGGCCGTCGAGGCCGCCCGCCACCGCGCCACGCTGGGCGAAATCAGCAGCGCGATGGAGGAAGTCTTTGGCCGCCACGGCACTGTGCCTACCCCGGTCAAGGGCGTCTATGGCGCGGCCTATGCGGGCGATGACCGCTATCAACAGATCCTCGATGGCGTCGAGGCCGTCTCCCGCCGTCTGGAGCGCAAGCCCCGGATGCTGGTGGCCAAGATGGGGCAGGATGGCCATGATCGCGGCGCGAATGTGATCGCCTCGGCCTTTACCGACATGGGCTTTGACGTGACCAGCGGGCCTTTGTTCCAGACGCCGGAGGAAGCCTGCGCGCTGGCGCTGGAAAAGGGCGTCGATGCGGTGGGCGCCTCCAGCCTTGCGGCGGGCCACAAGACGCTGATCCCGCAACTCATCAACCTGCTCCGCGAGGCGGGTCGCCCCGACATCAAGGTCGTGGCGGGCGGCGTCATCCCGCCGCAGGACTATGAATTCCTGCGCGAGGCGGGCGTTCAGGGCATCTATGGCCCGGGGTCCAACGTGCTCGACTGCGCGGCCGACATGCTGCGCCTGCTGGGTCATAATATGCCGCCGCTGGGCAGCGAACTGGAAGAGGCAAAGTAAAGCCGATGTTCAAGAAAATCCTCATCGCCAATCGCGGCGAAATCGCTTGCCGCGTCATCAAGACCGCGCGCCGGATGGGCATTGCCACGGTGGCAGTCTATTCCGACGCCGATGCGCGCGCGCCCTTTGTTCAGATGGCCGATGAAGCCGTGCATATCGGCCCCTCGCCCGCCGCGCAGTCCTATCTGATTGCCGAAAAGATCATCGAGGCCGCCAAGCAGACCGGCGCCGAAGCGGTGCATCCCGGCTATGGCTTCCTGTCTGAACGCACCAGCTTTGCTGAGGCTTTGGCACGCGAAAACATCGCCTTCATCGGCCCGCCCGTCGGCGCGATCGCCGCGATGGGCGACAAGATCGAATCGAAGAAACTGGCCAAGGCGGCGGGCGTCAATGTCGTCCCCGGTTTCGTAGGCGAGATTGAGGACACCGACCATGCGGTGCGGATTTCGGAGGAAATCGGCTATCCGGTGATGATGAAAGCCAGCGCGGGCGGCGGCGGCAAGGGCATGCGTCTGGCCTATAACGAACAGGACGTGCGCGAGGGCTTCCCGGCGGTCAAGCGCGAGGGGCTGAACTCCTTTGGCGATGACCGCGTGTTCATCGAAAAGTTCATCCTGAATCCGCGCCATATCGAAATCCAGATTCTGGGCGATCAGCACGGCAATATTCTTTACCTGAATGAGCGCGAATGCTCGATCCAGCGCCGCCATCAGAAGGTGGTCGAGGAAGCCCCCTCGCCCTTCGTCTCGCCCGCCATGCGCAAGGCCATGGGCGAGCAATGCGTCGCACTGGCCCGCGCGGTGGGTTATTACAGCGCCGGCACGGTCGAATTGATCGTATCGGGCGCGGACAAGAGCGGCGAGAGCTTCTACTTCCTCGAAATGAACACCCGCCTGCAGGTCGAACATCCCGTTACCGAGGCGATCACCGGCATCGATCTGGTCGAACAGATGATCCGCGTGGCCTATGGCGAGAAATTGGCCATGACGCAGGATGATGTGAAGATCGACGGCTGGGCCATCGAAAACCGCGTCTATGCCGAAGACCCCTATCGCGGATTTTTGCCCAGCACCGGGCGCCTCTCGCGCTATCGCCCGCCTGTTGAGGGCTGGACCGACGATGGCGCGGAAAATGGCCGCCGGGGCGTGGATGGCATCCGCGTCGACGATGGCGTCTATGAAGGCGGCGAAGTCAGCATGTTCTATGACCCGATGATCGCCAAGCTGATCACCTGGGGTGAAACCCGCGACGAGGCCGCCGACAAACAGATCGCCGCGCTCGACCAGTTCGAGATTGAGGGGCTGGGCCACAATATCGACTTCGTGTCGGCCATCATGCAGCACCCCCGTTTCCGCAGCGGCGAACTGACCACTGGCTTCATCGCCGAGGAATATCCTGAAGGGTTCCACGGCGCGGCCACCGATGCGCAAACACTGGTCCATATTGCCGCGGTTTCCGGCTTTATCGCCACGGCGCGCGCCGATCGTGCGCGTCAGGTCGATGGGCAACTGGCCGCCAATCTGGCCCCACCGTCCGAATGGGTGGTGACATTGGCCGGTGAAAAATTCGCCGTCAGCATCAAGACCAACAGCATCACCGTCAATGGTGCCGATGTCGATCTGGACATGGAATATACGCCGGGCGACCATCTGATCGTGGCCGAAATCGGTGATGAAGTGCTGGGCCTGAAGATCGAGCCGACGCGCACCGGGTTGAAAGTGACGACGCGCGGTGCGATCCACAAGGTCGACATCCTGCCCGCGCATATTGCGTCTCTGGCCGATCACATGATCGAAAAGGTGGCGCCGGATATGTCGAAGTACCTGATCTGTCCGATGCCGGGCCTGCTGGTGTCTCTCAACGTCAAGGAAGGCGACAAGGTCGAAGCGGGGCAACCGTTGGCCGTGGTCGAGGCGATGAAGATGGAAAACATCCTGCGCGCCGAAAAATCGGCCACCATCGGCAAAATCAACGCCAAGCCGGGTGAAAGCCTGCCGGTGGATTACATCATTCTGGAAATGGAATAGGATTAAGGCGAGGCGGCGGAGAGTCCTTTACCGGGCTTTCCGCCGTTTATTTTGCGGCCAGTTCGGCGTCCAGTTCGATAAGGCGGCGACAGGCCGCCAGCGCGCCGGGCGCATCGCCCGCGGCCAGATGCGTCGCATAGGCCGCGCACTCGCGCTGTCCCTCACGCGTCTTCTGAAATCCGGCCACCATGGCCAATGGGCGCAGCAATTCAATCCGCGCGCCCCAATCTTCATCCTCACGACTAAGAAGATCGAGCGTTTTTGAATAAAGACATTGAACAGCATCGGCGCGTTTACACGATCCCATACAATCACAGTTGATTGCATGGGCTGTCGCCTGAACATCTGTTAAGTCTATATTAATCATGCTGTCTATATTCCCGCCGATACGCGCGCGACTGACAACGCTGCAAACGCAATTAGGTTCCTACAATATCTTTTCTATTGCGTGAAGCAGCAAACCAACAATTCCCCCTACCAATGTCCCATTGATACGGATGAATTGCAGATCGCGCCCGACCGCGCCTTCGATCCGTTCCGAAACGGTACGCGCATCCCACCGGCGCACGGTGTCGGACACCAGTTTCACGATCCCCGCCCCATGCCGCACCGCCAATCCGGCCAGCGAGCGGCGCGCGAATCGGTTAACCTGATGGCGCAACCGCGCGTCGGTCTGCAAAGCCGCGCCAAATCCGGCCAGCCCCGCCCCCATGCGCCCTTCGAGCAAACCGCCCGGATGGCTGAGCGCATCGATCGCGGCGGCGCGGGCGCGTTCCCACAGGCCATCGATCCACGCGCCCATCGCCTGATTGGCCAGAATCTCGGCCTTCATCCGCGCGACCTTTTCCTGCGTCACCGGATCATGGCGCAGATCATGGGCCAATCCGGCCAGCAGATCCTCCAGCTTGGTCCGCAACGGATGCTGGGGATCGACGATGCATTCAGCGAGCAGCTTGTACAGCCCATCCAGAATCGTGTTGGCCAGCGTTTCATCCAGCCCCGTCCAGCGCAACAGCGCATGGGCGCGTTCATGGATCATCTTGCGCAGGATGTCCTCATTGGCCTCCAGCGTGATTCCGGTCCAGCGCAGCATCGCCTCGATCACGCCGCGATGACGCCCGTCCGCCATCGCCCCTTCCAGCAATTGCCCCAGCAAGGGCGCCAGTTCGAGCCGTTCCAATTGCCCGCGCACCGTGGATTTGAGCATCGTGCCCAATTGTTCACCCGGCAGGGATTGCAGCATGTCGCCCAACAGCCCCGCCGCGCCTTTGCGCAGACGCGGCTCTCCGCCTTCACGCGGATCGGCCAGAAACCCGCCCAGCGCGCCCGCGACATCCAGCCCCGCCAGACGACGCGCCACGACCTGCGGCGTCAGGAAATTGGCGCGCAGAAAGCCTGCCATACTGTCGGCAATCTGGTCCTTCTTTTCCGGGATGATCGCGGTGTGCGGAATGGGCAGGCCCATCGGGTGACGGAACAGCGCCGTCACCGCGAACCAGTCGGCCAGCGCGCCCACCATGGCCGCTTCGGAAAAGGCACGCGCCCATTCCCAGCCCGCCTGTACCGGCGCGAAATGGCGGGACAGCAGATAGAGTGCCGCCATCCCCACCAGCAATCCATGCGCCAGCCAGCGGACGCGTGCAGCCTGCCTGCTGCGCAGGTCGCTCTCGACGCCCAGCCAGCGCCACAGGCTTCTTTCTTGTCTCACTCGGCAGGGGTTACTCCAGCGCGGCCCTCAGGTCCATGGCCAGATTGCCGGGCATGTTCCGGTTCATAGGTCAAAAGCCCACGCCGCAATTTCGGCCCGATCCTTTTTTCAAACCCGTCGGCAAGGCTGAAGGCGGCCGGCACGATCAACAGCGTCAGCACCGTCGAAAGCGTCAACCCCCCGATCACCACCACGCCCATCGGCGCACGAAACGCCGCATCGCCTGACAAAGACATGGCCGCCGGGATCATGCCCGCCGTCATCGCCACCGTGGTCATCACGATGGGCTGGGCGCGCTTGTGGCCCGCCTCGATGATGGCGTCGAACTTGGGCGTGCCTTGCTGCATTTCCTCGATGGCAAAGTCGATCAGCAGGATCGAGTTCTTCGCCACAATGCCGAACAGCATCAATATGCCGATATAGACCGGCATCGAAATCGGCATATTGAGCATGCCCAGCAGCAACAGCCCGCCCAGAGGCGCGAGGAACAGCGAGGCCATATTCACCAGCGGCGACACCACCCGGTGATAGAGCAGCACCAGCACCGCAAAGACCAGCCCGATCCCCGCCGGCACCGCCAGCGCCAGATTGAAGATCATCTCCTGCTGCCACTTGGCCTCGCCATAGGCGGTGTTCGACACGCCTGCGGGCAGGTTCTTCATGATGGGCAGGGCTTTGACCTTCTTTTCCGCTTCTCCCTTGACGATGCCGGGCGCCAGATCCGCGCCGATGAAGATGCGGCGTTCCTGATTATAGCGCTGGATCGTCGAAGGGCCGGAGCCAAAGGTGATATCGGCCACGCGGCTCAAAGGCACCGATCCGCCCGCCGAAGTCGGCACCGGCAGATTGGCGATATTCGAAAGATCGCGCCGCGCTTCTTCGGGCAGGCGCACGCGGATCGGCACCTGACGGTCGGAAAGCGAGAATTTGGCGGCGTTCTGGTCGATCTCGCCAATCGTGGCGATGCGGATCGCCTGGCTGAGCGAGGAGGTCGAGATGCCAAGGCTGGCGGCCAGATCCATATGCGGCACGATCACCACTTCGGGACGGCGCATGTCGCCGCTGATCCGCGGGGCCACCAGTTCGGGCATATGTTTCATCTGCTCGACCAGTTCAGCCGCCGTCCTGTCCAGCAGTTCCGGGTCCGAGCTGGACAACATGATTTCCAGCCCGCGCCCGGTGGACGAACCGCCATTGTTGCTGGCCTGAAATGTGATGCGCGCGTCGGCAATACCCTGCACGGTGGGGGTGACTTCGCGTTCGAACTGCTTGGTGTGGATCTTGCGATCCTTTTTCAGCATGATCATCACGCGGGCCGTGCCCTCGTTCACGCGTTCCAGAACCTGATCGACTTCAGGCCGCTGGCGCACGATACCGGCCACCTGATCGGCCACCGCCTCGGTCTGGGCCAGCGTCGTGCCGGGGACCATTTCGATGCGGATCTGGGTGAAATCGCTGTTCTCGTCGGGGAACATCACGGTCGGCATCGCCATGAACAGCACGATGGTCAGCGCAAAGCAACCCAGCGCCACGCCGATCATCCAGATGCGATGGTCGCGCATGCGGGCGCGCAGATGATCGCGCCAAGACAAATGCCCCTTTTCGGCCAGCAAACGCGCCCGCAGCGCCCGCGCGCCCGACACGTCCAACGACCAGTGCAGCACGCGCAGATAGAAGTCCATCATCCGCCCGCCGCCATGTTCGGCGGTGCCGTGGCTTTTCAGGAAATAGGCCGCCACCATCGGCGTGATCATGCGCGCCACGGCCAGCGACATCAGCACCGAGACAACGACCGTCAGGCCGAAATTCTTGAAAAACGCCCCCGACACGCCCGGCATCAACCCGACCGGCAAGAACACCGCCGCAATCGAACAAGTTGTCGCCACCACCGCCAGACCGATTTCATCGGCGGCATCAATCGCGGCCTGATAGGCGGTTTTGCCCATGCGCATATGGCGAACGATATTCTCGATCTCCACAATAGCGTCGTCGACCAGCACGCCCGCAACCAAGCCCAGCGCCAGCAGGCTCATCGTGTTGAGCGTGAAGCCGAACCAGACCTTCATGAACCAGAAGGTGGGAATGGCCGACAGCGGAATGGCGATGGCCGAAACCACCGTCGCGCGCCAGTCGCGCAGGAAGAAGAACACCACGATCACCGCCAGAACGGCGCCTTCGACCATGGATTCCATCGAGGATTCGTACTGTTTCTTGGTATAGGAAACCTGATTGAACAATTCGGTGAAATGGACGCCGGGACGCTCCTTGGCGATCTTGGCCAGCTCGACCATCGATTTGTCATAGACCGACACGTCCGAGGCACCGCGCGCGCGGGCGATGGAGAAGGTCACGACCTGCTTGCCATTGACCTTGCCCAAGGATGTGATTTCACCCCATGCGTCGCGCACCGTGGCAATATCGGCAAGTTTCACCACGCGCCCGGCCACCGGAATATCGGCCTGGCTCAGCGCAAAGGCGTCCTGCGCATTGCCCAGTACGCGCACCGATTGGCGGGTGCCGCCGATCTCGGCCTTGCCCCCCGCCGCATTCAGGTTCAGCACGCGCAGGGCCGCATTGACCTGCGGCGCGGTGACGCCAAAAGCCTGCATCCGCGCCGGGTCGAGCGTCACGAGAATCTCGCGGTTGACGCCCCCGTTGCGCTTGATTTCGGCCACGCCCTCCACGCCCAGCAGGCGCCGCGCCACCGTGTCGTCAATGAACCATGAAAGCTGCTCGATGGTCATGTCATCGGCGGCCACCGCGAAATAGGCGATGGGGTTGGTCGAGGTGTTCACCTTGAACACCTGCGGCTCCAGAATACCGTCGGGCAGATTGCCGCGCGCCTGATCGACCGCGTTCTTTACCTCGGCAACGGCGGCGTTAATGTCCTCGCCCAGTTGAAATTCCACCATCGTCTGGCTGGAACCTTCCGATGCGGTCGAACTGATCGAGGAAACGCCCGAAATCGTGCGCACCGCGCCTTCGATGCGCTGGGTGATCTGGGTTTCAATTTCGGTGGGTGCCGCGCCCGGTTGCGTGATGGCCACCACCACGATGGGGAATTCGATGTCGGGCTGGTCCTGAATCTCCATCCGGGCAAAGCTGATGACGCCCATCAGCATCATCGCCACAAAGATCACGATGGGCACCACCGGATGCCGGATCGACCATGCTGAAAGATTACGGAAGTTCATGGAACTCGTCCCTTTCAGGGTTGCTTGGTCTGGGGTTGGCTGCGCGGATTGACCGTTTCGCCCTCGGTCAGGAAAGCGCCGGCGCGCAGCACGACCCGTTCGGCCCCCGACAGGCCCGAGGCAATCGCCACGCCCTTTTCGGTTACCATCGCCACCTTGACCCGGCGGCGCACGGCCTTGTTATCGCCGCCCACGACATAGACATAGCTGCCCTGTGCGTCGGCCTGAAGCGAGGATTCGGGCAGGAGCGGCGCGGAAATCGAGCCGCTGCGGATTTCCGCGCTGGCAAAACCGCCGGGGCGAACGTCACGGTCATAGGGCAGCGCGATACGCGCAATGCCCTGACGCGTGGCGGGGTCGATGACGGGCGAAACCTGCCAGATATGGCCCACGAATTCGCGATCCGAACCCACCGGGCGCACCTTGACCTCTTGCCCAAGCGCCAGATGCGCCAGATCGGTTTCGGACAGGCGGGCGCGCATTTCCATCTCGCCCTTGTCGGCAATGCGGAACAGGACGCCCGCACCGGGGCTGACCACCTGCCCAACCTCCAACGCGCGGTCGAGGACGAGGCCGTCGGCGGGGGCCACGATGTTCAGGCGGCGGATCTTGGCCTGCACTTCGCCCAATTGCGCCTGTGCCACGCGGACGCGCGCATTGGCCGCGTCACGCACCGCCGTCAGCTTGTCGATATCGGCGTTCGAAATGAAACCATTGGCCACCAGTTTCAGCCCGCGATCCAGATTGGCCTGTGCAATGCGCGCATCGGCCTGGGCGACGGCGATATTGGCGCCGCTGCTGGCCTGCTGCTGGGTCTGCACCTGACGATCGATCACGGCCAGAAGCTGGCCCTTTTTCACCCAGACGCCCGGTTCGACCAGCACCTGCACCACGGTGCCGCCTTCGCCCACGACGCCGACGGGCATGTCATGGCGCGCGGCCAGAACGCCGCTGGCATTGATCAGGCCCGCCACGGTGGTTAGGCCGGGCGTGGCCACCGAAACCAAAGGCGCCTGGTTGGCGCGCGCGCCGTCCCCGGCCGCGTCGCGATGGGTATAGGCATAGATGCCGCCAATGGCCAAAACCACCGCGCCTGCGGCCAACAATACCTTGTTGCGCGGGAAAGGCTGGATTTCCTCCGCCTCAAACGGCTCTGCCAATTGGACAGACTGAACCTTGGCCTCGACGTTCATCTCGCTCACCACCCTATTATCCCTTGGCCCTGACCGTGGCCCGCCCTTGCGGCCACCGGCTGATATCCGCCCCATGCGCGCCAAAGAGATGGCCGCGCGAATTGGGGGGATTTCGGGCCGCTGCACGCACCGTATTACCTGTGTATATCACCTCAATCAAGCGGCCTTTTTGGGCAATGGGCCAGATAATGCGCGGCAAAGCGTGATCAGAACGCAAAAGGGCGCAAGGAGCCAAATGCTCCTGCGCCCTTTCAATCCCTATTCAGGGACAAAAGATAGGTATTTCAGCCGATCAATATTTCAACTGACGCTCATACAGCTCGCGATAATGCTGGATTCGCGTGACGCGCAGACCCTGCATCCCGGAACGGTCCACCGCGCGTTGCCACGAGGCGAATTCTTCCAGGGTGAGGCTGTAACGCTCGCACACTTCATCAATGGTCAAAAGACCACCATTGACCGCTGCGACCACCTCGGCCTTGCGACGGACAACCCACCGCGTGGTGTTGGGCGGCGGCAGCGATTCCAGCGTAAGCGGTTCGCCAAGCGGGCCAATGACCATGGCAGGACGGATTTTCTGGTTCTCGATCATTTCATTCCTCGATCGCCGGGATGACGGGGACCGGCAACACCGGAATCTATGCCTGACATGGTTTTTCGAACCCCTCTAAAAACAGGGTTAACATCTTGGAAAGTCCCTTTGCACAAAGCACTAGGTCTGTCCCAAACCGGAGCATAATGTTCCAGAAGCTGGGCGACATGGGGGTCAAAGCTGCCCCCTGCCAACATGGCCGGGGCATCGCTGCACCCGCGCTGAAACGCATGCGCCGCCGCCAGACGCGACGACAGAGCATGCCAGTCAAGCCGCAACCGATCCCCTGCCGAAGCGGGGCTAAAGGACTGGGCCAGCCAGTCTTCATGATCAAATCGCAGTTCCATGAAACATGGTATAAGCGCAACATGGTCAAGAGCGGGTAAAGGCCGGATTTACTCCTTGGTGACCATGTTTAATTCCGGCAATCCGGCAAACTACCGCCGCCGGGCGGGCGCCAAAGCGGCAAAAATCTGCCGATTTGGCGCTTACGTCGGGTCAGTGTATGGGGCGCTTTATGGCCTATGATTCCCCCTCATTGTTAACCCCTGACGCGCTTCTGGATCTGTTTGATCTTAAAGGAGAGGCAAAAACGCGACGAATCGTTGTCGCGATGTCGGGCGGCGTAGACTCGTCGGTCGTGGCCGCCCTTGCCGCGCATAGCGGGGCCGAGGTGATCGGCATCACGCTGCAACTTTACGACCATGGCGAAGCGGTGAAACGCAAGGGCGCATGCTGTGCGGGCGATGACATTCGCGATGCGCGCGAAGTGGCCGACCGTTTGGGCATTGCCCATTATGTTTACGATCACGAAACGGCCTTTCGTGAAAGCGTGGTCGATCGCTTTGCCGATGATTATCTGAACGGTCGCACGCCGATCCCCTGCATCCGTTGCAATATGGGGCCGAAATTCACCGACCTTTTGACCATGGCGCGCGATCTGGGGGCCGATTGCCTGGCCACGGGGCATTATGTGCGGCGCGTGATGGGGGCCGATGGCGCGCAATTGCATCGCGCGCTCGATCCCGCGCGCGATCAATCCTATTTCCTTTACGCCACGACACAGGCGCAAATGGACTATCTGCGCTTTCCCCTTGGCGGATTGCCCAAGACACAGGTGCGCGAACTGGCCGATCATTTCGGCCTGAAGGTCGCGGCCAAGCCTGATTCACAGGATATCTGTTTCGTGCCCGAAGGCGATTATGCCAGCGTCGTGCGCAAGATCCGCCCCGAAGGCGAACGCCCCGGCGACATCGTCCATGCGCAAACCGGCGCGGTTCTGGGCCACCACAAGGGCGTGATCCATTATACCGTGGGCCAAAGGCGCGGGCTGGAAATCGGCGGCTTGGCCGAACCAGTCTATGTCGTGGGCATTGATGCGCCCGGCGCGCGGGTTCTGGTCGGGCCGCGGGCGATGCTGGCGGTATCGGCGGCGCGGATCATCGAAACCAACCGCATCGGCGCGATCCCCGATGGCGCCGAACTGACCGCCAAGGTGCGCTCGCTGGCCAAACCCGTGCCGATCACGCTCGAAGGGCCGCTGGGCGATGGGGCGGATGTAACGATCCGTTTCGCCACGCCCGAATATGGCGTCGCCCCCGGTCAGGCCGCCGTGATCTATGCCAGAGATCGCGTCATCGGCGGCGGCTGGATCGAGGAAACTTTCGCAGCCTGATACCTACTGTTCCCATTTTTCCAGAACGCAGCCTTCGCCCGTGCGAAAGGTTGCGGTCTGGGCGGAAATCAGCGGTACGCGCGCGGTAACGGTCCGCGCCGTTTCATCGGCAGAGAGCATGACCATGCTCATCCCCGGTTCGAAATCGCTCTTGCACTGATCAAGCGGACGCCCTTCGACAAAGTGGCAGGAACAGGCGATCCGCGCGCCAAAAGAGGCCCCCGTCAACGCATCCTTGGCCAGCGCCGGCCCTTTCCACACGCCCATCACCGCCATGGCCAGCAGCACAAGGCCCAACACGCCCAGCACAATTTTCAAACGAAAACCGACCGCTATTGCGCCGCCTTCGCGTTGCCATTTAAGCTTGAAACTTGCCATTGGTGAAGACCTTGCGCATGGAGGCATCGTGATGGTCACGCGCCGCCCCCCCCTTATCGCGCCCAAGCGCCGCTTGCCAACCCTTGGCATGGGGCCTCGCTGCGCGCTGGCCGCGCTCTCGCTGGGCCTGCTTTCGGCCTGCGGTGGCGGACAACCGGCGGAAAAGCCGCTTTCACCCCAAGCCATGGCCGCGATCAATCCGCGTCCCGGCGCCCCGCGAGAAGCGCTGGCGCGGGCGGTGGACGAATTGTTCACCGATTCGGCTTTGGGTGAAACCCGCGCTCTGGTGGTCATGCACAAAGGGCGGATCGTCGCGGAGCGTTATGCGCCCGGTTATGGACCGAATACCAAGCTGATCGGCTGGTCCATGTCCAAGACGATCACCGGCGTGTTGATCGGCCTGCTGATTTCCGACGGACGGCTGACGCTGGACGAATCGGCGCCCGTGCCCACATGGCAACGCCCCGGCGACCCGCGCGGCGAAATCACCTTGCGCCAATTGTTGCAGATGCGCTCCGGCCTGCAACATGTCGAATCGACGAAACCGGCGGGCGATGCCGATACGGTGCGCATGCTGGTGCTGGACGGGCGCGACGACACCGCCGCCTATGCCGAGGCCCAGCCCCTGATCGCCGAACCGGGCAGCAAATGGGAATATTCCACCGCCACCAGCGTCATCCTGTCCGACATTGCCGCACGTGCGCTGACCGACAGCCGCGATCCCGCCGTGCGCCGTCAGGTGATGAGCGACTATTTGCGCAGCCGCCTGTTCATCCCCGCCGGAATGCCCAGCGCCACGCCCGAATTCGACGCCGCCGGCACCATGGAAGGCGGCAGCATGATCCACGCCACCGCGCGCGATTGGGCCAAATTCGGTGAATTTCTGCGCAACAACGGCATGGTCAATGGCGCGCGCATCGTGCCCTCGGACTGGGTCGGGTTCATGCGGTCGCCCGCTCCCCACAACCCCGGCTATGGCGCGCAACTCTGGCTCAACCGCCCGCAACCCAGCGGGCACGAGGAACTGTTTCCCGGCCGGGGCAAGTCCAATATCTTCGCCGCCATCGGCCACCTTGGCCAATATGTCATCGTCTCGCCCGATCAGGAACTGACCGTGGTGCGTCTGGGCAAAACCGACGGGCCGATGCGGGCGGCGCTGGTGCGCAAGCTGGCCGATATTGTGCAGTTGTATAATCAGGATTGATTGCGGCGCGGGGTTGTTTGGGTGCCTCCGGCGGGCAAAGGGTCTTAACCCTTTGCAATCCCATTACTGTCGATGTTGTGGCGGTGACGAAGCCCTGCGTCAGAGACGAAACTTCTGATTTTTAAAGCCTGCGGCGCCAAGCGGCGCCGCAGGCTTTACAACCATCGCGCAAAACATAACCCCGGCAACCCGCCACCACCCATTAGCGGGATTGCAAAGGGCCCCCGCCCTTTGCCCGCCGGAGGCAAACTCACCTTACCCCTTAAACATCCTGCAAAATATCCCGCCCCGCCACGCCGCGCTCGTCGACATGGCCTTCGGGATCGGGATGAATCAAAATCTCCACATCGGGGAATTCGGCATGCAGCTTGTCCTCGATCTCATCCATCACGCGATGGGCCTGCGTCACGGTCATGCGGCCATCGACCCAGACGTGGAATTGCACGAAATCGCGGTTGCCGCTGGTGCGGGTACGCAGATCGTGGACGCCGCGCAGTTCGGGGTGGCGGCCAAGGACTTCGACAAAGCGGGCCTTTTTGTCTTCGGGCCATTCGCGGTCCATCAATTGCTCGATGGCTTCTTCCGACGCGTGCCATGCGCCCCATGCCAGCCACAGCGCAATGCCAAGGCCGAACAGTGGGTCGGCCCGCGTCCACACGGCATATTGGTCGAGCAGCAGCGCGACGATCACCGCCATATTGAGCAGCAGATCGGATTTGTAATGCAGATGGTCGGTCGAAATCGCCACCGACCGGGTTTGCCGGATCACATATTGCTGCCAGCCGAGCAGCGCCAGCGTGCCGACAATCGCGATGGCCGAAACAAGGATGCCGTCGCCCGCCGCGCCGGTGCGTTCACCCGACGCCAATTGCTGAACCGAATGCACCGCCAGAGCGACCGACGAAGCGGCGATCAGCATGACCTGAAACATGGCCGACAGCGCCTCGGCCTTGCCATGGCCAAAGCGGTGGTTGTCATCGGCGGGCATCCCCGCCACCCATACCCCCGCCAGCGTGGCAATACTGGCCACCAGATCCAGCCCGGTGTCGGCCAGGCTGCCCAGCATGGCGGTCGAACCGGTGCTCCACGCCGCCCAGCCTTTCAGCCCCACCAGCAGCAGGGCCATGGAAATGCTGGCATAGGCCGCGCTGCGGTTGAGCGCGGAATGGTCGCGGGCGGAATGATCGTGTTGGGCCATGATTGCGCCTTTTACGGGTAAAGCAGCGTGCTGGTCCAGCCACCAGCCTCACGCGTGAAACGGCGGCGTTCATGCAGGCGGAACGTACGGTCCATCCAGAACTCCATGGCCGTGGGCACAAGGCAAAAGCCCGTCCAGTGCGGCGGGCGCGGCACCGGGCCAATCAGATGGCGCGCGGTCACGCGGGCAATATCGGCGATGAAGGTGCCGCGTGATGCCAGCGGCGCGGACTGGTTGCTGGCATGGGCGCCCAATTGCGAATCGCGGCTGCGGCTGGCGAAATAGGCGTCGGCCATTTCATCGGGCACCTGATGGATCGCGCCTTCGATGCGGATCTGGCGGCGCAGGCTTTTCCAGTGGAACAGCATCGCGGCGCGCGGATTGGCCAGCAATTCGCCGCCCTTGCGGCTGTGGCTGTTGGTATAGAACACAAAGCCGCCGTCCGGGCCGAGCAGGTCGGGTCCGTGGTCCTTCATCAACACCATGCGCACCGAAGGGAAACCATCGGGCGTCGATGTCGCCACCGCCACGGCTTCGGGATCATTGGGTTCGGACGCCTTGGCATCGGCAAACCATGCGTCGAAAAGAGCGAAAGGATCACCGCCGACAATCGCGTCAGATTCCGAACTCATAACCATTGTTTCCCATCAGGTTTGCGCCGTTCCGCGCCGATAGGACAGTTTGCCCGATCAAGAAAGCGGCGAAAAGGGCAACAAGCATTTGATCTGATACCTTGCAGGGCGGGCTTTGCCATCCTAGCTAGGCGGGCATGGCACAAGATCCTTATGCAATTCTGGGTGTATCGCGCGGCGCTAGCGAAAAGGACATCAAGTCCGCCTATCGCAAGCTGGCCAAGGAATTGCACCCCGACCACAACAAGGACAACCCCAAGGCCGCCGAGCGTTTCAGCGAGGTGACGCGGGCCTATGACCTTTTGTCCGATAAAGACAAGCGCGCCCAGTTCGACCGCGGCGAGATCGATGGCGAAGGCAACCCGGCCGGATTTGGCGGCGGTTTCGGCGCCGGCGGTTTCGGGGGGGGCTTTGGCGGCGGCGGTCAACGTGGCTTTGGCGGCAATGGCCCCGAGGGCATGGATTTTGGCGATATTTTTGAAGGAATCTTTGGCGGTCGCACCGGCGGCGGTGGCGGGTTCGGCGGCGGCGGCTTTGGCCGTCACGCCCCGCCCAAGGGACAGAACCGCGCCTATCGCCTTGCGGTAACCCTGCCCGATGCGGCGATTTGCGCCAATCAGCGCATCACTCTGGCCGATGGCAAGACGGTGGATGTCAAATTGCCCAAGGGCGTCGAGGACGGGATGCAGATCCGTCTGTCGGGCAAGGGCGATCCGGGGCCGGGCGGGCCGGGCGATGCGATGATCACCATCGCCGTCATGCCCCATGCCTATTTCCGGCGCGATGGCGATGACATCCGCGTCGATGTCCCCGTCACGCTGGACGAGGCGGTGTTTGGCGGCAAGGTCAAGGTGCCCACCGTCGATGGCGCGGTCATGCTGACCGTTGCGCCGGGCAGTTCGAGCGGCAAGACATTGCGCATCAAGGGCCGCGGCTTCACCCGCAAGGACGGGACGCGCGGCGACCAATATGTGACGCTGGAAATCGCATTGCCCGAAGGCGACGCGGATCTGGCCCAGCGGCTCGAAGGGTGGCGCGACAGCCGCGATCTTCGCGCCAGGTTTGGATAAGCCCTTGCCGGGCCGGGGCCAGAGCGGGGGGAAGCCAGGCGCTTCCCCGCTGGTGCCCAACGGTTTTGTGCTCAACACCCATCTGCATGATCTGACGCCAGAGGCGCGGCGCAAGCGAATCGCGCGGCTGGATGGCGATATGGCCGAAAAATTGCGCGCCCATCTGGGCCATCGCAGCTTTACCGTGATCCAGCGCGTGGTGACGGGCGTGTGGCGCGACGGGTTCATCCATGCGGGCAATCTGGCCTATATGGCCATTCTGGCGATCTTTCCCTTTTTCATTGTGGCGGGGGGCCTGTTCTCGCTGGTGGGGGAAACCAGCGAGCGGGTCTATCTGGTCCATGCGTTTTTGCGGGTGATGCCGCGAATCGTATCCGGCGTTCTGGAACCGGTGGCGCGGGATGTGGTGGAAATGCGCCATGGCTGGTTGCTGTGGGTGGGCATGGCGGCGGGATTGTGGACGGTGTCCAGCCTGATCGAGACGGTGCGTGACATTTTGCGCCGCGCCTATGGTACGCCGGTGGCGCGTAAAACCTTTTGGCGGCGGCGGTTGATCGGGACGGGGCTGGTGATGGTGGCGGTGATCCTGCTGCTCGTCTCGCTTTATATGCAGGTGGCGATCAGCACGACCTTGCAACTGATTCCCATCGGCACGATTCGCCAACAGGCCATGGCCGCCAATCTCAGCCTGTCGCGTCTGGTGCCGATGGGCGTGTTGTTTGGCGCGCTTTATCTTTTATTTTTTATCCTGACGCCAAGCGTTTATCGGGGCCGGATCTATCCCAAATGGCCCGGCGCGCTGCTGGTTACGCTATGGTGGGCTGTGGTGTCGCTGGTGCTGCCATGGTTGCTGCGCTGGCTTTTTATGTATGATTTGACCTATGGCAGCCTTGCTGGTGCCATGATTGCGTTGTTCTTTTTCTGGCTTGTCGGGCTTGGACTGGTTACAGGCGCGGAATTGAATGCGGCTCTGGCGGTGACGCCCGAAGAACGCGACTGGTTGGGGCAGGCGGATGACCGCGCCTCGCAGAACATGAGGGAAGATTACGAATGACCGGACTGATGCAGGGCAAGCGTGGCCTGATCATGGGGCTGGCAAACGACAAGTCGCTGGCATGGGGCATTGCCCAGAAGTTGCATGAACAGGGTGCGGAACTGGCCTTTTCCTATCAGGGCGAAGCGCTGAAAAAGCGTGTCGGGCCGCTGGCGGAAAGCCTTGGCAGCGATTTCCTGATCGATTGCGATGTGTCGGATATGGACGCGCTGGACGCGGCCTTTGACGCGTTGAAAGAGCGTTGGGAAACGATCGACTTTGTCGTCCATGCCATCGGCTATTCGGACAA
Organism: Novosphingobium sp. 550D; assembly: GCF_057401885.1. Taxonomy (NCBI): domain Bacteria; kingdom Pseudomonadati; phylum Pseudomonadota; class Alphaproteobacteria; order Sphingomonadales; family Sphingomonadaceae; genus Novosphingobium; species Novosphingobium sp. 550D. The sequence goes on along the minus strand of NZ_CM171613.1, from coordinate 1,030,248 downwards.
GACCCAGCTGCGTGGCCGTTTTTACGACACCACGCTCGACAATTTCCTGATGACGATGAACATCTCGGCCTACAGCCTTGTCGCCGTGACCAAGCGCGCGCAGGCGATGATGCCCAATGGCGGCTCGATCCTGACGCTTTCCTATTATGGCGCGGAAAAGGTCGTGCCCCATTACAACGTGATGGGCGTGGCCAAGGCCGCTCTGGAAACCAGCGTCAAATATCTGGCCAATGACTGCGGCCCGGCGGGCATTCGCGTCAACGCCATTTCGGCCGGCCCGATCAAGACTCTGGCCGCCAGCGGGATTGGCGATTTCCGCTATATCCTCAAGTGGAACGAGCTGAATTCGCCGCTGCGCCGCAATGTCACGATTGACGATGTGGGCGGAGCGGGCCTCTATCTTCTGTCCGATCTGGCCAGCGGCGTGACGGGCGAGATTCACCATGTGGACGCCGGTTACAATGTCGTCGGCATGAAGCAGGAAGACGCGCCTGATATCGCGTTGAGCTAAATGGAAATGCAGGCGCGAGGATGGATATTGCCCCTCGCGCCGCCTTTCTTTGGGCGGGCAAAGGCGGCATAAGGCGCGCTCATGTCCGACCCCACTATCCTTTCCGCCCTGATTTCGGCCTTGGCCATGACGGCCATCGTGTCGATCCGATACCTGCTGTCCAGCGGCGGTTTCGCATGGGCGACGCGGGTGAAACAGCCCGGCCTTTACGCGCCCCTCTCGCGCCAGATTCGCGGCGAAATCTTCTGGTCGCTGATCTCCTGCGCCATTTTCGGCATTCCGGCTGGGTTGGTCGCCTGGGGGTGGAAAGCGCATGGCTGGACGCGAATTTATGAAGACATCCACGCCATGCCCTTGTGGTATTGGCCGCTCTCGATCCTGATTTACCTGTTTGCCCATGACACGTGGTTTTATTGGACCCACCGCTGGATGCATGAACCGCGGGTGTTCCGGGTGTTTCACGCGGTCCACCATGCTTCGCGCCCGCCCACGGCATGGGCCGCGATGGCCTTTCACCCGACCGAGGCGTTGACGCAGGCCTTTGTGATCCCCTTGCTGGTCTTTGTGGTGCCGATCCACGTTGGCGCTCTGGGCGTTGTGTTGACGGTGATGACGGTGATGGGCGTGACAAACCATATGGGCTGGGAAATTTTTCCCCGCGCCATGGTCCATGGCCGAGTCGGCCAATGGATCATCACCGCCAGCCATCATCAGCGCCACCACGAGATTTATAAGGCCAATTACGGACTCTATTTCCGATTCTGGGACCGGATTTGCGGCACGGACAAGGGAATCGGCGAGTTCAAAGCGGGAACAGGGCACTAAATTCGCCGCCGAATGGCGCAACTTAACGGCCCGTTTACCCAGTTGCGCAAGGATAATCCCGTCAAGGTCAGGCGGGAGAAAAAGAATGGACGGGTCACGCGGCTATTTTGATCGCAATGCGGAAATCAGCCCGTTTGCCGAGGTCAATCCCGCCATGGACGAGGATGATGATGACATTCTCGACATGCCGCCCATGGTGGTGGCCGAGGGCGAGCGCCGCCTGCAAATTCTGGCCTATGATCATTGGACCCAATTGCTGGGCCCCAGAACTTTGCCGCTGATCGCCGATCTGAAGCTGGACCAATTGCCCGATATCGCGCCCAATGCGGTGCTGATCGATTTTGCGCAAAGCATCGAGGATCCGCGTATCGCCTTTGTCGGCGAAAAGCTGGCGCAGGAATGCGGCGTGGCGCGTGACATCACCCATCTGGATCAGGTGCCCGACCAATCCATGCTGGCCCGTTTGACCGGCCAGTATATGCAGATCATCGCCAATCAGGCGCCCATCGGTTTCGAAGAAGAATTCATGAACCCGCGCGGCGCGACCATCGCCTATCGCGGCATGCTCCTGCCCTTTGCCGAGGAATTGAACGGGCCGATCCGCTATGTCCTTGGCGTCGTCAATTGGAAGGAAGCCGCCGATGCGTCGCTGAGCGAGCAATTGGCGCGCGAATTCAACGCCTCCTTTCACGAGGATGGCGAACCGCCCCGCCTGACCCCGGAACAGACCGTGGCGCAATGGGCCGCATGGGCCGATGGGCCGCAGGCCGAAGCCGATGCACGCGCAGCGTCGCTGGCCGACTGGCTGATGGAGGCGCGAGCCTTGGCCCAGACCGCCGGGACCAACCCGGAACGCCCGCGTCAGGCGCTCTATGCCGCGATTGGGCGAGCCTATGATTTCGCGCTGGCCGCGCGGGACAAGCCGGTCGAATTGAAAGAATTGATGGCGCAGGCCGGGCTTGTGGGCCAGCCGCGCGCGCCATTGGTGCCGATTGTCAAACTGGTGTTTGGCGCCGATCACGACAAGACGCGCCTGACCGAATATGCCACCGCGCTCTCGCATGGGATGCGGCTGGGCCTGCCGCAGGGCACTTTGGCCGACCATCTGGCGCAGGCCAGCGGCGGCCTGAAGGGCGTTGTGGCACAGGAACGCCGCCTGCGCCGCGATGAAAGCGCCAATGAGGCCGAGAATGGCAATCCCCTTGACCGGTTAACGCCGCGCGCGATGGACACGCTGGGCGCCCGGGGGCCGGAATATTCGGTCGTGCTGGTCCGCCGGATGGAGGATGGCACCATCGCGCTGCTGGGTGATCTGGGCGATGATCCGGCGCTGATCACGCGGGCCACGCGTTTGCTGACGCCGGAATAGACGGCGCGTCATTCTTCAGGCGCGGTTCACGGGAAAACATGTTAGGTGGTCCCCAGCATGTCCCTACGTTCCGCGCTCGCTTCTGCTTTACGATCTATGACGACGGTGGCCGCATGCCTGTTGGCCACGACGCCGGCGGCGGCGCAATCGGTGCTGCGCGATGCCGAAACCGAGGCGTTGCTGCGCGATATGTCCGCGCCATTGGTGCGCGCGGCGGGGCTGGACCCGAAAAATGTCGATATCGTGCTGGTCAATGATTCCTCGGTTAACGCTTTTGTGGCCGGGGGGCAGGCGGTCTATATCCATTCGGGCCTGATCAACGAGGCGTCTTCGGCTCTTGAGGTTCAGGGCGTGATTGCCCACGAATTGGGCCACGTCGTGGGCGGCCATGCGATTGATGATCGCGGGGCCAAGATGGCGGGCAATATCTCGATCCTCTCGCTATTGCTGGGTGCGGCGGCCGCGGCGGCGGGCGGCGGCGCGGCGGCGATGGGCGTGTTCATGGCCGGGCAACAGGCCGCGATGGGTAAATTCCTGGCCTATACGCGCGGCGAGGAAGAGGCCGCCGATGCGGCGGGCGCTTCGTTCCTGTCCAAGGCTGGCATGTCGGGACGCGGCTCGCTCGAATTTTTTCACAAGCTGTTGGTGATGGAAAACCGCGCGGGCTTTACCCGCAGCGACGAGGCCGCCTTTTATTCCACCCACCCGATGACCGATGAACGCATCTCCTATCTGGAGGATGTTTACAAAAAGGACCCGGCGTGGAACGCCCCCAGCAATCCGGCGCTGGAGGAAAGATTCCAGCGGGTGAAGGCCAAGCTTTACGGCTATCTGGCCGAGCCGCCCAACACGTTCAAAGCCTTTCCGGAATATATGAACAATATTCCCGCGCTTTACGCCCGTGCCTATGCCTATCACAAGGAAGGCTTTCTGGATAAGGCGACGAGCGAGACGGACAAGCTGCTGGCCATGGGGCCAAGCGATCCCTATTTCCTTGAACTCAAAGGGCAGATCCTGCTGGAGGCGGGCAAACCGGCCGAAGCGATCACCCCCCTGCGTCAGGCAACAGCCCTGACCGGCAATCAGCCCTTGATCGCCACCACCTTTGGCCATGCGCTGATTGCCGAGGATGATCTGGTCAATTCCAGAGAACATCTGGACGAGGCACAAAAAGTGTTGAAAGCCGCCGTGGCGCGCGACCGCGAAAATCCCTTTGCATGGTACGTGCTGGGCATCATCTATGCCAAGAACGGCGACCTGCCCCGCGCACGTCTGGCCAGTGCGGAACAGGCATCGCTGTCGGGCAATTGGGGCGGCGCGCTGGTCAATGCCGAAGCGGCCAAGAACGGGCTGCCGGTCGGATCGGCGGACGCCATCCGCGCCGAAGACATTGCGATGGAAGCGCGAAGCTATCTCGCCAAATCCAAGAAACGATCATAACGGGGCGGCAAAGCGCCCGATAAAGGAAATTCCATGTCTCAGTTCCGCACCTATGCTTTGGCCACGCTGTTTGGTTTGGCGGGCGGTCTTGTGGGCGCCACGCTGGCCCCCTTGCTGCCGTTCAACCATGGGGCACAGGTGGGCGCGGTGCGCGAGGCCTTGCTCGAACGCCCGGAAATCCTGAGCGAGGCGGCCGAAAAGCTGAAATCATCGGACGTGGAAAAGCAATTGGCGCAGGTCGCCCCGCAGGCGCTCAAGCCCTTTCCCGGCGCGGTGATCGGCAACCCCAATGGCAAACATGTGCTGGTCGAATTCATGGACTATGCCTGCGGCTATTGCCGGGCCAGCGAGGAAGACGTGGCCAAACTGGTGGCCAATGATCCGCAGGCGCAGGTGGTCTTGCGCCAATTGCCGATCCTGACACCGGAAAGCACGGATGCGGCGAAAATGGCGCTGGCCGCCGCGAAACAGGGCAAATTTGCCGCTTTCCACAAGGCGATGTATGCCGCAGGCCGCCCCAACGCCCAAACCATCGCCAGCGCCGCCCAAGCCGCCGGTATCGACATGGCCGCCGCGCAAAAGGTCATTGCCGACCCCGCCACACAGGCCGAAATCGAAACCAATCTGGCGCTGGCCCGCCACCTTGGCCTTGGCGGTACGCCCAGCTGGATTGCGAATGGCAAGATCCTTGGCGGGGCGGTCGGCTATGACACTCTGGCCGCGGCGGTCAAAGAACAGGGCTAAAGGCTGATTTTGCTGGCCTCTTCCCCTGCGCGCGCGCATCTGCGATAAACGCGCATCATGGCCGTGCTTCCTTTTCGCCCCTCACCCTTCTTTGCCAACAAGAACAAGGCGTTCTGGCGACTGCAAGTGCTGGGCTGGTCAGGCGCGATGTTGCTTCGCGCGATGTCCAGTCTGGCCAACAATCAACCGGCCAGCTTTCTGGTCATGGTGTTGATCGCCACGATCACGGGTTTTTCGATCTCGCTGCTGCTGGCGGTGGTCTATCACCAACTGATCGGTCAGCGCCCCTTGCTGACATGGGGCGTGACGATGGTGGTGCTGCCTTTTGCGGTGTCGCTCTATGCCTTTATGGATGGCTGGGTGATCGCGCTTTACCGGCCCGACAGCATCACCAGTTTCGCGCAATTGTTCATCGGCGTGTTCTATCTGGATGCGACGCTGTTGGGGGCATGGTCGGCGCTTTATTACGCGATCAACTTTTTCCTGCGGATCGAGGAGCAGAATGACCAGTTGATGCGGCTGGAAAATCAGGCGACCAGCGCGCAACTGGCCATGCTGCGCTATCAACTTAACCCGCATTTCCTGTTCAATACGTTGAATTCGATCTCGACGCTGGTTCTGCTGAAACAGACCGATCAGGCGAACGCGATGCTCACGCGCCTGTCCTCTTTCCTGCGCTATACGCTGATCAATCCGCCCACGGGCCGCGTGACCGTGGCGCAGGAGGTCGAGACGCTCAAACTCTATCTGGGCATCGAATTGATGCGGTTTGAGGAGCGTTTGCGCACCACATTTCGCATTGATGAGGCATGCAAGGACGGGCTGCTGCCCTCGCTATTGCTGCAACCTCTGGTCGAGAACGCGATCAAATATGCGGTGTCGCCCCAGGAATCGGGCGCCGAAATCACCATTGCGGCCGGGTTGATCGGGCAAAACCTGCGCATCACCGTGTCCGACACCGGGCCGGGCATGAACGCGCAAAATGCCGAAAACCGCTCCAGCGGCATATCCTATGACGGGCGTGAACAGGTGTCGACCGGCGTTGGCCTTGCCAATATCCGTGACCGTCTGGTTCAGGCCTATGGAACAAATCACCGGTTTGACATGTATGAACCTCCCGAAGGGGGTTTTGCGGTCACCATCGAAATACCGTTTGAAAAGCGCCAACCGTCGCCTGCACCTTCATCGGTCACGCCACGTTCAGCCTTGGCCGTGTGAATGGAACGCCGTTATAACGATTCAAGGTCCGCGAAACGCGGCAACAAGCAGGATCCAATTGCATGACCATCCGCACCATTCTCGTCGATGACGAAAAGCTGGCCATTCAGGGCCTGCAATTGCGGCTTCAGAAATTTCCCGATGTGGAAATTATCGACACGTGCAACAATGGCCGTGAAGCGATCCGCAAGATCAAGACCGAAAAGCCCGACCTTGTTTTCCTGGACATTCAAATGCCCGGCTTTGACGGCTTTGCCGTGGTCAAGGGCGTGATGGAAATCGAACCGCCGCTTTTCGTCTTTGTCACCGCCTATCAGGAACACGCTGTGCGCGCCTTTGAGGCCAATGCCGTGAACTATCTGATGAAGCCGGTAGACGAAGATCGCCTTGCCGACACGCTCGACCGCGTGCGCCAGCGTCTGGCCGACAAGCGTGCGTCCGAAGAGGCCGAGAAGCTCAAGAACGTTCTGGCCGAAGTGGCACCCGACGCGATGGACGCGATGGAGGACGAACCTGTCGATACGGGCGCTGACCGCTATGAAAAGCTGCTCAACATCAAGGATCGCGGGCAAATCTTCCGCGTCGATGTCGACACGATCGAGCGCATCGAGGCGGCGGGCGACTATATGGTCATCTATACCGCCGACAATTCGATGATCCTGCGCGAAACGATGAAAGATCTCGAACGCCGACTCGACCCGCGCGTGTTCCAGCGGGTGCATCGCTCGTGGATCGTCAATTTGAATTTGGTGCGTCAGGTCAAGCCGCACACCAATGGCGAATGCTTCCTCGTGCTGGAATCGGGCGCAGATGTGAAGGTGTCGCGGTCGTACCGAGATGTGGTGGCGCGGTTTGTGCATTGATTTTTGAAGGTGCCTCCGGCGGGCAAAGGGACTTGAAGCATCGCGCCAAAAAGTGGGAACCGGTTTTTGGCATCAGCGATGCGACCACAAAGACTTCCCTTTGCAATCCCATTAATGGGGTGGCGCTTGGTTAGCGACGATGCGCGATTGGTAGTGAAAGCCTGCGGCGCGGATAGCGATGCTTTTGCCGCGCCGCAGGCTTTATCCTGAAACGGCGCGTCTGGCACATAACGCCGCCCTCCACCCGCAACAAAGACAGTAAAGGGAGCGCGAGGGTCTAGACCCTTGCATCCTCCTTCTTCTATAGCCGCCTTATGACCTTCACGCTCCAAGGCTTTGACCTGCCCACCTTCATCCACTCCACCCTTGCCGAGGATCTTGGCGAAGGCTGGCCCGGCGGCGGGCGTGATGTGACCAGCGAAAGCGTGATCCCCGCCGAGGCACGATTTATCGGCGTGATGGACAGCCGCGATGCGATCACCGTGGCGGGCCTGCCCATTGCGGCGGCGTTTTTCCGCCATCTTGATCCCGATGCCGAAATCGAACTGCTGGTGGCCGACGGCGACCGCGTGGCCCCCGGCACCCATCTGATGCGCATCACCGGCATGGGCCGCGCGCTGCTGACGGCAGAGCGCAGCGCCCTGAACACGGTCCAGCACCTTTCGGGCATTGCCACCATGACCCGCGAATATGTCGATGCGATGGGGGCGACCAAGGCTGTCCTGCTCGACACGCGCAAGACGATCCCCGGCCTGCGCGTTCTGGAAAAATACGCGACGCGCATGGGCGGGGCCACCAATCATCGCATGGGCCTGTGGGACGCGGCGATGATCAAGGACAACCATGTCGCCATCGCGGGCGGGGTGGGTCCGGCTGTCGCCCGCGCCAAGGCGGCAGGCATCGCCAGCATCATTTGCGAAGTCGATCACCTCGACCAGATCGAACCCGCGCTGGAGGCGGGCGCAACCCATCTCCTGCTCGACAATATGGGGCCGGACATGCTGGCCCGCGCCGTGGCGCAGGTTGCGGGCCGCGTCCCTTGCGAGGCCAGCGGCGGGGTACGGCTCGACACGATTGCCGCGATTGCGTCATCGGGCGTGGACTATGTCTCGGTCGGGCGCCTGACGCAAAGCGCGCCTGCGGCCGACATCGGCCTTGATTTTGAGGAGCTTTGAATTGCGCCTGATCCTGACCGCTCTTGCCGTCGCGCTGATCCCGGCATCGGCCATGGCCGAGGAATGCCGTTTCGCCCAATTGACCGCGATGCCGAAAATCTCGCGCCCGGCCAATGAAAAGGTGCAGCCGGTCGCCAAATTCCCGATCAAGGTTTACAGCTATGTGCTGAGCTGGTCGCCCGCCTATTGCGGGTCGATCAAAGGGCCGCTCAAGGATCCGGGCGACAGGTTGCAATGCGAACAGGAACGCCCCGCTTTCGGCTTTGCGGTCCACGGCCTGTGGGGCGAAACCGACGACAGCAAGTGGCCGCAATGGTGCACGACCAAGGCCCCCGCCCCCACTCTGGCGCAAATGAAAAAGAATCTGTGCCTGATGCCTTCTGCCGACACGCAGATGCATGAGTGGAAAAAGCATGGCGCCTGCGGCCCGTGGACCAGCGGCAAGGCCTATTGGGATTCGGCCGCCGCCCTGCACAAGGCGCTCAAGATTCCCGACCTCTATCAATTGGCCAAGGATGGCCGGATGGTGTCGGCCGCCGTGGTTCACGAATTCGTGAAGGGCAACCCAATGCTCAAAGGCCACGAAGACGCCATTCAGGTCCAGACTATGCCCGCCCCCGGTAAACCCGGCACGTTCTGGCTGAAACAGGTCCACATCTGTTTCGAACCCAAGGGCATCGAAAAAGGCAGCTTTGTCCCCAAGGCCTGCCCCACCCCGTCGAGCAGCGACCTGTTCATCATCCCGACCAGCCGCAGGCCGCTCTAACGGCGGGCAGCGAAAAATTCGCGCAGCATTTGCGCGGCCTCGTCCTCGCCCATGCCGGAATAGACCTCCGGGCGGTGCAGACAGGTCGGCTGGTCAAAGATCCGCCCGCCATGGGCCACCGCGCCGCCCTTGGGGTCGCTGGCCGCGTAATAGACGCGGGCGATGCGGGCGTGGACGATCGCGCCCGCACACATGGCGCAGGGCTCAAGGCTGACCCACAGATCGCAGCCGTCGAGTCGTTCGTTGCCCAAAACCTGCGCCGCGGCGCGAATCGCCAGCATTTCGGCATGGGCCGTAGGGTCACATTGCGTCCGGGGCAGATTATGGGCCGAAGAAATAATCACCCCATCCTTGACCACAACCGCGCCAATCGGCACTTCTCCGGCGCGCGCAGCGGCTCTCGCCTCGGCAAAAGCACGGCTCATCGGGGCGGGAAGTGGCCAGCGCGTCATAAAGGCAAGGGCTAGCTCAGCAAAAGGACAAGCGCAACTTGACCTTTTCCACACGAATCGTTATGCGCGCCCACTCACCCGCCCAACTGAATGGCTGGATATGCGGGGTAACAGATTCATTTTGAGCGAGTAACACCCATGTCCCGTATTTGCGAACTGACTGGCAAGGGCCGCCAGATCGGCCACAACGTCAGCCACGCCAACAACAAGACCAAGCGCGTGTTCCTGCCCAACCTGCAGAACGTCACGCTGCTGTCGGAAGGTCTTGATCGTAGCTTCAAGTTCCGCGTCTCCACGCACGGCCTGCGCTCGGTGGAACACGTGGGCGGTCTCGATAACTGGCTGCTGAAGACCAACGACACCAAGCTCAGCCCCCGCGCTGTGAAGGTGAAGCGCGAGCTGGCCAAGAAGGCCGCTGTCGCCGCCTAATCAACCCTTGGGGTTGAACGGAAAAAGCCCGGTGGGGGATTCTCCGCCGGGCTTTTTCGTGTCTGGAATTTGGAAGGGGGTAGAGGAGGATGCGAGGGTCTAAACCCTCGCGCTCCCTTTACTGTCTGCGTTGCGCCTGTGGTTCGACGCAGCGCTTCAGACGCAACGTTGAAATTTTAAAGCCTGCGGCGCGACCACGCGTAACCTCACCGCGCCGCAGGCTTTTAAAATCCGACACTACGCCGCCAGCCACCACCCCATAACGGGATTGCAAAGGGACAAGTCCCTTTGCCCGCCGGAGGCAAACTCATTTCCCCGCCTTCAAACTCGCATCACGAATCCCACGAAACTCGTCGGTCTTGTGCCAATTGGGCCAAGCCGACCCATCGGCCAGAATCCGCCCCAGCTTGTAGAAGACCTTCACGTCCTGGGTGATACCGGACCAGTCCCACTTGTCCGAATATTCGTCCGAGGGCTGGTGATAGCGATGCTCGACATAATCCTCGGTGGCCGCAGCACCTGACTTTTCGCCGCCCATGAACAGGTCCTGCCCGCGTGCGATGTCGAACATGGGCACCCCGCGCTTGGCCAAGCTGAAGTGGTCCGAGCGATAGTAGTGGCCACGCTCGGTATGGTCTTCGGGGCTTTCATAAAGGCCCTCCTGCCCCAGAACGCCCCGGAAGATCGCGGTCAGTTCGGACTTGTCGCCCCCGGTCATCGCATAATTGCGCGCCCGTCCGATCGGAGCCAGCGCGTCCATATTCACCCCGCCCACGGTCTTGGACAAGGGATAGAGCGGGTTCTGCCCATAGAATTCGCTGCCCAGCAGGCCCGATTCTTCCAGCGTCAGCGCCACGAACACCTGACTGCGGCGCGCGGGGCCCGCCTTCACATTCGCCTCGGCCAGAGCCATCAGCGCGCCAACGCCCGTCGCATTGTCCACCGCGCCGTTGCAAATGCCGTCGCCGGTCGAATCCTTCTGACAATGGCCAAGGTGATCCCAATGGGCGGAATAGAGCACGACCTCATCGGGTTTGATGCGCCCCTTTTGAATCCCCACAACATTGTGCGATTCGGATCGGCGGATCGTGCTGTCAAACGACAGGCTGGCCTTCAGCCCCAGAGGGACCGCCTTGAACCCCTTGACCTTGGCGGCTTCGGACAGGGCGGCAAAATCCTTGCCCGCTGCGGCAAAGATCTTTTTCGCCACGCCCATCTGGATCCAGCCATTGGCCTCGGTCTGATCCATCGCATTGTCGGGGCGGGCGACATAATATTCCGACCCGGACCAACTTGATTGCACCACGTTCCAGCCATAGGCGGCGGGGAACGTGTCATGCACGATCAAGGCCCCGCGCGCGCCCTGCCTTGCGGCCTCTTCGTACTTATAGGTCCAGCGGCCGTAATAGGTCATGCGGCGGCCTTTGAAGAGGCCCGCCTCGTCCTTGGCGGCATAGTCTGGGTCGTTGATCAGGATAACCGCGACCTTGCCGTGCATGTCCACGCCCGCATAATCATTCCACCCCAATTCGGGCGCGTTGATGCCATAGCCGACAAAGACCAGATCGCTGTCCTTGATCTCGGTATGAGGCACATGGCGGAAACTGGTGGCGACAAAATCGCTGCCCCGCACGAAACCAACGCCGCCGATGGTCAACGGACTGCTCTGGGTCACGGTCATTTCCACGGTGGGCACGGTTTGCAACCACCCGCCCTTTTCACCGCCCGGCTTCAATCCCGCCGCCTTGAACCGCGCAATGATCGCGTTCAACACCTTGGGCTCAACCGCGGTGGATGGGCCGCGCCCCTCCATATCGTCGGCGGCCAGCGTTTTGACCGTATCCTTCATCAGCGCCACGTCGATGGGGGGCACTTTCACCACCGGCAAGGCAGGCGCCGCCGCCATGACCGGGGCAGACACCGCAGCCAAAAGCAGCGCGGCCAGCGTGGGCGAATATTTCATAGCTCAAACCTTTTGATGGGGGGAGGTAAGTTTCAGTCGATCAGGCCCTTGGCCCGCAGCATGGGCGTCACCGAAGGATCGCGCCCGGTGAACGCCTTGTACATATCCGCATAATCCAGCGACGACCCGCGCGAGAGGACCATGGCGCGGAACCGATCGCCATTGGCCCGCGTCAACCCGCCATGATGGACGAACCAGTCGTAGGCATCATGGTCCAGCATCTGGGTCCACAGATAGGCGTAATAGGCGCTGGCATAGCCATTGGCCCAGATATGGCGGAAATAGCTGCTGCGATAGCGCGGCGGGACATGCGCGGTGTCGAGGCCCGATGCGGCCAAGGCCTTGGCTTCGAACGCATCGACATCCTGACGCGGCGCATCGGCGGGCAAAGCGTGCCAGTCCATATCGAGCATAGCGGCCGCCACCACTTCGCCCAGGTCATAGCCCTGATCCACCCGGCGAAGATCTTTCAGCTTTTCCGCCATGGCGGCGGGCATGGGCGCATGGGTTTGATAATGCAGCGCATAATGGGCCAGAACCTTGGGATCGGTGGCCCAGTTCTCGTTGAACTGGCTGGGGAATTCGACGAAATCGCGGGCGGTGTTGGTGCCCGACAGGCCCGGATAATACTGGTCCGAGAACATGCCGTGCAGCGCGTGGCCAAATTCGTGGAACATGGTGATCACATCGTCAAAACTGACCAGCAGCGGCTGTCCGGCGGCGGGTTTGGCGAAATTTTCGACGTTATAGATGACCGGTTTCGTGCCCATCATCTTGGACTGGCCGACGAAATTGCTCATCCATGCGCCGCCCTGCTTGTTGTCCCGCTTCCACGGGTCCCAGTAAAACAGGGCCAATTCCTTGCCGTCCTTGTCATAGACGGTGTAGGTGCGCACATCCTCCTGATAGACCGGCAGATCGGTGCGGCGCTTAAAGGTGATGCCGTAAAGCTGGGTGGCGGCATAAAACACGCCGTCCTCCATCACCTTGTTGATCTCGAAATAGGGTTTGGCCGAGGCGGGATCGAAGGACAATTTGGCCTTCAGGCTTTGGGCCGCATATTTCTGCCAATCCCACGGTTTGACGCTGGTGTCGCCGCCATCCTTGGCGATCAGGGCGGACAGTTCCTTGACCTGCCGCGCCTGCGCCGCGGTCAGCGCCGGGGCCAGTTTGGCCATGAAGGCGCGGGCATTGGCGCCGTTTTTGGCCATCTGATTATAGAGTTGATAGTCGGAAAAGTTCTTATAGCCCAGCAGTTTGGCCTTTTCGGCGCGCAATTGGGCCAATTCGGCCACGATCGCGCGCGTGTCATAGGCATCGCCCCGCTCGCTGCGGTTCCAGCTTGCCTCGAACAGAGCCTTGCGGGTGGCCGGGTCGCTCAGGCTTTCCAATTGCGGCTGCTGGGTCGTGTTCTGCAAGGGCAGGGCATAGGTTCCCGCAGGCAATTTCTTGCCCTCGGCCACTTTGGCGGCGGCGGCGATGTCGCCCTCCGACAGGCCGGCCAGCGCCGCCTTATCCTTGACCACCAACGCCGCCTCACGCGTGCCCGCCGTCAGCTTTTGCGAAAACTCGGTCGACAGGCTGGCAATACGCTGGTTGATCGCCTTAAGCCGCACCTTGCCCGCATCGTCCAGCAAGGCGCCGTCATGGGTAAATTCGACATAGGTGCGGTCCAGCAAGCGGCGCTGATCGGGCGACAGTTTCAGGCTGGCGGCCTTGTCATGCAGTTTTTTCACCCGCGCAAAAAGCCGCGCATCAAACGCGACCTCATCATTCAACGCCGTCAGCTTGGGCGCGGTCACGCGGTCCACCTCATCCAGCGTGTCATTGGTGTTGGCGCTGGTCAGCGCGGAAAACACCTGCAAGACCCGGTCCAGCATCTGGCCCGAACGCTCCAACGCCTCGATCGTGTTGGCAAAGGTCGGGGCGGCGGGGTTGTTGGCGATCTTGGCAATTTCGGCGCGGCGCAGGGCGATGCCGGCCTCGATGGCGGGCTGGAAATCACCATCCTTGATCCGGGTGAAATCGGGCGCGTGGAAAGGCAGGGGCGATGGCGCATCAAACACCGTCTGCGCCCCCGATGCGGCCGGGATCATCGCCAGACCCGCCGCCGCCATCAACCAGTGCTGTTTCATGCCATAACTCCTGTTTAACCCAATGACCCGGCGGCACTTTCCTCGGCCACGATGGCGCGCACCACGTCGCGCTCGGCCGGGGTCAGATCCGGGTGCCAGATGTCGAAAATCATCACCACGCGCAGATGCGGCGATGGGTTCATCGCCTCATGTTCGATCGTGTCGTCGAATATAAACGGCTCGCCTTCGCGCCACATGCGCGTTTCCGCCCCCACCCGGAACCAGCACCCATCGGGCACCACCAGAGGCACATGGCATAGTAGCCGCGCATTGCTGACCCCGACATGGGGCGGGATGGCGGTGTGGGGGGCCAGCAGCGAAAAGAGCGCATTGGCCGAAGCGCCCGGAATATCGGGTTGCGGCATACGGGATAACAGGTCCATCGTCGCCGGACATTGCGCAGCATTGGCCGCCACCACTTCGCCCCGGCGGATCAGGTGAATCGCGGTCCAATCGGGATTGTGGTTAAGCGGTTGCCACTGACGCAGGGCCTGATGCGCGGCATATTGGATATAGGGGGCCAATTCGGCGCGATCCGATTGCATGACGGCCAGCATTTCGGCCCGAATGGCATCGGTGGCCGCCGCCACTTCATCCAGCCATGGGAAACGCTGCGCCGGATGAAATTCGCGTTCGGACAGGCCGGGGTAATGGAAATGGGTTGGTTCGCAATGATAGGCGCGTGTCTGGCGCAAGGTGTTGCTGCGGAAACGGGCCATGCGCCACGCCTCATCGCCCTGCGCCTCGGCCTCGATACTTTGCGTGATGGCGGACAGGCTGGCGGCCCGCTCCGCCCGCCATTGATCGCGGAGGATTTCACCCTGTTTCAAAGCGGCCAACAACGGCGGCGGCAAATCACCCTCCGGCCTTTGCGCCAAGGCTTCGTCCCATGCGCGCCCGGCGGTGGGGTCGCCCATGTTTTCCAGCAACCCCGCCCGCATGACCAAACCCATGAAATCCAGCGGCGCCAGCACCAGTCCCGCCTCCACCGCTTTCAACGCCCGGCGCGGTTGGCGCAAGGCGCGGCGCAGTCCGGCCAGTTTGAGATATTGTGTCAGATCCGGCTCTGCTCCGGCCAGATCGGCCTCCAGCCTGTCCGCCGCCCCGGCTAGATCGCCTGCGCGAACAAGGGCGTCGACCGCTGCGTTCACGCTTGGGCGTCCTGTGCGGAGGCATATCCGAAACGCTCGATCCATGGGGCCAAACGCGCCGCCACCGGGGCCAGATGCGCCTCATACCGCCGCCAACGCCCCGCTGCGCGTTTGTAAATCGGTTCGGTCACCTGTGCATAGCTGGCCGTGATGACGGTGCCCCGCGCGCGGGCGGCCTGACGGTGATCGACGCCATCTTCGGGCCAAATCAGCCCCAGCCAGTCGAAGATCGGCCGCAATTGCGCATCCTTATCCTCGACAAGGCGTTCATAGACCACCTCGCCTACCGAGATGTTGAACAGGGCGCGGGCGGTTTCCCATTGATCGAACGCCGCGTCATACAATTCGGCGGCATCGTCCAGATCAAGGAAGCTGGCCATCGCATTGTTCAGCCGGAAATTGGTGAGCCAGCAGGACAAGACCACATCGCACGGATGGCGCAGCGCGAGAATGAAGCGGCTTTCCGGGAACAGCCGGTGGATCGTGGGGGCGTGGCGCAAATGCATCGGGTGCTTGTCCAGCACAATGCTGTCATCCGACAATTCGGCCAATCGGCCCGCCCGGTCGAAATAGCGCGCACGCGCCGCCTCGATCTGATCCTTGGTTAGGCGCGGAAGAGCCGCCACCCCGCCCAATTCCGCCTCTATATCAGCGATGATTGAGGCTTCCTCCAGCACGCGGACACGCGGTTCGGCCATCAACATCGTGTCGAGCAGCGTCGTGCCCGAACGCGGAAAGCCCAGCAGAAAAATCGGCGCGGGGCGGGTGGATTTGACCTCCACCTGCGTCCAACCGTCCCGCCACGCGGGGGTCAGCAATGCGGTGCCCTGCGCGATTTCGGCGCGATACATCGCGCCCCGCCCGCGCGGGTCGGAGATGTCACCGGCAAATTCCGCATTCATCGCGGAAAAACTGGCAAAGGCTTCGTCATGGCGGCCCAGACGGTCGAGCAAGACCCCGCGCAAATGGTGTCGCTGGCTGGCCGTCACCGTGTCATCGCCCGATGCGTCCAGTGCGGCCAGAGCATCTTCATAGCGATGCGCCCGCTTGTGCCGCAACGCGTCGATAAAGGACAAGGACGCAGCATCGACATGGGGCGCGGCCGCATCGCGCAGCGCGTCAATCTCATCCTCGCGATTCAATCGTTCCAGCAGGCTGGCAAGGCCCACCCATGCCTGCGCAATCGACGGGTCGATGGACAAGGCGCTGCGCAGAGGAGCCTCCACCGCGTCAAACAGGCCCATCATCGCACCATGTTGGCCCAGATCGGCCTGAATTTGCGCATCATCGGGGGCCAGAGCCGCCGCCCGTGCAATCGCCGCCTGCGCCCCATCGGCGTCACCGCGCCCGCGCAGGACATCGAACATGGCATAATGGGGTGCGGCCTCCTGCGGAAAATCGCGCAGCAGGGCGCGCAACATCGCCTCGCCTTCTTCCCACAATCCGCCCTCGATCAACGTTTTGGCCAGATTGAGGCGCACCGGCGCGGAATCGGGCACCAGCGCCGCCGCCCGGCGCAAGGCATCAATCGCGGCGGGCCAATCCTCCATCGCGCCCAGCGCATTGCCCAGATTGTTCCACCCCGTCCAGTCGCGCTCATCCCCCGACAGGGCAATACGATAGAGCGCGGCGGCCAGCGCGAAATCCCCCGCCTCCTGCGCCAGATGTCCGCCGATCCGTGCCAGACGCAGGGTGCGATCCGCCTTGGCCGCGCCTTCATCGCATAACGCCAGAGCATCGCCCCCGCGCCCCATGCGATAGAGCGCCTCGACCAGATTGCCGCGCACGGTCATGTCCTGCGGTTGTGCGCGATGGGCGGCCTGCAAATGGGGGATGGCATCGGCAAATTGCCCGCGATGAAACTCCACCGCCCCGGCCAGCGCCGCAAACACCGGCCCGCCTGCGCCCTGTGATGCGGCCCGCCGCACAGCGATGGCCGCTTCTTGCATGCGCCCGCCACGCGCAAGGCCCAAAATCTGCCGGATGGCCTGATCTTCATCAGCCTGTGTCATTCCGCCAGCATCAAGCGCCAAGACCTTTCCCCTTCTATCTAAAGCAAACGGCGGCCTTCCCGGATGGGAAAGCCGCCGCAAACTTGTCACGTCAAACGCAAAGGATCAGAAATTGACCGTCGCGCCAACGAACAGATAGCGACCAAGCGAATCATACACGCCCGGATAGGTATTGCCATTGCAATAGACCGAGGAGCAGGCGCTCGACACGCCCGTTCCGCCCGAGGAAACCAGCGGCGGATCCTTGTCGAACAGGTTGTTGACGCCTGCACGCACCGCCACGCTCTTGGTCACCTTGCCCGTCAGGAACAGGTCAAAATAGCTCATGCCCGGCAGCTTGGCGTTATACAGGCTGTAGTTGTTGGCCGCCAAGGTGGCCGAGGGGTTCATGTATTCCACGTTGACCGAACCGACATAGCGCCAGGTCAACGACACATCGATGTTCTTGGGCGTCGACCAGGTCAGGCGGGCCTTGTGGCGCCAGTTGGGCGCTGGCACGCCGCAGGTCGGGCCATAATAGCCGGCGCAGTCATAGGCAGGCGAAAGGCCGTTATAGGTCGACTTTTCGCTGAGCGCCGTACCCGTCAGGCTGGCATTGATGCGGCCCCATGCGCCAAGGTTCTTCGAATAGCTGGCGTTGACTTCAAAGCCTGCCGTCTTGACCCAGCCCACGTTGTTGTCAAGATCGATGACATAGCCGTCCGAGGACAGCCACAGCGAACCGGCCGCGTTGCGCTTTACCAGACCGCAGGCCATGGCGCTGCCCGAGTTGCAAGCCCCCAGGATCGCGTCGGCGCCATAGGCCTGAATGGCCTGGTTGATCTTGATGTCAAAATAGTCGACGCTCAGCGACAAGCCCGGGATCATGTGCGGGGTGAGCACCACGCCAACTGTCTTGGTCATGGCCTTTTCGGGCCGCAGGTTAGCATTGCCGCCCAGATAGCCGTTATATTGAGCCGCCGGATTCGAGGCCACGCTCTGCCCCGGACGCAAGCCCTGCGCCAGACAACCCGTGTCGGCAGCGGTGATCGTCGTGTCGGCGCAAGGATCGGTTACGCCGTCCAAACCGACATAGTTGGCGCGGAACAATTCCTGAATGTTGGGCGCACGCACCGCACGGTTAAGGCTGGCGCGGATCCGAATGTCTTCGATCGGCGTAAAGTCCAGTTCCAGCTTATACGTGCCGGTCTTGTAACCCTTGCCATTGTTGATCGCATAATCCGAATACCGGAAACCGCCGTTAAAGGTCAGCATGCGGTCGACGATCGGCACCGCCACTTCGCCCAGGAATTCGGTGACGTGATAGCCCCCGTTGATCGGCAGGGTGGGCGCGCCTTGCCCGGTCAGGTCGCCGGTCTGGAAGGCGTTGTCTGTATTGAGCACCAGCTTTTCGGTGCGGCGTTCGATACCCAGCGCGATGTTCACGCCGTCGCTGGCCAGCGGCGACTTGATGCCATAGGTGCCAAGGTCGCCGGTCAACGAGCCGGAGATTACGGTCTGGCTGGTATAGCCGTTCTGGAAACCGGTCGCGCTCAGGTAAGAGAGCGAAGCGGCCGAAGGCGTGCCCGACCAGATGTTATAGGGAACGCAGCCCGACGAAGGATAGGTGAGCGAAATACGGCAAACCGGCGTGCCCGAAGGACCGGTTACAACATCCAGCGCATAGGACAGGCGCTGAGCCGAAAATTCGTTCGAATAGATCTGGTTATAGTTGGTGCGGCCATACTGGAAATAGGCGTCATAGGCCCAGCCATGACCCAGTTCGCCCTTTGAACCGACCACCGTGCGGAACGCGGTGTGCTGAAGGTCGCTGATGCGAGCTCCACCTTCGACGTTGCGGCGCAACAACTGGAAGAAGGCCGTGTAGTTGTTGGAGGCAGGTGTTGCCTGACCCTGTGTGGCAGGAGCCAGCGAGTTATAGACCGAGTCCACCAGCGGGAACGTGCCCAGATAGTGGTTGACCATATTGTCAGAAGTGCAGATCGCCGCCTTCTGCGCCGCGCTCATCAACGGGTTATCGCAGTTGGTCGTCAACGTGTTGCCAAAATCACCCGAGGGGGCAATCTGGGCAAGGGTGCGGTCGTCCATGAACATGAATTCAAGATAGGGGTGCAGCGCCGAATTCACTTCATAATCGGCGAACAGACCGGCGGTGTAACGCTGATCGGGGCGCTGGAAGTAGTTCAGTGGGGCAAAGTTGTAGCGCGTGGGAGCCCCACCAAACGTACCGTTGCCCAAAGTGCCCACTGTCGAAGACACATTGCCTTTGCCGTCATTGGCATAATAAACTGCGTTGCCATTAGCTGAGGTGAGCGAACCGCCGCACTGCAGACCCGAACGGTTGTTGGTGCGGTTCTGGATCGTGCACTTGGAAAAATCGCGCGAGGACTGGAGCAACGCATTGGCCTTGCGATAGCCGAAATAGGCCATCAGGTGGCCCGCGCCATCGGCAAACTTGGTGCCAAAGGAAATGGTGCCGTCAAAGCTGGCGCCGCCGCTGGTGTTGCCGGTGGGATAGTCATAGCCCGAAATGCCCGCCGCCGTGCGCGCGTTCAGCAGGCCCTGCACCATGGTCGAGCCATTGTTGTGCTGATACATGCCGCCGTTGAGATCAAAGCGCAGCCCGTTGAGGTCTTTGTCCATGACAAAGTTGACCACGCCCGCCACCGCGTCCGCGCCATAGGTGGCCGATGCGCCGCCCGTCAGCACGTCGACGCGCTTGATCAGCGAGGCGGGGATGAAGTTAAGGTCAGCAGCCGAGCTGCTGGTCGGGCTG
Source organism: Novosphingobium sp. 550D (assembly GCF_057401885.1). NCBI lineage: Bacteria > Pseudomonadati > Pseudomonadota > Alphaproteobacteria > Sphingomonadales > Sphingomonadaceae > Novosphingobium > Novosphingobium sp. 550D. The sequence goes on along the minus strand of NZ_CM171613.1, from coordinate 1,010,419 downwards.
GGATCGCCCGCCATCAGACGGCGACCGTTGATCAGCACCAGCGTACGCTTGGGCCCCAGACCGCGAAGGTCGACTTCGGCCGTACCGCTCGCGCCATTGGCCAGCGTCGAGGACTGTGCCGCAAAAACCTGCGGCAGCTGGTTGAGGATATCTTCGGTGCGGCTGGTGCCGGCGGCCTTGAGGTCAAGCGCCGAGATCGTGGTGATCGGAGCGGCCGATTTCAGGTTCGGATTGGCGATGCGCGTACCGGTCACGACGATCGTGGCCGACGTATCCACCGCGGCGGCAGGAGCGGGCGGCGGGCCGTCCACGATGCTGGCGGTCTGGGCATAGGCCGGTCCGGCCAGCAAAGCGATGCCAAGCACCACCGGTGCCGCACCATGCCGAAGTGCGTTTGCAAGGTTCGTTTTCATGTTCACCCCCTTTTTTCGCGCGAAGAACGCGAGGCCGACCCAAAGGCCAGCCCGAAGAAAACTTCTTCCGCCGGATCATGCGACCGCAGACAAATTTCCTGTTGCCCCGGAAATTTGCGCGACGCGCCGACGCGACGGCGAAGCAATGAAGGCTACTTGCAACCGTGTCAGTGTGCGGTAAAGAAGCTGACACGCATGTAAGCCAAATATTGCGCGCATGTTGCAATTCCGACACATATGTGACTTCTCAGCCCGCAGGATGGCGTAATAATATTCCAATATTTAGACATGTATCTAAATTTTTTGGGTGAGAACGATCCAAATTGAACTTTATCGTCACGATTTTCGTTCAATTCTTGCAATTTGGCCAATTTGAGCGCCCCATCGCCCCCGATCGTCTTGGCCGACCACCCAAGCCGTTCATATTTCTGCACCGTAACAATCGGGCATTGCCATCACCCCAAAAGGGTGGAGTTTTGTTATTTTACATCAATGGTTTTTGCGCAGAAATGGCGTTGCGATAGCGCGATGCGCAGACATCTTGTTCGATCAAACACTGACCGATTCCTCGCATGGCCGGGCATGGTCCTGCGCGATGTGGCAACAGCGGGCTTTAAAATGAAAGGGCGGGAATTGATCCCGCCCTTGTCATCTACGCATTCAAATCCGCATAATGGCTTGGCGGCTGGATCACTTCCATCCGTTCGGCCAGAAGGGGGCGAAAGCTGGGGCGGCTTTTGAATACCGAATACCATGTGCGCGCCTGTTCATGCCCGCTCCAATCCAACCCGCCCAGATAGTCGCAAACCGAAATCTGCGCCGCCGCCGCCAGATCGGCAAGGCTGAGCGTCGCCCCGCCCAGCCATGGCCGCGTATCGACCAGATAGTCGATGTAATAGAGGTGGTCATGCGCCAGCCGCATCGCCTCTCGCAACACGCGCGAATCCGGCGATTGGCGCAGCACCAGTCGCTTCACCATCCGTTCGTGCAGCAAGGGGCCGGTGACATCGGCAAAGAATTTTTCATCAAACCACGCGACCAGACGGCGGATTTCCGCCCGCGCCGCCGCCGTGCCGATGATCAACGGGCTGCGCTCGACCGTTTCTTCCAGATATTCACAGATCGCCCGGCTGTCCGACAGGACCAGCCCTTTTTCCGATTCCTGCAACACCGGGGTCCGCCCCGCCGGGTTCAGGTTCAGGAATTCATCGCGCATGTCCCACGGATTTTCCCGCCACAATTCATAGGCGATCCCCTTCTCGCCCATGACGAGACGGACCTTGCGGGAAAATGGACAAAGCGGAAATTGATAAAGGCGCCACATGGTCTATCCCCTTGCCCCATGCGATAGGGCCACGGCAAGGGACGATGGGCGTTTTGAGCCGGATAAACCTGCAAACTGGCGCGAAACCGGTCCGACTGCATCGAATCGGTCGCGCCAGATTTTTGTCATCCGCGATTTCCGAGCCACCGGATGCATCCATCCGGTTCGAAATCGCTCTATCGCGAAGTGACGCAAATCACACTGTCATGACGCGCCAGAACCCAGAGCGACAACCCCGCCGCCCGCGCCCGCGCCACCGCCATCGACGTGGGCAAAGAAATCGTCACCAGCGTCGTCACGCCCGCCTTCACCGCCTTTTCCACGATTTCATACGAACAGCGCGCGGTGGAAAACAGGAACCCCTGCGCCATGGATGCCCCGGCCCGCGCCATCGCGCCGACCAGTTTGTCGACCGCATTGTGCCGCCCCACATCCTCGCGGCATGCCAGAATGCCGCCATCGGGCGCGCAAAAGGCCGCCGCATGGGCCGCCGATGTCGCGCGGCCCAAAACCTGATGGTCGCGCAATTCCTCGCCCGCTTCAAAAATCGCGGCCGGGGTAATGGCATCATGCGGCGCCACCTGCGGCAAGGGTTTGGCAAGAACCTCAAGATTCTCCATCCCGCACAGTCCGCAAGAGCTTTCCGCTACCCGCGCCCGCACCCGCTCTGACAATTTTTCCGCGTCCAGCCCGTCGATCTGCGCCCGCAAAATCCAGCCGATGTCCAGATGCGCCACGCCAATCTCGCCCATTTGCGCGGCATGGGTGATCAAACCCTCGGCCATGGCAAAGCCAGTAGCGTAATCGGCCAGATCGGACGGGGTGGCCATCATCACCGCATAGGAAAGGCCATTGAATTCAAGCGCCACCGGCGCTTCGGGCACCCACAGCCGCGCGGCGGGCGCCACCGATCCGTCGCGCCCGTACACTTTGCCGCCGCTGTCCAGCGAGGAGGGCAAAGGTTCGGGCGCGGGGATCATGTCACATCAGGCCGGACGATAAAGGGCGCACAACTTGTGCCCGTCGGGATCACGAAGATAGGCCAGATAGAGATTGGCTTCCTTGCGCAGGCCCGGCGGATCCTCACAGGTGGTGCCGCCATGAGCCACGCCCGCGGCATGCCAGGCATCGACCTGCGCCTCGTTTTCAAGGCCAAAGCCGATCGTGCCGCCATTGGCGATGCAGGCCGGTTCGCCGTTGATCGGAATGGCCACGATAAAGGCCGCGCCCTTATGAAAATAGACCAGACGATTCTTGGCCGTGTCCAGCGTGCCTTCCGGCCCGCCCGTCGCGGCAAACAGCGCGTCATAGAAAGTCTTGGAACGGGCCAGATCAGTCGATCCGACGAAGATATGGCTGAACATTTCTCTCTCCTTATCCGATCACAACCGGGGCAACGTCACGCCGCGCTGGCCCATATATTTGCCCGCGCGGTCGGCATAGGACACCTCGCAAGGCTCATTGCCCTTGAGGAACAGGAACTGGCACGCGCCCTCATTGGCGTAAATCTTGGCGGGCAATGGCGTGGTGTTGCTGAATTCCAGCGTCACATGCCCTTCCCAGCCCGGCTCAAGCGGGGTCACGTTCACGATGATGCCGCAGCGGGCATAGGTGCTCTTGCCCAAACAGATCACCAGCACATCGCGCGGGATGCGGAAATATTCGACCGTGCGGGCCAGAGCGAAAGAATTGGGCGGGATCACGCAAACATCGGTCTTGCGATCGACAAAGCTGTTCGCGGCAAAATCTTTGGGGTCCACTACGGCCGAATCGACATTGGTGAAAATCTTGAACTCGTCCGCCACCCGCGCGTCATAACCATAGGACGAAAGCCCGTAAGAGATCACACCCTCACGATGCTGCCGCTCCAGAAACGGCTCGATCATACCTTGCGTCTGCGCCGCTTCGCGGATCCATTTGTCTGATAGTATCGCCATAGGCTGGCTTCATGGCGGATGGATGGGTTCGGGGCAATGGGGTTTGATGGGGGAGGAAAAGTTATGCCTCCGGCGGGCAAAGGGACTTGTCCCTTTGCAATCCCATTATGGGGTTGCGCTGGGTTGGCGAATGTTGGGTGGATGATTGTTAGAGCCTGCGGCGCGGTGAAGTTACGTCAAAGGTGCCGCAAGCTCTAAAAACCCCAACGCGGCGTCCGACACAAGAGGCCGACCCCATCGCGCAACGCAGACAGTAAAGGGAGCGCGAGGGTCGAGACCCTCGCATTATAACCTCCCGATCAAACCCACCCCGCCACGATCAGCGCCAAAGCGCATCCGATGACGATGGCCATGCGCATGGCCTCAAGACCATGGTCCACAGTGGCGGCGAGTGCGATGGCGCGAGCTTTTCTCATGAATGAAAGCCTGCGCCAAAAACTTCACCGAATCGTTAAACGTCCTCTCAGCGAACCGCCGGCATCTGCTGGCTGGAGCAGTGGAAAGACCCGCCCCCGGCCAGAATGGCGTCGGCCATAATGCCCACCGTTGCGCGGTCCGGGAACAGTTCGGCAATCGCGGCCACACCATCGGCGTCATGCGCGGTGCCATAGATCGGCACGACCACCAGATGGCTGGTGATGGCAAAGTTCATATAGGATGCGGGTTCGATCCGCCCGTCGCGCTCCACTCGACCGGGCGAGGGGACGTTGCGCACGATCACGCCCGCCGCCTCGGCCCGCGCCTTGGCGTCGGCATAGATCGCGGCATTGGGATCATCCGTGCCCGTCGCCATGGGCAGCGCCAGCACATTGTCGGCCACAAAGCGTGCCAGATTATCGACATGCCCATCGGTATGATCGTTAATCAGCCCATCGCCCAGCCACAGCACCCGGTCAAAGCCCAGATCGCGCTTCAGCCGCATTTCCTGATCCGCGCGCGACAGATGCGGGTTTCGGTTGGGGTTGAGCAAGACCTGCTCGGTCGTGGCCACCAACCCGGTGCCGTCGCAATCCAAAGCGCCGCCCTCGATGATCCAGTCGCTGGTGGTGATATCCAGCCCGGCGTCAGCGGCGATTTCCGCCCCGATGGTCTGATCGCCCTCCATCAGATATTTGCCGCCCCAGCCGTTAAAGCCAAAGCGCCGCGCCGCCCGCCCGCCATGCCCGTCCAGCACCACCAAAGGCCCGGTATCGCGCAGCCACACGTCGCCATAGACGCGCCGCTCGATCATCACCCTTTCGCTGCACAACGCGCGGGCGCGGGCCTCGTTGGCCTCGTTGCGCACGATTAGGCGCACTTCCTGGCCGCTGTCGGCCACGGCATTGGCGAAATCGGCCATCTGTATTTGCGCGGCCTCAAGGAAGCCGGGCCATTCTTCGGCATCATGGGGAAAACCAATCCACAGCCAGTCCTGCGGATGCCATTCGGGGGGGAAGCGCCAGTTCGTCATGTCGGGGCCTTTAGCGTCTAAGCGGGGTTGCGAAAAGGGGCGCAAGCAGGCCATGAGCATGTTCGGAGAGTGAGGAGTATTTATGACAGATTGGCAAAACGCCTTGGCGCGGGCCGAGGCGCATTCGCCCTTTTTATCACGGGCGATGGGGCGTTTGCCCGATCTGGTAGCGGTTCTGGCCTCGGGCGATGGAGAGGCCGCGATCGCCCATGCACGCCGCGCGGGCGAAGGTGTGGCCGATCTGGGCGTGGCGCTGCGCCGGGAAAAGCTGGCGCTGGCGCTGGCGCTGGGTGTGGGCGATCTGGCCGGGGCGTTTGATCTGACGCGGGTGACGGGCGAGCTTTCCGATCTGGCCGACCGGGCGGTGGATGCCGCGATTGCCCATGGCATCAGGTCACGCGCGCCTGATGCCGAACCTGCGGGGTTTGTCGCTTTGGCCCTTGGCAAACATGGGGCGCGGGAATTGAACTATTCCTCCGACATCGACCCGATCCTGATTTACGATCCCGACACTTTGCCCCGCCGCGCGCGGGATGAACCCGAAGAGGCCGCGCTCCATGTGGCCCGCACGGTTCTGCGGCTGGTGTCACAGGCCGATGGAGAGGGCTATGTGTTCCGCGTCGACCTGCGCCTGCGCCCGGCCAGCGAGATCAGCCCGCTGGCCCTGCCCATCAATGCGGCGCTGACGCATTACGAATCCAGCGCGCTGGCATGGGAACGGGCCGCGTTCATCCGCGCGCGGGCGGCGGCGGGCGATCTGGCCATGGGGGACCATTTCCTCCACGCGATCCGGCCCTTTGTCTGGCGCAAATCGCTGGATTTTGGGGCGATTGCCGAAATTGGCCGCCTGACCCGACGCATCCGCGCCCATCACGGCAAGGTCGAGTCCGTCGGCCCCGGTTTCGATGTCAAACGCGGACGCGGCGGCATCCGCGAGGTCGAATTTTACGCACAGGTCCATCAATTGATCCATGGCGGGCGCAAACCGGCACTGCGCCTGCGCGGTACGCGGGCGACGCTGGATGCTCTGGCCGATGAAGGGCTGATCGATCCCGCCGACGCGCTGATGCTGGGCGAAAGCTATGACCGCCTGCGCCAGATCGAACATCGGCTGCAACAGGTGTCGGACCTGCAAACCCACACTTTGCCGCGTGACATGGCGGCCATCGACAATGTCGCGGCGCTCGATGGAATGCCCAATGGCGCGGCCTTGATCGAGGAGCTGGAGGCCATCACCGCGCGCGTGGGGGCCAGCTATGACCGCCTGATCGCGGCCAGCGCGGGCGAAGGCACAACCGTTGCCGTCCCCAACCAACATGAGGGCGACGATCTGGCCGCCGAACTGGAACAATTGGGCTTTGCCAAACCGACGGAGCTGGCCGCGCGGATTCAGGGCTGGCGTTCAGGGAGCGTGCGATGCCTGCGTTCCGGCGCGGCGCTGGCGGCGCTGGACGCGGTACAGCCTGCGCTGCTGGCTGCATTGGCCGCCGCGCCGGAACCGGACCGTGCCATGATCCGATGGGAACAGATGATCGCCCGATTGCCAAGTGCGGTGAACCTGTTCCGCCTGCTGGAGGCGCGCCCCGGATTGCTGGAGGTTCTCGTACGGGTGCTGTCTTTGGCCCCGCCTTTGGCCGATGCACTGGCGCGGCGGGCGGATTTGCTCGATGCGCTCATTGATGCCAGCGCCTTTGCCCTGCCCGGCAGCGTTGAGGATCTGGCCCGTGAATTTGGCGCGATGGAGGCGGGGGACGATTACCAGCGCCTGCTCGACCGGGTGCGGCGCGTGGTGGGGGAGAAGCGCTTTGCCCTTGGCGTGCAATTGATCGAGGGAGCGCAGGACCCGCTCGACATTTCGGCGGGCCTGTGCCGCGTGGCCGAGGCGGCGATTGACGTTCTGGCCCGCGCCACGATTGCCGAATTTGAGGCAACGCATGGGCGGATTCCGGGCGGGGAACTGGTGATTCTGGGGCTGGGCCGACTGGGCGGGGGCATGTTGACCCATGCCAGCGATCTGGATCTGGTGTACCTGTTCACCGGCGATTTTGCCGCCGAAAGCGACGGGCGCCGCCCTCTTGGCGCAACGCTCTATTTCAATCGTCTGGCCCAGCGGGTTTCGGCCGCGCTGTCCGTGCCCACGGCGGAGGGCGCGCTCTATGAGGTGGACACCCGCCTGCGCCCACAGGGCACGCAGGGACCGCTGGCCGTCGGTTTCGACAGCTTTGCCCGATACCAGCGTGAGGAGGCGTGGACGTGGGAACATATGGCCCTGATCCGCGCGCGGGTGCTGTTCGGGTCGGATGCGGCGCGGGCCGAATTGGGCGCGATCATCGGCGGCGTTCTGGGGGCGACGCGCGACAAGGCCAAGGTCACCGCCGAGGTTCAGGAGATGCGCGACAAGATGGCCGCGCATAAGGCGGCCAAGGGCGTGCTGGACGTCAAATTGCTGCGCGGGGGATTGGTCGATACCGAATTCATCGCCCATGCGCTGCAATTGCGCGAACATGCCGGGGTGCGCCCGGATATGGTCGGGGCGTTGAGCGATCTGTACGCCGCAGGGTTGGTTGCGGGCGATGTGCCGGGTGCGTTTGACCTGCTGTCCCGCGTGTTGGTGGCCGCCCGCTTGCTGGCCCCCGATGGGTCGGTTCCCGATGCTGCCCCTTGTGCCAGCCTTGCCAAATCCTGCGGCTTTGGCGATTGGGATGCGATGATCGAGGCCATGGAGGGCGCACGCGCCGCCATCGCCCGCCAATGGACCGCCACATTTGGCCAGCAATTGGAGTTGAAAGCATGAGCAACTTTCCCGGCGTGGGCGACAAGATCCCCGATATCGCGATGACCGCCACCGATGGCGGCGTGGTAAAACCTTCTGATTTTGCCGGGCGGCGGCTGGTGATCTTCTTCTATCCCAAGGACGATACGCCCGGATGCACGACGGAAAACATCGATTTTTCCGCGCTTGCGGGCGAATTTGAGGCCGCCGGTGTGGCCCTTCTGGGCGTGTCGAAAGACCTGCCGGCCAAGCACGCCAAATTCATCGCCAAGCATAATCTGACCGCCCCCCTCGCGTCGGACGCAGCCGAGGGCGGCTTGTCCGACGCGCTGGGCATCTGGACCGAAAAGGTCAATTACGGGCGGACCTATATGGGCATGGTGCGCACGACGTTGCTGGTCGGGGCGGACGGTGTGATCGAACGCATCTGGAGCAAGGTTAAGGTCAAGGGCCATGCGCAGGAGGTTTTGGAAGCGGTGAAGGGGTGAGTATTTAGGGGGAAGGGGTGCCTCCGGCGGGCAAAGGGACTCGGTCCCTTTGCAATCCCGATAATGGGGTGGTGAGTAATCTGGCGGCGGTGTTGGTGGTTTTGAAAGCCTGCGGCGCGGAGAGGTTACGCTGATATGCGCCGCAGGCTTTAAAATTCAGACGGTGCGTCCAACACCCATGATCGCCCCCAATGCGCAACAAAGACAGTAACGGGAGCGCGAGGGTCTAGACCCTCGCATCATCCTTTTCTAACGCCGCCCGATGCAATCCCTCTCCGAATCCATCCGCAACGCCCTGCTCACCGCCCACCCTCGCAATAAGGTGATGGCGACGCGCAAACTGGTGCGCGCATGGCGCAAGGGTGAATTGGCGTGGAATTTCAGCGCCGCCATGCCCGACCGCCCCGCAAGGCCGGATAAGCCCGAACTCCTGCCCCCCAACCGCATGCCCAAACGCGGGCGTGGCGGGTCAGAGCGGGCGCGGATCGCGCTGTGGCATTCGCTGGCGCATATCGAATTTGTTGCCATCGATCTGGCGTTGGACATGGCCGGGCGGTTTGGCGAACAGCGCGGGCGCGAATTTGTCGACGACTTCCTGACCGTCGCGGCGGATGAGGCAATGCATTACGCCATCATCGACCGGCATCTGGCGCGGATGGGCGCGGCCTATGGCGACCTGCCCGCGCATGATGGTTTATGGCAATCGGCCGAGGCGACGATGCATGATGTCGCGGCCCGTCTGGCCGTGGTTCCGATGGTGCTGGAGGCGCGCGGATTGGACGTGACACCCGCCACATTGGACCGCGTTCGGGCGTCGGGCGACGAGGCCGGAGCGCGCATACTCGAACGCATTCTGGCCGATGAAATCCGGCATGTCCGCTATGGTTCCGACCACTTTGCCAAGGTCGCAGACGAGCAGGGCGATTCTGCCGATAAACTGTGGCAGTCGCTGGTTACGCGTTATTTCAAAGGCGCCGTTAAGCCACCGTTCAACGACTCAGCGCGCCTGTCTGCCGGTCTATCGCGCAACGCGTATGAGGCGCTTGCCAGCCGCGACTGACCTGGGATAGCACAAACTCACGAGACGGCGGGGGGTTCCGACCATCTCCAACAATTTCTTGCCCGTGGAAATCCATGGGTGTCATTTCCCATGTCTGACGGCCATTTGGGGGGTCGAAGGGCGCAAGAATAAGGTATTTTGGAGTGGTCGCGCTTCGTATCTCTGCCAAGTTTCTTCTCGGTGCTCTTGCGGCCGTTGTGGCCCAACCGGCTCTGGCCAACAGCGCTGCGAATGCTGATATTGCCGCTCCGCTCCGCGCTGCCCAGGCGCCGATCTCGCAGGACAATGGCGATCAGAATTTCCGCCAGCTCTTCTCGTCCTGGCGTTCGATGGAAGGCAACAGCAACAAGCTGGTCAATGCCACCATCGGTAACAACAACGGCGGCATCGCCGGCATCGTCAACCGCGCCATGTCGATCCCCTCGCGCTCGCCGCTCGATGGCCTGCGTTTGACCAGCGATTTCGGCATGCGCAGCCACCCCGTTCTGGGCGGTATGCGGATGCATAAGGGCATCGACCTGTCGAGCCCCACCGGCACCCCCGTTTATGCCACCGCCGATGGCGTCGTCAGCCGCGCCGACTGGTTCAGCTCGTACGGCCTGTTCATCTCGATCGAACATGGCGGCGAAATGCAGACCCGCTATGGTCACCTGTCGCGCCTGAACGTCGCCGATGGCCAGATGGTCCACAAAGGCGACCTGATCGGCTTTGTCGGCACCACCGGCCGTTCGACCGGCCCCCACCTGCATTACGAAGTCCGCGTCGAAGGCGTGGCGGTCAATCCGATCCCCTACCTGCAGGGCGAAGGCAACCCGCAATTGGCGCTTGCTTCTATCGCGCATCACGGTAAGAGTGACGAAGACGGCGAATAACTCATACAAGAGTTACACAGCCTTTCGGGATAACCAAGCCTGAGAAAGAAGGGCGGCAAACAAGCCCAACAGGCATTAGCATCTTGGAGAGGATGCGGAAAAAGCGGCGGGAAACTGCCGCTTTTTCTTTGTTCACAGCGATTATAGGGATTGATGCGAGGGGCTAGACCCTCGCGCTCCCGTTACTGTCTGCGTTGCGCCATGCTTTCGGCCAACCCGTACGGACGCAAGGCTCCCGCGCCGCAGGCTTTAAAATCAACACCCGCCACGCCGCGATCTTGTCACCACCCCATTATCGGGTTTGCAAAGGGCCCCCGCCCTTTGCCCGCCGGAGGCAAATACCCCGCCTCCAAGCTTACCCCTTATACAACCCATCCAACCGCGCCCCATACCGCTCCTTCAGCTTATGCCGACGGATTTTCAACGAGGGCGTCATTTCCTCATTGTCGATGGAGAAGGGCTCGTCGGCGAAGGCAAACTGGCGGACCTTTTCGATCACGGACAGGTCGCGATTGACCCGGTCCAGCGCCTCACGGATCGCCGCGCGGAAGGCGGGCAATTCCTGAAGCGCGCGGACATCGGCCCCGTGGTGGCCATTGACCACCGCCCATTCGCGCGACCATTCAGCATCGGGCACGATCAGGCCGACGATGTATGGTCGCTTGTCGCCGATCACCATCGCCTGGGCAATTTCGGGCTGGAGCGTGAGCATGCCTTCCAGCTTTTGCGGGGCAACATTGTCGCCCTTGTCATTGACGATCATGTCTTTTTTGCGGTCGGTGATGACGATCCGCCCCGCCGCGTCGATGTGCCCAATGTCGCCCGTGTGCAGCCAGCCATCTTTGAGCACCCGCGCCGTTTCGGCCTCGTTGCGCCAATAGCCATGCATGACCAATTCGCCGCGCAGCAGGATTTCGCCATCCGCCGCGATCTTCACCTCTGTCGCGTGGAGCGGGGTGCCCACCGTGTCCATCTTGATGCCGGTGCTGGGGCGGTTAACGCTGGCGATGGGGCCGCTTTCGGTCTGGCCATAGCCTTGCAGCAGGGTCAGGCCGACGCCTTGAAAAAACAGGCCGATTTCCGGGTTCAGCGGCGCGCCGCCCGACACCAATGCCTTGACCCGCCCGCCGAAACGCGCGCGGATCTTGGGGCGCAGCAGCTTTTCCAAAACTTTGTCCAGCGGCCAATCGAGCAGCTTACCCTTGCCCGCCCCGCGCCGCGCGGCCAGCGACACCGCGCTGTCCAGCAGCCCGGCGGCCAGTTTGCCCTGCTTTTCCACCTGCTTCATGATCCGCGTGCGCAACACTTCGAACAGGCGCGGCACGACGACCATGATGGTCGGGCGCACTTCCTCGATATTGCTGCCCAGCTTGTCCAGACCTTCGGCATACCAGATCTGGGCGCCCAGCCCGATGGGGAAGAATTGCCCCGCCGAATGTTCATAGGCGTGGCTGAGTGGCAGGAAGGAGAGGAAGACTTCCGGCTGCGCTCCAGTGGAGTCCCAACCGAAATCCTCGACGATGACATGGGCCGCACCCGCAACATTGTGCAGGATCGCCCCGTGATGCTGCATCACCCCGCGCGGGGCGCCGCCGGTGCCGCTGGTATAAATGATACAGGCGGTGTCGGCGCGTGAAATGCCGCTCATCCGCGCTTCGACCGCGGCGCGGGCCGCCGCCGCATCGCCGCTCAGCATCGATGCCCAATCATGATATTCCACCGCCCCGGCCTGCGCCATGCCCAGCGGTTCCATCGCGATCAGGTGATTGGCCTGTCCCGAACGCAGCACGGCGGGCAGCAATGGCTTGGCCAGTTTCGTGGTCGAAACGATGACCCCGCGCGCCCCGGAATTTTCCAGAATGTGCAAATGGTCGCGTTCGGTGTTGGTCGTATAGGCCGGGACCGTGATGCATCCCGCCGCCATGATCGCCAGATCGGCGATGCACCACTCCGGCCGGTTTTCCGACACCAGCATGATCCGCTCACCACGCGTATAGCCGAGCCGTACCAGGCTTTGCGCGAGCAGGACCACGCGCCGCGCCGCCTCGGCCCAGGTGATGGATTGCCACCCGTCGGCGGTCTTGGCATGCAGAAACGGGCGATCGGCCAGCAAATCGGCACGCGAAAGAAACAGCGTGACCAGATTCGGACTGGTTTCAATATCGGCGATACGCAAGGAATTCGTCCTCTGCCCAGGGGAGTGCTTCAAGCTGTTCTTGGCCCTGATTTAGGCCCTGCCATGGGTGGTCGCAAGGGGAGTAAGAAAAAGCCCTGCTTCAGAGCGGGACATCGGCCCCGACCGCCTCGGCTACATTGGCAAAACCATCGCGGGTCAGCAGGCGCGAAAGCCCGGCGCCGATCTTGCCCGCAATCGTGTGGCCTTCATAAACCATGGCGGAATAAAGCTGAACCAGCGACGCCCCTGCGCGGATGCGGGCATAGGCGTCATCCGCATTGGCGATGCCGCCCACGCCGATCAGCGGGATCTGACCCCCTGTGGCGCGACGGAAATCGACCATCCGCTGCTGGGCAAGGTCACGCAAGGGCGCGCCCGACAGGCCGCCCGTTTCGCCCGCATATTGGCTGGCCAGAGGCGGGCGGCTGATCGTGGTGTTGCTGACGATCAAGGCGCCAAGCTGGCGTGAGATGGCGATACGGGCGATGGCCTCGACATCGGCGGGTTCCAGATCGGGGGCGACTTTCAGGAACACCGGCGGTTTGTGGCCGGTTTCATCGCGCGCGGCGATCACCCCATCGAGCAATTCGGTCAGCGCCGATTCGTCTTGAAGCGCACGCAGGCCCGGCGTGTTCGGGCTGGACACATTGACCGCCAGATAGGAGGCCAACGGCGCAAAAATCCGCGCGCCATAGGCGTAATCGGCAATGCGGTCGGTCGCGTCTTTATTGGCGCCAATGTTGATGCCGACAATCCCGCCACGCGTCATGCGCGCACGCAGGCGCTTTTCCGCAGCCTCGGCCCCGCCATTGTTAAAGCCCATGCGGTTGATGACGGCGCGGTCTTCCTCCAGACGGAACAGGCGCGGCTTGGGATTGCCCGATTGCGGCAAGGGCGTGATCGAACCAACCTCGGCAAAACCAAAGCCAAGGCCGAGCAGCGCGTCGGGCACTTCGCCATCCTTGTCAAAACCGGCCGCCATGCCGACAGGCGTGGGGAAAGTCAGACCCGCCACCGTGCTGGTCAAAGGCCCGTCGGGCGCGACCGGAGCCCCCGCAATCGGCAGATATTTGAGCGAAGCCAGCGCCATTCCATGCGCGGTTTCGGCATCCAGACAGAACAGGGCTTTGCGGATCAGGGCATAGGTCATGGGCCGGAGCCTATGACAAGAAGCGCGGGATTTGTCGATTCTCCACAACCGATCCATCCGCGCGGCACGATTGTCAGACAATTGTTGGTGAAATCCTTTGCACAGAAAGCTTTACCGCAAATTTACCTAAAATTCACCGGCGGAATTGACGCAATCTTACAATTAACATCTCGCGCAATGCTCTAACTGCCTCCTTGCGACCCGAAGGGCTCGTGGTATTTGCCACAGAGTTCTCGAAACTCAAGCGGCCCTCCCATGCGTTGGGGGGGCCGTTTTTTTACGCGCTGATTTTTCCGCCTCTACGCGCTTCACCCCTATAAACCGCCCGCCTTGCCACTTGCCCGCGCGGGGGCAAAGTCCTAGGGGCCTTTAAATCGGATTGATTCGGTCTTATTTGAATCGGGTCAGGAACGGACGAAGAAGGAACCGGACAATGCGATTGTCCAGCATGGCCGATTACGCAGTGGTGGCAATGGTGGCCGCGGCCCGGCAATGTGGCGTTGCGGGTGCCGATTCCGTTGGCGATGGCGAGGTGCGCGCGCGTTCCAATGCCGGGCAACTGGCGCTGGAAACGGGCCTTCCTGCCCCCACGGTGCAAAAGCTGGTCAGCCGGCTGGTCGCGGCCGGATTGCTGACTTCGGCGCGGGGCGCGGGCGGCGGGCTTGGGCTGGCACGCGATGCCTCGCAAATCAGCCTTGCCGATATTGTCGAAGCGGTCGAAGGGCCGATTGCGCTGACCCCTTGCGTCGAAGGGATCGGCCATGATTGCGCGCCGGGGCTGGGTTGCAGTGTGCGCCCGCATTGGCCGGTGGTGAATGAGGCGCTGCGCCTGGCCTTGTCGGGGGTTCCCCTGACCCGGTTGATGGCGCCGCAGGACAGTGTGGAAATGGTGCAATGAGCGAAGATATCGAGATCAAGGATCAGGCCGCACGTGAGGCTGCCGCAAAGGTGGCCGAATATGAACACGGCTGGTCTTCGGATATCGAGCAGGAATATGGCCCCAAGGGCCTGTCCGAGGACACGGTCCGCTATATCAGCGCCAAGAAGGATGAGCCGGATTGGATGCTCGAATGGCGGTTGAAGGCCTATCGCCACTGGCTGACCATGCCGATGCCCGATTGGGCCAAGCTGAACATCCCGCCGATTGATTATCAGGAAGCCTATTACTGGGCCGCGCCCAAGAAAAAGGATGGGCCGAAGTCGCTGGACGAGGTCGATCCCGAAATCCTGCGCGTCTATGAAAAGCTGGGCATTCCGCTGGCCGAGCAGGAAGTGCTGGCGGGCGTCGAGGGCGCGCGCAAGGTGGCGGTCGATGCGGTGTTCGACTCGGTTTCGGTGGCCACCACCTTCCGCAAGGAGCTGGAAGCGGCGGGCGTAATCTTCCGCTCGATTTCCGAAGCAATCCGCGAATATCCGGAGCTGGTGAAAAAGTGGCTCGGCCGCGTGGTGCCGATGGCGGACAATTATTTTGCCGCCTTGAACTGCGCGGTGTTTTCCGACGGGACGTTTGTTTACGTGCCCGAGGGCGTGCGCTGCCCGATGGAACTCTCCACCTATTTCCGTATCAACGCGGAGAATACGGGGCAGTTCGAACGCACGCTGATCGTGTGCGATCGTGGAGCCTATGTCTCCTATCTCGAAGGCTGCACCGCGCCGATGCGCGATGAAAACCAGCTTCACGCCGCCGTGGTCGAACTGGTCGCGCTCGACGATGCCGAGATCAAGTACAGCACCGTTCAGAACTGGTATCCCGGCGATGCCAATGGCAAGGGCGGCATCTATAACTTCGTGACCAAACGCGCGCTGTGTCAGGGCAAGCGGTCCAAGGTGTCGTGGACGCAGGTGGAAACCGGATCGGCCATCACCTGGAAATACCCTTCGTGTGTTCTGAACGGCGAGGACAGCGTGGGCGAGTTCTACTCGGTCGCCGTCACCAACAATTATCAACAGGCCGACACCGGCACCAAGATGATCCACAATGGCAAGGGGTCGCGTTCGACCATCATCTCCAAGGGCATCAGCGCGGGCCACAGCCAGAACACCTATCGCGGGCTGGTCCGCGTCGGCGCCAATGCCGATGGCGTGCGCAATTTCACCCAGTGCGACAGCCTGCTGCTGGGCAAGACCTGCGGCGCGCATACCGTGCCCTATATTGAGGTGCGCAACCCCACCGCCACCATCGAGCATGAGGCGACCACGTCGAAGATTTCCGACGATCAGCTGTTCTACGCCATGCAGCGCGGGCTGGATCAGGAAAGCGCGGTGGCGCTGATCGTCAACGGTTTCGCCAAGGAAGTCTTGCAGCAACTGCCGATGGAATTTGCGGTGGAAGCGCAGAAGCTCTTGGGAATTAGTCTTGAGGGGAGCGTGGGGTGATAACACCACTTATTATTCTGGCGGCTTCCGTCCCTACCAAACCTCTTACAGATATTCGGCAAGAAACGGCTGCCTACTATCAGTGTGTTAAAACTTCATCGGTGAAGTTGGAACGCTCCGATGCGCCAATCGAGCAAATCACAAGTGCAGCACTTGTAAAGTGCACGAAGGCCCGAGAACGCGTCTCTGATGTATTTGGCGTTGACCTGATCATTCGTGAGACCAATCTAACAACAGGTCAAATTGAGGGGCGAACCGATAGATTTCTAGCACTGCTGGACGAAGATGTACGAAAAAAGGCGTCGCTTGTCGTTTTGCAGCGCCGAGCAGAAAGAAAGTCCCATGCTGACCATTGAAAACCTCCACGCATCCGTCGCGGACAAGCCGATCCTCAAGGGTCTCAACCTCACCATCAACGCGGGCGAGGTGCACGCGATCATGGGGCCGAACGGCGCGGGCAAATCGACCACCGGCTATGTGCTGGGCGGGCGTCCGGGCTATGAAGTGACCGAAGGCTCGGCCACGTTCAACGGGCAGGATCTCTTCGCGCTCGATCCGCATGAACGCGCGGCTTCGGGCCTGTTTCTGGGTTTCCAGTATCCGGTCGAAATCCCCGGCGTGTCGAACCTGCAATTCCTGCGCGAGGCTTTGAACAGCCAGCGCAAGTTCCATGACCTGCCCCCGCTGTCGGGTGGCGAGTTCCTCAAGCTGGCCAAGGAAAAGGCGGCCTTGCTCAAGATGGACATGGAAATGATGAAGCGCCCGGTCAACGTGGGCTTTTCGGGCGGCGAGAAGAAGCGCGCCGAAATGGTCCAGATGGGCATCCTCGACCCCAAGCTGGCGATTCTGGACGAGACGGACTCCGGCCTCGACATTGACGCGCTGCGCATCTGCGGCGAGGGCATCAACGCCATCATGCGCAAGCCTGACAAGGCCGTGCTGCTGATCACCCACTATCAGCGCCTGCTCGATTACGTGAAGCCGGACTTTGTCCATGTGCTGGCCGGTGGCCGCATCATCAAGACCGGCGGGCCGGAACTGGCGCTCGAACTCGAAGAAGGCGGCTACGAAGGCGTCGTGGCATGAGCACTCTGCCCACCAGAAAGGCGGAGGATTGGCGCTATGCCGATCTGGCCGCGCTGGAAAAGCTCTGGCCCCTGCCCGCGGCGGAACAGGTCACCGTGGCGGCGGGCGAGAGCTTTGCCCGCGCCATCGTCAACAAGGGCGGCGTGGTGCAACTAAACCTGGTGCTGGAGGTCGGAGCGCAGGCGGCAGTCCATGTGCTCAACACCGCCAATGCCTATGCCCGCATCGAAATCGAAGTGACCTTGCATGAAGGCGCCGATTTCAAACTGGGCGGCGTGCAATTGAGCAGCGGCGATCAGACCGCCGAAATCGTCACCACCGTCCGCCACATCGAACCCAACGCGACCAGCCATCAGATGATCCGCTCTGTCGCGGGCGGCACATCGACGGCCAGCGTTCTGGGCAAGGTCTATGTCGCCAAGGGCGCGGATGGCACCGATGGCGAACAATCGGTGCGCGCGATGCTGCTGGACCGCACGGCGCAGGCCAATGCGCGGCCCGAGCTGGAAATCTATGCCGATGACGTCAAATGCGCCCATGGCTGCGCGATTGGCGAATTGGACGCCAACGGGTTGTTCTATCTGGCCGCGCGCGGGATCGAACCGGCCCGCGCCAAGGCGCTGATGCTGCAGGCCTTTATCGCCGAAGCCTTTGACGGGGCGGGCGAAGAAGACAATCTGATCGCGCAGGCACAGGCCGCTTTGGAGGCTTTGCTGTGAGCGTGGAAACCCTCACCCTTGATCTGGCGAAAATCCGCGGCGATTTTCCGGGGTTGGCAGGTGGCTGGCACTATCTGGACAGCGGCGCCACCGCGCAAAAGCCGCAATCCGTGATCGACGCCACCGTCAACGCCATGGGCCGCGACTATGCCACCGTCCATCGCGGCGTTTACGCCCGCAGCGCCAATATGACGCTGGCCTATGAAGAGGCCCGCCGCAAAGTGGCCGGTTTCATCGGCGGGCGTGAGGACGAGATTGTGTTCACCCGCGGCGCGACCGAGGCGATCAACCTTGTCGCGCAAAGCTGGGGTGGAGCGCATTTGCGCGCCGGAGATCGCATCCTGATCTCAACGCTAGAGCATCATTCGAACATCGTGCCCTGGCAATTGCTGCGCGATCGGGTGGGGATCGAAATCGACGTTTGCCCGCTGACCGATGATGGCCGGATCGATCTGGACGCCGCCGCGCGTATCCTGACGCCTGCGCACAAGCTGGTCGCGCTGGCCCATGTGTCCAATGTGCTGGGCAGCGTGCTTCACGTGGAACAGGCCGTGGCTCTGGCCCATGGCGTGGGTGCGAAAATCCTGATTGATGGGTGTCAGGCCGTGCCGCGCCTGCCCGTCGATGTGGCGGAGCTGGGCGTCGATTTCTACGCTTTTTCCGCGCATAAACTCTATGGCCCGACCGGCATCGGCGCGCTCTGGGCGCGGGCGGAAATCCTCGATTCCATGCCCCCGTGGCAGGGCGGCGGATCGATGATCGACCGCGTGACCTTTGAAAAAACCACATGGGCCCCCGCCCCCACCCGGTTCGAGGCCGGCACCCCCGCCATAATCGAAGCCATCGGCTTTGCCGCCGCCGTCGATTATGTGCAGAGCATCGGCCTGCCCGCCATTCATGCGCATGAGGCCGGATTGGTCAAAACCCTGCGCGGCGCGCTCTCGGCGATGAATGACGTCACCGTGTTCGGCCCAGAGGACAGCGCCGGGATCGTCAGCTTTGCCATCGACGGGGTTCACCCGCATGACCTGGGCACGATTCTGGACGAGGCCAATGTGGCGATCCGCGCCGGGCACCATTGCGCCCAGCCTTTGATGGACCACCTTGGCGTGCCCGCCACCGCGCGCGCCAGCTTTGGCCTGTATAGCGACGAAAGCGATATTGCCGCGCTGATCGCCGGCATTGAACGCACGAAGAGGATCTTCGGCTGATGACTGACACGACTTCCGATGACACCCCCCGCTTCACCGTGGAGGAAGTGAATGACGCCCCCACCCCGCCGCGCGCGCGGGTGGACATTGCCGCCGCCCCTGCTCTTGGCGCCGATGGCGAGATCGAAAAGATCGCCGACAAGGTCGCGCGCAAGGCCGATTACCTCGAAGGTTTCCTTTCGCAACAGCCCACCGGCCTGACCCCGCACGAACCGGGCGGCGAGCTGTATGAGGGCGTGATCAACGCGCTCAAAGAGATTTTCGACCCGGAAATCCCGGTCAATATTTACGAACTGGGCCTGATCTATGGCGTGGAAATCACGCCCGAAGGCTCGGCCAGCATCACCATGACGCTGACCACGCCGCATTGCCCGGTGGCCGAATCGATGCCGGGTGAGGTCGAACTCCGCGTCTCGGCGGTTCCGGGCATTCGCGACGCCGATGTTCAACTGGTCTGGGATCCGCCATGGGACCCGGCCAAGATGAGCGATGAAGCCCGCCTCGAATTGGGGATGCTGTAAAATGACCGTGACCACGCGCAAGCCCCGCCCCGCCGCCGTCCTGCTGACGCCCAATGCCGAGGCGCGCGTGGCCAAATTGATGAGCGAAGCGCCCGAAGGCGCCATCGGCGTCAAGCTGTCCACCCCGCGCCGGGGCTGTTCGGGTCTGGCCTATTCGGTGGATTATATCGACGCGGCCAGCCCGCTGGATGAAAAGATCGAGACGCCCGGCGGACTGTTCTTCATCGACAGCGCCAGCGTGCTGTACCTGATCGGCAGCACGATGGATTGGGTGGAGGATGATTTCACCGCCGGTTTCGTGTTCAACAACCCCAATGCCAAGGGCACCTGCGGCTGCGGCGAAAGCTTTACGGTTTAAGATTTGCGGTGACACATCCGTGTCGCGGCTTCTTTGATGAGTTGACAAATCGCCTCCGCGATTTGTCTGCGGCGCCAGCCCTCTCCCCCGGCCCTACCACCCACAGGGTACACTTAATGGGTGGTAGGGCCGGGGGAGAGGGCTGGCGCCGCAAGCTTCAGGCGGACGCCTGAAGCGCACCCAACCAAAATCCGAAGGCCCCCTCATGGGCCTCCGGGGTATTTCAAGCCATTCTCGCCTCCTGCATCTGCAGATATTGCATCAGGCGCTGGGGCACGCGCTGGGCCTTGACGCAGCAACGGCGCAACAGGTTAAGCGCGGCGGGCGAATTGACCTCGCCATCCTCGTCGATCCGTTCGATCAGCCATATGGCCTTGGCATCGTCGACGACGCCTTCGGGCGCGCGCTGTTCCACCAGCCAATGCGAAAGCGTTTCACCAATAAAACTCACCCATTCCGGTGATGGTGAACGAAGATGCGCATTAATAGCCAGCAGCGCTTCGGCATCATCCGGGTTCAGTCGGGCCGGATTGTTGGCGGGCAGATCGCTAATCGAGTTCGGCATTTGGTGCATTCCTTTCGGTTTGCGCCCCCGTCGGTATCCCCTTGGACCGAAATGACGAATCGTGCATTGCCGCCAAATGAACCAGATTGTCAGACGCGGTGAAGCGTTATTTGGAAATGCGCACTTCGTTTGTTCACAAATGTCGCGTTTTATATCAAAGCGTTCATTTCCGGCGCAGCGCCGCCACACAGGCCGCCCGGTCCACATCGCGCGCATCGGTGCTGCGCCGCGCATCGACATAGGTGGCGCGCACTTCACCCCCTGTCCCCTGCGGATAAAGGTAAACGTCCAGAACGCAGGCGGGGCCGACAAATTGCAGCTTGCGCGCATCGCCTTCCACGACATCCAGCCGCGGCGGGCCGAACAAACGGCTCAGATCCGCCGAGCGGGCGCCAATCACCCCTTCCAGCCCAGGCGCGGCATGGATCACCGCATTGGGCACCGGTTGACGGCGCGGCGCCACCGGCACAGCCGCCCGCCCGGATGGCCGCGCCGATGGGCGTGGCGTGCTGGCCACCGGCCCTTGTTCACCGCAAGCGGCGATAAGCGGAAGCAACAGGATCGGCAGGGCAAAGGACAAGCGCATGGCGGCATGCTCTTGCCCCGCGCATGGGGCCTGTCAATGCCACATGCGGCCAAACCGCTTGTCGCCCCGCCGCGCCGCCGCTAGGGCAAGGGCAACCAACCACAGCAGGAAGCATTGCACACCCATGTCCCAGCCCAGCATCGATGTCATCGCCATCGGTAACGCCATCGTCGACGTTCTGGCCCCCGCGTCCGAGGATCAGATCACGGCCCTGGGGCTGGCCAAGGGCGGCATGACATTGGTGGACCCGGACCGGGCGCGTGAACTTTACGCCGCCATGGGCCCCGCGCGCGAGATTTCGGGCGGCAGCGCGGCCAACACGCTGGCAGGGCTTGCCCAGCTTGGCGCCAAATGCGCTTTTATCGGGCAAGTCGCCGATGATCAGTTCGGCAATGTCTTTGCCCATGACATCCGCGCGGGCGGCATTGGTTTCGACACGCCGGTCCGCAATGGCGAACCCGCCACCGCGCAATGCCTGATCTTTGTCACCCCCGATGGTCAGCGCACGATGAACACCTTCCTTGGCGCCAGCCAGTTCCTGCCCGCCGACGCTCTGGACGAGGCAGTGATCGCCGATTCGCGCGTGCTTTATCTCGAAGGCTATCTGTGGGACCCCGAAGAACCCCGCCGCGCCATGCGCCGCGCCATTGCCGCCGCACGCGGCGCGGGTCGCGAAGTGGCCTTCACCATGTCGGACGCCTTTGTCATTGCCCGCCACGGCGATGATTTCCGCGCGCTGATCGCCGAGGGTCAGATCGACATCCTCTTCGCCAATGAACACGAATTGGCCGCGCTGACGGGTCTTGAGGATTTCCACGAAGGTCTGGACCAGCTTGCCGCCAAGGTGCCCTGTGTCGTCGTCACCCGCAGCGAAAAGGGCGCCCATGCCGTCCGTCGCGGCGAAACCGCCCATGTCCCGGCCCAGCCCATCGAGGCCGTGGTCGACACCACCGGCGCGGGCGATCTGTTTGCCGCCGGTTTCCTGTTCGGCCATGTGCGCGGCATGGATCTGGAAAAGTGCCTGACGCTGGGCGCGATTTGCGCGGCCGAGGTGATCTCGCACTATGGCGCGCGTCCCGAAGCCGACCTCAAGGCGCTGACGGCCTCGGTCATCGGGTGACCCGTTGGAGCGTTTTCCGATCATTCGGGATCGGAAAACGCGACTAGCCCGCGCGGCGCTTGAGCGTCGCTTTTCCGTTCGCGTCAGCTTGAACGGAAATCGCTCTAAGGGCGCAAAACCGCCCGTTTCAAAAAATCTGAAAAAAATTTCGCCCCCGGCCTTAAAAAGGTCCGGGGGTTTTCGTTCTGTCGTATGCGCGCCAAAGAACATGCGTTTACCGGGGCGGGGCAAGCCCGGTGATGTTGGTTGACGCGCAAAGAACCGGTCAGAGGCAATCTGGCCGAAACAGGATGTCAACTAACAGGAACAGGACCCATGACCGCAGGAGTATCGCCCGTCTCTCCGGTAGTACACGGCACCCCGGCCAGCCGGACGGCTTATGAAGCAACGCCGTTGACCCCGGCGATCGAAAAAGCGACCGCCATGACCAAGGCTGACCCGCCCAGCGTTCTGGACCCCAGCCAGACCGAGCCACGTCAGCCCAATGACGGGTTCAGCGGTTTCAGCACCTACGCCTGAGGCGCAGCCACAAGCATTTCCCAGCCCCCATTTCCCAAAATCCAGAGGATAGCCCCCATGACGATGAGCATTTCCAGCCCCGCCGCCCCGGCCGTCGCGGCCAATAGCGCAGCACAGGCCGCCATGGCCGCCGCATCGGCCGCCATGGCCACCGGCATGGCCAATGGCGGTTCGGGCGGCAGCGCCCCCGTTCCGCCCCCCAGCGGCCCGGCCGGCGCGTCCTTTACCGCCTATGCGTAAAGGTCATTGAACGCAGATCATTCTGCTTCGCGTGCGACCTCGCGCCAGCCGATATCCCGACGGCAAAACAGTCCCGGCGCGGTGATCGCACCGACAGCGGCGTAGGCTTCGGCCTGCGCCGCTGTTACGTTGTGGCCCCGGCCCGTCACGTTCAACACGCGCCCGCCCGCCGAAACCAGCGCGCCGTCCTTGATCGCGGTGCCGGCGTGGAAAACCTTGGCACCATTGGCCTGTGCCGCGTCAATCCCGGAAATCGGGCAATCCTTGGCCGGCGTGCCGGGATAGCCATCGGCGGCCATCACCACGGTCAGCGCGGTATCATCGGAAAATTGCGGCGCGGCAATGCTGCCCAAACGATCCGTGGCGCAGGCATAGAGCAATTCGCCCAGATCGCTGGTCAGACGGGTCATGATGACCTGACATTCGGGATCGCCGAAACGGGCGTTATATTCGATCAGCTTGGGCCCTTCACGCGTCAGCATGAGGCCCGCAAACAGCACGCCCGAATAGGGCATCCCTTCATCGGCCAGCGTCTTGACCGTGGGGGCGATGATGCGGGTCATCACCTCGGCCTGAAGTTCGGCGGTCAAAACCGATGCGGGCGAATAGGCGCCCATGCCGCCGGTGTTGGGGCCGGTGTCGCCATCGCCCACACGCTTGTGATCCTGCGCCGAGGCAAAAGGCACGATGGTCGCGCCATCGGTCAGCGCGAAGAAGGAGGCTTCCTCGCCCTCCATGAATTCCTCGATCACGGCTTCGGCGTCGCCGAAACGGCCCGCAAAAATATCGCGCACGGCTTCCTGCGCCTCGTCCATGGTCATGGCCACGGTCACGCCCTTGCCCGCGGCCAGACCGTCGGCCTTGACCACCACAGGCGCGCCGAACTGATCCAGCACGGCCAGCGCCTGTTCCAGCGAGGTCACGCGTTGATAGCCCGCGGTCGGGATATTGGCCCGCGCGCACAGATCCTTGGTGAAGCCCTTCGACCCTTCAAGTTGCGCGGGCAGCTTGTTCGGACCGAACACCGGCACGCCCGCCCCGCGCAACGCATCGCCCAGCCCGTCGACCAGCGGCGCTTCGGGGCCGACCACGACGAAACCGATCTGATATTCATCGCAAAAGGCCAGAACCGCGCCATGATCGGTCACGTCCAGCGTCACCAGTTGCGCATGCTCGGCAATGCCCGGATTGCCGGGGGCGGCAAAAAGCTTTCCACCGTTTGCCAGAACCGAGGATTGCGATAGACGCCACGCCAGAGCATGTTCGCGCCCGCCCGAACCCAGCAAAAGGATATTCATGCCTGCCTCTTTCGATTCCGATGATGATCTCTCCGGCGCGCTCGTAGCGAAAGCGACGCGCGGCGACAACGCAGAACCCCTCTCGATCACCGAGATTTCTGCGCTGTTGAAGCGGACGGTCGAGGATCGCTTCTCTTTCGTGCGCATCCGGGGCGAATTGTCGGGGGTGAAACGCGCCGCATCGGGCCATTTGTACCTGTCGTTAAAGGACGAGGGCGCAAGGCTGGACGGCGTGATGTGGAAGGGCAATGTCGCCCGGCTGGGTTTCCGGCCCGAAGACGGGGTCGAGGTTGTCGCCACGGGCAAGCTGACCACCTATCCGGGGCGATCCAATTATCAGATCGTCATCGACAAGATGGAGATCGCGGGTGAAGGCGCGCTGCTGGCCTTGCTGGAAAAGACCAAGGCGCGGCTGGAGGCCGAAGGGCTGTTTGATCCACGCCGCAAGCGCCGGTTGCCGTTTTTGCCCGGCGTGATCGGGGTGGTCACGTCGCCTACGGGCGCGGTGATCCGGGATATTCTCCACCGTCTGGCCGACCGTTTTCCCTCCCGCGTGATTCTCTGGCCGGTGCTGGTGCAGGGGCAAGGCGCCGCCGAACAGGTGGCCAATGCGGTGCGCGGCTTTTCCGAAATGGCGCCCGATGGGCCGATCCCGCGCCCCGATGTGCTGATCGTCGGGCGCGGGGGCGGGTCGATCGAGGATCTGTGGTCGTTTAACGAGGAAATCGTGGTCCGCGCGATTGCGCAATGTTCGATCCCCGTGATCAGCGCGGTCGGCCATGAAACCGACACGACGCTGGCCGATTTTGCCGCCGACATGCGCGCCCCCACCCCCACCGCCGCCGCCGAAATGGCCGTGCCGGTACGCGAGGAATTGCGCGCCTTTGTCGGCGACCTGGGCCTGCGTTCGCGCCGCGCGGTGGTGCGCCCGGTGGTGCTGGGCCGCGAAAGGCTGGAGGCCCGTGCCCAGCGTTTGCCCACGCCCGAGGAACTGATCGCGGCCAAGGCGCAGGCGCTGGATGAAACCAGCGAGCGTTTGCGTCGCGCCCTTGGCAATGTCGCCCAGCGCGCCGGAATGCGCCTGCAACGCGCCGCAGGGCCTTTGACGCCGGGGCTGCTGCAATCCCGCCTGCGCCATGCCGAAGCGCGGCTTTCGGCGCAAAGGTTGAACCCTGTACTGTTGGCCCAGCGGTTGCGCCATGACCGGCAAAGGCTGGACGGGGTGACGCGCATCATGGCCAGCCTCAATCCCGACAATGTGCTGGCGCGCGGCTATGTCCGGGTGACGGCATCGGATGGGCGCACGCT
Source organism: Novosphingobium sp. 550D (assembly GCF_057401885.1). Classification (NCBI taxonomy): domain Bacteria; kingdom Pseudomonadati; phylum Pseudomonadota; class Alphaproteobacteria; order Sphingomonadales; family Sphingomonadaceae; genus Novosphingobium; species Novosphingobium sp. 550D. Next base: position 984,869 of record NZ_CM171613.1, on the reverse strand, counting down.
GACCAATCGCGAGGCGGCCATGGACGAATCCAGCCTGACGCTGCATTTCCGTGACGGCGTGATGGATGTGACCCCCGGCCACACTCCCGCCCCCCGCGAGGCCGAACCCGCCGCGCCCAAACGCCCCGCCCCTGCGCCCCGCGCCAAAACCACCCCGCCTACGCAGGATGATTTGTTCGGCTGATCATGCTATAGAAGGCCCATGTTGATGAATTCTCCCGATCGCGCGGCGGTGCTGCGCTATGAACCCAATGGCTTCACCATGCTGACCCGCGGCAACCACGTCGTATGCGCCGTTTCGGGCGAGGCGATCCCGCTTGAATCCCTGCGCTATTGGAGCGTGGAGCATCAGGAAGCCTATGCGACGCCGGAATTGGCGACAAAGCGCCTTTTGGGTCGATGATTTCGCGCCGCGCGGTGCTGGGCGGGCTGGCGGCTGTGCCGGTGGCGGCCCATGGGTTTTCGCTCGATGTCGGGCCGATCACCTTTCCGCGCGGCGAAACGACGCAAGGTGGCTGGGCGCAGGGACAGGCACCCAAAGGGTGGCAGGTGGCGCTGGATGGCGCGCCTTTGACCACCGATCCCATGGGGCGCTTTTTGGTCGCCTTTGACCGGGATGCGCCACCGGTGGCCAAATTGACCGCATCGGCGCCGGGGGGAACGCAAGCCGTTCTGGGGCTGGATATTTCTCCGCGCGCGTGGCGGCTGGAAAATATCAACGCCCCCTTTCGCCCGCCCGCCATGCCGGAGGGCGAATATGCCCGCATCCGCGCCGAAGAAGTCGCAAGGATCGACGCCGCCCGTCACGCCGATGCGACATCGGATGGCTGGCGACAAACCTTCATCTGGCCGATCAAGGGGCGGATTTCGGGCCTTTTCGGCTCTCAACGCATCTATCGCGGCACGCCCGGTTCCTATCACACCGGCAGCGATGTCGCGATGCCCACCGGCACGCCCTATCTGGCCCCGGCCGATGGGGTTGTGGTGCTCGCCGCGTCATCGCCCTTCACGCTGGAGGGGCATTTGCTGATGATCGACCACGGCATGGGGCTGGTCAGCGCCTTTCTTCATTCCTCCGAATTGCTGGTCCGCGAAGGCGAAAGGGTCAGCCAGACCCAGCCCATCGGCAAGGTGGGCATGACAGGCCGCGCCACAGGGCCGCATCTGCATTGGGGCATGCGCTGGCGCGAGGCGCGGTTGGACCCGATGTTGTTTGCCGGACCTATGGTTTGAACCAGTGGTCGAGGAACAGGCCCATCGGGCGCGGGGTCAGGCCCAGTTCCGCAAAGCCCTTTGCCCCATCGGCCACCACGCTGCCGGCCTTTAACAGCGCGATCTGATCGGCCGAAATCGGCGTTCCGGGCAAGGCGGCAAAGATCCGCGACGCCGGATCGGGCATGGGCAAGAGGTGGATCTTCCGGCCCAATGCCTTGGCGATGCGTTGGTTGAGTTCCAGCATCGAGAGGACCTCTGGCCCGCCCAATTCATAGGTTTGCCCGCCATGGCGCGCCGGATCGGCCAGACAGGCCGCAATCGCCAGTGCAACATCATCAACCAGCACCGGTTGCAACAGGCCATCGGGCACAAAGACCGGCAGGATCGCGGGCAAAGGCAAGCCCGCCACCATTCGCATCAACCGCGCGAACATGTTGAGGAAATTGTCATCCTGCCCAAAAATTACGCTGGGCCGCAGGATTGTCGCGCCGGGAAAACCTTTGAACGCGGCCACCTCGCCCGCCGCCTTGCTGCTGGCATAGGGGACGGGGGATGACGCATCCGCGCCAATCGCCGAAACATGGACAAAGGCGCCCGCTCCGGCCTCCTTTGCCGCGCGGGCCAGCTTTTCAAGGCCGCTGCCCTGCACCGCGTCCAGAGGGCCGGAAAACAGGCCCACCAGATTGACCACCGCGTCGGCCCCCGACAGCGCCCGCACCACGCTTTGCCCATCGCGCAGGTCCGCGCGGGCGAATTCGACCTGTCCGGGATCGCCCTGTCCGCGAATCGCCCATGCCTTTTCCGGGTGGCGCGATACGATTCGCAAACGCGCCCCCGCCCGCAACAGCGCATGGGCCAGATGCCCCCCGACAAAACCGCCCCCGCCCGTGACCACCACCAGAGCATCGCGCAGAACATCGCTCATCGCTGCTTCTCCCAAGGAATTGTGCAGGTTCAAGATGGTGCGAACCGCCCCCCGCCGCAATCAGGGCAAAAGGGCAAAAAGGGGGCGATCAAAAAAACTTTTCAGTTTCGCGAAAAAAATCTCCTTTTTGCGTTGACAGGATTCGAAGGTGCGCTTAGAGGCGCGGTCCTACCCGGCGCGGGCAGCAACCGAAAGGAAGCTAAGCCTCGGTGCCAAAAAGCAAATGTGCCCAGGTGGCGGAATTGGTAGACGCACTAGCTTCAGGTGCTAGCGCTCGCAAGGGCGTGGAGGTTCGAGTCCTCTCCTGGGCACCATTTGCTCTCCCGGCCAGCGGCCGGGAGGATCGACAAAACCCCGACATTGATGGTTTTGATTTTTCAGCCTTTGGCTGATGGCGGCTTTATGCGCCGCTTACCCGATCGCCCTTTCCTGTAACCACAACAGCGACGGATAGGCGCAGAGCCAGATCCAGAAGAATCGGTTCAGCCCGAACAGGCACGCATTGGCCCCATGAAACAGCGCGGTCAGCACCAGCCCCGCGATCAGCGCCGGCCGCCAGAGAAACGTCAGCGGAAAGACCAGTTCCAGCCCCATCACCGCCCAGCCCATCAGCCACAGCAAGCGCGGGCGGCGCGCCCAGAGGCGGACATTTTCCGCCACCGGATAGGCCGAGAACAGGAATACATCGCGCAGCGCCCTGCCCCGCCGCCATGCCGGGTTCACCACCTTGACCCAACCGGAGATGAAATAGGACAGCACCAATTGCATCCCCAGATAGCCAAAGGCCATTTCCTGATAATGCCGGTCGGGCAAATGATAGGCCAGCGTGACCATTATCAGCACCAGAAGACTCATCCGGTCCGCACCGCCATTATACGGCCCGTTGAAAAAGGGCAGAATCAACAGATGGTTGATCACCAGCGCCAGCGTCAAAACCTGCGGCAAAAACCTGTTATCGGGCGCAAAGACCAAGGCGAGGAACAGACCCGCCGAAAGGATCAGACGCGGGATGAACAGCCATCTTTCCTGACGCCTCGCCCCCGGGTCAAGATGTTCAAGGCTTTGCTGAATAAAGGCCAGCGCCATCAACACCCCGGTCAAACGCAGGGCATCGTCCAAAATCATGCCCAGCCCATCTGCGCCAAAGGAGCGGGCGTCGACAGATAGACGGTATGGCTGCTCAACCGCGCCGTCTGGCCTATGCGCCCGACCAGCCGCAGGCGGATCTGGACCACATCACCATCCCCGGCCAAACCATGCCGCGCCAGATGCCGCCCCACCCGCGCCATCAACTCCCGCTGGCTATGCGCCAGGGCAGCGGGCGAGAGAGGGTTGAGCAGGCGTTCAACCAGGCTGACGAGAAAGAGATCCTCGTTCCATTGCCGGTTCCAGAACAGGCGGCCCAACATGGCCATCACGCCCAGTTCGGCGGGACGGGGCCGGAATTCATGCCATTGCGGATCGCCGCCGCCCAGAATGGCGTAATCAATGCGCGGGCTGTCGCTCACCCCGTCGAAAAAGCGCCATGAGGGCAAAAGCGCGGGCAGCAGCAGCCGAATTCCGTCAAAGGGAAACACGTTGGCCCACCCCTTCTTAGGCAAGACACGCTTCTCATGCGAGGCAAGGGGCGATCATGCGCCCGCCCCCGCCCCTTTCACAAGCAACGTATCATCCGCATTGGGGCAATCGGAAACTATCGCCCCTTCCACACCGCAGGGCGCTTTTCGACGAAGGCGGCCATGCCCTCGGCCTTGTCCTGCGTCGCGGTCAGGATCTGGAACAGGCGGCGTTCGTGCAGCAGGCCCTGTTCCAGCGTGGTTTCAAAGGCGATATTGACCATTTCCTTGTTGGCCATGGCGGCCATGCGCGGCATTCCGGCAATGACCTGCGCGGTTTTCAACGCATCGTCCAGCAGATCGGCCAGAGGCACAATGCGCGCCACCAATCCGGCGCGCTCGGCTTCCTCGGCGCCCATCATCCGGCCCGTCAGGCACAATTCCATCGCCTTGGCCTTGCCCACCGCGCGGGTCAGGCGTTGCGACCCGCCCATGCCCGGCGCGATGCCCAGCTTGATTTCGGGCTGGCCGAATTTGGCCGTGTCGGCGGCAAGGATGAAATCGGCCATCATCGCCAATTCGCACCCGCCGCCCAGCGCGAAACCATTGACCGCCGCGATCCACGGCTTGCGGGTGCCGCGCACAACCTTGGCCTGCCAATCGGCGAAAAAGTCCTGAAGGAAGAAATCGGCGGCGTGCTTGTCGCTCATTTCCTTGATGTCGGCGCCCGCCGCAAAAGCCTTGTCGCCGCTGCCCGTGACAATGGCGCAGCCTTGGGTGTCATCGGCGTCATAGGCGGCAAAGGCCGCGCTCAATTCGGCGCAAACCTGCGAATTGAGCGCGTTGAGCGCCTTGGGCCGGTTGAGCGTGATCAGCGTGACCGCGCCCTTTTGCTCCACCAGAATCGTTTCATAGGTCATAGGCTTTTCCATTCCTCGTCCTCTGGCAAAGGCGCGAGAATCGCCTCGACCATCGCCTGTGTCACATCCTGCGCCCGTGGCGGGGACCATTGGGGGCGCAGATAGCCACAGCCCGCCGAAATCTGCAACGCGCGATGCGATTTCAGACATTTATGGCCATAAGCAATGTATCGCTAAAGCGCTTGCGGCGCGTTTTCCCAAGGAAACGGGCCAATGCCGGGCCGGACAACTGGACACATGGCCCCCATGGGCGGTATAGAGCCGCCCATTCAATCGGCAGGAGCATCTGGATCATGCTGTTGCGCAATCCATTTGACCGCCGGACCACCATATTTTCATGCCGACCATCAGCCTGATCATCCCCGCCTATAACGAAGAAGACTATCTGCCCGCGTGCCTTGACGCGATCATGCAGAATGTCGCGCATAAAGCGTTTGAAATCATCGTTGTGGACAATAACAGCACCGATGGCACCAAGGCGGTGGTCGAACGCTATCCCGGCGTGAAATATGTTTTCGAACCCAACAAGGGCATCACCCGGGCGCGTCAGCGCGGGTTCATTGCCTCGACGGGCGACATTCTGGCCTATGTCGATGCCGACACGCATCCGCCCGCCGGTTGGGTCGAACAGATCGAACAGCAGTTCACCAAAAACGCAGGATTGGCCTGCCTGTCCGGCCCCTACAGCTTTTATGATGTCAGCGGTCTGCGCAACATGATTTCATCGGCGTGGTTTGTGGCGGCGCGCCCGCTCTACACGTTGACCGGATATATGATGGTGGGGGGCAATTTCGCCATCCGCCGCGATGCGCTGACCAAGATGGGCGGTTTTGACAGCACGATCGAATTCTATGGCGAGGATGTCGATATCGGCCGCCGCGCCAAGAAACAGGGCAAGGTGCTGTTCTCGCCCAAATTTGTGATGCCAACATCGGGCCGCCGCATGGCGCGTCAGGGTTTTGCGAAAACGGCCGGGATCTATTTCATCAATTATTTCTCGATCGCCTTTCGCGGCAAACCCGCGACGAACGATTACCTCGACATTCGTTAAGCGCAATTCGGCGTTAAACGCTGACTGGCGCCTGCACAGGTCGACCGCCCCGTCGTGGGCGGGATACGCCTGTCGCCCGCCGCACACGCCATGCTGCGCAGCATACGGCACAACAACGCCCGCCCCGGAGGGGAGTTTTGTTACCAAAATGTCGGGAGAGAAACTGTGGTGCTGCTGGGGAGGATTGAACTCCCGACCTCAGCCTTACCAACTAATCCCACCCCTTTTTTCTACTGTTCGCCATACTACGCCATCATGCTATAACGAGATGATTTTGATAGATATTATTGCAATTTCTTCACATTCGCCCTACGCTGCTTTTTGCCACTTTTTCCGCTCTCGTGCTTCCGTGGTGCTTCCGTGAAATGGCTCAAATCAGGATGTAGGATCATATGGTTAAACTGACCAAAAAAGTTGTCGAAGCGCCTGGTGCTTCCGTAGGAGATGTTTTCCTGTGGGATGACGAGGTTCAAGGCTTCGGGGTCCGCATTTTCAGCTCCGGTAAGCGCAGCTACCTCATCCAATATCGTGTCGGAAAGCGCACGCGCCGCTGCACGATCGGCCCCCATGGGGTATGGACCGTCGAGATGGCTCGCAAAGAAGCGAAAGTGCTGTTGGGCAAGGTCGCGCACGGCGGAGACCCTATCGACGACAAACTCCGCGAATCTATGACAATCGCCGATCTTTGCGATCGATATCTGTCTGAGGGACTGATCACAGCCAAAGATAGTTCGATCCGACAGGCTAAGGCCAATATCGAGAACCACATCAAGCCGTTGGTCGGGCGAACCCTTGCGAGCAGACTCTCGCGCGCCGAAATCCAGCAGCTTCAGCGAGATGTTGCCGCCGGCAAGACGGCGAAGGTTGTAAAACTTGGGCCCCGTTCGATCTCGAATGTTCGTGGCGGAAAGGGGACCGCGAATCGCGTGGTGACGACGCTATGCGCAATCATGGCCTTTGGCGTCGACAACAAGCTTCGCGAGGACAATCCGGCTCTTAAAATGAAGAAGTTCCCAGGTAAGAAGCTGGAGCGCTTTTTGTCGCCGGCCGAACTGGCACGCTTGGGTAGCGTCCTTACCGCTGCCGATTCGCTGGGCGTCGAAAATCCTTATGCGATTGCAGCGATCCGCCTGCTGATCCTCACTGGTTGCCGAAAGAATGAGATACTGACGCTCAAGCGCCAGTGGATCGACAGCTATCATCGATGCCTGCGCCTTCCCGACAGCAAGACCGGCGCCAAGGTCGTGCATCTCGGTGCGCCAGCGCTACGGCTTATCACGAGTCTGAAACCCGTCGAAGGCAATCCCTTCCTCTTACCCGGTCGGGGAGTGGGCACGCATGTCACCGATCTGAACTCAGCATGGCGGCGTATTCGCAAGTCAGCGGAGTTGGAAGATGTGCGCATCCACGATTTGCGCCATAGCTTTGCCTCTACCGGCGCGAATAATGGCGATAGCCTGTTGGTGATCGGCGCCCTTCTCGGCCATCGCAGTACCAAAACCACGCAACGCTATGCCCACCTTGCAGATCATCCGGTTCGCCTGGCTGCGGATCGGATCGCCACGACGATTGCCGATTACCTTGATCGTAGCGCCGAAGCTGACGTGGAAGAGGCCGCGCGAATCGAGATCCAGACCATCATTTCTGAAGCTGTGCCCGAGTCGAAACTCGACCCGGTACTTGGCAAGGCAATCCGTACCAAATGGATGGACACTCGTGCAGCGGCAGTTTTCCTCGGCAAAACTGTCGGCACTCTCCAAACTTATCGCTGGATGGGAACCGGTCCCGAGTTCACCAAGATCGGACGCCGAGTCGTTTATACGGTTGAAGCTCTTGCCGCTTGGCGCGATGCCAACAGCGTGGCGACAACGGAAAGTGATGCCAGACTGGCAGCCTAACTCAAGCGCGGAGAGGGCGAAACGCTAGCAGCGGTATAAATCCGAAACAAGGCGTTCGCCCTTCTCAGGTTTCCTCAGGTCCCAGCCAGTCCCGCCGCCACCTCTTGTCGTACACTTTGCGAATGTGACAGGCACAATAGCGGCACCGTGAAACGTAATTCAAGCCATCCCATCGCGCGATCTTGCACCCGTTACGGCGGCGCGGGAAATGGATGTTGAACCAACATAGAGGGGATAAAGTAAGCATAACCATTCACCCCCAACCGAGCGACAGGCAAACAGCGCTGCGGCTCTCGGCAATGGATTTGTGTCCGTCGTCGAAACATTTGGCGCAAATTTGGCGTGTCGGTAACGGAGATAGGGCCTCGTCTGGGGTTGGGTTTTAGGCGGCGAGCTTGCGGTGTTGCAAGCGGCGATGTTCGATGGTCTGCTTCTTGATGGCAGCGCGTTGGGCATGGATCTGCCGATCGCGCCCGAAGTAGGCATCGGCAGGCGTCACATTGCCCAGGCTCTCGTGATAACGCTGGTGGTTGTAGTGCTCGATGAAGGCCTCGATCTGGGCTTCGAGGTCGCCGGGCAGGTAGTAATTCTCCAGCAGGATGCGGTTTTTCAAGGTTTGGTGCCAGCGCTCGATCTTGCCCTGGGTTTGCGGGTGGAAGGGCGCGCCGCGCACATGGCTCATGGATTGCGCCTCGATATAGGCGGCCAGTTCGCCCGCAACATAGCTTGGGCCGTTGTCTGACAGCAGACGCGGCATGTGCAGCACAGTGGCGCTGTCACAGCCCGAGGCGGCGAGCGCCAGGTCCAGCGTGTCGGTGACGTCACCCGCCGTCATCGTGGTGCACAGCTTCCACGAGATGATGTAGCGGGAATAGTCGTCGAGCACGGTCGAGAGGTAAACCCAGCCCCAACCGATCAGCTTGAAATAGGTAAAATCGGTTTGCCACATTTCATTCGGCCGGGCTGTCTTGGTGTGGAACTCGTCGCGGGCCTTGATGACGATGTAGGCCGGACTGGCGATCAGATCCTGTGCCTTGAGCAGACGATAGACCGTGGCTTCGCAGATAAAGTACTGCTTCTCATCGGTAAATTTGGTGGCCAGCTCGCGGGGTGAGAGTTCACTGTTTTCCAGGGCCATGTCGATGATCTGCTTGCGGACATCGTCAGGCAGCCGGTTCCACACCCGGCTGGGCGCCGAGGGTTTATCTTCCAGCGCCTCGGGCCCGCCATCGACGTAGCGGGCATACCAGCGGGCAAAAGTGCGGCGGGGGATCCCCAGCTTGTCCAGCGTCTGGCGGGTGGGCAGATGGGACTGCTCGACAAGGCGGATAATCTCGAGCTTCTCAGCGGCGGGATACCTCATTCTTGGTCGCCCCCATCCGCGATCATGCTTTATGGGATGGCCCGCCCCTTTTCCCCGGCATCGGATATGATGCTGGTGCTTGAAGAGGAAAGGAGCGGACCGATGTCTATTGTGATCCTTGGCGTTGATTTGGGCAAGAATGCCTGCAGTGTGGTTGGCGTGGATGCGGCGGGAGCTGTCGTCGTACGCAGGTCGATGCGCCGCCAGACGCTGGTCGACTACGTTGCCAAGCTTCCTGTGTGCGTGGTCGCGATGGAGGCATGTTGCGGTGCCCATTATCTGGGGCGCCTGTTCGCCGCGCACGGACATGAGATCCGGCTGATGTCGCCGGAGTACGTACGGCCGTATGTCAAAGCACAGAAGAACGATGACCGCGACGCCGAGGGGATCGCGGAGGCCGCCTCGCGTCCAACGATGCGCTTCGTCGAACTCAAGACCCAGGAGCAGTTGGACATCCAGACGCTCCACCGGGTTCGCTCGCGCCTGGTGGCTGAGCGCAGGAGCCTGACCAACCAGTTGCGGGCGATCCTGCTGGAGCGCGGGACCATTTTCCCGGTTGGGCGGCGCAAGCTGGAACTCGGCATCGATGCCCTGCTGGCCGATGAGGATACGACCTTGTCACCGCGTCTGCGCCAGTTGGTGGCCGAACTGCGTGCCGAATGGCGCGAACTCGATACCAGGGTGGAAGCGCTGAACGGCGAGTTTGTCGAGCTGGCGCGCAATGACGCGGCTGCCCGGCGGCTCACATCCATCCCCGGCGTCGGGGTGCTGAACGCAACTGCCCTGATTGCAGCCGTGGGCGATGCCAGCAGCTTTGCCAAAGCCCGAGACCTGGGTGCCTGGCTCGGTCTGGTGCCCCGTCAGCATACTACCGGCGGCAAGCCGCGGCTGCTCGGCATCTCCAAGCGAGGCAACACCTACTTGCGCACCTTGCTCATCCACGGTGCCCGAGCAGCATTGCCGTCGCTGGCGCGAAGCGAGACCCCGTTGGGGCGCTGGTTGACAGGAATGATCGAGCGAGGAGTCCACCGCAATGCTATCGTCGTCGCGCTGGCCAACAAGCTGGCGCGGATCGCATGGGCGGCCTTGCGCAAGGACGCGACGTTCGAACGCGGCTACCCAGTCGCGGCATAACCGGATCGGCCGCACGCATCTTCGTGCATAGGCCAACGATGTTTGCAGGAAGGATCGTGAAGATGGCCTGACAGTCGATCGGCGTCTGGAAAGCCCGGCCAAAAAAATGGCACTCGTTGCCGGCGTCTTTATTGTGGCTCCAGACGTGCGGATGTCCATCTTGGCCATGGGGTCACCCATGAGACCGCATACGTTGACGCAGACTGATCAGAACACTTCAAAATCCCCCTTGCAGACGGGGCGGGCCATACGTTTTTTGAGCAGGCGGTTCTCGAGCGTCAGATCGGCGACGCATTCCTTCAGGGCCAGCGTTTCGCGGCGCAGATCCTTGACCTCGTCACTGGTGGCAGCGCGGGCCGTATCCCCCGCCAGACGGCGCTTGCCGGCCTCAAGGAATTCCTTCGACCAGGAATAATACACGCTCTGGGCGATGCCCTCACGGCGGCACAGTTCGGCGATACTCTCCTCGCCGCGCAGGCCTTCAAGCACGATCCTGATTTTGTCTTCAGCCGAGAAATGCCGACGCGTTGCGCGGCGAATATCCTTCACCACCGCCTCGGCGGGCTTCTTGGTGGGCTTGGCAGCCGATTTTGGGCCGGAGGGATTGGGTCTCATCTTATGGGATGGACGCCTCCTGCAACCTCAGAGATCGTAGCTGGCCTCAAAGCAAGGAGTCGGTGTTATGCAACTTTTGGCAGTCGACCTTGGAAAACAGTCATTCCACATTCACGGCATTACAGAAGATGGCGAGATCATCTCCCGAAAGCTGAGCAGGGCAAAATTCCTGGACGCTGTAAAGCGCCTGGATCCGGCAATTGTGGCCATGGAAGCATGTGCCAGCGCCCACCACTGGGGGCGTGCGCTTGAGGCCTATGGCTGTACCATTCGCCTGATCCACCCACGTTTCGTCAAACCATTCGTGAAGGGCGCCAAGAACGACGCTGTTGATGCCGAAGCGATTTATGAAGCTGCGTCTCGTCCCACGATGCGCTTTGTGCCGGTCAAGACACTCGCCCAGCAGGATTTGCAAATGCTTCATCGGATGCGAGACCGGGTTGTTTGTGAACGCACCGCGCTGATCAACCACATTCGAGGCTTGCTTGGCGAGTATGGCGTCGTGCTTTCAGCAGGTGCCTTCAGATTCCGAAAGCAAATTACCGAGACGGTGGCCAGTGCGCCATTGACCGAACTCGCCTCCGATCTGTTCTCAGCCTTGATCAGCGAATTCCGCGCGCTCGATGAGCGAGTGGCCGATCTTGACCGAAAGCTCGTCGCCATTTGTCGCGACAATGAGCAGTGCCGTCGCCTGGCGACACTCCCAGGCGTTGGTCCTGTGATAGCAACCGCGCTCGTTGCAGCCGTCGATGATGGTCGGCATTTTTCTTCTGGTCGGGCGATGGCGGCTTGGGTCGGTTTGGTTCCCCGCCAATACACCACCGGCGGCAAGCCCAGGCTCGGTGGAATTGGCAAGAAGGCCAGTCATTATCTTCGGCGACAGCTGATCCACGGAGCACGAGCTGTGCTGCTCACAATTGCCAGGCGCAATGATCGGCTCGCCAAATGGGCGCAAGAACTGCTCGCGCGCGCTGGTCACAACAAAACAGCCGTCGCCATGGCCAACAAGACTGTCCGCATGGCTTGGGCGATGCTGCGTACCGAGAAGAATTTTCAAATGGCTTGATTGGGATTTGCTGCTCCGGCAGTGACAATGTGCGAGGTGAGAAATTGATGGTGCAACGGCAAGCGCCGCCCCTTCACAGCCTGCAAGGAACGATGGCCATCACAGGCCGCTCATCTTAAAAGGCATTGAAGAACGCGGATTCCCATCATGGCCCGGAGTTCTATCGCTCCAAACAGAGGCCGGATAGATTCACGCATAGTAAGCCGTTCGTACGATCGAAAAATCGCCTTGCGCAGGAGGCGTCCATAGATTCGTTCCTTACGTCACTTCGACGAGACCCAATCCCTCCATTATCCGCAACCCCTTTTCTGGGCCATAGGTGCTGACGCCGAACAATGGATTTGGTGGCAGCCTCCTCAGCGCGAAACCGAGCGTGCCTTTCATCGGCTGCGGTTCGCAGACGAGGCACAAGGATGGACACTGAGTGAAGGCCAAATTCATTCTTACCCGTGAACATGAATTCGTCCATGTCCGTGTTTGCAGCACTGGGCGAGATGATCCTGGGTGGATCAGAAAATTCCATCACGCGTTCCTTATCCTAGAGGCGGCCTAATGGCATTTACTTATGATCTTTTCGAGAGGCCAAAGCCTCACGCTGCCGTTGTGGGGATGATAAGCACAGCACGAGCCGCCGCCCTATAGACCGGAGCGAGGCACCTATCTATCAACTGGCATCCATATCAATATGCTTTCAGGCTTCGAGCATATCCGCAATTTTCGCGGCCAGGCCCGACATCACGAACGGCTTGATGATCACTTCCATTCCCAATTCGAGCTGGCCATTCCCAATGGCCGCGTTGTCAGCATAGCCCGTGACGAAGAGGGTCTTGAGACCAGCGCGCTTGACGCGAACTGCATCGGCGAGTTGCCGACCATTCATCCCTCCTGGCAAACCCACGTCGGTGATCAGAAGATCGATGCGGGCGTCGCTCTCGATGGCTCTCATGGCCGATGGACCATCGCCTGCCTCAATGGAGGTATAACCAGCCTCCTGCAACACTTCAACAATCAGCATGCGGATCATCGCTTCGTCATCAACCAGCAGGACCGTCTGGCCTGTCCCTGAGGCGCCGATGGCCACGTCAAGGTTTACTTTATCCTCGTCTATCGCGCCATCATAACGCGGAAGGTAAAGGCACATTGTCGTGCCCTTCCCAGGCTCACTGTGGACCCGCACCTGGCCGCCTGATTGGCGCACAAAGCCGTGGATCATCGAAAGCCCGAGGCCGGTCCTCTGCCCGATCGGCTTCGTCGTGAAGAAAGGATCGAAGATCTTATCGACAATGTTCTGCGGAATGCCGGTACCTGTGTCCGTGACGCAAATCGAAAGATATTGCCCCGCCGCCAAATCCCTTTCGCCCCTGCCGCGTCCATCAAGCGATGTGTTGGCAGTTTCAATGGTCAAATGACCACCTTCGGGCATCGCGTCACGTGCATTGATCGCAAGGTTGAGGATCGCACATACCGGCAAGGCTCGACACTCGGTGACGATTACAGGCACTGGTTCCGGGCGAAGTTCGGGAACGGTCGTTTTCGGTTATTCTTCCTCTATGACTCGATGGCCAAAGTGATCATCTTCGCCTGGGTAAACGACGAAACGACGCTGCGGACTTACGGCGCAAAGACCGACGCCTACAAGGTCTTCAAGGGGAGCTGGACGGCGGTAATCCGCCTGACGATTGGGTGACACTGCACAAGGCAGCTTCCCAGGAAACAGTCGTTGAGCGGCTCGATCTCACCTCGCCCACAAAGCCGTAGATGGTGAACTGGACTTGTAACGGTTTTGCGCCGGTCACCTGAGCGTTTTAAGCTCGCAAGAGGAGACCGACGAGATGATCAAGCATTCAGAAGAGTTCAAGCAGGAAGCGGTGCGCATTGCGCTGACCAGTGGGCTATCGCGTGAGCGGGTGGCTGCCGATTTGGGGATCGGCAAGTCGACGCTGGGCAAGTGGATTGCGCATTATCGGCCAACAGACCTGACCGCAGCGCCACAGGTAGACCTGGCACGTGAGAACGAACGGCTCCGCCTTGAGAACCGCGTGCTCAAGGAGGAGAGGGATATCCTAAAAAAGGCCACGCAGTTCTTCGCGAGCCAACGGCCGTGAGGTTCGCGTTCGTGGAGAGCTGGCGCCATGTCTGGCCGGTGGAGACGATCTGCCGGGTGATGCGTGTCAGTCCGCGCGGCTATCGCTCATGGCGCACGCGACCGATCAGCCAGCGTGCGCGCACGGATATGAAGGTTCTGGCCCATATCCGGGAACAGTATCGCCTGAGCCTTGGCAGCTACGGTCGTCCTCGCATGACGATGGAGCTCAAAGAGGCGGGCCTCGATGTCGGTGAGCGCCGCGTTGGCAGGCTAATGAAGATCAACGGTATTCGGCCCGTTCGCACCCGCAGGCACAAGGTGACCACCGATAGCCATCATCGCCTGGGTGTTGCCGCCAACTGGCTGGATGGCGATTTTGTCGCTGCTGCACCCAACCAGAAGTGGGCGGGTGACATCACCTATATCTGGACGTCTGAAGGCTGGCTGTACCTCGCCGTCATCCTCGATCTGCATAGCCGCCGCGTTGTGGGCTGGGCAGTCAGCGACCGGATGAAGAAGGACTTGGCGATTAGGGCGCTGGACATGGCGGTGCGCCTCCGCAACCCGCCGCCAGGCTGCATCTTCCACTCTGATCGAGGCAGCCAATATTGTTCCTATGCCTATCAGAAAAAGCTTCAGGCTTACGGCCTGCGGCCATCGATGAGCGGCAAAGGAAATTGTTACGACTGTGATAACCTGCTGCGGCCTGATGGTCTGACCCATGCTACGATTGACCGCGTGTCATTGCGTTGACGTGTCGGCCATCAGGTCGCCCCGGCAACGGGCGAGATGTGACTTTATAGGAGCCTGACGGGTTCGCCCCTTCACAGTCCTGTCCTCTCTGTGCGGTGCCCGGGCACCGCGCAGAGAGGACAGGACATGAGCGACATAACGACCAACGCCGTAATCATCGGCGTCGATACGCACAAGGCCACGCATGTCGCTGTGGCAATCGATACCAAAGGCAGCCGCCTGGCAGCCTTCTCGGCTCCGGCGACAACCAAAGGCTATATTGCGCTCGAAGACTGGGCGTGTGCGATCGGCGCGATCACAGCCTTTGGTATCGAAGGAACGGGATCATATGGTGCTGGCTTGTCGCGTCACCTCCTTGCCCAAGGGCACAAGGTCGTCGAGGTAACGCGACCCAATCGACAGCTGCGCTATCAGCACGGCAAAACTGACAGCTTGGATGCCGAGGGAGCAGCCCGTTCCGTGCTAGCCGGGCAAGCGATCGCCGAACCCAAAACCCACAGCGGGTCGGTCGAGATGATCCGGCACCTTAAGATCGCTCGCGACACGGCCGTCAAAAGCCGGTCACAGGCCATGGTGACGCTGAAAACCTTGATCATCAATGCGCCCGCGTCGCTTCGCGACGGTCTTGATCAGATCAGCGGCAAAATCGCACTGATCCGGCATATCGCCGCGTTCAGGCCAGGTGCACTCACCTCGACCACCGCGTCGGCCAAAGCCGCTATGCGCGCCCTAGCGCGACGCTGGCTCGCGCTGCACGATGAAATCCAGGCGCATGACAAGGCGCTCGAACAACTCGTCGTCGCCCGCGCGCCGACATTGATCGCAGCGCACGGAATCGCCACGATGACAGCGGCAGAGATGCTCATCCTGGTCGGCGACGATCCTAACCGGATCCGTTCCGAATCCGCGCTCGCCAAGCTCTGCGGCGTTTGTCCAATCCCGGCGTCGAGTGGCAAAACCAACCGCTTCCGGCTTAATCGCGGCGGCAGTCGGCAAGCCAATGCCGCGCTCTATCGTGTCGCGATCGTACGGATGCGCAACCATCCGCCAACTCTCGCTTATGTCAGCAAACGTAAGAAGGACGGCAAAAGCAACCGCGAGATCATCCGCTGCCTCAAACGCTACATAGTCCGCGAAATTTTCACTCACCTGTGTCGCCCGGAAACAGCCTCGGCAGATGCTTGACAAATATAGGAGCCTCAACGCCTCTGTCGAAACGTTTTTCAAATCGCTGAAGGCTGAACTGATCTGGCGGCAGAAATGGCCGACACGGCGTCAGGCCGAAGCCGCAATCTTCCAGTACATCAACGGGTTCTACAACACCCGCAGGCGTCATTCATATCTGGGCGGTATCAGCCCGATCGCTTTCGAAGCCAAGGTGGCATAATGAGATAGGTGACCGGCGCAAAACCGTTACAAGTCCAAACTGTGCAGCGTTCACCCCCCACCATTACCACCAGCGTCACGCCTGCGCCGCACGACTTCCATCAGCCGGGGATCGAAGTCCGGCCGATCCCAGCGGGCGGCCCCGCAAGGCGTCCGAGTTCCTCAGGGTATGCCAGGTAGGTGAAGACCCGGTTCACCACCTCGATCATCAGCGCCTTCATTTCCTCGTCGGAGATGCGCGACAGGTCCGTCCAGGGGATTTCGCCAAAAGGCGTCACCACCTTGACATCGCTGTAGTCGCCCGTTTCAGAACCGGGAAATGTGCCCGCGTGAAGATCCTCAAGGCCGGAATTGCGAAAGCAGGTCTCGACCATGGATATGGCGAGCCATTCCATCTCCCGCCGCTCCCTGCCCGTCCAGCGATCCTCAGGCACAATTGATCCCCCATGTCCGGCTAACCGATGGACCTCGGCGGCGGTGGGCCGTGCATCCACCAGTCGGGCTGTGCGCCCGGACCATCGATCCAGAGGCCTTCTTCGAGCGTACCGAACTCGCAGGCCCAGTCATAGCCTTCTTCGTCGCAGTGATCCCACGCGAGCAGGATGCGGACACCTGACGGCGCGCTGTCCATCGGCTTCCAGTCTTCCCAATATGTCGGCATGGCCTATCTCCCATCAAATCCCTTTCACGGGTGGGCCGCCACGCCGGGGGAAGCGTGACGGCCCGCGTGGACGCCGGGGGCTACGGCGTTGGTCCCACGCTGTTCAGCGCGCGGCGGTGATCGTGCTCGTCGCCAGATTACCGACGGCCGAGGCGCTCATCGTGTTGCCGGTCAGTGAGAGGCGAGCCGCATTCGCCGTCCCCCCGCCGATGGTATAGGCGGCATTGGTGACCTGAGCGGTGATCGCGCCGCTGTTGGTCTGGACATTGGCAATGCCCGCACTCGGCAGATTACCGGACGAGGCCAGCGTGACGGTGTTGGCGGCGTTGTTGCCATAGGCGGTGGCGGTGAGGCTGTTGCTGCCCACGGCCAGGCTGCTACCGTTGATCGCCGTGCCGCTCGCTCCCAACGAAGCCAGCGAGCCGCTGCTGATCGCAGTCACCGCCCCAGCATTCATCTGAACATTGGCCAACACCGCCTGTCCCGATGCACTGTTAAGCGCGCCAGTGGTGATCAGCGCCAGATTGGGCGTGCAATCATCGGCAGCCGTGCCGCTGACCGACATGCTGTTGCTGGCGCCATTGCCTTGCGCAAAGGCGGTGGTGGTGTTCCCGCTGACCGTGTAGCTGGTATTGGTCAGCGTGCCCGCCGGATCGCTGGGCAACGCACCGGTCAGCGCCGTTGCCGTCACGCTACCATCGGCAACCTGATTGTTGGCAAGAACATGGCTGCCGCTGGCCACGGCCAGCGAGCCAGCCTCGCCCTGCACCGACGCATCACTGCCACCAAGGAAACCGGCGCTCACGGTGTTGACCGCCAGCGTATTGGTAGCCGCATTCATGCGCGCGTTGGCGACATTGCTGTTCCCGGAAACGGTGAGCGAGGAATCGCTGGCCGATGCCGGAACACCAAGCTGCATGGTCGAGGTGGCGGCCACATCGGTCTGGCCTGCCTGCCAGGAGGACAGTGCCGATCCGGGCGAGCGCGCGCCATTGCCGCCAAGGCTGGTCGCGGTGACAGTGAGGCTGTTGGTCGCCCCATTGCCCAGCGCCGACGCCGTCTGGCTGTTGTTCTCGACGGTCAGTGCCGCATTCCTGACATCACCGCCCACCGCGATCCCGAAGCTGCCTTCCACATCCGAAGTCACGCCGACCGGAAGTTGATAGCCGCCCTTGATCTTCTGGGTATTGGCCAGCGCATAATCTGCCGCCGCGCCCATGCCAGCGTCGGTCGCCCCGGCCTCGGCATCGGTGTGGCCCGTGGCATTGGTCAGCGTCACGCCGGAAATCACCATGCTGTTGGTGGCGCTGTCCTCGACCGCGCTGGCGGCAAGGCTGTTGCCGGTGATGGCCAGCGAGGAACCCGTCAGCCCGCCCGCGCCGGAGATGGTCACGCCACCGGGATCGCCCACCGTCCCGATCAGGGCCTTGATCGTGCCCTGCCCGCTCTGGAGGCTGTTGAGATCGGCGCCCGTCGCCAGGCTGGTGCTATCGAGGGTCAGTCCGTTAACGGCGCTGTTGCCGGTAGCGCTCGCGGTCCCGCTGTTTCCGCTCACGGTCAGTGCGGAGTTGGTGATGTCACCCCCCACCGAGATCGGCAACATGGCATGATCGAAGGTCGCGGTGATCGCGCCCTGGTTCAACTGGTCGTTCTGGACGCTGAACGGCGCGGTCACGCTCATGGCCCCGTCATCGGCGACGACCGCCGTGGCGACAGGCGGCAAGCCGGGACCGCCATTGCCAGCGGTGATCGAAGCGGCAGAGACGGTAAGAAGATTGCCATCGGCCTGATTGCCGGTGGCGAGCGCCGTCACCGCATTGTCCTGCGCCGTCGCGTTCACCCCGCTGGCGCTGCCGTCGATGATGATCCGCGCGCCATATTGGCTGGTGGCGCTGACCGGCGTGGCGGCGACCTGCTGGACATTGGTGACATTGGCAACGGCCCCGCCCGCAGACGTGGTGATGGTCGGAGCCGTCAAGGTCAGCCCATTCGCCGACTGGTTGCCATAGCCTGCGGCGACCAGCGTGTTGGCATCGTTGGTGAGGCTTGCATCGCTTGCCGGACCATAGATGCGCAGGTTGAAACCGCCCGTGTCGGTGGCTTCGACGGTGCCTGCGAGGCGCTGATCCGACAGCACCGCCAGATCCGTATTCACCGTGGGATTGGCGGCATAGGCGGCGACGGTGGACGGCGTGCCGCTGCCCGGCGTGACGCCCAACGCGGTCCCATCGACAGACAGCGTGTTGCTGGCGCTGCTGCCATAGCCGATGGCGCGTTCCAGATTGCCCGAGAGCGTGAGATCGCTTCCCGTCAGGCTGGCGGCCTTGAGGCGGATGGTGCCGATCTGGTCGGCCGAAACCGTGGAATTGCCGGTTGCGGACTGGTCGCTGACGATCCCGGCCCCGGTGCTGGCGGTCACGCCGCTGAGGGTGAGCGTGTTGCCCGTATTGTTGGCGAGAGCAACCGCCTGCTGCGTATTGTCCGTGACAGCGGCATTGCTGCCCGACACATCGCCGAGGACAGCGCCGATATGGGCGCCCGTCGTATCGCCCTTGACTGTGCCCGACACGGAGACCTCATCGGCAGCCTGCCGCGTGGCGAGCAGGGTCGTCGCACTGGCCACCGTGCCACTGTATCCGGTCTGAAGGCTGGTCGCCTGCGCCACACTGGACAGGTCCAAGGCATCAGGCGTCAGGCTGGTGGTGGCCTTGTTGGCTTGCGTCGAAGCGCCAATCGTATTGCCGGTGACCTTGATGTTGGAGGCACTGGCGGAACCGTCCGCCTCGATCAGGGTATTGGCCGCACTTGCAGAAATGGTGGTGTTGGTTTGGCTCTGATCGCTGGCGATCACCTGCGCGCCGCTCGCCTGCACGCCGGGTGTGGGGGCGGCCAGAGCGGGCATGGCGGTGAAGGAAGCGGTGAGCGCGGTCAGCGCACCGCCGAGGAACAAACGACGACGCAAGGCCGCAGAAACAGGGGCAATCCGGGACATGGAACAGATCCTTTGCAAAAAGAGTGGGGCGGAAGAACAGGTGGGCAGTGCGTGAATCTCAGGGCTTTGGTGCGGGCGGGCGCCTCCCTCGGTTCGGGTTGGAAGGGTGGCCGGTTCAGCCGATCCGCAGGCGCGCGAGGCGCTGAAGTCCCGCGCCCTCGTGCTGGATGGACGGATCGGTAGGATCGGGGCGCCAGGAGACGGCGATCGCACCGCTGGCGATCCCGCGTTTGCCAAGCGCTGCTGTAAGCGCAGCGATGCGCCGGTCGGTCAGTGCCTGCCGCTTGCCGGGATCGAGGGTTTCGGTGTCGCGGGCCAGCAAGGTGATCGTCAGCCCGCCATGCCCCGCTTGCGCCGCGATCCGATCCAACGCAGCTGCGGCCTCCCCGGTCAGGTCTTCGGAGCCAACCTCGAACAGGATGAAGGCACCATCGGTTGTCGCATCGCCGGCCGCACCGAGCGGACTGTTGAAGACGGCCCCATTCCCGGTCCCCGGCTTCCCGGCCACTCCGCTATCGCCATGCAAGGTTGCCGCTTCCGGCGGCACAGGCGCCGACCAACTCGCCTGGCTCATGCACGGCACCGGATCGACGCGTGCCACCGCGCCAACAAGGCGCATCGTGGCTTCCTCCAGCGCGGTGCGGATACCGAGCTGCAACGGTTCCTGCCCCTTGGCGCCGATGTTCACATCGAACAGGTCGGAGCCAAAGAAGCGGAAGATGCCGAAACCGTTCTCATAGCCGGTGAATTGCTTGGTGAGGCTGATCGCCTTCACCACCAGCAGCGAGCGGGTATCGACGATCCTCAAATCGATGGCGACGGATTCAGTGTAGGTTCGCGCCTTGGGACCGACCGAATTGACCCCGGCCTCCAGCCCGCCCGAGCGGATGTCGTAATTGACCTCGGTGATGCCGCCAACGATGTAATAGTCGGACGCCGCTATGCTGCCGCCGTAATAGGGCAGCCAGGGCACCACCTGCTTGCCGGAGGAACCAGCAAGGTCATGCACCGCGCCATCGCCGAGCTGGCGTTTGTCGGTATAGGCGAGTTCCCGTTCGCCAATGGTGGGATCGAAGCGTTCGGCGATGCGCACGCCGCCGCGCAGCTTGCCGAGCGCCGAGGCGACCATCAGCGCCCCGCCCTGGGTGATGGCATTGCCTTCGTTGACCGAATATTTGCCGGTGTAGTCGCGCACATCGCCGACCGCGATGACCAGAGGCTTGCCGGGACGTTGTGATAGCCAGCCCGCGAAACAGGCCAGCGCGCCATCCATCGGCGTGCGATTGTCGCGCACCGGCGGGCCGACCACGATGGGTTCCTCGCCGACTGCGATACGGTGCTGCGCCATGCTCGCACAGCCTGGCAGGGCCAGAGCCAGCAACGGCAATGCCACGCTGCCCTTGAGCCAACGCACTTTCCCGGCCCATCCCCGGCCGATGTTTGCCCCAGCGGCCATCAGTTGAGCGCCCCGAAGGTGCAGCCCGTCGAGCCCGTCACGCTCGCGGTCTGGGCACCGGAATTGGTCTGGGTGGAGTTAAGCGCCTGGCTCGGACTACCCGAGATCGAAGCGTCGGTACCCCCGCTGATCCCGGAGGACACCGCACCGCTGTTGCTCTGGCCGGTCGAACTGGTGCCTGCGCCCTCAAGCGTACTGGTGCTGGAGCTGCCCGTGGCGTTGGCGCTGGCCCCGGTGACGGTGGGGGAGTTGGCCAGCGCAGTCTGCGTGCCGGAATTCCCCACCGCGCTTGCGGTCACGCCGCAGTTGTATTGATGTTCGATGGTCGTCGAGGTGATGTAAGTGGGCGAGGCATAAGCGCCCGACTGCTTCTTCGTCATCACATCGAGGACGGCGGCGAGATTGGCGCGGTCGGCGCTGGTACGGAACTGCCAGGCGCCATTCTCGCCAACGTTGTTGGCGCTGACGGGCGTGGTCAGTGCAAGCACCGAAACCAGCGCGATCAGCAGCCGGCCTGCGCCCCAAATCCGTGGTGTCATGAGAGTCATCCCCTTGTGCCAGGCACGGCGCCTGGCCTTCGGGGTCGATCAAGAAACGCACAAAGTCAGGGGTTACAACAGCTATCGGCAGGCGTAGCAGGCTGGCGCAGAAAGACAGGGAGCAGCGTAGTCGGCATCTTGCCGCTATAAATGCCCGGTGGCGAATCGGCTGTCGGCAATAGAGGCGAAAGGATGACGGGCCGCACCGAACTGCTCGATCATATGGGCGCGGTGCTGGGGATTGGCCTCATCGAGACCGAGACCGGCGACAAGCCAGTGATCAAGGGCGCCTATGCGCTCCTGCTTCGGCTGGACGCTCCCATCTCCTTTCCGTGGCGCGCCGCCGACATCAGCTTTGATACGGGCTGGTATGTCTATGCTGGCAACGCACGCGGATCGGGCGGGATCGCGGCGCGCGTGCGTCACCACCAGCGCCGCGACAAGCGCCCGCATTGGCATATCGACCACCTGACCAATGCCGCGGCGACATGCGACGTTTTCGTCGAGCCTGACGGTTCGGAATGCGCGATCATCGCCAGGCTGCGCGCCACCGGAGCGTTTTCCGTTCCGCTGGCGGGCTTCGGGAGCAGCGATTGCCGACGATGTTCCACTCATCTCCTGCGCTTCAGAGGCCCAGTTCCGTCAGCACGGCATGGTGATCGGGTCGGCGCCCCGGCGGCCAATGAAGCAGGCGGTCTTTCGCCGCAATCGGCAGATCGTTGATGCTGGCGATGCGACGGCGCATCAACCCGGCCTCGTCGAATTCCCAGTTTTCATTGCCATAGGCGCGAAACCACTGACCTGCCGCATCATGCCATTCATAGGCGAAGCGCACCGCGATGCGGTTTCCGCGGAAAGCCCAGACTTCCTTGATCAGTCGATAATCCCGCTCGTGCTCCCATTTGCGGGTAAGGAAGACGACAATGCCTCCCGGCCATGGAGGAAATCTGACCGGTTCCGCCACAGACTATCGGGTGTGTAGGCCAGCGCCACGCGTTCAGGATCGCGGCTGTTCCACGCGTCTTCGGCAAGCCGTGCCTTTTGAGCGGCGGTTTCAGCGGTAAATGGCGGCACAGGCGGGCGGATCATCGCACCACCAAGCGGCTCGCGGCCTCTCTCGCTTCAGCCTCGCGCAATGGCAGGATAGCGGCCATACGCTGATTGTAGGCGGCCAGAATCTCCAGCGAGACGGTTGTGGGCGTACCCGCGTCGAAGGGCGGTGCAGGCGCATATTCCAGCCCAAGTTGCAGCGCCTGAGCCAGATCATCCCCGCCGATCTCGGCCAGCACCGTCAGGGCGAAATCAATGCCCGCCGTCACGCCGCCGCCCGTGATGAGCGCGCCGTCGCGAACCACCCGTCCCGCATCCGGCGTGGCGCCGAACAGCGGCAGAAGATGACGCCAGGCCCAGTGGCAGGCCGCACGTCGCCCTCGCAGTAATCCTGCCGCGCCGAGGATCAACGAGCCGGTACAGACCGAGGTGACATAGCGCGCGCCCAGCCCCAACCGGCGCACCTCGCCAACGAAATCCTCGTCCAGCGCAACTTGCGTGGCGGCCACTCCGCCGGGCACACACAGCAGGTCACAGGCGGTGATGGCAGCAAGGCGTGCGGTATGGGCGAACACCAGCCCATCGGCGGTCACTTCGCCACCATCGCGGCTGGCCACCAGCGTCTCACTACCCGGCAGGCGTGAGAGGAACTGGTGCGGGCCGGTAAAATCGAGCTGGGTCATGCCGGGGAACACAGCGAAGACGATACGGAAAGGCTGGTCGGTCATCAGGGCCTCCTTGCAGGTAGACTTCCACCATGATCCGTGCCGCAGCTTGACGAAATGACATTGATCCCTCATTTCAGGCCATGCCCCGCGCCATCGGCCTCTATCTTTATGAGGATTTCCAGATCCTCGATGCTTGCGGCCCGATCACCAGCTTCGAGATCGCCGGGAGAATGGGCGGCGATGCCTATCAGCTTACCCTACTGTCGATCAGTGGTGGCCCGGTGCGCAGTTCCTCGGGCGTCACGCTGGAAACCATCGCCGCTGCCCAAGCCCCGGCGCTCGACACCCTGATCGTTGTCGGTGGCCATGGCAGCCGCACAGCCATGCGCAAGGACGATGCCGTCGCATTCCTGCGCGATGCGGCGAGCGATGTCAGACGGTTGTGCAGCGTGTGTTCGGGCGCATTCCTACTGGCAGCGGCGGGCATGCTGGACGGGAGACGTGCCACGACCCACTGGCGCCGCGCCCGTTTGCTGGCCCGGCTGTTCCCCAAAGTAAATGTCGAACCGGATCGCATCCATATCCATGACGGGCACATCTGGACTTCGGCGGGAATCACGGCGGGCATCGATCTGTCGCTTGCGCTGATCGCCGGGGATATGGGCGAGGCGCTGGCGCGGCGGGTGGCGCAGGAAATGGTGGTCTATTACCGGCGACCGGGGGGACAATCCCAATTTTCCGCGCTGGCGGAACTGGGCGGCGATGGCACGCCCTTCGCTTCCCTGCTCGACTGGATGCGCGCCCATCTCGACCAGCGGTTGACCGTTGAAACGCTGGCCGCGCACATGGCGATGAGCCCGCGCAATTTCTCGCGCGCCTTCACTCACGCCATGGGGCTGAGCCCTGCCAGAGCGGTCGAGCGATTGCGGCTGGAGGTCGCCCGCGAGCGCGTGGAGAATAGCGCGCTCCCCATCGAACAGATCGCCGCGACGCTGGGTTTCCACGATCCCGAACGCATGCGCCGCGCCTTCCTGCGCGCCTTTGGGCAGCCCCCGCAAGCCATGCGCCGGATCGCGAGAGGGGGCGAGAGGGGTATTCTCCTGTCCCCTTGAACGCCGATTGACAGATATATCAATCATCTGTCCAATGTTGCGGCGCCATGCGACGCTTTCCCGAGCCTGACGGTTCGGAATGCGCGCCACCGGAGCGTTTCGCGTTCCACTTGCAGGCTTCGGGAACTGCGATTGCCGTTGCCTCGAAGCACATCTGCTTCGTTTCGAAAGGTCCGCGCCATGACCAATCTCCTGCGCTGCCGGGGCGCTGTTTCCGAAATCGCCAACCTTTTTGCCGCAAATGCCGATCCAGGCCTCAACTGGCGCCCGACCATCTGGCCAGGGGAGACCGTGCTCATCGTAACCGCCGATGGAGATGGGCGCAGGTTGCGCACCGTGCCATGGGGTCTTCCCGAAAACAGCTTCGCGCAAGCAAGGCCAAAGGCGCAGCGTACCGGCATTTTCTCGCGGCATCTTGCCAAAAGGGACGGAGATCTCATTCAGCCTGAGCATCTCGAACGATGCCTGATCGTCATCGAAGCCTTCGCCTATCCTGATGGTCCATCCGGAAAGCGAACCCGGAGTTGGGCTGGTCTGTGGGATGAGCCGCTTTGTGCCTGGGCAGGCGTATGGTCTCGAACCGGCACGCAGGTCGGCTGCGCCGGAGTACTGATCCCCTCGAACGCTCTGATCAGCCGCGTCAGTCCGCATCAACCCTGGCTACTGCCAGACGGGCATGACACCTGGCTTGCCAACGCATCGGAAGCAGCGATCTATCACGACTATCCAGACGATGCCTGGTATCTGGAGCGCACGAGTGAGGCATGGTCGAGTGGAGAACTCCGCGATTAAGCATTCCCATGGGGATCGGAGGTCCGGTCGGCGCAAAACTTACCACCGGTCGAGGCGATCGAGACTGGTACCGGTAGAGCGAGCACAGCCTGTCAGACCAGGCGCAGCTTGACCAGGAAATCGACCAGTTCCGCAACGCCCGTATACGGTTCGGGCTCGTCATAAGCGGAAAAGCGTCCAGCGAGATGGGTCGCGCGCGCCATCGCTTGCGGCAGCAGGGCGCGGGTTATGGCGAAGGTGTCCATGGCGCCCTTTTCATAGGCAGGCAGGTGCTGGCGTAAACGGGCCAGAGCATCGTCCCGGTGGATCGGCGCAAGAACATCCTGATAATGCAGCAACAGCCAAAGCTCGAAATTGGGCACCGAAGCGACCGCGTTGAACGGCACGCGTTGCCGGGCATCGTTTTTCAACGTACCATCCAGCGCCTCGGCACGTTGCAGCGCGGCCAGGTAGCTGTCGTGGCTGTCCCGGTCGAACACGGCATAAATGCGGTCGAACGCCCGCGCTACAATCCGTCGATGGGGATCACCGTTGCAGAAAAGGTCGCGCGCGTGTTCGACCACATTGAGCGGCGATGTGCCCAGAGCACTAGGGTGAATGCAGACATTGGCGGTCTGGAGACGGAAAGCGTTGCGAATTTCCTTGAAATAGTTCGGTTCCGTCTTCGTGCCTTCGGTCACGATCAGCACGCGGTCATAACTGGCGCGGCTGGCACGCTTGCGTTCGAGATCCCGTCGCTGTCGTTCCCTTGGTGAATTGTCGCGGGCCATCAATGCCTCGCGCCAAGAGCGGAAGGAAGGAACGGAATGCCACCATAGCGCCCGATCAGATAGCCACGCTCCAGCGCTTCATTCTTGCGCGGACTGAATTCGGAAAGGGGGACCAGGGCGGAAGCCTGGTGAGCATCCTTTTCAACCAGCCAGACCTGATCACGCCGGAACAGACCATCGGCATCGAGCAGCGAGGTGTCATGCGTGGTGAAGATGAGCTGCGCACCATGCGGATTGCTCTGGGGCGAATGGAAAAGGCGCACGAGCTCGCGCACAAGCAGCGTGTGCAGGCTGGTGTCGAGTTCATCGACAATGAGGATCTGCCCGTTGGCGAGGACGTCAAGCACCGGAGCACTCAGGAACAGCAGGATGCGCGTTCCATTCGACTCATCCATGAGATCGAACACGGCCTCGCCATTATCCGTCACATGGCGAAAGAGGAATGTGTTTTCCTCGATCTCCTCCTGCCGGATTTCGGTCCGCCCCGCCGCGACGTCGATATGAACCGATTGACCGGGCACGCGGTTGGTCAGGACTTCAATGTCGGCGATGCTGATGTCGGCCGAGCCAAGGAAGTCGCAGATTTCGCGGCGGCGCGTTTCATCCTTGAGGCGCTGCAACGCTGCCTGCGGCGCAAGCTGTGACTGATCGTTGAAAATCAGCAGTTCCTTTGCGAACCAGTCAAAGATCGGGCGGATCGCCTCGCTGTTGAGCTGTGCCGCCATAGAAAGGAACAGGGCATTGGAGCGTGTCGCCATCTCCCACACATTCTTCGGCCCCTTGAGCCCGGCCCCGAACTCATAGACGTCCTTGCCCGAAGCCGCGTCATGTCGCCGCTCGAACCAGCGCTGCGGCTTGAACGCCTTGTAGACCAGCAGGTGCTCCCGAACGATCCGTTCCGCAGTCATGGCGAAACCATACTGGTGGCGCACCCCATCCAGCAGGAACGTGATCTCGAAAGAAATGGGCTCGTGAAGGGACGCCGGATCGAGCCGGAAAGGCTGTACTCCAAAAGTCTGTCCGGGTTGGATCAGGCTGGCAGATTCCAGCACGACCCCCCGCATATACTGCATGGCCTTGATGATATTCGATTTGCCGCTGGCATTCGCACCATAAATGACCGCGCTGCGCAGGAGCGAAGGCACAGCCGACACGTCGGTGGCCACGGTGTTGCTGTCCGACAGGCTCTTGTCCTTGGACGCCACCATGCTGAGAACCTGCTCATCCCGCAGCGAGCGGAAGTTTCCGACCCGAAACTCCACGAGCATATGATTCCTCCACAAATCTAAAAATGATGGCATTTATTGCACTTTACCCGCGAAAAATCAAGATATTTATCTTGACATCACCGTACTTGCCCACGAGGTCGAGCGTGGGCTGACACAACGGGGGTAATCAGAGTCTCCCATAGGGCAGAGGCAAGTGCCCACCGACCGCCTCGAAATACGCGTATTGTTCTCCATATGTTCAATCTGTATGATGGACGCGGAAACGGGGGCTGAGACCGGGCAATGACACGCACAGACGACGATCAGTGGCTGGACATTGCCTTTCGTGTGCCGCGCCTTGAGCATTGTGAAGAGGCAAGGCTGGAGGCCCTGTTTCCAGGGCGGGATGGGGCGTGGTCCGGTCCTTCCAAAGCCGCTCTTCTGCGGCATGGGACGGATCGCCTCGATCTCAACGAAAACTGGGCCTCAGTCCCACCGGACTGGACCTGCCCTGGCTGCTCAAGGTCAAAGGTGGATCTTTTTCGACTGTCGGACAATGGCGTGCTGCTCGCGCATCTGGACATTCATCATGACCATTTGAGCGATGCGCTGAAATTGCGGCTGCGCAAAGATGTAGCCAGTGACTGGATTCATCATATCTCGCCAATGGTCAAACATATAGAGGAACCGATCGCCAGATTGCTCGCGCGCTTCGCCCCCGTCCTCATCTGTTCGGACTGTAATGCCGCCGATGGCAACGTAAAGGCGCGCAAAATACGGATCCATCGCAGCTTCAGTTTCAGCGCCAGCGAAATCGCAGCCTTCATCACACCTGCTCCCAATATGGCGCATGGGATCAATTTCGACGCTGCTCTGAGCATATATGAGAGCGTCAAAGCCGATTTCGATCACCGCTTGAGGCTGCTCGACCAGTTTGCCGGGATCATCGCTTCAGGGCAATTGCCACAGGAACCTGGCAATTTACCCCCGCCCTCGTCTGCCAGTCCCTTGGACATGCCGTACTATTTGCACAGCTCCGCCATTCATGGCGCATGGGATAACTATCAGTCGATCTCGGGAGATGTCGATGCTTTCTTGCGGCGTTCAGTTTCACGCAAAGGCACAGGATCGAGTGGCAAGAAAGAAAGTCAGACCGCTCCTGACTGTCCGAGCCATGATGATATACGCAACCACGATGGCAGCGGCGCTCCCGATCTCTGGCGTGCCATAGCGGAGGATTGGCGTTGTCCAGCCTGTGAGCGAACCCGATTGCATATTCTACGTCGTTCCAAAAAGGGCAAAAGCAGATGGTCAGGCCGTCTTTACCGGCACACCGAGTTCATCTTTGAAGAAGGCTATGATGAAGACGACCACGAAATCGAAAGGATCGACCGTCACGAGATTGTGCTGATTTGCGGCGACTGTGCCAACATCATGCCCATGCTCAAACAGCGGAACGCGGAATTGTCGCGCAACGACATCCAGTTCCAGATTTCCGACATGCGACAGATAGCCAGCGCCAATGCTCCCCACGATATCGACTGGGAACGAGCCACAGACCACGCCAGGGCCAGTCTTGGGCGCAAACCGGCAATTGACGATTATTGGTCCCATCACAATCGCGCCATTTCTGCCCGTTCGGCCTATCAGGATTGCCTGAAGAAGGCCGGAAATCCCAAACGGGCTTGGGCATGACTGAGGTCGCGTTACGTGGCCGCCGGACATCCGCCCGACACGCTCGACGACTATCTAAACTACCTGCTGGAAGAAGCGGAACGAATCGGTATCGACGATCCATGGTCAAGAAAGGCACAGGAGCGAGAAGCAGGCGCCACAATGGCGGAATAATCCGCTTCAGTCTGAGCATCTTGAACGATTCCTCGTATCTGGAGCGCAAGGGAGAGGTATGGTCGGGTGGAGAACTCCGCGATTGAGCATTTCTATAGGGATCGAACGTCCGGTCGGAGCAATGCTTTCCGCCGGTCGGCAGGCGATCGAGACGGGTGCCAGGCAGCGACACGCAAAGCCAATAATCGTGCCGACACGCCGCTCGCACTTTCCGAGCAGGCACGTCCTCACCACGTCGCCAAGGCGGCGGGATATTGGCGGGCATTCTGGGCGCCATGTTCCACTCATGGCTTGATGCGCGTATGTTACAAGCTGTCGAGACTCAGGGGGAAGGTCTGTGTATTTCCATTTTATTGTCACCGCATTCGCGGCCTCGGCGCTGCTTGCTTCCGCTTCTGCCGACGCACGCCAGAAGGCTGGAAACGTCGCTGGCGACTATTGCGTCATCAAGGGACCGATCGCTGACATCAACGGGCTTGAAGTCGATCAGATCCAGGCGGCCTGCAACACCTCGATTGGCGGATATACCGCAACCTGTCCCGCGGGCATGAACAGCTGTACCGTCAGTTTTTTGGGCAAACCGCCGTTGCAGGGAACCGTGACCATCAACCAGAAGGGCAAAACAGTGAATTCCAAAGCGATTGTTGGCGCTCGCCATCCTTCCGAGTGATCGCCATGCACCGTATCACCTGTGACATGACATTTGATGAGCGCCTGCGTGCCATGAAAACGCTGGTCGATCTTCGTGAGCGATTGGAAAAGGCTGACGAATTGCTCGCCGCAATGCACATCGGCCATGCCCTTCAATGTCTCGATCCGGAAGATCCCATCAACAACCAGTTCGATCCATGACAGGTTTCGACCGCTTGATCCGTGTCCTTGCCACCGCGCATTCGATGCCAAATCTGTAACAAGGATGAGCACTCCACATAGAATAGGGTCCAGAGATCAGGCTTCAGAAGCCCGTCTGGTACGAGTGAAGCCGCGATCTGAGGCTATGAACTTTTCCACGATTGGCGGAATCAATCGCTCAGCGGGGAGTGGCTTGCCGAGACCTGTTGCCTGGGCATGGGCTTCGGCATAGCTCGCCAGCTGCCTGAACAGCGCCCCTGGCAGTTCGATGGTCAGCCTGACGGGCTTTTCTTCAATGATCGGCCCCAGGCGCAGCTTGCTCATCGCTCCCCTCCCGCCGTCTCAATTACCAGATCGCGCGTCAGAATGACCCTGAGCGGATAGCCCGGCCGGACGGTCAGCGTGGGCGCGACGTTGATTTCGCGCTGGACGAGTTGCTTGCCGACCTGGTTGATGGTGTCCTGCGTGCCGTAGCGCAGCGCCTGCACCAGCGGATCATTGTTGTCGGTCGCCATCTGGGTGCCAACACCGAGCATCGTCGAAATCGCTGCGGCGCGCAGCATGTTGCCCCAGTGGTAGTTCACCTTGTCCTGCAAGCCTGCATAACCAAGGGCATCGCCGCCGGGCTGACGGTCAAGCAGGATCGAGCGGCCACCGGGCAGGATCAGCCGATCCCAGGCGAGCAACACGCGGGTCTGCCCGGCGGTGACCTGGCTGTCATATTCGCCGATCAACCGGGAGCCTTGCGGGATCAACAGAATGCGGCCCGTGGGGCTGTCATAGACATTCTGCGTCACCTGCGCGGTGATCTGCCCCGGCAGATCGGAACGGATGCCGGTGATGAGTGCAGCGGGAATGATGCTGCCCGCCTGCACCACATTGGGCGATGCGGCCTCGGTGATACGCTCGGCGCTGACGGTGGTGCGGTTGTTGGGAACGGCCAAGAAGGCCCGCTTCGCCGCCTGACCAGAAGTGCTGGCATCCTTGCCGCTGGCGCCCGTACCGGAAGCATCGGCAATGGCAGTCGATGGCGGTGCCGTGGTCGAGCCAGCCTTGCCAGTCGAGGTTTGCTGAACGCTACCGCCCTGGAACAGCCGACTGCCCAAGGCCGCCGCGCGTTCCTGGCTGAGCCGCTCATGCGCCTGCTCGGCAGCGATTATGCGCGGATCGTTCATCGCGCCATTCGCGGCGCCCATCGCGGGAACCGGCACGACTTGCCCGCTGCGTTGCGCCGAGAGGATCGGTCCACCCAGGTCACCCGGCATGGCTGGTCCCAGCCTTGGCGCCTTGTCATAGGTGGCAGCGGCCCCCGTCACCACTTCGGATTTCGCGGTATGGCTGGTGTCGATGAGATTGGTCGCCGGGGCCTGATGCGCGGGCTGCAAGGCGTAGAGCAGCGCACCGCCGATACCGAGACCTGCCACAAGGCCGATGCTCGCAAGCGCCTTGCGCGACAGCCGCATGACCTTGGGCGGTGGCGGTCCCAGCCGAAAATCCTCCGGCTTGCTGGAACGCGGCGATCCAGCGGCAGGATCGGCAACGGGCACAGCTTCCTCAGCTTGCCGCCCATGGGCAAGGCCCTCTGCAAGCGGCGCAGGCGCAAGACCAGCTTCGCCTTCTCTTTCCGACCCGCTCACGAGCGCTTGCCCTTCTGCGCACCCTCTCGGGTGATCCGCACCACCGCCATGGCCTTCTTCGTGCCCAGACGCAGTTCAGCGGCACCAAACAGCCGGTCGACCACCATAGTGCGCCCCTGTACGCGATAATTGACCAGTTCGGCCGTGCCATCGGCGCCGGTGACGAACAGTGGCGGCATATCGCCGGCGGCGATGCTTTCGGGAAATTCGATGAACACCTGCCGCCCGTCATCGAAGACATGGGCAGGCCGCCAGGCGGGCTTGTCGCCGTCGATGCGATAGTGGAAATTGAGCGCGGCCATGTCGATCCCGTCAGCAACCGGCATCATGCGCTGCTGCTCGGCCCGCGCGCCGCGCAAGGCGATCAGGCTGTCAGCCGGATAGGTCCAGGACACCGCCGCCATATAGGTCGCGGGCGTTGCGCGCAGTTCGAGATGATAGGTGCGGCGATCAGTGTTGATGACGAGGTTGGTGGCGATGTCACCGCGCGTCGGCTTGACGAGGATATGCACCCGCTTGCCCGATCCCGAACCGCTTCCCGCACCACTGCCGCCGCTGATCGTATCGCCGATAATCCAGCGCACCGTATCGCCAGCGGCCACCGGGCCATTGCCCACCAGTTCCTCGCCATCCTGAAGCGCGATATCGGTGATCTGCCCCGGCGCGGCATAGACCTGATAGAGCGCGCCATCGGCATAGGCGTATTGCTGAATGGCGTTGAGCCAGGCGGCATGTTCGGGCTGTACCCGCGCCGAGGCATTGGCCCGACCAACGCGCAGGCGCGGATCGCGGGCTTCGGCCACCTTGCGCGGTGCATCGAGCGGCTTCAACTGGCCGGGAAGCGGCAGCGGTGTCGGCATGGCGACGATCTGCGCCGGGGCGGTCGGCTGCGGTGCGGGGACCGCCTCGGCAGCGTTGTCCGCTCGTGCGGGCTTGTGGCTGCGCGCCTCGACCGGGCTGGCCAGCAAGGCAGACGTGGTCAGCAGACCGACCAGAAGAAGCCGGCACTGATGCCAGCGGCGATGAAGCAGGAGGGTCATGGGTTGATTTCCTTCGACCAGTTGAAAGCGGTGACGAACAGCCCGAGCGGATTTTTGCGCAGGGCGTCGGGCGTGCGAGGCGTGTCGATGGTGGTGGTGAGAATCGCTGACCAGCGGGTGCTCTCGGCGAGCGTGCCATCGCGGTAGGTGCGTTCGGTCCATTCGACGCGGAAGGAATCGGGCGAGGCGCGCACCACGCTCGACACGTCGACCGCGACGGTTGCCTTGCCGATCTGGGCAAAGGGGTCGTTATTGCGGGCATAATCGTTGAGCGCCGCGGCGCCCTTGTCGGCGGCGAAATCATAGGCGCGCAGCCAGTTCTGGCGCAGCACGATCGGATCGGCCGGGATCGAGCGGACATTCTCGATGAAACGCGCGAGATGAAACGCAACCTGTGGATCGCTCGGCTTGTAACCGGAATCCGCGGGCGCAACTGCCTGCGCTTCGCCGAGCTTGTCCACCTGGACAACCCAGGGCGTGATGGTTCCGCGCGCGGACTGCCAGATAAGGCCTCCGGCCAGGCCACCCGACAGGGCAAGGCAGCCGAAGAAAGCAAGCCGCCAGTTTTTCGCCTGGACGCGCGCCGAGCCGATGCGGTCATCCCAGACCTGCGCGGCCCGCTGATAGGGGGTGACGGGTTCGGGCGCATGCCCGTAGCGAATGGAGGATCTCTGGAACATGGTTTCTCTCAGTCCTTTTCGGAAATGTCAGGGCCTTGACCGCCCCCATGGCTGTCGCCGCCCTTGAGCGTCTGCCCGGCGATGGTGGCGGAGCCGGTGATGGCCTGACGGGCACGCATAGCCTTTGCCCAGGCGGGCGGACCGTCCTTACCCTCCTCACCAGCAGCCGATTCGGCAGAAGGGGAACCGGCGCTGGCCGCTGGCGAACCGGCAGCACCGCTTGGGCCAGTGCCGGGACCAGAGGCAGCATCGCCCCCATCGGTTGACCTCACAGCTTCGCCACGTCCGGCATTGAAATTGCCTTTGGCGGCCTCGGCGGCGCGGCGCAGGGGGGAGATCGCCGCCTCGCCAGCGCTTTTGCCGACATTGGCCAACCCCGAAGCGACGGCAGCACCACCCGTCTTGCCGGCCGCTCCAGCGGAATAGGCTGCCGATGCCGCGCCGGCGGCGCGCGTGCCGCCCTGCGCGATGCCCGACACAGCGCCCCCCACGGCGGAAGCGGCCATACGCCCACCGATGGCCCCGGCGCCGAGCGTGGCCCCGGCAGCAATCGCCGTGCCCGCCGCCGCACCCGCGCCGAGTTGGGGGCCGCCCGAAACGATGCCATTGGCAATGCCGGGGCCGAAAATACCGAGACCCAGCAGCGTCAGCGCCGCCAGCGCGATCGCCATCACCTGTTGCAGGTCGGGTTCGACATCGACGTTGGCGTTGGTGAACTGGCTGAACAGCGTGGTGCCGATGCCGGTGATCACCGCCAGCACCATCACCTTGATGCCCGACGAGATGATATGGCCCAGCACCTTTTCGGCCATGAAAGCGGTGCGCCCGAAAAAGGCGAAAGGCACGAGCACGAAGCCCGCCAGCGTGACCAGCTTGAACTCGACGATGGTGATGAACACCTGGATGGCCAGCACGAAGAAGGCCAGAACCACGATCAGCCAGGCGACGATGAGAACGATGATCTCGACAAAATTGGTGAACAACCCGACCGGCCCCACCAGATCGCTGGTGGCGTTGAGCAGGGGCTTGGCGGCATCGAGTCCGGTCGAAGCGACCGTGCCCGGCTGCATGAAACTGGCAAGCGACAGGCTCCCGCCGCTTGCCTTCAAGCCCAGCCCGGCAAAGGACTGGAAGACGATGGTGGCGAGGCTGGAGAAGTGGCCGATGATATAGGCGAAGGTGCCGACATAGAGCACCTTCTTGACGAGGCGCTGCACCACATCCTCATCTGCACCCCATGCCCAGAACAGCGCCGCGATGGTCACATCGATGGCGATCAGCGTCGAGGACAGGAAGCCGACTTCTCCGCCCAACAGGCCGAAGCCACTGTCGATGTAGCTGGTGAAGACCGAGAGGAAGGTGTTGATGACCGAGGTGTCGTTCATCGGGAATTCTCCCCTTGGAGTGCTGCGGAATTGGTCGGACTCTCCGGTGCAGGGGCGGCCACAGCGTCCTCGCCAAAGAAATGACGGCGGTGCGCTTCCCAGAGGGCTTCGCAGTCCGATTCCGGCATGGTCGCGGCGCGGCAGCGGGCGAGATCGGCATGGACCCGCGCGTCGGGCGCTTTGCCGGATGCCTCGTCGATCACAGTGATTGCGGGAGCCTTGCGTACCACTGATACCACCGCGAGAGTCAGCATCAGCCCGGCCAGTGCCCCACCCAGCGCCAGTTTGACGGAAGGGGTCATGTCAATCGTCCTCCTCGAACCAGGCGAGGATCGGCCCGTCCCTGGCGACACGGGCCTTGTGCTCCGCCTTCTCCCGCGCCTCGATGCGCGCGATATCGGCCGCGAACTCGGCGTCGGTCAGGCATTTGACGGTGTTGGGATAGGCCTTACCCGGCACAGGATGCTCGGGTGCGCAGGTAGGGCCGTAGTGAATATCGGCCGCCATCGCGGCGACGAAGCCCAGCGACAGTCCGCAAAGCGCGATCAGCGGCATCGAGTAGCGGCGGCGCATTTCAATGATTCCCGAGGAAGCGCTGAAAGCGGGTCTTGGCTTCCGCCTCGGTTGCGGCCTTACCGGCGGCGTCGAGCGATTGCGCGCGGCTTTGCGCGGCGAGCGTCGCGGTCAGATCCGCGATCTGCTGCGAGAGCAGGGCCAGCAACTGATTGCCTGCCTGCGCCGCCTGCAAGGCCCCGCTTGCCGACTGGCTGGCGGTGACGAGGCTGTTCATCGAGGCGCGGCTGCCCTCGATATTGCCGACAACGGTGGCCTGGGTGGACAGCGCATCCTGAAAGGCGCCAACGCTGTCCTGCCAACGGGCATTGGCATTGGCGACCATCTGGCTTTGCGAGGCGGTGAGGTTCGCACCATTGTAGCGCGAGGTGAAAGCGCTCTGGATATTCTCTACGCTATAGGCAATCCGCTGGGCCTGCGCGAGCAGCGACTGGGTACGCTGGACCTGGGATTGCAGGGCATTCAGCGTCGAAACCGGCAGCGCGGCAAGGTTCCTTGCCTGATTGACAAGGCTTTGCGCCTGGTTTTCGATCTGGGTGATCTGATTGTTGATCTGCGTCAGGCTGTTGGCCGCCGTCACCACGTTCTGCGCATAGTTGGAGGGATCGAAGACGATCCCGCCGAACTGGGCCGCCGCAGGGGTAGCGCTGCCAGCGATGATCGCCAGCGACAGGGCGGTGGTGAGAGCAACGCGCCAGCGCGCGCGCCGGGAACAGGGCAGGCTCATGGGCGGAACTCCTCATCGGTGAAGGGCAGAAGGCCATCCTCAAACGCAAAGTCCTCCTCCGCCAACGGCAGGGATGGCGGGTGCGGAACCGGTTTGGGGGGCAAATCGGCGGCCCAGCCAAGGCCGCGATGGGCGAGCCAGGCTCGTGCAAAGCCGGCCTGGCCGTGCGTCGCGACAAGATCGCCGATCACGCGCTGGTCGGTCTTCGATGAGGCTGCGGCGAACGCGAGCGCGACTTCGCCAAGGCCCAGCTCGAACAACCGGTTACCGCGCCTTGTCTGACAGTAATAGTCTCGCTTGGGGGTCGAGCGACTCAATATCTCGATCTGGCGGGCGTTGAGGCCGAAGCGTTCGTAAACCCGCGCAATCTGTGGCTCGCCCGCCCGCTCATTGGGCAGGAAAATGCGCGTCGGGCAGGACTCGATGATGGCCGGCGCAATCGAACTGGTTTCGATGTCGGCGAGGCTTTGCGTGGCGAAGATGACGCTGGCGTTCTTCTTGCGCAGCGTCTTGAGCCATTCCCGCAACTGCGCCGCAAAAGCCGGGCTGTCGAGCACCAGCCAGCCTTCATCGATGATGATGAGCGTGGGGCGCCCGTCGAGCCGGCCTTCGATCCGGTGAAAGAGATAGGCGAGGACGGCAGCAGCCGATCCCGCGCCGACCAGTCCCTCGGTCTCGAAAGCCTGCACGGATGCCGCGCCGAGATGCTCGGTCTCGGCATCGAGCAGGCGGCCCCAGGGACCACCGATACAGTAGGGCGCCAATGCCTGTTTCAGCACCTGCGCTTGCAGCAGTACGGCAAGGCCCGTCAGCGTGCGCTCGGCGACCGGCGCCGAGGCCAGCGAGGTCAGGGCTGTCCAGAGGTGTTCCTTGGCCGCCGGATCGACGGTGACACCTTCGCTTTCGAGGAGAGCAGCCACCCATTCGGCCGCCCAGGCGCGTTCGCCCGCCACATCGATGCGGGCCAGTGGTTGCAGCGTGACCCCTTCCCCCGAAACCTCGCCATGGAGCGCACCACCCAAATCTTGCCAATCGCCACCCATGCCAATCGCGGCGGCACGGATCGAACCACCAAAATCGAAGGCGAAAATCTGGCTGCTCGCGTAGCGGCGAAACTGCATCGCCATCAGGGCGAGCAGCACCGATTTGCCCGCGCCGGTGGGCCCCACGATGAGGGTATGACCGACATCGCCGACATGCAGGGAAAACCGGAACGGGGTGGAGCCTTCAGTCTTGCCATAGAGCAAGGGTGGAGCACCAAAGTGCTCATCCCGTTCCGGCCCCGCCCACACGGCGGACAGGGGGATCATGTGGGCGAGATTGAGGGTGGAGATCGGCGGCTGCCGGACATTGGCGTAAACATGACCAGGCAGTGAACCCAGCCACGCCTCGATGGCGTTCATACCTTCCGTCATGCAGGTGAAATCGCGCGACTGGATGACTTTTTCGACAAGGCGCAGCTTCTCGGCTGCGAGCGCCGGATCGCGATCCCAGACCGTTACGGTTGCCGTCACATAGGCGATCCCAGCGGTATCCTGCCCCAGTTCCTGCAAGGCCATGTCGGCATCGGCGGCCTTGTTGGAGGCATCCGAATCCATGAGCACCGATTGCTCGTTGGTCATCACCTCCTTGAGAATGGCGGCGACCGATTTGCGCTTGGCGAACCATTGCCGCCGGATCTTCGTCAGAAGTTTGGTTGCATCGGTCTTGTCGAGCATGATCGCGCGGGTGGACCAGCGGTAGGGGAACGCCTGCCGGTTCAACTCATCGAGCAGCCCCGGAAAGGTCGCGGTCGGAAAGCCGGTGATGGTAAGCGTGCGCAGATGATGTGCCCCGAGTTTCGGCTCCAGGCCGCCGGTGAGGCCCTCATCGGCCAGCAGCGCGTCGAGGTAGACCGGGGTTTCCGGCACGCGAACGCGCTGGCGTTTGGTGGACACGGTGCTGTGGAGGTAGGTCAGCGTCTCGGCATCATCGAGCCAGCGAACTTCAGGCATGAAGCCTTCGACGAGGTGCAGCACGCGATCCGCGCGGTCGATGAAACCCTTCAGGAGTTCCCTGGGATCGACACCCGAACCCGACCGTCCCTCATAGAGCCAGCCTTCGGCGCGCGCGGCATCTTCAGCGGGCGGCATCCACAAGAGGGTCAGATAATAGAAGCTCTCGAAATGCACGCCTTCCTCGCGGAACTGGTCGCGCCGTTCCCAATCGACCAGTGTCGAGATGAGATCGGGAAAGTCCGAATCGGGGTAATCCTGCACGGGCACACGCTGCGCTTCGACGAACACTGCCCAGCCCGAGCCGAGTCGGCGCAGCGCATTGTTCAGGCGCGCTGTCACCGCAACGAGTTCAGCGGGCGTGGCGCTATCGAGATCAGGCCCCCGAAAGCGCAGCGACCGCTGGAATGACCCGTCCTTGTTGAGGACGACGCCGGGCGCCACCAGAGCGACCCAGGGCAGGAAATCGGCGAGGCTGGCCACCTTCGGGCGATATTCGGCAAGGTTCATCATGGCCGCATCCAGACGGGATATTTGAGGTGACGGCGGGCGACATCGACGAACTGCGGATCGCGCCGCGCGGCCCAAACCGACAGACCATGGCCGACGCCCCACAGAACGAGGCCACCGATCCACAGCCGCAGGCCAAGCCCGACCGCGCCCGCCAGCGTGCCGTTGACGATGGCCAGCGCACGCGGCGCACCGCCCAAGAGGATCGGTTCGCTGAGTGCCCGGTGGACCGGGGCGTGGTAGCCCGGAGCGAGATCATCCCCTTCCATCACACCAGCGCCCCGCCCGAAAAGGAGAAGAAGGACAGAAAGAACGAACTGGCGGCGAACGCGATGCTGAGGCCGAAGACGATCTGGATCAGTCGCCGGAACCCGCCGTTGGTGTCCCCGAACGCCAGCCCGAGGCCAGTGGCGATGATGATGATCACCGCGACGATCTTGGCGACCGGCCCCTGGATCGATTCAAGGATCGATTGAAGCGGTGCTTCCCACGGCATCGAGGAACCCGAGGCGAAGGCCGGTGTGGTCAGCACCAGCCCGACGACCATGGTGAAAGGAGCAAGCAGGACGCGGCGCGCGCCACGCCGGATGGTTTGGGGCTTCATGGATGATCTCCGATGTTGGGGGTGAGAAAGCTCAGGCGATAATCGCCGGTCTGGGGGTCAATTCCCTCGATGCGGGCGAGTTCGGCAAGCCGCCGCCCGGCTCCTTCACGGACCAGCACGGCAATCAGGTTGATGGTCTCAGCAATCAGCGCTCTCGGCACCGTCACCACCACCTCCTGGATGAGCTGCTCCATCCGGCGCAGCGCGCCCAGGGCGCTGCCGGCGTGGATCGTACCGACACCGCCGGGATGGCCGGTCCCCCACGCCTTCAGGAGATCGAGCGCTTCAGCGCCGCGCACTTCACCGATAGGGATGCGATCCGGGCGGAGGCGCAGCGAGGAGCGCACCAGATCGGAGAGCGACGCCACACCATCTTTGGTCCGCATGGCGACGAGATTGCGCGCCTGGCATTGCAGTTCGCGCGTATCCTCGATGAGCACCACGCGGTCGTCGGTCTTGGCGACTTCGGCCAGCAGCGCGTTGGTGAGCGTCGTCTTGCCGGTTCCCGTACCCCCGGCGACGAGGATATTGTGACGCAGGGCGACCCCCATGCGCAGAATGCTCGCCTGCAAGTCCGACATGACTCCGGCGGCGACGTAATCTTCGAGGGTGAACACCGCGACCGCAGGTTTGCGGATGGCGAAGGTGGGCGCGACCACGACCGGCGGCAACAGCCCCTCAAACCGCTCGCCACTTTCCGGCAGTTCGGCCGATACACGCGGGGATCGGGCGTGGACATCGACCCCGACATGATGCGCCACGAGGCGGACGATCCGTTCCCCATCGTCCGGGGGAAGCGTCTCGCCGCTATCGGCAACGCCTTCTCCTAGACGATCGACCCACAGACGACCATCAGGGTTGAGCATCACTTCTATAACGGAAGGATCAGCGAGCCACCGGACAATCACCGGTCCCAACGCGGTGCGCAGCATGCGCGCACCGCGAGCGTGGGCTTCGGATCTTGTGGAATGTGGCTGCATCGTATCCCCGCCATGGGCGCCAACACAATTGCCGGGCGCTTGCGGGGTCGATTAAGAGACGCAGAAAAGCGCCATGTTCAACAAGGATTTAGCATCGTAGCAAGCTAGCGAAGAAAGACAGGGAGCAGCGTAGTCGGGTGAAATGAAAGAAGCGGCCACATACCTGATGATCAGCATAGGGCCTATGAGTTGACAAATTTTGGGAAATTTTTCCGCTGCAAAACATGACAACGGCATCGATATCGACGATGAATATCTCGCTTCCCGATTCGATGAAGGCATGGCCAGAG
Organism: Novosphingobium sp. 550D; assembly: GCF_057401885.1. Taxonomy (NCBI): domain Bacteria; kingdom Pseudomonadati; phylum Pseudomonadota; class Alphaproteobacteria; order Sphingomonadales; family Sphingomonadaceae; genus Novosphingobium; species Novosphingobium sp. 550D. The sequence continues at coordinate 944,533 of NZ_CM171613.1, read as the reverse complement.
GCTAGTGGATTGATCGTAACGAATGAGTCCCTTTGAAGGATTCCCATGCGACGTCCTGCATGCCAGAATACGGCATGCGAACGGGTATCCAGATTGAGGTCACGGCAGGGGACAGGAAGCGGCTTGAGGCGATTGTCGCGGCGCGGGGCTCACCGCAGAAGCACGTGTGGCGGGCGCGGATCATTCTGCTGACCGAGCAGGGCGAAGGCACTCAGGCGATCATGACGGCAACCGGCAAGTCCAAGACCTGCGTATGGCGCTGGCAGGAGCGGTTCATGGCTGAGGGCGTGGATGGTTTGCTGCGCGACAAGACCCGGCCTCCCGGCATCGCGCCTCTGGATACCGCGCTGGTTGACAAAGTCGTAGCGCTGACGCTGGAGCCGCCCGCTCAAGAGGCGACGCATTGGACGGTGCGCGCGATGGCCAAGGCTGTCGGCATTGCCGCCTCAACGGTGGTGAAGATCTGGCACGATCACGGCCTGGCGCCGCACCGGTGGCGCAGCTTCAAGCTGTCCAACGACAAGGCTTTTGCCGAAAAGCTGCGCGATGTGGTCGGACTCTATGTCTCGCCGCCCGCCCACGCCATCGTGCTGTCGGTCGACGAAAAAAGCCAGATCCAGGCGCTTGACCGCACGCAGCCGGGGCTGCCGCTCAAACGCGGACGCGGTGCGACCATGACCCATGATTACAAGCGCAATGGGACAACCACGCTATTCGCCGCACTCAATGTGCTGGACGGATCGGTGATCGGCCGCAACATGCAGCGACACCGGCATCAGGAGTTCATCCGCTTCCTCAATACCATCGAGGCCCAGATGCCCGCCGACAAGGCCGTCCACGTCATTCTCGACAATTACGCAACTCATAAGCAGCCCAAGGTTCGCGCCTGGCTGGCCAGGCATCCGCGCTGGACGTTCCACTTCGTGCCAACGTCATGCTCCTGGCTCAATGCTGTCGAGGGGTTCTTTGCCAAGCTGACCAGACGGCGCCTGAAAAACGGCGTCTTTCATTCCGTCGTCGATCTCCAGGCGGCCATCAACCGCTTCATCAAAGAGCATAATCAGGAGCCGCGCCCCTTCGTGTGGAAAGCCGATCCTGACGAGATCATCGCCGCTGTGCGCCGGGGGCACCAAACGTTGGAATCAATCCACTAGGTCCCAAATTGGGCGTTTTACCAGCCTTTGTGGGTGGGGCTCATCCAAGGCTGGTACGAGACCGCGTGGCCCTTGGGCGCCGCCAAGCTGCGACTCGGCCATGAGTCATGCAACTTGGGATTACAGCAAGATCAACGATCATGTGCGCGATCCGATCCTTGGAGATCAGGAGCTCGCGATAGCGGTGTTAGCGTCGAATGATGGCCAACCTTTGCGCACAGGCGATAGAACAGGTCCAAGCATAATACTGAACCCTTGCATCATACCCCCAGCACATGCCATCGGCAAACATCTGGCTTTCAGAGGTCCACTTTTGCGACCTGAAAACGATGGAACAGCCGGAACAGAAATCGCTTGAGCGCCGGATGTGGGTTGTCATCGCGCCAACATGCGAAGTAGGTTGTGCAATCCTCACCTGTCCCATCGATTTCCAGAAAGATGACACCGGGGTGGTGATCCATTAGGATAGATTCCGGGACGAGACAGATTCCCTGCCTGGAAGCCACCATCTCCATGACGGCTCCGGGATCAGACGGGCAGATCTCGATTTTTGGGGAGAAACCGAAGGGCATCACCTGCGCCATGATCTTCTCGCGGGTAATTGCAACCGGGCCCTGCATCGAGATAAGAAACGTTTCATCGCCGAACTGCTTCCAAGAAAGCGCCTTTCGTTGTGGCGAAACAACGGAAACCAGAGGATGATTTCCGGCTATCGCAACCAGCAGACGCTCGCTCCATAAGGGTTGGGCGCGGCCTTTAAATGGTGCGGGATTACCGCGCACAATTGCGACATCGATCCTCCGACTCGCCAGCGCGACCGAGACCTGCTCATGTTCGATAGTGACCAACCGACATCGGATATGCTGATCGAACCATTTTGATGTCGTCATCAGCGTTTCATGAAGTGTGCCCAAACCAATCGGGGCGTAGCAACCAATGTCGATACGACCTTCCCTACCGTCACATGCACGACGCACACCGAGACAGACCGTTACCAGATCGGCGACCACCCGATGGGCGAGCGGTAGAATGGCCTTGCCCGCTGGCGTGAGCACCAGCCGGCCAGACCTGCGATCACGCCCTCGACTTCGAATGAAGAGAGGACAACCGACGAAATCCTCCAGCTTCACGATGAGTTCCGAAAAAGTCGTTTGCTTCTTTCCGAGCGCACGCGCGCCTTCGGCGAAACTCCCATGGGCCCAAGCAGCAAGAGCAGCCTCGATTTGACGCAACTCAATACCGCTGCTCAGAATCTTCGGGTCTATATGGGGAATTTTATCTGTATCCATAATGCAATAATTTTGCTCTTTTGTGCAATTTTTCTAAATCATTACTGCATGTTCATAAAAATGAAAATTACACAGCCATTCAACAATGCATGGATTAACGCTCCATCTAAATATCCGCAATGTTAGGCTCCAAGATTACCAATCCCCAATATTTTCAGGTGGTATTACAGAATCACCTTGGACGTTTTGCCATGTCATTTACCGGACAGTTTGCTGGGGATAGGAGTAAAATCATTCGGCGAACAAGTGATCGCCACCGGCGTGATAGCGTGTCCGGAATAATTTCCTATCCAGTTCGGAAAAATTTCAATTAACATGGTGATAAACATCATGATAATTACCGCAACGAGCATTGTATTTATTTTTGACACTCCGGAAACAAATAACCGCTGATAGGCACTGGCCTCGTTTCGAAATGATCGAACCATTAGGTCAATGCTTTTGTATTCATCCATGTGGCCATGGTGAAGATTCTGCAATTGCATTATATTATCTCTCAATTCATTGCACAGCACGTGAAGATCAAGTCGACCGTCGGCAGGATGGTTCAAAGCCCTGTGAATAGCTCTTTCCAACCTTTCTGGATCGCTTCCGGCATTGACCAGAAGGCGAACGAGGGCTTCGGCATCGATGGACTGGTTCATCTTCAGCGCCTTTTGCTGATATCCAATAATGCAAGCGCCTGAGTTATATATTCCGGGCGAAGTGCATAGCTTTTATGGCTTGTTTCAATGGCATTCTTCATTCCATGCCTCTCCAGAACAGCCCGGACATGACCAATATGGACACGAATATTTGTTTCGTTGTTAGATTTCAGACCAGCCTTTTGAATGAGCTCTGTATAGGGCAGGAATATCCCTGTCGAAGTAACCAGGATTTGCAAAAGCCTCCATCCCGCTGGGCTCAGGACATCAGTTGCGCGGACGCGGCGGGCTTTTTCTTTCAAATCCGACGCTGCCATCGGTGCATCCGAGGGCGGTCGGGCGGGCTGCGGCTCAATAGCAGCCATCATTCCATCGGGTCGCGCTTGCTGATGCATCTCCAGCGGGAGATAGGAGTTGTCGGTCGATGCCTTCACGGCCATCAACTCCATCAGTTCGATGGCTTTTTGAAGCAGTTCGGTTACCAGCTTCAATAGAGGGATCAACTCCTTCTCCATAGCGGAAGGTTGGCGAAACAATCGTTCCATTTGCCTGACTCGGCTGTTGCGAAGCCAGGTGAGGTCGTGCGTTTCGCTCATTATGCCACCTCCATCTTCGACACCGAAGGTTTGCGGTGTGATCGCCTCGATTCAGAAGGAACGGCACCCTTGTGCGGTATGGTGATCCCACCTTCGGCGTAAGGCTGGCGCCTTGCACAGTGGCTAACATCAGCCTTCGCTGTTCGATCTGGAAGCGCGCGCGCCCGATAGGCCGCGATGATCACGCCGATGGGATCGCCGACAACCCCATGGTCACTGTTTCCTGGTCTTTGGGTCCGCGTTTTGGGATAAATGAAGCCCTGCACCGGCCAACCTGTACTGCCAAGGCCTTGAACCGGATCAAACCATACCCGTACTTTGCTCCAATCATTGTCAGGTGAGGTATCTACGGCCGGCACGTCATGCTCGATCTGCCCGCGTCTCCCCGCGATAGGTGACCAGTTGGCATGACGCAGAAGCACTGTGCGACTGTCGATTATACGGCTGACCGTGGCGACATGGCCCAGCGCCATCGGTCCATAAGGACGAAAGGTCATCACCGCCCCAACGCGCGGGAAAAAGCCGCGAGCATAATGCCCTTTGGCCTGTTCCCACCAGGTTCTGGCATTGCCGAATATCTGTATGCCGGACACAGCGCGCGCATAAGGAACACATTGAATTCCATCGATCCTGGCAAGCCGCTCCAGCCTTTTGATCGTAGTGCCGTTTGCTGTTGCATGAAGGGCGAGGGCTGCGTCAGGCTTGCCAAGCAAGCCTCCCCAGACCATCGAGGCAACCGCAAAGATCGAGGTGATTTTTCCCGCCATGACATACCTCCCTGCTATCGACGGCAAAAGGGCGTGGACAAGCTGGCCATTCAATGACCTGTTCCACATTGGAAAAGTGGTCGTCGAACACGGCTCCCTGCCGCTCGATCGGAATGTCGATGACGGGCGGTGCGCCAAGAGTTGGTTGGCGCGCGCTATGGGCAGACCGGCCTCAACCGAGTACGCGTTCAGTGTCTTTGGCACCTATGGCCTCGTTATTCAGGGCACTGGCCCCAAAGACGTGCCTACAATAAGCCGAGTTCGGTCGGCTGTGTCTGTGGAAAGACGGCCTGACAGCTCGCGTGAGACAATCCATAGAACCGGCGGAACAGGCCACCGAGCATGGATCGGTAGTCGGTCAGAACGGGCAAATCCCGCCCCTCGTTCAGGTTTTCCAGCGTAACAGCCACCTGATTTCCTGCTATTTTTTCGCCATGGACACCACCTCCCATGACCCAGAAGGTGGTTCCATGGCCATGGTCGGTGCCGCGATCGCCGTTTTCACGGAAGGTCCGGCCGAATTCAGAAATCACCACCACCACGCTGTCGCGCCAGGCTTGTCGCCCCAATGCATCTGCAAATGCGGCCAAGCCGCGCCCCAGCTCACCAAGCCGTCCGGCCAGTTCTCCCTGCGCCCCGCCCTGGAGGACATGGGTATCCCAATCGCCGACATCCACACAAGCGAGGTTGAAGTTATCGCGCATCAGTAAACCGATCCTGCGCGCGAGCATAGGAAATCCGCGCGAGGTCATCGCGTCAGGCCGATCCCCCTGCGCCGACCGCCAGACGGCATCGCGGATCCGAAAGCCTTCGCGCACCGAGACATCCAGCCCTCTCCCAGCACGATACATGTCCTCGATCAGCGCGGCGCTATGGCCCCCCAGCGTCGGCCGCTCTGACATCAATGTGGGGCCGACGTTAGGCACCAACACCTTGCTCCCGAAACACAATGGAGGCTGCGTCGTAAAGGCAATCGGTCGCCCCCCGGACAGGCATTCGGCCAGGCGCCCCATGAACCCCGAGCGGAAATCGCGATTGCCTTCCAGTGGTTGTCCCAGTTCGATGGTTTCCTGCGTTTCAAAATGGCTACGGCTCATGTCACTCGTCCCGGTGAAGGGTACGAAGGCGAGTTGCCGGCTGCGCCAGAATGGCAGCAGCGAAGCCGCCAGCGCCGGATGCAAACCCCAATCACCGTCCAGCGAGACACAAGCGTTCGAATTGGTCGGGTCGGGCCGCGCGAGCGCGATGGTCGGGCGCGCCTGATAATAGGCATCGCTGGATATGGGCACCACGGCGCTCAAAGCATCGTAGCCGCCACGCAGGAATACCAACAGCAACCGCGGTATCCCTGGAGCAGGTGCGGCCCACGCGCGCCCGCTCAAAGCCACCATGGGCAGCGCCGCCGCCTGCCTCAGCACATCCCGACGATTCCGCAGCATCGGCCAGGACCTCTCAACGGTGCATGAATTCAGGCGAGGACAGGAAGAGCACGTCCCATTCCCGAGGGTTGGCGGCCTGATCGAGCACGACTCGCGTTTGGGCACTCAAAGTCCCGGCAAACTCATGAGACACAGCGTTCTGGAGCACAGGGAAAGGTGGCCGCTCCGCCGCGTCCCGCTGGAACAGCTTTCCAGAACTCACCGCGATCTGGCGTGCGACTTCAAAGCGGGCTTCCATCTGACTCGGCCCGGACCATGCGGCAGCTTCCAATGGATAGCCATCGGGCGTGCCCCGGTCGTACAGACCTTCGCCAAGATCATGGCCCCAGCGGATGATCGGCTCGGCATTCTCGATCACCCTGCCATCATAACCCAGACGAATGGCGGAGATCACGTAATGGATCGGATCTTTCAGCACCTTGCCCTGTGAGGCGCGATATTCCGGCGAGGTGATCAACACCTGCAACACGGCGTTCATATCACCATCGCTGCTCAAAAATGTGCGGGTCATGCTATCCACCAAGGCCTGCGAAGGGTTTTCCCCCAGAAAATACATGGCCAGCCGCGTTGAGACATGATGGGCCGTCGCCGGTGAAGCAGCGAGCATATCGAGAACCTGGTCGACCTCGGCCATCCCGCTGCCAGCGATCGTCCTGCCCAGAAAATGCTTGGCGCCGAAATCGTGACGAGCGGGATTGAATTCGAACAAGCCGTCATGCTGGTAAAGCGCCTGTTGTGCAGGCGTCAGCTTCGGCACTCCCGTTTTGGTGCTGATACTCATACCCGTCAGGATACGGGCCAACTCTTGCACATCTGTCTGGGTATAGCCGCCACCCACGCCCATGGTATGCAATTCCATGATTTCGCGAGCGTAATTCTCATTTGATGCGACCTGCAGCGTTCTGTTCGTTATTCAGATATCGCAGCATCGCCGGGTGATGCAGAGTAACGGACAGCAGATCGCGAAACCGGCCCAGCGCGTGAGTGCGTAGCGAGTTTTCGTAGTCGCCGACCAGCACGATGAAATCGGGCGTGACCCCGGACACATTGAAATGGTTGAACCAGAACCACGTCATCTGTTCGCGCAATTGCGCAGATGAATAGAGATCACGCAGGATCGAACGGGTCTTCGCTTCATTCAGAACTGCGATCGCCGTCTGGTTGATGGCCTCACGCACCGCGTTTCTCTGGATAGGGTCGGCGACCCGTTCCATCGCTTGCTGCCGCACCACGATTTCAGCCTCGATGGTGAACAGTGGCTCGCGGGTAATCCGCATCGCCGCGATCTGGACCTGCGCCGCCTCGGGAAGGAGCGGGTCCGGCATTGTGAGGCGCTGCCAGGAGGTGCTTTCGGGGACTAGCGCCGCCGAATCGACACCCCAGGTCACGCGGTTGGCCTGGGCGATCGCCGCCGGCGTGGGCAGGGACGAGACGCCAGCCTGGGCAACCGGGACCTGCCCAACCACGATAGCCAGTGCGATGCCCATCGCACTGACGCCCCGTTTCCTCGGGTACGTCATACGCCGGGCAACCGCTCCCAATGCTGATCGACAAAACACGGACCCTGCGTCGCCTCGCTGAACTTGATGTCGTTGTGTTCGCCGTTCCATTCCATGATTTCAACGCCGCCCTGCTCGTTGATGGCTACATCCCAGCCAATGCAGGCGACGAAGGGCACCTTCTGATGCAGGGCGATTACCGCATCTATGGATTGCCGCCTGGAGGGGATGCTTTCGTTGGCAAAACACTTTCCACTGGCAGGATGCCCCACAGTCGTGCTCCAGTCTGACAAATAGCCGAGCGTGTCCAGCCGACCGCTCTTCAGATCGACCGGGACACGAATATGCGAAGCCGACATGACCTGAAGATCCCCATTTGCCCCTAGTCGTACATAGGCAGCCCGCAGCGTGACCTGACCTGTGGTGTCAGCCAAAGTAGTCAGGCGCAGTGTCGCAACCGCGCTGCTGCCAAAAGAAGCGAAGAGCGGGTGCTGCACGATCTTTTGCTGGAATACCCCGTTGCCCAATGCGGAGAGGCACACGCTGGACCATGTCTTCTTGTCGAAAAACCGAACGCCGTCACCTCTAGACGAATGATCCATCTTGAAAATAATCTGATCGCCGCTCCCGAACAGCGCCCCCATAATTTGCTGATTATCGGATAGCACACGATAAGATGTGTCAAGTAACTTTCCATTGATTGAATAGGCAACGTCCGGGAATTTTTGACTATCGAAGACGCGACCCGACATGCTCTTAAGTCCTGAAATAGCCCCATGGCTCCCCTTCAATTGCGGCGAGACAACGGCACCATAGTAATTGTCCGGGATCCACCCTTCGCGGAAACCCCCAGACAAAGCGGCATAGACGTAAAGCCAGGGTGCATAGCTCTTCGACCCGAGCGTCTCGATGGCATACTGATCACATTGGGCTATCTGCGTGCGGGATATGGTCCCTCGCTGCCGCTCAACCGCTTTGAGCACCCGGGTCGCCATCACTGCATGGGCACGGTGGTATCGCAACGCCCGAACTCGCCGACCAAGTGTGTGAAGCATTTCAGACATTGGCGTTCTCGATCGAAACAAAGTATCTCTGAAGAATGCATATGGCCTGAGCGGTACGGACATCTCCCATTTTTTTACGCGCAAGCGTGCGATGGATTTCCACGGTTCGGGGACTGATTGATAGATTGTCTCCGATCTCCCGGTTGGACAGGCCATCCATTGCCAGTTCCATAACCTGGAATTCTCGTAGAGTGAGGCTGTTGACCAATCGATACACCTCAGCATCATTCGGCATGGGAAAGCGGCACGGACTGCTGCGCTGGTATGCGGGTTTGGGATCGAGGTCACCCATGACTATTCCTTACATTTCAGCATGATGATTCTGCACGGATTTTTCTCGGCAGACATTGAGGATATTGACCACTGCCCCGCTAGGGTTTGTCCCTTGCCAGCCTCTTCGTTGCCCGGGAGCGCTTGGACACAGGTCCCTAGATCGCCTGCCCCGCCGCCAAGCTGGCCTGATCAGTGGTGCTCAGGTCGGTGAACACGGCCTGCAAGACGCGGCCAATGTGGCTGAAGTCACCGTCGGTCAGGGTCGGATGGACCAGCAACGTCAGGCTGGTCTCGCCAAGCAGGCGGGCCACCGGCAAGCGTTCGGACGGGCGCCAGCCCGTGCCTTCAAAGGCTTTTTCCAGATAGATTTCCGAGCACGATCCCTGGAGGCAAGGCATGCCATGGGCAGCGATTGCAGCAACTAGACGATCCCGGCTCCACCCTGCAGGCAGATTTTCAGGGCGGACGAGCGCGCAAAACCTGTACCAGCCATGCACGCCGCTTTCGCCAGGTCCTGCTGGCAAACGTAGGAAACCATTCGGCCCGGCATAGGGGCGCAAAAACGCCGCCAGTCGTTCGGCGTTGGCTGCGCGCGCAGCGGTCCACCCGGCCATGCGACGCAACTGGATACGGCCGATCGTCGCCTGTATCTCGGTCATCCGCCAATTATGGCCAAAGCTGTCATGGACCCAGCGGAACCCTGGCGGATGGGCGCGCTCATACACCGCTTCCCAACTCTTGCCGTGGTCCTTGAGGCTCCACATCGCGCGCCAAAGGTCTTCGCGATCCGTGGTGACCATGCCGCCTTCGCCGCCGGTAGTCATAATCTTGTCCTGGCAGAAGCTCCAGGCCCCGACATCGCCGATACTGCCTACACTGCGCCCCTTGTAACGGGCGCCATGGGCCTGTGCACAATCCTCGATCACCATCAGGCGGTGGCGACGTGCGAGGTCCATGATCGGGTCCATGTCACAGGGCCATCCAGCGAGATGGACACAGATTACCGCCCGTGTGCGTGGACTCAGCACGCGGGTGATCGTATCGGCGGTGATGTTGCCGCTCTCGATATCAACATCGGCGAACACCGGCACAGCGCCAGCCTGCACAACCGCTGACGCGGTAGCCATGAAGGTACGCGGCGGCACGATGACCTCGTCGCCCGCGCCGATACCCAGCGCTCGCAGGGCCACATCAAGCGCCAGTGTGCCATTGCCGAGCGCGACAGCGTAGCGAGTTCCCGCCCAGGCGGCGAATTCGCGTTCAAAGGATCGGCATTCTTCGCCAGTCCAGTAATTCACTTTGTTGGAGAGCAGCACGCGGCGAACCGCATCGGCTTCCTCCTCCGTAAAGCAGGGCCATGGAGCAATTTGGGTATCGAGCATGATGTTTCCCGAAAGTATGGAAGCAGACGAAAGGGGTCAGCCAAACAACCGCAGCTTGAGCAGGCCGAGGACTTCGTGCGACACACGCTCGACCTTTCGGTAGTTGTCGGCTTGCGGCATCAAGGCACCAAAGCCAGCCGGTCGGCGAGTGGATGTCGCCCACTCCTGCGCGGGTGCCGGAATCGGCTGGTAACCTTCGCGTCGGAACAACCATTCCGCACGCATCAGATGGCTGGCAGAGGTCACGAGATACAGTGTGGCGCTGCGAGGGACGATCCGGCCCACGGCTTGCGCCTCCGCTGCGGTGTTCGCGGCTCCGACCAGATAGACCAATCGCGCCGGATCCGCGCCCATCATCCGCGCTACGGTAGGATAGGTCTGCGGATGAACCTGTGGATCGGCAGGCTCCAGCCCGCCCAGCAACAGCAGCTTCGCATGGGGCATGGCTCGTTGCAGGCGCACACCTTCGGCCACACGATAGAGACTTTCCTCGCCAAGCCACGCGCCGGGCGGCAGGTCGGCTTCCCAATGCGCGCCAGCAGCGAGCACCACGATCCATTGCGGCTGAGGCGCGACAGGAATGGGCAAGGCAACGTGAAAGGGTGCCTCAAGCGGCCGGATCAACATATCCGCGACAGGGGTGGTGCCCAGCAACCATGCTGCGATTCCGATGATCCCAGCCGCCCATCGCGCCAGGCCGCCGATGTACAAGGCGGCCAGCAGCCCGAATACCAGCCAAGCCAGCGGGGATTGGACACTGTTCTGAAGAAAACCGCTCACGACAATGTCAGGATTGCAACCGAACCATCACGAGTTCTGGTGCACGGGCCAGCATGGCCTGCTGAGTTGCCGCATCAGGGAACCGCAGCCACAGTGTGCCGATAGCGTGAGGAGCCCGGTTGAAGGCGTACACCGGATCGCCCACACCGACGTCGAGCGTCATCTCCTCAACGTAGGGCGCCAATACCGGATCGATCCGCACGGCCGCAAAACGTCCTGCCGCCGGGCTATGAATCATGTAGTTGGCGAGATAGTGCTCCTGGTAATTCGCATGCACATCGACCGGCTCACCCAGACTGGCCGCGACCAGCATGGCAACCAAATCGACACCGGTAGCGGCCTGTAACAATTGCGGAATGGCGTTACCACCGTTGCGCGCCGCCATCTCGATGACATAGAGCGCGCCATCGTCGCCAAACATCAGTTCGAGGTTTAGCGGCCCGAAACGCAGGCCCAGAGCCGTCACCAGCGCCTGCACCTGTCGGCGCACCAGCTTTTCCCGCGCGGCGTCCAGCGAGGCGGGCCAGGATGTGCCGGTAGGCAGAAAAGGGACAGCGGGCGCGGCGCGGTGACTGTCGAGCAAGCCCCAATAGGCCACTTGGCCATCCACCACGAAGGCATCACCGGCGATCATGTGGGGGTGGGCACGGGTGACGAATTCCTCGACGATCACCTGATGCAACCGGGAAGCGGCTTTTGCTTCGGCAAAGGCAGCGGGCAGATCGTTCCAACAATCAACGCGGCTGACCGCCGTGCTGCCTGCACTATCCACCGGCTTGACGATGACCGGCAAACGCAGGCCACTGGCCAGCCAATCCACTTCGCCCCTACTGTTCGCCACATGGCAGGCTGGCGCGGGAAAACTGTGGTCTGCCAGAAAGGTGCGAAAGCGGTCCTTCCGCCCCATGATGTCCACCATGGCGCTGGGATTGGCAGGCAGCCCGAGTTGTTCCGCGTGCCAGGCCGCTTCGACAGCCATCACGTCCGAACCGAAAGCTACAATCCCTGAAACCGCATAGGTTCGTGCTACGGCCTGGACCCTTTCCCGATCCATCGTGCTGATTTCGACGAACTCACAACCCAGCGCACGACAGGGATTCTCCGGGTTTAGGTCGCACAGAACGACATCATGCCCCTTATCCAGGGCATGGCGAACCAACGGTACAGATTTTTCAGCACCGCCCAGCACCAACAGGCTTTTGCCGGAAGAAGCATTCATGCCTCGGCTCCTTCCGGGAGGGGCGAGCGATACAAGGGGAAAAAGCCCGTGTCAGGCGGAACAACGCCACCGGCCTTTTCGGCACGCCATGCACATTCCGTGGCATAAGCCCCGGCATCATGGATCACGGACACGGTGCGGAACGGCCACTCGGCCCCGCCAAATTGTTGCTTGAATTCATATAGCGAATCCCGCTTCGCGCCCAAGCCACCGCCAAGATGGAAATGGACGATGCCCTGCTCAAAGGCCCAGCGGCGCATGTCCGCCAGCAACAGTTTCATGGGCGCCTGTCGCGCAAAGCCTTCGGCGGTGCCGCTGAGGTGGTATTGCAGTATGGTTCCAACCCGAGTGAACAGGCCGGCGCACATGATCTCACCTGTTGGCGAAGCGATGCCTGCACAATGCGCGTGATCGATCAGATCGCGCTGAAAGCATTCGACATAGGCGTCAGAATAGAAATAGTCGGAGCTTGCCGCGACTTTCCGCATAGTGTGTCGATAAATCTCGGGAAATGCCGTCCAGACCTCGGGAGTGTCGAGCACAAGGTGCCCACCAGCCTCGCGCAGCTTTCGCACTCCGGCTCTGTGCCCACGGGCCATACCGGCCATAAATGTCGCATCGTCGCCCGTCATCGGCATGGTCAAAGTGACACCGCGATCGTTCTGGACCCATTTGCCGACGCCAATTTCATCCAGATCCGTCAATCCAGCCGTAAGCAGAGGATGCAGGCGAATGAAGCTGGTGACGATGCCCCGCTCGCGGGCCGCCCGCTGATAGGTCCGTAAGGCCCGGAGGCGGAAATTGTCGTCCGCATCCTCGGAAAACAGTGGGCAGGAATATCCATAGGGTGTCACCACGTCACGGGCGTGACCGCTTGGAGTGACGCGTTCCTGCAAAACCAGCAGCATGGCCGTATCCCCCTCGGCATACAGGAAGGCCAGGGGGAAAGCATCGCTCCATTCAGCTTCAAGCGCGACATAGGCCGGCAGATGATAGAAATCGTGCGGCAACCGGTTCAATGCGGCCGGCCAGCGAGGATCGTCGGTGGTGAGAAATTCGGCAATCATGATTGACACAGGCAATCTTTCAAAGCGGAACGGACGGCCATCGCTACCCGACGCATGTCATCGGAAGTGTAGCGGCTGTCGATGTGAAGCATGAGAACGGTGGCGGCGAAGGCGTGGGCTGGACAATGCTCCCCTTCCACAGGCGCAGGAATTGGCCAGAGTACCGCAGGATAAATTTGCTGAGCGATCAACCGCGAACGCAAGGCGTCCCGCCAGGCAGGGTCTGGTAAGGCGAGAACCGCCATGGCAGGGGCGGTCGATGCTTCCGGTCCTAAAACCTGCACCATCGCCACTTCGGCCAACGCCGCCCGCAGCGCCGCATGATTGCGCGCTCGTACCGCATTGAGCCGATCAAGCGATAGGCGCTCCAGCCACAGCCGTGACCAATCGGAGATAGGTGCCGCAACGCCTCGTAGCAGGGCTTCCTCGCCAAGCAGTTCCAGCCGGCGGAACTGTTCCTTGTCGGAAGGGAGATCGTCACCATTCCCTTGCAGCCAGGCACGTTTGAGTGCCATGGCCGCCAGCTTGGTCAACACAGCGCTTTCATGGGCCTGTGAGGGAGGCGGCGCCAGCGGCAAGTCATGGCCCGCCGGGGACCAATAAAGGCCGCCATCGGCTAACGGCAATACCTTGCGCAGCGAAGCAATGGCGAAATCGGCATGGCTGTTCTGGCCGGCAAGTGGATCATGGGTATGATCTTCGATCACCTCGCCTGCGAAGGCGCGCGGCAAGGGGGGCAGGCCCCAACCGAAATAGTTCACACGCAGCAACACATCACCCGGCTCGCCCTCGGGCATGCCTGTGTTATTCCATGGACCACAGGTATAGCGGGCCACCCTTACGGGCGCGCCAGCCAGATAGTTGACAACATCCTCGCAAAAATAGCTGGGCAGCCACAGCCGCCGCCAGCCACGCCGGGCTACACCATGCGCGAGAAGGCAACCGAGAGCGATCCGACCCGAGCCGACAGCTACGGCTTGTAGCCGTTCGTGAAGAGGCCGCTCGGCCTCACCCCAGACCAGTGAGAATGCGAGATCCGGCAGATAGTAATGCGAGCCCAACTCCCACCGGCTTCCACCAAGCGGCATGGGTCGAATTTCGGAGAGGGGGTCAAGCATCGGATGCCTGCCTTTCGGCGGTGGCGATGTTGGCGAATGCTGGTGTGACGGGACGCGCGTCACCATGGCGATCATCGGCCGCGACCTCGCTCCAGGGCCGACGTTCCTCATGCAGCGAGATCACCGGCAGATCTGCTCCACGCACCCCCACATCATTGGGCCGCACGATCCGGCACAGCGTCTTCAGGAATATCTCGAAATCGACATGCGGGCCGAAACGCTCGACATAGGCAACATCAAGCGCGAATTTCTGCTCCCACGTCAGGAAATTCCGGCCATTGACTTGCGCCAGCCCGCTCATGCCCGGCCGGACGCTGTGACGTCGACGTTCGACTGGCGTGAAGTAGGGCAAATAGGCGATCGGCATGGGGCGGGGACCGATCAGGCTCATTTGCCCAAGGATCACATTCACGAGTTGCGGCAGTTCGTCGACGCTGTACTTTCGGAAGAAAGCGCCGCTGTGCAGCATCCGCTCGGCGTCGGTCAGCTTGCGGCCATCGCGGAAGCGCTCCGCACGCATCGAACGCAATTTCAGGAGCAGGAACGGACGTTCGCCTCGACCGATCCGTTCCTGCCGGATAAAGGGCGAAGCCGACCGATCTTCCAGCCACACCACCAGCGCGGATATCCCGATGACCAGCCCCGCGACCAACAAAGCCGCCAACGCCATCGCCAGATCCGTCGAACGCTTTGCAAGGGCATAGCTACGGATCACTGGACATCTCTCAGCTCATCACGGACACGGCTGTCGGCCAGGGCTTCCGCTTCGGCATAGATCGCTTGCATGGCCGACAAAGCAGCGGGCAAACCAAAGGTATGGGCATGCTCTCGGCCTGCCTCACCAAACTTCACGCGCATGACCGGATCACGTGCCAACAGCACCACATGGTCCACAAAGGACGCCATATCTCCCTGCGGATACAAAAAACCTGTTTCGCCATTGCGAACCAATTCTCGATGCCCGCGATCCTCGCTGGCGACGACTGGTAAGCTGCAGGCCATCGCCTCAGCGAGCCCCAACCCCAAGCCTTCCTGACGACTGGTACTGACCGCAATGTCGGCGGCACTGGCCAATTCAGGCACATCCCGGCGAAAGCCCAACAGCCGCACGGCTTGGGCTATACCGAGTTCGGCTGCTTGTGCTCGCACAGCATCTTGCAGCGGGCCATCTCCCGCCAGCAGGAGACATGCCCCTGGCACCCGTTCACGGATGCGGGCGAACGCATTGATGAGAAAGGCGTGGTTCTTTCGCGGAATGAATTCAGCGACATAAAGGACCACCAGCGCCTGTTCGGATAGGCCCAGTTGCACTCGCATCTTTTGGCCGCTCTCGATCGACGGAGCCTGAAAGCGGTCCAGATCGACGCCGATGCCAGGAATGAGACGCGACCGGCGAGCCCGCAGTAAGCGGCGGGCAGCACCGGAATCCCAGCGGTTGATGGTGATGACGAAATCGCTGAATCGGGTCAGCCACCATTCCAGCGGAAACCACAGCAGCCAGTTCGTCCGCGGCGCACCGGGAAAGAAATGAAAACCATGGGCGGTATAGAGCATGACCGGATGCCCCCGCGCGAAGGGGGCTGCCAGGCGGGTCAGCGCGCTGGCTACCGGGGTATGACAGTGAACCAAGCTGTAACGGTTGGCCCGCATGAGCCGAAGCAATCGCCAGAACGCTCGCAGGTTGCCCCAGCGCAGGGGTGAGCGAGCGAAACGGATATCGACGAAGGAATCCACCGGAGCCAGTTCAAATCCTGGCGCTGCACCCGCTGCGACATCCACAACATAACCACGATGGCGCAACTCTGCGAGATAGGGGTTATGGAACACCGCAAGATGTCCTTGCGACACCGCAACATAGAGTACGCGCCGGGAACCCGGCGAGGCTGCATCTTCAGACATGGATTGAGTCATTCCGGCAAAATGAAGGAAAAAAGGCGCGGCAGAATGGTACCCGGCGCGGTAATCTGGATCGCTTCGGCTTGGTAACGTCGGGCATCGGCTTCGGCGGCGTCGTTGACGCAGGCTTGAATGGCGCTGGCAAAGCCCAGTATATCGCCCGGTGTGACCAACAAGTCGTGGCCACGCCGGGGCACTACTTCACGGATCGGAGCGATGGCGCTGGCCACGACTGGCAGGCCGCATATCATCGCTTCCAGCAGGGCGTTGGGCTGTCCCTCGGTTACGGAGGGAAACACGAAGACATCGGCAGCGTTATTGAGGTCAGCGATATCCGCCCGATTCCCCAGCAATCGGAAGCGATCAGCGCGTTCTGGCGCGATCAAACCTGGATGCGTGACAGCCAGTGTTTCGGTTCCTGGGCCAGCCAGAACGGCAAACATGCGGATATCACCGATCATTGCCTCATTCACCGCGCGCAACAATGTCGCGTGATCCTTGGCCGGATCGACGCGCCCGACATGCAGTAAAACGGTGGCATCGCTGGGCAGCGAAAGTTCTTTTCGTATGGCCTCCCGTGATCGGCGCGGTGCCATGTCAGCACCGTCGATGATGTTGGGGATCACCGCCAACCGACTGTCACGGCCGACCAGTCGAGCATGGAAGCCATCCAACGCTGTCTGCGAATTGGCTAAAATGGCCGTGGCGAAGAATTCCGCCAACTTCAGAGACAGCCAGGCAAAAGCCAACCGCGCGCGGGTTGGCCGGAAAGCATATGTCGAGCGGCGGTGGAACACGATCCGGCGAGAGACGCCGGCCAGCCACGCTACGGCCAACGAAACCCCGGAGAAAACGCCGGTGAGATCGACCAGTGCATCCAGCTTTTCCGCGCGCAATCGACGATAGAATCGGGTCAGGTGCAGCGGGTGAGCGTAACCCAGGCCCCCATAGACCAGCGTTGCGCCCGTGCCCGTCAGCGCCTCGTGGAGCGCCCCTGGCCTGCCAGAGCGCACGAACACCACCGCTCGCGTGCCCACAGGCAAGCAGGCTAACAACCGCAGCACGTAGGTCTGCATGCCGCCGATCTCGGAATTGACGATGACAAAACCTATGCGGCCTTTGTCGATGCGTTCTTCGTTATCACTATGTCTCTGAAAGATAGGCATTATCGATTACGAAGGCAGAATAGGCTGGCCATCATGGGCAGCACGATCGATGATAGCCCAGAACGCCGGTGCTTGTTTCAAGCAGGCAAGCGGCCTGTATTATCCTTTAGAAATTCCTCGAAAAATGCCTGACGCCGCGCTTCGAGCACATCCGACGTATAGTCGCTGGCCCGCGCGAAGTTGCGCTCTGCATCATGACGCAGCTTTTCCGCGTCAAATTCTGCGATCAGGCGACTGAGGCTCACGGCATCGCTTGGCGCAAAAAGCCGGTCGGGCGGCAACAACTCGGGTATTCCCCCAACTCCGGCTGAGCCAAGTCCTGCGCAACCCCGACTCATCGCCTCGATCAAGGCCCGGGGCAGCCCTTCCGTGCGACTGGGTTGAATATAAATGTCGGTGCTGTCGAGCCATGTCGGAACTTCGGCGTGACGCACCGCACCGACGAAGTCCACGCAGTCCTCCACCCCCAGTCGCCTGGCCAGGGTACGCAACCTCGCCGGATCTCCCTGACCTATCACGCGATAGAGAAAACGGTGGCGATCCCTGCCCAACCTGCTCAAAGCCTTGATAACAAGCGCCTGATTCTTGTAGGCGATATTGGTAGCCCCCATCGTGGCGAGAACAATTCGCTCCCGCGTGTCGCGCCCTTCGATCCACTGCAACCGCTTCACCAGAACTTGCGGATCGGCGGGACTGATGACGACATTGGAGCATGCAATGGATTTGCCTGGGCTGGGGTAGCGCTTTTGCAGAAAGCGCTCCGTCACATAGACGACATGGTTGGCTTTCCGCATCAGCCTGAGGTTACGCCAGAAGTACCACGGAGCCGCCAGCTTGCCCTTCCAGGAGTGATACCAGAGCGTGTCCCACGCACAGCCCATGAATTCCACGAGCACCGGCTTGTTCAACCGCTTCGCCTCTCGAAAAGCCCAGCGACCGAGCGTGCTGGGCAGGCGCACCACCACGACCTCGTGGTTCGCGACCTGCTCGGCGACAATCCGGCGCACCTGACGTCCTCTGGTGAGCAGGGAGGATAGCGATTTGACATTGGCAACGGCCAGAAAGCGGAACCCCGTTCGGACCAAAGGGCTGTAGCGCTCCGCTTCCGCCTGGGGGACGTCTGCCGCGCGCATCAGGAAAGTCAGTTCGCTGCCCAACCCCATGTAGCGGTCGATCAGAGCATCGGTGTAATGAACGCCACGAGGTATGCGATCAGGCCCGACATAGATCGGGCCATCATGCACAAAAAGCACCCGTCGACCACTGTGACTCATATTTGGCATGGCTGTATTCGTGTTGTTCGAACCCGCGCAGACCATTATGGTTGTACCGATGACAGCAGCCGGGTGCTTGGCACGAAGTTCGCATCGGGCCAGCGGCGGGCAATCTCGTCGAACAATTCCTTGAGGCCGCGTAGCCCGGCATCCCGAACCTTTGGATTGATGCCTCCCACATAATTCACCCTATGCGTGGAAATCACCGCTGGCACGCCCCAGGTGAAAGCCGAGGAGATCCCGGCCAGAGCATGATCCACCCCATATCCCAATGCCGGTTCGAACAGGGTGTTGCGCCCGAACCACTCTAATCCTGCTTCGACCAAGCCTTTCTGCCCCCATACCCGCCGCAGCCCACCACGACCATCAGGCTCTGCATTGCGGACGTGGCGGATGAGGGCGTGGCAACCGGCCTCCGCAACTGCGGAGTAGAGGGCCGGATGAAAGATATTGTTGGTCGGGCAATAAATTTCCGCACGCCGCCCAAATTCACTCTCGAAACAATCCGCTCCGGACCGGATGATCTGCGCCAGATCCGTCAGTTCCGCTGGATCGATGAAGAAGTTCGCCGCACGAAAACCTCTGGCCGCAGACGGGAGGCCGGGTTGCGGCACACTGTAGAAACCGAGTTCAAACCCTTGGCGAACGCGTGGTGACTGACGCAGATGCTCCATCCACAACCGCACCTGCAAATGCTCGCGACCGTGATATTGCGGCGCAAGCAATCCTGTGTCCATGCCTTCGCGCCATGCCGCCTTGACCTCAGCCGCATCGCCCCGCCGCGCCAGCGTGGTGCTGACCGGCTCCCACGCATAAGCGGAAAAATCGTTCTCGCGGATCGCGGCGAAATCGGGGTTCGCTGGATTGGCATAGCAGGAAAAGACGGCCGATTGACCGTCCGCACCTTTTGCCTGAGCGAGCACCTCCAGCAACGCGCCAATATCCTGGGCGGATTCCAATGTATCAAAGTCATAAGGAGATGTTCCTGTCAGGATACCCCGTGCGATCAGCGTCTCCAAAACGCTCCGTGAGGGCACGCGCTGACTTCCCCAATCGTCGCTGTCGAACACGATCCAGCGGTCACTGTGGCGACGGGAGAAAGCGTTCTTCCACCCGTCGACGACAATCCAGCGAGCCGGATAACCGCGAGCGAGGGCATTTTTCAATCCGCGGCCGCGGGTGCGAAGGATGTCTGCAAACGCAGCGAAGGGGTTGAGCCCGGAAGACATTCTGGAAGTCTTTCGTTTTAAGACGATGGATAGGAAAACGCATCGGCGCGCGCCTTGATCAGGCTGGTCAGGGCCATCCGACGGCCGAGATAGCGGGAGCCCTCGATCGAGAGATGCCCACTGTCACGGTACAGGAATATGTTTCCGGCCCGTGTACGGCACGTGCCACCTTGGCACAGGAAATCGCTCAGCATCACTACCGGCGCTATGCGCGAGACATCCGCCATGAGGCGGTAGGCAGCCCGTGTCTGGGCTGAAAAATCGTTCTTACTGAAGTCGCAGAAGTTTGCAGGTTCGCCGAAAACTGCGCCATATGCCAGACAACGGCCAATATCGGAGTCGTTTTTGGGCGTGGGAGAGATAATAACTGGCCGGATCCCCACCGCCAGCAATCGCGCGACCGTTTGCCTTATTCCGAGCAGAACAAGGGGATATTGATCTGCGGTAATCACGGTCCCATCATGCTTCACCAACGTGCCGCTAATGATCCCGAATGGCGAACTAAGGACGGCATAGCGGATACCATGCTGCTGGCCTGCCCAGACCGCGACGCGATCGTTGAATTGGATGCACTGCCTGGACCAATGGGGCGGATGCGAGGCATTGGTGCCAGCAACCCCCAATATCGGCGCGCACCACGACTTCGTGTGCTGGATCAGCCGAATGTCAGGATCGCTCGCCTTCAAAGCTGGCACGAGGTGCATGGCGAAACTGTCGCCCCAGAGCATGATCTCGGGATCGTTTGCCGTTCGGCAATGCGGCGAGAGCGTAAACTGCTCGTCGCATTCGGCACCCAGCCCGCTATTTTCGGCAAGTTTGCTATCAATTGCGAGATCAGCAAAACGTGGACCAGCCGGCGTGTGACGCGGTGAAAAACCCTGCCCTGCCCAAACTGCCCCGCCAAAAGCCACCGCCAGCAGGGATCCTGCCAATGCTATGTGCAAAATGGCGCGAGGCGAAATCCGATGCCGGGTCCGGAAGGGCACTTCGATGAAGCGCCAACTCAAATATGCTAAGATAAAGGAGAGCAGCGTCATGGCCGCCATCGGCCAACCTTCGGCATGCAGGATACGGATGCGAGCAAAGGCCATCAGCGGCTGATGCCACAGATAGGTACTATAGCTGATCAGACCGAGAAACCGCGCCGGGCGTGACGCCAGAATGGCGCCTGCAACCCCTGAGCTCGTTGAAAAGAGAATAATTGTGGCGGCACCGACAACCGCCAGGATTTCTGGCAGCGCCGGGATGCCGATGGTGCCGGGCCAGCCGGAAATCGCCAGCAAGATGAAGCCTAGCCCAGTCGCGGCAAGCCAAGCCTTGTCCCGTTGACCGGCAACTGCTCTCACCCGCGCGCAGGCTGTGCCCGCCAGCAGTTCCCATGCTCGGGCCGGTGCGAGATAGAAGGCGATTTCCGGCTTGAAGCGGAGCACATAGGCGTAGAGTACAAAGCCCGACAGCGCCAGAATGGCCAGAGGTCCGGAACGCAAATCCCGACGGCTCTTATACAGCACCACGATCAGAATTGGAAAGATGATGTAGAACTGTTCTTCAACCCCAAGGCTCCATGTATGGAGCAAAGGCTTCTCTTCAGCCTGCGCCTCGAAATAATTGACTTTACGCCAGAAGAAAATGTTCGAGACGAACAGCGCTGTCGCCATGACACTTTGTCCGAATTCTATCAGTCTGTCTGGCGTCATCCAGAGCAAGGCGAAGGGCACGCAGGCCAGCATCATCACGAACAAGGCGGGTAAAATACGTCGCGCTCGTCTCTCGTAGAACTTTCCGAACGAAAAATTTCCCTTGTCGAGATCATCGACAATAATTGACGTGATGAGATAGCCCGAAATAACGAAAAATATGTCGACCCCGAGATAGCCTCCGCCCAGTGCCGTGCAACCGGCATGGAAGAGTACCACGGGCACCACGGCAACAGCGCGGAGCCCATCGATTTCAGGCCTGTATTTCATGCGATAACTGCCGATTTACCCGCCAAAGAAGGGCTGCATCGCTCGCGGAAGCTCGTCGCGGAACACGCCCCATGGAAGAGGAAGGAGTGAGGCCATACTGGCTTGATCGAGCCATATCCTGTAATAAACGATATAATAATATAAAATAGGAAGTGACGTTATCATAATGGATCGCGCCGCACCCGAACGCTTCTCGAGAAACCAGCTTGCGTGAAACAACAGAAGGAGCGCCGTCATATTACGCCCGACGCGACCTGCCGCCTCCGGATCACCGCCGACGATGTTTTTCATCACCCACATAAAAAGGACGAGCGCCCAAATGGCATAATACCGATCTTTTGGCCTCTGTCGCACCGCCAACCACAATATCTGCGCCGAAGCGAGCAGGGAATACATGATGATCTGAGTATACCATCTCAAGAACCATGATTCGTCTGCCCCACCCATTTGCGCACCAAATTCGGTGTTTTGGGCATATTTTACGGAACTGGCGATCTTGCTACCAAAATTCCCGCCAACGAAACTCGATAGGTCCTTACCGACAACTTCAATAAGATTGGAAGGCAAGGCGAAAGAGATTGCCAGCATCACATAGGCGATAATGATCTGCCATTTGCCGAACCGCCGCGTCACGAACAGCATCAACATTGCCGCCAGAAAAATCGAAAAGCCGAAATGAATCAGAAAGCCGACTACGCCGGCAAGGAAAGCAAGCCGCCAGCGGCCTTCCAGAGCCAGGAGCGTGGCAAGCGTCATCTCCCACAGACCGAGGTGGTAGCGCGCGGCGATCGACGCGAATACCGGGTAGTTCAACACGAAAGCGAGATAGAAGAACCACGCCGCATGCCCAATTGTTATGCTTTCAGGGGCGGCTCGAAATAATATTCTTAGGACTGCTGACACGATCAGCCCATACAGAATAGCGGTTAGAATGAAATACCAGCACGGCGCCAGCCCCAGGGTTGCGACAAAGTGGATAAGAAACCAAGGTATCGGTTCGCCGACGATAGTGGGCAGACCGCGCCGCGCGAGATCGATCTGGGCCGCGAAAGAATAGGCATCCGAACCCTTCAGGGGCACGAATGTCCAACCAGCATAGGCACAGAATATCAGGAAGCCGGCCAGAACCCTGCTGCGAGGGTAATCGAACAGATCACGAAAACCGCCAACAATGGGCCATACCAAAGCCAGCAGTGCCGACGCTGGCCGGTGGAAGGTGCCAACTGAGGTTCGCGCCAAACGACCGCTCATACCTCTTGCCTCTTACAGGGCCACACACCGAGCTGAGCGAACAGCTCTTCCCATTGAACGCCGATACGGACTTCGGAAAATCGCTTGGCATTTTCGACCGCAGCGAGGCTCATTGCGGTAAGACGAGCAGAGTCTCGTGCCAACGCCACGATGGCCTCTGCGAGGGCGGAAACATCATGGGCAGGCACGATCTGGGCATCGCTCCCGTCGTGTAATATCCAGCTCAAGGCGGAATATGTATCGAAAGCAACTGGAACCACACCTTGCATCTGTGCTTCGATCAGCGTGTTACCAAAGCCTTCATAGGCGGAAACCATCAGGAATATTCGGGCGGCGCGGTAGTCGTCGGTCGGATCACGACGACCATGGAAAATCACGCGCGGCAATTGCCGGGCAGCGAACATGGCTTTCAGTTCGGACATGTCCTGTCCGTCGCCCACGAGATGCAATTCCCAGTCTGGCAACTGTGCTTCAAGCCCAGCCCACAAATCCGGTAGCAGGAAAACATTCTTCTGGAGGTTGTTCATCCGCCCGACGAACAGCAGGCGATTGCATTTCTCATCGGGCAGAGGCGCTGTCGCCAGCGGAAAGCCATTGGGGATCGCTGCCAGCTTACCCATGTCGACATCCGGCACGAACCAGCGCAGTTCCTCGAAAAACGTCGGCGATAACAGCACCAGGCGGTGGCAATGCGCCATGACCCGCCGGAAGCTCCGCCCCGTCAGGAGGCGGTGACGCGCATTCAGCACCCAGCGGCCCGCCACATTGTCGATGAACCGGCGCAAAATGGGCCACTTGCGGAGCCGGTGGCCAAGAATATGTACCAAACTATCACGATAAAGTGCCGGGCTGTTATGATAGCAGGCGAGAACGGTGCAGTTTTGCCCAGCATTGCTGACCGTCCATAGCGCATCGCCAATCACGCGCGACAATGCCATCTGGTTGATCACGACATCGGGCCGATGCCGCGCAATCACCCCATCTAGAAAATTGCGAATGGGACCGATCCGTTCGGGCAAATCTCGAGCAGGATGTTCAAGGACGCCCTTTAGCGGCTGACAATGGCCATGAGCTGACAGCGACACGTAGATCACCCGCCAACCGCGATCAGCGAAATAACTGCCTAGTTGCCATGTCACGCGCTGCACGCCTCCGACCAGGGGATCGAGGGGGTAAGGTAACAACAGGGCCAGAACCGGCTGCCGCTCACTCATCGAGGGAGGCCAGAAGATCATCCAGAATGAGTTCCTCGGGACAGTAATGCCCGGGAATCCAACCACCTTCGGCATCCGTATAGCCTGGGCAGCCCTCTACCGGCGCGCTCACGAAAACGTAGCACATCTCAATAAGTCTTATTCCGCCATCGGGATGGCGGACGAAGTCATAGCCCATCGACTGGAAGCCCCAACGCCGCGAAAGCGCAAAAGCCTCCGTGACCATGTCCATGGGAATTTCTTCCGGTTGGAGAAAGTCGATCAACCCGCTACCGCTGGCGCGAAAATCGTTGGGCCGTACCCGCCGCCGGAAAACGAAGGCCCGCGCACCGATCACCGTGACACGGATATCGTGATCACAACCGGGAATAAATTCCTGGAACAGAGCGTAATTACGCTCGCGCTGAGGCCACAACGTTCGCCGCAGCACACGCGAAGCTCCCGCGATCCATTCCCGCCCGCTTCGCCGAGAGCGTGGTGCCATTTTCCCGATACTGCCCGCGGCGGTCAGCCCCACCGCGCTGGCCCGCATGCCTCGGCCAAACATCCGTCGGATCAAAGCATGCGCCTCCCGCGCCGAGCCGACTTTGCGCACATTACCAGAGCCGGCACCACCCCGCAGCTTGAAGACCAGCGGCCAAGTGGCGCTATCGACGAAACGATGGGCCTCATCCGCGTTGAGGAAACACCAACTGCGCGGCGCGGAAACTCCCGCCGCAGCGAACAACCGTACTTGTGCAAGCTTGTCATCGAAGGTGCGAGCTGTCGCGGCATTGGGAAAAATGGGAATATCGGTTTCTTCGAGAGCTTGCATCATGGCGGGGCCAAACCGCACATCGCGGTCATCCAGATGGTTCATGTGCCAGAGAAAGGCATCACAGGCACGGACCTCGTCAAGAAACCCCGCTCCATGAGCATCAAGGATCATAACCTCCAGGCCTCGCTGGCGCGCAAGTCGCGCCCATACCGAAGAAAAAGCGGTCACTTGACCGTGGATGCCAATTTTCAAGGACATTGGATGTTTCCCAATCACCGATCAGAGCCGATCGGAGAGGCAAGGATGGCTGCATCTTCCTGCAGCACGGCATGAATGCGCACGATGATCCATGCCCGGAAGGCCAACAGGCAAGGCTCGACTGGCGCTGCGGGTGCAAGGCGCCGTAAATGTCGCTTTGCCCAATACGGGAGCCATGCGCGTATACGGCCCAGCAAGGTCCGCCGGTAACCTCCACTCGGCGCCTTCCCCGGAGCGGGTAACCGCCCGAGCAGCCCATGGATGACCGTAGAAGACAAGATGGCGCGAGCCGCAGGCGTATCCAAGCCTGCGCGTATAATCGCCACCGTTTCATCAGAACGCAGGAAATTGTTCAACTCATCACCCTCGCGCAGGCTGGCATAGGGTACAGGCGGACTAAGTCTGTTGACCGTCTCGACGAGCAGCGCCTTATCATTACGCAAGGCGTTGGGCAGGGTTTCGACAAATCCGCTCACTCCGCGCGCCTGCAGGGGATTGAGCACCTCGACATAGGACGTTTTGGTCTCGGTCAAGGCGGCCAGCACAACGGGCACACGGTATGTGCGATACAATCGGTGCCGCCAGTCCTCCAATCCCTCGCCAGGAAGGCGACGCAGTGCTTCAGGCCATGCCTGATCGACACCACAGGCTTCGGCCAGCCAGCTGGTGGATGGTAGATCCGCCAGCAGCGCCAGGCCCAACCCGAGACGAACCTCACGTTCATCCCGTACCGGGGTCCAGCCCTGGCCACCGAAGGGCTCATCGCCCCGCAGAATGCCGTGAATACCTCGTTCTTGCATCCCACCCCACAAGGCGAAGCCATCGAGATAGGCGCTGACAGCATCCGTCAACCCCTCGCTGGTGCGCAAGAAGCGCTCCATGACCTCGTTGCGCATAGCCGCGTCCGGAGGAGGCAGACGCACGCTGTCATGTCGAAGTCCTAGCGCAGCGCTCAGGCGCTTGGCGACGGCCATCTCAAGATTGATCCGCATGGGATCGACTGAAATGTCCCAGGTGATCGTATGCAGATCTGGCCGCTCACGCAGCAGGCAGGCCAGCAACCGGCTATCATAGCCGCCTGACAAGGGCAGCAACCAATGCCGATCATCTGTCGGCAGAGCCTCCATGCTGGACTCCAGTGCCGCGCTGAACGCGGCCTGGTAGCGACGGCGAGGCATGTCAGGCGGTAAGGCAAAGCGCCGATCAGGGGTTAAGGACTCTTCGCACAATTGCCAATTCGCTCGGTCCAGCCACAGACGATGGTCAGCAGGTATCATGCGCAACCGCCGATCCCAGCCACCCGCCGGTCCGGGAGAACCATTTGCCAACATCCACGGGACAGCCTCGAAATTCGGGACGAACGAGCCCAGCAGCATGACCAGCATCCGCGCCGAACTGGCAGCGAGCAAACAGCTCTCGTCGTGGTAATACCAGATGGTGCGGGTGGCCATCGCATCGGTCACCAACTCGACTGCTGCTTCTGAAACCCGGAAAAGGGCAAAAGTGCCATCGCCCACCGGCCCACCCGGTACATGCCAGTCAACATCACCAGACATGCGTCCCAGCGCAACGCCAGCCCCCATCCGACGGACACCAGGCACATGTTGGAAGCAGACCGAGACCACACCATCATCGGTTTCACCGACCAGCGGTGAGGGAATATCCCGATAGGCTTCGGGCCGCTCGCCTGCGAGGCGAGCCGCAATGATACTGCAGGCATCGCGGACAGCGTTCGCCTGCGCGAGGCGCGAAACGGGATCGCGAAAGCACGCGAGAATAACCTTGGTCATAGCGTGCCTCAGGCCGCCCCGGCAGCGGTCGGAACGATCTTCAGCCCGACGCGGGCCTGCCGCGTCCAGACCAGATCGGCGATACGATGGGAGGGACAATAGCCGATCGGCGCCGCCTCCAGCAGGCTGCGGATCCAGGCGGCATCATGACGAACACAGGCCTGGCGCAAGCAAGCCAGCAATTCGGCCAGTGCCTCTTCTGGCATGGATATCTCATTGGCTTTCATGACCTGCGGATGTTGGGTTGGCTCAGCATTGTCACCGACCAACAGTTCTTCGTATAATTTCTCGCCGGAGCGCAGCCCGCTGAAGGTTATGCCGATGTCACCACCATGCGCAGGCAGGCCAGCAACGGTCTCGTCGCCATCCATCTGATAGGGCGAGAAGCCGGCAAGGCGGATCATCCGAGCCGCCAGATCGACGATGCGCACCGGTTCGCCCATGTCGAGCAGGAACACATCACCATCCCGTCCCATAGCTCCTGCCTGAAGCACCAAAGATGCGGCCTCGGGAATGGTCATGAAATAGCGCGTGATCTCGGGATGAGTGACCGTGACGGGACCTCCCGCTTCGATCTGCTCGCGAAAACGCGGCACGACCGAGCCTGACGATCCCAATACATTACCAAAGCGCACCATTGCAAAGCGCGTTGCCTTGCTTTGCCTGGCCGCATTCTGGCAGATCAATTCCGCGATACGCTTGGAAGCGCCCATGACATTGGTCGGCCTTACTGCCTTATCGGTGGAAATCATCAGGAAAAGTTCGACCCCGGCGGCAGTGGCCGCGCGTATCAGCGTCTCGGTTCCAAAGACATTGTTACGAATGCCTTCGACGATATTTTCCTCGACAATAGGTACATGTTTGTAGGCGGCGGCATGATATACTGTCTGCACACCGTAGGCGCGCATCACCCGTTCCGATAGGTGCTTGTCCTGCACCGACCCGAGAACCGGCACGATGTCGATTCGCCGACACGAAGCGAGGGCAAGGTCGCGTAATTCAGCTTCTATCCGGTAGATCCCTATTTCCGAAATCTCGAACAACACCAAAGTATGCGGATCAAGGCCGATGATCTGACGACACAACTCACTCCCGATGGAACCAGCCGCGCCCGTCACCATGACCACGCGCCCCGCAATGTCCGCACTCATCATCTCGGCGTTTGGCCTGACCGGATCGCGACCCAACAGTTCCTCGATGGAAATGTCCCGGAAATCACTGACCCGCGCAGCACCGGATATGAGGTCGGCCATGCCGGGAATAGTTTGCACATGCACCGGATGGGACTCGAGACGCCGAAGGATGGCCTTGCGCTCACCGAGAGAGGCGCTGGGCAATGCCAGCAGCACATGCGTTACGCCGTACCGCTCGATGAGCGCCCCGATGTCCTCTGGCCCGAACACCCGGCAGTTGCTGATCGACACCCCACGAAGGGAAGAACTGTCATCCACGAAGGCAACCGGCAAATACTCCTTGCCGCACAAAAGTGCCTGGCTGAGTTGCCGACCAGCAGCGCCCGCGCCGTATATGATGACAGACATCTTCCGTCCGCGATCCAGATGATGCAACGCCGAGCGCATCGCCAAGCGAACGGTTGACAGCATGATGAGGCAAAGGGCAGCAAAAATGGCAGGTACTGAGCGAGGCAGAAACAATCCGTAGATGCGTGCCAAAGGATAAAGCGCGACAGCCGCTGCTCCGACAGCCACCGCCAGCCTGGGCAGCAACGGAAACGAGGCATAACGGATCACCGTCCTGTAGACGCCCAGAGTACCGAGCCCCGCGAGCATGATAGCAGCCAGCGGTATGGTAACCCACCAGAAGCGAATATCACCCAGGTACGAAACATCTTCCAGCCGTAAAGCCACCGCCCAGATCAGGCTCAAGACCGCAATCGCCGCATCCAATAGCAGCACAACAAGCAGCTTGAGGCGTCGTGACATCCCCGCGAGGCTTACCAGCCATCGTTTCATCAGCATCGTCATCGATATCATCGCTTCTCGTCGGAACGTCGCCCGACACAGCGCAACGCGCGCCGTATCGGTGTCGAGCATCGTCATGGTTGGGTTTCTGGCGCTCGCTGGCGCCATGCGGCTGGTCCAGTTAGAAGGATCGGCCCCAATCGCCGCGGCTATGAGACAGCGCGGCAAGGTCAGGAATGATAATGTCTCGCCGCAGGCTCATGAAATCCGCAATGCGCTGCTGGACGATTGGATCGGCGTAATGACGGTTGATCGCCTCCAAACAGACATCTTCCAGATGGGGCGAACCGAAGCTGAAGCCTTCCCGCATATAGCCGTAGAGATCGAAGCCATGCTCATCGAGTCCGGCTACATGCAACACAGGCACACCTTCACCCAGAAGGCGCATCTGCACGGCCGAATTCCCCACGATTGCCAGATCAATCCGTGTCGCAAAGGTGGCCAAAGGCTCATCAGCGGGAGCGATGGCGAGCCATGGGTGAGCCAGGTTGCCACCATGCAACGGGCTGTTCGGATGCAATCGAAGCAGCAATTGCTTACCGCCCAGCTGATCGCGCAACCCGGCCAGTAGCGCGACCTGCGCCGGGGTTGCGGCAAAGCTGGCATTGGTCGCAGCGCCCAGACGGGGCGCCGATGGTGCTGCACGCATCAACTTCACGACCGTCTGCGGTCGCCTCGTGATCAGTGCGTCAGGACTGCGCGCCAGCACTGCTGCATACCCGCCCTGATTGAGTACCGCTGCGGCGCTCACCGGATAGGGCAACGATCCAATGTGGTGGTAGTCGTCCTGCCACCACATTGGGGCACGCCTCAACGAGATCGCCGCACTCCACAACATGTAGAGCACAGGGCTGACATCGCTCACGATCACAGGCACTGCAGATGGGGTCCGCCGCAAGAGCAGACGCATCGCCGCACGCCCCACCAGAACCTGCCGGTCAGAGTCGTCCAAACGGCGAGCAAGCGCCAGCCTTATCACCATCGGTGCCAGACGCAGCGTCCATATCCCCGCCCGCAAGGCCCGCGCTGGCAGATGCCCGGATTGTCGCTCGAACGTCCAGATCGCATCAGGATCGATGCCTGCGGCTATCAGTTCGCTTACCACCGCTTCGGCCTTCGAATTTGGCCGGATCCGCGAAGCGATGTAATACCTTGTGCACGCAGGTAAACGAAGCGGCACTTCCGCAAGCTGCGTCAAAACGCGCCACGGCGCGAGAAACGGCTCCAGCCGAGGCCGGCGCCGCCGCACATCTGCGAGAGCCGGTCTCAAGCGCTCGCCCGACCGCCTCAGGCAGATCAGCAAGTTGGTTGCGCTGATATCCGACATGTTTTTTCAAAAGCCATGACTGGCGCGTGCTTCAATCGAGATCGTCGAGTAAAACGGGGCTGTTTGCGGGCCGATCGCTGCGACTGCGACGACCGATCACTCGCCCCAGGTATTTCGGTGGCGCTCCGAAGCCAGGCCGCACCGAGCGCACCGCATCGGCCTCGATGATCTGGCCAGCCATGACCGGCTTCACAAAATAGAGTGAGCGGCGAAACTGCACGTTGCCCTGTTCGCTCGATTTCAGCCCATAATCGGGTCGGCCCAGTGCATGCCAAGCCGCTCGCACACCCTGACACAGACCTGCCATCTCGAAAGGCTCCAGCGAAAAGCTGTCATCTGGCCCACCCCCGTCACGGTTGAGCGTAAAATGCTTCTCAATGATCGAAGCGCCCAAGGCCACGCTGGCGATGGCGGTGGTGTTATCCAGCGTGTGATCAGACAGGCCGGTAACGAGACCAAAGCGGGCAATCATGTCCGTCAATGTCCGCAGATTGTACTCTTCGGGCCGAGCAGGATAACCGCTGACACAGTGCAGAATAGCGAGTTGCGTACAGCCACTCCCACGTGCGGCATCGATAGCCTCGGCAATCTCCTGCGCATCGGCCATACCCGTGGATATGATCAGGGGTTTGCCAGTACGCGCGGCATATTCAATAAGCGGGAGATCCACCGCCTCGAAAGAGGCGATCTTGTAGGCTGGAGCATTCAAATCCTCCAGCAGATCGATGGCGGTGGTGTCAAAAGGCGAACTGAAGATGGTGATACCCAATGCGCGCGCATGGTCGAACAATGGCTTGTGCCAATCCCATGGCATATGGGCCTCTTGATAGAGGTCATAAAGCGTGCGCCCATCCCACAGGCCGCCATGGATGCGAAAAGCGTCGTCCTCGCAGTTCAGGGTGATGGTATCGGGGCGATAGGTTTGCAATTTTACAGCGTCAGCTCCAGCAAGTTTGGCTTCTGTGACGATCCGCCGCGCCCGATCGATATCGCCATTGTGATTGGCTGACAGCTCCGCGATGACGTAAGGTGGAAAAGCCATGCCAATCGGACGGTCGGCGATGGTCAGATCGGGTTGATCAGGCATTAGAAATCTCATCGGTTCGATGGCACCAGTCTCTGGCCAGAAGGCCGAAAGCCAGCACGTCATGGTAATCTTCGTCGCTGCGGTGATGCTCGCGCAGTATCCCTTCGCATCGAAAACCCAGAGCCTCGTGCATGCGGATGGAAGAACTATTCTCGCGCAATACTCTGCCACAGACCTTGTGCAGCCCAAGCTCGGCAAAGGCATGATCCAATGCGGTCCGCCCCAGCAGTCGGCCGCTACCGCGCGATGCGTCCGGCGCCCGATAAAAGCCCCATTCAGCGATCCCACCCCGCGCCACCGGATGAAAGTTGACGAAGCCAGAGGGAACCCCGGCCAACTCGAAGACGAACAGCCGCCGCACGGGATCGCATCGCACCCGTTCATACCAGACACGATGTTGATCGGCGGCGATAATCTGTCGGTTAAACATGTGTCGACGAACCAACTCGTCATTGCGCCAACCCAAAATCATCGTCAGGTCGTCTTCTGTCAGCAGCCGCAATCGCATAGACGGAATGCGATCAGTCATCGCCAAAGCCACACATCGCTTCAAAGACCCGCTCTCCTCCCCTGCCATCGCAGAGTAATGCCGCCTTCGCCGCGATGGCGTGCCGCGCTTCGGGGTTCGTTGTCATATGCCCGATAATGCCAGGCAGGCGGGTGATGATCTCGCCCGGAGCCAGCAAACTGATGGTTGCCCCGGCATAGTCCAACGCCTTTGCCGCAGGGCGCTGATTTTCCGCAAGCGCCACGGAGATACTGGGCAGCCCGACGCAAAATCGCTCCAAACCGCTGCCTCCCGCACCGCCTATAGCCAGATCGCTCGCTGCCATCAGCGCGGCCATATCGGCCACATCGCACAACACCTCGGTCATCACCGGCATGGCGGCAGCCAGGCGGCGCACATGCGTGATCCATGGCGCATCCCGCCCCATCACCACGGTGATCTGGCAACCATCCGGCAGATCAGCGGCCGCCAGGGCGGTGAGAACCGCCCCCGTGGCATTATCCTTATCGACACCGCCCATACAAACGAGCAGGCGCAACATGTCATCGCTTTGCCGACGAACAAGCGCCTCCTCGCGGCGAGCTGCGAACTCGGGCCGCAACAAGGCGTATTCGCAACCACAGAGTATCCTGGTCCGCGCTGGCACTAGCTCGCTATAATCCGTTCGGTTGCGTCCATGCGTCTGATCCAGCAACAGGTCGCAATCGTGTGGCCGATTAGCCAGATCATCAATCACCATGATCCGTCGCGCGACCGTCCGCATCACGCTTTCCCATCCGGCATCGAGCGCATAGTGATCGACCACCAGCCAATCGACCCCCTGAGCTATTTCCAATTGGCATTGTGCCGCGTCCTCGCACCAGTCAACGCCCAACCAGGAGCAGTAATCCTCCTCTTCGAACGGCCGCTGGCCCGCTGGCAGCAGTGTCACCCCATGACCGCGCGAAGCGATCGCATCGGCCATCTGTCCGGGCTGGGTTCGGCACAGGAAATGGATCTCATGACCACCAGCGGCCAGCCTGTCCGCCAGTGTCAAACACCGCATGACATGACCGGTGCCGATGTTCACGCCTGCATCGGCGCGAAAAGCAATGCGACGCATCATTCGCCCTTACCCGCGTAATTCGATACACACTCTGGCGCTTCAACAGCGCGGAGCGCGCGAAACAGCCACTCCGCTCGTTCCCAGTCCTCAAGGGTATCGATGTCCTGAACTCGGTAACGCGGCAGGATAACCGGCACCGATTCCCGTCCGAACAGCGGCTGACCCGTTCGCCATGCCAGGCTGCTACCCCAGTAGAACTGCCCGGCGTCGTGCCATGCTTCTTCGAGATCCTGGGAGCGAGTCTGGGCCTGGCTCTGGTCAAACATTTCCGTGCGGCCATCGGCGGTCAGCCGCAACGCCCGCTGGATAGGGAAGGGGAAGCTCGTAATCGAGAAGGCAAAGCTGGCGCCGGTCTCTTCAAGCAGGGCCAGGCCGCGTTGCAGATCAGCAGGACGCATGAAGGGCGCTGTGGCGTAAAGGCAGCAGACCACTTGTGGATCAGCCCCCTCCTCCTGTGCCCAGCGGATTGCATGGGCGACGACGGGCACGGTTCCGGTATGGTCGTCGGACAGGATGGCAGGGCGCCGGAAGGGCACCTCCGCACCGTTCGCGCGGGCCACTTCAGCGATCGTATCATCGTCTGTGGAAACGATGATACGATCGAAACAACCGCTCGAGCGGGCGGCCGCGATCGACCAGGCAATCATCGGTTGACCACAGAAATCCCGAATATTCTTCCGTGGGATGCGCTTGCTGCCACCGCGCGCCGGAATCACCGCCAACCTCATCGGGTGACGGCCTGCGTCAATGCCGCAACAACCTCATCCTGCTGTCCCTCCGTCATGCTGGCGAACATAGGCAGGCTGATGGCCTCGCGATAATATGCCTCTGCCTCGGGGAAATCGCCCTCGACAAAACCCATCGCCCGATACCACGGCTGGGTGTGTACCGGGATATAATGCAGGTTCACACCGATCCCACCCGCACGCAGATCCTCGAATACCGCGCGATGGCACGAGCCGACGCTTTCGCCCATACGGATCACATAAAGGTGCAAGCCGGAATAACCATCGGGGTGCTGCCACGGCCTGATGACAGGCATGTCCGTCAGCAACGCGTCATAGCGACCAGCCAAGGCATGACGGCGCTCGACATAGCCGTCCAGACGCTCGAACTGGCTGAGGCCAAGCGCTGCCTGCAAATCCGTCATGCGATAATTGAAACCGAGATCGACCTGCTGGTAATACCACGGCCCATCAGGCGCCTGCGTCATCGCGCAAGGATCGCGGGTGATGCCATGACTGCGTAACAATTCCATACGCGCGGCCAGATCTGGATCGTTTGTCAGCGCCATGCCACCTTCGCCGGTGGTGATGATCTTGACCGGGTGAAAACTGAACACAGTGATGTCGCTATAGCGGCAACTGCCAATGGGTTCGTCCCGATAGCGCCCACCAATGGCATGGCTGGCATCCTCGATGATCCGGAAGCCATAGCGCTGCGACAGCGCGTGGATCGCCGCCATGTCACAGGGCTGTCCGCACAGATGGACGGGAACCACGACTTTGGGCAACCGACCCTCGACCTCCGCGCGCTCCAGTTTCGCGGCCAGCGCCTCAGGGCACAGGTTGTAGGTACGCGGGTCGATATCGACGAAATCGACCGAAGCGCCACAATAGAGGCCACAATTGGCCGAGGCAACGAAGGTGATCGGAGTGGTCCACAACCAATCTCCTGCCCCCAAGCCCAAAGCCAGACAGGCGATGTGCAAGGCCGAGGTTGCGCTGTTCACCGCCACGGCATGCCCCGCGCCGCAATAAGCCGCCAACGCCTGCTCAAAGCGGGGAACCGCAGGTCCCTGGGTCAGCCAGTCCGAGCGCAACACCTCGACCACGGCGCCGATGTCTGCTTCAGTGATGTGCTGTCGGCCGTAGGGGATCATCAGGTGACATCCTCGAACTGGCCAACGTGAAGGCCGATCAACGCACGCAATTCGCTCACAGAGAGGAATTCCTCGTTGGTGCCACTGTTATAAGCGAAACCTGGCGGCACCGGTTTGCCACCGACTTCCGCGCAATAATTTTCCAGCGGCCATTTTCCGGCGGAAGGCAGGATCGCGTAATAGTCGCCCAGATCGGCAGTGTTGAAACTGTCGCTGGCGGTGATCATCTCCTCGTGCAACTTTTCGCCCGGTCGGATACCGACCACTTCCTGACGGCATTCCGGGGCGATGGCCATTGCGACGTCAGTGATGCGATAGGAGGGGATTTTGGGCACGAAGATTTCCCCGCCACGCATATTTTCCAGAGCCCACAGCACCATATCCACACCTTCGCGCAGACTGATATTGAAGCGGGTCATGGCCGGATCTGTGATTGGCAGGACACCGCTCTTGCGGCGATCGAGGAAGAAAGGGATCACCGACCCCCGGCTGCCCATGACATTGCCATAACGCACCACGCTGATACGCAGATCGCGTGCGCCCTTGATATTCTGTGCAGCGGTAAACAGCTTGTCGGAACACAGCTTGGTGGCGCCATAGAGGTTGATAGGTGCCGCCGCTTTGTCGGTGGACAGTGCCACCACCCGCCGCACGTCGCTGTCCAGACATGCCTCGACAAGGTTCTGCGCGCCAATGACATTGGTCTTGATGCACTCAAACGGATTATATTCCGCCGCAGGCACTTGTTTCAGCGCGGCGGCATGGATTACGGTGTCGATGCCTTCCATGGCGCGGCGCAGTCTGTCACCATCGCGGACGTCGCCAATGAAATAGCGCAGCATCGGATAGTCTTTTTCCGGAAAGCGCTGGGCCATCTCGAACTGTTTCAGTTCATCACGGCTATAGATCACAAGCCGGCGGATATGCGGATAGCGTTCAAGCACGGTCTTGACGAAAGCGTGGCCGAACGAGCCGGTGCCGCCGGTTAACAGGATGGAAGTCGTATCGATCATGGTAAGGACAGGTCCAGTTTAGTCAAAATACGCAGGAGGAAGCGGCGGAACGTTTGGGTTCGCCAGTTCGGCGGACAGGATTGATTCGGGCGGGACCATTCGGACGATCCGGCCCCCGGCCAGTTCGACAATGCTGTCGCAATGGCGCAGCGTGGACAGACGATGAGCGACCATCAGCAGCGTGATAT
Organism: Novosphingobium sp. 550D; assembly: GCF_057401885.1. NCBI lineage: Bacteria > Pseudomonadati > Pseudomonadota > Alphaproteobacteria > Sphingomonadales > Sphingomonadaceae > Novosphingobium > Novosphingobium sp. 550D. Next base: position 908,348 of record NZ_CM171613.1, on the reverse strand, counting down.
CGCGGCCCAGTCCCTCGATCGCGCGCATCACCGCCGCTTCGGTACAGTCGTCGAGCGCGCTGGTCGCCTCGTCGAGCACCAGCACATCGACATCACGGTAAAGCGCGCGGGCAAGCCCGATACGCTGGCGCTGCCCACCCGACAGCCGCACGCCGCGTTCGCCAACGCAAGTGTCGAGGCCGCCGGGCAATTCGTCGAGGAAGCCGCCCAGTTGCGCCATCGCCGCTGCCCGCTCGACCCGCTTTCGGTCCATCTGGCCCACGGGCACGCCAAAGGCGATATTCTCGGCGATCGAACTGTCGGACAGGAAGATCATCTGCGGCACATGGGCGATGCGCCGCTGCCAGGAGCGGCGGTTGGCCTCGTTCAACGGCGTGCCGTCCACCAGCACTGCTCCGTCACCTGCATCGAGCAGGCCCATGATCAGATCGATCAGGGTGCTCTTGCCGCAGCCGGTCTTACCGATGAAGCCGATGCGCGCGCCGCGCGGGACGACAAGATCGATCGCGTCCAGCACAGGTGGGCCATCGGCGACGTAGCGAAAACCAGCCGCGCGCAGTTCCACCAGCGAAGGCATGTCATCAGGCTCAGGCAGGCGCGTGGGAAGATACCCTGTATCAGCGGGAACAGGCAGCGCGGTCAGTTTCAGCACGTCGTCGAGTTGTGCTCGCGTGCCGGTGATCTGCGACCAGGCGAAATAGATGAACTGCAGCTGAGGCAACAGGCGCTGCGCGCCCAAGGCCAACGCGCCCAGGATGGGGATCGCGCCCAACAGCCCGCCCTGGCGCCCGCTCAGCCAATTGGCCAAGGCGACAATGCAAACCATACCCGCCGCCTCGATGAAATAACGCGGACCGTTGGACAGCAGGCTGTTCGAGGCCTGCGCCCGGCGGCTCAGGCTGTCCACCCGGTCGAATGCGGTGCTGAAGAACGGTTGCGTGCCGTCGAGCAACACGTCACGGATGCCCCCCAGCCCCTCCTGCACCGCCTTTACCCTCAGCCGCTCGTTTCCGGCAATGACCTGGCCGTTACGTTGGACCCGCCGCCGCACAAACAGGCTGGTGGCGACATAAAGCGCACCGATGATCACTCCTGCCAGCAAGGCCGTGCGCGGGTCCACCAGCATCAGTGCGGCCATGATCCCCAGCGAGATCAAAAAGGCGACGATGCCTTGCATCAAGGGATTGATGATGCCAGCTACCACAGCATTCACTTTGGTCAGCCCGGCAAGTACTTCGCTGCTGCTGCGGCTCGCATGCCAGGCATAGGGCTGGTAGAGTGTGCGGCGAAACACCTCGCGGGCGAGATCGCCACCCAGTCCGAAGGCGAACCGAAAGCCGGCCCATTGGGTGAAGATTCGCAGGAACGCCGAAAATACCGCAATCGTTCCGAACAGCCATGACGCCTCACGAATACCCAACGGCCAGTCGATAACCGGAATATGAAAGCGTGGGCCACCCGGTGAAGCGAGCAAGGCAAGGAACGGCACCACCGCGCCCAGCGTCGCCATTTCGGCCAGCGCGCCAATCAACATGAGTCCGGTTTGAAGACCAAGCTGCGCGCGCCGCCGTGCGGACAGGAAGTGGTATAGCGCATGAAGGCTTCGCCACAGCGATGGTCTTCCGGACATCTGAGCATCAACAGGCTGAAGCACTGGCTTCTGCTTGATTACCAAGGGTTTCGAACCGTTCAGACGCACAGTCACAGCCGCAGGTCGGCTTCGCCATCCGGGAGGACACTTTTGAGATCGTACAAGACATGGCGTGCCTTTCCGAAATGACGGATTGCTTCGCTTCCCAAAGCGCGGAACGTGTCGTGAGCGACAGCGAGCACGATGGCATCATAGATGCCTGCGGCCGGATCGACACAAAGGTCGATTGCATATTCATGGCTCGTTTCGACCGGATCGGCCCAGGGATCATAGATATCGACAAGGCAACCGAAATTGCGAAGCTCCTCGATCACATCAATCACGCGGCTGTTGCGCAAATCGGGGCAGTTTTCCTTGAAGGTCATGCCCAGCACCAGCACGCGGGCACCGTCCACCTGGATCTGGTGGCGGATCATGCCCTTGACCAGTTGTTCAGCCACATAGGACCCCATGCGGTCATTGAGGCGCCTACCGGCAAGAATAATCTCCGGGTAATAGCCGATCGCTTCGGCCTTGTGGGTGAGGTAATAGGGATCCACCCCGATGCAGTGCCCCCCCACGAGGCCGGGCCGGAAGGGCTGGAAATTCCATTTGGTGCCCGCCGCTTCCAGCACTGCGGTGGTGTCGATATCCATGCGGTTGAAGATGATCGCCAACTCGTTGACCAAGGCGATATTCAGGTCGCGCTGGGTGTTCTCGATCACCTTGGCAGCTTCAGCGATACGGATGCTGGGGGCCTTGTGCGTACCGGCGGTGATGATCTCACCATAGAGCCGGTCAACCAGATCGGCGACCTCGGGGGTAGAGCCTGATGTGACCTTGCGGATCGTCGGCAAGCGATGCGCCTTGTCACCGGGATTGATTCGCTCGGGCGAATAACCCACGAAAAAGTCACGGTTGAAACGCAAACCTGAGTACTGCTCGATCACCGGCACGCAATCGTCTTCGGTGCAGCCAGGATAGACTGTGGATTCAAACACGACGATCGCACCGGGTTGGATTGCCTTTCCCACCGTGCGCGAGGCTGCCAGCAAGGGAGTGAGATCGGGCCGACGATGCTGGTCGATGGGTGTTGGCACGGTAACGATGAAGACGTTGCAGGCCGCAAGGTCCTCAAGCTCTGAGGAAAAGCGCAGATGCCGGGCCTCGGCGAGTTCCATACTGGTAACCTCGCGGGTACGATCAACTCCGGAACGCAACTCGGCAATACGATCAGAAGAAATATCGAAGCCCACCACTGGCCGCCGCCGACCGAATTCAACGGCAAGCGGCAGGCCGACATAGCCCAGGCCGATGACAGCGATGGTCAGATTTGAAGTATCGGGAGAGTTCGTCATGATCATTTCCGGTAGTATTCACGAAACCAGGCGACGAAGTGGGCGATGCCGTCGCGAAAGTCGGTCTGCGGACGATAGTCGGTCAGCCGCTGCAACAAGGCGGCATCGGCCCAGGTGGCGGGCACATCGCCCATCTGCATCGGCATGAGGTTGCGGATCGCCGGGCGCCCAAGCTCTGCCTCGATGGCCTCGATAAAATCAAGCAGCCGGACCTTGTCGTTGTTGCCGATGTTGACCACCCGGAACGGTGCAACCGGGCTCAGGCTGTCGCCCGGGACGATATCGGCGGCATCATCGGGGCGTACCGGCGGTACATCGACCAGCAAGCGGATCGCTCGAACGAGATCAGCGACATAGGTAAAGTCGCGGTACATCTCGCCGTTGTTATAGATATCGATCGGACGCCCATCGAGAATGGCATCGACGAACTTGAACAGCGCCATATCGGGCCGCCCCCATGGCCCATAGACCGTGAAGAAGCGGAACATGGTCACCGGCAGATCCCAGAGATGGGCATAGGAATGCCCCAGGCTTTCGGTCGCCTTCTTGGTCGCCGCGTACACAGTCAGTTGGGTATCGGCCTTCTCCGTTTCGGAAAACGGCATATCCTCGTTGGAGCCATAAACCGAGGAGGTCGAGGCCATCAGCAAGTGCCCGACCTTCAGCCGTCGCGCCGCTTCCAGCACGTTGAAGGTGCCGACGATGTTGCTGTCGATATAAGCGCGCGGATTTTCAAGGCTGTAGCGCACCCCTGCCTGCGCGGCGAGATGGACGATAGCATCGGGTGCGAAAGCTTCCACGGTACGGTCCAGCAGGGGCTGGTCCTCCAATTGCCCCTCGACACAGGCGAAGCCCGGACGACTCAGAAGCATTTCGTGCCGCGAACGCTTGAGAGCGACATCGTAATAGTCGCTCATGCCGTCATAACCGAACACCTCCAGCCCCTCGTCGAGCAGAAGATTGGCCAGATGGAAACCAATGAAACCCGCGGTCCCCGTAACGAAGACACGACGGGCGCGGAAAGGGGTCTGCGGACTCATAAGAAAAAGGGCTTCCTGCGATGTAATGGAACGACGAAATGTCGAAGATGAAGGCGCAAAGGATCGGCGAAGAATTCACCAATAGGACCATTCACTGGTAGCAATGACGTGCAGGCCCAGAAGTGCGTTGGCGAGACCATGAGCGACTATCGCCCCGGGTAAGCCCGATCGGCGCATGCGGATCAAACCGAACGCCGCGCCGGCCAGAAATGCTGGCACGAAGTGACTGTGCATCGCGGCAAACGCGGTTGAGGTGATTGTCAACGTCGCCACTGCTATCGTTGGCCCGGGCAATCTATTCGTCAGCGCACTTTCGACAATCCGCCACAAACCAGACCGAAAGGCCAACTCCTCGATCACCGGGACCACGTAAGCGGCGCCGAACAGACGCATCACGATCCAACTTCCGGCCAACCAGCCCGACACACCCGCAAGCTGCGCGTCCATGCCAAGGCTGCGGATCTGATCCACCGGAATAAGCGTCACCCACAGACCATAGACCGCGCAGCCAGCCAGAATTGGGAAAGCTTTGAGAGGGAGCCCCAAGCCGGGATGACGGCGCCTGCCATGGGTCCACCAGAGAACCAGCACCGCCGCCGCCATGGTGGCCGGGTAAAACCAGTCGATCACACTGCGATAAAAGCCCAGAGCCAGTTCCATCCCGAGCATCGTCGCCAGTGGAAGAAAATCGCTCAAAACTGACGCATCATTCCATCCAGCCTGAAGCGCCCGCTTGCCAACCCGACCATCGCGCCAGCGTTCAACCACAAGGATCGCCAGGCAAGAAAGGCACAACACCGCCAGGATGCCGAAGCGCGAGTGGAAGCCGTAGATCGCACCTTCGGGAGCCAGACGCGCGCCAAGCTCCAGCAAGATGACGATACGCATCACATTGACCAAGAACAGGATCGGGAGGGTGACGGCATAGACCGCCAGTTCCGGCACACCGGGCCAACGACGGGCGACCAGTAGATAGGCCGCAAACAGGCCCGAAAACAGCAGAAGCCCTTCGTAGCCTAAGCATACGGGCAACAGATCTACCTGGAAGCCGCCCAAGCGGACCAACGCAGAAACCGGCCTTTCGGAAATGGCGAAGGCATCAGCCCCTTCAAGCACCATCAACACCCAGCGCACGGCAGTCACCGTTGCGTGGTTCAGTACCCGGAGCGGCACGGGATGGAAAAATGTATCCAGCCAAACCAGCCCGATGGCGGCGACAGGCCATAGTCGAGCATACTCCGCCAGCAATTCCCGCCCCGTTCGGCCTAACAAGGCCGTCGATAGAGCCAGCACCGCTGCAAGCCTCAATCCTGCGAGCAGGCACTGGAGTACGCCGATAGGGCCGAAGGGATGCGTGAACAGGACCCGTGCCGCAAGCGAAGTCAGAATGATCGCCGTGGACGCTATCACCAGCCAGACTGTGCGGCGCGGTACGAGCGTTCGCGCCAGGTTCTGCACGACACACGCCATGGTCAGCAGCAGCAGGACGTCGCCCAGAACCTGTATTCCGTCGGCCCAATACAACACCAAAGCTTGTTGTGGGCCGAAGCGGAGATACCAGCCATCTTCGACCCGGGCGAGACGCGATACCTCAAACATCATGCCGAGCCCGACAAGCCGCGTAACAATGGCAGGCAAGCCGAGATTCCCGATGGATATACGTCTCAAAACCGACATAGTGGCAAGTAGTGTGTGATCGCCTGGGATGCTCGTTCAGAGAACCGTTGCAAGCGTTACCACCGATGAACCCAGCATCAGCGCGGCCAGGCGTGCATTCCCAGAAAAGTGGCGACATAGCAGCGGGTAGAGCATCCCACCGGCTACCGCTCCGAGAAGCGCCAGCACCTGACTGTCGCGGGATGCGTCCAGCGTCAAACGCAGGCCGAAGAACAGTGCCACGACCGAAAGCGGAGGGACCAGCACAACTGCGGCGCGACCGACACGGCCAGCGCCGAACCGGAATTTTGTGGCGGCAAGCCGCTCGGCCCAACGCCCCTGACGAAATTGAAACAAGGGATGAAGGATGGCAGCCAATGGCCACACCCACAACAGCCACCAGAAAAATGCCGCCAGACGCCGCAGCACAAAATAGTCGACATTGGGCACCAGCGAACGCAGCAAGGCGCGGGATCCGCTTTCGCTTTGCACGGCGCCGGCGCCGAGTGTTTGTGCTCGCAGCTTTACCGCAGGATCGAGTTGCTGATAAATTGGGTCCGATAACTGCGCGATCAGGGCCTTGCCAGCCTCGTCGGCGCGCTTGCGCGCCAAACCCAGCGCCACCTGATCTCCCACAACCGCAGGGTCCACCGGATCGGCCACGCGCGCTTGCAGAACAAGGGCATGCACCTGCCCACCGTCGCGGATAACATCAAGGAAGCGGTGGCTTGCCGCCATGCGTTCAAGCCGGTCCAATACTGTCGGCGCCAATTGCTCGCTGTTCTGTGTGTAGGTTGCATAGCCGCCTAACCAGTGATGCATCTGCAATTGGCCGCGAAGATCGTTCATCTGGGCAGGTGACGGGGGCTGCGCTTGTGGCAAACGCGATAGCATCGCCACAGCCTGCGCCTCCTGGCTGGCATCGGTTGCGGTCAGTCCGATCATCACGAAACGAAACTGCGCGCGCCCGGCAAAGAAACGGGGATTGGCGCGCACAAAGGCATCGACTTCGTCGGCCGACGGATGCTGCCCGATACCTGACTCGACCAGACGGTTGCGCATGTACCATGCAAAAACCTGCTGACGGCGCGCGGCGCCCAGTTGGGCGAGCAGTTCAGGTGGCAGTCCACCCTCGGTGTTATCGAGCTTTTGTTCGACCACATATTCAGCGATAAGCTGGCGAATGGCCTCTTCTCGGCGGGTTGCAGGATCGCCCGTCCCCTGGGTCGCAAGGGCAGCCATTCTCTCGCTGATGTCAGCCTCGGTGATCGACGCCTTGCCCACCCGCACCACCGACGATGCGCTGTCGCTGGATTTTTGCTGGGCCTGCGCAAGAGGTGGCGCAACCGCAAGCATGAAAGGCAGTGCCAGGATCAATATTCTCCGGGGATACATTTGTTTTCCTGTTCGTATAACCGCCCCTCTCAGGGGGGCGCCCGAGGCCTATTTGGGGTCGAGATGTTGTCGCAGCGCCACGGAAGAAATGACCATGCTACGCTCGCCACGCTCATCGCTGCCTACCGCCCGCAGTTCGACGGTAAGCGCGCGGCAGTTCTCGGGAACCTGCACATTCATGGTGATCGTCTGGACTTCCTGCTTTGCGGGAAAGTCGCGAGAGGCCAACTCCTGAACCCGATCACCGTCCATCAGGCATCGCCATGTCCACACCGACAGGATAGCGGGATCATCGTCCGAAAACCCCACCACACCGCCGAAATCGTAACTGCCAGGTGGCAACAGGATCATCCTTTGAAGCAAGGTATGCGTTCGATCCGTCGGCACCATCGTGCGAATGCCACCAGCGGGCAAAATGGCAGCCTGCCCGCTGTCCAATCCCTCGATCATCCAGGTAAACGGATAGAAGGTCGGGTCTGCCGAGGCTCGGGTGATATTCATGGATTGGGTCTGCGCAATTTGCGGACCACTGAAAGTTCGCACCATCCTGAACGCTTCGTCATAAGCCTTGTGAGTGAGAACAGCCGTGATCACCTTGCGACGAAGGCTGGCAACAAGTGCGGATGGAATCGCTGCCGCATTCTCACTTAAAAGTTTGGCGATGGCCTCGGGTGGAGCCTTGTCGCCGGCATAGCGCAGAAAAGCTTGCATCCACGTCGGCGAGCGCATGACCAAAGGCCGCAACTGGCGACGCACCTCATCATACTGCAACGCATTGGCCAGCAACGGGAACAATTGTGCTTTGGCTTCCTCATGTGTCGCCAGCGCGGCATCGTAATGCGCCAGAGCATTGGCGATGTCATTATGGGCGATCGCCACATCGATCAGCGCTACCTGCGTCGCCAAATCGCGTGAAGACACTTTTGCCCCCAGCGTCAGCAGCGCAATGGCACCTTGCCGATCATGCTCCCAGCGCTCGGTTGCCATCAGCCGTATCACGGCAGGTTGCAACGGTTCGTCGGCCAGGGCGTGCGCCAGTTTCCGGCGACGTTCGTCTGTGGCAGGCAAGGGACCCAGCCCGGCATGGCCGCGATCCAGCACCAAGGCGAGGGCAACACCGTCGCGCGTTGCGATTTCCGCCACCAAGTCCGGTGCCGTAGCGCGCTCAGCCGCAATGAACGCATGCCAGCCGCTGGCCACCGCCATGACTACCGCCACCAGTCGCAGCACACTGACTTGCAAACCAGGCCGGATAGAATGTGGGATACTTGCGAGCATAAGCCTCAAGCGACAGTTCCGTCGCCTGCTTCGGCCACGCGTTTGCGGCCATACCCGTAGCCGTAGCCATAAGCGTAACCATACCCGTAGCGCATCTGCTGCTTGGTCAGCAGTGCCCCCACAATCTTGACTTTGCTCATCAGCAGGCGATTAAGCGCAATATGTACAGCGCGCTGGGAAGGCCCATCTGCTTCAACCACCAGCAGACACGCAGACACAGCTCCAGCAATAAGGGATGCATCCGCCAGATCGATGATCGGAGGCGTGTCGATAATGACATGGTCATAATGGCCAGCAGCCTGACGCAGCAGTTCAGTCAGACGAAGCTCGGTCAGCAATTCGGCAGCGTTGGGCGGTTTGGGGCCGGATGGCAGCACAGAAATGCCCCCGACCTCACCTTCACGCACCTTATCCATCCAGTTCTCATCACCGGCAAGATAATTGGATAGCCCCGGCGCATGATCATCCGTCACCTGCGAAGGGTTACGCATATCCGCGTCGATGAGCAGAACCGAACGCCCCATGCGCTTGATTACCAGTGACAAGCCAAGAGCGGTGGTACTCTTGCCCTCCTTCGGTCGGCTGCTGGTGATCATCAGCGAGGATGGAATGCCCTGGCTGGTGGCGAACGTCAGCGCCGTACGCAGGTTGACATAGCTTTCATACAGAAGCGACCGACTATCGGTCAGTGCTTCCCGTATATTGCCATCTTCCAGCAAAGGCACATGGCCAAGCACGGGCACGTCAAGCAGTTTTGCCAGCACTTCGGGATCGTGGATTGATTGCCCGATATGTTCGATCGCGAAAACCATCGCCCCCGACAGAACAAGACCGAGTAGCAGGGCGAAGGCCATGTTCTTCAAGAGATTGGGAGAAGACGGCGCGTTGGGCGCGACGGCTGGTTCGACAACACTGACCTGGCTAGCGCCGATAGTGCCATTGATGCCGATTTCCTTGTAGCGTTGCAACAGGGCGTCATAAAGTTGGCGGTTGGTATCAGCTTCCCGCTGGTAGATGTTGTATTCCACGGCGGCATGTTGTTGCTGGCCAAGTTGGCGCCGCAAATCGCTGACTTGGCGAACCAGTTCCTGTTCCTGATCGTGCGCCTCGCGATAGTTTTGCTGGGCGTTTTCCTGGATACGCCGAACAGAAGTTTTTATATCCCGGTCCATCTGCGCGATCTGTGCGTTCAGCTCTTGCGCGGCAGGATAAGTTGGTTCGTGCTGCACGAGAATTTGCTCACGCTGCACCGCTAGTTGAGTACGGGCCTGTCGCAGGGCGACGACCGAAGCATCGAGACTGACCTCGCCTTCATCACCACGGAGTCGGGTCTCGGCGGCCACTCGTGCCTGCGTCGCCAGCGCGAGCGCTTGAACGCGCGCGGCAAGCGTCATTTCGAGCACGGTCTGTGAGTCAGCCGTACGTCCATCGGGCGTAACCACGTGACCCAATCGTTCGAGACCCTGATTGACCGAATAGGCGATGGACTGACGTTCAGACTGCTCCAGCTTTTCCTTCATCGTGGCCAGTCGCTCTTCCAGGAAACGACGGGCATCAGCGGTCGAAGCGTATTGCTGGTCAAGGCGGGAATCGGTGAAGGTCTTGATCCACTGTTGCGCAATCCGCGCGGATATTTCAGGGGAGCGGCTGGTGTATTTGACATCGACCAGCTTGGAATCCTTCACCGGTTCGACAGCAATGTGAGACAACAAAAGCTGCGCAGCCTTCTTTTCCCGCGCGTTGCGATCACCCGGATCACCGCCCAATCCGTTGGGCGTCAGAGCAATGCCGTGCGCCACGAAAAAGTCCGAACTGTTGGCCAGATCCAGAGACCGGACGATCCGCTCCGCCAGAGGCCGCGCCTGGAGCAGCGCATATTGCGTGACATAGAACTCGTTGGTCTGACCGCCCTGTTCTCCCTGATCGCCTTGTACACGGCTGACATCGGTGATGTGTTTTTGCTCGCGATCGATCTCGATACGAACCTTAGCTGTGTAGAGTGGCGGCGTCAGAAGTGTAATTATGACGCCAAGTACCAGACATACCGAAATTATTCCGAGAATCATCCAGCGAAATTGAGCGATCGTTCGCCAATAATATAAAATATAGGGGAGGGCAGGCGCCCTTGCGCCAAAGTCGGTATCGCCTTCCACAATCGGTGCGTCTGGAGAAATGACGCCAGTTGGTGTGAGATTATTGTTCACGAATTAATCCATCTGCTGTCAGCCGAAGGCGGGCAGGCGCCCCCCCCCGCATCAAAGTCTCTGGATCGCCACAACCAGTGGGGTGACCCACAAGGGGGCGGAAGACATCACGTCCTTGAAAATCTGGCGGGCACGCGATTCACCGACTATAACGAAATCCTGCGCATAGACTTCCGGGTCGCCATAGCGCCCATCCATGATTGCCCGTACATTGTACAATGCCGCATATTTGGTGCCGTGCACTTCACGGAAGATGACCACATATTTGAGATTGCCGATGTCAGTACTTCCCTTGGCCAAGGCAAGAGCGCGCAAAAGCGTCATCCGCCCCATGACCGGGAACGAACCAGGATTTTTCACCTCGCCCGAGATCGTGATGATCTGGCTGACCGCTTCGACCAGATTGACCGTCACCTGCGGGTCGCGCAGGTAGCGCCCTCTCAGGCTGGCCTTCACGATTTCCTCGATTTGCAAAGGCGTTTTTCCAGCGACCTGCACGATGCCCACCAGGGGAACGGAAATTCGGCCACTTGCATCGACCTGAATATCCACTGCGGCCAGCTCGGGAATGGCAAACACACCGATCCTCAAACGGTCGTAAGGGCCAACGAGATAAGGCCGGTCGGCGGAAAAGTTGCCTGAGGTATCCGTGTCGGGTGCTGGCAGGCTGGATGCCTTCACGACGGTCAAGGTCTGCGGATCCGCCCCGTTCAGGTTCGGTCCGGCACAACTCGCCAGCAGCACACAGGTTGCCAGTCCGATATAAGCACGATGAAACATGATGGGTCTGTCTGATCAATTAGAGTGTTTGGTTCGATGCACCATTCACGCCCTGCGTCGAACGCGGCAACCACAGGGTGGCTGTGACGAACAGGCAGGCCATGAGCGGCGTGCGCAGTGGATAATCCGCCAGACTTCCCAGGGAGATGATCGTCACGATTACCACCCCGAGGCGGTAGAAACGGTCTGGAGTGGGAAGCGTCTTCTGGCGAATGAGACGCCAAACCCGCTTCACCACTGTCGCGTATCCGACCAAAGCAACCACCAGCAGAGCGATGCCACCCACCCCCCCGGTCAGCAGCAGATCGGCCAGTTCATCATGCGCTTGGTTGAAATAAGCCTGGCTTAACAATCGTGCCGGTTCATGCAGTTGGATGACCTGCGCAAAGCTGCCGGTTCCGGCACCGAGCGGTAAATAGTCGGCCGCACTTGCCAGTGTGAGTGCCAGCAATTCCCAGCGCGTGTCGTTCGCCAATCCGAAATCAGTCAAACGCGAGAAGGCGTCCGCCCGCAGGGCGCTGGCCGCCAGCGTCACCGAACCGACAACGCCCGCGAGGCTGAAGGTTAGAATGCGTTCCGATGACCAAAGCCGCCCAAGAAAAGAAATTCGCCACGTTTTTGAATAAGGTGTCTGATAGAGGAACGGCGTGCAAGCAATGGCGAAAATACCCAGCACGAACCCGCTGCGTGATCCGGTCACGAGTAGCATCGGCACCGTCAAAATTATGCCCGCTACACTCGTTAAACGCCGCATTTTTAGCATCCTGGGCTTGCCTCCACGCCGCGATGCCAGTTCCGCCAGCATCGGGATCATGCAATCGAGCAGGATGGCTTGGTGGTTGCGGTTGGCGAACAGTCCGACACCAGCGCCATGATTGGTCACCTTATACCAGTAAAGATGCGATCCGAGTTCCGGCAGAGCGATCTGGAGCAGTCCGATCAGCCCGCTAACGCAGCCAATGATTAGCCACACATCGAGGAGACGAATTCGCTGCTTCTCATCCAGCCGTGTGCCAAGCACTAACATGGCAAGAGGAACCGCTAAAAACCAGAAACTGCCCCATGTCGCCTCGGGCGTCAGCGTCAATGGCCTCCAGACAGCTGTGAGTCCTGCGGCATGATCGATTTGAGCGACAATCCCTCGACCGGGCAATGCCTGCCAGACGGCTAGCGGCAAGGGCACCAGTTGCACTCCCACGAAAGTCAGCAACGCCGCCGCAAAGAGGCCATGTCGGAAATAGGCGGCGGGCCATGTTTTCAAGCTCGGGGCGCCAATTGCCAGCATTGCCCAAGCCAGCGGGTATAGCACGACCAGCGCGGTGCAGTCTCCGCGTGGGCTACCTCCCAACACAGCGACAATCAACAGAAATGCGGTAATCAAGACCATCGGGGTAACCCCGGTCACGGACTGACCGAGTTGCTCCCGCCCGACGCCAGCGCGGCCCCACCACCTGCCAAAAGCAGGCCGCCGAAAACATAAGCGATGGACGGCACATTGGCCAAAAAGCCGCCAGAGGAAATGGCAACCGAAGGTGCTCCACCGACAGCCCCCTGCTTTAGGGCATTTTGGGTCAGACCCTTGGCTATGTTTGCCGGTTGTGTCCCCGGATTGGGCCACACGAAATCACTATGCGTTGAACAGGCCAGCACAGGTTGATCTCCGGCAACGGAGCAGTTCGCGCTCGGGGCTGCACCGATGGACAAGGCCATTGCCGCAGGAGATACAGGAGGTGCCACGGGAGCAGGCCCAACTGGCGGGTCGGCCGCGACCGACGGTGCGGCGACCGCGAGGGTGGTGCACGCTATCAACGCTAGCACACCTGATAGGCGGAAGGTTTTTGGCACAGCGAAAAATCCTGATTTCTTATTACGCCCTGGCCTAAAATTTATTCCGGCCAGGGAACGTGCAGACGGCAGCCTGAGGCGCCTTCTTTCGAAGGACTCTCTTGTGTTTTGGCTGTTGGCGATGCGCCGTTACACTATGGATAACCTGCTTGTTAACAGCAGGTGCAACCGGAAGCATTGGGAAAGTCCCACCCAGCATCGCCGAACGCTCGTCAGCAGCTTCTTGTTCGTATCGAGCGCAATGAGGACAGGTATAACTGACATATTCGATCAATTCCACCGGTGATCCGCCAGTCTGGGAGGCTTTGGGCAGCGCGTCCAGCAAAGACGATCGCAATGGCGCCCAGACGTGCACATCGTTGAGCAGTTTGCCGTTCAACCGAAAACTCGGGGTAGCTTCCACCCCACCCTTGACGGCAGCATCGGTCATATCCTTGATGTGCTGGATATCGACGCCATCCTTGAGGCAAACTTCCGCCGTGGCGGGAGGAACGCCAAGCGAGGCTTCGATCTGAAAAAGAGCAAGGTCGTTTGCAATGTGGATGGCCCGGTCGGAGATGTCCGGTTCCGTCCAGCCAGCCAGACGTTCAGGCGTCACCCTATCGACAATAGTTTTTTGCTGCGCGAGAAAAGCGTGATGCCGCGTAAAAAAACCCTCGCGTGGACCACATCGCACCAGAAGCGCAATCGTCAGGTCTACGGGATCGTGAATCACGGACACCACCTCGGTGCTCAAGCCGACGCCCTCATCGGCCTTAGCGATATAGGTAAACGTAGGCGTTTGGCTGACCCGAACCTCGCTGGCTTGTGCAGTGCCAGACACCGACAACCCCAAAACAGCAAGAAGGTGACACGTGGAAAGGCAAGTGAAATCGCGCGACATGGAACATCTCTTCTTGTCGATTGATCTTCAGCAGAACGCTTTTCTGTCAGGCCAAGGCAATCTTTGGCCGAACAGAGCCGCCGGATGTCGCGCGATCTGGACGCAGGGCAAAGCCCAGAACGAAAGTTCCGAATACGAAGACGGCACCGGGAAGCAGCCCGCCATCGATTTCAGGCGCGGCACCATAGTAGGCCAGCGTCGCCGACGACGTGCCGCCGTGCCAACTTCCTCCTGAAGTCTTCGAGTAGATGCTGACGGTGTTGCCCGATCCCGGAGTCAGATCCATCGAAATACCGGCGACATTGTTGCTCAAAACATATGTCGCACCGTTGTAGGTGAACTGAAACGACAGCGTGGAAATGTCATTGCCACTGCTGCTGCCGGAAAAGCTGGTCACCGTCACCGTAGAGCCACCATAGGTCGGCGCTGAGCCCGATGAGGTATCGAGGGACAAAGTACCGTCCGAGCCAACCAAGAACGTGGCATCGAGTTCCTTGCTCCCCCCGACATTGGCCACATTGCTGTTGGTCGAGAATGTAAAGTACGGCGTGGGCGTCGCGAACGCTGGGGCGGCAGGCATAGCGGCCAACATGCCAGCGATAATAAATTTGCGAAGTTTCATAATCTGATTACCTCCTCGATCAATCGGGCCACATACAAGCACAGCTACCGCACTCCGGGGAGAATCACCCAAAGACAAAGTTCATACGAACAGGACATCTTAGAAATTAGATGGCCCTATGAAGGAGGAGGGGAAGGACATTTCCACGTCCCCTCCCATCCATTGCAACAGGAGTTTCACCCTGTCTCCAGGAAGAATCTCAAGAAATTTTGCTGGAATTCCTGAAAAGCACCCATTCACAATTTTTACTTCATCACCCTTTTTCAGATTTTCATCGGCCAATGACCAAACTCCATCCGGGCAACTCTGCATCAATCGTTTTATGACTACTTCAGGCACCGGTGTGGGCATTCTCCCTTCACCAAGCACCAATAATCTGCGAACTCCATATGTACTGTTGATAGCCTGCCACCGATCACCAGAAATATTGAAGGATACGAATATGTATCCTGGGAAAAGTGGAGCAAATACAAGTACCTTATCTCTACCAAACCTCGATTTAAGTTTTGGATAAACTGGCGAAAACGCCTCAAATTTCTGATTTTCCAAATTTAATTTTGCAATTATTTCCCGGTTAGGGATAACGGAGGCAACGTACCATTTATTTCTAGAAATCATTTACCTCCATCAAAAGTCTCAGGCGGTGAGATTTCTTCATCTTCAAGTCATGGGCGAGCGCAATCCGACTAACGACAGTTGAGGTTCGCGTGGATTGAGTTCGCCTTCCCCGGAGGCGACCCGAAGGAAGCTCGCAGCGAAAACGGTCTGACATCTGTTGATCGCAGGGAGGTCGTTGTGCCCGTCTCCTACCTGCTCTCGGGAGGAACCGCCACATTATAACGCCCTTACAACGGCAAAGATGGCCCACCAAAGGAGTGCCGAAAGTGGCAAACCGAATAGAAGCCCTTTAAACAAACCGAAATCTGCAGGGACTGGCTCCACGTTGGACATGACGTCGCACTGCGCGACAGTGGGCCAAATCGCAGGGCCTTCCCTCAGGTGAGTCTTCTGCTCGATCATGCCCGCCCCCTTTCGGTAAGCTGGCACAACGGTTGCTCTGCTACGGTTCGCTCCTGTGCATTTGCCGCGTTCCGGGAAGCCAGCACCCAAGGCCGCGTCCCGGCGGCCGCCCCCCAGAAAAGGCCTTGCTGCCAGTCGGCGCCTGCTTCGCGCGCAAAGTCCGCTTGCACTTCGTCCTCAACGCCAACGGCGATTGTGGTGGCACCGAAAGTGGCGGCCAGACGGACCACCTGCGTAAACATCGCCGTTCCTTTGGCGTCTGCCACGGCCTGCCGCAGGAAGAAGCGGTCAACCTTCACAATGTCGGGCGAAAGTGCCAACAAATGGCGGATCGAAGCATAACCCGTTCCAAAATTGTCCAGCGCGATACACACGCCCAGGCGGCGCATGCGGGTCACAAAACGGACTGCAGCAGAGATATCGTGCATCCTGGCGGTTTCGGTAATTTCGATGACGAGGCGTCGAGCCATCCCTGGATCAAAACGCAAACGCCCCTCGATCTCGTCCCACCAGTCGTCGCAAATTGCACTCTGCGCGGAAATATTCACCCCAAGCACGACGTCGGGATTAAGCTCCAACTCCTCGACCACGCACGAAACAATTTTATGATCGAGTACACGGGCGAAACCCAAGTGCTCCAATGCCGCCAACGCGGCACGCGCCGACCGCACCCCACCATCTGCGGAAACAAAGGCAGGCAACGCCTCGTAATAAAGTAGCGACGCCTCGCTCCGTCCATCGCGTACCGGCTGCCACCGCAAGGCAAGCCAGTCAGCAGCAACCTCTGTCGGCGAAGAACCGAACCACCCGCCAAGCGCCCCCGCCGCAACGGCCATATTGCGCCGGTACCGCTCGCCCCATGCCGGATCTTCAAGGACAGGCTCCCCCACGAAATGCAGCGCGGTTACGCCCCGCCCCGCAGGAGCAGAAGCCGCGTCGGCGCCGAATTCCCAGCTTCCCGACAGCCACAGACATAGCGGCCCAACCGACGTCGTGATCGGTTCCAGCAGAATGACTGCGCAAAAAGCATCGACGCAAGCCCGACATCTCGTCGACAACGCCCCGACGCCGGGAACATGCAAACTCGATGTGTCTAAATTCAGGTGACCATCAGGCCCAACGTGTATGGAGCCACCGCCGTCAACCAAGTCGCCAAGGATGCGAGATGCGACAATACCAGACACTTCCTCGGCGGTATGGTCACCCCACGCCTGCTTGATGTGGTGGTAGTTGCGAATCTGGAACGCGAAATGGACGGGGCAAACAAGTTCCTGGGCACGAGCAGTTAACCCACCCGACCAGCCGCTCCCCCACCTTCGCGTTGCCTGCTGCATTGCATCGCCCCTAACCTGTGCCAACCACGGCATTGGTCCTGCGACGCTCTATCCAATTCTGTATCAACCACGTCTGGAGACGGTTTCAGTAACATTTACCCCGCAAGCATCACTTCTGAAAAAAGGCTTAACCAGGGTTGTGAACGGATGCTATGGACGATCTTTAACAAATGTGGTCAACGAAAATACTTAACGCCTAGAGAAGTTGATGTCTTTACGAAAAGTGCGAGAGATTTTAACATTGAAATCACAGCATTTTCTTTGATGCTTGCCTTCACCGGGTGCAGAATTTCCGAGGCGTTGGCGCTAACTGCGGATAGCATCGATTTCGAAGCCAAGCATATTGTATTTAAATGTTTGAAAAAGCGAGGAAAGATTGTGTTCCGCGCGGTTCCCGTGCCACCAGCCTATCTCGGCTTGCTTTCACGCTGGATTTCCTCGCGCAGCAATCGTCACGCCCCGCTTTGGCCTTGGTCACGAATGACGGCTTATCGGCGGATTTGTGACGTGATGCGTGCAGCCAAAATCGAGGGCAGTTACGCCACACCCAAAGGTCTGCGTCATGCCTTTGGCGTTCGCGCCATTCAGGCAGGTGTTCCATTAACACTTGTTCAGCGCTGGCTGGGTCATGCCGACATAAAGACCACAGCCATTTACACCTGCGCGATGGGCGCCGAAGAGCGCAAAATCGCGGCGCGCATGTGGCGAAGCAAAAGTGTCTGGAGCGAGCCGAACACCAGAAAAAGGGAGTTGGATCGGTATGATAGCGATGATGACCTAGACCATTGCGATGATCGTCGTCAGCCTCCTGCTCGCCGCGCCATCGCCGGTAAAAATCGCCGATTTGTGCGGGGAATGGTGGTAAACAGCTTGCAAACAGATGCGCTTAACAAATTTATCGCCCCCTCCATTGGGCGGATCGGCAAGATACTCTCTTGCTCATTGATACAGAATTGGATAGAGTGTCACCCTGAAAATGATAATTTTTCATAATGTTACTCCTTAATGATCGACTTTTCCCGTCACGCGCGATCGTTGATCGATGCCCTTGCGCAAATGCTCGTGAACGCAATTCGTTCTCGTTAACACGGCGGCCGGAATCGCCCTCATTTTGATAAGGGAAGATGCCTGAAGCCGATTCATGTCGAGCGCTGTTTAGGATCAAGCGGATCGCTCTGGCAGGCACCACCAATCCGAACGGAAACGCGCAGCGTATCCGCTACGCTCAAAGGCGACTGCTTTGAGCGCCTGAAACTTCACCTGCGGGCCTGTCTTCCGCCAATTCCTGTTTGAGTCTTGGCCCCAAATCCATGCGTCGGCTGAGCGTTTCGACAAAGCGCTCCCAGCGCTCCTTGCCCGATGCTTGCGCCGCTTTCAGCGCACTGTCGGGCAGGGGCGCGTTGGTGATGAGCCAGAAGCGAACGAACTGGGCCAGCGTTTCATTGCCAAGTTCGACATGCCATTCCAGGCGCTCAAGCGCACGGGTCATGCGGTCCAGTCGTCGCGCAAAGGCCGCTTCCAGGCGTTCTGGACCATCGGGAGACAGATGCGAGGCCAGCGCAGCCTCGATCACGGCGGTGCGCGAGACGCGGCGCGAGCGGGCGTAATCATCGAGCTGACGCAACAAATCCTGGGGTAAGCGGAGGCTCGCTTTCTCGCGTGCGCTCTTCACAGGTCCATCCCGTCATCTGGATCGAGCGCTGCGTTGCGGGTGTTACGGATCATACCACGGTCTGCCATGCGCCGCGCCTGGGCCGCTTCACTGTCCATGTCTTCCTCGCCAAAGTTGAATTCATTGGTCCGTGCTTTCGGCGGACGCGCGATGTCCTCATGTTCCGGCAATTCCGGTTCGCGCCGGATGCCGGCGTTGGCGCTGTCATGAGCAGAAGGCGGTGTCCCGGTTGGCGCCTCGCCTTCACCAGCAACAATCGCGTCCCCCTCATCTCCTCCCGCTTTCTGGTCGCCGTCGCCAGTTGCCTCCATCGCCGGTTGGGCCGCGTTTGCACCACTCGTCACGTCTCCAGCCTCATGCAACTGATCCGGTTCGGACATCAACGGCGCCAAACTCGACCAATCGTTCTTCGGCCGCAGCCTCGGATCGAATGGCCGCGGTTCGGGGGACGGCAGCAACCGCGCCGTGAAGCGGGCATCGATGTAATAGCGTGCCTTCGCCGCCCGGATCGGCTGTGTGCTGGCGACAAAGACGATTTCCTCGTCGTCCGCAAACGCCTGCACCTCACCGGGCGTCATCAGGGCACGCGCAGTCTCGGTGCGCGACACCATGACATGACCAAGCCACGGCGCGAGCCGGTGGCCAGCATAGTTCTTCATCGAACGCTGCTCGGTTGCCGTTCCCAGCGCATCGGAAATCCGCTTGGCCGTGTGATCATCGTTGGCAGCGAAAGCGACCCGGACATGGCAATTGTCGAGGATCGCATTGTTGGCCCCGTAGGCTTTCTCGATCTGGTTCAGCGACTGGGCGATCAGGAACGCCTTGATCCCGTAACCAGCCACGAAAGCCAGCGCCGACTCGAAGAAATCGAGACGCCCCAGCGCCGGAAACTCGTCGAGCATCAAGAGCAGGCGCTGCCGATGCCCCTTCACCTGCAGCTGTTCGGTCAGGCGCCGCCCGATCTGGTTGAGCAACAGGCGGATCAGCGGCTTGGTGCGGCTGATGTCGCTGGGCGGAATGACGAGGTAGAGCGAAACCGGCTCAGACGAGGTGACGAGATCGGTGATGCGCCAGTCCGACGCCCCGGTGACCCTGGCAATCACTGGATCGCGGTAGAGGCCAAGGAAGGACATGGCGGTGGAGAGCACCCCCGACCGCTCGTTCTCGGACTTGTTGAGCAATTCGCGCGCGGCCGAGGCGATCACCGGATGGACGCCGGCCTCGCCGAGATGCAGCGTCGTCATCATCGCTCGCAAGGTGGTCTCGATCGGGCGGCGAGGATCGGACAGGAACGCCGCGACGCCGGCCAGTGTCTTGTCCTGCTCGGCATAAAGCACATGGAGGATCGCGCCGACGAGCAAGGCATGGCTCGTCTTTTCCCAATGGTTGCGCTTCTCGAGGCTGCCTTCGGGATCGACCAGCACATCGGCGACATTCTGCACATCGCGCACCTCCCATTCGCCGCGCCGCACCTCCAGCAGCGGGTTGTAAGGGTTCGAGGCCGGATTGGTGGGATCGAACAGCAGCACCCGACCATGGGCCGCGCGAAACCCCGCCGTCAATGACCAGTTCTCGCCCTTGATGTCGTGGATGATTGCGGAGCCAGGCCAGGTCAGCAGTGTGGGGATGACAAGGCCAACGCCCTTGCCCGAACGGGTCGGTGCGAAACACAGCACATGCTCTGGCCCATCGTGGCGCAGATAGCGGTTGTCGTGCCAGCCAATCACCACACCATCTTCGACGTAAAGCCCCGCCTTGCGGATTTCTTTCTCGTTAGCCCAACGTGCCGAACCATAGGTGTCGGACTTCTTCTCCTCGCGGGCGCGCCAGACCGACATGGCGATGGCGACACCGACCGCGACAAGGCTGCCGGAAGCGGCAATCATCCCACCGGTTGCGAAAATGTGCGGCGCATAGGCATCATAGGCGAACCACCACCAGAAGAAGATCCACGGGTGGTAGATCGGCCATGGCCCCAACCAGAACCAGGGTGTGCCCAGTTCCGGCTGATAGGCCAAGGCATACGCTATCCACTGCGTCGCGCTCCAGATGCCGAGCAGGGTGATGGCGAGGACGGCGAAGACCTGGCCCCAGAGAATTTTGGTGACGGACATTGGGCATTCCTCGTGATGAAGGAGGAACGAACCCGCACAATTCAGCGACTTTCAAGCGCTGATCACGCCCGTCGCAGGATAGCGCAGAAAGACAGGGAACAGGGTAGGCGCGCTTTGTCCGAGGCTTGCTCTCATAGCCCCACTGGCACAATGTTGCGAACCGCTCGCACCAGTTATTGCGACTCATTCCTAATAAGTCTAGGCCGCCCTTAAATTCAAAGACGGGGATCACCATGCGTTCTATCCTGTACGCGCCGACATTGTGCGGCGCGCTGCTCTGCTCCACCGCCGCTTTGGCCGACGAGGCCAGCGATGCGCCGGCCAAGGCAGACGATATCGTCGTCACCGCCCTCCTGCTGCGCGAGTCAGCCCAGATCGGCAAGTCCGACATCCCGGTGCTGGAAACGCCGCAGTCGGTCTCGGTGGTTCCCAAGGAACTGATCGAGGCGCGCGGGGTGACGCGCCTCGCCGATGCGCTGCGCACGGTGGCGGGCATTTCGTCGGCCAGTACCTATGGCTTCTACGACGGCTACACGATCCGCGGTTACGACGCCTCCTATTCGAGCCTCTATCTCGATGGTCTGGCCAGTGAGACGGGCGTCGGCGCCAACCAGGAGCTGTTCGGGCTGGAGCGGGTCGAAGTGCTCAAGGGCCCGGCCTCGATGCTGTTCGGTCAGGCGCCCTTGGGTGGGCTCATCAATCTCGTCAGCAAGCGCCCGCAGGATGACGCCTTCCTCAACGTCAGTCCGTCGGTAGGTTCGTGGAACAATTATGAAGGCACGATCGACGCCAATGCGCCGCTCAACAAGGACGGGAGATTGCTGGCGCGCCTCAGCGTCCTCTACCGCGATGCCGACAGTTTCGTGAAGAATGCCGGGCAGAACCGTATCTTCATCGCGCCCGCTCTCACCTGGAAGATCGGTCCCGAAACGCGCCTGACGGTGCTGTGCCGGTGGCAGCGCGACCATGACAATGCCTATTCGCCGGTCCCCGCCTATGGCACGGTCCTGCCCGGCGTTGTCAGCCTGCCCGTCGATTTTTCCCTTAACGGCAGCGGAAATCAGAAAAACCTCACCTCCTAGGACCGCAAGCAGATCGGCTATGTGTTCGAGCATAGCTTCTCGAAAGCGCTGCGCTTTACGCAGAGCCTGCGCTACACCTATCGCACTTCGGATTGGGACCGCTGGATGTTCGCCGGGGGCTTCATCGACGCCAATGGCGACAGCACCTCAACCCCTACGGCCACGCTTGGCCGCTATCTCTACGGCCCGCATCATGCGGCCTATAAGGACTTTGCCGTCGATAGCCGGATGGCAGCGGACTTCTCGACCGGACCGATCCGGCACGCCGTCGTGGTTGGCATCGATTACCGCCAGAACCGGGAAAGCTACACCAGCGGCGGCGATTATGATGCCACCGATAACCCGCTGAGCCTCACCAATCCGAACTACGCCGCCGTCCTCGTCAACAATGGCGGCACGCCTTCCGGCGACAGTTCACGCTCCCACCAGACCGGTCTCTACCTTCAGGACCATCTCAAGTTCGGTGATCGCGTCACCCTGACGCTGGGCGGCCGCTATGACTGGGTGAATGGCGACGGTGACAAGACGCATGCCTTCAGCCCCCGCGTCGGCGCAACCTATGCCGTGCTTCCGGAAGCCACGGTCTATGCCTCCTGGTCGAAGAGCTTCACGCCGCAATATCCGGGCGACCAGCAGGTGCTGGGCGTCAACAGCGATGGCAGCCTGATCCTGGGGCCTCTGCCGCCCAAGCGCGGCGAGAATTACGAGGTCGGGTTCAAATTCGCACCAAAGAACTCCACACTCTCGGGCACGATCGCGCTGTTCCAGCTCACACGTGAGAATGTCGAGACCAGCGATCCCAATCCAGCCTATGCCGACTATTATCGCGTTACCGGTCAGCAGCGCAGCCGTGGTGTCGAGGTCGAAGGTCAGTGGCGACCGGCACCGGGCTTCAGCCTCAATGTCGCCTACGCCTATATCCGGGGCAAGGTGACACGGGAAATGATCTGCCCGTCGGCATGGAACTGGGCAATTACCCGCGCCACAATCTCACCCTGTTCGGGCAATATGCGGTGCAGAACGGCGCGCTCAAGGGTCTGAGCACATCGCTTGGGATGACCTATAACAGCAGCCGCAACGGGTCGTTCGACGATGTCAATGTCGGGACGACACCGACCCTGATCCTGCCAGCCTATACGATCGTCGACGCCGGGATCGCCTACAAGCTTGCCGGCTGGGGCATTCAGGCCAATGTCGGCAATTTGTTCGACAAGCGCTACTGGCCGAGCGCGGGTCGCCTGACCCGCGTCACCGTTGGTCAGCCCCGCAGCTTCCGGCTCACCTTGTCGCGCTCGTTCTGATGTGCAGTAGGGCCGTCCTGGCGATGCCGCTCACCCGTCGTTTCTGGGTGATCGTGCATCTCTGGGCGGGGCTGGCGCTGACCTTCTTCCTGGTGATTGCCGGATTGACCGGTGCGATCATCCCCTTCGAGGAAAGCCTCGGATACGCCAGCAGCCCCGCCCTGTCGCGCGCCGTGCCGCCCTATCCGGGCGCGCATGTGCTGGATGCGGTGAGCATCGCCGAAAGGATCGAGGCTCAAACCGGCGGGCGGGTCGATTATCTGGCGCTCGACGTGCCCGATACTCATGTCATGCGTCTGTTCGTCGAAGCCGCGCCGGGCCATCCGCCGCTGGGCTGGGCTATGACACGGTCTGGGCCGATCCCTTCACCGGCATAATCCGCACCCATTTCTCCTATGGCGGCGTGCGCGACGGAGCGGTGAACATCGTGCCCTTCCTGTATCGGTTGCATTACGGCTTCGTGGCGGGGCGCTGGGGGATGCTGGCGTTTGGCGTGGCCGCACTGATCTGGACCATCGACTGCTTCGTAGGCTTCGGGCTCACCCTGCCGGTGCGTCAGAAACAGCCAGGGGCACAACGACCTGTCATGGCCTGGTGGCGGCGTTGGAAACCCTCATGGCAGATCCGGCGGCGCGCACGTGGACACAAGCTGACCTTCGACATCCACCGTGCTTCCGGCCTGTGGATGTGGCCGATGCTGCTGGTGTTTGCATGGTCGGGTGTCGGGCTGATCCTGCCACAGGTCGAACGGCCGGTGATGCATCTGTTCGGCGCAACCGACCGCTATGAACCGCCGCATCGGGCGCAACCGCTCGCCAGACCACCGATTGACCGGCGCGCCGCGATCACGCTGGCCATGCGCGAATTGACGGCGATGGGCGCCCGGCGCGGCTTCACCGTCAGCACCCTGGCGATGCTGGGGTATGATCCGGCCAGCGGTGCTTATGCGCTCTACGCCCGCACCAGCCTCGATGCCATCGACAAAGGCGGGCGCACCGAGCTGATATTCGATGCGACGGACGGCCATGTGCTGCATTGGGCCGATCCCATCGGCAAGACCGGCGCTGACCGGTTCATGACCTGGATCACCCTGCTGCATATGGCCGAGGTGTGGGGGCTACCCTTTCGTATCCTCGTCTCGGCACTGGGGCTGGGCGTGACGGCGCTCAGCATCACCGGTGTGATGATCTGGGCACGCAAGCGGCGAGCAAGGCATATCGCTGCCATTCGTTATCAGGTCGCGCGATAGGCTTTTCGGCGAGCGGAAAGCAAGGTCGGCCACCCTGGCAGGCGACCGGCCTACGCCCACGGTCACTTGGTGGTGTAGCCGCCATTGACGAGGATGGTCTGGCCGGTCATCCACCAGCCTTCGGAGACGAGAAGGCGGATGTAAGGCACGATGTCCTCGATATCGGTGAGGCCGGTCTTCGAGAAGGCCGAGAGCGCCGCCGCGCTCTTGTGATAGGCCTGCGCTTCGGGTGTTTCCTGGCCGTAGAAGAAGGGCGTATCCATCGGCCCCGGCCCGATCGCCGTCACCGAAATGCCGCGTTCGCCAAACTCCTTGGCCGCCGCGCGGGTGAAGTGCTCGACCGGCGCCTTGGTGCCCGCATAGGAAGCGTAGAATGGGGTGAAGGCGCCCAGCAGCGAGGTCACCAAAGTGCAGATCTTGCCGTTGCCGTTCAGCGACTTGCCCGCCTCTTTCAGGAAGAAGAAGGCCGATTTGGCGTTGACCGCGCTCATCTCGTCATATTCGGCTTCGGAAATGGCGAGGATCGGCTTTTTCAGCACCTTGCCGACGGTGTTGATCGCGATATCCGGCCTGCCGAAAGCGGCCACCACCTCGGCGAACAACTGTTCCACTGCCCCCGCCGTGGTGAGATCGGCCTGAAAGGCGGCGGCCTCGGCCCCAGCAGCCTTGACGGCGGCCACGGTGGCTTCGGCATCGGCCTGGGTGGCGGCGCTGTTGTAGTGGATGGCGATGGCCTTCGCGCCATAAGCGGCGAAATCGCGGGCGATCAACCCGCCCAGATTCTTGGCGCCACCGGCGATCAGCACGGTTTTGCCGGTGATGGCATGGTCGGTCATGAAGGGTCTCCTGAGCAGCAGGCGGCGGAGGTGCCGCGTGATGAGCCCGTTCTATCGTCTGGCAAATTGCGATAAAGCCGGGCAATCTGACAACATTGGTCAGAAATAGCGACCAATCTTCTGGAGCGCCCCATGGACCGCATCGACCTGTTCCGTATCTTCGCCCGCGTGGTCGAGGCCTCCAGCTTCACCCGCGCCGCCGCCCGGTTGGGGCTGCCGCGCTCCTCGGTGTCGGCGGCGGTGGCGGAGCTGGAAGCGCGGGTGGGCGCGCGGCTGCTGCATCGCACCACGCGCCGGGTCGCCCCGACGCAGGATGGTGCTACCTTTTACGAACGCTGCCTGCGCGCCATCGCCGAGGTGGAGGAAACGGAGGGCCTGTTCCGCCAGAGCGGCGCCCAGCCCGCGGGCCGCCTGCGCATCGATGTGCCGGGACGGATCGGGCGGCTGATCCTCGTCCCCGCCCTGCCTGCCTTTCTCGACGCCTATCCCGGAATCGACATCGACCTTGGCGCCACCGACCGGGCGGTCAATCTGGTGGAGGACAGCGTGGATGGTGTGCTGCGCGTGGGGCCGCTGGCAGATTCGACGCTGATCGCCCGGCCGATCGGCAGTCTGGCGCTGATCAACGTCGCCAGTCCGACCTATCTGGCGCGGCAGGGCGTACCGATGGGGCCGGCCGATCTCGCGCATCACCAGGCGGTACTTTACGCCTCACCCTCCACCGGACGCGTTGAGCCGTGGGAATGGGTCGAAGGTGGCGCAACGCACAGCCTTGCCCTGCGCGGGCGCGTCACCGTCAACAGCGCCGAGGCCCTGATCGCCTGCTGCCTGGCCGGGCTGGGGCTGATCCAGATCCCGGCCTATGACGTGCGCGATCATCTGGTGGCGGGCGAATTGGTCGAGGTGATGCCCGATCACCGCGCCGAAGCGCTGCCGATGACGCTCCTCTACCCGCATCGCCAGCACCTGTCCCGCCGTTTGCAGGTCTTCGCCGACTGGCTGGAAGCCCTGCTCAGAGAGAGGCTGGCGCGGGGGGGTGAAAGCCAATAGCCCACACATCCCCTTTGGCTCGCCAGCAAAGCAAACATTGCCAGACGGATTCGCTGCTGGATTTTTCAGGCGGAGCAGTGTATTGATATTGTCGTTACATCCTGATGGATCGGGATGACGAGGATCATCGCGATGGCTCAGGCAAGGCAACACGAGAAAGGGCGTTCAGGCGCGATACGCAAGGATGACGTGATCCAGATTCGCGCCATGGCCGGAACAAAAGCGCTGCTCAATCGCGCGGCGGCCATGCGAGGCCAGAAACTCTCCGAGTTCATGCTGGAAAGCGCGCGGCGTGAGGCGGAGAACGCCCTGCTCGATCAGCGCAGTTTCTTCCTCGACGAGGAAGCGCATGAACGCTTTCTGGCCCTGCTCGACGCATCGCCATCCCCGGCACCGGAACTCGCTGCCCTCATGCAGCGCAAGCCCGCCTGGGAACGCTGAAGCACATTCATGCGCGACAGGACTGTTACCATGCCGGTGCCGCTGCGTGCCGATCATGTGGTATCTGGCTTTGCGAATGGCAGCCACGACACACTCGACCTATGGCTGCATGATCGGGCGCTGACCAGCGAGGGGCTCTCGGCACGAACCTATGTGATTTGCGCCAGCGACGAGCCGCAACGCGTTGTCGGCTATTACACCATCACCACCGCCATGGAGCAACGCGCGGTGCTGCCCAGCGCACAACTGCGCCGCGGCACGCCAGACAGGGTGCCCCTGCTGTTGATCGCCCGTCTCGCGCTTGATCAGCCTTGGCAAGGCATGGGACTTGGCAGCGATCTGCTCGCGGATGCCTTGCGCCGCTGCCTTGCGGTATCGGTCATGGCGGGCACCCGTGCGATCATCGTTCACGCGCTCGACGACCAGGCAGCCACTTTCTACCGACGGCATGGCTTTTTGCCCTCGCCACTTGGAGAATCGACGCTGGTTCTGCCGATCGAGACGTTGCGCGCCGTTGTCGCCTGATGCCTCCCGCCACATGCCCTCAATCGAACAATTGCTTCGCAGCGCTTGCTGGTGCAAAATAATCCCATGGACAAAGCTGTCGCCATTGCCCGTTTGAAACCATTCGAACCGCATTTACGCGAGCGCGGTATTTGTGCGCTTTACCTGTTCGGCTCGACGGCACGCGGCGAGGCAGATGCCGGTTCGGACCTCGAATTGCTGTTTGATTACGATCCCACCGCGCACTTCACCCTGTTCACGCAAGCCGGGTTGATCCAGGAATTGTCAGAACGGTTGGGAACCAGGGTCGATCTCGTCGCGCGGGAAGGCCTGCGCCCCCGCTTTCGGGAAAAAGCGGAACACGACATGGTCCAGGTTTTCTGATGCGAGATCCCGAAAACGAATTGGAGCGCATTCGATCAAGCAAGTAAGGTGGCCATTGATCGGCCCAGGGCGCGCGTATCGCTGTCAACCTCACAGCCCCAACCCCCGACCGCGCCCCAGTGACCAGTCGATGCCTCCACCGGGCTGCATGGTGCCGGTGATGTGCTGGCCAAGGTGCTGATCGAGCGCCGGTCGCCAGGGGACGAGCTGAAAACCCACCCCGTCATCGATCATGGCGAAACGGCCGGAGGAGAGCGTAACCCGCTCGCGGTAGGTGCCGCTCACATAGTCGCCCGCCGCCGAGGGTTGATGCACAAGGCCGGTACGCTCGGCAATCGCCCCGGTCACCTGCTCGACCTCGCGTGCCTTGAGCGTATCGATCAGCCCCCGCGCGAAGAGGAAACCTTGCCCCCGGCGCTGGGCAAGCCCCATGGCTTCGAGTTGCTCGGCGCGGGCATCCATCGCCTCGCGGATTTCCAACCCGAAACCGTTTCCGGTCGCTGCCGGCTCGCGCGCGATCAACTGGCGGTCGAGCCAGGTCGCCCCCGGTGCGGAGACCTGCTCGGCCAGTGTCAGGTCGGAACGCGTGGCGAGCGATAGCCGCATCTTGCCCCTGGCATCCTCCCATGCTCGTGTTTCGACGATAGCGCCGGGCCACGCATCGCCAGTCATTTCCAGATCGTCGAAGCGCAGATGATGATGCCGTCCGTCCGCCCCGTCGATCACCGCATAGGCCGTGCCCGCCAGCTCATCGTCCAACCCGCGCGCCACCAGCTTGCCGATGACGGGTTCGCCGGGCGCCTCGCCATGCAGGGCAAAGGCGCCGGGATCGGGTTCCATGCCCGCCCCGCGCATGGCTTTGTGCATGGTCTTGATGATGTCGGTGCGGATCGAGAGGTCGCGCAGAGTCTGCTCCGCACCCGCCTTGATCGACCAGATGCCCGGCCCCTGTTCCTCGGCAAGACCCAGCCGTTCCAGCTTGTCGGCGCGCCCCACCAGCAGGCGGCGCATTTCGGGATCGTCATCGCCGCCGGGCCGCAGATCGACGATGCCCGCCGTCTCGTCGGCCATGCGTTGCAAGCGTCGGTCGAGGCTGGTCCAACGGTCAGCCTCCACTTCACGTTCCAGCGCTGTGCGGATGTCCTGCTCGCTGCGTGGCCCCAGTTCCAGCGTCACCCGCTCCTCGGCACGGGCGCGCATTCCCTCGCGGATATAGTCGCGGTCGATGACCAGATCGGCGCCAGTGTCATCGACGCCGCGCACCAGCACATGAATATGCGGATTGTCGGTGTTCCAGTGATCGGCGGCTACCCAGTCCAGCTCGGTATCGAGATCGCGCGCCATGTCCGCCATCCACTCGCGGGTGAAGGCGCGCAGATCCTCCATCTGCATCGCGTCCTCCGGGCTGACGATGAAGCGGAAATGGTGGCGGTCATCCTCGCAACGTTCGGCAAACGCATCGCCATCGGCATGGTCGGAGCGGGCGTCGAACAGGTCGGCGTCACGCCCGTCGCGGGTAACGCCTTCACGCTTCAGATAAGCGATATGCCTGCCAAGCGGCGCTGCGCGGAATTTCGTGCCCTTGTGGCGGACGATGCGCGCCATGACGGTCACCCGCCGCGCATTCGCTGATCGGGCGATGCGCATGGTGACGTTGCGTCCCCGCCCGATCCGGCTGCTCTTGGCTTTGCTCCTGGTGGTTACCCCCAGAGAGCGCGTATGCCCCGCTCGGCCTGCGGCCCGCCGGA
Source organism: Novosphingobium sp. 550D (assembly GCF_057401885.1). NCBI lineage: Bacteria > Pseudomonadati > Pseudomonadota > Alphaproteobacteria > Sphingomonadales > Sphingomonadaceae > Novosphingobium > Novosphingobium sp. 550D. Next base: position 878,922 of record NZ_CM171613.1, on the reverse strand, counting down.
CTTGCGCGGCAAGGCTCTTCGCCTTGCGCCCCGAACCCGCGCCCCGGTCCCGTCCTCTGCCCGGTCGCAGCCGGAAATCGCCTTCATCGCCGGGCATATTGACCTCCTAAAGGCACCGCCCGACATAAAAACGAGGCAATCCGGGCGAAATCAGCACATCGCGCCCGACACGCCTGCTGGATGCCCGACAGAAAAATGCCCATCATACAACCACCACAACGCCCGCGTCGGGCGGGGCTTTTATCTTGCGCTGAACTTTTCCCTTCGTTTCCTGCGAGATGCCCACAACGACACACCACGCCAATCCGCGACCAGGAGCGCCATTGCCACCCATGCCGCACCTCGACCGGAAAGCGAGGAGAATGAGAGCAGGCGAGGCCCGACAAGGTGTCCCCGATGACAGAGGTACAAACAGTCGCCCCGGTCCGCGAAAGGTACGGGCCAGGCTCAAGGCCATGCCGCCCTTATGGCCGTGCGGGGAGCCATGCCCTGTTGCGGAAAGTCGGGAAGCGACGCTTGAGGCGCGCCGCTTCCCCGGCTGCGTCAGCCTGTCTGTCGCTGCCGGTTCAGTGCCACAAGCGCTGCGTTCAGTTCGGCCTTGATCTGCGCGATTTCGGTCGCATCGTCGTTCCAGGAAAGCTCGGCCCGGAGTTCGTTGATGTGCTGTTGCAGTTCCATAATCACCTCCTGATGTCGAAAGACAGGAGGCTGCGCCCGGTATGGATCGGGCCGGGTCAAGGACCGCGAAGCGGCCGCGCCAGCGGCGATGGGGGTGCCGATTTTGCGTGAGCAAAATTGGGGGCACCGTCGTCCTTGAGGCGGACTGATCCATGCCGGATGATGGACAAAGCTGAGCGGATACCTTCCTCTCCCCATGCGCGCGGAGGCGTTGGCAGGCTCCCATGGCCGATCCGACGATGCGCATTGAACCAAGGCGATTCACCGCTTTCCATCCCCGAAACCGGTCACGAAAAGACCGCGATGCCGCATGATCGCTTGCGCGGACGGTGGAGTGGCTGTCGACGCGGAAGCGCCATCTGGCTGCATGATGGCGGTCGACCGGGAGGTGGAGGTGGCATCTGTGGCTGCGTCATCACTGCGCGCCACGAACAGGCCCGATCCGCGCCACGAGGGCTGGACCGCGACCGTTTGCGCGACCGGGATGGAAACGGGAACGGCTCCTGCGCCGCCGCTGAGGGCGCCGACCGCCGGCACGATCCGCGCGACATAGGCCGTGGTTTCCGCAGGCAGCGGACGACCACGCCAGCGCCAATCATCCGCACGGCCCGGCCCGGCGTTGTAAGCCGCCAGCGCCGTTGCCAGATCGCCGTAGCGATCGAACATTTCGCGCAGGTAAGCCGTACCGGCATGGACATTGGCGCGCATGTCGAAAGGATCGCCGCCCAGCTCATAACGCGCGGTCATGCGTGCCCAGGTGGCGGGCATGATCTGCATCAGGCCCATCGCCCCCTTGGGCGAGATGGCGCGCGTGTTGCCCGCGCTCTCGACGCGCATCACCGCCCAGATCCAGTTTTCGGTAATGCCAAAACGCCGCGCAGCTTGCGTCACCACCGCGCTGATAGAGAACGCACCGGGCGGCGCATCGCGCGTCGAGACCGCGCCAGCGCCGGGTGCGGCGAAGGTGTTGGCCGGGACGAGGACGATAGCGACAACGGCTGCGGCAAGCGCACCGCGATGGCGAACACTGCGGCGTCGATGTCGCAGCCCATCCGTGCGGGGAAGGTGCAATGGCATCACGCTCACTCCGCTGCCGGTTTGCGCGCCTGCCGCTGCCAGAGCAGCATATACGGCTCGCCGGAACGGCGGGGCGAGAGCAGATTGGCATGCAAGGGGCCATCGAAAGTCGGGCAGTCGATCTCGACGCCGATGAACTGCCCGGCAGCCTCGCTCTCATGCGTCCAGCCCGCGCCGATCTGGGCACCGAGACCCGCCGCGAGGCTGTCGTCGGCAATGTGTAGCCGCCAATCGGGCGCCTTGTCATGGGCCTGTTTGTCATGGGTCCGTCGGCGGTTGGGAACGAGCATGACCGCAAGGTCGAGGACCGGGGTGCGGATGCGCCCGGAAAAGCCGTCGGTGATCTCGTGGAACAAACCAATCTGCATGGGATGCCTCCTGCTTTGCGTGATAGGAATTCGGGAAAAAGCCCGCGCCTTGCGTGCGCGAGTAATGAGGCGCGGTTTCAGGAAAGCTGCCGTCGCTCGGCAGGCTGTTTCCAGAAAAGGTCGTGCCGCCCCTCGTAGAGAAGCGAGGCATAGAGTTCGGCATGTAGCGGCGCGGCGAAGGAAGGATCGTCGATGACCAGCACGATGCGACTGCCCAGCGTGCCATCCTCGCGCTGTTCGCCATGGCCGATCCGGGGGCCGTATTGTCCGCGTCCGCGGTGAACGGTGTAGTGCCCTACGCGCCCGTCCAGCACCGTGATGATGACAATATCGACGTCGAGGCAGAAGGTGCGGATATGCCCTTCGAAGCCCTCCTTGGTGGCTTTGAATTCACCGATAATGGTCATGGTCAGATCCTTTGCTTAAACGGGGGGGGGGGTGAGCGAAATCGAGGTTGAAAAAATGCGCCAGACGAGCGGCGCCGATGGTGTATCGCGGGTAAGGATCGGCGCGGCGCGACCCAGCACACCTGCCGCAGGCAACGCCCCGAAATAACGCCCGTCGAAGCTGTCGGCGGCGGCGTTGAGCAGAAACACTTCGTCAGCCCGCAGCACATGGCAGCCGCGCCAGACCGGCAGAGGTCGGCCATGGCTGTCGACGGTACGCGCGATGGCGGCAAACCGTCCGTCGATCAGGATTGCGCTGTCGATGCGGCAGACGCGCGCGCCGGATAGCGCCGCGACATGCTTCAGAAGGGGCACGCCGTCAGGCAGATAATGCCGCTCGGCCATCACGCGGGCGAGCGACGGCGGCGGTATGATCGCAACTATGTCGCCAACCTCGGGCAGGGCAACGGGATTGAGCCGGTAGAGACCCATGGGTGCGCTGGCGCTGGCATTCCACAGCAGCAGCTTGGGCATCGGCATGATCAATGGGGCCAGCGCAAGGCCGATTGTCGTGCCGACCAATTCCGGCCAGAAGCGATAGAAGGCGGAGCGGATCATTGTTCAAGCGCCTTGCGCTTGAGCCATGCCTGATGGCGCTCGGGGGTGTAGAGACGTGGCGCCTCACCTGCGGTCAGACGGTTGTGGACATGCCGCCAGTGATCGGGCGCGGCGTCACACGGATCGAGGCCTGCCGCTTCCACTGCATCGACCGCATCGAGCACGCGGCGCACCTTGGCCCAGCCCTGGATCGAGAGCAGCACTTCGCCGCCGGGCCGCACGAAAGGCACCGTCGTATAGGCTTCGCCCGGCAGGATAGCCCGCACGATGTCGATGTGCGAAGACACCGTGCCATAGTCATTGGCCGACCAGCGCACGAAGGCAAACACCGCGCCCGGCCGGAATGAGAGGATGCGCGAACGCCGCGTCAGAATCTGCTCGCCCGCGATCCGGCCGAAACGAATCCAGTGTTCGAGACGCTTCTCGATCCAGAGGATCTCGACTTCGGTGTGCGCCTTGCGCGCGGCAATCCCACGCATAGGAACTGGTTCGCCCGATGGCGTTTGCTGTGTCATGGCTGATCTCCAGGGAAGAAGGAACGGGCCGCTGCCGCTCCACCGAACGACAGCACCGCTGCGATGCGCGCTTGCGCCCGAGCGGCCATGGCGGGGTCGATCTCGCAGCCGAGATAGCGCCGGCCGGTTGCACGGGCGGCCTCGCCCGCCGCGCCGGAACCGGCGAACCAGTCGCCCAGAAGGCCACCTTCGGGGCAACTCGTGCGAATCAGGATTTCGAGGAGACCGACCGGTTTTTCAGTCGGATGGATGGCCCGGCCGTGACAATTGCGCGCATAGATCACCGAGCGCATCAGGCGCGGGCCGCCATCCTCGCTGACGTAATGCCCTGCATCGATGCGCCCGGTATGCGGCGGGCGCTGCTTGCGCCGAACGGTGCGCGCGGTGGCGTCATGGGTTTTCTGGACAGCATTGTAGATGCTGCCCCAGGCGGCATCGTCGCGGTAGAATTGCACCGCCAGTTCATGAACACGCTTGAAGCGATCAGCATGGAACGCGCTGCCGTTCTGCTTTTCCCAGACAATCTCCTGCGCATAGCGCAGGCCTGCGGAGGCGAACTCTTGCCCCAGCGCCATGAAGCTGCGCAACGATCCGAAGATCCACAGCGAGCCGGAAGGCGCCAAGGCCTGGCGAGCCAGCGGTAACCAGCCCTCGACACGGCGATCCCAGCCCAGCGACGTGTCGCCATAGGGCGGATCGGCCAGGATCATGTCGAAGGGGGCGTGGGCCGGCATGATCTGGCGGCAATCGCCAGCAAGGACGATCATGGCCGCCTCCCGGCCGTTGAGAGGTGCGTGATCAAAGCGTGCTGTTGGTGGCGCAAGGGACCATTCCCAACAGAAGCGTTGCTTCGCTTACAGCGGCGTAGTATATGGTGCGGATACGATGAATATCGTTTCCAGTCGTACTCAGATGCTGCCCTTGATCCGCATGAACGACCCAGAATTTCCTGGAGAAACAATCTCAAAATGGCCCCGCCTTGCGCGCGCGCGTGCGAAGCAGTTAGGTTTTTAATGTTAGCATAGTTAGAAGGGAGCCGAATCTTCCTGCGATTCCATGGAGTTGCAAGGGGGTGTGGTTTCCAATAGGCCGAGTCAGCGGTTTTCAATGGGCCGACTCCGGTGGTTTTTAATAGGCCGAGTGTCATCACCGCCTATCCCCGGACTTATCCACAGGCAGCCGCAGGCGACGCATGGCCCGTTCAAGGCCATCTTCAGGGAGCGGGACAAAGTTGAGACGCTCACGCCCGAAGGCTCGGCCTAGCGACAGTGTGTAGCCCGGTAAGGTCTGGTGAAGGACGATGGCCCGCAACTCGAAAGCAAATTGCTTGAGCGGGGAGAGCGCACCGGATTTGAGATGGAGATGCGCAATATCGAAGCTCCAGCCTCCGGGTTGGTGTCCGCCATGTTTGCGCACGATGCGATAGAGCCAGCGTTCAAGGCCGCCCGTCAGGCTGAAATAAGCCCGATCTATGGTCAGCACGAGTGCGCTGTCGATGACGCCCGCATAGAACCAGTCGGGCAGGATCAATTCGATGCCGAGCGCACGACCATCGCCATCGGCCAGTTCACGCCATTCGTTGATCCACGAGAAGCGATGGCGCCGCCGTTGATGCCGCTGGCGGATCGAGGTGGCAACGCTGGTCGATTGCAGGCGGTCGAGCGCCGCCTTGAGCCGATCATAATGATCGCGCCCGGTGCCTCGGCCGATAAAGCTCAGTATCTCATGCGGCGTCGTAACCATGAGCCGCGAGGTCGCGCGCCCGGCATCGCGCGCCTCGACCAGTTGGCTGGCGGCCCAGATCAGCACGTCGGCATCCCAGATGGTCGCCATGCCATGCTCCGCCACGGCCTCGACGGAAATCCATGTCTCGCCCATGCGAAAATCGATGGGCGCGGTCCGCCGACGCTTGGCGAGGCTGAAGAAGGGCCAGGCCATCAGATCTTGGGCATCGCGCGGCGGGATGTCGCCCGGCATCGACCGAAACAGGTCGAGCTGGGCGCGTTCGCCGGATTTCAGGGGCAAAATCCGCGGCATGGCCGTTCAGGCTCCCGCCGGCAGGCGCTTGGCCGGATGGACGGTGCCATGCCCCGGATCGGAGGTGGAGCGGCGCGTTCCCAGAGTTGCCCAGGCATCGAGATCGGTAATGGCGTAGACGATCCGACCGCCACGGCGCCGATAGACGGGGCCGGTGCCATAGCAGCGGTGCTTTTCCAGCGTGCGCGGGGAAAGGCCGAGATGCGTCGCGGCATCAGGGGTCGTCAGATAATGCGCCTGGACGGGCGCGGGATTGATCTCCTTGAGGTAGCGTGGGCGATGATCGGCTTCGACGGGTTGCATGGGCATCCTCCTGCAAAGGACCGCCAGCAGAGGCGCTTGGCGGCGATGAGGAGATCAGGCTGGCGGAAGCGAGATGTCCCTGGGAGGGACGCGCAAAAATATTGAAGATGTCCCTTGCGCTTCAGCAGGAAGGACAAGCCGCAAGGTCGAAACGGTCAGATCGACCGCCGCCGGTTGCGAGGCCAGCGCCCGGCAAGAAGATCCCGGTAGCCGCCAGTCACCAGCCATTCGGCATCCCGGCGCCAGTGACGCAAACGCTGTCGCTGCGCGCTGTCGGCGAAATCAGCGCCCCTGATCGTGACGCCCTGCGCCTCGAGCAATTCCTCGGCAAGGTCCTGCATGGTCGCACCGGCTGCGCGCGCGTCGAGCAGGAACAGCAATCTGGCGAGATAGTGCCGCAATTGCGGCGTCAAATCCGCGGCCTCCGGGGAAAAGCCGTGCGCTTTCCCGTTCAACAAGGCCTGAAACCATTCCGTCACTTTGCGGCGCGCCGGATTGACCGGCTCTATCGGCATGACGACACTACCCCAGACCGAAGGGCCAGCCTGACAGAACAGGCGAATGATGCCTTCGCCCGACCCCAGGGTCAGATGAAGGCCATCGGTATCCTCATGCCGCGCGGTTATATCACCAATGTCGGCAAAATGGATGGGCGTGAAATCGGCAAACCCTTGCGGCCACTGTGCAAGTAGCACAACATAACCCAGAGCATCTGCTCGCCAGATTGGCTCATCGGCCGGGCAGGCCTCAGCAGGATCGACCAGGAAATCGCAACCCCCAGCGATGCGCTACACGAGCTTTGGCCGCTTCATCCGACGAGGCGGGGTCCTGCACCAAGTCGCCGTACTCACGCTGATAGTTCCGGTTGCGGAGCAGGAATTGCAGCGCGAATTGTGGCAGGCTGAACTGTTCTGCCGGTGCGAACGGATTTTCGTCTCGCCAATCGCGAACGTTTCCCATCGAACCTCTCCCGTTGTCTTTTTGGACAGGGAGAGTGTCGGGCATCAAGCTGTACAAAAAGCCCCTTTTGGCCGGATTATGGCGGTAGATAAGGGACTTGACCAAGCGTGATTACCGCCAACGCGCTCGCTCGAACGCCGCCAGTTGTCGATAACCAACCTCCGTCATCCAGCGGGCTCGGGCCAGGTGTGCATCGTGAATACGCCGTGCACTGTCGGGATCTACGGCCGGATCGATCCCCAAAATGATCTGAGCCGCGTCCTGCCAGGTGGCGGTCGGATCGGCGGCGGCATCAAGCAGCCGCAAATAGGAAGTCAGATGCGCCATATCATAGGCGGTCAGCACCTCGCCTGAAGGCGGCGCGTCGAGAAAGGTTCGATCGGTCATGACAATCGCCCGACAGGCTTGCGCGCGATGGAGAGCCTGCCCAGAGAATAGCAACCAAATTGGAACAAGGGGCGATTGCGCCTAACGACGGGCGAACAAATTGCCATCGCCGGGTAAACGAAACGCCGATATTCAAAAAGGATCAGTGCTGTCGATATTCTCCACCAACAGCAAGAAAGGCTGGATTTCAAGAACGGCAGCGAGGCGCTCGACCGTATCGACAGTCGGCGAATTTTCCTGTCGCTCAAGCATGCCGACATAATTGCGATCAAAACCCGCACGATGCGCCAATTCCTCCTGCGACAGGCCTTTGGCCCGACGCACATGCCGCAAGTTTCTCGCTACGATCTCCCGAAGTGTCATTCGGGTGTCGTCGCGGTTACCCTACATCACTTCCACCCAGTATAGTAGGGATTTGTATCCTGAGCCGACCTGTCACCCGACTATTGCGGGATGATGGTCTCCCAAGCAGGTCGGCGCCTTACCGGACCAGAGGCTGAAGCGTTCAGATGCGCGGGGCAATCGGGCCAGAAGCAAGATGGCGCCATGCGGTGTTGGCGATACCGAGTGCCCCCACCAGGCCCACCAACGTCGCGAAGACGCCGTTGCCAATGACATGACCAACGACGCCATGCGTGGCACTGTAGCCCGCGATAGCAGCCGGTGCGATGAAAAGAACTGCAATCGCACAACGCACGGATGTCGATCGGCTCTGCACGAACAACGCCTGGCCAAGGCCGAGCGTGAACGCGCCAGCGATGAACCCCACGACAATCGAGGCGACATAGCCGCATCCCAGATGGTGCAGGAGGAATGCGACCGAAATGCCCGCGTAAAATGGCAGCGCCTGCGCCGCGAGGGCAAACAGCAGCCAGAGCATGTAGAGGCTGGCAAACAGGCCGAGAACGAGGAAAATAATCATGGTGCGTCCTTTTCGGATTTCCGGATCGGGACGCGCTCACTATCTGGTTTCACAGCGCGGTCTTGCCAATCCCTTATAGCTGGCAAGATCTGGCAGGAAAAGCCGCATTTTGCTGCGGATCAGCATGAGCGCCTTTGGCGATCAGGATGGGTAGGGATCGTATTCGGCGAGCACCATACGCGGGTCGCCATCGAATTCGCTGGCGGGCAGCGCATAAAAGCCGTGTTCGGTCTGGATGAGGGCAATAACGGTCATCAGCGTCTTGGCGAGGTTCCAGGCGAGCGACTGGGCGGTCTTGAGCGGCATGATGCAAAACTCCTGTCGGGGAGCGGAGACCATCCCCGCTCGACAGGTGCCCTGCGGGCTGGGGACAGGCCGCAATCACCGCGCCTGAAAGGCGCGGCCGCACGCATATGCGTAGCGGACCCCTTGTGGGTTGATTGAAGGAGGCCGGGCTTCGGCCAAGGGATCAGCGCCAATCGAGAGCGGGGATGGACTTCGCGGGAGGCAGGCTGGGCCACCATGCTAGAATCGCCCAGTCGCTCGTCTGGAACCTGATCCAGCTAGACCGGGCTATGACCGTTGCCCTCAGCTTGTCGCATGACAGCACTGGCCAATCCGCATGTCGATGTGTATATTAATCCCGAAGGATACACATCATGCGCACCAACATCCAGATCGACGATCACCTCATGGCCGATGCATTACGGGCGACGGGCCTCAAAACCAAACGCGAGGCGGTCGAACTGGGCTTGCGCACCCTCGTCAAGCTTGGCCACCAAAGAGAATTGCGCGATTTGCGTGGCAAACTCGATTGGCAGGGTGATCTCGACGCCATGCGGCATGACGGATGATCCTCATCGATTCGAGCGTTTGGATCGATTTCTTCCGTGGCACAGCGACCCGGGAAGTCGAAACACTCGACCGCCTGCTCGGCGAGGCGCCGTTGGCGATCGGCGATCTCATCCTGACCGAAGTTCTACAGGGCTTCACCAGCGAGCGCGATTTCTACCGCGCGCATCGACTGCTGACCAGTCTTGACCTCGTCGAAATCGGTGGCCGGGACGTCGCAGTGCAGGCAGCCCGTAATTTCCGCGATCTGCGGGCCAGAGGCGTTACGGTGCGCAAAACAATCGACACACTGATCGCGACACGCTGCATCGAGAGCGGCCATGCCCTGCTTTACAGTGATCGCGATTTCGACCCTTTTGTCGAATTTCTGGGCCTCGAACGCGCAAGTTGAATGGCGCCACTATCGGCGGCGCCATGGCTTTAGCGGATCGGCCAACCGTGCCGTTCGACCAGCGAAGGCCGGTGTGGGCGAGCGGCTTCGACGGCCATACCGGCGATGACCTCCTCGGTGAGGCCCTCCAGCGTATAGCCCCACCTCAGGACGGTTGCGATCAGGGTGTCGAGTTCCTTGAACTCACCGAATCGACCGCCCAGCCAGATCCCGAGATTGCCGTCAACGTGCATGAAGGCGTGAAGGAAGTAGGTTTGCATCGGCGGATCGAAGCCGATGGTAGCTTCCTCGTCGCAGGCATTGTGCGAACGAACTGTGATGGTGTGACGGCTCATGATTTTTCTCACGGATTTAAGGGACGATGGAATGGGTTCGAAAGGGAACGAAGGCCCGGCGGCGGATGCCGCCGGGCCGAACGACCCGCTCAGAACGGAATATCGTCATCGATATCGTTGGCCGCGCCCGAACCGCTGGTGTCGGCTGCCTTGGCCCGGCTCAGGAAATCGACGGTTTCGGCGATGATCTCGCAGCCGTAGCGGTCATTGCCCTGCTGATCGGTCCATTTGGTGTAGTGGATGCGGCCGCGGACCAGCACCTTCATGCCCTTGGCGCAATGCTCCTGGACCGTCTTGCCGAGGCCGTTGAACACGGTGATGCGGTGCCATTCGGTTTCCTGGATGCGGTAGCCATCCTTGTCCCGCTGCACCTTGCCTTCGAAATAGCGCGGGCGCGAAGTCGCGAGGGTGAAGTGGGTGATCGAGGTTCCACCCTGCGTGGTGCGGGTTTCGGGTTCCTGGCCAATGTTGCCGGCGAGAATGACGATGTTCTGCATTTCAAATCTCCGTTGCTTCCGCCCGAGGGACCGTCCCTCCGACGAGACCCGGCCAAGACCGTCGGGAGACGGCGGCATCGCAGCGCAGCGGAGACGTGACCCCCAAGGGTCGGGGTGGTGCGGGCAGGCGCCTTGGCGCCAACACGGCCCGGCCCGCCGGGGTTGCCGCCGGAAAACGAGCGGGCTTAGGGGATCAGTCAGGCGGAGGGCGCTTCCCTTGGCGGTGAGCGGCGCCGAGAAGATGCGGATGAAGTCAGCAATCGTTGCGGCATGGGGCTGGACCAATGCCCGGCCAGTAGAGAACCGACCTCACCCCCTTTTCTCGGCCTTGGCGCTCTGCCCGAAGGCTGCGGCTGCGGGCCTATGGTGAAGCCTGACATGACGAATGGCCCCGCCGTATTCAACGGACCGGCAAGCGAAGGGACGCGCATTGCGACAGGCATGATGCATGGTCATGCCCCCGCATAACGACCAATTGCGCCATCAACAGCTTGATACCAAAGCCTGCAAACTCAAACCGAATACGTCGAGATCGATCCGGCCTGGTGAGCACCATGCGGGCCAGCGCAGCATCAAATTCGTCAGATTCCCGGCCTTTGCCTGGGGCGCCGGAACGTCTGTCGCGCGCTATCGACCTTCGCGCGGATCATACAACCCTCGGCATGATCGTTGATGAGGCCCATGGCTTGCATGAAGGCATGCACCGTGGTTGGGCCGACAAAAGCCCATCCATGCTTCTTCAGATCTTTCGACATCGCCACCGACGCCGGGGAAGTTGAGGCGAGATAGGGAATATCTTTGCCGCCAGGCTCGAAACTCCAGACATAGGCGGCGAGCGATCCAGCCTCGCGCACCAGCGCCTGCGCGCGAGCGGCGTTGTTGATCACCGCCGCGATCTTGCCGCGATGCCGTACAATGCCGGTATCCTGTAACAGGCGTTCGACATCGACCTCGGTAAATCCGGCGATGCGCTCAAAATCGAATCCCGCGAAGGCCGCGCGGAAATTCTCGCGTTTGGCCAGAATGGTGCGCCAGGAAAGGCCCGACTGGAAACCTTCAAGACTGAGCTTTTCGAACAGGCGGCGATCATCATCGACAGGGAAACCCCATTCGGTGTCATGATAGGCGATGTAGTCGGGCGTGGCCGCACACCAGCCACAGCGAGGCTGAGCGTCGACCGTAAACAGCGAACTCACGTCGTATGGCGTAGTGGCGCATCCAGACGGCGCTGGAGCTTGATACGTGCTCGCCTGACATTTGCGATGATCTGAACCACCCGAGACGCGGATAGCTGAAACTGGCGGCCAAGCGCGGCATAGGTCGCGCCGTCGCTATACAGCCTTTCCATCTCGGCGTTTCTGGCATTCTTGCACGTCATCAGGCGAAGACTCCCGCTCCGGGCCGGACGAAGATGCCCGGTCCAGAGCCAGAGAATAATCCTCGAATAGCATGAGGCGCAAGGGCGATATTCTTGATATGTTCCCATTACCCCCTCCGCTCGCGGAAATCCCAGAGCTTGATGCCCAGCTTACGGGCCTTGTCGGCAAGGTTGTCCTGAATGCCGGTGCCTGGGAAGACGATGACGCCCTTGGGCATGGTTTCGAGCATGGCATCGTTGCGCTTGAAGGGCGCGGCCTTCTTGTGGCGATTCCAGTCAGGCTGATAGGGCACCTGCGGCACATTGCGGTCTCGCGCCCAGCAGGCGGCGATACGCTCGGCGCCGGTCGGCGTACCGCCGTGGAGCAGAATCATCTGGGGCACGCGCTGATGAACCTTGTCGAGCACGGCATAGATGCGCTGGTGATCGTTGCAGTCGGCACCCCCGGTGAAGGCGATCCGCACGCCATCGGGGTTCAGCACTTTCGCATCCTGATATTTGCGCTTGTCGGAGAACGTGCGGCTGTCGATCACCGCCGAGGTCAGCGCCTTATGATTGACCATCGGCCTGGAACGGGGGAGCCAGGGCTTGCGGATATGGATGCGGAACTGATCGGCGGCGGCATCGCGGAAGAATTCCATCGTGTCGCGGCGTTCGAGCATGGTGATGCCCTCGGCCGTCGCACGCTCCAGTTCGACCGATGCGACCTCGCTGCCATCATATTCATGCCGGAGCCGCTTTTGCTTCCGCTCATTGCTGTCCAGCTCGCGTTCGATCCGCTCGGCAGCGCGCTGGAAGACGTTGACGATGCCCCAGGCGAGATCTTCGAGATCAGGCTCGATCCGCGTGTCGATCAGCGAGGACACCAGACCGTCGAACATGTCGGCAACCGCGCGCTCGATATGGGGATCTTCCGGCAAGAGGCGCTGGTCGGGCTCATCCTCGAAGGGCCGGTAGCCGTAGAGTTGCATTTCCTGAAGAACATAGGCGGTGCCGCCGGGTTGGGGTTCCTGTTCGTCGTCATGCTGGTCAAATGGGGTCGCCATGAGAAGTGTCCCTTGCCTGTCAGCCGCGCCTCTCGCGGCCTTCGTGGCGCTGCCCGGCGGCGGGCGGCGCGGGACCGCACCTCGCCCTCTGGCGAGGCCGGAACGCATGTGGAGGATGGCGGGCGGGTGGCTATTTTGCTTCGCGATGCAAAGGGGCTTCAGCCCCGGCGGAAAATAGCTGCCCGCCCGCCATTGCTGTCCCGCACCGCTTGCCGCAAGCGCCCTCTGACGAAGGCCGAGGCGTGGCACTCTGGCATGGGCGATCTCCGGCGCTCCCCGCCGCATGACACCGAACGGGAATCCTCGGCTTGCCTTCACCCGTTCGTCAGGACATGTGCCGCGTCATCCGCCCATAGCTGAACCCGAACCTGCTCCGACAGCCTATCCCTTCCGAAAGCGCGCAGATCGCTGTTGAAGTCGTCGAGCCTGGGTTTGAGCGGCACGAGTTCGATCCCCGATGCGATTGCCCGACGGGTCAGCTTCGTCAACGCCGCCGCGCCTGCGGGATCGGCATCGCAAGCGACATAGAGCCTTTGCAAAACGGCCGGAAGGAAGATGGCGGCGAGATGGGCGGCGGACAGCGCGGCGATCATCGGCAGGCCAGGCATCACCTGCCGCAGCGACAGGATGGTTTCGATGCCCTCGCCGGCGACCATCACGGCACCCGCTTGCCCGAACCGAACACCGTGCCCGAGCAGATGGCCCATGGCGCGCCGCGGATAGGCGACGGGCGCCTTGCCCGAACCATCGCGCATCAGCCAGGTGCGATGCACGCCGGTGATGCTGCCATCGAGATCGGTGACCGCCGCGACCATCGCCGGCCATGCGGGGCGAACATCGGCAAGGTCATCATCCGATGCCCGATACCAGCAATGCGGATGGAAACGCAGCGCTTCGCAACCGGCAAGATTCGTGATGTCCCGGGAGGCAAGATAGGTGCCCGCCAGACTGCCCGTCATCGGCTTGGAGGCTGCAAAGAGCCGCCGCGCCGCTTCTGGCGTGCCGGTCGGCGCTTTGGCTTTGCGCAAGGGCTTGTCCTCCATCGGCAAAGGCATGGGCAGGCTCAGGAAATGGCGGGCCTCGTCGAGCGTTTCGCGCAAGGTATGATGCCCGCAGGTGGCGGCGATCACGTCGAGCAAATCGCCGTGATCGCCATTCTGCGCATCGGTCCACTTGCCCGCCGCCCCACGTCCCTCCGGCGAGGTCGTGAGGCGGACATAGAGGCTACGACCAGGGGTGTTATACACATCACCCACCAGCCAGTATCGACCCTCCTTGTGACCCTTTGAAAGATAATGGCGGCATACGCTTTCCGCGTTCTCGGCCAAGGCGTAGGCAATCTGGCTGGCGGGACTTTGCATCATGGGGCTCCTCAGGCGGCCTGACGCGAGGAAATCCGTTCGATCGGGAAACGATCGAACAGGCGCTCCAGCACGCCAACGCCGACAGCCCCTGTCGGCACGTAGAGCTTCAGCTTCCACGAGACGATCTCGGAGATCAAGCCCATGGCTTTCAATCGCTCGACCCCCAGATCGTTGAAGCCGCTGAGTTCGATCCGCCAGTCGTTCATCGCGCGAACCCGCTGGAGTTTCTGGTTGCCCGCCAGCAGCAGCGTGGCTTCGCCGGACATCAGCATGGCCATGGCGTCCTCGCCGGCCAGCCTGACCGGACCGTCGTCATTTGCGACCCGCGCCGCCCAGGCCGGGGAAACGCGGCGGCCGATCACGCGCTCGCCATCATCGGTCTGAAGCCGATAGATGCGCGTCGATTCGTCGGGGAGCAATTTCCAGATCGGCAGCAGCAGCCCCGACACCATATGCAGCGTCGAAATCTGATGCTCAGGCAGCCCCACAAGCTCGGCCTCCCACGCCGCGCTGAACGTCGCCCGATCCGCTTCTTCCCATTCGGCGGCGAGCAGCGTCTCGGCGGGAATCACCGCATCCTTGAGCGGCCAGACGAGGCGCACGCGCGAATGCACGCCTCCATCATCATCGATGACGCTGCGTGCCCGGCGCTGGATGGCGGCCTTGCCGGATTTCGCATTCACCAGCAGTTTCGCCCCCCGCGTATCAGCCTGCTCCAGCGCGTCGGCCAGCGACAGCGGCATGAGCCGATCCTTGCGCTCAATCGTCAGCAGCGAAGTCTGCGCGCCGGTGCCCGGATGGGTGTAGATCGGCGCGCGGCCGACGATGCGGAAGCTCTCGGCCTGCAAGGTCTCCAGCCCAACCTCATAACTGCCCGATGCCTGCGCCTGTTCGATCCGGGCGGTGAGCAGGCCCTCGAACGCCTCGAACAGCAGGTTCTGCATGGCGACGGTGAGCGCCAACATACGGTTGAGGAAGGTGTTGATGCCGGGCAGTTCATCCTTCAGCCCACCCTCGCTGTCGAGCAGCGACAGGCCGGTTGCCGCTTCGAAGCGGGCGAGCGAGCAGCCCTCGACCTTGCAGCGCCCGAGCAGCACATAAAGCTGGCGCAACGCATCACGCGCGTACCAACTCTCCAGATTGTCCTCGGGCCGGAACATATTCTGTCCGCCGGTCTGGCGCTGGCCGCGCGTGATCGCACCCAGTGAGTCGAGACGCCGGGCGATGGTGGAGATGAAGCGCTTCTGCGCCTTCACATCGGTCGAAACTGGCCGGAACAGCGGCGGCTGTTTCTGATTGGTGCGATTGGTGCGCCCGAAGCCCTGGATCGCGGCATCGGCCTTCCAGCCCGCTTCGAGCAGGTAATGGATACGGCGGCGCTGGTTCACCGCACCGAGATCGGCATGATAGCTCCGGCCCGTGCCACCCGCTTCGGAAAACACCAGGATACGCTTCTGATCGCTCTGGAAGGCATCGGTCTCATGCAATGCCGCCGAGGCCGGACGGTTCTCGACCGCAAAGCGCACCGTGCCGTCGTCGCGCTGCTTGGGCACCACGCGCCGCGACCGCCCCGTGACCTCGGCCACCATCTCCGTCCCGAAATGCTGGACGATCTGGTCCAGCGCCCCGGGAACCGGCGGCAAGGCCGCAAGCCGCTCGATCATCGCATCGCGCAAACGCACGGCTTCGCGATTGACCACGGGGTTCCCCTCCGCATCCGTCACCGGCCTGGACGAAAAGTTGCCCTCGCTGTCGGTGAACGGCTCGTGGAGTTGCACCGGGAAGCTGTGCTCGAGGTAGGAGAGAACGCCGTCCCTCGGCGTGATGTCTACAGAGACGTCGTTCCATTCATCGGTCGGGATCTCGGCGAGGCGGTGTTCCTGCATCGCCTCACCGGTCGAAACGATCTGCACCACGGCAGCGTGGCCGGCCGCCAGATCGCGCTCGATGCTGGCGATAACGGCGGGTGTCTGCATGCTGGTGATGAGATGGTTGAAGAAGCGCTGGAGCATCCCCTGATATGTGGATTTAGCAGCCGCTTTGGCCTGACGGTTCAGCGTACCATGCTCGGAACTGGTGACACCGGCGGCTTCGAGCGCGGCATCCAGATTGTTGTGGATCACCTCGAAAGCCGAAGCATAGCTGTCATAAATGCGAACCTGCTCGGAAGTCAGCCGGTGCTCGAGCATCTCATATTCGACGCCATCGAAAGACAGCGAGCGCGCTGCATAGAGCCCCAGCGCTTTCAGATCCCTCGCGAGCACCTCCATCGCCGCGACCCCGCCATTCTCGATCGCGGTGACGAACTCGCCCCGCGTCGCAAACGGGAAATCATCGCCGCCCCAGAGACCGAGGCGCTGGGCATAGGCAAGGTTCTGCACGGTCGTCGCGCCAGTGGCCGAGACGTAGACGATGCGGGCATTGGGCAGCGCATGTTGAAGCCGAAGCCCGGCGCGGCCCTGCTGCGAGGCGGCGACATCCCCGCGCGCGCCCTTGCCACCAGCGGCATTGGCCATGGCGTGCGCCTCGTCGAACACGATCACCCCGTCGAAATCAGCGCCCAGCCATTCGATGATCTGATCGACGCGCGATTTCTTGCCCCCGCGCTCCTGCGAGCGCAGCGTCGCGTAGGTGGTGAACAGCACGCCTTCGTCGAGGCGGATGGCGCTGCCCTGCTTGAAACGCGACAAGGGCGTCACCAGCAACCGTTCCTGATCGAGCGCGGACCAGTCACGCTGGGCATCCTCAAGCAACCGATCCGAGACCGACAGCCACAGCGCCTTGCGTCGGCCCTTCAGCCAATTGTCGAGAATGATCGCCGCGACCTGCCGCCCCTTGCCCGCGCCGGTGCCATCGCCGAGGAACCAGCCCCGGCGAAAACGGACAGCATCTTCGGCACCCTCTGGCGCGGCGGTAACGATGTCGCAGGTCGCATCGACCTTCCATGCGCCCGAGAGATGTCCCGCATGGGCTTCGCCCGCATAGATCACCGATTCGATCTGCGCGTCGGACAGGATGCCGAGCATCGCCAACTGCGGCGGCAAATGTGGCCGGTAGGAGGGTTTGGGCGGCGCCACCGAAGCCATGGCGGCGGATTGCACCAGCGGCGTCGGATGCGCGCCAGCGCCAGGGATGATGATCGACTGGAGCATATAGGGCTCGTAGATGCTGTCACCGAGCCGGTCGGCGGGTGGTATCCAATCCACCGTTTCATAGGTGAGGTCGGGAACAGCCTCCTCCGTCTTGCCCGCTTGCTCACCAGTGGTCGCGGGCGCGGGCGTCTTGACCACCGCAGGCCGGGCAGTAGGGGCACCCGTGATCGGCAATACGATGGCCTGCGTCGTGGCGGGCGGTGGCGGAGGAGGAAGCGTCACGGGCAGGCGCGGCGGCACCTGGTCCAGCACCCATCGCAGCAGCGTTGCCGTGTCGGGTGCAAGTCCGGCGTCGGCAGGGAACTGGTCGGCGTTTTCGGCAGGCAGCTTGTCGACCACGGTGATGCGCGTGTCGATGGTGGTGCCGTGCTTGTAATAGACCTTGCCGTCGATGGCGGCGGTGAACACCACGCGACCGAACGCTTGCAGCGCCTTGAAGCTCTCATGCCATGCCGGGCTATTGGGCGAACAGCCCGCGCCCGTAATCGCCACCAGTCGACCACCGGGTTCGAGCCGGTAGAGTGCCGAGGCAATATGGCGCAGGGCAGCATCCTTCATGGTACGCTCGACATGCGCCACCGCCGAGAAAGGCGGGTTCATCAGAACCACCGTCGGCCTGACACTCGGCGTCAGCCGGTCATCGATGGAGGCCGCGTCATGCGCCCAGACCCGCGCCCCTCGAAACAGCCGGGCAATAAGTTCTCCGCGCGTTTCAGCATATTCATTAAGGGCGAGGCCAGCGCGCGACAGATGCGCGTGAACCGCCAGCATGCCGGTGCCTGCCGAGGGTTCCAGAACGCTGTCGGCAGGCGAGAGCGCAGCGGCGCAGGCGGCCACATAGGCAAGCCCCATCGGCGTCGAAAATTGCTGGAGTGCCTGCGAGGTTTCCGAACGGCGCGTGTGGGTCGGCAGCAGGCTGGCGATGCGCTCGATCAGTGCCAGCGCTGCAGTCGGTTCGCGCGCAACGATCCCGGCGCCGTATTTTCTGAGGAACAGGATCGCCGCCGCCTCGCAGGCGTCATAGGCGCTTTTCCAGTCCCAGGCGCCTTGGGCGTCGCTGCCGCCGAAAGCCTGCACCA
Organism: Novosphingobium sp. 550D; assembly: GCF_057401885.1. Classification (NCBI taxonomy): domain Bacteria; kingdom Pseudomonadati; phylum Pseudomonadota; class Alphaproteobacteria; order Sphingomonadales; family Sphingomonadaceae; genus Novosphingobium; species Novosphingobium sp. 550D. Next base: position 860,577 of record NZ_CM171613.1, on the reverse strand, counting down.
TGGCCTCGCGCAAAGTGGCCGCATCGATTACGCGCCCCCCTTCCAGTGCGGGCAGGAGCAGTCGGGCAGCGGCCAGCAGATTGTCCGCGCGCGCGGCAAAATCCTGGCGAGCGGCATCGGGCACGAGGTTCAGCGCGGTGCTGGAACGGTGGTTGGTCATGGTGGAAGGTCTCCGGGAGAGCAGGAATGGAGCAACCCCGCCGGACACTCTCTCTACCCCCGGCAGGGCCACTTCCTCCCGGCCCCACTCTCCCTCTCACCCCGGATCGAGATACAGATCCTCGCCAAGGCCCAACGCCTTCAACCGCGCATGGCCGTCGCACCGGACAATCTCATAATCATCGGACATATGCGCATAATCGCCAGCCCGGACCTCACCGAGCGTTGCCCAGGTGCCGTCAGGCCAGACCACGATATCATCGGAGCCATAGGTGGGTGTGTCGTAGGGCATAAGCTGCTTCCTTTTCCTATGGCGGAACCATTCCCGCTGACGCCGGAAACAAGGGGTTGGACGAAACCGTCACCGAGTGAAGCGAGGGGAACCCGTCTACGGGTTGATGGATATGAGGCCATGCCCCTTATCGGGCGTCCAACAGGCGGGAAGGGCCGCAAGAGAATGGGAGCAATATGACCGACTGATCATCTACGCCCGAAGTTTCGAGGAGGAAACTTGGACTGGTCACGTCCGTCAAGGTGGTGTAATTTCGGCGGTGGTCTGGGTTCATCGTCAGGCGGCCTTGGCGGTGATGTTCAGGGGCTGGTTTTCCTCCTCGATCATGGGCTGTACTAATTCGGTGAAGCCTTCGATCTGCATGTAGCGGTGCTGGAGTTGCCACTCGTCGTTCTGCTCGAGGAGGACTGCCCCGACCAAGCGGATGATGCTGTCCTCGTTGGGGAAGATGCCGACGACGTCGGCGCGGCGCTTCACTTCCTTGTTCAGCCGCTCGAGTGGATTCGTCGAGTGTAATTTCGTGCGGTGCTGGGTGGGGAAGCCGGTTTAGGCGAGCACGTCGGTTTCGGCGTCATCCATGCAGGCACCGAGCTTGGGCCAGCGCGGGCGCAACTGGTCGGCGACGTGACGCCAGGTCTGGACGGCGCTGGCCTGGTCGGGCTGGATGAACGCCTGCCGGATCGCGGCGGAGACCATGGTGTGCTGGCCCTTGGGCACGTGCGCCAGCGCGTTCCTCATGAAGTGGACGCGGCAGCGCTGCCAGGTCGCGCCCATGACGCGGGTGATCGCCGCCTTGAGGCCTTCGTGGGCATCGGAGATGACCAGCTTCACGCCGGTCAGGCCGCGGCGCACCAAGTCCTTCAGGAAGGTGGCCCAGAAGGTCTCGGCTTCGCTGGGACCGATATGCAGGCCGACGATCTCGCGGCGGCCCTCGGTGTTGACGGCAACGGCGATTATCGCGGCAACGCTGATGATCCGCCCGCCCTCACGGACCTTGAGATACGTGGCATCAAGCCAGATGTAGGGCCATTCGCCGGTGAGCGGGCGTTTGAGGAAGGCCAGCACCCGCTCGTCGATGTCCTTGCACAACTTGGACACCGATGACTTGGAGATGCCGGTCATGCCCATGGCCTGTACCAGTTCATCGACCCGGCGCGTGCTGACGCCGCCAATCCACGCCTCCTGGATTACGGCCACCAGCGCCTTCTCAACCATCTTCCTGGGTTCCAGGAAGGCGGGGAAGTAGGTGCCGGTTCGCAGTTTGGGTATTTTGAGGTTGAGGGTGCCGACCCGGGTGTCCAACGAACGGTCGCGGTAGCCGTTGCGCCAGGTGGCGCGCTCACCGCTGCGTTCGTGGCGGCCGGCGCCGATCAGGCCGTCAACGTCGGCTTCCATGATGATCTGCATCACGCTCTCGGCAATGGCGCGTAAAAAATCACCGTCGCCGCTCTTCGCAGAAAGCTCTTCAATCAGTAGTCTGGCATCGGTCATCGGGAATTCCTCTTCGTCAGGTTGAAGTCTCACAACTCCACCATAACGATGAGCCCGGTGGCCACCAGAGCCGCCGAATTTGGGGTGGGGCATGCCCCACCCCAAATTCACCAGCTCATACACCGGATATTACACCATGAACGCGGACGCTAACACTTGGACTTGTAACGGTTTTGCGCCGGTCACCTATCTCATTATGCCACCTTGGCTTCGAAAGCGATCGGGCTGATACCGCCCAGATATGAATGACGCCTGCGGGTGTTGTAGAACCCGTTGATGTACTGGAAGATTGCGGCTTCGGCCTGACGCCGTGTCGGCCATTTCTGCCGCCAGATCAGTTCAGCCTTCAGCGATTTGAAAAACGTTTCGACAGAGGCGTTGAGGCTCCTATATTTGTCAAGCATCTGCCGAGGCTGTTTCCGGGCGACACAGGTGAGTGAAAATTTCGCGGACTATGTAGCGTTTGAGGCAGCGGATGATCTCGCGGTTGCTTTTGCCGTCCTTCTTACGTTTGCTGACATAAGCGAGAGTTGGCGGATGGTTGCGCATCCGTACGATCGCGACACGATAGAGCGCGGCATTGGCTTGCCGACTGCCGCCGCGATTAAGCCGGAAGCGGTTGGTTTTGCCACTCGACGCCGGGATTGGACAAACGCCGCAGAGCTTGGCGAGCGCGGATTCGGAACGGATCCGGTTAGGATCGTCGCCGACCAGGATGAGCATCTCTGCCGCTGTCATCGTGGCGATTCCGTGCGCTGCGATCAATGTCGGCGCGCGGGCGACGACGAGTTGTTCGAGCGCCTTGTCATGCGCCTGGATTTCATCGTGCAGCGCGAGCCAGCGTCGCGCTAGGGCGCGCATAGCGGCTTTGGCCGACGCGGTGGTCGAGGTGAGTGCACCTGGCCTGAACGCGGCGATATGCCGGATCAGTGCGATTTTGCCGCTGATCTGATCAAGACCGTCGCGAAGCGACGCGGGCGCATTGATGATCAAGGTTTTCAGCGTCACCATGGCCTGTGACCGGCTTTTGACGGCCGTGTCGCGAGCGATCTTAAGGTGCCGGATCATCTCGACCGACCCGCTGTGGGTTTTGGGTTCGGCGATCGCTTGCCCGGCTAGCACGGAACGGGCTGCTCCCTCGGCATCCAAGCTGTCAGTTTTGCCGTGCTGATAGCGCAGCTGTCGATTGGGTCGCGTTACCTCGACGACCTTGTGCCCTTGGGCAAGGAGGTGACGCGACAAGCCAGCACCATATGATCCCGTTCCTTCGATACCAAAGGCTGTGATCGCGCCGATCGCACACGCCCAGTCTTCGAGCGCAATATAGCCTTTGGTTGTCGCCGGAGCCGAGAAGGCTGCCAGGCGGCTGCCTTTGGTATCGATTGCCACAGCGACATGCGTGGCCTTGTGCGTATCGACGCCGATGATTACGGCGTTGGTCGTTATGTCGCTCATGTCCTGTCCTCTCTGCGCGGTGCCCGGGCACCGCACAGAGAGGACAGGACTGTGAAGGGGCGAACCCGTCAGGCTCCTATAAAGTCACATCTCGCCCGTTGCCGGGGCGACCTGATGGCCGACACGTCAACGCAATGACACGCGGTCAATCGTAGCATGGGTCAGACCATCAGGCCGCAGCAGGTTATCACAGTCGTAACAATTTCCTTTGCCGCTCATCGATGGCCGCAGGCCGTAAGCCTGAAGCTTTTTCTGATAGGCATAGGAACAATATTGGCTGCCTCGATCAGAGTGGAAGATGCAGCCTGGCGGCGGGTTGCGGAGGCGCACCGCCATGTCCAGCGCCCTAATCGCCAAGTCCTTCTTCATCCGGTCGCTGACTGCCCAGCCCACAACGCGGCGGCTATGCAGATCGAGGATGACGGCGAGGTACAGCCAGCCTTCAGACGTCCAGATATAGGTGATGTCACCCGCCCACTTCTGGTTGGGTGCAGCAGCGACAAAATCGCCATCCAGCCAGTTGGCGGCAACACCCAGGCGATGATGGCTATCGGTGGTCACCTTGTGCCTGCGGGTGCGAACGGGCCGAATACCGTTGATCTTCATTAGCCTGCCAACGCGGCGCTCACCGACATCGAGGCCCGCCTCTTTGAGCTCCATCGTCATGCGAGGACGACCGTAGCTGCCAAGGCTCAGGCGATACTGTTCCCGGATATGGGCCAGAACCTTCATATCCGTGCGCGCACGCTGGCTGATCGGTCGCGTGCGCCATGAGCGATAGCCGCGCGGACTGACACGCATCACCCGGCAGATCGTCTCCACCGGCCAGACATGGCGCCAGCTCTCCACGAACGCGAACCTCACGGCCGTTGGCTCGCGAAGAACTGCGTGGCCTTTTTTAGGATATCCCTCTCCTCCTTGAGCACGCGGTTCTCAAGGCGGAGCCGTTCGTTCTCACGTGCCAGGTCTACCTGTGGCGCTGCGGTCAGGTCTGTTGGCCGATAATGCGCAATCCACTTGCCCAGCGTCGACTTGCCGATCCCCAAATCGGCAGCCACCCGCTCACGCGATAGCCCACTGGTCAGCGCAATGCGCACCGCTTCCTGCTTGAACTCTTCTGAATGCTTGATCATCTCGTCGGTCTCCTCTTGCGAGCTTAAAACGCTCAGGTGACCGGCGCAAAACCGTTACAAGTCCAAGTTGATGGCAGCCTGAGAGCACGGTGCTGAGGCATGAGTTCGCCCTGAACGCTTGGCGGTCAGGTGAACAGCGAACTTCAGTTTGGATCTGCGGTAGCATGATTTGACGCCACGAGACGAGGCTGCCACAGAAATAATAAACGGGGCGCTCCGGCCTGGCATAGTACGATGCAGTACGCTCATCGCATGGTGGCCCTGACCGTCAGGCGAAAAGCCGGTTCCGACGGACGAAACCGGCTCTATTTCAGGTTACGAAAGATCGCACGGAGCATTATTCTACTGTTACACTCTTCGCCAAGTTGCGCGGCTGATCGACATCGGTGCCCTTCACGCAGGCGACGTGATAGGCCAGCAATTGCACCGGCACGGCATAGACCAAAGGCGCGATCAGCGGGTGGACGGATGGCATCTCGATGGTGGCGAGGCAACCCTCGCCGGCCTCCTCCAGCCCGGCGGCATCGCTGATCAGCACGATCTTGCCGCCGCGCGCGCGCACCTCCTGCATGTTGCTGACTGTTTTTTCGAACAAAGGCCCGCTGGGCGCCAGCACGATCACCGGCACGTTCTCGTCGATGAGGGCGATGGGGCCATGCTTCATCTCGCCGCTGGCATAACCTTCGGCGTGGATGTAGCTGATTTCCTTCAGCTTGAGCGCGCCTTCCAGCGCCAGCGGGTAATCCTGGCCGCGCCCCAGGTACAGCACGTCGCGCGCCGGCGCGATCAGGTGGGCCATCGCCGCGATCTCGTCATCGAAGGCCAGCGCCGCGTTCAGCGCTGCCGGGGTCTCGACCAGTTGCGCCACCACATGCCGCTCTTCCTCGCGGTTGAGGCGGCCACGCTTGACCGCCAGATGCGCGGCCAGCGCCGCCAGCACCGCCAGCTGGCAGGTGAAAGCCTTGGTGGAGGCCACGCCGATTTCCGGCCCGGCGTGAGTGGGCAACAGCAGGTCGGCCTCGCGCGCCATTGAACTGGTCGGCACGTTGACGACGACGGCGATGGTCTGGCCATGGGCCTTGCAGTGGCGCAGGGCGGCGAGCGTGTCGGCGGTTTCGCCCGACTGGCTGATGAACAGGGCAAGGCCGCCCGGCTCCAGCACCGGGTCGCGGTAGCGGAATTCGCTGGCGACATCGATGTCCACCGGCAGGCGGGCAAACTGTTCGAACCAGTACTTGGCCACCAGCCCGGCGTAGTACGAGGTGCCGCAGGCGACGATGGTGACGCGGTTGATCGTGGAGAGGTCGAAGTCGATCTGGGGCAGGGCGACGCTCTCGTCGACCTGGCGGACGTAGGAGCGCAGGGTCTGGGCGACCACGGTGGGCTGCTCGTAGATCTCCTTCTGCATGAAGTGGCGGAAGTTGCCCTTTTCGATCGCCGCCGTGCTGGCGCCGCTGGCCACCACCGGGCGGGTGACGGCGTTGTTGTCCTTGTCGAAGATCTGGACGCCATCGGCCTTGACGATCACCCAGTCGCCCTCCTCCAGATAGCAGATCTTCTGAGTCAGCGGCGCCAGGGCCAGCGCGTCCGAGCCGAGGTAGGTCTCGCCCTCGCCAAAGCCCAGCACCAGCGGCGAGCCGAGGCGCGCGCCGATCAACATGTCCGGGTGCTGGCGGAAGGCGATGGCCAGCGCAAAGGCGCCGCGCAGTTGCGGCAGGGCAGCCTTCACCGCGTCCGCCGGCGACAGCCCTGCCTCCACCCCTTCGGAGACGAGGTGGGCAACCACCTCGGTGTCGGTGTCGCTTTCGAACACGCGGCCGCGCGCGCCGAGGGCGTCCTTCAGGTGCTTGAAGTTCTCGATGATGCCGTTGTGGACCAGCGCCACCTCGCCCGTCGCATGCGGGTGAGCGTTGCTGGCGGTGGGGGCGCCATGGGTGGCCCAGCGGGTATGGGCGATGCCCGTCAGGCCCGGCGCCGGGTTGACAGCCAGTTCCTTCACCAGGTTCATCAGCTTGCCAGGCGCGCGGCGGCGGATCAGTTCGCCATCCTGGACGGTGCAGACGCCGGCGCTGTCATAGCCGCGATATTCCATGCGGCGCAGGCCATCGACCAGCCGCTCCGCCACTTCTTTCTTACCAACGATTCCGATAATGCCGCACATGCGCGATGCTACCTCTTGATTGCCTTGTGGACCTGTCGAGCACCGGGAATCAGCTATCCTTAACCCAATGCGTCTTTTGGTTGGCTTAGAAGACCGTTGCCCACCTCACAACAAAAGTGTCGGAAAATCTTACAATCCCTATTCCCCCATGAACGGCAAGTTGATGGCACTGTGCTAGATCGGCCCAACTTCATCGTGATGGTTGGGATTGATCACGAAGCCATGCCGCCCGGCGGAATATTCGTCACGCGCCACCAGAAACCCTCGCTGCTGTCCGCCATCACGGCGCCCCCCGATAGTTGCGACGGCCTCGACGAAACCGGGATACCGATCCGACCGGACGGCTGCAATCACCACCCAGTCATGCGCATGTTCGCGCTCGAAACGCTGACGGTCGCGCATGAAGGATTCCTCCGGCCCAAGCACGCGCCCATAGACCGCTTCCCAGACCTCGGGTTCCCACTCCCTGAGGGTGCGTTCGGCATCGGCTTTTTCCCGGTCGGTGAAAAGGTCTGGAAAGCCCGTGGCAACCCGCGACCACTGCTGATCCTCCTCGAACCAGCCTCCCTTGATCCGCAACGCCGGATGGAGCGCCGCATTGCGCGTACGATCGAGCTTGAACCCGCCATGCGAGGCGGTGGAATGACAGACGATGCCGTCGGCATATACGGTCGCGCTCTGCGACATTCCCCAGGGCGTTGAGACGCGGATATACGTCTCTTTGCGCCCAAGAGCCTCGCGCTGGGTCAGGTGCTGAGCCACGCTTGCGACATGCGCGCGAAAGCCGGCTTCATCGGCCACCGTACCCTCGCTGCCGTAAACATCGGCTTCGGTCCATTCGCTGATCGGGCGGGACAGGCGCCAGCCAGAGGCCAACCGAATACCGTCCCGAACCGGAATGGCGATATAGGCCAGATCGTCAACGCGCGCAGCAAGGAGCCCATCGGCAGTGATGCCGTAATCGACGAGGATCGCGTTCATGCCGCTTTCCTTTCGCCAGAATGCACAATGGGCGCAAAATGAGGACCGTAGCTGCGCGAGCGGCTGAAAGTGCTGTCGCCATCCTCATCGACGAGATACTCGGTAACCTCATCGGCGAAATCAGTGTCCATCACTGCGGGGTGATCAGGGGTCAACCGGACAGCCTGGCTTTCGCCGAACGCCACCGCATCCGCCGCTTCCATCGCCGCGCGATGATCCTGGGCATCGATTGCGACCTTGATGCGGATGGTCGCATAGACATGCACGAAATAGCGCTTCACCTCGCCAACGCACTCGGTCTGCGCAAGTGTTTGCTGGTCCTGCATCACGCAGCCCTCCCCTGGATGGAGGGCTGCGCAGCCGGGTCAGCATCACCGACGATCTCGGCACGCATGTTGGAATAATGATGACTCGCCATCCATGCTTCGGCGGTGGCCACAACCGGCGCCAAGTATAGCAATTCGTCGCGCCCGGCGAAGCTGGTGATCACCCGCACCATGCCGGACCGCGGAGTCTCGACGATCTCGAAATGCAAGGCGCTGTCGAGGGTGTAGATGCGGCGGACCTTCATGACGATCACACCCTGGCTACCGTAATCGCGAAGATGCAGCGCGAAACTTGCCGGTGAATTGCCCGAAGCCGGGCTGCGTTCGGTGAGGCGGCCCGTGCCATTGCACTGCTCCCAGAGGGCCAGCTTGCGCCGGAAGCGTTCGGGCGGGCGGGGTTCACCGTTGGAAAAAGCGATCAAGCTACCGAGCGGCGCATCGAAAATATGCTGAGCGGACATGGTCATACTCCTGAAAACGCGAAAGCCCGGCGCGATGGCCGGGCTTTCGAGGGGGATGGTTGGGGAAGAAACGATTCAGGCAGACGCAGCCTGCGCCATGCGGATCGCGGCCATCGCCGCGTTGAACTCGATGCTGCGAAGCTGCTCATCGACATCCAGCCTCGGGATCAGTGTGAGGCAGGCTCTGCGGATATGCTCATCGCTAACCGTCACCGTGCCGATATCGGTTTCGGCATAGGCTGTCTGGACATCGACGATCATCGAACGCACCTCATCCTCGGCCAAGGTCACGACCGGATGCTTGCCATGGCCCGGTGCGCAGCCGAGGTCGCATAGTCGGCGCGGTCGAGCAGGTGCGCCTCCATCTCACCGGTGGAACTCGACAGGATGGCGTCAGTGGTCACCACGGTGACGCAGCCACCGAAACCGTCCGGACGCATCCTGGTGCAGGTCCAGGCCGAGATGATGACGACATGATCGAGATCGGCGCAGCGCCGCACGATCTGTTGGAAGATCCGCGTCTCATCGAAATCGGACAGGTCGAGTTCCAGCTCCGCTTCGTTGGGATCGGCCTCTGCCAGCCTGTCGCGCACGAAGGCCGCAACGCTGTCCTCCGCGATGATCTCATCGGCCAGCATCGCCTTCACATCGGCAGCGTCGAGACAGACGGTGCTCGATGTGCCTTCGCTGGAGAAAAAATAGAGCGTATCGCCATCGCTCTCATGCTCGAACATCCGGCAAAGCAGCGCATGTTCGAGCGGCGTGATTGCGGCGAGCGGAATGCTCGGCCGGATCACGGTCGGGAAATAATAGTCTGCCATGATAGGCCTCCTTAAAATGCCGAAGCCCGGCGCAAGGCCGGGCTTCGTGTGGAACGGGAATGTGATCACTCAGGCCGTGATCGCGAAAGGATCGACGTCCCGATGGATTGGCTGGGCACGGCCCATCCATGGTTCGGGGCGCACGCACCGTACCCAATCGGCAAAACTCGGGATGAAACCCAAATCCTCACGAATGTGCTGTTCCCCGATCAGGCGGACAGGAACGACCCGCCCCGTCGAGATGGTGATTGTCGCGCCAAAGAAGCGTTCGAGCATGAAAATGCCCTCGGCGTGATGGCGCAGCGCGCGATGCCGGAAATCGGCGGTGATGGATTTGGATTCGTCGAACCACTGGTGCAACGCCAGATAGTCTTCAGCCTCGCCGCCCCATTTGCGCACCGATGACAGCGCGTGATGATAACAATGTCCCATCGCCGCCTCCTTACCATTCGTGCCAATGGGATTCGGACGAGGTGAACCGCTCATTATAGTCGAGCGCGATCAGGTTCCCTGCGACATCGAAAGTGATCTCGCCGTAGGCGCCGTCGTTATTCTCCCAACCGCAGTGGGTTTGCCCCAGCAGGGCGTAACACAGACTCTCAATGGCTTGGGCAACGGGGTGCGTCGCGACGGTCGCGTTGACAGAATTGTAATGCAGCGATCGGATCTCGACCGGCTGATCGGGCAGCTCGAATGCATCGTCACCGCTGAAGGCTTCAACCGCCTCGATCTGCCCGCTGTCACCGTAGCCGTCGAAAGTGACGACAACGCGCGTGATGCCCGCCGAGGCGAGGGCCGCGAACAGGCCTGCCTTGTTTTCCGGGATGAGAGCGTTGGCTGCCACTTCCCAAGCGGCTTGCTTTTGAAGAATCACGGCGACGTCGATCACCGGAGCATTTGTCTGCGTCATGGCGCAATTCCTGATATGAAAACACCCGGGCCGAAGCTCCGGGTGTCGGGAGGCTGGAGAATCGGCGGGACGACCGAAGCCGCCCCGCCCCTGGCATCGAGGACGTGTCAGGCCGCCACTTGCGCGTCGGCACCGTCGTTCCCATCGTCATTGTCGGCTGCAATCGGGTGTTCCTCGTCGAGGAAGGCGGGCAGCGGCTGAGCCTCATCCTCAACCGCCTCGTCGGTCGCTGCGAAAATGTCGAGCGCATCGGGCGTGCGCATCACTTCGGGAAGCCAGGCGCTGTCTTCCAACAGTCGCTCGGCCTCGCGGGCCATGTCGCCCTTCTTGAGATGGTCGATCATCTCGGCAAAGCGCGCACCCTTGGCTTCGGTCACATCGGCAAGGATCCGCGGCTTGGTGACGCTCCCGAAATAATCCGCCACCGTCGGGCGCCAGCCCGCACCGATGACATCGAGCCCGACTGCCCGCGCCAACACATGACTATGGGTGATGCGCCGCTCGATGGCCGATTTCGAGATGCGACCATTGTCATACTTGGGGACCACCTCCTGCTGTGCATTGACCGCCAGCGAGGCGCAATGGGCGAACAGTGCCGCCTGCTCATTGCCATCGAGCTTGATCAGCGCATCCCACAGATCCTTGTCGGATTCAGGCAAACGCGCCTTCCAGCGCTTGTGCCGCTCGGCAATGGCCCGCGCCGGAGCGCTGTCCTTGAGGCTGCTCGGCGCATGGTTGAACGACACCTTGCTGAGCGAGATTTCCAGGCAGGATTCGCGGCTGAAGGAATAGAAGGCGTCGATCACGAAACCATGCAGCACCGCCGCGAAAGCCGTCGAGGGACTTTGCGCGAAGGCGTCCTGCAATGCGAGGGTGCGCCAGGCGGTGAGTTCGGCGACCAGACGATCCGACAGCGGCTTGACCACTTCCTCATCGCCATCTTCATCCTCACCCGACGCCGTGGTGATCGCGGTGACATTCGGCCCGAAGGAAACCACCGCGCCCGTGCCGACTTCCTCGCTATCCTGCCCATGAGCATCCGCATCACGCTCGTCGGCGTCGGCCTCGGCATCGGTGGCGGTTTGCGCCACGGGCTCGTCCTCGGGACGGACATAGCCACGTTCGATGGTCAGTTCGCCATCGCGATCGATCGACACGAACGTACCCGCCCGCGCCATATCCGCCGGGTCATAGGTCACCGGCCGTTCGAGCAGCACACCGATGGCAGCTTCGATAGCCGTCAACCGGGTGTCGATCTCCTCGGGCACTTCGGGCGCATCGGCCCATTCCCCCTCCAACGCCTCGGCTTCGGCCTGAAGCGTGGCAAGGGTAGCCTCATCTTCAGGCGACATCGGCTGTTCGCTGCCGGTGATTTCGTTCATGCCCTGGGTCGCGCTCCACGGCATGTCGATAGCGGTTGCCACCCACTTCCAGCCTTCGGCGGCAATGCGCTCGCCTTCGGCCTGAAGCTTCTCGCCGACCAGACGGTCGAGCAGCACCGGATCGACCAGCCAGCCACCGTCATCAGGCTCGAACAGGTCGCGCATCACACAGCCGCCCGCCGCGAGATAAGCCTCGGTGCCAAGGAAGCGCACCCGCTTGTCGGCGACGCGCACCGTGTTCTCGGTCAGTTTCTGGCGGATATAGCCAGCCGACTTGTTGTAGCTATGCGCCAGCAATTCCCAGACCTGTTCCTGACGGGCGTGATCGTCCGACACGGCAAAGGCGATGAGTTGTTCGAGCGTCATGCCATCTTCAGCATAGACCTCGTGCAGCGCAGGCGAGACCGCCGCCAGCTTCAGCCGCTGGCGCACCACGGCGGGCGTCACCAGGAAATGCGCGGCAATCGCCTCGATATCCTCGCCCTTGTCGATCATGGCCTGCATCGCCCGGAACTGGTCGAGGGGGTGGAGCTGTTCGCGGAACGTGTTTTCCGCAAAGCTGTCTTCCTCAGCGGACACATCGCCATGGGCGGGCTTGACCACGCAGGGGACGGCGGCATCCCTCGCCAGGCGCTTCTGCTTCACCAGCAGTTCGAGCGCGCGGAAGCGGCGCCCGCCAGCAGGCACCTCGAACTGGCCGGTCTCCTGACCTTCGGCATCCAGGATGGGGCGCACATTGAGGCTTTGCAGCAAGGTGCGGCGGGCGATGTCATCGGCCAGTTCCGCGATGCTCACACCAGCCTTGATCTTGCGGACGTTGGACTGCGACAGCACCAACTGGTTGAAGGGAATGTCGCGCGAGCCGCTGAGGGTGATCTTCTGAGGCGCTTTGGCCATCGGTTTTCTCCATGACGGACCGCCGGAAAACTCTCTCCCGACTCCCAGCCCGTCACCCATTCCCCTTCCGCCCTCTTCCTCTCCGGCCGGCCGCAGGCAGGCCACCTGCTCCGGCTTGCCGGTCCTGACGGGATATGCCAGAATATTCCCATAGGAGACTCATGCCATGTCAGAGGTCATTGTCGGCAAATGGGGAAAGAACCTCGCAATCCGCGTGCCCCACGAGATTGCCCGCAGCCTCGGGCTTAACGATGGCGAGGCGGTGGAGATCGAGGCCGCAGATGGCGACATCTTGATCCGGCGGCGCGCGGCAAAGGCCGTGGCGCAGCGTGATGCCCAGGCGGCTGCCGCCGAAATCATCGCTGGCGCGGCGGGTCAGAGGCTGGGCGGGCTGTCGATCCGCGAGTTGCGCGATGAGGGGCGCCGCAGGTGAACCTTGTCCTTGATGCGGCAATGACGATCGCCTGGCTGTTTGAGGATGAGCAAACGCCCGGTGCCCTGGCAACCTTGCAGCGCGTGGCGGATAAAGGCGCGGTCGTACCGTCGCTATGGCACCTTGAAGTTGCCAACGTGCTGCGAAGCGCGGTCCGCCGAAAGCGCTGCGATGAAGCCCATGCCGATCTGTCGCTGGCCCGGCTAGCGCGGTTGCCCATTACTGTGGATGAGGAAACAGCCTTACACGCATGGGACGCAACCCGGACACTGTCGCGCGAGGAAGGGCTGACACCCAATGATGCGGCCTATCTCGAACTGGCGTTGCGCCTTGGCAAGCCGCTGGCGTCGGGCGATAACGATCTGCTTGCCGCCGCACGGCGGTGCAAGGTTGAAACCATCACTGTCTGACTGAGCGCCGACAAGATCCCCCATTGGTCAGAGCATCGCCCTGACCAGCGCAATAAGGCCCACCCAGCTTGCAAGCGACAGCCCCAGCACGAGAGCGAGTGCAATACCCTTGGGCAATCGCTTTTCGCCAGCGCGCAATTCGGCATCGAGAGCCAGCATCTGCGGCGTGGCGTCCACCACCAGAGCCGAGCGGACACGCCCACGCAGGCGGGAAAACAGGCGGATTTTCGAGGAACAGGTCATGGGAATTCTCCATGACGGACCGCTGGAAGTCTCTCTCCCGGCTATCAGCCCGTCACGAAGGCCCCGGCCTTCCTTTCCCTCTGCGTTTCGCTCTATTGTCCTGCGCTGATCCCGGTCAGAGCCGCTTCATCGCGGTCGGATAGAATGGCGTCCATAAACAGATGGGGGAGTACGATCATGCGCCATACCGCTATTCTGACACTCGCACTGGCTGGTTTGGCTTGCGCGACACCGGCGCAGGCAGGAGCGCCGCTCAAAGGCGCGGGCGTCAGCCTGGGGAAGATTCCTGGAGGCGGCTGTGCCACACGCACCACCGATGCGACCGGGAAGGCGGATTTTGGCACATGGCCCGCATTGCAAGGCGGTGCGGTCTATACGATCACCGTTGGCCCGATGGCCGAACCCGCCACGGTGACGGTCATCGGCGCCAAAGGCGGAGCGATCACCCGCGACATCGCCCCCATCAATACAGCCGCCCGTGCAAGCGAGTCCATCCGGTTCTCGGTGGATGGCAAGACGCCGATCATCGTCGTGGTCGAAGCGGTGAGGGTGAAGTCGCACAGCAACTCCGCCAACAATTAGCCTGGCCGCGACAGCCGGCGGCGGAAAGGCTTGAAACACCATAGGCCGTAGCGGGATTTTTTCACGAGGGGGCGCGCACGAAACGCATGTCATCGCGCGAATGACGGCGTAATTGGTGAGTCGTCATGGCGATTTACCACTTCTCCGCACAGATCATCGGACGCAGCCAGGGGCGCAGTTGCATCGCTGAGGCCGCGTTCCGTTCAGCCTCCCGGCTCGGTGACAAGGCCCGCAACAAGACCTGGGATTACACAGCAAGGCAAGGTGTCGTGCATAGCGCGATCCTGCTGCCCGATCCGGTCTTCGGACAATGGCTGGATCGGCAGCGGTTGTGGAATGACGTGGAAGCCGCCGAGTTGCGACGCGATGCGCAACTGGCCCGCGAAATCGAGATCGCCATCCCGCGCGAAATGACCGTGAAACAGGGCACCGACCTTGTCCGCGCCTATGTCGCGCAGGAATTCACCGCCTGAGAACACCGGGAATAAAAGGGGCCACGGATCGGCCGGTCTCACCGGAATAAAAAGGGGCCAGTCCTGCTAGACCTCTGCTTTTGGGCGGGGGTGGAGGATGAAGAGAGTGGAGCTTTATCAGAAGGTCCGCCGCGCCGTGCTGATTGACGGGATGAGCCGTCGCGGGGCCGCCCGGTATTTTGGGATCAACCGCAAGACTGTCGACAAGATGCTGTGCTTTCCGGAACCGGGGGCGCATGGCCGGAGCGGGCAAACCTACAGCCGCAAGCTGGCTGAATTTACCGACATCATCGACCAGATCCTGGCGGATGATCGCAAGGTGCACAGCAAGCAGCGACACACCGCCGCCCGCATTTTCGAGCGTTTGCGCGATGAGCATGGTTTCACCGGCGGCATCACCATTGTCCGCGATTATGTGGCGGGGGCCAAGCTGCGCAGCCGCGAGGTGTTCATACCCCTGAGCCACAAGCCGGGGCACGCACAGGTAGATTTCGGCGAGGCCGACGGGATCATCGACGGCAAGCTGGTGCGGTTCCACTATTTCTGCATGGATCTGCCGCACAGCGATGCGCCGTTCATCAAGGCCTATCCTGCCGAGGTGGCCGAAGCCTTTTGCGAAGGGCACGTGGCGGCCTTCGCCTTCTTCGGCGGCATTCCGCAATCGATCCTGTATGACAATACCAAGCTGGCGGTGGCGCAGATCCTGGGTGATGGGACGCGCGAGCGCAGCCGGATGTTCTCCACGCTGCAAAGCCATTACCTGTTTGCTGACAAGTTCGGCCGCCCCGGCAAGGGCAATGACAAAGGCAAGGTTGAGGGGCTGGTCGGCTATTCCCGGCGCCACTTCATGGTGCCAAGGCCGGAGGCGCCCAGCTTTGATGCACTGAACGCGCGCTTCCTCGACCAATGCATGGAGCGCCGGCAGGCCATCTTGCGTGGGCATGAACACAGCATCGGTGAAAGGCTGGTGGCTGATCTGGCAGCCTTCATGCCGCTACCTGCGGTGCCGTTCGATCCCTGCCACATGGTGACGGGACGGGCCTCGTCGATGTCATTGGTGCGCTATCGCACCAATGATTACTCGGTGCCAACGGCCTATGCCCACCAGGAGGTTGTCATCAAAGGCTATGTCGACCGGGTTGCCATCATCTGCGGCGGGGAGCAGATCGCGGTGCACCCACGCAGCTATGAGCGTGAGGACTTCATCGCCAATCCGCTGCACTATCTGGCGCTGTTGGAACAGAAACCCCGTGCGCTTGATCAGGCAGCGCCACTGGATGGCTGGATGCTCGCTGAACCGATGCATCGCATTCGACGACTGATGGAGGCGCGCAGCGGCAAAGAGGGGCGGCGCGAGTTCATCCAGGTGCTGCGGCTGTGCGAACGCTTTGAGCAATCCCTGGTGGAATGGTCGGTGGCCCGCGCGCTGGACATGGGGGCAATCAGCTTCGATGCGGTCAAGATGATCGCGCTGGCCCGGCTTGAACAGCGCGTGCCGCGCCTCGATCTGCAGTTTTACCCGCACTTGCCACGCGCCCATGTTGGGCGCACCGACCCGCGCAGCTATATGGGCCTGCTCACGCAGTCCGGCACCCCGGCGACAGGAGTGACGGCATGAGCGATCCCATGATGCCACTGCCAGCCATCGAGATAGAACCCACCAGCGTGCCGCCCGCCGTGCTGCTGGCAAACCACCTCAAAGCGCTCAAGCTGCCATCCTTCGCGCGCGAATATGAGAAAGTGGCCTTCGAGGCGGCGCAGGATCGGGCCGATTACCCGCGCTATCTGCTGCGCCTGTGCGAACTGGAGCGGATCGACCGCGAACGCCGGATGGTCGAGCGTCGCATCCGCATGGCCAGGTTCCCGCATACCAAGAGTTTTGACACCTTCGACTTTGCGGCCCAGCCATCGCTGAACAAGGCGCTGGTGCTGGAACTGGCGCGCGGGGAATGGATCGAGCGGCGGCGCAATGTCATTGCGCTGGGCCCCAGTGGCACCGGCAAGCCCCATACCGCCCTCGCGCTGGGACTGGCCGCATGCCAGAAGGGGCACAGCGTGGCCTTCACCACCGCTGCGGCGCTGGTCCATGACCTGATGGAGGCGCGCGATGAACGGCGACTGCGCAGCCTGCAAAAGCATCTGGCCTCGGTGAAGCTGCTGATCCTCGACGAGCTGGGCTATGTTCCCTTCACCGCGGTGGGCGGCGAACTGCTGTTCGAGGTGCTCAGCCAGCGGTATGAACGCGGCAGCACGCTGATCACCAGCAATCTGCCCTTCGATGAGTGGACATCGGTGTTCGGCTCCGAGCGCCTGACCGGCGCCCTGCTCGACCGGCTGACACACCACGTCCACATTCTCGAGATGAATGGCGACAGCTTCCGCCTCGCCAGCAGCCGCAAACGCCAGAAGGACAGGGGGGAGGCCAAATGACCTGACAAAAGGCGGCCATCGGCAGCGGGAAATCGGCTTCCGCTCCGCTACAGCCGCTTCCCCGCTGCCGATGCTGTCCAGCCTCAACCCTGGGGCTTTTTATTCAAACCAACTGGCCCCATTTTAAATCGGTGCCTGGCCCGTTTTTATCCCAGTGTTGACACAATGAGGGAGTGTGAGCAAATGAGCCGCTTTGCCAACCTAGCCGACAAGCCAAAAGTCAGCCATAAACCGCAGCCCGAGCCTGCAATGCTTGGCAATGACGATGGCGCTAACGCCAAAGCATCGCTCCGCACCACGCCCAGATCGAACAGCCGCGCTGGGCGCAAGGCCATCGCCGCGTACTTCTCTCCCGAGATGTCCCTCGCCATGCATGTCTGTGCCCGCAAACATGGCCTTAGCCTTCAGGAACTGATGGCCGAGGCTTTCGATGATGTCCTTCGCAAATATGGGCAAAGCCCGGTGGGTGAATGACCATGAATGGGACACCGCGTAATTGATGTAGCCACCCTCCGACATGGTACGAAGTCGCGTGAACGCTTCAATGCAGGAGGGTGACCGATGTCGATTTATGCCGGATTGGATGTGAGCGACAAGACCACGCATTTGTGTGCTGTTGCTGCGGATGGAACTATTCTGAAACGCGACGTGGTCGTGAGCGATCCCGAGGTTCTGGGGAAATGGCTGAATCGTTATTGCCCGGATCTTCAACGTGTCGTTTTGGAAACCGGGCCTCTTTCGACCTTCCTCTATCATGGCCTGGCGGAACGTGGTCTGCCTGTTGAGTGCATTTGCGCTCGCCATGCAAAGGGAGTGCTGTCGGCGCGGGTCAATAAAAGCGATGTCCATGACGCAGAGGGCCTTGCTCAGCTTGCTCGCACTGGTTGGTTCAAGCGGGTCCGCATGAAAGCTTCGGCAACGCACATCGACCGAGCAGCGCTGCGCGTTCGGTCACAATTGATCACGGCTCGGATTGCCATGGCCAATCAGCTACGTGGATTGCTCAAGCTTTTCGGTCTGCGCATGGGCCAAGTCACTACGCCAGCTAAACGTGCGGAAAGGCTTGCGGCGCTTTATCGCCAGCGCCCGGACCTGGAAGCCCTTTTCGCGCCATTGGTTGCTTCCATTGAGGTGATGGAGCAGCAGTTGCGCGCGTCGAACCGCTTGTTGGAAAGCCGCGCGAGCGCCGATCCTGTCTGCAGCCGACTGATGAGTGTCCCAGGCGTCGGCCCCATCACAGCCCTGACATTCACCGCCAGCATCGAGGATCCGCACCGCTTCGCGCGAAGCGAAGACGTGGGAGCCTATGCCGGCTTGGTGCCAAAGCGCAGCCAGTCAGGCGAACGTGATGTCCGCGGAGGTATTTCCAAAGCGGGAGATCCGCTCCTGCGCCGCGCACTCTTTGAAGCCGCAAACATCGTACTTTGCAGGGTTAAGCGCCCGTTCGCCCTTCAAGAATGGGGCCTGCGGATTGCTGAGGCCAAAGGAAACCGGCGTGCCAGAGTAGCCGTGGCGCGAAAACTGGCAGTGTTGCTTCACTCACTTTGGCTGAACGAGACCGAGTTCCGCTGGGCCTGACCTTCGCGAAACTCCCTCCCTTCAGCCATGCCCGGACGATCTCGACCGGAGTGTCGAGGCTTTGACCTCGAGGGGGACCCAGAGACGTCCAATCCATAACCGCCCGGCCGCGATCATGAAGGCCCGGATATTTAGCGCACCAGCTGTCCGGTGACCTCGAAGACAACCATTGGCAAACGGGGAAAAGGAAGAGCAATGCAGGAATCAATTAGACAACACTCCGGAAAGGCACCTTTGGGTTGCGGATTGGGCCAAGCCGACCTTCATTCACTCGGCTCGAAAACGGCGCCAGATTGACCGGGGTTGCGGGTTAACCGGCAGCAGGCCACTTCTATAGCTCAGGCCTAGGCCCGACGGTATCCAAGACAACACGATCAATCGTCTGTTGTTGATGTCTAGCTCATCGCACCATCGACCGATGGTGCCCATCGCGTAGTAAATTCTCGATCAATCATGTCGCGGCGATCGCGCACGACGCGAGCCCAAAAGTTTCGTATCGATTTCACGTCAAAAATAAATGGCTGGCTATTCTTTGTCCTGCAGTAGGGCAAAGAAGAGGATAAGGATAACCTGCTGGATCGGGCGATTTGGCGAATGTCGGTAATAGGATGGGGCTGAAGTGACAGAAATAGCTGTTGCAAGCGAACGACAGACAGCCATTCGCTTACTCGCCTGCATAGAGGCGGCGGGCGATGAGAACGATGTGAGCCGCTGGGGAAGTGATATCTGTCCGTCGTCTGATGGGGTGGACGCCCCCCGACGGCATCTATGTGCCAAGGTAGGTGTTGGAGAACACCTATGAGAAGGAGGCGTCCATGACAGATGTTATCACGATCGGGTTGGATATCGCAAAGAATGTCTTTCAGGCGCACGGCGCTGATGCTGCGGGCCGCCAAGTTTTCAGCCAGCGGATTGCACGCGGCAAGGTGCTGGAATTTTTCTCCAAGCAACCGAAGTGCCTCGTGGCGCTGGAGGCTTGTGGCGGGGCGCATCACTGGGCCCGTGAGTTGATAGGCATGGGCCATGAGGTGAGGCTGATCCCGCCGGCCTATGTTAAGCCCTTTGTAAAGCGTCACAAAAACGATGCAGCCGATGCCGAAGCGATCTGCGAAGCGGTGCAGCGGCCGAACATGCGATTTGTAACGGTCAAGAGCGAGGAGCAGCAGGCCTCAGCGTTGGTATTCCGCACGCGCGACCTGCTGGTCGGGCAGCGCACACAGACGATCAATGCGATCCGCGGGCACATGGCTGAGTACGGTTGGGTGGCACCGAAAGGTCCTTCTTGGGTGACAATGCTGGGCGAGTTGATTGAAGACGAGGTCGGTGCGTCACTGCCGAATGCAGCGCGGGAGATGTTTCGGGTTATGCTCAACATGCTCGAAAAACTCGATTGTCAGATTGCAGACCTCGACAAGGAGATTGCTCGGCGTGCCCGTGAGGATGAGGTGGCTCGCCGGCTGATGACCATTCCAGGCATCGGGCCGATTGCGGCGACAGCAATCGCGGCATTGGCACCGGCAGCGCAAACATTCAAACGCGGCCGTGACTTTGCTGCCTGGCTCGGGCTCACACCCTTGCAGAAATCATCGGGCGGAAAGACCAAGCTGGGCCGAACATCCAAGATGGGCGAACGCACCCTGCGGCGATTGCTGATCATCGGCAGCAGTTCAGTAGTCCTGCATGCAAGCAGGCGCGGGGCGCCTGAAGGATCATGGCTCGCCAGTATGCTGGCGCGCAAGCCGCGCATGCTGGTGACAGTCGCACAGGCCAACAAGACGGCGCGTATAATTTGGGCGCTGCTCATGAAGAACGAGGATTACAGAGCTCCGATGGCAGCGGCGGCGTAAGCCGGACGGCCATCAGAGGTCGTCGGAGGACGACAAGCGGTCGAAGGAGGGTATGGCACAACAGTCGGCAAGACGGCGTCGGAAAACCAGGAAATGTTCTCGTGCCTAGAGCACGCTCGTCTGATCTGGATCCGATCCGCGAACTCCCATACTGGCCCGCAGCATTCCATACTGCATCACGAGGCCGGACAGATGGCAGCATCCGATCAAGTGCAGTCTATACCCAAATTACCGCTTGCGTTCGCTGGGGCGTCCACAGAGAACATTTGGCGCAAATTTGGCGTGTCGGTAACGAAGATAGGGCCTCGTCTGGGGTTGGGTTTTAGGCGGCGAGCTTGCGGTGTTGCAAGCGGCGATGTTCGATGGTCTGCTTCTTGATGGCAGCGCGTTGGGCATGGATCTGCCGATCGCGCCCGAAGTAGGCATCGGCAGGCGTCACATTGCCCAGGCTCTCGTGATAACGCTGGTGGTTGTAGTGCTCGATGAAGGCCTCGATCTGGGCTTCGAGGTCGCCGGGCAGGTAGTAATTCTCCAGCAGGATGCGGTTTTTCAAGGTTTGGTGCCAGCGCTCGATCTTGCCCTGGGTTTGCGGGTGGAAGGGCGCGCCGCGCACATGGCTCATGGATTGCGCCTCGATATAGGCGGCCAGTTCGCCCGCAACATAGCTTGGGCCGTTGTCTGACAGCAGACGCGGCATGTGCAGCACAGTGGCGCTGTCACAGCCCGAGGCGGCGAGCGCCAGGTCCAGCGTGTCGGTGACGTCACCCGCCGTCATCGTGGTGCACAGCTTCCACGAGATGATGTAGCGGGAATAGTCGTCGAGCACGGTCGAGAGGTAAACCCAGCCCCAACCGATCAGCTTGAAATAGGTAAAATCGGTTTGCCACATTTCATTCGGCCGGGCTGTCTTGGTGTGGAACTCGTCGCGGGCCTTGATGACGATGTAGGCCGGACTGGCGATCAGATCCTGTGCCTTGAGCAGACGATAGACCGTGGCTTCGCAGATAAAGTACTGCTTCTCATCGGTAAATTTGGTGGCCAGCTCGCGGGGTGAGAGTTCACTGTTTTCCAGGGCCATGTCGATGATCTGCTTGCGGACATCGTCAGGCAGCCGGTTCCACACCCGGCTGGGCGCCGAGGGTTTATCTTCCAGCGCCTCGGGCCCGCCATCGACGTAGCGGGCATACCAGCGGGCAAAAGTGCGGCGGGGGATCCCCAGCTTGTCCAGCGTCTGGCGGGTGGGCAGATGGGACTGCTCGACAAGGCGGATAATCTCGAGCTTCTCAGCGGCGGGATACCTCATTCTTGGTCGCCCCCATCCGCGATCATGCTTTATGGGATGGCCCGCCCCTTTTCCCCGGCATCGGATATGATGCTGGTGCTTGAAGAGGAAAGGAGCGGACCGATGTCTATTGTGATCCTTGGCGTTGATTTGGGCAAGAATGCCTGCAGTGTGGTTGGCGTGGATGCGGCGGGAGCTGTCGTCGTACGCAGGTCGATGCGCCGCCAGACGCTGGTCGACTACGTTGCCAAGCTTCCTGTGTGCGTGGTCGCGATGGAGGCATGTTGCGGTGCCCATTATCTGGGGCGCCTGTTCGCCGCGCACGGACATGAGATCCGGCTGATGTCGCCGGAGTACGTACGGCCGTATGTCAAAGCACAGAAGAACGATGACCGCGACGCCGAGGGGATCGCGGAGGCCGCCTCGCGTCCAACGATGCGCTTCGTCGAACTCAAGACCCAGGAGCAGTTGGACATCCAGACGCTCCACCGGGTTCGCTCGCGCCTGGTGGCTGAGCGCAGGAGCCTGACCAACCAGTTGCGGGCGATCCTGCTGGAGCGCGGGACCATTTTCCCGGTTGGGCGGCGCAAGCTGGAACTCGGCATCGATGCCCTGCTGGCCGATGAGGATACGACCTTGTCACCGCGTCTGCGCCAGTTGGTGGCCGAACTGCGTGCCGAATGGCGCGAACTCGATACCAGGGTGGAAGCGCTGAACGGCGAGTTTGTCGAGCTGGCGCGCAATGACGCGGCTGCCCGGCGGCTCACATCCATCCCCGGCGTCGGGGTGCTGAACGCAACTGCCCTGATTGCAGCCGTGGGCGATGCCAGCAGCTTTGCCAAAGCCCGAGACCTGGGTGCCTGGCTCGGTCTGGTGCCCCGTCAGCATACTACCGGCGGCAAGCCGCGGCTGCTCGGCATCTCCAAGCGAGGCAACACCTACTTGCGCACCTTGCTCATCCACGGTGCCCGAGCAGCATTGCCGTCGCTGGCGCGAAGCGAGACCCCGTTGGGGCGCTGGTTGACAGGAATGATCGAGCGAGGAGTCCACCGCAATGCTATCGTCGTCGCGCTGGCCAACAAGCTGGCGCGGATCGCATGGGCGGCCTTGCGCAAGGACGCGACGTTCGAACGCGGCTACCCAGTCGCGGCATAACCGGATCGGCCGCACGCATCTTCGTGCATAGGCCAACGATGTTTGCAGGAAGGATCGTGAAGATGGCCTGACAGTCGATCGGCGTCTGGAAAGCCCGGCCAAAAAAATGGCACTCGTTGCCGGCGTCTTTATTGTGGCTCCAGACGTGCGGATGTCCATCTTGGCCATGGGGTCACCCATGAGACCGCATACGTTGACGCAGACTGATCAGAACACTTCAAAATCCCCCTTGCAGACGGGGCGGGCCATACGTTTTTTGAGCAGGCGGTTCTCGAGCGTCAGATCGGCGACGCATTCCTTCAGGGCCAGCGTTTCGCGGCGCAGATCCTTGACCTCGTCACTGGTGGCAGCGCGGGCCGTATCCCCCGCCAGACGGCGCTTGCCGGCCTCAAGGAATTCCTTCGACCAGGAATAATACACGCTCTGGGCGATGCCCTCACGGCGGCACAGTTCGGCGATACTCTCCTCGCCGCGCAGGCCTTCAAGCACGATCCTGATTTTGTCTTCAGCCGAGAAATGCCGACGCGTTGCGCGGCGAATATCCTTCACCACCGCCTCGGCGGGCTTCTTGGTGGGCTTGGCAGCCGATTTTGGGCCGGAGGGATTGGGTCTCATCTTATGGGATGGACGCCTCCTGCAACCTCAGAGATCGTAGCTGGCCTCAAAGCAAGGAGTCGGTGTTATGCAACTTTTGGCAGTCGACCTTGGAAAACAGTCATTCCACATTCACGGCATTACAGAAGATGGCGAGATCATCTCCCGAAAGCTGAGCAGGGCAAAATTCCTGGACGCTGTAAAGCGCCTGGATCCGGCAATTGTGGCCATGGAAGCATGTGCCAGCGCCCACCACTGGGGGCGTGCGCTTGAGGCCTATGGCTGTACCATTCGCCTGATCCACCCACGTTTCGTCAAACCATTCGTGAAGGGCGCCAAGAACGACGCTGTTGATGCCGAAGCGATTTATGAAGCTGCGTCTCGTCCCACGATGCGCTTTGTGCCGGTCAAGACACTCGCCCAGCAGGATTTGCAAATGCTTCATCGGATGCGAGACCGGGTTGTTTGTGAACGCACCGCGCTGATCAACCACATTCGAGGCTTGCTTGGCGAGTATGGCGTCGTGCTTTCAGCAGGTGCCTTCAGATTCCGAAAGCAAATTACCGAGACGGTGGCCAGTGCGCCATTGACCGAACTCGCCTCCGATCTGTTCTCAGCCTTGATCAGCGAATTCCGCGCGCTCGATGAGCGAGTGGCCGATCTTGACCGAAAGCTCGTCGCCATTTGTCGCGACAATGAGCAGTGCCGTCGCCTGGCGACACTCCCAGGCGTTGGTCCTGTGATAGCAACCGCGCTCGTTGCAGCCGTCGATGATGGTCGGCATTTTTCTTCTGGTCGGGCGATGGCGGCTTGGGTCGGTTTGGTTCCCCGCCAATACACCACCGGCGGCAAGCCCAGGCTCGGTGGAATTGGCAAGAAGGCCAGTCATTATCTTCGGCGACAGCTGATCCACGGAGCACGAGCTGTGCTGCTCACAATTGCCAGGCGCAATGATCGGCTCGCCAAATGGGCGCAAGAACTGCTCGCGCGCGCTGGTCACAACAAAACAGCCGTCGCCATGGCCAACAAGACTGTCCGCATGGCTTGGGCGATGCTGCGTACCGAGAAGAATTTTCAAATGGCTTGATTGGGATTTGCTGCTCCGGCAGTGACAATGTGCGAGGTGAGAAATTGATGGTGCAACGGCAAGCGCCGCCCCTTCACAGCCTGCAAGGAACGATGGCCATCACAGGCCGCTCATCTTAAAAGGCATTGAAGAACGCGGATTCCCATCATGGCCCGGAGTTCTATCGCTCCAAACAGAGGCCGGATAGATTCACGCATAGTAAGCCGTTCGTACGATCGAAAAATCGCCTTGCGCAGGAGGCGTCCATAGATTCGTTCCTTACGTCACTTCGACGAGACCCAATCCCTCCATTATCCGCAACCCCTTTTCTGGGCCATAGGTGCTGACGCCGAACACGACGCAGGTTTCATTCTGTCGATTTGCCTAGCGGAGCGAATCGCCCGCTTGGGGGAGAAAGGGGTGGGCGGGCTTTTGGTCACCGAAAGCCGCACGACACACCTTGTCCTCTTTGGCAGATTTGTGCGTTTCATTGTGGACAGGATGTCCTGCGGCTGACGCGTGCTGGCACGCCATGGAGGACACATGGCGCGGATTGTGAAAGCGGCGGATAGGTAAGCGGGGGCGAAATGACGCGCGCCATCGCTCTTCTGGGCATTCCCCGCAAGACCTTCTATTACCGGGCCAAGCGGCTGGGGCTGGACCTGCGGCAGATGCGCGCCGAAATCAGCAGCTTGAGCGCTTCTGGTTGAACCCAAAGCGCTCAAGCCCTCATCATCGGGTCAGAAACGGAACGTCAGGCTGCTCCTGACGCCTGCCGCCGTCATCGTGCCCAGATAGCCATCCGTGCTCCACGTGATCGCCGGGTTCAGGCGCGCCTGAACCCCAAGGCCGCCCTTGAACCGGGTCGAGGCCATGCCGGGATTGGCCACCGTCATGATCACATCCTCCACGGCGACATTGGCCGAAACCAGCCGCATGGCATGCGAAAGGTCCTGATCCAGCCCGACCGAGGCGAACAGGCGGATCGCCGGTACCACCTGATAGCCCAGCTTCACCTGACCCTTGAGCATCGCATAGTTCTGGCTCTGGCGGCGGACCGACAGGTTATCCAGCACATCGACGCCGCTTTCGGTAAAGCCGTTCACCGCGCTGTTCACACCCAACAGTTCAAGCGAGGCGTCGATCGAGAGCGGGCTCTTGGTGGCGCGGAAATATTCCACACCGCCGCCATAGACCGTGGCATGCCCGCGGACATGGCTGAACCCGGCGGTTCCGGCATTGGTGACGCGCGAGCCGTTCAGGTTATACTCGCCATAGGACACTCGACCGATCATGCGCAGTTGCCCCTTCAGGGCGAAGGGGATCACGCCCCCGGCCGAATATTGGTCGCCCCGTAGGCGGCTATTCATCAGATCCGAAGTCACATGGCCATTGCTGCGCGCATACGAGATCTGGATCATGCCCGGCGCCCATTGGGCCGCCGCGCCAATGTTGAAATGGTCATTGACGACGCGATAGTCGGCATAGCCATCCTGATGATCGTTGCGCGTATTGTCGGTGCCATATGACCCGGTCAGATAGTAATGCGAGGTCTTGTCGATATTCGCACCGTTCAGATCGAGCAGATTGTTGAGGACCGAGGTTTTCACCTGATCGATCAGGCCGACATAGGCCTCGGGCGATGCCTTGGCAAAGACCTGCGCCGTGGACGCGCCCGATGCCATCGCGCCGGTCAGATATTCGACCAGGCGGCCGCCGTAATACTGGCTGACCCCGCCATTCGAATTGACGCGGATCTGGTTGAGCATCGCGGCCTGATTGGCCGTCTTGGCCGCCGCCGCTTCAAAGGTCGAGGCGGTATAGTTGCCAAGGCCCACCACGGTGCCGGTGGCGATATTATAGGCCACCGCCTTGTCGAACTGGCTGGTCACGGTGCCGAAATAGCCCGAAACCGCGCCCGGCGCGAACTTGAAGATCTGCACCTTCTGGCCAAGGCCCAGTTCGAACGTGTTGGCATTGTTGATCGAAAGGGTTGCCCCGTTCGCAATGGCCAGCTTGCCCGAAACGATGACCTGATCGTAGCCGCCGGCCGCCGCCGAAAGGCCCGCGCCCGCATTGCCCTGAATTTCCATCTGGGCGGTGGACAGATTGCCCAGCGTCAGATTGGTCATGGTCAGCACGCCGGGCGAATTGCCGGGGCTGAGCGTGCCCGCGCTGGCGCCGCCGACCGTGACCGAGCCGGTGATCGCGCCAACGCCGCTCAGGGTGCTGCCGCCGTTCACCAGAACCGTGTCCGACAATAGCGTGCCGCCCACCGAACCATCGCTATTGCCCAGATGCAGCGTGCCGCCATTGTTGACCTGCGTCGATCCGGTGTTGACCGTGCCCAGCAGGTTCAGCAAGCTGCCGCTGACCAGCAGCGACTTGGCGTTGAGCGTGCCGCCGCTCAGGATGTTGAGCGTGGTGCCCGACTGCATTTCAAACGCGCCGCCCGTGGCATTGATCGTATTGCCCAGCGAGAAGGTGCCCGAGGTCACCTTGACAGTGCCGGTGCTGGAGATCGTGCCGTAGAAATTGCCGCCATTGGCCAGCGACAAGGTGTTGCTGCCCAGGTCGATCAGGCCGGTGCCGGTCAGATTGTTGATCGTCTGATTGCCCGCCAGCAAGACCAGCGCCGCATTGCTGGCCACATTCACCGCCAGCGCGCTGTCCAGAATGCCCGCGCCATTGACCGCGATCTTGCCCGCCTCAATGTCCAGATACGAGGTGGCAAAGCTGCCCGCCGCGCCCGCCAGCGTCAACGTGGCGCTGCCGGTCTTGACCAGCGAAGAGCCCGCGCCCGAAATCGACCCGGCATAGGTGCCATCGGTCGTCTGGTTCAGCGTATAGACCGAGCCATTGGCCAGATGGATCGCACCGCCCGCGCCCGAAAGCGAGCCGGTGGCCAGATTGCCGCTGACGGTGAGCGAACCGGCGTTTTGCGTATAGGAGCCATTGACCGCCATATTGCCGGTCACGCCGATCGTGCCGCTGTTGGTCAGATTGCCGACCACGCCCGTATCGCCCGCCACGTTCAGCGTGCCGCTGTTCGCCGCATTGCCGCCGACATAAAGCGTACCGGCATTGGCGAACTGGCCGCTGTTGGTCAGGCTGCCGGTGATCTGGCTGTTGCCGCCGGTGGACAGCGCGCCGCTGTTGACCGCATCGCCGCCAACATAGAGCGTACCGGCATCGCTCAGCGTGCCGCTGCTGTTCAGGTTGCCCGTCACGCTGACATTGCCGCCCGTGGTGATCGCGCCGCTGTTGGTGGCATTGCCGCCGACATAGAGCGCGCCGCCATCGGTCAGGTGACCGCTATTATCGAGATTTCCATCAACCTGCACATAGCCGGCCGTAGAGAGCGTGCCGCCATTGCTGGCATTGCCGCCCACCGAGAGCGAGCCGCCATCGGTGAAATGACCGCCATTGTCCAGATTGCCGCTGACGCGCACATTGCCGCTTGTGGTCAGGATGTTGCTGTTGGTGGCATCGCCCCCGACATAGAGCGTGCCGCCGTCAACCATCACGCCGCTGTTGTTCAGGCCGCCGTTCACCTGCACGCTGCCTGCTGTCCAGAGCGTGCCGGTGTTGGCCGCATTGCCGCCGACATAAAGCGTGGCGGCGCCCGTCCACAGGCCGCTGTTGTCGAGGTTTCCGCCCACCGACACATCGCTGCCTGCATTGAGCGTGCCGCTGTTGGTGGCATTGCCGCCGATGGAAAGCGCGGTGGCATCGGTCAACTGGCCGCTGTTGTTCAGATTGCCCGTGACATGCAGGTTGCCCTGCTCGTTCACCGTTCCAGCATTGGTCAGATCGCCGCCGATGTTCAGGCTGGAGGCCGCACCCAGCGTCATCGTCCCGGCCGCGCGATTGTTGACCGAACCCGACACCGTTACCGCGCCAAGGCTGTTGAACGCGCCGCTATTGTCGATCGAGGTTGCATAGAGCGAACCGCCAAGCGCCTGATTGACCGTCCCGCTGCTGGTCAGATCGTTGAGGACGCCCAATACGTTGGTGGCAAAGTTGATCGTGCCGGTGTTGACGGTCGATCCGGTCACATAAAGCGAGGCCAGTTCAGACGAGACGGAATTGGCGTTGAGCAAACCGCTGTTGGTCAGGCTGCTCATTTGCGAAGCCGCGGTGAGCAGCACCGTGCCCGCATTGGTCACCGCGCCGATGATGTCATCGGTGCCCACAATGAAGTTTGCACCATGCGCCACCGAAACCGCCAGCGTATCGGCAAAGGTGCCGCCGCCGGTGGTGTCGATCGTCCCGGCGTTGACGCTCAGGCCGCCGGTGAACGTGTTGGCGCCCTGAAGGTTCAACGTGCCCGCGCCGGTCTTGACCAGCGAGCCTGCGCCGATGATCGTGCCCGAATAGGTGCTGTTGCCCGACTGGTTGATGGTCAGCGTGTTGGCGATGAGGCCGGACGTGCTGCCCAGTTGCAGGACGCCGGTGGGGTCCTGAAAACCGGTGGTGGTGATGGTGCGGGCCGCGGCCGTTTCATTTGCGCCCGTGCCATTGCCCAGAATGACCATCAGCCCGTCATTGGTGACGGTCGAGGCCGAGGTCAGATCGCCGCCCAGATTGAAAGTCGCGCCGTAAGCATTGTTCACCGCGCCCGAGGCGGTCAGGCTGCTGCCCGTGGTGATCGTGCCGCCCGCCTGGTTGGTCACGCTGCCTGCGGTGCTGGCCCCGCCCAGATAGAGCGAGCCTGCATTGACCACATTGCCCAGCGCCGAGGTCGAGGCCAGATTGACCGAGCCATTGTTGGTGACATCGCCCGCCGTGACCGCGCCATAGGCATTGAGCGCGCCGCCCTGCGAAACTGCCACCGTGGTGAACTTCTCGGCCGCATACAGATCGACCTCGCCGCCCGTGATGGTCAGATAGCCGCCATTGGTGGCGTCCATCATCCGGCCGATTGCGCCATTATAGCTGGTGCTGACCACGCTATTGTGCACCGTCAGGCCGGACAGGCTGTTCTGTGCCGTGAAATAGGCGGTGCCGCTGTATCCGGTGTCGTTGATTTCCAGCGTGCCATTGGTCCACCGGCCCGCCATCACGGCGTAATCGGTGGCAACGGCGGTGTTGTCATAGACCGCGATCCGGCCGTTCAGTCCGTTGAGGTTGACGTTGTTGAGCAACGTCACCGCGCCCGTGCCATAATCGGAACCGAACAGCAGCGTCGAATCGGCGGTAACGAAGCCGCCCGAATTCCAGGTCAGTTCCTGACGCGTCGAGCCATTGTTGATCGCCCCGAAATTGAGCACCAGCCCAGCATCGCCTGCGGCAAAGCCGCCGCTGCCCGACCACGAAATCTGGGTGGAAAGCGAACCGATGCGCCGCTCGATAGTGCCCGAGGTCAGCCACACGCCGGCGGTGTCGTTCGACAGGTTCGAGCCGATCGTGCTGCTGCCGTTGAACTGAACATGGCTGTTGGCGTTGATGCCCACGCCATCGTCGGCCTGAAGCGTGGCGCCTTCGATATAGGTCTTGCCCGAATAGGTGTTGGCGCCCACCAGTTGCACAAGGCCGCCGCCGGTGATGTGCAGATCCGCGCCATTGCCCGAGGCATAGGAAGCGCTGCTGATGCTCGACGCGCTGTCGTCGGCAATGGTGCCTTCGATGCGGATTGTGTGGCCCGCGCCGGGGGCCAGCGTGACCGTGCTGCCTTTCATCATGAAGATGTCGCTGCCTGCGGCATCGCCCGCCGCGCCGCCATTTTCCGACGAACCGGCCATCACGGCATTGTTGCGGAACAGCGAATCGCCCGTCACCGTCAACGAACCGCCGTTGCGTACAAAGATCGCGCCGCCATAGCCCGAGCCGCCGCCGCCGCCCGAGCCATTGTCGGTGGTGCCGCTTGACCCCACGCCACCGCCAAAGCCGCCCGAACCGCCCGAACCGTCCGATCCGGTCGCGCCGCCCACATTGCTGCCATCGGCCGAGGAGCCGCCGGTGCCGCCCGATCCGCCGGAGCCGCCGCCCGCGCCAAATCCGCCCGCGCCGCCATTGCCGCCATCGCCGCCGTCGCCGCCAATGCCACCGCCGTCGGTGCCAAGCGGGGCCGCCGCATTGCCGCCATTACCGCCATTGCCGCCCGTGCCGCCGCCGTAAAAGCTGCTGCCCGCGGCGCCCTTGCCACCGATACCGCCATTGCCGCCATTGCCCGATGCGCCCGAGGTATAGGCGTCGAAGGTCTGCTTGATCTGATAAACTGCCTGAGCTGCGGCTTGCGCGGCATCGTTGGTCGCCTGCGATGCTTCGGCGGCGGCCATTTCGGTCAGCGTGGCGGCAATGCCCGTAAGGCCGGCGGAAAGGTTGGCCGTGGTCGGCCCGCCGACATTGGCCCCGGCCGCCGCCGTTGCCGCCAGAATGCCAAATTGCGAGGCCAGCGCGGCAAAGGCGCTATCGCGCGCCGTGGTGGTTGCCGCCGTCACAAGATTATAGGCCGCCGTCAGGGCCGAAATGACAATGTCGGTGGAGGATGTCGAGCCATCCGACCCGTTGCCGCCCTTGCCCCCGCTGCCGCCAATGCCAAGCGCGGCGGCCAGACCGGCATGGCCCGCATAGCCGGGGCCGCCATTCGTGCCATTGTTATCGGCATATTCGGACGAGGCATTGCCGCCCGCCGCGCCATTGAGAACCGAGGTGGTGATATTGGACAGGTTGTTCATCGAACCGCCTGCGTTGCCGACCCCGCCCGTGCCGCCGGTCGCGGTATTGCCGGTCAATTCCACATTGCTGAGCGTCAGATTGGCGCCGCTGTTGACGAAGAACACCCCGCCAAGCCCGCCGCCGCCGCCGCTGCCCGAACCGCCCACCGTGCTGAAATTGGTATAGACGGTGATCTGGCTGCTGTTGCCCACGGTGGCGGTGCCGGTGACAATCGCGCCGGTGCCGCCCTGACCATCGACGATGGTCGTGCCTGTGCTGTCGGCGGCCCGGGCAGAAGCGCCAAGGGGCAGCAGGCTAATAGCCAGAATGGATGCGGACTGCAAAAATACGATGTTCTTTTTCACGGATGAGCCCCTGATGTCGTCGAAACTATTGAAAAGAATTGAGGAGCGATCTTGAATGGACGCGGCGCGTGGCGCACAGCCGCCATCATCCGCAGCCTTTCACGAGAGGCGGCGACATGGCGGTGGCGATAATGTGCAATCGCGGATCCCGGCCTGACCGCAAAAGACAGGGGGAAGCCGCGCTTCAGCTTATGACAGCATGCCCTGGAGCCACATGCCCGATGGTTTAAGCGTCATATTTTCAATCTAAGCCCCACTAAACGAATGCAATTCGCAAATTTGGCCCTCGTTACAGTCAGGCGGTGCGCGCAGGCCAGAGCAAGTTGGCTCATTTTGAAATGGTGCGAAAAAAAGCCTTTGCCCCTTGCCTCCTCCATCTGCCACTGCGCGCCGCACCTCTTTCACGGCGCCTTCATTTGCCGTTTTACGGCGTGTTCAAAAGGATGAATTGCTTTGCAATCGCTCCGCTTTCCATGGTCGCTGACCGAAATTTCAAAGCTTCCCCATGCGCGCATCGATGTCATCGCCAAAGAATTTCTCAATCCGCATGATGGGCAAACACTCGCGACCGCCAATGCGTTTGGCATCCGGCAGAATACGCTCAAAACTTATCGGCTGGTCATACGCCTGCTGACCGAAATGCAATTGTGCAGCGTGGTTGCCCTGTCCCGCCTTGTCGGACAGGATCATATGGGCGGCAATGCCTTTGTCGCGCTTCTGGCCGAAACCGGGCGGGCCTTTCCGCAATCGCTTCTGCACGGATCGGCTCAAGGCGGATTTGCTCAGGGCGGGCGCCCGATCGCCATCCGCGCCATGGCGCGCTCGTTTCACCGCCCCTATGAGACAATGCGGCGGGCGCTTCATCGCCTTGTCGATCTCGGACTGGCCGAACTGCGCGAGGAAGGCGCCGCTCTTAACAGCACCATCATCGAGCGGCCCGATGTTCAAGCCTATCTGGCCGAAATGAACGACATCGCAATCACGTTGATGGAAGACCTGTTTGTCTTTGCCAAATTGTCCCGACCCGAATTCTCTGATCGGCAAGGCCCGCAAAGGTCAATCAAGCTGGCCGCCCTCGATCTGCATCTGCTGTCGGTTGAAGGCATGCAGGGATTGTTTACCGACTGGACCGGGTTGCTGCTGGCCGCAGCCATCACCGCAGGCAATATTCGCGATGTGACCTATCATCCCGAACTGGCCTTTGCCTATGCAGCGCCGGACAAGATTCCGCCGATGGACTTGCGCAAGCCGGTGTATTTCAAGGCGCTCTGCGATATTCTGCCCATCAGTCCCACCACAGCATGGCGGCGCATTGCGGTGATGAAAATGCTGGGATCGGTCAAGGATGTGGATGGCGGCCTGATCTTTGACGGCAAATGGCTTGCCAATGCGACGATGATTGCCAATGCCTGCGACCGGATTGAGCGCATGCATTCGATCATTAACAGCATCCGTTTGGACAATGTCGAAAAATCAGGCCTCGATCAATTGTATATAAATGGAAAGGTTGAACCGATCTGTTTATGATTGCCCGCCATTATTACGGGTCGTCCAGACTGAACAGATCCTTGTCCTCGTGACCGGTAAGTATCTCGGCATAGCGGCCCCAGTTGGTAACGGTCTTGAGCGTTTCCTGCGCGAAATCCTCGCTCATGTGATCCTGTTGAGTAGCGCCGAGAATTGATGGAGTGGATGCCCCCTGTCGCGCAAGCGCTATTGGAACGGCGCCGGCATGCGATCGGATGCGGTCATGGGCTTTGTTGCATAACAAGGTGATGGATTCCCTTGAGGAATCGGATGTCATAGATGGGCGGCATGCCCCGACCGACACCTGCGAAGTATCGCACGACCAATTGGCCCGAGTATAATGCAGCGCTGAAGCGGCGAGGTTCGCTGGATGTGTGGTTCGACCCAGGGATAGACTGGTTTGCGGCGCCCGATGGTCGGCCCGGTCGGCCGTTGCGGTTTTCACCCCAAGCGATCGAGTTCTGCCTTACGCTGAAAGGGTTGTGCCAACTCCCGCTGCGGCAGGTGACGGGTCTGGCCCAGAGCCTGCCCAAGCTGGCTGGTCTGGACTGGCCGGCACCGGATTATACGACGCTGTGCCGACGCCAGAAGAGCTTGCCGGTCGATCTGGGCGGCAGGCCCAGCGCAGGCGGTCTACACCTGCTGGTCGACAGCACCGGGATCAAGATGATCGGTGAGGGTGAATGGAAGGCTCGCAAACACGGTGTTTCCTACCGCCGCCAGTGGCGCAAGGTACACATCGGCATCGACGCGGAAACCTTCGACATCCGGGCGATCGAGGTCACGAGCAATGCCGTTGGCGATGGCCAGACGCTGCCAGATCTGTTGGCGCAGATCCCCGAGGATGAGGCCATTGTCACTGTTGGCGGCGATGGCGCCTATGACACCAGAGGCTGCCACGCGGCCATCGATGCGCGCGGTGCCGATCCGGTCATCCCGGTTCGCCGCAACGCAAAGGCCTGGACCAGGGACGACCCTGGCGTCGAGGCGCGCAACGAGACACTGCGCGCGATGAAACGACTGGGCAGAACCATCTGGAAGAAGTGGAGCGGCTACCATCGACGCAGTCTGGTCGAGACCAAGATGCACTGCTTCAAGCTGCTCGGCCAGCGCGTCGCCGCGCGCACCTTCGAGCGTCAGGTCACCGAACTCAAAGTCCGTGCTGCAATCCTCAATCGCTTCTCGCAAATCGGAATGCCGAACACCGTGCGAATTTCATAATAATTATATGTAATCATAAGTTTATACATTCCAGACGTTATGCAACAAAGCCGATCGAAACTGTCACCATCGCCGGCTTCCGCTGCTTCGGACCTGATCCGCTTGCGATCAATATAGCGACGGACATCACTGCCGTGGTCGGCCCCAACGCTTCGGGAAAAACGGCGCTGCTGCAACCCTCTCCACTTGATGGGAGCGTGGCTGATCCGAGCGATTCGCTCGATTTCTAGTAGGATCGTTAGAGCAGCGCGCGGCTTAAAGGGCGGGTGGAAACTACGCCAATCTTGCCAGATGCACCCTCCAATACCCTCGAATTTGCTTCCGTGGTGCTTCCGTGAGAAAAAACAACCCCGCCTCCCCATTTTCGGGGAGGCGTAAGTTATTGATTTTTCGTGGTTATGTGGTGCTGCTGGGGAGGATTGAACTCCCGACCTCAGCCTTACCAAGGATGCGCTCTACCACTGAGCTACAGCAGCACACCACAGTTATCGCCGGTGCGACCAGTGCCGCAGCGGAGGCGCGCTATTGGCCGGGGATCGAAAGAATGTCAAGCGCCCATCTGAATTTTTCCAAAGGCTGTACCTTGAACATGGCGTCCGGGTCGGCCAAACAGGGTGCGCACAAGAGAAGATTACTATGAAGAACCCCGAAAAACCCGACAATTCCAAGCTTTCCCGCGAAGAACGCCTTGCGGCCAAGCTGCGCGAGAATCTGCACCGCCGCAAAGCGCAGAGCCGCGCCATGCAGGACACCCCCAACCCGACGGGCGATTCGCAGGCATAAATTTTCATCATCCGATGGTCGCCCGCCGCCCGCATCACGCCCCATGCGTATCGGGCAAATCCTTGCTTCCCATTATCGCGGCAAAGGGCTAGGGCCGCCTTAAACGTGTCTTCACGCTGCATTTGAGGGAGTGCCAGAAACGTGCCTCGTCTGATTCTCGTCCGTCATGGTCAAAGCCAATGGAACCTTGAAAACCGCTTCACCGGATGGTGGGACGTGGATCTTACCGAAAAGGGTGAAGGCGAAGCCCGCGCGGCCGGCGCCTTGCTCAAGGAAAAGGGCATCCTGCCGACGGTAGCTTTCACCTCGGTTCAGACCCGCGCGATCCGCACGCTGCATCTGGCGCTGGAAACGGCGGGCCGGGTGTGGATTCCCGAATATAAGGACTGGCACCTCAATGAACGCCACTATGGCGGTCTGACGGGTCTGGACAAGGCCGAAACCGCCGCCAAGCATGGCGACGAACAGGTCAAGATCTGGCGCCGTTCGTTCGACGTGCCGCCGCCGGTTCTGGAAGACGGCAGCGAATTCGATTTGAAGCAGGACGCGCGCTATGCCGGGATCGACATTCCCAGCACGGAATCGCTGAAGCTGACCATCGAACGCGTACTGCCTTATTATGAGGCCGAAATCGCACCGCAGCTGGCCAAGGGCGAAACGGTGATCGTGGCCGCCCACGGCAATTCGCTGCGCGCTCTGGTCAAGCATCTGTCGAATATTTCGGATGCGGATATCCTCAATCTGGAGATTCCGACCGGCCAGCCCATCGTCTATGAACTGGACGACAATCTCAGCGCGCTCGAACGCTATTATCTGTCGGAGAGGTAAGAACATGACCCGTCCCGGAGCCGTCGTTTCCATCGTCATGGGCAGCCAGTCGGACTGGCACACGATGAAGAAGGCCGCAGACATCCTGACGCAACTGGATGTCGCGCATGATGTGCGGATCGTTTCGGCGCATCGCACGCCCGACCGTCTGGTCGATTTCGCCAAGAATGCGGCCGATGAAGGCTTCAAGGTCATCATCGCGGGCGCGGGCGGCGCGGCGCATCTGCCGGGCATGGTCGCCTCGATGACTCATCTGCCGGTGCTGGGCGTTCCGGTTCAATCCAAGGCGCTGTCGGGTCAGGATTCGCTGCTCTCCATCGTCCAGATGCCTGCGGGCGTTCCTGTCGGCTGTCTGGCCATTGGCGAAGCGGGCGCGACCAATGCAGGCCTGCTGGCCGCCAAGATTCTGGCCACCAGCGATCCGGCTCTGGCCGCGCGCGTGAAGGAATTCCGCGTGGCCCAGACCGAAGGCGTCGCGGAACGTCCGGAATAAGCGCTGCGACCATGATTGCTCCGGGTGAAACGATCGGCATTCTGGGTGGCGGACAATTGGGCCGAATGATGGCCTTTGCCGCCGCCCGCCTTGGTTATCGCGTGCATATTTTTGCGCCCGAGGCCGACAGTATCGCGGCTGAGGTGTGCAGCCGCTTTACCTGCGCGGAATATACCGACGAGGCGGCATTGAAAGCCTTTGCCGCCGAATGCGCGGTCGTCACCTATGAGTTTGAAAATGTGCCGGTCGCGCCTCTGACGGCGATCGGCGCAACGCCCTTGCTGCCCCACCCGCGCGCGCTGGAAACGGCGCAGGATCGGTTGAGTGAGAAGAATTTCGTCAAGGCGTTGGGCGGACGTCCGGCGCCTTTCAGGGCGGTGGACGGGGTCGAAGACCTCGCCCGCGCCGTGGCCGAAATCGGCGCACCGGGGATTTTGAAGACCCGCCGCGATGGTTATGACGGCAAGGGGCAATGGCGGATCAAGAGCGAGGGCGATGTGGCCGGGCTGGACCTGCCCGCTCAGGCGCTGATCTACGAGGGATTCGTCACTTTCTTTGGCGAATTTTCCGTAATCCTTACCCGCGCCGCCGATGGCAGCATCCAATTCTGGGATAGCGCGGAAAACGTTCATGTGAACGGCATCCTCGACACATCCACCGTCCCGGCCAGCGATGCGATTGCCGCGCAGGTGCCCGAGGCCCGCGCTCTGGCGCAAAAGGTGGCCGAGGCGCTCGATTATGTCGGCGTGCTGACGCTGGAATTTTTCGCGACCGATGATGGCCCGGTGTTCAACGAAATGGCGCCCCGCGTCCATAATTCGGGCCATTGGAGCATCGAAGGCGCGATCACCAGCCAGTTCGAAAACCATATTCGCGCCGTCTGCGGCTTGCCGCTGGGCCTGACCACGCTGGCCGTTCCGGGGGCGCGAATGACCAATCTGATTGGTGATGATGCCCATGACTGGGCCCAGATCCTGTCCGATCCGGCCAACCACCTGCATCTCTATGGCAAGGCGGCGGCGCGACCCGGACGCAAGATGGGCCATGTGACCCGCCTGATTCTGGAATAATGACGTGCATCACCCTTGTTGTGGCCCGCGCGGCCAATGGCGTGATCGGCGCCGATGGCACAATGCCATGGCATTTGCCCGCCGACCTGCGCCACTTCAAGGCCAAGACCATGGGGCGACCGATGGTGATGGGGCGCAAGACGTTTGAAAGCCTGCCAGGATTGCTGCCCGGACGGCGCCATATCGTGATGACCCGCGATACGGCGTGGGGCGCGCCGGGCGCAGAGGTTGCCGCTGATCTGGACGCGGCGCTGGCTCTGGCCGGAGATGCGCCGGAAATCTGCGTGGTGGGCGGTGGGCAGATCTATGCCCAATTCATCGACCGGGCGCACCGCATCGAATTGACCGAGATCGAGGCAGAACCGCAGGGCGACACCCATTTCCCGCTGACCATTGGCCCGGAATGGAGCGAGGTCGCGCGCGAAACCCATGATGCCCAAGAGGGCAAACCGGCTTTTGCCTTTGTCACGCTGGAAAAGGCGGGATAGGCGCAGTTTTGACATGATCCGGCTCGATTCCCGTCACCCTATTCCCGACACTTTGCGCGGCGCTATCATCGCGCTGGGCAATTTCGACGGCTTTCATCTGGGCCATCAGGCCGTGGTAGGCGAAGCGCTGCGCTGGGCCAAGGAAGAGGGGCGGCCCTGTATCGTCGCCACTTTCGATCCCCATCCGGTGGAATTTTTCGCCCCCGGTTCGCCGCCGTTCCGCCTCTCGACGCTGGATCAGCGGCAGGAATGGTTTGGCCGCGCCGGGGCGGACGCCATGCTGGTCTTTGCCTTTGACGCGGCCATGGCGGCCAGCAGCGCCCATGATTGGGTGCATGAAGTGCTGGGCCGCCAATTGGGCGCGGCGGGCGTCGTCACGGGCGAGGATTTCACCTTTGGCAAGGGCCGCTCCGGCTCGGTCGCCACGCTGCGCGCGATGGGGGCGGAAATCGGCCTTGGCGCGCGGGCGGTGGGCGCGGTGATGGAAGGGGGCGAGATCGTCTCCTCCAGCCGCATCCGCCGGGCGCTGACCTCGGGCGATATTGCCACCGCCACGCAGCTTTTGACGCGCCCCTTCGCCATGCGCGCCGCCGTCCAGCATGGCGACAAGCTGGGCCGGGAAATCGGCTTTCCCACCGCCAATATGGCGCTGGGCGACTATCTGCGGCCCGCCTATGGAATCTATGCGGTGACGGGGCGGTTGGCCGATGGGCGCGTGCTGAAAGGCGCGGCCAATATCGGCATCCGCCCCCATTTCGACCCGCCCAAGGAATTGCTCGAGCCCCATTTCTTCGACTTCTCCGGCGACCTCTATGGTCAGGAGATCGAGATCGGGTTCCATGCCTTCCTGCGTTCGGAGGCCAGGTTCGATTCGCTCGATGCGTTGGTGGCGCAGATCGGGCGGGATTGTGATGAGGCGAAGCGGGCTTTAGAAGGGGTGTAAGATGCGAGGGTCTAGACCCTCGCGCTCCCATTACTGTCTGCGTTGCGCCAAGGGTTCGACGATTTGTGTCGGACGCGGCGTTGAAATTTTAAAGCCTGCGGCGCGGCAAAGCCGAGCTATCCGCGCCGCAGGCTTTATAAATGATCCACACACGCAGCCAAGCAAACACCACCCCAGTAACGGGATTGCAAAGGGACAAGTCCCTTTGCCCGCCGGAGGCAAAAACCCACCACAAAAAACAAACAAAAAACCCCCACCCAACCGGGCAGGGGCATTTTTGCAACCACAGAACCGCGAAATTACTGACGCGGCGGGGTCTTGGCCTGCGCTTCACGGCCATCGCCTTCGGGCGCGGCGATGATGGTGCGGGTGACGTCGCCCTTGTTGGCCGTGGCGGTTTTGGGATCGGCCACGGTCGAGCGGATCGACGCGTCTGCGGTGCCCATTTTGGAAACAGCGGTGTTTTCGACCGCGCTGCGCTGGGGCGCGGGGCCGAACATGGCCTCGGTGGTTTCGACCTGACCGGGGCGGGTGTTGGGGCGCGGCGCACCGGGCTTGGGCGGGGTCAGCGCGAAATCGGGCGGGGCGAACAGCGGCGTCTGGCGCTGAACGGCGAATTCATCGGGGCGCACGCGGTTGAACAGCCCGCCCGCGCCACAGCCGGAGAGCATCAGGCAGGTCGTGCCGGCCAGCAGGATGGCGGAAATCTTACGCATTGTGGTTCAATTCTCCGGGATGGACGGTGCGGCGTCCAGCTTGATGTGGCCACGCTTTTTGCCCGAAAGAAAGCTGCGGGCAAGGATAATCAATACGCCGAAGGTGATGGCAACATCGGCAAGGTTGAAGATGTAGAAGGGGCGATAGGCCCCAATGTGCAGATCGGCATAATCCACCACAAAGCCCTTGGACACCCGATCAAGGATATTGCCCAGCGCGCCGCCCAGCACGAGGCCCAGCGGCAGGATTTCGCCCACACGCTTTTCCATGAAGATCCAGATGGCCACGCCCAAAGCGATGGCGCCGGTCATGCCGACCAGCAGCCAGCGTTCTAGATCCGAACCCGCCGTCAGCAGGCCCAGCGACACGCCGTAATTTTCCGCCCAGGTAAAGTTGAAAATGGGCAGCAGCGTGATCTGTTCGACGCGGGGCAGGTCGAGCGGGCCGATCATCGCCCATTTGACGATCTGATCGAGCGCAAACACCACCCCCGCCACGGCCAGGCCGAGCAGGCGCGCTTTGACAGCGGAGATGCGCGCAAGAATCGTCATTCAGCCGCGTCCATGGCCGACACAACCTGATCGCAACGTGAACACAGATCGCCGTCTTCCGAAACTTCGGGCAGATGGCGCCAGCAGCGGCCGCATTTGTGGGCTTCGGTTTTGGTGACCTCCATATCATCGCCGCCAGTAACCTTAGCACAGATGAATAATTCAGCTAAATCATCAACGGGATAGCCGGTTGGCACCGTGACTTCTGCTTCCATACTGGAGCCAAGTATTTTGCATCGACGTAGCGGCTCGATCTTTGAATAGGCCCAAGCGCGCCAACTACGGATCGCGTCCCATTTGCCATTATCCACGACAACCGCATCCACCACCGGCCATTCCAGCAGATGCACGCTGCCCTCATCGGCAAAGCGCGACTTCCACACTTCCTCGGCCGTGAACACCAGAACCGGCGCGGCATAGCGGATCAGCGCGTGGAACAGGATGTCCAGCACCGTGCGATAGGCGCGGCGCTTGGTGTCCGTCGGCGCGTCGCAATAGAGCGAGTCCTTGCGGATATCGAAGAAGAAGGCCGAGAGGTCTTCGTTGCAGAAATCGACGAGGCTGCGAACATAGGTGTTGAAGTCGAAAGCATCGACCGCAACCTTGAGTTCCCCATCCAGCTTGGCCAGCAGCGCAAGGATATAGCGCTCCAGCTCAGGCATGTCCTCAACCGGCAGCTTTTCATCATCGCTAAAGCCGTCCAGCGCGCCCAGCAGATAGCGGAACGTGTTGCGCAGCTTGCGATACTGGTCGGCCACACCTTTGAGGATTTCGTCACCAATGCGGTGATCCTCGGTATAATCCACCGACAGAGCCCAGAGGCGGACGATATCCGCGCCGTAAGTCTCCATGACTTTCAGCGGATCGACCGTGTTGCCAAGGCTCTTGGACATTTTCATGCCCTTGGCGTCCATGGTGAAACCGTGGGTCAAAACCGCCTTGTACGGCGCATGGCCACGCGTGGCGCAGGCTTCGAGCAGCGAGGACTGGAACCAGCCGCGATGCTGGTCGCTGCCTTCGAGATAAAGGTCGGCGCGGGGGCCGCGATAGCCTTCGGGGCGCAGCAGGTCGGGCCAACGGCCGCTTTCCATCACGAAAGCATGGGTGCTACCCGAATCGAACCACACGTCCAGAATGTCGGTGACGCGCTCGTAATCCTCGACGTTGTAATCGGCGCCCAGATATTCCTGCGCACGCGCCTCGTCCCATGCGTCCACGCCTTCTTCGCGAATGGCCGCGACGATGCGTTCATTGACGGCTGCATCGACCAGATACTGGCCGCTCTTGCGATCGACGAAGAGCGTGATCGGCACGCCCCATGCGCGCTGACGCGAAAGCACCCAGTCGGGGCGGCCCTCGACCATCGCGCCGATGCGGTTGCGGCCCTTTTCGGGCACGAAACGGGTGTCGGCAATCGCCTTCTTTGCACGTTCACGCAGCGTATCGGGCGACAGGATCGTCGCCAGATCGAACTTATCGTCCTCTTCGCTCAACGGCGCGAGATCCTTGTCCATCGGTACGAACCATTGCGGGGTGCAGCGGAAAATGACCTTCGCCTTCGAACGCCACGAATGCGGATAGGAATGCTTGTAATCCGCGCTGGCCGCCAGCAAGCCGCCAGCCTCACGCAAAGCGGTGCAGATCGGACCGTCGGGCGCGTTGAACTTGGGATTGATGACGCTGCCTTCGCCGCCCAGCCAAGGCCAGTCGGCGCGGTACTTGCCATCGCCTTCAACGGCAAAGACCGGATTGATCTTGTTCGCCTTGCACAGCAAAAAGTCGTCTTCGCCGTGGTCGGGCGCCATATGGACAAAGCCGGTGCCCGAATCGGTCGTCACGAAATCACCGGCCAGCAGCGGGCGAGGACGGGTGAAGAATTCGCTGTCGGGGAAGGCGGCGGCCATCGGGTGACGCGCCTTGGCCCCGGCCAGAACCGGACCCTTCACATACATCAGGAAGTCATAGCCATCTTCATCGATGCGCTTCAAAAACGCTTCGATCAGCGGCTCGGCAACGAGGTATTTCTCCTCACCCACCTTGATCTGAAGGTAATCAATCGAGCGGCCATAGGCCAGCGCCTGATTGGTCGGGATGGTCCAGGGCGTGGTGGTCCAGATCACCACCTTGGTCCCCACCAGTTCGGGCGAGGAGGGCACCTCGATCAGTTCGAACGCCACGTCGATCTGGGTTGAGGTGATGTCCTCATACTCAACCTCGGCCTCGGCCAGAGCGGTCTTTTCCACCGGGCTCCACATCACGGGCTTGGCCCCGCGATAGAGCTGGCCGCTGGTGGCGAATTTCAGCAATTCGCCAACGATGGTCGCTTCTGCTTGAAAATCCATGGTAAGATAGGGGTTGTCCCAATCACCATTAACGCCAAGACGCTTCAACTGTTCACGCTGAGCATTGACCCATGTCTGGGCATAGGCGCGGCATTCGGCGCGGAATTCGCGCGGCGGAACCTCGTCCTTGTTCTTCTTCTTCTTGCGATATTCTTCCTCGACCTTCCATTCGATAGGCAGGCCGTGGCAATCCCAACCGGGCACATAAGGCGCGTCCAGACCCTTCAGGCTCTGCGTGCGGACCACCATGTCCTTCAAGATGTGGTTAACCGCATGGCCCACGTGAATGTTGCCATTCGCATAGGGCGGACCATCATGCAGAATGAACTTTTCACGCCCCGCACGCGCATCGCGCAAGGCACGGTAAAGGTCCTGCTCCTGCCACCCCTTCAAAATGCCCGGCTCCTTCTGCGGAAGGCCGGCCTTCATGGGGAAATCAGTCTTCGGCAGGAAGACGGTGGGTCGAAAATCGCGTTTCTCGGTCATGACGCGCCGTGCCTTAGCGATTCGAGGGGATTTCCGCAAATCTTGATAATGATTGGGGTGTGTTTGTTTTTTGCCTTCGGCGGGCAAAGGGCCTTTGAGCATCGCGCCAAAAAGTGGGAACCGGTTTTTGGCATCAGCGATGCGACCACAAAAACTTCCCTTTGCAATCCCATTATGGGGTTGTGCGTAATTGGCCGGGAAGTGGGGTTTGGGGATGGTTTTCCTGCCTGCGGCGCGGCGAACGCATCCTTGGCCGCGCCGCAGGCTTTCAAAATTCAAACTTAGCGTCCGAAACCCATAGGTCGAACCCCACACGCAACGAAGACAGTAATGGGAGCGCGAGGGTCGAGACCCTCGCATTTTAACCTTCTTCCAAAACCTCAACCCTGCTCGCCAGTAACTTGTCGATCTTACGCCGATCCATATCGACGATCTCCCATCGCCAGCCCTGATCTATGAAATGGTCGCCTTCCTTGGGCAAACGCTTCAGGATCGAGAGGGCATAACCGGCCACGGTGGCGTAATCGCGCGTTTCGGGCACTTCGATGCCAAAACGGTCGCCCAAAGAATCCGCGGGCAAGGCGCCTGAAATCAACAGCGACCCATCCTCGCGCGTCACGACCATCGGGCTGTCGCCTTCATCCTGATAGGAGGCGAAATGGCCCGCAATGGCCGAGAGCAGGTCGGCGGGCGTAACGATGCCTTCAAGATGGCCATATTCGTCGTGGACCAGCGCCATGGACAGGCCCGAATTTTGCAAAACGCGCAGCGCGTCCATCGCGTCGATCTGGTCCGGCACGATTTCGGCCTTGCAAATCAGGCTTTCCAGATCAAGCGGCCCGCCCGCCAGCAATTGGGCCAAAACCTCGCGCACCTTGACCACGCCGACGATATTGTCGACCGCACCATCGGCCACGGGCAGCAGCGAATGCGGGCTTTCCTTGATCGCGGCGCGCACATCGCCTTCGCTCGCGCCGCGCTCGATCCAGTCGATTTCGGTGCGCGGCGTCATCACTTCACGCACCGGGCGTTCGGCCAGACGCATGATGCCGGTCATGATCGCGCGTTCTTCTTCCTCGATCACGCCCGAACGGGTCGCCTCGGCA
Source organism: Novosphingobium sp. 550D (assembly GCF_057401885.1). NCBI lineage: Bacteria > Pseudomonadati > Pseudomonadota > Alphaproteobacteria > Sphingomonadales > Sphingomonadaceae > Novosphingobium > Novosphingobium sp. 550D. The sequence continues at coordinate 816,435 of NZ_CM171613.1, read as the reverse complement.
AAGACGAGATGGATTTCCTCGGCGGTAACATGCTGTTCCTCGCCGGTTTTGATGCGCATCAGCTTTAGGATCGCGTTGGACGAACGGCCCAACATCCACACCAAAGGCGCCGTCGCCCGCGCCATCATCGCCATGGGCGGCGCCACCGTCACGGCCAAACGCTCGGCATGGGCCAGCGCGATTTGCTTGGGCACCAACTCGCCCACGATCAGGCTGGCAAAAGTGGTGATGCCCAGCACCAGCACGCTGGCCAGACGATCGGCATAAGCAAAAGGAATGCCCAGACCCGCCAGCCTTTCGGCCACCGGCCCCGACAGGCTGGCCTCGGAAAAGGCGCCCGTGACCACCGCGACCAGCGTGATGCCGATCTGAACGGTCGACAACAACTTGCCGGGGTCGGCGGTCAGTTCGAGAGCGATCTGGGCCCCGCGATTGCCGCGATCGGCCAACACGCGCAATTTGCCCGACCGCGCCGACACAATGGCCAGTTCGGACATGGAAAACACGCCATTGACGACAATCAGGCCGGCAATAACGACGACATCGATCCAGGGAAAAGGTATCACGAGCGACGTCTTAGCAGCCTTTATCGCGAACGCGAAGAGGCCAACAAAAACAGTTGCCGATACAAATTTGTTACAAATCGTGGCGAGAGCCATGGTGGAACCATTTCAGCAATGCTAGATTCAGTTAACACGGCCAAAAATTGCGGCCTGTCGGAAATGAATTGGCCGCCGATCCGGCCAGCCAACCATGGAGAGAAACCCTATGTCGCCCATTTCAAAGGCCAAAAATGGTGCCCGTCTTGGCACAGCCGGCTTTGCTATCGCCGCCCTGTTGGCCACGTCGGGTTGCGTCACCGATCCCAACACCGGCCAACAGAAAGTGTCGCGCACGGCGATTGGCGCAGGCGCGGGCGCGCTGGGCGGCATGTTGCTGGGCGGTTTGATCGGCGGCAGCACGGGCCGCATCGTGGGCGCAGGGATCGGCGGCATCGCGGGCGGCGCCATTGGCTATGAACGTGACAAGCAGATCAAGCAGTTGCGCGAACAGACCGTCGGCACCGGCGTTGACATCCGCCCGTCGGATGATGGCCGCTCGATCATGCTCAGCCTGCCCGATGGCGTCACCTTCGACACCGGTTCGTACATGCTGCACCCGCAATTTCGCCCCACGCTGGACAAGATCGCCCAGAGCCTGAAGGATTATCCCAACAGCCTGATCGACGTTTACGGCCACACCGATTCGACCGGCAGCGCCCAGTTGAACCAGACGCTGTCGGAAAATCGCGCCCGCACCGTGGGCGATTATCTGTCGATGCAGGGCGTTTCGCAGGCACGTATCCGCACCCAGGGCTATGGCGCTTCCATGCCCGTGGCCGATAATGCGACGCCCGAAGGCCGCGCGAAAAACCGCCGCGTGGAAATCAAGATCGTGCCCATCACCCAGGAACAGGTGAACGCCGCGCGCGGTCAGTGACAGGGCAGGGGCGGCGGTTTAGCCCGCCGCCCTGACCGTCACATTCAGCCCGGTTTCGGGTGCGTAATCCAGCCGGTTGTAACTGGGCAATGTGGCGCGGGTCCGTTCCGACAAAGTGCCCGCGCCAATGATGCGGATGGGACCGTTTTCGGTTTCCACCTGCAAATCAAAGGGGTCATGGACATGGCCCGACAAAACCGCGCTCACTCCCGCCCCGGCCAATGCCGCCAAGGCCCGCCGACCGCCCCGCGTCGAGCCCGTACCATGGGTGTCTGCATCGACCAGCGGGTGATGACACGCCGCCAGCTTCAGCCCCTGTGCGCCCTCCAGTTTGCGCAGGGCCGCGGTCAAAGCAGGCTGTTTGACATGACCCTTGGACCAGTTGATACGCCACTGCGCAGGCGTCACCGTGGGCAGCGACACCAGCATCACATCCACCAGCGGCAGATCCGAATGCGCCCGCGCGCGCAATGCCTCGAACCGGGCAAAGGGGCGGCGCAGACGGCTCACCATCTCCCAGTAATAGGGCATGTCATGGTTGCCCGGCTCGATGCTGACCGGAACGCCAAGGCCGAGCAGATAGTCCCCCGCCGCATCAAATTCCCGCACCGTGCCGCGCATCGTCAAATCGCCGGTGCAGATGACCGCATCGGGCTTTTCGCGCGCGATTTCCTGTTTGAACCAATCCAGCGCGGCCTTGTCCTCGGCGCCGAAATGCAGGTCGGATATGTGGAAGAGGGTGGGCATGGGGAGGGGGATTAGGGGAATATGATGCGAGGGACTAGTCCCTCGCGCTCCCGTTACTGTCTTTGTTGCGCCAAGGGTTCGGCCATGGCTGATCGACGCCATGTTTAAATGACAAAGCCTGCGGCGCTTTTGAGAGCAACCTCCCCGCGCCGCAGGCTTTCAATTTCATTTCCCGATCCGCATCGCTGCCAATCGCGCGCGCCCCATTATCGGGATTGCAAAGGGCTTTCGCCCTTTGCCCGCCGGAGGCAAAAAACCTTAAGCCAAAAGCCCTTCGGTCGCGATCTTTTCCTTCCACACCTTGGGCGCCAACTGGTGGACATTGTTGCCCTCGGAATCGACTGCCACGGTCACCGGCATATCCTCGACGGTGAATTCATAGATCGCCTCCATGCCCAGATCGGCAAAGCCCACGACCTTGGATTCCTTGATCGCACGGGCGACGAGATAGGCCGCGCCGCCGACCGCCATCAGATAGGCGCTCTTGTGGTTGGCGATGGATTCCGTGGCCTTGGGGCCGCGCTCGGCCTTGCCCACGCTGGCCAGCAGGCCCAGGTCGAGCATGAGGTCGGAAAAGCTGTCCATGCGGGTGGCGGTGGTGGGGCCGGCGGGGCCGACAACTTCTTCGCGCACGGGGTCGACAGGGCCGACGTAATAGATCACGCGGCCCTTGAAATCGACGGGCAGTTCTTCGCCCTTGGCCAGCATATCCTTGATCCGCTTATGCGCGGCATCGCGCCCGGTCAGCATTTTGCCATTGAGCAGCAGGCGGTCGCCCTGCTTCCAGCTCTGCACTTCCTCGGCGGTCAGCGTGTCGAGGTTGACCTTCTTGGCCGCCGCATCGGGCGCCCAGTGAACCTTGGGCCATTCGTCCAGCTTGGGCGTTTCCAGATAGCTCGGCCCGCTGCCGTCCAGCGTGAAGTGGGCGTGGCGCGTGGCGGCACAATTGGGGATCATGGCGACCGGCTTGCCCGCCGCGTGGCAGGGGGCGTCCATGATCTTGACGTCCAGAATCGTGGCCAGACCGCCCAGACCCTGCGCGCCGATGCCCAGCGCGTTGACCTTGTCGAAGATCTCGATGCGCAGCGCTTCGAGGTCATTCTGCGGCCCGCGCTGCTTCAACTGGGCCATATCGATCTGTTCCATCAACGCCTTTTTGGCCAGCAGCACGCAATGTTCCGCCGTGCCGCCGATGCCGATGCCCAGCATGCCCGGCGGGCACCAGCCAGCGCCCATCTGGGGCAACATTTCCAGAACCCAGTCGACGATCGAATCGGACGGGTTCATCATCTTGAACTTGGACTTGTTTTCGGACCCGCCGCCCTTGGCCGCGACATCGACGTGGATCTTCGAACCCTTGACCATATCGACATGCAGAACGCAGGGCGTGTTGTCGCGCGTGTTGCGGCGGGTAAAGGCCGGGTCAGCCAGAACCGAGGCGCGCAGCTTGTTGTCAGGGTTGTTATAGGCGCGGCGCACGCCTTCATCGACAACCTCTTGCAGGCTCATCTCGGATTCCAGAATGCAGTTCTGGCCCCATTTGATGAAGACGTTGACGATGCCGGTGTCCTGACAGATCGGGCGGTGGCCTTCGGCGCACATGCGGCTGTTGGTCAGGATCTGGGCGATGGCATCCTTGGCGGCGGGGCCTTGTTCGGCCTCATAGGCGTCGCCCAGAGCGCGGATGTAATCCATCGGGTGATAGTAGCTGATAAATTGCAGCGCGTCGGCCACGCTGTCGATCAGATCCTGTTCCTTGATGGTCACCAATTCGGCCATGGGGCGCTCCTTCGTTCTGGGCCTTTGGCCGCGAAAACAGGGGGCCAAGGCGCATTCGTATGATCGGTTGGGGCGGTCCATAGGCGCGATTGCGCCTCTTCGCCAAGGGTAAAGCGGCGGTTATGACAAAAGTCGCGGTCATTTGTGGCGAATTTGCCGGGATTTCCGCGTCAAACCGCTTGGCTTTGGCGGCTCCTTTGCCCTAGAAGCGCGCGCGTAATTGAAGGCAGGTCTGGCCTATTGCATTACTGTGTTATGTATGTAATACGGCCTTGGTCAAGGATTGTGATGGCATGAGCGAAATCCACTATGCACCCGAAGGCGCCGAAGCAGGTACGGCTCGCCGCGCCATGATCGACAGCCAGCTGCGCACTTGCGGCGTGAATGAACCGTGGGTGTTGTCGGCATTGGCCAGCGTGGCGCGCGAAGATTACGTGCCGGTGGAATATCGCGCGGCGGCCTATATCGACCGCGCCGTGCCGATGGGCCAGGGCCGCGCTCTGCCTGCGCCTTTGTTCCATGGCAAGCTGCTGGGCGCGGCCGAGCCGCTGGCTTCGGACAAGGTTCTGGTTGTCACCGCAGGCAGCGACTATCTGGCCGCTGTGGTGGGCAAGCTGAACAGCAATGTCGACAAGATCGATGTTGCCGCGCTGAGCGGCGGTCTGCCGGGCACCGGCTATACGCTGATCCTGATCGACGGCGCGGCGGGTGAAGTGCCTGCTGTTCTGACCGATGCGCTGGCCGCCGAAGGCCGCATTGTCACCGGCACGATCCAGAAGGGCATCACCCGCCTGACCATTGGCCGCAAGGTTGGCGGCACTGTTTCCTATCTGCCGCTGGCCGAAATCGGCATCCCCGCGATTGCCGAACTGGCCGCGCCCAAAAGCTGGAGTTTCTGATGATCAATGGCCGGGTAACGCGCAAGCATCTGCTTTTGTCACGCCCGGCCATGGCTTTCATGGCGCCCCTGCTGCTTGCACCGGGAATACTGGCACCGGGGGGGCTCCACGCCGAAGATCTGCGCAATGCGTTGGCGGCAACCTATAACAGCAATCCCACCCTTTTGGCCGCGCGCGAACAATTGCGCGCCACCGATGCCGGGGTGCCGCTGGCCCGGGCCGATGGATTGCCTTCGTTGACCGCCACGGCCACCGAAACCGAATATGTTCGCCAAAACACCGCATCGACCACCAATATGCCCCGCATGGTCACGGCGGTCGGCACATTGTCCGTGCCGATCTACAGCGGGGGCGGGGTCAGGAATGCGATCCGCGCCGCCGATACGCGGGTGATTGCCGGGCGAAACGATCTGCGCGCCACCGAGGCCAGCGTGTTTACGCAGGCCGTCACCGCCTATCTGGACGTGATCCGCACCGAGGCGATCGTCCGCTTGAATCAGGCGCAGGTGCAGACGCTCTCCACCAATCTGAAGGCGACGGGCGACCGGTTCCAGATCGGCGATGTAACCCGCACCGACGTCGCCCAATCGCAATCACGCCTGGCCGTGGCGCAGGGCAATTTGCGCGGGGCCGAGGCCAATCTGGTGCAGGCGCGCGAAACCTATATTCAGATCATCGGCCATGAAGCGGGCGAATTGGCCGCGCCGCCGCCGCTGCCCGCGTTGCCCGCGACGCCCGATGATGCGGTGGAAATTGCGCTGGACGGCAACCCCGATCTGGCCGCCGCGCGCGAACGCAGCAAGGCCGCCGGTTTCGACAGCCAGGCCGCCCGCGCATCACGCATGCCCAAGGTCAGCATGGTGGCCAATGGCAATTACACCGATTATCTGGGCCAATTGGCGCTGCGCGGGAATTTTCCCTTTCCCATTGCGCAATCGGCCGCCACCGCCGACGTCAGCATCCGCGCCACCATCCCGCTGTATCAGGGCGGACGGCCCAGCGCCCAGATCAAGCAGGCCCAGGCCCGCGAAGGTCAGGCAATGGACACCGAAATCGCCACCGAGCGTCAGGTGATCGCCGCCGTGCGCGCCGCCTTTTCCAATTACCGCGCGGCCAACCAAATCATCGAGGCCAGCCAGACCGCGGTGGAGGCCGCCGAACTGTCGCTGCGCGGGGTAAAGGCGGAGAACAGCGTAGGCAATCGCACCGTGCTGGACATTCTGAACGCGGAACAGGAATTGGTGAATGCGCAGGTCCAATTGGTGACCGCGCGGCGCAATGCCTATGTCGCGGGCTTTTCGCTGCTTTCGGCCATGGGCCGCGTTTCGGGCAAGGATCTGGGGCTGGAGGCGGGCACGCTCTATGACCCGGAAATCCACTATCGCCATGCGCGTGGTGAATTGACCGATTGGGGCGTGGACAAGGTGCAGGGCGCGGGCAAACCGACGCGTACCGTTGACACGCCTGCCCAGAACGGTTCAACATTTGGGCAATGAGGGCCGGTTTCGGCGATAATGCGATTTTCAGGGACACATAGAATGCGCGCACAGGGCGAACCTTCGGTCGAGGAAATTCTTGATTCGATTAAGAAAGTCATTGCGCGTGACAATCGTGACGCCGCATCGGACGCGCGCGCACCGCGCCAAACGGTGGCCGAATCGCGCCATGATGATGTCCTCGATCTGGCTGATTCGGATCAGTATTTTCACGAGGACGCGACCCCGTCCAACCCTGCGGCTGACCTGATCAGCGAACCGGCGATCACCTCGATGCGCGAATCTCTGGCCGCTCTGGCCATGATGTCGCAACCCAGCAGCCGCCCCCAGATTGTGCGCAGCGGGGAAACCTCGCTCGAAGGGCTGGTGGCCGATCTGCTCAAGCCTGCGCTGCGCGAATGGCTGGATCAGAACCTGCCCGCGATGGTCGAACGCATGGTTGCCGCCGAAATCGCCAAGATCGTCGGCAAGAAGGGCTGAAGTCTCGACCTCATGCTTTTGTCCTGATAGGACAGCGGCATGGCCAAACCTGATCCCGCGCTGCTCGATCCCGTCGTTTACCCGCATGTTTGCGAGGTGACGACGCGCTTTGCCGATCTGGACATCAACAACCACATCAACAATGTGGCGATGGCCGCGATCATCGAGGACGCGCGCGTACGTTTTCATGTCGCCAGTGGCTTTGCCAAGGCGCTTCCGGCCGGGGCGCAAACCATGGTGGTCTCGCTGACCATCGATTATCTGGCGCAGGCCTTTTATCCGCACCCGCTCAAGGTTCATTCGGGCCTGTCGGCGGTGGGGGATCGCAGCGTTCGCCTGCGCCACCTGCTGATGCAGAATGACCGCCCGGTCGCTCTGGCCGAAGCGGTGGCGGTGCATGTGGTGGGCGGCAAGGCGGCACCTCTGCCCGAAAACCTGCGCGAGATGATCGAGGTATGGAAATGTCGGTGAGCGCAGGCGAGATTGCCCAGGCCGAATCGGCACTGGCGAAAGCGGGCGCAGCGGCTCCGGGCGGCGTCCAACGCCACATTTTCCTCTGCGCAGAGCCGCAAAAAGGTGAATGCTGCACCCCCGCCGTGGGCAGCAAGGCGTGGGCCTATCTGAAGAAGCGGGTCAAGCAATTGGGCCTGACCGAAGCAGGGGTGATGCGCAGCAAGGCCGATTGCCTGCGCGTGTGCTTTGCCGGGCCGGTGGCGGTCGTCTATCCCGACGGCGTCTGGTATCATTCCTGCACCGAAGAAGTGCTGGAGCGCATCCTTCAGGAGCATATCATCGGCGGCGTGCCGGTGGAGGATTACCGGCTCAAATCCTGATCGCTCGAGGGTGTCGGCGCCTGATCATCCGTTGCCAAATCCGTGACTTGCTCGTCATGCCCGCTGGCGCTGGACAGGAAAACCAGCCCCATCAGGCCCGACATCAACAGCATTGCAAACGATACGCCAATGGCCACCGCAATATAGAAATGCGGGCTGACCATGCCTTCCTGTTTGTACAGGACGGACAGCGCGCCGATCACCGTCGTCATCGTCACCAGAAACATCCAGCGCATAATGCGGCGAAAACGCGCCCATGCAGCGGCCGCCGTGGCGGTGTCGGAAAAGGGTGATCGGTTCTCCATCGCGGGCCTTCATGCGCCTTTACCGGCCATGATTCAAGCCGCGCGCAGGGGCGTGGCGGATCGGTAACAGTTAACAGCCCAACCGCCAAAAACCGCGCAAATCCCCACTTTTCATGGGGGGAACGCTATGTCATACTCATACAAATAGACAAAATAACCCATAACGGGGGAGATGGAGGAAACATGACGATTGCCCGTCTGATCGATGGCCGCAATGCGAATATTGTTGGCTGCACTGTGTCGATGAAGGTGCGTGATGCGATTGCATTGCTCGCGGAAAAGCGGATCGGCGCGATCCCTGTTCTGGATGGCCATGCCATCGCCGGGATCTTTTCCGAACGCGACGTGATCGCCCGCCTCAATGAACACGGCCCCGCCCTGCTCGACATGGTGGTGGGTCAGGTGATGACATCGCCCGCCATCACGGTGGACCCGGAAACCACGGTGCTTGAAGCCCTTGGCCTGATGACCCGCCGCCGTATCCGCCACTTGCCCGTTCTGCGCGAAGGGCGGATGGTTGATTTCATCTCGATCGGTGACCTTGTGAAATACCGCATCGACCGCATCCAGGGCGAAGCTGACGCCCTGCGCGATTACATTCAGATGGCGTGACCCCTGCCATCTGAATTGATGGGCGCGCGCCCGCCTTGCGAGTGGGCGGGCGCGCGCCTACATTGGGTCTATGACTGACACCGCCCCCACCATATCGCTCAGCCCCTCCGCCGCCGCCCGAGTCGCGTGGATCGCGGAAAAACAGGGCAAACCGGCGGCCCTGCGCCTTGCGGTCGAAGGGGGCGGATGCTCGGGCTTCCAATATCGCTATGGCCTGGCCGAAAGCGTCGAGGCCGATGATACGGTGGTCGAAACCGACGGCGTCAAACTGGTCGTCGATTCGGTCAGCCTCGATCTCGTTGCCGGATGCGTGGTCGATTATGTCGAGTCGCTGGGCGGCGCGGCGTTCAAGGTCGAGAACCCCAATGCCGTGGCCGGGTGTGGGTGTGGGTCGTCGTTTGCGGTTTGATCGTTAAGGAGGAAAGGTGCCTCCGGCGGGCCAAGGGACTCGTCCCTTGGCAATCCCCATAATGGGGTGGCGTTAAATCGCCGCTGGGCATTATGCGGCGAAGCCGCTTTAATTTATTGCCTCCGGCGGTAAAGAAGGCTGAGTTTGCCTACCGACACGATCCCATTAACGGGATTGCAAAGGGCCGCCGCCCTTTGCCCGCCGGAGGCACCTGAACCTTCTCATCCCAAGGACCGCCCATGAAAATCGCCAGCTTCAACATCAACGGCATCAAGGCCCGCCTGCCGCGCCTGCTGGAGTGGCTGGAGGAGACGCAGCCTGATGTGGCCTGCCTTCAGGAAATCAAGACGCAGGACGAGGGCTTTCCCGCCGATGAGTTTGAGAAGATCGGCTATCAGGCGATCTGGCACGGCCAGAAGAGCTTTAACGGCGTGGCCATCCTTGGCCGGGGGGTGATGCCCATCGAGACCCAGCGCGGCCTTGCAGGCGAGCCAGAGGACGATCACAGCCGCTATATCGAGGCCGAGGTGAGGGGGGTGCGCATCGCGGGCATCTATTTGCCCAATGGCAATCCGCAACCGGGTCCGAAATTCGATTACAAATTGCGCTGGATGGAACGTCTGCGCGCGCGAATGGCGGAATTAAAGGCACTGGAAATCCCCGCCATCGTCACGGGCGATTTCAACGTCATCCCCACCGATGCCGACATCTGGAACCCCAAGGCGATGGCCGATGACGCGCTGATGCAGCCGCAATCGCGCGATGCCTATCTGCGTTTGCTCAACGATGGCTGGACCGACGCGATTGCCACGCATAATCCCAATGGGGGCGTGTGGACCTATTGGGATTATCAGGCGGGCGCGTGGCAAAAGGACCATGGGTTTCGCATCGACCACGCGCTGCTCTCGCCCGAACTGGCGGACCGACTGGTGGCATGCGGCGTGGACAAGGCGCATCGTGGCCGGGAAAAAGCCAGCGACCATGCGCCCGTCTGGGTCGAAATCCGCGATTAATTATTGACCGGGAGCAGGGGGACCGGATTTCTTGGCCGCTTCGGCCTTGGCTTCGGCTTCCGCCTGCTTCTGCTTGCGCGCGAAATAGGCTTTTTCCGCGTCCTCGACATCCGATTGGGTGCGTGCGGCCTCATCGTCAATCTTGCCCAGACGCTTTTCGCGCTCGGCCTCGATCATCTTGGAAAACTGCACGTCGCTCGACTGCTTGCGCTCGGCATAGGCGTTCTTGATGAATTGCGAAACGCAGCCCGTTTGACCGCCCGCGCCCACCGGCGAACAGCTCTGCGCGCCGGTGGCGCCGACGCGTTCATAGGCGATCACCTTGTTGGTCCACGCCTCGTTCTTTGGCCCGCCGGTGTTTTCACGGAACGGTTCGGGAATGCGATAGCGTTCGCTCTCGGCCTTGCGGGCGCAAACGGTGATTTCTTCGCCCTTGCCCTGCGGACATTCATCGTCGCCAAAGATGATGACCATATTCACCCGCTCGCCCCCCGGCGCGGTGACCTGCGTACCTGTCGGCTGCGCGGCCAGAGCCGGTGTTGCCATGCTCAAAACAGCAGCGAGAGTGAGTAAAGGGCGAAACATGGCAAAGGCTCCTCAGGCGTTTTCGGCAATATAGGCTTGTCCAGCCCTCAGCGATAGCGGGTGAATGCTAGCTGAAGTTGGCGCCGCAGGGCTTGCGCCAGAACAAAATCAAATGCGTTCGGACAGTTTGATCGCAAAACGGCACCCCAGACGGATCGCCCCCGATAATAGAGGATAGGCCGGCGCGCGTTCGGCCCCCATTTCAAAGGCGGCGTCGCGATGTTCGCGTTCATCATCGCGCGCCTTGGTGATCAATTCGGCCAGTTCAGGGTCTTCCTCGCCCAGCTCTTCCAATTGCTCGGTGTAATGCTTGTCGATCTCGGTCTCGATCGCCGCGGTGCAGGCCATGGCCGCTTCCGGCCCGATCAAGGCCGTTGCCGCGCCCAGCGCAAATCCCGCCACATGCCAGATCGGCTGAAGCGCGGTCGGCCGCCCCTGACGCTCAACAATCAAACGGTCGAACCATGCGCGGTGGTCGACTTCCTGCGCTTCCATCTCGCGAATCTTGGCCGAATGGGGGCCACGGTCGCCCATCACCGCCAATTGCCCGGCATAGATGCGCACCGCGCCATATTCGCCCGCCTGATCGACGCGCACCATCCGCTTTACCCGCTGCGAAATCGCCATATCAACGCTCCTTGCGCGCCAAAAGCGCGAAAACCACCAGTGCCGCCGCGCCGGAGATCAGGAAATCAAACCCGGCCATCGAAATGCCCATCAGCTTCCACTGAACCACATCGCAACGGATGACCGGCGCGGCCATGATCGCGGCCAAAGGATCGCCGCCGTTGGAAAAACTGACCGTCGTGGTGCATTCGGTCAGCCCCTTCCACCAGCCATATTCGACGCCCGCATGATAGCCGCCAATCGCCGCCGCCGTCGCAATGGCCAGACCCGAAAGCGCCACAAACAAACGCTTCACCGGCAGCACCAATGCCGCCACCGCCAGCCCCAGCGCGGCAAAATGGGCGTAACGTTGCCACCAGCACATTTCGCAGGCCACCAGCCCGCCAAAATACTGAAAACCATAAGCCCCGCCCAGCAGCGCCAACGGCACCGCCAGCGCGACCAGATTGGCCTTTCCAAGATTCTTCATGCTACTTGCCCTTGACCGGAGCCGCCGCCGTACGATTGATCGTCTGCAGCGCATACCACAGCTGGAAATCCTTGATGCCCTTGGCGGTCAATTCTTCCGGCGTCATTTTGAAGCGCGGATCAGGCGTGGTGTCCTTTTCCAGCTTCTTGTCATCCACGCCCTTTTCATTGACCAGATGGCGACGCAAATCGCTTTCACGCAGCGCCTTTTCGCTGCGCTTGCGCGAATCGGGATCGGAAATCTGGGGCACGCGGATGTCGGGTTCGATGCCGCCTTCCTGGACGCTGCGGCCCGAAGGCGTGTAATAACGCGCCGTGGTCAGCTTGACCGCATGGGCGCTGTCGATGGGGATCATCGTCTGCACGCTGCCCTTGCCGAAACTGCGTTCGCCCATGATTAGCGCGCGATGCTGATCCTGAAGTGCGCCCGCCACGATTTCCGACGCGCTGGCCGATCCCGCGTCGATCAACACGATCACCGGCAGGCCCTTGACCAGATCGCCGGGGAAATAGGTTTCGGCGCGATAAACCGCGTTTTCGCCCGCCTGACGCCCGCGCTGGGACACAACCACGCCGTTGCTCAGGAACAGATCAGACAGGGCCACCGCCTCGTCCAGTTCACCGCCCGGATTGGAACGCAGGTCCAGCACCACGCCGGTCAAATGATTGCCCGAGGCCGCGCGCTGCTTCTGGATCTGTTCAAAGACCAGACGGCCCACGTCATGGCTGAATTCATTGACGGTGATGACCGCCACATTGCCTTCCAGCTTGCCCGTCACCGGCTCCAGCGTGATGACCGCGCGCGTCAGCGTCAGGTCAAACGGCTCATCCCGGCCGGGGCGATAAATGGTCAGCTTGATCTGCGTGCCCGCTTCGCCGCGCATCTTGGCCACGGCATCGTCCAGATCGCCGTCCACAATGAATTTGCCGTCCAGATGGGTGATATAGTCGCCCGCCTTGACCCCCGCCTTTTCCGCCGGGCTGCCGCGCATCGGGCTGACCACCTTGACCGCGCCATCCTCCTGCACCACCGAAATGCCAAGGCCGGCATAGCCACCGTCGATCATCGTGCGCAGCCGTTCCAGACTGGCCCCGTCGAGATAGGAGGAATGCGGATCGAGGCTGGAGAGCATCCCGTCGATCGCGCCCTTGACCAGCTTCTCGTCGTCGGTTTGATCGACATAATGCGCCTTGATCAGGCTGTAGACCGTATAAAGCCGGGAAAATTGCGGCGCGACCCGGCCATCGACCGCGGCCAGCCCCGCCGTTCCCACCGGCACCATCGCCACCGCCCCCAGCAAAAGTCCGGCGCGGGCAAGAGTGGCAAGTCGTGAACGCATGGGGGGCCTTTCTGATATTCGCTGGCAAGCCTAGACCGGATGGGCGCGGATTGCCAGATGCGCTATGATGCAAGAATTAATGGCTGAGTTGATCCAAAGGGTTCACAGGTTTGCCATCTTTGCGCAATTCCAGCGTGATTTGCGCCCGCCCCGGCCCTGCGGCGCCCAAAGGCGACCCCGCCACGACATTGTCGCCCACCTGTGCCGACAGGAAAGCAAGGCCGGTGATCAGGCTGGTGAAACCGCCCGGATGGTCGATAATGACAATGCGGCCATATCCGGCAAATGGTCCGGCAAAGGCAATGCGCCCCGATGACGGGGCCACAACCTGCGCCTGGGGCGCGACCGTCAGGGTGATGCCGCGCGCGACTGTTCCACGTGAAGCATCGCCAAAGCCGGAGATCAACCGCCCCGTCACCGGCATCAGGAAATCAGGCAGCGAGGTCGGCGACGGGCTGGGCGAGGGGGCATAGACGGCTTCGTTCAACACCTGTCCCGATGTCGGGCGCAGGACCGGGCCGGGCAAAGAAGCCAGTCGATCACGCAAGGCGGCGGCTTCTTCCAAACCTTGCACCAAACCACCAAGATCACGCGCCTTTTCGGCCAGAGCCAGCGCCCGTTCGGCCTCACGGCTTGCCCCGCCATTGGCGTTGCGGGCGGCCTGACGCTGGCGCGCTTCCATCACGCCCAGGTCGCGGCGGCGGGTGCTCAATTGGGTGATTTCCTGATGCAGCGCGGTTTCGGCCGCCTTGGCCTGTTCCTGCAAGGCGCGGGCGCGGGCCAATTCGCTGCGCAGCGCGGCGGTGCGGCGCTGCACCTGTGGCAACATGCTTTCCAAAAGAGCGCGTGTATGCACGCTGTCGGCCAAAGATCCGGGGCGCAGCAAAGCCACCAGAGGGGGACGGCGCGACAGGCGTTGCAACGCGCCGGTCAATTCCACCAGCGGCTTTTGCCTTTGCGCCAATTGCGCGCGCAAATCCTTGCGCTGACGCTCGATAATGCGGATGCGGGCTTCATCGGCGGTGATCTGGGCCTCCGCCTCCTGAATCCGCGCGGCAAGGGCGGCGGCTTCCTTGGCGGCTTTATCGGCGGCGGCGCTGGCGCGCTGGGCCTCGCCTTCCAACCTTTCGGCGCGGCTGCGGGCCTGATTGGCCTGCGCCTGTGCTTCGTTCCAATCGCGGCGGGTCTGGGCCGGATCGTCCAGGGCATTGGTCACCTGCGCGTTGGCCGAGCCTGCCAACAAAGCGCCGATCAGCAAAAACCCCAAGCGCATCGATCAATTCGCCCGGTGATAGGGGTGGCCGGAAAGGATCGCGGTTGCCCGGTACAATTGTTCGGCCAACATCGCGCGCGCCATCAGATGCGGCCATGTCATCGCGCCAAAGGCAATCAACAGGTCGGCGCCTGCGCGCCCTTCATCGCCATGACCATCGGCGGCGCCAATTTCAAAGCGCACTTCACGCACGCCATCATCGCGCCAACGCCCTAAAATCGCGGCGAATTCTTCGGAAGAAAGCTGGCGCCCGCGCTCGTCGAGCAAAACGCGGCGGGCAGGGGAGGCGAGCGCAGGAATCGTGCCGCCCCGGTCTGGCAATTCGGTATGTTTCACCGGCCAGGAAATCCGCTTTAAATAGCGGTCCAGCAATTCATTTTCGGGCGAGCGGGCAATCCGCCCACGGGCCAGTATATGCAACAGCATTGCGCCGACCCGTCCTTTTGCCGCGCCCCCAAAAACCTAACGGATCAGGCCGATGCGCTGGGTCCGCCAAAAGCCCACATGCGTTCCAGATTATAGAAGCTGCGCACTTCGGGACGGAACAGATGCACGACAATGTCACCCGCATCGATCAGCACCCAGTCCGCCGCCGGCAAACCTTCGATGCGGACATGGCCAAAACCGCCATGCTTGATACGTTCGGCCAGATGCTGTGCCATTGCGGCCACCTGACGCGTGGAACGGCCCGATGCGATCACCATGTGATCGGCCACCGAGGTCTTGCCTTCCAGCGGGATGGAGACAATTTCCTGCGCCTGATCGTCGTCAAGCGATTTCAGGATCAGCGCATGCAGCGAACCGGGTTCGGCGTCAGGCAGGGCTGGTGCGGGATTCGCCGCCACAGGGGCGGGCGAAGGGGTCATGGATTGGGACATTTAGGTTAGAACTACTCCTCTCTGAAGGCAGACCCGATCCGGCTGGGGCCGGGGTGCCGAAATGACAAATACGGAAACGTCTCGACAGGTTTCATGGCGCATCATGCCCGTCCCCCTTGGGCAATCCTGCGCCGCGTCAACCCGTCCCGCAGCGATGGTGCGTGTTGACCTTGCGCCCACGCCGGATTGGCCTGCCGGATGGCAGTGGCCGAACGGGGATCGGGGTCGAAACGCAACAGCACCAGCTTTGGCGCGCTCCATCCAGCCGGCTTTTTCAAACTGGCCGCAGGCCGCCGGAACCGGCCCAGCCAGGCCATTGCCGGACTGGCAACAGCGGCTGCATCATAACCCGGACGGGCAATAACCGCAATCGGCATAGCGCGCGCGATGTCGCGCCACCGCCGCCAGTGATGAAATTGCGCCAGATTGTCCGCGCCCATGATCCACGTGAAACATTTCGCGGGCCAACGGCGACGAATATGCGCCAGAGTATCAACAGTATATCGGGTGCCAAACTCACGCTCGATGGCCGAGACCCGGATCGGCGCACGACGCGCCATGGCCCGCGCCGATGCCACGCGCGCGCCCAGCGGGGCCATGCCCGCCTGCGGCTTCAACGGATTTCCCGGAGACACCAGCCACCACACCTCATCCAGCCCCAGCGCGGCGAGCGTCATGAGGCTGATGCGGCGATGGCCCCCATGGGCGGGGTTAAAGCTCCCGCCCATGAGGCCGATGTGAAGCGCATTGGGTTTCAGGGTCGGACCTGTCCGGTTCCGCGAACCTGCCATTTATAGGTCGTCAGACCTTCGAGCGCGACCGGGCCGCGCGCATGCAGGCGCCCCGTGGCAATGCCGATTTCCGCGCCAAGGCCAAATTCGCCACCATCGGCAAATTGGGTGCTGGCGTTGACCATGACGATGGCGCTGTCCACGCGCTGAAGGAATTCTTCGGCGATGGCGGCGTCGCCCGTGATGATGGCGTCGGTATGATGGCTGGAATGGGCGGCAATATGGTCAAGCGCCTGTTCCAGACCGTCGACAACGGCCACCGACAGGATGGCGTCGAGATATTCGGTATCCCAATCCTCAGCCTTGGCCAATGTCACGCGGGGATCGAGGGCACAGGCACGCGCATCGCCGCGCACTTCGCAACCCGTGTCCAACAGGGCGCGCACCACCGCCACCGAACCGGGGAAGGCCGCGTCCAGCAACAGCGTTTCCATCGAACCGCAAATGCCGGTGCGGCGCATTTTCGCATTCACCGCAATGGACAGCGCCATATCCGGGTCCGCCGCGCTGTGGACATAGGTGTGGCAAATGCCGTCCAGATGCGCCAGCACGGGCACACGGGCGTCATCCTGCACCCGCTGGACCAGCGATTTGCCGCCGCGCGGCACGATCATGTCGATCAGCCCCGCCGCCGTCAGCATCGCGCCCACCGCCGCGCGGTCTTGCGTGGGCATCAATTGCACCGCGGCCTCGGGCACACCGGCGCTGGCCAGACCCTGCACCATGGCGGCGTGGATCGCGCGGTTCGAATGCACCGCCTCGCTGCCGCCGCGCAGCAGGGCCGCATTGCCCGAACCGATGCACAGCGCGGCCGCATCCGCCGTCACATTGGGGCGGCTTTCATAAATAATGCCGATCAGACCCACAGGCACGCGCACGCGCTGAAGAACCAGCCCGTTGGGGCGTTCGTCCTGCGAAATCACTTCGCCCACGGGATCGGGCAGTCCGGCCACCGCCGCCACCGCATCGGCAATCCCGGCCAGACGGCCCGAATCCAGCTTCAGCCGGTCCAGCATCGCGCCCGATAGGCCGCGCGCGGCGCCCGCCGCCATATCCTTTGCATTGGCCTCCAGAATCGCCGGTTCCGCAACGCGCAGAGCATCGGCCGCTGCGCGCAGCGCCGCCGCCTTTTGCGGCGTGGTCATGCGCGCCAGGACGATCTGTGCGGCACGGCCAGCCTTCGCCAGACGCGCAACAAGCGCTTCGGGCGTTTCGGTCTGGATGGGCGATTCAAGAGTTTGCGTATCAGACATGGCCGGCCCCCTAGCAGAATTGCGGGCCCATGTCAGCTATGCGCGTCAGTATCAGCCTTTGCGTCGCTTTTTGAGCGTGGCCAGCAGTGCGCGTTTGGCCGCATCCGACATTTTGGGCCATGCGGCAATCTCGTCCCCGCTGCGCCAGCAACCGGCGCAAAGGCCCCGCGTCGGATGCATCCGGCAAACGCCGTTACAGGGGGAGGCGGGCGATTTCATCAGGCCGCCCATAGAGGTACGGCCCGCAAAAACAAAGCCCCCTGCCGGATGACAGGGGGCTTTGAAGCCATCGGATCCGGCGAGGGATCAACGATAGAAGATGTGGTTCTCGATCTTGGCCACGCGAACCTTGTCGTTCCAGCGCGACTTCAAACGGGCCGCGTGGAAGAACAGCGCCCCTTCTGCGTCCGACTTCCAACGGTTGTCATTGGCGATGTGGGCAATCGCCAGAGCATTCTGCCAACGCTGCGATTCCGTGTTGATCGCGGGCATGCGATGGCCGCGAACGAACGAGAATTGCGAGGGCTGATAAACAACGCCGCAGTAAGAAGCGGGGAAACGGCCCGAATGGGTGCGGTTCACGATCACGCGGCCAACGGCCAGCTGACCAGCAAGCGGTTCATTACCGGCTTCGAAATAGATGGCACCAGCCAGACAGTTAATTTCTTCAGACGTGTCTTGGGCCTTGGCTTCCTGCTCTGCGGCGACAAGGTCGGCGAGCGAAGCGGGGCCCTGCTGGGCGGGAATCAGGGCGTTCGAGGTGGCATCCTCGTCAAACACGCTGAGTGATGGTTGCAGTTGAACCGACGACAGGGCTTTATCCTGTGCGGCCGCGCCCGAACCGGCGGCGCTGTAAAGAAGAATTAGAAAACCAGCAGCAACCGAGGCCAGACTGGCGCGTTTGAGAAAGAGAGCCATGAACAATTTCAAATGGGCGGTGAACAGCCTGTCGCAAGCGTGAAGCAGCCGGATTGCCATTGCTGACATCCCGAGAACCGCCCGACTTCTTGCCGGATATCCCCCGTCTGCGCGCTTGTTTGCCCGGTGTCATTACCGGACAGACCGCCCTCGCGAGATTAGGCTCGCGCGGTGCCCAGATTCGGTGCCGGGGTCAATCAGTCATCTGCGGTTAATCCGATGAACCGTTCACCGCGCGCGATATCCAGTTCAACAATCCACAGATCATTGTCCTGCGCGGCACGTTTTTTCAGCCAATCGGGGAACTCATCGGGCGTTTCGGCGTTGTGCCTCTTAGCGCATTGCCAGATTCGCCCCCCCTCCAAACTGGGCATACGCTCATAGGCGCGATAATCGGCACCCCGGTCGCACAGGACGACCATCAACGCCCCCGCATCCGGGTCGCCACGCGCGATAATCATGCCAAAGCCACCCTCTGCCTGCACCTGACGCAATAACGCGGACACTTCGATCCGCGCGGGCAGGCGGTCCGTCACGCGTTGCGGTCGCCCACATTGGCAATCATCGCATAAATCGCCTCATCGCTGGGCGCGTCAAGCAAGGCCGCGTGCATCTTGTCATCGCGCATCAGGCGCGAAATCGCGGCCAAGGCATGCAGATGGACCACACCGGCCGCCTCAGGGCTGAGCAGGCCGAACACCAGTTCCACCGGCATGTCATCGGCTGCTTCGAACGCCACAGGCGCGGACAGACGCAAAAACACCGCCACCGGTCGATCGACCAGCGCAATGCGGGCATGGGGAATGGCCACCCCTCGCCCAAATCCGGTACTTCCCAGATTTTCGCGTTCCAGAATGCGCTCAAGCACAAGAGCGCGATCGAGCCCGTAAACCGCCGCAAAGCGGTCGGCCAGACAGTCAAGAACAGCCGATTTGCTATCGGCTTTCACCGTACCCACGGCATCAGGCAGGAGCGTGAACAGCGCGGTCATCGCCAAAATTCGTTTAAGCCTTCTCTCCCGCGCACCACGAAGCGAGCGGGGTCGGCCGGGCCGATAGCGTGTTTTTATGAAACAAGCAAAGAGGTTTGGTTCATCAGCTGTCCGCCTTGACCAAACGCCCTTTGCCTGTGGTCGATAACACACCACGGCCCGCGCCATTGGCACCGAGCCGTGGAGCGCGTTTACGTTTACGTCAGGACGGTTCGACCCAGCCGATCGACCCATCACCGCGCCGGTAAACCATATTATGCTTTCCGGTGCCAGCGTTTTTGAACAGGAGCGCATTGGTGTTGCGCAGATCCAGCATCATCACCGCGTCCGAAACCGTGGTTTCGGGCACATCGACGCGCAATTCGGCAATCACCAGCGGCGCTTCGGTGGGGGCTTCTTCCTGCTCGATCTCGGGTTCGACAAAGATCGTATAGGCCGCTTCTTCCGAACGGACCGAATGGGCGGCCTGTTCCTGGCGCGCGCTCAAACGGCGCTTGTAACGGCGCAGCTGGGTTTCCACCTTGTCCGATGCCTGGTCAAAGGCATGGTGCGCATCATGGCTGAGGCCGGCGCCCTTCAGGATGAGGCCCTGGCGCACATGCATCACGATGTCGCTGCGGAATGAACCGCCCGGGGCCTTGCTGAAGGTGACAACCGAAGACAGCGCCCGCGCGAAATATTTGTCGATGATCGCCGCCAGGCGCTCCTCAACATGCACGCGCAGTGCATCGCCAGTTTCCATTTGATGACCGGAAACGCGAACGTCCATGGTTGTTACTCCTCTTGTTGTTATCTCTTGATTGTCACTGGAGCCAGATTGGTTCCTTGATCGATTTCAAAAACGCGCCGTGGGCGTCCAGTTCCTCCTGACTGGCGGCATGGGGGCGTGCCTCGCGCAGGGGCCGCTCACGCGGGGCCTGCGTTGGGATTTGTGTTACTGTTTCAGTAACAACAACGGTTTGCGCGGCCAGTTCCATGCCAATCTGACGACCGCCCAGCAATTCGACATAGACCTGTGCCAACAGTTCCGCGTCAAGCAGGGCGCCATGTTTGGTACGGTGGCTGCGATCGATTCCATAGCGCGTGCAAAGAGCGTCGAGCGAGTTTTTCGCGCCGGGATGTTTCTGACGTGCGATCTTGACCGTATCGACCATGCGATCAAGGCTGACGGGTTCAAGGCCCGCCGCGGTCAATTCCGCATTGATAAAGCCAAAGTCGAAACCGGCATTATGCGCCACCATCGGCGCATCGCCGATAAATTCCAGAAATTCGCCCGCTTTTTCCGCAAACAACGGCTTGTCCGCCAAAAAGGCTTCGGACAGGCCATGGACCCGCTCGGCTTCGGCGGGCATGTCGCGCTGAGGGTTGAAATAGCAGTGATAGGTCGCGCCCGTCGCCACCCGGTTGACCATTTCGACGCAGCCAATTTCCACCAGCCGATCGCCGTTTTTAGGGTCCAGACCTGTGGTTTCGGTGTCGAAGATGATCTCACGCATTGTGGTATCTATCCTCCTCGAAACCGGGCTGCACAAGCAAAAATCTCATGCCATCGAGATTAGGCGTCGTTTCCGTCCATCCGGTTAATTTCACGCAGCAAATTTTGCACGGAAATACGGGTTTCCTCTAGGGAAGTGCCTGTATCAATGACAAAATCCGCCAAAGCCCGTTTTTCCGAGTCGGGCATCTGAACGGCCAGAATATCGGCAAATTTGGCCTCGCTCATGCCCGGTCGGGCCAAGACTCGGGCCTTTTGCACGGGGGCGGGGGCCGAAACCACCACCACAGCGTCCATTCCGGCCCGCCCGGTCCGCTCAAACAGCAATGGAATGTCAAAAACCACGACCTGCGAGTCGCAATGTTGCGCCATGAACTCTTTGCGCGCAATCGCGACCGCCGGATGGACAATCGCCTCCAACCGGGCCAGCGCTTCGGGCTTGCCAAAAACCGCCGCGCCCAATTTGCCGCGATCAACCCCTTGCGCCCCGGTGGTGCCGGGAAATTCCGCCTCAATCGCAGGCAGCAAAACGCCCCCCGGACCTTGCAGAGCGCGCACCGTGGCATCGGCGTCAAACACCGGTACGCCCGCATCGCGAAACATGCCCGCCACGGTGGATTTGCCCATACCGATCGATCCGGTCAGGCCGATGACCTTGGGGCCGCGCTTCATGCCGTCAGAATCGCGCGAAGGGCGATATCGCCCCTCTCGCGCCCCGCGTCCGCGCCATAGAAATGTTCAAAGGCAATCGCGGCCTGACCGATCAGCATGGCCAAACCGTCCACGCAGCGCTTGCCCTCGGCCCGCGCCGCGGCCAGCAGGGGTGTTTCCAGCGGCGCGGTGACAATATCATAGACGATGGCCGCAGGACGCGCATGGTCCAGACTGAAATGCAAAGGCGGGTTGCCGACCATGCCCAGCGGGCTGGCGTTGACGACCATGCCGAATTGATAATCGCCGCCGCTGGCAAAATCACCCAGCGCCGCCGCCTGATGCCGCGACCGGGGCGCCAGTTCATCCAGCAATTCACGCGCCTTGCCCGGATCGCGCGCGGCCAGCGTAATCGCAATCCCCGCATCGGCCAGCGCCACGACGATCGCCCGCGCCGCCCCGCCCGCGCCCAGCACCAACGCGTTTTCCGGCGCCAGTTCATCACCCAGCACCGGCAGAAGCGGTTCGATAAAACCCGGCGCATCGGTGTTATGCCCGATCAGTCGCCCATCGCCCATGACCGCCACGGTATTGACCGCACCAATCCGCGCCGCCAACGGATCCAGCCCATCAAGCAGGGGGATGATCGTCTGTTTATGCGGCATGGTGACGTTGCACCCGCGCCACATCGGGTCCGCGCGCCGCGTGGCGATATAATCAGGCAAATCCTGCGGCAGGACATGGGCGCGCCCATAATCAGCGTCCAACCCCAGCCCGGCCAGCCAATGGCCATGGATCGCGGGCGATTTGGATTGGGCAATCGGATCGCCAATCACTTCGGCATAGGGTCGCATTGCGGCCACCGGCGTTTCTCCCGCCGCGATAGGCCAAACCGGATATGTCACTTCACGCCCCTCAAAGCCCCCAGCACCGCCAGAAGCGGCATCCCCAGCACCGTGAAATGGCTGCCCTCGATGGTTTCGAACAATTGGACGCCCAGCGCCTCGATGCGAAATACCCCGACACAGCCCGCCACTTCCGGCCATTCGGCGTCCAGATAGGCGGAAATGAAGGCTTCGTCGAGCGGGCGAACCACAAGTCGCGCGCATTCGGCATGGCTCCACACCACCGCGCCGTCGCGGGCAAGGGCGGCGGCCGAATGCAATTCCATCACTTGCCCTGAAAAGAGGCGCAGATGGGCGGCGGCATCTTCGCGGCTTGCCGGTTTGTCGAAACGGCGGCCATTGACCACGACCAGAGAGTCGCTGCCCAGCACCAGACGCCCCGGCGCCTGCGGACAGATCGCCAATGCCTTGGCCTTGGCCAGAGCCAGCGCGACATCATCGGGCGCGGCGCCTTCAAGGCCGGCCTCCAGCGCGCGTTCGTCGATGCGCGCGGGGATCGCCTCATGCGCGACACCGGCGGCATCCAGCATCGCCCGGCGCGAGGCGCTCTGGCTGGCAAGAACAAGATCGGGGAAATTCATGTCGAGCGTTCCGTCTATCTCGCGTTATTATCTCGCGTTATTATCTCTCAGGCCGCTCTTTGATCAGATTGATGATCGCGGCGGCGGTTTCCTCGATCGAGCGGCGGGTGACGTCGATCACCGGCCAGCCATTATCGGCAAACATGCGGCGGGCAAACTGCAACTCGGCCCCGACGCGGTCATTGTCCACATAGGCAGTGTCGGGCGATTGGTTGAGCGTCAGCAGGCGGTTGCGGCGCACCTGAATCAAGCGCTCGGGCGCGGTGGTCAGCCCCACCACCAGCGGACGCTTCAGATCATAGAGCAGGCCGGGCGGCGGGCTTTCCACCACGATGGGGATATTGGCAACCTTATATCCGCGATTGGCCAGATAGATGGATGTCGGCGTTTTCGATGTGCGCGATACGCCCGCCAGAACGATATCGGCTTCTTCCCAATCCTCCCACGCGACGCCGTCGTCATGGGCGATGGTGAACTGGATCGCCTCGACGCGGGCGAAATAGGCCGCGTCCAGCGTATGCTGGCGGCCCGGTCGCCCCTTGGCTTCCTGTCCCAGCGCGGCCTCGAGCGAGTCAATCACGGCATCAAGCGCAGGCACCGCAGGCAGGCCCAAGGTTCGACAGCGATCCTCCAACGCCTTGCGGATATCCTGGCTGACCATCGTATAAACGACCAGGCCGGGGTTGGCAGCAATATCGCCGATGATACGATCCAGATGCGCTTGCGAGCGCACCATGGGCCAAAAGTGGCGCACCACATCGGTATCGTCGAATTGCGAAAGGGCCGCCTTGGCGATCATCTCCAGCGTTTCGCCAGTGGAGTCCGAGAGCAAATGGAGGTGGAGCCGCGTCATAGGGATAAGTGCCTGATAGTGCCGGGTGCTGTGGATAAGCCTGACCATAAACCACGAGAGAAGTCTGGTGACAATCTCGGGGATAGGTTTGATCCCCTATAACCGGACTCCTTTGCGCGACTTGTGGACATGTGCATAGGGTTACCCACAGGCTGGGGATAAGGGGGAAAAGGAATCCTTGACCCTGACTCTTGGGGATTCGCAGAGGCTACGCCCCTGTTCATTTCGGGATAAATCGGGCAAGGAACCGGTATGCCCGCTATCCACAGGCCAACTACCTACTGAATCCCTTTAATAAGAATCTATTTTTTTGGATTGGACTCTCTCGATGCCCGGTTTGCTCCTCGATACGCTGCGTGGTTCCAATGGTGATCAGCGCCCGATCTGGCTCATGCGTCAGGCCGGACGATACCTTCCGGAATATCGTGCGTTGCGGGCGGAAAAGGGCGGCTTCCTCGCGCTGGTCTATGACAGCGCGGCATCGGCCGAGATCACGGTGCAACCGTTGCGCCGTTTCGGCTTTGACGGAGCAATCCTGTTTTCCGACATTCTGATCGTGCCCTATGCCATGGGACAGGATCTCCAGTTCCTGGTGGGCGAGGGGCCGCATCTTTCTCCGCGCCTTGTCGATCATGCGCTAAAATCGCTTGTGGCGGTGCCTGAGCGCCTTGCGCCGATCTATGAGACGGTTCGTCAGGTCGTGGCCCAGATCAGCCCACAGACCACCATGCTGGGCTTTGCGGGCAGTCCTTGGACCATCGCGACCTACATGGTGAATGGCGAGGGCAGCCGGGATCAGCACGAGACGCGCGCCTATGCCTATCGCGATCCGGCGGCATTTCAGGCGATCATCGATGGGATCGTCGATGTGACGGTCGAATATCTCGACGGTCAGATCAAGGCCGGGGCCGAGGCGATCCAGTTGTTCGACAGTTGGGCCGGATCGCTGGCCCCGCGTGAGTTCGAGAAATGGGTGATCGCGCCCAATGCGGCCATCGTCCGGGCGATCAAGGCGTTGCACCCCACCGTTCCCATCATCGGCTTTCCCAAAGGTTCTGGCGAGAAGCTGGCGGCCTATGCGCGGGAAACCGGGGTCGATGCGGTGGGTGTGGATGAAACCATCGACCCGATCTGGGCCGCGCGCGAATTGCCCGCGAATATGCCGGTGCAGGGCAATCTTGATCCGCTGCTGCTGCTGGCGGGCGGGCCGGAGCTGGAGGCCCGCGCCATCGACGTGCTCGAAGCCTTTGCCGACCGGCCGCATGTGTTCAACCTGGGCCATGGCATCGGACAGACCACGCCCATCGAACATGTTGAGCAATTGCTCAGCGTCGTGCGCGGGTGGAAGCGGTAAAGCGCGCATGGGGCACGGTTCTTCCGGTTTTTTGATGTCGCGGCGTTGACAGCGCAAAACCGGATACCACTTTTCCCACCATGCTAAACCATGGTGCAGCGATGGAATGGGTGCTTTCGATGACCTATCTCTGGCTCAA
The DNA here is from genome assembly GCF_057401885.1 of Novosphingobium sp. 550D. Lineage (NCBI taxonomy): Bacteria > Pseudomonadati > Pseudomonadota > Alphaproteobacteria > Sphingomonadales > Sphingomonadaceae > Novosphingobium > Novosphingobium sp. 550D. Next base: position 791,281 of record NZ_CM171613.1, on the reverse strand, counting down.
GGCGGGCCATATCATCTTTGTGATCTTCTGGATGGCGGGCCTGTTCATGCTGCCGCGCTATTTTGTCTATCATCAGGAAAGCGACCCCGGATCGGCCGAGGAAGCGCGCTGGATCGACCGTGAGGCGAAACTGCGCAAGATCATCCTGACGCCCGCGATCATCGTCGTCTGGGTGCTGGGGCTGCTTTTGGCGCACACGATCGGGGCCTTTTCGCAGGGGTGGTTTCATATGAAGCTGGCGGCGGTGCTGGGGCTTTCGGCCTATCACATGTGGCTGGTGGGCTATTCCAAGGCTCTGGCGCGGGGCGAGCGGAAGCTGTCGGGCAAGAAGCTGCGGATGCTGAACGAAGTGCCGGGGCTGGCGGCGGCGGTGATCGTGGTGATGGTGGTGTTGAAGCCGTTTTGATTGTTTGAGGTTTGGGGTTTGAAGTTGCCTCCGGCGGGCAAAGGGCGGGGGTCCTTTGTAATCCCTATAATGGGGTTGCGTCTTGGTTCGCAGGTTTTGGGATTGGTTTTTATAAAGCCTGCGGCGCAACCATTCGGCGCCGCAGGCTTTATTATTTCTAACGCTGCGTATTGTGCGCCTTGGCTGAACCTCTGGCGCAACGCAGACAGTAATGGGAGCGCGAGGGTCTAGACCCTCGCATTCTCTCTCTTTCCTTGATTTCCGCCCTCCAATCCCCTATCTCCCCCCGCAACCGGCACCGCCGCGCGATACAACAGACGCGGCATTTTTATGGTCTTGCATTCTCCATGCCCCACAGACCCGCCGGCCGAACCTCATAGGAATACCTTGATATGCATTTGAAAGAATTAAAGAAAAAGACTTCGGCCGAGTTGGTCGAGATGGCTGAGGAATATGGCGTGGAAAGCGCCAGCACACTTCGTCGCCAGGATCTGATGTATGCGATCCTGAAGGAAGTGGCCGAGGATGGCGAAGAAATCATCGGGCAGGGCACGATCGAAGTGCTGCCCGACGGTTTCGGCTTTTTGCGCAACCCGGAGGCCAATTATCTGGCCGGGCCGGACGACATTTATGTTTCGCCCAATCAGGTTCGCAAGTGGGGCCTGCGCACCGGCGACACGGTCGAAGGCGAGATCCGCGCACCCAAGGATGGCGAGCGCTATTTCGCGATCACCAAGCTGGTCAGCGTCAATTTCGACAATCCCGAAGCGGTGCGCCATCGCGTCAACTTTGACAACCTGACCCCGCTCTATCCGAATGAGCGCCTGCGTCTCGACACGCTCGACCCCACGGTCAAGGACAAGTCGGCCCGCGTGATCGACCTGATCAGCCCGCAGGGCAAGGGCCAGCGCGCGCTGATCGTCGCGCCGCCGCGCACGGGTAAGACCGTGCTGCTGCAAAACATGGCCAAGGCGATCACCGACAACCACCCCGAAGTGTTCCTGCTGGTGCTGCTGGTTGACGAACGCCCCGAAGAAGTCACCGACATGCAGCGCAGCGTGAAGGGCGAGGTCATCTCCTCGACCTTTGACGAGCCGGCGCAGCGCCACGTACAGGTGGCCGAAATGGTCATCGAAAAGGCCAAGCGCCTTGTCGAACACAAGCGCGATGTCGTCATCCTGCTCGACTCGATCACGCGTCTTGGCCGCGCCTACAACACCGTGGTGCCGTCGTCGGGCAAGGTGCTGACCGGTGGTGTGGACGCGAATGCGTTGCAACGCCCCAAGCGCTTCTTTGGCGCCGCGCGCAACATCGAGGAAGGCGGCTCGCTCTCCATCATCGCCACCGCGCTGATCGACACCGGCAGCCGCATGGACGAAGTGATCTTTGAAGAATTCAAGGGCACTGGTAACAGCGAAATCGTCCTCGATCGCAAGGTCGCCGACAAGCGCATCTTCCCCGCGCTGGACGTTGGCAAGTCGGGCACCCGCAAGGAAGAACTCCTGGTCGAAAAGGGCAACCTCTCGAAGATGTGGGTCCTGCGCCGCATCCTTATGCAGATGGGCACGGTCGACGCGATGGAATTCCTGCTCGACAAGATGAAGGATTCCAAGACCAACGAGGACTTCTTCGCCACTATGAACCAGTAAGCGAAGTTTGCCTCCGGCGGGCCGAGGGACTTGTCCCTTGGCAATCCTGATATGGGGTTGCGGTTGGGGGCGAACGTTTGTGGATCGGATTCTTAGAGCCTGCGGCGCTTTTGAAAGGCGCCGCAGGCTTTATCATTTCAGACGCTGCGTATTTTGCGCTGTGGTTGAACCCATGGCGCAACGCAGACAGTAACGGGAGCGCGAGGGTTATGACCCTCGCATTTTCTCATTTGTCTAATATATAGACTTCCCCCCCCCATTGTGTCTTTATCCACTATGGTTTGCGCCCAAGGAGGCCCCGGCGATGAAGATGAATTTCGAGGTGGAATGCACGCCCGAGGAAGCGCGTCGCTTTCTGGGTCTGCCTGATGTGACGCGGGCGAATGAGGCCTATGTCGATGCGGTGATGAAGGCGATGCAAGGCGCAGGCTCGCTCGACCAGATTCAGGAGTTCACCAAGCAGTTCGCCCCGATGGGCCAGCTTGGCATGAAGATGTTTCAGAACATCATGGAAGCCGGCGCAAGCATGGCGACGGGCGGCAAGAAGTAAGATCACCGGAAAATGCCTGACACAATTTTTGCCTGCTCAAGCGGGATGCCTCCGGCCGCGATCGCGGTGATCCGGATCAGTGGCCCGCAGGCCGGCGAAGCGCTGGTGGCGCTGGGTGGCCGTTTGCCGATGGAACGCCGCGCCAGTGTGATGGTCTTGCGCGACGGCGCGGGGGCGGAACTGGACCGCGCTCTGGTCCTGTGGTTCCCCGGCACACGCACCGCGACGGGTGAGGATCTGGCCGAGATCCATTGCCACGGCGGGCGGGCGGTGATCGCCGCTTTGGAACATGCGTTATCGGGATTGCCCGGACTGCGTCGGGCCGAGGCGGGCGAGTTTACGCGCCGCGCATTTTTGAATGGCCGCATGGATCTGGCCGAGGCCGAAGGGCTGGGCGATTTGCTTTCCGCCGAAACCGAAATGCAGCGGCAGGCCGCTGTCGCCATGGCGGGCGGGGCGCTGTCTGCGGTGGTCAAGGCTTGGCGCGAACGGGTGTTGATGCTTTCGGCGCAGGTTGAGGCGGTGCTGGATTTTGGGGACGAGGATGATGTTGGCGCGCTGCCCGCTTCCTTCGCTCCGGCGCTGACGATGTTTCACGTGGAACTTTCCGACTGGCTTTCCCGCCCGCGTGCCGAGGCTCTGCGTGAGGGGTTCCGTGTGGTGATCGCCGGGCCGCCCAACGCGGGCAAAAGCACCTTGTTCAACGCGCTGGTCGAGGATGATGCCGCGATCATCACGCCTTTGGCCGGAACCACGCGCGACATTCTGATGCGTCCGGTATCGCTGGGCGGGGTGCCGTTTCAGTTTCTCGACACGGCGGGCCTGCGCGATGATGGCGCCGATGTGGTCGAAAGCATCGGCATCGAACGCGCACGTGAAGTCATGGCGCGTGCCGATCTCGTCCTTTGGTTGGGGCCGGAGGGTGAAGGGCCGGAGGGCGCGTGGGAAATCGAATCCCGTATCGATGCGGCCGTTCGCATGGCCAAGACCGACCCTCGCCATCGTCTGTCCGGCAAGACGGGGCAGGGTGTCGATGCCCTGCGCCAAGACTTGATCGACACGGCGCGCATGGCCATGCCCAAGCCGGGCCAGGTCGCACTGAACACCCGTCAGCATGGCTTGCTCTCCGAGGCAGCATCCGCATTGGGTGCGATCCGCCCCGATGGTGACCTGCTGTTGACCGCCGAAGAGTTGCGCGCCGCACGGTCCGCCTTCGACCGCTTGTTGGGTGGGGCGGGGACGGAGGATATGCTGGACGCCTTGTTCGGACGTTTCTGCATCGGAAAATGATGCGTGTTTCACGTGGAACACGTCGCAGCTTTTGACCCGCCCGCCCGCTTAGGGTAGGGGCGAGGAATGCAGCATTTTGACATCATCGTTGTCGGCGGCGGCCATGCCGGCGTAGAGGCCGCCGCCATTGCCGCCCGTATGGGCGCGCGCGTGGCGCTCGTCTCGTTCGACCTGAACGCCATCGGCGCCATGAGTTGCAACCCGGCCATCGGCGGTCTGGGCAAGGGCCATCTGGTGCGCGAGGTTGACGCCTTTGACGGGCTGATGGGACGTGCGGCGGACGCTGCCTCGATCCACTATCGCATGCTAAACCGCAGCAAGGGCAGCGCGGTCCAAGGCCCCCGCATTCAGGCCGACCGCAAGCTGTTCAAGGCGGCGATCCAACGCATGCTGCCCCAGCAGGGCGACTTGACCCAAGTGGCCGGAGAGGTTGCGGCACTGGTGCTGAATGCGGGCCGAGTGACTGGCGTGGAGCTGGCCGATGGGGTTCGCCTGACGGCATCGGCGGTGGTGCTTTGCACCGGCACCTTCCTTGGCGGCACGCTGTTCCGGGGTGAGGAGCGCATGATCGGCGGGCGCATAGGCGAGGCGGCGGCCCATCGTCTAGCGCAGCAAATGCGTGAGGCCGACTTGCCGATGGCGCGTTTGAAAACCGGCACGCCGCCGCGTCTGGACGGGCGCACCATCGACTGGGTGCGTCTGGAGGAGCAGCCGAGCGATGCCGAACACTGGTGCATGTCGGCGGTGGAAACGCGGCGGGTGAATCCGCAACTGGCCTGTGCGATCACGCGTACCAATGAGGCTGTGCATGAAACGATCCGTGCCAACCTCCACCGCTCGCCCCTGTTCAGCGGAGCGATCGGGGCGAGGGGGCCGCGCTATTGCCCCAGCATCGAGGACAAGATCCACCGCTTTGCCGACCGTGACGGGCATCAAATTTTCCTCGAACCCGAAGGGCTGTCGACCCATCTGGTCTATCCCAACGGCATCTCGACCAGCCTGCCCGCCGATGTGCAATTGACCATGTTGCGCCATATGGAAGGGCTGGAGCAGGTCGAGATGGTGGTGCCCGGCTATGCGGTGGAATACGATCATATCGACCCGCGCGCGTTGCGGACCTCGCTGGAACTGCGGGCGATCCCCGGCCTCTATTGCGCAGGCCAGATCAATGGGACGACCGGCTATGAAGAGGCGGCGGCGCAGGGGCTGATCGCGGGGATGAATGCGGCGGCCACGGTATTGGGGCGGGATGCTCCGGCGATTGACCGGGCCAATTCCTATCTGGCGGTGATGGTCGATGACCTGACGCTCCACGGCGTTTCAGAACCCTATCGCATGTTGACGGCGCGGGCGGAATATCGGCTGCGGCTGCGTGCCAACAATGCCACCTCGCGCCTGACACCTCTGGCGGCGGCGGCAGGGTGCCTTGGGGCGGAACGTTCCGCGTGGTTTGAGCGTCGTCAGCAGGACAAGGCGGCGCTCGAAGCTGCGTTGGAGCAGGGCGTGACGGCACAGGATCTTTCGACCGTGGGCATCACTGCAAAGGCAGATGCGGGGCGTCTGTCGCTGCGTGAGTGGTTGCGCTTTGATGGTGTGTCGATTGACCGGCTACGGCCCTGGTTAGGTAAGGCGTTGGACGTGGACGCGACCCTGATCGAGGAAGTGGCCGAGGACGCATTCTATGCCCCCTATCTGGCGCGGCAGGAGAGGGAACTTTCCGACCTGCGTTCCAACGAACATCTGCGTCTGGCTGATGACTTTCCCTATGGAGAGATCGCCGGCCTATCGAGTGAAATGGTGGAGCGCCTGACGCGGGCGCGTCCGGAAAATCTGGCGGCGGCGGGGCGCGTGGCGGGGGTAACTCCGGCGGCTCTGGCGGCGTTGTTGGTGCATGCAAGGAAGCTGGCCTGAGATGATTGCGAATGAGGAACAGGCCCGCGAATGGCTGAACGCGCGATGGGAAATGACGCCCGAAGCGATGGAGCGGCTGGAGAAGCTGGTCGCCATGTTGGCCGAGGAAAACGAGCGGCAGAACCTTGTGGCGGCGGCGACGATCCCCATGGTGTGGCAACGTCATATCGTCGATTCCGCGCAATTGCTGTCCTATGTTCCACGTGAAACATGGAATGGGGCCAAGGGCCCCTGGCTCGATCTGGGCACTGGTGCGGGATTTCCGGGGCTGGTGATTGCAGCGATTCGGCCGGGGCATGAAGTGCTGATGGTCGAATCGCGCGCCCGGCGAGTCGAATGGCTGAACCGCGTGATCGAGGAACTGGCCCTGCCCAAGGCAAAGGTTTTGGGGCAAAGGCTGGAGATGGTGGAGACGCGGACCGTTGCGGTGATTTCCGCCCGCGCCTTTGCACCGCTGGACAAGCTTCTGAAAATCTCTTCACGCTTTTCCACAAGGGACACGCTCTGGCTGTTGCCCAAGGGGCGGTCGGCAGGGCAAGAGTTAGAGGCACTCAAGAAATCGGTGCGCGAAGGGTTCCACGTGGAACAATCGCTGACCGATGAGGAAGCCGGGCTGATTGTCGGCCATCTCAATCCCAAGGGAGTGAAGCTGTGATCCGCATTGCGATTGCCAATCAGAAAGGCGGCGTGGGCAAAACCACATCCGCGATCAATCTGGCCACGGCCTTTGCGGCGGCGGGCTGGCGCACGCTGCTGATCGATCTCGATCCGCAGGGGAACGCTTCCACGGGTGTCGGCGTTCCGGCATCGGCGCGCGAATATTCGACCTATGACCTTCTGCTGGGCGAGGCCACGCTGAAGGAATGTGCGATGGAAACCACCATTCCGGGGCTGCATTTGCTGGCCGCGACGGTGGACCTGTCGGGGGCAGAGGTCGAACTGGTGTCGGTCGATGGCCGGACGGATCGTTTGCGCAACGGGCTTTCACGTGGCGCGGAACGCTATGACATCTGCTTCATTGATTGCCCGCCTTCGCTGGGTCTGTTGACGCTCAATGCGCTGACGGCGGCCGATACGGTGCTGGTGCCTTTGCAGTGCGAGTTCTTCGCGCTTGAAGGGCTGAGCCAGTTGTTGCAAACGGTCGAGCGGGTGCAGCAGCGTTTCAACGCCGACCTTGGCATTGTCGGCATTGCGCTGACCATGTTCGACCGCCGCAACCGCCTGACCGATCAGGTGTCGGATGATGTGCGCTCGTGCCTGGGCAAGCTGGTGTTCGACACCGAAATCCCGCGCAACGTCCGCCTGTCCGAAGCGCCCAGCCACGGTCTACCCGCGCTGATCTATGACCAGCATTGCAGCGGCAGCCGCGCCTATCTCGCGCTGGCCCGCGAATTGATTTCACGTTTGCCTGAAAACAGGAAAGCCGCATGACCGACGACACCACCCAGAACCCGCTTTCGGCCGCCTTGGTCGGAGGCACCGCGCCGCGCCGCAAGGCCGCGCTGGGGCGGGGGCTTCAGGCGTTGCTGGGCGAAACGCGGCGTGAAGAGCCGGTGGCCGCCGGTGGCACCGGTGGCGGGCCGGTTTCGGTGGAGAGCGGTCTGGCCTCTTTGCTGGTGTCCAGCATCGAACCTGATCCCGATCAGCCGCGCCGGGTGTTTGACGATGCGGCGCTGGATGAACTGGCCGCATCGATTGCGGCGCGTGGCGTGTTGCAGCCGGTGATCGTCGTGCCGCTGGGCGAGGGGCGTTATCGCCTTGTCGCCGGTGAACGTCGTTGGCGTGCGGCCCAGCGGGCCAAGGTGCATGAAATACCCGCTCTGGTGCGCAAGCTGACCCAGCGCGAGGTGATGGCGATTGCGCTCATTGAAAACCTTCAGCGCGAAGACCTGAACCCGATCGAAGAAGCGCGCGCCTATCAGCGACTGGCCGAAGGCGAGAGCATGACGCAGGCCGAGATCGCCAAGATGGTCGATAAAAGCCGCAGCCATGTCGCCAATATCCAGCGCCTTCTGGCTTTGCCGGAACCGGTGACGCAGATGGTCGAGGCGGGTGAACTGTCGATGGGCCATGCGCGCGCGTTGATCGGGGTCGAGGATGCCGAAGGGCTGGCGCGTCAGGCGGTCGAAAAGGGCCTGTCGGTGCGCGAGGTCGAACAGGTCGTGCGCCGCCATTCGGGCCGTGAAGCCCCGACCCAACGCCGTGCGCGCAACGAATTCAAATCCGCCGAATCCGCCGACATTCAGGCGATGCAGGCGCATCTGGAGGAATTCCTCGGCCTGTCGGTCAAGATCAACGTGGACGCTGATCCACGTTCGGGCGCGGTGACGATCCGCTATCGCACGCTCGATCAGCTTGACCTGATTTGCCAGCGTCTGACCGGCGAGGGGATCTAGAAGAAAAGGGGGCCGCCAAAGCCCCCTTTTTTGTGTGATCAGATCGCGATGCGTTTGTCGCGGACGATTTTGTGCCGGATCACGCGGCGTTGGATCACGCGCTTTTCGATCACGGTTTGGGGCGGGCAATCGGGCGTTACCGTTTCGGTCAGGCTGATCGGAATGGCATAGCCATAGGTGGGATGCGGCGCGCCGCCCTGCGTATAATAGGCCCACCAGCTTTGGCATGCGCCCGGCGACAGCGTGACATCGGCGCCTGACGTTGCGTTCAACCGCCGCTCGCATTCGGCCAGCCATTCGCCGCGTTGTAACCCGCCCGGTTGTGGGCCTGTGACGGGCGGGGAGGCATAGGCGGCGGAAACCGCCGGCGCTGAACCAACGTTTTGGCTGTAACTGGCCCCAGCGCCCGGAGGCGGCAGAGGGATGGCCGAGGTTTGAGCCATGGCAGGAACAGCGATGAAACCGGCGGCGATCAATATCGCGCGAAAGGGTGAAACATCAGGCATGGGCCAACACCTTCATGAGGCAAGCAGCAGGCTTGTTCATAAAGGTTAATACCAGAAAGCAACCACACCACAAAGCAAAAGGTTAATGAAGTAAAACTATGCGTTTACAAGGTTAACCGATAATCGCCCCACCAATGACCTTGGCCAAAGCCTCAATCCCGGCCGCATCCTCGGCATCGAATCGCGCTTTGACCGGGCTGTCGAGGTCAATCACGGCCACCACGCGCCCATCGACCATCACCGGCACGACCAGTTCCGAAGCGCTGGCGGCATCGCAGGCGATATGGCCGGGAAAAGCGTGAACGTCGGGCACCAGTTGCGTTTCCCCGGACGAGGCCGCCGCCCCGCACACGCCCCGGCCAAAAGGGATACGGATGCAGGCAGGCTTGCCGATAAATGGCCCCAGCACCAGTTCATCGTCCACCGCGCGGTAAAACCCGGCCCAGTTCAATTCGGGCAGGAATTGCCAGATCAGCGCCGCCACATTGGCCATATTGGCCACACCGTCGCTCTCGCCCGCGGTCAGCGCCAGCGCGGCTTCGCACAATTCACGATAGATTTCGCCCTTGGGCGCGTCGGATGAGGCGGAAAAGTCAAACATGGGCGACGATGTAATACGCCAAACCGCGCCCGCCAAGGGTCACCATTCGGCTCTTGTGGGCGGCCCGTCAAACTCCTATCTCAACGCGCATGAGCCCTACTTTGCGCAAATCGCTTCTCGTCCTTGGTGCCGTCGTTCTGGTTGGCGGCGGTGGCTTTGCCTATCTGACGCATGGCAATGTTTCCAAATTGCCGATCGAACAGATGGAAGGGCGCCATCCCAAGCTGGTCGATCCCGAACCAGAAACCATTCCGACCGTCGGTCTGGCCAAATCGGTGGGTTGGGGCGCCAATGAAGCGCCGGTGGCCGCGCAGGGGTTGACCGTCACCCGCTTTGCCGAAGGTTTGCAGCATCCGCGCAATATCCTGACATTGCCCAATGGCGATGTTCTGGTGGCCGAAACCGGCGCGCCCAAGGATAATGGGCCGGGCGGCATCACCGGATTTTTCCAGAACATCTTCATGAGCTTTGTCGGCGCGGGCGATCCCAGCCCGAACCGCATCGTCCTGCTGCGCGACAGCAAGGGGACGGGCAAGGCCGATCAGCGTTTTGTCCTGCGCGAAGGGCTGTCCTCGCCCTCGGGCATGGCCTTTGCCAATGGCAAGCTTTACATCGCCAACCATGATGCGGTGCTGGCCTTTGATTATCAGCCCGGCACGACCAGCCTGACGGGCGAGCCCAAGAAGCTGATGGATCTGCCGCCGGCGGGCAACCACTGGATGCGCAACCTGTTGCTCAGCCCCGATGGCAAGAACCTGTTCGTGGCCATCGGTTCGGCCTCGAACATCGGCGAACGCGGGCCAAAGGCCGAGGAAGGTCGCGCCGCGATCTATGAAATCGACCTGAGCAGCGGCCATGCGCGCCGTTATGCGATGGGTATCCGCAACGCCAATGGCATGGCCTGGAACCCCTCGACCGAGGAACTGTGGGCTGTGGTGAACGAGCGCGATCAGCTTGGCCCTGATCTGGTGCCCGATTACCTGACCAATGTGCCGGTGGGCACCCATTATGGCTGGCCTTGGTTCTATTGGGGCAAGGTTGAGGACAATCGCGTCTATCAGAACACGCCCGAATTCCAGATGCCGGAATTCCTGATCGATTACGTGCGCAAGCCTGAATATGCGCTTGGGCCGCATGTTGCGCCGATCGGGCTGGCCTTTGTAAAGGGCGGGGAGAAGATGGGCAGCCATTACGCCAATGGTGCCTTTATCGCCCGCCACGGTTCGTGGAACCGCAAGCCCGCCGCCGGCTATGACGTGGTCTTTGTCCGCTTTGACGCCAATGGCAATCCGCAGGGCCTGCCCGAAAAGGTGCTGACCGGGTTCCTGAAGCCCGATGGCGATACGCATGGCCGCCCGACCTGGCTGAATTTTGCCCAGGATGGCGCGTTGCTGGTGTCCGACGATACGGCCGGGATCATCTGGCGCGTGATCGCACCGGGCGCGGCGCCTGCGGCGGCGATCAAGCCGGTGGTGGTCGATCATCTGCCGCCGCAAAAGAACCTCAACGGCGATCCGGAAATTCAGTATCGTTTGAAGTTCAAGGACGATCAGAAGGTTCGGGAGAATTGATTTTTCGGAAGTGAATTTGCCTCCGGCGGGCCCTTTGCAATCCCAATATGGGGTGGTGCTTGGTTGGCGAAGTCGGTTTGATGAAATTAAAGCCTGCGGCGCCGGTATAAAGGCGCCGCAGGCTTTATCATTTTGACGTTGCGTGTTTTGAACCGTCGTCGATTTGTTCCGCCACGCAGACAGTAACGGGAGCGCGAGGGTCTAGACCCTCGCATAAACCCCCTTAAATCCTGCGCCCAACCCGCCCGGCCAATTCATTGACATAATGCCACGCGATACGCCCCGACCGGCTGCCGCGCCGCTTGGACCATTCCAGAGCATCGCCCACTTCAAAGCTGAGGCCCAGTTCGGCGGCATAACCCGAGATGATGGCCAGATAGTCGTCCTGTGAACAGGCGTGAAATCCGATGGAGAGGCCGAAGCGGTCGGCCAGTGCCAGTTTGTCATCCACGACGTCACGCGGATTGATGGGGTCGTCCTGCTCGCCCAAAGTGCGCCCGACGATGGCGCGGCGGTTTGATGTGACGGCAAGGCGGACGTTGGCGGGGCGCGCTTCTACGCCCCCTTCGAGCCATGAGCGCAGGGCGCGGGGGCCGGACAGGTCGCCTTCTTCAAAGCCCAGATCGTCGATGAAGACGAGGAATTGCCGGTCCACCCGCCCCAGCAGCGCGAACAGGCCCGAGAGCGAGGACAGCGCATCGGGCGCCACCTGAACCAGAGCGATGGCGCCGGGGTGCGCCTTTGACGCGGCCAGCACGCTGGCGCGCACGAGAGCCGATTTGCCCATGCCGCGCGAACCCCACAGCAGCATGTCATGGGCCGCATGGCCCGCGGCAAGGCGCATGACATTGCCCGAAATCGCTTCTTTCTGCTGCTCGATCCCCTGAAGCAGGCGCAATTCGGGGGCGTCCAGACGCGCCACCCCGCGCGCGGCGCGCCCGTCCCAGACATAGGCGGGATGGTCCAGCCACGCCGCCGCCGCCGGGGGTGGGGGGCAAAAATGCGCTCCCAGGCGTTCCAGAGCATCGGCGATGCGGGCCAGAGGGTCGCCTTGATCGGCCATGGATTCATTCCTTCAGATAGACTTTGCCAGATAGACTTTGCCGATCTTGCGCTATAGCGGGAGGGGTATGGCTGACAATCGACTTCCCCATATTGTGACCACTTCGCCCGACGATCTGATGCGGGCGGCGCAGGCTTTGCGTGACGGGGCAATTGTCGCGGTGCCGACGGAAACGGTTTATGGCCTTGCCGCGCGGGCGGACAGCGTCGATGCGGTGGCCTCGATCTATCGGGCCAAGGGGCGGCCTGATTTCAACCCGTTGATCGTCCATGTGCCCGATGTGGCGGGGGCCGAGGCGCTGGCGGTGCTGGATGATCGGGCAAGGGCGCTGGCGGCAGCGTTCTGGCCGGGGCCGTTGACGATGGTTTTGCCGCGCCGCGATGATGCGCCTTTGGCGGCGGCGGTGACGGCGGGATTGCCCACGGTGGCGATCCGTTGTCCGGCCCATCCGGTAATGCAGGCGATTTTGCGCCAGTCTGGCCTGCCGCTGGCCGCGCCTTCGGCCAATCGCAGCGGCGGGGTCAGCCCGACGGTGGCGGAGCATGTGGCGGATTCACTGGGCGATCGGGTGTCGATCATCGTCGATGGCGGAGCGTGCAAGGCCGGGATTGAATCGACGATTGTCGCCCTGCGCCCCGATGGCGGGTGGCAGGTGCTGCGCCCCGGCCCGATCACCTCGGCCGATCTGTGCGCCGTGTTGGGGCAGGGGGAGGTGCATGAGGATCGCGGCATCGAGGCGCCGGGCCAGATGACCAGCCATTACGCGCCGGGCAAGCCGGTGCGCCTGAATGCCGCCCAGAAGGCCGCTGAGGAGTTTTACATCACTTTTGGCTCAGAGGGTGGCGATTACTCGCTTTCGCGCTCTGGTGACCTTGCAGAGGCTGCTGCGCGGCTTTACGCGGCGCTGCACGAGGCATCCCATGCCCCGCAGGCGAAAGTGGCGATTGCCCCGATCCCCGATGAAGGCATTGGCGCGGCGATCAACGACCGCCTGCGCCGCGCGGCGGCGCCAATATAATCAAGGCTCGCCGCGCGGTGGCGCCGATCTGATCAAGGTTCGCAGATCAGCTTGCCCGATCCCATCGAGCTGACCTCGCATTTGGCGCGGCCTTTGACGCGCACCGAACCCGATCCCATCATGGATGCCTTGACCGTCCCGTCCGAGGCGAATTGCGCGTCGCCCGAACCCAGGATCGAAATATCGGCCTTGTCGGCTTTCAGCGCCGCCATCTCGGCGCTGCCGCTCCCTGCGATATTCACTTCCAGATCGGCGGCATGGCCCGCGCCGCGATAGGTGCCCGAACCGCCGATCGAGATGTCCAGACTGTCGGCATTGACCTGCGGCGTGTCGATATCGCCCGATCCGGCAATCGTCACCTCGGCATCGCGGGCCAAAGCGGTGGCGGTGATCTTGCCCGATCCGGCCATCGTTAAGGATTTGGGCGCGGGCATCGTGATCAATACGGTGACGGATTCGCCGCTGCTCCACCCTTTTTTATCGCGCAGAATGCCCAGTTTTCCATCCTTGAGCGTGAAGCGCAATCTGTCGGTCTGATCGGGGTTGCCTTCAAGCCGGATGGCCAGTTTTTCACCCGGTTCGATTTTGACCACATCGGGGCCAAGCAGAACCACGCTGTCGGGCGCGGGGCCGGACAGGTCGAGTTCGGAAAGCGGCTTGCCGGCCTCGCCGTTGATGGAAATGTCGGCATTGTGGCATCCGGTGATCAAGGCGGTCATGCCGATGGCCATCACCGGGGCAAAGGCAGAGGCGATCTTGCGGAAATCCATGGGGCGTCTCCCGTTTGCGGCATCTTGTGTGTTGGTGATATAATACACCAAGCACCGCAAGGAAAGCCGGAATCGAAACCCCCAACGAAAAAGGGGCCGCCCCATCGGGCAGCCCCTCTTCAACCCATTACGTTTAAGCCCGATACAGGCCGGCGGATCAAACCGCGGCGGCTTCGTAATACTTGGGCGCATACTCGTTCAAAATCGCGAGGATCTTTTTCAGAGCGGCCGGTTCGTCGGTCTTTTCCATCGCGGCCAGTTCGCGCGCAAGGCGGCTGGAGGCGGCTTCAAAGATCTGGCGTTCCGAATAGGACTGCTCGGGCTGATCGTCGGCGCGGAACAGGTCGCGGGTCACTTCGGCAATCGAAACCAGATCGCCGGAGTTGATCTTCGCTTCATATTCCTGGGCGCGGCGCGACCACATGGTGCGCTTGACCTTGGGCTTGCCCTTGAGCGTATCCATCGCTTCACGCAACGTCTTGTCCGAGGACAATTTGCGCATGCCGATAGCTTCGACCTTGTTAACCGGAACGCGCAGGGTCATCCGCTCTTTTTCAAAGCGCAGGACATACAGTTCCAGCTTCATACCCGCGATCTCCTGCTCCAGCAGTTCGATCACCCGGCCAACGCCGTGCTTGGGGTAAACGACGTAATCTCCAACATCGAAGGCGTGCGCCTTGGCGGTCATCTATCGTCCTTTCACTCGGCCCGTTGACAGCATGGAGAGGATCACGGCGTTTTCGCAAATCCGCGCAAAAGTGATGAGCTTTTGCGGCGGTGTGATGCGAAACATCAACCGTGTGCTGTAACGACGCCTTTCATGGTCAGGGGGTTCGACCCGGTTTTTGGTGATGACGACAGGCCAAGACATACGCAGCCTGTCGCGACTGACGTATTATATAGCACGCCTGTAACAAAATTACCAGAGGCCAGCGGTGCGTTTATCGCAACCCCAGCCTCTGGCAACAAAATTTTCTCATTCTGGCACTCAAAAATGCCAACCGGGGGGTGATTCGCCCCCGGCGTTTCTCTTAGTCGCCTTCGCCCGGCGCTTCAGAGAACAGCTTTTCGAACTTGCCTTCAACGCCCTTGAATTCGTCGGCGTCGGCGGGCGAATCCTTCTTGGTCGTGATGTTGGGCCATTCGGCGCTGTACTTGGTGTTCAGCTCGAGCCACTGTTCCAGACCGCTTTCGGTGTCGGGAAGGATGGCTTCGGCCGGGCATTCCGGTTCGCAAACGCCGCAGTCGATACATTCGCTGGGGTTGATCACCAGCATGTTTTCGCCTTCGTAAAAGGCGTCAACCGGGCAAACTTCCACGCAATCCATGTATTTGCAGCGGATGCAGGCGTCAGTAACGACATAGGTCATGGCTGCAAATCCCCTTTCGATGAAGAATAAACTCCACCCGCTGCTAGTGGGGAAGGGCGGGTGTCGTCAAGCACCTGATAGCAGCTTTGTGCTTCTAATGGTGGTCCGCGGCGCAATGGCATCTCCGTCACGCGGATAACGCGCACCCCCGACGGCACCGGCAACACCAGCACATCGCCCAACGCCACCGAGGCGGAGCAGCGTTCAATCCGTTGCCCGTTACGGCGGATATGGCCCTGTTCGACCCATTCCTGCGCCTGCCCTCGCGTTTTGGCAAAGCGCAGAAACCAGAGGAGTTTGTCGATCCGCATGACGCCTATGCCACCAGCGAGGCCAGAGCCGCAAAGGGGCTGTCGGCATCCATGGCGGCCTGTTGCCGGCTCGACGCCTCGGTCTCACGCCGGGGCGGTTGCCAGCGCCAGACGAGGGGCGTGGTGGGACCAAAGACATTATCGGGCAAAACGCGCGGCATGATCGGGCGAAACCCGGCCAGACGCAGCAGATGGGCATAGGCCCGCGTCGACAGGCCGATCTTGACCGCCTCGGCCGGATCGAGGGTAAAGGGCGCCTTGCCGCCCGCCTTGCGACGGGCATGGGCCTCGCGCAACAGGCGGTCGGCGCGGTCGATGCGCAGCGCTTCGTTGCCCAAACGGCGATAGGCCAGCGGGGGTGCCTTGTCCTTGGGTTTCAATACCGGGGCCATCGGATGGGCAATGATGCCCGATTTGCCCGTTGCCGATTGCCACAATTCCAATGGCGCGGCCTTGACCATCGCCGGGTGAAAAATGTCGAGCGGCCCGATCCGCACGCCCAGCTTGCGCAAAATGTCACGCTGTGGCCCGGTCAGTTTTTCGACGCCTGAAACCGCGCGATCGACCATCCCGCCCCCTTCGATCATGCGGATCAACAGTGCGCGCAGGTCCGAACCGCTTCCCGGCTCCAGACTGGCCGCCTCCATTGCGGCCAGCGGCGCCAAAGGTTTCCACCGATGCGCCAGCCATGCCGACAATCCCGCCATCAATTCACCGCGCAATGTCGCGGGCAAACGGTCCAGCACATGCGCGGGGGTCAGCGTGGGATTGAGCAAAGCCCGCCCCTTGGCGATCCGGGCCAGAGGATGGCCGCGCCAGAGGATCTTTTCACCCTCCATCACCACATCGGCTTGGCCCGCGCTCAACGCCGCGATCAATTCGCCCGCCCGCTTGCTCAACAGATCGGTCAGATGTTTTTCCGCCGCCGCCTGAAGCAATCGCGCATCTTCATGCCGCGCCGAAGGGTCAACCCGAAAGGCAAAGCCGGTCAGCTCGCCAATCTTTTCCCCTTCGACCAGCACATCATCGCCCTCCATCGCGACCGAGAGCAGGCCCGCATCCGGCCCCAGCTTGCGCATCAGAACGGTCGTGCGCCGATTGACGAAACGCTCGGTCAAACGGGCGTGGAGAGCATCCGACAGGCGCGATTCCACCTCGCGGGCGCGGGCGGCCATTTCGTCGCGGGCCATCACCCAATCGGGCCGCTGGCAAATATAGGACCATGAACGCACCGCCGCGATCCGGCCCTGCAACGTGTCAATATCGCCCTGCGTATTGTCCAGTTGCGCGATGGCGCGCGGGGCGGTGTCCGCGCCCAACGGCCCGCTGCGCAATTCGGACCACAATTTGGCGACAAAGCGGGCGTGGGTTTCGGCCCCCTGCTGTCGGAAATCGGGCAGCGAGCAGGCCTCCCAAAAGCGGCGCACCAGTCCGGCGCCGCGCACGCCCGGCGCAATTTCGGGGTCTTCGGCAAGCCGTTTGAGCACCGCCAGATCGATTGCCTGGGGCGCGGCGATCAGTTCCGCCTTCGCCGGGGGCCGTTCGAGCGAGTCGATCAGGCGGGCCACCGAATCAAAGCTTAAATCCGATTCGCGCCAGAAGAGCTTGGCCAGAGGGGCAAAGCGGTGTTCCTCGATGGCGTAGATTTCTTCATCGGAAAATTCCGCATCATGCCCCCCGGTCCCCGCCAGAGTGCCGAATGTGCCATCCCGTTGATGCCGCCCGGCGCGCCCGGCAATCTGGGCCATTTCCGTGGGCAGCAGGCGGCGTTGACGCACCCCGTCATATTTCGACAGGCCCGCAAACGCGACATGGGTAATGTCCAGGTTCAGCCCCATGCCGATGGCGTCGGTGGCCACCAGATAATCGACCTCGCCCGATTGATAGAGCGCGACCTGTCGGTTGCGGGTTTCGGGGGACAGCGCGCCCATCACTACCGCCGCCCCGCCGCGAAACCGGCGCAGCATTTCGGCCACGGCGTAAACCTGCTCAGCGCTGAACGCGACGATGGCGCTGCGCGGGGGCACGCGGGACAGTTTCTTCGCCCCCGAATGGCTGAGCGTGGAAAAGCGCGGGCGGCTGACAATCTCGGCCTCGGGCACAAGGGCGCGCACCATCGGCTCCATCACCGATGAGCCGAGCAGCATGGTTTCCTCTCGCCCGCGGGCGTGCAGCAGGCGGTCGGTGAAAATATGGCCCCGGTCGCGGTCGCCGCACAATTGGATCTCGTCAATCGCGACAAAGGCGAGGTCGGTGAAACGCGCATTCGCGCCTTGTTTCGATCCTCCTCTGACGGGCATAGCCTCGACCGTACACAGCAACCATCGCGCACCGGGCGGCTCTATCCGCTCCTCGCCAGTGATCAGCGCGACATGTTCCACCCCCTTGATCGCGCAGACTTTTTCGTAAACCTCACGCGCCAATAGCCGCAGCGGAAAGCCGATGGCGCCTGATGAATGGGCGCAAAGACGCTCGATCGCCAGATGGGTCTTGCCCGTATTCGTGGGGCCAAGCACGGCCTTGACCCGGCCATCGTGGGACTGATGCGCGCGCGATAGTCCGCGCAGGTTTGCGGTGAAAGACATTGACCCGAATGTGGCAAAGCGCGGCATGGGCCGCAAGGGCTGTTCGTCGCAATGGGGTCGACAAGGACCAAAAAGGCCACAGTTCTAAGCGTTGTATTAACCCTCTTGCGTCAGGGAGGGATGGCTACGAATCTCTTTTTCAAAGGCCTCCATGGCAAGCCGCGCTATTCCCACCTCTGTTGCCTCGCCCATGGCGCTGGTGGCGCGTGCAAAAGGCGTGCTGGGCCGGTTCGATTTTGCGCCTGATCTGGCCCATGACATCGGCACGCCGCGTTGGTATCGCGGGTTGGCGGTGATGCTGGGCGGGATCGGTTTTGCCATCAGCCTGTGGCCCGGATTGCCCGCGATCCGCATGGGCGACCCCCAGATGATGGACGCGACCGCACAGGAACAATGGCACAGCCAGACCGTGCAACCGCTGCTCTATGGCGGCGATACCGGGCAAAGGATGGGACCAACCTCGCGGCTCGTGCCCTTGGCGCAGGCGCCCGAAAGGCCCAGCCTGGATCTGACCCTGACCTTGGCCGGACAGGATGATGTCGGGGCGATGCTGTCGCGCGCGGGGGTTTCGGCCGCCGATAACAACGCGGTGCGCGCGGCCGTGGCGGGGGTGGTACCTTTGGCCGACATCGCGCCGGGCACGCGTTTCGCGCTGCATCTGGGACAGGCCGCCGCGCCGGGTTTGCCCCGCCCGTTGGAGAGCCTGACGGTGCGTGCGCGTTTCGATCTGGACTTGACGGCGACGCGGGCGGGGGATGGCTTTGCCGTGTCGCGCCACGATTTACCGGTGGACGCCACGCCTTTGCGCATTCGCGGCGTTGCGGGCAGCAGCGTCTATCGCGCCGCCCGCGCCGCCGGTGCGCCGATGAAGGCGATCCAGCAATTCCTTGCCGCGATTGACGCACATCTCAGCCTGGATGAAGTGCATCAGGGCGATGTGTTCGACATGGTGCTCGATTACAAACGCGCCCCTGATGGACAGGTCGAGGTGGGCGACCTGCAATATGCCGCGATTGAACAGGGCGGGCATATGGCCAAGCAATTGCTGCGCTGGGGCAAAGGGCGCGACATGCAATTCTATGACGCCTCCGACATGGCGGCCCAGCGCGAGACGCAGGCGCTGATCATGCCGGTGGCGGGCGCGCGGATCAGTTCGAGCTTTGGCCTGCGGCTGCACCCGGTCCTTGGGTTTGCGCGGATGCATTCGGGCACCGATCTGGCCGCGCCATGGGGCGCGCCGGTCTATGCTGTGGCCGATGCGGTGGTCAATTTCGTCGGGCCGCATGGCGGGCATGGCAATTACATCCGATTGGACCATGGCGGTGCGGTATCGACCGGCTATGGCCATCTCAGCCGCTTCGCCGTCGCATCGGGTATGCGGGTGCGGGCAGGACAGGTGATCGGCTATGTCGGCTCGACCGGCCTGTCGACCGGGCCGCATCTGCATTACGAGGTGTTTCGCGCCGGCGCCCCGGTCGATCCCATGTCGGTCAGCTTTACCGTGCGCGCAGGCGTCGACAAACAGGAACAGGCCGCCTTTCGCGCCCGCCTTGCTCAAGTGCTTCACGTGAAACCATCGGCGGGGCTGGGGCCAGTGGGAGGTCCGGTGGGCGCGCAAATGGCGATGTCCTCGGTTAACGCCTTATCGTCGCGGGGGCCGTCGCGGGCAAATTATTGATCCGGGTCAAATCCCCCTATGCAAACCGGTGGCAAGGTGATGAAATTGCCCCCGTTGTATGAGGATTTCACCGCGTGAGTCAGGCCGAGGAACAGGTTCAGGACGAAGTTATCGCCCGCAAGACGCCCTATGAAAGGTTGGGCGGGGGCGAAGTGATCAGGGCGATTGCCAACCGCTTTTACGATCTGATGGAAAGTGACCCGGCCTATGCCGATTTGCGGGCGATGCATGCGGATAATCTCGATCCGATGCGTGAAAGTCTTGCCGGATTCCTGATCGGTTGGTCGGGCGGTCCGCGTGACTGGTTCGCATCGGGCAAATGTATGATGAGTATGCATCGCGCCATGCCCATCGCCCAAAACACCGCCGACCAATGGGGCGCCGCCATGCGCCGCGCGATTGCCGATGTGGCGCCTGCGGACCGTGTGATGGCCGACGCGATGGCGGGGGTTCTGGAAGAAATCGCGGCGTCGATGGTGCCGGTCAAAGGCAAAACAGCAGGCTGAATGCACAGGCTGGACCGCTCTCGTCGGCGTTTGGCCATTGCGCTTTCCGGGCTGGCCGGATTTGTCGATGCGAGCGGTTTTGTCGCCAATGGCGGCTATTTCATATCCTTTATGTCGGGCAATTCGACGCGCATGGCGGTCGATATGGTCACCCACCTGCATCGCGCGCTGGTGCCTGCGGGGCTGATCCTTGGTTTTGTGCTGGGCGTGGCGCTGGGTACGGTCGTGGCGGCGCGGGCGGGGGCGGCGCGCAAGGTCGCGGTGCTGGGCATGGTTTGTGCGCTCTTGGCGTTGGGTGCGGCGGCGCAGGGGACGATTGTGGCGCAAGGGGCGCTGGTTCTGGCCATGGGCGCTCTTAACGCCACGTTTCAGCGTGATGGCGAAGGGACGCTGGCGCTGACCTATGTCACCGGCGCTCTGGTCAAGGCGGGGCAGGCGCTGGGCGCGGCGGCGCAGGGACAGAAGATGCCCGGCGCCGGGGCCAGTCTGGCGCTGTGGCTGGGGCTGGTGCTGGGCGGGATTGCGGGGGCGGCGATGGGGATGCACATGCCGCAGGTGGGCCTGTGGCTGGGCGCGGGATGGGCGTTGGCCGGAACCATCGCGGCCTATCGCATCACCCGCTGATAGAAAGCAGCTTTTCCCGCGAAGTCGCCCCGCGCAGCAGCGTGACCCGGCTTGCCGCTATGCCCAGCGCCTGCGCCACCAGATCGATCACGGCGGCGGTCGCCTTGCCATCTTCGGGCTTGGTGCGGACCTTGACCATCAAACGGCCCTCGGCAATTTCCAGCCCTTCGCTGCGCGCGCCCGGCGTCACTTTCACCGCCAGCCTGCCTTCGCCATCCACCAAGGCGCGGATCGCATCAGCCGGGGGCAGGGCCAGTTTAGGCCGCGCCATGCGCCATCATGGCATCGATCGCGGCCTTATGCTCGCGCCCGTTGCGGACATAGGCGGCAACGCCCCGCTGCATATCGGCCAATTGGGCATCGTCCAATTCGCGGGCATAACGGGCCGGTTGGCCGATCCACATCTGGCGGCTGGGAATGCGCTTGGCCGGGCTGAGCAGGCCGCCCGCCGCCAGCATCGCGTCTTCCTCGATCACGCAGCCATCCATGACAATCGCGCCCAATCCGACAAAGGCACGGTCCATCAATGTGCAGCCATGGACCATCGCCATATGGCCGATCAGCACGTCCTCGCCGATGATGGTGGGAAATCCATCGGGGCTGCCGGGTTTGGGGCTGTCGCAATGAACGACGCTGCCATCCTGAATATTGCTGCGCGCGCCGATGCGGATTGTATTGGCATCGCCCCGGATCACGCAATTGTACCAGATGCTGACGTCCGGCCCGATGTCGACATCGCCGATGATCCGACATCCCGGCGCGATAAAGGCGCTGTCATGAATCCGGGGCCAGATGCCCTTGAACGGGGCGATGGTGATGTCTGAACGCATGGTGTCCTCTCAGCTCTTTGGCCGTGCAATGCGATAGAGAACATGGGGACGCAAGGGATCAGTTTCCAGCAGCGCGGGATGATCGAAATCTTCGGACGGAGCATAGGCCATGCCGATCCGCTCCATCAGCGCCCGGCTTTTGGCATTTTTACGGGTGGTGATGGCCACGATGGATGGCATGTCGCGATGCGTCCATGCCCAATCCAGCACGGCGCGCGCGGCCTCTGTGCCGTAACCCATACCCCATGCGGCGCGGGCCAGACGCCAGCCAATCTCATATTCGGTCAAAGGCGGGCGGGGCGGGCAAAAACCGCACATGCCAAGGAACGCGCCGTCTGCTCGCCGCTCCATCACCCAGAATGTGTGGCCATGCTCGGCCTGCATCGCCATCATCCGGTCGATCATCGCATCGCTGCCCTCGCGCGTCAGCGGGGGCAGGTAGCGCATCACTTCTGCGTCCTGCGCCATGGCCCATGCGGCATCGCGGTCGCCATCATGCCATGGGCGCAGGATCAGCCGATCCGTGATGATCGGCAGATTATCCATTCATCAAACGTGCGGCATGCAGCGCGTGATAGGTCAAAACCCCGCTGCATCCCGCCCGCTTGAAGGCCAGCAGTGTTTCCAGGACCATCGTGTCACGGTCGGCGGCACCCGCGGCCACGGCGGCCTCGATCATCGCATATTCGCCCGACACCTGATAGGCGAACACCGGCACGCCGAACTGCTGCTTCACCCGGATCGCAATGTCCAGATAGGGCAGGCCCGGCTTGACCATCACGCTGTCCGCGCCCTCGGCCAGATCGACGGCGACCTCGCGCAATGCTTCCTCGGCATTGGCCGGGTCCATCTGATAGGTCTTTTTATTGCCTTTCAGCAGCCCGCGCGAACCCACCGCATCGCGGAACGGGCCGTAAAAGGCGCTGGCATATTTGGCGGCATAGGACATGATCTGGACGTTATGGTGGTTTGCGGCCTCCAGCGCCTGCCGAATCGTGCCGATGCGGCCGTCCATCATGTCCGACGGGGCGATGATGTCGGCGCCCGCGGCGGCCTGATTGAGCGACTGGCCCACCAGCACCTCGACCGTGGCGTCGTTCAGGACATAGCCTGCATCGTCGATCAATCCGTCCTGACCATGGCTGGTATAAGGATCGAGTGCGACATCGGTCAGGATGCCGATGTCATCGCCGCAGGCGTCCTTGATCGCCTTGATCGCGCGGCACATCAGATTGTCGGGGTTAAGCGCCTCGGCGCCATCCTCGCTGCGGCGTTCGGGTTGGGTGTTGGGGAAGAGCGCCAGCACCGGGATGCCCTGCGCCACGGCCTCCTTGGCACGCGCCACGATGCCATCCACGCTCCAGCGCGATACACCGGGCAGCGAGGCGATGGGGTCTTCGACGCCCGTGCCTTCGGTGACGAACAGGGGCCAGATCAGATCGGCGGGCGTCAGGATGTTTTCGCGATGAAGCGCGCGCGACCAGCCGGTGGCTCGGGTGCGGCGCAGGCGAAGCGCGGGAAAGGGCGCGGGGATGGTCTGGGTCATGGGCGCAGGGTCTAAACCCCTTGGCGCGTGACGGAAAGAGTCAATTGGGGGGCGGGACGTTTTGCCCCACCCGCCAATTTATTGATTTATAGCCTTATTCGCTCTCGGTCCCGGTTTCATTGCCGGTTTCGCCGCCGGTTTCCGATTGCGCATTCGACTTCTTCTTGCCCTTGGGCGTCTTTTTCGCGTCCAGTTTCGGCGCGGCGGGCACCAGCAGGAACGTCAGTTCGCTCTTGCCGTTTTCGCCTTCCTTGACCGTGACATTGACTTCGCCGCCATGGGCCAGCTTGCCGAACAACAGTTCCTCGGCCAGCGGTTGCTTGACCTTGTCCTGAATGAGGCGGGCCATCGGGCGCGCACCATAAAGCCGGTCATAGCCGCGATCACCCAGCCATTCGCGCGCCGAGGCGTCGAACTGGATATGAACGTTCTGATCGGCCAGTTGCAGTTCGAGTTGCAGGATGAACTTGTCCACCACGCGGCTGACCACTTCCTTGCCCAGATAGGCAAAGGGCACGATGGCATCCAGGCGGTTGCGGAATTCCGGCGTGAACAGGTTCTTGACCGCCTCGTCGCCCGCATCCGCCTTGGAGATGTCGCCAAAGCCGATGCCGCTGCGCGCCATGTCGGATGCGCCCGCATTGGTGGTCATGATCAGGATCACGTTGCGGAAATCGACCGTCTTGCCGTGGTGATCGGTCAGGCGGCCATTGTCCATCACCTGAAGCAGGATGTTGAACAGATCCGGGTGGGCCTTTTCGATTTCGTCGAGCAGCAGCACGCAATGCGGTTGCTGATCAATGGCATCGGTGAGCAGACCGCCCTGATCGAAACCGACATAGCCCGGAGGGGCACCGATCAGACGGCTGACCGAATGGCGCTCCATATATTCCGACATGTCGAAACGCTGCAGCGGAATGCCCATGATTTCCGACAGGCGCTTGGACACTTCGGTCTTGCCGACGCCCGTGGGGCCGGAGAAGAGGAAGCAGCCGATCGGCTTGTCGGGATCGCGCAGGCCCGCGCGGCTCAGCTTCATCGCGGACGAGAGGACCTCGATGGCCTTGTCCTGACCGAACACCTGACGCTTCAAATCGCGTTCGAGATGTTCGAGCACGGTGCGGTCATCCTTGCTGACCGATTTGGGCGGGATGCGGGCCATGGTCGCGATGACGGCTTCGATCTCGCGTTCGGTGATGGTTTTTTTCCGCTTCGACGGCGGCACCAGCATCTGCATCGCGCCCACTTCGTCGATCACGTCGATCGCCTTGTCGGGCAATTTGCGGTCGTTGATGTAACGTGCGGACAGTTCCACCGCCGACTTGATCGCGCCGGGGGTGTACTTGACCTTGTGGTGATCCTCGAACGCAGTGCGCAGACCCTTGAGGATCTTGATCGTATCTTCGACCGAAGGCTCGTTCACGTCGATCTTCTGGAACCGGCGCAGCAGGGCGCGGTCCTTTTCGAAGTGATTGCGGAATTCCTTATAGGTCGTCGAACCGATGCAACGGATCGAACCGCCCGAAAGCGCGGGCTTGAGCAGGTTGGACGCATCCATCGCCCCGCCGCTGGTCGCGCCGGCGCCGATGACGGTGTGGATTTCGTCGATGAACAGGATCGCATGCGGCATTTTTTCGAGTTCCGAAACGACCTGCTTCAGACGTTCCTCGAAATCACCGCGATAACGCGTGCCCGCCAGCAGCGAGCCCATGTCGAGCGAATAGATCACCGCATTGGCCAGCACTTCGGGCACTTCGCCCTCGACGATCTTGCGCGCAAGACCTTCGGCAATCGCGGTTTTGCCCACGCCCGGATCACCCACGTACAGCGGGTTGTTCTTCGAACGGCGGCACAGGATCTGGATCGTGCGGTCCACCTCTGGCCCGCGCCCGATCAGCGGGTCGACCTTGCCGCCCAATGCCTTGTCATTCAGATTGACGCAGAACTGGTCGAGCGCCGAATCCTTCTTGTTGGCATTGTTGGACGACTTGGTTTCCTGCTTTTCTTCCTGACGCGGTTCTTCGGCTTCGGCGCCCTTGGGGCTCTTGTCCTCGATCTTCTTGCCGCCCTTGCCGATTCCGTGGCTGATAAAGGAAACGGCATCCAGACGGCTCATATCCTGTTGTTGCAGGAAATAGACCGCATAGGAATCGCGTTCGGAAAACAGCGCGACCAGCACATTGGCGCCGGTGACGGTGTCCTTGCCGCTCGACTGCACATGCAGGATCGCGCGCTGGATCACGCGCTGGAAACCGGCGGTCGGGGCCGGGTCGCCCTTTTCCTTGGTTTTGAGCGACTGATATTCCTGATCAAGATACTGCTTCACCGCCTCGGCCAGATCGCCCAGATCCACACCGCAGGCGATCATCACCTGCGACGCATCAGGATCGTCGATCAACGCCAGCAGGAGATGCTCCAGCGTTGCATATTCATGGCTGCGCTCCGACGCCTGACTCAGCGCGGCGTGGAGGGTCTTTTCAAGACTTTGGGCGAAACTGGGCATTGATCGCGCTTTCGCTACAAGAGGGCAGGGGGGCTGGAGGGACGGGAAGGGCGAACAAGCCGGAATTCATTCCGGCAAGATATGCGACAACAGGTTTGATGAAGCCTATATGGCGATCCCAAGTAAGATTACGAGGGGGCGCCCGCATCAACTCAACGTGTCCTTTGCCGAACGAAAAAGCGCCTCGGCGGCCATGCGGCTGGCGGCGGCTTTCGCCTTGTGGGCCTTGACCCGCGCGATCTCGTTTTCGAGCAAAACGATCCGCATGTCCAATTCGTCTTGCGAATAAGGCTCAAGGCTCTCCAAAGCGAGAGAGGCGGCGGCGTCTTTACGACCGCGTGCCAAAGCATGGGGGCGATCTTCTTCATCCATTGTTGAGCAGCATCGGACCGCTTTCGCTTGCTGTCAACAGGGTGCAGAGCTAGGGCTTGGAGTTAATTAGTGTAAAATCACATCACGGGGCGATTATGACGTCTGTGCTTCCGGAATTTATGAAGGCGATTACGTTCGATCAACCGGGATCGGCAGATGTCCTCAAGCTGGCCGATCTGGCGATTCCGATGCCCGGTCCGGGTCAGGTTTTGATCAAGGTCGCGGCCGCCGGCGTCAATCGTCCCGATGTAATTCAACGCCTTGGCCAATATCCTGCGCCCAAGGGCCATTCCCCCATCCTTGGGTTGGAAGTGGCCGGCGAGGTGGTGGCGCTGGGCACCGGGGCGGACGAATCCTTGCTGGGCCAAAACGTCTGCGCGCTGGTGAATGGCGGCGGCTACGCACAATACTGTATTGCCGAAGCGGGCATTTGTCTGTCTGTGCCCGACGGCATGTCGTTGATCGAGGCGGCGGCGATTCCCGAGACGCTGTTTACCGTGTGGCACAACGTCTTTGAACGAGGCTGGGCCATCGGTGGAGAGCGGGTTCTGGTTCACGGCGGCACCAGCGGCATTGGCACCATGGCGATTGCCCTGGGCAAGGCGTTCGATCTGGCCATGATCGTCACCTGCGGCAGCGATGACAAATGCGCCCGCGCGCTCGAACTGGGCGCGGACCACGCCATTAACTATCGCAGCCATGACTTTGTCGAGGAGGTCAAGCGCATCACCGATGGGCAGGGCGTGCATCTGGTGCTGGACATGGTGGCGGGCGATTATGTGGCGCGCAATCTGAAATGCCTGGCCGATGATGGCCGTCATGTGACCATCGCGGTACAGGGCGGACCCAAGGCCGAAATTCCCATGTGGCAGGTGATGGCGCGTCGCCTGACGCTGACCGGATCGACGATGCGCGCGCGCAGCAACGAGTTCAAGGCGTTGCTGGCGCAAGAGATCGAGGCCAATGTCTGGCCTTTGTTTGAGCATGGCGATATCCGCCCGGTGATGGCGCGGACCTATCCGCTGGAACAAGCCGCATTGGCCCATGCCCATATGGAGTCGGGCGATCTGGTCGGCAAAATTGTGCTGGAGGTGGCATGACCGAAACTTACACGCTGCACGAAGATCCGATTTCGGCCAATTGTTACAAGATCCGCCTGACCGCTGCGCTGGTGGGCGCGTCGGTGGCGCGCGTCGCCTATGACATTCGCAAGGGTGAAACCCGTACCCCCGAATTTCTGGCGCAGGTCAATGCCAATGGCCGCATTCCGGTGCTGGAAATCAACGGCGCCGATGGCACGCGCTTTCTGCCTGAAAGCAATGCGGCATGCTGGTATCTGGCGCATGACACATCGCTGATCCCGGCCGACCGGTTTCGTCAGGCCGACATGCTGCGCTGGATGTTCTTTGAACAATATAACCACGAACCCAATGTCGCGACCCTGCGCTTCTGGCTCGGCTATATTGGCGAGGAGAATCTGAGCGAGGCGCAGAAGGGGCAGCTTGGCGCCAAGCGGACCGCGGGTGAGGCGGCGCTGCGGCTGATGGACGAACATCTGGCCACGCATGACTGGTTTGTCGGCAACAGCATCACTTTGGCTGATGTCGCTTTGTTCGCCTATACCCATGTGGCCGGGGAAGGGGGCTTTGTCCTTGGCGATTTCCCCGCGATTGGGCGCTGGATCGATCGGATCAAGGCGTTGCCGGGCTTCGTCCCGCTGTTTTAAGTTCAAAATAAGCGCAATTTTTGGGCGGAATTTCGGGCAAAACCCTTGCCCAGAATCAATCCCGCGCTTATGGGGAAAAGGTTAGGCCGCTCCGTGAAGGGGCGGCCCTTCTATTTTGTGCCCGGTTTTGGCGGGTTTTTCCCGCCTCAAACACGCTCGGAGATGACCCGTGACCCAGCCCACCCCGCTGATGCCGCATGCAACGGCCTCGTGGCTTGTCGACAATACCGCGCTCACCTTTGAGCAGATCTCGGACTTCTGCGGTCTGCACATTCTCGAAGTGCAGGCGATGGCCGACGATCTGACCAGCGCCAAGTATATGGGCCGCGATCCGCTGCGCGCGGGCGAACTGACCGCGATGGAAATTGAGCGCGGCCAGAACGATCCCAACTATCGCCTGAAAATGTTCAAGGCGCCTGTGACCGTCAGCCGCACCAAGGGCCCGCGCTATACGCCCGTGTCCAAGCGTCAGGACAAGCCCGACGGTATCGCCTGGATTCTGCGCAACCACCCCGAAGTGTCGGACGCCCAGATCAGCAAGCTGATCGGCACCACCCGCACCACCATCGCCGCGATCCGCGACCGCAGCCACTGGAACATCGGCAACATCACGGCCAAGGATCCGGTAACGCTGGGCCTGTGCTCGCAGCGCGAACTGGACGCGATGGTTGCCAAGGCCGCCAAGGGCCGCAGCGCCGAGGATGACGAAGCCGACGTCCAGCGTCTGGGCAGCGACCGCGACGCGCTGATCGAAGAACTGCGCGCCGCCCGCGAAGCGCAGGCCAAGGCCGCCAGCGAAGCCGCACAGGAAGCCGAAGCCGCCGCATGGCTCGCCGCCAAACGTGCCGCAGAGGCCGAAGGTCGCGAATAAGCGATTCGGTTTATTGGTGTGAAAAGGGGGCTGCCTTTGGGCGGCCCTTTTTTTTGGGTTTTACAGGGGGGTTAAGATGCCTCCGGCGGGCAAAGGGCGGGGGCCCTTTGCACTCCCTTTATGCGGTTGCGTATGGGTTCGAAGGTTTGTGGATTGGGCGGTGTTTGAAAGCCTGCGGCGCGGCGAACTCGTGCTTTCCGCGCCGCAGGCTTTAATTTCCAGACATCGCGCCCGACACAAAACGCCGAATCCGTGGCGCAACGCAGACAGTAATGGGAGCGCGAGGGTCTAGACCCTCGCATTCATCCTTCCTTCTTCAAAAACCTTCAAACCCCCGATCAAGCCCCACCCCACTGCCCAATCCGAGGATCCAGCGCCACCGCCTGCCGCCGCAAGGCTGCCCGCGCCAGACGTTCAACCTCCACCTTCCTGCGCGCCGCCGCCAAGGGCATCAAAGGCGCGGGCCGCAGGATTTCGGCGTCATAACCATCGGCCACGATCAAGCCGCACTGGTCCGGGCGAAAGGCCTCGCTTTCCATACAGGCGCGGTCGAGGTGGCTGGCCAGCCCCCAGAAGAAGCGGTCGCAATGGTCGAGGTAATCGGTCCATTTGCCGTCGCCCATCAGATCCCCGCGGGCGACTTTGATTTCGACGATGATGACCTGGCCTTTGGCATCGATGCCCATCAGATCGGCCCGCCGCCCGTTGCGCAGCGGCATTTCGGGCAGACACCAGATGTCGTTCCGGGCGAACAAGCGGCTGATCCCGCGCGCGACCATCAAAGCGTCGGCGGTCAGAGTGGGTGCGGTAAGCGAATCGGGCGACAGGGGATCAAGCGGGCCATCCATGCCGTCATTTTAAGAACGTAACGTGAACTTACAAGTCCTGTCCGCTGCTGGGCGGCACAAGGGCCATCAAACCCTGTCGTGCGGATGTAAATTCCTGCCACAGGGCGCGCGCGGGCGGAACGACATCGCCGCCGCGTTCATGGACCGACAGCAAGGCGGCCACGCCCGGCTCCATAATGGCCACCAGATCGCCGATCATCTGTTCGATCAGACGTGCCCGGCGCGGCTCTACCTGACGCAATCCGGCGGGAAAGGTCAGCAAAGCGGCAATCTCTTGCGAAGAATGAACCCCCGCCAAAGCGGCAATTGCCCGCGCCGCTTCACGTAGCGCGGCCCAACGCAGCCCAAGCGGATCGGCCTGTTCGCCGTCTTGGGTAAAGGCTTCAGGTGTTATGGGCACAATTTCCATAAGGTTGCATCATAGGGTGCAGCCCTTGCCAAAAGCCTAATGGGGTAACTACGGGTATTTGCATTCTTCTTTTCGACATATGCCGAAAACCTCTGGCGCTGACGGCCAAGCGCTGCTAACCGCCAAAATTGTCCGGTGCGCACCCGTAGCTCAGCTGGATAGAGTACTGCCCTCCGAAGGCAGGGGTCACAGGTTCGAATCCTGTCGGGTGCGCCACTTTCCTCATATTATTGTCCTTTCACTGGGGTTTGGCCGGATTTTTGGCTAACCCGCTGGATGAGGTTAGCCAACAGCATCTCAGCGGCAGCGTCCGACATGAGCTGCTGATCGACAGCGGCGGTGTAGCGGGCAATCTCGCTGTCGGTGGTGTGGCTGGTCCAGGCCTTGATCTGCTGGTTGGAGCATCTAGCCTCGGCAAAGCGGCGTGCAGCGGCCTTGCGCAGGCCATGGGCGCTGCAGTGGTTCAGCCCTGCCGCGTCGCACCAGTCGCGAAATTTGTTGCCAAAGCCCTTGCGGGTAAACGTCTTGCCATGGCTGGTGACCAGGAACGTCTCTTCGCCAGTTTGCGTCGCCAGAATCGACTGCGCCAAGGCGGGCAGGATCGGCTAGGATACGGTGACCTTGGTTTTCTCCTGCGTGATGACAAGGCGTTTGTCTTGAATGTTGCTGGGGCCTAACAGCCGAACATCGCCACCTCGTTGTCCGGTCCAAAGCAAGAGATCAAACATCAGGCGGGCCATGGTGCCGGTGGCATGATGGGCCTCGTACTGTGCAATTTCCGGTTCGGTCCACGTGTGAAACCCGCCTTCCTCGATGCGATAGGGTTTGGTGGCCAGAACAGGATTCTTATCGATGTCGCCCTGCCGATTGGCAAAAGCCATCAAGGCGCTCAACCGCTTGCGCAGCATGTTGGCTGCCGTGCGGTGGGGCAGCATGTCCGCCATCATGGCCGCGACATGGCGCGTTTCCAGATCCGCAACGCGGCCGCTGCCATATCTGGCGCGCCAGCGTTCGATCACACCGCGATAGACTTCCTGCGTGCGGGGGCTGGGATCGAGAAACTCGGGTGAGCGATAATAACGGATGATCAGTTCATCGAACGTGCCGGGTTTGACACGGTCTGCGCCCGGCTGGATTTTGGGCGCTTCTGCACCGGTCAGACAAGCCTGATATTCCTGCCGAAACTCCTCGGTGCCGGGAGCGTGCTTGAACAGATATTGCGCCTGCCCTTTGCGCCGAAAACGATAGCGGGCCTTGCCGTGTCGATCACGAAAACCGGAAACCCATTTGGGCAGCCATCGGCGTTTCATCGCGCAATCAACCGGTCAAAGCTGTTGTCGGAAGGTCGCTGTGCCACTTCGCCTGCCCAGATCACCATGGCGGCGGCAGGGGTGATCTCGATCTTGTAGCTGGTTTCGCCTGCGGCGCGCATGGCCTTTGCCGCGCGCGTGATGGTTCTTTGCCGGACAGCGTCAGGTGCCGCCATGGTGTTGCATCCTTGCGAAGGTGGGAACGGGTTACTGGGTGGTGTTGATCGCCACCGGTTCGACCATATGGGCAGCCGTAAATTCCTCGATGGCTGTTTCAGGCAGGAGGATCAGGCCATCGATCTTCATATGGCGCAGGCGGCGCGTCGAGATCAGGCGGCGGATGCGGCCTTCGGGCCAACCCGATTGCTGGGCCATCTCGCGGGGGCTGAGGAGTCTCGTCACGAAAGTTGCTCCTGTATATTGGCGCAGCATGGTGCTACACATGCTGCTATTGAACGTCATATATAGGCCAATGACATACATATGTATTCGTCAAGGCAGATTTTGAAGCCGTGATTGACGAGTCACGCGCTATCGGCACGCGCATCGCGGAAGTGCGACGCATCAAGGGGCTCAGTCAGGTTCAACTGGCTGAGGCGTTGGGCATTTCGAAACCGGGGCTCGCCAATTATGAGCGCGGCGTTCGTGTGCCGCCCGCCTCGCTCGTCGCGGATCTGTGCGAAAAGCATGGTGTGAGCGCGAGCTGGCTACTGCTGGGTGACGGCCCTATATTCGCGCCGGATCTGGGGCAGGTCCATGAGCGGGCCTTGGCCACCGCCTGGGCCTATCTGACCCGTGGCGGCGATGAGGTGCAGCAGGAGCATCTCGTCCGCCTTAGCGCCGCACTGTTCCAATACATTTGGGCGCACGAGCAGTTTGACGAGGGCGTGGTCGATGCGATGGGCAAGCTGGTCGCCTGATCTCTGGCCCTTCCCAGCCTCACCCGCTCCAGCGGTTCTGTCGCAAAGATTGGGGCCGGCCGAAAAGCGCTCTTTGACATGTTGAATTATGCGGCGAGGGCTTCGAACTGCTGGGCGACGGACCTATTTCGCCCGTCGTTCCGGGTTTGAGCGGGCCACACCATTTGATTTTTGCGCATCATATGGATGAGTTCGATGCCTTCCAGGATGATCGCAGCGCTGGCCATCGCCTTGAAGCCGAGCATCGGGCGGGTCCGACGCTTGATGCGCCGATGGTCCTGCTCGATGCGGTTGTTCATGTATTGGCTCTGACGGATGATTACCGGCTTGACCCAGGATCGCGTCCGCAACCTGACCTCGCCATGGCAGCGCCGGGCGGCTTCCAGATTTGTCTGGCTGCCGTCGATTGTGACCTGCGACGGCAAGCCATGTCGTTTATATGCGCGCCGGAAAAACCGGCGTGCGTCCTTGAGATTGCGCTTGGCCGAAAACATGAAGTCGACCGTGGCGCCCGCCTTATCGATGGCTCGATACAGATACATCCATTGGCCTTTCACCCTGATATAGGTCTCGTCCATATGCCATCTACCCGAGACCGGCCGCTTACGCCGGTTGAAATTGCTGAGCAATTTCGGCGCATACCGTAACACCCAACGATGGATCGTGGAATGGTCCACGCTGATCCCGCGCTCGGCGATCATCTCCTCCAGATTCCGAAGGCTCAAGCCGTAACTCAGATACCAGCGTACGCACAGAAGGATCAGCGGCGCATCAAAGTGGCGACCTTTGAACACCCTTTTCTCCCACAATCCCATCACGTTGCGCACAGCCATATAGGAATACCGCAAATTTTGCGACAGAACCCGCATGGGGGGCATGGGGGGGCGGTTCCTTGTGGTTGCGCCTTTCAAACTAGCCGTTGATGCGAAGGTTTCAATCCACGCCGCGCAAGGTTAACGTGGCCAGCGCGGCCAGCATCAACGTGGCGGCGGCAAAAGCCATGGTCCACACCGGCGCGCCGGGGAAAAACGCCTCCATGATCGTGTGCATGACCGTGGCCACCAGCAATTGCGGCACCACCACAAACACATTGAACAGACCCATCGACACGCCCAGCTTGGATTGCGGCAGGCTGGAGGCCAGCATCGCATAGGGCATGGCCAGGATCGAGGCCCAGGCAAGGCCGATGGCCACCTCGGACAGCATCAGCCAGGCCGGATCGCGCAGCACCAGATAGGAGCCAAATCCCGCCGCCCCCGCCATCAGGCTGACCGCATGGGTGCGCGCCTTGCCGATGCGCCGGGCAAGCCACGGCAGCACGATGAGCGCGGCAGGCGCGGCCACGCCATTATAGATCGAGAACAGGCGCCCGACATAATTGGCCGCCGCCTGATAGGCCGGGCTGGCCGGATCGGTGGTGCCGAAATGATATTGGGCAACGATGGGCGTGGTATAGATCCACATGATGAACAGCGCCGACCAACTGAAAAACTGCACCAGCGCGAGGCGCTTCATCAGCGGCGGCATACCGGCAAAATCGCCCACCACGCTGGAGAGCATCGACGTGCGCCCCGCGCGCGCCAGCAGGATGGCCGCGATCAGCGCCGCGCCATAGGCTGCCAGCAGACCGGCCAGCAGATAAAGCTCCTTCGCTAGTGCCCAATGCGCCACGCAGACCGCCAGCGCGCCGCCCGCACCGATCCACGGCAAGGCTCCCAACGGCGAGCGCGCCGCCAGCGCAAGGTCCGGGCCGGTTTCAGGGGCGGGCGCCTCGCCGAAAGCCTCCATCTGCGCGGGCGAATATTCCCGCGTGTTCAGCACCGTCCACAAGACCGCCGCCAGCAGGATCGCCCCGCCCGCCCAGAAGCTATAGCGCACCGTATCGGGGATCTGCCCCTGCGGCGCGACATTGGCCACGCCCAGCGCGTCGAGCAGCGAGGGGAACAGCGAACCCACCACCGCCCCCGCGCCGATAAAGGCGGTCTGTACCGCATAGCCCGCCGTATGCTGGCGCTTGTCCAGCATATCGCCGACAAAGGCGCGGAACGGTTCCATCGCCACATTCAGACTGGCGTCAAGCAGCCAGAGCAGCATCGCCGCGCCCAGCAGCGCCCCTTGGAGCGGCATGACTAGCAAGGCGAGGCAAGCCAGCACTGCCCCCGCCAGAAAATAGGGCCGCCGCCGCCCCAGCCGCCCCAGCCACGTCCGGTCCGACAGATGCCCGATCACCGGCTGGACTAGCAGACCCGTTAAAGGCGCGGCAATCCACAGCGCGGGCAGATCGTCGATCGAGGAACCAAGCGACTGGAAAACCCGGCTCATATTCGCATTTTGCAGGGCAAAGCCGATCTGGATGCCGAAAAAGCCAAAGCTGACATTACACAGCCCGGCCCAGCCAAGTTTGGGCTTGCCCGACATGATTTCCCCTTCCGCGTGGTGGTCTGTTTCTTGCGCCCGGCCTTGCATGGACGGGCGCGCGGGGCAATCACGTATACGAATACCTTATGCTCGGTTGGCAAATCGCCTGCGTCATTTGCCCGGTGCCGCTCACCCCCCGCAGCTTTTGCGCCGCACCAGCCGCGTGGGCAAAACGGGCGAGGGCAGGGGGCGGTCCTCGATTTGGGCCAGCAGCGTTTCGATCAGCAAAATGCCCGCTGATTTCAAATCCTGCATCATCGTGGTCAGCGGCGGGTTGGTCATGCCTGCGGCGGGAATATCGTCAAAACCCATCAGCGCCACATCGCCCGGCACCGACAGGCCCGCCTCGGAGAGCGCGCGCATCGCGCCGATGGCGATCAGGTCCGACCCGGCAAAGATCGCATCGAAGCGCACGCCCTGCGCAATCAGCGCGCGCGCGGCCAGATAGCCCGATTCCTCGGTGGTCAGCGCGTCGATCTGCAAATCCGGGTTCACGCTCAGGCCTGCCTGCGCCAATGCCGCCTGAAGCCCATGATAACGGTCGGAAAATTCGGGATAATGCTCATCTGCCTGGCCCAGAAAGGCGATGTCGCGGCGGCCCTGTGCGATCAGATGCGCCCCCGCCATTTGGCCTGCGCCGAAATTGTCGCTGCCCACGGTCGCGCCGATATTGTCGGGCCGCACCGAGCCCCAGCGCACAAAGCGCGTGCCCTGTGCCACCAGCCCCGTCAGGCGCTGTTCGTATTGCGTGTAATCGCCATAGCCCAGCAGGATCAGCCCGTCCGCGCGGTGGCTGTCCTGATAGCGGGTATGCCAGTCGTCCTCCATTTTCTGAAACGAAATCAACAGGTCGAACCCGCGATTGGCGCATTGCCGGGTGATCGAGCCGAGCATCGCCAGAAAGAAGGGATTGATCCGCGAGTCATCCTCGCTGGGCTCTTCAAAAAACAGCAGCGCAATCGTGTTGGCCCGCTGCGAACGCAGCGAGGAGGCGTTTTTGTCGACCGTATAGTTCAACTCGCGGGCAATCGCCTCGATCCGCGCGCGCGTCTCGGCGCTGACCGATCGCGACCCGCGCAGCGCCCGGCTGACCGTGGGCTGGGACACGCCGGCGCGATAGGCGATGTCAAAACTGGTGGGCCTGTTCGACCGTTTTTGCCCCATGATTGCGCGCCCTCCTGACCGGCTCTTGCGTGGCCTTAGAGCATCATTAGCCGATTGCGCATAAAGTGGGTATACGTATGCCATCTTTTGTTCACGGCCATCTGCGCTGTAAACGTCCTCCACGTTGACCGGAACCAAGGGGCAGGGGTGCCCTATGCCGGGACGAAGCCGGCGCGCATGGACCGTTTGTCATCCATGCGCAGCCGGTGTGATCAGGAGAGGAATATCATGAGCTTCCGCAGCTTCAAGGCGGGGCGCCTTGGTGCGTCCGCCGCATGCATCGCCGTGTCTGCCTTCATTTTCCCGGCTCTGGCCATGGCCCAGCAGGCCGCGCCCGAAACGGCGGCCAACGATCAGGGCATCGTAGTCACCGGCATTCGCGCTTCGCTCGATGCCTCGGCCTCGCTCAAGCGCCGTTCGCCGGTGATCGTGGAATCCATTTCGGCCGAAGACATCGGCAAATTGCCCGACGTTTCGATTGCGGACTCGCTGGCCCGTCTGCCCGGCGTCACGGCCCAGCGTCTGGAAGGGCGCGACCAGCGCCTCTCGATCCGCGGCCTTGGCCCCGACTTTGGCACCACGCTGCTCAACGGGCGCGAACAGGTCACCGTGGGCGACAATCGCGGCGTGGAATATGACCAGTATCCGTCCGAATTCTTCAAGAATGTCGTGGTGTACAAGTCCGCCAACGCCGGGCTGATCGCGGCGGGCGTGTCGGGCACGGTGGACCTGCGCATGCTGCGTCCGCTGGCCCAGAAGGACCGCATCATCGCGCTTCAGGTGCGCGGCCAGATGAACGGCATCAAGGCGCTCAACCCGGATTCGGACAACAAGGGCTTCCGCGCCTCGGCCGCCTATGTCGACAAGTTCGCCGACGACAAGTGGGGCATCGCCATCGGCCTGTCGGCCACGCGCGCCCCTTCGCAGAACGAACGCTATAACGCATGGGGTTTCCCCAATGAGGTGGCGGCGGGCGGCGCGCTGTTCCTTGGCGGGGCCAAGCCCTATGTCCAGTCGAACATGCTCAAGCGCTATGGCGGCGTGGTGACGGTCGAATGGGCGCCCAGCGACAATTTTCATTCCACGCTCGACCTGCTCTATTCCAAGTTCAAGGAAACCCAGCACCTGCGCGGCATCGAATTCCCGATTGCCCCGGCATGGGGCTCGGGCGCGACGATACAGCCGGGCTATACCACCACCAACGGTCTGGTCACCAATGCCACGCTGACCGGCGTGCGTGCGGTGCAGCGCAATGACCTGAACGAGCGTTCGGCGGACAATTTCTCGGCCGGGTGGAACGGCGTTTGGACCGTGGCCGAGGATACGCACATCACCCTCGACGCCAGCTACAGCACGGCCAAGCGCACCGACTTCCTGCTCGAAACCTATAGCGGCACCGGATACAATTCGGCGGGCGCCTCCGACACGCTCAAGATCAGCGCCAATCCCAACGGCACCTTCTCGATCAAACCCACGCTGGATTATTCGAACACCGGCCTGTTCGGCATCACCGACCCGCTCGGCTGGGGCTATAACGGCACGACCGCCGTGGTGCAGGCGGGCTTTTTGAACAAGCCCAATTTCAAAGACGACCTGTTGGCCCTGCGCGCCAGCATGGACGGCAAATTCGGCGGCAATAACGTCATTTCCGGCTGGGAAGTGGGCGTGAATTATTCGCGCCGCAAGAAGGTGTCGAACTTCCTCTCCTACTTCCTCTGCCCCAAGGGCGCGGGCACCAACTGCACCGTGTCGAGCGGCACCACCACCTTTGCCCCGGTGCCCAATGCGGCGGTGCTCGGCTCGGTGGCGCTGGATTATCTGGGCGTGCCCAAGATGCTCGCGCTCGATCCGATGTATCTGTATAACAACAGCTTTAACGCCGCCTATGACAATCGCCCCGTCTCGCTGGTGCGCGACAATTCGGTGACCGAAAATGTCATCACCGGCTATGCCATGCTCAAGCTGGACGGCGATGTGGCGGGCAAGCGCCTGACGGGCAGCATCGGCGCGCAGGTGGTGCATACCAATCAGAGCTCGGACGGTTCGATCTCGAACTTCTCGAACGGGACTGTCTCGCTCTATCCGGCCACGGGCGGCGCGAAATACACCAATTTCCTGCCCAGCCTGAACCTGTCGATGGAAATGACGCCTTCGATGTTCGTGAAATTCTCGGCCTCGCATACGATGGTGCGCGCTCGCCTTGACCAGTTGCGCGTCAATCAGGAGTTCAACATCGATCCCACCCGTCTGGGTTCGACCACGCCGGGCCAATCGGTGTTCAGCTCGACCGGCGGCAATGCCCAGCTTCGCCCCTATCACTCGACCAACATCGACCTTTCGCTCGAACGCTATTTCCGCAAGGGCGGCTATGTCTCGGTGGCGGGCTATTACAAGAAGCTGACCCAGTTCGTCGATCCGTCGAACAATTTCATCTATGACTTCTCCTCTGCGCTCAGCAGTCTGACGCCCGCCCAGCGCGCGGCGGTGGGCACCACGCTTGGCACGGTCAATGCGCCTGCCAACACCGGCCATGGCGATGTCAAGGGTGTGGAAGGCACGCTCTCGCTGCCCTTCTCGCTGCTGAGCCCCAAGCTCGACGGCTTCGGCTTCTACGGCAGCCTGTCCTATACCGACAGCACGATCTATCTGGCCAGCAATCCGGGCCAGGCGATCACACTGCCGGGCCTGTCGGACTGGGTGCAGAACGCGGCGCTTTATTATGAAAAGCACGGGTTCCAGGCGCGCGTGAACTATCGCTTCCGCTCGACCTTCCTGGCCGAAGTGGCGGGCCTCTCGGCCAATCCCACCTATCGTCAGGCCAAGGCCGAAGCGATTGTGGACGCCCAGATCGGTTATGAGTTCCAGCCGAGCTCGAAGCTCTACGGCCTCTCGGTCATGCTTCAGGCCAAGAACCTCACCGACCGTCCCTTCATCACCTATCAGAACAATGATGTGCGCCAGCTGATCGACTATCAGCGCTATGGCCGCGACTATTACCTGAGCGTCAGCTACAAGTTCTGATCGCGACAGGACGCGGGCGGGGCGTCATGCTCCGCCCGTCTTTTGCAAGAATATAATAACGGGAATTGCGGGATGAGCCAAAGGCCACAACAGCGCATCGTCATCGTGGGCGGCGGCACGGCAGGCTGGATGACGGCCGCGGCGCTGGGCCATTTTCTCGACGGCGGCTTTGCGGTCGAACTGGTGGAAAGCGACGCGATCGGCACGATCGGCGTGGGCGAGGCCACCATCCCGCACATCAACGTGTTCAACAAGGCGCTGGGCATTGATGAAAAGGCCTTCATGCGTGCCACGCAGGCGACCTATAAACTGGGCATCGCGTTTGACGGCTGGCTGCATCCGGGCCACAGCTATATCCATGCCTTTGGCGATGTGGGCCGCGATGTGGGCCTTTGCGCGTTTCAGCATTTCTGGTCGCGGGGCATGCGGCTGGGCTTTGCGCAAGAAACGGGCGCCTATACGCTCAACAGCGTCGCCGCGCGGGCCGGGCGGATGCATGACGGCGCGCCGATCACCGCCCAGACCGTGCCGACCATGCCCCATGCTTTCCATTTCGACGCGGGGCTCTATGCCGCCTTTCTGCGCGCCCATGCCGAGGCGCGGGGTGTCAAACGCACAGAAGGGACGATCATCGAGGTTTGCCGCGATGGGCTGACCGGCGATGTCGCGATGCTGCGCCTTGCCGATGGGCGCGATGTGGCGGGCGATCTGTTCATCGACTGCTCGGGCCAGCGGGGCCTGTTGATCGGCGAGGCGCTGGGCGGGGCCTATGAGGACTGGCGTCATTGGCTACCCTGCGACCGCGCGATGGCGGTGCAAAGCCCGCGTTTGGTCGATCTGGTGCCTTATACGCGCGCCATCGCCCATCCGGTGGGCTGGCAATGGCGCATCCCCTTGCAGCACCGCACCGGCAATGGTCGGGTTTATTGCAGCGATTTCATT
The DNA here is from genome assembly GCF_057401885.1 of Novosphingobium sp. 550D. Lineage (NCBI taxonomy): Bacteria > Pseudomonadati > Pseudomonadota > Alphaproteobacteria > Sphingomonadales > Sphingomonadaceae > Novosphingobium > Novosphingobium sp. 550D. The sequence goes on along the minus strand of NZ_CM171613.1, from coordinate 751,596 downwards.
TCCGACGATGCCGTGCATGACGAATTGATCAGCAGCCTTGAAGGCGGCGCGATCACCGCGCCCCGCCCGATCCGTTTCACCACCGGCCGCCGCCGCGAGGCGTGGAAGGCCAATGTCATCGCCATCGGCCTGTCCTCGGGCTTTCTCGAACCGCTGGAATCGACCTCGATCCATCTCATCCAGACCGGCATTGCGCGCCTGCTCAAATTCCTGCCCGGCGGGCCGGTGGCACAGGTCACGCGCGATGCCTTCAACGCCCAGTTCGCCTTTGAAATGGAGCGCATCCGCGACTTCATCATCTTGCATTACTGGGCCAACCGGCGCGAGGAGCCCTTCTGGCAGGCCTGCCGCGCGGCGCCCTTGCCCGACAGCCTGCGCGCCAGGATCGACCTCTTTGCCGCCTCGGGACAGATTTTCCGCGAGGGCGAGGAATTGTTCAGCGAGGTGGGCTGGTTTCAGGTGATGGCCGCACAGGGCATCATCCCGGTCAGCAGCCATGCCATGGCCGAGGCCATATCGGAGGCGGATTTGCGCGAATATCTCGAACTCATTGCGGCGCTTTATACCAGAGAGGCGGGGCACTATGCTTCCCACGCCGACTATATCGCCCGCCATTGCGCTGCCCCCATGGCGCAACAGGTGATGGCATGAGGCGCGCGCTGGATCTGGCTCTGGCCGCGCTGGCGGCGTCCGCCGCGCAAGGGGCGCCGCTCTCCGACCTGCGCGCCCGCCCGCCCGAACAGGACGTGATCTATTTCGTCCTGCCCGACCGTTTCGCCAATGGCGATCCGGCCAATGACACCGGCGGCATCGCGGGCGACCGTCTGACCCATGGTTTCGATCCGGCCGACAAGGGCTTCTATCATGGCGGCGACCTCAAAGGGCTGATTGAAAAGCTCGATTACATTCAGGGGCTGGGCGCCAGTGCGATCTGGGTCGGGCCGATTTTCAAGAACAAGCCGGTGCAAGGGGGCAAGGGCCAGGAAAGCGCGGGCTATCACGGCTATTGGATCACCGATTTCCTGCATGTCGATCCGCATTTCGGGACCGACGCGGATTTCGCCACCTTGGTGGGCGCGGCCCATGCGCGGGGGATGAAGGTCTATATGGACATCATCGTCAACCACACCGCCGATGTCATCCAATACCGGGAGGCGAGCAATACCGCCGCGCCCTATCGTTCCAGGGCCGACTATCCCTTTTCGCGCCGGGGCGGGGTTGCGGGCGCGCCGATCAATGCCGGGTTTGCGGGCGATGATGATGCGCGCCCCGCCAATTGGGCGCATATGACCGATCCGGCCTTTGCCTATACGCCCTATGTCCCGGCGGGCGAGGAAAAGGCGAAGAACCCGGCCTGGCTCAACAATCCCATCTGGTATCACAATCGCGGCGACACCGACTGGAAGGGCGAGAGCGCGCAATATGGTGATTTCGTCGGGCTGGACGATCTGGCCACGGAAAACCCGCGTGTGGTCAAAGGGTTCATCGAGATTTACAGCAGCTGGATCGACCGTTTCGGCATTGACGGCTATCGCATCGACACGGCCAAGCATGTGAACCCGCAATTCTGGCGCGCTTTTGTGCCGGCCATGCAGGCGCGGGCGCGTTTGCGCGGCATCCCCAATTTCCACATCTTTGGCGAAGTGGCGACCGGCGATTATGATCCGGCGCTGCTGGCCGGATGGGTGCATCGCGCGGGGCTGCCGGCGGTGCTGGACTTTGCGTTCATGCGCGCGGCCACCGATGCGGCCAGCGGCAAGACCGGCACGCAGGAACTGGCCCGCATGGTGGATGATGATGCGCTCTATGGACCAAAGGAGGCGCTGCGCCTGCCCACCTTCCTTGGCAATCATGACAATGGCCGCTTTGCCATGACCCTGCGCGAGGCCAAGCCGGGGATCGGGGCGCAGGAATGGCTGGCGCGCGATCTGCTGGGCCATGCCATGCTGCTGACGCTGCGCGGCGCGCCCACGATCTATTATGGCGACGAACAGGGCTTTGCCGGGCGCGGGGGCGACCAATCCTCGCGGCAGGACATGTTTGCCAGCAAGGTGGTCGAATATAATCAGGACGCGCTGGTCGGCACATCTTCGACCACCGCCAACGCCAACTTCACGCCCTCCCATCCGCTCTATCAGGCCATCGCCCGGCTGTCGCAGATCCGCCGCGCCACGCCCGCGCTGTGGGGCGGGCGGACGATCCTGCGCGCCTCGGGCGAGGGGCCGGGCCTGTTTGCCGTCTCGCGCCTTGATCCCACAACCGGGGCCGAGGTGCTGCTGGCCTTCAACACATCGGACCAACCCGTCACCGCGCAGGTGGCCATCGAGAGCGCCACCCGGCGCTTTAAAACCTTGTCCGGCCCATGCCCCGCCGCGCCCGCCGCGCCGGGCAGCGCGACGATCCGGCTGCCCGCCTTTGGCTATGCCATCTGCGCGGCCACTCAATAAGGACCCCGACAATGCCCCCTTTGCAAGACCCATGGTGGCGCGGCGCCACCATCTATCAGATCTATCCGCGCAGCTTTGCCGACAGCAACGGCGATGGCATCGGCGATCTGCCGGGCATTACCGCTCATCTCGATCATATCGCCTCGCTGGGCGTCGACGCCATCTGGATCAGCCCGTTCTTCACCAGCCCGATGGCTGATTTCGGCTATGATGTGGCCGATTACCGCGATGTCGATCCCATTTTCGGCACGCTGGCCGATTTCGATGCCTTGGTGGCGCGGGCGCATGGGCTGGGCCTGAAAGTCATGATCGACATGGTCTTTGCCCATACCAGCGATGCCCATCCATGGTTTGCGCAAAGCCGGGCCAACAAGGCCAACCCCTATGCCGACTGGTATGTCTGGCGCGATGCGAACCCTGACGGCACGCCGCCCAACAATTGGCAATCGGTGTTTGGCGGCCCGGCATGGACATGGGACGCGCGCCGCCAGCAATATTACATGCACCAGTTCCTGAAAGAACAACCGCAGTTGAACGGCCATAATCCAGCGGTGCAGGAGGCGTGCCTTGATGTGCTGCGCTTCTGGCTGGATCGCGGCGTGGACGGGTTCCGGCTCGATGCGCTCAACCATGCGATGTTCGACCCCGGCTTTGCCGACAATCCGCCGGCGCCGGGCCTTTCTGAGGAAGAGGGGGGCAAGCCCCGCACCCGGCCCTATGATTTTCAGGCCAAGGTCAACAGCATGAACCACCCCGATGTGGTCGGCTTTGTCGAACGCATCGCGGCGGTGTGCCATGCGGCGGGGGCGACCTTTACCGTGGCCGAAATCGGCGGCGATGATGCCGATCCGTTGATGAAGGCCTATACGGCGGGCGAAGGGCGGCTTTCGAGCGCCTACAGCTTTGATTTCCTTTATGCCGAGCGCCTGACCGCCGATCTGGTGGCGCGCACGCAGGCGCAGTGGAATGGCACGCCCGACGCCGATGGCCGCGCGCAGGGCTGGCCAAGCTGGGCCTTTGAAAACCACGATGCGCCGCGCCATGTCTCGCGCTGGGTGGGCGCGGAGCATCGCGATGCCTATGCCCGGATGACCATGGCGCTGCTGATGGCGCTGCGCGGCAATGCGTTTCTGTATCAGGGGCAGGAATTGGGTCTGACGCAGGACGATATTCCGTTCCACCTGCTTCAGGATCCCGAAGCCATCGCCAACTGGCCGCTGACGTTGAGCCGTGATGGTGTGCGCACGCCTATGCCGTGGCAGGTGCAGGACGAGCAGGGCGGCTTTACCAAGGGTTCGCCGTGGCTGCCGCTCTCGCCCGCCAACATTGCGCGCGCGGTGGACCGGCAGGAGGCCGATCCGCAGAGCCAGTTGGCCATCACCCGCCAAATCATCGCCCTGCGCCGCGCGCATCGGGCGCTGGCGGTCGGCGCGATGGAGGGGCTGCGCGCCGATGGCGATCTGCTCACCTTCACCCGCCGCGAGGGGGGCGAGGCGATGGCCTGCGCCTTCAACCTTGGCGGCAAAACCATCGCGCATGATGCGCGCGAGGGCGAGATCATCTTGGCACTGAACGGTGCGGATGCGCGGCAATTGCCGCCTTATGCCGCCCGCTTCGTCCTCCTTGCCTAAAACCCCTTTTCCCCCGGAGACGACCTATATGGCCCGCTCGTTTGCTCCTCTTGCCGCCTTTTTGCTGACCGCCACCTCTGCCTATGCCCAGACCGCGCCCGCCAGCTATTCGGCAACCTCGCCCGATGGCACCATCGCCATTGCCGTCACCACCGACAGCGACCAGCGCGTGCGCTATGCCATCACCCGGCGGGGCAAGGCGCTGATCGCGCCATCGCTGATGGGCTTTATCCTGACCGATGGTGTCAATATGGTGCGCGGGTGGACCATCACCGGCGCCGACACCGCCAAGGGCGATGACACATGGGAGCAACCTTGGGGCGAGCGCCGCTATGTGCGCGACCATTACAATGAGCTTACCCTCCACCTGCGCCAGTCCAAGGAGCAGGGCGAACGGCTGATGGACGTGCGTTTCCGCATTTTCGACAATGGCGTGGGCTTTCGTTATGAAATGCCCAAGCAGGCCGCGATGACGACGATGCACATCGCCGATGAAGTGACCGAATTCGACATTGCGCCGCGCGGCACCGCTTGGTGGATCCCCGGCGGCGAATGGAACCGCTATGAACAGGTCTATCAAAAGACCCCGATTGATGGCGTCTCCACCGCGCATACGCCGATCACCATGCGGCTTGACGATGGCACGCATCTGTCCTTCCACGAGGCGGCGCTGGTCGATTATTCGGCCATGTGGTTCAAGCGCGCCGATGGGCAGAAATTCCGCACCACCCTCGCGCCTTCGGGGCAAGGGGCGCGGGTGGTGCGCGATCTGCCGTTCAACACGCCATGGCGCGCGATCCGCATTGCCGATGATGCGGCGGGGCTGGTGGAAAACGACCTTGAGCTGAACCTCAATGAACCCAACAAGATCGGCGATGTAAGCTGGTTCAAGCCGCAAAAATATATCGGCATCTGGTGGGGCATGATCCGGGGCGACTGGACATGGGCCGAAGGGCCAAAGCACGGCGCCACCACGCAGCGCGCCAAGCAATATATCGACTTTGCCGCCAAAAACGGTTTTTCCAGCGTGTTGATCGAGGGTTGGGACAAGGGCTGGAACGGCAATTGGTTGGGCACGGGGGGCGATTTCAGCTTTACCAAGTCCGCCGATGGTTTCGATCTGGAGGCCGTCACCGCCTATGGCCACAAGAAGGGCGTGAACATCATCGGCCACCACGAAACGGGCGGCAATATCGCCAATTACGAGGCCCAGCTTGAGGACGCGATGAAGCTGTACAACCGCCTCGGCGTGCCGGCGGTCAAGACCGGCTATGTGGCGGACGCGGGCGGCATTCAGGCGCCTTGCGGGACTGATCCGGCCAAGATCTGCATGGAATATCACGATGGCCAGCGTCAGGTGCAGCATCACCTGCGCGTGGTGCAGACGGCGGCCCAATATCACATTGCCGTCAACGCGCATGAGCCGGTCAAGGACACCGGCCTGCGCCGCACCTATCCCAACTGGATCGCGCGGGAAGGCGCGCGCGGCATGGAATATAACGCATGGGGCGCCTTCGCCAATGGCCCCAGCCACGAGCCGACGCTGGTTTACACCCGCATGCTGTCCGGCCCGATGGATTTCACGCCGGGCATCCTGAGCCTTGAGGGCGCGAACCATGCGCCGCTCGCCTCGACGCTGGCCAAGCAACTGGGTCTTTATCTGGCGCTCTACTCTCCGATCCAGATGGCGGCCGATTTCATCGAGAGCCTTGAGGCCCACCCGCGCGAACTGGCCTTCATCCGTCAGGTCCCCGCCGATTGGGCGCAGAGCCATCTGATCGCGGGCGCGGTGGGTGAATATGCGATCTTTGCCCGTCAGGATCGCAACAGCCCCGACTGGTATGTCGGCGGGGTCAATGATGCCACGGCGCGCGATGTCGATCTGAAATTCGACTTCCTCGACGCGGGCAAGACCTATACCGCCACGATCTACAAGGACGGCGAGGGCGCGACCTATCTGACCGAGGCGCGGCACAGGATCGCCTACGAAACCCGCAAGGTGGCCAAGGGCGATGTGATCAAGCTGTGGCTGGCGCCGGGCGGGGGCGGGGCAATTCGTCTCACCCCCGCTAAATAACCGGCGTTCCGGTTGACGCGGGCGCGCCACGGGATAGGGAAGGGCGATGAGCCAAAAACCCTGTCCCAACTGGGTCAACTGTCCCAACTGGGTCAACTGGGTCAACTGGGTCAACTGGGCCATCGGGCGCATTGATCCGGATTATACCCGCAGCGCCGATACCCATCTGATCCCGGTGCCGCTGCCGGTTCTGTCGCAAAGATTGGGGCCGGCCGAAAAGCGCTCTTTGACATGTTGAATTATGCGGCGAGGGCTTCGAACTGCTGGGCGACGGACCTATTTCGCCCGTCGTTCCGGGTTTGAGCGGGCCACACCATTTGATTTTTGCGCATCATATGGATGAGTTCGATGCCTTCCAGGATGATCGCAGCGCTGGCCATCGCCTTGAAGCCGAGCATCGGGCGGGTCCGACGCTTGATGCGCCGATGGTCCTGCTCGATGCGGTTGTTCATGTATTGGCTCTGACGGATGATTACCGGCTTGACCCAGGATCGCGTCCGCAACCTGACCTCGCCATGGCAGCGCCGGGCGGCTTCCAGATTTGTCTGGCTGCCGTCGATTGTGACCTGCGACGGCAAGCCATGTCGTTTATATGCGCGCCGGAAAAACCGGCGTGCGTCCTTGAGATTGCGCTTGGCCGAAAACATGAAGTCGACCGTGGCGCCCGCCTTATCGATGGCTCGATACAGATACATCCATTGGCCTTTCACCTTGATATAGGTCTCGTCCATATGCCATCTACCCGAGACCGGCCGCTTACGCCGGTTGAAATTGCTGAGCAATTTCGGCGCATTCCGCAACACCCAACGATGGATCGTGGAATGGTCCACGCTGATCCCGCGCTCGGCGATCATCTCCTCCAGATTCCGAAGGCTCAAGCCGTAACTCAGATACCAGCGTACGCACAGAAGGATCAGCGGCGCATCAAAGTGGCGACCTTTGAACACCCTTTTCTCCCACAATCCCATCACGTTGCGCACAGCCATATAGGAATACCGCAAATTTTGCGACAGAACCGCCGTTCCGGTTCGTCCGCAATCGCAGTCATTCAGCAACCTCACAACCCCAACTCCAATCGCTTCTCCGACTGATTTTCGCGCTGGAAAGGATAGCCCTCGGCCTTGAAGCCCGGCCCCATGCCGCCAGGGACGCGCACAGCATTGTGCCAAAGCCGCTCCTCCTCGCGCTGAACATGCTCGGCGGTTCGGATCTCCCGCCCAGCCACAGGATCGCGAACACCCTTGGGCAGATCAACCTTGCCCACCTTGCCCAAGACCTCCAGCGCCGAGAGCTTCTCGGCGGAATTGCGCAAAGCGGCCCGCTCCAACCTTGGCGCGCTGTCGATGACCAGCCTTGGCTGATCGGCGATGCGCGTCAAGGCCACAGACATGGTGCGCGATGAGGCAAGCCGCGTCTCGGTGCTGTCGATGACGACGATACCGTGCCGCGTGGTCACGCCCTGCGCGGCATAGGCATTGAGCGCATAGGCCAGATCCAGCTTGCGCAAAGCTGGATCATCCAGCGCCAGGGTCAGCCAGTCGATCCCCCGCCAGCGCGATGGTGATCGACTGGCTGTCCAGCGCCTCGACCTGCCCGGCCTGCGCGTTGAGTACGCCCAGCTTGTGATTGTTGGCGCTGAACCGCACCCGGTCGCCTTGATGCAGGGTGATGGTGCGCTCCTCATACACGCTGACCGCATCCTCTTTCAGATTATGCGCCAGCCTGTTGGGGCTGAACGTGATGCGCCCCTGCGCCGTGTCCAGCACCACCTTGTCGCCCTTGCGGTCCACCACGCGCCCCATCGTGCCTTTGTCCAGACCCTGCCGCGGCATGGCGTTGCGGAACTCGATGATCCGCCCGCGCTCATAGGGCTCACGGTGCCGCACCTGCTCACGGGTCAGGTTTACGCGGTCGAGGATCGGGATGGACACACCCTTCTGATCGATCTCGCCACGCGCCTTGAGGACGGCCTGTGCTTGCGTATTCGCCTCGGCGCGCAAGGCCCGCCCTGCGGTGAGCAGCAAGGTCTGCTCCCGCTCCTCGCGCGGCAGGCTGGCCCAGATCGCAACCGCGTAGGAGGCCAAATCGCCCGACGGCACCTCATGCGTGTAGGGATTGAGCAGGCCCATCGCCTTGTGCAGCTCGCCCTGGTCGAGCAGCGGCGCGAGGGTCTTCATGATGCCCGATTGTGCGCGGACGTTGTCGGTAAGCTCAGCCGTGGCGAGGCCTTGGGCCTGCAAATCAGCAAAAGGCTTGCCAGCCTCCACCGCGCCATATTGCCGCGTGTCGCCCACCAGCGCGAGGCGGGCGACATCGGCGCGATGGGCAAGCCGCATCAAATCAGCGGCTTGGCGGCTGCTGAGGGTCGAGGCTTCGTCGACGATGATGACCGCGCCTTTGAGTTCCGCGAGCGCCTTGTCCTGCAACGCCGTCGGCGCATCCGCATTGAGCAAGACTCGGTGCCGCCCAAGGAACGCCGCGACCGAAGATGATGTCACGCCCAGATCCTCGCCCAGCTTGCGGGCAATCTCTGCGCCCACTGCCAACGCCATCACCGCCCGCCCCTGTTCGCCCGCAATCCGCGTGACAGGCTGAAGCATGGTCGACTTGCCCGCGCCTGCCACACCTTGCACGCCGATCACACGATCCTTGGCCTCCAGAATCAAACTGGCGGCAGTCTCCTGCTTGGGAGAAAGGCGCCGCAGCCCCATATCGCGCGCCACCTGCTGGATTTGCGGCGCGGCCAGCCCTTCAACGAGCGGCTTGGCCTGATCCTTCCCATGCGCCCAGAGCGCGATCACCTCCCGCTCCAGCGCCACCGCACCACGCGTGGTCATCATTGCCCCATCAGGATCGGTCAGCAGGATCCGGCGCTCAGCCAGACTGTCGATCCGCGCCTCGATGTCGGCCACCTGCATCGGCCCGCCGAAAGACAGGCTGGCGCGGATCAGGTCAAAGCGGCAGAAGCCCGCCTCGTTCTGGCTGAGATGCCGGACGCCCGAGGCCACCGCCTGCGCTGCGGCATAGTCCTGCGGCGAGAGTCTGCCCGGCCCCTCTGGCACCAGTGGATCCTTCTCGCGCGGGGCCAAACCCATGGCGGCGACAATGGCCTGCCCTCTGGCAGCAATCCCCCTGATACCGTCAACCACCCGATCCCAGATCGTCCCGCCCCGCGCGATTTGCGCCATGGCCGCTTCTCGCAACGGTGCAGGATCAAAGCCAATGGTCGCCGCCCTCTCAGCCCAAGCAACCCGATCCTCCTCGCGCGAGATGCCGGGATCCTTGGCGGCGCGGGTCGAAAGCGCCGCCAGTTCACGCTCGGCCGCCGTGCCGCCGCGCCCACTGGCTTCCAGCGCGGCGGCGATTTCCTCGCGGCGGGTGGAGAAGGCCATGATGTGGTCGCGCGAGATGCCCGCGATCTCGAACTGGCCATAGGCGGGGTTCTGCGCGGGCGTGGTGCGATAGCCCAAGGCCTCAATTCTGGCACGCAGGTCAGCGTTATGGACGGCGGCGATGGTCGCTTGCTGGGCATAGAGCGGATCATTGCGCAGAGCCCGCCAAGCGCCATCGGGCCGCTGGGTAGCATTGGCGATCACGGCATGGATGTTCAGTTGCGGATCGCGATTGCGCGACAGGTCATGGGTAAACAGGCCCGCGACCATGTTGCCCGTCTTCACCGGCTGCTGAGTACCGCTCTTCTCGTCGAAGCGGCGCGCCTCGATCAGATTGCGCTCCACCCAGCCCAGCGTCGCCTTCACGCTGGCCTCGAAGGCCGCCAACAGCCGTTCGTCCCCGCCGACCAGCGCCATCAGCGACACCGACTTGGGCGCAGGGAAGGCCATGTCGAGCCCGGGGCGATGCTCCTGCCCCGAAGGCGTGGTGATGCTGGCGCCATTGGGCAGGCGACCTTCCAGCACCGCCTCGAAGGCGGAGGTGGCAACTGATCCAGTCAGCCCCACTGCCTCGGCGCCGCGCCCGTGCCACTGGCTATGGTCGGCGCCTTCGCCCTCGGTGTAATAGTTGTCATTGGCATAATAGCCCGCCGCACCACTGGCGGAGCTGACCGCGCCGATCGAGATCATGGGTGTTTGCTCCGGTGCTTGGGGGATGTGGTCTCGGGGCGCAGGTCGATGATCTCGGCGGGGTCAGGTTTGGTGGGCACCACCACTTGCCAAGGGTAGCGGTACAGCAGCCCCCAGAAGAGCATCAGCGCCAGCAGCGCACCGGCCAGGATCGCCGCAAATTGCATCGCGAGGCTGTTGGGATCGACCAGTGGCGGCGGGGGCGGCAATTTGGCGAGGGTCTGGACGTTCTGTTCCAGCCGGGCGAGGATATCCTGCATCGCCACCTCGCCGGGCAGGCGGGCAAGCTGCTTGGTCAGCCGATGCTCGAAACCACCGAGGCTGGCATCGACCCGCTCGCCGATCATGTTGGCGAGATGCGCCTCGGCCCCAGCATCCAGCGCGGCGCGTGCGGCAAGCGCCTTGCCGAGCCGTACCTCACGCCGGTCCATGTCGCGCAGCACGCGGTCGAGATCTAAGGCCATCTGCTCCAGGCTGCTCTGGAATTGCGGCGTGGTGAGCAGCAGAGGTTCCGGCGCAACAGGCGGCGGCACCACCACCGCGCCACCAACCTTCCCCTCCGCGCCAATCGCCTCGCGCACCAGCGCGCGCAGCAGTTCGGGACGGTTGATCCCGCGCTGGGCCGCCAACCGGTCGACCTCAGCCAGCAGCGCATCGTCGAAGCTGACGTTGAGTTGCGCCATCAGCGGCCTCCCTTGCGGCTAGGCACAGGAATGGGGGAATTGCGCGATTCTAGGGCCTGTCTAGGCCCATAGGCAGGCAGCCTTCGCGAAATGCAGCGCACGGTATGAAGTCGCCACCGCCTACATAGGGCGGCATAGGCGGCATCAACATGCTGATTTACAGCACTTTCATTGCCTAGATCCAAGGCTACCCAGTAGCGTGGTGTGTGCCTGATTTGCCTTACACCGCCGCTCTCAACAGGGGGGGGCTTGGAGAGCAGTGAGCAGAATCTGGCCCTTGTGGGGTAGGTATCCCGGCCTGTAGGCCGCGATGGAAACAAGGGGGCGATCATTGCGCCGTGCCTCCTATGAACTGATTGTCAAGGTGGGCGATGAGACTGCTGGCGAACTGGCCCAGCGCGCCATTGCCCATGTCCTCGGTGACAGGCTGGAACGGATCGACGGGCACGGCGCGATCATCACGCTCAGCGACAACTTGGTCATTCTGGCCAGCCCGGAACAGGCCGGTGAGGTTGAAGCTATGTTGGCGATCCTTGCGCATCATGCCGGACAGGCAGCGGCTGGGGGATCGGGCCTTGTAGCGATGGTCGCCGGGCAGTTCCGCGTTGCGGTCAATCAGCAGGACGCAGAGCGCGGCGCGTTCTCGTCCGAAATGCTGGCAGGCGCGGCCCCATGTGCTCTGGGCGATGCCGAGGCGGGCGCAGCTTCGCCATGAGGCCTCGACGATGTTGGGCCATGTGGCGCCGCCCAAAGCCGCGACCAGCTCCTGATAGGCCTGTGTGGCGACGCTGACGGCGGCGCTGGGCGTGATCCGGTCGGGCGCTGCGCCCCGCGCGCTACAGCTTTGTGGTGAGTTTTTGTCTTGTATATTGGGTGCGCAGTTTTCTTCCGGCGCGTCGGAAGTTTTTGGTGCACGGGGATCGGCTGCGGGCGCGCTGGCGATGGCATCGAGCATGGCGGACAGGGTCTCCCGGATCGCGGTGAGGCGGGCGATGCTGGTGATGCGGGCGGTGCGGCCGCCGGGCAGAACGGCCTCGGCGCGTTGGCGCAAGGCGTCATCGCAGGCGTGGCGGATGCACTGCCCCAACTGACGGATCTCGGCGCGGCATTGGCTGATGGCGCGGGCTTGCAGGTCGAGCGCCTCGGCCTTGCTCTTCAACTCATTATAGCGGGTGATGAGGGGCGCGAGATTGATGCCCGCTGCCCAGGTGATGATGCCGTCCTGGCGGTCACCCGCCCGCGCTCCGTTGATGCCGGCGTTGCGGACGATGAAACCGGCGCGCTCAAGCTCACGCTCGGCTGAATTGATCGAGCGGGGCGTGATGCCTAGCGCCTCGGCAAAACGGCAGGCCTGTGTCCAGACGGCGCAGATGCGGCCCTTGAGGTAATCGGCATCCATCGTCTTGAGGACGTAGTGCCGCACCAGCGCCACGGCGGTGGAGGACAGGCCGAAGCCGGGCCGAGCCACTTGCTCGAACAGGCGCAGCAGGTCGAAGCGCGTGACGCCCGCAGGCAGGCCCGCATGGGTGAGGGTCGTACTCATACGGCACCAGATTCAGCCTGAATTGGCAGCGAAGTCCGGTTAGCCAACACCCTCGCAAACCCGCAGAAACCCGTCAGGCGTTTTGCCCCGGTTTGCCTGTCTAATGATTTGAAATCAGCGCCTTGTTGAACCCCTGTCGGGTGCACCATTTTTCCAGACTTTGCCGAAATCGCTGTCGGGATCGCCCGTTCCAAATTCGCATGTTCGTTCATGCGGGGGCCGTGATTTGCGAATTTGACATTGGTTTCATGAAATCGGCTCATCGCCGCATGTCCTGATCGTGGGCTAATCAAGCGTCGTTTCAAGGCCTAGAAAGGCGGCGCCCTATTCAGGAAGAAGCCCCCATGCAGATCACCCGCAACGGCAGTGCGCCTGCCGCCTTTGGCCCGGAAGCCACCTTTACCGGCGAAGTACGCATCGACACCCCCTTTGTCGGCAGCGATGGTGCCTCGGTTTCCGGCGCCCATGTTCATTTTCAGCCCGGCGCCCGCACTGCATGGCACAGTCACCCGCTGGGCCAGACCTTAATCGTCACCCATGGCGTGGGCCGGGTGCAATTGGATGGAGAGCCGGTCCGCACCATACGCGCAGGCGACACCGTGTGGATCCGCCCCGGCGAACGCCACTGGCACGGCGCGGGCGAGACGACGGCGATGAGCCATATTGCCATTATCGAAACCGTCGATGGCCAATCGGCGACATGGATGGAACATGTGGCCGACGACGATTTTCTGGCTCTGCCTCAGGATTAAAGATCGCCAGAATTAAAGATCGAAAGGATATCTATGAAGACCCTTGGTTATGCCGCTCATTCGGCGGAATCTCCGCTCGTCCCGTTTCATTTTGATCGCCGCGAACCGCGCGCCAATGATGTGGTGATCGAAATTCTTTATGCCGGCGTGTGCCATTCCGACCTTCACACCGTCCGCAACGATTGGGGTGGCACGGTCTATCCGGCGATTCCGGGCCATGAAATCGTGGGCCGCGTGATCGAAACCGGCAGTGATGTGACCAAATACAAGGTGGGCGACAATGTGGCGGTGGGCTGTCTGGTCGATGGCTGCCTTGAATGCGATCAATGCGAAAAGCATCAGGAGCAATTCTGTCGCGAAGGGTTGCACGGCACCTATAATGCGCCCGACCGGATTGATGGCACCAACAATTACGGCGGCTATTCGCGCCATATTGTCGTGCGTGAAGAATTTGTGCTGGGCGTGCCCGATGGCATGGACCTGTCGCGCGCCGCGCCGATTCTGTGCGCCGGGATCACCACCTATGCCCCGCTCAAGCGTTGGGGTGTCAAGGAAGGCAGCCGCGTGGGCGTGATCGGGCTTGGCGGTCTGGGCCATATGGCGGTGAAGCTGGCCGCGGCCATGGGCGCGCATGTCACCGCGATCAGCCGCACCGCCGACAAGGCCGAAGAAGCCGCCGAAATGGGCGCGCATGGCCTGCTGATTTCCGGCGATGTCGCCGCGATGCAGGCCGCCTCGATGACGTTTGATGTCATCATCGACACGGTGCCGGTGAAGCATGACCTCAACCCCTATATGCCCCTGCTGGACATTGACGGGATGTTGGTGATCGTGGGCCAGCTTGGCCCGGTGGGCGAATTCAACACCGCCACCAGCGTGCTGCACCGCACGGGCGTTGTCGGATCGCTGATCGGCGGCATTGCCGAAACGCAGGAAGTGCTGGATTTCTGCGCCGAAAATGGCGTGCTGCCCGAATGCGAGATGATCGCCATTCAGGACATTAACGAAGCCTATGATCGACTTGAAAAGGGCGATGTGCGCTATCGCTTCGTGATCGACATGGCTTCGCTTGAGGCCGAAATGGCCTGAGCCGGTTGCGAGGCGTATTTCACCCCATCCCCGGAATATGCCTCGCAAATAGCGCTTGACCTTCCCATGATGGGAAGCCCCACATTCGCGCCATGAACGACAATTCGTGGCGTGAGTGCGGATCATGAACAAGGTTTTGCAGATCGAGGGCCTGTCCTGCGCATCCTGTGTGGCGCGGGCCGAAAGGGCGTTGATGGCCGTGCCCGGCGTGTCGGGGGCCAGCGTCAATCTGGCGACGCAACGCGCCAATGTGCGCGGCACAGCGGATGCCGACGCCCTTGTGTCCGCCATCAAGGGCGCGGGATATTCCGCCCATGAATTTCACACCGACATCGATCAGGATGAAACCGACCACCGCCGCGACGTTGAGGCGCAGGCATTGCGCCGCGATTTTCTGCTGGCTTTGGTGCTGGCCTTGCCGGTCTTTGCGCTGGAAATGGGCGGGCATGTCATTCCGGGCGTCCATGAACTGATCCACGCCACCATCGGGATGCAGAACAGCTGGTATCTGCAATTTGCGCTGACCACGCTGGTTCTGGCGGGGCCGGGGCGGCGGTTTTATCGGCATGGCATTCCGGCGCTGTTGCGCATGGCGCCTGATATGAACTCGCTGGTCGCGGTGGGCACCTTTGCGGCCTACGCCTATTCGCTGGTGGCGACCTTTGCGCCCGGCCAACTGCCCCCCGGCACGGTCCATGTCTATTACGAGGCCGCCTCGGTCATCATCGCGCTGATCCTGCTGGGCCGGA
The DNA here is from genome assembly GCF_057401885.1 of Novosphingobium sp. 550D. Lineage (NCBI taxonomy): Bacteria > Pseudomonadati > Pseudomonadota > Alphaproteobacteria > Sphingomonadales > Sphingomonadaceae > Novosphingobium > Novosphingobium sp. 550D. The sequence continues at coordinate 736,543 of NZ_CM171613.1, read as the reverse complement.
TGATGGAGGCGCGGGCCAAGGGCCGCACGTCCGAGGCCATCGGGCGGCTGATCCGGCTTCAGCCCAAGGTTGCGCGGGTGCGGGTCAAAGGCGAAGTGATCGAGGTCGGCATTGGCGAGGTTCTGACCGGCGACATTATCGAGGTCCGCCCCGGCGAACGCATCCCGGTGGATGGCGAAGTGATCGAGGGCGACAGCTTTGTCGATGAAGCCATGATCACCGGCGAACCCATCCCGGTGGCCAAGACCATCGGCAGCCGCCTTGTCGGCGGAACGGTGAACCAACATGGCGCCCTGGCCTTTCGCGCGACGGCGGTGGGGGCCGATACGGTCCTGTCGCAAATCATCGCCATGGTGGAGGAGGCACAGGGCGCCAAATTGCCGATCCAGACCATGGTGGACCGCATAACCCTGTGGTTTGTTCCGGCGGTGATGGCGGCGGCGGTGATGACCTTTGCGGGGTGGATGGTGTTTGGGCCGCAACCGGCGCTGGGTTTGGCCATGGTCAATGCGGTGGCGGTGCTGATTATTGCGTGCCCATGCGCGATGGGGCTGGCCACGCCCACCGCGATCATGGTGGGTACGGGCCGCGCCGCGGAATTGGGCATCCTGTTCCGCAGGGGCGAGGCTTTGCAGGCCCTGCGCGAGGCAAAGGTCATTGCTCTGGACAAGACGGGCACCTTGACGCTGGGGCGGCCGGTGCTGACCGATCTGCATCTGGCGCCGGGGTTTGAACGGGGCGTTGTTCTGGGCACGATGGCGGCGGTGGAGGATCGATCCGAACACCCCATCGCCCGTGCCATCGTTGCCGCAGCGCGTGAGGAAGGTTTGACCCTCGCCCCGGTCAGCGGATTTGCCGCCATCACCGGCATGGGCACGCGCGGCGTGGTCGATGGGCGCGATGTGGCGATTGGCGCGGATCGCTTCATGGACAGCATGGGGATCGATGTCGGCATATGGGCCGAAACCGCCGCGATCATGGGCCGCGATGGCAAGACCCCGCTCTATGTCGCGATGGATGACGTTTTGGCGGCGGTTCTGGCCGTGTCCGATCCAATCAAGCCGGAGACGCCCGCCGCGATTGCGGCTTTTCATGCGATGGGGTTGAAAGTGGCCATGATCACCGGCGACAATCGCGCCACGGCGCAGGCCATTGCCGCGCGCCTGAACATCGATGAAGTGGTGGCGCAGGTCATGCCCGACGGCAAGGTGGAAGCCGTGCGCCGGTTGCAGGCGCAATATGGCATGTTGGCCTATGTGGGCGATGGCATCAATGACGCGCCCGCTTTGGCGCAGGCCGATATTGGCGTGGCCGTGGGCACGGGCACCGATATTGCCATAGAGGCCGCCGATGTCGTGTTGATGTCGGGCAATCTGGGCGGGGTGGGCGACGCCATGGCCCTGTCGCGCGCGACGATGAGGGCGATCGGGCAAAACCTGTTCTGGGCCTTTGCCTATAATGTCGCGTTGATCCCGGTGGCGGCGGGGGTGCTGTATCCGGTGCTGCTCTCGCCGGTGTTTGCGGCCGGCGCGATGGCCATGTCCTCTGTCTTTGTGCTGGGCAATTCGCTGCGGCTGCGGCAGTTTCGGGCCAAAGGAGGCGCGTGATGAACATTGGCGAGGCGGCAAAGGCATCGGGCGTTTCGGCCAAGATGATCCGCTATTACGAACAGACGGGCCTGATCCCCAAGGCGGACCGGCGGGAATCGGGATATCGTGATTATTCGCCCGCCGATGTCCACAATCTGCGCTTTATCCGCCGCGCCCGCGACATGGGCTTTGCCGTGGCCGAGATCCACGAATTGCTGGGCCTGTGGCGCGACCGTTCGCGCCACAGCGCCGATGTAAAGCGGATTGCGTCGGACCATGTCGCGCAATTGAGCGCGCGCATCGCCGCGATGGAGGAAATGCGCGCCACGCTTCAGACATTGATCGGATGCTGTGCCGGGGATGACCGGCCCGATTGCCCGATCCTGGCCGATCTGGCGCAACCTGGTGATGGGCCGGGGGGTGATGAAGGCGGGCGCCCCGATCCCATCCACCGATTGCGCGAACAATCCACAGCCAATCGCCGTAATTAGACCCCAATCCTGGCCTTTTCCACCGGAGTTTCCACAGGCGTTCCCCGTTCCACCCGTTCCGAATAACGGTCGACCAGTTGATCGACATGCGGGCGGAGCAGCACGGTAAAGCGTACCAGTTCTTCGCACACATCGACGATGCGGTCGTAATAGGACGAGGGTTTCATTCGCCCGGCCTCGTCAAATTCCTCATAGGCCTTGGCGACGGAGGATTGGTTGGGGATGGTGAACATCCGCATCCATCGGCCCAGCAGGCGCAGGGTGTTGACGCTGTTGAACGATTGCGACCCGGCGCTCACCTGCATAACGGCCAGAGTGCGCCCCTGCGTCGGGCGCATCCCCTTCATGGCCAAAGGCAGGTGGTCGATCTGGGTCTTCATGATGCCGGTGATCTGGCCATGGCGTTCCGGGCTGCACCACACCTGACCTTCGGACCAGAGCGAAAGTTGGCGCAGTTCATGGACGGCGGGGTGGTCATCGCCGCCCACCTGATCGGGCAGGGGCAGGTCGGAGGGATCGAAGATCTTCACTTCGCACCCGAAATGGATCAGCAGGCGGGCGGATTCCTCGACCACCAGCCGCGAATAGGACCGTTCGCGCAACGAGCCATAGAGCAGCAGAATGCGCGGCGGCGGATCACCCGCGCCAAGGCCGAGGGCAGGGCGCAAATGCGCATATTCAGGCCGTAGCGCGGGCAGATGATGCGGATCGGACAGGGTGCGCAGGCGCGTGGACTGGGTCATGGATCAAACCTTTTCCGGTGTGCTGTCGGCGAACCAGCGGCGGCCGATCCACAGCGAAACATTGACCAGCCCGATCAGCACCGGCACTTCGACCAGCGGGCCGATGACGGCGGCAAAGGCGACGGGCGAGGCCAGACCAAAGGCGGCAATCGCCACCGCAATGGCCAGTTCGAAATTGTTCGACGCCGCCGTAAAGGACAGCGCGGCGGCGCGCGGATAATCGGCGCCCATCACCTTGGCCAGAGCAAAGCTGAGCAAAAACATCGTGATGAAAAAGATCACCAGCGGCACGCCCACCTTGACCGCATCCATCGGCAGGGCAAGGATTTCGCCGCCCTTCAGGCTGAACATGGCGATGATGGTGAAGAGCAGCGCGACCAGCGTGATCGGGCTGATCGCGGGGATGAAGTGGCTGTTGTACCATTCCTTGCCCCGATGGGAGATCAGCACGCGCCGCACCAGATAGCCCGAGGCGAAAGGCACGCCCAGATAGGTCAGCACCGCCTTGGCAATCATCGGAAACGAGACGTCGATAACATGCGCCTCCAACCCGAAAATCGGGGGCAGCACGGTCAGCAGCAGCCAAGCATAGGGCGTGTAGAAAAAGATCTGGAACAGTGAATTGAACGCGACCAGCCCGGTGACATATTGCGGGTCACCATGGGCCAGCTGATTCCACACCAGCACCATGGCGATGCAAGGCGCGATGCCGATCAGGATCAGCCCGGTCATATATTCGGGCGAATGGGGCAGAAACGTCACCGCCAGTGCAAACATCAGCGCCGGGCCGATGATCCATGCCAGCGCAAAGGACAGGCCCAGAATCCGCCTATCACGGAAAACCTGCCCCAATTCCTCATATTTCACCTTGGCCAGCGGGGGAAACATCATCAGGATCAGACCGATCGCGATGGGGATGCTGGTGCTGCCCACGGACATGGCGTTCAATGCGGCGGGAACGGCGGGGATAAAGCGCCCCAGCCCGATGCCCAGCCCCATGGCCAGAAAGATCCACAAGGTCAGATAGCGGTTGAGAAAAGACAGACGCTGGGTCATGCCGCACCTTCCATTTGCCCGATTTGGGCCAGTTGCGCGGTCAATTCCGCGCGGTCCATCGTTTCGAACGGCAGCGCCAGAAAAGCCTGCGCCCGCATCATCAACAGGCGCCATGTTTCCTCAAAGGCGGCGTCCTCGGCTTCCTCGCCCACGGCGTCGGCGGGGTCTTCCAATCCCCAATGGGCGCGCAAGGGGGCGCCCGGAAAGACCGGGCAGGCCTCACCCGCAGCATTGCCGCAGACGGTGATGGCCAGATCAATGCGCGGCGCATCGGGGCCGGAAAAGACCAGCCAGCTTTTGGAGGAAAACACCGATGTGTCGATCCCGCGCCGCGCTAACAGCCTCAGCGCGCCGGGGTGGGGCACGCCCTTGGGCTTGCTGCCCGCGCTGAAAGCCTGAACCCGGCCGGGGGCCAGATGGTTGAAGATCGCCTCGCCCAGGATCGAGCGGGCCGAATTGCCGGTGCACAGCACCAGAATGGAAAAGGGCGCGCTCATGCGCCACCCACGCGGGCGCCGGTGGCGTCGATCACCTGTTCGCCATCTTCCTTGGCAAAGGCGCCTTGCTGGGCGGCGGGAATCAGGTCGAGCACTTCCTCGGACGGGCGGCACAATTTGACGCCCAGCGGCGAGACGACCAGCGGGCGGTTGATGAGGATGGGATGCTCGATCATCGCGTCGATCAGTTGCGCATCGCACAATGCCGGATCGCCCAGCCCCAGTTCGGCAAAAGGCGTGCCCTTTTCCCGCAACAGCGCGCGCGCACCGATCCCGGCCCGCGCCATCAGGCTCTCCAGCATTTCGCGCGAGGGCGGGGTCTTGAGATATTCCACCACATGCGGCTCGATTCCTGCATTGCGGATCATGGCCAGCGCATTGCGCGACGTGCCGCAGGCCGGGTTGTGATAGATGATGATATCAACAGGCAAGGTCATACGGTTTGCTCCGCAACAGGTGTGGGACAGCAGGCGACATCGGGCAGGCAAGACGCCCCGCCGCAGCAATTTTCGGTCAGATAGGCCATCAGGCCGTTCATCGCGGCATAGTTGGCGGTGTAGATGATCAGACGGCTTTGACGGCGTTGTGACACCAATCCGGCATGGGACAGCGCGGCCAGATGAAAGCTCATCGAGGAGGAGGCCATGCCCAGCCTTTCGGCGATGGCGCCCGCGGCCATGCCATCTGCGCCCGCCTGAACCAGCAGGCGAAAGGCGGCAAGCCGGTGTTCCTGCGCCAGCGCGCCCAGCGCGGCGATGACATTTTCCGCTTTGGGCAACTCCGGGGTGACGGGGGGCAATTCCACGCGTATCTCCATATTTCGATAAGTATTGAAATATGGAGATACGCCGCGCTCGTCAAGAGCGATGGTGTTGGGTATGCCCCTTGCTTACACCTTCATCATATAGCGGATCTAATGTTCACAAGAGGCAGAAGGGAATTCATCGGCACATGGCGATCTATGCCAGCGGCAAGGGCGTGGTGCGGTTCAGGGACTATCGCTTTCGCGCAAAGGGTTAGGCGCGCCGGGTGGCGATGGGCAGGGCATAGGCCCCGCCCAGTCCGGCCAGAACCAGCAGGATGGCGCCGGTAATGAAACTGGCCTGATAGCCCAGATGGTCGAACATCACGCCGCCCAATGCTGCGCCCAGCGTGATCGCCATCTGGATCACGGCGACCATCAATCCGCCCGCTGCCTCGGCATCATCGGGCAGGGTGCGCGCCATCCACGCCCACCATGCCACCGGAGCGGCGGTGCCGATACAGCCCCACAGCGCCATCAGAACCGCAGTGGGCACGACGCCCGCCCCCCATCGCGCCAGACCCAGCGCCACCAGTCCAAGCACCAGCGGCATGGCGAGCAATGTGCCCCGCAGAGACGCGGCAATGAACCGCCCAATGATCGCATTGCCCACCAGACCCGCCGCGCCCAGCCCCAGCAGGATCAGCGATAGGGTCGAAACATCGACCCGCGTCACCTGCTCCAGAAACGGGCGGAAATAGGTGAAGACCGAGAATTGCCCCATGAACAGCAAGGCGGTGGCCATCATGCCCCATGCCGCCTTGGGTTTGCGCAGGACGGCAACCATCGTGGCGGGCTTTTCGGGGGGCGAGGGCAGGCTGGGCAGGCTGAAATATTTCCACGCAAAGGTGAGGGCCGCCATCGGCACCACCACGAAAAAGGCGCCGCGCCATCCGATATATTGGCCCAGAAAGCTGCCCAGAGGCGCCGCGATGGTGGTGGAGAGCGCATTGCCGCCATTGAGCAGCGCCATCGCGCGGGGGACATCACGCGGCGGCACCAGGCGCATGACCGTGGCCGCCGACATTGACCAGAAGCCGCCGATCACCACGCCGATCAGCGCGCGCCCCACCATCAGCACCAGAAAATTGGGCGCCGCGGCCACCACCGCGCCCGATACGGCCATCAACCCCGTCAGGCCCATCAACAGATGCCGCCGGTCGATCCCGCTGCTGATCCGGGCAATACAAAGGCTGGTGATGACAGCGAACAGGCCGGAAATGGCGATGGCCTGTCCGGCGGTGCCTTCGGTCAGATGCAGGTCGTGGGCGATGGGGGATAGCAGGCTGACCGGCATGAATTCCGACGCGATCAGGGTCGAGACGCAAAGCGTCAGCGCAAAGACCGCGCTCCACGCGGCGGGGGCGTCATCGGCGGGAAAGGGGCTTGCTGCATTGGCGTGGGGGGAAAGGCTGGTCATCAGATTCTCGGACAGGAGGGATGAGCCTTCCTATCCGCGTTACGTCTTGGGGATTAGCCGGTGCTTTTTCGATGGGTCGATGAGGAAAATTCATCAAACCGTGAATCGATCAAAAACCCATCGGGCGCAGCTCGCGGATCAATTCGATCAACATGCGCAACCCCACCGGCAAATTGCGCCGCCCCGGATAATAGATATGCAGCGCAGGCCCCGGCGTGAGCCAATCCGACAACATCGATGTCAGACGCCCCTGTTCCAGATCATCGGCCGCACAAATCAGCGGCAAATAGGTGATACCCGCCCCGCGCCGCGCCAGATTGAGCGCAAACTGTCCCGAATTATGGGTGATCGATCCGGGCACCGCCAAGGCCATGCTTTCACCGCCGCGTTCAAATTCCCAGCGATAGACGCGACCATTGCCCAGCCACACCTGAAGACAGCGATGGTCCTTCAGATCATGCGGATGCTGGGGCAAGCCATGGGCGGCCACATAGTCGGGCGAGGCGACCACGGCCCATTCGACATCGGCGCTCAATCGCTGGGCAATCATGTCATCGGGCACGGTGCCGCCAAACCGGATTCCCGCATCGAACCCATCGTCAAAGACGTCGAGCATGCGGTTTTCGACATAGATATCCAGTTCGATGTCCGGCCAGCGTCGGTTGAATTCCGGCAGCACCGGGGCCAGCAGCATATCGGCCGCCACATCGGGAACATTGATGCGGATGCGCCCGCGCGGCGCGTCACGATGGCGGTTGAGTACGTCCTCTGCGCCCAGCACGGCGGCAAAAGGCCCGCTCAATTGCGCGATCAGGTCTTCTCCCGCCGCGCTCAGCGTCACCGAACGGTTGGTGCGATTGACCAGCCGAACCCCCAGCCTTTCCTCCAGCCCTTTGAGTGCATGGCTGAGCGCCGAGGCGCTGACGCCCAGTTCCAGCCCCGCCTGACGAAAATTGCGGTGGCGGGCAATGGCCAGAAAAGCGGCAAGATCGGCAAGGTCGGTGCGTGCAAAGGCCATGGGCGGAATATAGGGATTTGGCGAGCGAACGGGTAGAGGGATGTCACACGTGAAACACCGGTATCATTTCGGCATTTTCATCGCCATCAATACCAACCGCCCGTCGATCCGGTCAAACCAATGCGCAACGCCGGCGGGCACCATGATCCAGTCGCCCTTTTTCACGTCCTGACCGATGCCGCCTTGAATCGCGCTGCCGGTGACATTGGGGGTGCCGGCGTTCTTTTCATCGATCAAGGCGCCGCCCGTCACCAGATGGCCGTTGCCCTCGATGGCGTAAAAGAACTCGTGTTCATCGCGATGGGTGGATGCGCCACCCACCTTGATGCGATATTCGATATTGGCGCGATAGGGTGACAGGTTCAGCAGGTCCAGCGCCGGGATCGGCTTGCCCGCCTCGGCTGCAGCTTGGGCCTTGGCGATTTTTTCCTGCACCTGTGCGGCATCGACATGGATGGCCGCGGCGCTTTGGGCCAGGGCCGCGCCGGGCGCGATCACGAACAACGAAGCGGCAAGCAGGCGCAAGGTCATCGGGCAATCCTTATCAACGGTCGGGGCTTAACCCAACCCGATCACTTCACCCGCCAGCGTCAAATAAAAGCGCGCGATTTCGGCCAGAGCCTGATCGTCAAGGACAAAGGGCTGTCCTGCCGCCTGTTTCCCGCCCGCCACGCCCAGCGAGGCCATGGCCAGATCGCGCGCGGTCAAGGCGCAATGGTTGCGCACGGGTTGATCACAGGCCACGACCTGTAACCGCCGGATCGCGCGCAGGCGGGGCCGGTGTTTGTCCAGCGGGTGGAGATCGGCCGGGGCGCGGCGATAGGCCTTGGGCGCCATCGCCTGCAGGAATCCGCGATATTCGCTGATCAGCAGCGAGAAGAACCGGTCGAGTTCTTTCAGATGGTTGCCCGAAACCCGCATCAACACCTGCGGTTTGAGCGGGCTGGGCGCGGGGCGCGTTTGCGCGGCACGCGCGATCAGATAGCGGCAACCGGCCTCCAGCGTGGCGAAACTGGTATGCAATGCCTGCGCATTGGTATGGTCGAACCAGTGTTTTGCCGGATCAGTTTGCCGATTTTCACCCTGTCGGATCATGATGGATGCTCCCATGGCAAGCGGGAGCATGGCAACTCTCAGCCGACAGCGCGCGACATAATGATGCTGACGGTATGGCCAGCCCTACAGGTTGCGGGCGGTTTCGTCCAATGCAATCGTGAGCAGCGATGGTAGCGATATAAGTGCTATCGTTGGTATTTTAATCATTCTCCTTGCGCATGACAGGTAAATTGGCGCATCAGCCAACCGATCAAAGGATGGCGCGCAATGGCAACGATCAAGGATGTGGCAGAGCATTCGGGCATTTCGATCAAGACGGTGTCACGCGTTATCAATGGCGCGCAGACCGTCCGGCCCAAGGTGCGCGAAAAGGTCGAGGCATCGATCCGCGCGCTGAATTACCGCCCCGCTCTGGCCGCGCGGCAATTGGCCAGCGGGCGCAGTTTCATCATCGCCATGATCGCCCCCCGCCTGACCTACAGCTATTTTTCGCGCATTATGGTGGCCGCGGCGGATGCTTGTCGAAAGGTGGGCTATCATCTGGTGCTGGAGGTGATCGATGGCGAAGATGCGGCGATTTCCCTGTCATGCGAACCCGATGCGGTGATTGTGGTGCCGCCCTTTGCGGATAATTTGCGTGTGCTTTCGGCCCTGTCGGCGCTGGGCAAGCCGGTGGTGCGGATTGCAGGGCGCGAGGATGGCGTGGGGCGCAGCGTGGCAGTGCATGACCATGCGATTGCCCGCGAAATGGCGGATTATCTGGCGGACAAGGGGCATCAATGTCTGGCCATGATCGCGCCGCCCCGGCCCGAAATGGCATCCGAAGAACGGCTGACGGGCTTTCGCGAAGGGCTGGCTGGGTGGGGGCTGGATTTTCCCGAAACCCATGTCGTGCGGGCGGGCATGACCTTTGTCGAGGGCGAGCGCGCCTTTCGCGAACTGATGGCTTTGCCCCGACGGCCCACCGCGATTTTCGCCGCCAATGATCAGATGGCGCTGGGCGCGATGGCCTGCGCATTGCGCATGGGGTTTCGCGTGCCCCAGGATGTGGCGATTGCCGGTTTCGACAATTCGATCGAGGGGCAGATGTGCTTCCCCGCGCTGACCAGCATTCACCAGCCGGTCGAGGAGATTGCGCGGATTGCGGTGGATATGGCCTTGGGTCGGGATCTGGGGGAGGCGGGCTTTGCCCACCATCTGGTGATCCGCGAATCGGCCTAAAAGTACCAGCGATGGTATTTTCTTGACTCCCCGCGCGGCCCGATTATGCATGGGGCCAAGATGGCGCGGGGGCGGCAATCCTCTCTGGCGCGCGGATGGGTCAAAGAATTGGCCAGGCAGGGGATGGTTGGTGATGGCGAAATTGCACAAAATGATTCTGGGCGGCGCGGCATGCTTTGCCGTCATGGCGTTTCAGGGTGGCGTCGCGCAGGCGGCCCGCAAACCTGCTGCCAAGCCCGCAGAGGCCCCGGCGCCCGAAGCGCCCGCCCGTCCGCGCAACATCATCTTCGTGCTGGTCGATGATCTGCGCTTTGACGGCATGGGCTTCCTGCAACCGGGCCTGTTGCAGACGCCCAACATCGACAAGATGGCGCGTGAGGGCACCTATTTCCCCAATGGCGTGACCACCTCCTCGCTGTGCAGCCCCAGCCGCGCGACGATCCTGACGGGTATGACGGCGCGCAACCATGGCGTGGTGGACAATAACAATTCGTCCGAGGATGGGCTGACCTTCTTCCCCGCCTATCTGCAACAGGCCGGGTATCAGACCGCCTTTATCGGCAAATGGCACATGGGCAATGACACCGACGCCCCGCGCCCCGGCTTCAACAAATGGCTCAGCTTCAAGGGGCAGGGGCATTATTACCCCACGGGCGACCTGCCTGCCGCCGCCGTGGCTGCGGGCAAGGCCAATATGTTCAACGTCGATGGCAAAGAGGTTGCCCAGACCGGCTATATCACCGACGAACTGACCGATTATGCGATGAACTGGCTGGAAAAGGAGCGTGATCCCAAGAAGCCCTTCTTCCTCTACCTTTCGCACAAGGCGGTCCATTCCGATCCCTTGCCCCCGCCGCGCTATGCGCATCAGTATGACAAGGCAAAATTCGCCCTGCCCGCCAGCGCGGAAAACACGCCGGAAAATTACAAGGGCAAGCCGCGCTGGGTCTATGATCAGCGCAATACGTGGCATGGTATTGATTTCTTTTATAATTCCGACATGAAAATGACGGAATACCTGAAATATTACTATGGCACGCTCTCGGCGGTGGATGACAGCCTTGGTCGGATCATGGCGTACCTGAAAAAGAACCATCTGGAAAAGGACACGCTGGTCGTGTTCACCAGCGACAATGGGTTCCAGATCGGCGACCATGGGCTGATCGACAAGCGCACCGCCTATGAGGCATCGGTCCGCGTGCCTCTGGTGATGTGGGAGCCGGGGACGGTGCCCGCCAATACGGTCAACACGGGGCGCGTGCGCGGCCTCGATTTCGCTCCGACCTTTTTGACGGCGGCGGGCGTGAAAACCATGCCGCAACAGTTCGAGGGCCAGAACGCATGGGGCCTGATCACCGGCGCGCAAAAGCCTGCACAGTGGAACCCCAGCGATTTCATCTACGAATATTACTGGGAATGGAGCTTCCCCGAAACGCCCACCACATTTGCCATTACGCGCGGCAATCTGAAGTATATTCAGTATCACGGCATCTATGACCGCGAGGAACTGTATGACATCGGCGCCGACCCCACCGAGATGACCAATCTGATCGACGATCCGGCGCATCTGAACGACAAGATCACCCTGCGCGCCGCCCTCTATCAACAGATGGCGAATGATAAGGGCAAGCACATGATCCCCTATACCGCGCGTCAGGCCATCGGTTCGGTGCGGCGGATGAAGGGGGGGACGGGGGCGGCTCCTTTCCCGGAAGAATGGCTGGTCGAGCCCAATCGGACCGACCGTTTGGACGACATCATGCCAGACACCATGGCCAAGGGCGCGGCCAAAGCGGCGGGCAGGCCTTTCGTCAATTCGCCCACCGTGGCCGAACAGCTCAAGAAGATTCCCGAAAAGTAAGGGGCCTTTGCAAGCCGTTTATCCGGACATAGACATAGGCGATGACCATGCCGCAGCCTTCGCCCGCCCCATCGAATATGCGCCTTGTCGAAGGCGGCGTGTTCATGATGGGATCTTCGGCCTTTTATCCGGAGGAAGCCCCGCGCCGAAAGGTGCGGGTTGCTTCATTCTGGGTTGATGAAACCCCGGTGACCAACGCGCAATTCGCCGCTTTTGTCGCGGCCACCGGATACAAGACCTTTGCCGAAACCCCGCCCGATCCGCGGGATTATCCGGGCATGGACCCGGCGCTGGCGGTGGCCGGATCGCTGGTTTTCACGATGACCGACCGGCCGGTGGATCTGGGTGATCCGTCGCAATGGTGGCGATGGGTGGCGGGGGCGTGCTGGCGCCATCCGTTGGGGCCGGAGAGCGATATTGCGGATATTCTTGACCACCCGGTCGTGCATGTGACGCATCAGGACGCCGCCGCCTATGCCGCATGGGCGGGCAAGCGTCTGCCCACCGAGGCCGAGTTTGAATTTGCCGCGCGCGGCGGGCTGGAGGATGCCGAATATGCATGGGGGGACGAATTGACGCCGGGGGGCGAGCATAGGGCCAACACATGGCAGGGCCTGTTCCCCTTTGCCAACACTGCCGCCGATGGCTGGGTACGGACCAGCCCGGTGCGCGCCTTTCCCGCCAATGGTTATGGCATCCATGACATGATCGGCAATGTCTGGGAAATCTGCGAGGATTGGTGGAGCCTGCCGGGCGATGCGCGCCCGCGCAAGAAGAGCGCCTGTTGCGCCATCGACAATCCGCGTGGGGGTTTTCGCGCCAAGAGTTTCGATCCCGCCCAACCCACCGCCAAAATCCCGCGCAAGGTGATCAAGGGCGGCTCGCACCTATGCGCGCCATCCTATTGCCAGCGCTATCGACCGGCGGCCCGCCACCCCCAATCGATAGACAGTTCAACCAGCCACATAGGTTTTCGTTGCGTGATGGACCATCGGGCTGATTGACTTCCATTACACCGTATGGTTTACGGACAGGGAAGCGCTTTTGACAGGCTTGTCACTGGCGGAAAACCACTATACCCCCAGCATAACGATGCTTGGCCAATAGGTTTGGCATGCGATTTGGCCCTGGTACGTATGAGAGTACTGCATGACCGAAACTCCCCCGACTGTTGATTCCTCTGAGAATTCCTCGTCTTCGACCGCACGCAAAGTCCTGCCCATCCTGGGATTGGCGGTTTTGCTGGGCGGCGGCTGGTGGGGGTGGGATTATTTCACCCATGGTCGCTATATCGAGGAAACCAACGACGCCCAGATCGCGGCGGATACTTTGGCCGTCTCGCCGCGTATTTCCGGCTATGTGGCACAGGTGCTGGTTCAGGATAACCAGGATGTGAAGGCGGGCACGCCTTTGATCACGCTCGACCCGCGCGATTACAAGGCCAAGACCGCGCAGGCATCGGCGCAGGTCGCCATTGCGCAGGCCTTGGAAGCCAATGCGCAGGCCGCCATTGCCGAACAGCGCGCCGGGATCGAACAGGCCCGCGCCCAGTTGAGCGCCGCGCAAGCCAAAGCCAAGTTCGACGCCGATCAGGTCAAGCGCTTTACGCCTCTGGTGGCGAGCGGGGCAGAACAGGCGCAGCAATTGTCGCAATTGCGCGCCGCGGCCGATCAATCCGCCGCGCAGGTCCGCGCACAGGAAGCCGCCATCGAGGCCCAGCAACGCCGCATCGCCAGCATCGAGGCGCAGGCCAGACAGGCCGCCGCGCAGGGACAGGGCGGCAAGGCCCAGTTTGACGCCGCCAATGTCGATCTGGACGCCACCACGATCCGCGCCGCCATCGACGGCCGCATTGGGGACAAGACCGTGATGCAGGGCCAGTTCGTGTCGGCGGGCACGCGCCTGATGACGCTGGTGCCTTTGTCCAAGATCTATGTCGTGGCCAATTTCAAGGAAACGCAATTGGCCCATATGCGCCCCGGACAGGATGTGTCGATCAAGGTCGATGCTCTCGATGGCCGCGCCATCAAGGGCAAGATCGAGAGCCTTGCGCCTGGCACCGGGTCCAGCTTCAGCCTGATCGCGCCCAGCAATGCGACCGGCAATTTCACCAAGATCGTCCAGCGCGTGCCGGTGCGCATCCGCATTGAAGCCGACGCCGATACGCGCCGCCTGTTGGTGCCGGGTCTGTCGGTGACGGCGATGGTGGACACGAAAACGGCGCATTGATCATGGTCGATGCGCCTCCGGTAAAGGCCGACCTGTCGGCATGGCTGGCGGTGGCGGCGGGAACGTTGGGCGCGCTGATGGCGACGCTCGACATTTCCATCGTCAATTCCGCGCTGCCTACGATTCAGGGTGAAATCGGCGCTTCGGGCACCGAGGGGACGTGGGTGGCCACGTCCTATCTGGTGGCCGAAATCGTCATCATCCCGCTGGCCGCCTGGCTTCAGCGGGTGCTGGGCCTGCGCACGTTTTTGCTGATCGCGGCCAGCCTGTTCACGTTCTTCTCGATGATCTGCGGCTGGGCCGACAGCCTGACGATGATGATCATCGGGCGCGTGGGTCAGGGCTTTACCGGGGGGGCGTTGATCCCCACGGCGCAGACGATCATCGCCATGCGTTTGCCGCGTGAACAGCAACCGATCGGCATTGCCGCCTTTGGCGTGACGGTGGTGATGGGGCCGGTGATGGGGCCGCTGGTGGGCGGCTGGCTGACCGAGAATGTCAGTTGGCACTATGCCTTCTTCCTCAACCTGCCGGTCTGTATCGCGCTGTTGATGCTGCTGATTTTGGGCCTGCCGCATGAGAAAAGCCATCTGGGCGAATTTGCCAATGCCGACTGGTTTGGCATTGCCGGATTGGCGCTGGGGCTGGGCGGTTTGACGGTCTTGCTGGAGGAAGGGCAGCGTGAGCAGTGGTTTTCCTCTGACCTGATCCGCGAAATGGCGCTGGTCAGCGCGCTGGGCTTTGTCAGCCTGTTTCTGGGGCAGAAATTTGCCAAGCGCCCGGTGATTCAGCTTCGGCTCCTGCTCGACCGGCAATTTGGCGCGGTGGCGGTGATGGGGCTGGTGCTGGGTATGGTGCTTTATGGCACGTCCTATGTGATCCCCCAGTTTCTGGCGGCGGTGGCCAATTACAACGCGCTGCAATCGGGCAAGATCGTCTTGATCTCCGGCCTGCCCAGCCTGTTCATGATGGCCATCGTGCCGATCCTGTTAAAGCGTATCGACGTGCGCGTGGCGGTGTTCTTCGGGCTGGCGATCATGGGCGTGTCGTCATTGGTCGACACGGGCATGACGATGAGTTCGGATGGCAGCGATTTCGTCGAATCCCAGCTGATGCGCGGCGTGGGTCAGATTTTGGGCATGTTGTTCCTGTCACAGGCCTGTGTGCGTTCGGTGCCGCGCGAACTGGCGGGCGACGCGTCGGGCCTGTTCAATTCGGTGCGTAACCTGGGGGGCAGCATCGCTCTGGCCGGGATTGCCATCATTCAGGACAACCGTATCTGGCTCCACACGCGCCGGTTGGAGGAAACGCTCCACGCCAACAGCGTGATGGTGCAGGATCAGGTGCGCGCGATGGGCGGCCTGCTGCGCGCCGCGCCCCAGATCGAGGGCCAGCTTCAGCTTCAGGCGCTGGTGATGACCTATAACGATATTTTCCGGATCATGGGCTATGGTACGTTGATCGTGCTGCCGCTGGTCCTTTTGCTGCGCCCGTTTTCCAAAGACGCCGCGCCCGACGTTCCTATGCATTGACGAGAGCCATGATGACCCGTTTGCCGATGATGATTGCTGTGGGGTTGCCGCTGGCGCTGCCATTGGCTCTGGGCGCCTGCGCGGTGGGGCCGGATTATTCCGGGCCGCCCAAGATGGCCCATGGCAAAGCCTTTGTGCGCGGGGCCGTGGATGCGCAGGATGCGCCCGTTCTGGCCCGCTGGTGGGAAGTGTTGGGCGATGCGCAGCTTAACGCGCTGATCACCGAGGCTCTGGCCCACAGCCCCAGTGTCGAGGATGCTCAGGCCAAGGTGCGCGAAGCCGCCGCGGTGCTGCGCCAGAGGAAGGCCAGCGATCTGCCTTCGGTTGCCCCCACATTTATCGCGGGCAAGGCCGAACTCCCGGCGTTCAGCGCGGGGGGAAGCCGCAGCTCGCTCGAAATCTACAACCTTGGCGCGACGGCCTCGTGGGAACCGGATTTCTGGGGCATCAACAAGCGCACCAATGAAAATGCCCGCGCCAATGAGGATCGGGCCAAGGCGCAGCTGGCCGATGCGCAGGTCAGCCTTTCGGCGCAGGTGGCGCAGGCCTATGTGAACCTGCGCGATGCACAGAACCGCGCGGTAATGGTGGCGCAGGTCGTCACCTTGCGCGAACAGGCGCTGGGCCTTGTGCGGCAACGCCATGGCGCGGGCGTGGCGACGCTGGCCGATGTGGCGCGTTACGAAGGCGATATGCGCAGCGCCATGGCACAGGCCGCCCCGATCCGGGCGCAGGTCGAAGTGGCGATGAACCAGCTCGCCGTGCTGACCGGAAAGGCGCCGGGGGAACTGGATGCCGCATTGGCGCAGGTCAAGCCGCTGCCCGTTCTGCCCGCCAAGGTGGCGGTGGGTGATCCGGCCGATCTTTTGGCCCGGCGTCCCGATGTGCGCGCGGCCGAACGCCTGCTGGCCGCGCAAACGGCGCAGGTGGGCGTGGCGCGGGCGAAATTGCGCCCCCGCCTGTCCTTCACCGGCATTCTGGGCATGGGTAGTTCCTCGATCACCAGCATCGTCGATCCGGCGACAGCGGCCTATGGCATCCTGCCCCAGATCAAATGGTCCGGCCTCGATTGGGGCAAGGGACAGGCCAGCGTAGCGCAGGCCAAGGCTCAGCGCGACAGCGCGCAGGCGCAATATCGCCGCGCCGTCCTGACCGCTCTGGAAGATGCCGAAAGCAGCCTGTCGCGTTTCGGGGCCGCGCGTGAACGCCTGATGCAGTTGGAAGCGGGCGAAGGCACGGCCCAGTCCAGCGCCCGCCTTGGCGCGCAAAGGGTCAGCGCGGGGACATCCTCCAAGCTGGAACAGACCGAACGCGAAGCCCAGGTATTGCAGGCCGCGATCACCAGCGCACAGGGCCGCGCCGAAGTGGTGGTGGACTATATCGCCATCGCCAAGGCGCTGGGTCTGGGCTGGGAAGGCTAAACATCCATCATCAGCCTTGCGCCGATCGCCATCAGCGCAAGGCCCATGGCCCCTTCGATCCAGAATTTGGCGCGGGCAAATCCGGCCAGAACGCGTGGGTGTGAAAAGCCCAGCGCGACCGCGCAATACCACCCCGCCGACACCAGCCCGGCAATCGCCACCAGCGCGACCGAAAACCACAGCGGCGGGTGGGGCGGCATGATGACGGTCAACACGCTGGCGTAAAAGGCCAAAGCCTTGGGGTTGGTCATGCTGACCAGATAGGCGCGGCGAAAGGCGTGGAGGCCATGGGCGGCGTCCTGCACCGGGGCGGGCATCGGGCCGGGCATGGGAGCGCGCGCGCCCAGCACCAGTTTCACCCCCAGCCAGATCAGATAGGCCGCCCCGGCATAGCGCAGCACCATCAGCACGGCAGGCGAGGTCTTGAGCACCGCCCCCATGCCCACTACCGCCATCAACGTCCATGTCGCCGAGGCCAGCCCCATCGCCAGCCCCGCCAGCAGACCGGCACGGCGCGTGCCGCCCATCGTGATCGAGGTAACGGCGATGAAATTCGGCCCCGGGCTGATAAAACCCAGCAACAGCACGCCCGCCAGCCCCAGCAATTGCCACAATTGTTCCATGGGGATAATTCTGTGACAGCCGCGCGCACCTGTGTCGAGCCATGCTATAGGCCGCGCCCATGGATGACATGATGCCCTGGCTGGCCCGCCGCGAAAACTGGACCCCGCAAAGTGAGGACGCCCGCGATGGCGGCGACATCGATTATGCGCGGGTGATCCATTCGGCCTCTTTCCGGCGGCTTCAGGGCAAGACGCAAATCCTCAACCTTGGCGACAGCGATTTTTATCGCACGCGCCTGACCCATTCGCTGGAGGTGGCGCAGATCGCAGGCGGCATTGCGCGGCAATTGCAAAAGGACGCGCCCGATCATCCCGCCACCGCGATCCTGCCGGGGCGCAGCCTGATCCATGCCATCGGATGCACCCATGATTTCGGCCACCCGCCCTTTGGCCATGGGGGTGAGGTGGCGCTGAATTACTGTATGCGCGACCATGGCGGGTTTGAGGGCAATGGCCAGACGCTGCGCATCCTCTCGCGGCTGGAGACTTTCTCGCAAGGGGCGGGGGCCAATCTGGCGCGGCGGACTTTGCTGGGCGTGCTGAAATATCCGGTGGCTTTTTCCGATGTGCTCAATCCGGACATCACGCCGAGGTTGGCAACCGGCCCAACCACCTTGCGCATCATCGATGCGGCCAGCGCCAAGCCGCCCAAATGCTATCTGGATAGCGAGCGGGACGTGGTGGATTGGATTCTCGATCCTTTGTCTGCATCGGAGTCCGCATCGGACCGGGCCCTGTTCCAAAGCTTTACGGCCAAACCGGGCGGCCATGCTAAATCGCGCCACAAATCGCTCGATTGTTCGATCATGGATGTGGCCGATGACATTGCCTACGGCGTCCATGATCTTGAGGATGCCATCGCGCTTGACCTCATCCACCGCGAGACATTTGCCGCGGCGGTGACGGATCGCTGTCCCACGTTCCTCGACGCGCTCAAGGCCAAATATCCGGGCGAGAGCGCCAATGACGTCATGCGCCAATTCGTCGATGGCCTTTATGGCGGCGAAAACAGCCGGAAACGCTTCATCGGTCGGCTGGTGCATCATTTCCTGACGGCGGTGCATTATGTCGAGATGGAAGAGTTTGCCTCGCCGCTGTTGCGCTGGCGCGTGGGGATGGCGCCGGGGCAGAAGGCTTTCCTTGATGTGCTCAAAGATCTGGTCGTGCGCGAGGTGATCACCAGTCCGGCGGTCCAGCATCTCGAGTTCAAGGGCCAGACGATGGTGGTGGCCGTGTTCGAGGCGATGCAGGCTGATCCGAGGCGCCTGCTGCCCCGTGACCGTCTGCCTGCGTATGATCAATATGGGGTGCGGGCGATTTGCGACTATGTGGCGTCGATGACCGACACCAGCCTGCTCAAAACCTATGAGCGTCTGTTTGCCCCCCGCATGGGATCGGTGTTCGATCGGCTGTAATCCGGCGGCCTTGCCCCGGACGACAGGCAAAAAAATGGCCAGCCCGGAGGCTGGCCTTTGGAAAGTTTGGGAGAGGATGCCTGAAAGGCACGTCCCTTATGCGGATCACCGGGCTTGTTCGCAAGTGCAAAATGAAGGCGTTTGATGCAAATAACGCAACTTCCGATTACGTAAACGCAAAGAACCGCGTTTTCGGGCGATTTTGCGCTATGGCCTATGGTACCAAAGACCAATTTGCATAAAACTGCATTTTGCAGCGCAGCATTCTAACGGTCGCATCGAAGCAGGCAAAGCGCCACGCGATAGGTCGCCTGACCCCCATGCGAATCGAATCGCGCGATCACCTGACGCATCTGGCCCGCGCTCAACGGACGATGACCGGCGCGCGGCACATCGGCGCCAATCCCGCGCAAATGGCGCAGAAACGCCCGCCCGCCGCCGCCCACCGACAGCGATATTTCGCGCACATCACATCCCATCGCGCGCAAATTCTGTGCCGATGGATATTCCGCCATGCCGCAGGGCAGATCGCCATGCGCCTCACGCCACTCGGCAAAACTGCCCGCGACCATCGTGGCAAAAGCCAGCGTTCCGCCCGGCGCCAGCAAGGTTTTCAATCGCCTCAGCGCACCGGCCAGATCATCGAACCATTGAAAGGCAAGGCTGGAGGTGATCAGGTCAAAGGGGCCGTCGATGTCGGGCACCTGACCATCCATCACGCGATAGGTGATCCCGCCCGTCCCGGCAAAACGCGCCCGCGCCCGCGCCAGCATGGCGGGCGACAGATCGGTCATGCACCATGCCGCCCCGTCCAGCATCGGCATCAGCGCCGCGCCCAGCAGCCCCGTGCCACAGCCGATTTCCAGCACGCGGCGCGCGTTCCCGCAACCCGCCTCGGCAATCCACCGGGCCAAGGCCTCGGCCACTTGCCCTTGCACCCCGGCATGGGCGTCATAATCCTGCGCCCGGCCAAAGGCGTCGGCAATCAGGCGGCCCGGCATCATCGCACAAACGCCTGGATATGCCCGGCGCACCATGCGGCCCGCGTAACCGGCAACATGTGCCCGCCATCGCGGCAAACCTGCGCCGCCGCGCCGCCAAACGTCTTTTCGCGCAGAATGGCGGGCAACAGCGGATCATCCCCGGATTGCAGGACCAGCAAGGGCGCGCCATGCCCCCCCGCCGCCGTTTGATCGCCCAGCAGTGCCAGATCGGCGCTCAGGCTTTCACGTGAAACAATCGGCGGGGCAGGTGGGGCATCAATGCCGGCGCGGAAATCGTCCAGAACCCGCGCCGCATCCTGCGCAAAACGTTTGGCCATGCGCTCGACAATGCGGGGGGCGACGGCATCCGGCCCGCAGAAGCGGTCAAACCCGTTGATCGCCACCAGCGGCACGTCCGGCCACCGCCGCGCCAACAGCATAGCGCCCAACGAATGGCCGATCATCACATCAGGCCGCCCACAATCCGCCGCCGCGCCGAAATAGCCGCGATCCATGCGGATCATTTGACCCGGCAACATCGGCGCCAGCGCATCCCACACGCCCGCGTCAAAACCCCAGCCGTGGAGCAGGGCGATCCTCATCGCCCGATCCGCGCCGCAATGGCCTGCGCCAGGGCTTCGACATCGGCGCGCGCATGATCGGCATGCAGCGCCACGCGCAACCGGCTGGTGCCCGGCGGCACGGTGGGCGGGCGGATCGCCACGGCCAGCATGCCCGCCCGCGTCAGATCCTGCGCCAAGGCGACCGCCGCCTCGGCCTCGCCCACGATGACGGGGACGATCTGGGTGCTGCTGCGCTCTGTGCCGATCCCGGCCTCGTTCAGATGCGCGCGGAAAAAGGCGCCGTGGTCGGCCAAAACCGCCCGTTCACGATCCATATCGGGCGCCAGATCGAGCGCCGCATCCACCGCCCCCAACATCGCGGGCGAGGGGGCCGTCGAAAAGATAAACCCTCCGCAGGCATTGACCAGATAGTCGATCAGCAACCGGCTGCCCGCGACATAGGCGCCCATCGCGCCCAGTCCCTTGCTGAACGTGCCCATGACCAGATCAACGTCATGACCATAGGTCAATCCGCGCCCCTGCGGACCCAGAACGCCGGTGGCATGGGCCTCGTCAACATAGAGGAACGCATCATGGGCTTTTGCCAGAGCCGACAGCGCGGCGACATCGGCCCGGTCGCCATCCATGCTGAACACGCTTTCGGTGACGATGATCTTTGGCCCGCCCTCGGCCTGTTCCAGCAATTGTGCCAGATGCGACAGGTCATTGTGGCGGAAACGGATCTGTCGATGCGCCGCTGCGCCCGCGTGCAAACTGCCATGGATCAGCCGGTCGGTGAAAAGCTGTGCCCCCGGCGCGGCCTTTAGCAAAGCCGCCAGCACCGCAGCATTGCAATGCCACCCGCTGGGGAAGATCAGCGCGGCTTCCTTGCCCTTGAACCGGGCAATCTTTTCCTCGACCGCCAGATGCAGCGGATGCGTGCCCGTCACCAACCGCGAGGCCGCCGAGCCTGCGCCATGGGCCAATGCCCATTCCGCGCTGCGCTGTGCCAGCAAGGGATGGCGCGAGAGGCCCAGATAATCATTGCTGGAAAAATCGACCAGCACCGTCCCGTCGCGCAGCAAACGCCCCGCGCCCTGCGCCACCGTGGCGCGCAGGATGCGCCGTTCGCCACGCTGGTCTATGCGGTCCAGCGCGGCGGCAAGCAGGTCTTCAAACGCCTTCAGACCATCTGCTCCAGCTTGACGCAGCCCTTGGGCATGGATTCGGCGGCGATTTCCGCATCGGTGCGCGTGACCGCCATCGGCTTGATGCCAAGGCGGGCGAACATCGCCATGTCATTGTCATCGCCCGCATTGGGCGCGGTCAGCAGCTTGTCGCCGGTGAAGATCGAATTGGCGCCCGCCATAAAGCACATAGCCTGGGTCATTTCCGACATCGATTCGCGCCCTGCCGACAGGCGCACCATCGATCCGGGCATGGTGATACGCGCCACCGCCACGGTGCGCACGAATTCCACGTCATCGATCTTGGCCAGCGGCGTATCGGCCAGCATATCGCCCAGCACCGTGCCCTTGACCGGGACCAGCGCGTTGATCGGCACGCTCTGCGGATGCGACGGCAGCGTGGCCAGCGTGTGGACAAAGCCCACGCG
Source organism: Novosphingobium sp. 550D (assembly GCF_057401885.1). Taxonomy (NCBI): domain Bacteria; kingdom Pseudomonadati; phylum Pseudomonadota; class Alphaproteobacteria; order Sphingomonadales; family Sphingomonadaceae; genus Novosphingobium; species Novosphingobium sp. 550D. The sequence goes on along the minus strand of NZ_CM171613.1, from coordinate 714,408 downwards.
ATCCTCACGCGTTTCGCCCATGCCGACGATCCCGCCGCTGCACACGTTGATGCCCGCGCGGCGCACCTGACCCAGCGTGTCGAGACGGTCGCTCATCTTGCGGGTGCTGGTGATTTCCTCGTATTTTTCGGGGCTGGTATCAATGTTGTGGTTGTAATAATCCAGCCCTGCATCGGCCAGCATATCGGCCTGCGCCGGGGACAGCATGCCCAGCGTCATGCAGGTTTCAAGGCCCATCGAACGCACGCCCTTCACCATTTCGATGATGGCGGGCATGTCGCGGTCCTTGGGGTTGCGCCATGCCGCGCCCATGCAGAAACGGCTGGACCCCTGATCCTTGGCGCGGGCGGCGGCTTGCAGGACCGACTGCACTTCCATCAGCTTGGTGGCCTTGACCCCGCTGTCTGCCTTGACGCTCTGGCTGCAATAGCCGCAATCCTCGACGCATCCGCCGGTCTTGATCGAGAGCAGCGTGGAGAGCTGCACCTCATTGGGGGCATGGTTTTCGCGGTGAACCTGCGCCGCGCGAAAGACCAACTCGGTAAAGGGCAGGTCGAACAGGGCGGCAATTTCCTCGCGGGTCCAGTCGTAACGCAGGTCGGCAGAAGCGGGGGCGGTCATTCAATCATTCTCCAATTCGGCGCGGCGCGGGGCATATTGGGCAATGGCCTGCGCATAATGGGGGGCTGCCCTGCGCCTGCCTTTGCCGCCGTCCAGCGCCGATATGGTGGCCGCGATACGCCGGGTCCGCGCCAGGCTCAACCCATCAAGCGATGAAAGGACCATCTCGATAGTGAGCGGGCCCGATCGTGAACCGGATCGCGCCCGTGTCAGGCAAATGGCGGGCGGATGGGACATGGCGCGGGTGATGCGTCAGGACGGGGGCGGCGTCCATGGTAATCTTGCAAATTTGCAAACCACTTCTTTGCAAAGGATGTGATCCTCTCCGATACGTATTCCTTTTAGCGTTGCCGTGCTGAACGGGCTAAACCGGCCAACAAAGGAGATTTTTGCATGACCAAGCCCCCCATTGGCCGCGATACACAGCTTTGCATGTCCCTGTCGGGGCGTCCCGGCAATGCGGGATCGCGGCTGCATAACTGGCTTTATGAAGCGCTGGGGCTGGACTTTATCTACAAGAGCTTTTCGACGCGCGACCTGCCCGCGGCGGTGGGCGGAATCAGGGCGCTGAACATTCGCGGGTCGGCGGTGTCGATGCCGTTCAAGGAAGCGGTGATCCCGCTGCTGGACGCAATCGAACCCTCGGCAGCCGTGATCGAGAGCGTCAACACGATCGTCAATGATGACGGGCGACTGACGGGTTACAACACCGATTTCATCGCCGTGCGCGATCTGATCGCGGCCAGCGATGCCGATCCGGCCCAACCCTTTATCCTGCGCGGCAGCGGGGGCATGGCCAAGGCGGTGGTGGCGGCCCTGCGCGATCGGGGTTTTGCGCAAGGCACGATTGTTGCGCGCAATGAGGAGGCGGGCGGGGCGCTGGCCGCGCAATATGGCTATACGTGGCGGGCCGATTTGCCGGAGGATGGCGCGCCTTTGCTGGTCAATGTCACGCCGTTGGGGATGGAAGGGGGCGATGCGGACATGTTGGCCTTTCCCCGTGCCATGATCGAGGATTGCGCCATCGCCTTTGACGTGGTGGCTCAACCTGCGCAAACGCCCTTCATCATCGCGGCCGAGCAGGCGGGCAAGGCGATCATTTCGGGCGCCGAAGTCATCGTGCTGCAGGCCATCGAACAGTTCGAACTCTACACCGGCATCCGCCCGTCGCCCGAACTGGTGATCGAGGCCACGCGCTTTGCCCATGGCGATGCGACGGCCGCGCGGTTGATGGCGGCGATTACCCGCTGATCACCCGCACGGCCAGAGCCGCCGCCGCCGCGCGGGTTTCCACGCCCAGCTTGACAAAGATCTGCTCCAGATGCTTGTTCACCGTGCGCGGCGAGATCGACAGGATCTCGCTGATCACGCGGTTGGGTTTGCCATAGCTGATCCAGAGCAGGACCTCGGCCTCGCGGCTGGTCAAGCCATGGCGGCTTTGCAGCAGGGCGATATCGCTGGCCGGATTGACGTCGTTGAGGCGGACAAGCCATTCGGCCCCGCGCAATTGCGTCACCAACACCATTTCCAGCGTTGAATGCGGCAATTCCAGCCGGACGGTCGCCCCGCTTTCATCCGCACGGGCAAGCCGGGCGAGCGATGCGCGCATGGCCGCAGGCGCCGGCCCGGGCATCGCGTCCCAATCGGGACAGCTTTCGGAAAGCAGGCTGCCCGCTTGCGGGGTCCACCACAGCAGATGTTCGTCACGCCCCATCGCGATCAGGTGCCGCCCGCTGGCGTCCAGCGCCGCCTGACTGTCCTGTGCCAGTCGGGCATTGGCCATATGCACCCGGACCCGCGCCATCAATTCGTTGATGACCAAAGGTTTGCGCACATAGTCGACCCCGCCCGCCTCAAGCGCTGCCAACACATGTTCGCTTTCGGTCAGGCCGGTCATGAAGATAACGGGCACGCGGGCGCTGGCCGGGTTGCGTTTGAGGATGCGTGTGGCCTCGAACCCGCCGATGCCGGGCATGACCGCATCCATCAGGATCAAGTCGGGCACGATATGGGACAGCAGCGAAAGCGCCGCCTCGCCGCTGGTGGCGATCAGGACGCGGATGCCCTCCACCTCCAGCGTGTCGGCCAAAAAGCGCAGCGATTCGGGCGTATCATCCACCACCAGAACCGTATCGACATGCGGCAACGGGCTTTGCGCCACCAAGGGATCGTGGCGCATTATACGTTATCCTTGCCGGGGCTTTTGCCCTTTTGATAAAGCGCCAGTTCAGCGGCCAATTCGTTGAGATCGAACCGGTCGAGACAGGCCAGCAGCCGCTTGGCCAGCGGCGCGGCCTGCGGCACAGCGGCCTCCATCGCGCGCACCGATTTTTCCACGCCGCGCACATGGCCGATGCGCAAATCGCTCTCGATATCGCAAAGGAAGGGCAGGGCGGCCTCGGGCAGGATGTCGCGTTCGGGCGCGGCGTCGGGCGTTTCGGGTTCTTCGGACCGTCCCTGCCAATGCAGGCCCAGCAGGCTGCCCACCGCATCGATCAGCGCGTCCAGATCGACCGGTTTGATCAGGAACTGGTCATGGGCGATGAAACCCGCGCTGCCCTGTTGAATTTCATGCGCGTCGCCCGATACCATGACGATGCGTATGTCGGTGCCGCGCATCGCGCGCAGACGCCGCGCCACCTCCCATCCCGACAGGCCGGGCATGGTGACATCCAGCAGCACCAGTTCGGGCTGATGCTTTTGCGCCAGTTTCAGCCCATCATCGCCATTGTTGGCGAAATGGATGGTAAAGCCCAAAGGTTCGAGCAATCCGCGCAGCAGCGAGGTCTGGTCCGGGTCATCATCGATCAGCAGGACGCTGCGCGGCGGCCCGTCGAAACCGGTGATGTCGCGGGTGCTTTTGACCTCCTGCACGCTGGCCTGCACGGGGCTGAGCATCAGGCGGACGGTGAAGGCCGTGCCCACGCCCGGCTCGCTGGTCACGGCCAGATCGCCGCCAAGGATGTGGACCAATGCCTGCGTAATGGCTAGGCCCAGACCGATGCCCTTTTGCCGCTGCGCCTCGGGATGGGTGCCGCGTTCAAAGGGGGCAAAGATTTTATCCAGATCGACCTTTTCGATGCCGATGCCGGTGTCGGCGATGGTAAAGGTCATCACCTGTGATCGATAGGACACACCAAAGGTGATCTGGCCCGCTTTCGTGAACTTGATCGCGTTCGAGAGCAAGTTGATCAGGATCTGGCGCAGGCGTTTTTGATCGGTGCGCACGAATTCGGGCAGGTTGCCCTGTTTGTCGTAAACCAGTTTCAGCCCGCGCGATTGGGCCTGTGGGCGGAACATGCTGGCGATCTGGTCCAGAAAGCTTTTCAGCCGCACCGTGTCATTCGACAGGCGCAGCACGCCGCTTTCGACATGGCTGATGTCAAGCAGGCCTTCGACCAGATTGGTCAGATGTTCGGACGACCGCCGGATGATGCGCGCCGCCTCGATGGGGGCAATATCATGCCCGCGTTCCAGCAATTGGGCATAGCCATAGATCGAATTGAGCGGCGAGCGGATCTCGTGGCTGACCGAAACCAGATAGCGGCTTTTGGCGGCATTGGCGGCCTCGGCTGATTCCTTGGCCTGATGCAATTCCTCCAGCGTGGCATTATGGGCGGCGACTTCGGCCTGAAGGCTGGCGACATGATGTTCCGCCTCGGCCAGAGCGGAGCGGCGGCTTTCATGCGCCAGCACGATCAGCCAGCCCAGCACCCCGCCCAGCAAAAGCAGCAGCACCAGCGTGACGCCCAGAATGGTGCGCACCGCCGGCAGGCTTTCGGGCAGAATACGCTGGCTCATTTCCCAATAGACCGCGCCAACGATGCCGGTCATCACCCCCGAGAGCACCACCATGACCAGCACGAACTGGCCCAATGTGGTGTTCACCTTGCCCGACAAGGGTTCAGGCACCATTGCACTCACGGCATCCACCATTTGTTGGGTGGCGCGGGCACGCGGTTTGCACCGGTCGTGGCATCGCGCCTCCAGCGTGCAGCACAGGGAACAGATCGCCCCCTTGTGCAGCGGACAATGCGCCATATCGGGCGCTTCGAAGGCATTTTCGCAGATGGTACAGCTTTGCAGCCCATCGGACTGATCCTGCGCCACGCGGGCAAAATAGAACCGGCCCCGCGTCACCGCCGCCAGAACCGGCGCCGCGACAAAGGCCACCACCAATGCGATCAAGGGCGCAAAGGCTTCGGCCACCGCCCCCAGCAATCCCCCATTGGCCAACATCGAGGCCACCATCGACAAAGCCAGCGCCCCCACGCCCACCGGGTTGATGTCGTAAAGATGGGCGCGCTTGAACTCGATGGTGCGGGGCGACAGGCCCAAAGGTTTGGACACCATCAAATCGGCCGACAGCGCCCCGATCCACCCCGCCGCGATACAGGCATAAATCGGCAGCACCGCCGCAATCGTGCCCGTCACCCCTGTTTCCATCAGCAACAGGGCGACAATCACATTGAACGCGATCCACACCACACGTCCGGGGTGACTGTGCGTCAGGCGGGCAAAGAAGTTCGACCAAGCAATCGACCCGGCATAGGCATTGGTGACGTTGATCTTCATCTGGGCCACAATTACCAGCAGTCCGGCCAGCGCCAGCCCCGCCCGGCCATCGCCCGCCATGCGGGTAAAGACATGGTGGAACATGGCGATCGGGCTGGACGCTGCGCCCGCATCGCCCCCACCCGACAGCACCAGCCAGGCCAGCGCGCTGCCCAGCATCAGCTTGACCGCGCCGATCAGGCTCCACCCCGGCCCCGCCAGCATGACCGCCCCCCACCAGCGCCAGCGCCCGACCTTTTCCACCGGCGGGGTAAAGCGCAGATAGTCGGCCTGTTCACCAATCTGGGGCAGGAGCGAAAGCAACGTCGAAACCGCAAGCCCAAAGGGCACCAGCGACAGGCCGCGATGCGCGCCATCCATCCCGGCAAAATGGCTCCACCCGGCCATGACCGCGCCATTATCGGCCCAGATCAGCCAGATTATCGGCGCCATTTGCAACGCGATCCACATGCCTTGCGTGGCATGTTGAAACCGCGTGATCGCGCTCATCCCGTAAACCGCCACCGGAATCACCACCAGCGCGCAGGCCAGATAGGCCAGCGGCAGCGCCATGCCGGTCATCGCCACCAGCGCGCTGGCCATGATTGTCGCCTCGACCGCAAAGAGCAGGAAGGTGAAGGAGGCATAGATCAGCGAGGTCAGCGTCGATCCGATATAGCCAAACCCGCCCCCACGCGTCAGCAGGTCGATGTCCAGCCCATACCGCGCCGCCGCAATGGCAATTGGCGCGCCCAGCACAAACATGATCGCCACCGTAAAGCCGATGGCCGCCATCGCATTGGCAAAGCCGAAATTGAGCGTTATGCCCGCCCCGATCGCCTCACACGCCAGAAAGGCGCAGGCCCCGATCGCCGTGCCGGCCACGCGGCCCGCGCTCCACCGCCGCGCCGAAATCGCGGTATAGCGCAGCGCGTAATCCTCCATGGTCTCGCTGGCCACCCATTGGTTATAGGCCCGCTTTTCATGAAGGATGTGATCAAGGTTCACAGGCGGCCTCAGACCGTGTCGCGCACCGGCAATCCGCCGGTTTTCACGATAAAGGCGATGATGTCGGCAAGGCCGATGTTGTCCTTTAAATTGGTGAAGAGGAAGGGCCGGTCCCCGCGCATTTTCCTTGCATCGCGGTCCATCACGCCCAAATCGGCGCCCACCAAAGGGGCAAGGTCGATCTTGTTGATGACCAAAAGATCGCTGCGTGTAATGCCGGGGCCGCCCTTGCGCGGGATCTTGTCGCCCGCCGAAACGTCGATGACATAGATCGTGATATCGGCCAGTTCGGGGCTGAAGGTCGCGGCCAGATTGTCGCCGCCGCTCTCGATGAACACGATCTCAAGCCCGGGAAAGCGTTTGGCCATGTCATCGACCGCGGCCAGATTAATGCTGGCATCCTCGCGGATGGCGGTGTGGGGGCAACCGCCCGTTTCCACCCCCATGATGCGTTCGGGCACCAGCGCGCCGGATCGGGTCAGAAACTCGGCATCCTCGCGCGTGTAAATGTCATTGGTGATGGCCGCGATATTATAGGCATCGCGCATCGCCTTGCACAGGCGGTCGGTCAGGGCGGTTTTGCCCGAACCCACCGGGCCGCCGATACCGACGCGCAAAGGGCCATTTACGGAAGTCATGAGCGGAACAGCCTTGTATAAAGGGTTTCGTGATGAAAACTGGCCAGTTCAAGCAGCGGGGCCGCCGTGCCCAGATCATCGAGCGGACAGGACAGCGCAGCCCCGACAATCGCGGGCAGGCGGGTGGACAGGGCCGCCATCGCCAATTGCCCGTCGGTTTGCCCCAAAGGCACCAGACGCACTCCGGCAGACACCAGATTGGCCGCGGTGGCATGCAAAAACCCATGGATCGCGGCGACTTCGCCCACCCCATGCTTGGCGCAGGCCAGAGCAAAGACGGCGCCATGGGCCACCGGATGGTCCCCCCACCGCGCGGCAAATTCGTCCAGCGCCGCATGAGGCCACGCCCGGCGCACGACGGACAGAAAGGCCGATCCCTGCTGGCGGCTTTCCAGCGCGGTTTCGCTGCTCGACCGGAATGCGGTGGCCAATTCGGCGATGGCGTCAAACGCGGCGGGATCATGCGCGGCGCGCATCGCATGGGCGATTAACACAGCATCGACCCAGCCACCGCCACGCGCCACCACCGCGCCCGCGTAATCGACCAATTCGCCCCAGCGCCGCACCGCGCCGGTTTCAACGGCGGTTTCCAGCCCATGGCTATAGGTATAGCCGCCAATGGGCAGCGAGGGCGATGTCCACGCCAGCAGGAGATGGAGCGCGCCTTCAGTGAGCATGATGGTGATGCCCGTGATCGTGATGATGGTCGTGATGATGATCGTGCCCTTCATCCCCGGCATAGGCGCCGCCTTCGGGGGTAAAGGGTGCATCGACCATCGACACATCCGCGCCCAGGCCGACCAGCATGTCGAAAATCACCCCGTCACGGCGCAACAGCACATGATCCTCGTGAATTTCGGCGGTCAGGTGACGATTGCCGATGTGCCAGGCCAATTTGACCAGTTCGAGCGGCGAGGAGGCGCGCACCAGCATCAGCGCCTCGGGCACGGCCTGAACCAGCACCACACGCCCATCGGACAGGCGCAACCCGTCCCCATGGCGCAACAGCACCGCACGCGGCAGATCCAGCACGAAATCCGTGCCGTGATCCGCGATATAGCGATAGCGGCGGCGGTGGCGCGCATCATAATCCAGCGTGATATGGTCGCAGGCCGTCGCCCGGTCCCATGATCCGGCGGGCAGAACGTCATGCGCAACAAGATCGGTCAAGAAGCGGCCTTTCAGAACAGGAAATAACGCTGGGCAAAGGGCAATTCGCTGGCCGGTTCACAGGTCAGCAATTCGCCATCGGCGCGCACTTCATAGGTTTCGGGATCGACCTCGATATGGGGCAAGGCGGCGTTGTGGATCATCGACGCCTTGGAAATCCCGCCGCGCGTGTTGGTGACGGCCTCCAACGGGCGTTCCAGACCCAGACGTTCCGCAATCCCCTCGGCCACCCCGGCGGCGGACACGAAATGCAGCGAGGATTGCACCCCCGCCCGGCCCAGCGCGCCGAACATCGGGCGGTAATGCACCGGCTGGGGCGTGGGGATCGAGGCATTGGGATCGCCCATCGGCGCGGCGGCGATGCTGCCGCCCTTGATGATCATATCGGGTTTGGCGGCAAAGAAGGCGGGCGACCACAGCACCAGATCGGCCAGTTTGCCCACCTCGACCGATCCGACGACATGCGAAATGCCATGGGCGATGGCCGGGTTGATCGTATATTTGGCGATATAGCGCCGCGCCCGGTTGTTGTCATCGTCCCCATCGCCCGCCAGGCTCCCGCGCTGCACCTTCATCTTATGCGCGGTTTGCCAGCAGCGGATGATCGTTTCGCCCACGCGCCCCATCGCCTGACTGTCGGACGACATCATCGAAAACGCGCCAAGGTCGTGCAGGATATCCTCCGCCGCAATGGTTTCGCGGCGGATCCGGCTTTCGGCAAAGGCCACATCCTCGGCAATGCGCGGGTCGAGGTGGTGGCACACCATCAGCATGTCGAGATGTTCGTCCAGCGTGTTGACCGTATAGGGCCGCGTCGGATTGGTCGACGACGGCAACACATGGGGCAGGCCCGCGACGCGGATGATGTCGGGCGCATGGCCTCCGCCCGCACCCTCGGTATGGAATGCGTGGATGGTGCGCCCTTTGAACGCGTCAATCGTGCTTTCGACAAAGCCGCTTTCATTAAGAGTGTCGGTGTGCAGCGTGACCTGAATGTCGTAATCATCGGCCACCGACAGACAGCAATCGATGGCCGCAGGCGTGGTGCCCCAATCCTCGTGCAGTTTGAGCCCGCAGGCCCCCGCGCGGATCATTTCCTCCAGCGCGGCTGGGTGGCTGGCGTTGCCCTTGCCGAACAGGCCGAAATTCATCGGCAGCGATTCGAGCGATTGCAGCATCCGCCCGATATGCCATGCGCCTGGCGTGCATGTGGTGGCCAGCGTGCCATGCGCCGGCCCCGTGCCCCCGCCCAGCATCGTGGTGATGCCCGAGTTCAGCGCATCTTCGACCTGTTGCGGACAGATGAAATGGATATGGGCGTCGATCCCGCCCGCCGTGATGATCCGCCCTTCGCCCGCGATGATTTCGGTGCCGGGGCCAATGGGGATGGTGACGCCGGGCTGCGTATCGGGATTGCCCGCCTTGCCGATGGCGCTGATCCGGCCATCGCGGATGGCGATGTCGGCTTTGACCACGCCCCAATGGTCAAGGATCACGGCATTGGTGATGACCGTGTCGGGCGCGCCATCGGCCCGCGTCATCTGGGATTGGCCCATGCCGTCGCGGATCACCTTGCCGCCGCCGAATTTCACCTCCTCGCCATAGGTGGTGAAATCGCGTTCGACCCGGATCAGCAGCGCCGAATCGCCCAGCCGGATACGGTCGCCCACCGTCGGCCCGAACATGGCGGCATAGTTGGCGCGGGGGATGGACACCGGCATGTCACAGATCCCCCATCACGGCGCCGCGAAACCCAATGACCCGACGCGCACCAGCATAGGGGATCAGGCGGATCTCGCGCGACTGTCCGGGTTCGAAACGGATCGCGGTGCCGCTGGCAATGTCGAGCCGCATGCCGCGTGCGGCGGCCCGGTCGAAATCCAGCGCTGGGTTGCTTTCCGCAAAGTGATAATGGCTGCCCACCTGTACCGGGCGGTCGCCGGTGTTGGCGACGGTCAGCGTGATGGTGATGCGCCCTTCGTTGAGAAGGATGTCGCCCGGCGCGGGGATGATTTGGCCCGGAATGATTTTGGACATGCCCATCGCGCTCACCGGATCGGCTTGTGGACGGTCACCAGCTTGGTGCCGTCGGGAAAGGTGGCTTCGACCTGAATCTCGTGGATCATTTCGGCAATTCCTTCCATCACCTGATCGCGGGTGATGACATGGCCGCCGCTGGCCATCAGATCCGCCACGGATTTGCCGTCACGCGCGCCTTCGACCACATGTTCGGTGATCAATGCGATGGCTTCGGGATGATTAAGCCGCACCCCGCGTTCGAGCCGGCCGCGCGCCACCATCGCGGCCATCGCGACAAGCAGCTTGTCCTTCTCCCGTGGCGTCAATTGCATGGACCATCCCCCTTAACATGACCAAAGCGCCGGCAATTGCGCGGGCAGGCCAAAGACCGCCGCGCGCATGGCACATACCGCCCGCATCACCCGCCCCCGCAGGTTTTGCGCATCATCCCCGATCCAGCGCATCAGCAGGATCCCGTCAAAACAACTGGCCCCGGCCAAGGGGCCATCGGCCAGATCGCGGGCCAGATCGAGATGATCGCCCGCCCCCGGCCCGGCATAGATCAGCGTGGCCATGGCCCGCGCCCCGGCAAAGCCGAAAGGCTGGGCCGCCGCCCCGGCAATATCGCCCGCCACATGCAATCCGTCGGCCCAGATCAGCCGCCCGTCGCGCCGGATGCGCCAGGCGTCATGGATCAGCCCTTGTGTAAACGCCTCACCCATCGCGCTGCGCCCCAGCACCAGCGTTTCGACCGCCAGCAAGGCGCCCGTGCCCGCAAGATCCGCGTCGAGGCGTCGGCGCAGGCGCGTGCCTTCAAACAGGATCGCTTCCTGTCCCAGCCACTCACAGCGGCCTGCATCGCCCACGGTAATGCTGGTTTCGACCCGAATGTCGGGGTCTTCGGGCAACACGCGATAGAGCTTTTCAGCCGCCTGTGTCGAAACCGTGCCGCAGGCCCCCGCCGCCACGCCGATTTCCACCCGCACATGGTCGCCGCCCGTCAGCCCCCCGCTGGTGGTCAGCGAAACGGCCAGCGGAAATTCCCCCGCGCCCGCCACGGGAAACAACAGGCGCGAAGGCGCACGTTGATAGATATCGGCAATGCCATTGGCCCCGAACAGAACGCGTGCATGGCCCGAAAGCCTTTGATGGCGCGTCCTATTGATGGCGGGGTTCATGTTCATTGCATCCATGATGCGCGCCCTGTTGTCCCACGCCATGAGTGGTTTGACGTATCGGTTTTGCGCAAGATCACGCAGGGGTTATTTCGTGCCCGCCGGTTTGGGATGGGGGCCGAAATTGGGGTCGATCTTTTCCGCCTTGTCGGCTTTCAGCGCGGCCTCATAGGCGCCCGGCTGGCCATGATCGGTGGTTAACGGGGACAGGTAATTGGGGTCGCTGATGCCCTTTTTGCGCATGGCCACACCCGTCAGACAGGCATGCATGATGAAATTGGCGTTAAGCGCGCTGCGATAGGTGGGATCAAGGATCGGGGCCAGTTCGACGATTTCAAAGCCCACCAGATCGTTTTCCGCACACAGGCGGCGCACAATGGGAATGGCCTCGCGCATGGTTAACCCGCCCGGCACCGGCGTGCCCGTTCCCGGTTCAAAGGCCGGGTCCAGAACGTCCACGTCAAACGAGACATAGAGCTTTTTATTGCCCTCACGCGCCTCTTTCAACGCGCGCTCCATCGTGGCGGCCCAGCCGTTTTTCTCGATTTCGGGCATCGCGTGATAGCGGATGCCATTGTTGCGCATCCATTCGAATCCTTCGGCGCTGGGCCATGGGCCGCGCAGGCCGACCTGAATATAGTTCTTGCCCGCGACATGGCCTTCCTTGATCGTGCGATAGACCGGCGCGCCATGGGTCAGGAAATGGTCGCGACCACGCCCCGCATCGTAATGCGAATCGAAATGGACGACCCCGAAACTGGCCTTGCCATGTACATCGGCAAGGCCCGCGGTATCGGCATATTCAAGGGAATGATCGCCACCGATGATGAAGGGGATGGCCCCGGTCCGCGCGATTTGCGCCACGCGTTCGCGCACATGCTGGACGCTGCGCTCGGTGCTCATGTTGTCGATGGCAATATCGCCCGCATCGGCCAGATTGAGGACCGCCGAAGGATCAACCAGCGTGTACATGTCGATGCCGCCCGCGCCATATTGGCTGCGCATGGCGTTGGGGCCGCCCTTGGCCCCGCGATAGCCCGAACCCATGTCCAGCGGCGCGCCGACCATCGCCACATCCACTTTGCCCGCGACCAGATCTTCGGGATAGACCGCCACCGGCGCGCCCGCGAAAGTGGCGATGCCGCCCGCATAAACACCCCCGGTGCCGCCGCCCCCGCCGCCGCGCTGATAATAGGACAGGTTGATCGGGCCAGGGTCACGCTTGGGGTCCAGAAAAGCCGGGCGGCGCAATTTCCAGTTGTTGTAGCCCTCGGCGCTGGTGTCGAAATATTCGGCCTCCAGATCGCGGCCCGGTTTGAATTTGCCCGCTTCGACCAATTCCATCATGCCATCGGCATAGGCCTCGATTTCCTTGGCGCTCTTATCCTTCAACCGCATCAACAGCTTGTCCCAGCTACCGACGATGCCCTCGGCCTTGTCCGACAACAGGAATTCGCGCTTTTCCTTGGGTAGCGTCTTGAGCTTGCCCTCCAGCCATGCCGGAGGGGTGGGGCGTTCGGGATCGGCGCTGACCGAAATGGCGGTGGCGCTGGCCGCGATCATCAGCGCGGCGATGCAGATATGTTTAAAGCTCATGGAAATCCCCCCATTCCCGGTTTCAGGCGACAAAACCCGCCACGCGCTCACACATCCAGAAAGCGCCGATCATGCCCGCACCATAGAGCGCGGCCAGACGCATCGGCCGGTCCGCCCCCACTCGCGACAGGCTGGAAAAGGTCAGCAGCAGCGCGCCCACAAACAGCAATTGTCCGCATTCCACGCCCAAATTGAAGAACAGCAGCGCGGGCATCTTCTCCCCCTGCGCCACGCCCAATTCGCCCAGCGCCGTGGCAAAACCCAGCCCGTGCAGCAGGCCAAAGGCGGAAACCACCGTGACATGGCGCGCAAAACCATGGGTCACACCGCGCAGCGCCATCAGCGCCTCTCGCGCCATAAAGGTGATGGACAGGGCGATGGCCGCCTCCACCGGGGGCACAGGCACATGGACCAGATCGAAAAAGGCCAGCCCCAGCGACAGCGAATGGCCCAGCGTGAAGGCCGTGATCAGCGACACAAGCTGTCGCCCGCGTGCCAGCAAGGCAAGGCACAGGACAAAGCACAGATGGTCCCAACCCATCCAGATATGCCACACGCCCTGCATCATGAATGCGCGGGCGATGTCACCGATCGAGCGGGCGCTGGCCGCCGCTTCGCCCACGGGCAGGACAAGGCCCGCGTCGCCACCCGAAAGGCTGCGATCGACGCCCGCGCCCAGAACCGAGCTGGAGAAACGCGCGCCATCGACCTTCCACGGCGTTGCGATCACATCATCAGGGCGAAAGGCGCGGTTGCAGGAAAAGCTGATGGCGATCTGGACATTGGCGCCCACGCCTTGACGCGTCATGGCGGTCTGATGGCAACCATCGGGCAATGTCACATCGCCGGGCCGCGCCAGCGATTGGGGCAGGTTGATCGAGAGGTCATAGGCATGTGCGCCTGTTGCCGCTTCGGCCCGCGACAGGGCGACATCGGCGCCCAGGAAAATATCCGCCCGCGCCAGACCGGGTATGGCCAGCAGCAGGAAAAACAGCGCTTTAACGATCCGCGACATCATATTTCTCCTGCAATTGGGCGATATGGGCATTCACGGCGCGGGCGGTCTGATCCATCGCCCAATCCTGCGCCACCTGCGCCCGCACCTCGCCAAAGCTCAGACGGCGGGCGGGGCTTTGGCCCTGTTTCAACACGAAGTGATAGCCGCGCGGGCCGGCCAAAGGCCCGATCCAGCGCCCCGTCGGCGCGCTCTGCAATGCGTTCAGGACGCTCTGACCAAACAGGCCGCGCAGCATGGAAAATCCGTAATCAGGCAGGCGGCTGCCCATCCAGAAATCGTCGCCCTTGACCGCTTCACCCCGGTTCAGCCGGGCCAGAATATCCGCGCCATCACGCGGCGGGGCGGCGAAATAGACCTGCGCCATGCTGATACGCGGTTCGGCGCGGTATCGGTCCTGATGCGTGGCATAGAAATCGACCAGATCTTCCTCGCCCGGATCACCCGGCGCGCCCGCAATGGCATAGCGTTGTTTGTCGATCATCCTTTTGCGGATTTCCGGATCGGTCAATTCGACATGGCGGGCCAAAGCCTCGCGGAACAGCAATTCATCCGCGATCCAGTCGGATTTCATCTTCGCTGCCTCGCCCGGATTGGGGCGGCGGCCGGTCGCGGCCTCGAATTCGGCGGCGTCGCTGGCGGCCATGGCGGGCGTATAGGCGATTGGCGGATGGCGCCATGCCTCCACCCCGGCATAGGCGGCAAACAGCAAGGCACCGACGCCCGCGCAGATCACCAGCGGATCACGCAACGCCTTTTTCCATGCCACCTTGCGTTTGAATTGCCCGGCCTCATCCCGCCAGCCCATAGTCCTGCCTGTCGCCACCCCTCGGCCCCCCGATCGCCAGCTTTTGCCGGGATTTTGTAACCCGCAAACGGGCCGCAACATCCTACGTCAAATGACGAATGGTTGGTCAAAGGGCTTGGGATAGCCTTTCGGGGGATAGCCTCTGGCGCATCAGAGGATTCAGGCAGGGGGCTTGGATGACGATCTCCGTTCAAACGTGGAATAGGGCGAAACAGGGCTTGCTTTTGGCGGGCGTCGCGGTGGTGTTGGCGGCGTGCAAGGGCGGGGGCGATGCGCCTGCGGGCGATGGTGTGGCGGTGGGCGTGTTGCAATCGCTGACCGGCACGATGGCGATTTCGGAAATCACGGTCAAAAACGCCGAAATGCTGGCGATCGAGGAGATCAATGCCAGCGGCGGCGTGTTGGGCAAAAAGATCAATGCCGTGATCGAGGATGGCGCGTCCGATCCTTCGACCTTTGCGCAAAAGGCGTCCAAGCTGATCGAGAGCGACCATGCCGTCACGGTGTTCGGCGGCTGGACTTCGGCAAGCCGCAAGGCGATGTTGCCGGTGTTCGAGCGGACCAGGAACCTGTTGTGGTATCCGGTCCAGTTCGAGGGCAATGAATGTTCGCAGAGCATCATGTACTCGGGCGCCCAGCCCAACCAGCAGGCCTTGCCCGCGCTGGAATGGGCGGTGAAGCAGGGGTACAAGACCTTCTTCCTGATCGGCAGCGATTATGTCTATCCGCGCACGGCCAATCTGATCCTGAAAAAGCATATTGAGAAGGATGGGCTGACCGTTCTGGGCGAAAGCTATGTGCCGTTGGGGGGCACCGATTTTTCGGGCGTGATCGCCAAAATCGCACAGGCCAAACCCGCGATCATCATCAACACATTGAACGGCGATTCCAACGTCGCCTTTTTCAAACAGATGGCGGCGGCCGGGCTGGACCCCAAAAAGATCCCGGTCATGAGCTTTTCCATCGGTGAACAGGAGGCCCAGGCCATGGGCACCGCTCTGGTCGAGGGTTCCTATGCCAGCTGGAACTATTTCCAGAGCCTGCCGGGCGCGGAAAACGCCAAATTCATTGACGCCTATCGCAAGAAATATGGCGCCGATGCGGCCATCACCGATCCGATGATCCACGGCTATCTGGACGTTTACGCGTGGAAAGCGGCGGTGGAAAAGGCCGCATCCTTTGACCCGCAGGCCGTGCGCAAGGCGGTGGCGGGACTGGGCGCCTTTTCGACGCCCATGGGCATGGTCTCTTTTGCCCCGAACCAGAGCCTGATCCAGAAAGCCTATATCGGTAAGTTGAAGGCCGATGGTCAATTCGAGATCATCGCCGACAGCGGCAAGGATATTTCGCCCGAACCCTATGATCCGGTTGCCTTTCCGGGCAAGGTCTGCAAGCTTTAACCGGCGTGCTGTTTCTGGCGCAACTTTTCAACGGGGCTTCGCTGGCCTCGTTGTATCTGTTGGCGGCGCTGGGCTTGGCGCTGTCGTTCGGGCTGATGCGCGTGATCAACATGGCGCATGGCGAAATGCTGATGTTGGGCGGTTATCTGGCCTATCTCACCTTGCAGGTGGTGCCGGGGCCGTTGGGAATCGTGGTGGCGATGCCGGTTGCCTTTGTGGGCGCCGCACTGGTGGGGGCACTGGTGCAAGGCGCTCTGATAAGGCGTTTGTCGGCAAGGCCGCTCGATACGTTGCTGGCGACTTGGGGGGCAAGTCTCGTCGTGCAACAGGGGGCGCGCGATATCTTCGGTGCCATTGGCGTCGAGGTTCGCGCACCCGAATGGCTGGGTGGTGGCGTGGCGCTGGGGGCAGTTTTGCTGCCCACCACCCGGCTGTTCATAATCCTTGTCGCATTGCTGGTTCTGGGCGGGCTGGGTCTGATCCTGCGCTATACGCGGATCGGCCTGTTGGTGCGCGCGGTCAATCAGGACCGGATGATGGCATCGGCCTGCGGCATTGATGTGGGGCGGGTTGATCTGGTGGTCTTCTGCCTTGGGTCGGGCATTGCGGGTCTGGCCGGGGTCATGCTGGCGCTGTTGGGGCCGGTGACGCCCAATGTCGGGCAATCCTATATTATTCCGGCCTTTCTGGTGGTGGTGATGGGGGGGCTTGGCTCGATTGTCGGCACATGCGTGGCCGCCGTGGTGTTGGGGCTTTTCGTCGCGCTGGCGCAGGTTTTTGTCGATGTTTCGGTGGCGCAGATGCTGCTGCTGATCTTTGTCGTCCTGTTCATCCAGATCCGCCCGCAAGGGGTGGTTTCCGTCAAGTCGAGGGCGCTTGATGCGTAGATTTGCACCTTGGGCGCTGTTGCTGGCCGGGGCGGTGATGCCGCTGGTGCTGTCGGATTATTCGACCAATCTGCTGGCGCGCTTTCTGGCCATGGGAATCGTGGCGCTGGGCATTGCGTTGACATGGGGGCATGGCGGCATCTTGTCGCTGGGTCAGGGGGTGTTCTTTGGCCTTGGCGGCTATGCCATTGCCATGCACATCAAACTGGCCGATCTGCCCATGGGCGAAATCCCCGATTTCATGGTGTGGAGCGGGCGCGAGACCTTGCCGATATGGTGGGTGCCGTTCCAATCGGGCGCTTTTGCGATTGTCGCGGCGTTGGTCGTGCCGGGATTGTTGGCGGCGGGGTTTGGCTGGGCGGTGTTTCACCGGCGGGTGTCGGGCACCTATTTCTCGCTGATCACACAGGCACTGGCGCTGGCCTTTGCCACGTTGATCATCAGCCGACAGGATGTGACGGGGGGCTTTAATGGTCTCACCAATTTCACATCCTTGTTTGGGTTCTATTTTTCCGATCCCATGGTGGGGCGAGGGCTATACTGGCTGACGCTGGCTTTGCTGGTGGCTGCCTTCGTCGGGGTGCGCTCGCTGCTGGCCTCGCGCTTTGGCATGTTGTTGCGTGCGGCACGGGACGGGGAAAACCGGGTGCGGTTTCTGGGCTATGATCCGGTGCCATTCAAAGTGGTGGCCTTTGCCGTGGCCGGGATGCTCTCGGCGCTGGGCGGGGCCTTGTTCACGTTGCATGCCGGGGTGATTTCGCCCGCGCTGATCGGGGTGGTGCCATCGATCGAGATGGTGGTCTGGGTGGCGATCGGCGGGCGGATGAGCCTGCCCGGCGCAATTGTCGGGGCGCTGGCGGTCAATCTGGCGCGGGACGCAATTTCCAGCGTGATGCCCGCGGCATGGCCCTATGCGATGGGCATGGCCTTTATCCTTGTGGTCACGATGTTGCCGCAGGGGCTGGCGGGTCTGAAATGGGCATCAGCACGAAAGGTTGGTGCATGAGCGAGGCGACCCATGACCTGCTGCTGGCCGTTGACGGGGTGGTGGTCGATTATTCCGGCTTCAAGGCGCTCGACGGCTTTTCCCTGACGCTGGGCCGGGGCGAAGTGCGGGTGGTGATCGGCCCCAATGGCGCGGGCAAATCGACCCTGTGCGACACGATCATCGGGCGGGTGCGCCCGACATCGGGCCGCGTGGTGTTTCGCGGCGAAGAGATCCAGCGTATGCCCGAACAGGACATCGTCGCGCGCGGCATTTGCCGCAAGTTTCAGGCGCCCGGCGTCCTGCCCACGTTGAGCGTGCGGGACAATGTGGCTCTGGCCGCGCGCAAGGACCGGCGCTGGTGGAAAAGTCTGGGCTTTGGCATTCCCGCCTCCGAACGCGAAAATGTCGAGGCGATCCTGATGCAAGTGGGCCTGTCCGATCTGGCCGATATGCCCGCCGGGGAATTGGCGCATGGGCAAAAGCAATGGCTGGAAATCGGCATGGTGCTGGCGACGGGGGCCGAACTCATCCTGCTGGACGAACCGACGGCGGGCATGGGGCCGGCCGAAACGCGGCGCACGGCGGAACTGATCCGGGGCCTTGGGGCGGATCATACGGTGTTGGTGATCGACCATGACATGAGCTTTGTCGAGCAACTCAACGCCAAGGTGACGGTGATGCATCAGGGCAAATTCCTGTGTCAGGGCACGATTGCCGAGGTGCGCGCCGATCCGGCGGTGGCGGCGGTCTATCTGGGGCATGGGGCATGAGCGGGCTGCTCGACATTGCGGGCCTTTGCGCGGCCTATGGCCAAAGTCAGGTGTTGTGGGACATCGACCTGACCTTGGCCAGGGGCGAGGTGATGGCGCTGATCGGGCGCAATGGGGTGGGCAAGACGACCTTGCTGCACGCCATCATGGGCACACGCGGGTCGACGGGGCGTATCCTGCTGGACGGAGAGCCGGTGCCCGCCAGCGCGCATGGCCGTGCGCGCGCCGGGATCGGTTTCGTGCCGCAGGGGCGGCATGTCTTTCCGCAATTGACGGTTCAGGAAAATCTGGAAACCGGCCTTTCGGCGGCGGGGGGTAATGCGGCGGGGGGCAGGGCGCGTCTGCCCGATTACCTGTTCGAACTTTTCCCCAAACTGGCCGAAATCCGGGGGCGCGCCGCCGGTTTCCTGTCGGGCGGAGAGCAGCAGCAATTGGCCATCGCCCGTGCGTTGGCGGGCGGGCCGCGCCTGCTCCTGCTGGACGAACCGACAGAGGGGATCCAGCCCAATGTGGTGCAGCAGATCGAGGCGGCGCTGGTGCGGGTGCGCGATGAATTGGGCATGACGGTGCTGGTGGTCGAACAATATCTCGATTTCGTCTGGCGCTTTGCCGACCGCTATGCCGCGATGCAGGGCGGGCGGATCATCGAGACCGGCGCGGTGGCGGATAAAAGCGCGGCGGATGTGGCGCATTTGGTGCAGATCTGATGCGCGCATGGTTGCGCGATCCGTTGCTGTGGTTTGCGGTGGCGGGCGTGGCCCTGTTCGGCGGATGGCAGGCGTTCGGGCATCGGGAAAACCGCATCGACCTGTCCGCTGCGGCGCAGGCGGCCATGGCGTCCGACTATGCCGCCATGGCGGGCCATCAGCCCGGCGAGGCCGAAAAGCAAAAGCTGATCCGGCGCGAGGTGGATGACGAAGTCCTGCTGGCCGAAGGGGTGCGGCGGGGGCTGCATCTGTCCGACCGCGCCATACGCGAGCGGATTATCGAGCGGATGCGCATGGAATTGGCCCCCCACCCCGCGGAACCGGGCGAGGATGATCTGCTGGCCTTTTATGCCGAGCATGCCGGGGCCTATGTCGTCGAACCGGCGATCAGTTTCGAACAGATTTATTTCGCGCGCCCCCCTGCCGATCCGGCGCGGGTTCTGGCGCAATTGCGGGCGGGGCGGGGTGTCGCGGGCGATGATTTCTGGATGGGGCGGCAAATGCCCCGTTATGGCGAAAGCATGATTTCGGGCATGTTCGGCCTGGGCTTTCTGGCCGCCATCCGAAAACAGCCGGTGGGCCAATGGGCAGGCCCGGTTATGTCGCAGCGCGGCGCGCATTTCGTGCGGGTCAACGCTCGTTTTGCACCCGCCCCACGCTCCTATGCCGATGTGCGTGATCTGGTGCGACAGGACTGGATCACGGCGCAGGCCAATCGCGCATTGGAAAGCGCGCTGGGCAAGCTGCGTCAGGGCTATGACATCCATGTCGAAGGGCGGGAAAAGGGCTGAAACCCGCCCCGCTACGTCAAACGCCCCATTCGCGCGCGTGCGGCGATAGGTCAATTTTTCGGACGATCGTCAAAAGATTCTTTTGGCTTTGGGGGACATACGCGTGAGCAGAGCTGCAATAGGCTGGAGCCTGATGGCGGGCGGGGCGATTCTGGCGGGCGTGGCCATTGCCCAGCAGGCGGGCGTGATCGAGATCGGTGAAGACCCCGCGGTCGTCACCCGCAAGCCAACGCCCCCCAAGCCGATTGACATTCCCAAGGAGGCCGAGGGCAAGCTGGTCGAATTGACCAAAGAACAGATGGATTTCCTGAAATCGGGCGAGACGCGGCGCATCGTCAAGCCAGAGGTGATGTTCAAACGCTTTGAAAGCCTGTCCCCCAAGGAAGTGGCCAATTACGTCGCGGCGCTGGTTTCGCTGAAAGAACAGATCGATTTCAAACCGGGCCGGGACAAGGCCAGCATCGCTCTGGACACATCATCGCCCATGTTCAACGCATGGACCCTGCCCCGCCCCTCGATCCTGAACCCCAAACGCGAACCCGGCCCGATCAGCCTTGGCAAATATATCTCCGGCTATGGCAGCGGCATTCCCACCTTTGCCAATGCGCCCGTCGCGCTGACGCCCGAAGACCTGATCGCGGGCAAGGTGCAGGTGGCAATTGTCGGCGCACCGCTGGATATGGGCAGCGGGTGGCGCGATGCGAAGAACGGGCCTTTGGGCGTGCGCACGTCGTTTGGCGCGCCATCGGCCTTTGGCAATGACATGTATTCCATGATCAACCCGACACAGGCGCTGCGGATTGCCGATTATGGCGACATTGCCATCGACAATCTGTCGACCGAACGCAGCGTCGCCCATGTCCGGCGTGAAGTGGCGAGTATTGCCAGAACCGGCGCCATCCCCATCGTCATCGGCGGGGACCATAGCCTTGAATATCCCAACCTTGCCGCGATGGCCGATGTGCATGGCAAGGGTACGGTGGGGGTTGTCCATTTCGATTCGCATTATGACGCGGGGTCCGACCGGGTTCACCTGATCGACCATGGGCAACCCGTCTATCGCGTGATCCATGAAGGGCACGTTCTGGGCAAGAATTACGTACAGGTGGGGTTGCGCGCGCGCGGCCCCGACATCGACACATTCAAATGGATGCGCGAACAGGGGATGAATTACCAAACGATGGTCGAGGTCGAGAAAATCGGCTGGGACCGGGTGATGGAGGCCGCCGTCAACGAGGCCAAGCGCAACACCAAAAAGCTCTGGATCAGTTTTGACATCGACGTTTTGGACCCGGCCTTCATGCCGGGGACGGGAACGCCGGTTCCGGGCGGATTGACCATGCGCGAGGCGCAGCCGATTTTCCGCCGCCTTTGCGCGGAAAACGAGATTGTCGGCATCGATCTGGTCGAGGTCGCCCCCTATCTCGATACCAGTTACAAGACCGCCTATAACAGCGCGGTGCTGGTCAATGCGTGTCTGGCGGGCATTGCCATGCACAAAAAGGGGATGACCAAGCCGCACTGGCTCTCGCCGCTTTCCTCCAGTTACAAAGCGCCTCTGGGCAAGGAGTATAAGTGATGCGCCGGCTTGCTCTTGCTCTGGCCCTGATGACCGCCCAGCCTGTCATCGCGGCGCCTTATGTCTTTGCGCCAGAGGTGGCGGGCAAGATCGCCAGACTCCCCCCCGCCGCGCAGGCCTTTGCCGGGGACGAGGCGCGGCTGGCGCCCTTTCATCTGACGCCTGCGAAACTGGCCGATGCGCTGCGCACCCGGTCGGACGAGGATGTCGCGGCCTATATCAACAGTTTGATGCAGGTGGCGCAGGATGCCGCCTTCCACCCCGGCAAAGACGCCGGCGCGATTGCCCTGAACCCCGGCGCGACAGGGTTTAATGCGTCCACCACGCTGAAACCGGCGATGCTGGACGAATATCGCCGCGCGCCCGGACCGATCAGCCTTGACCATTACATGTTCCAGAAAGGCGGCATTCCCACCTTTGCCCACGCCCCGGTGGCCGTGCGCAAGGAAGACCTGATCGCGGGCAAGGTCGAGGTGGCCTTTGTCGGCATCCCCCTCGATTTTTCCAGCGGGTGGCGCGATGGCAAACATGGGCCGTTGTTCCTGCGTTCGGCCGATGCGCTGGTGGGTAATGATCCGGTGGCGGGGGTGGACCCGGCGACGGTGCTGTCTCTGGCCGATTTTGGCGATCTGGCGATTGATTACATGAGCGTGGAGCGCAGCATCGACCACGTCCGCTTCATGCTGCGCGACGTGGCGGGAACGGGGGCGGCGCCCTTTATTGTGGGGGGCGATCACGCGCTGATGTATCCCGATGTGGCCGCCATGACCGACGCCTATGGCAAGGGCAGCTTTACCCTCGTCCAATTCGACGCCCATGCCGAGGCGGAGGATACGTCCGAGCATTTCCATTCCGACAACCAATCCCTGCGCCGCCTGCTGTCCGATGGCCTCATCACCGGCCGCCAAGTGGTGCAGGTCGGCACACGCGGCCCGGAAACATCCAATGCCGACAGCGCGCGGCTGGCGGCATCAGGCGTGACCATGCTGGGCATGGAGCGGATTGAAAAGGACGGCTGGGAAGCGGTCGCGGGCAAGGTCGCCTCGGCGGTCAGGGCGGGGCCGGGCAAGGTCTTTGTCTCCTTCGACATGTCGGTGCTGGACCCGGCCTATGCCGCGGGCGCGGGCCGTCCGGTGCCCTATGGCCTGACCATGCGCGAGGCGGTGCCGCTGGTGCGCTCGGTCTGTGCCTCGGCGCAGGTGGTGGGGTTTGAACTGCTCGATACCGCCCCCGTGCTGGATGTGTCCTATCGCAGCGCGCAGAACGCCAATTACATCCTCCACGCCTGTTTGACCGGCATGGCGCAGCGGAAATTGGGGGTGGGGCGGTGATTTGCCTCCGGCGGGCAAAGGGCGGGGGCCCTTTGCAATCCCGTTATGGGGGTATGGTTTGTTGATGGGGGGTGGATGGGGATTTGAAAGCCTGCGGCGCGGGAAGCTCGCGCGAATTGGCGCCGCAGGCTTTTGATTCAAAACGTTGAAAGTGTCAGTTGCGGCCGAACCCGTGGCGCACCGAAGACAGTAAAGGGAGCGCGAGAGTCTAGACCCTCGCATTACACCCCTTCAACTTGAATATTTCTCACAACTCATCCGCACCGCCACCGGACTGGGATTATAGATCTGGGCATAATCGCGCAGGTCGCGCACGACGAAGCTGGCGGTGTAGTGCATCAGCTTGTTGCCCACGAACATCGTGCCGAAAAAGGGCTGATAGTTGTAGTTCACCTCGACGAAGACCACGCCGCCGCCGGATGGCGCGCTGACCTTGTATCCGGTGTCGCCCATGCCGGTGGACATGGCGGTGCCGGCATTGGCCAATGTGGCGTCGGTGCCCGCGGTTGACGATGTTGTGCCATAGGAAGAATCAAACCCGCTGCCGCTTTTCAATCCCACGCATCTTTGCCAATGGATGCGCTGTACGGGGGCGCTGTCATAGCTTTGCTGGACATATTCCAGGCTGGACACGATCACCCGCCCGTTGGTGGTCAGGCCCAGCCCCGCGCCCTGCAACCGTGCGCCAGCCAGCACATCGACCATATCGCTCTCGCGGATTTGCGTTGCGGCCAGATTGCTGGACAGGCCCACCCGGCTGGCATTGTCGGCAAGGTTCAGCGTGATCTGGCTGATCTGCATATGGACGCGGGCCAGATTGGTATATTCGATGCCCGCCCCGCCCAGATAAAAGACAATGGGCAGCATCAGCGCAAATTCGATCAGCGAGGCGCCGCCCGTGTCGCCGATCAACCGGCGCAAAACCCGTTTCATGTGCAGACCGTCGCCGGGCTGGAACTGGCCGTCACGGCCCATGGCTGGTTTTTCAGGATCGTGCTGGCCGAAAGCGTGGCATTGCGGCTCCACCCCATCCAGATGCCAAGGGGGAACAGGCGGGTATAGGTGACGCTGACCGAATAAAGCACGGTGTCGCCCGCATTGCCCGTGCCCGAAACGCCGGGGTCGGCGTCCCATGTCCCGTTGCCGTTCACATCGGTAAAGCATTCGCCTGCATCGCGCGCGCCATTGCCATTGGTGTCCACAAAGCTTTCGGGCGAGATATAGCCATAGGAGGCATAGGATTTGCGTGAGGGATAGCCGCTGACAAAGGCGGCATTGCCGTTGATGTTTTTGACCGCCTGCAACACGGCGGCGTCGATGGTGGCGGTGCTGGCATCCTCGATCGCGCTGTCGCGCCCGGCCTTTTGCACAGCGCCCGTCAGGATCGCCTGCATATAGGCCTGATAGGCCATTTCGCACAGGCCCATGCCCATCAACAGCATCACCGGCAGGACCATCGCGAATTCGACCAGCGCGGCGCCCGCGCGATCATGCAACAGGCGTTTCATTTCGAAATCCTCAACTTGGCCACTTTGGTCGCGATGGTGGCGAATTGGGTGGAAAGGCCCGCGCCCGATGTGGTGGACAAGGCCTGTGACGGGGTGGTGGCGCATTGGGTCAGTTCGGTTGTCGAACCCATGCCCAGCGCCACGGTCCATATGCTGACATTCTTGGCCTTGGCCGCGGCACAGGCGGCCAGAAAGCGCGCGTTGTGATAGGCCTTGAGATTGCCCAGATCGCCGCCCGAAACGCGTTGGTCGTAATATTCAATGCCGTATCCGCCATAGATAGATGGGCTGGGCGACATGTCACCATCGGTCAGGAACACGATGATCCGCTTTGGCGCGTCGCGCCCGGACCATGCGGCGGTGTCGGCGGCAAAAATGCCATCGGGCGATATCATGCGCGCGCCCCAGATCATGCCGATATCGTGATAGGTGCCGCCCGTGGCGCGAAAATCGGACGCGTTCACAAAATTCGACACCTGGGTTCGGGTCATGGTTTTCAAACGCGACACCGGCTTGCCGCAACTGATCGTTCCGCTTTGATAATAGGCGGCGATGTCCAGATTGGGGTGATTGCTGGAATCGCCCGATGACGTGGCATTGGCGGTGCTGGTAAAATCATTGCGGGCATAGGTGACGGCGGGCCACATCGGCTTCCACTGGGTTTTGATATCGCCGCCCGGTTTCAAATCGGGGTTGAGATCATTGGGCAGGCTGGAAGTTGAAAAGCTGGTCGTGTGGGGTGTGGTATAGGGTTCCTCCACACATCCGTCCCAGGTGTCGGTGGTCGAAACGAATTTGGTGGTGTCCACCGTGGCGGCGCCGGTGACATAGGTGGTCAGCAATTGGGGGCTTTGCTGATATTGCCAATTGGGAACCGTGCAGAAACAGAACAGCGAAAAGCTGGTGCCGGTCAGGACGCGGGTCTGATAGGTCCAGCTTGTATTAACGCTGCCCACCCCGCCAACGATATAGGCGGGGTTGATGTCCATGATCGCGCGCCCGGCATTGACCGTCGATGTATAGGTGACAAAGCCATAGCGGACATGCGTGCTGGCATCGACCGAGGCGGCCAACGTGTCATAGAAACTGAGCACTGCGCTGCGCAGGGCGGCGATGCGGGAACCGGATTTTTCCGTCACGTAATAGGCCGTTGATCCGGGATATCCGGCGGTGCTGGTGTTGCCGCTGGACGTGCCGTCCGACGGGCGGGCATAGGAAACTTTGGTCGCCGAGCCGACATAGTTGTTGCAGGTGGTCGTATCATCCGACGGCAGGCAGGCCATCGACCCGGTGGTGTCCAGCACAAAGATCACATCGGTATCGCCGATCTGATAGGTGGCCTGACACACAGCGTTCAGCGTGATCGAACTATACCCGAAAATGCGCATCAGCGTCATGGGTACCACGGCCCTTGCGGTGGCGCTGACCTGGGCGTCGGTGGTCTTGGCGGGGGTAAAACTGAGCGAGGTAATGCCATACCATCCGGTGCGGATATTGTTGGCAAAAAACGCATTGGCCGCGGCCGTTGCGGTCGCGTCCAGCGCCGTGTTGCCGGTGGTGGCATCCGTCATCGCCTTGCGCCCGGCCAGAACGCCCGCATCGCAGGCCTGTTGCAGCCGGGCATTGACCATATACATCCGCGCCCCATCCACCCCGCACCCGACAAAGGCCATCAACAGCGCCATGATCAGCGCCATGATCGGCAAGGCATTGCCCGCGCGGTTGCGGATCAGATTGCAAAGAATGGGACGGTGATTGGACAATCGGCGGACTCGACAAAGGGCGGGGCCAGAGCCGTCTTTATGATCAACAAACCGTTGCGATCGGGCCAGTCAGGGCATCGGGAATGTTACGGATTATGGCGCGAAAACAGCCCGTCCAATTCGTCCGCAGGCACCGGGCGGGACAGCAGGAAACCCTGAAACGTGCTGCATCCACAGGCGGCCAGTCGGTCGCGCTGATGTTCGGTTTCCACCCCTTCGGCCACCACATCCAATTTCATCGCCCGGCCCAATTTGACGATGGCATCGACAAGCCCCTCTGCCTCGTCATTGGCCTCCAGATTATGGACAAAGCTGCGGTCGATCTTGATCTTGTCGACCGAAAAACGGCGCAGCGAATTGAGGCTGGAATAGCCGGTGCCGAAATCGTCCAGCGCGATGGAAAAGCCTTCCTGTTTCAGCATGGTGATATTGTCGCGCGTGACCCCATCATCGCCCAGCAGCGCGGTTTCGGTGATCTCGATTTCATAGCGTTCAGGATTGGCCCGGAATTCGGCCACCAATCGCGTCAATGTCGCCATGAACATGGGCGACCGCAATTGCAGCGCCGAAACATTGATGGCCACGCGGATATTGTCCCATCCGGCGGTTTCCTTGAACACGCGGCGGAACACGAATTCGCCAAGGTCCAGGATCAGCCCTGTTTCTTCGCACAAAGGGACAAAGATTGAGGGCGGGATGGCGCCGCGTTCGGGATGGTTCCAGCGCACCAGCGCCTCCATCGCCTCGATCTGGCCCTTGCCGTCCATTTGCGGCTGATACACCATGGTCAGGCTGTCTTCGGCCAGCGCCTTGCGCAGATCGCTTTCCAGACTGCGCCGCATGCGTAGGGCCGCATCCATGTCGGGTTCAAAGAATGTGACGCGGTTACGCCCGTTTTCCTTTGACCCATAGAGCGCCAGATCGGCCTGACGCAGCGCCTCGGCCGGTTCGATTTCGGGATTGGAGATCAGCGTGACGCCAATCGACACACCCACCTCGACCACGCCCGCTTCCAGTTCAAAGGGCGTTTCGAACAGGCGCAGCACGCGCTGGGCCAGATGGGACGCGCCCGAACTGTCGGCTTCGGGTTGCAGGATCACGAATTCATCGCCGCCAAGCCGCGCCACGGTATCGGATTCGCGGCACAATTCGGTCAGCCGCCGCCCGACCTGCTGGATCAATTCGTCGCCTGCATGATGGCCCAGCGTGTCATTGACCTCCTTGAACCGGTCCAGATCGAGGCAATGCACCGCCATTTCACCCGCATAACGCCGCGACATGGCCAGATTCTGGCCCAACCGGTCGAACATCATCGCGCGGTTGGGCAATCCGGTCAGCGTGTCGTGAAAGGCCAGATGGCGCGCGCGCGCTTCGCTGGCGATAAGGTCGCTGGCGATTGTGTTGCTGCGCCGCATGAACAGCCAGACCAGCATCAGAAATGCCGCCGCCATGGCCGCCAGCATCTGGGGAATCTCGGTTTCCGACGCCTTGAACGGATTGATTGCGGGCCATGCCACCGAGGCCACCAATTGGCCATCCGGGCTGGTCAGGGGCATGAGGTGATGGTCGCTGATGGGAGGTTTGCCCTTGGGCAGCAGAAGATGCGTCTGACCATGCTGGCGCCCAAATGCCGAGATCAAGCCCTGATCCACCGTCACGCGCAGAACATAGGGCGCGGGCGCGCCGGCCAGTGTCTGCGCCGTGACGGGAAGCGTGAGCATGGGGGCGCCATGGACAAGGCGCAGCGCCGTGTCCTTTTCATTCGTCCCGGCCGGTTCAAGCCGGACTTGCCCGGACCCGGTCTGTGCGCGCATCGGGGCCAGAATGGCCTGTTCGATCCAGCGCTGGTCGCCAGCCTCCATTCGGGCTGGCGCTTCGTCCTGACGGATTAACGCCTGACCGCTGGCCTGCCATTGATGCACGTTATGCTGCCAACCGCGGCTGATGATGCCAAGCTCATATTCTTCGGCGCCCTTGCTCATGCGCATCAGGGTGACGGTTGTTGCGCTCACCAGCATGAAAATCGCGGCCAACACCAATACATTGATTGGGCGCAGTAGCCCCTTGCGTTGGGCTTCCTGTGGCGAATTCGTACTGTCCATTGCTGTTATCCACCCATGCGAGCCGCCGTTGCCAATTGGCCAATCCGGCCGATCGTCGGGCATCCGTCCTGGGCGTCATGATAGGTCGGACGCTCTTGCCGAAGCCTGTTGGTGGTAACAGGTCATTAGCCCTAGTTTTGGCTAATAGAGTTTTCACCAACGCAAGGCCGGTTTTGCATCGGAATTTTCCCTATGCGGGCGGTGTCGGGTCATCGGTACTTGGTTTTTCCCCAGAAAACTGCAAGGCGCTCTGGTTTATCGGGCTTTGCCCGGAATATCGCAGACTTGAGGCGCTGTAATGCGCATAAATCCGGGGTTTTTGCCCCTCACGAACCCGCCTTTGGCGATAAGTGTGTGGAAAATGGAGATGTACGTGCTTGTGAGTGCGCGAATCATGGCGTTTATCGCCAATTCAACTTGTGTGGAACTGGTGTGATGACGCCGCCCCTGATTGCTCCATCGATCCTTTCGGCCGATTTCTCGCGCCTTGGCGAAGAAGTGCGCGCGATTGACGCGGCCGGCGCGGACTGGATCCACGTTGACGTCATGGACGGCCATTTCGTGCCCAACATCACCATCGGCCCGATGGTGGTCAAGGCGCTGCGCCCCCATACGAAGAAGATCTTTGACGTCCATTTGATGATCCAGCCGGTCGACCCCTATATTCAGGCCTTTGCCGATGCGGGCGCCGACATCATCACGTTCCACCCCGAAGCCGGACCCCACAGCCACCGCACAGTCCAGGCAATCCACGCCGCCGGGTGCAAGGCGGGCGTTTCGCTGAACCCGGCAACCCCGGCCAAGATGCTGGATTACCTGATCGATGACATCGATCTGGTTCTGGTGATGAGCGTGAACCCCGGTTTCGGCGGGCAAAAGTTCATTTCCAGCCAACTCCGCAAGATCGAGGCGATCCGCAAGATGATCGACAAGACCGGGCGCGACATCCATCTGGAGGTGGATGGCGGGATCGACACCACCACCGCGCCGCTGGCCGTTTCGGCGGGGGCCAACGCTCTTGTGGCGGGCACCGCGACGTTCCGGGGTGGGCCGGATCAATATGCCGCCAATATCGCGGCTCTCAAGGGGCTGGGCTGAACCATGAACCTGGATATGTCTGCACAGGGCAAGACCCGCAAGTCGGGTAAGGGCAAGGGGCAGGCTATCCCATTACCAACTCTGGACGCGAATTCGGATGATGCCGAAACGCCGGATCAGGGTGATGTCGCGGCCCAGTTGGTTGAACCAGGCCGCGCGCTGGCGCTGGCGGATTTTACGCCGCCTTCGCTGGGCGCAGGGGAACGGTTGATCCGGCTTGCCTATCGCATGGGCATTCCGGGGCCTGTGCTGACTGCGCCTTTTCGTAAACCCGCGCGCCCCAAATTGCTGGCCACCGTCACCAATCCACTGCCGGGGGACAAGGCGGCGGGGGCTGCGCTGCGGGCGGGCCATTTTCTGGTCCACGGGCTGAAACAGCCGATTGCCCAGCTTGATCTGGCCGGGGCGGGGCGGATGGTGCCGCCGCTTGAACGGATGGTGCATGGGTTCCACTGGCTGGCCGATCTGGAGGCGGCGGGGCCACGTGAACAGGTCTCGCCGGTGGCCGAACGCATTCTGGCCGCTTGGCTGATGGCCAATCCCAAGGCGCCGTCGCGGCCCGGCAAGGGGCCGGCATGGACGGTGGCCTATACGGGCGCGCGCCTGCTGGGCTGGCTGGTCCATGCGCCGCTGCTGCTGTCGGGCGGGGACAAGACGCTCCGGGGGCAGACGCTGGAGGCGATGAACGACCACGCTCGCTGGCTGGACCGCAACGTGGCGCGGGGCGAAGATACGCTGGCGCAGGTGGCGGGCTGGTGCGCGATTGTCGCGGCGGGGCTGCTGCTGCCCGATGGCCGCCCTCGCCGGTTGTATGGTGAGGCAGGGCTGATCGCTTCGCTGGGTGAATTGCTGGGTGATGACGGTGGCTGCATGTCGCGCAGCCCGCTCGGTCAGATGGAGGCGATTGCGCTGCTGGTGCAGGTGATCGCGTGCTATCGCGCGACACGGCGTGAACCGCCCGCCGCGCTGGAGGCGATTCTGGCGCTGATGGTGCCGCCTTTGCTGGCGCTGACGCACGGCGATGGCGCCTTGGGCAGTTGGCAGGGCGGATGGGCGGTGTCGGCGGCGGATGTCTCGGCGTTGATCGCGGCGTCGGGTGTGCGCACGCGGCCCCTGCGCGAGGTGCGCCAATGGGGTTATCAGCGCGTGGTCGCGGGCAAGAGCGTGATGCAATTCGACGCTGCGCCCCCGCCATTGACCCGCCATGCGCGCAATGGCTGCGCCTCGACGCTGGCCTTTGAACTCAGCCATGCCGGACAGCGGGTGATCATCAATTGCGGCGGCGGCGCGGCGGCGGGTGGCCTTATGCCGGTGCGGCTGGAACAAGGGCTGCGCGCCACGGCGGCCCATTCGACGCTGGTGCTGGACGATGCCAATTCGACGGCGGTGCTGATCAATGGCGGCCTCGGCTCGGGCGTGGCCGAAGTTGAGGTTGACCGTCGCAGCATCGAAGGCGAGCGCAATGGCGCGGCCAGTCGCACTTGGGGCGCAACAAGGCTGGAGGCCAGCCACGATGGCTATGCCGGGCGCTATGGCCTGACGCATCGCCGTATCCTGATCCTGCGCGACGACGGCACCGAATTGCGCGGCGAGGATCTGCTGGTCCCCACCGGGCGCAAGGGCAAGCGGGGCATGGTGTCCTATGCGCTGCGTTTCCACCTTGGCCCCGGCATCGAAATCGGCCTGTCACAGGATAAGCAGGGCGTGGGCATGGCGTTGCCCGACGGCTCCTATTGGCAATTCCGCAGCGGCGGGGGCGAAATCTCCATCGAGGAATCGATCTGGGCCGATGGGCAGGGGCGGCCTGTGCCGGTCCAGCAATTGGTCATTCAGGGCATGGTGTCGCGGGGGGGTGGGAGCTTCTCGTGGATTTTGAAGAAGATGGGGTAGGGTTTGGAGGTTTTATGCCTCCGGCGGGCAAAGGGCGGGGGCCCTTTGCGATCCCGTTATGGGGTTGCGCTTGGCTGGCAGTTGGGCGCTGATCCGCGAAGCGGTTTGAATTATTGCCTGCGGCGCGGAGAGGTCGCGTTAAAGGCGTCGCAGGCTTTTAAAATTTCGACGCTGCGTCCGACAGTTGCCGCCGAACCTATGGCGCGACGCAGACAGTAATGGGAGCGCGAGGGGCGAGCCCCTCGCATTTTCTTTGCCCTTTACCCCCCTTCACCCTTCCCAAAACCGCCAAAATCCTTATGGGCCGCGCCAAACACGCAGCTTCACAGGACGACTCCATCCATGACTGACACTGTCACCATTCGCCGGGCTTTGCTCTCTGTTTCGGACAAGACGGGTCTTGTTGATCTGGGCAAGGCGCTGGCCGCCAAGGGTGTTGAGCTGGTTTCGACCGGCGGCACGGCCAAGGCATTGCGCGACGCCGGTCTGGATGTGAAGGACATTTCGGAGCTGACCGGTTTCCCCGAAATGATGGATGGCCGGGTCAAGACGCTGCACCCCAAGGTTCACGGCGGCCTGCTGGCCGTGCGCGACAATGCCGAGCATGTGGCATCCATGAACGAGCATGAGATCGGCGCGATCGATCTGGTGGTGGTCAACCTCTATCCCTTCGTTCAGACGGTCGCCAAGGGCGGTACGCGCGAAGAGATCATCGAGAACATCGACATCGGCGGCCCCAGCATGGTTCGCTCTGCGGCCAAGAACCACGATTTCGTCGCCATCGTCACCGATCCGGCCGACTATGGCATCGTGGCGGGTGGTGAAACCACGCTGGCCCAGCGTCGCAAGTTTGCCGCCAAGGCCTATGCGCTGACCGCGGCCTATGACGGCGCGATCAGCCAGTGGTTTGCCACTGTCGATCAGGGCGAAACCTTCCCCGAGACCATCGCCATCACCGGCGCGCGCGTGGCCGAGCTGCGCTATGGCGAAAACCCGCATCAGGCTGCTGCGCTTTACGTGCCCCATGGCGCCAAGGAAAAGGGTCTGACCCAGGCCGTACAGGTGCAGGGCAAGGAACTGTCCTATAACAATTACAACGACGCCGATGCTGCGCTCGAACTGCTGGCCGAATTCAAGGATGCCGAACCGACCGTCGTGATCGTCAAGCACGCCAACCCTTGCGGCGTTGCCACGGCATCCACGCTGGTCGAAGCCTATGAGGCGGCGTTCAAATGCGACAGCGTCAGCGCGTTCGGCGGCATCATCGCCGTCAACCGCCCGCTGGACGGCCCGACCGCCGAAGCGATCAGCGGCATCTTTACCGAAGTGGTCGTCGCGCCCGATGCCAATGACGATGCCAAGGCGGTCTTTGCCAAGAAGAAGAACCTGCGTCTGCTGCTGATCGGTGAAATCCCCTCGCCCAAGCGCGGCGGGTTGATCGCCAAGCCGATTGCGGGCGGCCTGCTGGTCCAGAACCGCGACAATGGCGCGATCACTCTGGATGACCTGAAAGTCGTGACCAAGCGTCAGCCCAGCGAACAGGAATTGCAGGACGCCCTGTTCGCCTGGACTGTGGCCAAGCATGTCAAGTCGAACGCCATCGTTTACGCCAAGGAAGGCGTGACCGCCGGGATCGGCGCGGGCCAGATGAACCGTCGCGATTCCTCGCGGATCGCCGCCGCCAAGGCCGCCGAAGCGGCTGAAACTCACGGTTTTGCCGAAACCCGCACCAAGGGCAGCGCGGTGGCTTCCGATGCGTTCTTCCCCTTTGCCGACGGTCTGCTGGCCGCGGTCGAGGCGGGCGCGACCATGGTGATCCAGCCGGGCGGTTCGATGCGCGACGATGAAGTCATCAAGGCGGCGGACGAAGCCGGTCTTGCCATGGTCTTCACCGGCATGCGCCATTTCCGCCATTAATTGCGGCCAATGTGATGCAATGCTGCAACGCCCCATTGCGTTGCAGCATTTCGTCGCACATATGCCCCGTTTGGTCGCGGTGTCATGCTGGGTTAAGCTTTGATGGCCTAGACGCGGCCCAATTCATCACCATTTGCGACCCCAGAAACAACCTCCGGACTTTTTTATGCGCCTCTTCAACCGCGATTTGCTTCGCTCATTTGCTATTGGCTTTGCGCTGGGGGGCGCTTTGATCGTAGCCGTTATGGCCACCGGTTCGGGTGGCATTTCCGGCCTTGTGGGACAGGCTAACGCCTCGCCCGTTCACGCGACGGAATAAGGTGATGGGGCGGAGCATCCTCTTCGCCCTTCCCGTCATGCTGGCGCTGGCCGCGTGCCAGAATGCCGATGCGGCCAACACACACACGGTGACGGCGCCTGTGGCCACGGTCATGGCGCAGGAAACGCCGGGCCTGAAACAGGCGATCTTTGACGGCGGCTGCTTCTGGGGTGTGGAGGCGGTGTTCAGCCATGTCAAAGGCGTGACCAGCGCGGTTTCCGGCTATCACGGCGGGGCTGCGAATACGGCTCATTATGATGATGTCGGTCATGGCAACACCGGCCACGCCGAAGCGGTGCGCGTGACCTATGATCCGGCACAGGTGCGCTATGACGATCTGCTGCGCATCTTTTTCTCGGTCATCATCGACCCGACCCAGGCCAATGGACAAGGCCCGGATATCGGCCCGCAGTATCGCAGCGCCTTGGTCCCCATCGGGCCGGAACAGGATCGCGTGGCGCGGGCCTATCTGGGTCAGATTGCGGCGTCGGGCCTGTGGCGCGGGCGGATCGCGACCAAAATCGAACCCTATCGCCAATTCTATGCCGCCGAGGGTGAGCATCAGGATTTCATGGCCCGCAACCCGACCCACCCCTATATCGCCTATTGGGACGTGCCCAAGGTGGCCGCGTTCAAACAGATGTTTCCAGCCCTCTATAAGGCTGATTTCACCCGCAACTGATTTGGGCTATAAGGGGGTATGAGCGCCACCCACGAACACGACCACGACCATGTCCACGAACACCCCCGCCACCGCGAATATAGCGGCGAAGGGCTGGTCGCCGCCGCCCGCACCACGTTGGAAAACGCCGGGGAACAATGGACCGATATGCGCGGCGATGTGTTCGACGCCCTTGCCGGGCGCGACAAACCCGCCAGCGCCTATGACATTGCCGAGGCCGTGTCCAAGGCCCGCGACAAGCGCGTGGCCGCCAACAGCGTCTATCGCATCCTTGATCTGTTCGTGCGCACCAATCTGGCGCGCCGGGTCGAAAGCGCCAATGCCTATATCGCCAACCCGCACCCCGGTTGCCGCCACGACTGCATCTTCCTGATCTGTGACGGTTGCGGAAAGGCGGTGCATATCGACGATGACCGCCTGACCGGCGCGTTGATCGAGGCGGCGCGCTGGGCGGGCTTTGCCGATGTACGCCCGGTGGTGGAATTGCGCGGCATGTGTGCGGAGTGTTCTGCGGGCGTAGAGTAAGGGGCTTTGTGCCTCCGGCGGGCAAAGGGACTCGTCCCTTTGCAATCCCACTTTGGGGTGGTGTGAGATTGGTTGCTTTGCGTGTCGTCCAACGGTTTTGAAAGCCTGCGGCGCTGCGAGGTAGCGCTGATTGGCGCCGCAGGCTTTAGAAATTCCGACACCAAGCGCCCAACCCATAGCGCCACGCTGACAGTAACGGGATTGCAAAGGGCCCCCGCCCTTTGCCCGCCGGAGGCATAAACCCTTACAAAACCCACCGCCACACGCCCGCCAGAACGTGATTGGCATGGACATGCCCAAACGTCGCGCCCAGCCACACCACGATCCCCACGCCCCACAACATCGGCGAAATCCGCCCCAGCGCCGATACACGCGGCCAATAGGATGTCTGCGCGCTCCAGCTTTCCCATGCGGCGCCCAGCAGTTCGGCCTTTTTCCCATCCTGCAACCGCGCGCCCACCAGCGCCAGCACCGCCATGGCCCCCATCAGCACGATCACACGCGGCGTCGGCGCGACCAACACATGGGCCAGCGCCCATAGTGCGATGCCCCACATCATCGGGTGGCGGGTGACGGCAAAGACGCCGGTGGCGCGGGCGGCGGCGATCTTTTCGCCCGGCACTTGCGGCATGGCGGGATTGGCGTGCAGCGACCCCAGCAGCAGCGTTATGCCGATCAGCGAGAGCAGGCTGGCGATGATCCAGATGGCCTCACCTGTCCCGTCCCAGACCGGGGTGCCACCCGGCCCGACCGCGCGAAAGGCGACGATGGTCCAGCCCAGCGTGGCAAAGGACACGACCGAATAAAGCCCCAGAAACCCCTTTTCCCCCAACCGCGCCAGCAATCCGGCGCGCCACGGGTGGGACATCAGGAAATGCGAACCGACAAAGGCCATCGCCCCGGTCATCAGCCATGAAAACGCCTGATCCATACTTCGCCCCCTCAGCTTACCCCATGCATCAGTTTGCGGATAGGCACGGCCAACGCCAGCAACACGAGGCCAACGCCGATCGTCACGATCCCGATCTGGGTGAACACCGCCACATAGGTATCAAGGCTCAGCTTCAGGTTGGTGACTTGGCCGCCCACGGTTTCCACTGTCGCCATTTGCGCCAAAAGCCCTGCGCCATATTGCCCCATGGCCAGCGAGAGATACCACGCCCCCATCATCAGACCCACCACACGGGCGATGGACAGTTTGGTGATCATCGACATGCCCACGGGCGAGATGCACAATTCCGCTACCGAATGAATGAGATAAAGCCCCGCCAGCCAACCCAGCCCGACCCGATAATCCGCCCCGGCAAAACGCGTGCCCAAAACGAGGAACAGGAAACCCGCGCCCACGCCGATCAGCCCCATGCTGAATTTGACGGGGATCGAGGGTTCCCACCCGCGCCGCGCCAGAACCGACCACAGCGCCCCCATGATCGGGGCCAGCGTGATGATACCGATGGCGTTGAATTGCTGCGTCCCCGGCGCCGACATTTCGAACCAGCCGAATACCGAGCGGTCCACATTGCGGTCGGCGAACAGGGTCAGCGACGATCCGGCCTGTTCGAACAGGCTCCAGAACACGGTGTTGAACACCATCAGGATGATCGCGGCCAGCATCATTTCAAACTCGGCCCGGCTGCCCACACGCCATGACCAGATCAGGATGGCGGGCAGGCTGATCCCGAAAGTGGCGCAGAGCAATTTGCCCATCACCGGCAGACTCATCAGATAGCCGATAAATCCGGCCCCCGGCGTGGGGGCGGCGGCATGCATCAGATTGGTGAAAAGGAAATAGCAGGCCGGAATCGCCAGCAACGCCGCCGGATAGATCCACAGCGCCGGATCGCGCCCCGCCACCACTGGCGGTTCGCCCAGCCCGCCAAGGCTGCTCTGGCTGTAATGCATCATCGCCCATGCGATCAACATCACCGCCCCCGCCGAGGCCAGCCCCGTCCCCCAGCCGAAATAGTCGGCAAGGATCGGACAGGCCATTTGCCCCAGCCACGATCCAAGGTTGATGCCCATGTAGAAAATGCTGAAACCCGCATCGCGCCGCTGATCGCCATCGGCATAGAGCAGGCCGACGATGGTGGCGATATTGGGTTTGAAAAAGCCATTGCCCACCGCCACCGCCGAGAGCGCCATCAACGTGATGGCAAGGCGCAATTCATCGCGATCCGCGCCTTCCTTCAACGCGCCGGGGGCCAAATGGCGCGACACCGATCCGTCGGGGGCGATGAGGTCGATGCTGCCATCCTCCAGCCCCTTGATCAGCAGCAGGCGCCCGCCATCCTCGACCGAACGGGTTTCGTCGGTGGCGCTGGTTGGCCCGTCGCGGAAATGCGAAACGACAATGGCGTGGCGCGCGCCGTCATATTCGGCCCATGGCCGCGCCGGCGATCCCCCCAGCGCCAGCGCGAAATAGCCCGCCGCCATGATCAGCGCGCCAAATTTGACCGCGCGTTTCGACCCCAGATATTGATCCGCCAGCAGGCCCCCGATCAGCGGCGTCAGGTAAACCAGCGCGGTATATCCGCCATAGATCCCCGCCGAAACCCGGTCGCCCAACAGGAAATGCTTGGTCAGATACAGCATGAGCAGCGCGCGCATGCCGTAATAGCCAAAACGTTCCCACATCTCGATGGCGAACAGGCGGGCCAGCGGGCGCGGATGGCCAAACCATGTCGGGCCGGTTGTCGTGGCGGCGGCGGGCAAAGGCGCCGCGTCAGAAGGGGTCATCATGGGGGCGCAAATTAACATCGAAGTAAGCAAAGGAAAGCGCCAAGTTGGCCGTTCGCCGCGATGGTCGCGCTTGTGTGATGGGCTGTATTATGGCAGTGATGCGCCATGACAGCCAACACCCGCCCGGTCTATCTCAAGCTGCGCGATATGATCGTTGCCGCGATCATTGATGGCACCTATCCCGAAGGCACGATGTTGCCATCGGTGCGGGCGCTGGCCGCGGAACAGGGGGCCAATCCTTTGACCGTCGCCAAGGCGTATCAGCAATTTCAACTGGATGGATTGGTCGAGGTTCAGCGCGGGGTGGGCATGATGGTGGCCCCCGGCGCGCGCGAATGGTTGTTGAACGCTGAAAAACAACAATTTTTGCAGAATGAATGGCCTGCGGTGCTGGATCGGATCGCGCGCCTTGGCCTGGATGCGCGCGAATTATTGGAACAGACGATCCCCTCAGTCTGAAAAAAACGACCAAAATCGTCGCTGATCCAAGGCGCTCCACCGTATTGCACCTAAGGGCGCTATTGTACAAAGTCTTGAAGTTCTGTACATAAAACAGTCCGAGGTCGGCAAAAAGACTCGACCCGGATGAGAGGTTGTTTGAACGGTCGGGCCATTAGGAATGGGACCGCGGCCCAGAGGGGGTGTGTTCATGATCAGATCTGAACTGTTGCAGGCGCTGGCGAAGGCCAACCCTGAATTGCGCACCGACGATGTGGAAAAGATCGTCGATGTGTTCTTTGATGAAATCGCTCAGCGACTGGCCGATGGTGGCCGGGTGGAATTGCGCGGCTTTGGCGCGTTTTCCACACGCGAACGCGATCCGCGCAAGGGGCGCAATCCGCGCACCGGCGAAGCGGTGGATGTGCCGGGCAAGAAGGTGCCTTTCTTCAAGCCGGGCAAGGAAATGCGCGCGCGGCTTAACGTCTGAAAAAACCGGCTTTCGGGCCGATTACGACAAAAACGCAGGCAGTCGGGGGGCGCGCCTGCGTTTTTTGTTGGGGGCGGGGGATATTGGGTGATGGTGCCCATACGCGCCCCTCTTGCCGTTTGCCCGCCGATCTGCCAGAGCCATGATCCTGCCTTGCGGACGTGGCGGAATGGTAGACGCCAGGGACTTAAAATCCCTTGAGCTTTGCTCGTGCGGGTTCGAGTCCCGCCGTCCGTACCAGCGCAGCCGGCATGTGGCCGCATTCGGGGTCGGGGTGGAACAGTGGGCGAGAGCGAGCAGGCAAGCCATGGCATTGATGTGTCGATCATCATGCCCTGTCTCAACGAAATTCAAAGCCTTCCCCATTGCATCGCCAATGCCAAGGAGGCCGCGCATCGCATCGAGATGGCCTATGGCCTGACATCTGAAATCATCATCGCCGATAATGGCAGCACCGATGGATCACAGGCCTATGCCACGGCGCAGGGCGCGCGCGTGGTGGCGGTGCCCCGGCGCGGTTATGGCGCGGCGCTGATCGGCGGATGCGAAGGCGGGCATGGGCGCTATCTGTTGATGGGCGATGCCGATGGATCGTATGATTTCACCGATGGCGTGGCGATGATCGGGCAATTGGTCGATGGCGCGGATCTGTGCATGGGGTCGCGCTTTGCCGGGGGAATCGCCAAAGGGGCGATGCCATGGAAAAACCGCTATATCGGCAATCCGGTGCTGACGGGCATATTGAACCTGTTTTATCGCAGCGGGATTGATGACGCGCATTGCGGCATTCGCGCGATCACGAAGCGAGCCTTTCTGGAATGCGGCCTGTCCTCCACCGGCATGGAATTTGCCAGCGAGATGGTGATCAAAGCCTCTCTGCGCGGGCTGCATATCGAACAGGTGCCGGCCAAGCTGCAACCCGATCTGCGCGACCGGGCGCCGCATTTGCGGCCATGGCGCGATGGGTGGCGGCACTTGCGCTATTTGTTGATGCTCTCGCCCACTTGGGTGTTTGGCGTGCCGTCGCTGATCGCGATGCTGGCGGCAGTGGGCATTCTGGGCGTGGCGCTGGGCTTTGACATGGGCTGGCTGGCGGGCAATCCGGTGGTGGGTGCGGGATGGACCATTCTGGCGGGATTTTTGCTGACCGTGGGTCATTTTGCCGCGATTATGGCGATGGCCACCCATTTCTATGGCGTAAGAACCGGCTATCGTGATCTCAACAACTGGTTCGACCGCTTCAGCCCGGTGCTGACGCTGGAACATGCGTTGGTGTTGGGATTGGGGCTGATGGTGTTTTCAGGGGCTTGTCTGGCGGTGATCGGCATTAACTGGCGCGCGGGCGGCTATTTGCCGCTGCCTTCGGTGCTGCCGCTGGTGGTGGCCGCTGCGTCCGGGGCGATCGGGGTACAGACCGCGCTGGGCGGGTTCTTGCTGGCGATCATCGCGGGGCATGATGCGGCCTTTGTTCCGGGTGAGGAGGATCTGTAATGGACAATACGCGCCGCGTGGCTCCTTCTTTCTGGCACACGGACTGGCTGCAACTGGCGCCTTTGTCCAAGCTGATCCGGGCGCAGGCGGGGCGTTTGCCCAAGGGCGCGACGATTGTCGATCTGGGATGCGGCGATCTGCCCTATGCGGCGCTGTTGCGGGGCATGGGGCTGGATTACCGGCCCGCCGATATTGACGATGACGCCGTGGCCAAGGGCAAATTGCCCATCGGCCCGGACGGACGCGTGCCTTTGCCCGATCACAGCGTGGACGCCATCCTGTCGGCCCAGGTGTTGGAGCATGTCCCCGATCTGGACGCCTATTGCGCGGAAATCCGCCGTTTGCTTAAACCGGACGGGACGCTGATCCTTTCCACCCATGGCAGCTGGTTCTATCACCCCCATCCCGAAGATCATCGTCGTTGGACCCGGACCGGCCTTGCGCTGGATCTGGAAACGCGCGGGATCAAGGTGGAGGAAATGCATTCAATCTGTGGGCCTTTGGCCACCACGACAATGATCCGCCTGACGGCCTTTGCCTTTGTACTGCGCAAATTTCCGGTGCTGGGGCCTTTGGTCGCCGGGGCGCTGGCGATTGTCATGAATGCGCGCGCTGTATTTGAGGATGCCGTGACGCCCGCCGCGATGCGCGATGACAATGCCTGCATCTATCTGGTGCGCGCCCATGTAACGGCATGAGCCTGCGCACGGGTCTGGCCTATGGCTTTGTCGCGGCGACATGCCTTGGGCTGCATAATGGGGTGATGATCGCCACCGATTGGGCGATGCGGGGCGCCGGGCCGCTGGCGATTTCGGCGGTCGGGTTTGCGCTGTCCTTTGTGGTGGTGTCGCTGGTCGGCTACGTCCTGCACTCCCACCTGACCTTTCGCGAACCGATGAGCATGGCGCGCTATGGCCGCTATGCTCTTGCCATGAGCACCAACACACCGCTGGCCCTTGGCGTGACATGGGTGTTGCGCGGGCCGGTCGGGTTGGCGATGGTCTATGCCGCGCCTTTGGCCTCCTGTCTGATGATCGGGGCGAATTTCCTACTGTCGCGGTGGGCGATTGTTCGGAAGTAAGGTCTGCAGGGGGTAAGATGCCTCCGGCGGGCAAAGGGCGGGGGCCCTTTGCAATCCCGATATGGGGTGGGTGCCGAAAACGCTGCCTCGCTTGATGGGGGATGGGTTTCAATTTTAAAGCCTGCGGCGCGGACAAGCACGAGTTCGCCGCGCCGCAGGCTTTAACAGGAATCCTTTATCCACGCCATTCTCCAACCACACACCACCCCAAAACGGGATTGCAAAGGGTCGATGACCCTTTGCCCGCCGGAGGCAAAGCGATTAAGCCCACACCATGCACATCCTCATGGTCAGCCATTTTTTCGAAAGCCACCTTGGCGGGATAGAGCGCGTGGCGGGCCACCTTTCGCGCCGGATGAAGGCGGCGGGGGCCAAAGTGACTTGGGCGGCTAGCGCGCAGGATGCCGCCCCCAATGATATCCGCGCCATCGCGCTGCCCTGCGTCAATCCGACCGAGAAGCTGAGCGGTCTGCCCATGCCGATTCCGGGGCCAAGGGGGATTGCGGCCCTGTGGCGGGCGGTGGGGGATGCCGATACGCTGGTAGTGCATGATGCGCTTTATGTGACCTCCATTCTGGCCATGGTTATGGGCAAGATGCGCGGGCGCCCGGTGGTGTTGATTCAGCATATTGCCGGCATTCCCTTTGCCTCGGCGGTGATGCGCGGGGTGATGGCGCTGGCCAATGCCGTGGTCACGCGCCCGATGCTGTGGGCGGCGGATCGGTTGGTGTTCATATCGGACACGGTGCGTCGAGATTTGCTGGGCGATCCGGCGTGGCGCGATCATGCCTTGTTGTTCAATGGCGTGGATCGAGAGGTGTTCACCCATATTGGCCCTGCGGCGCAGGATGTGCCGGGCGGGCGTCGGCGGGTGCTGTTCGTCGGGCGTTTTGTCGAGAAAAAGGGCCTGTCGATCCTGCGGGCGGTGGCCGCGATGCGGCCCGATATCAGCTTTCTGCTGGCCGGGGCGGGGCCGATCCGACCTTGGCAATGGGGATTGCCCAATGTCCATGATCTGGGGCCGCAAAGCGCGGAGCAACTGGCCGCGCTGTATCGCAGCGCCGATTGCCTGCTGCTGCCCAGTGTGGGCGAAGGCTATCCCTTGGTGATACAGGAGGCGATGGCTTGCGGCCTGCCGGTGATTTGCGGCGCGCCCACGCATCTGGCCGACCCACAGGCGGGGCGGTGGATGCGCGGGGTGGATGTGGATTTGGGCGATCCGCAAGGCTGCGCGGCCCGGATCGCGACCGTGCTGGACGCGCCGGGCCTGACCATGGCGGAACGGGCGAGTATGGCCGCATGGGCGGGCGGGCGCTATTCTTGGGACGTGATGGCGCGCTCTGTCCTCGATCTGGCGTCAAAATAGGCTGACGACCTTGCACCCGGCCTTGGTGAATTCCAGCGTGTGCCATGCGCGGCGACGCTCGGTGGTGCGCCCCGGCATCATGTTGATCGCGCGGCCTATGCCGAAATAGAAACTGCGCCGGGGCAGGGCCACCGTTTCGCCATGGGCGCAAAGGCGCGGGGCCATTTCTTCCAGATCGTCATAATCATATTCGATCAACCGCAAGGGGCGGTTTGACAGATCGGGCCAGTTGAAACCCAGATCGAGCGCCAGCGGCGCATCATAATTGCCGATGATGATGTAATCGGCATGGACTGTGTCGATCTTGGCGCTGGCCGCGGCAAAGGCGCCATAGAAACGGTTGGCCATCCACCCCTGCATCGGCATCAGCACCAGCAGCGTCAGCCCCGACAGCGCCACGAAGCCAGACCGCAACCGATCCCGCCACGCATGGCCCAGCCTTTGCCAGCCCAGCCCGCCCAGCAGCGCCGCATTGCCCAGCATCGGGTGGAGATAGCGATAGCCAAAGCCATGCCCCTGATATGGCAGGATCAGCCCCATCACCACGACAATGATGACAATCCCGCCGATCAGCGCCAGCACCCGCCCGTCGCGCCACCCCATAATCGCCCCAAGCGCCGCCAGCACCCAGAGC
Source organism: Novosphingobium sp. 550D (assembly GCF_057401885.1). Lineage (NCBI taxonomy): Bacteria > Pseudomonadati > Pseudomonadota > Alphaproteobacteria > Sphingomonadales > Sphingomonadaceae > Novosphingobium > Novosphingobium sp. 550D. The sequence goes on along the minus strand of NZ_CM171613.1, from coordinate 671,308 downwards.
GCGGGATGCGTCCATGCCGCCATGCGCAGCAGATTGGCGGCCATCAACGTGCCATTGTCCCGGTTCTGCGCCAGCGTATCGATCAGGCGCGAGAGGTAATCGCTGCCCGCTTCGACCACCATGGAATCCGGCCCCATGACCGCGTGCAGTGTCATCTGTGGCCACCACAGCCAGAACAGGCCCGCCGCGACATAACCAGCCCCAAACAGCACCACGCGGCCCCAGCGCCGATCCCACAACAACAGTGCCAGCCATGGCGCGACGAACATCGGATGGAACAGGGGTTGATGCAGTCCTGTGGCGAAAAACCCCACCGCCAGTGCTGCCAGATCGGTCCGCCGCCGGTCGCACAGGAACAGCCAGAGCCAGACCAGATTAAAGGCCAGATGGGCGGGCATGGCAAAGCGGCTCATCGCCGAAAACAGCACCTGACCCGACAACAGGAACAGCGCGACCGTGACGGCCTGTGCGTCCTGATCCGGCCCCAGCAACCTTTGTGCGATGCGCCAGAGCGCCAGCACCGATATGGCCAGCAGCAGCGGCGCCTTGACCGGCCCCAGCATCGCTTCGAGCAAGGCATTGCCCGGCAGATAGGTCGAAACCCATGCCGCCGGATGGGCCAAAGGCATCATGAAAATCGTGTTGAGCGCGGCAATATCGCCCTGCCACGGGGGGGGGATCGGCCATGCCAGTCGACCGTTGCGATAAATGGCCGCGTCAAAGCTGACCATCTGTTCGTCGCGGCTGAGGTCATAGCCGCAAAGGACAAGGTAATGGCCCGCCAGCGCCACGACAAAGGCCAGCGCAATCACGACGCCCACCGCGCGCGGCCCCATCCGCCATGGCCCGACACGCCGCCATCGCCACAGAGCCAGCGCCGCCCCGGCCCAAGCCCAGAACGTGGCCAGCAGCAGCCATTGATCCTGTAACAGGCGATAGAAAACCGTGATTTCAGGATGTTCGGGCGGCGCGGCCAGCCACAGCCCGCCCAGCACCAAGGCCCAGCCCACCATCAGCGCCAGCAGCCATCGACCGCGCAGCGCAGCACCATTCCCCATCCAACCCGCCTTTAATGCCTAACCCACGCCATCCTGCCCCAGCGTGGGGCAAATGGCCAGCTTTCCCTGCGCCCGCCTAGGGAGATCGCCGTTAGGTAGATTTGCGAGGAGGGTAGGGCAGGATTAACTTTATATTGTCCATTTTCCTTCACCTTCGCCACGATCGGAATTTGAGGAAAACAGATGGTTTGCGGCGGCCTTTCTTCTGGCGAACATGGCACGGATCGGGCGGTTGATGTGGCCATTATCGGGGCTGGCCCGGCCGGGCTGACGGCGGCCTATTTGTTGACCAAGGCGGGTTACAGCGTCTGCGTCATCGAAAAGGATGAACGCTATGTCGGCGGGATTTCGCGCACGGTCGAACACGAAGGCTATCGTTTCGACATTGGCGGTCATCGCTTTTTCTCTAAATCTCAGGCGGTTGTCGATCTGTGGAACGAAATCCTGCCCGATGATTTCATCCAGCGCCCGCGCATGAGCCGGATCTATTACGAGGGCAAATTCTATTCCTATCCGCTGCGCGCCTTCGAGGCGTTGCGCAATCTTGGCATCTGGCGCAGCACGACCTGCATGGCCAGCTTTGCCAAGGCCAAGCTGTTCCCCCGCCGCGAGGTGAAGAGCTTTGAGGACTGGACGACGAATCAGTTCGGGCAGAAGCTGTTCTCGATCTTCTTCAAGACCTATACCGAAAAGGTATGGGGCATGCCCTGCAACGAAATGAGCGCCGATTGGGCCGCCCAGCGGATCAAGGGCCTCTCGCTCTGGGGCGCGGTGGTGGACGGGTTGAAGCGTTCGCTGGGGCTGAACAAACGGCCCAATGACGGGATGCAGACCAAGACCTTGCTCGAATCCTTTCGCTATCCCCGCCTTGGGCCGGGCATGATGTGGGACGCCGCGCGCGATCATGTCATCGCCAGCGGGCGCGGCGAAGTGTTGATGGGCCATGCTCTCAAACAACTCTCGCAAGGGACGGGCGCGCAATGGCGCGTGTCGGCCAGCCATGCCGGGGGCGAGCGCGTAATCCGCGCCGCCCATGTCATTTCCAGCGCCCCGATGCGCGAACTGGCCAGTCGCATCCATCCGCTGCCGGTCAGCATGGCGGACGCGATGGAATTGAAATATCGCGACTTCCTGACCGTGGCTTTGAAGATCCGGTCCAAGGATCTGTTTCCGGACAATTGGATCTATATCCATGATTCCAAGGTGCAGGTTGGCCGCATCCAGAATTTCCGCAGTTGGTCGCCCGAAATGGTGCCGCAAGAGGATGTCGCCTGCGTCGGCCTTGAATATTTCTGTTTCGAAGGCGACGGTTTGTGGTCGCAAAGCGATGATGAGCTGATCGCCCTTGCCACGCGTGAGATGGAGATTCTGGGCTTGGTCAGCGCCGATCAGGTGATCGGCGGCGCGGTGGTGCGTCAGGAAAAGGCCTATCCGGTCTATGACGAGAGCTATGCCGCCCATGTCGCCGCCATGCGCGATGATCTGGAGGCGCGTTTCCCCACTTTGCATATGGTGGGGCGCAACGGGATGCACCGTTACAACAATCAGGATCACGCGATGATGACCGCGATGCTGACGGTGGAAAACATCAAGGCCGGCGCGCGCATCTACGACATCTGGCAGGTGAACGAGGACGCCGAATATCACGAGGCGGGCGATGAGGGCGAACGCGCCGGCGTAACCCCGACCCGCGATCAGGCCGCCGCCCTTTCGTCCCTGCGCGAGGTTCCGCACAAAATCGCCGCCGAAAAATGTGCCGAGGACAGGGCAGCCGCCTGATGATCGACCTCCTGCGCGCCACGGCCCTGCGCTATCTGGGCGTCAGCGTGGTGGCGCTGGGCGCGGACATGGGGGCGTTTCTGGGGCTGCTCTATGCCGGGATGGCGGCGGCGCTGGCTTCGGCTCTGGCCTATGGGTTGGGCGTGGCGGTGCATTGGTCCCTGTCGGCGCGGGTGGTGTTTGAGGCGGGCCATGGCGCGGCGCGTTGGGCGCAAAAGGGGCTGTTTGTGGCTTCGGCTTTGCTGGGCCTTGGGCTGACCACGGCGATTGTCGGGGCGGGCGCATGGGCGGGGCTTGATCCGCGCCTTGCCAAGATCGCGGCGGTGGGCATCAGCTTTGTCGCCACATGGATGTTGAGAACGCTGGTGATCTTTACCCCGCGGGCCGCGGCATGAGGGGCGATTTTCGCGATTTCCTGAAACGGGCGGGGCTGGCCTATGGGCTGGTCGTGCTTTTGCTGTTTCTGACCAATGCCGGAGCGATTGCGGCGAGGCGCTTCCCCGATCCCGACGATGCGCTGCGGCTGGTCGAATTGCGCGACTGGCTGGGCGGTCAGGGGTGGTTTGATGTCACCCAATATCGTATCGATCCGGCGCATGGCGGCGTGGCGATGCATTGGTCGCGGCTGGTCGATGTGCCTTTGGCGGCGGTGGAGGTGGCGCTGCGCCCCTTGCTGGGCGGATCGGGGGCGGAATTGGCCGCCATGCTGATCGTGCCGATGGTGACGCTGGCCATGGTGCTGGTGCTGGTGGCGCGGATGGCTTGGGAAAGGCTGGGCGCAGAGGCCGCGACGCTTTCGGGCCTGACGCTGGCCATGTCGGTCCCGGTGGTGACCCAGATCCGGCCCATGCGGATCGACCATCATGGCTGGCAAGTGGCCGCCGCGGTTCTGGCTTTGCAGGGGGTGATGACCCGCCATGCCCGGATCGGGGGATGGATTGCGGGCGCGGCCATGGCCATCGGCCTGTCGATCAGTCTGGAAGGCCTGCCGCTGACGGTGGTGTTTGGTCTGCTGGGCTTGTGGCGCTGGTTGCGCGGGGGCGAAACGAACTATTGGCTGGCCTATTTTGCGCAGGCTTTGCTGGTGGTGTCGCTCGCCTGCTTTGCCGCGACGCGCTGGGGCGATTGGGCGCAGCATTGTGATGCGATTTCGCCGGTGCATTTGGCCATGTTCGGCTGGGCGGCGCTGATGCTGGGCGTTTTGCGCCGGTGGAGCAGGATTGCGTGGCCCATGCTGCTGGGCGGGTTTGCGGTGACGGGGGCGGGCGCGCTGGCGCTCTATCTGGGCATCGCCCCGCAATGCCGTGGGGGCAGTTTCAACATGCTCGACCCCTTGGTTCAGCGCCTGTGGTATCAGGGCATTCCCGAGGGACTGCCGATCTGGCGTCAGGATTGGACCACGGCGCTGCAAATTGCGGTGCCGCCTTTGGCGGGGTTGCTTTCCTGTTTTGCGCTGATCCGCCGGTCGCGCGGCGAAGAAGCGGTCTGGTGGCAGGAATATGCGCTGCTGCTGGGCGGGGCTTTGGCGATTGCGGTGCTGTTGGCGCGCGCGGGGGCGGTGGCGGGGGCTCTTGCCGCTTTGCCGCTCGCATGGTTCCTTCAGGAAGCATTGGTGTCGATGCGTCGCGGGCCGGTGATCGGGCGGGTGGTGCAGGCTTTGGCGCTGGTGCTGGCCCTGATGCCTGCTGCGCCGATCATGCTCTATGGCGCGGTGCGGCCCATGGTTTCCCCCGGCTCCCCGTCGAACACCGCCTCGTCCGAACCTATGTTGGCCAGCAAAGTGGCCGATTGCCGCGTGGCGCAGGGGGCCGCCGTTCTGGCCAGACAGCCGCGAGGCGTGGTGCTGGCGCCGCTTGATCTGGGGCCGGACCTGTTGCTGGCCACGGGGCATGGGGTGATGGCCACCGGGCATCATCGCGGGGCGCAGGCCATTCACGACAATATCACCCTGTTCATCCGCCCGCCGGAACAGGCCGCCCCGCTGATCCGGTTTTATCACATTACCTATGTCGCCCTATGCCCCGCACTGGCGCAGGCGCAGAGTTTCGGGGAAGAGGGGCGTGGTGGCCTTGCCGAGCGACTGGTGGCCGGGCGTGTGCCGGATTGGCTGGAACCTTTGCCCGGCGTTCCGGGGGAAAGTTTGAAAGTGTGGCGCGTCAGGCCGGAATGAATTTCATCGCCACCCCGTTCATACAGTAACGCAGGCCCGTCGGGCGCGGCCCATCGTCGAACACATGGCCCAGATGGCCCCCGCATTGCGCGCAATGCACCTCGGTACGGGCATAGCCCAATTCGTGATCGGTGCTGGTGCCCACGGCCCCGGCCAGCGGGCGCCAGAAGCTGGGCCAGCCTGTGCCCGAATCGAATTTGGTAAAGGAGGCAAAGAGCGGATGATTGTCCGCCGCGCAGACAAACGTCCCCTTGCGATGTTCTCTCAGCAGGGGGGACGTATAGGGATATTCGGTCTGTTTTCCGCGCAGCACTGAATATTGCGCGGGGCTCAATCGCTTGCGCCATTCGGCATCGGATAAGGTCAGCGCAAATCCCGCCCATGCCCGCGTGGGCATCATGGCCCCGGCGGCACCGGCAAAAAGGCCCATCACAATATGGCGGCGACTGGCTTGCATCGTCCTTCTCCCTTTGCCCTCTATACGTGGGCGAAAGGGAGAAAGTTTCAAGCGATCACTTTTTTCCCAAAAGGGCGGCGATCCATCCGCGCTTTTGCCCGCTGCCCTGCGGCCCGCTTTTCATCACGCGCTTGCGGAACAGCATGGCCCCGCCGCGCACAAAGATCGTCACCCACAGCGCCTGCCAGCCAAGTGCCGCCAGATGGGGCCACAGCTCTTCTTGCATGGCGGCGCGCGCCAGCATGGCAAAGGGGGAAGAGAAAGGCACCAGAATGGCCGCCATCTCCACCATCCCGCCCGGCCGTGCCATGGCATAGGAGGCAAAGAAGAAGACCATTAATTGCCCCATCGTCACCGGCATGTTCAGCGTCTGGATCTCGCGCACCGAATTGGCCATTGACCCGATGGCCAGAAAGATCGAGCCCAGCACCAGATAGGCCATGGCGAAATAAACCACGCCCAATCCAATGAACAAAGGCCAGCCCACAGCGGGCGTCACCAGTTCGGGAATATGCAGCCATCCCGCCAGAGACAGCGCCGCCCCCGAAACGGCCCAGACCCCGATGCCGACAAAGCTGATCGCCAGCATGGCAAACAATTTGCCGAAAAAGACCGATTCCATCGGGATGGCGGCGGCCAGTATCTCGATCACCTTATTGCCCTTTTCCTCCATCAGATTGGACAGGACCATGCCCGCCAGCAACATGGTGAGCAGAAAGAGCAGCGTTTGCCCCCCTTGCGCGGTCAGCACGCGATTATGTGCCTGCGCCGCGGAGGATGTGGCGGTGGGGGCCAGTGTGACTTCGGGCAGGAGATCCGGCCCATGGCCCGTTGCCCGCGCCGCGATCAATGCCACCGCGCCGCGCCATGTCGAAAGCCGCCCCGGCGTGCCGGTCAATACGGGCGATGCGGAAGTCCCCGAAATGATCGCCGACAGATTGCCGCCATTGATGCGTTTATCGGCCAAGGCCATGCGCGGATCACCCTTTTCGCCGGGGCGCAGGCGGGCGACCACCACCAGATCGGGCATCTGATCACCCAGCGCCGGTTCAAGCGCGTGGCGCGCCGTCAGCATGGCGTCGATATCCGGCCCCGTCATCATCAGCCCGATCTGGGGCGTATCGACCGAATCCTCGACATGAGCGCCGATACTGCCCGCCATCACGCCCACGAAGAGCGGAAACAAAGGCCCCAGCAGAAAGAAGATGAAACTGCGGCTCCACAAGATGGCCATGAAGTCGCGGCGGGCGACGACCAGCGCGCCGGCAAGGGTGGAAAGGCGGCCCTTATGCATCACGCGGCCTCCTCTGCCGATTGGCCAAGGGCGCGGGCGGCGGCCTCTCCGGCGATGGCGACAAAGGCGTCGTGCAATCCGGCGCGTTCGATAGAGAGTGATAGGATGCCCGCCTCGCCCTCGATCAAGGCGCGCAGCAAAGGTTCGATCCCGCTGTCGGGCAGGGGGAAGAACCAGAAGGCCCCTGTGCTTTTGTGTTCGTGACGCGCATCGGCGGGCAGGGCGGCGCGCCACGGCCCGTCATGGTGGCGGGTTTCAAGGCGAACCTGTGCCGGGATGCGATCCCGCGCCACATCGACCGGCCCGGCAAAGGGAACGCGTCCGCCCGCGATGATGGCAACCTCGTCACACAATCTTTCGGCATGGGCGATGACATGGGTGGAAAAAATCACCGTCGTGCCCCCTGCGGCCAGAGCGCGGATCATCTTTTCCAGCTTGCCCTGATTGAGCGCGTCGAGGCCGGAAAAGGGTTCGTCAAAAATCACCAGATCGGGGTTGTGGACCAATGTGCCCAAAATCTGCACCTGTTGCGCCATGCCTTTGGAGAGCTGGCGGATCTGGCGGTCGATGGCATAGCCAAGGCCGTGTTCCTCCATCATCGCCTTACCCCGCCGACGCCCTTCGGCCAGCGGCAGGCCGCGTAGCGCGCCCATGAAGGCAATCGCCTCATAGGTCTTCATCGTGGGGTAAAGCCCGCGCTCCTCGGGCAGATAGCCGATACGGTGCGCCACATCATGGGGCCGGTCCGCGCCCAGAATGCGCCGGACGCCCGCATCGGGGTCGATGATCCCCTGAAGCATGCGTAAAGTCGTGGTCTTGCCCGCGCCATTGGGGCCAAGGATGCCATAGATCGCGCCCAGCGGTACGGACAGATCGACCCCGTCGACCGCGACAAATCCATCGAACCGCTTGACCAGACCGCGTGCCTCTATCGCCCAAATGGTTTCATTGGGCTTGTCATTGCTCACCACTTGCGGTTCCCCTAAGCGTTCCGGGCAAAGCCCGTAACAGGATCTATTCCCCCCTTGATTAACACCGCGATTCCATCTCTGCAAAAATCCTTGGCCGAAGAAGCGGCGCGTCTGGGCTTTGTCGCCTTTGGCGTGGCGTCGGCGCAGGAGGATGCGTTGCGCGCGACCCGGCTGGAACAATGGCTGGATGCGGGCGCCTATGGCCAGATGGAATGGATGGCCGACCGATTGCACCACCGCCGATCGCCCCAAGGGTTGTGGCCAGAGGCGCAAAGCGTGATCGCGCTGGGCATGAGTTATGCCCCCGCGCATGATCCGCTGGCATTGGCGGGGGAAGGCGACCGGGCGCGCATCTCGGTCTATTCGCAAGGGGCCGATTATCACGATGTGGTGAAAAAGGCGCTCAAGGCTCTGGCGCGATGGCTGGTGGATGCGGCGGCCAGGGCGGGGCTGGGCGAAATCGGGGTCAAGGTTTTCGTCGATACCGCCCCGGTGATGGAAAAACCGCTGGCCGCCGCCGCAGGACTGGGGTGGCAGGGCAAGCATACCAATGTCGTCAGCCGTGATCATGGTTCATGGCTGTTCCTTGGGGCGATCTATACGACGCTGCCCTTTGCGCCGGGGGACGAAGGGCGCAACCGCTGCGGATCGTGTCAGGCGTGTCAGGATGCCTGTCCCACCGGCGCCTTTCCCGCGCCCTATCGCCTCGATGCGCGGCGCTGCGTGTCCTATCTGACCATCGAGCATAAAGGCCCGATTCCGGAGGAATTCCGCGAGGCGCTGGGCAACCGGATCTATGGTTGCGATGATTGTCTGGCCGTATGTCCGTGGAACAAATTTGCCGATGCCGCGGCGAAAAATCGCGCCTTTCTGCCCCGCGCCGAACTGGTCGCGCCAAAGCTGGGCGAATTGCTGGGGCTGGATGATGCGGGGTTCCGGCGCCTGTTTTCCGGTTCCCCCATCAAGCGGATCGGGCGCAATCGCTTTGTCCGCAACTGCCTCTATGCGGCGGGGAACAGCGGCGACGCGGCACTGATCGGGCCGGTTTCGGCGCTGTTGGGGGATGAGGATGAGGCCGTGGCCGAGGCGGCGCTTTGGGCTTTGGGGCGGTTGAGGGGGTAAGTTTTGCCTCCGGCGGGCAAAGGGCGGGGGCCCTTTGCAATCCCGATAATGGGGTTGCGTATTGTTGGCGGGGTGGGCTCTTGGGTATGAAAGCCTGCGGCGCGGCGGACTCGCGCTATCCGCGCCGCAGGCATTCATTTTTCAACGCCGCGCCCGACACAAAACGCCGAATCCTTGGCGCAACGCAGACAGTAACGGGAGCGCGAGGGTCCAGACCCTCGCACCTAACCCTTAACCTTCCTACCGCGCCAACAAACCCCGCGCCTGCCCGGCAATCTGGGCCAGCAGCGCGGGCGTCGTCGGCACCACCTTACGTGCACGCTCGATCATCGCGCAGAAACGGGCAACGCCTTCGGTTTGCGCCATCAGCCAGTCATCGACCGCCGCAACCGGATCGCCGCCATTCCACCGGCGCAGCGCGTCAAGGCGCATCTGCTGGAAATCGCGTGCGAGGCCGCCGACCAGCAGGCGTTCCCACGGATCGGAGGGCGAGAGGCGCGCGGCCGTCGCCTGTGCCCAATCGAGGCCGAGGACCGAGCCGAGCCGGGTAAAGGCGCTGGCCACGGCGACCGCGTCCAGACCGGCGCTATGCGCCAGAGCCGCGATGCCCACCGCCCCGTCCAGATCGAACAGGCGCACGACATTGGCCAACTCGGCCTCGTTCGCGCCCGCCACCGACAATTCGGCGCGCAGGCGGGCCGAACCGCTGCGGGCCTCGGACACCAGCAGGCCGTCGATCACGCCTGCCATCTGGTCGAGGGCAGGGGCAAGGCTGGCGGCCAGCACCGAGGGGAATTCCTGCGCCGCGCCGGCGCGCAGCAGGTCGGCCATATGGCCCCGCATCGCTTGTGCCGCGCGTTCGAACAACAGGATGCGCGCAGGTTCCTCCATCTGGCCGCTTTCGATGGCGTCCCACACCGGACCCATCGCGAACAACCGTTCGGCGGCCAGGAAGGCCGAGGCCACATCGGCCAGGCTGACACCCTCTTCTTCGGCCAGTTCAAACGGATGGATAAAGCCCAGCCGGTTGATCACGCGATTGGCAAAACGCGTGGCCAGAATTTCCCGGCGCAGACGGTGGTTGAGGATATCAACGCGATAGGTGTCGCGCATGGCGGGCGGGAATGCGGCCAACAGGTCGCCCTCCATGCCCGGATCATCCAGTACGCCCGATTTTTCCAGCGCATCCTGCAACACCAGTTTCGCGCTGGAGAGCAGCACGGCCAGTTCGGGGCGGGTGAAACCGTCTCCATCCTCGGCCCGGCGGTGGAATGTGTCGGCGTCGGCCAAACCTTCGGTACGGCGGTCCAGATGGCCCCCTTCCTCCAGCACTTCGATCAACCGGACATAGCCGGGAACCGCCGCCGCCCCGCCGCTTTCGGCGATGGACAGGCCCAGCGCCTGAAGCCGGTTATCCTCCAGCACCAGCGCCGCGACGTCATCGGTCATCGAGGAAAGCAGCGCCACGCGGCCATCCTCATCCAACCGCCCGGCCCGCTTGGCGCTGGCCAGCGCGATCTTGATGTTGACCTCCTTGTCCGAGCAATCGACACCCGCCGAATTGTCGATGAAGTCGGGATTGTCGCGCCCGCCCACGCCCTGCGCGCCATGCAGACCATAGTCGATGCGCCCCGCCTGGGTGCAGCCCAGATTGCCGCCTTCGCCGATGACGCGGGCGCGCACGTCGCAACCATTGACGCGGATCGCATCATTGGACGGATCGCCGACGTCCGCGTTGACCTCATGCGGCGCCTTTACATAGGTGCCGATGCCGCCAAACCACAACAGATCGACCGGCGCGGTCAGGATCGCGGTCATCAGGCTGTCGGGATCGATGGTTTCGCCTTCAATACCCAATGCCTCACGGATTTCGGGGGACAGGGGAATCGACTTCTGGCTGCGCGGGAACACGCCGCCGCCCGCCGAAATCAGGCTCTTGTCATAATCGTCCCAGCTGGACCGGGGCAGGGCGAAGAGGCGGTTGCGCTCTTCCCAACTGCTGGCCGGATCGGGATTGGGGTCAAGGAAGATGTGGCGGTGGTCAAACGCGCCGACCAGCTTGATCGCCTTGGACAAGAGCATGCCATTGCCGAACACGTCGCCCGACATGTCGCCCACGCCCACGACGCGCACGGGGTCGGTTTGCACATCAATGCCCATTTCGCGGAAATGGCGCTGGACCGAAATCCATGCCCCGCGCGCGGTGATGCCCATGGCCTTGTGGTCATAACCCTTTGACCCGCCGCTGGCGAAGGCGTCGTCCAGCCAGAAGTCTTTTTCCGCCGCCAGAGCATTGGCCGTGTCGGAAAATGTTGCGGTGCCCTTGTCGGCGGCGACGACGAAATAGGGGTCTTCGCCATCATGGACCACCATGCCTTCGGGATGCACGACTTTGCCATCGACGATATTGTCGGTCAGGGAGAGCAGCGTGCGGATAAAGACCTTGTAGCTTTCGCGCCCTTCAAGGCCCCAAGCGTCGCGGTTTTGCGCCGGATCGGGCAATTGCTTGGGATAGAAACCGCCCTTGGCGCCGGTCGGCACGATCACGGCGTTCTTGACGCGCTGCGCCTTCATCAGGCCCAGCACTTCGGTGCGGAAATCGTCGCGCCGGTCGGACCAGCGCAGGCCCCCGCGCGCCACCGGCCCGGCGCGCAGATGGATGCCTTCGACGCGGGCAGAATAGACGAAGATTTCGCGCCATGGCACAGGCTTGGGCAGGCCGGGAACAAGGGCGGAATCGAATTTGAAGGCCAGCGCCTCACGCCCCGCCTCGACAAAGGCATTGGTGCGCAGGCACGCATGGACCACGGCGCGGAAGGCGCGCAGCAAGCGGTCCTGGTTGATCGCGGTCACGCCCGCCAGACCATCGCGGATCGCATCCTCGGCCAGCGCTTCGGCGGCCTCGCGATTGTCGATGCCGGGTTGATGACGCGCCCGCAACAGATCGGCCAGACCCAGCGTTACCATCGGCGCGCCCAGCAGCGCATCGACCGCCGTGTCTATGCCATAGGACAGGCCCGTCTGGCGCAGATAGCGATAGAAGGCGCGCAGCCAGTTGGCCTCACGCGCGGACAGGCCCACGCCCACGATCAGCCGGTTGAACGCATCATTTTCCCCCGCGCCATGCAGCATGGCGGTCAGTGCATCCTCGATGATCGGGGCATGGCCCAGCACTTCGTTCAGCGATTGTCCGCCGCGCAGCGTCAGCACGAAATCATGGATCGAACCCAGCGACATTTCCCGGCATTCCAGCGTCGTGGGGATCGTATCGATCACGCGGAAACCAAAGTTTTCCAGCGCGGGCACGACATCGGACAGCACCAGACTGCCATGCCGCTGATAAAGCTTCAGGCGCAATTGGCCCGCTTCATCACCGGGCAGGCGATAGAGGCGGACGCCGCGCTGATGGGCCTCGTCATCGGGCGCGCTGGTGATGCGGCGCAGATGGGCGATGTCCTGCGCAGCCTCGGCCGGGCCGTACAGGTTGCGATAGGCGATGGGAAAGGCCCCGGCATAGCGCGCGGCAATCGCGGCGGCCCGGCCCGGTTCCTCGGTATGGGCGATTTCGGCCTCGACCGCGTCGCCCCACCCGCGCAACATGGCGCGAAGGCGCGCGTCCAAGGCGGCCTCATCGGGTTCGGGGAAGGTTTCCACCGCCTCGTCCACCGACAGGGTAAAGCGCAATTGCGCCAGATTGGACCCCTCGACCTCAAGGCTCCAGTCGATGACGGTGGCCTGGGCGGCCTCGCTCAGCATCTGGGCGATTTCGAGGCGGACCTCGGTGGCCACCGAATCGCGGGGCAACCAGACAAAGGCGTAGAGGTGGCGTTCGAGCGGTGCCCCCACCAGCGCGATGCGCGGACGGGGCCGGTCGATCAACCCCATCAGCGCCAGTGCCACCCGTTCCATATCCGCATCGGCAAAACCGATCAGTTGGTCGTGCGGCAGGCTGGTCATGGCGTGGGTCAGCACCTTGCCCGCGTGGCCGGTCGGGCTGAACTCGTGCTTTTCCAGCAAGGCGGCCAATTGCGAACGCATCAGCGGCACCTGCGCCGGCGCGGTGGCCAGAGCGGCGCTGGTCCACACGCCTGCATGGATTGAGAGCGCGGCCAGTTTGCCATCCTCGATAATCGGCAGGATAAACAGGTCGAGCGGCACCCGGCGATGCACATGGGCAATGCGGTTCGATTTGACGATCAGCGGCAGGCGGCCCGCGCCCCCCCGCGCCAGAAACTGATCGAACCATGCGAAACAGCGGGCATAGGCGGGGGCGGAGAGCAATTCCCACGTACTCTTGCGGCAAATGCCCAGCGCGCCGGTTTGCGTGCCGTCGCGGCGGCGCACGACATGGCCCAATTGCGTCAACATCCCGTCATTGAACCAGCGCAGCAAAGCCGCGCCTTCGGTCCGGTCCATGGCGTTGAGCATGGCGGCATCTTCGACCATGGCGCGCTGGATCGCGGGCCAGTCGCCCACCGCCGCCCGCACATCGCCCAGCGTCACGCCCAGCGCCGCCGAAATGGCCGCACGGGTGCGCGCATCGGCACGGGCGGTTTCCAGATAGATCATCGATTCGCGCGGGATGCCCGGACCGTGGTCTTCGGGGATGTCGGTGATTTCGCCGCGCCCATCGCGCAGCACCGGCACGACCGGATGCAACAGGCGGTCGATCACCAGCCCATGGGCCGAAATCGTCGTGGCCATCGAATCGACAAGGAAGGGCATGTCTTCATTGACGATGGCGATGCGCATGAAACGCCCGCCGCCCTCACGGCTGACGTTTTCGATCAACAGGGCGGTCTTGGCCCGCTCGCGCCTTCCCCCGGCGGTTAACAGGAAACGTGCAGCCGCCAGCAGGCCTTCCTCGTCCAGATCGCCGTCGCCGGGCAATTGCGCCTCGGCCAGATGGCGGGCCAGCGCCGCTTCATGCGGGCTGGGCGGGTGGCCGGATGCGGGCGGGGCGGAGATCGTCTCTGCCTGCACTTCGCCTTGGGCGTCAGTTTTCGGGGAATTTTCGGATTTGCGAGCCGTCTTGGTCATTGTGGGACACACTCTCCCCCCGTTGGCCGGGGATGCGGCCGGGGCAGGCGGGGGAATGCCCGGCTGCCCGGGGCCTTAGACTTGGTTTTGTTACGCCCCTTGGGTTTAGCCCCAAGGAGTTACCCAATTGTGTTAGTTAATCACCGTGATACCGCCAAGGTGCCTTTGAAGTTTTACACTTTATTTTCCTGCCGTGGGGCGGGGTGTTTCCGGTTCAATCTGCGCCAGATAGGATTTGGCGCGGGCGGCGCTGGCCGAATCGGGGCTGGTCTTGACCACCGATTCCCAGCTTTTGCGCGCCGCATCCTCGCGCCCCGACAATATGGCGATGACGCCCGCCTCGACCCCGATTTCGCCGTCGCGCGGGTCCAGCCTTGCGGCATTTTCGATCTGGAGCTGCGCTTCGGGCAATTTCTTCAATCGGCGCGACAGCGTGGCCGACAGCAACCAGACCTGCGCATCATCGGGCAAAGCGGCGCGGGCATCGGCCAGCACTGCTTCGGCGTCCAGCGCGCGGCCGGTGGCCACCAAAGCGCGGGCGCGGTCCACCATGATGCCGCCCGCCAGTTCGGGTTTGTTCATCGCGCGCGCATCGGCCAGCGCCTGATCCAGCAAGGGCAGCGCGCCCGCCGCATCGCTTTCGGCCAGCGCGGCATTGCCCGCCATGGCGCCGGCCTGTGCGCGCCACAGGCGGTCGGTCGTGGCCTCTCGCGCGCCAAGGAAGGCGGCGCGGGCCTCGCCCCACTGATCCTGACGGCTGAGCGCGGTGCCAAGGCAGACCTGCGCCTGAACGCGGGCGATCTCGTTATCCTTGAGCGAATCCTTGGCCCATTGCCGCGCATCGGTCAGCGCATTGGCCGGTTCGGTTTCGGCGCTGTCCATACATTTGCGGAAATGGCTGGTTTGCGCGGGGAAATCAAAAACGATGCCGCGCGGGCGCTTGGCCGCAGGCTTGGGCCGGTCGATCTGGGGCAGGTTCAGCCCGGCAACGCCCTGATGGTTCAGCGCGGCGGCCTGAGCGACGAGGGGGATAAGAAAGACAAGGGCCATAGTCGATCAATCAGCAAAAGGGGCAAGGGTGCGCAGCAGCAGGGCGATGTCCTCGTCCCGGCTGAGTCGGTGATCGCCGCCTTTGACAAGGGTTAGCTGAACATCGCCGGAACGCAGCGCCGCCATCAGGCGGTGGCCGATGGCGGGCGGGACATCGGCGTCCTCTATCCCGTGCAGCAGGCGGACCGGGGCGTCGATGGGGATGGAGCCTTCCAATTGCAATTGCGCCTGTCCGTCGGCCCAGAACAGCCCATGTGTCGGCGTCGGTTCGGGGCCATAGGGGTTGGGTTCGAAAATGGTCTGACCTTCGGCCAACTGCGCCTTTTGCGCCTCGGAATAACCCCATGTGGTGAAATCGGGCGCGGCGGCAATGCCGACCAATCCGGCAACCCGGTCCGGCATGGCGCGCGCCACCAGCAGCATCAGCCAACCGCCCATGCTGGACCCGATCAGCACGACGCGCCCCGAAACCTTGGCCTCGATCAAGGCCACGACCTCATCGCGCCAGCGTGAGAGCGACCCATCGGCAAAATCCCCCGGCGACTGGCCGCATCCCGAATAGTCGATTAGCAAGCATCCGCGCCCGTTGGCCACCGCCCAATCAAACACGGCGGTCGCCTTGCTGCCCGCCATATCCGACATATATCCGGGCAGGAAAACGAAGGTCGGGCCGGTTGCGGCGGTGTGGCGAAAGGCGATGGCGCGGCCATCGGGCATCATGTGCATTTGCGTCATACCGTTCAGATGGGCATGTTTCCTTCGCGATACAAGTTTCCAGCCGCATACAGGGCAGGTACCTTTGCTGTTGAGCCTTGGCCGCGCGGGCGCTAAGGGCTTGGCCCATGTCTGACATGCTCAAAATCACCCTTCCCGATGGCTCTGTGCGCGAGATGGCGCCGGGCTCGACCCCAGCCGACGTTGCGGCCGCGATTGGCCCAGGCCTGGCCAAGGCCGCGATTGCCGCGCGCATTGATGGCGAACTGGTCGATCTCACCCGAACTTTCACGGGCGATGCGCAACTGGCGCTGGTGACGGGCAAGGATGAGAAGGACGCGCTGGAACTGGCGCGGCACGATTTCGCCCACGTTCTGGCCGAAGCGGTGCAGGCGCTGTTTCCCGGCACGCAGATCACCTTTGGCCCGTCGACCGATGATGGGTTTTATTACGACTTCGCGCCTAAGGATCGCCCCTTCACCGACGATGACCTGCCCGCAATCGAAGCGGAGATGCGCAAGATCATCGCCGCCAACAAGCCGCTGCGCCGCGAAGTGTGGAGCCGTGAACAACTGATTTCGCGCTGGAAGCAGCAGGGCGAGAGCTTCAAGGCCGAATGGGCCGCCGAATTGCCCGAAGATGAAGAGCTGACCGTCTATTGGTCTGGCGATGATTGGCTGGACATGTGCAAGGGGCCGCATTTGCCCAGCACCGGCAAGCTGGACCCGGCGGCCTTCAAGCTGACCCGCGTGTCGGGCGCATACTGGCGCGGCGATCAGAAGAACGCGATGCTTTCGCGCATCTATGGCACGGGCTGGCTCAACAAGAAGCAGCTCGACGCCCATCTGCTGCGCCTTGAGGAGGCCGCCAAGCGCGACCACCGCAAGCTGGGCGCCGAGATGGACCTGTTCCACCTGCAATCCGAAGCGCATGGCAGCGTGTTCTGGCACCCCAAGGGCTATCTGATCTGGCGCGAGCTGGAGGCCTATATGCGCCGCGCCATTGACGGCACCGGCTATCAGGAGGTCAAGACCCCGCAGGTGATGGACGCCAAGCAGTGGGAACAGAGCGGCCACTGGGGCAAATACCGCGAAAACATGTTCGTCATCCCCGACGAGGCGCCCAATACCGAGGATGATGGTCCCATCGTCTCGAAGGACGCCGATTGGATGGCGCTCAAGCCGATGAACTGTCCGGCGCATGTGCTGATCTTCCGTCAGGGCATCAAATCGTACCGCGAATTGCCGCTGCGTCTGGCCGAAATGGGCTGTTGCCACCGCAACGAGCCGCATGGCGCGCTGCACGGCATCATGCGCGTGCGCCAGTTCACGCAGGACGATGGCCACATCTTCTGCCGCGAGGATCAGATCGTCGAGGAAGTGCGCGCCTTCTGCCAACTGGCCGACCGCGTGTACAAGGACTTTGGCTTCACCTATTCGATCAAGCTGGCGCTGCGCCCGGAAAAGCGTTTCGGCAGCGAGGAAATGTGGGACCTGGCCGAGACGGAACTGCGCGACGCGGTGGTCAATGCGGGTCTTGCCACCGAGGAATATGGCTGGGAAGAGCTGCCGGGTGAGGGGGCTTTCTATGCGCCCAAGCTGGAATGGCATCTGACCGACGCCATTGGCCGGACGTGGCAGTGCGGCACGATCCAGTCGGACCGCGTGCTGCCCGAGCGTCTGGACGCGGCCTATATCGCCGAGGATGGCGAAAAGCATCGCCCGGTCATGCTGCACCGCGCGATCCTTGGTTCGTATGAGCGCTTCATCGGCATTCTGATCGAGCATTTCGCGGGCAAGCTGCCGGTGTGGCTGGCCCCGGTGCAGGCGGTGGTGGCCACCATCGTTTCGGACGCCGATGGCTATGCGCAGGACGCTGTGGCCCAGTTGAAGGCGGCGGGCATTCGCGTGGAAAGCGATCTGCGCAACGAGAAGATCAATTACAAGGTGCGCGAGCATTCCTTGAAAAAGGTGCCCTACCTGTTGGTTGTCGGCAAGCGCGAGGCCGAAGAAGGCACCGTGGCGGTCCGCATTCTGGGCGAGCAGCAGCAGAAGTTCATGCCTTTGGCCGAGGCGATTGCGCTGCTGAAGGGTGAGGCGACCCCGCCCGATCTGCGCTGATCGGAGAAGAATTTTTACAGGACACGGTAACGGCGCCTTCGGGCGCCGTTTTTGTTTTTGCGATGGGTTCGCAAAAAACGGTGCGAGGGGGCTTGCGTTTTGTCCGTTAAGATATATCTTGAATGAAACGTAGCGATTCAGGAACAGGCTGCTTCATGATGACCCATCTCGAAATCCTGCGCCGCCGCCACCTGCCCTCCCACCTTCCGCCAAAAGGGAAAGCCATCATGAACACCGACACCGCCCCCCGCCATCAAGTCACCCGCCTGCGTCACGAAATCCGCCGCCGCACGCTGACCGTGCAAACCATCGAGGCGCTTGGCCCCAACATGCGCCGCATCACCTTTTTCTGCGACGACCTGCATGATTTCGCCAGCGTCTCGCCCGATGATCACATCAAGCTGTTTTTCCCGGCGCCGGGCGAAGTAAAGCCCCTGATGCGCGATTACACCCCCCGCCGTTTCGACAAGGCCGCTGGCGTGCTGGTGATCGATTTCGCCATTCACGAGGCAGGCCCGGCCACGAAATGGGCCATCAAAGCCGCGCCCGGCGATACGCTCGACATTGGCGGGCCGCGCGGATCGGCGGTCGTGCCTGATGATTTCGATTGGTATCTGCTGATCGGCGATGAAACCGCGCTGCCCTCGATCGGGCGCCGCACCGAAGAATTGCGCGCCGACGTTCCCGTCATCACCGCCGTCGTGGTCGATGGTGCCGACAGCCAGCAGGTGTTCGACGCAAAATCCGCATGGCAGGGCCTCTGGGCCCACCGTAATGGCGCGCAAAGCGGGGGCAAGGATGACGCCGCCCGCCTGATCGCGGCGCTGGGCGGGGTGGATCTGCCCGCCGGCGAAGGCTTCGTCTTTATCGCGGGCGAAACCGAAATGGCGCGGGCGGTAAAGGCCTATGTCGTCGATACGCTGGGCCATCCGCGTGAGTGGGTGAAGGCAGCGGGCTATTGGACGCGCGGCGTGGCCGACAGCCATGGGGGGATTGAGGATTAACGGGAGCTTTTTGAAGTTTTGCCTCCGGCGGGCAAAGGGCGGGGGCCCTTTGCAATCCCATTAATGGGGTGCGGCAGAATCGCAGGTGTGCGATTGTGTTAAAGCCTGCGGCGCGGTGGGCTCAAGTCTATCCGCGCCGCAGGCTTTATAATCTCAACGGCGCGTCCGACACGAAACGCCGACCCTGTGCGCAACGCAGACAGTAACGGGAGCGCGAGGGTCGAGACCCTCGCATTTCATTCTTCTTCCTGACCGGCTTCCAATTCGGCCACAGTCCCCTTGAACCCCTGCGCGATTACATACCACTCGGACGAATCCTTGCGGCTCGCGGGCGGCTTGGCGTGCTTTACGGTGGTAAAGTGGCGCTTGAGAATGTTCAGCAGCCCCGGATCGGTCCCGCCCGCGAAAACTTTGGCCACGAATGCACCGCCTTTCGACAGGTTATGCACAGCGAAGTCCACAGCCGTTTCCACAAGGCCCATCGTGCGCAGGTGGTCGGTTTGCTTGTGGCCCACGGTGTTGGCGGCCATGTCCGAGATCACCAGATCCGGCCGCCCGCCCAGCGCCTCCATCAACGCATCGGGGGCCTCGTCGGCCATGAAGTCCATTTCGAACAGGATCGCGCCCTCGATCGGGTCGGTGGGCAACAGGTCGATGCCGACGACGCCCGCCTGAGGCGCGCGCTGGCGTACCACCTGCGTCCAGCCACCGGGCGCCACGCCCAGATCAACCACGCGGCGCGAGCCTTTCACCAGACCGAATTTGTCGTCCAGTTCAATGAGCTTATAGGCCGCGCGGCTGCGGTATCCGTCCGCCTTGGCTTTCTTCACATAGGGGTCGTTCAATTGGCGTTGCAGCCAGCGGGTTTGCGACGCGGTACGGCCCTTGGCGCTTTTCAGTCGGGTGGTGGGGTCGCGGCCGGAACGGCTCATGCCGGGCCTCCTTTATTGTGAGTGATGCCGATCAGGCTGCGCAAAATGCCTTCACGGATGCCGCGGTCGGCCACGCCAAGGCGCGCCGCCGGCCATAGATCGAGAATCGATTCGAGGATAGCACAACCCGCCACCACCAGATCGGCCCGCTCACGCCCGATACAGGCCACTTCGCGCCGCCCGGCCACGCTCAGGCTCGACAGACGCTGGCTTATGCCGCGCATGCTGGCCGCGGGGACGATGCATCCGTCCACCGCGCTGCGGTCGTAATGGGGCAGGTCGAGATGGACGCTGGCCAGCGTCGTCACTGTCCCGCTGGTGCCCAGCAGGCGCAGCGGCCCCCTGTTATGTTCAAGGTGATCGTGGACCAGTCCTTCGCGCAACGGGGCGATGCGTGCCGCAAAAGCGGCAAAGCCATCATCGACCAGTGCGCGCATCTCGGCATAACGTTCGGCCCGTTCCCGCGGCGAATCGACCTCTTCGCGGCAACTTTCGGTCAACGATACAACACCATAGGGGATCGAGACGAAGTCAAGGATATGCGGCACGCCGCCATCGTCGCGATGTTCGATCAACACCAGTTCGGTCGACCCGCCGCCAATGTCGAACACCAGCGCCGGTCCCGGCCCCGGTTCGATCAGGATGTGGCAACCCAGCACCGCAAGCCGCGCTTCTTCACGCGCGGAAATGATGTCGAGCGCGATGCCGGTTTCGCGGCGAACCCGTTCGATGAATTCCTGTCCGTTGCTGGCCCGGCGGCATGCTTCGGTGGCCACGGAACGCGCCAATGCCACGCCGCGACGGCGCAATTTATCGCCGCAAATGCGCAAGGCGCCCAGCGCGCGCTCCATCGCCGCATCCGACAGGCGCCCGGTCTGCGCCAGTCCTTCGCCAAGGCGCACGACCCGGCTGAACGCATCGACCACGACAAAGCTGTCGCCCGAAGGCCGCGCGATCAACAGGCGGCAATTGTTGGTGCCAAGGTCGATCGCGGCATAGGATTGGCCATAGGCGCCGGGGAAATAGGGCGCCGGACGCGGGGGCTGGGCCTCTGCCGGCTTGGCCTGCCCCTTGCCGCCTTGCCTGTTGCCGGAGGGCTTGGGATTGGCTCTGGCGGCGGTCTGGGCCGCTACGCTGCGTTCACGCGCCTTGGCCCCGCGTTTGCGCCTTGCGCTGCGCCGCGAGGTGGGGGCGTCCGCCGCCCCTGAATTGCTCTGTCCCGCGGGCACGACTGCGCCTTCGGGCTTGCCGCCGGTTACGTCTACTCTCTGGTCCTTGCGCGGGGCGGCGGCGCGATGCTTTCGCGCTCGGCGCCTAGACTTTTCCCCGCGCCTGTGAACCTTGGCTGGCGTGTCCGGCGGAGGTTGATCCGCCATGTGTAATTCTCAAAAATCATGCATCCCGCGAGATACGCGGGTATCGTCACTCTCCATGCTAGCGCCGACAAGCCTTTGGGGCAATGGCTGATACGGATGATGATGGCGGCGGCACCTTGCGCGATGCATTTTCCTCTTGACGGGGCAAAAGCATCGCATTAGAGGCCCGCTCCACCGAACGGCATTGCCCTGTCGTCTAATGGTAAGACTACGGATTCTGATTCCGTCTATCGAGGTTCGAATCCTTGCAGGGCATCCAGTTCTTCTCCCTAAATCGCTGATACTTCGCCCTTCCCGACAAAGGGTTCAGATCGCGCAAATCGTGATCGTATCCAGCGTATAGGAACCATCGGCCTCCAGTTCGAAATGCTCGGCCACTTCGCGGCTGATCAGCGATTGTATGTGGCGAATCGCGGCCTTGGCGGGCGGCGGCGTGCGCATTCGGGCGGTCCAGTCGGCAAATTCCATGCGCAAGCGACCTTCGTGGACCGATTCGACGGCAAAGCCCGCTTGCGTCAACATGGCGTGCCAGTCGCGGGCGCTGTAATTGCGGCCATGGGACGGGTCACGCAGAACCTCGATCGCCTGCAAATGGGTGTCGGCGGCGGCCAGCACCGGGGCGATGACATCGGCAAATATCGCCCGTCCGCCCGGCTTTAACACGCGCCGCGCCTCCGTCAGGCCGCGCAACGCGTCGCGC
Source organism: Novosphingobium sp. 550D (assembly GCF_057401885.1). Taxonomy (NCBI): domain Bacteria; kingdom Pseudomonadati; phylum Pseudomonadota; class Alphaproteobacteria; order Sphingomonadales; family Sphingomonadaceae; genus Novosphingobium; species Novosphingobium sp. 550D. The sequence continues at coordinate 649,521 of NZ_CM171613.1, read as the reverse complement.
CAGTGATGGGTGGAAAAGCGGCAGGCCAGAAAGTCGAAACTGTCGTCGGCAAAGGGCAGGTCTTCGGCGGCGGCGCGGGTGGTGGCGATGTTGGTGATGCCGCGCCGCGCGGCTTCGGCCTCTACCGCCTCCAGCATGTCGGAGGACAGATCGCAGGCGGTGACCAATTGCGCATGATCGGCCATCGCATAGGCGACATGCCCCCCGCCACAGCCCAGATCCAGCGCGTGGACTGGCTGTGCCTGTTCGGTGATGGCGGCGATGCGGATCAGGTCCTCGCCCTTTGCATGGGTGGTGCTGGTGACGTAATCGCGGGCGGTGGTGCCGAACTGTTGCTGGACCAGGGCGTCGTGGTGGGTGGTCATGGTGTTTCTCCTTCGCCGCCCGGATGCTGGTGAATTTAGACTGTTACAATGGATATAATTATCCTGTTATAAGGCTTGCCATGCTGGATGAAGATCATCGCAATCTGCTGGGCGCCTTTGTCCGTGCGCGCCGGGAAAGCATCGCGCCCGATACGCCAGAACGCCGCCGACGCCGCACACCCGGTCTGCGCCGAGAGGAGTTGGCCGCCCGCGCCGGGATCAGCGTGACATGGGTGACGTGGATCGAACAGGGGCGCCCCGTGCGCGCCTCAGCCGAAACCCTGGCGCGTCTGGCCGAGGGTTTGAGCCTGACCGGGGCGGAGCGGGCCTATCTTTTTACTCTGGCGGCAAGGCAGGACCCGCGCGATCCCTTCCTGCCCGCCACGCAGGCGCCCGCCGCGATTGAGGCGATGGTAAAGGCCGTGCCATGGCCCGCCTATGGGCTGGACCCTTCATGGACAGTATGCTGCGCCAATGCGGGGGCGCGCGAGCTGTTTGTGGGCCTGTTTGACGATGAACCGGCCAACCTCCTGCGCTACATCTTCACCCATGCTCAGGCCCGCGCCCTGCTGCCCGATTGGGAAGATCGGTGCCACCGCGTTCTGGCTGAATTTCGGCGGGATTACGGGCGGGTGCTGGGTGATCCGCGTGTGGCGGCGATGATCGAATGGTTATCGGTAAATAGCGATGCCTTTCGCGACGCATGGGGTCGGCAAAAGGTGTTGGCGCGCGAGGGCGGGGCGCGCCTGTTCCAGCATCCTGCACGCGGGCCGCTGCGCTTTACCCAGCACACTTTGGCCGAGGTAGAGCGCGGCGATTTCCGGCTGGTGGTGCTTCAGCCTTTGGCCTGATCCTGAAATCGCACCACTTCGGCCAGAACCCGCGCCGCATGTTCAGGGCGGCAGATCAGCAGGTCGGGCAGGTAGGTGTCGCGCTGATTATAGACCAGCGGCGACCCGTCGATCCGGCTGCAATGCAGGCCATGGGCCAGAGCGACCGCAACCGGTGCGCAACTGTCCCATTCGAACTGTCCGCCCGAATGGAGGTAAATGTCGGCCTCGCCCCGGATCACGGCCATGGCTTTCGCGCCCGCGCTGCCCATGGGGACCAATTCGGCGCCCAGTTCACCGGCCACGAACACGGCCTCGGCGGCGGGGCGGGTGCGGCTGACCACCATGCGCAGCACGTCGGGTGCGGGGGGGACGGCCACTGGCGCATCGCTGCGATAAACGGCATCCGCGCCGGGCAGCGCCACCGCGCCCAGCACCGGCGCGCCATCGACCGCAAGGCCCACATGGACGGCCCAATCGGCCCGCGCCTCACCATATTCGCGGGTGCCGTCGACGGGGTCGACGATCCATACGCGCGACTGATCCAGCCGCTCGAAATTGTCCTTTTCCTCTTCGGACAACAGGCCATCCTGCGCGCGCTGCTGGCGCAGGGCGTGGACGAGGAACTGGTTGGCGGTGGCGTCCCCTGCCTTGCCCAGAGCCTTGCCCGTCACCATCCCGCTGTCGCGCACGGTGATCAGCAATTGCCCGGCAACACGCGCCAGTTCGGCGGCCAGATCGGCGTCGGACATAAGATCGGGCATGTTCAGATTTCCGCCGCGGGGTCGTTGGGGGCGGCACGCTCTGCGCCCCAGTTGATCGAGCTCCACACACGTTCGTGGAAATAGTACAGCGCCACCTTGGTGATGATCTCGGTGCTGGCGATGGCGCCCGCCGTCTTGGCATTGCCCGAAAACAGCCAGCTGAGAATGAACGTATCGATGCTGCCCAACACGCGCCAGCTGATCCCCTTGATCAGCGAGCGGCTATGGGTCTCATGGCCATTGAAGAGCAACATCTTCTACTTCACTCCCAGCTTTATTATGCCCGACTGCATAGCGGCTCAGATTTCCGGCATCCAGTAGTCACCGAGCAGTTTTGCCACGATCAATTCGGCGGCATCGGCCGGGCTGATCTTGGTCGTGTCGATGCGGATTTCGGGGTTTTCCGGCGCTTCATAGGGGCTGTCGATCCCGGTGAAGTTCTTGAGCGCGCCCGACCGGGCCTTTTTGTACAGACCCTTGACGTCACGCGCCTCGGCCACGTCCAGCGGCGTGTCGATGAAGACCTCGAAGAACTCGCCTTCGGGCGTCAGGCTGCGCGCCAGATCGCGTTCGGCGCGGAACGGGCTGATGAACGCGGTCAGCACGATCAGGCCCGCATCGGTCATCAGGCGCGCAACCTCGCCCACGCGGCGGATGTTTTCGATGCGATCCGCCTCGGTAAAGCCCAGATCCTTGTTCAGCCCATGGCGCACATTGTCGCCATCCAGCAGGAACGTGTGCTTGCCCAAAGCATGCAGCTTTTTCTCGACCAGATTGGCGATGGTCGATTTGCCCGAACCCGACAGGCCGGTGAACCACAGCACGCCGGGGCGCTGGTTCTTGATTTCGGCGCGGGCCTCGCGGGTGATGTCCAGCGCCTGCCAATGCACGTTCTGGGCGCGGCGCAGGCTGAAATGCAGCATGCCGGCCGCAACCGTGCTGTTGCCGATCTTGTCGATCAGGATGAAGCCGCCCAGCGCGCGGTTTTCGCCGTAGGGTTCAAACGTGATCGGGCGGTCGGTGGTGATCTCGGCCACACCGATGGCGTTCAGCTCCAGCGTTTTCGCCGCGCAATGTTCCATCGTGTTGACGTTGATCGTGTATTTGGGCGCCTGCACCGTGGCCGACACCATCTGCGTGCCGATTTTCAGCCAATAGGCGCGGCCCGGAATGAGCGCGCTGTCGGCCATCCACACGATGCTGGCCTCGAACTGATCGGCGACCTGCGGCGGATTGTCGGCCAGAGCGATGACATCGCCGCGCGAGCAGTCGATTTCATCGGCAAAGGTCAGCGTGACGGATTGACCCGCGACGGCCTCATCCAGATCGCCGTCCAGCGTGACGATGCGTTCGACCGTGCTGGTCTTGCCGCTGGGCAGCACGCGGATGGCGTCGCCCGGTTTCACGCTGCCGCTGGCGATCAGGCCCGCAAAGCCGCGGAAATCGAGGTTGGGGCGGTTGACCCATTGCACCGGCATGCGGAAAGGCTTGGCCAGATCCCGCGTGGTGTCGACCTCGACCGTTTCAAGGTGATCGACCAGACTGCGCCCGAAATAGGCCGGGGCGGCATACCAGGGCGTGTTGTCCGAGAGCGTGGTGATATTGTCGCCCATATAGCCGGAAATCGGCAGCGCGACAAAATCCTCGATCCCGATGCTGGAGGCAAAGGCACGGTAATCGGCGACGATCTCGTCAAAGCGGGTCTGGGAATAATCGACCAGATCCATCTTGTTGACCGCCAGCACGATGTTGCGGATGCCGATCAGATGCGCAAGGAACGAGTGGCGGCGCGTTTGCGTCAGCACGCCCTTGCGCGCGTCGATCAGGATCACGGCGAGGTCCGCCGTCGAGGCGCCCGTCACCATGTTGCGCGTGTACTGCTCATGGCCGGGCGTATCGGCCACGATGAACTTGCGCTTTTCGGTGTTGAAGAAGCGATAGGCCACGTCGATCGTGATGCCCTGTTCGCGCTCTGCGGCCAGACCATCGACCAGCAGGGCGAAATCGATCCCCTGACCCTGCGTGCCGACCTTCTTGGAATCGGCCTCCAGCGCGGCAAGCTGATCTTCAAAGATCATCTTGGAATCATAGAGCAAGCGCCCGATCAGCGTCGATTTGCCGTCGTCCACCGACCCGCAGGTGATGAAGCGCAGCATCGTCTTGTGCTGATGCGTGTCGAGATAGGCGTCGATGTCTTCGGCAATCAGCGAGTCGACGACGTAAACCGGATCGGTCATCTCAGAAATACCCCTGCTGCTTTTTGACTTCCATGCCTGCGCCGCCCGCATCCTTGTCGATGGCGCGCCCCTGCCGCTCGCTGGTGGTGGTCAGCAAGGTTTCCTGAATGACTTCGGGCAAGGTCTTGGCGCGGCTTTCCACCGCACCCGTCAGCGGATAGCAGCCCAAGGTGCGGAAACGGATCGAACGCATCACCGGCACTTCGCCCTCGCGCAGAGGGAAGCGGTCATCGTCCACCATCAAGAGCATGCCGTCGCGTTCCACCGTCGGGCGTTCCTCGGCAAAGTACAAAGGCACGATGGGGATGTTGTTCAGATGGATGTATTGCCACACGTCCAGCTCGGTCCAGTTGCTGATCGGGAAGACGCGGATGGACTCGCCCTTGGCCTTCTTGGCGTTGTAGAGGTTCCACAATTCCGGGCGCTGGTTCTTCGGATCCCAGCCATGCGATGCGGTGCGGAACGAAAAGATGCGCTCCTTGGCGCGGCTCTTTTCCTCGTCACGGCGTGCGCCGCCAAAGGCCGCGTCGAAACCGTACTTGTCCAGCGCCTGCTTCAACCCTTCGGTCTTCCACATGTCGGTGTGGAGAGCGCCATGGTCGAACGGGTTGATCCCGCGCTCCTTGGCCTCCGGGTTTTGATAGACCAGCAGCTCCATGCCCGACAATTCGGCCATCTTGTTGCGCAATTCGTACATGGCGCGGAATTTCCACGTCGTGTCCACATGCAGCAACGGGAAGGGCGGCGGCGCGGGATAAAACGCCTTGCGCGCCAGATGCAGCATCACCGCGCTGTCCTTGCCCACAGAGTAAAGCATCACCGGGTTTTCCGCCTCGGCCACCACCTCGCGGATGATGTGGATGCTCTCGGCCTCCAGACGCTCCAGATGGGTGAGCGTGGATCTGGCCAAACCTTGGGACATGAATCACTCCAGAAACTTGACGTGCGCCGATATGGGCTTTGCGCAGCCTACTACACGCGGCGGAGTGAAATTGGCCCCATGGCTTTTCTATTGCCTGCCAAAGCGATCTTTTACGGGGTTGGGAAATCGCCTCCGCGATTTCCCACGGCACCGGCCCTCTCCCCCGGCCCTGCCACCCGTATAGTGTACCCTGTGGGTGGCAGGGCCGGGGGAGAGGGCCGGTGCGGGACAACTCCGCCTCTTTGGGCGGAGTTTACAAATGGCCGCGCTCAATCCTTCGTATCGGCCCCCAGATAGGGCGCGCGGCGCGGCAGGCTCAGGCTGACCAGAAAAACCATGACCATCATCGCGCTGACATACCAATAGAACGCGCCCTCGTGGCCCGCCTGTTTGGACCACAGGGCGACATATTCCGCGCTGCCGCCAAAAATGGCATTGGCCACGGCATAGGAAAAACCCACGCCCAGTGCGCGCACTTGCGTGGGAAACAGCTCGGCCTTGATGATGCCAGCGACCGATGTGTAAAAACTCATCAGCACCATGGCGACACAGATCAGCGCCCCGGCCATCACCGGCGACCCGGCCTTTTCCAGCAGCGCGATCAGCGGCACGGTCAGCACCGCCAGCCCCCCGCTGAAAATCAGCATATTGGCCCGCCGCCCGATCCGGTCCGACAACGCGCCCATGACGGGCTGGACAATCATGAAGATGAACAGGCTGACCGTCATCACCCGACTGGCCGTGGTGATCGGCAGGCCCGCCGAATTGACCAGATATTTCTGCATATAGGTGGTGAAGGTGTAAAAGGCCAAAGATCCGCCCGCCGTAAAGCCCAGCACCGAAAGGAAGGCGCGCGGATGCTGGCGCAGCAGAGCGATCAGGCTGCCCGCTTCCTCGCTTTCGCGCGCCTCGCTGCTGCCGCTTTCCTCCAAGCGCGACCGTGCCGCCAGAGCGACCAGTGCCGCCAGCGCCCCGATCACAAAGGGAATGCGCCAGCCCCAGGCCTTGAGTTCACTTTCAGGCAGGAGCGATTGCAGGATAACCACCAGTGTTGCTGCCAGCAATTGCCCGCCCACCAGCGTAACATATTGAAAGGATGACAGAAGCCCGCGCCGCCCTTCGGTGGCGATCTCGCTCATATAGGTGGCCGCCGTGCCATATTCGCCGCCCAGCGCAAAACCCTGCACCAGCCGCGCCGCGACCAGCAGCGCCGGGGCCAACACGCCGATCGAGGCATAAGTGGGCAAACAGGCAATGGCCAAAGACCCCGCCGCCATCGTCACCACCGAAATCACCAGCGACAGGCGCCGCCCGTGCCGGTCGGCAAAACGCCCGAACCACCAGCCCCCGATGGGCCGCATCAGGAACCCTGCGGCAAACACCCCCGCCGTATTCAGCAATTGCCCGGTGGGGTCGGCCTTGGGAAAAAAGGCCCCGGCGAAATAGATCGAGCAGAAGGCGTAGATGTAAAAATCAAACCATTCGACCAGATTGCCGCTGCTGGCCGCGACGATGGCGCCGATGCTGCCCTGCTTCTTCTCGCTCACGCCGCATTCCCCAACCAATGTTGTACAAGGGCCAGATGCAGGCGGATGCCCGTTTCCATCACCCCATCGTTGAAATCATAATGCGGATTGTGCAGCGGGGGCGGATTGTCACCCACCCCTTGCCCCAGCCAGATGTAGGCGCCGGGGCGGGCCTGAAGCATGAAGGAAAAGTCTTCCGAGGTCGCCTCCGGTTCCGGCGCGCGCAGGGCCTTGCCCACGGTGGCGGCTACGCTCAACGCATCTTCTGCGGCCTGCGCGTCATTGATCGTGGCGGGGTAATAGCGGGTATATTCGACGCTGGCCTCGACCTCGAAACTGGCGGCAATGCCCGCCGCGATCTGGCGCAGGCGAGCCTCGATGCGGTCCTGAACGGCGGGATCAAAGGTGCGCACCGTGCCGCCGATGCACACCTCATGCGGGATCACGTTGAACGCCTGTCCGCCATGGATCTGGGTGATCGACAGCACGGCATTGGCGCTGGCCGGGATCGAGCGGGAGACGATCGTGTGCAATTGCTGCACCAGACTGGCGCTGGCCAGAACCGCGTCATTGGCGTTGTGCGGGATGGCGGCATGGCCACCCTTGCCGCGCAGGGTGATCGAAAACCGGTCGGCCGCGCCCATGATCGGCCCTGCGCGCGTGGCAATCGTGCCTGCGGGCAGGCTGGGCCAATTGTGCAGCGCATAGACCCGGTCGCATGGGAAACGGTCGAACAGACCGTCCTCGATCATGGCCTTCGCGCCGCCTTGCCCTTCCTCGGCGGGTTGAAAGATGAAATGGATCGTGCCGTCCAAACCGGCATGGTCCGCCGCCAAAGCCTGCGCCGCGCCCAGCAGCATGGCCATATGCCCGTCATGGCCGCAACCATGGAAACACCCCGGCACCGTGCTGGCATAGGGCAGGCCGGTCTTCTCATCGATGGGCAGCGCGTCCATATCGGCACGCAGACCAATGCTGCGCGCGCCATTGCCCGCGCGCAAAACCCCCACAACACCGGTCCCGCCAATGCCCTCATGCACCTCCAACCCGATGGCGCGCAATTGCTCGGCCAGAACGCGTGCGGTGCGATGTTCTTCAAACCCCAGTTCAGGATGGGCATGAATATCGCGGCGCAGCGCGACGAGGGGGGCAATCAGCCCGGCAAGTTCGGTCATGTGCAAACACCTTGTTACCCCGCGATGGGCGTCGGGGGTGCTTCGGGGGAACCAGAGGTGATAATCCGGTATCGCGTGGCTAGATAGGCGTAAATTCGCTCAGATGTTCCCCCATCCGCCACCGCCGGGTGTTTCGATGGTGATCATGTCGCCCGGTTCCAGCGCGATTTGCGCCCGCCCCGCGATGGTTTCGATGCGGCCATCGGCGCGGCGCACCCATTGCGCGCCGGGCTTTCCGTCCTGCCCACCATGCAATCCAAAGGGCGCGACATGGCGGGACGAGGACACCAGCGTCGCCACCATGGGTTCAAGCGCGGTGATGGCTCGCACCGCTCCATCGCCCCCGCGCCATTGCCCTTCGCCGCCCGACCCATGCCGGATGCCGAAACGCTCCAACCGCACCGGCAGGCGCCATTCCAGCACTTCGGGATCGGTGATGCGGGTGTTGGTCATATGGCTTTGCACCGGACCTGCGCCGTTAAAGCCGGGACCGGCGCCCGTGCCTCCGCCGATGGTTTCGTAATATTGGTGCGCGCCATTGCCAAAGAGGAAATTGTTCATCGTCCCCTGTGACGCTGCACCGGCCCCCATCGCGGCCAGAACGGCGTTGACGATCTGCTGGCTGATTTCGGTATTGCCCGCAACCACGGCGCTGCCCGGTGTGGGGGCAAGGAAGCTGCCCTGTGGAATGATAATCTCCACCGGGCGCAGGCAACCATCGTTAAGCGGCATATCGCGCCCGACCAAAGCCCGCAGCGCATAAAGCACCACGGCGCGGGTGACGGCAGGCGGAGCGTTGAAATTGCCATCGTCCCGCGGCCCTGTGCCGGTGAAATCGATCTGTGCGCCGCCCTCTGTAATGCGCAGCGAAACCTGCAAAACCCGCCCATCGTCGAGCAGGCAGGAAAACGCGCCATCCCTGAGCGTGGCCAGTGCGCGGCGCACCTCAGCCTCGCCCTGATCCAGAACATCGGCCATATAGGTGGCCACCTGCGCCCGCCCATGACGCGCCGCCATGGCGATCAAATCGCGCGCCCCTGCCGCATTGGCGGCAATTTGTGCGCGCAAATCGGCCAGATTGGCCTCCGGATTGCGCGCCGGATAGGGGGCATCCATCAAGGCCCGCCGCATATCCTCTTCGCGCAGCACGCCATCGCGCAGCAGCAGGATATTATCCAGCACCACGCCTTCTTCATCAAGGGTGCGCGAATGGGGCGGGGTGGAGCCGGGCGTGGTCCCGCCAATATCGGCATGATGCCCGCGATTGGCGACAAAACCGATCAGATCGGCCCCATCAAAGACCGGGGTGATGACCGTGATGTCGGGCAAATGGGTGCCCCCGTTAAAGGGGTTGTTCATCACGAAAGCATCGCCGGGGCGCATATCGTCCCCGCGCGCCGCCATGATCGAGCGCACGCTTTCCCCCATCGCGCCCAGGTGTACCGGCACATGGGGGGCATTGGCGATCAATTGCCCCGCCGGATCAAACAAGGCGCAGGAGAAATCCAGCCTTTCGCGCATGTTGACGCTGGTGGCGGTGTTTTTCAAAACCTCGCCCATCTGCTGCGCCAAAGCCATGAAGCGTGAGGCATAGAGTTCGAGCATGACCGGATCGGCCTGTTGGCCATCGGATGCGCCATGCGCCGCCACCGCCGCGCCCCCGGTCAGCAGCAATTCGCCGCCATCCAGCATTCGCGCCTGCCATCCCGGTTCGACAATCGTGGTGGCAAGTCCCTCGCGGATCATCGCCGGACCAACAATCACCGCGCCCACGCCCATTGCCTCACGCGCATAGACCGGCGCGGACAGGCTTGCACCCCGGCTCCAGATGGCGATCCTGCCCAGCGGGCTTGCGGCATCACCCGATGGCACCGGCAGAGAAGGCGGCACCTGCGCCTCCAATCGCGCTTCGACCAGAACTTCGCTGATGATGATCGGGCGCTGGTCCTGAATATAGCCGAAGCGGGCCATATGCTGCGCGGCAAAGGCGGCGCGCATCGCGGCCTCATCGCCCCATAACACGCTCAGCGCCGTATCCGTGCCCGCATAGCGCAGACGCAGATGGACGGCGATTTCGCCAGAACCGCCCAATTCCGCCAAGGCATCGGCGGCAAGATCATCGGCCAATGCCCGCGCCGCCGTGATGGCATCCCCATCCAGCGCGCGGTCCATCATGGCCCCCCGCGCCGCGCTACGATCGGCCAGACCCATGCCATAGGCCGAGAGAACCCCGGCCAGCGGATGCACCAGCACCGACCCCATGCCCAATTCCGCCGCGACCAGACAGGCATGCTGCCCGCCGGCCCCGCCATAACATTGCAGCGTGTAATCGCGCAGATCGACCCCGCGCCCCAGCGCCAGCCTTTTGATCGCGGCGGCCATTTGCGCCACACCGATTTGCAGGAACCCTTCGGCCACGTCCTGCGCGCTGCGTCCGCCGCCGATCCGGGCGGCCATGGCGGCAAATCCGGCCTCGACTGCTTCGCGGTCCAGCGCTTGGTTGGCATCGGGGCCAAAGATCGCCGGGAAATGCTCCGGCGCAATCCGCCCGCACAACAGATTGGCGTCGGTCATCGTCAATGGCCCGCCGCGCCGGTAACAGGCCGGCCCCGGATTGGCCCCGGCGCTGTCCGGCCCAACACTCATGCGCAACCCGTCGTAATGCAGGATCGAACCGCCGCCCGCCGCAATCGTGTCGATGGCCATCATTGGGGCGCGAATATCGACGCCTGCGATCTGTGCTTCATAATTTCGTTCAAAGGCGCCGGAATAAAGCGCGATGTCGGTCGATGTGCCGCCCATGTCAAAGGCGACGATATGGTCAAACCCGGCCTGTTGTGCGGTGCGCGCCGCCCCGACAATGCCGCCCGCCGGGCCGGACAGAATCGCATCGCGTCCCTGAAAATCGGCCGCCGCACATAGGCCGCCATCCGAACGCATGAAATAGAGCGGCACGCCCGTGCCCAGATCCTCCTCCACCTGCGCCACATAATGGCGCAGCACGGGTGAGAGATAGGCATCGACCACCGCTGTCCGCCCGCGCGCAACCATGCCGATGGCGCGGCTGGCCTCATGGCTTTGGGTGATCTGGGTAAACCCGGCCTCGCGGGCCAGTTTTGCCAAACGCGCCTCCATATCGGGATAGCGCCAGCCATGGATCAGCGCGATGGCGCAGGCGGTGTAACCCTGTGCGCGGCGGCGCAGCAGGGCCTCGCGCATCGCATCCTCGTCCAAGGACGTCAGGATCGCCCCATCGGCGGCGACCCGGCCCGACACTTCCTCCACCCCGTCATGGATCGGCGCGGGCAGGCGGATGTCCAGATCGAACAGGCGCGGGCGGGCAAGGTGGCCCATGGTCAACAGATCGCCAAAGCCCTGCGTGATCAGCAGCAGCACCTTCTCGCCCTTGCGTTCCAGCAGGGCATTGGTGGCGACGGTCGTGCCCATGCGGACGGCATCGATGCTGCCCGGCGGGATGGGGGCGCCCGGCGCGACGCCCATGATCCGTCGAATGCCCGCCGTGGCGGCATCGCGATAGGCTTGCGGGTTTTCGCTGAGCAATTTGGCTGTGCGCAGCGTGCCATCCGGCGCGCGGGCGACAATGTCGGTGAACGTGCCGCCCCGGTCGATCCAGAATTGCCAGTTCAAGCGCGCCCGCCCTCTGATGCGCTTTCCGGCTTATTGGCCATGTGCCAGCCCAAAGCCTCGATCTTTTCAAGGATCGTGTCGGACAGGGGGGATTGCGGGATCACCTCGGCCCATGCCTGTTTGAAGCACAAGAGCCAGCCTTCGATCTCCGCCCCGCCGATGGGGGCGACGAAATGGCGCATGCGCAGGCGCGGGTGGCCATATTTGTCGGTATAGAGCGGCGGCCCGCCCAGCCAGCCGGTCAGATATTCAAACAATTTCTCCTCGGCCCGAGCGAGGGAAGGCGGATGCACATCGCGGCACGCCTTGGCCTCGGGCAAAGTGTCCATCAGGATATAGAAGCGCGAGACCAGCGCGCGCACCGCGGCCTCGCCGCCAAAGGCATCATAGGGGGTTTGGCTCATCCTCTGGCCCAATCCACGATGCGGCGGGCGTCCATGGCTCCGGCTTGTCGGCGGATTTCCCGTCCGCCCTGCAACAGCATCAGCGTGGGGATCGATCGGATCGCATATTGCGCGCCAAGGGCTTGCTGCGCCTCGGTATCGACCTTGATCACGCGGAAATAGGGTTCGAGCGCGGCGGCGGCCTGTTCATAGGCGGGGGCCATCGCACGGCACGGCCCGCACCACGGCGCCCAGAAATCGACCAGCACCGGCAAGGTGCCGCGTTGAACATGGGCGGCAAAACCGGCGGCATCGACGGGTAAAGGGTGGCCGGTAAACAGGCTCTTGTGGCATTTGCCGCATTGCGGCCCATCGCCCAGCCTTTCGCGCGCCACGCGATTGGCGCCCCCGCAATGCGGACAGATCAGGATCTCGCTCATCATGCTCCTTGGGCCCTGCGGTTTGCGCCGGGCCTTTGGATGTTCATGTAGCGCGGATCGGCACTTAATCCAGTGCCGGCCTCACTCAATCGAACTGGCGACGCGGCAGACCCAGCGGATTGGCGGCCTTGAGCGCGGCGGGCAACAGCACATCGGGCAGCGCCTGATAGCAGACCGGGCGCAGGAAGCGATGGATCGCCATGCCGCCCACCGATGTCGTGCGCGGATCGGACGTGGCGGGAAAGGGGCCGCCGTGAACCATGCTGCGCGACACTTCGACGCCCGTGGGCCAGCCATTGGCGAGGATTCGGCCAACCTTGCGCTCCAGAATGGGCAGCAGCGGGGCGGCCAGCGCGTAATCAGCCTCGTCCATATGCAGCGTGGCGGTGAGCTGGCCTTCGAGGCTTTCGAGAACCGCGACGATCTGCCCGGCATCCTGACAACGGATGACCAGCGAGGAGGGGCCGAAGACTTCATGCGTCAGCGCCGGATTGGCCAGCAAGTGCGCCGCATCGACCGCCAGCAGGCGCGCGGCCCCGCATTGGGCCGAACCATCGGCGCCCGCGGCCAGAACCGACACGCCATCGGCCTGCGTCAGGGCATCGATACCCTTGGCATAGGCCGCCGCAATGCCGCCCGTCAGCATGACCTGCGCGGGGACCGCATTCAGCGCTTCGCTGGCCGCGCCAAGGAAGCGGTCGAGGTCGGGACCATCGAGCGCCACCACCACGCCGGGGTTGGTGCAGAACTGACCCGCGAACAGGCTGAGCGAGCCGACATAAGCCTTGCCCAGTTCCTCGGCCCGCGCGGCGAGCGCGGCGGGGAAGAGCAGGACCGGGTTGATCGAGGACATTTCGGCATAGACCGGGATCGGCTGCGCACGGCTGGCCGCCACCGACATCAGCGCCAGACCGCCGCCACGCGATCCGGTAAAGCCGACCGCCTGAATATGCGGATTGGCCACCAGCGTGGTGCCCGTTTCATGGCCGGTGCCCTGAACCAGGCTGAACACGCCTTCGGGCAGGCCACAGGCGGCGACCGCTTCGGCAATCGCTTCACCGGCCAGCAGCGAGGTGCCGGGGTGGGCCGGATGGGCCTTGACCACCACCGGGCAACCGGCGGCCAGCGCCGAGGCGGTGTCACCGCCCGCAACCGAGAAGGCCAGCGGGAAGTTCGAGGCGCCAAACACGGCAACCGGGCCAACGGCGATCTGGCGCGCGCGCAGGTCGGGGCGCGGCAAAGGCTGGCGTTCGGGCAGGGCAGGCTCGATGATCGCCCCGGCCCAGTCGCCTTCGCGCAGGATTTTGGCAAACATGCGCAATTGACCCGTGGTGCGGCCCAGCTCGCCGTTCAACCGGCCCTGCGGCAAGCCGCTTTCCAGCATGGCGCGGGCCACGATCGCCTCGGCGCGTGATTCCAGCGCGGCGGCGATGGTTTCAAGGAAGGTCGCGCGCGCATCCGGCGTGGTTTCGCGGAACGTGTCAAAGGCGGCGGCGGCCAGCGCGCAGGCTTCGTCGATTTCGGCAACCGGGGTGATCGAGAATTCACCATCCAGCGCCTTGCCGGTGGCGGCCTCGATGCCGGTAAAGCTGTTGGCGCTGGTGCGGCGCTGGGCGCCGATCAGATAGGCGCCCGTGGTGGCAGAGGACATGATTGGCTCCTTGGCAAAAAGGGATTCGTTGGCGGCCTGTGTCCATGATTGCGCTACCATTTGCAACCGTCCGGTCGTTGACGGTGATCAGGCAGCCGGTTTGTTGTGAAATCCGTCCGCGTCCAGCAGCACCGGGAACAGCCGCGCCCATGTCGCCGCGATCACGATAGAGGCCGCCCCGCCGAACACCACCGCGCCCACCGGGCCCATCAGCGCGGCGGCAATGCCCGATTCCATCTCGCCCAATTCGTTGGAGGCCGAAATGAACAGGGTGGAGATCGCCCCCACGCGCCCGCGCATTTCATCGGGGGTGGACACCTGCATCAAGGTTTGGCGGATCAGCACCGACACCATATCCGCCGCGCCCAGCAGCGCCAGACAGAAAGCCGAGAGCCAGAAAGAGGTCGAAATCCCGAACACCACGGTAAAAACGCCATAGACGCCCACCGCCCCCAGCATCTTGGCCCCGACATGTTGGCCCACCGGGCGCCATGACACGAACAAGGCGGTGGCCAGCGCCCCGACCGAAGAGGCCGCCCGCAACAGGCCCAGCCCATCCGGGCCGACATGCAAAATATCACGCGCATAGACCGGCAAGAGCGCCGTCACCCCGCCCAGCAAGGTCGCGAACATGTCCAGTGTGATCGTGCCGAACAACAGGCGGTTCGAGCGGACATAGGTCAATCCTTCACGCATCAATTCGAGCGGGCGACCGCGTGATCCGCGTGAATGGCTGGCCTGCGCGCTGATCATGACCTGGGCGGCAAAGGCGACCAGCAGCAGCGCGGCGGCAAAGCCAAAGGCCGCGCCCGGCGAAACCGCATAGGCATATCCGCCCAGCACCGGCCCCAGAATGCCCCCCACGCGCCCCGCAATCGCCCCCAGAGCAATCGCGCGCGGCAGCGCTTCGACCGGCACCGTGGCGGAAAGCAGCGCATTCATCGCCGGCATGTAAAAGGCCCGCGATGCGGCAAACCCAGAAGCCACAATATACAAAACCGCCAGCGACAGCCCGCCCTTCATCGCCAGAAAGCATAGCGGGATCAGAAAGGCCAATTGTCCGATCAGCGCGATGCGCACGACTTTGCGCCGGTCATATTGATCCGCCACAAGGCCCGCCATCGGGTTGAAGATCAGAAACGGCAGGAATTGCGCCAGCCCCACAAGGCCAAGCCGCAAAGCCGCCGCACGCACCCCGTAACTGGCCCGCGCCACATCATAGACCGCCCAGCCCAGCGCCATGACCATCGCATTATGCCCCAGCATGGCCGTCAGCCGGGCCAGCCAGTAAAACTGGAAATCGCGATATTGCAGGGGGTGCTTCATGCCATGTCGGCTATCAGCGCCATGTTGCGCCGTCGAGGCACGAAAATGTTTCGGGCGGCACAGACTTGCTTGCCCATGCCGCCCGAACTTGTGTCATTCATTCAGGTCTTAGTGGTGGTGTCCGTGACCCCAACCGCCGCCCCATCCGCCGCGACCGTAATAGCCGCCACGCGGACCGCCCCAGCCACGGCCCGGACCGCCGTAATAGCCGCCACGGGGCATCGGGCGATAAGTGCGGTAATACCATCCGTGATAGGGATAGGGACGATAGATCCACGCATTATCGACATAGACCCATGGGCGATACCACGAGGGCGCCGCGTAATAATAATCACTTTGCGCATAGGCATAGACAGGGGCGCCGCCGCGCACGACAAAGCCCGGCGGGCAACCGGGGCTGGTTTCGCCGCCGCTGCTGCTGGCCACGGCCGCGCCGCCCACGGCGCCGATGGCCGCGCCTGCAGCCATGCCGACGCCCGTGTCATGGCGACCGGCCAATCCGCCCCCGATGATCGCGCCCAGCACGCCGCCCACCAGAGCGCCCGCCCCGGTGTTGCCCCGCGATTTTACGCAATTGTTGCGCGCCCAGTTTTCGGCGTCCGCAGCATAGCGTGCATCGGCGGCCCGATCCTCGGCGCCCGCGACATAGCCCTGCGGGGCGGGGGGCAGGGTGCGGCCGTCATAGCCTTCGGGCGCCGACGGTTCGGGCGGGGGATTGCGATAGTCATAGCCACCTTGCGGCTGGCCATTATAGGGCTGACCGTTATAGGCTTGGCCGTTATAGGGTTCCTGCGCGGAATAGGCCGGATCGGAATAGCCCTGACCACCGATCTGGGCAGAGGCAAAGGTGGAGGCGAGGGGCGACATACCGGCGGCCAGAGCGCTGGCGGCCAGCACGGTCTTTTGAAAAGCGATGGACATGACGCGGGTCCTTGCTGAAAAATTCGAACGCTGAAAAACTATGGCAACATAGCTGACATGATCCGCGTGAACGCAGGCTGACACAGCGCAAAGCGCGACAATTTGTTACCCGTTACAGGCCGCGCGATGGCCAAGGCACGGATGGCGTGCCAAGGGGCATATGAAAGGAACCGACATGAGCGCCGAAGAAGATTACGTATATGACGAGGAAAGCGGCGAATGGCTGCCCGCATCGGAACTGGCCGCCAAACAGGCCGCTGCCGATACGGTCGAAGTGCGCGATGCGGTGGGCAATCTGCTTTCCGATGGCGATCAGGTGACGCTGATCAAGGATCTGGAGGTCAAGGGCGCGGGCCAGACGTTGAAGCGCGGCACGTTGATCAAATCGATCCGCCTGACGGGCGATCCGCAAGAGATCGATTGCCGTTATGACGGGATCAAGGGGCTGGTGCTGCGCGCCGAATTCGTCCGCAAGAGGTAAATGCCCGATGCGCGTCGCCACATTGACGATGAACCCGGCCATCGACGGTTCGTGCGAGGCCGAGCAGGTTTTCCCCACCCACAAGATCCGCACGCATGACGAGCGTTACGATCCGGGCGGGGGCGGCATCAATGTGGCGCGCGTGCTGGCCCGATTGGGCCATGATTTATCGCCTGCCGCGGTCGAGGTCATTTATCTGGCGGGCGGGGCCACGGGGGCCTTGCTCGACGAATTGCTGGACCAACATGGGTTGGAGCGGTTTCGCATCCCCATCCGTGACCATACGCGGCAATCGCTGGCGGTGTATGAAAGGGCCAGCGGCAAGGAGTTCCGCTTTGTCCCCGATGGTCCCTTGATCCGCGAGGCGGAGTGGCAGGCGGCCTTTGACCGGGTGGCGGGTCTGGATCACGGATGGCTGGTGGCCAGTGGGTCTTTGCCGCGCGGCGTCCCGGTGGATTTCTATGCGCGGCTGGCGGCGGGGTTGGCGGGGCGCGATGTGCGGCTGGTGGTCGATACATCGGGGCCTGCTCTGGCCGCTGCGCTGGAGCAGGGCGGGCTTTATCTGGTCAAGCCGAGCCTTGGCGAATTTGAAACGCTGGTCGGGCGCAAGCTGGACGGGGCGCAGGATGTGGGCGAGGCGGCCATGGATATGGTGCGCGCCGGAAAGGCGGCCCATGTCGCGGTGTCCATGGGGCACGAAGGGGCGGTTCTGGCCCATGCGGGCGGGGTGATCGTCCGGCCCGCGCTGGACGTTCCGGTTAAGAGCGCGACGGGCGCGGGGGACAGTTTCGTGGGCGGTATGGTCCATGGCTTTTTGCGCGACGAAGATGCAGCGGGTGCATTCCGCTGGGGCATGGCGGCGGGGACGGCGGCGGTCCTGTCGCCCGGCACGGACCTGTGCCACCCGGAAGCGGTGCGGCAGATGTGGGAAGCTTTGGGAGAGTTGTGATGGCAGAGCGTGATCCAAAGGCTGTGGCGATAATCGAACGCCTTGGCATGCAGCCGCATCCCGAGGGTGGATGGTACGTCGAATTATGGCGCGAAGGGCCTGATCGCGGGTGCGTCAGCACGATCTATTTCCTGTTGGAGGCGGGGCAGACGTCGCATTGGCACAGGATCGACGCCGCCGAAGTGTGGTTATGGCACGCCGGGTCGGCGCTGGATCTGGGCGTGGCGGAGGATGATGCGGGGCCGGTGCGCTGGATCCGTTTGGGCGGCGATGTTCTGGCGGGGGATGAGCCGCAGGGCGTGATCCCGACGCGATATTGGCAAACGGCGCGGGCGAAGGACGGTTGGGCCTTGGTCAGTTGCGTTGTGGCGCCGGGATTCCGGTTCGAAGGGTTTGAATTGGCCGATCCCGATTGGCATCCGGGGTGATTCGGTTCTTTGTTGCGACGCAACATTCCAAAATGGTTTTTCGTTGATTTGAATTCAGTGATTCGATCTGATGATTCTTTGATGAATTTGGATCATTCTACCAGGATGAACGGGTGAAACTTGTATGCATTCCTATTCAAGCCTTATGCGGATCTGAAGGCGACGGAACATCAAAAATCCCCCAATTCCGAGGAATAATGGCGAATTCTAACGAGATAGGTGGACATTAATTTTAGGCAGGGCTGTCGCCGTTTGCAAAAAATGCAATCAACTCGTTGGTGAATGCAATTGCTCGAATCCCACCATTCACGATAGACGGGGTTCAACAACATAAAGGGTGCTTCGAGGCAATGAATCCTAACCAAATAGGGGAATTTGCCGTGATCAAGACTGTTATCGCTGCCGCTGCTTTCGCTCTTCTGCCCACCGTTGCTTTCGCTGACGAAGCTCCCAAGCAGAGCTTCACCTATCAGGGCGTGACCTACACCTACACCTCGGAAGTTCAGAACGGCGTGAAGGTTCTCAAGGGTTCGGCCTACAACGGCAAGGTGCCCTTCGAACTGAAGGTGACCAAGAATGGCGTTTCGGGCACGTTCAACAAGGCTCCCGTGAACTTTGACATGCACGAAGTTCAGCACCTCGACAGCAAGGAAGTTGTCGAAGGCCAGTAAGAACCTGGACCCGGAAACGGGTCGGTTCCAAAGCTGAAATACGCGCTACAAAACCCAAGGGGCGGCTGGAAGATGACTTCCGGCCGCCCTTTTGCTTGCGCGCAGAAATTTGGGGAAGAGTTGCGGCCCAGTCGGGTTGGTAGCCTCTTCAATAAGAGCCGACTAGGCCGCGAGATCCATATGGCAGTGCTGATCTGACAAATCCATGAATGAAATGCCACTTTGGCGAATTTTATGAACTCTTTTTGCTGACTTGGTTGATGGTTTCAGGCCAGCGTTACGAAAATCTCTGCGACAAGCACCCAATTGGCATCCGGCCCCATCGGGGCAAGATTGCGCCACTTGGCCGCATAGGTGCCCGATGCTTGCACTTTGCCCTCGACGGCGGCGCCGCGCCATGCGCCGTGTTCCATGGCGATGGGTTCAATGGCGCTGACGATGATGGTTTCCGGTGTCCGGACATAGATCGAGCGCTGGGCCGCAGGGGCGGCAAATTCACGCTTCCACGCCAGCAATTGCGCCTTGCGCCCGTTCAGCAGCGCGCTGTCCGTGCCGGTGATCAAGGTCACATTGGGCGCAAGGATCGGCGTGATGGCGTCAAGGTCGCCTTGTTCCAGCGCGCGGTTGAACGCGGCGCGGCGCAGGCGGATGGCAAGATCGGCGGCGGGGTTTTGCATGGGATTCACCGCTGCGGGATTTTTGGGGGGAAGGGAAGGGGGTATTTGCCTCCGGCGGGTTAAGGGCGAGGGCCCTTAACAATCCCGTTTTGGGGTTGCGGGTGGTTTGCGGGGTGGCGTTTCTGGGCATGGGTGTTGAAAGCCTGCGGCGCAGCAAACTCGCGCTAAAAGCGCCGCAGGCTTTACAATCAAAACGCTGAAATTTCCCGCAAGGCCGCCATCGCATCCCACCGCCGACAGTATCGGGATTGCAAAGGGCCCCCGCCCTTTGCCCGCCGGAGGCATCAAACAAAAAAGGGCCGACGACCACCCCGGCCCCCGACCCTTTCATCCACTCAAACCGAACCCTTATTCCGCAGCAGGAATGTAGAGATCGCCCGCTTCCTTATATTTCTCGCTCATCTGCGCCATGCCCGCTTCGGCGTCCTGCGCGGCGGCAAATGTTTCGATGGGCGCGTTCTGCTTGGCCGCGAATTCGCGCACTTCCTGCGTGATCTTCATGCTGCAGAATTTCGGCCCGCACATGCTGCAGAAATGGGCCGTCTTGGCGCCTTCTGCGGGCAGGGTCTGGTCGTGATACTGCTCGGCGGTGTCGGGGTCGAGCGACAGGTTGAACTGGTCGCGCCAGCGGAATTCGAAACGCGCGCGCGACAGGGCGTCGTCGCGCAACTTCGCCGCCGGATGCCCCTTGGCCAGATCCGCCGCATGGGCGGCCAGCTTGTAGGTCACCACGCCCACCTTCACGTCATCGCGGTCGGGCAGGCCGAGGTGCTCCTTGGGCGTGACATAGCAAAGCATCGCCGTGCCGAACCAGCCGATCATCGCCGCGCCAATGCCCGACGTGATGTGGTCATAACCCGGCGCGATATCGGTCACGAGCGGCCCGAGCGTGTAGAACGGGGCTTCGCCGCAGGCGGCCAGCTGCTTGTCCATGTTTTCCTTGATCTTGTGCATCGGCACATGGCCGGGGCCTTCGATCATCACCTGAACGTCCTGTTCCCACGCCCGCTTGGTCAGTTCGCCCAGCGTGTAGAGTTCGGCAAATTGCGCCTCGTCATTGGCGTCGGCAATCGAACCGGGGCGCAGGCCATCGCCCAGCGAATAGGCCACGTCATAGGCCTTCATGATCTCGGTGATTTCGTCGAACCGTTCGTAAAGGAACGATTCCTTGTGATGGGCCAGACACCATTTGGCCATGATCGAGCCGCCGCGCGACACGATGCCCGTCACGCGCTTGGCGGTCAGGGGAATATAGGGCAGGCGAACGCCGGCATGGATGGTGAAATAGTCGACGCCCTGTTCGGCCTGTTCGATCAGCGTGTCGCGGAAGATTTCCCACGTCAGATCCTCGGCAATGCCGCCGACCTTCTCCAGCGCCTGATAGATGGGCACGGTGCCGATGGGGACGGGCGAATTGCGCAGGATCCATTCGCGCGTGTCATGGATGTTGCGCCCGGTGGACAGGTCCATCACCGTGTCGGCGCCGTGGCGGATGGCCCAGACCATTTTGTCGACTTCACTGGCGACGTCCGATGCCACCGCCGAATTGCCGATGTTGGCGTTGATCTTGACCAGAAAATTGCGGCCAATCGCCATCGGTTCGGATTCGGGATGGTTGATGTTCGAGGGAATGATGGCGCGGCCCCGCGCCACTTCTGACCGCACGAACTCGCCCGTCACGAAATCGGGGATTTCCGCGCCCCAGCTTTGCCCGTCACGCTCCAGCTTTTCCTTCAGGATGGCGCGGCCAAGGTTTTCGCGCTGGGCCACATATTCCATTTCGGGGGTGACGATGCCGCGGCGGGCATAGTGCATCTGGCTGACATTGGCCCCGGCCTTGGCGCGCAGGGGGCGGGTGTTGACGCCGGGGAAGGCGGGCACGCCGCCGCTGCGATCCGGGCCTTTCAAGCCATTGTCTTCGGGCTTGATCGCGCGGCCTTCATAGTCCTCGACATCGCCGCGTGCCAAAATCCATTCGCGGCGCAGCGGGGCAAGGCCGGCGGCAATATCGATCGTGGCATTGGGATCGGTATAGGGGCCGGACGTGTCATAGACCCGCACCGCAGGTTCCCTGGCCGACGACTCCAGCGCGATTTCGCGCATCGCTACCTTGATTTCGGGATGGCTGGGCGAAGGGACGTAAATCTTCTTCGAGCCACGGATGGCGCCGGTGGTGACGCCAATTTCAAGGGGAGAGTTGATGTCGGCCATGGATGTCTTTCTGCTGTCTATCCGAAGCGGGCCATACCAATCACGGTCATGACAAGCCCGATAAGAGTGGTGATGCCGGCCCAGCCCTTGTGAAAATTACCAAGGGTTTTGAGCCACATCTGGGTGTAAAGATCGCAGGCGAATAGGATGGCCAAAGCCTCGGCCATCATCAATCCGCCCAGCGCCTTGATGATGCAGGTAAGAAGGTCATGCGGTATCCATGGATTGGCCAGATAAACGAGCGACCCCACCATCAATTCCAGCATACCGCACAGGAATTGTAGGGCGGGTGATCCTTCGACCTCGCCGATCATGGTCTGCCAAACGCCCGGTTGCCTAAGCGCCCCTGCTCCTGCGGCCAAGGCGGCCAGACCAAGAATAAGAGCGCTCCAAGCCGTGGGATCTCCAGCTTCCTGCATACCTTCTCCTTTGTTTTTTCGTTTTTTATTCGCCTTTTTTCTGCGGCGTCAGGAGAGGAGGAGCGGGGGGCACCATACCGGGCCGACAGACTCGTTCCCTCCCTACGCCCGGATTAACGGGTTCAGGTTCAACGGGTCGTGGGGCGTTACGCCCACCTCTCAGCCACATGGCTCCCCGGGGATATTGATCACAGGTTATGCCAAGGCGCGGCCCTTGGCAAGCGCGCGTTGCGGGCGAATTCGCGCAGAATTGGGTGGATTTGTCAGGGGCGGTTCCGGCACCGCCATCGTCCCGGTCGGCCATGCCCCAAACAGCATCGCAGCCAAGATAAATTTCCTTGGCATTTGCCTGTTTGGGCGGTTGCCGGTTGGTCTGGGGTAACATAGACTCTGGTCTATGGCTGGACATGACACGGATATTGCCATCCTCGGGGGCGGATTGGCAGGCGGGCTGGTGGCGCTGGCCTTGGCGGCGCGTCGGCCCGATTTGCGGATCATGTTGGTGGAACGGGACGAAAGGCTGGGGGGCAATCACCTCTGGTCCTTTTTCCTCAGCGATATTCCGGTTTCCGCGCGATGGCTGCTTAAACCTTTGATCGTGGCGCGTTGGAGCAGTTACAGCGTCCGCTTCACCGGCAAGCGTCGCCATTTGAGCAGCCCCTATCGCACGATATCCAGCGATCGCTTTGACGCGGTCCTGCGCGAAAGCCTGCCCCAAGGTTCGATCCTGACGGGCGCGACCGTGACGGCGTTTGATCGCGGGGGCTTCACCCTTGCCGATGGGCGAAAGTTTCGCGCGGGCGCGGTGATCGATGCGCGCGGGTCAACGGCCTTTCCCGGCATGCGCGGCGGGTGGCAAAAATTCGTGGGCCAGATGCTGCGCACCAGCGCCCCCCATGGTTTGACCGCCCCCATCGTGATGGACGGCAACCGGACCCAGCATGACGGGTTCCGCTTCGTCTATGCCCTGCCTTTTTCGCCCGATACGGTGTTTGTCGAGGATACCTATTATTCCGACACGCCCGACATTGATGCGCCCGCCTTGCGCGAACGCATTGCCACCTATGCCAAAAGCAAGGGGTGGACCGTCGCCGAGGTCCTGCACGAGGAGCAGGGGGTGTTGCCGGTCGTGGCCGATGGCGACCCCCATGACCTGCGCGACAATCGACATGGCGTGGCGCGGATTGGCGTGGCGGCGGGATTGTTTCACCCGCTGACGGGCTATTCGCTGCCCACGGCGGTACGGGTGGCGGCGATGATTGCCGATATGCCGGACCTGTCGGGCCCGGTGTTGGCCGCCAGGGTCGAGCAATTTGCCCGCGACCATTGGAAATCGGGCGGGTTCTACCGCCTGCTGGCCCGCATGTTGTTTGGCGCCGCCGTGCCGGATCAGCGCCACCGGGTCTTTGCCCGCTTTTACCGCCTAAATGACAGGTTGATCGAGCGCTTCTATGCGGGGCAATCAACATGGGCCGACCGCATCCGATTGTTGATGGGGCGGCCTCCGGTGCCTATTGGCGCGGCTGTGGCCTGTTTGCTGGATGGCGGACGGGGGCTGGCCGATCTGGGCGCGATCGGGGGTGTTTTGGAAACGACAACCATACCGGCCTTTGCCGGGGAAACTGAGGATTCATGAAAAAGGCCTGTGTGATTGGTGCCGGTTTTGGCGGACTGGCTCTGGCCATTCGCCTGCAATCGGCCGGCATTGCCACCACGCTGGTTGAGGCGCGAGAGCGACCCGGCGGGCGTGCCTATGTGTGGGAACGCGACGGCCATACGTTTGACGCGGGGCCGACCGTCATCACCGACCCGTCATGCCTGTCGGAATTGTGGAACCTGTCGGGACAGGACATCGCAACCGACGTCGAATTGATGCCGGTGATGCCCTTTTACCGCCTGCAATGGACCGATGGCAGCCATTTCGATTATTCCAATGACGAAGCCCGCCTGCGCAGCGAAATCAATCGCGTCGCGCCCGGCGATCTGGCTGGATATCAGCAATTTCTGGACTTTGCGGGCGAGGTGTACCGCGAAGGCTATGTGAAACTGGGCCATGTCCCGTTTCTTGATTTCAAGAGCATGATCAAGGCCGCCCCCGCGTTGATGAAGCATCAGGCGTGGCGCAGTGTCTATTCTCGCGTCGCCGGTTTCGTGGAATCGGAAAAGCTGCGCGAGGCTCTGTCCTTTCACACGCTGTTGGTCGGCGGCAATCCGATGGCCACCAGCAGCATCTATGCCCTGATCCACAAGCTGGAAAAGGATGGCGGGGTGTGGTGGGCGCGGGGCGGCACCAATCGCCTTGTCGCGGGCATGGCGGCTTTGTTTGAACGGCTCGGCGGGGTCATGCGCCTGAATGATGGCGCGGTGCAGATCCACACGATCGGCAACCGCGCGCATGAGGTTGAAACCAAAAGTGGTTGGCGCGAACGTTTCGACGCCGTGGCCAGCAATGGCGACCTGATGCACACCTATCGCGACCTGCTCTCCGACACGCCGCGTGGACAGGCTTATGCCAAATCGCTGGCGCGCAAACGCTGGTCGCCCAGCCTGTTCGTCGTCCATTTCGGGCTGGAGGGGCAATTCCCCCAGATCCCGCATCACATGATCCTGTTCGGGCCGCGCTATAAGGGACTGCTTGAGGATATTTTCGACAATGGCGTGCTGCCGCGCGACTTCTCGATCTATCTGCACCATCCCACCGCGTCCGACCCGTCCATGGCGCCCGAAGGACGCAGCACCTTCTATGCGCTGGTGCCCGTCGCCCATCGCGGCAAATTGTCGGTCGATTGGGACGAAGTCGGCCCCATCCTTGAAAAGCGCATCCTGGACGAAGTGGGCCGCCGCCTGATCCCCGACATCCACGACCGGATCGCCACCAAGTTCCACTATGCCCCCACCGATTTCGAAACCGACCTCTCAGCCTATATGGGCAGCGCCTTCAGCCTCGAACCCATCCTGACGCAGAGCGCGTGGTTCCGTGGGCATAACCGTGATGATGTGATCCCCAATCTGTACCTGGTCGGCGCGGGGACGCATCCGGGGGCGGGTATTCCCGGCGTTGTAGGCAGTGCGAAAGCCACCGCCGGGTTGATGATAGAGGATTTGGCGGGGTAGGTTTTTGTTGGGGGGTTATTTTGCCTCCGGCGGGCAAAGGGCGGGGGCCCTTTGCAATCCCGTTACTGGGCGGTTTTGGGCGAGAGGCGGTGTTGGGGGTGAGTTTGGAGGGGCGAATAAGCCGCTTCGCGGGAAGAAGAAAGACGTTTAGGATCCGGTGTCAAAGCTGCCGTTGCATGAATGGTGGCAAGCGCCCCACTTGCGGACAATCGGATCGGCTGCAATCATCTTTGGATGAAACGGATCGCATTTCTCATCACCTATGCCGTAGTGCTCACGATAAGCTACTGGATCTTCTACCTGAACCTTGATTGGAGGTCCGATCAAACGAAAGTTCCGACGGCATTGATGCTGTTTGCGGCATTCGCGCTTGCCTCGCTTATCGTTCTGATTGCTCGCGGTTTATGGTGGCTCCCTGGGGCGCTGATGCTGATTGGTTTCACGGTTATTCCATTGGCTCTACAGTTTGCCTTCAAAGCTGATTACATAGTGTGGGTCGTCACGCTTGCCGTGTGTGCATCCATGATCGGTTGGTTTTCTCGTTTAAGGCAGAGTGGCAGATAACTACCAGTCCCGGTCATAGCCAGTGGCGGTCTATGCCTGTTTCTCCCCCAACATTCCGGCCATCCCCCGCCGCGAAGCGGCTATAAAACACCGCAACTTCCCTCCAATACACAACGCTGCACCCGTGACGCATCGCCGACAGTATCGGGATTGCAAAGGGCCCCCGCCCTTTGCCCGCCGGAGGCACACGCACATCAACAAAATCCCATCCCCAAAATTCCCCCAAGACCCATCTGGCCATCCCCTGCACAATCGCTAAAGTGGGGGGCATGAAACGCATTGCTGTCTATTGTGGCTCAGCCACTCCCGCCGATCCCCGTTATATCGAACTGGCCCGTGAAGTGGGCACCGAGCTGGCAAGGCGCGGGATTGGGCTTGTGTATGGTGGCGGTCGGCTTGGCCTGATGGGGGCTGTGGCGGACGCGGCGATGGAGGCCGGGGGCGAGGTGATCGGCGTGATCCCGGTGGCGCTGGCCCATGTAGAGGTTGAGCATACGGGCCTGACCGAATTGATCACGGTTGAGACGATGCATGAGCGCAAGGCCGCGTTTGAGCGTCTTTCGGACGGTTTCCTGACCCTGCCGGGCGGGGTGGGCACGATGGATGAGCTGTGGGAAGCGGTCAGCTGGGCGCAACTTGGCTATCACCAGAAGCCGGTGGGTTTGCTCAACGCTTTTGGGTTCTATGACGGATTGCTGGCGTTTAACCGCCACATGGGCGAGGTCGGTTTTATCCGCCCCGCGCATCAGGGCATCATTCTGGCCGAGCGTGAGCTGGACCTGCTGCTCGACCGGATGGCGGCCCATGAACCGGGTGAGCAGATCATCCGCATGGACCCCAAGACCCTGTGATCGGCCGGGTATGATAGACCGGGCGGCTTTGGTCGAGGCGGCGCGTGAGAGCATCGCGCGAGGATCCAAGAGCTTTGCCGCCGCATCGAAATTGTTTGATGCGGCCACGCGGGAAAGGGTCTGGCTGCTCTATGCCTGGTGCCGGGCGTGTGATGATCTGGCCGATGATCAGGACCATGGTGGCGCCTTGGGTGCGCAGGCCGGGGCGGCGGAGCGGTTGGAGCAGATCCGCCGTTTGACCGCACGAGCGCTGGGCGGGGATGCGACCGGGCATTTCGCATTCGACGCGCTGGGCGTGGTGGCCGCCGAATGCGGGATCAATGCGGTGCATACCGGCGATGTAATTGCCGGATTTGCGCTGGATGCGGCCGGATGGAGGCCCAAAACCGAACTGGACATGCTGGGCTATTGTTATCACGTCGCCGGGGCGGTGGGCGTGTTGATGGCGCTGGTGATGGGCGTTGATCCCGAAGATGCCGACACGCTCAACCGGGCCAGCGATCTGGGCATAGCGTTTCAATTGGGCAATATCGCCCGCGACATTGCCGAGGATCACGCGGCGGGGCGCTGCTACCTGCCCTCTGACTGGTTGTCCAATGCGGGGGTGCGTGAGGCAGACCTGATGGCGCCTGAACATCGTGCCGCTTTGGTCGGGATTGTGGCGCGCATGTGCGCCACGGCACAGGTCTATGAGGCCAGCGCGCGGGCGGGGGCGGCGCGTCTGCCGTTTCGGTGCCGTTGGGCCGTGCTGTCGGCGGCGGGCATCTATGGCGCGATTGCCCGCAAAGTGGCCCAGCGTGGGCCAAAGGCTTGGGATGTTCGCGTATCCACCAGCAAGGCGGAAAAGCTGCGGTTCCTGACTGCGGGCTTGATCGGGGCGATGGCGTCGCCGCCTGCGCAGGTGCCCATGGTGCCCTATCGCCGGGGGGATCTGGCGCGCGCGGTTGCGCGGGTGTGAAGGGCTGGTTGGCCCCGCCTTGTGACGGGGCCGGTCGTTCGTGATGAATGCCGCCGGTTCAGCAGGCCGAGATTGCCACGCCATGCGCGCCGCAGGCGTGGGGGTTGGGGCGAACCGGAAAGTTCACGTTGTGCGATGCACTGTGCTTGAATTTTTCATAGGCCCATTCGGTACCAACGGGGTGATTTTTCCCCGCCGAACTGTTTTGTGCGGCATGGGCGTTGGGCAAGGCTTGGGATGAACGTATCGCCTCGGTCGCGTGGGTTGCGGCCAGACTTGTAGCAGCCAAAATCACGATCAAATTCACGCTCATACTGGTGACCCCTGTTCTGTTTTGGCGAAATAGCCTTTGAAAACAGGCGTTAACTATCTGTAAGGAGCGGTGATCAAATTGTAAAAATTGATGGTGAACGGTTTGGTGACATCTTGAACCAAATGGGATTATTTTCTGAAATCGGCGGCCATTTTGGCGATTTCATTGCATTTTGAATCGGATCAGCCTGCATGCCACTTGCAATATGCGAACCGTTGTTTGCAGGCGGCCGGCGAAATCATGTGCAAAATGGCAAATTTTTGGCCCAATTTGCGAATATACATTTAGGATGAACAATAAATCATAGTCGTGAATGAATATGCCTGAAAAAGAATATTCGTCATATCCTTAGTGGTTATTATTAAGTGATCGAGCGGCGCATGTTAGGATTGCTGGATTGAGCAATTCGGTCAACACGTTCGGTGGGGAACTCCACCCTATGTTGCAATTGCGAAGGCCGAAGTGTCGCGCATAGGTGGACCTAAACCATGACGCGGCGCTGGCGTATGGCGGATTAAAAGATGTTACACTTGCTCGCGCTCGGTCCGGTCACGATGCAGGGGTTGCGTCAACAGCCCCCTTCAGGCCACCGGATAGGTCGTGCCGGGAGGGTTACGGCGGCGGAACAATTCGCCCTTTTCGCTGTACAGGATCAGCGTCAGGCAGCCGCAGCCCGCCGTCAGCAGCGCAAAGGCCAGCGGGCGCGCCGTGCCATCATAGGCCTGACCGATCAACGCGCCCAGCCACGAGGCAAGCACCATGCGAATAAACGCCTGCGCCGAAGAAGCTGCCCCCGCCTTGCTGGCAAAGGGTTGTAGCGCGATGGACGAGAAATTCGCGCCCAAAAAGCCCAGCAAGCACATGTTGACCGTCATCATCGGCACGAATTCCCACAAGGTCTCATCCGGGCGGGTGGCCATATAGAATTGCAGCGCGCTGGTGGCGATATAGACGACCAAGGCGGTGTGGCTGACCCGGCGGGCGCCGAAACGCATGACGATGCGCGAATTGATGAAATTGGTGGTGGCCATCACCATCGCCATCCCGGCAAAGATCAGGGGAAAGCGCGTTCCGGCCCCGAAATGCTCGCCCACCAATTGCTGGCACGAATTGATGTAGCCAAACATGGCCGACTGGATCAGCGCCATGCCGAACACATAGCCCAATGCGGCGCGCGTCGTCGTCACCTCGATCATCGAGCGGCCGATATTGGGCAGGCTGATGGTCTGGCGATACTCGTGGCGCAGCGTTTCGGGCAGGCGCAGCGCAATCCACGTGGCCAGCGCCACGCCCATCAGCGCCATCACGCCAAAGATCCAACGCCAGCTAGCCAGGAACAGCACGGCCTGACCCACGCTGGGCGCGATCATGGGCACGATCATAAAGACCATCGAGACCGTCGATTGCATGCGCGCCATCCGGTCGCCTTCGTGCAGATCACGGATGATCGCGGCGGGTAATACAGCCAAACCTGCGCAGGCAAAGCCCACCAGCGCGCGCAGCACCAGCAATTGCGAGAAATTCTGAACCAGCCCGCAGGCCGCCGAACAGATGACATAGGCCGCGATGCAGGACAGCAGCACCGGACGCCGCCCGAAACGGTCCGCTAAAGCCCCCGGAACCAGACAGCCCAGCCCGCTGAAAATCAGGAACACGCCCACGACAAGCTGGCGCTCGTTGGGATCGCGCGAGCCAAGATCGCGCGCCATTTCGCCCAGCGCGGGCAGCATCGAGTCCACAGCGAGCGCCTGAAGCGCTTGAACCAGACCCATGAGAAGGATGAATTCCAGCCCGCCAATCTTCTTTTCGGCAGGCCCGGGGGAGGGAGACGTCATGAATTCACCATGGCGACATGGCGCCAAAATGGCTAGTCCCGGAAGAAACAAATAATGTGGTGAAAATTACAATGATAAATGGGAAATATTGCTATTTATTCAGGTTTGGCGGTGTCGGAAAAATGCGTGAAAATTCATAAATAACTGAATTTACACAATTTCGTGAAATTGGCACGCCCCCTGCAATCCTTCTGACATCCGGCAAACGCCGGTTTGAACGAAACCAACGAACCATCAGAAGGATACCGACCATGTCCATCTCGCGCACCAACGCCCTCAGCCCCCTCGCACTCAGCTTCGCCACCACGGCCGCTTTGGGCCTTGCCACGTTCACTTTTGTCATGCCCGCCCATGCCGCGACCGCCCCGATCACGTCGCAGCAGTTCGAGCAGGTTGCAGGCGACATGCCCGCGATCCGCGTGTCCTATGCCGACCTTGATCTGACCACGGATCAGGGCCGCCGCGCCATGCGCCACCGTCTGGCCGCGGCCGCGCATATGGTGTGCGACGATGCCACCAGCATCACCGACCCGCTCAAGGCCCGCGCCGCCTATCGTCAGTGCAAGGAAGAGGCGCTGGACAATGCGATCACCAATTTTGCCGTCAAAATGAAGGCGAAGCAGCTGGCCCAGCGTTGAAGCGTTCTTTTTATGTTCATATCTTGCCATGCCCCGGTGCCAAAACGGCATCGGGGCATTATCGTGGCGTCCATGGAATCGGAACCGGCACAGGATGAGGAAATCAGCGCGCCGGGCCTGCGCAAGATCATCCATGTCGACATGGATGCCTTCTTTGCCAGCGTCGAACAGCGCGACGACCCAGCGCTGCGCGGCAAACCCGTCGCCGTGGGCGGCAGCCGCGAACGCGGCGTCGTCGCGGCGGCCAGCTATGAAGCGCGCAAATTCGGCGTCCGCTCGGCCCAGCCCAGCGTGACGGCGGCGCGGCTTTGTCCCAGCCTTATTTTCAAACCGCCGCGATTTGAGGCCTACCGCAAGGTTTCGCAGCAGATCCGCGCCATTTTCCGCGAATATACCCCGCTGGTCGAACCGCTGGCGATGGATGAAGCCTATCTGGACGTCACGCAGGATTTAAAAGGCATCGGCAGCGCGACCCGCATCGCCGAACTGATCCGCGCCCGCATCAAGGCGGAAACCGGCCTGACCGCCAGCGCGGGGGTCAGCTATAACAAGTTCCTCGCCAAAATCGCCAGCGATCAGAACAAGCCCGACGGCCTTTGCGTGATCCGCCCCGGCGAAGGCGCGCAATTTGTCGCCAGCCTGCCGGTGCGGCGCTTTCACGGTGTCGGTCCGCGCGGGGCGGAAAAGATGGCCGCGCTGGGCATTGAAACGGGGGCGGATTTGCGCGGGCATGACATTGCATTCCTGCGCGAACATTTCGGATCATTGGCGGACTATCTCTATCGCGCGGCGCGGGCGATTGACCTGCGCGCGGTCAAGCCCAATCGCCCGCGCAAATCCCTTGGTGGAGAGCGCACATTTGATCGCGATATTTCCACCGGCCCCGGCCTGCGTCAGGTGTTGGAGGGGATTATCGAAATGGTGTGGGACGACATCACCAAAGCGCAGGCACAGGGCCGGACGGTCACGCTCAAGCTGCGCCTGTCCGATTTCTCGATCCGCACCCATGCGCGCACACTGGACCGGTTTGTGGCGGGGCGGGATGAACTTGCCGCGATCGGGCGGGAATTGCTGAATGACCTTTTGCCCTTGCCCTTGCCGGTACGGTTGATGGGCATGACCCTGTCGGGGTTCGAGGCGCCAGAGACCCCCGCGCCCGTTGAGGGCAATGGACAAATGGCGCTGTTTTAGCGCCCCGCCACGATCAACCCGCCGACAACCATTGCTGCAGGCGTTCCTTCAAACCCTTTGGCAGATCATCGGGCAAGGCATCGAGGGCAAAGAATTGCGCATCGGTGATTTCGCGCATGTCGGGCGCGGGCATGCCTTTGCACAGGCCGATCACGACATGGACGCGGTTGTCCGCACCATGCAGCCCTTCCTGCACAACATCGATCAGGCGCGGGGCGATCAGCATACAGCCGATCTCTTCGGAAAATTCGCGAAGCGCCGTCAGCAACGGGTCTTCGCCGCGCTTCATCCCGCCGCCGGGCGGCATCCAATGCGTCTTGCCATAGGAATGGCGGACCAGCAGCACGCGCCCGGTTTCATCCAGCGCAAGGATGCGGCAGCCTTCCAGACCGGGGCGGCGCACGCGCCACCACGCCTTGCGCAATCCATGGGCCCCGCGCAGCGCGATGCGATGCAACGGCGCGGGCAGGCGCCCAAGGATGGTTTCGGCGATCAGGTAAAGCACGTGACCGGCGCTTGTGCCGCGCGCAACAGACGGGCCACCGGCAGGTCATGCTCACCGGCCATGGCGGCGCGAAAGATCGCTTCTTTTTCCGCGCCGCGCGCCACGAACATCATGGCGTCGGCCGCCACAAGGCTGGGGATGGTCAGCGACAGGCGATCAAACGGCGCCTCTGGCGGCAAAGGATCGGGCGTCAGGCGCAGAACGCGCGCAGGCGCATCAGGCCGGGGATCTGTGTTGGGGAAAAGCGAGGCAATGTGCCCGTCATTGCCCATGCCCAGCCAGACCAGCGCGAAATGGGGCGGGGTTGCGCCTTCGGTCAAAGGCACGATCCGCGCGCCCAGCGGTTCGAGCGCGGCGCGGATGCGGCCGACGTTGGAGGCTGCGTGATCTTCGGGAACGACGCGGTCATCGCCGGGCCAGATCGCGATGCGGTCAAACGGCACCCCCTGTTGCGCCAGTTCGGCCAGAATGGGGAAAGGCGTCGACCCACCGGGCAGCGAAATGGCAATTTCGCCAGACTGTGCTGCAAGTGCGTTGAACAGAAACTGGGCAAGCCAGGTGGCGATGGCGCTGTCGCTGGCGCCTTGATGGATGGAAATGTCGGCCATGCGCCCTTGATAGCAGGGCGCCGCGATTAGGGCAAAGCGGCGCAAACCTATGCTTGGGCACATTAATCGGCGAATATGCCTAAGTATCCGAACGAGAATCTTACGGGAAGTACGCCGGAAGGGTCTATTTACATGTCATAGGCTTGATGGATGATAAGCCTATGCAAACGGTTGTTTTGTCTGATTATAGCGTAGTTTAATTTTCATTAAATCAGTATGTTTTACTATACCCTTCCTAAGATCAAAAAAATCAAATCTGTCTATGTTTCCTCCCGTCGATCTTTTGAATTGGTTGGGGACGCCAATTCAGAAATTCATGTCTGGCCTTGAGGGGGCTAATGGAGGAAGTAATGCTTGTTGAGCATGTTCTAGACGAAAGACAGTCCACGGTTGTTGAAAAAGACCGTGATACCGAAGTGAAGCCGGCTTTGCTTCAGTCGAAGGAAGCCATCACCGAAGAAAAGACGGTCGACATCCTTCTGGTCGAAGATGATGATGCCGACGCCTTTATTATCCTTGAAGCCCTCAAGAATATTCCCCGCGTCAAGAATGTCGTGCGCGCCTATGACGGCGTCGAAGCCTTGGAAATCATCGATGGGCGCAAGTTCACGCCCAATCTCGCGCTGGTTGACCTGTCGATGCCGCGTATGAACGGCTTTGCCCTGTTGGCCGATATGAAGGCGCGGATGCTGGTGGATTTTCCCGCCGTGGTTCTGACCTCGTCCAAGGCGGAAATGGATGTGTTCCGGGCGGGCAAGAATGGTGCGTGGAAATACATCACCAAAAAGGAAAAGGTAAATATGATGACCCAATCCTTGCGCCGGATCATCAAGAAGATCTGATTTCATTTCGCATTGAAGACGGCCCGGCCCTGTCCATCGCGACAGGGCCGGGTTTTCTTATGCCAGATGGCTGGACAGGAACCAGACGCGGGTTTCGGCCTGATCGGTCCAATCGTCGGCAAAGCCTTCGGTGGCATTGTCGCCCGCGGCGCCTGCGGCGGCCTTGACCTCGCGGATCGCGCCGATCAGCGTCAGATTGTCGCGGCGCAATTCATCGATCATGTCGGCCGCGGCCAGATCGGCGCGGGGTTGATCGGCAATGCGCGATGCCGATGCGATGGCACCGATGCCGGTCAGGGCCTCACCCTGATTTTTGCGGATGCGTTCCGCGACAATATCGGTCAGCGCAAAGATCGCCCCGGCCTGTTCATCGAACAAAAGGTGCAGATCGCGGAACTGCGGCCCCTTCACATGCCAGTGAAAGCTCTTGGTCTTGAGATAGAGCGTGAAGAGATCGGCCAGCAAACCGTTCAGGCTGTGGACGAGGGCGGTTTTGGTATTGTGGTCGTTCATATGCGCTTGCCTCTGAAAGTGTTGAGGCTTTTTAGCGCGGGGGTTGTAATTGTAAAAACGAATGAAATGGGCAACTGTAATCGTCATTTGCGATTTTAAGCATGGCCCTTACCCGTTGAATCCGAACCAGATCCACCCCGAAAGCCCAATACCCACCCCCAGCAGGACGGCCCCGGCCCATCGACGAATCTGAACAATGCCGCCCTGTGCATCCAGCATTGCGTTCGATGCAAGCCAGCCCAGCAAGAGTGCAAAGCCCGTACCCACTGCGCCGCCTGCCGCCGCCGGAATGGGCGCATCCCCGACCAGCGCCACGGCCAGCACGATAAACCGCGCCGCATCCGCCGCCTGTTGCATCAACAGCACCAATGCTGCGGCAAAGAGCGAGCGCGTCGGTTCCTTGGCCTTGAAACTGGGGCGGAACAGCAAGGCTTCTCCGCCCGCCGCGATCAGCGCGAAACAGGCCAGCACCAGACGCGCGGGATAGGTCATTTGCGCGGCCATTTCGCCCGAAAACCACGCGGCAAATCCGCTGGCCAGAGCGCCGGTGATGGCCCCCATCATCAGCAACCCGCCATGGCGCCCCAAACGAGCGGTCAGCACCGCCACCAACATCTGATCGCGCGCGCCAATCCCGGCCAGAAAGCACCCGACCATGGCCCAGAGCGCCGCATTCATGTCGTTTCTCCATCAAAGATGGCGGCGCGCATCACATCGGCAATGCGCCGGGCATGGGCCTGCAACGCCGCGGCATCCTGTGGTTCCATGACGGCGTCGGTGGACATGTCCCACAGGGCCAGCCAGCGGTCGAACATGGCGGGTGTCAATTGGCCCGCCATGGCGCGGTGGACCGCGATGGGCGCCCCGCGATAGACGCTGCGCCCGCGCAATTGCGTGGCCCAAAAAGCCGTCAGCGCGCGAAAGTGGTGCGGCCAGTCATGGACCCGCGCAAAGACGGGACCAAGCAGCGCGTCCCCTCGCGCATGGCCATAAAAATGCTCGACCAGGCGAGCCAGATCGGGGTGGCGCAATTGCACCGAGTGAGGGGAGGAGGATTGGGTCACGATTCGCGGCCTAGCCCCGGTTTGCGGCGTTGCAAAGCGCCTGTTTTACGCCCGTATCGCCGCGGTACAGTTGGGCCATCGCGGCATGCACTCCGTTCGTCGAAAGTGCTGCGCACCTCGTCGCGAGTGCATTGTCTACTTCTTGAATTGAGTTACTATTCCGAGGTCGCTCTGAAGCAGGCGGGGCGATGGATCGCAATGCTCGATGGGCGAAATCTTGTATCAGGCGCATGGGTGCGAGGTTTCGCCTGTCTGGTTGTATGGATTACTGCAAATACACCTAAGCGGTATATTAGCCGTTTATACTGTCTCACAATGAGGCGTATTTTTACAAAAATCGCACAAAACTGGGCTTTGTAGCAAGTGACAGGCGCGGCAATCGCGGTTACGTTCTTTTCCGATGGTGTCGGAAGCCTCAGTCCTTTTTGTCTGTTTGGGCAATATTTGCCGCTCGCCTTTGGCCGAGGGGGCATTTCGTGCGGCCGCCAGTCGTATGGGCATAGACGTCTATGTCGATTCGGCCGGAACGGGCGGTTGGCACATTGGCGAAGCGCCCGACCCGCGCGCCCGTGCCGAGGCGGCAAAGCATGGCGTGGATATCACCGGCCTGCGCGCGCGACAGGTTGAACGTGCGGATTTTCACCGCTTTCACCATATTATCGCGCTGGACGAGGCCAATCTGGCCGATCTTCAACGTATCGCGCCCGACAATGCGCCCGCCCGCCTTTCCCTGCTTTTGGACCACGTTCCGGGGCGCAAGGGACAGTCGGTGGCCGACCCCTATTACGGCGGGCCGGAAGATTTCGCGATCGCATGGGATGAAATCGCGACGGCGGCTCAGGCATTGGTCGAACACTTGCGCTGTGGAGCCTGAATAATTTTCGCCGATTTTTAATGCCTTCGCGCCGGTCTATGGCATAAGTCATGGCAATTCGGCTCTTGGCAAAGAGGCATCATGCGCGACGATGATCTGATTGGTTTCACCCGCAAGGCTTTGGCTCTGTTGTTCATCGTGGCATTGGCCGCGTTGGTGGTGGAACTGTCCTATCTGCTGATTCTGGTCTTTGCATCGGTGGTGGTGGCGGTGGTCTTGCGTTCGCTGGCAGGGCATTTTCTGCGGCTGGGGCTGGGCAATGGCGCGGCCGTGGGGCTGGCGGTTCTGTCCTTGCTGGCGATTTTTGCCGGGCTGGGCGCGATGTTCGGCGGGCTGGTTTCGGATCAGTTTGTGGAACTGGGCCGACAATTGCCCGGTGCGGTGGATGCGGCGCAGACCTATCTGGACCGGTGGCATATCGACTATAACCTGTCGGAAATGGCCAAGGTTGCCAAAGAGCAATTTTCCTCAATATTTCAGCGGGCCAGCGGCTTTGTGATCTCGATCGGCGGGGTGGTGGCCGATGTTGCGGTGGTGTTTGTGGGGGGCATTTTCTTTGCCGTCGATCCGGCCTTTTACCGCGCCGGGATGCTGCGTCTATTGCCGCGTTCGGTGGAACGATTGATGGCCGACGCGCTGGATGATTGCGGGCGCGGACTGCAATTGTGGCTTAAAGGGCAAATGGTATCGAGCCTGTTCATCGCCGCGCTGACACTGGCGGGCCTGCTGCTGTTGGGCGTTCCTTCGGCCTATGCTTTGGCGATTTTGGCGGGGGCGTTTGATTTCATTCCCTATCTCGGCCCGGTTCTGGCCGCGATTCCCGGCGTTCTGGTCGGATTTTCGGCCAGCCCGACGACCGGCCTGTGGACCATCGGCCTGTTCGTGCTTGTTCAACAAATTCAGGGTCATGTCGTGCAACCCATGGTCCAGAAAAGCTCGGTCGATCTGCCCCCGGTGGTGTTGTTGTTCACGGTGATCGCGACGGGCACGGTGTTTGGCCCTCCCGGTGTGCTGCTGGCCGCGCCGTTGACGATTGTCGGCTATATTCTGGTTCAGCATCTTTACATCGGAGCGATGTTGGGGCGCACGCCCAAGCGTCCCGCCGGGCCTAAAACGGACATCTGAACCTGCCATCATGTTGCCGGTTAGCAACGCCTTAACAGGGATATTTCGGTGTGCCTGAAATTCAAAGTTGAAAGCCGGTTCACCTTTCAATATTGTTCACTTCAGACGCTGGCGCAAAAGACCGCCGCGCAAGGAGAGGACCATGGCATTGAACGCCCGCAACAGCATCCGTCCGCCCGTAGCCATTCCGTTCGCCGCAACCCTTTTGGCCAGCGTGGCCATCGGCGCGCTGCCAACCCCGGTTCTGGCGCAAGCCGCCCCGGCGGCCAGCAATGGCGACATCATCGTCACCGCCCGCCGCCGCAACGAATCATTGAACAACGTCCCCATCACCATGACCGCGCTGAGCGGGGATCAACTGGCCGCCAAGGGTTTTGCCGACATCACATCGCTGGCCGATGAAGTGCCCAATGTGACGCTGGAGCCTTCGCGTGGGACCAATTCGACCCTTTCGGCCTTTATCCGCGGGGTGGGTCAGCAAGACCCCGTTTCCGGCTTTGAACAGGGCGTCGGCATCTATCTGGACGATGTCTATCTCAACCGTCCGCAGGCCGCCGTGCTGGACATTTACGATGTCGAACGCGTCGAAGTGCTGCGCGGACCGCAGGGCACGCTTTATGGCCGTAACACGATCGGCGGCGCGATCAAATATGTGACCAAGAAGATCGGCGATTCCTTTCACTTCGGCCTGCGCGGCACCTATGGCAGCTATAATCAGGGTGATGGCGTGGTCACGGTCAGCAGCCCGATCACCAAGGATGGGTTGATCCGGGCCAGCGGCACCTTTGCCCGCCTGACGCGCGGCGGGTTCGGCACTAATCTGACCACCGGGCGCTCGAATTATAACAAGGACATTTATGCCGGACGCGGCACGATCGAGGTGCATGGGGAGAAGATCTTTGCCCGCCTGACCGGCGATTACACCCATGACCTGTCAAACCCGCGCGGCGGCCATCGCGAAATTCCGGGGCAATTCAGCGGCGCGCCGGTGCTGGCCAATGTGTTCGACACGCAGGCGGGCCTCAACAGCCCCAAGCAGGATGTGAAGGCCTGGGGCTGGTCGCTGTTCCTTGAGGCCAAGCCGACCGAGGCGCTGACGCTGCGCTCGATCACCGCCTTCCGCAAGGACGATTCGGCCTCGCCCATCGACTTTGACGCCACCGCGTCGCAAGACGTCGATGTGCCCGCCTATTACCGCAACAAGCAATGGAGCCAGGAGCTTCAGGTGCTTTACAGCAAGGGCCGGTTCAAC
This sequence comes from Novosphingobium sp. 550D, assembly GCF_057401885.1. Taxonomy (NCBI): domain Bacteria; kingdom Pseudomonadati; phylum Pseudomonadota; class Alphaproteobacteria; order Sphingomonadales; family Sphingomonadaceae; genus Novosphingobium; species Novosphingobium sp. 550D. The sequence continues at coordinate 611,250 of NZ_CM171613.1, read as the reverse complement.
GGCATGGCGGGGTTCTATTACCTCTATGCAACGGCTCTGACCCAGTTTGACGTGCGCCTGTTCACCACGCTGCCCGGCTTTACCGCCTATACGGACGCCAATATCCGCACCGACACGATGGCCGGTTTCGTCAACATGTCCTATGACATCACCGATCAACTGAGCATCGAGGCGGGCGGGCGCTATACTTGGGACAAGCGCTATGCCCAGATCCTGCGTCAGAGCTATCTGGGCGGCGGTTCGCCCACCTTTGGCGGCGCGGGGACGGCCTTTGGCGCACCCAGCACCAATTTCCTTGGCAGCGCGAGCTATACCAAGTTCACCCCGCGCGTTTCTTTGAATTGGAAGCCGGACACCAACAACACGATCTATGCCAGCTATAGTCAGGGCTTTAAAGGCGGCGGGTTTGACCCGCGCGGCGTGGGTGTGAATGCGCCTGCGGGCGTGTCGCAGGGGCAGTTCCTCAGTTTCCGTCCGGAAAAGGTTGACAGCTATGAAATCGGCCTGAAGACGCGCCTGTTCGACCGGAAACTGGCGCTCAATCTGGCGGCGTTCCGAATGGATTATACCGATGTGCAGATCCCCGGCTCGGTGGCCTGTACTGTGTCGGGCCTGCCCAGTTTCTGCGGCGTGGTGTCGAACGCCGGCAAGGCGCGGATGCAGGGCGTCGAGGCGGAAGCCAAGCTCAAGCTGGGCGCTCTCTCGCTGAACGGCTCTCTGGGTTATATTGATGCGAAATATCTGAAATATATCACCCTGATCGCAGGTCAGCCGACCGATGTGGCCGCCAATCGCAAGGTGCAGAACACGCCCGCATGGACCGGCAATGCCTCGGCCACCTATGCGATTCCCGTGCCGTCGGGTTCCTTGGATCTGTCGGGCGGCGTTTCGTGGAAAAGCACGACCTATCAATTCGAAGTGCCCAACCCCTATCTCGACCAGCCCGCCTATGCGCTGCTCGACGCCAGCCTTGTTTATCGCGCGCCCGGTGGGCGCTGGTCTTTGGGCATTTACGGCAAGAACCTGGCCGACAAGCGGTACAAGACTTCTGGCTATACCTATGTGGCGGGCAATGCCACCACGGGCGCGCTGACCTATACCGGGGCGGGCAATCTGATCCCCACGCTGGGCAAAGAAGGCGTGCTGACCACCTATTGGGGTAATCCGCGTCAGGTGTTTGCGACGGCGACGGTGAATTTTTAAGATAGGGGTGCCTCCGGCGGGCCAAGGGCGAAAGCCCTTGGCAATCCCGTTAATGGGGTGGCGCCAGATTTGCGAAGGGGTGAGATGGCCGTTAATTGAAAGCCTGCGGCGCTTTTAACAGGCGCCGCAGGCTTTCATTGTTCAACGCCGCGTCGGACACAAAACGCCGAACCCCATGCGCCACGCAGACAGTAACGGGAGCGCGAGGGTTATGACCCTCGCATCCTATTCAACTTCGTCAAAAAACTGCGCCATTGCCTCCCGGGCATCCGGCTCGTCCATCATCGGCGCGTGGCCCACCCCCTGCACCGGGGCCAGAACGGCGCGGGGTTTACCCGCCACCATCGCCTGCGCCACATCTTCGTTCAGCAGATCGGTCACCGTCCCGCGCAGCACCAGCACGGGGCGTTTCGCGGCGAAATCATGCCATTTGCCCCAAGGATCGGGGTCGGCCACAATGCGGGCAAGGGCACGGGCAATGCCGGGATCGTAATCGGCGATGATCCGGCCATCATCCTCGCGGAACAGGCGGCGCGCCATGGCCATCCAGTCGGCGGGGCCGTAATGGGCAAACACATCCGCGTTCATGGCCGCGCAGGCGTCCGCTGCGGCCTGCCAGTCGGGCAGGGGTTTGCCTTGACCGACATAGCCCGCGATCCGGCCAAGGCCGACCATGGAGAGCTGTGGTCCGATATCATTGATCACCGCGCCCGCCACCAGTTCGGGGTGGCGCGTGGCCAATTCCACCGTGATCAGCCCGCCCATTGACGTGCCGACAAACACCGCCTGCCCTATGCCCAATTGCGCCAGCAGGGCGGTGATATCATCAACATAGGTGGCAATATCATAATTTTCCGCCGGATCGCGGTCCGACATGCCACGCCCGCGCATATCCAGCGCCAGCACGCGCCTGTGCCGCGCCGCGATCCATGGCGAGACATTTTCGAAATCGCGCGAATTGCGGGTCAGGCCGTGCAGGCATACCACCGGCAGCCGGGCCGCGCCCGCGCTGGCGGCATAATCGCGGCCGAACAGGTTCAGGCCATCGGCGCTGCGCCAATGACGGGGCAGACCTTCGATCATGGCTTTTCCTCCTGTGGGGCCAGGCCGCTGGTTATGAAACGTCCTGCTTCGCGCACGATGTCGGCGGGGGCTTCATCGCCCCACACGCCGTAACGCAGGCCAAGGAACACGTTGATGCCCATCAGCGCCCATGCGCGAACTTCGCAATCGCCCTGGCTGATTTCACCGCGTTCCATCGCCGATTGCAGGCGGGTGGCGATGCGGGTGGCCGATTTGGTGTAATGTTCGCGATAGGCGGCCGGATCGACGAATTCGGATTCATCGATGATGCGATAGATCTCTTTATGCTGTCGCACGAATTCCAGATAGGCCAGCTGGCCCGCCTGTTCGGCGGCGATCTGGTCCGGGGCAGCGGCGATGCGGGGGGCGACGAAATCCTTTACCTGACCCGACAGATCGCGGACAAGTGCCTGAAAAATCGCTTCCTTACTGTCGAAATAGACGTAAAAGCTGCCTGTCGCGACGCCGGCACGCGCGGTGATCTGGCTGATGGCGGCATCGTGAAAGCCTTTTTCGCCAAACTCTTCGGCCGCCGCGTTCAGCAGCGCGCGAAGGGTGCGGCGGCCTCGCTCGGTTTTGGGCACCTTGCTGGAGGCCGGTTTTGCCGCGGGCGCGGGGGCATTTTTCGTTTCAGACATCGCTCAAGCCGCTTTCTAATTTGAAGCGTGATTCATTTTTCACTATTATGCCCAAGCAGGCCCAAAGCGCAAGGTTTACCCGGCAAGGTTTACCATTCAGGCGCAAGGCCCCTTGGGAGAGAAGCATGTCCGAGCCCGCAACCCGGCGAAAGCCAGCCTTTGTGCTGGCGATGCTGCTGGTGGTTTATACGTTCAATTTCATCGACCGGCAGATTCTTGGCATTTTGGCCGGGCCGATCAAGGCCGATCTGCATCTGACCGACACCGAATTGGGCGCGCTGGGCGGCTTTGCCTTTGCGCTGCTTTATTCGACGATGGGCCTGCCGCTGGCATGGCTGGCCGATCGGCGGGGGCGGACGCGGGTGATCGCGGCCTCTCTGGCGGTGTGGAGCGCGTTTACCGCATTGTGCGGGGCGGTGTCGGGCTTTTGGGCAATGTTTGTCTGTCGTCTGGGTGTGGGCGTGGGCGAGGCGGGCGGGGTGGCGCCATCCTATGCGCTGATTTCCGATACGTTCCCGGCGCATCAAAGGGCGCGGGCGCTGGCGGTCTATTCGCTGGGCATTCCGCTGGGATCGGCGGCGGGGATATTGCTGGGCGGCTATGTGGCGGCGGCGGTCAATTGGCGGGCGGCCTTTATCGGCGTTGGGCTGGCGGGGCTGGTGTTTACGCCTTTGTTCGGGCTGCTGGTCCGTGATCCGCCCAAGGCGCCGGGGGCCAAAGCCCCGGCGATGCGCGAGGTGCTCTCGATTCTGGCGGTCAAGCGCAGCTTCTGGCTGCTGGCCTTTGGCGCGGGGTCATGTTCGATGATGGGCTATGGGCTGGCCTTCTGGCTACCCTCGTTGATGCGGCGGTCCTTTGGGTTGGGGCTGGTGGAAACATCGCAGTTTTTTGGCCTGCTGCTGTTGATCGGCGGGACGGTTGGGGTGATGGCGGGCGGGGTCTTTGCCGACTGGCTGGGGGGTAAGAGCAGGGCGGCCTATGCGTGGTTGCCCGCGGTGTCCTTTCTGCTGGGCGTGCCGCTGTTTGCCGCGGGGCTCTATTCCGGCTCGGCGCAGATCACCTTCTGGCTTTTCCTCGTGCCGCAGGCGCTGGTTTATCTCTGGCTCGGCCCGGTGCTGACGGCGGTGCAGCATCTTGTGCCCGCCCCCATGCGCGCGACCGCTTCGGCCAGTTTCCTGCTGATCAACAACCTCATCGGCGTGGGGTTGGGGTCGATGACGATTGGGAAGCTGTCGGATATGCTCACGCCTGCCTATGGGGACGATGCGTTGCGGCATGCGATCCTGATCGGGTTGGGGTTCTATCTGCTGGCCGCTGCTTTGATGATGGCGGGGGGGCGGTTTTTGGCGCGGGAATGGGTGGAGTAAGGGGGGATTTAATGGTGCCTCCGGCGGGCAAAGGGTCTCGACCCTTTGCAATCCCATGACTGTCGATGGTGCGCTATGGGTTCGGCCTTGCGCAAACTTGCCGCGCCGCAGGCTATAAAGCCGCTTCGCGGATAGGGTAATCTGGCGGGCTTTGCGCGACCCCATAAAGGGATTGCAAAGGGCTCCCGCCCTTTGCCCGCCGGAGGCAAACCTTATTCCTCCGACAATTGACAAAACACCCCGACACGCCTAATGCCCGCCGGTTCCATCGCTTCGAGCAAGGGCGGCCCAGCGCGGGGGTCATCCACGAAAGGAGGCGGTGGTGTTGCATCTGACGCCAGAGGCTGCGGGCCTTCATTCCGGAACAGGGGTGATTCGCCAGCGGCCTTTTGTGCGTTTAACGGTGCCGCCATTTACCCCGCGCATGGCATTATTTTTCGGCTTCGTGCCTCTTTTTTCCGCGAAAAAGAGACATTCGGCCATCAACGAAAGAGGCAAAGTCTAGCCCTATGGCAACCCAGCCCATCTCCCGCGCTTCGGCCAAGCGCCGGATCCGCAAGATCTTCGGTGATATTCACGAAGTGACGCAGATGCCGAACCTGATTCAGGTTCAGCGCGAATCGTATGAACAGTTCCTGCGTTCCGACCCTTCGGTCGGTTACGTCTCGGGTCTGGAAAAGACGCTGCGTTCGGTGTTCCCGATCCGCGACTTTGCCGGCACCAGCGAACTGGACTTTGTCCATTACGAATTAGAAGAGCCCAAGTACGACATCACCGAATGCCGTCAGCGCGGGATCACCTATGCCGCTCCGATGAAGGTGACGCTGCGCCTGATCGTGTTTGAAGTCGACGCCGAGACTGAAACCCGGTCGGTGCTCGATATCAAGGAGCAGGACGTGTACATGGGCGACATGCCGCTCATGACCGAAAACGGCACTTTCGTCATTAACGGCACCGAACGCGTGATCGTGTCGCAGATGCACCGTTCGCCGGGCGTTCTGTTCGACCATGACCGTGGCAAGACGCACTCTTCGGGCAAGTTCCTGTTCGCCGCCCGCGTGATCCCGTATCGCGGTTCGTGGCTGGACTTTGAATTTGACGCCAAGGACATCGTCAACGTCCGTATCGACCGCAAGCGCAAGCTGCCTGTGACGGCGCTGCTGCATGCTCTGGGTCTGAACGACGAAGAGATCCTGCATCACTTCTATCAGACGATCGTGTGGAACCGTGCCACCGGCGGCTGGAAGATTCCCTATGTTGCCGAAGCATGGCGCGGCGCCAAGCCCGCTTTCGACATCGTCGATGCGGCCAGCGGTGAGGTGGTTTTCGCCGCCGGCACCAAGATCAGCCCGCGCGCTGCCAACAAGGCGGAAAAGGATGGCCTCAAGGATCTGTTGATCCCGACCGAGGAAATCTTTGGCCGTTACAGCGCCAATGACGTCATCAACGAATCGACCGGCCGCATTTATATTGAGGCTGGCGAGGAAGTGACGGCGGAAAATCTGGCCGCGCTGGACGCCGCCGGAATCGACGCTTTCGAACTGCTCGACATCGACCACGTCAGCACCGGTCCGTGGATCCGCAACACGTTGAAGGCTGACAAGGCCGAAGACCGCGACCACGCTCTGGCCGACATCTATCGCGTGATGCGCCCCGGCGAACCGCCGACGCGCGAAACCGCCGAAGCGCTGTTTGCTGGCCTGTTCTTTGATGCCGATCGCTATGACCTGTCGGCCGTGGGCCGTGTCAAGCTGAACATGCGTTTGGGCCTGAACGTCGAAGATACGGTCACCACGCTGGAAACCAACGACATTCTTGCCGTGGTGAAGGAACTGGTGAACCTGAAGGACGGCAAGGGCGAAGTCGATGACATCGACAACCTTGGCAACCGTCGCGTGCGTTCGGTGGGCGAATTGCTGGAAAACCAGTATCGCGTCGGCCTGCTGCGCATGGAACGTGCCGTCAAGGAACGTATGTCGTCGGTCGACGTGTCGACGGTGATGCCGAATGACCTCATCAACGCCAAGCCCGCCGTGGCTGCGGTGCGTGAATTCTTCGGCTCTTCGCAGCTGTCGCAGTTCATGGACCAGACCAATCCGCTCTCGGAAGTCACCCACAAGCGCCGCGTTTCGGCGCTCGGGCCGGGCGGTCTGACGCGTGAGCGCGCAGGCTTCGAAGTCCGCGACGTTCACCCCACGCACTATGGCCGTATCTGCCCGATTGAAACGCCGGAAGGCCCGAACATCGGTCTGATCAACTCGCTCTCGACCTTTGCGCGTGTGAACAAGTACGGTTTCATCGAAACCCCGTACCGCAAGGTCATCGACGGCAAGGTCACGGGCGACGTTGTCTATCTCTCGGCGATGGAAGAGCAGAAGCACACGGTGGCGCAGGCTTCGGCCGAAACCAACGCGGATGGCTCGTTCGTCGAAGAACTGGTCTCGGCGCGTCAGAACGGCGAATTCGTGATGGCGCCGCGCGAAACGATCACGCTGATGGACGTTTCGCCCAAGCAGCTCGTCTCGGTCGCCGCCTCGCTCATTCCGTTCCTGGAAAATGACGACGCCAACCGCGCTCTCATGGGCTCGAACATGCAACGTCAGGCTGTGCCGCTGGTGAAGGCCGATGCGCCTTTCGTCGGTACCGGCATGGAAGAAACCGTTGCGCGCGATTCGGGCGCGGCCATTGCCGCCGCACGTGCGGGTATCGTCGATCAGGTTGACGCCACCCGTATCGTGATCCGCGTGTCGGGCGACATCGAACCGGGCAAGTCGGGCGTGGACATCTACACGCTGCAAAAGTTCGAGCGCTCGAACCAGTCGACCTGCATCAACCAGCGTCCGCTGGTGAAGGTGGGCGACAGCGTCGAAAAGGGCGACATCATTGCCGATGGTCCCTCGACCGAGCTGGGCGAACTGGCGCTGGGCCGCAACGTGCTGGTCGCGTTCATGCCCTGGAATGGCTACAATTACGAAGACTCCATCCTGATCAGCGAACGTATCGTGAAGGAAGACGTCTTTACCTCGATCCATATCGAGGAATTTGAAGTCATGGCCCGCGACACCAAGCTTGGGCCTGAAGACATCACCCGCGACATCCCGAATGTGGGCGAGGAATCGCTGCGCAATCTCGACGAAGCGGGCATTGTTTACATCGGTGCCGAAGTGCATCCGGGCGACATCCTTGTCGGCAAGATCACGCCCAAGGGCGAAAGCCCGATGACGCCGGAAGAAAAGCTGCTGCGCGCGATCTTTGGTGAAAAGGCCAGCGACGTGCGTGACACCTCGCTGCGTCTGCCGCCGGGCGTTGCCGGTACGATTGTCGACGTTCGCGTCTTCAACCGTCACGGTATCGAGATCGACGACCGTACCCGCGCGATCCAGAACGAGGAAATCGAACGCCTCGCCAAGGACCGTGAGGACGAGCGGGCGATTCTGAACCGTGCCACCTTCAACCGTCTCAAGGACATGCTGCTCGGCCAGGTGGCCGCAGCCGCGCCCAAGGGGCTGAAGAAGGGCATCGAGATTACCGAAGAAGTGCTGGCCGAGGTCGAGCGCTACGAATGGTGGAAGTTTGCCGTTGCCGATGATGCGCGCCAGCAGCAGCTGGAAGCGACCAAGGCGCAGTATGACACGGCCATCAAGGCGATCGTCGAGAAGTTCGAAGATCGTAAGGAAAAGCTGGAACGCGGCGACGAGCTGGCTCCGGGCGTCCTCAAGATGGTCAAGGTCTTTGTGGCCGTGAAGCGCAAGCTTCAGCCGGGCGACAAGATGGCCGGCCGTCACGGCAACAAGGGTATCATCAGCCGCATTCTGCCGCAGGAAGATATGCCTTTCCTCGAAGACGGTACGCCGGTGGACTTCGTGCTGAACCCGCTGGGTGTGCCTTCGCGTATGAACGTGGGTCAGATCTTCGAAACCCATCTGGGCTGGGCCGCGCGCGGTCTGGGACGCAAGATCGGTGCTGCGTTGGATGAATGGCGCGAGGCCAATCCGAACCCGCAGGCGGGGCAGCCCCCTGAAGCGGTGCGTGAACTGCTCAAGGACATCTACGGCGACAATTACACCGCCGAGCTGGACGACCGCAGTGATCTGGAAATCGTCGAACTGGCCCAGAGCGTGCGCAATGGCGTGCCGATGGGGTCGCCGGTGTTCGACGGCGCCGTCGAGGCCGACGTGTCGGCCATGCTGCGCAAGGCGGGTCTGGACGAATCGGGTCAGGTGACCCTGTTCGACGGCCGCACGGGCGAAGCTTTCGACCGCAAGGTGACGGTGGGCATGAAGTATGTGCTCAAGCTGCACCACTTGGTCGACGACAAGATCCACGCACGTTCGATCGGGCCCTACTCGCTCGTCACTCAGCAGCCGCTGGGCGGTAAGGCGCAGTTCGGTGGTCAGCGCTTTGGTGAAATGGAAGTGTGGGCGCTGCAGGCCTATGGCGCAGCTTACACGCTTCAGGAAATGCTCACCGTCAAGTCGGACGACGTGGTGGGCCGCACCAAGGTGTATGAAGCCATCGTCAAGGGCGACGACACGTTCGAGGCGGGTATCCCTGAGAGCTTCAACGTGCTCGTCAAGGAAATGCGTTCGCTGGGTCTGAATGTCGAGCTTTCGAGCCTGACGGACGACAGCGACGACGATCTGCCGGAGGCTGCGGAGTAAGGGGATGGGGCGGTCTTGACCGGCCGCCCGCCCTTCGCCCCAGAGATTTGACCCCTTAGAGGGACGACATATGAACGACCTGACCAAATTTACCAACCAGATGGCGAAGACCGAAACCTTCGACCAGATCCAGATCGGTCTGGCTTCGCCCGAGCGTATCCGCAGCTGGTCCTTCGGCGAAATCAAGAAGCCGGAAACGATCAACTATCGCACGTTCAAGCCGGAACGTGACGGCCTGTTCTGCGCGCGCATCTTCGGCCCCGTGAAGGACTATGAGTGCCTTTGCGGTAAGTATAAGCGCATGAAGTACAAGGGCGTCGTCTGCGAAAAGTGCGGCGTCGAAGTGACCGTGACCAAGGTGCGCCGCGAGCGCATGGGCCATATCGAACTGGCCGCGCCGGTCGCGCACATCTGGTTCCTCAAGTCGCTGCCCTCGCGCATCGGCCTGCTGCTCGACATGCAGTTGAAGCAGCTGGAACGCATCCTGTACTTTGAATCCTATGTGGTGATCGAGCCGGGCCTGACCCCGCTTGAAAAGTACCAGTTGCTGACCGAAGACGAGTTGCTCGACTATCAGGACGAGTATGGCGAAGACGCGTTCAGCGCCGGCATCGGCGCCGAGGCGGTCAAGCACATGCTGATGAGCCTGGACATGGTTCAGGAGAAGGAAGACCTTCTCAAGGAACTGGCCGAGACGAAGTCGGAACTGAAGCCCAAGAAGATCATCAAGCGCCTGAAGGTCGTGGAATCGTTCATCGATTCGGGCAACCGCCCCGAATGGATGATCCTCGACGTTGTGCCCGTGATCCCGCCAGATCTGCGCCCGCTGGTGCCGCTGGACGGTGGCCGCTTTGCGACCTCGGACCTGAACGACCTTTATCGTCGCGTCATCAACCGTAACAACCGTCTGAAGCGCCTCATTGAACTGCGCGCGCCCGACATCATCGTGCGCAACGAAAAGCGCATGTTGCAGGAAGCCGTTGACGCCCTGTTCGACAACGGTCGCCGTGGCCGCGTCATTACCGGTGCCAACAAGCGTCCGCTCAAGTCGCTGTCCGACATGCTCAAGGGCAAGCAGGGCCGCTTCCGTCAGAACCTGCTGGGCAAGCGCGTCGACTATTCGGGCCGTTCGGTCATCGTGACCGGGCCGGAATTGAAGCTGCATCAGTGCGGCCTGCCCAAGAAGATGGCGCTCGAACTGTTCAAGCCGTTCATCTATGCGCGTCTGGATGCCAAGGGTCTGTCGATGACCCTGAAGCAGGCCAAGAAGTGGGTGGAAAAGGAACGCAAGGAAGTCTGGGACATCCTGGACGAAGTGATCCGCGAACACCCCGTCATGCTCAACCGTGCGCCCACGCTGCACCGTCTGGGCATTCAGGCGTTCGAACCCGTTCTGATCGAGGGTAAGGCGATCCAGCTTCACCCGCTGGTCTGCTCGGCCTTCAACGCCGACTTTGACGGTGACCAGATGGCCGTCCACGTGCCGCTGAGCCTTGAGGCCCAGTTGGAAGCGCGCGTGCTGATGATGTCGACCAACAACATCCTCAGCCCCGCGAACGGCAAGCCGATCATCGTTCCTTCGCAGGACATGGTTCTGGGTATCTATTACCTGTCGATGGACCGCGCGGGCGAACCGGGCGAAGGCATGATGTTTGCCGACATGGCCGAAGTGCATCAGGCGCTTGAAATCAAGGCCGTCACGCTGCACTCGAAGGTCATCGCGCGCGTTCCGCAGACCGACGAAAACGGCAAGACGTACCTCAAGCGTTTTGAAACGACGCCGGGTCGTATGCTGATCGGCGAATGCCTGCCGCACAGCCACAAGGTGCCCTTCGACGTCGTCAACCGCCTTCTGACCAAGAAGGACGTGGGCGACGTGATCGACGAGGTCTATCGTCACACCGGTCAGAAGGACACGGTGCTGTTTGCCGACGCGATCATGAGCCTTGGCTTCCGCCATGCGTTCAAGGCCGGCATTTCCTTCGGCAAGAATGACATGATCATTCCTGACAGCAAGGAAGCACTGGTTGCTGAAACCAAGGAACTGGTGGCCGATTACGAGCAGCAGTATCAGGACGGTCTGATCACGCAGCAGGAAAAGTACAACAAGGTCATCGACGCCTGGAGCCGTTGCGGCGATCAGGTGGCCGCGGCCATGATGGAAGAGCTGAAGTCCAGCCCGATCGATCCGGAGACCGGCCGTCAAAAGCCGATCAACGCGATCTATATGATGAGCCACTCGGGCGCCCGTGGTTCGCCAACCCAGATGAAGCAGCTTGCCGGTATGCGCGGCCTTATGGCCAAGCCGTCGGGCGAAATCATCGAAACGCCGATCATCTCGAACTTCAAGGAAGGTCTGACCGTTCTTGAATACTTCAACTCGACCCACGGCGCTCGTAAGGGCCTGGCGGATACCGCGTTGAAGACGGCAAACTCGGGTTACCTGACCCGTCGTCTGGTGGACGTTTCGCAGGACTGCGTCGTCATCATCAACGATTGCGGCACCGAACGCGCTCTGGAAATGCGCGCGATCGTTCAGGGCGGCAGCACCATCGCCTCGCTGGGCGAACGTATTCTGGGCCGTACTTTGGCCGAGGATATTCTGGCCAAGGACGGTTCGGTGATCGTTGGCAAGGGCACCTTGCTGGACGAACCGGCTGTGGCGCTGATCGAATCGCACGGCATCCAGTCGGCGCGCATCCGTTCGCCGCTGGTCTGCGAAGCGACGCAGGGCGTTTGCGGCACGTGCTATGGTCGCGACCTTGCACGCGGTACGCCGGTCAACATCGGTGAAGCGGTCGGCGTTATCGCCGCCCAGTCGATCGGTGAACCCGGCACGCAGCTGACCATGCGTACGTTCCACATCGGTGGCGCGGCGCAGGTGAACGAACAGTCGAACCTTGAAGCGCTGTGCGACGGTCACGTCGAATATCGCGACATTCCGACGATCGTTGACAAGCGTGGCCGTCTGCTCTCGCTGGCTCGTAATGGTGAAATCGCGTTGATCGATACCGATGGTCGCGAACGCGCCATGCACCGCGTGCCTTATGGTACGCATCTGCTCCACAAGAGCGGTGCGACGGTGAAGCAGGGCGAACGTCTGGCCGAATGGGATCCGTTCACCACGCCGATCATCACCGAAAAGTCGGGTATCGTGAAGTACCAGGATCTTATCGACGGTCGCACGCTGACGGAACAGGTCGACGAAGCAACGGGTATGACCCAGCGCATCATCACCGAAAACCGTTCCACCAGCCGCGGCAAGAAGGAAGACCTGCGTCCTCGCCTTACCCTGCTGGACGAAGGTTCGGGTGAAGCGGCGCGCTATATGCTGGCGCCGGGCACGACGCTGTCGGTCGAAGACGGTCAGATGGTGGAATCGGGCGACGTTATCGCTCGTGCAAGCCGCGAAGCCGCCAAGACCCGCGACATCACCGGTGGTCTGCCGCGCGTTGCCGAACTGTTCGAAGCGCGCATTCCCAAGGACAATGCGGTGATCGCCAAGATCGCTGGCCGCATTGAATTTGTCCGCGATTACAAGGCGAAGCGTAAGATCGCCATTGTGCCGCAGGAAGGCGAACCCGTCGAATACTTGATCCCCAAGAGCAAGGTGATCGACGTTCAGGAAGGCGACTGGGTCAAGAAGGGCGACAACCTGATCTCGGGCTCGCCCAACCCGCATGACATTCTGGAAGTGATGGGGATCGAGGCTCTGGCCGAATATCTCGTCGCGGAAATTCAGGAAGTCTATCGCTTGCAGGGCGTGAAGATCAACGACAAGCACATCGAGGTGATCGTTCGCCAGATGCTGCAGAAGGTTGAAATCACGTTTGGTGGCGACACCACGCTGTTGCCGGGCGAGCAGGTCGATCTGGAAGAAATGCTGGAAACCAATGCCAAGCTGAGCGAAGGCCAGCGTCCGGCAGAGGGCAAGCCGGTGCTGCTGGGCATCACCAAGGCTTCGCTCCAGACGCGTTCGTTCATCTCGGCGGCTTCGTTCCAGGAAACCACCCGCGTGCTGACGCAGGCGGCGGTCGAAGGTAAGAAGGACAGCCTGATCGGTTTGAAGGAAAACGTCATCGTGGGTCGTCTCATCCCCGCAGGTACCGGCGCGGGCATGAACCGTATCCGCGTGGCCGCCTCCAGCCGCGACGCGGCGCTGCGCGCTTCCTACCGCAAGTTGCAGGAGCACCTGATCGCTCCGGCAACTGCGGCCGAAGAGCATGCGGCTGAACTGGCGCAGGGGCCTGAGGCTGCTGGTCTGGTCGATCCGCTGGCGCCGATCGAGGGCGAAACCCACGGTCTGGACGCCGATGCCGGTGATTACCTGAACGACGGCGCTGAATAAGCGATCCGCCTTTCAGGGCTGAAACAGAAGACCTCGCTGGAGCGATCCGGCGGGGTTTTTTGTTGGGTGGAGTAGGGGCGCTTTGCCTCCGGCGGGTTAAGGGCGGGGGCCCGTAACAATCCCGGTATGGGGTTGTGTGTTCTCGGCCACGGTGCGTTATTGGGTATGGATTTGAAAGCCTGCGGCGCCGCGAACTCGCAACAAAAGCGCCGCAGGCTTTAACATTCAAACAATGCAATCATGCGCAACGCGGCCTGCGCACCGCAAGGCCGACAGTAACGGGATTGTTAAGGGCCCCCGCCCTTAACCCGCCGGAGGCATCAAACAAAAGCCTCTTGCACCCTTTCCATTCGCGCAAAGCCCCCCTAAACCTGCCCCCATGCCTGATACGCTGAAAATCACCCTCGCCCAGTTGAACCAGTCCGTTGGCGATCTTGCCGGCAATGCCGCAGGGATGCTGGCCGCGCGTGATCGTGCGAAAGAGGCGGGGGCGGATTTGATTGCCTTCCCGGAATTACAACTGGTTGGCTATCCGCCAGAGGATCTGGTGTTGAAGCCCAGTCTGGTCGAGCGCGCGACGGCAGAGTTGCAAAAGATGGCCGAAACGACCGCGGCGGGCGGCCCGGCGATGCTGGTGGGCAGCGTGTTTGTGGCTGATGGCGCGCTGCATAATGGCGTAGCGCTGTTGGATCAGGGCAAGGTGTCCGCGATCCGGTTCAAGCATGAATTGCCCAATTACGGCACGTTCGATGAAATGCGCCTGTTCGCGCCGGGGCCTTTGCCGGAGCCGATCATCTTTCGGGGCACGATGATTGGCGTGCCGATCTGCGAAGACATCTGGCATCCCAATGTCTGCCGCCATCTGGCCGATTTCGGTGCCGAGATCTTCCTGTGCCCGAACGGCAGCCCCTATGAAATCGACAAGGACACGCTGCGCATTGACGGCGTGGCCAAGCGTCGTGCTTCGGCGGCGGGGGTGCCGCTGGCCTATCTGAACCGCGTGGGCGGACAGGACGAATTGGTGTTCGACGGGGCCAGTTTCGTGGTCAATGGCGATGGCAGCCTTGCGGTCCAGATGAAGGATTGGGAAGAACAGGAGGTTCTGACCCGCTGGACCAAGACCGCCAAGGGCTGGCGCTGTGATCGCGGCGAGATCGAGCCTCAGGCCGAGCATCCCGAGGACATTTATTGCGCGATGGTTCTGGCGCTGCGTGATTATGTGAACCGGAACAAGTTTCCCGGCGTGGTGCTGGGTCTTTCGGGTGGGATCGACAGCGCGCTTTGCGCCGCGATTGCCGTGGATGCGTTGGGCGCCGACCGCGTGTGGTGCGTGATGTTGCCCAGCCGTTATACCAGCACCGAGAGCCTGATCGACGCGACAGAATGCGCGCATATGCTGGGCGTGAAATACGATACGGTGCCGATTGTCCCGGCGGTCAAGGCGTTTGAAGAGATGCTCACGCCGCCCTTTGCCGGTCGCGGGCCGGACCTGACCGAGGAAAATATCCAGAGCCGCATCCGGGGCGTCACGCTGATGGCGCTGTCGAACAAATTCGGCCCGATGCTGGTCACCACCGGCAACAAGAGCGAGATGAGCGTGGGTTACGCCACGATTTATGGCGACATGAACGGCGGCTATAACCCGTTGAAGGACGCGTATAAAACCACCGTCTTTGCCCTGTCGAACTGGCGCAACTGGAACAAGCCGCGCATTGGTCTTGGCCCCGATGGTCCGGTTATGCCCGACAATATCATCAGCAAGCCGCCATCGGCCGAATTGCGCCCCGATCAGAAGGATTCGGACTCCCTGCCGCCCTATGACGTGCTGGACGCGGTCCTCCTGGGCCTTGTCGAGCATGAAAAGTCGGTTGAGCAACTGGTCAGCGAAGGCTTTGATCGCGCCACCGTCAGCCGGATCGAGCGATTGCTCCATCTGGCCGAATACAAGCGTCGTCAGGCGCCTCCGGGGGTCAAGCTGGGCTCGCGCAATTTCGGGCGGGATCGGCGATATCCGATTACGCAGGCGTTTCGGACGGCATGATTTTTAAGGGCTGTTTGCCTCCGGCGGGTTAAGGGCGGGGCCCCTTAACAATCCCGCTTATGGGGTTGCGCGGAGTTTGCGGCGGGGCGCGGATGGCTTTTAGAGCCTGCGGCGCGGCGAACTCATTGCTAAAAGCGCCGCAGGCTTTAACATTCAAACGTTGCAGCCACGCACAAGGCAGCCTTCAAAGCGCAACCCCGACAATATCGGGATTGCAAAGGGATAAATCCCTTTGCCCGCCGGAGGCATCTCTCTCTTTCCTCCCTCGCTCATCCCTCCTATATGCCCGGCATGACCACCGTAACCCGCTTCGCGCCCAGCCCTACGGGCATGCTCCACATTGGCAATATCCGCACCGCGCTGCACAACTGGATGCTGGCGCAACGTGTGGGGGGTAAATTCCTGCTGCGCATCGACGATACGGATGGAGCGCGCAGCCGTGAGGAATATGTTGAGGGCATCCGCGCCGATCTGGCCTGGCTGGGGCTGAATTACGAGGGCGAGGAGCGGCAGTCGGCCCGCTTTGCCCTGTATGAGCGTGAATTTGCGAAGCTGGTTGAGAGCGGGCGGGTTTACCGTTGTTATGAAACGGCGCAGGAACTGGATCTCAAGCGCAAGGTGCTGCTCAGCCGTGGCCTGCCGCCGATTTACGATCGCGGCGCGCTGGCCCTGACCGAGGCGGATCACGAGGCCAAGGCGGCGGCAGGTGAGGCGCCGCACTGGCGTTTCCTGCTGGATCGTGACGAGGCGATCACGTGGGAGGATGGTGTGCGCGGGCCTCAGAATTTCGACCCCGCCACCATGTCCGATCCTGTGATCCGCCGCGCCGATGGTTCGTGGCTCTATATGCTGCCCAGCGTCATTGACGATATCGACATGGGCGTCACGCAAATCCTGCGCGGCGAAGACCATGTGTCGAACACCGCGACGCAGGTGCAGATGTTCACCGCCCTTGGCGCGCCGGTCCCTGCCTTTGCGCATAGCGCGCTGTTGACCGGGACCGAGGGCAAGCTTTCCAAGCGCCTCGGCTCGCTGGGCGTGGCGGAATTGCGCGAACAGGGGATCGAGGCCGAGGCGATCATCAGCCTGCTGGCCCGGCTTGGCACCAGTGATCCGGTCGATGCTTCGCTCTCGGTCGAACAATTGTGCGAGGCTTTCGACCTTTCGCGGTTTGGCCGCGCGCCCGCCCGTTTTGACGAGGCCGAACTGGCCCGGCTCAACGCCCAGATCATCCACCGCATGCCCTATGCCAAGGTTGCCGACCGTCTGCCCGCCGGGATGGGCGAGGAAGCATGGGAAGCGATCCGCCCCAACCTGAACACCGTGGCCGAGGCGGGTGATTGGTGGGCCGTCATCAAGGGGCCGATCAACGCCCCGGCGCAGGATGATGAGTCCCGCGCGTTTCTGGCCCAAGCCGCCGACGTCGCCACCACGCTCGATTGGGGCAACGGGCCTTGGGCCGCGCTGACCGGCGCGCTCAAGGAAGCCACCGGGCGCAAGGGCAAGGCCCTGTTCCTGCCGCTGCGTCTGGCCATCACCGGCATGGAGCATGGGCCGGATATGGGCGCGCTCTTGCCTTTGATCGGCCGGGATGAGGTTGTGGCGCGGTTGAAGCGGTAAGGGTTTTGCCTCCGGCGGGCAAAGGGACTGGTCCCTTTGCAATCCCGTTATGGGGTGGCGCATGGTCTGCCAGCGGGGCGTTTGTTGAATGGGATGAAAGCCTGCGGCGCGGCGAAGTTACGCCACAAGCGCCGCAGGCTTTATGATTTCAACGCTGAAAGGCTCCGCTTAGGCCGCCGTTTCCAACGCAACATAGACAATATCGGGATTGTTAAGGGCCCCCCCGCCCTTAACCCGCCGGAGGCATCACTTCCCCCCGAACGCTCCCATTCAAGCCGTCGCCACCTCCGCCACCTCTTCGCTTGCCGCCTCCAGCAACCGCTTTTCGACTGCCTTCTGGCGCCCGCCGCCATCGACTTTGCCGCCGAACAGGTCGGTGACATAGAATGTGTCGACGGCGCGCTCGCCATAGGTGGCGACATGGGCGGAATGGACGATCAGGCGCGATTCGAACAGGGCGCGCGCCAGTCGGTTGAGCAAAGCGGGCCGGTCGCGGGCGGAAATTTCAACCACGGTAAAGCGGTTAGACGCGTCATTGTCGAATTCGACGCGGGGACGCACTTCAAACGCTTCCTGACGCGGGCGGGGCAGGGGCCGCGCGACCAGCTGGGGCAGCAGCTTGACCCGGTTAGCCAGCGCGTCGCCGATGGCCTTTTGCAGGCGTTCCAATTGGGATTGTTCCGAGAATGGGCGGCCCAGCGGGTCTTGGACCAGGAAGTTGTCAACGGCGGTGCCGCTGCGTGTGGTGTGGATGCGCGCGTCGATGATATTGCCGCCCGCAAGGTGGATGCCCCCCGCGATGCGATAGAACAGGCCGGGGTGGTCGGACGCGATGACCATCACCAGCGTCGCCCCGCGAGAGGCATCATAGCTGGTGGTGATGGACAAAGGCGCGCCCTTGGCCTCGTGCAGTTGGATGAGGTTGCGTTCGATCACATCCTCTGGTTCGGCGATCCAATAGGCGTCGGTGAACAATTTGCCATAGCGCGCGACCAGCGAGCCTTGCTCGCCCATGCGTTCGGTAACGATCTTCTGCTTGGCCGCGATGCGTTCGGCACGGTGGCGCTCGACATGGCCAAGGCGCAGGCGTTCCTCGGCGCTGGCGAAGAGTTCGGTCAGGAGTTGTCGTTTCCACCCGTTCCACACGCCCGGACCCACCGCCCGAATGTCCACAATGGTCAGCAGCGTCAGTTGCCGCAACCGTTCGAGCGATTGCACCACCGCCACGAAATCGGTGATCGTCTTCCAATCGGCCAGATCGCGCTTCATCGCCGTCGCGCTCATCAACAGATGTTGACGCACCAGCCAGCTGACCAGTTCGGTCTCCTCGCTGGTCATGCCCAGACGCGGGCAAAGGCGCAGTGCGATTTCTGCGCCCAGCACCGAATGGTCGCCCCCGCGCCCCTTGGCGATGTCATGCATCAGCACGCTGGCATAAAGCGCGCGTCGATAGTGGACCTTGCCGATGATGGCGGTGGCCAAAGGGTGGTCTTCAGCCAGTTCGCCCTTTTCAATCTTGGCCAGCAGGCCGATGGCGCGGATCGTATGTTCGTCCACCGTATAGTGGTGATACATGTCGAACTGCATCTGGGCATTCACGCGGCCGAAATCGGGGATGAAACGGCCAAATACCCCGGCCTCATTCAACCATCGCAGCACCGTTTCCGGGTCATGGCGGCTGGTCAGCAATTCCATGAACAATTCATTGGCGCGCGGGTTCTTGCGCACATCCGCGTCGATCAGTTTGGAATCGCGGGCGATCTGGCGCATGGTTTCGGGGTGGATCTCGAAACTTTCCGCGTCGGCAATCGTGAAAATTTCCAGCAGACGCACCGGATCGGCCTCGAACCAGTCATCCGAAGGCGCGGCAATACGGCCATGGGAAACCTTGTACCCCTTGATCGTGCGCGTCCGCCCCCGGAATGAGGCCAGCAGGCCCTTGCGCTTCTTCTTCTCGGTCTGCTCCTCCAATTGCGCCAGGAACACGCCGGTCAGGCTGCCCACCTGTTTGGCCTGAAGGAAGAAATATTGCATGAAACGTTCGACCGCGCTTTTGCCGGGACGGTCGGCAAAGGCCATGCGCTGGGCCACCTGCCGCTGCAGGTCAAAGGTCAGCCGGTCTTCGGCGCGGTTGGTGATCGTGTGCAGGTGGCAACGCACCGCCCAGAAAAAGCTCTCGGCGCGGCGGAAGGCGCGATATTCGTCCTGCGTCAACAGGCCCACATCGACCAGTTCGGCCGGGCTGCGCACCTTGTGCAGGTATTTGCCGATCCAGTAGAGCGTGTGCAGATCGCGCAATCCGCCCTTGCCCTCTTTCACATTGGGTTCGACCACATAGCGGCTGTCGCCCAGCCTCTTGTGCCGCTCGTTACGCTCGGCCAGTTTTTCGGTGACGAAATTGCGCTCGCTGCCCGCCACGACCTCGGCAAAGAACCGGCGGCGCGATTCGTCGAACAAAGCCTGATCGCCCCAGACATAGCGCCCTTCGAGCAGCGCGGTGCAGATCGTGATGTCCGATTTGGCCATGCGGACGGTGTCGTCCAGACTGCGGCTGGAATGGCCGACCTTAAGCGCCAGATCCCACAGGAAATAGAGCATGGCCTCGATCACCTGCTCGCACCAATGGGTTTGTTTGGACGGGGTGATAAAGGCGACGTCAACGTCCGAATGGGGCGCCATTTCGCCCCGCCCATACCCGCCCACCGCCATGATGGTCAGCCGCTCGCCCGTGCTGCGGTTGACGGAGGGATAGACATGTTCGACCACATGATCGTGGATCACACGCAACAACTGATCGATCAGGAAAGCCTGCCCCTCGGCGCAATCATGGCCCGCGCCGGGCCGTTCCAGCAGGCGCCGGTTGATCTCTTCGCGCCCATCGGCAAGCGCCTTGCGCAGCAATTCGACGATCGCTTGCCGGGCAAGGTTGGCCTTGCCGCCTGCTGCCTCCATCGCTTCGGCAATGGCGATGGTCAAAGCCCGGCGGTCGATCACCGCGCGTTGGTTGGGAATGCGAATGGCGTTCATCGGCAGCTTTCAACTTGAGGCAGGTCAGGGGCCTCTGGTGGCCTTAGTCTAAACGTCTCTACTTAAGCGACACTTATCACATTACCCCGTGGGACCATGGCCGCGCCAGAGGTTTGACACAGAAAAAGGTGACTTCTGTCATCGCCTTGTTGTATCGCCCCAGCATAAAGCCCCAGATACGGACACCAGTTCCCCATGTTAACCGATCTCCTGCCTGTTTCGCTGCACCATGGCGCGGCAATCTTCGACGTTCTGGCCGCCGGGGCCAGCGCGGTGAAAGAGCCGATCTATTGGGCCAGTCTGGGTCTGAAAAAGGGGATCGATCTGGGGTTTTTCACTCTGCGCTATTATTCGATGGCCTATCTGGCGGGCATCATCTTTGGCTATTGGCACCTTTCGCGCATGATCCGCCAACCGGGCAGCCCGCTGGCGCAGCGACATGTCGATGACCTGTTTTTCTGGTGCACGCTGGGCATCATTCTGGGCGGGCGTCTGGGCTATGCGACCTTTTATGACCACACGCTCTATACCGAACCGATGAAATTGCTGCGCCTGTGGGAAGGCGGCATGAGTTTCCACGGCGGGTTGATCGGGGTGGTCGTGGCCGTGGCGCTGGTGTGCCGTCAGGCCAAGCTGTCCTTTATCCGGGTGCTGGATTATGTCGCCCCCTGTGCGCCGGTAGGGCTGTTTTTTGGCCGCATCGCCAATTTCATCAATGGTGAATTGTGGGGCCGCGTGGCCGGGCCGGATGTGCCATGGGCCATGGTGTTCCCCGATGAAGCCGCGGGCAGCTTTGCCCGTCACCCCAGCCAGCTTTATGAAGCGGGCCTTGAAGGTCTGGCGCTGGGGCTGGGGCTGTTTGCGCTGTTCTGGCTGACGCGAGCGCGTTGGCGGCCGGGCATGTTGATGGGCACTTTCGCGCTGGGCTATGGCATGGCGCGTTTCATCGTCGAATTCTATCGCGAACCGGATCAGCAATTGGAGGAATTCGCCGCCCAGACCCATATGTCGATGGGACAATGGCTGACGGTGCCGATGATCCTGCTGGGCCTGTTCCTGATCGTGCGGTCTTTGGTGCGGCCTATGCTGGGGGCGCGGGTTCCGGTGCGTTCGGGCGCCGATGGCTGATCTTTCCGACCGGTTGCGCCGCCTGATCGCGATGCAGGGGCCGATCCCGCTCGCGCTTTACATGGCCGAGGCCAATGCCCATTATTATTCGACCCGCGACCCGTTGGGCGCGGGCGGCGATTTCATCACCGCGCCCGAAATCAGCCAGATGTTTGGCGAGATGGTGGGCGTGTGGCTGGCCGATGTGTGGCGGCGGGCCGGGGCGCCCGCGCGGGTGATCTATGCCGAACCGGGGCCGGGGCGCGGCACGCTGGCCCGCGATGCGTTGCGCGTGGCGGCGCGTTTCGGTCTGGTGCCGGATGTGCATTTCATCGAAGGTTCGCCCGAATTGCGTCGCGCGCAGGCGCAGGCTTTTCCGCAGGCGGTCTGGCACGAGGATCTCTCGACCCTGCCCGAGGATGCGCCGATCCTGCTGGTTGCCAATGAATTTCTCGATGCCTTGCCGGTGCGGCAAATGGTCAAGACGCCAACGGGGTGGCGCGAGCGGATGGTCGGGCTGGACGAGGATCGGTTCGTGCCGGTGTCGGGCGGATTGCCGATGGACAAAGCCATCCCCAAGGCATGGCAGGGGGCCGATGCGGGCGCGATCGTCGAAACATGCCCGGCGGCCAGTGCGACCATGGGCGAAATCGGCGCAAGGCTGGCCGCGCAGGGCGGGGCGGCGCTGATCATCGACTATGGCTATGCGCCAAGGCAGATGGGATCGACGCTTCAGGCATTGCGCGCGCATCAGCATGTCGATCCGTTCGCAACGCCGGGTGAGGCGGATCTGACCTGTCTGGTCGATTTTGTCACCGCGGCCCATGTCGCGCAAACCCATGGTGCGCGGGTGATGGGGCTGGCGGGACAAGGGGGCTGGTTGATGGCGCTGGGCATGGCCGAACGCGCGGCGTCACTGGCCAAGGCCGCACCGGATCAGGCGCAGGAGGTCGAGGCGGCCTATCACCGCCTGACCGCGCCCGATCAGATGGGTGTTTTGTTCAAGGTTTTGGGGCTGGCCGGGCGCGATTGGCCCGATGGTGCGGGATTTGCGCCTGTGACCAATCCGTAAATCTGCGATACAGCTTTTCCTCCGCATACACGCGGGCGCGCAACCGTCCGATTCTGCCGAAAGTTTCACCATTTCTGCCCAGCCTTCCTTTGCCCGGCAATCGCGGTTGCGCAGTCGCGCGACGGCCATCGCGCTGTCGCTGGCGATCATGCTGCTGTTTATCGCGGCGCTGCTCAGTCTGGGGCTGGCAGGGGCGAGCAAATTGCCCGGCGTGCCGCATCTGGTGTCGATCCAACTGGACGATGGCAAACAGCAGGCCAAGGCGCAGCAGCAACAGGTGACCGCGCCCAAGGTGGCGAAACTGGCCCAGCCGCCCAAGACGCCTGTGCCCACCCCGCCGGAGCCTGTGCCGACCACCCCGCCGCCGGCCAATTACATCAAGCTTAACCACGCCGATTTCGCCGCATCCGATATTGGCGCCATCGGTCGCCGTACCGAAGCGGTCGCGGCTGCCAATGCCGCCGCTCAACGCGCCGCGGCCGTCGGGCCGGGTGAGGGGCCGGGCGGCGTCCATCTCTACGCCGCTGCATGGTATCGTGAGCCAAGTGACGCGGAACTGCGCCCCTTTCTGGCCGGGGCTAACGCGCCGCCGGGGGCATGGGCAACGATCGCCTGCCAAACGGTTGATCGTTTTCATGTCGAAAATTGTCAGGAACTGGACGAATATCCGCTGGGTTCCGGCCTTGCGCGCGGGTTGCGCCGGGCCTCGTGGCAATTCCTTGTCTGGCCGCCGCGCGTCGATGGTAAGCCGCAGATAGGGACTTGGGTGCGGATCAGGTTTGATTTTACCAAAGGGTGATTTTGGGGCGGGAGGGTTTTTGCCTCCGGCGGGCAAAGGGATCCATCCCTTTGCAATCCCGTTATGGTGTGGCGTTTGATCGAAGCGTGGGTGGTTGGGGTTTTTAAAGCCTGCGGCGCGGCGAACTCGCGCTGATCAGCGCCGCAGGCTTTTAATTTCCGATATTGCGCCCGACACCCAAGGTCCAATTCACAGCGCAACCTATACAGTATGGGGATTGCAAAGGGACAAGTCCCTTTGCCCGCCGGAGGCCCTTAAAACCCCAGGAAAAACCTCGTTAATTCGTCTCCCGCTTCATCCGCTCGGCCAAAGCCTCCAGCTCTGCCGGTTCCAGCAGCCATGTCCGCGTGATCCGCCCGGCGCGATGCACGGGCGCGGTCAGCAGCAGGCGGGCGTTTTCCCGCGCATGGGGTTTGTAGAGTGTGAAATGGGTCACGCATTCGCGCACATCGGCGATCACGGGCACGCGACCTTCGAGGTCGATCATCGTCGCGGCTTGGTCCCACGGGATGGTATCGACGGTGGCGCGCTTGGGCTCGCTGGGCATATAGGCGTCGGCCGAGGTGTAATCGCGCTTTTTATCTTCTTCATCAGACATCGAGGTTGGCCACGTTGAGCGCGTTTTCCTGAATGAATTCGCGGCGGGGTTCGACAATATCGCCCATCAGGCGGGTGAAGATTTCGTCCGTTACGTCGGCATCCTCAACCTTGACCTGCAACAGGGCGCGGTTGTTCGGGTCCAGCGTGGTTTCCCAGAGCTGTTCGGCGTTCATTTCGCCAAGGCCTTTATAGCGCTGGATCGAGAGCCCCTTGCGCCCGGTGGCCAGCACCGCTTCGAGCAATTGCGAGGGGCGCGTGATCGAGCCATCCAGATCAACCGGGCGCGCGGCGGGGGGGGCGTCATCGCCCTCGGTTTCCTCGGCCATCGGCTCGGGTTCGGCCACGGCGGTCGAGCGGCTGAACTTGGCGGGGGCGCTGTAAACCTCGGCCTGTTCGGCGGCCAAACGGGCCAGCTTGCGCGCTTCGGCGCTGATCAGGAAGGCGGCCTCGATCTTGTGATAATCGGTGACGCCGCGCCAATGGCGCAGGAATTCGACATGGCCATCCTCGGTCAGGATCGCTTCCCACTTGGCCTCGCGGTCGGCGCGGCCCAGCCATGCGGCGGCCTTGTCGAGGGCGGCCTTGCGCTCGTCCGGCGTCATGCCATGTTCAAGCGAACCGGCCAGCGCCATCGCTTCGATGACGGCGGGGTTATACTTGCGCTGAACAAAGGCCATCAGGTTGCGGAAGCGCAGGGCGTGTTCGACCAGATCCTCCAGATCGCGGCCCGAACGCGCGCCCGTGGCGGTTTCCAGCATGCGGCCCGACAGGCCCGCTTCGACCAGATAACGGTCAAGCGCGGCATTGTCTTTCAGGTAAACCTCGGACCGCCCCTTGGCGACCTTGTACAAAGGCGGCTGGGCGATGAACAAATGCCCCGCACGGATGATGTCGGGCATCTGGCGGTGGAAGAAGGTCAGCAAGAGCGTGCGGATATGCGCGCCGTCGACGTCAGCGTCGGTCATGATGACGATCTTGTGATAGCGCAGCTTTTCCAGATTGAATTCATCGCGGATGCCGGTGCCCATCGCCTGAATCAGCGTGCCGACTTCCTTGGACGAAATGATCCGGTCGAAACGTGCCCGCTCGACGTTCAGGATCTTACCCTTCAAGGGCAGGATTGCCTGATAATGGCGGTCGCGGCCCTGCTTGGCCGAACCACCGGCCGAGTCACCTTCGACCAGGAAGAGCTCGCACTTCGACGGATCGCGTTCCTGACAATCGGCCAGCTTGCCCGGCAGGCTGGCGATGTCCATCACCCCCTTGCGGCGGGTCAGTTCGCGGGCGCGCTTGGCGGCCTCACGCGCGGCGGCGGCGTCGATGACCTTCTGGATGATCGATTTGGCGTTGGCAGGGTTTTCCTCCAGCCACTGCGTCATCTTGTCGGCCATCAGGCTTTCCAAAGGCTGGCGCACTTCGGAAGATACGAGCTTGTCCTTGGTCTGCGAGGAGAACTTGGGATCGGGCAGCTTGACCGACACAATTGCGGTCAGGCCCTCGCGCATATCCTCGCCCGAGAGTGAAACCTTTTCCTTCTTCAACATGCCCGAACGCTCGGCATAATTGTTGAGCGTGCGCGTCAGCGCGGCGCGGAAGGCGGCCAAATGGGTGCCGCCGTCGCGCTGGGGGATGTTGTTGGTGAAGCACAGGACGTTTTCGTAGTACGAATCGTTCCACTGCAACGCCACATCGATGCCGATCCCGTCCTTGTCCGCCGTGATGGCGATGGGTTCGGGGATCAGCGCCATCTTGTTGCGGTCGAGATAGCGCACGAAGGCCGCGATGCCGCCTTCGTAATAGAGGTCGTGTTCCTTGACTTCCTCTCCGCGCAGATCGCGCAGCAGGATGCGCACGCCCGAATTCAGGAAGGCCAGTTCGCGGTAGCGATGCTCCAGCTTGTCAAAGTCATAGACGGTGACATTCTTGAACGTCTCGTCGCTGGCCAGGAACGTTACGCGTGTGCCGTTCTTCTTCTGGCCCTTGCGGGTGCCCGATTCATAGATCGGCGCCTCGCCCTTGACGATCAGCGGGTTTTCCGCGTCGCCATTGCGGAACCGCATCCAATGTTCCTTGCCCTCGCGCCAGATGGTCAGTTCGAGCCATTCCGACAGCGCGTTGACCACCGACACGCCCACGCCGTGCAGACCGCCCGAAACCTTATAGGCGTTGTCGTCGCTGGTGTTTTCAAATTTGCCGCCCGCGTGGAGCTGGGTCATGATGACCTCGGCCGCCGAGACGCCTTCTTCGGGGTGGAGGCCCGTGGGAATGCCACGCCCGTTGTCCTCAACCGACACCGACCCATCCGGGTTGATCTCGATCAGCACCAGATCGCAATGGCCCGCCAAGGCTTCGTCGATGGCATTGTCCGACACTTCGAACACCATGTGATGCAGGCCGCTGCCGTCATCGGTGTCGCCAATATACATGCCGGGGCGCTTGCGCACCGCGTCCAGTCCCTTGAGGACCTTGATCGAGTCTGCGCCATAGGCGTTGGTGTTGGGTTGATTGGTGTTCGAATTTTCGGTGCTCATAGATAGCCTATAGGCATTTTGGCGCAGGACTGAAAGGCGCTTTGCCCCCTTCCGTCCACAGAGTTTTCCTGCTGAATTGCCGCAAAATCGCGAATAGGCGAAACAGGAGGCAATAATGAAGCATGGCAGGCAGTTGCTGGCCGGAGCGGCAGCTCTGGCGGGAGTGATGGCGGGCGGGGGCGCGGCCGCACAGGAGGCGCCCTTGCGCCCCGATCAGGTGGCCTTCCGTTCGCTCTACAAGGAACTGGTCGAAACCGATTCCTCGATCACGACGGGCTCCTGCACGCTGCTGGCCGACAAGGTGGAAAAGCATCTGCGCGCCGCCGGTTATGGCGACGCCGACATCACCCGTTTTGCCGTGCCCGAACATCCCAAGGAGGGCGGGCTTGTCGTGATCCTGCCCGGCACCTCCAAGACATTGAAGCCGATCCTGCTGCTGGGCCATCTCGACGTGGTGGTGGCCAAGCGTGAGGATTGGACCCGCAACCCTTATGAATTCATCGAGGAAGGCGGCTATTTCTATGGTCGCGGCACATCCGACATGAAGGCGATGGACGCCATCTGGATCGACATGATGGCGCGGATGAAGAAAGAGGGCGTCAAGAACAAGCGCACGCTCAAACTGGCGTTGACCTGCGGCGAGGAAACGAGCTGGGCGTTTAACGGCGCGCAATATCTGGCCAATAACAAGCGCGACCTGATCGATGCGGAATTTGCGCTGAATGAAGGCGGCGGCGGGCGCACGGACGGAAAAGGCAAGGTCATCGTCCAGAACCTGCATGTCGGCGAAAAGACGGTGGTGAATTACCGGATCGAAGCGACCAATCCGGGCGGCCATTCCTCGATCCCCATTCCCGACAATGCGATATATGAATTGTCGGATGCGCTGGTAAAATTGCGCGCCTTTGATTTCCCGCTGATGTTGAATGACACTACACGCGCTTTCTTTGCCAAGGCCGGCCCCGCGCGCGGCGGCGATATGGGCAAGGCCATGGCCACCATCGCCACCGCCCCCATCGGCAGCCCGGAAAGCAATGCCGCCGAGGCGATCCTTAATACTGACCGCTCCTATCACTCGATGTTGCGCACGACCTGCGTGGCGACGCTGCTTGATGGCGGCCATGCCAACAATGCTCTGCCCCAGCGGGCCGGGGCCAATGTCAATTGCCGCATCTTCCCCGGTGTGGCGGCAGAGGACGTGCGTGCCACGCTGGAAAAGGTGATTGCCGATCCGAAAATGACCGTGAAGCAGGTCGATGATCGTGGCCCTCTGGCCAAATCGCCGCCGCTTACGCCCTTTATCGTCGGCCCTGCGGAACGGTTGGTGGCGAAATATTACCCCGGAACGCCGCTGGTGCCGGTGATGTCGACCGGCGCGACCGATGGCATCTATCTGGAGGCGGTGGGCATTCCTTCCTATGGTCCTCCGGGCCTTTATGGCGATCCCGATGGCAATGGGGCGCATGGTTTGAACGAACGCGCCATCGTCAAGGCTGTCTATACGGGGCGCGAATTCCTGAACGAACTGGTGAAGGAATACGCCAACAAGTGAGTGCGGCGGGCGGGGGCGAGGTTGATTTCGCCCCCGATCCGCAATTTGTCGTAGTTTGGCGGCAAATGGGCGGATTTTACGATATGTGATATTGTATCATTAAAATGGGGGTGCTAGGAGGATCCGTATGAGGGCGTAGCGGTGCTGCGTCGCAACAAGAATAAGGGTCTGGCATTTCCCATGAAAATCACGCGCATCCCCCCTGCCTGCGCAACTGCGGCCTTGGCTGTCGCTTTGGCCTCCCCCGCCTTTGCCGCTGATGATGCCGCGCCCGATGGTGGCCTGCATGCCGGCCCCCCGGCTGAAATCGTCGTTTCGGGCGTCTTGCCCCGCAACCAGCAGGACATCCTTTCGGGCGTCGCCGTGCTCAAGGGCGCGCATCTCGATCAGGCGCTGCGCTCCTCCATCGGTGAAACACTGGCCCATACGCCGGGCGTGACGGCCACGTCCTTTGGCCCCACGGCCTCGCGCCCCGTGTTGCGCGGGATGCAGGGCGAGCGCGTGCGCGTTCTGGTCAATGGCATCGGGTCCATCGACGTGTCGAACACCAGCGCCGACCACGCACCCGCTGTTAACCCCTTGCTTGCCGACCGGATCGAGGTTCTGCGCGGGCCGCAGGCCTTGCTTTACGGTTCGGCGGCGGTGGGCGGCGTGGTCAATGTGATCGACCGCCGCATCCCCAATGAAGTGCCCAAGGAGCCGATCCATATCAGCACTTTGGCCACATATGGTTCGGCGGCGAATGAAAAGTCCTTTGCCGGAACGGTAGATGTGCCGCTGGGCGGGGGCTGGGTGGCCCATGCCGATGGCAGCCGGGCGGTGTCCGATGATATGAAGATCGGCGGCTATGCGCTGACGCCCGCCTTGCGTCAGCAGGCTTTGGCCACGGCGGCATCGGGCGCGGGCGATCCGGATATCGATTATGCCGCCAATGCCAATGTAAAGGGGCGCCTGCCCAATACCGCCGCCAAAAGCTGGGAAGCGGGCGCAGGTATCGCCTATATCGGCGCACAGGGCAGCATCGGCTTTGCCTATAGCCACACGGACAGCCTCTATGGCGTGCCAATCCGCTACGCCACTCTGCCCGATCAGGAGCAGGAAGCCCCGCGCATCAAGCTGCAACAGGACCGTTTTGACATGCGCGCCGAAATCCGCCCGGTCGGCGGCGTGATTGAAAAGATCTCGGCCCGTGTCGGCTATGCGGCCTATCAGCATGCCGAGCTGGACCCGACGGGTGCGGTGGGCACCCGCTTCTTCAACCATGGCATCGAGGGCCGCCTTGAAGTCACCCAGACCAAGATGGGCGGATGGCAGGGCGCCAGCGGCGTGCAATTCGTCAATCGCGATTTCAACGTGATCGGCGATGAAGCTTTTCTGCCGCGTAACAGCACCCAGCAACTGGGCCTTTTCACGCTGCAAAGCTTTGATGCGGGCGCGGTCAAGTTTGAGGCGGGCGGCCGTTATGAACATTCCAGCCTGAGCGCATCGCCCTTGCCCGATCAGACCCAGTTCTGGGGCGGTCAGCGTAATTTCGACACATTCTCCTTCTCTGGCGGGGCGACCTATCGGGTCAATCCGGCATGGACGCTGGGCCTTTCGGCATCGCGCACCGAACGTGCGCCCGCGGCCGAGGAAATGTTTGCCAACGGGCCTCATGCCGGGACGCAGGCGTTTGAAATCGGCGATGTGAACCTGAAAACCGAACGCTCCACCAGTGTCGAGGCCATCGTGCGCGGCGGCGGCAAGGGTTATTCGATCGAGGCTTCGGTCTATCACAGCTGGTTCGGCAATTTCATTTACGAAGATCCGACCGGCGCCACCGAGGACGGCCTGCCCGTCTATCAGATGCGTCAGGCGCCCGCGCGCTATTACGGCTTTGAAATTCAGGGCGCGGCGACTCTGGCCGAAATCGGCGCTTGGCGTTTACAGGCCGACGCGATGGCCGATGCGGTCAAGGCGACGATTTCGGGCGTCGGTCCGGCCCCGCGAATCCCGCCTCTGCGCGTTCTGGGCGGCCTGACGCTGAGCGATCCGCGTTGGGATCTGCGCGGCGAGGTCGAACATGTGACCGCGCAAAACCGCATCGCGGCGCAAGAAACGCCGACGGCGGCCTATACGCTGGTCAATGCCGAATTCGGGTTCAAGCCGGGCGGCAAGGATGGCCGGGTGTCCTTTACCCTTGGTGCGCGCAATCTGTTCAATGTCGATGCGCGCCGCGCGGCCAGTTTCCTCAAGGATTACGCGCCCTTGGCCGGACGCGATATTCGCCTGTCCGTGCGTTTGACGGTCTGATCGAGGTCATGGTTGCGCCGCATGCATTTTGCAGCGGCGCAATCTTCTATGCTGCAAATGCGAAGGGCTGCCTCACCGAAGTGGGGCAGCCCTTTGGTGCTTCATGGGGTTGAGAGGACCATGGAAGCTATAGTTTGTGTGACCGCGATTAGGCCAGCACAGCAGCGAAAAACAGGCCGCTGACGCTGAGCGCGGCGGCAAAAGCCACGATATTGCGCGACATGGGGTTACTCCTGGGTTGTTGTTATGCCGGCCTGTGCTCTACGCTATTTGGCGTAGTGACTGCCGTCTGTGAGACGGGCATATACGACCAAAGTTTTATTTTGCACGTGCGAAGACCTCGACCGATGTTGCGTTTTGCGCAACCGAATCGTGCATGGCGCCCAATCCCCTCTCACCCCCCTTTCGGCGCGCTTTTCTGGCGCCAATGGGCCTGCGCTATCTGGACAATTGCGCGCGTAAACCTTACGGGCCTGCCATGACTGTCCAGCCATCCGACTCCATCCTCATCGTCGATTTCGGCAGCCAGGTGACCCAGCTGATCGCACGCCGCGTGCGCGAAGCGGGCGTCTATTCCGAAATCGCTCCCTTCAGCATGGCCGAAGCCGCCTTTGCGCGGATGCAGCCCAAAGGCATCATCCTGTCGGGTTCACCCGCCAGCGTGCTTGACGCCAATGGCCCGCGCATCCCAGAGGTTATTCTGGAAAGCGGCCTGCCCATCCTTGGCATCTGCTATGGCCAGCAAAGCCTGATGCATCAGCTGGGCGGGGAAGTGACGGGTGGCGACGGCGGCGAGTTCGGCCGCGCCTTTATCGATATCAACGACACTTGCGCGCTGTTCAACGGCCTGTGGTCGATTGGTGAAAAGCATCAGGTGTGGATGAGCCATGGTGACAAGGTCACCGCGCTGGCCCCCGGTTTCCGCCCTGTGGCGTCCAGCCCCGGCGCGCCCTATGCCGTGATCGCCAATGATGAAAAGCGCATTTATGCGATGCAGTTCCACCCCGAAGTGGTCCACACGCCCGATGGCGGCAAGCTGCTGAAGAATTTCGTACGTCACGTCTGCGGCCTGAAGGGCGATTGGACGATGGCGGAATTCCGCAAGACTAAAATCGCTGAAATCCGCGAGCAGGTCGGTTCGGGCCGCGTGATCTGCGGTCTTTCGGGCGGCGTCGATTCGGCGGTGGCCGCTGTGCTGATCCACGAAGCGATCGGCGAGCAGCTCACCTGCGTTTACGTTGACCATGGCCTGATGCGCATGGGCGAGAGCGAGCAGGTGGTCAGCCTGTTCCGCGGCCATTTCAACATTCCGCTGGTCCATGTCGATGCCTCGACCCTGTTCATGAAGGGCCTTGAGGGCGTCACCGACCCCGAAGCCAAGCGCAAGTTTATCGGCAAAACCTTCATCGACGTGTTCGAAGACGAGGCC
Organism: Novosphingobium sp. 550D; assembly: GCF_057401885.1. Classification (NCBI taxonomy): domain Bacteria; kingdom Pseudomonadati; phylum Pseudomonadota; class Alphaproteobacteria; order Sphingomonadales; family Sphingomonadaceae; genus Novosphingobium; species Novosphingobium sp. 550D. The sequence continues at coordinate 579,880 of NZ_CM171613.1, read as the reverse complement.
AAGAAGATCGGCGGCGCCGACTTCCTTGCTCAGGGGACGCTTTACCCCGACGTCATCGAATCGGTCAGCTTTACCGGCGGGCCGAGCGTGACGATCAAGAGCCACCACAATGTCGGCGGTCTGCCCGAACGCATGAACATGAAGCTGGTCGAGCCTTTGCGCGAACTCTTCAAGGATGAAGTGCGCGATCTGGGCCGCGAACTGGGCCTGCCCGACATTTTCGTGGGACGCCATCCGTTCCCCGGACCCGGCCTTGCCATCCGCATCCCGGGCGAAGTCAGCCGCGAACGCGCGGACATCCTGCGCAAGGCTGATGCGGTCTATCTCGAAGAAATCCGCAACGCGGGCCTCTATGACGCCATCTGGCAGGCTTTCGCCGTGCTACTGCCGGTGAAAACCGTGGGCGTGATGGGCGATGGTCGCACCTATGACCACGTCTGCGCCCTGCGCGCTGTGACCAGCACCGATGGCATGACCGCCGACATCTACCCCTTCGACGCGGCCTTCCTGTCGCGCGTGGCCACCCGGATCATCAACGAGGTCAAGGGCATCAACCGTGTGGTCTATGACTATACCTCGAAGCCGCCGGGCACGATTGAGTGGGAATAATCGGCCGCACAGCCGACCAGTAAAAAGGCCAGCGGGGCATCCCTCGCTAGCCTTTTTGTTTTCAGGACTTGCGCTTTTACCCCGCAGGCGGCGTGGCCGGAGTCGCCGCCGGAGCAGGCTTGGGCTTGGTATAGGGCACGAATTCGCCCAGCCCCACCGATCCGCGCCACCACATGCCCGCGCCGCCATTGCGCGTGGCCAGTTGGACGATATCGACATTGCACAATTGCGATCCCCAGGTCCTGGTGATCAGAATGTCATCATCATCGAGCGATTGCGGATAGGGCGGGCGGTTCACATAGATCGTGCCGCCCATGTCATAGACGATGGCGGTGCGATCGATGATGGTCGTCGAACGGATCTGGGTCAGGTTGATGCAATTGACGGGTTTGCCCGGCACGCGATCCTTGACGATTTTCGCCAATTCCTGATCCGGGGTCAACCTTTCGCGCGCGTCAATGGCGGGTGCGGACAAAAGCGCCAATGCGCCGCCAGCCAGTGCGGCGCTGCGAAGCATGGAACGAACAGACATTTGCCTTCTCCTTGGGCCTGAAGGCCCCCTTCGGATTCGGATAATACGCCCATTCGGCTGAACCGTCCATGAGTCGCGTGAAAGGGGCGCTCAGCCCGTTCCGCCGACGGTCAGGCCTTCGACCAGCAAAGTGGGCTGGCCCACGCCTGCGGGCACGGACTGGCCGCCCTTGCCGCAAATGCCGACGCCTTCGTCCAGCGCGAGGTCATTGCCGATCCCGGTCACGCGGGTCAGCACGCTTGGCCCGTCACCGATCAATGTCGCGCCCTTGATCGGCGCGCCCAGCTTGCCGTTTTCGATGCGATAGGCCTCGGTGCAGGAAAAGACGAATTTGCCGCTGGTGATGTCGACCTGACCGCCGCCAAAGCTCTTGGCAAAAATGCCGTTTTTAACGCGGGAGAGCAGTTCGGCCGGGTCATCATTCCCGGCCCGCATGAAGGTGTTGGTCATACGCGGCATGGGCGCATGGGCATAATTTTCGCGCCGACCATTGCCGGTGGGGGCCACGCCCATCAGGCGCGCGTTCAACCGGTCCTGAAGATAGCCCTTGAGAATGCCATCCTCGATCAGCACATTTTCCTGAGTCGGCGTACCCTCGTCATCGACGCTGAGCGAACCGCGTCGGCCCGCGATGCTGCCATCGTCCACCACGGTCACACCCGGCGCGGCCACCCGTTCGCCCAGACGGCCCGAGAAAGCGCTGGTGCCCTTACGGTTGAAATCGCCCTCAAGGCCATGGCCCACCGCTTCATGCAGCAGCACCCCCGGCCAGCCCGGCGCGAGCAGCACGGTCATCTCGCCCGCCGGTGCCGCCACCGATTCCAGATTGATCAAAGCCTGCGCCAGCGCCGCATCGATGGCCCGGTTCCACGTTTCCGGCTTCATCAGGTCATCATAGAGATAGCGCCCGCCGATCCCGAAGCTGCCCGTTTCGCGGCGCCCGTTCTGTTCGGCGACGATGGAAACATTCAGACGCACCAGCGGGCGAATGTCGGTCACGGCATCGGCATCGGCGCGCAAAATTTCCACCACCGACCACGAACCGGAAATCGAGGCGGAAACCTGCACCACGCGTGGATCGCGCGCGCGGGCGGCGGCATCGATCTGTTCAAGCAGTGCGACCTTGGCGGCAAATTCCACGCCGTCGAGCGGCGAAGCATCGGTATAAAGATGGCGATTGGTGCGCACCGGCGGCGCGGCCTTGGCGCCCGTCGTCGGGTCCAAAAGCGTCAGCGTTTCGCCCGCCCGCGCAATCGCTGCGGCGGAAATTTCATTGGCATGGGCAAAGCCGGTCATCTCGCCCGACACGCCGCGCAGGCCAAAGCCTGCCTCTCGGCTGTAGTCGCAGGTTTTCAACCGGCCATCATCAAAGCCAAAGGCTTCGGACGCGATGAATTGCAGATAAAGCTCGCCATCGTCGCATTGGGCCAGAGTGCGGCCCACCAAAGCGCGGGCTTCATCGGGTTCAAGCTGGCCGGAACGGTAAAGCAGCGAGCGGGGGTCGGCAGAAAAGGTCATGCCGTTGATATAGGCCGATGCCGCCGCCGCGCAATGGACTATTGGCGCGGCGGGGTTATGTCACGCGGCGCGTCCGTTGCGCCGTCGACATGATTGTTCAATGGTGGGCGTGCGCCTGATCCAGGACAAAGCGCTTGTCGCAATAGGGGCAATCCACAAACCCACGTTCGTCAATTTCGAGATAGACGCGCGGGTGACCCAGCGCCGACGGCTTAAACGTGCCATCGGTGCGGATAGCGTCGGCGCCATCGCAGTGAACGCGGTTGGTGTGAACGGTGACGGTTTCGGGCTGGTCGCTCATGGGAAAAGGCCACTAGCAGGAGTTTGACAGGAATTCCAGACCCCGCGCGTTGTCGATTGTGCGTCGTCGATGGTGCAATGCGGTGCGACAAATTGTTACAGGCTTTTGGCTAATTTATCTCCTTTGCCAAATCGTGTCATTCGCGTAAGGGATGATGCACGGGGGCCGAATTCTGCGTTAAAGCGTGCGAGGCCGATGTTGGGGCCATACCTCGCCGCTGATGGGTTGCCTTACTCTGTGTCTGATGGGCACGGTCGGGTAACCTCATAGGTGAGGTCGAAGAAGCATGCGTCACGCCCAACGAGAAAAGTTAATCTGCGACCTTACCCAGTCCTATGCCCCCGTCGGTGGTGGCGGAGTGAGCACCTATCTTCGGGAAAAGCGCCGCTATATTCTGGAACAGACCGATCATCGGCTGATCCAGATCGTGCCCGGCCCCGAAGATCGCGTTGTGGAACGCGGGCGGCATATCTGGGTCGAAGTGGGTGCCGAACAGGTTCGCGGAAGCCCGAATTACCGCTTTATCCTGCGCACGGGCGCCGTGCGTGAGGTTCTGGAACATTTCCGCCCCGATGTGATCGAATCGCTCTGCCCCTGGGTCTTGCCATGGACCGCGATCAATTATCGCCGGGCGCATCCTGAAACCGCGCTGGTTGCCGGTTATCACACTGATTTCCCCAATGTGCATATTCACCGCGTGGGCGAACGCCTGTTTGGCCGTCGCATGGCCGATGGGTTGCGTTCGGTGGGCGTGGCCTATGCGCAAAAGACGTATAATGCTTTTGACCGCGTCTATGCGTTGAATGAGCCGGTGCGTGATCAATTGGCGGAATGGGGCATTGGCCATGTCGATGTCATTTCGCTGGGCGTGGATACGGATCAGTTCAATCCTTCGCGCCGCGATCCGGCTTTCCGTGAAAAGCTGGGGCTGGCGGGCAAGGGGCCGCTGTTGATGTATGCCGGGCGCATCGACAATGAAAAGCGCGCGCACAAGCTGGTCGAGATGTTTCGTCAATTGCCGCCTGAAATGGGCGCGGCGATGGTGATGCTGGGCGATGGCAAATTGCGGGACCGTCTGATCCGCGAAACGCGCGGCCTGCCGGTGGCTTTGCCCGGATTTGTCGATGATCGCGATGCACTGGCGGTCGCGCTGGCTTCGGCGGATATTTATGTGTCGGCCATGGCCGATGAAACTTTCGGCATTTCGGTGATCGAGGCGCAGTCGAGCGGCCTGCCCGTGGTCGGTGTGGCCAGCGGGGCCATGCCCGCGCGCGTGCCCGCTGGTCTTGGTCGCCTTGGCCCGGTCGATGATGCCAAGGCCATGGCCGAGCATGTGCAGGCGCTGTGGCGCGGCAATTATCGCGCGATGGGCGATGCGGCGCGCAAACATGTCGAACAGCGCTTCAGCTGGAACAAGACCTTCGCGCAATTGGTGAACGAGGTCTATCCCGCCGCCATGATGCGCGCGATCGAACGTCGTTCGGCGGTCTATCGCTGGGCCGAACATCGCCTGCCCGAACTGGTGCGCTCGGCCGTATAAGCGTGGTTGCGCGTATGGCGTCAGGGGGTTAAGCAGCGGGCATGAGCCAATCTGACGCCCCCGCCATCTCGATCCGCAATCTGGTCAAGCGCTATGCGCCCGCAGGTGGAGGAGAGGGCAAGCTGGCGCTCAAGGGTGTGTCGCTTGACGTGCCGCAGGGACAGATCTTCGGCCTGCTGGGCCCGAATGGCGCGGGCAAATCGACCATGATCAACATCATGGCGGGCATGGTGCGCAAGACCAGCGGCGATGTGTCGATCTGGGGCTTTGACATCGACCGCGACCGGCGCAATGCCTCGCGCGCCATCGGCATTGTGCCGCAGGAAATCGTGTTCGATCCGTTCTTCACCCCGATCGAGGTGCTTGAAAACACGGCGGGCCTTTACGGCATCCCCAAGGCGGAACGTCTGTCAGAGCAACTGCTGGCCGATGTACATCTGTCCGACAAGGCCAAGGCCTATGCGCGCACGCTGTCGGGCGGGATGAAGCGCCGGTTGCTGGTGGCCAAGGCGATGGTGCATCAGCCCCCCGTGCTGGTTCTGGACGAACCGACCGCGGGCGTGGACGTCGAATTGCGGCGCCAGCTTTGGGAACTGGTCAAGCGGCTCAATGACGAGGGCGTGACGGTGGTGCTGACCACCCATTACCTCGAAGAAGCCGAGGAATTGTGCGACCGCATCGCCATCATCAACCACGGCGAATTGATCGCCAACAAGCCCACGCGCGAAATGGTCGATATGGCCCGTGAAAAGATCGTGGTGCTGACGCTCGACCGCCCGGTGGCGGTGTTGCCCAGCCATCCGGCCTTCCTGAAATGCGTCGCGGCGGCCCCGGACAAGATCGAGATCACCTATAACAAGGACAAGACCAATGCCGGCGAGATCCTTGGCGTCGTTCAGGGGCAGGGCATGGTGATCGTCGACGTGACCACGCGTGAGGCTGATCTTGAAGATGTCTTTGTCAGGCTGACAACCTCGGCCTGATGACGCCGTAACGCGGGCCGGCAACGGGTCAGGGCGCGCAGTCGCGTCGAAATTGCCGGCTTCTATGTGCTTCTATGTATGATCCGCTTCGGTCGAATTATTGGACGATGGCTGCTCCATCCATTCCTTGACCCAACGCCCCCGGTCCATCCGACGTACGGGCTTGTTGCAAAACCGACAGGTTCCGATGAAATTCAACCCATCCCATTTTACGCGATTCCGGCGTGGGGCATGGCGATTGAATAGGCACAAAGGCAGTTCTAGTTTCATTGCGGCGGCCCTGAATAAGACGCAGGCCATTGACAGGCACATCCTGTTGGAAGTGCCTCATGGCTTTGCGGTGTGAACTTGTATTCCTTCGATCCAGCAACGTAGATATACCTAAACTAGTTCGGCGCAAAGTATTATATTGCTGCGATCATGGAAAATTTCTTTGTTTACTAAACTCTTATATTCTTAGGCGACGCAAAGTGCGAAAATGGCGCGTCCGATGCGTTGTTGGCTTTTCAAACGGGTTCATTGGGCGCAAAGCGGGGCCGCGAATCGCTTGCCGGTTGCCCGCATGCCGCAACAGCGGATCCGGTCGCAATCACAGTGTGAATGCTGCACCGGCCCAGTTTGGAATGGTTTATGAATGCAGATGTGATCGTGATCGGTTCGGGTGCTGCTGGTTTGACGGCGGCGCTTTCCCTTGCAGAGCGCCTCAAGGTACTGGTGCTGGCCAAGGGGACGTTGACCGGCGGTTCGACGGCATGGGCACAGGGCGGCATCGCCGCGGTGCTGGATGCGGGCGATACGTTTGAAGATCACATCCGCGATACGATGGTCGCCGGGGCGGGGCTGAACCGACAGGAAACCGTTGAATATGTGGTCGAACGCGCGCCTTTGGCGATTGAGCGTCTGGCCGGGCTGGGCGTGCCTTTCAATACAGAAGGTGACCATCTCCACCTCCACCGCGAAGGGGGGCATTCGCACCGACGCATCGCCCATGTGGCCGACGCCACCGGCTGGGCGGTTCAGGAAGCGTTGATCCGCGCCGCACAGGACCATCCCAATATTACGCTTTTGCCGGGGCAAAGCTGCATCGACCTGATCACCGGGCGGCACGAGATGCGCTATTCCGGGTCGGGCCGCGTTTGGGGCGTTTACGCGCTGGACGAAAAAACCGGCAAGGTTGAGGCCCATATCGGCCGCGCCACTATTCTGGCCACGGGCGGGGCGGGGCGTGTCTATCAATTCTCGACCGCGCCGCGCGGGGCGACGGGTGATGGCATTGCCATGGCGTGGCGTGCGGGCGCGCGCGTTTCCAATATGGAAATGATGCAGTTCCACCCCACCTGCCTTTATAATCTGGAGGTCAAGAACTTCCTGATCACCGAGGCGGTGCGCGGCGAAGGCGGCCATCTGATCAACCCGCGCACGGGCAAGCGTTTCATGCCCGAATATGACGAGAGGCTCGAACTGGCCCCGCGCGATGTCGTGGCCCGCGCCATCGACAGCGAGATCAAGAAATATGGTCTCGATTTCGTCCATCTGGATATCAGTCACAAGCCCGCCACCTTTGTGCGTGAGCATTTCCCCAATATCCATGACAAGCTGATGACGCTGGGCATCGATATGACCAAGGAACCGATCCCGGTCGTCCCTGCCCAGCATTACACATGCGGCGGAGTAGTGACCGATCTGGACGGGCGCACCGATCTGCCCGGCCTGTATGCGGCGGGCGAATGTGCGGAAAGCGGGCTGCATGGCGCCAATCGTCTGGCATCCAATTCATTGCTGGAATGTCTGGTATTTGGCGATGCGTCGGCGGCCGATATTCTGGCGCGCTGGGATGAATTTGACGCACCGCCCGCGATCCGCCCGTGGGACGAAAGCCGGGTTTCGGATTCGGACGAAGAAGTCATCATCAAGCAGAACTGGACCGAAATCCGCCGGTTCATGTGGAATTACGTGGGCATCGTGCGCAGCACCAAGCGGCTTGAGCGCGCAGCCCATCGCATCAAGCTGTTGTTTGATGAAGTGAATGATTATTACGGCCACTTCCGCGTAACGACCGACCTTATCGAATTGCGCAACCTGTTGCAGAGCGCCGATCTGATCGTGCGTTCGGCGCTCAAGCGGCATGAAAGCCGCGGCCTGCATTACACGCTGGATTACCCCAAGACGGTGGAACCGGCGCAGGACACGGTTCTGGTCCCCTGAAACACAGCGAGGGGCGTGATTCCTGTGCCTTTGCCGCGAATTGCGTCTTCTGCGTTGCACGCGTCGATATTCGAGGGTCTGTCGCTTGGTGCCTGCCATTGAACTGGCCCCGCCTTTGTTGGCACGTGTGCGGCCAAGTTAGGCGTAAACCAATGCCGCCATGCTGCGGTTCGGCGCTTTGACCGGTGCAGCAACTGGGCAATCGATGAGGGGGGGCTTTGGGTTATCAACACAGGCATGGCGGCCCGCTCGCACACCGAGATTGTGTGCCAAGCTTCATATGGACGTCCTTGGCGTCCGCTATACAGCCGGCTGTAGAAGATTTATGCGGGCACCGAGGCTTGCGACAACGCCCCGGCTTCACCGCTAATCGATTTTCGCCAAGAGCGAAGAAGAAGGCCGATGATAAGATTGGCCTAAATCAACAATCTTGGCGGAGACGCCGGGATTCGAACCCGGGGTGCCCCCTTAAGGGCACGACGGTTTAGCAATTCACGAACCGGAAGCGCGCAAAGCGGCGAATTTCGGGAATATCGCCTGTTTCTATGGCGTTAGAGCCTGTGCAGAACGCGCAAGACGCGCATCCAAGCGCAACACCTTCCGTCGCAAAAGTCGGCACACCTCCTTTGGACCCTTGGGCCTAGCTGAAAACCGTTGTTTTGACGCCAAACGCGCAAGACGCACCATGGCGGCAGTGAGTGAACCGTTGGAAGGTCTGCCATCCTTGCCGCAGGTCCGGGGCATAGCTCGAAAGCCACAACTGCAATCTACCTTGCGGCTTTCTAGGGGGCAAGATTTGCTTCGAAGGGAGGAGCGCCATGAGCACCACCCTTGCCCATAGGGGGCTGCCAGCAGGCGTGGGGCGTTTCGATCTGCTGCGCCTGTTCGAACAGGTGGCGCGGCCAGGCTTCGGTCTGTCCTCAACAGCGGTCGCGTTGGTCCGTCACTATGTGCTGAAGACGATGGACGGTGATTACCTGTCTGGCCGCATCTGCGCTGTCTGGACTCAAGCGTGCCGTTTCGCCGAGGCCTTGGGGCTGACGCCACGGTCGATCAATTCCGCCGAGCGCGAACTGGAGAAGGCCGGCTTCATCTTGCGCAACGCCGGCATTAACGGTGAGCGCGCCGGTGATCGGCAGGATGGGGCCGTGGTCTGGGCAGCGGGCATCAATCTGGCCCCGCTGGTTGAGCGCTTTGCTGAGATGCAGGCCAAGGCCGAGGCGCTCGAATTGCAAGCCCGCGCCATCCAGCAATGCCGCGCCGAGATACGCCAGTTGGGCCAGCGCATCCGTGAGGCGGGTGACGACGATTTGCGCGAGCGGGCCGAGACCATCCTGCCCGATGGCCGCACGGCCCGGATCACCAGCATCGAACGCTTGATCGCTATCCGCGAGGCTCTGTCCGCCATGCTCGCCGCCATCGAATCTGGGCCCGATCCCAAGCCCCGTGCGCTGAAAACTTCCGACGCGCCGGAAGAAAACTGCGCACCCAATATACAGGACAAAAACACATCACGAAGGTGTACCGCGCGACTCAGCGATCCGCTGGGGCGCATCCGGCCTGCGACCGCGCTGCTGGTAGCCACAGAGAGCTATCGCGGCATCGTCGAGGCGCTGGGCGGGCCAACCTGGCCCAATCTGGTCGAGGCATCGTGGCGCAGTTGTGGGCGGCTTGGAATTGCCGAGAGCACCTGGGGCCGGGCTTGCCAGCAGTTCGGGCGGGAACGTGCGGCGCTTAGCGTCTTGCTGATCGACCGGAATGCCCAATTGCCGCCAGGTCACCGCTATCGGGTTGGTTCACCAGCGCGCTGTTTGGCGGGCATGGTACGGCGGGCGGGCTCGGCAGGGATGAACCTCGCCGGACTGTTCCGCGCGACTGAACGCAATGCCCAAGAGGCCCCGCAACAAGCCCCAGAGGTTGAGCAGTTGATCGAGCCGCAGGCAGGCCCACTGGCTCACCTCACCGCGAGGCTGATGGCTAGCATGGAGCGGCGCGTCTCCCCTGATGGTTGAACCTGTCCAGCATCTCACGCGTCCAAGGGTCCACATTCTCACAAGCCCACACGTCCACATGTGAACGGCCAAGGAAATCATCATGACCATTATAGCCATCGTCAGCCAGAAGGGCGGCTCGGGCAAAACCACCCTGTCGGTAAATCTGGCTGCCGCAGCTGAAACCGCTGGCGCCATCGCGCTCATCATCGACACCGACCCGCAGGCCACCGCCAGCCAATGGGGTGCTTGGCGCGCGGACAAGGCGCCCGAAGTGATCGACAGCGCTCCGCCGCGTATTCAAGCCAAGGTCGATGCAGCCGAGGCGCAAGGCGCGACCTTCATCGTGATCGATACGCCGCCCCATGCCGACAGTGCGGCCAGCAGGGCGGTGGAGGCTGCTGATCTGGTATTGATTCCCTGCCGCCCCAGTGCTTTTGATCTTGCGGCGATCAAGACCACGGTCAGTCTGGTGCGACTGTTCTGCAAACCTGCGTTCGTCGTCTTCACCGCTGGCCCGCATTACGCGCCGCGCATGTACGAGGAGGCGGCAGAACTGGTTATGGGCTTTGGGATCGAGGCTTGCCCGCATAACCTACCGGATCGCGCCGTCTATCGTCATGCCAGTGCTGCGGGTGCCTCGGTGATCGAGTTCGAGCCTGGCGGAAAGGCCGCCGCAGAGATAGTTGCGCTTCACATGTGGACCTTCGCACAGGTGAACAAGTCCACCACCGTACATGAGGGAGTGTGAGCAGATGAGCCGATTTGCCAACCTCGCCGACAAGCCTAAGGCCAGCCCCAAATCGCAAACTCAGCCCACCGCGCCCGGCCATGAAGATGGCGCTGCCTCAGCAGCACATTTGGGGAGTAGGTCCAGATCGAACAGCCGCACTGGTCGCAAGGCCATCGCAGCCTACTTTTCGCCAGAGATGTCGCTGGCCATGCATGTATGCGCCCGTAAGCACGGCCTTAGCCTTCAGGAACTGATGGCCGAGGCCTTCGATGACGTGCTGCGTAAATATGGGCAAAGCCCTGTGGGGGAATGACCATGATTAGGGACGATCCGGTTAGTCCCCTTCCGAGCTTGCCGCTGCCCTAAACCGCCGTTTGTTCACGCCCATTAATGAGCAGGCTCCATCAAGCATATCGTGGATTCCACGAAAGTACCTTTTCGCAAGGAAAAATAAATAGTTAGCCTTAATTGGCCAAGGGGTGGCTAGCAATAGGGTCAGGCCCCCTTCAAGCGCTCGGCCATCATGCCCAGATCGACCGGCGAGGCCGCGCCCAGCTTCTTCATCAAGCTGCCCCGGCACAGCTTGACGGTAATCTCGCTCAGCCCCAGCTTTGCGGCGATCTGCTTGCTTTGCAGCCCCTCGTCCACGATCATCGCCATGACCTCGCATTCGCGCGGGCTCAAGGAGGCATGACGGCGACGCAGATCATCGTGCTCGGCCTCGCGCGCGAGGCGCTGGCGCGATTGGGCGAGCCCGGCGTAGATCGCGTCGAGCAGATCCTGTTCGCGGAAAGGCTTGGTGAGAAACTCGATTGCGCCCGCCTTCATCGCGCGCACCGACATCGGCACATCGCCATGGCCAGTGATGAAGATCACCGGCACTTCGGGATGGCGGGCAGCAAAGGCCTCGTGAAAATCGAGCCCGTTGCAGCCGGGCATCCGCACATCGAGCACCAGGCAGGCGGGGCGTCCAGCCAGATCAGCCTCGCTCAGATCCTCGGGTGCGGCGCAGGCCAAATGCGTCAGCCCCACCGAATCGAGCAGATTGCCCAAAGCCCGGCGCACCGAAACATCGTCGTCGATCACCACCACCAGATCATCGCTCATGGCTGAATTCCCGAAACCGGCAGGAAAATCGTCATCATCAGGCCGTTTGGCGCGCGCGCTGCGGCGGTAATTGTACCGCCATGCGCCTCGACGATCGAGCGGCAGATCGCCAGCCCCATGCCGATCCCTCCCTGCTTGGTCGAATGGAAAGGCTCGAACATGGTGAGCAGGGTGCCAGCGCCAAGGCCGGAGCCATTGTCCTCGACGCTGATCATCACCCCGCCGCGCGCACCCTTCGTGACAATGCCGATCTCGCCGCTGGCGTGATCGATCGCCTCGCTGGCATTGACCAACAAATTGAGCACTACCTGCTGGATCTGCACCGGGTCGATGGACAGCGCCGGCAGATCGGCTCCGGCGGCCAGATGTAGATCGATGCCGCGCTCGCGCATCTGCGGGGCGATCAGCGCCATCGCCTGACGGATGGTGTCGTTGATATCGCTGCGTTGCCGCCGAGGCGCGGCGTTCGAAATCAGGTTGCGCACGCGCGCGATGATTGCGCTGGCACGGGTGGCGTCCTGCTCGATATCGTCGATGGTGGCGGCGACGCGGTCAAGCCGGGGCGGATCGCCCCCCATCCAGCGGCGGCAGGCCCCAGCATTGGCGACAATCGCGGCCAGCGGCTGGTTGACCTCGTGAGCGATGGCGGCGCCAATGCCACCCAGCGTGGTGATGCGCGTCACGCGCGCCAGTTGCGCCTGCGCGATATCGGCGCGTCCCTGCGCCTGATCCGAGCGGACCGCCAGCCAGGCCACTGCGCCAATCGCCAGCAGGCTGATCGCGGTGTTGATGATGCCGGTGTGGAAATTGCCGTCATGGGTGAGAAAATAGCTGAGTATAGTGAGCCCAAGGCAGGCCCCCGCCACCGCGAGCAGCGCGCGCATTCCGCAAAACCGCGAAGCCAACAGCACCACCACCACATAGAAAGTGGCGGCGGCGATTTCATAATCGGTCAGCGTGTCGGCGGCAAAGATCGCGCCCGCCAGCAGCACGGTAATCAGCGGCAGTAGCCAACGCGCGGTCTGCCCCAAAGGGCGGGCGGCGGCATAGGCGCGCCAACCATGATGTTCGCGGGGGGAACTCATGCGATATAGGTCCTCAGCACCGAGACCAACTCGTCGGCGGCCTGCTGCTCGTGGGCACTGGGGGTGCGGCCCTCGTCGATCATATGCTCGCGGATGTGTTCGCCCAGGACCTCGGCCATCAGCGCGTTGATCGCCCCGCGCGCGGCAGTGATGCGGCGCATCAGCTCGGCGCAGTGCTCATCGCCATCGAGCGCGCGCTCGATCGCCTCGATCTGCCCGCGTAGACGGCGGGTGCGGTTGAGTAGCTTGCGTTTGTCGGCGCGCTCGTGGGTCATGCTCTATACCCGCGTATAGTTGAAATATACCCCCATGGGTATGTAAGCGAGCCATAGCAAAGGCTGGGCCGACTCGAAAGCCCTGTCTTAAACCGCAACCCCAAAAGGGATCTCCATGACCCGCGACCCTGCAATTCACAGGCCGGAGAAGGCGACAGTCGCCGCTGCGAGGTGACTTTGCGCATTTTCGGCCTTCGCGTGCCCGGGATGGCACAGCGCGCCTGAGGGTTGCCGGTTTGGGCCGCCCGATCGGCCCGCTGCCTTCCGAGCCCTCGCTTCGGAAGGACCTCGATGAAGACCATAATTCCCAACGTCTGTGCGATCGGCATTCGTCGCCTTGCAGCCTGTGCGGAACTGCCGCCTCCCCGCCGATGGCGAGGCTGATGCCTCTTGTCCAACGCCCCTTGGGCTGCCCCAATCGACGAAATTAACGAGATGCCCATGCACAAGTCTTTCCCCACCCCGCTGGCCGAAACCGCCGGCGAAGCGGTGCTCGACACCGCCCACATCGGTGACATCCACGGCGCCTTCGGCTCGATCAAGCTCGACGACATCGCCCCGCGCACACGCTGGCGCGACCGTTTGCGCACGCTGCTGGCGATCATCGGCCCCGGCCTCATTGTCATGGTCGGCGACAATGACGCGGGGGCCTTTGGCACCTATACACAGGCCGGGCAGAACTATGGCACTGGCCTGTTGTGGACGCTGTTGCTGCTGGTACCGGTGCTCTATGTGAATCAGGAGATGGTGCTGAGACTCGGCGCGGTGACGCGTGTGGGCCATGGCCGGCTGATCCTTGAACGCTTTGGCCGCTTTTGGGGCGCGTTCAGCGTGATCGACCTGTTTCTGCTCAACGCGCTGACCATCGTCACCGAATTCATCGGCATCGCGCTGGCGCTCGATTATCTTGGTCTGCCGCGCCAATGGGGTGTGGCGGCCGCGGCGCTGATCATCGTTGCCTCGGCGGCCACAGGCAGCTTCCGCCGCTTCGAACGCATCGCCATGTGCCTCGTCGGAGCGAGCCTACTGCTGGTGCCGGTGGTGATCTGGGTTCATCCGCCGGCGGCACAGGTAGCGCATGATCTGGTGGTGCCCGGCCTGCCGTACAAGGGGGCGCTGGGAGACGTGATGCTGCTGATCATCGCCATTGTCGGCACCACGGTGGCCCCCTGGCAGCTGTTCTTCCAGCAGAGCTATGTGATCGACAAGCGCATCACCCCGCGTTTCCTGCGGTATGGCAGTGTCGATCTGGTGATGGGGATCGTGCTGGTGCTGATTGGCGGCATAGCGATGATGGCCTTTTCCGCCGCCGCTTTTGCCGGGCGCTCCGAGGCGGGCCATTTCCAGGACGCGCTGGGTGTGGCGGTCGCACTGGGCCGCGCGGGCGGCCATGTGGCGGGCGTGTGTTTTGCGGTAGCGCTGCTCGATGCCAGCGTGATCGGCGCGATGGCGGTGTCGCTGTCGACCGCCTATGCGGTGGGCGATGTGCTGGCGCTGCGCCATTCGCTGCATCGCCGCCCAAGCGAGGCCAAGGGCTTTTTCGCGGTCTATGCGGGGCTGGTGGCGCTGGCCGCCGGGCTGGTGCTCACTCCGGGAACGCCGCTCGGCCTCTTGACCAATGCGGTGCAGACGCTGGCAGGCGTGCTGCTGCCCAGTGCCACGGTATTCCTGTTGCTGCTGTGCAACGACAAGGCGGTGCTCGGTCCCTGGGTCAATGGCAAGTGGCTCAACCTGTTCACCGGCATGGTGATCGCGGTGCTGGTTATGCTGTCGACCATCCTCACCGCCGCGGTGCTATTCCCCGACCTTAGCGAGCGCGCCATCCTCGCCATTCTGGGCGCGGGCGCGGTGTTCACCGTGCTGGTGGGTGGGGCGCTGGTATTTTCCACCAAGGGCGATCCAGCCCCGCTGCTGCCGCGCTGGAAGAAGGAACGCTGGCATATGCCGCCGCTCGCCGCGCTTCCGCCCGCCGCCATGACGCCGCTGGTAAGGCTGTGGATGGTGGTGCTGCGCGTCTATCTCGTGGTGGCCGGCGGGCTGGTGCTTTACCGCATCGCACTGCTGTCACTGGGCGCGCACTGAGCCGCAAGGAGACGGGACCATGACCGCCTTGTTCACCGTGTTTGCCTATATAGGCTTCGCCTGCCTTGCCCTGGCCAGCTATTACCGGCACCAGAAGCGCAAGCGCCGCCATCCGGTGCGTAGACTGAAGAGATACCACATTTCCCGCCGTTCTGTGCGATAGAAATAAAGAGGAATTTCCGTGACTCCTCCTGCTGCGCTGCTTGCCTTGTTCGATGTTGATTTCATCGGCCTGGCCACCAGCTTTATCTGCATGATTACCGCGTTTGTGCTGGGCACTGCTATCGGGCTCGAACGCCAGTGGCGCCAGCGCACCGCAGGTTTGCGCACTAATGTGCTGGTGGCGGTGGGAGCTGCCGCCTTCGCCGATCTTGGTCTGCGCGTGTCCGGCACTGATGGCGGGGTTCGGGTGATTTCCTACGTCGTCTCGGGGATCGGCTTTCTGGGCGCGGGCGTGATCATGAAAGAAGGCACGCATGTGCGCGGGCTCAACACGGCGGCCACACTGTGGGCCTCAGCCGCCGTGGGATGCTTCGCCGGTGCGCGCAAACCCGCCGAAGCCGTCCTCGTGGCGGGGTTTGTGCTGGCGGGCAATACGCTGCTTCGTCCGCTGGTCGATTTCGTCAACCGCCGCCCGATGGCGCCCGGCGAGACCGAAGCGCTCTATCGCGTGCATGTCGTGTGTCCGGCGAACGTGGTGTCGGCGGCGCGCGACCTGCTGTTTGACGAGCTTGAAACCCACCACTACCCGATCCGCGAGATGGAAACGCTGGCCGAGGGCGATACGCAGGTTGAACTGGCGGCAATCCTAGTGCCCACCACAGCCAATCCGGCAGATTTGGACTCGATCACCGCGCATATCGCCCGCCACGAGGGCATCACCAGCGCCACCTGGACCGTCAGCGCAACCAATTGATCTGCCAGAATGACAAGCCCGCAAGAGGTAGGGCATGTTTGAAGGAATTGGATTTGGTCATGGAACAGCGGCTTCGCGGTCGGTTATCCTTTCCAAGCATCACCGGCAGCAGGCGACCATAGAACACCTTTTAATTTTGGTAGCGCGAAAGGTCCAAACTGGCAAAGTTGACCGTCTTCGCATGGCAGGACTGCTGGGCTGTGGCATCAACTCCAAACATTCTCGGAGCGTCATCCTCCCGCTCCAAACGGACGTTCATCGAGATCAAACTCATAATATTGGGGCGCGATCGTCACGGAACGTGGATAAGCAGGCGCTTACAACACCCAGAATAAGCGGTGCTGTAATGGCGCTCCTGGGCAAGGCGGTTCAGATCTCCCGTCATTCGCACCCGTTAAGGAGAGTCCGCATGACCATCACCCTCACCAAACCGCCGCGCAACTGGGATCCGGTGGTCAAGCTGACGCATTGGAGCATCGTGGCGGCAGTGCTCGCCAATGGCGTTTTCACCGAAGGCGGTTCCTGGGCGCATATCTGGGTTGGTTATGCGCTGGCGGGAATGCTGGCGCTGCGCCTGCTGTGGGGGCTGGTGGGGCCACGCGAAGCGCGCTTTTCAGCCTTTCCTCCCAGCCTGCGGCGGGCGCTGGCCCATATTGGCGAGATTAAGGCTGGCAAAGTCCACGATCAGCCCTCGCACAACCCGCTGGGGGCGCTGATGGTCTATGCCATCTGGGGCACGCTGGGCATTATCATTGCCAGCGGCATCGCCATGGCGGGCCTGCCACCCAAGGCGGTGACGCATGAGCATCATACGGTGGAGCAGGCCGCGCCAAATAACGATGAAGAGCGCGAAGGCGAGGAAAACCCGCTGGGCGAAACGCATGAGGCCGCCGTCAACCTGCTCTATGTGCTGATCGTGTTGCATCTGGGCGGGGTTATCTTTGAAACGCGGCGCTCCGGGCGCGGGCTGGTGCTGGCCATGTTGCCCGGTCGGCGGTAAACCGGAGCCATGCAACCTGCCACCCGATCACTGGAACGCAAAGCCCTGATCCTGACGCTGGTGCTGGGCTGCCAGGTGATGGCGGCGATGTTCTTCACGCTCGATGTGGCGGGGGACATCGCCGATGCGGGGCTGGGCTGGCACCTGTCGATCGAATTGGGGGCCACGCTGGCGTTGGCCGCCGGGGTGGTAGTGGGGGCCATTCATGTCCGCTCCCTGATCGAACAAGCGCGGCAGGATCAGGTCCTGATCACCGCCGCGCGCGGGGCGATGGGGGCCTTGATCCGCGCCCGTTTTGCCGAATGGCGGCTGACCGCTGCGGAGGCCGATGTGGCACTGTTCGCCATCAAGGGGCTGGACGTGGCCGAGATCGCGGCGTTGCGCGGATCGGCGCAGGGCACCGTGCGGGCGCAACTGACGCGGATTTACGCCAAGGCGGGCACCACATCCCAGACTGGCCTGATCGCGCTGTTCATGGAAGAGTTGATCGACCAAGCCTCCACGCTGGGGGAGGCGGGTGCCCATGGCTGATATCGCGCTGATGCATCACCTGCTGATTGCGCTGGGCATCGGCCTGCTGATTGGTGCGGAGCGTGAGCGGCGCAAGGCCGAGCACCCGGCCTCTGCGGGGCTGCGCTCCTTCACCATCGCCAGCCTGTTGGGCTGTGTCAGCGCGCTGACACCGTGGGGCTGGATGAGCGGTGTCGTCCTCGCCTGCATCACCGCGCTGGCCATGTTCAGCAATTGGCAACGCCGTGCCTCGGGCGATCCCGGCATCACGACGGAAATCGCACTGATCGCCACCACGCTGCTGGGGGCGCTATCGGTCAGCGCGCCCGATCTTGCGGGCGCATCGGCGGTGCTTATCACCATCATTCTGGCCGCGCGTGAGCCACTGCATCGCTTTGTGGGGCAGATTGTGACAGCGAATGAAGTGGCCGATGTGCTGCTGATATCGGGTGCGACGCTGATCATCCTGCCCATGCTGCCTGATCGCCCCATGGGGCCGTTTGGCGCGCTCAATCCCCATGCCATCTGGCTGGTGGTGATCATGATCCTGGGCATCAATGCGGTGGGGCAACTGGCCACGCGGCTTTTGGGCGCGCGACTGGGCGTGCCGATGCTGGGGCTGGTGTCGGGCTTTATCTCCAGTTCGGCGACGATTGGCGCGATGGGGGCCTGGGTGCGCGCCAATCCTGCCTCGCTTTCGGCAGGTGTTGCCGCGGCGGTGCTTTCAACGGTGGCCAATTATATGCAGATGGCCTTCGTCATCGAAGTCACTGATCACAATGCCTTTCTGGCAACGGTCGCACCCGTTGCCGCTGCTGCCTTGGCCGCCGCTTTGTCAGGCGGTTGGTTCATGGTGGCGGCATGGCGCGAAACCTCTGCAGAACCGCCCAGGTTCAGTCGCTCTTTCAACGTGATGATCGCGCTGATGTTTGCCGGGATGCTGGCTGGGATGTTGATCCTGGTGGCCGCGATGCAGGCATGGTTCGGCACCATGGGGATCGCGGCGGCAGCCGCCATTGGCGGGGTGTTGGATGTGCATGCCGCCGTCATTTCCATCGCATCGCTGGTAAGCGAACGGGCGATCACGCCGGCCCAAGCCATCGTGCCAGTGCTGATCGCCTGCACCACCAGCAGCCTCGCCAAGATGCTGTTTTCAGCCACGGCGGGAACGAGGGCATTTGCAGCGCGGGTCATTCCCGCACAGGCCGGAATTGTTATCGCATCATGGATCGCAGGGCTCGTTGCCTTGCAGGTCCTTTAAAGCCTTCGCCATCCGCGCCGTCAGCACGAAAAAACTCATAGTCCCCCAGTATTCACAATCACGGGGCAAAGCACTATCGCGCAGACATTCAGCAAAAGGTCTTATCCTATGAACAACCTTGATCCCATGCTGGCACTTGAAGATGCCGAAGTGGATCCGGCGATGAAGGCGCAGGCAGCGTCGCGCAGCACATGGGTCAGCGTGGCGGTCAACAGCACATTGTCAGCTTTGCAGGTCGCGGTTGGGCTGATCTCTGGCTCTTCTGGCCTGATTGCCGACGGCATCCACTCGCTGTCCGATCTGGTGGCGGACTTTCTGGTGCTGTTCGTGTCGGCCCATTCGAAAGCCGAGGCGGATGAGCGCCACCCCTATGGCCATCAGCGTTTCGAGAATGCTGCTTCGCTGGCGCTGGGCCTGTTGTTGGCGGGCGTCGGCATTGGCATGTTGTGGAGCGCAATCCTCAAGATCGAGCACCACGAGGCCATCCCCAAGGTGGAGATCACCGCTCTGTATGTGGCAGGGGCCGCGCTGATCGCCAAGGAACTGCTGTTTCGCTACATGCTGGCCGTCGCTAAGCGCGTCAAATCCAGCATGCTGGTTGCCAACGCCTGGCATGCGCGCTCGGACGCTGCCTCCTCGCTGGTGGTGGGCTGCGGCATTGTTGGCAATCTCATGGGCTATCCCATTCTCGATCCGGTCGCAGCCTTGATTGTCGGCCTGATGATCCTCAAAATGGGCTGGGAATTCGGGTGGGAAGCGCTGCACGACCTGATGGACCAATCGGGCGATGACGAAGAGGTGGAGGCGATCCGCACCACCATTCTGGGCACGCATGGCGTACGCGGCTGCCACAATCTGCGCACGCGCAAGATGGGTGACATGCTGATGGTCGATGTCCACATCGATATCGACGCCGGCATCACTGTCGAGGCGGGGCATGCCATAGTCCAGTCCGCCGAGGAGGCCGTGCGTGCGCGCCATCGTGTGCTGGGCATGATCGCACATGCCGATCCTTGGAAGTCTGAGTGACTTTTACTCAGGTAGATGTTGCGGCCTGGCTATTCCTTGTTGAATACTGGCTTTGTTTCGGACCTGGTTGATCCGAGGCTGCCCTGTCAACGTGAATAGAAGGCAGGTTTCGTTCTGCTGATCAGAAGGCTGGAACGGCATCAATGAGGGCGGCTTCCGACGGAGGCCGGGTGATGCGTGACGGCTTTAACCAGATGGACCTGCCTGAGCTTCAGCTCTTCCCCGGAACGCGAATTAGGTAAATTTACAACGGTTCCGCCACCGACCGGTTAACGGAAGGCACTTCTGGCCTTCCCCAGAGGAGGCCTCCATGCGATGACCCGTCTACCGACGTCGTACTTTGGGCAGCTTATCATGACTGAAGTGATGCGGTGGATGCCCCCCTTTGTCCGGCATCGTAAGATGCTGATCGGCGCCAGCGTGGCGCACGAAGGAGGATCAGATGGCAGAAGCATATATGCTGGCAATTGACCTTGCAAAGCGCAGCTTTCAGGTCTGCGCTACCGATCGCGCAGGGTCGTGTGTGGATGCCCCCAGGATTGCAAGGGGATTTTCTGAGATTTTTCGGCGCAGCGCTTCATCGGTCGTGTGTCAGGCCTCTTGATGTGGCTTTGACGCCACGGGCCGGTATGCAGTCCGAAGAACGGGAGCCACATCGGTTCAGCGAGCTTGATGGCTCGGGTCCCGGGACTGGTTTGTCTCGTTCTGGACTTGAAGTCCTTGCCGCATAATCCTCAGTCGATCTCCTTGCCGGGGCCGCAGCCCCTGGCGCTGACGGCTCTGATGCCGACTACGCCAAACGGTAACTTTCCTCACGTGTCATCATAGCCCAGACAATGCGCGCCATCTTGTTGGCCAATGCGACAGCAGCCACCATTCTCGGCTTGCGGGCAAGCAACCTGCCCAGCCAGTTGTCCGGCAGCACGCCTTTGCGCACGATCCATCTTATCCTGCTCATCGCTCCGACGATCAAAAGTTTGCGGATGTCGCTTTGCCCCATCTTGCTCATACCGCCGAGCCGAGCTTTGCCACCAGTGGAGCGCTGCCGCGGCACCAAGCCAAGCCACGCCGCGAAGTTCCTGCCACTGGCAAAGCTTCGTAGATCTGGCGCGAAGGCCATGATCGCCCCGGCCGTCACGGGCCCAACGCCGGGAACCGTGCACAGCCGTCGCATTTCGGCGTTGACCTGCGTTGCTTCACGCAGTTTGAAACTCAGAAGATCAATCTTTTCCGACAAGGTGTCGATCTGCTCGAGATAGAGTTGAGCGACCTCGCGCACGCCATCAGGCAATTCCAGTGCCTCATTGTCGATCGCGATGCGAATATCCTTCACATGGGCCGCTCCTTGAGCAAAGACATGGCCAAATTCCGCAAGATGACTGCGCAACGCGTTGATCATCTGCGTGCGCTGACCGACAAAGCATTGATGCGTTCGATAAGCAACCGCGCGCGCCTGATGCTCGGGGCTCTTCACCGCCACGTAATGCATGTTCGGACGGACAGCTGCCTCCGCGATTGCCGCTGCATCTGTTGCGTCATTTTTTTGCCTTTTGACAAACGGCTTGACGTAAATGGGCGGGATCAGGCGGGCCTCGTGCCCGAGCGCCCGCGCAAACCGGCCCCAGAAGTGGCTGGTCGCACAAGCTTCCATGGCCACGATACAGGGCGCCTGCGATTCCAACAACTGCTCAAGCTTTGCTCGGGAAACTGTCCGGTTGTATAGAACCGACCCTGCGCGATCGGTAGCGCAGACCTGAAAGCTGCGCTTTGCAAGGTCAATTGCCAGCATATATGCTTCTGCCATCTGATCCTCCTTCGTGCGCCACGCTGGCGCCGATCAGCATCTTACGATGCCGGACAAAGGGGGGCATCCACCGCATCACTTCAGACCTTGCGCTTTTCCGAGCATGGACCTGTCTTCCCCTCGAAGTTGGTCGATGCCCTTATGGCGGGAGAGGTCGTCTTCCTCTGCGGTGCAGGCGTCAGCGCGCCGCAACTCCATGGCTTCCAAAAGCTGGTAGACTTGACGTTTGAGCGCCTCAACGTGGAAATGTCTACTTCTGAGGCCAACGCCTACAACGGAGGACGGTTCGAGGAGGTCCTCGGATCCCTTGAACGCCGACTCGCCGAAGCTGGAAGGATGGTGCGTGCTGTCTCAGACCTGCTGAGCGTACCCGACGAGCCGGAACTGGACCACCACGCCACCCTGCTGCGCCTTTCGCGCGACCTCGAAAATCGCATCCTCATTGTTACCACCAACTTCGATACATTGCTCGAAAGGGCATCGTCAGCGGTTGCGCCTGATCCCGTCCCTGCGAAGATCAGTTTTGCCGGGCAATCTCTGCCCGCGCCAAGTTCGGCTGAATTTTCTGGAATCATCCATCTGCATGGAAGGTTGGCGGACGATCCACTGTCAACACCGGGATAAAAACGGGCCAGGCACCGGTTTAAAAAGGGGCCAGTTGGGTTGAATAAAAAGCCCCATGGTTGAGGCTGGACAGCATCGGCAGCGGGGAAGCGGCTGTAGCGGAGCGGAAGCCGATTTCCCGCTGCCGATGGCCGCCTTTTGTCTGATGGGGTGGACGCCCCCCGACGGCATCTATGTGCCAAGGTAGGTGTTGGAGAACACCTATGAGAAGGAGGCGTCCATGACAGATGTTATCACGATCGGGTTGGATATCGCAAAGAATGTCTTTCAGGCGCACGGCGCTGATGCTGCGGGCCGCCAAGTTTTCAGCCAGCGGATTGCACGCGGCAAGGTGCTGGAATTTTTCTCCAAGCAACCGAAGTGCCTCGTGGCGCTGGAGGCTTGTGGCGGGGCGCATCACTGGGCCCGTGAGTTGATAGGCATGGGCCATGAGGTGAGGCTGATCCCGCCGGCCTATGTTAAGCCCTTTGTAAAGCGTCACAAAAACGATGCAGCCGATGCCGAAGCGATCTGCGAAGCGGTGCAGCGGCCGAACATGCGATTTGTAACGGTCAAGAGCGAGGAGCAGCAGGCCTCAGCGTTGGTATTCCGCACGCGCGACCTGCTGGTCGGGCAGCGCACACAGACGATCAATGCGATCCGCGGGCACATGGCTGAGTACGGTTGGGTGGCACCGAAAGGTCCTTCTTGGGTGACAATGCTGGGCGAGTTGATTGAAGACGAGGTCGGTGCGTCACTGCCGAATGCAGCGCGGGAGATGTTTCGGGTTATGCTCAACATGCTCGAAAAACTCGATTGTCAGATTGCAGACCTCGACAAGGAGATTGCTCGGCGTGCCCGTGAGGATGAGGTGGCTCGCCGGCTGATGACCATTCCAGGCATCGGGCCGATTGCGGCGACAGCAATCGCGGCATTGGCACCGGCAGCGCAAACATTCAAACGCGGCCGTGACTTTGCTGCCTGGCTCGGGCTCACACCCTTGCAGAAATCATCGGGCGGAAAGACCAAGCTGGGCCGAACATCCAAGATGGGCGAACGCACCCTGCGGCGATTGCTGATCATCGGCAGCAGTTCAGTAGTCCTGCATGCAAGCAGGCGCGGGGCGCCTGAAGGATCATGGCTCGCCAGTATGCTGGCGCGCAAGCCGCGCATGCTGGTGACAGTCGCACAGGCCAACAAGACGGCGCGTATAATTTGGGCGCTGCTCATGAAGAACGAGGATTACAGAGCTCCGATGGCAGCGGCGGCGTAAGCCGGACGGCCATCAGAGGTCGTCGGAGGACGACAAGCGGTCGAAGGAGGGTATGGCACAACAGTCGGCAAGACGGCGTCGGAAAACCAGGAAATGTTCTCGTGCCTAGAGCACGCTCGTCTGATCTGGATCCGATCCGCGAACTCCCATACTGGCCCGCAGCATTCCATACTGCATCACGAGGCCGGACAGATGGCAGCATCCGATCAAGTGCAGTCTATACCCAAATTACCGCTTGCGTTCGCTGGGGCGTCCACAGAAGATCATTTTGCCTCCCCCTTGTCCTTCTGGCGCTTGCGGCTGCTGGTGAGGCGGAAGCTGTCACCATTCATCTCGAGGATGTGCACGTGGTGGGTCAGGCGGTCGAGCAGGGCGCCAGTCAAGCGCTCGGACCCGAACACCGATGTCCATTCATCGAAGGGCAGATTGCTGGTGATCAGCGTGCTGCCGCGTTCATACCGCTGGCTGAGCACCTCGAACAGCAATTCACCGCCCACTGCGGTGAAGGGCACATAGCCCAGCTCGTCGAGGATCAGCAGTTTCACCGAGGCCAGATGCTTTTGCAGGCTGCGCAGTCGCCGTTCGTCGCGCGCCTCCATCAAGTCATGGACCAGCGCCGCAGCGGTGGTGAAGGCCACGCTGTGCCCCTTCTGGCAAGCGGCCAGTCCCAGCGCGAGGGCGGTGTGGGTCTTGCCGGTACCGCTGGGGCCCAGCGCAATGACATTGCGCTGCCGCTCGATCCATTCTCCGCGCGCCAGTTCCAGCACCAGCGCCTTGTTCAGTGATGGCTGGGCTGCAAAGTCGAAGGTGTCAAAACTCTTGGTATGCGGGAACCTGGCCATGCGGATGCGACGCTCGACCATCCGGCGTTCACGGTCGATGCGCTCCAGTTCGCACAGGCGCAGCAGATAGCGCGGGTAATCGGCCCGATCCTGCGCGGCCTCAAACGCGACCTTCTCATATTCGCGCGCGAAGGATGGCAGCTTGAGTGCTTTGAGGTGGTTTGCCAGCAGCACGGCGGGCGGCACGCTGGTTGGTTCTGCCTCGATGACCGGCAGCGGCATCATGGGATCGCTCATGCCGCCACTCCTGTCGCCGGGGTGCCGGACTGCGAGAGCAGGCCCATATAACTGCGCGGGTCAGTGCGCCCAACATGGGCGCGTGGCAAGTGCGGGTAAAATTGCAGATCGAGGCGTGGCACGCGCTGCTCAAGTCGGGCCAGCGCGATCATCTTGACTGCATCAAAGCTGATCGCCCCCATCTCCAGCGCGCGGGCCACCGCCCATTCCACCAAGGGTTGCTCAAAGCGCTCGCATAGCCGCAGCACCTGGATGAACTCGCGCCGTCCTTCCTTGCCACTGCGGGCCTCCATCAACCGGCGAATGCGATGCATCGGTTCGGCCAGCACCCAGCCATCGAGCGGCGCCGCCTGATCAAGGGCACGCGGCTTTTGCTCCAACAGCGCCAGATAATGCAGCGGGTTGGCGATGAAGTCCTCACGCTCATAACTGCGCGGGTGCACCGCGATCTGCTCCCCGCCGCAGATGATGGAAACCCGGTCGACATAGCCTTTGATGACAACCTCCTGGTGGGCATAGGCCGTTGGCACCGAGTAATCATTGGTGCGATAGCGCACCAATGACATCGACGAGGCCCGTCCCGTCACCATGTGGCAGGGATCGAACGGCACCGCAGGTAGCGGCATGAAGGCTGCCAGATCAGCCACCAGCCTTTCACCGATGCTGTGTTCATGCCCACGCAAGATGGCCTGCCGGCGCTCCATGCATTGGTCGAGGAAGCGCGCGTTCAGTGCATCAAAGCTGGGCGCCTCCGGCCTTGGCACCATGAAGTGGCGCCGGGAATAGCCGACCAGCCCCTCAACCTTGCCTTTGTCATTGCCCTTGCCGGGGCGGCCGAACTTGTCAGCAAACAGGTAATGGCTTTGCAGCGTGGCGAACATCCGGCTGCGCTCGCGCGTCCCGTCGCCCAGGATCTGCGCCACCGCAAGCTTGGTGTTATCATACAGGATCGACTGCGGGACGCCGCCAAAGAAGGCGAAGGCGGCCACATGTCCTTCACAAAAGGCCTCGGCCACCTCGGCAGGATAGGCCTTGATGAACGGCGCATCGCTGTGCGGCAGATCCATGCAGAAATAGTGGAACCGCACCAGCTTGCCGTCGATGATCCCGTCCGCCTCGCCGAAATCTACCTGTGCGTGCCCCGGCTTGTGGCTCAGGGGTATGAACACCTCGCGGCTGCGCAGCTTGGCCCCCGCCACATAATCGCGGACAATGGTGATGCCACCGGTGAAACCATGCTCATCGCGCAAACGCTCGAAAATGCGGGCGGCAGTGTGTCGCTGCTTGCTGTGCACCTTGCGGTCATCCACCAGGATCTGGTCGATGATCTCGGTATATTCCGCCAGCTTGCGGCTGTAGGTTTGCCCACTCCGGCCATGCGCCCCCGGTTCCGGGAAGCACAGCATCTTGTCTACGGTCTTGCGGTTGATCCCAAAATACCGGGCAGCAGCGCGACGGCTCATCCCGTCAATCAGCACGGCGCGGCGGACCTTCTGATAAAGCTCCACTCTCTTCATCCTCCACCCCCGCACAAAAGCAGGGGTCTAGCAGGACTGGCCCATTTTTAATCCGGTGCTACCGGCCGATCCGTGGCCCCTTTTATTCCCGGTGTTCTCAATGAAATCACCCAGCCCATCCAGATGCGCTTCAACGAGTTGATCGCGGGCGTGCGCGGTGATGTGGCGGTCAAGGTCTTCGGCGACGACTTCAATTCCATGAACGGCACCGCCGAGAAGATCGCCGACATTCTGCGCCGCACCCCCGGCGCGGCCGATGTGAAGGTGGAGCAGACCACCGGCCTGCCCATGCTCGACATCAGGGTCAATCGCGATGCGATGGCGCGTCTTGGCGTCAGCGCACAGGATGTGCAGGATACCGTGACGGCCACGCTGGGCGGGCGACAGGCCGGCATGATCTTTGAAGGCGATCGCCGCTTCCCCGTGGTCATCCGCCTGTCCGAGGCGCAGCGGGCCGATCTGGCGATGCTGGGCCAGATGCAAGTACCGGCGCCCGGCGGCCAGTTCGTGCCGCTCTCCAGCGTGGCCGACATCCGCGTCACCGAAGGCCCCAACCAGATCAGCCGCGAAAACGGCAAGCGCCGCGTGGTGGTGCAAGCCAATGTGCGCGGGCGCGATGTCGCCAGCGTAGTGGGTGATGCCAAGGCGGCCATTGCGAAGGACGTGCGCCTGCCTGCGGGCAGTTACCTTGAATGGGGTGGCCAGTTTGAAAACCTCGCCTCGGCGCGCGAAAGGCTGCAACTGGTGATCCCGGCCTGTTTCGCGCTGATCCTGATGCTGCTTTATGGCGCCTTGGGTTCGGCGCGTGATGCCGCCATCGTCTTCACGGGCGTCCCGATGGCGCTGGTGGGCGGGGTGCTGGCGCTGTTCCTGCGGGGCATGGATTTCTCCATCTCGGCGGCTGTAGGCTTTATCGCCCTGTCAGGCATCGCGGTGCTCAACGGGCTGGTGATGGTTTCCTCGATCCAGGATTTGATCCGGGGCGGTATGGAGCGCGCGGAAGCAGCCCGTGTGGGCGCGCAGCAACGGTTGCGGCCGGTGGTAATGACGGCGCTGGTTGCCAGTCTGGGCTTTGTGCCCATGGCTCTGGGATCGGGCGCGGGGGCCGAGGTTCAGAAGCCGCTGGCCACGGTGGTGATCGGGGGGCTGGTTTCCGCCACCTTGCTGACACTTTTCCTTCTGCCAACGCTTTACGCGGAATACGGCCACGGGCCGGCACTTGCCAAGAACGACGAGGAGGTTGCGGCATGACCGAGGCAAACCTCACACATAGTCATGAAGAGGGATCGGCACGATCCGAACTGGTACTGGCGGCCTTTGCCGGGGTGATGCTGGCGCTCGGTTATCTGATCGAGACGTCATTCCCGTCACTATCGTTTGCGGCCTATCTGGCCTCCTATGCCTGTGGTGGCTGTTTTACCTTGCGCGAGGCGCTGGAAAACCTGCGGCACAGGAAATTCGAGATCGATACACTGATGCTGGTTGCCGCCGTCGGGGCGGCGGCCATTGGCGCCTGGGCAGAGGGAGCATTGCTGCTCTTTTTGTTCAGCCTTGGACATGGGCTGGAACATTACGCCCTCGGTCGGGCCAAAAGCGCCATCACGGCGCTGGCCAAGCTTGCCCCTGAAAATGCAACGATCAAACGTCTGGACGGAACTTCGGAAACCATTCCTGTCGCGCAACTGGTGCCGGGGGATGTGCTCATCATCCGTCCGGACGAGCGCATTCCCGCCGATGGTTTCGTGCTGTCAGGCGTCAGCGCGGTGGATCAGTCGCCCATCACTGGCGAGAGCATTCCCGTCGACAAACAGGCTGTGCCCGATCCGGATGCCGCAAGGAGCAACAGCGCCGCTCTCCCCGCAGAGCATCGCCTGTTTACAGGCACAATCAATGGCGGCGGCCTGCTGGAAATGGAGGTAACCCGCAGCGCCGGGGAAAGCACTCTGGCCCGCGTGGTGCGCATGGTGAGCGAGGCCGAAACGCGTCAATCACCCAGCCAGCGCTTTACTGAGCGGTTTCAGAGCTATTTCGTGCCCGGTGTGCTGATGCTGGTCGCCTTGCTCCTGCTGGCATGGGTGGTGGTGGACGAACCTTTCAGGGCCAGTTTCTATCGGGCCATGGCCGTTTTGGTTTCGGCTAGCCCGTGTGCGCTGGCAATCGCCACGCCCAGCGCTGTCCTGTCGGGCATTGCACGAGCGGCGCGCAGCGGCGTGTTGATCAAGGGCGGTGCGCCTCTCGAGGAACTGGGGTCGCTTGATGCCATGGCTTTCGACAAGACAGGCACCTTGACTCAAGGCAAGCCGCGCATTGCCCGCATCGCGCCTGTATCCGGCGTGAAGGAGAGCGATTTGATGGCTGTGGCCATGGCGGTCGAGCAATTGAGCCAGCACCCTCTGGCGCAGGCCATTGTTCGCGATGGCGCAGCCTATCTTGCCGGGACGCCTGTGCCGGTCGCCACCGATCTGCAAAGCCTGACAGGTCGGGGAATTTCCGCCAAAGTGGATGGCGAGGATGTGCTTATTGGCAAGCCCGGCCTTTTCGACACTGAAGATATCGCCCCGCTGACGGAGGAGGCTGCCGAAGTTTCAAATGCGATGCGTGTCTCAGGTATGACCACGATGATCGTGCGGCGGGCCGGGCGCGATCTGGGCGCCATCGGCCTGATGGACACGCCTCGCGATCATGCCCGTGAGGCGCTCGACCGGCTGAAACTGCTGGGTATTGGGCGCATGATCATGATCTCGGGCGACAGCCAGCGCGTAGCCGAGGCCGTCGCCAGAAATGTTGGCATCACCGAGGCATGGGGCGACCTGATGCCCGAGGATAAGGTGAAGGCCATCGGGCGGCTCAAAGAGGGCACACGGGTCGCGATGGTGGGCGATGGTGTCAACGATGCCCCGGCGATGGCTTCGGCGACTGTTGGCATCGCCATGGGGGCGGCCGGTTCCGATGTTGCTCTGGAAACGGCGGACATTGCCCTGATGAGCGACGATTTGCGCCATCTGCCTTTTGCTGTGGGGCTGAGCCGTCAGACCCGCGGCATCATTCGCCAAAATCTGGTGGTCAGTCTTGGTGTGGTTGGCCTGCTGGTGCCTGCCACCATTCTTGGGCTGGGTATTGGTCCTGCGGTTATCGCCCATGAAGGTTCTACGCTGCTGGTTGTCTTCAACGCGCTCAGACTGCTGGCTTATAAAGAGAAATGATGCAGTGGTAGCCATCTGCCGCAAACCGACAAATGGCTACCAGAGCGCCATCCGGCGGGACTTGCGCGGTCGGATGGCAAATGCTCTCGTGAGCACTCTCAGGAGCGGCTGTGATTGCCCCCCCCAGGGCGCTTCTTCGCCCAAGCTTTCGGGGCCGGTTTTAGTTGCCGATCTACCGGGTTTTCGGCGATTCGATCTCCTGCGTTTGTTTGAGCAAGTGGCGCGACGGGGCTTCGGGCTGTCGTCCACAACCGTTGCTCTGATCCGGGACTATGTTCTCAAGAGTACGGCTCCGGTGAGCATCATACAATGCCGGGTGAAGGGGGCATCCACCGCATCATGAGACGACATTGGGTGGGGCAATCTCGCGCTCCAGGGATAGAGATGGCTCGTTACCGGAAGGCTGGGCTTTGGCGCAGCCGCTCAGCATGAGCATTGCTAACAGCGATGCAATAGCAGTTGATCGCGGCATACCCATACCGTCAGCGTCCTTCGAGATCAGTTACCCCTTGATCGCTGCCCGGTAGCGCGCATCGATCACAGCCCAGTCGATGTTGTGCATGAATGCCTCAACATATTTGGCGGCTGCGGCGCCATAGTCGATGGCGAAGGCGTGTTCATACATGTCGAGCACCAAGAGGGGCGTGCCGGTCACGGGGCCATTGGTGTGATCCCATGCCCAATAATTGTGCAGCGATTTGGTGTATTGGTTCCATGCCAGGATGCACCAACCCGACCCGCCAGCCAGCGCCATGGCAGTGCGGCGGAATTCGGCTTCCCAAGCCTCGAAACTGCCGTGGCTCTTGGCCAGAGCATCGCGGATGGCACCCTTGGCCTGACCATCCCCGCCGAATTGCTCGAAATAGAGTTCATGCAGGATCACCGAGCCGGTGCGATGCAATTCCTCGCGCTTGAGATCGCCATAGATGACCGGGGGCAGATCCTTGTCCGCCATGGCGGCAGCAAGGCGACCTTCCACCATATTGAGTGCTTTGACCGAGCCCTGATAGTTGCTTTCCCAATGTGAGCGGATCAGCTTTTCCGACAGGCCAGTGAGTTTTGTCACGTCAAAGCCCAGCGGTTTGGGCCTATGTCCGCCGCCAAAGGCAGGGGCGATGCTCGCCGGGGCGGTCTGGGCGCTGGCAGCGGTAGGGATGGTGGCGGCTGCAGCGACGCCCAAGGCGAGGCTGCCGATCGCATCGCGGCGTGAAAGATCAGACATGCTTGTGCACTCCACTCAGGACAGTTGGGAAAGAAGCCAGCCACTCACAGCGGCCAGAGCAAGGACGGGGATCACGTTCCATTTGCGCCCGATGATTGCCCAGGCCGAAACGGCGGCAATCAGACCCGCGCGCCAATCGAAGCTGAGCATATCGGGGAGGCTAAGGTGGATGGGGCCCAGCACAGTCGGGCTCAAGCGATGGAACAGCACCTGAAGCGCAAACCATGCCGAGAGGTTGGCGATCACCCCGACGATGGCCGAGGTAACCAGTGCCAGCGCGCCTTTAAGCAGGCGGGCGTTTTCCAGACGCTCGATCCACGGAGCCAGCGCGAAAACCCACAGGAAACAAGGCGCGAAGGTGACCCATGTGGTCAGCGCAGCCCCGAGAAGTCCCGCAACCAGCGGTGTGAAAGGCGCAGGGGCACGAAACGCTGCCAGATAGCCCACGAATTGGGTGACCATGATCAGCGGGCCGGGGGTGGTTTCGGCAAGGCCGAGGCCATCGGCCATTTCGCCCGCGCTCAGCCAGTGCTGGCTCGATACCGCCTGCTGCGCCATATAGGCCAGCACCGCATAGGCGCCGCCGAAAGTGACCACCGCCAGCTTGGAAAAGAACAGGCCGATCCGCCACAGCACATGGTCCCGCCCCAACAACGCCAGCACCGCCACCATCGGCGCGGCCCAAATCGCTCCGCCGATCAGTGCCGACCACAAGCTGTGACGCCATGGGCGCGGCGTGTCAGGCGATGGGGCGCCTTGGGCTTTCAAACCCAGCGAGGCGGGACGATAGCGCGCGACCAGCCAGCCCGTCAGCCCGGCGCCGATTACCACCAGCGGGAAAGGCGCATTGAACACAAACAGCGCGAGAAAGGCGACGAGGGCTGCGCCCTTGCGGAACTGCGTGCCCAGTGCTCGACCGGCAAGACGCAGAACAGCCTGCACCACGATAGCCAGCACGGCCGCCTTGATGCCCAGAAACAGCGCGGCAAACCAAGCCAGATGCGCGGCCGTACCATAGAGGATGGAAAGGGCCAGAATGACTGCCGCGCCGGGGATGACGAACAGCAGGCCTGCGGCAAGTCCGCCCCGGATGCCATGCAGCTTCCAACCGATCCAGATCGCCAGTTGCTGCGCTTCCGGCCCGGGCAGGAGGTGGCAGAAATTGAGCGCGTGGAGATATTGCTCCTCGCTGATCCAGCGGCGTTCCTCGACCAACTCGCGGTGCATCAGCGCGATTTGTCCGGCAGGACCACCAAAGCTGAGACAGCCGATTCGTGCTGAAACGCGAACCAGTTCGGCAAAATCGGGACAAGGAGATGTCGTTTTCATCGGGTGCCCAAGACCTTTCTGCCCGCAAAACTGCAGGCTAGAGAAGGCAACACTTGGGCTGACGCCTGGCCGGGAGGTTGCTTTATCCCGGTAAGGCCAGTCTCTAGCGCAGCTTTGCCGCAGCAGCAACGGCTTTGCGCCCCTTGGCCGTCAAGATGAACCGATTACGACAATTGTATTCAGCATCGCACAAGCAGCCCTTCGCTATCTAGAATGTATCGGTGATTTGCCGGTTCGGGAGATGCGACATGCGGCATTTGGTGGGTGTGATCGGGGTGGCGGCGGCCCTGCTGTCGGCAGGAAGCGCACAAGCGCAAAGCTGGGGTGTCTATGTGGGTAATGGCGCACCGGCGCCAGCCTCCTATGCGATGCGCTGGCATGACGACGGCGCTGATCGGATGATGGGTTTTGTCTGCTCCGGTCAGCGGGCGCATATGCTCGAGGAGCGGCTTGGTCACGAAGTCGACGAGGGAGAGATCGACCCTGACATGGCTGATCGCATGCACGCCGCGATCGACGGGTTGGAGGATCGCCAACGTCGGGAATGCGCCGAGGGCGATGTGCGTTCGGTACGCGAGATCGCCTGGCGCTACGACCGGATCGGCCAGTGGATGGATCGCGCGGCCCATGGCTATGGCGATGGGCGGGACTGGAGGCAGGGCTGGCGCCCGCGCTGACCAAACCTAGAGATATCTGGCGATCTCGGTCAGGCGCCCCAGTGTCTCGCGGGCTTCAGGGGTCAATTCGCCCAGGGTTTCGGCCAGATGGTGCTCGATGTGGTGGGCGACCAGGTTGGTCTTTGCCTTGTCGAGCGCTGCAATCACCGCCTGCAACTGCTGCGCAATGTCGAGCGCGCTGCGGTCCTCCCCGATCATGGCGATGATCTTGGCGAGATGGCCATTGGCCCGGCGCAGGCGGTTGATCAGGTCCTTGTCGGTGACGTGGCTCATGGCCTCATTCAGAGCAGGTGGCGTGCGCCGTCAAGTGCGACGATGCAGCCCACCACAAGGATGACCCCGCCCGAGACCAGCGGGGCCTTGCGAACCGCCTCGCCAAATCCGCTCCAGCGCTTTTCCAGATGGCGCAAGGACAGCGCCGCCAGCACGCCCGATGCCACCATCGTCAGGGCCAGCCCAACCGAAAAGCCCGCCACCAGCATCGCGCCCAGCGTGATACGGTGCAGTTGCAGGCAAAGCATCAGCACGGTGATCGCGCCGGGGCATGGCACCAGCCCACCGGTGAGGCCGAAGATCACGATCTGGCCGGTGCCGACCGCGCGATCGGCAAAGCGGCGGCGGATGTCCTCGGCGTGGGCCGCCTCATGCGCATCGACATAGCCGCCGGTGGCCAGTTCCAGTTCGTGGACATCTTGTTCGCCCGAGGCGTGATGATGATCGTAATGCCCGTGATCATGGTGGTGGGCGTGACCATGGTCGTGGGCATGGGCCGCGCGCAGATCGGCGCGGGCACGCCGCAGCATCCACAGCGCCATGGCGATGATCACCCCACCCGATGCCAATTGGAAATAGGGTTCGCTATCCTCGGCGCGGAACGATCCAAAGGCCCACATGCCCCCCATCGCCACCAGCCAGACCACCAGCGTATGCGACAGCGTGGCCGCCAGCCCCAGCAGAACCGCCTGCCGGACGGTGCCTTTCACCGCGATGATGAAGGCGGCCATCATCGTCTTGGAATGGCCGGGCTCCAACCCGTGCAGCGCGCCCAGCACGATGGCGCTGGGAATAAACAGCCAGCCATGGGCGGCATCCTGGACAACAAGCGAGGAAAGGTCTGTCATGTCCTGCCCAATATCCCCCCTGGGGGGATATAACAAGACTTCAGGCCAAACCCTTGAGGGTACGGCCACTCACACCGATCAATCAGGTCATCGCAGTGAGGCTGATCGATGGGCTGTCTTGCCCGACTGCAGGGCCATGCCCGCACTTGATCCGTCCACTTCTACTGCGCGATTGGGCGCTCCGGGCTGATAACTGTCAGGCTCCGGTCAGGAAAATCGGATGAAGAGAGTATTCGTGACGTGCGGGAGATAGTATGACGAGATTGCGATCGCATCCCGAACGCCATGCCGTGTCACGGATCGGCTGGCTGCGAGCAGCGGTACTTGGTGCCAATGACGGTCTTGTGTCCACCGCAAGTCTGATCGTTGGCGTCGCAGCCTCTGGCGCAGGCAAGGCTGCCATCATGGTCGCGGGAGGCGCGGCGCTGGTTGCCGGTGCCATGTCGATGGCGGCAGGCGAATATGTCTCGGTCAGTTCGCAATCCGATACGGAAAAGGCGGATCTGGAGAGGGAAAAAAGGGAACTCTCCGACCAGCCCGAAATGGAGCGTACAGAGCTGGCCGAGATTTACATTGCTCGCGGCTTGGACTCGAATCTGGCGAGGCAGGTTGCCGATGAGTTGATGGCACGCGATGCGCTTGGAGCCCATGCACGCGATGAACTTGGCATGTCCGACGTCGCTGCCGCCCGACCTCTCCAAGCCGCCTTCACATCCGCTCTGACGTTCAGCGCGGGTGCTTTTCTACCGCTTGCGCTTGTCTCGGTCGCGCCCCGCCAAGGTCTGATCCCCCTGATCGTCATTGCCACACTTCTATGCCTCGCCATGCTGGGCGCGCTTGGCGCCAGGGCCGGTGGTGCGCCGCTGACGCGATCGCTTCTCCGCGTTAGCTTCTGGGGGGCTCTGGCACTGGCTGTAACGGCGGGTATCGGCCGACTGTTTGGCACCGTCGTCTAGGCGTCAGACGCCGGCTTGGCAGGAAGTATCGGAAGAATGCGCATTCTCGTCATCGAGGACAATGAACGTCTGGCTCGGCTTGTCGTCGATGGCCTCCAGCGTCGTGGTTTTTCCTGCGATACCGCCCTCAGCTTGTCGGGCGCGGACGACGCGATGACAAGTGCCACATATGACGCGATCATTCTCGACCTTGGTCTACCCGATGGCGACGGGATCGATTGGCTTATGGCAGCACGACGTTATCGCGAGATCCCGCCGGCCATTGTTCAGACTGCGCGGGGCGCATTGGAGGACCGGGTGCAGGGGCTGGATGCCGGGGCAGACGACTATGTCGTCAAACCCGTGGACGTAGAGGAACTGGCTGCCCGGCTTCGCGCATTGCTGCGCCGACCGGGCATACGAGCGCAGACCATCGTTCAAGTCGGCACCCTGCGTTTCGACGCGGCCCGCCGGATTGCGCATGTCGGTGATCATGAAATGGAATTGTCGCGCCGGGAAGCCGATCTTCTGGAACTGCTGATGCGCCGTGCGGGAACAGTCGTCCGTCGGGAAGTGATCGAGAACGCTCTCTATAATTTCAATGAGCCGGTGACGCCCAACGCCGTGGAAGCGGCTATATCCCGCTTGCGACGCAAGCTGGAAGACGCTCAGGTTCGCGGCGCGCTCCAGACAATCCGGGGGGTTGGCTATATCCTCAAGGATCTGACTGCATGATGCGCCGAAATTCCGTGTCGCGCAGGCTCATACGCGGGCTGGGGCAGGTCGGGCTGGTCGGCACATTGCTGCTGTTTGCGGCCGTGATCTTTTTCTACCGGCTCACCTTCAGTCATCTCGATGCAGGCGCGGCCTTGCGGCGTGCAATCCTGGAATCGCTGGAACATGTCGCGCTGCCTGTGATCGTTCTGATGGTGCCAGTCACCGTCCTTGGGCTCCGTGTCATCCGGCAAGCTTTCGTCCCCCTGGAGGAAGCGGCCATACGCATCGAGGCCGTCAAGGGTCATGAACGGGGCTTCCGCATCGACACCTCACAGATGCCGGAGGAGGCCCTGCCTTTCACCGGGGCAGTCAATGATCTGCTGGAGCGCCTTGACGAGGCAGCCAGGCGGCAAGAAGCCTTTGCGGCCGATGTCGCTCACGAATTACGTACACCCTTAGCCTTGTTGTCACTCGAACTTGATCGCCTCGACCAGGTTGATGCCCCGCGTTTGAAAGGCGATGTCGCTGCAATGCGCCGGCTGATCGACCAGTTGATGCTGCTTGCCCAGATCGATGCTGCGGCATCGGCACAGATCGCGCCCGAACAGGTTCGCCTTGTCGAGATCGCGCGCGAAGTGGTCAGCCTCCTCGCGCCGGCGATCCTTTCCGCAGGCAAGATGATCGCCCTCGATATCGAAGACGAGACTGTGATCGTTCGGGGCAGGAAGGAAGCGATTGCGACGGCACTTCGGAACCTCATTGAGAACGCGGTCAGGGTGACGCCTGCTGGCGGCATGATCCAGGTCTTCGTCGGTCCGGGGGCTACAACGGGCGTTCGCGATGAAGGGCCTGGCCTCGATCAGGAGCGCCTGCGCGATCTCGTGCGTCGTCACAGGCGTGCCGACCATGCCAGTAAGGACGGTGCGGGGTTGGGTCTCGCCATCGTCGATCAGATCATGGCTGCTCATGATGGGCTGCTGGTGAGCGATCCGGATCGGCGCGAACTGATGCTGAGGTTCCCCGACGTCTGAGGTTTCGTGCCATCTGGCAACAACGGCCCGTCAGGCTTCCGTCAGACTTGGTGCCTAGCCGGATAACATGCTCAAACGAAACATCCTGCTCGTCGGCGCTGGTGCGCTTGTTGCCGTTTACGGTGGGACCGTTGGCTATCTGGCGCATTTCGACAGGATGACGGCACCGACGTTACCGGCGTCTTCCGCCACCCGGCGAGATCCGGTCACATTGGCGGCATTCCAGGTTCTTGCCAAGGCGCGCTGTGACTATTGCCACACGCAGGGTGCCACATTGCCTTTTTATGCCAATGTGCCGATCGCCCAACAGTTGATGCAACGCGACCTGGCACAGGGTTTGCGCCATTTCCGCATCGAACCGGTGCTTACGGCATTGCAGGATGGCACGCCTCCCCCGGAAGAGGCTTTAGCTCGCATCGAATGGGTGACGCGCCAAGACCGGATGCCGCCTTCTCCCTACACTTTGATGCATTGGCGAGCGAGGCTTGGAGAGACGGAAAGGAATGCCCTTCTGACCTGGGCGGCAGCGGCCCGCCGCAAATACTACGCCTCTGCGAATGTGGCCGCGCAATTCGCGGCCGAACCTGTTCAGCCAATCATGGCGACATCGCTGACCGATATCGACAAGATCGCGTTGGGGCGGCGGCTATTTTTCGATCCCCAGCTTTCAGGTGACAATAGCGTCAGTTGTGCGAGTTGCCATGGTCTCGACAAGGGCGGCGCGGATGGACTGATGACGGCCACCGGCATAGGTGGGCAAAAGGGCCCGATCAATGTCCCGACCGTCTACAACGCGTTGTTCAACAAAGTACAGTTCTGGAATGGTCGCGCGCCGACCCTTGCGGCGCAGGCCGCAGGCCCCGTGATGAATCCGCTGGAAATGGGCTCCCACACATGGAGCAAGGTCGCAACGAAACTGAAAGCCCAGCCCGGTTACGACGCTGCTTTCCTTAAAGTCTATGGCTCCGGCCTGATCGACCAACGTCGCATCACCGATGCGATTGCTGCGTTCGAGGGAACCCTTGAGACACCTGGCAGCCGCTTCGACCGCTATCTGCAAGGCGATGCCAACGCCATCAACGCGCGCGAGAAGCGCGGCTATGCATTGTTCAAGGAGAATGGTTGCGCCTCATGCCATGTCGGCAAGTCACTGGGCGGCCAGAGTATGGAAGTCATGGGACTGAACGGCAACTATTTCGCAGCGCGCGGCGGCGCGCTGACTGATGCGGATCTCGGGCGATACACTGTGACACAAGCCGCGCAGGACCGTGCTCGCTTCAAGGTGCCCAACCTGCGTAACATAGCCTTGACCGGGCCTTACATGCACGATGGCAGTGCGAAGACATTGCCAGAGGCAGTCAGGCTGATGGTACGGTTCCAGACACCCAACGGCAGTCTGCCCGATAGGGATGTCGATGATATCGTCGCCTTCCTGAACACGCTGACTGGCACATGGCAGGGCAGGCAGCTCGTTACCACACCTGCGGTCGTAAAATAACTCCGACCCTCTGGCTGCTGGAGCAGGCAAATGACCATAGCGGTGCTGACATGCTTGCTGTTGCAGACGCCCTTGCCGGCCATCTTGTCGGATGGCCACTCGACAACCTTTGTGCAGAAGACGATGCTGGCAGTTTCGTCACCGAAGGAGGAGGAAGCAAATAGTGGAGATCCAGCTTCCACATCCCTGTCGTTAAGGCCAGAGCCGCTAGTTCCCGCGCCGACTGGGCAAGACAGTCCTCAGGATTCCATCGTCGTGACGGCGATGCGGGACAATGTTCCCGGCGATCCCTTGCAATCCGTCAACATCAGGTCCTTCGCGCTGACCCATTCGATCGACAAAGCCGTTTTTCGACCCGTTGCCCTTGCCTACAGGCATGGTTTGCCGTCGCCGGTTCGCAGCGGTCTGCGCAATATCCTCACCAATCTCAACGAGCCGGTCGTATTCGCCAATTATCTGGTGCAGCATCATCCTGGGAAGGCGGCCGAGACACTCGGGCGCTTCACGATCAATTCGATCATCGGCGTGGCAGGCTTGTTTGACGTGGCGAAAACACGCAGGTTCAATCTTCCCCATCGGCCTAATGGCTTTGCCGACACGCTCGGGTTCTACGGTGTCAAATCAGGGCCTTTCCTCTATCTCCCGCTGATCGGCCCGTCGAGTGTGCGCGACCTGTTTGGTGATGTCGTTGATCGTCTTACCTTGCCCCTGGCGGTCGGCAGGCCATTCAATCGACTGGCCTACTCCATCCCGACGACAGCGATCAGGCTCATCGACAGGCGTGCGGAATTCGATGATCGTCTTCAGAAGCTGCATGAAGATCCGGCCCATGCCTACGCGACATCGCGGGCGTTCTACCTACAGATGCGCCAGGCTGAGATCGAGGCTCTGCATGGTAAGCACATCCCCGATGAGCAAAAGGCCTCTGCGATCAATATCCAATAATTGAAGCCGTGCCAGAGCCACGCATTGAGCAACTCTGGCAAGACAGGCGCCGATCAGTAAGGCAGCATCCGCTTGAGTGTGCTGTCGCGCAGCGCATAGTGATGGAACAGTGCAGCCGCTGCGTGCAGACCGGCAAGAAGGATGATCGCCCAACCGACGAGTTCATGGGCTTCACCGATGGTCTGGGCCAAAGCCTTGTCGGGCGCGAATGCGGACGGGACAGCAAACAGCCCGAAGAAGGTGAAGGCCTCTCCCTGCGCCCAGCGAAACACAAAGCCCAACACGACTTGACCGCCGAGCAGGATATAGAGCAGATAATGTACGCCTTTGGCTGCCCAATAAGGCAATGTCGATTCGATTTCTGGGAGGGTGCGGCCAAACATCAGACGCCAGACGACACGAAGCGTCGCCACCACTGCCAGAACCAGACCCAGCGAGATATGGAGTCCTTGCAGTTCATGACGCAGCGGTGTCCCGCGTGGAAGAAATCCCCAAAATTCCGCGAGCCCGAACAGCGTTACGACGAGAAGGGCCGTAACCCAGTGAAGGAGGATCGTGATAGCGTCATATCGTATTATAGAACCGGTCATGAAACGCCCCTTCTCCTCATCCGATGCTCATGTGATGTGAAAGTCGACCTCAAGTTTGAAAAGTGCGCGATCGCTTGGAATACGCACCCAGTTCAAAGCGATCCACCGCAGCGATATCAGTGTTAATCCGGCACAAAACGCCAGCAAACATATAGGTCGGTCTGCGCACTCCCTCCGGCTAAGGGGAGAATCTGACCAAACCCTGACGTGATCAAGGAGGTGATCCGCGAACGTCATCGGGGCCAGCAGCCATATGGCACTGCGTGAACAGATTGAACGCATGAATGCAGAAGGTCGACGAAAATAAATAATAAAAATATTTATGTTGTGAAAATAAATTGTAAATTTGCTGTGAAATTTTATTTTTATTTATTAGAAATGTATGAAAATTATGATATATATTTGATATAATGATTTTTATCGTATATTCATTCTATGTTATTTATAGGTTTACTGTGTAATGGCTATGGGTAAATATTTTTGATTTTGAGGTGGAAAGGTTGCCAGATAGACCATGCCAAGGAAGCTTGAAGGCATCTGAACATACCGAGTGGCGATGGCGCGGTTGATTTTCAGCCTGTCGAATGCGCGGTTGCGCTGGCGGTACAGCATCCGGTCATGGTCGATTTTCTCACGGTGATTGGATTTGGCCGGGATGACAGCCTGCATTTCGCGGCGAGCAAGGTCGGCACGAATGACATTGGTATCCAAGGGCTGCTTAACAGAGATAATCGCCTACCAGACTTGGCTGTTTATGCCGGTGAACAATGCTCGCAAGTTCGCGCAGGCGCTGGCGGCCTAATGAAACTCGCATTGAGGCCGTCAGGCCGCGGCGTTGCGCACACCGCGCTTGATGCGCTTGCCGATAGGCGAGGTCGTGCCCGATGAGCGCGGATCCGGCGTCATCGCCTTTGGTGTCGCCATGCGGAATGATCGCAGAGTTGCGACCTCCTCGGGATGGCGGGCCAGGATCTCGATGAGGCCCACCGCCGCGTCACTTGGCGGCGTGCGGCCACTTTCATACTTCTGGAATGCTCGTTTGCCGCCACCAATGATAACGCCGGCTTCTTCCTGGGTCAGGCCGAGCTTTTTCCGCACAGTCTTGATGCGGGCAGCATAGGCCTCGCGGAGTTCCTTGAACGCCTCGTTAAAGACGCGCAAATCTGCGCCGCTGTGAATGGCATCGCCATCGCCTTCCGGATACCAGCCCGGTACATCCACGACACGCGAGAGCGAGCCGACGCGCACCGTCTGCGGGCGTGTGTCGCGGCGCAGTTCCTGGCCCGTCTCGGGGTGAATTCGCGTCTCGCTCATCTCAAACCTCCTTGAAGGATGTCAGCACGACATCGATCAACGTCTCGCCAGCAAACTTCAGATACAACCAGAGGCCATCGCAGGGGATGTTGTAGGTGTCGTGCCAAATCCGATGGTTCGGCGGGTTGTGCGCGGTCTCGGACTTGATGAAATCGCCCGGTTCCAGCGCCTGCACGACATCGACAATATCCTCGAGCGAATAGCCGATCTTCTGGGCATCGCGGGCCGCCTTGCTCGTGATCTCAAGTGTGTCCACATCGGCAAACTTGGCCTGGATCGCTTTGAGGTCATGGTGCGGGGTCCGCTTTACCGGCATACCTAATACACCTTAAAGGTCATTTTTTCAAGAGGCGCTTTTGCAAGGCTGAACGGGGGAATCGGCGATGCAAACTGTTCGGATCGCTGCCTTAGCGCCCCACGCGCCGTGAGGAAACAAACGCCCAGAGAAAAGGGGAAAGCCATGGGGCGAGGCCCCCTGGAGGCGAAAGCGTCACCATGATCCGGGCCTCTCGACCCAAGCGCGGGAGACCCTACCATGCAGTCAATCACCCTGACCCACGCCAAGCTGCGCCTGTCCGAGAGCAATGTCCGCAAGGCCAATGGCAACGCTGGCCTTGAGGCCCTGGCCGCCAGCATCGCCGAACACGGCCTGTTGCAGCCGCTCATCGTCAGCCCCTCGGCGGGCAAGAAGACCCTCTACGATGTCCACGCCGGTGGCCGCCGCTGGCGCGCGATCGGTCTGCTGATCGAACGTGGCGTGCTGCCCAAGGATTACGCTATCGACGTGCGCCTCTGCGAGAACGAGGACGCCGCCGCGCGCGAGATCAGCCTTGCAGAAAATCTGATCCGCGAGGCCATGACGCCGGCGGATGAAGCGCGGGCCTATCGTGACATCGTGGATGGCGGTGCCGATGCCGAGGCCGTCGCGCGCCGCTTTGGCGTAACCGTCCGCCATGTGCAGGGCCGTCTGCGCCTTGCCGATCTGGCCGAGCCGATCTTTGCGGCGCTCGCCGCTGGCGAAATCACGCTCGATGTCGCCATGGCTTATGGCTCGACTGGCGACCGTGAACGGCAGGCGGCGGCATGGGAGCGCCTGTCGACGAGCTGGCAGGCTGACAATCCGCAGGCGATCCGCCGCGCGATTGCCGAGGAAAGCCTCTCGGCCGATCACCCTATCGCACGCTTTCTGGGCGAGGCCGAATATGTGGCCTGCGGTGGCCGGATCGAGCGCGACCTGTTCGCCGCCGAAGGTGAAGGCCGGTGGCTCGATGGCGATCTCGCCATGGATCTCGCCGCCAAGAAGCTGGCGCATGAGGCCGAGGTCGCCGAACTCGGTTCCAAGCTCGCCTGGGTGAAACCGACGTTGGCGACTCATGTGACCTATGATGAGACCAAGGACCTCCACGCCTATTGGCCGCGCCGGGCCGAACCCAGCCCCGAGGCACAGGCCCGCATGGATGAAATCTCCGACCGGATGACCGAGATCGCCGAGATCCTCGACGCGCCCGACGAGGGCGATGATGTCGACGCGCTGGAGGCGGAATACAACGCGCTCGATACCGAGCATGACCGGCTCGCTGACACCGACCTGCTGATCCCCGAAGAGGACAAACCCAACGTCGGCACCTTCCTTGTGCTGGGTAAGGATGGGCAGCCGCGCCTCCTCGAAACCTATTACACTTCGACCAAGCCCACGCGGCGGCCCTCCGCATCGGGCGAACCCATGAGCGCCACTGAAATCGAAGGCGAGGAACCCGCGCCTTCGGCCAGCCTGCCGCGCTCGC
The DNA here is from genome assembly GCF_057401885.1 of Novosphingobium sp. 550D. Classification (NCBI taxonomy): domain Bacteria; kingdom Pseudomonadati; phylum Pseudomonadota; class Alphaproteobacteria; order Sphingomonadales; family Sphingomonadaceae; genus Novosphingobium; species Novosphingobium sp. 550D. The sequence goes on along the minus strand of NZ_CM171613.1, from coordinate 537,561 downwards.
TCGAAGAGCAGATGGCCAAGGATCGCCGCGACGTGTTGGCGCTCCACATCGCCCATGATCCGGTGCTGGCCCTCGATCTGGCGATCTTCAGTCTGGCTCGCGATCATGCCGGGCATTTTGGCTACTCCGACACCGGCTGCACCATCCGCATCACCGACCGCAACGAGCCCTCGGGCCTGACCGGCATTCCGGCGAGCCCCGCTGTGACCGAACTCGAACAGCAGCGCGCCAGCCTGCCCAATGACTGGGCTAGCGACGAGGACAGCTTCTCCTCCTTCCTCGCCTTCCGGTCGCTTGACGATGGCGTGAAGGCTGGCTGGCTTGCCTATGCCGTCAGCCAGAGCCTCAAGGCCAGCCTTGCCTGCGGCACGCACGCCTGCACCTTCCAGAGCCGCCTTGGCGCCGAGATCGGCATCGATATGGCGCAGCACTGGCGGCCGGGTGCGGAGAACTTCTTCGACCGCATCAAGAAGGCGCAGATCCTCACCATTCTGGGCGGGTTCGATCCTGAAATTGCCCTGCGCTATGCGGCGGCCAAGAAGACCGAACTGGCGACGGCTGCGGCGCGCCTGTGTTCTGGCGACACGATCATCGAGCCCGAGATCAAGGCCAAGGCGCTTGCCTGGGTGCCCGATGTGATGCGCTTTGGCGACCTTGCGAGCGATCCTGTCGGCGACGGCATCGCGCCTGACGCCGAGCTTGATGGCGCCGAGGATCTGCCCCTTGATGCCGCCAATCAGAACGATGCCGACGGCCCGTTCAGCCAAGCGGCCTGACCCTCAACCTCGAACAGCCACCGGACCCACCCTCCTTCCGCGCCAAAGCGGGAGGAGGATGCGAACGCGCGAGCAAGGCTCGGATCAGGAGGAGACCATCCCATGAAGCCCCGTCACGACATCTATGCCACCGTCACCGCCCAGCTCGTCGCCGCGATTGAATCCGGCGCGGGTGAATGGCGGATGCCCTGGCACCACTCCGGTGCGCCAGTCATGCGCCCGACCAGCGTTGCAGGTAGGCGCTATTCCGGCATTAATCGCCTTGTCCTGTGGGCCACCGCCGATGCCTGCGGCTACGCCTCGGGCATCTGGGCGACCTATCAGCAGTGGCGCGCCAATGGCGGACAGGTCCGCAAAGGTGCGATCGGCACTCATGTCATACTCTGGAAAAAGGTCGAGCGCGGCGATGCCGCCACAGAAGCGGGCGGAGAAGGCGACTCTCGCGCCCGCTTCTTCGCGCGCAGCTTTGTCGTCTTCAACCGCGATCAGGTGGACGGCGCCGAGGAGGCCGCCGAGAAGGAGGTCGCGCCCATCAGCACCTCGGTCGCCGATGCGCTGACTTTCCTCGAAGGGCTTGGCATCCCGGTCGAATACGGCCTGCATGACGCCTATTACCGGCCTGACATCGACAAGGTCTTCATGCCCGAGCGCATGGCCTTCGACCATGACCTCGATCTGGTGTCCACACTCGCACATGAGGTCACCCACGCGAGTGGACATGTGGACAGGTTAGCCCGTGAGACGCTGCGCGACTATCACAAGGAACGCAGCATCCGCGCGCGCGAGGAGCTGGTCGCCTTATCTGGACAGTCTGCGCCGCCCGCAACATTGCAGTAAGGTCGGCGATGGACGCCCACGGTAGGCAGTAATCAGGCTGGCCGTAGCGCTGACCCAAGAGCTGGCGGAGGCCAGCCTGATTGCTGCCGGGCCATAGCGCGCATCGGTGTGAAGGTCAGCTTCCGGGTGGGGGGTCCGGGGGGAGGGCTTCGCGCCGGTGTCGATCATTTCTGTTTACGAGCGCCGCGAGGCCAAGGGCCTCGATGCGCATGTGCCGCTGATCCAGCGCGGCGACGCGCTTTATGATCCCGATCTGGATCGCTTCTTTCTCGACCTGCCGCTGTCGGACGTCCGCTCGCGGCACTCGCTTCGCGCCTATGCCTATGATGTCGTTGTCTGGCTTCGCTTTCTCGATGCCTGCGGCAAGACCGTGTGGGCTGCGACCCGCGACGACGTCGATGCCTATCATCGTGAGCGACGCCGCGACGAGGCCGATCACCGGATAACGGCCGCAAGCTGGAACCGCGCCGTCGCCAGTCTCGATCGCCTTTACCGTTGGGGTGAACAGCAAGGGCTGATCACCGACGCGCCGTTCAGCCGCCGCGCCGTGTGGCGACCGGCGCATGGTGGCCGTCGCGGCATGATCGCGGCGCGCAACGACGCCTATGAACGTGTCGCCAGGCGATCGGATGTCCGGTTCGTCACGATGGACGACTACCGCATTTTCGGCGAGGTCGGCCTGCGCGGGCTCACCCCTGACGGCACGGAGCGCCCCGGCGCTCGCGACCGTAATGGGCTACGCAACGCGCTGTTCGCCGATCTTCTCGTCACCACTGGCCTGCGCCTCGAAGAGGCGTCGGGCTTGCTCACCACCGAGCTCGCGGCGATCGACCGCGCGGACGGCGATGCTGGGCAACTTTGGCTGCCTCTCCCGCCGCCGCTCACCAAGGGCGACCGGGGACGCAGCGTTCTGGTCCCACGCCGGCTGCTTCGTCAGATCGCCGCCTATGTTGCCGTCGAGCGCGCAGCGGGCGTGGCCAAGTTCGCCGCACGCGATGGCGCGGCCCGCTTCGAGCGACCGATCCCTGTCACCCGCGCCGGTCTCGACCGCATGCGCGATGTCTGCACCCCGGAGGAACGATGCCGCCTGATCCTGTGCGACGAGGATGGATCGCCCCGCGAGCCGGCGGCGCTATGGCTGACCGAGGTCGGGCAGCCTGTCCGCCCCAACTCGTGGGAGGTGATCTTCACCCGCGCCTGCAAGAGGTGCGCGGAGAACGGCTTCCCGCTGTCGATCAGCCCGCACCAGCTTCGCCACACATTCGCGGTCCATATGCTCGCCTTGCTGATCCAGCAGCGGCTGCGCGAAGCGGCATTGCCGGCGGGGCCGGTGGAGAGCTATCGTTTGATCCTGGGCGACCCGCTGCAACAGGTGCAACGCCTGCTCGGCCACGCGAGCCTCACCACCACCTATATCTACCTCGACCATATTGCGACCCGCGCCGATACGGTGGATGCGGCGGTCGAGGAGCTGCTCGCGCTGCTGCCGGGACCGCAGGGCGCATGAGCGGGCGTGCCCGCAAGGGTCGGCCCGTCGTCTTCTCGCCGATCACGCCCGAGCCCGTGCAGCCTGATCCCGTGCTCGGCCTCAAGTTCACCATCGAGGCGCGGCATGGCGGGACGGTCCTGATCGATATGGCCGCACTCGATCCTCGTCCGCTCGCCATCGCCTTCGCCGGCGCGCTGCGTCGGTCGGCCGCACTCGGAGGACCGATCGGTGCGGCGAGCGTCATCAAGCAGTATTTAAATGCCTACCGCCTGTTCTTCGCCTGGCGTGGCGACGAAGCGCTGAACGTGGCTGGCGTCGGCGACCTGCGCGCAGCCCATATCGATGGGTTCGCCTCCGCGCTCGACCGCCGCGGGATGGGCGCGATCCACCGGCACATAACGGTCGGCAAGATCGTCAACACATTGCGCGCGATCGAGGCAGACTGGCCCGATCGGATTGCGCCTGACCTGCATGAGCGGCTGCGCTACACACTGGCCACGTCGGCGGGCCGCTCGACCCCGCGCGATGCTTATAGCCCCTTCGTCGCCCGCGTGTTGCGCGACGCCGCGAGGACCGACGTCGAAGCGATGTTCCGCCGTCTCGGTGCCGACGACCGCATCGATGAGGGCGACCCGGTCATCGCCAGAGCGCGGGCCGACGTCGAAGCCATCATCGCGCGGCAGGGCTTTATCGTTGCAGACCATCCGGCGCTGAAGAGCCTCTATTTCATGCGCATGCGGCGCGGATTGCCGATCAGCACGCTCATCGACGATCTGCATGGCCGCCATCACCTGCTTGCGCGCGATCTGCCGGCGCTGCTCGTGCTGCTCACGCTCGATACCGGCCTCGAGCCCGAGTGCCTGAAGGCGCTGACCACAGATTGTCTCACCAACCCCCATGCCGGCACGGTGGAGCTGCGCTATCTGAAGCGCCGCGCCCGCGGCGCCGAGCACAAGAGCATGCGGGTGCGCGATGGCGGTGGCGGCACACCGGGCGGCCTGATCCGTCGCCTGATCGACGTCACCGCCGCCGCCCGCGAGCACCTGCCTGACGATTGCCTCTGGGCCTATCACAACGTCGGCGGCCTTCGCGGTGGCATTTTCGATCTCAAGCACCAACTTGCAGCCTGGGCTCTGCGCCATGGCATCAGCGATGATGACGGCAAGCCGCTCCACCTGCTGCTCTCCCGGCTACGCAAGACCCACAAGGCGCTATGGTACACCAAGACCGAGGGGCACATGACCCGCTTCGCGGTCGGCCACTCGCGCGAGGTGGCGGCGCGCCACTATGCCGATCTGCCGTCGCTCCGGCCCCTGCACGAGACGGCCATCGCCGACGCCTTCCGCGCGGCGGTCGCTGCCGCGATGCCGACCGTGCTTCCGCCCACCGCCGAACAGACGTTGCGCGAAGCGCCCGATCAAGCTGCGCCGCTGATCCCGCTGGCTAACGTGGGGCCGTTGCTCGACGGCGAACTGGATGTCTGGCTCGCCGCCTGCGCGGGCTTCCATAGCAGCCCCTTCGCCGAGGCCGGATCACCCTGCGCGCAGCCCTTCTGGGGCTGTCTCGATTGTCCCAACGCCGTCATCACCGCGCGCAAGCTCCCCGCGATCCTCGCTTTCCTCGCATTCGTCGAAGAGCAGAGGCTGAGCCTGCCCGCGACCGACTGGGCGGCCAATTTCGGCCGCGTCCATGCCCGCATCACCGCCCAGGTCCTGCCGGCCTTCTCCGATGCCGTCATCGCCGATGCGCGCCGGCAGATGGAGAGCGAGCGGCTTTATCTGCCGCCAGAGGTCCGCACATGACCATGCCCGCCCATGCCCAGGCGCCCGCCTTCGACGATCGCCCCGTGCTGGCGAGTGCGCCGCTCAAGGAAGGCCATATCCGTGAGGAGCTATCGCGCGTCGGCGACCCGAGTTGGGATCTCGGTCCCGCCGTCTTCCGCGAGAACGCCCGGCGCTGCCACGTTACCGTGCATTTCGACGTGCTCGAACATGCCGATGTCCAGGCAGCGATGCGTGCCTATCTCTACGCGCGCCTCAACGTCGATCTTCCCGGCTATCGAACGAAGTTACCACCCGCCTGCATACGCCAGGTATTCAACCGTGCTCGCCGGTTCTTCGCCTTCGCCCGTGAGCGGCTCGGACGGCTCGACGTTTCCCGTATCGATCCGCCGTTGGTCGATGCCTATGTCCGTCATCTCCGCGACGATCCTGCCCGACGACCCGTCATCGTCGGTCACCTCCTCGAAGTGGTCTCCGATCTCTATTACTATCGTGACCACCTCGCTGGCGGAGGCCTTGCATTCGAGCCCTGGGCCGGACAGGCGCCCGCCCGCGTTGCGGGCTACCGCCATGTCCGGGAGAACTGCACGCCGCGCTTCCCGGAAGTGGTTATCGCCGCGCTGCTCGCCTGGTCGTTGCGCTACGTCACCATGTTCGCTGACGATATTCTCGCCGCCCGCCACGAGCTTGATCGGCTCGAAGCGCGCCGGGATCGCCTTGCCGCCGACGACGCGGGCCTTCCGGACGCGGATCGCCGGCAGCGTCGCCGCGCCCGCCTGAACGCCTATTTCGATCGCCGCCGCCGCGAGGGGCGCGGCGTACCGATCTGGGGCACCGCTCATAACGGCAAGCTGCGCATCGATCCGGGCACCGGCGCCGTGACCCCACCGATCAACGCCCATCTCCTGCATCTCCATGCCGGGATAGACGTGCAGGCCGAGCCTGGCGCGCATTTCATGCTGACTGGCGGTGAAGCGAGGTTGATCGACGCAGTGGCGGCCGAGCTGGGGGTCGAGGTCGGCGGCATGGACACGCCGATCACCATCGATCCCGAGAGCGGTCGGCCATGGCGCGAGCGCTTCGACGCGAAGACTCTCGCACACGAGGAACGGATGCTCCAGGCCGCCGCCTATATCGTGTGCGCCTACCTGACCGGCATGCGCGACTGCGAGGTGCAGGCGATGCGGCGCGGGTGTCTCTCGATCGCGCGCAGCGAGGACGGCCTGATCGAACGGCATCGCATCCGATCGACCATCTACAAGCGCCGCGCCGCCGCGGGCGAGGCGGCGAGCTGGGTGACGATCGAACCGGTCGCAGACGCGATCGCGGTGCTCGAACGTCTGTCGGCAGGCGCGGCACGCGCCAGCGGCAGCGATACGCTCTGGCCGGTGCTTCGTCCCCGCGCTGTCAGCAAGACGCATCTGTCGAGTGAGGTGGTGCGCCAGCTCAACACCTTCCGCGATCACCTCAACACCGCCTTCGGCAGCCCCGATGAGCCGGTCATCCCGCCCGGTCCCGATGGCAACCCATGGCGCATCACGACGAGGCAGTTCCGGCGCACCATCGCGTGGCACATCGCCAACCGTCCGTTCGGCACCATCGCCGGCATGATCCAGTACAAGCACGCCTCGGTCGCCGCGTTCGAAGGCTATGCCGGGACCAGCGCATCGGGGTTTCGCGCTGAGGTCGAGGCGCAGCGCCGGCTCGGTCAGATTGACGACCTGCTGGACTATTTCGACCGGCGTCAGGGCGGCGCATCGCTCGGCGGTCCGGCGGGACCGCGTATCGCACGGACGCTCGACGATGCCGCCGTCAAGCTCGGGCCATTGCCCGCCATGATCGCCGATCGCGCCCGCCTGCGCGTCATGCTCGCCAGCGTCGCGCGCACCTTCCATGTCGGCCCGCTCGCGGATTGCTTCTTCGATCCCGCGACCGCGCTCTGCCTCAAGCGCGTGACGACCCCCGATCCGGCACAGCCGCTCACCGCCCTGTGCGAGCCGACCCGCTGTCCCAACGCCTGCATCACCGCTCGCCATAGGCCGGCCTGGGAACGCGCGGCGGCCGATGCCAGGGCGCATTTACGCGAACGGCGCATCTCCGATCTTCAGCGTCAGGCTCTCCAGCGCGAGCTTGATCGCCTGACCGCGGTGATTGCCGGGATCGATCCTCCCGCGCCGTAGACCACCCCGGCTGTTGGCGGAGTCCTGCGCCGGTCGGCGCGCCCGCGCAACGGCTCTGCCGTCCTTCGCTTCGCTGCGGCCCTGACGGGTGCGCGAGCCCCCCTGTGCCCGGCGCGAACGGGCCTCCGCCGTCGGGGATGGTCCCCGGCGCGAGAACGAAAGAACAGATCATGTCAGCCTCACAACGCTCAGACGTCTATGCTCGCGTCACGCAAGCGATCGTCGACGCCATCGAAGCCGGCACCGCCACCTGGCGCATGCCATGGCATCATTCCGGCGCCGACGTCACCCGCCCGACCAACGTCGCCAGCGGCAGGCCCTATCGCGGCATAAATACGGTCTCGCTCTGGGCGGCCGCCTATGGCAGCGGCTATACGAGCGGGGTCTGGGGCACCTATCGCCAGTGGCAGGCGCTCGGCGCGCAGGTCCGCAAGGGTGAGCACTCCAGCCTCGGCATCCTCTGGAAGGAGTTTCGCGCGAAGGATGACGACGCCGGCGACGATGACGACCACCGCCGGCTTTTCGCCAAGGCGTTCAGCCTGTTCAACGCCGATCAGGTCGATGGCTACGCGCCCGAACCGGGGCCGGACCTGCCCGAGAGCGAACGCCTCGCCGCCGCCGAAGCCTTTATCGCCGCGCTCGGCATCGAGACTGTCTACGGCTCGGCCAGCGCCTATTATCATATCGCCGAAGACCGCATTCACATGCCGGATTTCAGAGCCTTCCACGATGCCCACGGCTTCTACGCCACCCATATTCACGAGGCGGCTCATGCCAGTGGCGCAGCCCACCGGCTCGACCGGGATTTCAGCGCCAAGTGGACCAGGCACGCGCTTGCCATGGAGGAAGCGACCGCCGAACTGACCGCATCGTTCCTGCTCGCCGATCTCGGGATCGCGCACGAACCGCGACCCGATCACGCGGCCTATATCGCCTCCTGGCTGCAACTGCTCAAGGACGAGCCCCGGGCGATCTTCACCGCGGCGAGCAAGGCGCAGGCAGCGGCCGACTGGATGCACGCCCAGCAGCCATGATCAGGCATCTGATATCTCTGCGTGGAGCGCCTGCAACAGCGGACAGCCCGGATCCTGGCCCGCATCGCAGGCGCGCACCGACGCAGCCAGAACCCGTTCCATTCGTCTGAGGTCGGCGATCCGCGTGCGCACGTCCTCAAGGTGCGAGGCCGCCAGTTCACGCACGTCGGCACAGGAGGCCTGTCCACCCGCCGCCAGCCCCAACAGCGCGCGCACCTCGTCGAGCGTGAACCCCAGTTCCCGGGCGCGGCGCACGAAGCCGAGACGCGCCACATCCTCAGCGCCGTAATTGCGATAGCGGCCACGCCGCGGCGGGATCGGCAGCAGCCCGATCCGCTCGTAATAGCGGATCGTCTCGATATTGCAGCCGGTGCGGCGGGAGAGCTCACCGATCTGGATCGCGCCGGTTCCAGCCATCGTAAAAATACCTCTTGAGTCTGTAGCAACTACAGACGCTAGGACGAGCGCATGACCAGAACAAGGATTCGCCCGTGACGCAGCAATCGCGCCCATCGAAGGGGGTTGGCGCCGCGTCGCTGACGCTGGGAGGCATCGCCGCGGCATTCGGTGTCGCTTCATGCTGCGCTCTCCCATTCCTGCTGGCGTCGATCGGTATCGGCAGCGCATGGCTTGGCGGCATCGGTCTTGCGGCAGCGCCCTATCGCACGCCGCTACTCCTCATCGGCGCATTGTGCCTCGCCGCCGGGGCGGTGTCGCTGGCGCGCCAGCAGATCACCGCCTCCCGCTGCGGACCGGACGGCGTCTGCACACCCCCGGCGGTGCGGATCGTCACGCTCGTCGGGCTGCTCATCGGCCTCGTTCTGCTCTATCTCGGCTATCGCTATGTCTGATCCCGTCATCGAGCTGCGCTCCACGCTGACTTGCCCGCATTGCGGCCATCAGGCGACCGAGACCATGCCAACCAATGCCTGCCAGTTCTTCTATGATTGTATCGGGTGCGGGACGGTGCTCAGGCCCAGGTCCGGCGACTGTTGCGTCTTCTGCTCTTATGGAACCGTGCCGTGTCCGCCGATCCAGGTCGACGGCAAGGACGGCGCGTGCTGCGGCTAAGCACGGCGTATGAGCGTCCGCTCCGGCGTTGATATCGTTGCGGACTGGACCGTGGTCACGACGCCTATGGCGCAAGCGGCCCTGCGTGGGCTGTGCGGATCGTTCATCGGCACCAGATGGCGCGGGATGGATGAAGCCGAGAACCGCGTCCATCGCTACGTGCTGCAGGGCTATGCAGCCACGGGCCGCGCGCCGGCAGGGGCACAGATTGCTGGTGCGGTCGGCCCTTCATTCGACGAGGTCACCGCTGCGCTACGGCGTCTTGCCGGGCGCGATCTGGTCGTACTCGATGATGCCGGTCGTATAGTCGGCGCATATCCATTCACCGAACGTCCGAGCGAGCATCACGTGACCGTCGCCGGCATCACGGTGAGCGCCATGTGCGCCATCGATGCGCTCGGGATCGGCGCAATGCTCGGCCAGGCTAGCGTCATTCGTTCGGTCTGCCGCTCGTGCGGACAGACACTTTCTATTCGTACGCGCGACAATGGCCAGACCCTCGACTTCGCTAAACCCGCCGGCATCGTCATATGGTCGGGTCAGCTTTATGCCGACGACTGCGCAGCCACCTCGCTCTGCACCCAGCAAGGCTTCTTCTGTACTTCCGAACACATGGAACGTTGGCGTGCGGACAAATCCCGCCAGGATGACGAAGGCGTGCCCCTCAACCTCTCGGAGGCGCTCGAGGTAGGCCGCGCGCTCTTCGAAGCGATGCGAAGTGCTTTGAGACTGGCCAACGACTGAGCGGCATTGGCGCGCGACACCGCGACTGATCGCCCCAGATTAGCCGACAAACCATCATTTGCGCCCTTGCGACAGGCGCGGGCTGACGCCCGCGCACAGCGGACGCCGCTGACGCGGCGACGCTGTTGTGGGGCCTCCCTCGATGCGGGTCTGGTCGGCGCTCCCTACTAGGCCCGCCACGACGCGCCGCAAGCCCGGCTGCGCCGCGCTGCTCCATTGCATTTCGCCCCTCCGGGTGCGGCCCGCCGCTTCAGCGGGCCTCTCCGGTCGTTCTCGCCGCCCACCCCCGCCTCGGGGGAGCCTTGGGGTTTTGGGTGGGGCTGGAGGCTACCGATGATTTTGATCCCCCAACCGCCGTTTTTCGCTGGACTGTCAGGATATGTCGCCGAACTGGGCGCCAGCTACCTGATGGCCGATCTGGGGCTCGCCTACACGCCGCGGCCCGATCATGCCGCCTATCTCGCCAGTTGGCTGGGTGCCTTGCGGCACGATCCCAAGGCGATCTTCAACGCTGCCGCGCAGGCGCAGGCCGCCGCCGACTGGATCCACGCGGCGCACAAGGCGGCGGCAGCGCCTTTGCCGCTGGCTGCATGAGGCGCGCCGTGGCCATTGCCTCCTTCTGGCCTGACGGCGCGCAGGCTGCCTGCCGCACCATGTCCGGCATCTCGCCCGCTGACTGGTATCCCACCTATCTCGATCTGGTGGCAGCGATCCGCACGAACATACGGCGGGATATGCGATCCTTCGATCTTATCCACCGCTGGCGGGGGGACGCGCATCGCGTGCTCTTGCGCAATCCCTATGCCGACATCGGCCTGACCTGCCTCGACGGCCAAGCTACGGTCTGGATCGGTGAGCGGATCGACCGCGATTACCGCATCCGCTGCGAATGGAGCGATGTTTCCGGCCCGGCTCGCCTCTGGCTCGCCAGCATCGCACCTGTTTTCGAAGCCGCCGCAGCACGCCTCGGCTTTGCCCCCATCCATCAGCTTGCCGATCAGCCTTGGCTCGCAGCCGCCTGATTGTGCCTTCTCTGGAGATCACTATGTCCCGATTGTCCACCTTTGGCGAATGGCGCGAAGGCAGCCTTTGCCGAACCGCCGCTGACTGGCCGTTCCACTGGGTCGCCGAAATCACAGCGATCAACCCTCTGACCCACAGCTACACCTGCATCGGCACGGTCCGGCAAGCCGGAACTCGCCGTTATGACGAGGCGCTGACCAACCTGCGCCTCATGACCAGAGCGCCTGCAATGTTCCGGATCCTGCAAGCTGTAGCCCAAGTGCTCGACATGAGTGATCCTGACCATGAGGCCTTCGTCGACAGCGCGGCGGATTGTCTCGACGCACTGTTACAGCAGCAGGAGCCTTTGCGGGCGTTGCTTGGCGAGTTTGGTATCGCGCAATATCAACCGTCTACGCCAGCGAACGATCAGATGGGATAAGACGGGCCAAGATCCACAAGTGTTGCATAGTGGACGGCAACGACCAAATCACGTCGTTCCGGTGCGGTGCTGAGAGCGTCAGCTTACGCCGACACCGGTCATTCCGAGCTCCTTGAAAGCGACCGTCCGTTCATCGGCAGCCGTCACCTGGGACGCGCCTGACCATGAGCGGAGGTCGCCAACATACCCGTCGTTCAGGCGGGCTACATGTCTACCTAAAACCGGATGAACGATCATTGGCCGGTAGGGGGCGGTTCGGCGTCCTGAACGCGGGCAAGCCGACTTTCGCGTGGAAGGGGCTGGCTTCAACGATTCTCCCGAAACTTCAGGCCGGGTAGGAATGCCCGGACCATAAACCACGCGAACGCGAAGACGCCGAGGGCGAAGACGACGTCGCCGGGCACCCTTGCCCAGACCAGCGCCTGCATGATCGGGCTATGGATGAACTCTGCCGAGCGGGCATAGGCGTATCCATGTTCGATGCTGGCGTAAGTTTGCAGGATGCCTTGCGGGAGCAGCGACAGGAAGGTCATCATCGCAAGGCCGATGTTGAGCAACCAGAACGACAGTCTGATCGATTTCTGGTTCCACCGCGTGACGTCGGTCAATCCGCGCATGCAATAGAGCGTCAGCCCAAGGCCGAGCATACCATAGACGCCGAACAGCGCAGCATGACCATGGTTCGCCGTCGTGTTCAGACCCTGCATGTAATAGAGCGCGATCGGCGGGTTGATGAGGAAGCCGAACAGGCCGGCGCCGACCAGATTCCAGAACAGGACGGCGGCGAAGAACATGAACGGCCAGTGATAGGTCCGTTCCCATTCGGCCTCATGCTCGACCTTATGTCGGGTATAGGCCTCGAAGCCGACCACCAGCAGCGGCACCACTTCCAGCGCCGAGATCATCGCGCCGACCGCGATCCCCGATGTCGGCGTTCCGCTGAAATAGAGGTGGTGGAAGGTTCCGAGGACCCCGCCGAACAGGAAGACGATCGTCGAGAACAACACCATCACGGTTGCGGTCGAGGTTCGCAGGATGCCCATCTGGACGAACAGCAGCGAGATAATGCCGGTGGCGAATACCTCAAAGATGCCCTCGACCCAGAGGTGGACCACCCACCAGCGCCAATATTCCATCACCGCGATGTTGGTGTGTTGGCCCCACATCAGCCCGGCGCCATAGAGCAGTCCGATGGCGAGCGCTGACACCAGCACGAGATAGATGAGGGACTTGCCGCCCTTGCGCCGCAGCACGGACCAGAGCGCGCGCACCACCAGCGCCACCCACAGGAACAGGCCAATGAGCAGATAGATCTGCCAGAACCGGCCGAGATCGACATATTCATAACCCTGATGCCCGAACCAGAAATTGGCCGTCAGGTCACCGAACAGGCGGTGGACTGCGGCCCACTGGCCGGCGAAGGAGCCGATGACGATGACGAGCAGGCTGACGAACAGGAAATTGACACCGAGCCGCTGGAATTTTGGGTCGCGCCCCGCGAGCATCGGCGCGACATAGAGCCCCGTCGCCAGCCATGCGGTGGCAATCCACAGCACCGCGAGCTGCGTGTGCCAAGTGCGGGTAATGGTGTAGGGGAGATATTCGGCAAAGGGCAAGCCGTAGAGCCCTTGCCCCTCCACCGCATAATGGGCGGTGACGATGCCGAGCAGCACCTGCCCCAAGAACAGCGCGCAGACGACCCAGAAATATTTCGCGGTGGCGCGCATCGATGGGGTGATGACGGCTTGCCCCAGCAGGTCCGATTGCGCCATGCCGTCTTCGGGCAACATGTCGGCACGCCAGACGTCGAACTGCTTGGCATAATAGGCGATCAGCGCGCCCGCAGCCGCGAGCAGCAGGATGACCGAAGCCAGGCTCCACAATAGAGTCCCGGTCGTCGGGCTATTGCCCACCAGGGGTTCATGCGGCCAGTTGCTGGTATAGGTGATGGTCTGGCCCGGACGGTCCGTGGTCGCGCCCCATGCTGTCCAGAAATAGAAGGCGGTGAGTTGCCTGGCTTCCGCGGCCGTCAGCTCGCCATAGACCGGGAAGGCATAGTCGCGGCGGAGCTTGAGCGAGGCGGAGTCACTGCCGTCATACAGGCTGACGAAATGCTGCTGTACCTGCCGGATCGCCTGGGCGCGGGTGTCGCTCACCGTAATGACGCCCGACGTTGGGTCATAGGTGTTCCGGCGCATTTCCTCCTGCAGCGCGGTCTTTCGCACGGCCTCGACCTGCGTTGCGGATATGCCCGGGAGGGGTTGCGAGGCCGACAGGGCAAGCAGCGCCTCCGCCTCACGATGCAGCCAGTCGGCGCTCCAATCGGGGGCGAGATAGCTGCCGTGGCCCCAGATCGAGCCCTGCTCCATGCCGCCGATCGACTGCCAGATATTCTGCCCCGTCTCAATGTCGGCACGCGTGAACAAGGTCTGGCCACTTTGGGATTTCACCGCCTCGGGAATGGGCGGCGCCTGCTGGTAGATTTGCTGGCCGAGCAGCAGCAGGATACCGAACATGACCACCATGCCGACCGACAGGATGATCCACAGCCGCTTGATGCTGAATGTCGTTTGATAGCTCCGCATGCCCCCGTTCCCCTTTGCGTTCAGAACAGTCCGTGACTGCCGCCAACCGCTCCGAAAATAGTGATGATGCTCACGATGAGTAAGAATTGATGCAGCCGCATCATTCGCGCGAAATCGGCTTCCGGTGATCTTGAAGCGGCAAGCCGGCGGTGCAGATGCAGCGGCTCGATGACGAACAGCATCAGCGCAAATGCGGTCCAGAGCGCCACCATCAGGTGCATCCACCAGAACCGACCGTCGAGAAAGCGGCTCCACAGATCGGCCCGCGCTACCAGCCACAAGCCGCTGGCACCCGCGAGCAGGACCCACAGCCGCGCCTGCCAGGCGAAGCGCGCTTCCATCTGCTGGAAGCGGCGCAGCCGATCCTGCGACGCTTCCGTCGCGTTCAGCGTCGGCATCAGGACCCAGGTGACGAAGCCCACGCCGCCGATCCAGAACAGGACCGCGATGACATGAACGACGCGCGCAAGCGCAAAATCATCCATGGGCCGCACCTTCGCCAGCGTCGGGACGCTCCCGATAGAATTCGACCTGCATCGTCATGGCGCCGAGCGGCACGACATAGTGGGTCGCCTGCGGCGGGATGATCGCCGGATGGTCCTGCGTCACCAGATGCTCGCTCAGCGGATCGACGAAGACCAACCGTACCTCGCCGTCGAACACCCGCAGGAGCCCCCAGGTGCCGTCCTTGGTGCGATGATCGTTGCGCAAGGCATCGGGCAGGCTCTGCTCGTCGAAGATCGGCGAGGTGGCATAGGGCGCCGGAGTCATGACATTGCCCTCCTGGAAATGGCGGCCAGACCGCCCCGGTCGATCCGGATGCCGGTCAGCAGGCTTTCGCCAATCCGCTGCGCTGCCTCGCGAAACCGATCTGCAACGGCCGCGCTGGGCGCTATCCGGTCGAGCGTCTGGTCCCAGCACAAGCGCCAGCGCGCGAAATGCGCCTCCTCGAGCCCGCCGATCGCGATATGCTTCTGCATCGGATTGCCGCTGAATCGTCCGGACTCCAGCATGATCGAGGCCCAGAAATCTTTCATGCGCGCTAGGTGGTGCGGCCAATCGCCGATCTGCTTGGCGAAGATCGGGCCGAGCACCTCGTCCTGACGCACGGTCTCGTAGAAGCTCTCGACGAGCCGCGAGATGAAGGCCTCATCAATGCCGCATGCCAGCGCCTCCGCCGTCTTGCGCGCTCGTGCCAGCGCGGCGTGGTTCGAAGCCATATCCACCTCGACTCGATCAAGAGATATTCTCTACCCACTATTTAGACGCGTTGGCCGCCAAATCAAATATCTGATATGCATCTTTTATGGAATTGCCCCTCCATACCGGCTATGCCCTTCGCACCCTGATATTCCTGACCGTGAAGGAGGGCCATCATTCGATCGCCGACATCGCACAGGCTTATGGCATCTCGAAGAATCATCTGATGAAAGTTGCGCAGCGACTGGCTGCGAAAGGATTTTTCGAGGGCGTGCGCGGCCGAAGCGGCGGCCTCAGACTGGCACAGGCCGCCGATGCGCTGAACGTCGGTGCAATCATGCGCGTCATGGAAGATACGAAGGACTTCGTTGAATGCTTCGACCCGGCAACCAATAGCTGCGTCGTGACGCCTGTATGCGGATTGCGCCATGCCTTGGCGGGGGCGCTGGAAGCTTTCGTGCAGCACCTCGATCAATTCACGATGCCGATCTTGTGCCGAATTTTGAAAGCTACGGAAGGCAACTCGGCCTGCAAATCACTCCTCCACCAATGGAGCAATAAGCTTGGCCGCCAACTGCCGGATTGTCGGATCTCCGGAACCCAACTTTTTGTTTTTAGACCAGAACTTCGCGCTTTACTAATGATCTGCTTCCGTCAGAGCGAGCGACGGAATTTCCTTGAACCGGTCGTTTGTCACCGTGCCGACAAAGATCGACATTGGGTCGTCCTGCGACACTGATCGGGCGAACGTTGAACGTCGGGTTCTTACGAGAGCCGCCGTTTGACATGCCGGATGCGAACGTCGCGAAAGTCCCAAGCCTTCAAAGTTGGCTCCCCGCGTGCAGCGAGGAGCCACTTGTTCAAATTTCGGTGTTCTCGGCGAGGGCCAGCGCGTCTTCCACGTCTATCCCGAGATAGCGCACCGTATTTTCGATCTTGCTATGGCCGAGCAAAATCTGAACGGCGCGCAGGTTGCCAGTCGCTCGGTAGATGATCGACGCCTTCGTCCTGCGCAGCGAGTGGGTGCCATATTCGCTTGGCATCAGGCCTACACCGGTCACCCATTCATCGACAAGCCGGGCATATTGGCGGGTGCTGAGATGGCCGTTGCGATCGACCCGGCTTGGAAAGACATAATCTTCCACCGTGCCGCCACGGCGTTCAAGCCATGCCAACAGACTGGCTCGGGCGTCGGGCAGCAATTCAAACTGCACAGGGCGGCCGGTTTTCTGCTGCATCACGATGGCGCGTGTTCGGATCTGCCCGCCGCTGACAATGTCGCCGATTTTCATTTGCACGAGATCACAGCCACGCAATTTGCTGTCGATCGCCAGGTCGAACAAGGCCCGGTCTCGAAGGCGACGACGCTGATTGAGGTAAAAGCGGATCTCCCAAATTTGCTTGGGTTTCAGCGCCCGCTTCGCGCCGACGGCCCGACCTGCGTTCCAGACTTGACGTTTTGGGGATGTGGTTTGGGTTTCAGGCATTTCCATGTTTATTCTCCGATAGCCAGAATTGGCCAACGGAAGAACGTCTGACAGCCGCTGGGGGAAATGCTGCGAGGCGTCGGCTGCATAAAGGCCTCTGTTTGCGGGGTAGGCCATGGCAGAGTGTTAATTGACAAACTTTGCCAATCCTTGCTATTCTTCTGGTCTTGGAGGTTGCCATGGCTACGATGAACATCTCACTGCCCGACCCTATGAAGCAATGGGTGGAAGCTCAAGCTGATACTGGTCGGTATAGCAATGCCAGCGACTATGTGCGCGATCTTATCCGCCGTGACCAGGAACGCGCCGACAAGATTGCCGCCATGCAGCGCCTTGTCGATGAGGCCCGCGCCAGCGGTTTGAGCGACGAGACGATGGCGGATATCCGGGCGCGAGCGATCAGCCAGGCCGGCCTGCAAGCCTGACTGTGCCACGTTTTCACTTAACACGCGCCGCAGCCGACGATCTGACAGCCATTTTTCAGGAAGGCATCGAACAGTTCGGCCTGCCTCAGGCTGACGCCTATCACGAAGGGCTGAGCGCGATTTTCGCGTTTCTCGCGGACTATCCCCATGCCGCGCGCTTGCGAGAGGAAATCTCGCCGCCTGTCCGCGTGCATCCCTACAAGGCCCATCTGGTGATTTATGACGTGGGGGATGAGGGCGAGGCCATCATTCTGCGCGTCCGGCATGGTCGGGAAGATTGGATGTCCTCGAATTACGATGGTTAGCCGTGGCGAGGAAAGCGCTGGCGGCTAATCCACAGAGATTCTCACCCCACTTGGCACTTCTCTTGCCGACCAACTCTTGCCGTTCGGATGCCGATGCAGGAAGGTCAGCTTACGCCGGAACAGGTCATTCCAGTTGGCCCCGACCAGCAGCTCTGGCAATTAGCTCTTCTGAATGATGGTGTTGGTACGAGGGCCGGACGATCGGCCTTTGCAGCGTCCGACAATCATTTGGCATCGATTAACGTAATATGCAAAGGGCACGGGACGGAATGCGGGACGAAACCGGAGATATGATGCAGGGTCTGGAAACATCCGGTGACCGATTGGTAATGAGCCTCATTCAACGTCATATAGGTGCAACACGCGCTGAATTGACGAAAGCATCATCCTTCACGCAACAATCAGTGTCGCGTATCATCGACCGCCTTGCAAAACGCGACCTCATCAGGATCGGCGAGATTGTCCGCAACGGTCGGGGCCAGCCCAGCCCGATCATCAACCTCAATCCGGATGCCGCATTCTCGCTTGGCTTGTCGATCATGGCGGATGGTGTGAAGCTGGTCGCCATAAACCTGTGCGGTGAGGTGATCTGCGAGAGCGCGATCGGCGTTGAGTCTCCAAGTCCTTGCGATGTGCTGGAAATGGCCAGCAGCTTCATTGCCAGTTTGGCTGAACAAGGGCATGCGCTGACTGCGCTGGCCGGGTTGGGAATCGGGATTACGGGCTATTTCGTCGTTGACGGCAGTCAGGTCAATCCGCCCGCCCTGGATGATTGGGCATTCGTCGAAATAGGCCGCGTGTTCAAGGATGCGCTCGGTATCCCTGTGTGGGTGGAAAATGATGGTACGGCCGCCGCAGTGGGAGAATCCTTGCTCGGCTATGGTCGTGAAGTCGATGACTTTGCCTATTTGCACTTTGCTGCCGGCTTCGGCGGAGGTCTGATCCGCAATGGGGGAGCGGTTCGCGGCGTCAGCGGCAACGCCGGTGAATTCGGTGGCATGCTGCCGCCCGATTATGTCTCCCCATCGCTGGGCAAATTGATGCAGATCGTCAAGGCCGAGGCGGGAATATCCTATCCGACCTTGCAGGCGTTTCTGGACGCTTTCGATCCATCATGGGCTGGGGTCTCGACCTGGCTCCAGGAAGCGGAACGCTCGCTCACCCTGATCGTCAACGGCATCGGGTCTGCGGTGGACCCGGGCATGATTATCCTTGGCGGACGACTACCAGAAGTGTTGGCCAGCGCGTTGATCGAGCGGTTGCACTTCTATCCCGCAGAACGGCGAGGCTTTCGCCGTCCATCTCCACCGCTTCGGTTCGCCGCATCCCCGTGCGATCCAGTCGCTGTCGGGGCAGCGATGCTCCCGTTCCAAGCTGTATTTTTTTGACATCACTGCTTTAATACTGCGGCTTGATTCGGCTCGCAATGCTAAGGAGCGCCCGCGCCAAACAATGGTAGGCCTTCATCTCTATATAAAATATTGTTTGATTTCATTATATTAAAATAGAGTTTTTCTTTATCACACCAAATGTGTGGAAATGTCATATATTCTACACTTTGGGTGTGGATATGCCGCTGCCAACAGGACAAAGATGCAGGGGCTTCTCCAGATGAAACAGGGATCAAACAGGCGAAACTATTGGGCTGCGGGCCTGATCGCCATCGCTACGGCTTCGGCTGCACAGGCTCAGGTCACACCTCAGCCGGGTGAGACCGGATTGCCGGATAATGTGGAGGCGAAGGGGAATGACGGCGATATCGTCGTCACGGGCGAACGCTATGTGAATCGTGCCGCCATTCAGGCCAAACGCGCCAATCCGCGGATCGCGGACGTCGTGTCCGCGTCCGAGGTCGGCTCGCTGCCCGATTTCGGTTTCGGCGAAGCCATGCGGCGCATCCCCGGCATCTCTCTGGTTCAGAACAATCAGCGGGGCGAAGATCAGTTCGTCGGCATTCGAGGGCTTAACTCGGCCTATACGCTCGTCGTCCGTGATGGTATTGCCCTGCCTTCGACCGAGGTGGGACGCCGCAGCGTGTCGCTTGACGTGCTGCCCTCCACCATTGCCAGCCAGATCACGGTTACCAAATCGTTGACACCCGACATGGACGGCAATGCCATCGGTGGCCAGATCAACTATCGCACGCCCAGCGCCTTCGATCATGATCGCCTGTTCGGTTCGATCCGGGTGGATTATGGCGATTATCAAAATGGTCGCCGTTACAGCAACCGCACGCCGTCCGGCAAAATCGATGCATTGCTAACCACCCGCTTCGGCAATGAAGACCAGTTCGGCCTGGTCGTCGGGGGCAGTTATTTCCGCCGAGACTCTTCGTCGACGGATCCGACCGCTGCCTCCTACGGCTATTATGATGCCGCTGGCGCGCGCCTCGCGCTCAATTCGCCCAGCATCGCCAGCGCCAATGCCGGACCGTTGCGGCGCGACTATTATGTCTACGACAATCTGCGCGACCGCCTCGGCTTGTTCGGGAAGCTGGAATTCAACAACCACAACGGCATTGCCGCCACCATCTCGGCAGCTCAGTTCACGCACAAGAATGACGAGGACCGCAACGACAATGTCCTGGCGGCATCGGGCAATCTTACGAATGTGACAGCAACGAGCGGCACGGCCCAGTCCGGCACCGGCACGGTGCAATATGACAGATATTTCCAGCGACGCCAGATCCGCTATGTCACCGGCACGCTCGATCTCCAGCCGACCGAGCGCGACGAGATCAATTTTCGCGCCAGTTATGGCGTGGGAAGGTTCAGCAGCGCCAATGTGGAAAGCATCTACACAGGCGGCAGCGCCTCGAGCCTGTTCGGCTATGACTATAGCTACAACCAATCGGATTTTCCGATATTGGCGCCGCGCAATGCTGCCGCGACCGACCCGTCCCGCTATCGGCAGACGCTTTACGGCTATGGCCTGAATCGCAACATTGAAAAGGCGACGACCGTGGGCCTGGACTACGGACATAATATGTCCGCGCAGGACCAGGGGCTGGGCTTCAAGGCGGGCACCCAATTCCGGCTGCTTGACCGGAATTACGATCACACCGAAAGCTATTATCAGCCGGTCTCCACGGCGCTTGCGCCGCTATTGAGCACGCAGATCCGCGGCAACAGCTTCTCGCCCTTTATCGATCCGGCCTATACGATGATGCTGGTCGATCAGAACGCTGCGGAAGCCTATTTTCAGGCCAACAAGGGGAATTACGCCCTGCTCGCTGCCACGGCGGACAACAATATCAGCGGTAATTACGGCGTGAAGGAGAACGTCTATTCCGGTTATTTCATGACGACATGGCGGGGCGACCGGCTGCGCATGACCGCCGGCTTGCGCTATGAACTGACCGATTTCAAAAGTTCATCCTATACGCGATCGGCTTACACCACACCCGCGCAATATGCTCTGGCCCAGCGCAGCAGCAGCTATGGCAATCTGCTGCCGTCGTTCAACGCCAGCTATGACGTTACCGGCAATGTGAAGCTCAGGGCGGCCTATGCACGCGCCATCGGGCGTCCCAATTATGATGACCTCGCTACGCCCGCTACGATCACCCGCACGCCGATGGGCTTGTCGGTCGCCAGGGGCAATGCCGATCTCAAGGCCCGTCTGGCCGACAATTATGATCTTTCGTTCGAATGGTATTTCGCCAGCGACAGCATCTTCTCGGCCGCGCTGTTTCGAAAGGATATCGCCAATGAAATCTTCCGGTCTGTGTCGGAAGATACGCTCGACATCGGCGGCGTTCCCACCCTTGTTACCGTGAGCCAGGCGCGTAACCTCGACAAGGCGCGTGTGGAAGGACTGGAACTGGGCCTCGTGGTGTCGAGCCTCGGCTCGCTGTCTTCGCCGCTCAGGGGGCTGGGTTTCTCGACCAACGTCACGCTGCTCAAGACCAATCCCACCAGCATTCTCATGAACAACGGCACCTATCGCCAGCTTAATTCCCTGCTGGAGCAGGCCGATACCGTGTTCAACGCCAGCCTGTTCTACAGCATTGGCCGGTTCAGCGCGAAGGCGGCCTATAACTACACCGGCCGTCAGCTTGCGGTGGTCGGCACGGACTTTGCCGCCAACGACCGTTATCTAGGCGCTGCGAACATCGTGGACCTCCAGGCTTCCTATCGCGTGAGGAAGAATCTCACATTCATGGTCACCGCGAAGAATGTCGGAAACGATCGTCCCACACGCTATTTCGGCCCCGGCGGTGCCGTGACCCGCGATGTGATCGACAATGGCCGGTCATTCTTCGCCGGCGCATCCTACAAATTCTGACGAAAGCACAAGATATGCGCAAATCCCTTTTCGCGGTATCCGTCATTGCCGCCGCCCTGTCGATCGGCCAGCCCGCGCTGGCCCATCGCTCGGATGACATCTGGACAGCACTGATGGCTCCGCCCGGCGCCCGATCCTTCGTTGTCGCGCACCGCGGCGCCCATGTAGAGGTGCCGGAAAACTCGGCCGCCGCCATTCGCCGCGCGATTGAACTTGGCGTCGACATTGTCGAGATTGATGTCCGCTTTACCCGGGACAATGTCGCCATTCTGATGCATGATCCGAAGATTGACCGGACGACGAACGGCCACGGCGAAGTGGAAAGCATGACGTTCGCGGAAATCGAACGGTTGCGCCTGCTCGGTCCCGATGGCAAGCCGACGGCCTATCGGGTGCCGACGCTGAAATCCGTGCTGCGGATCGCGCGGGACAAGATCGTGGTCGATCTTCACCTCAAGGTCGATCGCGCTCCTGAGGTGGCGGCGATTCTGCGGCAGGCGGGCATCCGCCATGCCCTTTTCTATGCCGACGATGCGCCGTGGCTTGATAATATGCAGGCGCAATGGCGTGGCGGCGAAACAGTGCGGCTGGCCCAGTCTCGCGAAGAACTGGATTATTATCTGAAGCAGGCCAGCCCGCATTTCGTTCACCTGACACCGGCCTATCTTTCGCGCGAGTTGATTGAAGGGCTGGATCGGCGTGGGGTGAGAGGCATGGTCAACGTCATTGGCGGTCCCGATCGCGCGGCGGCGGCGGATCGCGGTGCAAGCTATGATGCTTTCATCAACAGCGGAGTCAGCATCATCCAGACCGACCGGCCAAAAGACCTTATCGAGCGCATGACCGAACTTGGCCGTCACAGGATGATCCGTTAATATGACTGGACCGATCGCCACCACTTCCCGCCGGCTATGGGCCATTGCCCTTGTCACATCGCTCTGCATCGGGACGGGCGCGGCAGACCGCGCGCTTGCGCAAAGTCCCCGGCAACGGCTGGCGAACGCTGAAAGCGGCGCCATGGTAGTTGCCCATCGCGGCTGCCATCGCTCAGGCGTGAAGCATGGATTGCCGGGCGCGCCGGAAAATTCTCTGCTTGCGCTCGACCATTGCATCGCCATGGGAATCGACGTCATGGAAACCGATGTCCGTCGCACCCGCGACGGCTATCTCGTCATCATGCACGATGCGACGGTCGACCGGACCACGGACGGCACCGGCAAGGTCGCTGACATGACGCTTGCCGAGATCAGGCGATTGCACCTGCGCGACGGCATGGGCGGCGCGGCTGCGGCGGTGACCGCCCAGCAGGTGCCGACCCTTGCCGACATGTTGTCCCATGGACAGGGCCGCATCCTGTTCAACCTGGATATACAGGAAGCGATCTATGGCGAAGCGATCGACGAAGCTTTGCGCCTGGGCGCGGCGAACGATGCCATCCTGAAAACGAGGGCCGGGTCAGGCTCCCCGCCGCTGGCGGCCATCTCCCCTTATGATCGCGTGCCGTTCATGCCCATATTGTCGAAAGTCAGCGGAACTCCGTCCGAGATGGTGGCGCTCGCCCGGCAACAGCTTGCGGGCGGCCGCCGTCCCGTTGCCTTCGGCACGCCCCGGCTCGACGGCGTTTCCCTTGCGGCGCTGCGAAACGAGGCACGCAAGGCGGGCGTAAGGCTCTGGACGAACACGTTGGGCGATGGCGATGCCCAAGCCATGAGCGATCCGGACCGCATCTGGGGCCGCCTGCTCAGCGATGGTTTCTCGATGATCCAGACCGACGCACCGGAAATGCTCAAGGAATTTATCGCGCGCCAGCATTCAGGCGAGGCGTCACATCGCTGACGCATATCGGCGCTAGCGAGCCCGCGTGCGCCGGAATTTGAAAGTTTTGCATCGGGAAGCGCTTACCGAAAGCCAGGCGGCGCTGTGGCCCTATGGCGTGGCGCATTTCGGAAAGAGCCTTTTCTGGTATTCAAGCGAGCTGGTCTTCGCCTTCTTCCTGACCGAGCGCGCAGGGCTGCCCGCCGCATGGATGGGGGGCCTGCTGGCCGGTGGACTGGTGCTGAGCGCGCTGATCGACCTCGCCATCGGCTGGAAATTGCGCGGCGCCTCGTTCACACTTGCCCGCGCCTGCCGGTTGCAGTTCATCGGGGCTTGCGCGAGCGCGGCGGTGATAACGCCTCTCTTCGCCGCGGATCTGCTGCCCGAGGCATGGCGGCTGATCTGGGCGGTGCTGCTCGCGACCCTCTTTCGTATTGCCTATGCGCTCTATGACATTCCACAGAACGCCACGCTGGGTCTCGCCACGCGCAATGCCAGGGAGCGCGCGCGGCTGGCTGCATTGCGGCTGTCCTGTAGTGGTATGGCCTCCATCGCGGTCGCCACCGCGCTCGCCTGGCTGGTCAGCGGCGGGAGTCAGAACGGAAGCGGCCGTTTTGCGCTAGTGACGCTGGGGATGTCCGTGGTCGCCATCGGCTCGGCCTGGTATCTGACGCGACTGCGGCCACGTCCTGGCGCCGACTGCGCGGTTCCCGCCGCATCGTCCGCTTCGGGCACCGGCATCGGCCTGATCCCGCTGCTCCTGCTGATGTTTCTGGTATCGATAGCGACATCGGTGTTCGGCAAGCTCGAACCCTATTATGTCGCCTATCGCTGGCAGGGCCAGGGAGGGACGATCATCATCGCCGTCTCAGTCGGCCTTACCGTGGCGCAGCCATTCTGGCTGATCGCATTGCGTCGGATGGGCCACCTCCGTACGCTCTGCGTGGCGTTCGTCCTTCTGGGCGCCGGGGCGATCGCCTTCACGCTTGCCGAGACCGCCGGCTATTATGCGCAGGCGGCCTTCGCATTCCTGTTCGGCGCGGCCAATGGAGGCATTGCCACGCTTTTGTGGGCGAGCTTCGCGGATCGGGTTTCCGCCGAGCGTCCGACCGCGCCCGCCTCCGCATTTGCGCTGTTGACGGCGATTTCGAAATTCGGGCTGGCGGTCGCCAGCTTGACGGTCGCGGCGTGGCTTTTTCTGGTGGACTATCGCGTTGACGGCACGGGGCTTGTCCTCGCCATGGCGGGCATTCCAGCGGCCGCCGTGGCAATGTGCCTGGCCGTCATGGTCCTGTCGACCCCGATCCGAAGCGGCGGACGGCTCGGCATTATGCCGCGGATCTGATCGGTGACAACGTTCAATGTCTCCGGCCAAACAGGATTGCACCAAGAGGATGCAATCCGTCGCGAGCCGGCGGCGCCTATGGCCATGTCGACACGGGCGGCTCGATCGGTGGCCAAGCCAAATATTGCCTAGTGCCCCATACCGACTTCAATCTGCTCGAATTCCCCGATCGCGACCGCGCCATGGAGCGTATCCGTGATCTTGCTATGTTGTCGGACATCCTTCCGACCGGCTTTCTTGCTTGGGGTATGGCAGCTTCCCAGAGTCGACTGCCGTCAAGCAGCCATTCTGGAATCGGCCAGCCTTGCTCGTTCCCTGCCCGATCTCCTACGGTTCGCGAACGGCCGGTTTATCCGAAACCTGACACCCACGGATGCGCGCTGAAACGGCGGTTTTGTCCCAAAACTACGCCATGCTTGAGGTTCGGAATTTCTTCCCAACGCCCTGTTACGCAGGTGGCGTCTGTTTTTTGCGCCGCACGACCTTCGGCTTCGGCGTCGGCGCGGCTTCGACCACCACCTTTGGCTTGCGACCGAGACCAATCTTCACCGCAAGTTCCTTGCGCTTCGCGGCATAGTCAGGCGCAACCATGGGATAGTCTGCGGCCAAATTCCATCGTGTGCGATATTCGGCGGGGCTCAGGCCGTGATCGGTTGAAAGATGCCGCTTGAGCATCTTCATTTTCACTCCGCATTCCAGGCAGGCGATGGCGTCAGCCTTGACCGAGGACCGCACCGAAACAGAAGGCTCGCGCTTTTCCTCCACCGGCGCGGGCGCCTGACCCAAGCCAGCAAGCGAGGTATAGACCGACTGAATCAGCACAGGCAGTTGGTCAGCACCAACAGCGTTGTGGCTGACATGGGCGGAAACAATATCGGCAGCCAGCGTCAGCAGCGTTTCATCGGCCATGAAAATAATGTCCTCATCCATTCGGTGACGGCACTTGCATAGCGCAATATCGCTCAGTCACGAGGGGCCAATCAGGCAATACCCCCAACAAATCCCTTCGTTTCGCCGCGATGTGGCAGCGCAAGTCGCATCGCGCCCTTGCAGCCACGCTGCTTGCAGCGGGCGCGGGCCTGCACTTCCGACAGCCACAGGTGCCCGAAATCGCCCAGAGCCAACAACTGTGCCGGCGTCACGAAGCGCACCTTGCCGCAGACGCGGCAGGTAAGCTCAAGCCGTGTGTCGGCATCGAGGTCGCGCAACTGGATGGCATCGAGCCAGCTCACCAGCTGTCCTCCGCCTCGGGGATCCGGGTATAGCTGATCTTCGACCCGACATTGCCGCCGACGGGAGGAGCCCACGGACCTACGCTCACCACCGTCTGGCCGAAGCGCGAATTGAGGCCGTCCATGGTCCGGCTCAGCGCCTCGCAGCGCTGCCTCTCCTTGTCGTCATTGGCGAACAGATCGGGCTGTCGTGCAGAATCGAGCGTCAATTCCCCCAGCGTCACGCTAACGCGCATGATCTTCATCGTCGGCGGGATCACCCCCGTCACGCGCTCCCAAAGCTCGCTGAGCGCGGCGAGAATGGCCATGTCATCCTGAACCTCGCCCAAGGGCGCAACATTGCCCCAGCCACGCTCAAAGCCCTTGAGCCAGAGATAGAGCGCCGAGGCATAGAAATTGGATCGCCGCATCCGCCGCGCGGCTTTCACCAGCAGCAGGCGGGCAATGGCGCGGGCATCATCAAGATTTCGATGATCGGGCGGCAGCACACGGGCATGGCCGAACATGTTCCGCTCGGTCTCGGGTGCCTCCACCGCATAGCCATGGAGCGCATACCACAGCCGTTCACCCGTCACGTTTCGCCAGATCGCCCGCATCTGCTTGGGTTGCAGCGCCAGCAAGCCAGGAACATCGCCAACGCGGGCTGCCGCAAGCCGCTTGACCATTGATCGTCCGATGCCGGGGATATCCTCCAGCTTGAGCCGGGCGAGCTGGCCTGGAACATCCTCAGGATACCAGATCGTCAGACCATCGGGTTTTTTCGTGTCGCTGGCGATCTTGGCCAAATGTCGATTGGCGGCAAAGCCGATCGAGCAGGTCAGCGTGGCGCCGATATTGTAGCGGATCGTGTTTTTGATCCGCTGGGCAAGATCGCTGGGATCACCCCTCTGCGTATCGTCCAGCCAGCACGAGACTTCGTCGATCGATTTCACCTGATCGACCGGGATCACCGACCCGATCTCGGAGATCAGGGCATTGTGCGCTCTGCGATAGAGGTCCGGTTTTTGCGGCACGAAAACAATGTCCCGGCAGATCCGGCGCGCTTCATCGACCATCATTATGTTTTTCACGCCGCGCGCCTTCGCCTCGCGTGAACAAGCGATGATGCAGGTGCGCCCGCCACCGGCATAGGGGATCACACCAACCGGCCTACCCCGAAGGCGGGGGTCGCGCAGTTGCTCGACGGACGCAAAGAATCCATCAAAATCAAGGTAAAGGTGTTCAATCGTTGTTGGTTTTCGCATGGGCTCCAGCCCGAATCGGGTGAGCCACAAATGAGAACATAATGGGAACTTGTAGGCAATAGGGCCGCACCCAGCATGAAAGCGATGGGCACTCAGATCATTGGGAAATTTGGCTTGAAATTGCGTAAATCAAGCCGGATCTGGCCCCGAGCTACCGGCGAATGCAGCTCAAGGCGAATTGAGAAAGGCAATTTGCTCCAGCAATCCCGCAAGTACGGGGCGGATGCGGAGAAGTTCTGTGCGGTGTGCCAGCGTCAGTTTGGCAAGCGTGGTCTCGGCGTTCTTGGTTAGCCCCAGCACAACCCTGCGCCGATCAGCCTCACTCGGCTGCCGAACGATCAGACCCAAACGGACCAGGCGATCAACCAACCCGGTCACGCTGTGTGGACGCAACAATAGTCGGTCGGCCAATTCTCCGACCGAAATCTGACGTCCCCGGGCCGCACGGATAGCCAGCAAAGCCTGATGCTGCTGTGGCATCAGGCCAACATTGTTCGCGGCAGCCTCGCTGAAGTGCAAAAAGCCGCGCATGGTATGGCGAAATTCCGCCAGCGCCTCATAATCGGTATCGGTAAGATCAAGGGACTCAGGGAGATGGGGCTGACAGGGAGCAGGTTGCAACATATCGCATTACGATATAATGGGTCGCACCCTCCAGCAACCAGAGAATGGCGCGCATGCCAAAAAAATACGGGCTTTCAGAGCATTCGAACCGTTTGACCTTTGGTTGGTCCGGTGGCCAAAGGCAAGGTGTGAGGCTGTGAGCACGTTTCAGCGCGTTACATCCGCCAGGATTTTCGCGGAATTTGGCGAAAGCTTGCGCGCAGGCCTGGGCATCGTGTTGGGCCTAGCCTTAACGGGCCTTGTCTCTGGCGCGATTGCAGGCGGTTGGAACAGTCCGGTATTGCTTATCGCCCCGATGGGTGCATCTGCTGTCCTGCTGTTTGGCGTTCCGGCGAGTTTGCTCGCGCAGCCCAGGGCTATCATCGGCGGAAATCTCATCGCCGCTTTTGTCGGGGTGAGTGCGGCGCGCTGCATACCCTCGCCTTTCCTTGCAAGCACCGTTGCGGTCGGAGTTAGCTTTGCCGCCATGACGATCTGTCGCTGCGTTCACCCGCCAAGTGGCGCCATCGCCCTCACCGCTGTGCTGGGAGGGCCGCAAGTTCTTGCCCAGGGTTATGGATTTCTGGCCATTCCAGTCGCGCTTAATAGTCTGGTGCTGGTACTTGCGGCCTACGCCTACAACAATCTGACTGGGCACTCCTACCCGCACCACGCACACCTTCCCGCGCATCCGCATATGGGGTTGGCGCAAACCACCCTTGAGGCGAGCGACTATGAAGAGGTGTTGGCCGACTACGGCGAAGTGCTCGACATCGGTCGCGAGGATCTGGAGGTCCTGTTCCGAGAGCTTCTGGCCCGGATGCAGGAAAAAGCAGGTAATTAGTAGATAGTTGATGGAAGAGATTTAAATCTTGTTTCCACACCATGCACAAAATACGCAATTTTCATCATTGGCCAGCTCATTAACGTGCCCGCAAAGCGGGCAAATTTTGATGAGTAGCAGCCTGCGCAGTGAATTGCGGATGGTTCGAAAAAGTGGCGAGAGAACCATAACTCTACCTTTCCGTCTTTCGAGCATTTTCAGCTCGTGCAAGCTCCTCATATCTGCATAGCGGGATCGAATTTTGGGTACTGCCCTGCAAGGCTTGCTCAAGGTCGGCCAGCAGGTCCTCACAATGCTCCAGTCCCACAGACATGCGCAGGAGATTGTTCCCTATCCCCGCTGCCTGACGTGCCTCCTCGCCCATGTCGGCATGGGTCATGGTCGCCGGATGGGCGATGAGACTTTCGACGCCCCCGAGCGATTCGGCCAAAGTCAGAACCGAAATATTGGAAACGAAGTGGCGAACCGCCTGCTCACCGCCGGACAGTTCAAAGCTCAGCATGGCCCCAAAGCCGGATTGCTGCAAATCGGCCAGGAGATGACCGCAATCTGTTGGCAGCCCCGGATAATGCACTTTGGCGACAGCAGGATGTTGCGCCAAAAAGGTGGCAAGTGTCATCGCGGTCGCTTGTTGCTGCGCCGTGCGGGCAAACAGGCTTCTGAGCCCGCGCAACGTGAGCCAGGCATCGAACGGCGATCCGGCAGTGCCAATGATATTGCACCACTGCTTCAAGGCGGTAACGTCAGCGCCATCTGCAGCAATGATCGCACCGCCGATGACATCGGAGTGGCCGTTCAAAAATTTTGTTGTCGAGTGGACGACGTAATCGGCACCCAGCGTGATCGGACGCTGACAAGCCGGCGATAGGAACGTGTTGTCGACAGCCACCTTCGCCCCCACGGCATGGGCCATCTGACACAGGGCCGTGATATCAACAACACGCATCAGCGGATTGCTTGGCGTCTCGATAAACACAAGGGCAGGATGGCGTTTGCAGGCTTGTGCCACAGCATCTAGGTCAGTTTGATCGACAAAATCGAGCTGGAAATGTCGCCGCTGTGCACGGGCCTTCAACAGCCGCATTGTGCCGCCATAGCAATCATGAGGCGCCACGATCAGATCATCACCCGACAATTGCCCGAGTACGAGATCGATGGCGGCCATTCCGCTAGATGTGACGACCGCCCCGGCTCCGCCTTCCAGCTTGGCAAGGGCCTCGCTCAAAAGATCCCGCGTGGGATTGCCCGCCCGGCCGTAATCATAGGGGCCAGCCTGGCCGAATCCTGAAAACGCATAGGTGGTTGAGAGGTATAACGGGGGTGCGATGGCGCCGAAGGTCGGGTCCGTGGCTACGCCATGGCTTGCGGCGATCGTTTCGCTGTGGAGACGGCGAGATTTGATCATGGCCGTGCCTCCGCTTGTGTGCCCGTGGGCGGCATCAGGTGGTCGCGTGCACCAGAAAGGCGGCTCAAGGCGACGCTTGCTAGACTATGCTTGTCGAGTTCAGCAAGGAATGCGCGCTCGGCCGCTTGCAAGCGGAATTTGAGTCGGCATTGGCCGTCCAGTGAGCAATCGCGTGGTTCATGGGCCAGACAGTCCACGAGTGGGTGCCCTTCCTCCAGGTGGCGAATAATCTCGCCCAGCGAGATGTGAGCTGGTTGCCGGGCCAGGACAGATCCGCCGCCGCCGCCACGGCGCGTTTCAACAATACCAACTTGCGCGAGCTTTTGGATGATCTTGGCGAGATGGTTGCGCGAAAGGCCCAACTCATCCGCCAATTCTGCGGTTGAGAACACACGTTCAGGCACGCTGGCCATGCGCATCAGCATACGAAGCCCGTAATCCGTGAAAGCGGTCAAACGCATGGCCGTTACCTCTGTGTATGGATGAATGGGTATTTACAATACGCATTAACAGGCGTAGCCACGCCTTGCAAGTCAAGGCTGGCGCCATCCCGACCCGTTGCCTCCTTGAGAAATGGAGCAGCCCATCGTGACAGACACCCTTATTCTCGACCCAGTGATCCTGACCAATCACATCGAAAAGCACTTCCATGCGCGGCATCGTGAACAATTGCCCTTGCTCATCGAACTGGCGAATAAGGTGGAAGCCGTGCACGCCGCTCATAGCGATGCCCCGCACGGGCTGGCGGCAGCCCTGAGCCGTTTCCACGACGATTTGGTGGAGCATATGCACAAAGAGGAAGTCATCCTGTTTCCTGCCATGCGGCAGGGCGGGATGCCAGGCATTGAGCATCCGATCCACGTCATGCGCGCCGACCACGCGGACCACATCGAAACCGCCGAGGCTATCCGCAGGCTTGCGGGCAATCTCGTGCTGCCTGAGGGGGCCTGTCGCACATGGGCCGCGCTCTATGAGGGCCTTGGCGAATTTCTGGCTGACTTTGCGGACCATGTAAGGACCGAAAACGAGCAGCTTTTTCCGCTTTTCGAGCACTAAACCCAATTCATCCTTGCGAGCCAGAAGTGAGCCGGAATGTGACCAGCACCGCAGAACAGAGCCGATCATGGCAGGGGCCAGCGCTTTTCGCCTATGGCTTCAGGCCGTTCTTTCTGGCAGCAGGCCTGTGGGCCGGATTGGCCATGGCACTGTGGATCGGCATGTTGGCTGGCAGGTTTGCCCTGCCCACCGCCTTCGATCCGGTCAGCTGGCATGCCCATGAGTTCCTCTACGGCTATCTGGGCGCGGTGATGGCTGGCTTTCTGTTGACTGCCGTACCCAATTGGACGGGGCGGCGAGCGTTGACCGGTTGGCCGCTGGTCGGGCTGTCTGGCTTGTGGGTGCTGGGGCGTTTGGCGGTTGCGCTGTCGCTGCGGCTTTCCCCCGTCTGGGTGGCGGTGGCCGATCTGGCCTTGCCGCTGGCCCTGTTCCTGGTGATCGGCTGGGAGATCATCTCCGGGCGCAATTGGCGCAACCTTGGTGTCCTGGCCTTGCTGGCCATTTTTGCGCGGGGCAATGCGATTTTCCATTGCGACGGGGCCCGCAATAATAGCCCCGCGCAAGGCATGGGGCTGCGGATCGGGGTGGCTGCGGCCATCCTGATGATTGCTGTGGTCGGGGGGAGGATTGTTCCAGCCTTCACGCGCAACTGGCTGACCAGGAACAATCCCGGCAGGCTGCCTTCACAGCCCGAGCAGGCCTTTGACAAGGTAGCGCTCGCCGGCCTGCTGCTGGCGGGTTTAGGCTGGATCTTCAGCCCGGCGGCGGGGCTCACCACCGCGCTGCTGGCTATTGCGGGCCTGCTCCATCTGTTCCGGCTCGCCCGCTGGGCCGGGGATCGCACGCGGGCAGAGCCCTTGGTGTGGGTGCTGCATCTGGCCTATGGCTTTGTGCCGGCAGGCGCGCTCGCGCTGGCCGTGGCCAATGTCGCGCCGGCCTGGGGCAATCGGGCTGCTGGCCAGCATCTGTGGATGGCCGGCGCCATCGGCATGATGACGCTGGCGGTGATGACCCGAGCGACGCGCGGGCACACCGGCCGCGCGCTGGCCGCCGATCGCACGACGGCATGGATCTACATCGCCCTGCTGGCCGCCGTGCTGCTGCGCGTCGCCGCCGGCTTCTGGCCCGAATTGAGCGGCACGTTCTATACGCTGGCGGGCACGGCATGGATCGGCTGCTATGCCGGCTTTTGCTGGAGCTATGGCCCCATGCTGCTGCGCCCCAAGCAGGGCTGATGGCGCGCGCGGGGCCTATTCGAGAACCGGATCGGGCCGCACAAAGGCTTCAAGCGCGGCCCGGTCGCAGATCGTCACCTGTGCGCCATCGGTTACTACACCATGCTTGGCCAATACGCCGAAGGCTCTGGACATGTTCTCGGGCGTCATGCCCAGCAGCGATGCCAAAACGCGCTTTTCGGCGCGCAGTATCACCCGACCATTGCCATTTTGCCGATGATCCTGCTGCAGAACCAGATTGCCCAATCGCTCGGCCGACTGGCGCAACTTTATATCGGTCAGCGCCCGGGCCATATCGCGGTAGGCTAAGGCTAGCTCGTGCATGGTGGCCTCCATCAAGGCCTGGTCCTTGCGCACGATTTCCCGAAGGAGGGCGGCTGGAACCAGCAGGATACGCGAGGACATCAAGGTTCTTGCTGACATCAGATAGGGCATATCGGTGACGGCCGCCGCGAGGATGAAGCTCGACGCCGGCTCCACGATCCGCATGGTCGTGTCCCGCCCTGCGCCATGGCAGTATAACTCTGCCATGCCATCCACGAGCACATACAGGAAATCAGCCCTTTGCCCGATCTCGAATAGAGTCAACTGAGGCGGGAATACTTGCAAAAACGATCCGGACAGGATACGCTCCTGCTCGGCAGGGGCCATTTGGCTGAACAACGGCAACTGGGCGATTTCGGGGCGTTCTCCGGGGCGCACTGTCACAAAACTCCATGCCGGGCGAGGCGCCTGCCTAGGGCCTTAATTAACATATATCAAGTCACCCATGGATCCATATTTGGCGTAAAGCCCCTTGAAATCAGGCCAAGTCGATTTTGACCGTGCCGCCTTGGTCAAATTGATGCGGATCAAGCCCCGGCTTGCGCCATAAGGCAATGGGCTATCGCGAAACTTTCTGCGGGATGGAGCACGGCTATATGCAACCGCACCATAGCATTGGCAAAACAGATCAGAACAGGGCGCTAGGCCTCAGCACCTTCGCCTTCACCATCTGCTTTGCCGTCTGGACGATCTTTGCCATCATCGGCATCCGTATCAAAGCCGAGTTGGGCCTCAACGATACGCAATTTGGCTTGCTGGTTGGCACGCCGATCCTGACCGGATCGCTGGTTCGCCTGATGCTGGGCGTATGGGCAGACCAGTATGGCGGGCGCATTGTCTTCCCGCTCACCATGCTGGCCTCGGCTGGCTCTACCTCGCTGCTGGTTCATGCGGACAGCTACCCGCTGATGCTGCTGGCGGCGCTGGGCATGGGGCTGGCAGGTGGCGGCTTTGCGGTTGGTGTTGCCTATGTTTCCAAATGGTATCCCCAATCGAGACAAGGCGCTGCCCTGGGCTTTTTCGGCATGGGCAATGTGGGGGCTGCGGTCACCAAATTTGCCGCGCCTTTTGTCATGGTCGCGCTGGGCTGGCACGCGGTGGCGCAGATCTGGGCGGCCGTGCTTGCCTTTACCGCCGTTTGCTTCTTCCTCTTCGCCAAAGACGACCCGGAACTGGCCGCCCGCCGGCTCAGCGGTGAACGCCCAATGGGCCTGGCTGAACAACTCGCCCCGCTGAAGAACGAGCAGGTCTGGCGTTTTTCGCTTTATTACTTTTTCGTGTTCGGCGCCTTTGTGGCTCTCGCCCTGTGGCTGCCGAAATATCTGATCGGCGTTTATAGCCTCGATGTGAAAGTGGCGGGCATGCTGGCGGCCACCTTCAGCCTGTCGGCCAGCCTGTTCCGCGCCTATGGCGGCATCCTGTCCGACCGCTATGGCGCGCGCCGCATCATGTACACCACCTTTGGCGTTTCGATGCTGCTGCTGTTCATGCTGTCCTATCCGGCCACCGACTACACCGTTCACGGTGTGAAGGGGGCGATCCACTTTTCAACCTCGATAGGGCTGGTGCCCTTTGTGCTGACGATCTTTGTGCTCGGCTTCTTCATGTCGCTGGGCAAGGCGGCGGTCTACAAGCATATCCCAGTCTATTATCCCGATCATGTTGGCTCGGTTGGCGGGCTGGTTGGCATGGTGGGCGGCCTGGGCGGCTTTGTCCTGCCGATCATCTTTGGCGTGGTCAGCGACCTGACCGGCATCTGGACCAGTTGCTTTGCCGTGCTATTCGCGCTCGTCCTTGTGGCGCTGGTATGGATGCACATTGCCATCCGCCAGATGGAGCAAAAGGCCAGCGGGATCGACCGCCGCAGCCTGCCGCAATTCCCCGAGATGGCGGGCCTGCATGATCCGGCGCGTCATACACCCGCCCCCACTGGCAAGGTGCTGGCCGATTGGCGCCCAGAAGATGCCGATTTCTGGGGCCAGACCGGCGAGCGCATTGCCCGTCGCAACCTTTACATTTCCATCCCCGCCCTCCTTCTTGCTTTTGCGGTGTGGATGGTCTGGTCCGTGGTGGTGGCCAAACTCCCCCTCATCGGGTTTGACTATACCACGGACCAGTTGTTCTGGCTGGCCGCATTGCCAGGCCTGTCCGGCGCTACGCTGAGAATTTTCTACAGCTTCATGGTGCCGGTTTTTGGCGGACGCTTGTGGACGACGCTCAGCACCGCTTCGCTGCTGATCCCGGCCTTTGGCATCGGCTATGCCGTGCAAAACCCCGAGACGCCCTATTTCATCTTTCTGGTGCTGGCGCTGCTGTGCGGCTTTGGCGGCGGCAATTTCGCCTCTTCTATGGCTAATATCGGCTTTTTCTTCCCAAAAGCGAGCAAGGGCAATGCGTTGGCTCTCAACGGCGGTCTCGGCAATCTCGGCGTGTCCGCGATGCAGTTTCTGGTGCCTGTTGTCATCACCAGCGGGGTGTTTGGCGCGCTGGGCGGCACGCCGGAGGTCACCGTCAAGGGCGCTCATCTCTGGCTGCAAAACGCCGGGTTCATCTGGGTGCCCTTCATCATCGCCTCCAGCCTGCTGGCTTGGTTTGGCATGAACGACATTGCCGATGCCAAGGCCAGCTTTGCCGAACAGGCCATCATCTTCCAGCGCAAGCACAATTGGCTGATGTGCTGGCTCTACACCGGCACGTTTGGTTCGTTCATCGGCTTTTCCGCCAGCCTGCCCCTGCTGGCCCGCAAGGAGTTTCCCGAGGTTGATGCGCTCAAATATGTCTGGATCGCCCCACTGGTAGGCGCGATCAGCCGCGCTGCCACAGGCTGGGTCGCCGATCGCTGGGGCGGCGCAAGGGTCACGCTTTGGGTGTTCATTGCCATGATCGCGGGCACTTTCGGGGTGATGCATTTCCTCCAGGCCAAGGACTTCAACGGCTTCCTCGCGATGTTCGTTTTCATGTTCTTCGTCACCGGGGTTGGCAATGCATCGACCTTCCAGATGATCCCCAACATCATGCGCCTCGAAATTCCGCGCCTGATGCCTGCACTTTCGCGGCCCGACGCTGAAAAGCAGGCTGCCAAGGAATCGGCCGCGATTGTTGGCTTCACTTCAGCCATCGCCGCCTATGGCGCATTTTATATCCCCAAGGCCTTTGGCAGCGCGATCACGCTGACAGGCAGTCCGCTGCCCGCGCTTTGGGGTTTCCTCGCATTCTACGTCAGCTGCGCCGTGCTGACCTGGTGGGCCTATTCGCGTCGTGACGGCCTGCTTCACGCCACCGAACACGGACAGCCCGCCCGTCCTGCCCAAACCCAAGGAGCCTCCGCATGAGCCATTTGCTCGATCGTCTCACCTT
The DNA here is from genome assembly GCF_057401885.1 of Novosphingobium sp. 550D. Lineage (NCBI taxonomy): Bacteria > Pseudomonadati > Pseudomonadota > Alphaproteobacteria > Sphingomonadales > Sphingomonadaceae > Novosphingobium > Novosphingobium sp. 550D. The sequence continues at coordinate 501,456 of NZ_CM171613.1, read as the reverse complement.
CTTTCGCCAGAAGAAGGAACCCTTCTCCGACGGCCATGGCGTGACCACCGGCGAGGCGCGAGACTGGGAAGACAGTTATCGCCAGCGCTGGCAGCACGACAAGATCGTGCGCAGCACCCATGGCGTGAACTGCACCGGCTCCTGCTCGTGGAAGATCTATGTCAAGGGCGGGATCATCACCTGGGAAACCCAGCAGACCGACTATCCCCGCACCCGCCCCGAACTGCCCAACCACGAACCGCGTGGCTGCCCGCGCGGGGCCAGCTACTCGTGGTACATCTATTCGGCCCAGCGGCTGAAATACCCCATGATCCGCAAGCGGCTGGTGCGTATGTGGCGCGAGGCGCGCCGCAACCTGCCGCCCGTGGCCGCCTGGGCCTCGATCCAGAACGACCCCGCCAAGCGCAAAAGCTACACCGCCATTCGCGGCCACGGCGGCTTTGTTCGCTCGACGTGGGACGAGGTCAACGAGATCATCGCGGCCGCCAATGCCTATACCGCCAAGATCTATGGCCCCGATCGCGTCATCGGCTTTTCGCCGATCCCGGCCATGTCGATGGTGTCCTATGCCGCTGGCGCGCGTTACCTCTCGCTGCTGGGGGGCACCTGCCTGTCGTTCTATGACTGGTATTGCGACCTGCCGCCCTCCAGTCCGATGACTTGGGGCGAGCAGACCGATGTTTGCGAAAGCGCCGACTGGTACAATGCCGGCTTTCTGATGCTGTGGGGCAGCAATGTGCCGCAGACCCGTACCCCCGACGCCCATTTCATGACTGAGGCACGCTATCGCGGCGCGAAGGTGGCGGTGGTCAGCCCCGATTATGCCGAGGCCACCAAATTCGCCGACCTGTGGCTCAACCCCAAGCAAGGGACCGATGCCGCGCTCGCTCTGGCCATGGGCCATGTCATCCTGCGCGAATTCCATCTCGACCGGCAGGTGCCCTATTTCGAGGATTATTGCCGCAAATATTCCGACATGCCGATGCTGGTCCGCCTGGTGGAGCAGGATGGCCGGCTGGTGCCCGAACGCCTGCTGCGCGCCAGCGATTTTGCCGGCAACCTAGGCGAGGGCAACAATCCCGATTGGAAATGCGTCGCCATTGATGAGGACAGCGACGAGGTGGTCACCCCTTCGGGCACCGCCGGCTTCCGCTGGGGCGAAAAGGGCAAATGGAACCTTGAGGAGAAGGACGGCAAGGGCAAGCCTGTCAAACTGCGCCTGACCGCCATACTGGACAAGGACCATGACGAGATCGTCGAAGTGGCCTTCCCCTATTTCGGCAATCGGGAGCATGACCATTTCGCGGGCACCGACCATCCCGACGTGCTGAACCGGCGCGTTCCGGTGCGGGAAATGGAGCTGGCCGGAGGCCGCGCCTATGTCGCCACCGTGTTCGATCTGCTCTGCGCCAACTATGGCCTGGATCGGGGTCTTGGCGGTGATTTTGTAGCCCGCGACTATGCCGAAATGGCGCCCTATACGCCGGCGTGGGCCGAGAAGATCACCGGCATTCCCGCCGACCATATCATCACCACCGCCCGCGAATTTGCCGCCAATGCCGAGGCAACCAACGGCAAATCGATGGTGATTCTGGGGGCGGGTCTCAACCATTGGTATCACATGGACATGAATTACCGGGGGATCATCAATCTTCTGGTGATGTGCGGCTGTGTCGGCCAATCAGGCGGCGGCTGGGCGCATTATGTGGGGCAAGAAAAGTTGCGCCCGCAAACCGGCTGGGCGCCGCTGGCCTTTGGGCTCGATTGGGCACGCCCGCCGCGCCACATGAACGGCACCAGCTTCTTCTATGCCCACACCGACCAGTGGCGCTATGAAACGCTGGGCGTGGAGGAAATCCTCTCTCCCACCGCCCCCAAGGGCGATTGGGACAGCAGCCTGATCGATTACAACGTGAGGGCCGAACGCATGGGCTGGCTGCCCAGTGCGCCCCAACTCAAGAACAATCCGCTTGATGTCGGCAAGGCGGCGGCAGCCAGCGGCAAGGATGCCAAGGACTATGTCGCCGATGCGCTCAAATCAGGCGAGCTTGAGCTGTCCTGCCTCGACCCCGACGATCCCGCCAACTGGCCGCGCAACATGTTCGTGTGGCGCTCCAACCTGCTCGGCTCCTCGGGCAAGGGGCACGAATATTTCCTCAAACACCTGCTGGGCACCGCGCATGGCGTGCAGGGTAAGGATTTGGGCGAGGCCGGGCGCCAGAAGCCCAAGGAGGTCAAGTGGCATGACGATGCGCCGAAGGGGAAGCTCGACCTGCTGGTCACGCTCGACTTCCGCATGTCCACCACCTGCGTCTATTCCGACATCGTGCTGCCAACGGCCAGTTGGTACGAGAAGGACGACCTCAACACCTCCGACATGCATCCCTTCATCCATCCGCTGTCGGCGGCGGTCGATCCGGTTTGGGAATCGCGCAGCGACTGGGACATTTACAAGGGCCTGGCCAAGACCTTCTCGCAAGTGGCGCCCGAAGTGCTGGGTGTCGAACAGGATGTGGTACTGACCCCGATCCAGCATGATAGCGCCAACGAGCTGGCCCAGCCCTTTGATGTGGCGGACTGGGGGCAAGGCCAATGCGAACCCATGCCCGGCAAGACCATGGCGACCGTGGCGGTGGTGGAGCGGGATTATCCCAATCTCTACAAGCGTTTCACCGCGCTGGGCCCGCTGATGGACAAGCTCGGCAATGGCGGCAAGGGCATCGCCTGGCCCACAGCGCATGAGGTGGAAAACCTGCGTCAGTTGAACGGCACTGTGCAAGAAGATGGCCCCAGCAAGGGCATGCCGCGCATCGACACCGCAATCGATGCGGCAGAAGTGCTGCTGATGCTAGCCCCGGAAACCAACGGCGAAGTGGCCGTCAAGGCATGGGCGGCGCTGTCCGAAAACACCGGGCGTGATCACACTCATCTGGCGCTGCCCAAGGAAGACGAGAAGATCCGCTTCCGCGACATTCAGGCCCAACCCCGCAAGATCATCTCCTCGCCCACATGGTCGGGCATTGAGAGCGAACATGTCTGCTACAATGCCGGCTACACCAATGTCCATGAACTGATCCCCTGGCGCACACTGACTGGCCGCCAGCAATTGTATCAGGATCACAAGTGGATGCTGGCGTTTGGCGAGGCGCTGTGCGTCTACCGGCCGCCGATTGATACCAAGGCGGTCAAGCCGATGCTCGACCGGGCTGCGGGCCAGAACCATGTGGTGCTCAACTTCATCACCCCGCACCAGAAGTGGGGGATCCATTCCACCTACACCGACAATCAACTGATGCTGACACTGTCACGTGGCGGGCCGATCGTGTGGATGAGCGAGGTGGACGCTACCAAAGCCGGTCTGGTCGATAATGACTGGGTGGAGACGTTCAACGCCAACGGTGCGCTGGTCGCCCGCGTCGTGGTGTCGCAGCGCATGAAGGAAGGCACGCTGTTCATGTATCATGCGCAGGAAAAGCATGTGAACGTGCCCGGATCGCCGCTGACCGGACAGCGCGGCGGCATTCATAATTCCGTGACGCGCGCCATCCTCAAACCCACCCACATGATCGGCGGCTATGTCCAGCAGGCCTATGGTTTCAACTATTACGGCACGGTCGGATCGAACCGCGATGAATTCGTGATCGTGCGCAAGCTGGACAAGGTCGACTGGCTCGAAGGGCCGCTGGCCGAAGGGGAGAATGCAGCATGAAGGTCCGCGCTCAAATCGGCAAAGTGCTCAATCTCGACAAGTGCATCGGCTGCCACACTTGCTCGGTAACGTGCAAGAATGTGTGGACCAGCCGCGAAGGCGTGGAATACGCCTGGTTCAACAATGTCGAAAGCAAGCCCGGCGTGGGTTTCCCCAAGGATTGGGAAAACCAGAAGCGCTGGAACGGCGGCTGGGAACTGCGCCATGGCCGGTTGCAGCCACGCATGGGCGGCAAGTGGCGGCTGCTGGCCAAGATTTTCGCCAACCCCGATCTGCCCGAGATCGATGATTATTACGAGCCTTTCACCTTCGATTACGCCCACCTTCAGCAGGCGGGCGAGAGCAAGGCCTTCCCCACGGCTCGCCCGCGCAGCCTGATATCGGGCGAGCGGATCGAAAAGATCGAAGGTGGCCCGAACTGGGAGGAGATCCTTGGCGGCGAATTTGCCAAGCGCTCGGCCGATTACAACTTCGAGGGCGTGCAGAAGGAGATCTACGGCGAGTTTGAAAACACGTTCCTGATGTATCTGCCGCGCCTTTGCGAGCATTGCCTCAACCCCACTTGCGTTGCCGCCTGCCCCTCCGGCTCGATCTACAAGCGCGAGGAGGACGGCATTGTCCTGATCGATCAGGAAAAATGCCGGGGCTGGCGCATGTGCGTGTCGGGCTGCCCGTACAAGAAGATCTACTTCAACTGGAAAAGCGGCAAGAGCGAAAAATGCATCTTCTGCTATCCCCGGATCGAGGCGGGGCAGCCCACGGTATGCTCGGAAACCTGTGTGGGCCGCATCCGCTACCTAGGCGTGATGCTTTACGATGCCGACCGTATCGAGGAAGCGGCCAGCGCCGAGAATGTCGAAGACCTCTATCAGGCTCAGCTCGACATCTTCCTTGATCCCACCGATCCGGAGGTGATCGCGCAAGCCCGCAAGGATGGCGTGCCAGAGGCATGGCTGGAGGCCGCAAGGCACTCGCCGGTGTGGAAGATGGCGATGGAATGGAAGGTCGCTTTCCCGCTCCATCCCGAATACCGCACACTGCCGATGGTCTGGTACGTGCCGCCACTCTCGCCAATCAATTCGGCGGCCAGCGCGGGCAAGATTTCGGCCCACAACGGCATGCCTGATGTGCGCAGCTTGCGCATCCCGGTGAAGTATCTCGCCAATTTGCTGACTGCAGGCAAGGAGGAGCCGGTGATCGACGCCCTGGAGCGGATGCTGGCGATGCGCGCCTATATGCGCGCCAAGACCGTCAAGGGTGTGATCGAGGAGCCGATCGCGGCAGGTGTGGGCCTGTCGGGCGCGCAGATCGAAGAGATGTACCGGATCATGGCCATCGCCAATTACGAAGACCGCTTTGTCATTCCCAGTGGCCACCGCGAGGACACCGAGGATATGTATGACGAACGCGGCAGCTGCGGATTTTCCTTTGGCAATGGCTGTTCTGGCGGTTCGTCCAGCGCCAACCTATTTGGCGCAACATCAAAGGCTTCAGGCCGCAAGAAGCTGGAAACGCCGTCGTCCCATATTGCACCTGCAAGGGAGGCATTGTGATGCGCCACACGCTGCTCATTCTCTCGCATTTGTTGCGATATCCAACCGAAGGCTTGCAACAGGCGGCCCCCGAATTGCTTTCCATGCTCGAACTCGACGGGGTACTGGAAGGCCGGCAGATCGAGAAGCTTCAGCCGCTGATCGACGCGATCATTGATGAGGAGTTGCTCGATCTTCAGGAGCGTTATGTCGGGCTGTTTGATCGCGGCCGTGCGATTTCCCTGCATTTGTTCGAGCATGTGCATGGCGAAAGCCGGGATCGCGGTCAGGCCATGGTTGAACTGCGCAGCCGCTACATCGCGTATGGCCTTGAAATCACGGCAAACGAACTGCCTGATTATTTGCCGATGTTCCTCGAATACCTGTCCTGCCTTCCCCTTGAGCAGGTTCTTGAGGAACTGGCACAACCAAGCCTCATCCTTCAGGCTTTGGCCGAAAGGCTGGACGAGCGCGATACGCTATACGCTGCCCCCATGAAAATCCTGGCCAAGCTTGCCGGTTCCACTGGTGAGGCGCTGGCTATCGCGCCGGCCGACGATCCCGATGATCTGGCCGCGCTGGACGCCATCTGGGCGGAGGAACAGGTTCGCTTCGATGCCCCTTTGCCAGGCGGCAGTGACAGCGCCTGCCCGAAAGCGGCGGCCATGATCGCCCGCCTCCATGCCCCCGAGCCTGCAAGGAGCCAGAACCATGGCTGATTTCCTTCACCATCTGCTCTTCGGAATTTACCCTTATATTGCGCTGGCCGTTTTGGCGGTCGGCTCGGTGATCCGCTATGACCGCGAGCCCTATTCCTGGCGCGCGGGCTCAAGCCAGCTTTTGCGGCGCAAACAGCTTATCATCGGCTCGGTGCTGTTCCATCTGGGTGTGCTGATGATCTTTGCCGGGCATTTGGTTGGCCTGCTGACGCCCATCGCCATTTGGGATGCTCTTGGTGTGCCCCATGGCGCCAAGCAAGTGCTGGCCATGAGCGCGGGCGGCGTGGCGGGCATTATGGCGATTGCCGGGGCGACGCTGCTGATCCATCGCCGCTTCTTCGATCCGCGCGTGCGCGCAGCGTCAAATTTCAGCGACAATCTCGTGATTCTCTTGCTGTGGATGCAACTGGCGCTGGGCCTGTCGACCATTCCGGTATCCGCGCAGCATCTCGACGGCCACGAAATGGTCAAGTTTATGGAATGGGCACAAGGCATCTTCACCCTGCGCGGTGATGCGGCCGACCACATTCGCGATGTCGCGCTGGTGTTCAAGTTGCATCTGATGCTGGGGATGACCATTCTGCTGCTATTCCCCTTCACCCGTCTCGTTCATATGCTGAGCGTTCCGGTGCGCTACATCTGGCGTTCGGGTTATCAGGTTGTGCGCTCGCGCAAACTGGCGGCGCGTCATGGCTGAAACGCTCGAACACGCCCGCGTGGCGGTCAATGGCACAGAAATCCCGCCAGCTGCCATCGCCGCCGAAGCGCAGCATCATCCCGCCGGCACTCCGCAGGAAGCCTTGAGGGCCGCCAGCGAAGCGCTCGTCATCCGCCAGCTCCTGCTCGACGAGGCGGAGAGGTTGGGCGTGGAGGGCCATGACATCAACGACGATGAGGGACGGCCCCTTTCGCGCGAGGAAGCGCAGATCGAGGCGCTGCTTGCGTCGCAAGTAAAAACCCCGAAGGCCGACGAGGCCACTGCGCGCCGCTATTACGAGGGCCATCGCGCACGGTTCCGGTCGCCGGTGCTGGTGGAGGCCGCGCATATCCTGTTTGCGGCAGACCCTGCCGACCCCATGGCCTATGGCTTGGCCACGGGCGACGCGCGCAATGCCATCAAGGTGCTGCAACGACAGCCTGAGCGCTTTGCCGAATGGGCGCAGAAGCATTCGGTCTGCCCCTCGAAAGCGCAGGACGGGATGCTGGGCCAGATTGCCCCCGGATCGCTGGTGCCCGAATTTGAGGAGGCGCTCTTCAAGCTGGAGGCTGGCGCGCTGCACGCAGAGCCGGTCAAGACACGCTTTGGCGTCCATGTCATCCGCGCCGGGCGCCGGGTGGAGGCGCAGGATTTGCCCTTCGAGGCGGTGGAGCGACAGATCGTCGAGTATCTCGAAGAGGCTAGCTGGCGGCGGGCTGTGGCGCAATATGTCGGGCTTTTGGCCGCCAATGCCCAGCTGGAAGGCGTCGAAATTGCCGCGGCCAACGGGCCACTCGTGCAATGACCTCGCCTTTGCACAATTTGCGCGATGGGCATGGGCGCAGCTTTGAATATCTGCGCCTGTCGCTCACCGATGTGTGCAATTTTCGCTGCACCTATTGCCTGCCCGATGGCTATCGCAAGCAGGCGGGAAAGCCGGCAAACCTGTCGGTGGCGGAGATCGCCCGGCTGGTGTGCGCCTTTGCCGCCCTGGGCTTGTGGAAAGTGCGGCTGACCGGCGGCGAGCCAAGCCTGCGGGCGGAAGTGCTGGATATCGCCCAGACGATTTCGGGCACTGCGGGCATTCGCAGGCTGGCCATGACCACCAATGGTTATCGTCTGGCCGAGCGGGCCAAAGACTATGCCAGCGTTGGCATCACCTCGCTCAACCTCTCGCTGGACTCACTCGATCCGGCCCGCTTTGCACAGATCACCGGCCATGATCGCCTGCCGGAAATTCTGGCTGGCGTTGATGCGGCCCGCGATGCGGGCATCGAGAGCATCAAGCTCAATGCGGTGTTGATGAAAGGCATCAATGACGGCGAACTGCTTGCCTTCATGGATTTTGTCGAGCGGCATGACCTGAGCCTGCGCTTCATTGAAGTCATGCGCACCAATGACAATGTGCCCTTTTTCAGGCGGTATTACCTGCCCGCCGCCACGGTCATCGCACAATTGGAACGCGCTGGATGGCAAAGGCTTGCCCGCGCGCCGGGCGCCGGGCCAGCGATAGAGTTTGCCCATCCGGCTGGCCGGGGCCGCATCGGCGTGATCGCCCCCTATGCCAAGGATTTCTGCGCCAGCTGCAACCGTCTGCGAGTGTCGTCGTTGGGCAAACTGCACCTGTGCCTGTTTGGCGATTTCGGCGTGGATCTGCGCCCCTTGCTGGCCGATGACGCTCAACAGGACGAACTGCTGGGGCGCATCGAGGAACTGACTCGAACGAAAAGCCTGTCGCACCGCCTGTTGCAGAACGACAGCGGCGCCACGCCCCATCTCGCTTCTATCGGAGGCTGATTGCCATGCCCGGAATTGACCAAAACCTGCCCTTTTATCCCCTCGGCATGGCTGTTCTGACCATCTCTGACACGCGCGCCATGGCAACCGACACCTCCGGCGGCCTGTTGGCCGACAGGTTGGTGGCCGCTGGGCACAGCCTGCTCGACCGTGCCTTGGTGCCCGATGACATTCCCGCGATCCGCGCGCAGATCGAAAGCTGGCTTGCCCGGCCAGAGATCGAGGTCATTCTGACCACGGGCGGAACCGGTTTCTCGCCGCGAGACAACACCCCCGAGGCGGTGCGCCCACTGCTGAAGCGCGAGATGGACGGGTTCTCCGTGGCCTTCCATCAGAAGAGCCTTGGCACCGTGGGCGTCGCCTCGATGCAATCGCGCGCCTTTGCCGGGCAGGCTGGCGATGCCTTCATCTTCTGCATCCCCGGCTCCACGGGCGCCTGCCGCGATGCCTGGGACGGCTTGCTCGAACTGGAGTTCGACAGCCGCCACAAGCCCTGTTCCATCGCGGGGGCTTTGCCGCGCCTGCGCGAGGTGTGCGCATGATCGACTTCGATGAAGCGCAGAAACTGTTGGCCGAGGCGGTCAAGCCTTTGGCAATCGAGCGCGTTGCCCTTGCCGAGGCCTTTGACCGTGTGTTGGCAGAGCCGGTCCATGCCGCCATTTCCGCGCCGCGCAGGGCGGTTTCGGCCATGGACGGCTATGCCCTGCGTGACAGCGACGCTGCCATCGGCGCCACGCTAAGGATTGCTGGGGAGAGCTTTGCCGGCGGCCTGCTGCCACCGGCGATCGGACCGGGCCAATGCCTGCGGATCTTCACCGGGGCAGCCCTGCCCGAAGGGGCGGACCGGGTCATCATGCAGGAGAATTGCTGCGCCGAAAATGGCAGCATGACCATTGTGGCCGCGTATGGGCCAGGCTGGCATGTACGCCCCGAAGCCAGCGATTTTGCGCAGGGAGACCTGCTGCTTCAACAAGGCACCTTGCTCACGCCTCGTGCGATGGTGACTTTGGCTGGGGCCGATGTCGACACTGCTCTGGTCTACAAGCGTCCCCGTGTTGCCATTATCGCCACCGGCGATGAACTGGCCCCGCCCGGAACGGCCAGAAACAACGTTTTGAAAATCCCAGAATCAGTCTCTTTTGGCGCCGCCGCGCTTGCCCGGGAATATGGCGCAAGCATTGAAGCGCGCTTTACCGGCGCGGATGAGCTGGCAGACCTTCGCAGGCTGGCTGATCGCGCGCTGACGCTGGCCAATGTTGTCGTGGTGACGGGTGGCGCCTCGGTTGGAGAGCGTGACTTTGCAAAGGCCATGTTTGACGACCAGAATCTGGAAATGCTGTTTACCAAAGTGGCGATGAAGCCCGGCAAGCCGATCTGGATCGGGCGTGCCCAGGGGCGGTGGGTGGTGGGGCTGCCGGGAAACCCCACCTCGGCCATGGTCACCGCGCGGCTGTTTCTGGCTCCGCTACTCGCGCTGCTGCAAGGCCGGGCCATCGGCGATGCGGTCAATTGGCTGCACCTCCCGATTACTGGGCAATGGCCGCAAAGGCAAACTCGCACCAATTTCGTGCGCGCTTGCATGACTGATGAAGGACTGGTCCCAACGCAGAATCAGGATTCTGGCGCTCAGCTCCCCTTACAGGAGTCCGACTGGCTGGTGCGTATCGACCCAGAGCACGACGATGCCTCACCAGAATTTTTCAAATTTACGGCCAAAGCTTTGCAGTTTTAACTGCCGGCAGGCGTGTCCGACGGCTTTGCATGGGCGTCAGATTTAAGTATTTCTGCTAGATAGGAAAAATCAGACCATGCGCAAGCCTTCGTTCCGAGCTGATCATGTTGGCAGCCTGCTACGCCCGGCGCGAATTGCCGCAGCGCGCCAAGCCGGTGCCAGCCCTGCCGAACTGCGCGCGATCGAGGATGAAGAAATCCCGGCATTGATCAAAATGCAGGAAGACATCGGCTTGAAAGTGGTCACCGATGGCGAGGTCCGCCGTGCTTTCTGGCACTTTGACTTTATGGGCATGCTTGACGGCATGGAAATGCAACGGGGCAAGGATGGGGTTCAATTCCACGGGACGCGCATTCCCGCAGTACGGCCTGTTATAACCGGGGAGTTGGGCTTTCCCGGGAACCACCCCATGCTGGAGCATTTCACTTTTGTGAAAAAGCATGCCGCCGTTTGCCCCAAGATCTCCATTCCAGGACCATCCTGCGTACATTTTCGCACCGATCCATCCGATGTCTTCCCGGAAATATACCGTGATCCCGAGATCCTGTTCGCGCATATCGCCGCAGCTTACAAAAATGCCGTTCAGGCATATTATGAGGCGGGTTGCCGCTATCTCCAGCTCGATGACATTTTTTTCGCCTATCTAGGCGACCCGGTGCAGCGCGAAAAGCGAAACGCGATGGGGCAAAACCCGGACTGGTTGATCGATCGCTATGCTTGGATGTTGAACGAAGCGATCAAGGACCGCCCGTCCGACATGCTGATCGGCATGCACATGTGTCGCGGCAATTTCCGCTCCACCTTTGCCGCTTCGGGCGGATACGATGCTGCCGCCGATGCGATATTCAACCAGACCGATGTCGATATCTACTTCATGGAGTATGACACAGACCGGGCTGGCGGCCTGGAGCCGCTGAAATTGCTGCCCAAAGGGCACAAGCGCGTGTTGGCCGGCTTCATTACCACCAAAAGCCCGATGCTGGAGACGGCCGATGATCTGGCGCGGCAATTCGAAGCGGCTTCTGCTTATGTGGACATGGATCAACTGGGAATTGCCCCCCAATGTGGCTTTGCGTCTACCGAACACGGAAACGCGCTGAGCGAAGATGATCAACGCCGAAAGCTGGAATTGGTTTTCAAGACAGCTCAAAGACTTTGGGGCGAAATATAGTACCTTAAGTGGGATCCGGCTCTCGCCACCATGGGGCAAGTGATCTTGGCCATCATGCTGGCGGACTGTTCGGCGTCAGCACCTATGGCCCAGAAAAGGGGTTGCGGCTAACGGAGGGATTGGGTCTCGTCGTAGTGACGTAAGGAACGCATCTATGGACGCCTCCTGCGCAAGGCAATTTTTCGATCGTACGAACGGCTTACTATGCGTGAATCTATCCGGCCTCTGTTTGGAGCGATAAAACTCCGGGCCATGATGGGAATCCGCGTTCTTCAATGCCTTCTAAGATGAGCGGCCTGAGATGGCCATCGTTCCTTGCAGGCTGTGAAGGGGCGGCGCTTGCCGTTGCACCATCAATTTCTCACCTCGCATATTGTCACGGCCGGGGCAGCAATTCCAATCAAGCCATTTGAAAATCCTTCTCTGCACGCAGCATCGCCCACGCCATGCGGACAGTCTTGTTGGCCATGGCGACGGCTGTCTTGTTGTGACCAGCGCGCGCGAGCAGTTCTTGCGCCCATTTGGCGAGCCGATCATTGCGCTTGGCAATTGTGAGTAGCACAGCTCGTGCTCCATGGATCAACTGTCGCCGAAGATAATGACTGGCCTTTTTGCCAATTCCACCGAGCCTGGGCTTGCCTCCGGTGGTGTATTGGCGGGGAACCAGACCGACCCAAGCCGCCATCGCCCGACCTGAAGAAAAATGCCGACCATCATCGACGGCTGCAACGAGCGCGGTCGCTATCACAGGGCCAACGCCCGGGAGTGTCGCCAGGCGGCGGCACCGCTCGTTGTCGCGGCAAATGGCGACGAGCTTTCGGTCAAGATCGACCACTCGCTCATCAAGCGCCCGGAATTCGCTTATCAGGGCTGAGAAAAGATCGGAGGCGAGTTCGGACAATGGCGCACTGGCTACCGTTTCGGTAATTTGCTTTCGGAATCTGAAGGCACCTGCTGAGAGCACGACGCCGTACTCACCAAGCAGGCCTCGAATATGATTGATTAGTGCCGTACGCTCACCAACAACCCGGTCTCGCATCCGATGAAGCATTTGCAAATCCTGCTGGGCGAGTGTCTTGACTGGCACGAAGCGCATCGTGGGACGAGACGCAGCTTCATAAATCGCTTCGGCATCAACAGCGTCGTTCTTGGCACCCTTCACAAATGGTTTGACGAAACGTGGGTGGATCAAGCGAATGGTACACCCATGAGCCTCAAGCGCACGCCCCCAGTGGTGGGCACTGGCGCACGCTTCCATGGCCACAATTGCCGGATTCAGGCGTTTTACAGCATCGAGGAATTTTGCCCTGCTCAGCTTTCGGGAGATGATCTCGCCATCTCCTGAAATGCCATGAATGTGAAATGACTGTTTTCCAAGGTCGACTGCCAAAAGTTGCATAACACCGACTCCTTGCTTTGAGGCCAGCTACGATCTCTGAGGTTGCAGGAGGCGTCCATCCCATAAGATGAGACCCAATCCCTCCAGCCCAAAATCGGCTGCCAAGCCCGCCAAGAAGCCCGCCGAGGTGGTGGTGAAAGATATTCGCCGTGCCACACGCCGGCATGTCTCGGCCGAGGATAAAATCCGTATCGTGCTCGAAGGCCTGCGCGGCGAGGAGAGCATTGCCGAGCTTTGCCGCCGCGAAGGCATCGCCCAGAGCGTGTATTACTCCTGGTCGAAGGAATTCCTCGAGGCCGGCAAACGCCGTCTGGCCGGGGACACGGCCCGTGCTGCCACCAGTGACGAGGTCAAGGATCTGCGCCGTGAAGCACTGGCCTTGAAAGAATGCGTGGCCGACCTGACGCTCGAGAACCGCCTGCTTAAAAAAAGCATTTGTCCGGATGGGGGAGACCACGAATGAGGTATCCCGCCGCTGAGAAACTCGAGATTATCCGCCTCGTCGAGCAGTCCCATCTGCCCACCCGCCAGACGCTGGACAAACTGGGCATCCCACGCCGCACCTTTGTCCGCTGGTATGCCCGCTACCTCGATGGCGGGCCCGAGGCGCTCGAAGACCGGCTTTCGGCTCCGAGCCGAGTGTGGAACCGGTTGCCCGATGATGTGCGCAAACAGATCATCGACATGGCGCTGGAGGAAAGCGAGCTCTCCCCGCGCGAACTGGCCACCAAATTTACCGATGAGAAACAGTACTTTGTCTCCGAAGCCACGGTCTATCGCCTGCTCAAGGCACAGGACCTGATCGCCAGCCCGGCCTATATCGTCATCAAAGCCCGCGACGAATTCCACACCAAAACCACCCGGCCAAACGAGATGTGGCAGACCGACTTTACCTATTTCAAGCTTATCGGCTGGGGCTGGGTTTACCTCTCGACCGTGCTCGACGATTATTCCCGCTACATCATCTCGTGGAAGCTGTGCACCACCATGACGGCGGGCGACGTGACGGACACGCTGGATCTGGCGCTGGCCGCCTCAGGCTGCGACAGCGCCACCGTGCTGCACAAGCCGCGCTCGCTGTCAGACAATGGCCCCAGCTATGTCGCGGGCGAACTGGCCGCCTATATCGAGGCGCAGGCCATGAGCCATGTTCGCGGCGCCCCCTTTCACCCCCAGACACAGGGCAAGATCGAGCGCTGGCACCAGACCTTGAAAAACCGCATCCTACTGGAGAATTATTACCTGTCCGACGATCTCGAAGCCCAGATCGAAGCCTTCATCAAGCACTACAACCACCAGCGCTATCACGAAAGCCTGGGCAATGTGACGCCCGCCGATGCCTACTTTGGCCGCGACCGGCAGATCCACGCCCAGCGCGCCGCCATCAAGAAACAGACCATCGAACATCGGCGCTTGCAGCACCGCAAGCTCGCCGCCTAAAAGGCAAACCCAGACGAGGCCCCACCTCCGTTACCGCGCCGCCAACTTTGCGCCAAATGTTTCGACGACGGACAGAGCCTTTTGCTGTGGCCGGCCTATGGCGGGCGACCGAGGAATGGGGCGATGCCTACACCATGGTCATGGTCGAAAGCTCGCCCCAGATGCGTGAGGTCCATGATCGGATGCCGGTGATCCTGAGGCAGGAGCAATGGAAGGCATGGATCGAGGCCTCACCACGGGAAGCCTTTGGGCTTTGCCGGACCTGGGAGGATGAACTGGCCGTTGAGCAGACCACGACCCGGTGGGCGGGGCGCGGCCGCATGGGAATGCTGCCGTTCGAGTGAAGCATTCCGCTGCAGGCATCGATCGATGCGAAGAGCGGAGGTGGAGGCGGCGGTGCGAGCAATTCCGCTCGCCCGAGAGTTCTCGCCTCATGCTCACCGACAGCGAACGCTTCGCCTTCACAGCCCAGCGCATCCATAGCTTTGCCAACACCGGGAATGCCTATGACGCCACGCAGACCGACGAACAGATCACCAGCGGTGACGCGCTGCTGATCCTGCCGGAGGGCGTTGTCGGCGTGGCTCATTGTTGGCCCTTCGCCGTTACGCAGGTGACGGGCAAGCTCCATGGCGTTCAGCCCAAGGCGCATGAAACGCTGGGTGATTTCACCGCCGCTTTCAACCTGACTACCGCCGATATTGAGGCTGCCATCGCGCTGGCCACGGCGCTCGGCTTCGTCGTCGATCCAGCGCTGGCAGCGCTCGTCACGCCCGCCGCCTAAAGCTCATCCACCGGAGAACCATCATGCTGACCACCGCCACGCCGGCGGGCGCTGACGCGCGCCTGGAACAGATTGCCCGGCTCAATGATCGCACCCGCCTTGGCCTCGACCGCAGCGCCCGCATCGTCATCACCCGCAATTGCCTTGAACGTCTTGCCGAGGCCGAAGGGGCGCCTGAGGAAACCATCGTGTTGCAAGCCCGCCTCATGGCGGCCTTTCGGCATTGCACCTTCTCGGAAGATAGCCCTGAACGGGACTTTGCCGCGATCGAGTTCCTCGGTCGCAAGGTGTGGATGAAGATCGATTACTACGACGCGGCCATGGAATTCGGCTCGGAGGATCCCGCCGATGCCTCGATCACCACGCGGGTGATGACCATCCTGCTGCCCGAGGATTACTGATGTGCGGGCAGCTTGTCGTCGACCGCGCCCACGAAAGGTTCGGCGCCGAGGTCACCATCGCCGACCTCGCGCGCCATTCCTTTCTCGACTTCAACTGCAACCTTGTCCACATTTACGAGGTCTGGGAAAGGCTTGAAGAAGACTGGCGCTTCGAACTCGACCGCGACGCCAGCACGCTGGAGTATGCCACGGGTGTATCCGCGCGCTTCAAGGACGGCTCGACCCTCCACATCAGCGCCTGGGCCGATTGCTGCGACGGCTCTGGCTGCCGCCATTGCCGCGGCTGAACCCATCCCACCAAGGAGCCTTCCATCATGCGCTTTCAACCCACCGTCGAGACGCTGGCCATCGTGCAGCGCCTCGGCGGACATTGGAATGGCCGCTATGCGCTGGTGCCGTGCCCGGCGCATGAGGATCGCACGCCCAGCCTGTCGATCCGGCAAGGGCGGAATTCTATCCTCGTCCATTGCTTCGCTGGATGCGATGGCGGCGATGTTATGCAGGCCATCCGGCATGTGCTGGGGCATCCGGTTGGCAGCCAGCGGGCTTTGCCCGTACCAGCCAATGACCGGATCGCGCCCTTTCAGCGCCTATGGTCCGAAGGGGTGGCGATCGCCGGGACGCTCGCCCACCGCTACCTGCGCGAGATCCGGGGCATCACCTTGCTGCCACCTGATGTCCGGTTTCATCCTGCTTGCCCGATGGGGCGCGGCCCATCGCCCAAACGCCTGCCAGCCTTGCTGGTCGGCGTTTTCCATGCGCAGCTCCTTATTGCCATTCAGCGGCTGTTCCTCGACCCTGTGACCGGTCAGCGCACGCATCGCATGATGCTGGGAAATTCGCGGGGCGGAACCTGGCCCGCCAGCTTGGCGGGCGACACCATGCGGATTGCGGAGGGCTTTGAGACGGCCTGCGCCTATCACCAACTCACGGGGCGTGAGGCCGGAACCAGCTTTGGTTTGCGTAACTTTGCTGGCTTTGCCGTGGGCGCCGGCATCCGGCATGTCATCCTCCTGCCCGACAACGACCAAGAGGGAACGCAGGCAGCAAGAGCTGCCATCGCTGCACGACAATCGCGCGAGCAGCCCTTCAGCCTTGAGCGCTGCCCTGCTGGCTTCAACGATTGGGCGGAGATGACACGTCCACCTGTTCACATGTCCACGGCCTCATAGGTCCACGGCTTCATAGGTCCACATGTGGACATGTGGACGATGCCACAGGTCGCAAAGCTGAGAGGGCGATGGGCGGGTGAACCCGAAAGGAGGCCCAAAACCCATGTTCACCGTTCCCACTCTGCCCGCGCCCAATGTTCTTGCCGATCCCGGCTTTCTGGTCAGCGCCGCTGGCGAAAGCTGGATCGGGGCGCTGGCCGATAACTTCCCCCACACCCGCTACTCGCGAGATCGCTCGGACTGCTGGTCGCTCAAAAGCCTCAACGCGCTGGCCGCGAAGATTATCGACGCTCGATATGAGGGTCAAGAGATCGAAGAAGTCATGGAGGCCGAGTTCCCGCCCGCCGAGTTCGGCCAGACCTGGTATCACAAGGTCGCGCCCCAATTGCGCTCCAACCTTGCGGAGGCTGGGCTGGATGACGACGACGATGCCATCGATGCCATCCGCTACGCGTGGGAGGACCAAGCCGCCGAGCGTGATGACAGCAGCGTGGCGGATCTCTTCGCCAGCTATGACCGCTGCGAATTGTTGTTCCGCTTCAGCGCCGAGCGCTGGCTCGATGATGCGCTGGTCTTCTCGCACCGCTCGTGGCCCGAGACGAGCGAGCTGGCCATCACCACCAATCTGCAATTCGCGCTGAACAACCTCGGCTACACCATGGGCGATTTCCGCAAGGCCAGCGGCAACCGCCATCCGGCCGACTGCGCCTTGCCGCGCAACGCGAGGCGACGGCGCGCGCCGATCATCAGCCACGAGCAGCTTGCCGAAATCATCGACAATGCCTGCTCGACCTCGTTCCTCTTTTGCCTCTACGCGATCGTGCCGATCCCGGAGCTGATTGCGCTCGACCTCAGCCGCCCCGTGACCTTCGAGAAATGCTGGGTGGCAACAATGGACCCGATCAACGGCACCTTCTTCGACGTGCCAGCCAATGGGCCGGTGACCGTGAAGCCGGAGGACGGGCGCTTCCTGTCCGGCGGGCATCTGCGCTGGTCGCCGGAGAACATTTGCTGCCTGCACACGCCTTACTATCATGCCGCAGTGACGCAGGCCGCGCCTGAAAACTGCTGATCGGTGCGAGAAGGAGAGCGGGTGGAACGTGAGTGTCGTGGGCGCAGGCGCCCAGAGACGCATCCCACCCTCCGGCCCCTGGAATGCAAAACGGGGCCTTTGCCAAAGGAAAACCCCATGAACATCGGCACCATTCGCGCCAATGACCGCGGCGCGCTGACCGGCAGCATCGCCACACTGACCGTCGCCATGAACTTCGCCCTGCGCGGCGTGGCATCGAACCACCCCAATGCCCCGCGCTATGAGATCTGCACGCGGAGCCCCGCCGGGGCGGCCGTCCAGATCGGGGCGCTGTGGGAGCAGACCTCGAAGACCACCGGCGAATGCTTCCTGCAAGGCCGGATCGATGATCCCTCAATGGTACGGCCGCTGGCAATCAGCGCCTTTCGCCAGAGCGACGGCAGCTACAACGTCGCTTGGTTGCGCCCGCAGCGCCGCTCCGGCTTTCGCGTGGCGGCCTCGGCCAACGACAATCCCACTTATCTGGACGCCGCCTGACGCCCAGTTGGCGATACCTTGGGTGATGATCGCGCGTGGCATCATTTCCCTGCCTGCGGGCTTTGGCGCTGTGCGGGGCGCTGGCCTTGCTCGGCTCCGGCAGCGGGGCTGCGGGGGCGGCCACCGGGCGAGGAAGAGCTAAGGGGAATGAGGATGGGTGTCTGGGGCCAAGGGGCCAAAGACGTGAACCAACCTTCGGCACCCAGGACGCAAGAGGGTGTCGGGCCAGAGGAGAATACGGCCATGAATATCGGTGAACTCAAGCTCAACGGCGCTGGCGTTTACATGGGCAAGATCCAGACCGCCACGCTCGACCTCGTGGTGGGCCTGCGCCCGGTCAATTCCAGCAATGCCGCCGCCCCCAAATATGACGTTATGGTCCGCGCCAGGAATGGCCAGTTCATCCCCGTCGGCGGTCTGTGGGAGAAGACCGCGAACAATGGTGGCGGCACCTTCCTTCAGGGCCAGATCGACGATCCCAGCTTCGAGGCCCCGCTGTCGATCGCGCTGTTCGCGCAGGCCGATGGCGCGCTCAACATCGCCTGGTCGCGCCCGCGTCGTCGAGCGGAAGCTGGCTTCGCCGATACGGC
Organism: Novosphingobium sp. 550D; assembly: GCF_057401885.1. Taxonomy (NCBI): domain Bacteria; kingdom Pseudomonadati; phylum Pseudomonadota; class Alphaproteobacteria; order Sphingomonadales; family Sphingomonadaceae; genus Novosphingobium; species Novosphingobium sp. 550D. The sequence goes on along the minus strand of NZ_CM171613.1, from coordinate 482,743 downwards.
CTCGATGGGCGCGGCCAATGATGCTTTCAGCGCTGGTGAGGATGACCGTCGTGACGCCTCGCCCTTTGGCGATCTCGAGCCGGGTCTCGCCAAGGCGGCCTGACGCCAACCTCCAGAATGCTTGCTCTATGGGCGGCCCGTCTCGCGACGGGTCGCCTTTTTTTGTTCAATGCGCGGAGATGTCTTCGAGGTCGGGGCGAACCAGATCGACATGGCTGACGCCCAGCGCCAGCGACAGCTCATAGAGTGTGATGACGGTCGGATTGCGCCGACCGCGCTCCAAGCTGCTGAGATACTGCTGGCTGAAGCCAGAACGCTCCTCGACCTGCTCCTGAGTCAGGCCCTGATCCCGACACAGGCGCGCGAAATTTCGGCCAACCAGTTTACGCATGTCCATGCGCAGCAGGATCGCGATTTACATACTTTGAGTTTATCAACTTCTCTATTCGTCAAGGGGAAGCATTGATTCCCCAGCGATTGGCTTCGCAAGCCGGTAATGGTGCTGCTCCCGACCAGATTACGTCGTTCCGATGCGGTGCTGGGAATGTCGGTTCACCCCGACACCTTCCGTTCACGGCTCCTCGAACTGCGAGCCTAGGCCGCTGACAAAGCCGACCTCCGCTGACCTAGTTTCCGTCGTCAAAAGCTATTCGCCTGAAAATCAGCTTGCCTCCTGACTTTATGACAAAACTGACCTAAGCAAGAAACAGGACCAGAAAGGGAACGGATGACGCGCAAACTTTTCGTGATCGGCAATGGCTTCGATCTGCATCATGGCATTCGGTCAGGATACAGCGATTTCGGCCGCTATGTGAAGTCGGCCGATCCGGACGTCTACGCCCTCATCGAGGAATATCTTGGCATCGATGATGACTTCTGGAAAACCTTCGAGGAGCGACTTGCTAGCTTCGACTCCGACACAGTGATCGATAATGCCGAGCAATTTCTGGTGTCCTATGGTTCGGATGACTGGAAAGACTCGGCCCATCATGATTTCGAATACGAGATCGAGCGGGTGGTCAGCGGGCTAGCGGATGGCATGCGGGGCCGATTCGCCAAGTGGATCCGCCAGCTGGCGATGCCGGCGGCAGGCAGCTTTACGGCAGTTCGCTGCATCGATCCGACCGCCGCTTTCCTGAATTTCAACTACACGCCCACGCTTCAGCAACTCTATGGGGTGCCGGATAGCAACGTGCTGCACATCCATGGCCAGGCATCTGACCAGGATGCGCAGATCGTCCTGGGACATGGCTGGGATCGGAGCGCCGAGGACAGGCTCTCAAACAGCGTTGACGAAGACACGGACACGCGCGTTGCCGGTGGTTATCGGCTCATCGATGACTATTTCGCCCGGACCTTCAAACCGACCGAGCAGATCATCAAACGAAATCGATCGTGGTTCGACAATCTCGTTGACGTTAGCGAAGTCTTTGTGCTCGGTCACTCGCTCTCTGATGTTGATGAATCGTACCTTCGTGAGGTCGCCAGTCACGTCGATCCAGCGGCGCGGTGGACCGTCAGCTACCGCAGCTCCCTGACGCACACCTGCGAGCGCTTCGCGAATTTTGCTGTGCCACGATGTACCGTCACCTTTGCCGGCCTCGCGTCGCTGTAATGTCAGGGGTATCACTGGCTCCGGCCTGAGACTCGTCACTTCGCGTGAGCAACCCATGCGTATCTTCATCGATGAGTCGGGAAATTTCAGCGGGACGGGCGACGCAAGGTCCGCAGTGTCCGCCATAGGCGCGCTTTAGCTCGAAAGCGCGACGCTGCCACGCTTGTTCGGAAAATAAGCAAGGCTTCGAGCCAATTTACCAAGAAGCAGGACGGGTGAGGTCAAGGGTAGCGGCCTCGATGAATGCCAGATCGCAGAACCCGACCAGTATACGCAGTTTAGCAAATGGTGCTTGAGAGTCCCATCACCCCGCAACTCGTGACGGACAACGCCCGGCAGGCCATCACTGTTTCATCTAGCGCAGGGGTCATTCGGCAATGGAGGATAGCCCCAGACTGGCGATTTATGCCGATGGTGATCTATTCAAGCATCTCACCCCTCGCTCTGCCAGCAGAGGCAGCGCGATCATCAATCCCGCATTGCCAATCTGGATCAGGGCCACGATGCCAGCATCTTGCACCACGCCTTTGACCAGCAACAGCATGCCCGCGATCAGGATGCCGTGCAGGGTCAACCCTAAGGCAACCACAGCCACAACAACCGCCTTGGTCCACAAACGCGCCCCCACCAGCACCCAAAATGCCAAAGGCAGGAACACTGCCACAGCGGTGAGCAGGCCCGGATTGTAAACGCCGCCATCGGCCAAAGCTCGCCCGATATGCGCCAGCATGTTGACTGCGATCACGCCATAAAGGCCAAGGCCCGCCCATGGGTGGCGCTTGGCCAGCCATGCACCAAGGGGCGCGGCAATCCAGAACAGGGGTACGTTTACTGCGGTGAACACCGCCCCCGGCACGGGGCAAACCGGGTAAAGGCCCGGAAAGCCGAACATCGCGCAGAACGCCTTGGGGAAGGCATCGGCATCCCCGTGGATGTCCAAGCCATATTCCTCGACATTGTGGACCAGATAGGCCGCCACCCCCACCCAAGACAGCCAGCCCCAATCACGCCAGCGCGCAACAGACCGATCCATGCGCAAGGCATTGCCCGCCAGCAAAGCCACCAGCGGGATGGCGGCCACCAAACCGATCCACGGGAATGCTGTGTCGAGCAGTGCCATGCCTCTCTCCTAACCCAAAGCTTCGGCGGGGCCAAAGAACTCATAGTGGCGGTTTTCTGCTGGCAGGCCAATTTCGGCCAGCGCCTTGTTCACAAAACCCATGAAGGGCTTGGGACCAAGGAAATAGGCATCCGCATCAACCGGCACCCATGCCTGAAGCTGGTCCAGCGAGGGGCGGCCCGAGAGGCCATCGCGGTGCTCGCCCTGCTCATACACCACATAGGCGGAGAATCGTGGATGGGCCGCCCAGCCATCGATAAGATCGCCAAAGGCGTGGACATCGCCGTTCCGGGCATAGTGGATGAAGATCACATCGCGCTTACCCGCCGCCAGCGCGGCCTGCGCCATGGCCAGCGTGGGAGTGATGCCCACGCCGCCGCTGATCAGCGCCAAAGGCGCATCGCCATCGCGCAGCACAAATTCGCCAGCGGGCGGGAACACCTCCAGCGTGTCGCCCACCTGAACATGGTCATGCAGATGGTTGGACACCAGCCCGCCCTTCTCGCGCTTCACGCTGATGCGCAGGGTCTGGCCATCGGCCATTTGCGAGAGCGAGTAGTTGCGCCGCACCTCCTGCCCGTCAATCGTCAGGCGCAGGCCCAGATATTGCCCCGGCTGATAGGCCACCACCGCCCCGCCATCGACAGGCTCCAGCGTGAAGGAGGTGATCTCCGCGCTCTCGGCCACTTTGTGCGCGACGCGGAAATCGCGCCCCCCGCGCCAGCCACCGGGCGCTGCGGCAAGGCGTTCATATTCCGCCGCCTCGGCCCCGATCAAGATGTTGGCCAATTGCCAATAGGCCTCGCCCCACGCTTCGATCACGGCATCGGTGGCAATCTCCTCACCCAAAACTTCGCGGATGGCGCGCAGCAGGCAGGCGCCCACGATGGGGTAATGTTCGGGCAGGATTTGCAGCGCGACATGCTTCTGGATGATCTGCGCGGGCAAGGCACCCAGCGCGCCCAGATTGTCGATATGGCGGGCGTATTGCAGCACCGCATTGGCCAGCGCGCGCGGCTGTGTGCCATGGGCCTGATGCGCCTGATTGAACAGGGGGCGCACCTGCGCATATTCGCTCAGCATCATCGTGTAGAAATGGGTGGTCAGCGCCTCGCCGCCGGTTTCCAGCAGCGGCACGGTGGCTTTGATGATGGCGGTCTGTTCAGCGCTCAGCATGGGGTATGTCCTTGGGTTTGTGGTGTCGATCCGACTCGTAATCATGCATCTCAAATGCTAGATATAGCCGAAGGCATAATGATGCAAATGAAATGCACCTTTAAGGACACAACCTATGCGCCTGACCCGTTTCTCCGATTATGCCGTGCGCGTGATGCTCTATCTCGCCACGCATCCAGACCGCCTCTGCTCCGTCGGCGAAATCGCAAAGGCTTACGATATATCGCAAAATCATCTGATGAAGGTGGTGAGCGATCTTGCCGCTCATGGCTATGTCGAGGCTTTGCGCGGCCGCAACGGCGGGCTTCGCCTTGCCCGCCCCGCGCCCGACATCAACATCGGCCGCCTGATCCGCCACACCGAGGGCGAGATCGATCTGGTGGGCTGCTCGGAATGCAAGCTCAACGGAGCCTGTAGCCTGCCCGATCCGCTCGATCAGGCGCTGACCGCCTTCTTTGCGGTGCTGGAACGTTACACTCTGGCCGATGTGCTGGGCGACAAGGCAGAGCGCCTCCTTGCGCGGTTGAATTGAATGGGCAGCGTTTCACCAATGACTGGTTCCGAAGTAACGTGACTCACCCAGAAGCGACGGCGACCGGCGAATTTGTCCCACCCTCAGCCTTTGCCGTCATCGGCTAATTCCCCTGACCATCAGATGACTTCGGTAGGAGCAACAGGTCCGCAGCATTGATGCCCAGCCCCTTGGCGAGCCGGTCGACCACATCAATGCTGGCGGAATAGACGCAGCGTTCTAGTGCGCTGATGTAGGTCCGATCAATGTCAGCCCGATAGGCGAGCTCTTCCTGCGACAAGCCAGCGGCCTGCCGGTGTCGGCGCAGATTGGCGGCAAATATCTCCTGGATCTCCATGACCCGGAAAAGCCGCTCTTGATGAGTATTTAACCACGGAGTATTCTCGACAAACAACGCCGTGGGGTTCCGCTTGCAATGTTCCAGTTCCGATTGAAGTCCCGCTTGGGGTCATGCTTCTCTGCGCAGTCGGCGCGGGGCCGCTGCAAGATGGGGTCGGAAGGTCCGGCGGGTCTTATCTATAGTGCGGCATATGGTTGGCCAGTTGATAACGCGACCTCGCCGTCCCAACCTCCCTCGCGGGAACTTCTTCCGCTGGCGCGGAAACCTGTCAGCCTTTGGACGTCACACCTCCTGCGCTGCCCAGCGGAAATCAGTGCCATCGGCCCACATGCGATGGAGGATGACCCCCATCTTGCGGGCCAAGGCTACGACCGCCTTCTTCCTGCCGCGGCGCTTGGCAAGGCGCATTGCCCAAGATCTCAAAGCCGATGGTTTCGCGACGCGGGTCATCAGCACTTGGGCGGCCTCAAAGAGCGAGGCGCGCATCATGGCGTCGCCCGCTTTGGATATTCGGCCAGTCCAATCGACTTCGCCGGATTGGTATCGCTTCGGAGTGAGGCCGAGGTGCGCCCCAACGGTGCGAGATCGGCTGAAGCGCGATGGCACGTCGATCGCAACTCGGAAATTCATGGCCACGACGGCACCGACGCCGGGCATGGTCATCAGCCGGCGGCAGACGGGATCCTCTTTGACGACCCGCAGCAGGATGCCGTGCAGTTCATCATACTGTCGGCGCATAGCGTTCCGCGCGATCAGCATGGGTTCCACCACCTCGGCCAAGAAAGCGTCGAAGGCAGCGAGGTCGCGAATTCGCTCATCGAAGGCCTTGGGCGTGACCTTGCCCACCTTCAAGCCAAAGTTTTTGAGGAGGCCCCGCAGGTCAGCCTCGATGTCCAAGAGCTTGGACTTGAGGACTTTGCGCGCCTGAAGCAGCACATTGAGCCGTTGGCTGCGGTCAGACTTGATGTGAACAGGCTTGAACAGCCCGACGCGCATCATCAGCGCGAGACCGCGCGCGTCGTTCCGGTCGGTCTTGTTCATGGTCTGCGCCCGCAGCACTTGCGCCATATGGCGCGCTTCGACGCAAACCACCGGCAGGCCCGCTTCGGCCAGCGCAGAATAGATGTGCTGCGAAAGCGGTCCAGCTTCCAGCCCAACGCGCTCAAGGTCTGCCGCCAAGGGGCGCAGCGCCGCCACAAGGTCTTCCGCCTCGCTGGGCACCTTCAGTTCGCGAATGATCTCACCGACAGCATCGACAACGCAGATGCTCGTCAGGTTCAGGGAAACGTCCAGTCCTGCAAAATAGGCCATTTCGAGTCTCCATGTTTTGATGGAGCCACATTCAGATGGGGCACGCCGCGACGAATACCACCATCTATAATATGTAAATGATCTTGCAGGACGATCCCTCGGCCCCTCGTGGTGGCCAATCCGCGTTAAGTTTCGGCTTCCCGAGCGTTGTAACGCCTGTTTGCTAATCTGCGCTTGTCAGAACAGCCCTGCCAAAGGCCTCACATCATGAACGATCAACGCATTCCGCTCACCCACGCCGACTATCAGGCAATCAGTGCCACACTGGGCGAGATAAAGTCCCGACTCTCCGACGCTGGGGATCTGATGGCAGCCATGCACATCGATCATGCGCTGCAATGCCTTGATCCCGAAAATCCGCTCAACCAGCAGGCCACCGCTCAGGCCTGAACTTCCAGTGGGCACCGACGCGGCTGTTTTGGCGCGCCCGTTCCGTTTCGGATAGGCGCAGCATCCCGGTGACGATCAGCTTGTTGCCCCATGGAGCTTCGAGGCGACCGCCTGCCGGGTTTCATGCCAAGGGTGGAAAGCTGCGGGTCGAAGCCAAGCCATGCTCCGGACCCTTTGTCTGGCGACCATTGAGCGCCAGCGCGAGAGCGTACGGGCAAGCTAACCCTTGGCAAGCGCCAAGCATGGCACCTGATTCCAGGGCGGCCCGACAGCCAAGCACAACCTTGGTCACACATCTCCGGGCAATCTGACCGGCAAGCCATCCCGCCAGAGAAGGGATGAACACTACGCCCGCGCGGGACCGCCGCAACCCCCATTTGTCGACCGAGTTCTTCGCTGCGCTCAGGCCCGCACCCCTCGAAAAATGGAGGTTCCCCTGCGCTTCGCTCCGGTGCGGCGGTCCCTCAATCGCGGGCTGCGCTTCAGTTCATCCCGGCGGGAAAGGCTCGCCGGTAAGATCTGGAGACATCCCATGAACAAGGTTTTCCTGTCCGGCCGCATCACCTCCGACATCAGCCGCTTCGGCACCGACAGCAAGGGCGGCGTCAGCTTCACCCTCGTCACCAGCAGGCCGGTCATCAAGGATGGCCAGGTCGTCAAGGGCGACGATGGCTACGCCGAAACCTACGACCAGTTCCACACCATCAAGGCCTTCAACGGCCTCGGCAAGTCGATCGCCAACCACAAGAAGAAGGGTGAAAAGCTGATCGTCACCGGCGAGATCCGCTACACCAAGAACGAGAAGGACGGGCGCACCTTCTACAACACCGAGATCGTCGCCGACGAGATCGAGTTCATCTGACCAAGACGGGCGGCCCCACGGGCCGCCCTTCCTTTTTCGGGAGTAAGCCCATGTTTTACACCTCGGCCTTCGATGAATTCGCCTGCGTCCCCTGCGGCATCACCGTCACCAACCCCGCCATGGTCGCCCGCATCCGCGCCCATGCCGCCACGATAAGCGATTACGAGATCGCCGCCCATCTGGGCAACGCCATCGCCTCTTCGACCGACGCCGCTCACGCCCTTGCCTGGGAACAGAGCCAGCTTGGCGAAGTCAGCGCCGAGACGCTGGTCGACGCCGAATATTTCGAGGAACTGGTCGCCGCCTGGAGCCTGATCGCCAGCGAGCGCGGCATCGACAGTCTGGACGGGCTACTCATCGATGTGGTGGCGTTGCATTGAGTGGCGAGCTGGTAGCGCCGATCGGCGCTGCCAGCGGTCCGCTAAAAGACAAATTCCACTTTGCCGATTACCAAGCGACCGGCTTGTGAACCGAGCCGCTGATCGTGGCGACTGGATCTGAGAATTGCGATGAGACCAACAAGTGCGTTCGCGGTTCGACCTTGAAGTCGGCAAGTCGCTTGAGCTCTACGCTCCCTTTCGGGCGAGGCGGAGCGAGGCCAATGGTCAATCCGCAGTCAGCTTTGGCCATACGAATTGGCGTTAACAGGTCAGAATCATTGGAAATGATCACGGCGCATTGACAGGCCGAGCGGTAAGCATCGCGCAACAGATAAGCGGCAAGATTGACATCCGAGCCTTTTTCTTCGGTCTTGTGGACCCAGGCCTTGTCCAGCGCTCCCGTTACAGGATCAGCCTTCAAGACAGGTTGTCCGCCAGCTTTCATATATCTCCCAGTGGCTGGATCCGTTGCAACCACCACTTGGCTTACAACGGAGCTCATGAAGGTTCCTAAATGAACTTCGACACGAGGAAGGGTCGCCAAGGCATTGAGATAGGCCTGCTGGCGCACTGGTTGATCGGGATCTTGGGGGCGGGCATCGACTTTGGCCGTGAAATAATATATCTTCTCGACGGTATTTTTCGGGAGCAACTGGTCACAGAAGCGCTCCAGATCAAGCCACTTGAACGCGGTGCCCTTCAACAAGCCATAATAGAGGTTGAAGCCGTCGATGTAGACGTGTGTGTCCAAAAGGCTGTCCCGAAAAGAGCAACGGCGGGCTTTCGCCCGCCGTGCGCCCGGCAACCGAAGCTGCCGGGGGAGTAGTGACGATGAGATAGGCTTGCTGGCAGAATTTTTCAATCGCTTTCTTTCTGATCAGCAGGATCATGAGATCGGGACGCCTGCCCGCCAAGGCGGTCACCGCGCTCTATTCCGCCCAAAACCCTGATGGGCTCCGGGCTCCACCGAGCCCCGTGTGGGTCTCGGTAGGGTAGACGCGAGACGCCTCTTTCGAGGACGCCCCAGCGCCTCCCCCCGAACCGTGCTTGCACCTTTCAATGCACACGGCTCTCCATTCCGCTGGGCATCCGGCCACCATGATGGGCAACGTGACACTTTCGGCACAGGACGATTGTCCTGCGCCGTCGTGCCGATTGTACCCAAGGCGTCAGTTGGTCGCGCCGCTTGTCCTTCAGGCGATTGGGATGATGCATCTCGAACGGACCATCGGTATCGCCACATGCCTCGCATTGCTCGGCACTCAGGCGCGTGACCAGATCGTTCGGACTCTGCGCAAGGCGAGAGCCTACCGTGATGGTGTCGACGATGGGGTTATCCCACGTCTTCACGATCAGATGCTTCAGTTTCCACACCTTATGGACGCGCGGCTCGCCCCGAACCACGGTCGTAATCCCGTGATCCGACCCCATTTTCAGATATTCCTCGGCCTGCCGCCTCGTCGAGCGTCGCCGGCATGCCACAGTCGCGAAGAGGCTCCTGAGCATGACCAGTTCCAACTTGTCGAGTGACGCTTTCACGCCATCGGCGATCGCATAGTAGTTCGCGAAGCCTCGGAACTCCGAGTTGTAGGCGATGATGATCTCCGCCACACTGGATTCCATGAGCTGCGGACGCACCCGACCATTCCTCATGTCGAGGTTGCCGAGTTTTTTGCGCCTGCAAAACGCATAGACCCGATCCCGTGGCACCCACAGCTTGATATTCCCCCGCGTCGGCCGACGAAGAACGCTACGCGTTCCGCCGCCGGTCTTTTGCCGCCCCGCCATTGTTCCGGCGGAGCGCAACGTGAAGGCGCATACATGGAAGCCTAGGAACGGTGATCCCTTCGATGCATCGCGAACCCCGGTTTTCTCCGGTGACACCGCCAGATTGAGCCGATCAGCGAGGAAGCGCTGTATATCGGCCATGATCCGGACAGCGTCCGCCTTGCTGCCGATCACGCCGACGAGGAAGTCGTCAGCGTAGCGACAATAGCGCAGGCGGCGGAAGTTGGGGTCCATGTCATCGACGGAAGAGAGTTTCCGCCGATCCTGTTTGACAGCTTCGATTCGCGCCAGTCGGACGCGAACCTCGCCATCGCCCGCACCATCGGCACGGACTGCATCGATCTCCTTGCGGAGAGCGGCGATTTGCTGAGAGCAGGCAACATACGCGGGGTTCGCCCGTCGTCTGTCGCCTTTGTTGAAGCCCCGCCGCATCGACTCCATGAACTCGTCAAGTTCATGGAGATAGATGTTGGCGAGCAGGGGCGAGATAACCCCGCCCTGTGGGGTGCCGCTATAGGTCCGCTCGAACTTCCAATCGTCCATGCAACCGGCCTTGAGCATTGTCCCGATCAGATCGATGAACACTGGATCATCGATCCGCCGGGCCAAGAGGCCGAGCAGGATGTCATGGTCGATGTTGTCGAAGAACCCGCGGACATCCACCTCGATCAGCCATTTCACGCCCGTCCAGGTTTTACGGATCTCTTCGAGAGCCGTGTGACAGGAGTGACCCGCGCGGAACCCATGACTGTGTTTCGAGAACACAGGTTCATAGATCGCCGCGAGGACCATTCTTGCCGCCTCCTGAACGATGCGATCATCCGCCGTTGGGATACCCAGTGGGCGCATTTTACCATTGCCCTTGGGGATATAGACCCGTCGCACTGGACGAGCGCGGTAACGGCCTTCCGCCACGCTTTGGACCAGACGGTCGAGCCTCGCCAGCGTCATGCCGTCGAAGGTCTGTCCGTCTACTCCCGGCGTCATCGCACCCCGATTTCGGGATACTCTGTCATAGGCCCGCTCATATAAGCAGCGGGACCGCATGAGGCGGTTGAGACCGTTGATCCGCTTGCCCGCCCGCGACAGGGCCGGAAGCTTCTCGATCCGTCTCAGGATAGTAGCGGTCTGCATCAGCAGTCCCTTTCCATTGATCCATCGAGTTTACAGAACTGCCGTCCTTCGCCCGGACGCAGCGGATTTCGACAAGGATCGCTCCCGCTTATACCGCTGTCCCGTCCGCCTTGCGGCGGCTGTCCCGGCCATTACACCGGGCGTTTGACTACTATGACGGCTCCGTCGCCATGCAGGTCCGGCGAGCCGTCCTGTTTAGGCGATCCCGCAGTTGCGCGAGTGAGGAGTCGCGATGCGGTTAGGTGCCCCGTTCGTTTCCTTGATCCCCTGACCGGGGCCACGCCGAACGGATTGGCAGCGATTCACTGGGACGTGCTCCTCGCTCCGCTCGAGACGGTGTGTCAGCCGCGTTCACCGTCACCTACCTAGTGGTCGTTGGAAACTGGGATTCAGACAATCCAGTCTTCACCATGCGCATCTTGCCTGCTGGTCAACCGTCAGGCTGCGGCGCCCAACTTCGATCCATACCCCGACATGCTATGGTCCCGTTCCCCTTTCGGGGTCTCAGCCGATTCATCACCGGCACCGGTAAGTCGGTCAGGCATGAGCTATGCCAATAAGCTCAGTTCATTCGAACACTCCTTTCTTCTTCGCGCCACAACGGCGCACGCCCATTCGGGTGACGATCGCATGGCGCAGGGCGCTTGGGGCACCGTAGCGTACCCCTGAAACCAACAATCTCTTTCTCGTAGTCCTATTATGGCAAGCTGGCCGGGCGCTTGTGCAAGGATGCGCGGTGCCCCCAATTTTGCGGCGGGCCAGCCCACCACAAAATCGGCTCCCCCACGCCCCGCTGGCGCGGCGTCAACCGGGGTCCGTCCGCGCTTTTTGGTCGCATCGCTGTTGCCAAAAACCGGTTCCCACTTTTTGGCGCGATGCTCCGGCGCTCCCGGCTTCCCGGCCAACGTCCCTGACAAGCTGGTCCAGCTCGCCCTCTGACCTCCCGTCATCACGAAGATGACGAACAAGAAGCCTTCTGGAGGTCACCATGACGCAAGCATTCGCCAACTTTGAAGCCCCCTCTGCCTTTTACCGCGAGCAGATCGAAGTCCCCGGCTTTGACACCGCCTTCACCGAGCAGGGCAGTATGGCGCAACTATCCGTCCACGACGAACCCGTCGCCACCGACATGCCCGACCCGCAGGCCGCGCGCGGCGCGATGGAAATGGTGATCGGCACCGTCTTTGACCTCTTCCATGGCACTCGCATGGAGGAATTCGGCCAGGACATCGTCTGGGGCATCGTCAACAGCTTCCACGTCACCTCGCAGCGCATCGAGAAGCGGGAAGATGAAGCCACCAAGAAGCTGGGCGACATGGCCCGCGCCTTTGACCCTTCTGAAATCTACGCCGTCGAACTGGAAGAGACGCAGCGCATTGCCCAGACGCTGATGGACTGCCGCGAGGCCATGGAGGCCATGCGCGACTACGCCGGTGAGATCTACCGCGTCGAAACCGGTCGCCCGTTCTCTTGCCTGAAAGGCACCCGCGTGTCCTCCGGCCTGACCGCAAGCCAGATCGACGCCCGCGACTTCCTCGCCGCCCGCGCAGCCAAGCGCCGCGAAGACCACGCGCCCACTGGCCCGGTGGTGATCTTCTCCGGCGGCACCGACTGGCACGACCACGAACTGCTTTGGCAGGCGCTCGACGAGACCCACACCCGCGTGCCCCACATGATCCTCGCCACCACAGCCCAGCACAAAGGCTGCGACCAGATCGCCCACGCCTGGGCCGCCGCGCGCGGCGTCAAGACCGTCCGCTTCACCCTCAACCGGGCACTGGGCAAGCGCGCAGGCTTCGTCCGTAACGAGCAACTGATGAACCTCAAGCCGGTCCACGCCATCGTCTGCGAAGGCTCGGGACTCCAGTCCAACCTCTTGAGCCGCGTGCGTGAGGCGAACCTGCCCCACCATGCCTTCGCCCAGCGTCACCAGCGCATCGCTGCCTGACGTTTCGGAGGGCGCCGCTTCCGCGGCGTCCTCCTTCTATTTTTCCGATGGCAGGAGGCACGCGGACGTAGAGGTGGGACAAGCCCACCTCATGCCGCGCGCCTGTTGGAAACGGCGAGAAACACGAAGCTGGCCACAAACCCACATTTGCGGTAATGATGGATCGTTGTAATCGCCAAGAGGTCGTCATGAGCCGCCTGACCATCGACATTACCAGCCAACAGCACCAAAGCCTGAAGGCACTGGCTGCCCTTCAAGGTAAGACGATCAAGCAATATGCGCTCGAACGCCTGTTCCCCGCTGATGCCAGCGGCGATCAGGCTTGGCGCGAATTGCAGGTGCTGCTGGGCGAACGCATCGAGCAGGGCTTGGCCGGACAGACCTCGGCGCTGAGCATCAGTGCCATCGTTGATGAGGAATTGGGCACGGGCCAAGCCTCTTGAGCCACGCCTATGTTCTGACTGCGGCGGCCGAGGCTGATGTCCGGTCGATCATCCGTTACACGCGCCAGCAATGGGGCGAGGCGCAAGTCCGCGCCTATATGGCCAAAATCGAGCAAGGCATCGCTCGTCTCGCGCAAGGCTTGGGCTCTTACCGTGACATGAGCGATATGCATCCCGGCCTGCGGATGGGCCGCTGTGAGCATCACTATGCCTTCTGCCTTGAACGCGACATCGATCCACCGCTGATTGTCGCCATCCTGCATGAGCGGATGGACCTCATTCAGCGGCTCGGCGACCGGCTCTCATTGACTTGAATTGCCATGATGCAGATGGCTGGTCGGCGACTGGGCAGCGGCCAAGAACCCGGTGATCGGCAGCCTTTGCCAAGCATCCACGATCAATCTTAAATGCCCAGTTCCTGAAGGGAGCAGCAGCACACCGAACGCGGAGGACCGCTCAGTGAAGGGGTGGGCTATGGCTAGATAATTCATTTAAAAACAATAGTATGCTTGTTGTATTCCGCCTCCGGAATTGCAAAAATGCGAATTCCGTCGGTAGAATAATAGGCCATGAGTAGGCCTATGTCGAGGCCTTCAATACATAAAGCATTGATATTCATATGAATTGCCATTCCGCAGGTGGAATGGTCATTCCGTCATCATTCCGGCTACGGAAGGCCACCCGCTTGCGCAAGGTCCGTCAGCAAGCTAAACATCGTCCTGCGATAACCGGACCAGGCTTCTCCTTGTGAGGAGCCGTTGTGACCAAACTGATCCAATGCGGCTTGAGCGTCAGCCCGCCGCAATACGAGCGCATCAAACGGCTCGCCCAGCAACACGGCCGTCGTCAGTCCGAGTGCATTCGCTCGATGATCGACTTTGCCCTGCCGCTGTTTGAACTGGGCCAGAAGGTCGATTTCGCCCGGCTGATCACCATGCTCGAGTTCAACACGCTCGCTCTCGACACGCTGGTGCAGAAGGCTGCGCCTGATGAGGCAGACCGCCTGCTCGACCTCGCCATCGAACATGCGCAGACCTACCATGGCGCGTGATGGGGATATCCGTTTCGACCGACGCCCCGTGGCGGTCGAGCATGAATCGGCGCGCGGCGAGATCGTTCGCAACGTCGGGGCCTTCACCCGTGGGTCGCAGCTTATCCGGCTGCGCTACATGATGATGATGGAGGGTCTGCGCTGGCCGATCCTGGCAGCGGTCCTCAGCTTCAGCCTCCTATTAGTCATTCTGCTGGCGCTGCTGATGCGCGAGCATGAGGTTCAGCTTGTTGAGATGCGCCTCTTCGCCGACCTTTGGGATCTGGTCGATCTCGATCCAGGCCATAGCGTCAACCTGACTTTGCCGGACGACAGCGTGGTGCCGATGACCATCGGCGACGTGCCCGACTATCCCGATGTCGCGCAGGCCTGGACCAAATTCGTCCGATGCATGGTCGTGGCTCTGGCCGGTTCGCTGTTCTTCAGTGGCCCGCTGGCGACCTGGTTTGTCCGCCTATCGCAGAGAATAGGCGTCGACATCCTAAAGGAGCGCCACGAGCGCGGTGCCATGCTGGTCAGCGCCGCGGTGCTGACGGGCGAGATTGATGCACATAATGCTGCCGAATTCGACGCCGAATTGGCCGAGAGACACCCCACTATGGCTGCCGACCGCGTGGCTCGCGCCACCATCGCCGAGCGCGTCGCTTTGGGGCTGCATGTGCCCTATGCCATGGCAGGGATCGCCTATCCCTGGCGGCTTGAACAGACCCACGCCATGCTGATCGGCACCACTGGCGCGGGCAAGACGACGCAGCTTCGCAAGCTGGTAACCGAGGCGCGCGAGCGCGGCCAGCGCTGCGTGGTCTTCGACCTCACGGGTGCCTTTGTCGAAGCTTTCTATGAGGAAGGGCGCGACCACATCCTCAACCCGATGGACCAGCGCTGCCCGCCTTGGACTATCTTCAACGATTGCCAGAACTATGCCGATTACATCTCGGCTGCCGCGGCACTGATCCCCAGTGACGGCGGCAATGCCGAACCGTTTTGGGCCATGGCGGCGCGCACGCTCTTTGTCGAAATGTGCGTGAAACTCGCGGCGTCGGGCGAGACCACCAATGGCGCAATAGCCCATCACCTTATGTCTGCCGACCTCAAGGCCGTTCACGCCAAGCTCGCCAACACCATCGCTAGCCCGCTGACTGCCACCGAGGCGGCGCGAATGGCGGAATCCATCCGCGCCGTGTTCAACACCAATGCCCAGGCGATCAGATTCCTGCCTGATCCAGTGCCGGGAGAGCGGCCACCGTTCTCGATCCGGCGCTGGGTGCAAGAGGAGCCGGTTCCGGGTTCGATCCTGTTCATCACCTCGACCCATACCGATCTGACGCTCAACCGCGCGCTTCTCACCCTTTGGATGGATCTGGCGGTCAATGCACTGATGGGAATGCCGCGCACTCGCGATTTGCGCATGTGGTATCTCTTCGACGAGGTCCACGCGCTCCACCGGATGCCGGCGATTGAGCATGGCTTGCAGACCGCTCGCGGCTTCGGCGGGGCCTTCGTGCTTGGGATGCACAGCTTCGACAAGCTGGCGGAAACCTATGGCGAGGAAGGCGCGATCAACCTTGCCTCGCTGGCACGCACCAAGCTGATCCTCGCCACCGCTGACAAAAACACCGCCGAGGTTTGCTCGAACTTCATCGGCTTTCGCGAGGTGCGGGAGACCGATGAGGCCTATTCGATCGGCGCGAGCCGGTCACGCGATGCGGCCACCATCACTCCGCGCACCGAGGTCAAGCCGCTCGTCATCCCCGATGACATCATGAACCTGCCCTCGCTCCACGGCTATGTGAAGTTTCCCGAGGGCTTTCCGGCAGCACGCATCCGCCTTGTCTGGCGCGACTATCCCAAAATCGCCGAACCCTTCCTGCGCAAGAGCGATATGCAATTGGCTGCCTACGCTCCTCCGGGTGAAGGCGATGAAGAAGCCGCTGGCGGTGATGGTGGGCCAGCGCCTGTCGTTGGGTCAGCCGAGCGGGCGATGGCCGAGCCCGAGACCGAACAAGATGCTCGGCAAGAGGATGCCGAACGCCAGCCAATCGATGGGATCGATCCCCGCGAGATGACGACAGCGGAGGTCCAGGCCGATACGCGCGCAGAAGGGAAATCCCAGACCAAGGCAGAGGACGACGCGCCTGCCAATGCCAAAGATGCTGGCAATCTGCGCGACAGCTTACGCCGCCCGCGTTCGGCGCCGATGCGGGATGGAGCCGTTTCAACGCGCGAGGAGAAGGGCAGGGACGAGCAATCCTCATTGATGAAGCCCAACGTCCATTCCTCGCCCCAACGCCGCGAACAGCAGATCACCATCGAGGAGCGGACCGGCCAGTCCTTCACCGATCCGGCCGAGAAACACAGCCATCGTGCGGCCCGAGAGGATCATGAGGCATCGCCCGATCTTGGCGATGACATGGATATGGGGCTCTGACCCGTGCTCTCGGTTGCATCTGTGCGTTCCGCGGGCGGCGCTGCAAACTATTTTGCCAAGGATGACTATTACGTTGGCGAGCACGCCAGCGAGGTCAGTGGCTGGGGTGGAAACGGCGCCGCCGAACTCGGCCTTTCCGGTGAGGTAGAGAAAAAGGCCTTCGAGGATCTCCTCAAGGGCCGCTTACCCGACGGTGAGCAAGTCGGTGATCCCGAAAGGCGCAGAGCGGGTATTGACCTGACGTTCTCCATGCCAAAATCCGCCAGTGTCCTTGCCTATGTCGCAGGAGATGAGCGCCTGCTCGCCGCCCACATGCAGGCGGTTCGTCAGACGATGGGGTGGGTCGAGAAGACCTTCGCCGAGGGGCGGTCCTATGTGGACAATCCCAAAGGCGATCCCATCCGTACCGGGCATCTGACCTATGCCTTGTTCCAGCATGACACGAGCCGCAAGCTCGACCCGCAGGCGCATATCCATGTGGTCATCGCCAATCTGACCAAGGTTGCAGGCAACTGGCAGGCCCTGTTCAACGACGAACTCTGGAAGAACAATTCCCTGATCGGCAGCGTCTATCACGCATCCTTGCGGGCGATCGTCGAAGAACTCGGCTATCAGACCCTTCAGACCGGAAAGCACGGCCAGTTCGAGATCGAGGGCATTCCCAAGGACATTCTCACGGCCTTCAGCCAGCGGCGCGAGGACATTCTTGCCAAGGCATCAGACCTTGGGCGCGATGGCCGAAATCCCGAACTGATGCGCGAGATCACCAAGCGCACCCGCGATGACAAGATCAATCTGGACGACCGCGATGGTCTTCGCGCGGAGTGGGGGGAGCGGGCTGCGGCGTTGGGGTTTGATGGCAAGGCCGTCGTTACCGAGGCCGAGGCGAGGGTGGGGCTGGCAGCGCGTAGGCCTTTCGGGGCCGGGGCTGTGCGCCATGTGATGGAAGCAGCGGCCGGTTGGGGAGAAGCGCTGCGTGAATGGCTCAAGCCTGGAGATCCGTTGCTCACGCGGGGCTTGGCGCGGTTGGGACTGTCCTCCGCTGAAATCGGCGCCGAAATGGCGGTCGCTTCTGCGGTTCGCATCTTGGGGCAACGTGAGGCAGCCTTTCCGATCCACGAGGTCTCCCGTACAGCGCTGAATCTGGGGCTTTCAGGTGTGACCATCGAGCATGTCGAGGCGCGAGTCCAGGCTCTCGCGCACAAGGGCCTTCTGATCTTTGGCAGTGTGGGTCGACCCGACGGGACCACCACCCATGTCACGACACCCGAGCATATCGCGCAAGAGAGGCGCTTGCTTGAAGGGCTCGATGCCGGGCGGGGAAACGCACCGATAGTTCTCCCTGCAGATCAGGCCGCCATCCGCCTCCAGCAGCAAGCCGGTTCGCGACCGCTCAATGAGGAGCAGTTGGGCGCCGGCATCATGGCGCTGTCGAGCAGCGACCGTGTTGTGGTGATCCAGGGTGTGGCCGGGGCAGGCAAGACCACGCTCGTTTCGACACTGGCGCAAGTTGCTCGAGGCGAGGGGCGGCAGGTGCTTGGCCTTGCGCAGGCTAATACCATGGTGGAGATGTTGAAAAGCGAGGCGAGAATCGAGGCCCGGACAGTCTCGTCTTTCGTGAACCAGCATCTGCGTGCGGCTTTGGCAGGCCAAGGGGCAGGCTTTGACGCATCCCGCGCCATGCTCAAGGGCACAATGCTGATCCTCGATGAGGCCTCGCTCGTAGCGAACAAGCCGATGAATGATCTGGTGACCATCGCCAATCGACTGGGGGTGGATCGACTGGTGATGATCGGAGATCGTGCGCAGTTGCAGCCGATCGATGCCGGCAAGGCCTTCACCCTGATCCAGCAGCACCGGCCCGCACTGACCGAACTTCAGACCAGCCAGCGGCAAAGGACGGAGAGCATGAAAGCGGTCGCTGCGCTCACCCGATCGGGCCATTTCGCGTCTGCCTTCAAGGTTATGGGGGATCGCGTTGTAAGTGCAGGGAGTGATTTTCGGGAAGCGGCAGCCCGCAAGTGGCTGGAACTATCGGCTGAGGACCGTGAGCGAACCGCGCTCTATGCCTCCGGCCGTGAGAGCCGCGCAGTGCTCAATGCGCTGGTACAGGAAGGCCTGAAGGCCGAGGGTTCGCTCAGCGGAGAGGGTATGGCCATCACCCGCCTTGAAAGCCTTCATCTCACCCGCGAGGAATTGCGCTTCGCCCAGAATTATCGGACCGGCCAGGTTCTGGAAGTGATCGGTAAGCATCGGCCCGCTGGTTTGGATGCTGGCACCTATGAAGTGACCCGCGTTTCTACCAAGGGTGTCGTCAGCCTGCGCGATAGCGAAGGGCGGACCATCAAGTTCAGGCCTGATCGCCTTGATCCCAGCGACAAGCATGACAGCCTGACTCTCTCCCAGCGCGAGAACCTGGTCCTTTATGAAGGCGATCGCATTCGCTGGACTGCCAATGACAAGCAGCGGGGTTTGCTCAATTCCGCTGAGGCGCGGGTTGTCACCATCACACGTGAGGGTGTGGAGATGCGGACAGGTGAAGGTGTGAACATGTTGCTGCCGCATGGCGACAAGATGCTCTCACGCCTCGGCCTCGCTTACGCAATCAATATGCATCAGGCGCAGGGCATGACGACCGACAATGGCATCGGCGTCATGCATTCTGCCGAGCGCCATCTCTCCAACCAACGCCTGACCCATGTGATGGCCACCCGCGTTCGCGACGAGCTGACCGTCTTCACTGACGATCGCGCCGCCCTGCTGCGCGCGGTCGAGAGCAACGCTGGGGACAAGGCCAGCGCGCTTGAACATGTCGGCAGGGCTCCAAGCGCAGCATCACCAGACGGCCGAGGCCGAGGCGAAGGGACGCCGGCAAGTGCAGGTGATGGCGCGCGCAATGTTACTTTCGCGATCGATCCTGCGACGATCCGCAGCCGACTAGGTCGGCAAGCATCGCCTGTGCCTCAGCCTGAGCAGCCCACCATCGGCCCGGAAAAATCGATGGAGTTGGGACTCTGACCCGGGCCGGCGTCATGTCGGCCGCTCTTCCGCGGGCGGGGCCTCACCATGGGGAATGGCCTCACGCCTGCTCAACTCTGGGCAGTGTTCTCACTGATGCAAAGGATGATTTATGCGGATTTCTGCAAAAGACACGATTTGTGGCCTGCGTCCGGCGAAACTCAAGGACCTGTTTGCCAGGAATGATTTCAGCACACTGCGTGCTGCCAAGAAGCTGGGTATAGATGTGCGTCAGGCGAGCGAGACGCTGATTGCCTTGTGTGAAGCAGGTTGGATTTGTTTCAACGGCACACGCGATTATATCGACCATTGGATGGTCTCTGACCGTAAGCGCGCAAAGCCCTGCACCTGTTCACTGACATCGACATGATGGATTGTGTCCACGAGGAGATCGTGGACACAATGGCATTGGATGGTGGGATTTTGGGGCGGCCCGGAGTGGTCAGTGTTTCTCGCAATGGGAAGCGTCGGTATGATCCGATCTGGAAGGAGCGGTTGATCGCAGCAGCCCTTGAACCGGGGGTCTCGATTGCAAGGCTCGCACTGGAGCATGGGGTGAATGCCAACCAGTTGCGCAACTGGGTCAAAGTGCTTCGGGACCGACAGGGGGTGTGGGCACCGAAGAATGTGCCTGCCTGCGGGCCGTCAGCTTTCGTTCCGGTTGTTGAAGTCACATCACCGGCACGCCTGCAATTGAAGGCATCGCTGCCGAATGGCGTTCTGCTTGAGCTGGCCGATGCGGATGCACAAGCCCTGTCTGTATTCATCGAAGTGCTGGGGCGTTGCCATGTTCCGGCTCGCTGAAGATCTGCGGGTCTATCTCCACCGGGATCCGATCGATTTTCGCTGTGGGATCAACAGTCTTGCGATCCTGGTCGAGCAATCGATGGGCCTCAATCCGTTCGAGCGCGCGGTGTTTGCCTTCTGCAACCGGCGTCGCACCCGGATGAAGCTCCTGTTCTTTGAGCGGTCCGGCTTTGTCCTGGTGTTGAAGGCGCTGACGGAGGATAAATTCCGGTGGCCCCGACGCGCGGAAACGGTGGTGGCGCTCACCGCCGAGCAATTGCGGTGGCTGCTGGACGGGATCGATATTGACGCGATGGTGCCTCATCCGGTGCGGCAATATCAGTTTGTTGGCTAAAGGCTGTTGACGCGGGAGGGGGCTTTCGATTCAAGACTGTGATGGATCAAACCGGCGTCCCCACTGTTGCGGAATTGATGGCGCTTCTGGCGACCAAAGCCGCCGAGGTCGCGACATTGGAGGCCGAGAAAGACGCCCTCGCACGGCGCATCCGCAAGCTTGAGGAGGAACTGGCGCTGGCGCGGCTGCACCGCTTTGCGCCGCGCAGCGAAAAGCACATGGATCGTATCTTCAACGAAGCCGAGCAGGTCTCCCATGAGGGTGATGCAGGCGAAGATCACGACGATATCGATGAGCCGGGCGCGGCCGATCTTCCCGATACGGAATTGCCGGAGGCGCAAAAGCCCGCAGGCAAAAAGCGCGGTCGCAAGCCGCTGCCCGCCAACCTGCCGCGCCAACGCGTCGAGTATGACCTTGCCGAGGACCAGCAGGTCTGCCCGTGCTGCCGCGGCCGGATGCATCGCATGGGCGAGGTCGTTACGGAGCAGCTTCACGTCGAGGTGAAGGCCACGGTTCTGCAGAATGCCCGCGCCAAATATGCCTGCCGCCATTGCGACCGCACCGGGATCACGACGCCGATCATTCTTGCCCCGATGCCCGCACAGCCCTTGCCGGGCAGCATTGCCACGGCCTCGACGCTGGCCTTCGCCCTTGTTCATAAATACGTCGACGGCACACCCCTCTATCGTCTGGCGCAAACCTTCGAGCGCGCGGGCGTGCCGGTCAGCCGCGGTGCTCTGGGCCATTGGGTGATCGGTTCAAGCCAGAGGCACCTGTATCGCATCTATGACGCCCTGAAGCTGCGCCTCCGGTCCCAGGAGGTCATCCATGGCGACGAGACGACGGTTCAGGTTCTGAAGGAAGAAGGCAAGGCCCCTGCCAGCACCTCATATATGTGGGCGTACCGCAGCGGCGAGGAGAGCCAGCAGCCGATCGTGCTGTTCGACTATCAGCCCGGTCGCGGGCAGGAATATCCGCAGACCTTCCTTGGCGACTATCGCGGCATCCTGATGAGTGACGGATACTCGGCCTGGCGCACATTGAAAGGCGCTACCCATCTGGGATGCATGGCTCACGCCAGACGGCGCTTTGCTGACGCCCTCAAGGCGAGGAAGAAACCAGGCGGGCCGCCCGCACAGGCCCTCAAGTTCTTCGACCAGCTCTACCGGATCGAAAGGCAGGCGCGGGACGAAATACCCATCGAGGGAGAAACACAGGCCGACACCATGCGTCGCTTCCGCCAGAAACATAGCGTCCCGGTCCTCAATGCCCTCAAGGCGTGGCTCAATGCCATCGCACCCAAGGTCGTGCCCGACACCAAGCTTGGCGATGCGGTCTCCTACACCCTCAACCAGTGGGGGTATCTGATGCGCTATGCCGAAGACGGCAGAATGCCGATCGACAACAATCTTCTCGAACGCGACATCAGAATCTTTGCAACAGGCAGGAAATCCTGGCTTTTCTGTGATACCCCGGACGGAGCAAGGGCCAGCGCCGTCATCTACAGCCTGATGTTGACTTGCCGCGCCTGTGGCGTCGAGCCTCTCGCATGGCTACGCCATGTCCTCACGGAACTGCCCCAGCGCCCACATGGCGCCGATATCGACGACCTGCTGCCATTCAACTTCAAAAACCAAGCCTGAACCGCCACATTCGTTCCGCGCACGTTGCCCTGCGTCATTTATGATCGCCGCCCACCAGCGTGATCCGCGCGCTATGAAATGCGCGCTTACCTCTGACCGGGGCCACCGGCTCCTTGCAACGCCGCTTGTGCCGCGCTTTCCGCGTGAGGAAGGTCGCCGCATTGTGGACGAAGTGATTGAAATGGCGAGAGCCATCAACAGTGAACCGGAGCGTTCTCGGCGGATCAAGGAGATCCGGCTCTTTGGCAGTGTGCTCACTGGTTCGTACGATGAAACCGTTGGCGATGTTGATATGGTGGTGCTGGTTGAACGGCGCGTCCTGCCCAGCGATGTCTTTAAGGAACTGGAACATGCCGAATGCAAGGAGGCGCCTGTGGGCATGGACTATGTCGACCAGCTCTTCTGGTCCCGCAAGCAGATCCTGCGACGCTTGAAAAAGGTGTCCCGCAAGCTTTCCCTTCATGACGAGGATGACCTGCGCGCGCTCAATGCACCTTATCAGATGGTCTATGCCTATGACGTCGAGAAGGAGCGTGAAGTGCCCTTCGATACCGCGGTAAAAGAGGCAGAATTCTCAACTGATACTGCTGAAACGGCGAGCGATTTCAACTGGCTCGCCAAGCGCCATGGAGACAGAATCGATTTTCCGGAAATGCCTGCCAAGGCGCCTAGAGAGGCCTATGTCAGTGCGAGCGCATTACAACAGGCGTTGCATATGTGGCTGCGCGGTGCGCCGATCGAACTGATCGCCAAGACTGTCGGCATGTGTCAACACCGGGATAAAAACGGGCCAGGCACCGGTTTAAAAAGGGGCCAGTTGGGTTGAATAAAAAGCCCCATGGTTGAGGCTGGACAGCATCGGCAGCGGGGAAGCGGCTGTAGCGGAGCGGAAGCCGATTTCCCGCTGCCGATGGCCGCCTTTTGTCAGATCATTTTGCCTCCCCCTTGTCCTTCTGGCGCTTGCGGCTGCTGGTGAGGCGGAAGCTGTCACCATTCATCTCGAGGATGTGCACGTGGTGGGTCAGGCGGTCGAGCAGGGCGCCAGTCAAGCGCTCGGACCCGAACACCGATGTCCATTCATCGAAGGGCAGATTGCTGGTGATCAGCGTGCTGCCGCGTTCATACCGCTGGCTGAGCACCTCGAACAGCAATTCACCGCCCACTGCGGTGAAGGGCACATAGCCCAGCTCGTCGAGGATCAGCAGTTTCACCGAGGCCAGATGCTTTTGCAGGCTGCGCAGTCGCCGTTCGTCGCGCGCCTCCATCAAGTCATGGACCAGCGCCGCAGCGGTGGTGAAGGCCACGCTGTGCCCCTTCTGGCAAGCGGCCAGTCCCAGCGCGAGGGCGGTGTGGGTCTTGCCGGTACCGCTGGGGCCCAGCGCAATGACATTGCGCTGCCGCTCGATCCATTCTCCGCGCGCCAGTTCCAGCACCAGCGCCTTGTTCAGTGATGGCTGGGCTGCAAAGTCGAAGGTGTCAAAACTCTTGGTATGCGGGAACCTGGCCATGCGGATGCGACGCTCGACCATCCGGCGTTCACGGTCGATGCGCTCCAGTTCGCACAGGCGCAGCAGATAGCGCGGGTAATCGGCCCGATCCTGCGCGGCCTCAAACGCGACCTTCTCATATTCGCGCGCGAAGGATGGCAGCTTGAGTGCTTTGAGGTGGTTTGCCAGCAGCACGGCGGGCGGCACGCTGGTTGGTTCTGCCTCGATGACCGGCAGCGGCATCATGGGATCGCTCATGCCGCCACTCCTGTCGCCGGGGTGCCGGACTGCGAGAGCAGGCCCATATAACTGCGCGGGTCAGTGCGCCCAACATGGGCGCGTGGCAAGTGCGGGTAAAATTGCAGATCGAGGCGTGGCACGCGCTGCTCAAGTCGGGCCAGCGCGATCATCTTGACTGCATCAAAGCTGATCGCCCCCATCTCCAGCGCGCGGGCCACCGCCCATTCCACCAAGGGTTGCTCAAAGCGCTCGCATAGCCGCAGCACCTGGATGAACTCGCGCCGTCCTTCCTTGCCACTGCGGGCCTCCATCAACCGGCGAATGCGATGCATCGGTTCGGCCAGCACCCAGCCATCGAGCGGCGCCGCCTGATCAAGGGCACGCGGCTTTTGCTCCAACAGCGCCAGATAATGCAGCGGGTTGGCGATGAAGTCCTCACGCTCATAACTGCGCGGGTGCACCGCGATCTGCTCCCCGCCGCAGATGATGGAAACCCGGTCGACATAGCCTTTGATCACAACCTCTTGGTGGGCATAGGCCGTTGGCACCGAGTAATCATTAGTGCGATAGCGCACCAGCGCCATCGACGAGGCCCGCCCCGTCACCATATGGCAGGGATCAAATGGCACCGTAGGCAGTGGCATGAAGGCCGTCAGATCAGCCACCAGCCTGTCCCCGATGCTGTGCTCATGCCCACGCAAGATGGCCTGCCTGCGCTCCACGCATTGTTCGAGGAAGCGCGCGTTCAGCGCATCAAAGCTGGGCGCCTCCGGCCTTGGCACCATGAAATGGCGCCGGGAGTAGCCGACCAGCCCCTCAACCTTGCCTTTGTCATTGCCCTTTCCCGGGCGGCCAAACTTGTCCGCAAACAGGTAATGGCTTTGCAGCGTGGCGAACATCCGGCTGCGCTCGCGCGTCCCGTCGCCCAGGATCTGCGCCACCGCAAGCTTGGTGTTATCATACAGGATCGACTGCGGGACGCCGCCAAAGAAGGCGAAGGCGGCCACATGTCCTTCACAAAAGGCCTCGGCCACCTCGGCAGGATAGGCCTTGATGAACGGCGCATCGCTGTGCGGCAGATCCATGCAGAAATAGTGGAACCGCACCAGCTTGCCGTCGATGATCCCGTCCGCCTCGCCGAAATCTACCTGTGCGTGCCCCGGCTTGTGGCTCAGGGGTATGAACACCTCGCGGCTGCGCAGCTTGGCCCCCGCCACATAATCGCGGACAATGGTGATGCCACCGGTGAAACCATGCTCATCGCGCAAACGCTCGAAAATGCGGGCGGCAGTGTGTCGCTGCTTGCTGTGCACCTTGCGGTCATCCACCAGGATCTGGTCGATGATCTCGGTATATTCCGCCAGCTTGCGGCTGTAGGTTTGCCCACTCCGGCCATGCGCCCCCGGTTCCGGGAAGCACAGCATCTTGTCTACGGTCTTGCGGTTGATCCCAAAATACCGGGCAGCAGCGCGACGGCTCATCCCGTCAATCAGCACGGCGCGGCGGACCTTCTGATAAAGCTCCACTCTCTTCATCCTCCACCCCCGCACAAAAGCAGGGGTCTAGCAGGACTGGCCCATTTTTAATCCGGTGCTACCGGCCGATCCGTGGCCCCTTTTATTCCCGGTGTTCTCAGGCATGTCCAAATCCGGCGTGTCGGCTTATCTGGCCAGTTGCCATTCACGACGGCCCGTCGATTTCAAATTCGACAGCAGTTTTCGGGCAACGGTGAGCCAGGCACTGGAGCCACAGCGTGATTACTGGATTGGCGTTAAACTCGACGTTTTGGCACCCCGGCAAGTCATGATCGAAGTCAATGCTAAACGATCGGACAACCGGAGCATTGTCGGCAATGCCCGCCTTGGCGTGAACCACGATATCGTTTGCGAGGGCGATAGCCGCATATTCCCAACGCTTGTGAAGATCGTCGACTTCGCGTTGCGCTGGTACAGGCATATGGGCAAGCACTTCGGCGAGTTGCGCTGCATGGTCTCGACCGCCTTTTCTCCAGAGGACAAGCCCGAGTCTCTGGTCGCGCCATGGCCCATCGAATTTGGCATTCTGGAGCCTTCGATGGATGAGGCTTTGCGCAAGCGAGTCTCGGTCGCAACCATGGCATCGCCTGCAATGCTCGAGCTTACCATGACTGAGCGGATCCAGATCAAACAGTATGAGGAACGGGGCAGCCATTTCTTCAAAACCCGCAGCATCCTCGGGCGTGAAGCAAGGAAGCTGGCGTCGCTGGCACATACCATCGCCGCCAAGCGGCGACCGATGGCTGGTCTCGATGAAACGCTACGATTCTATCATTACATCGAGCCTGCCCGCCAAGCCTCCTAACCCAAGCTGGTGGAGGTCAGTTTTCGGCAGGGACGAACCTGGCCTCCATTGGATCATACCGAACCTGTGTGACGCTTCCGTCACTGATCCGGGAGATCAGGTCGTCGATCGCCTGGAACGGGATCAGGAACCATTCGCGCGGCTGGACGGTCCGGCCGAAGCGATCACCGGCAGCCAGGTCAAGCCGGGCCGCCGCCAAGGCTTTATGGATTAGGCCCTCCATTTTGGTGCGGTTTATGTTGAAGAGCTGGTATTCGGCGACAACCTCGACATCAGCCAGCAGGAAGGTCGGGTCATTGCGCGCATTGGCCACACGATGCGCGACGCTCTGGCCTGTCACGCCGATCTTATGGATCAGTTCCCGGTGCTCGGCGACATAGGGGTGGGCCGACTTGCTGCGCAGGACGTAAATCGTCCCACTGGCTAGATCATCAGGCTCGGCCACATCGCCAAACAGCGGGCCTGCACTCAAGTCTGTGATACGCCGCGCAGTCTCATCGCGATAGAGCGCCTTTTGGAACGACCGGGCCAGCATGGTGACTTCGGTGCCATTGTCATAGATGACTCGCACGCGCCGATCCTTGCGTTCGTAATCCGTGACAAATTCATCAGATGTATCGGCGATCATGGCCATCTGCCCGGCCACAATGAAAAGCTTGCCAGGATGAATCTCGGCAAGGGTAACCTCGGTCTGGTCAATCACCTTGGCCTGTCGCGCACCCTTTGCCAGTTCGGCCTGCACCCTGTCAAATTGCGGCTTGAAGGTCTCGAAATCCTCGCACTTTTCGCGATTGGCGATTTCTTCGGCTGCGCGCTTTTCTGCACGGGGAGGCACGTGGCGCAACTGGGTGATGTCGTCAGATGCTCCGGGAGCAATGCCAAGTTCCGCTAGCAGGGCATCGTCGCCCAATTCTTGGGGCGCTGCGGCTTCTTGGCCATTGCCATCCAGTAGGCCCTCACGATCAAGACTGGCCAGCAATTCGCGCGCTTCCGGAAGGCTGCGCAGGCGGTCTAGCCGCACCGCATAGAGGCGCTCGAAAATGTCACGGTCATCGCCGTGTCTTGGCAAATGCCCATGCTCAGCCACAAAGCGCTGGATGTCCTCAAAGCCAGCAATGATCCGCTCCTGAAGCGGCGTCAGTGCGCGCTTGGGTTCAGGTGCCGTCTCGACGCCGAGTTCGGCCAACAGTTCAAGATCGCTCAGCTCAGCCATCGGCCGCTGCCTTTGCCGCATGGCGTTGCAGGAACGCGATGCCTTCGGCCATCTTGCGCTCCCAGGCGTCCTGCGCGGTCAGCGAGGGCAGGCGTCCTCGCTCACGCTTGAATTCCAGCGCGCGTTCGGCCAGCATTCGTGCGTCTTCATAGGTTAGCTTTTCTTTCTTGGCGTTGATGATCGCCTGCACCTGAATCAGGGTCTTTTCATCCATCGCCTTGGCCAGCACGGCATAGGTCGCGTCGAACGGATTGACCCGGTCGATCAGGTCGATGTCGAGATCAGTAACGCTCAGCGCAAATTTGCGCACACCGTCGATGAAGGCGGTGCTGCCCGTAAACTCTCCATCAACCACATCGCCGACCATGGCAGCTTTGGCCTGCTGGGTCAGGGTTAGGGCGGCAATGGCGTGCTGACGAACCGCCTCCTGATCTTCGTCACTCAATTCAGGAAACTTTTCGCGGATGATCTTGCCCATTTTCAACTGGGTCAGCTCTTCGGGCACCACCTCGGTGTCGAACATTCCGCGCTCGAGAATGGATTTGTCCTGCACAAAGCTGGCGATCACTTCGTTCAGATCCTCGCGGCAGATTCGCGTTGCCTCGATGCTGGTTGGCAGCTTGAGGCCCTTGATTTCGAAATGCATCTGGCCCTGTGAATTGACGCCAATGTTGGTGGCGCCTTCCTGATAGCCATCAGGGCCATATTCAAAACCGGGCTTGGGGCCAGCATCCTTGGGCGTGAATTCGAAACGGGGCGCCAGCACCTGCTCCATCAGCAGGCTGGCCGCGATCGCCTTCAAGTAATCGTTGATCGCATCCACCACCAGCGGATCGTCCGCAGCCGGTTCCGCGATCAGATTGGTGAAGCGCGCCCGCGTCTTGCCTGGTGCATCGCGGGTGGCCCGGCCGATGATCTGGATGATTTCCGTAAGGCTGGAACGATAGCCGACGGTCAACGCATGCTCGCACCAGATCCAATCGAAACCTTCCTTCGCCATGCCCAGCGCGATGATCACGTCGACAAAGTCCCGGTCGCTGCGCGCAGCGGCGGATTTCAGCGAGGCGACCACGCGGTCGCGCTTGGAGGCATCGTCATCGACCAGATCTGCCACGCGGATCGTCGCGCCGCCCGCAGTCTTGAGCATGTGGAAGCCGGTCTCTGGATCAACACCCTGCCATTCGCCGAGGTGACCCATGATGTCCTCGGCCTCGCGATGCTTGTCCTTCAGGCTTTCGCGCGAATTGACTGAGGGAATGTGGACGATCGTCTTGACGGTCGGATCCAGCAGCGCCGAGATCTTATCGGTGTAGGGACCGGTGTAGAAGCTGTAGCCGATGTCCAGCACCTTGAGATACTGGTAACCGTTGAGTTGCTCGTAATAGGTGTAGGTGACTGTCTCGAACTTGGCCTCGTCGTCAGGCGCCAGCACGGGGATCGCATCGCCGCGGAAATAGCTGCCGGTCATGGCCACGATATGGGCCTTGTCGCGCCCGATAAGCTGAGCAAGCTGCGCCCCCAGGCGGTTGCCCGCGTCGGCCGAGACATGGTGAAATTCATCGATGGCGATCAGCGCATCGTCGAAAGCCTCGACACCCAATTCGTCAAACGCAAAGCGGAAGGTGGCATGGGTGCAGACCAGCACTCGGGCGTCGCTGGCCAAAAACTCGCCGACCGCCTTCACCTTCGATTTGGCCACCTTGGGATCATCGGCACCCGGCGCGTTGCACAGGTTCCACTGCGGTGCGACTTCCCAATCGGCCCAGAAGCCATGCTTGCTCAGCGGCTCGCTGTTGAAGCTGGCCCCAATCGAGCGTTCCGGCACGCAGACAATGGCCTTTTTCACCCCCTGGTTGGTTAGCTTGTCCAGCGCGATGAACATCAGCGCTCGCGACTTGCCCGAGGCAGGCGGCGACTTGATCAGCAGATATTGCTCGCCGCGCTTGTCAAAGGCACGAGCCTGCATCTCGCGCATACCCAGTTCATTGGGCTTGGCGCTGGCGCCGGTGCCAGCGGGGCGGAATGTGACGGTGGGGATGATGTCGGCATTCTGGGTCATTTGAACAACTCGCTATGGGTTCCGGCGCGCACGAAGACGAGCGTTCCGCCCGGTCCCGCTGTGTCGTCCACTTCGTAGATCAGCAGGAAATCCCCGCCGATATGGCATTCTCTCGTGCCTGCCCATTCGCCTTTCAGCGCGTGGTCTCGCCACTCAGGAGGCAGCGGGGCGTCGTTCGCGATCAGCAGCAGCATGGCCTCTTTGAGCTGGCGCATGTCGTAACGGCCAGACCGCGAGAGACGCTCCCAGTCTTTCCTGAATGCCTTGGCCAAATCGAACGTGCGCGGCAGGGTCGCCGCTTTATCCCTCTTTGCCATCGAGTTCGGCAAACATGGCATCAGGATCGGTAAAGCGGGCGCGGCGCTGGGCGATGATCTCGCGTGCCTCGTCCAGCGCGGCGCGGGTTTCGGCGTTGGGCACCTTCAGCTCCAGCGGGAACGCCTGGTCGACCGCGATCCGGTGGAACAGCAGGCGCACGGCATCGGAAGCCGTCAGCCCCATGGCTGCCAGCGCTTGCGTGGCTTTGGCCTTCAGCTCATTGTCCATGCGGATATGCAGCATGGAGCTTTGTGACGGCACATGAGGTGCGTTCATCGGAAACTCCTGTATCTCAAATGAGAGATACGCCAAAGGCGCCAAAAGTCAACCGAGCAGCCGTCATGCAGCCGCCCATTGTGGTCATTTTGGGCCGCCGGTCATCTTGGTGTAGAGATCGAACAGCTTTTCCAGACGTTCCGTGTCGTTTTTGAACCGGCGGCCGATGTAGATGCGCTCCAGCACCTCGTCATTTCGCTCATGCGCGTGGCGCAGGTTTTCCGGCATTTTCTCTGGATCATAGAGATCTGCTATGGTGGCCGGGAAATGCGCCTCGCGCGCCAGCAGGATGTCCTCGGCGCAGCGGGTGAGGTCGGCCTTGTTCTGTTCGGTCAGCTTGGGGACGGGGAAGGTGTTCCAGCCAAGGGTGTTGGAGTAAGAGAAGCGCATCTCCAGCCGGCCACATATGGCGTCTATCCATGTAAGGTGGAGGCGGGACGTGATAATGGCCAAAGACCACAGGGGGGCTTGGGGAATGTAAAAGGCCTTGTTTGTCGGAACAATTGATTTGTCAGCAATCCCGGCGGGAAAAAATTCTCGGTTTTCCGACGAGACTATGGGCACAAAGATCTTAACTTCCTCGTCCCCCTTCCGTTCCCGGAACTGATGTGGCCGGGAAGCTAGCTTATTCATCGCAGCATCATCGCTTTCAGTTCTGTCCCGCCGAACAGACTCGATTCGCTCCATTACCTCCGGGAAATGGTTTGCTACGTTAAGGTCGGCGTCTGAAAGCCAAAGGCAGTAACGCTGCTTGCCATTGATGAACTCCGACGAGCCGATGAAGGATCTAAAAAGGCTTTTGGGAACGCCTTTTTTTTCTAAATCCAATTTTTCAGATGGCTCGAGCATGAGTCCCGAGGATTTCGAATAATACACGCCGTATTCCATAGCGACTTTGGTCCATTTTGGTTTTTTCTCGGACCTAACGACAGTGACTTCGTGATCGGTAAGGTAAGGATTGATGTTTGTCACCTCACGGACGCTTGCATCCGAATAAATTCGTCTCAAACCTCCGGGGCGGCGATCAACTCCTGTCACCACGACAGTCACACCTGCTTTGTTCGCAGCTAGATTTGACCATTTAAATGAGGTGTGAGCAAAGCGGATGTGAAACCCCCTATTCATGAGCAGCGACCACGTAATTGGCACCTGCTGGCCTTGGCAAAGGCTATTGGTGGTCACGAAGGCAAAAGGGGCATTGCAAGCGTCGTTGTAGAGTGCGGCCTTCATCAGCCAAGCTCCGACGTAATCGACATTTTTCCACTTAGAGGTGATGCCAGAAAATACAGATTCAAGATCTTCTTTTTCTTGCTTGTCTTGCTTTCGGCTACCCTTGAATGGCGGATTACCGCAGATATATGTCTCGCCACCCTCGTTCTCGAAATCGATTTCAGTCTGATTAAGTGGCGTGTTGAACAGGTCGTCCCCATGCACCTTCACCCCCGTTCCGGTGGGCGGGCAAAGGCTGAGCCAATCCAACCTCAACGCATTCCCGCAGGTGATCCAGTTCTGGCTGTCCAGTGGCAGGAAATCGGCCAGCGCCTCCTTCTGACCGCGATACAATACGTCGCACTGGAACTCGGCAATGATCAGCGCAAGACGGGCGATCTCGGCGGGGAAGGGGCGCAGTTCGATGCCCCGGAAATTGGTCGCGGGGATCACGCTCTTGCGGTCGGGTTCGCCACGCCGGGCGTTGATGACGGCCTCAATCTCGCGCATTTGCTTATAGGCGATCACCAAGAAATTACCGCTGCCGCAGGCCGGGTCAAACACGCGAATGCGCGCCATCCGGTTGCGCAGGTTGAGCAGCTTGCGCGGATTGTCGCCCGCTTCCTCCAGCGCCGCCCGCAGATCGTCGAGGAACAGCGGGTTGAGCACTTTCAGGATGTTGGGCACACTGGTGTAATGCATGCCCAGCGCGCTGCGCTCATCATCGTCGGCCACAGCCTGGATCATACTGCCGAAGATGTCTGGGTTGATCTTCTGCCAGTCCAGATTGCCGATTTGGATCAGATAGGACCGGGCAATGCGGCTGAAGCGCGGCACATCGGTGCTGCCGGAAAAGAGCTGGCCGTTGACATAGGGAAACACATCGGCCCAGCGCGGGGTGCCTGCGGCCTTGCGATAGCGGTCATCCAGCTTGCCCTCATGGCGCGTGGGCGTATCCATCGCCTTGAAGATGGTGCTGATCACCTCATGCGTGTTGCTGGAATCGCGCTCCGACATGCGGTCGACCGTGGCTGTGAACAGCCCTTGACCGTTGAAGATGTCGGTATCCTCGGCAAAGAAGCAGAAGATCAGCCGCGCCATGAAATGGTTCATGTCGGCGCGGCGCTCGGCAGCCGCCCAGTCGGGGTTGTCTTTAAGCAGCTCGACATAGAGCTTGTTGAGTCGGCTCGTCGCCCGAATGTCGAAGGTGCTCTCACGGATCTGCTTGACCGTGGTGATGCCTGCCAAGGGCAGAAACAGGCCGAAGTGATTAGGGAAATCGGCATATTGGCAGGCGACGGTTTCGCCGGTGGCCAACTCTTCTGCCTGAAAGTCCGCACCATCGGTGGCGAGGATGAACTTGGCCTTGGCAGCTTGGGTTTTGGGGCTGGCGCGCAGGGCCTGAAGCGTGGCATCGACCTCGCCCGCAGGGCAGGTGGCAATGTGGATGTTGCTGCGCTGAAGGACGCCGCCAGGCACGTCCGAACCGTTCGACGCGCCAGTGCGCAGCTTCTTGAGCGTGGTGGCTTTGTTTCCAAAGGCCTCCAGAAAGGCATACGGAAATTCCGCCGCATCAAACGCAGCGGAGGCAAGGTCGGTGATGGCTTGTTCGATTTCAACGGCGTTCATGGTTCGACATTAGGTCGATGGTTCGTGGTGGGGCAAGTCGGCGACGCACATTTATTCCGTCTATGGTCACTTCAAGGGGGCGGTCGGAACGATAGGTTGCATAAATCGAAGGATTGAAAGTGGCCGTTCCAGCGGGGGACGCCATAGGAAGCCTCCGACCAATGTCGGTCGTTGAGGTCGGCCAATGCGAACGTCTGCGCCAGACAATAGCCGTCATTCGGCTCACTTCAGCCCGTCCGGCGGGACCCGCCGACAACCCAGACACTGCGTCGCGGCCTGCTGGATCCTGAAAGCAGGCGTTGGTTCACTTTATCCGGCTGCGGCGTTTCCCACCGCAGCGTCAGCCAATCCATTAACCAGCGCGTCCAAGCCCCCATGAAAGCTGCGTTCAAAGTCAAGTATTTGGTCCAGATAGTGGTGCATCGGACCGTTCGCTTCAAATGTCGCCCACCCCAGAGCAAAGGATATGACCGATGCCTGGTATGACAATGCCTGCTCGTGACTGAGCCCCAGCGCAGTGAGGGGCGCAGCTATGTGTTGTGCGCGCTCGGCCGGATCGGCCTGCGCGGCCGGTCGTGCCAGCGCGCATAGGCGGGCACCGTCACGGTGTGCCGCGAAGCTGCGCCGAAGCGCGCGACCAAATAGTCTCAGCCATTCCCGCCATTCCCCGACTGCGGCAACCTCGCGATAGGCAGCGGCATAAATTCTCTCGACCATCAGCCCCTGCAATTGGGCCTTGTCCTTGATGTGCCAGTAAATCGCCGGAGCCTGCACGCCCAACCTTGCCGCGAGCCGACGCATGCTGAGTGCATCTATGCCCTCTTGGTCCAGCAACTCGAATGCCGTGGAGACGAGGCGATCAACGTCGAGAGTTGGATGAGCGCGAGTAGTCATAAGTATGACTGATTGACTCCTTAACGCTGTTAAGTCAAATTGGATCTTGCAAATCGCAGCCGGAGGATCGCGCGCCATGTCATATGTTCGTAACGCCTGGTATGTCGCCGGATGGTCGCACGAACTGGCAACGGAAACCCCACTCGCCCTGTCGATCCTCGGTGAGAGGATCGTGGTCTGGCGATCAGCAAGCGGCATGCTCAACGCGCTTGAGGATCGCTGCGTCCACCGTCTGGCACCGCTTTCACTCGGCCGCTGCGAGGGCGAGGGGCTGCGATGCATGTATCATGGACTGCTCTTCAATCGTGAAGGCCGGGTTGTGGAAATTCCGGGACAACAGACGATCCCGCCCAAGGCGCATGTCCGGCGCTATCCTGTAGTCGACCGTCACAGCTGGATCTGGATCTGGATGGGCGATCAGGACAAGGCTGACGAGAACCTCATTCCGCCCGCGGTGGGCCTCGACCATCCGGATTATATTCTTGGGCACGGCCATCTGGATTATGCTGCCGAAGCAAGGCTCATCAACGATAATCTGCTCGATTTCAGTCATCTCACCTTCGTTCACGCGAACAGCTTCGGTGCCGGTCCGCAATTTGCCGAAACCCAGGCCCGGATCACGCCGCTGGACCGTGGGATCCGCTATGAACGGTGGATCGAGAACTCCCTTGGTTCATCCTCACGCAAAAGCGATGTCCCGATGGACAGCTTCATGACTTACGACTTCCTGATCCCCGGCATCCTGCTGATGACGGGCGGCGTGTTTCCGCTCGGAACCGCAAGCGCTTGTGAACATGGCACGCCGGACCTGTCAAAGGCGGTGAGTGGCGTGACATTTACCAGCCAGGCAGTAACGCCGATGAGGGACAAGAATGCGCGCTACTTCTTCTCCTGGGGCCCGCGTTGCGATCAAGGCGATGCTGCCGTGCGCGACGGGCTCATGGGCATCGCCGCGCGGGCTTTCGCTGAAGACAAGGAAATGATCGAGGCACAACAGCGCGTGATCGACGATACCGCCGATGTCCAGATCATGCCCACCAGCCATGACCGTGGCGCCACGCTGTTCAACCGTCTCGTGGAGAAACTCGCTCGTCAGGAAGGAGAAAAACCGCAGCAAGCCGCATGACGGCATATGGCAGCTATCCGCAAGTCGCGCATTGCAACCTGCCGCTCAGGAGCCCCCATTAGGAGATAGGGCTTTCGCGGCCCGACGAAGGGCCGATTTTGGCGTAGCCGGACGTTCCCAGTAGAAGCGGTGACCGTCAGAAATGTCCCAGCCCACGACATTCGGTTGTTCGCCGAATGTGGTAAATGAAAGGCGGGCGCCGACACTGCCGCATGGCGCCTTGAACTGCGGGTCTGTAGGCAGTCGTGAAGACATGCCCTTCGGATTTGTTTGCAATATGTTCCTGTTTTGCATATTCTGCTGCTATGTCAAAACTTGATGAAATCACCCAACTCAAGGCTCAGGTCGAGCAATTGACTGCTGAGAATGCAGCCTTGCGCGAGGCTGGCTTCCGTGGGTCGAAGGCCGAAGCGCTGATGGCGCTCGAGTACGATCGTATCCCCACCTTCCTGAAGAGCCATCAGGCCATTGCTTGGCAGCGGAAGATCGCCACGGCGGTGATGATTATCGTGCCGTTTATCTTGGTTGCCGTCGGAGTTTTCGGGGGACTCTATGCCTTTCGGGACCACCAGCAACGTCAAGAAATTGCCGAGCGGCTCGAACGGGTCCATTCTTCCTTCCAGGCAGATACTGCCTTTCAAACCCAGAAATAGGCCACTGCCCCATTAGGGTTTGAGGTCATCACGAATTTTAGCTCCATCGGCGTTTGCAGACGTCGCTCTCGCTTCAAACCCCCGTCTGGCCGCCGCATTATCTCCAGCCACTTGTGCCGCCCCACGCTGGATCGCAGCCCTTGCGGCATCATCGCCTGGCGCATGATGGGCCGTGCCCGACCCAACCTCGGGGTTCTGGGGCGAGTGGCGGTCCGCTGATCCTGCCCCGCGGCGGCTCTGCGGTCGAGGTGTTACCTGCGGCATGGAAAACTCAGCGGGCGCTGGCACGGCACCCATCGCCGCAGCCGGATCCACCAGACCCGCCCGAACCGGCGCCAAGCCCTCGGCCGCATATTGCTCCAGAATGCGCCCGACGATCATGTTACGGACTTCGCGCTGATGGGTGGAGGGTGTGGTGTTGGTGAGTGAGGGCGCGCCCAGATCGCGGAATTCGGGGCTTGCCGCCATTTCGGCATAGCGCGAGGCAATGACCTGGCTCATGTCGTCGGAAATCTGGTAGCCGTTGCTGCGCGAGAGCGAGGCCATGCGTTCGAGGCGCGAGCCGACTTCATCGGAGCGGGTCGCCTGCCGCTCCAACGATTGGGCTTCAGAAAAATCGCGCTCGATGGCGTGGCGCTTTTCGGAAAAGTTCTCGACTCGGTGGAAGGTGCCATCACGCCAGTAGCCGCCATCGGTGAGCGTGATGTCCTGCCCATTGGCATGGTAGCGCGTGACGCTGCTGCCCTGGCTTTGGCTGAGGCTGTCGCTGGTACCATGGGCTTCCTGATCGCTGGTGGTCTTCGTCCACCGATGATCCCACGTGCCCCCAGCGGAAGCTCCGACTTCGGCGCCCAGCACTTTGCCGCCGACACCCGCCTTCGCGCCCGCATTGATCCCAAACGTGCTGGTCTCGGCATGGCCCAGCGAGCGGCCAGAAGTCAGGTTCTCGCCAATCGTGCGGTTGGTGCCGGTATGTTGCTTCGAATCGGTCCCCTGCCGGTCGGACAATGTTGTGGTGTTCCCGCCCTGACCGCCTGTCGCCCCTTCGCTGCCGCTCGCACGGCGCGAGCCGGACGATAGGCTGTCGAGGGTGCGCATGCCCTTGCTCCAGCGCTCGGCCGAGGTCTCCCGCAGCGCATTGGCGCGCGTGTGATATTGCGCGCCGGTCTGCTGAAGGTTGCCGGTGACGCTCTGCATCTCACTGGCCGAGAAGCCGAAGCGACTGATCGCACCACTGGTGTTATAGATGGTGGAGCCATCGGCCATCGTCGAGGTGATCGTGCCATTGTCCCCGCGCATGTTGACTTGCGGGATGGAACTGGCAGCGACATTCCAGGTGGGCGCGGTGTTGACCTGATGGCCGGTCACGTTCTGGAACTGGCTGTTGCCATAGGCATAGTTGCCGGTGGTGCGCTCGACAGCCGCAGCCTCGGCCGCGTGCATCGCGGGTGCCAACATGGCGGTGGTGTTGGACGCGATGGACATGGCGCCTTTGGCCATGCCGGCAGCCATCACCGGCACGAACATGAGGAGGTAGCCGGCCAGCGTTTCCATGTTCTGGTTGACGGAATCGATGCCCGCCATCGTCGCCATCGTCATGCCAGTGGGCGCGAGCGCGGAAAGCTGCGCCGCCGAGTATTGCGTGATGAACATGTGGAGCACCGCATAGATCGGCCCCCAGGAGGCGAGATAGAAGAAGCCCGTGAGGTAGCCCTTCAGCAGTGCCGGCCCGGTCTGCGGAAACAGGAAGAGCGGGAAGACAACCGGGAACATCGCATAGAAGACGATGGTGAGGACAAGGTTCAGTACCGGCACCCAGGTCATCGCCTGCCGCGCCGCCGAGATATAGCTGTTCTGCGCCTGCACATCGGCGTGAAGCGCGGCGAAGGTGTCGCCCCCGCCAGATCCGAAATTGGCCCGCGCCTCCATGAAGGCATTCACCAGGCTGCGCTGCTGGAAGATCGTCTGCGCGCTCATCGAGGTGCCGCCGTAATAGGTCTGCACCATGGTGGGCAGATCGCTCTTGAGTTTGGCCACTGCGCTGGCGGCAGGCAGGTTAGGATAGAAGGCGGGCGCCGCTGCGTTGATCCCAGCGGTGGTCAGCGCCGGAAAGGCCTGAACGATCGCCTGATAGGCGCTCTGGCATCCGATGATCGAAGCGGTGCCACCGCCAGCGGGGATCCACGTCGTCGAGCGCGCCGGCGAGCCCGGTCCGATGGCGGAGAGCAGATCAGGCGAACTCGCCAGTGTCGACCAGCCATTCCCCTGGCCCAGCAGGATGTCATAGAAGGTGCATTGGGCCAGATAGCCCTCGACATTGGCCTTCATGATCGGATCGGCGATCGTGAACTGGCTGGTCAAATCGTTGAGCCGGGTGGGGTAAATCATCCCGCCCGCGCTATAGGTCAGCGCCGAGGGCATGGTGAAAACGCTCTCGGCTGTCTTGGTCAGCCAGTTGTTCATCTGGCTCGAGAAGCTGGCGACCATGGCAAGGCCGATCGGCACATTGGCGACCGCGCCATTGCCCGCCGTCGGGTTGATCGTGTCGGAGACGACCACCGTGGTCGTGGGCACGATCATGCACATGTACATGGCGGTGGCCGAGAGGAACCAGTGGAACAGCACCCGCCAGTTGAGCGAAAAGGCCATGACCAGCAGGCTGTAGCCTAGGCCCATCACCATCACGACTTGCAGCATCGAGCGGAAACCGCCGCCGCCGGTCCAGGCAGCGACGGCGTTGAGCACGTTGACGATATACTGACCGCCCCCGCTGGTGATGACATTGACGGTCATGGGGCTGATCTCACTGAAGGGGGTGCTGGCCGAGCGATCTCTCGAACTGGAGGGCGGCGGTCATCTGGGGGGACATGGTGTTGCGTAGCGTCGCCTCGATGCGGATCGTTCGCTCGAGGATCTGCTCGGTGCGGGTCAGCCGCTCGGAATTATGGACGACCTGCGCGTCCAGCGTCTTGGTCACATCGCGGAGCTGATCCTGCCACTGCTTGAGGGTCAGCGGATCGGCGTTCTGGAAGGAAGATTGGCCGTCAGTCACGAGTCTGTAGAACTGGCCAACGATGGTTTCCAGCAGGTCGACCGAGGTGATTTCGGCAAGGCTGGAAATGTCAGCCGTGTTCATGCCGCCAAAGCTCGCTGCGGCATTGACCACCATGATCTTGTAGAGCGGGATCGTGGTCGCGCCGAGCAGGCCGATCTCTTCCGACGTCAGTTGCTGGTTGCCCTGAATGCGCCCGGCAATGTCGATCAGCAGGTTGTAGACCCGCGTCTTGAGCGCATTGGCGGTGCTGACCGAGAGGCTGGTCTGCGAGGGGTTGAGGCACTTGTCGGTGGTGTCGCAGGCATAGATGGTGGCGCTGTTGCCGCCATCGAGCAGCGCGGTGATGAGCGCTGGATCGCCTTGGCCAAGAAACTTGAAGGTTGGGCCTTGGGTGTCGCTGGTGCCGGGCTGGTAGATCACCGTGCCGACAAGGCTCATCAGATATTGTTTGAAGGCGGTGTCGAAGCTTGGGTATTTCTGGCTCAGCATTACCCAAGTGTAATTGTAGGGGCCGGCCGGGATTGTGCTGTCCGAGTTCCCCTTGATGGTCGAACTTTGGCTGCCTCCTGTGCCGCAGCCCTGCTCGGACGATGCCCAGTCAGAGAAAACGCCCTGACTGTTGCCGATGATCTTGCAGAATTGGCTGTCGCGCGCCCCTACCATACCGGCAAGGCCGGCTGCCACCTGTTGGCCTGCCTGACAGGCATCGAGACTGTGCTGGGTGAACTGCTGGACCTTTTGCATCATCTTCTCGATCGAGGTTCCGATCTGCGAGGAGATGGCGTTGATCGCGAGGTCGAAGACGAAGGCCAGCGCGCCATTGGCCGCAGCCTTCATGGCGGCGACGATCTGGTCGGTGTTGATGAAAGAAAAACCGCCCGTGAAAATGTCGATGCCGCCGCAGCCTGCCTTGACGCTGGGCATTTGCAGCGAGCCCAACTGGTAGGTCGTCTGGGCGGGAAAACGGACCCAGAGGTTTCCTCCAGAGTAATAGCCGCCCTGCTGGCCGTTATAGGCAACGGGGCCGGTGGCATTAGCCGCCCCGCCGAGGTTCGAGAAAAACGAATTGAGCTGGCCGTTCACATCAGCCTGCGCAGTCTGGACGCAGAGCAGATTGCCCAGCGCCAGCACCGTGACCGCGCGGGCCAGCCAATGGCGGATCGCTTGGGGCCAGCGCATCAGAAGTCGCTCCCCGGCTTGACGCTGGTGAGGTAGAAGATGCGTTGCAGCACCTCGTCCTCGGCCATGATGCCGTAACCGATCGGGATCGGCTTCTTGAGGTAAGTGTCGAAGAGCACGAGCGCCGGTACCTGACCGCCTTCAAGGCCCATCTTCTCATATTGCCCCTGGTTTACGACATAGCGCGGAAAGGCGGGTGTCGGGCCACCGTCCATCGAGACCGGCAGGACCGAGAGGTGGTATTTGTCCGAGAGCGTTCGGACGATGGGCGAGAACACCTCGCAGGCCCCGCAGGACGACGAGTAGAAGAAGAACAGCCCATAGCGTTCCGAGAGCGAGGCGATGACGGCCTCACGGTCGGTTTTGCGCTGGGCGAGCCATGCGGTCTTGCCCAGCGTGCTGACCGGGCGTTGGAGCGTGTAATCGAGATCGGGGTGCTGCCAGATCGCGCGTTCCCAGACATCGGCAAAGGTCGAGGCGCGGTCGAGTTGCTCGCGCTGGTAGCGGACATAGGCGATGATGTTGTCCGAGGTTGGCTCGAGGATTGCCTTGGCCTTTAGTTCCTCAAGGCGCGCGCCGATCTTGTCGAGCTGCTGTCGGTAGGTTGGAGAGGCGGCGCTGGCCGAGGCCGCCGGCTCGCTGGGCTTGGGTTTCGGGCGCTCGCAGTAGAACCAGGTGCCCAGCTTACGCTCGCCGCAATAGAAGGGATCGCCGGTAACGCTGGACGTGTCCACATGTTCACCTGTGGCGCTGTCCAACTGTTCACGCGTGGACGGGTTCACATCCTCACGATTGGACGTGTCCTCCTGTTCCAGTGTGAGGCTGGCTTGTGGGCTGTCCATCGCCATGAGCGGGCTGGCCGCAAGAAGGCTGACGCCAGCGAGCAAGGCGGCGAACGTGGCGGTGATCGGGCGTGAAGCTTTGCGCATGGCGTCAGGATCCTTGACCATGGGTTTGGTAGTAGGCTTGGACCTTCTGCTGGATCTGGGCGGAGGTCTGGAGCGAGGCGGGCAGCGACACGGCGCTGGTGAAGTCGGCAAAGACTTCCGCGAAATCCATCTTGGAGAGGTCGAGCTTGGAGAACTGGTCGACGGTGAAGCCGGTGCAGGTGGGCGATTGCGGGCTCCC
Source organism: Novosphingobium sp. 550D (assembly GCF_057401885.1). Lineage (NCBI taxonomy): Bacteria > Pseudomonadati > Pseudomonadota > Alphaproteobacteria > Sphingomonadales > Sphingomonadaceae > Novosphingobium > Novosphingobium sp. 550D. Next base: position 441,617 of record NZ_CM171613.1, on the reverse strand, counting down.
GAAATCCAGCCCCAATTGCGCGCGGCCTTGTTCCTGGATTACGCGGGCGAGCTTGGACTGGTAGCAGCAGTAGCTCTTGCGCATGGTTGTGCAGACGAAGAGGGCTTTTTGCGAGCAATATTCGCCGACATAGTGGCACAGGCCCATGCGGTCCTTGACGTCGAGCTGCATCTCCTCGCCCGAGCACATGAAGAGTGGCAGGAACTGGGTTACAAGGCCAAGCAGCATGGCCGGATTGCCCGAGGCGAGGCCGATGGCGGCCGTGGCGGCCGCAGCGCCGGTCAACAGGCCGGAAACCTTGCCTGCACAGCAATTGACAAGGCCGAACAGCGGCTTGTGGCAGCCGGTGGCATCGCCATCAAAGATCGTCAGCTTGTTGGCGTCAAACTGCTGCTTGGCGTCCTTCATCGCGTTCATCGCGACCAAGGTCTTGGCCAGATCAGGCGCTGGCGAGGTCGGAAGCTGGGTGCAGCTTCCATCGATGCAATAGACGTCCCCGCTGCACGAATAGGCCTGGGTGGTCTGGCTCGTGGCCGGGGTCGTGCATTTGTAGACCTCGCTCTTGACCTGGCAGGCGCCAACCTGCGGGCTGTCGAGGCAGACCTCGTGGTCGAAGCTGCAATTGCTCTTGGCCGACAGCGTTGCGCAGTCGTTCGCATTCGAGAGTGTGCTGCACTGGTAACTCGCCTGCCATTGCCAGCAATCGTGCGTGACCGCGACGCCATTGATGGTGCGAGTTGTTGGCGAGGCCTCGACGCAGACCTGGCTGGGTTGCAGGCAGGTCTGGCCCGTGGGCAGAGCCTTCAGCTTGGCCTGGCAATCGGCATTGTCGACGCTCGAGCCCTGATAGATCTGGATTGGCCCGACATAGGCCGCGCCCGGCACACCCGGCGCCTGATCCTGCGGCGGAGGCTCGAAGCAGAGCGTCGTGTGATTGATGCAATAGGTCTTCGAGGCACTCGCGCCGTAATTGGTCTGCGCGCCGCAATTGTAGGTCGTGTCGGTCTCGGTGAAAACCATGCCGAGGCCCGCGCCGGGCGGCCAGTTGGTGACCGAGGGCTTCTTGGTCTGGCTGACCTGCGTGCAGGAAGACTGGCTGGCGAAACTGCCACAGTCTGAAACCTCGCCCCAATAGAACGTGCCGCCGGTGTTGGGGTTGTAGATGTCCCATTCCGAGGTGTGGCAGGTGTATTGGTAGGCGCTGGTGAACTGGTTGGTCCAGCCAATCGTGCAGGAGAAGCTGCTGTCGGTTTCGGCCGTGCCAATCTGGCAGGAATCGTAATAGGTGCTGCTCGTGCCGCTGCTGGCCGGAATGGGCTGGCAATTGCCCTGTGAACTCCCCACTATCCCGGTGTAGCTCGTCGGGCTGCTCTCGACCTGCTTGGCGCTCGAGAGGCCAAGGCTTGAGGCATCGACCACTGGTCGGTTCGGGTTGGTGACGATGGCATAGGGCTGCGAGGTGACTGCGGCGACCGCGCCGTCCCCTGCAAGGCTGTTCGGGTTGGACAGATACTGGCCTTGCGGCAGATCGGCGCCGCCATAGCCCGGCACGGCATTGGGCGCGGACTGGCTGGTGACATTGCCGGTGACCTGGCCCTGCAACTGGCTGGCAATCGCGCTGGCCGCAGCCTTGGGATCGACGGTCTGGGCGGAAAGTGGCGCGCTAGCGAGCAATGCCCGGCAAGCCAAACCCACCAGCAAGATCGCGCGCCCCCTCATGGCATGCGGTCCAGATTGGCCAGCGCTTGTTTTGCAACCGGCGCGCCCGGGCCACGACCTTGCGCGATGGTCTCGAGCGCGAAATGGGTGGTGACGTTGCCGGCGATGCGGTCATAAGGCGTGGGTCTGCTGGCGCAGTCCTCGCCCGAACACAGGTCGAAGCTGGACGAAGCCGCGACATAGGTGGGCACCGCCTCAATGCCAAAGGCACGGAAAAGCCGCGGATCGATGCTGACATGAGCGCCGGACGTATCGCCGATAGCTTCGTGGAGCGCTGCCATGAAGGGCTTGGGGCCACCGGGCGAGAACCCCCTGAAGACCACCATGCCGCCCGCCTTGGAAACGTCGGCAATCATTCGTTTCAGGGACTCGGGCGGCATCGACAGGCTGGCAAAGGCAATCAGCATCGGGGCAGCTTGCGGGGATGGCGCCATGCTGTGGCCAGCATCCGCCACCAGCGCATCGAGATCGACTGCATCGCCGGTCGGGGCCATTTGAGCTCGAACAGCGGCCTCAGCCTTCACCTTGGCCTGAGAACGCTCGACCAGCGCCTCGACATCCTCAGCCAGATCAGCGTTGGCCTCGGCCTGATGGCCCAGCACCTGGTCGACGAATTGACCGAGGTTGCGGGCATGGGCCTGCGCTGCCTTGTTGATGGCATCGAGATCGAGGCCATCGACCGTGGTCTGGGCCAGCACCGTGCCGACACCGCCGAGGGCGACCAGTGAGCCGAGCAACAGGAGAGATTTGCGCATCTTTGTCCCTCCCATCAGAACGCGCAGCAATTGCGCTTGCGCCACAGGAGGTAGCCCACATCCTCGCCCACCACCGGATAGGTGTGCGAGGTGAGTTGGACAGCCGTAGATCCACCGGGAGGCTGGCAGGCATAGCGGCCTGAGGTGGCCGCGACCGGATTGACCATTTGCAGCCGGTATTGCTGCTTACGCATGATCGGCATGATATATTTGCCGCAGAGGCCCTGATCCCCCATCGTGCCCCAGGCCAGCGCGGTGCGGTGCATCTTGAAGACCATGCGCTCGGCCGCAAGCCGCATCGACTGGTCCATCGTATCGTTGTTACCGATGTTGCCGGTCATCGGATACATCGAGCCATTGCAGCCTGCGCACCAGAAGAGTTGGTCGAGCGGCAGCGCGGCGGTGGCGGCGACGCAATCGGCAGCACAAGCAACCTGCGCCAGCGGAAAATCGAAGACCACGGTCTCAGGATAGACGAGCGCGGCCAGCGTATCATCGTTCCAGGTCGGGTCGATCTCGGTCATATAGGCCAGATCGAAGGAGGCGGATTCAAAGCAGATGAAATCCCCCAGCAGTTCGAGCAGATAGAACAGCGGGTAGACGTAATAATGTGCCTGATACTGGGCGCTCATCTGCGTGTTGCCGCCCTTCTGTGAGGCGGTCGAGACATGGCCGTTGCCCACATACATGCCAGGATTGATCGTCAGCCCGCCAAGGTTGGGGAAGCAGAAGGGCTTGGTCGTCACGTCGATCAGCCGCACCGGCTCCCAGAATCCGAAGGATAGGCCCGGTCGGATGCCGCAGAGGCACACCGGCAGGCTGGGATTGGACGGATCGGGCTTGTCGCTCGGCCAGAGGTGGAAGCCGCCGATCGAGAGCGGAAAGAAGCAGTCCCAGCAGATGTCGCTGATGGGATTGGGGAAATGGCCGTGGCAAGTAGGTGATCCCTGCGCCTGCGCCACCTGCGCCGAACCCAACGCCAGGCTAGCGGCGAGCATCGCCCAGAATTTGCCCAAGCGGCGACGGGGCGCGCGGCGCGCTGCCTTGCCGGTGCGAAGACCACGCCCAAAGCGTTGCCAGAAGACAGGGCGGATGCGCTTCATCGGCGTTCTCCGGCTTGCGGCAGCGCGACTTCGCGGATGTCGAGATGGTCGCCCTGCTGGACGAGCAAAGCGGGCGTATGGGCGATGCCGAACTTGCCCGTGAGGCTCCCCATCTGGTCGAAATAGAACCGGCGCTGGGTTGCCTTCATGAGATCGGTGGGCGAGCCTTTGACCAGCACGATCCAGAGCTTGTCCGGCGCCCCCTGGCGCATGGCCCACTCGCGTTCAGCCGCACTATCCCCATCGATGAAGGCGAAGCTGTGGGCGAGATTGAGATGGGTCAGCGGATTGAATCGCTGGCCCTGTGCGGCAATCAGGTTGCCGCGTGCATCGCGGATGTCCTGAGAGAGCGTGACGCTCGGATCAAAGCTCCAGCGCCTGTCGCTGGTGGCCGGCGTGATCCCTGCCACAGCGTGGGGCCGGCGTACGCTGGCCTGTGCCGCCTCGACAAAGCGCTGGTTCATGGCATCGAGCTTGCCGTTCTGCCGCGCAGCCTCGAGGCGCGCCTTGATGACCGCGAGCAGATCCGGCTCGGCAATCGACCAGGTCGGGCCAAACGTCCCGAAATCGCGGGCGCTCGCCATCATCGGCGCTGAGCCGATCCCCAGCACGGCGAGCAGGATCGAGGCGGGACCGGCGCGCATCACAGAATCGGCGTCCCGATGCCGATCAACCGGTCGCGGCAGACAAAGCCGATCGCGGCATAGCGGCTGTCGAACCCGTCCCTGTGCGGGCTTCCGGCATAGATACAGCCTGGCGGGATTGTGCCAAGCGGGCCGGGCACCAGATCCTCGCCCTGATGGGTCTTGGGCTTCAAGTGGGCGATGGTCTTGCCATTCACCTGCACGGCGTCGCCTGTGCGGGTGACGACATCGCCCGACACGCCATAGGTGATCTTGGCGAAGGGCTTGGGATCAGCCCCGAAATGCTTGATGACCAACGGATCATGACCGGGCGCGAAAACGACATAGTCACCGCGCGCGGGAAAGCGCCCGGTCTCGACCAGCAAAGCCCAGTTGGGGAGCGATTCGCTCGCGTTGATGAGGATGGCGTGGTGATCGTGCCAATCCTTGAGTGCGGACCAGCCAAGCGCTGCGCCGCCGATCAGCGCTATCCCGCCGAGCTTGAGACGCAACGACGACGCGCGCGGTGCCGCGACTGGCGCAGCTTCACTTGCTGCTGCCATGGTCGGCTCCCTTGGCATCGAAGAACTGCTGCATCTGCACGGCGGGGCTCTGAGATGAGGCCGGCTTGGCCAGGCTGGCCGTGACTTCGTCGCGGACTTGGGGCGTGATGTCAGGGACATCGCCAGCGACCACAGCATTGCTCAGCAGCAGAACCTCGCCCTTCGCCGCGTGGCGAGCGACCGCGAGGTTGAGCGCCTTGATGTAGGCGCCGGTTTCCGCCGTGATCTGGTCAGGTGTGGCGCCGCTTCGGGCCTCGGCCTGAACGTAGTCCCGCACGAGGTCGGCCAGTGCCACTTTCCGGATCGTGGTCACGCGCTGCTCGAGGCCGAGCAGCTTGTGCGTGGTCCAGCTTCCCCAGAGCAGGCAAGCGCCGGAAAGGCCCATGGCGAGGATCTGGCGGCGATTGCTGGCAAAGAAGGCCACCAGTGAGCGGCGCCTGCCGGTCACGGCAGCAGGCGTGGGAATTGCTTTGAGCCCCAAGGGCAATTCTCCCTGCGGCAGCGGGTTGTCATCGTGCATCGGAGGGTTTCCCTTTGTCGGAGGCGTCCTCGAAGGCCCGCGCAAAGCCGCCGCGGCGGAAGAAGGCGACAGTCAACAGGATCGCGAAGAAGCCGATAATGACTTGGCTGTCGAACTGGTCGCGGCGGATGGCGTTGGCCGCGACATAGCGGTCTGCGAGATTGGCGAGCTGCGCCATGGTGACGGGCAGCGAGAAGTCGCCGATCGCAAAGAGGATCAGAGCCAGAACGCCGGCAGCGGCCAGCACATTGACGGCAAACCAGCCCGTCAGGCGCAGAGCGCAGGCGGCCACCGCGCCCCAGTTGATGGAGGTGGCTTTCGTGCCGGAGCGCCGCGGGGTCATTGCCGTGCTCCCTTGGCGCTACTATCAAGGCCGTAAGCCACGCATTCGATGGCCTCAGCCATGGTGGCGCCGCGCGCGACTTCGGCCTCGATCCGGGCATAGACGGCGGGGCTCGACGAATAGAGCGTGCCTGAGAAGGGATCGAGCACGAGGCGGCAGACGGTCTGTGTGTCCGGGCCTCGGATCAGCAGGTCGGAATATTCCGTGCCGTTGCGCTTCAAGGAACGCAGCAGCGCGTCGGTGAAATTGTCCATCTCGAAACGGTCGGACTTGCGGAAATCCGCGATGGTCTCGGGCTTCTGCTGGAGCACCAGCATCCAGTCGGAGTTTTCCAGCGCTGCCTTCGAGCCGCCCGACTTGTAGAAGTCATTAATTGACTGGGTCGCGGTGATGAGCGAGGCGCCATATTTGCGGCAGGTGCGCGAATAGGTCTCGACGAAATCCGCCATCGCGCCCCCCTTCAGCATCGCCCAGGCCTCGTCGATGATGAGCGCCTTGGGGATCTGGCGGTCGAGCTTCCTCATCGTCTGCGAGGCGACGAACATGATCGAGGTCAGGACCACGCTGCGCAGTTCCTCGCGCGAGGAGAGGTCCGACAGCTCGAAAACCGTCAGGTCGGCTGAGAGGTCGAGATTGGTGTCGCCAAGGAAGAACGGGCCATAGGTGCCGGCTTCTGAGAACGGCAGCAGTGCCGTCGCCAGATCGTCGGCCTGCGGATGACCGGCAGCGCGCAGCGCGGCGATGATGCCATCGACCGTGCCCTCGCGCGCTTTCTCGTTCCAGACGCTGTTCACGGCGGCGTCGATCAGCCCGCGCTCAGTGTCGTTGAGGCGGTTCTCGTAGCGCGCCATCTGGCTGATGATGGCTTTGAGCATTGCGAGACAGTCGACCAGATAGTCCTCGTCACCCGCAGCAAGCTCGAGATCGATCATGCGGAACGGGTTGATCGAGATGCCTGAGGAGAGCTTGAACTCGGTGAAGGTGCCGCCCAAGGCCTTGGCCATATGCTCGAAGGAGCGGCCATCATCGATGACGATGGTCTTGGCATTGACCCCGGCAAGGCTGGCGGTCAGATCCTGAAGCAGCACCGATTTGCCCGAGCCGGATTTGCCAGCGATCGCGACATTGTGGTTGCCGGCATTGTTCTGAAAAGGCGACCAGAACTGGGGCTGACCGCGCCGTCCGATGAAAAGCAGGTGCGGGATGGCCCCGCCATTGTATTCGCCCTGGACGGGAGCAAGCGCCGCCACATTGGCCGAGAGCACGGTGCGGAAGCGGCGCATCCGCATGAGATCGCGCGACAGGCCATCGGCCAGCGTCAGCGGGAACGAGGCCAGTAGCCCGCCGGTCTGGAGATAGGTCTCGTCGATCAGATCCCAGCCAGCGGCCTTGTAGATCGCCTTGAGGGTGCGTTCATTCACATCGCCCCGGCCGAGCGGCGAAACCATGGTGACGCTGTAATATATCTGGACCAGCTTCTGCCCCAGACGGACCTGCGCCTGCACATGTTCCCATTCAGCAGATTGCGTCTTGAGGGTGGGAACAAGGCGCGCGGCTTTGCCATCGGCCAGCGCCGTGGTGCGGGTGAATTTCCAGCCTGCCTTGGCTTCGGAGGTTTCGGCCGAGGGGATGATCCCTGCGATCGACTGGAGCACCGGGCACGGCAGGCAGAGCTTGGGATTGAAGATGTCGCCGATGACCTTTTGCGTATCCCAGGGCGCCCAGCGCTCGGGGAAATAACGGACCGACATGGTCCGAACATCGAACTCATGCGGGCTCACGTCGGCCATTTCGGGCGCGCCATCGATCACCAGCCCTGAGGGCCGCAGCGAAGGCGCCTCGAGGATCAGCCGGTCCTTCTCGACGCGGGTGACGAGATCGCGGCGGATGCACTGCTCGTTGATCGGATCGAACGGGCTGTAATCGGGCGCGTCATCGCCCGCGCCCGTCGCAGGGCAGACTACATCGTCGATGAAACGGATGAGTTCGGTTGGGCTGAAGATCCGCGTCTTGACGTTGATCGAATCGAGCGCCGAGGTGATCCCGTCGCGGATGCCAAGCAGTGTCTCGGTATCAACGCCAGAACCCACGCCAACACCCACGGCAAAAAGCACGCGGAATTGGCGCAGATGGAAGGGGCCATCGGTCGCGAGCGATGCCCAGGCACCGCCGCGCAGCAGATCGAGCCGGTAGCGAGCCAGCTTGTTGAACACCGCACCGGCGCGGACGCGCGGCAAGGCCCACTCTTGCAGCTTCTCGGCGATCCGGGGCGAGGCATAATTGATGATCTGGAATTCACAGCCCGCCACCAGCACATCAGAGATGATCGAGGTCAGAATGTCGCCGATGCGCTCATCGGCCCCTATGAGCGGGGCCAGTTCGAGGATGAAGCCTTTCGAGCGGGTGAGATGGAAGATCTGCGTCTCAGCCGCATAGGCGCGGTAGCCGAGGAAGCTGGCGAGCATCGGCACATCGCGTGATTCTGCGCGATGTTCGGGCGCCTCACTGTCGCCGGTGACAAGTTCGATGAGCCGGGCGAGCATGGCGCGTCAGTTCCCCTGCGGCGGGAAGGTCGCCGCGTTGGTCTTCGCTTGCGTTGGCTGGGAGGCCGGAGGCTTTGGCGTGCCGGGCTGTTCTTGGGGCTGGTTCAGGGTCGCCTTCACCTTGTCCTTGATCGCCGCGACCGGATCGCCCGGAGCGATCGGAGCGGCGGCGTCTGCCTTGGGCTTTGCCTGCATCGCTGGCTTGGGCGACGGATCCATCAGCGCCATGTCGGGAGCCAATTCTGCAATGGAAAGCAGGCTCATTTCGGCGCCTGTGCCCATGGCTTTCGCGTCGAGCGACGCGCTGGACAGCTCGGAAGCAAGCGGCGCGTCGACGGGGACAAAACCGGTGGTGCGGGGATGGAGGCGCCCCGAACCATCGCGCCAGGGCAGATAGACGATTTTGAGCACCGGCCGAGCTGGGCCGACAAAAGTCCATGCCTTCTTCTCCTTGAGATTGGGGGCCGCCTGAGTTCCAATGGCAACGGGGTCGTCATTGGGCGTGGGCGCGTTTTTGCTCTCGGCCCCGGCGTCGATCGCGTGGATGGCGCTGTCATCAATGGTGGTCGATGGCGCGCAGGTGCCGCGTGGCGCGCTGCACACGAAACCGCCTTTGACGTTGGAGTGGAACATCGAGCAACCGGCCAGCGGCATCAGGCCGAGCGCGGCGATGATGGAGGACATGCGCATGGGTCAGGCGCCCCCCTTGAGCCAGCTTTCGAGGAATTCACGCGGGCGGAAGCCCAGCAACACCGCGCCATCCTCACGGACCAGCACCGGCGTGCCGGTGAAGCCATGGGCACGGGCGAAGGCCTCGTTGGCGTCGAGGCCGCTGGTGTCGCAGGCGCGTTTCGCGACCTCCTGATCGCCATAGGCCCACTCCATGGCAGCAGCCTTATCCTCGGCGCAGATCACGGCTTCGGAAATCGCCCGCGTGCCGAGGATCGAGATCGGCCGCTCGGTGACGCGAACACCTGTGGCCTTGAGGGTCTGGTGCAGCGCGCGACAATAGCCGCAGTGGAAGTCGCTGAAGACCGTGACTTTGGGCGCGTTGGCATTGCCGCTCCCCCATTCGATGGCCCCATTGGCCGGAAGGCTGGCGAGGCTCACCTTTTGAGCGGGGGCCGAGGCCGGCGCCGCAGTGGATTGGGGACGTGATGGCGCGAGGCCCGCGCTGTCGGTCTCCTGCGCCTTGGCCGAGGCGGCCGCGCCGACCAGCATATCAGGATTGATGGCCAGCAGGCGCGCGGCGGTCAGATCCTGGTGCGTCTCCATGTCATAGATCCGCCCGACGATCAGATAACGGGCCGAGGGATCGATGTAGAAGAGGTTGGTCCCCGCCTGCACCTCGCAGATGCCGGGGATTTGTCCGCAATCGACCTTAGTGACGGCGGTGCGCGGCAGGCGCTGGGTCAAAGCCCGCATCGCTGCCGCATCCCTCGCCAGAGCAGGACGAGCGCGCGTTGCCGTCGCGGCGCGGGCCTCGGCGATGGTCGGCAAAGTGCTCAGCACAAGCCCGAGCATGGGCAGCAGGCGCAGAAAGGATCGGGAGTGAGACACGCAAGGGGGTTCCTTCAATTGCGGATGAAGACGCCGTCGAGGAACACGACCTCGACATCGAGGCCGGTCGGCATTTCGACGACGGGCTGGTACTGCTCGGCCCGCTCGATCAGATATTTGGAGACCATGTCGCCGGACTGTGCGACGCCCTGACCAAGCCCGCCCTGGGCGATGTCCGAGGGTGAAAGCGTTGAGCGCTGACCGTTCACGCTGACCGTTGGCGAGGTCAGATAGGCCGAGGAGTTGGTCGAGAAGCCGCGCCCGAAACCGCCCAGCACGCCAGCGATGAAGGCCTGACCCACCAGATTGCCCGAGCGGTTGACCACGCGGCCACGCACGCCGGTCTTGCCGCCAAAGGCGATGAAGCCCTTGACCTCGCTTACCGCGACCTTGCCGCCCGGTTGCGGGCAGGTCATGCGCTGGAGCTTCACATAGACCTTCTCGGATGAGAGATCGGCGAGCGCCGCGCCATTGACCATGCAGCCCACGATGTTGGTCTTGAGCAGCTTGCCTTGGGCATAGACCGAGCGTGCGGGGCCGGTGATGCGCAGCACGACGGGCAGCGGGTCGGTCTGGCTCTTGGTGTTGGTCGTGGCATCGACGCCCACCACCACTTTGGCTGTCGCGATTGAATTGGGCGGCAGGTAATTCTCGCTGTCGGTGAACTGGGTCGTTTTGCCCGGCACCATGCGGGTACCCGTCCCGCCCGTATCTCCGCCGAAGGACAGTAGCTTCACTTCGCTCGCACGTAGCGCGCTGGCCGGATCGATAGCTGAGCGGGCCGGATCACCAGCGGGCTGCACCAGTGGCGATCCGCTGGGGATCGAGGAGGACCGCTGATAAGTCGGGGGTGCGCCCGTTCCATAAAGCGCGGTTGGCCCGGCGGTTGCCCGCTGCATCTGGGTCGAGAGCGCGGAAATCTGGGAGCGAAGCTGGTCGTTCTCGGTCTGATAGGCCGAGAGAACCTTGGAGCCATCGGTCTTGAGCGCCTGGTTCTGACCCTGCAAATCCTCGATCTGCTTCTGGAGCTGGTCGAGGCGGACGGAATCGCCCTGCAGCGTCTTGATCTGGTTCCCCTGCGTGGTGAGCTGGTTCTCCGAGAGGGCCATCCATTCCTTGTCGGCCATCGAGCGGTTGACCATGTCATCGGTCGAGATCTTGATTGCCTTGGGATCGTCCTTTTTCTCGGCGCTGCCCGTCTGGGGTGTGGGCGAGGCAAGAATCCACCACATGCCCGCCATCACCAGCACACCGCCCAGACCCCACATGGCGATCTGCTGGCGGCGGCGAGTGACGGCATTGCGGGCGAGATCATCGGCGCCGGTGGGCGACGCGGCGGAGCCGCCTTGCGTGGTGGGTGCGCTCATGGCTGACCTCCCACATCGGCGCTGCGCTGGACAATGAAGGCCGTGGTTGCTTCACCGGGGGCCAGACGCGGATTGGTGATGCTCACCGCGATGGCGTCAGCAGGCGCAACCTTGTCCGCGCTCAGAATAGCGGGCTTGGGGCCGCGATTGGTGATCTTGAGCAGCTTGCCGGTGTAGGAGGCCCCCACATATTGCCCGACCATCTGGACGACCAGCGTCTCGATGTTGACCGGCACTAGCGCGCGCCAGGTGATGTCGAAGCCTTCGACCGGCTTCTGGGCATACATGGCCGCGATCAGGCGGGCCGAGGCATCCTGCGCCGAGAGGCCAGCGGGCCATGTCTCACCGACCGGGTGCGGATGCTCGACATCTGCATTGGCGACAAACACCTGTCGGGCGTCCGAGCCACCCACGGCGCAGATGAATTTGTAGACGAAGCCTTTGCGCGTCGTCCCGAAGAAGGAGATGGTCGGCTTGGAAAAGCCATTCGCTACGGAAAGGTAGATGTCCCCGCGCAGCGGCTCGTTGACCACCTGAAAATCATCGGCAGGATTGGCTGCCTGCACCTTGGAGACCGAGGCGAACTGGTCACCTTTAAGCGAAATGCGGGTCAGATCCTTGGCCGAGGCCTCGCAGTGGACGGTGCCATTGTCGGCCACCAGCAGTGTCTGATCGGCATAAGCGGGCGCAGCACTCGCAAGGCCGACGCCGATCAGGGCGAGGCCAAGGGCGCGCTCAGCCCACCAAAGGCGCGGGGCAAGGCTTGCCCCTGCCGACAATTCCAGAATGGCCATGAAGGAAAACCCTTGTGGGATGGTACCGGGGAATGGGCCACTCACGGCGTTTCCTCCGGCTTGGCGATCATCCCGAAGCCTTTGAGCTTCAGGGAGACGCCGTTGTAGGTCCAGGTGAAGCGGAAGGTGCGATGCTCGGAAGTAACCTCTTTGGAGGCGACGACGGTATGCAGCGTGCCGCCCACCGTGCTGGTCAGCTTGTCGGGATCGACGTGCATCGCATCGAGCGTGAAAAACTGGGTGATCTGCGAGCCTTGCTGCTCGGCCACCACCTTCATCAGTGCCTTCTTGACCTCGCCGCGCGCCTGCTCGTCAGTCACTTCGAGGATGGAATCCATCCAGTAGGTCAGGCTCTGGGGCGAACGATTGAGCGCGACCATCGCCACATCGCGGGTCACCATCTCAAGATAGTCAGGCGAGACCTTGGCGCTGGTCAGCGTGAGCGGGGTGCGCAGGGTCGGGACCAGCACGACCTCGCGGTCCTTGTGGCCGGCAGAGACCACGCTGCCGACCGCAACGAGGCCTAGAACCAGCGAGAGCAGCGCCAGGCCGTTGCGCTGGCGCAGGATGCCTTGCGATTTGTCGTGGGCGAGATCGATGTCCATCTCAGCCCGCCAACACGCGAAGATGGGACGGCGGGAAGCTCTTCATGGCGAAAAACTCGCCAGGAAGGTGCCAGTATCCAAAATGCAGGATCCAGGCCATCGAGCGTCCGGCGCGGAGTTTGCGATAACCGAACCAGGCCACGGTGGAGAACACCAGCCCGATAACGATATGCGAAGCCAGAATGCCCCAGATGAAGGGGGTGACCATCACCAGGAACTCATCCAGCGTCCAGAACCCGATGAGTTCGGGGTCATCCAGATGTTTGGGGATCGCATAGCGTTCCATCGCTGCCCGCCGTCACAAGAGTTTGTGGGGGATCGGGCCGGTCTGCGCGGGGGTGTGGGAGGGGCAAGTTCCCCGCGCAGCCGACCTTCTCGTCAGATGGTCGCGGTGACCATCGCGGTGACGATCGGCACGCCGGTGCCAGCGGCAACGCCCGTGCCGACCGGCACGGCAACCTGCGCCAGCGAGAAGCGACCGGAGGCCAGACCGACGATGCCGCCAGCCAGGCTCAGCACGGTGATCACCTTGCCGCCCGAACCGGACAGGAAGTTGGTGAACTGCGTCAGCGCGGTGTTGAACGAGGTGTCGGTGCCGGCAAAGGCGGCGCCCGGGCCGAGTATGGCCGCCGCCACTACAGCGACGCCGAGATAGGGCAGGATCGAGGCGCATTTGGGCGCCGGCAGAGCAAGGGACGTCATGGGGTAAGTCCTTTCGAGAGGGCCAGGAATGATTTGTTTCCTGTGCCGAACCGAAGGCTCCGCCAGACGGGGACTCACCGACAAGTCGGCTCCCGCCAAATTGGCGCTAAATCAAGTAAATTTCTGAGCTGGAGCGTATGCTCGAACTGATTCGGCCCACAGGGGGTTTCTGATGCGCCCAGCATGGGGCGCAAACGAAGCTGGACCGGTTTCGATCTGGCACATCAATGGGCGCAAAGCGCCCATCTTTGGGCTGAAATCTTGGGGAAACAGGAGTTTGACATGGGGGCTGTCAATGAAAGAGGAACAGACAGGGGATAGTCATCAGCCGCGATCCCAGACCGCGCATCGCTTGAAGATGAGCCCGGCGGCATTCCGGGCGCTCAGCTTGGCGCTGCACAATCTCTCCTCGCGCGAGCTTGAGCTTTGCTCACCCAGACGCCTACTGACCACGGTGCTATCCTCATCAAGGCGCGAAATATTTCATATACCTTTGAGTAAGTTGGATGGCATTTGCCATCATGACGCTCTGGTTGGCGAGGTGGCGATCAACATCCGGATCGATTCCAGAATCAATGATCGGCTGCGTGATTTTCGTGACGATGCGGGCCGTAGGTTAGGCCGATCGGTCAGCGTGATCGAGGCGATCAACGCTTGTGCCCATGTGCTGAACGAGGGTCTTTGAGCCAAAGCAACGACTTTGCCTGAAACTTGACAAAGGTCGCCCTCCCGCGCCGGTATTGGTTAACGCTGCAGCGCGCCGAGGAGAGCTATGACCGAACCTATCACTCCACCTGATGACTATACTATAGTATCCCAAGAAGGGGCCCCCTTGTTATCCGACGCGCCGGTTTCCGGGAGCCATTGCGCCTTGCTGCGGGACCGAATTAACCGCGATGGCCGGTCATTGGCAGAAATCGCTTCATTGGCGGGGATGAGCCGCCGCCAGCTTGGACGTCTCCTTGACGGCCAGAAGCCTTTACGCCTCATCGATCTCAAGCGGCTATCGGCTATCGTCGGGATTGATGCCGCCAAGGCGGTCATTGCCATTGAGGTGATCGGTGATTGGAGCGCTTATGATGAGCCAGTGCTGGAGATCCTCATCCGGATGCTGGCACCCGTTTTTAAGAAGGTGGATGCCAGCGCCGATTTCCCGATGGAGCCTTTGTCAGAGGCGGCTGAAGAAAAGTTCACGACATGGCTCGCTGAGATACTGGTCACCAACCAGAAGCAGATCAGACAGCGCCGTGATGAGTTCGTGAAACTTCCCACCCTCTGAACCCCCCTCGGCCCGCACAGCAAGGGCAAACGGCTGCATTCCCTTCGGGTCGCCAGCAGCCGCAACGAAATGAGGGGTGCCAGAGCTATTCCCTGAGTGGCATGGGCGCGGAAAGCTGCCTTTGCATTGTCACCAGAATGTTCGATACATAGTGGATCGTCTCAGTGATGCGGGGCACACGGCCTGTCGCCCGCACGCGGCCTGCGCCAGCATTATAGGCGGCCAGAGCCAGATCGAAGCGGCCGAATTCATCGAGCAAAGCGCGCAGGTAGCGCGCGCCGCCGCGCATGTTCTCGCGCGGGTCGAGGATGTTGCGCACGCCCAGGATACGGGCGCTGGCGGGCATGAGTTGTGCGAGGCCCGTTGCGCCCTTTGGGCTGACGGCGACTGGATTATATCGACTTTCCTGGATGATGAGGGCGTCGAATAGATGTACCGGCAGCCCCGCTTCGCAAGCGGCCTGAGCCATGGCCGGATACCATATGGCGCGGCGTCGCTCGGCATCTCGGGGGAGGTGAGGGCTGGGGGCGTAAGGCCTGTTTTCGCATTGGCTTTGTTGAAGCATAGTATCGACAGGCGATTGGGGGGAGTCTGGCCTATCCCTGTTGGTTTTCTGAGTTAACGCCCGGACGTGGTGCGCTCTGGTATCAGCCTGAGCCAGGGATTTCTTCGACCCGAGCGCTTCGAAATCGTCGACCAAGCCACGGATCTCTTCGGGGTTGGACTGATGGCCTCCGGTGACTGGACCTATCGACCTAATTACAAACGGTATCTGATCACCGTTCGCAGGGCTGAATGCCTGGAAGTTCACCCGCTGAGCATAGGTTCCGGGAGCTATGGCCATCGACAGAGTGCCGGCCAGCAGAAATCTGAAAATCATTACCCAATCCCAATGAAGGGGGCCGGGTTCGGTTATCGCATAGGCATCATCCCAGTTCGCCGAGCTTTTGCAAGCCTTGCAGCGATAGGTTGACAAGCGACAAGTTGAGCGTTTGCTACATTTCCAAGGTTGGTCTGTGCCAATCCAATTCCAGGTCGGGTCGACGCTGCAATCGCCCCAGAGCCGACATTCATGGGCTTTGGCCGGGGCATCCGAACCGGTCATTGATTCAGGGTCATTGCGGCAAACCGGAATGGTGTTGGCTGGAACAAAACGGCTGTTCGTCGCGTCGGGAGTCGCCGACAAGAGGAGGCGGATAACTGCTCGCACGGCGCGATGCATGGTGCTGCCATTCATTAATTCTTCTCGAAAATAAAATCCTCGCAGTGAGCGATTGCAGCCATCGGCACGCGGCTCGCCATCTTGAAATGTTCTAGGTTTCGTGGACAAAGGGTATCCATTGCAGGGCTGAGACGAGATTGACGAAGCCGAGGTAGGACTCTTTGGTTTTGTCGTATCGAGTTGCGATACGCCGCCAGTTCTTGAGTTTGTTGAAGAGGCGTTCGACAAGATTGCGCCAACGGTATTTTTCGCGATCGTGTGGGATTGGATCGCGCCGATTGCTTTTGGCGGGAATGACAGCCTCAACGTCAGCATTGGCCAATTCCTCGCGGATGGCATCTGCATCGTAGCCCTTGTCCGCCAACAATGCCTCGATCTTATGAGCAATCAAACGGAACAGCGGGCCAAAGCCTTGGATATCGTGGCTCTGGCCCGGCGTCAGGACAAAGCCGAGCGGTCGGCCTTTGGCATCGCAGCGGGCGTGGAGCTTTGTGCTGAATCCGCCTCGCGATCGGCCAAGCGCCTCGGTTTCCTGAGTCCCTTTTTTATGCCGACGGCACAATGATGTGCTCGGACCACGGTGCTGTCGATCATGTCCGCAGTGGCATCACGAGCCACCATTTCGCCCAGTGTCTCGAGCATCGCCTCGAACACCCCGGTCGTAACCCAGCGCCGGTAGCGGCGGAAAACGCTGTTCCACTTGCCATATTCATCCGGCAAGTGGCGCCATTGCGAACCTGTGCGGGCGATCCACATCATGCCTTCGAAATACAGCCGGTTGTCCTGTGCTGGACGACAGCCACGACCACGCTCAGATGGCAGTAATGTGCCGATGATCCCCCACTCGTCCTCCGTCAGCCCAATACGCTCGCCCAACGCCACCTCCAAAAGGCAGCCTTGAATCAACGCCCGATCCTGCTGTCAACCTTTGTCCACGAAACCTAAGAGAGTGATGCGCAATGGAATGTAGCGATCCGTGACATCACGACATCATTACTGGAATGATCTGCGGCACGGCGAGCAAGCTAAATGTCACAAAGATTTACAAACGCCACCAACTCCTGTTGCGCGATCACGCGATAACCGCCTCAGACATTGAGGAGGCGGTTATGCAGTTCAGCAGCCATGACAGCGGTTGACGCATCCGCGACCTGACCGGTCGCCTCCCTTGTCGTGCAATGCTCTTGCGTGGGTCGTCGTTGCTTGCTCCTCCCCCTGGGCGACCTGCGCCGACGCGATGCGGACCCCAGACCCTGTGTCCGCATCGCGTCGCCCTTTCCTGAAAGGCCCCATCATGCCCTATCGCCCTCTTGCAGCGGCGGCGATGCTGCTCGCCGGCGTTCCAGCCATGGCAGGCGCTACCCCACCCCTGGTCCTTTATCCGCGACATCTCGGTGCTGAAACCGCCCGCTATGATCATGGCAGCGCAACCATCTCGCTTCGATCGCCGACCGCTACCGTTGAAATTCGTCCCCTGCCGGTCGAGAAGGGCCAGGTCGCCTTCTCCCTGGCCGTCTTCAACCATGGTCCAGGTCCGGCCAATCTGGGTATCGAGAATATCAGCGCGACGGTGAACGGCATTCCCGTCCCGCTGCCCAGCCATGCGCAACTGGCGGAGGAGGCAGAGCGCAAGGCCCGCAATGCCAAGATCGGAACGGCGCTGTTCGCCGGCGTCCTGGCGGGTGTCGCGTCGACGGCGTCGAACGAAGGCACCTATTATCGCCATGTTCGCGGACCACGGGGCAGCTATACACAGGCGATCCACTGGCATGATGATATGCCGGGCGTGATCGGTGCGACGGCGGCGGTCGCCGGTGGCGCCATGGTGATCAAAGGCATCGATCGGAAGCTGGACTATACGCTGGCGCAACTGGGCACACAGGTGTTGCAGACGACCACGATTGACCCCGACAGCAGCTTTGGCGGCATGGTGATCCTGCCGCTGGGGCATCGGGCCGCCGGCCCGGCCGACATCCGGGTCAGCATCCGCTTCGATGGCAGGCCCTATCTGTTCGGTTTTTACCTGGCCCAGGCCGGCATGGCGCCGGCGGCCGATCTTCCCGCAACCACAAGGGCCGACGTGATCGCCCCCCAGTCCGCACCTGCCACGGACATGCCAACGGACCGAGGCGGCCGATGACGCGCCTGATTTCAACGCGGCATTCGACCAGCGGCCTACGCCCTCGGCTAGCGCTGGGCGGGATATTGTTCCTGCTCTCGGGATGCGCAAGCGTGGCCGTTCGCGACATCCGCATGACCGCCGCGCATCAGCGCCCAGCGCCTGGCGCCTTGGCCGTTCATGTTGCGCTGGCGCAGGATATACAGGCCGATCCCGATGCGGCGAAAGCAGCCCTCAGGCTGCAGGCCTGTCTGGTCGAGGCCTATCGCGATGCGGGGCTTTTCGCGTCTGTTGCCAGTAGCGGCGCGCCCTCTGCCGGTGACGCGATGATCCGGGTCCGGATCATTCGCGCCGATCGCGGCAGTCAGGCCGAACGTTTGCTGATCGGCTTCGGCGCAGGCCGGTCCGCGCTACTGACCAAGGCCTCATTCGAAGTTGCGGGACAGGCGGGCGCCGCCATGACCTTTTCCGCTTCCGCCAAGGACGGGCGCAAACCTGGCGTGATCCTGCCGGGTGGCGTGGCGATGGCGACCGGTGAATTGTCACGCCTCGCCATCGGCGGCGGCCTCGGCCTGCTGATGGAAAGCCGCAGTGGCCTGGACAGGGGCGCGAAGCGATCGGCTGCCGCCATCATCAAGCAAACCCGTCTCCTTTACCGCGCATCCGGCTGGACCTGGCCGTCCGACCAGAACGGAACACGACATAATGCTCCCCGAAAGGCATCATCCTGTCGGAGGATGAGTGGCGGCTGCTCGACCTCGTCGAGGGGCGGGTGTTGAGTATCGCCGAGAATTGACCCAGGAGAGGCAGAAATTACCACTGAGAATTGGCTCTGACTCACTTTTGCTGCTGGTAGCGCTCAGGTTGCACCGACCATCCTGGCTTCGAGCAGGTCAAGTTTCGCTCGCCCATACATCTGCCGCTTGATGAGCTTGAGGCGGGTGATCTGGCCTTCTGTCTGTCCATTTGACCACGGGGAGACGATAGCGTTCCGTACAGCCGCCAGATCCCTTTCGACGCCATTGACGAAAGAACCAACCAAGGTGCCTTTCCCAGCCTTCAGCCAATCATTGAGTTTTTCTGCCGACTTGGATCGGATCATGGATTGGAAGTTGCCGATGGCTTCGCGGGCCTCCACCAGTTCCGGGACATTCTCCTCGATTACGGCGACCAGGATTGCTTCGGATTTGGCCAGCCCATCGCGTGCCGATGTCATCAGTCGCGCAAGGACCCTCGCCGAGGGTGTCCGCGCAAGGCCGCTTTGGTTGGCCTTTTCAGCAAGGCGACGGCGCTGTGCCCATTGCGATACAATGCCGCGCTGACCTGTAAAGCCTTCTGAGCGCATCGCACGCCAGAGCGCCGATGCGTTATGAGTGCCAGCTTCCCATTGGGCATTCATCCATGGTAGCCAGCTTTCCAGGGTGCTGGGTCTGCTGCGGAATACGTCCAGACGCTGGCCACGCAAAACATCGCGTACCAGCTTTCGGCTGTGGCCCGTCTGGCGAACAATCTGCCGGATAGATACCCCGTTCTTTGCCAGTTCCTGGATCGCCTCATTGGTTTGCTGGCGGCGTAAGTAGCCTTCGTATTGGAGCTTTTCGGCACAGGTAAGCAGTTTGGGATCAATGACATTGCTGCCGACTGCGTGTCGGATCTGACGCATGGATTTGCCGACCGCATCCAGAAACGCGCGGCTAGAGTTTTCCATGAGATGCCAGCGATCAGCGACCTGTTCGGCAAGAGGCAGGCCTCTGGCAATCGCTTCACCGTAGCCGCCACCCCGATCGCGGGCGACGGTCGATATTGACGGGCGTTTGGCAAGCCAGGCTCGAGACGTTTCCAAGGCTCTGTCTGGCAATAGGGTAATTGGCCTGCGACGTTCCAGATCGCAAATGATGGTGCCGTAGGTTTGACCTCGACGGAACGCAAAGTCATCAATGCCAATGACATGCAATTCATCATGACTGCCTGTTACGTGCCGACGAACAACCCTTAACAGGGTATCCTTGCTCACCGGCATCACCAGCCGAGCGGCAAAGGCTGCCCCAGGCCTGCCGCCCAGTGCCAATCCGAGATGATGGATGATCGTCTCAAGCCTTTGGGTTCTTCGACCGTAGCGTGCCAAGATCCCTTCGCTGAATCGTTCGCAAAAGATCCGCCGACCACACACAACGTTATCGCACCAAAAGCGACGCACCAGAATAGCCAGAACAACGCGCCGACCACCGAGGGGTAAATCCGATGGCCGCCGCACATATCGGCTCTGGATCCGCCGGCTTGGTCGTCCACAGTCAGGACAAAGTGCATGAAGACAGCGAGATCGCAGAAATATGCAGAAATTCTGCCCAGTGTTCTCAACCGAGGTAACGACGAAACCCTCGGGTGCGAGGCTGGCGCGCTGAAATCGACCATGCATGGCTGATCCTCCCAGTGAAGCGCAGGAAGGATACCATCATCAGCAGCAAAAGTGAGTCAGAGCCAATTCTCAGTGATAATCCTGGGTCAATTCTCGGCGATACTCAACAGGGCGGGAGCATGCACTCGTCCATGAATGTAGCGCGGCGCTCGGCAGGGCATTTGGCCATGCAGCCCGATCGTTCACCATCATGGTCGCCATGGCGATCGACGCAGGCGCCGGCCGTAATATCGCCAGTCCCGCCCCATCGATCAGCCCGGCCAACGCCTGAATAGCGGCCGGCGCTCATTGCAGCATGGCGTTGACGCCGGCCAGCGCCTCGCTGTTCAGGTCGCCGGTCGCTGCGGCCAATTGGAGCCGGGCCGTCAGATAATCATAGATTGCCTGCCGCCGGTCACGATCCGTGGAAAAGCTCTGGGCCTGCGCATTGAGCACATCGTCCTGGGTCCGGATACCGACTTCGCGACCGGTATTGGAAGCCACCTGCTGCAGGCCAGCCGAGCGCTGCGCGGTATCCAGCGCCGCGACCCGACGCGCGCCAGTCGATACCCCATACCAGGCCTGCTGCGCCTGCAGCCGCGCATCGCGCCGGGCGCCATCCAGATCGTGCACGGCCTTGCTGGCGTTGGCGCGGGCCTCCCGTTCCTTCGACGCGATCGCGCCGCCGGCATAAAGCGGGATGGTTATACGCAGCCCCGCCGATGCCGATTGGAGACGGTCAGGCACGATGCCATTGCCACTGTCGCCACCCAGGCGATATTGCCCCTGATAGCCTGCAACGCCTTCGACCACGGGGCGCCCGGCAAGACCGTAGCGGTCGATCTCGGCGCCCGCCGCCCTGGCCTGATGCACCGCCGCTTGGACCAGCGGTGATCGGCGTTCCGCCTGCTCGATACATTCCTCCAGCCCGGCAGGCGGCGGAGGCGCCTGGAACCCGTCAGCCGGCCGCTTCAGACCTTCCGTCGGCAGGCCGGTCAGCTCCGCGAAATCGGCGCGCGCATAGGCGAGGTCGGCTTCCGCGCCGATGCGCTGCGCTTCGCTTGCATCGCGCCGCGCTTCCGCCTCGCGGACGTCGGTTATGCGCGCCCGGCCGGCATCGAAACGCGCCTGTGCGCCGCGCCGTTGCTGTTCGGATGCAGCGACCTGGGCCTGATAGGAGGCAAGCCTGTCCTGCGCTGCCAGCAGCTTGAAATAAGCCTGACCAACGCGAAGGATCAACTGCTGCTGTTCGGCTGCAAATTGCACATCGGCGCCAGCCGCCTTTTCGCGCAGCTGAACCGCCTGAGCCTGTTTCGAGGCATCATAGAGGGGCTGGACGGCCTGCACCGCAATGCTGGCACGACCACCGGACCGGCTGCCGGTGAAGACCGGCTCCAGATCCTCCGGCAGGCGGGCGTTTGTTTCGGTGACATTATATTGATAGCCGCCCTGGAACTGGACGCTCGGACGCTTGAGTGCCCGCGCCTGCACGGCCGACTCGCCCCCTGCATCGCGTTGGGCCTGGGCCGCCAGATAATCAGGGTCGTGGGTGGCGGCGGCCTGCCATGCGTCGACAAGGTCGGTCGCATGGGCCGACGGCACGACCATGATCGCGGCCCCGAGGAAAAGAAGATGCTTCATGCGGAAATCTCCGGGTTGCCGGCACAGCGCTGCGGTCGATCGAAGACCAGTTCGTAAAGTGCAGGCAGGACGATGAGGGTCAGGATGGTGGCGACCATCAGGCCGCCCATGATCGCCCAGGCCATCGGCCCCCAGAAGGTTGACCGGGTTAGCGGGATCATGGCCAGGATGGCGGCCAGCGCCGTCAACATGATCGGTCGCAGCCGATGGACGGCCGCCTCGCGCACGGCTTGCCGCATCGGCAGACCATGCGCCGACAGCGTGTCGATCTGCGCGATCAGGATGACCGAGTTGCGCAGCACCATGCCGAACAGCGCTAGCGACCCCAGCATCGCGACGAAGCCAAAGGGAATGCGGAACAGCGCCATGATCAGGGCTACGCCGATCAGCGCCAGTGGCCCGGTCGCCAGCACGACCAGCATGCGCTTCACATTCTGCAACTGGAGCATCAGCAGGATGACGATCACGAAGATGGCGAATGGCACTGCCGCCAGTGTCGCCTTCTGGTTGATGCTGCTCTGCTCGTCCGATCCGCCCTTGACGATCGATGCGCCGGGCGGAAGCGCGCGGCGCATCGCGGCGATCTGCGGCTCTATCCGCTTTGCGAGGTCGCTCGCCTGCTCGCCCTCGACATCGGCGGCGATGGTGATCGTGGGCTGCCGATTGCGCTGGTAGAGGACAGCAGGCTCGCTGCCCGCGGACACATGGCCGAGCTGCGACAGCGGAACGGCACCATTGGGCGTCTGGATCGGCAGATTGGCGATCCGGCCAAGATCCGTGCGCTTGGCTTCATTCAGGCGAAGAACCACGTCCAGCGCCAGGTCGCGATCGCGGAAGCTGGTCGTCCCTGCACCGCCGATCGCCGTCTGCAACGATTGCTGGACCGCCTGTGTCGACAGGCCCAATGCCCGGACCTTGTCCTGGTCCAGATCGACGCGGATGGCCTTCAACGGTTCGCCCCGATCACTGTTCACGTCGCGCGCATGGCTGTCCGCCCGGATCAGGGCCTCCAGCTTGTCCGCCACGGGAATAATCTGCGCCAGTGCCGGTCCCGCCACGCGATATTGCAAAGGCTGACCGACGGATGGGCCATTTTCCAGACGGCTGACCCGCCCCCGCGCCTCTGGGAAATGGGTGGCGAACAGGCCCTGAATATGGCCGATCACCGCTTCGCGCGCCTCTTCATCCCGCGTCTGCAGGACCAGTTCGGCCAGCGTGATGTCCGGTGTCTGGACGTTGAGGGGGAGGTAGAAGCGCGGCGATCCACCCCCGACATAGGATGTGACGGACAATATCCGCTTGTCGGTCGCCAGCAGCCTCTCCATCCGCGCCGCCACGGCCTGGGTCTGGGCGAAGCTGGCATTTTGCGACAATTGCAGGTCGACCACCAGTTCGGGCCGGTCGGACGCGGGAAAGAACTGGCGCGGCACGCCGATCTGGAACAGCAGCATCGACGCGATGAACATGGTCAGCGCCAGACCCACCACCGTCTTGCGCCGTTCCAGGCATCGGTCGAGCAGTCGCCGGAACCAGCCGTAGAAACGGCCCTCATATTGCTCGTCGGGCTCACCCGCATCGTCGCGCGCATCGGCCCGCTGCGGCAGCAGATAATAGGCGATGAAGGGCGTGAAGATGACCGCGACGATCCATGAAAGGATCAGCGAGATGGCGATCACCTGGAACAGCGAGATCACATATTCGCTGGCCGTCGCCTTGGACATGGCGATCGGCAGGAAGCCCGCAACGGTAATCAGCGTGCCGACCAGCATTGGCACGGCTGTCACGCCATAGGCGCTGATCGCAGCTCTGGTGCGGGTCCATCCCGCCTCCAAATGGGTCACAACCGCCTCGACCACGATGATCGCATCGTCGACCAGCAGGCCCAACGCAATGATCAGCGCGCCGAGCGAGATGCGCTGCAGGTCGATGTTCAGATAGAGCATCGAGACAAAGGTCATTGCCAGCACCAGCGGGATGCACAGGGCGACGACAATGCCGGGACGCCAGCCCAGCGACAGGAAGTTGACGGCCAGCACGATGACGATCGCCTCGACCAGCGAGGTCGTGAATTCACCGACCGATTCGTCCACCACATGGGTCTGGTCGGACACCGTGTGAATCTCGACGCCGACCGGCATCTCGGACTGGAGAGTGGCGACGACATGCTTGAGATCGCCTCCCAGGCGGGCGACATCGCCGTCCGATCGCAGGCTGATGCCGACACCCACCGCATCCCGAGCGCCAAAACGCATCTTGAAGGTGGCGGGGTCGACCGGCCTGCGCTCGACCGTCGCGATCGCGTCGAGCCGGATGCGCTTGCCATTGGCGACGATCGGTGTTGCGCCGATCGCCTCGACCGATCCGAAGGCGCCCGTCACCTGCATCCGCACCCGTTCGGCGCCGGCCTCCACGATGCCGGATGCGGCAATGCCATTGGTCGTGTCGAGCGCGTCGGCTATCGCCTGCGCGGAAATGCCCGACATGGCGAGCCGGGCGCTGTCATAGGTCACATAAATGGCTTCATCCTGCGCACCGATGATCTGTGTCTTGGCGACATCGGGCAGCATCTGGATGCGGTCGCGCAGGGTCTCGGCATAGCGTTTGAGCACCGGATAGGAAAAACCGTCGCCGGTGATCGCATAGATATTGCCATAGGTGGTCCCGAACTCGTCGTTGAAGGACGGCCCGATCACAGCGTCGGGCAAATCGCCGCGATGGTCGGTCACGGTCTTGCGGACCGTGTACCAGATGCCGGGAACCGCGCTGCTCCTGGCGGTCGAGATCAGCGTCACGTTCAGCGTCGCCTGACCCGGCCTGGCCTTGCTCTTCACATAGTCGATCTCGGGGATATTTTCGGTCAGCACCGTCTCGATCGGCTTGATGACCTGCTCCGACATCTGTTCGGCGGTGGCACCGGGCCAGCCGACGCTGATCATCATCGTCTTGACGGTGAATTCGGGATCTTCCTTGCGGCCCAATGCCATGTAGGAAAACAGGCCCGCGACCGCCGCCAGCACCAGCATGAAGCCGACCATCTGCTGATGCGACAACGCCCAGCGCGACAGGTTCATGCCCTTCTGGTCCGCACTCATGATTGCGGCACCTGAACGACGCGCACCGTCTCGCCCGCGCGCAGCAGATGGATGCCGGCGGTGACGATCGTCTCGCCGGGCCTCAGCCCCGATAGGATGGTCAGCATGTCGCCCTGGGCGCTTGCGATCTGCACGGCGCGCGGTTGCACCGTCATCGTCCGCCGATCCAGAATCCAGACCTGTGCCTGCTCATTTGCCTGTAGCACGGCCGTCAGCGGCACCCGGACGGCGGCCTTTGCCGTTGGATCTTCAACCCGCAATTCGGCGGTCTCTCCCATCCGTAGCGCTTGGTTTGGAGCGGCAATGGCAAAGCGGGCCGCGAATGTGCGTGTCGTCGGATCGGCTGCGCCGGCGATGCTGCGCAATGTCGCCGGGTAACGCCGGTCGGGGCTGCTCCACAGGGTGACGCTGAAGCGCGACGCCCCCCTGATGCGCTCCAGACTGCCTTCGGGCAGTGCCACGGCGATTTCCGGGTGCGCGGGATCGGCGAGCGTGACCACCGCCTGCCCGGCGCCCACTACCTGACCGACCTCGGCCTGAATCTGCGTGATCACGCCCGAGCGCGGCGCCGACAGAAGCGTGCGCCCCAATTGGGCGGATGCCGTACCGCGCTGGGCGGCCGCAGCCCGCAACTGCGCCTGCGCCTGGACTGCTGCGGCCTTTTGCTGATCGAATTCCGCTGGCGAGATGAAGCCTTGCTGCAACAAGGTGCGCGATCGTGCCAAGTCGGCCTGCTGCACTGCCGCGGCGGTCCGGGCCGAACCGCTTTGCGCCACGGCGCTGTCCAGCGCGCGCGCATAATCGGCATTGTCCAGCCGCAGCAGCATCTGGCCTGCGCGGACATGGCTGCCCGGATCGACGCTGCGCTCTACGATGCGGCCCGCCACCTCGAAGCCGATCTGGCTTTCGAAGGCGGACCGGATTTCCCCGGCATAACTGGCCTCGCTTGCGTGACCGGCGCCGACGCGCTGGACCGTCACCGCGCGCCGTTCATCCCTGGCGGGGGGCTCCGTGTGGCAGGCGGCGAGCAACAGCACCGCGATCGGTGCGACATGGGCAAAACGTGCCATTCCATCCCCGTGGAGAAAGGCCGCAAAAGCAGGCCCGTTCGTGCAAGGGCTTGGAAATGGAGGCGATCTGTAACAGCTCGATGGGGGCTATGTAACATCATGTAACAGCCCGCCTGAACCATGGCGCATCGATGCTGAACGGGATGCGCCATGGTTCAGCATGTTCAGCGCGGTCCGCCGCCTATAGTGCCCGAGCGGGAGGCCGAACCGCCATTGGGGCCAGTGATGTCGCGCTGATAGGTTGCGGTGCCATCGCCGTTGGCAACGGCGCTGGTCGACCGTCCCCAACTCTTGCCGCTGTTGGTCACATGGCTGGTCGCACCGTGGAACTGGCCATCCTGCACCTGATATCCGCGCTGGCTGCTGAGGCCGCGTCCGTCATTGGTCTGGATATTCCGGCTCATGGCGGCCTGCCCGCCACCGCGCGAGGCCGCATAGTCATGATGGAATCCGCGCCCGTTTGGTCCCTGAACGCTCCGGCTATGGCTGTGCTGGAAAGATCGGCTGCGGGCTTCGGCCGTCGATATCGTGCCGGCGGCAGCCAGCGTCGAAAGGAAGGCAATGGCGAATTGGCGCTTGTTCATGGTGCATTCTCCTTCTCCGCATCAGCGAGAGCCGTGCGGGAAGGAACATGTCGGGCATCCGGATGAACCGCCTTGCCGCAGAATGTATCGAATATTTGCAGCAGCCACCGCTTCGCGCGCCGCTGTTACAAACTGTAACTTGTCTTCATCCAGCCATCGGACATGGCGCCTGTGGGACCGCTATATGATCCATGCTCATTTCGGGCCTGACCAAGGAGAATGACATGAAATATCCGACGATCGCCCTGACGCTGGTGGCCCTGGCCGCAACCCAGGGCCCGACCGCCATGGCGCAGGATGCGTCCGCCAGGGCCAGGGACATTTTTGCCAAGGCGGATACAAATCAGGATGGCGCCCTGTCGCTGGAAGAATGGAAGGCCGCCGGCCGCCGCGAGCGTGGCTTCTCGATGATCGACGCCGACCGGGACGGTAAACTGACCCCGGAAGAATTGCGCGCTGCCGCTGCAAAATATGGCAAGTGATCGATCGTCCCCGGCCGCAGTGTGGCTGTTTCCGGGGACGCCCTGATCGCAGCCATATGCTGATGACGAAAGGAACGAGATGATGGCCCCGCCCCAGGCGTCCAATGGCATGGTCGCGATCGTCGAGGATGACCCCGGCATCCGCGACCTGGTAAAGC
This sequence comes from Novosphingobium sp. 550D, assembly GCF_057401885.1. NCBI lineage: Bacteria > Pseudomonadati > Pseudomonadota > Alphaproteobacteria > Sphingomonadales > Sphingomonadaceae > Novosphingobium > Novosphingobium sp. 550D. The sequence continues at coordinate 414,378 of NZ_CM171613.1, read as the reverse complement.
TGTTGCTGACCCGCGAGGGCTTCGACGTGCTGGCCTTTGAAGGCTCGGCCGGACTGGAGGCGGACGGCGTCCTGGAACGGCTCGATTGCCTGATCCTCGACCTGATGCTGCCGGGCGAGGACGGGCTGGAGATATGCCAGCGTCTGCGCGCGCGCTGGCCGCGCCTGCCGATCCTGATCGTCACTGCCAAGGATGATCCGATCGACCGGATCATCGGCCTGGAGATCGGCGCGGACGACTATCTGGCCAAGCCGTTCAACAAGCGCGAATTGCTGGCACGGCTACGCTCGATCATCCGGCGCACCCGCGACATCGCGACCGCCTCTGCCGAAGAAAGCGGCGACAATTTCCGCTTCGAAGGCTGGTTGCTGCGCCTGGGCGCCCGCGACCTCACCAACCCGGCAGGCGAACCGGTCGGCCTTACGACAAGCGAATTCGACCTGCTGCATGCGCTCGTTCTCCATCCCCGACGCATCCTCTCGCGCGAGTTGCTGATCGACTGGACGCGTGGCGGCCATGCCAGCCCGGTCGATCGCGTCATTGATGTGCAGATGAGCCGGTTGCGACGCAAACTGGGCGATGATCCACGCGAGCCGGCGATGATCCGCACGGTACGCGGCGATGGCTATCTGTTCGCGCCGGCGGTGACGCGATGCTGAAATTGCGTCCGCTGCGTCTGCGGGACCGCATCGGACTGATCGTCCTGTTGCATCTTCTGGCGATGATCGCGGTGACCCTTCTGTTCCTGCAGCAGACGGACATGCGCAAGATCGCACCGCTTTACCGGGTTCCCGTTCCGGAGAAGGTTGCCCTCATTGTAACGGCCTTCGAGCGGACGCCGCCCAACACCCATGCCGACCTTGTCCGCGCCTTTTCCGATGCGACCCTGCGCGTCACCCTGCTCAAGGCGCTGCCAGCTGAAAATCCGGCATCGGCCACCCCGACGACCCTGGCCCGCTACCGGCAGGCCCTGGGCGGCCGCCCCTTCAGGATCGAGACACAGGGCGATATCAGCCCCGCCAATATCGACATGTGGCCAGCCGTCACCCTGAGCCCGGTGCGGGTATCGGTCGCATTGGCGGAGGGCAACGCCATCCGGGTCGAGCAGATGGTCGCCGCGCCCCTCACCAAGATCGTCAGCAATCTGATGCTCTTCCTGCTCACTGTGGCGATCGTCGACATCATCGTCATCCTCTGGCTCGCCTCGCAGACCACGCGCCCGGTCGAGCGACTTGCCCGCGCAGTGCGCGACGACCGGCTCGACCAGTTGAAGCCGGGAGGACCACGGGAAATCATCGAACTGGGCGAAAGCTTCAGCCAGTTGCGCCAGCACCTGCGCGCGCTGCTCGATGAGCGAACCCGCATGCTCGCCGCCATCGCTCATGATTATCGCACCTATCTGACCCGGATGGATCTGCGCAGCGAGTTTATCGAGGATGAGGATCAGCGCCTGCTGGCGCAACAGGATATCGAGGAAATGCGTGCCCTGCTGAGCGACACCCTGACCTTCGCGCGCGAGTCCGCCGCGACCGATCTGGACATGGCGGTCTGTGATGTTCGCGCCGAATTGGCGCTCGTCGCTGCGGAACGGTCCCAGCGCGACCAACTGGTCGACATCGCACCCTTGCCGCACCCGCTCCATGCCCATGTTTCCCACATCTCGTTGCAGCGCATGCTGGCCAACCTGCTCGATAATGCGGTCCGCTATGGTGGTGGCCTGGCTCGCATCCGGGTGGAGAGCGACGCGTCTCATATCCGTATCTTGGTCGAGGATGATGGCCCCGGCGTACCGCACGGCAGCTTGCAGCGCCTGACCGAACCGTTTGAACGGGTCGAGAGTTCACGGGCCAGGCAGACCGGCGGCGTCGGCCTGGGCCTGTCGATCGTGCAGGCGCTGACCCAGCGCTATCGCGGTGACCTCATGCTGGAGAATCGTCGGGAGGGTGGGTTTCGCGCGATATTGTCGCTCCGCAGGGCCGACACGGATTGATACACAAGCCCCGATCAGTTGATGCAAAACGGCGCGATAACGGGCTCCCATCACATGGAGTTCGATCATGTTCCATCCATCCGGCCGCCCCGTCATTGCCCTGCCCAAATTCCGCATCGGTTCCGTCCGGGCGAGCACCGGCCTTCTGCTCTTCATCGCCATGACCACGGCAATGGGCACGCCGGCCAAAGCACAGGCCGTGCGTCAGACGACCGTCATATCTGCGCCAAGGCTGGTGCAAAGCCGCACGGTCGTGGTCGACCGGGGACGCCCTGGCTGGTGGCGCGGCCATCCCGCCTTCGCTTATTATCATGGTCCCCGCCATGGCTATTATTTCGCGCCCGGCTTTGGCTATTATCCCGTGGCCCCGCGCTATGTGAACGTCGTCTGGCGGGTGGGCGGCACCTTGCCTGTTTCGATGCGCAACTATGTGGTCCTCAATCCCGCCGGCTTCGGCCTTGCCGTGGCGCCGGCCGGACATGTCTGGTGCTATGCGGGCACCAATTTCGTGCTGATCGCGCGGACATCCGGCGTCATCGTCCAATCCGTGGCCGGGGGGTGGTGACGGCCTAATCTTGGGCGGGCGACCGGATACATATCGCCAGATCCGAACCCTATCAGCCCCTCACCCATCGATCCCGGCCTCTGTCATTTTTTGCTGCCAGCCCGGCTTTTCAAGATCCATCAGCAGACGCTCCCACATCAGTGGTCAGCTCGTATCGAGAGAGAAAAGCAGCGACACTGCCCCTTAGGCATCATGCGGCGCACCCTAGAATTTTGCGTCTCGACAACAATGACATGACCGTTCATGCGGTTTGGCGGGGATGAAATTTTGGCGCCACATAAGCGCTACATTATTACGGGGGGGAGTTTTACGTGGTCGGTCGGAACAAAATGTCGGTGCGCCGCTGGACGTTGGCGCTTAGCAGCAGCGTGGCTGCGGTTGCGACCGCTTCGGCCTCGCCAGCCTGGGCACAATGTGTGCCTAATCCAGTTGTGACCGACATGGTGACGACCTGCAGCGGTTTGGAAGAAAATGGTCTGATCGCTGGTGTCAAAGATGCAAAAGTGGTCGTCGATTCTGGTGCAACGGTGTCCGGCCCGGGCCGCGGCAGCATCATCGTCCAGTTTCCCGCACAAGCCGATAGCTTTGGCCATGCAGCATCGGAAATCATCGTCCGTGGCACGGTAACGGGAGCCAATAGCGGTATTTACGTGATTGGACGGCCTGCCGGTTTAACCGACAGCTACTATTCAACGCTGACAGCAAGCGCGATCACCGTCGAACAAGGCGGCAGCATCAGCGGCAGCATCGGCATCTCCGTCAACCCGGTCGGCGGCTATCATCAGGACTGGGCCTGGGTGACACTCTCCAACAGCGGAACGATCAGCGGCACGAGCGGCATTGCGCTACGCGGCAATGATACGGCCAGCGGTCGGTTCGAGAGCATCTATAACAGCAAGACGGGCGTCATCGGGGCAATCCAGGCGCAGGTTGGCCTGCTCGCTAACGAAGGGTTGATCGACGGTGGCGCGATCAGCGCGATCAGCGACCTTCCCGGCTATTACGTCTATTATGGGCAAGGCACGATCACCAATAGCGGCATCATCCGCTCCAGCGGCAGCGCTGCCACCATCTTCCAATATCGAAACTTCAATCCGGGCAATTATGTCGAAAATGCCGGATTGATCGAAAATCTGGGTTCAGGGGCCGCCATCGCCGGCAACACGATCTTCTATCTCGACAATGGCGCGAACGGCATCATTCGCGCCGCATCGGGCGCGGCGATTACGGCGCCGTCTTATCTGTCCATCAGTAACAGCGGCCGGATCGAAAGCCCGGGCGATGCGATCGCAACGAACGGTCGCATCGATCTGACCAACACTGGCACCATAGCCGGCAATGTCGTTTCGGCCACCGGCAACCGTTATAACGGAAGCATAATCGACAATCGCGGCGGTCTGATTGACGGCGATGTTCGCCTCGGCGCGGGCGATGATGTGTTCATTGCCGACGCGACCGGCATAGGTACCGTCACGGGACGGTTGGATGCCGGTGACGGGATCGACACGTTGCGTTACCTCTTCCTGGAAGATACGATCCTCGATTCCGGGATGGCGCTTCCGGCGACCTTTGAGCAACAGGCCATATGGGTGGGCGGAAGTTCCACGCTGACATTGGGGCTGGACTTTGTGTCGACCAGCACGATCGCCGTTGGTGGCGGTGATCGCTATTACTACAACCCGGAAAATCGCTTCATCAACCGAGGCCTCATTGATACCAATGGTCCGGCGCTGGTCAGCGACAATGGCGCGACCGGCGGCCTGACGGCGAGCAATGAAGGTAGAATTCGTGCTCGCCTCATCAGCACGGATCAGTTCGCGGTTGATCTGGATAACGAGTCCTATTTCAGCAATTCCGGCGCTATCTCGGCAATTGGCGGTGGCGCGGTCCGCATTACCCGTGGCGACGCGTTTGCAAATAGCGGCGATATCCTTGCCGACGGGACAGCTGTCATCACGACCATTGCGCTAGCCAATAGCGGCACGATCCGCTCCACCGCTGGACTAGGCGTGGATTTCAGCAATGCGCTGAATGGACGTTCCACCAATAGCGGGCTTATAGAAGGCGCAACCGTTGGCGCACGTATCTATTATGCCACTCTGGTCAACAACGGCACGATCGGATCCGCCGGAACAGCCCTGGAGTTCGGCTATAGCGGCAATTTTTACAATGAATCCGGCGCCATCGTGCGCGGCGGCATGGCCGCGGTTCGTCAGTCTTCCGTCTATCCCGGTTCCGGCGGCTCGCTCCTTTCCAACGCCGGCCTGATAATCGGCGATGTCGATTTCGGCAGCGGCGGCGGTGGAATGCCTAGCAGCAACATGTTCGTCGCTCGCCCGAGCGGCATGCTCGACGGCGATTTGAATCTGGGAAGTGATAACGACACGCTTGTCACCAACTTCGTAAATGATGGTCCCGGTCAATTTGCCGGAGTGAGCGGCACCGTCACCGGCAACGGTAGCGAGAATCTCCGTTATATCATCGACGGGACGTTTGCGACTGACGTCGGCAGGACAGGCATATTCCGGCGCATGGGCTATGATCTGGTAACCGGCAGTTCGCTGACCTTGAGCGCCTCATCAATGCCCGCGGACACTCTGACATTTGCCGGGCAGGGCAGCGTCGATCTGAACGCAGACATGGCCGCCAGCCTTTCTGATCCTCTGATCCGCCTGAATACCGCATCCTACGTCACAGACGCAGAGGGCCTAGCAATCGCCAACGCGGTTACGCTGGTAAGCCATGGCACATTGTCCAAGACAATGACCGATCCCTTTGCTTTTGGGGCGCCCCTGATAGCGGTCAGCGGCGAAAACAGCTTTGAAAATGCGGGCACCATAACTGCAACGGGTACTCAATATTATCGGCTGACGGCCATCGCTGGCGGCGGTACCATTATTAATAGCGGAACCATCGAGATCAGCCGAGCGGACGCTTTTAATGGCAGCTTTTATTCGGCCTATGACAAGACGACCGTGATCAACAGCGGCACCATTCGCGAAGCGACAGGTGGCGACGGAACCGCACGCGGAATCATCAATGCGAATACGCTGGTCAATAGCGGCACGATCGACATGGGCAATACCGCCGTTGCGTATGACTATCTCGTTTATGGCGCGACACTCACCAACAGCGGATTGATCCGCAGTGCAAATGGCGCGGCAATCTCAAGCCTCTACTACGCAGCGTCGATCCGGAACGACGCTGCCGGAACCATTCAGGGCGGTGTCGGCAACACGGCCATTTCCCTCAACAGCGGCCAGATCAGCAACGCCGGCATAATCAAGGGCGATGTCCGCTTCGGCGACGATTATTTCGGCGGTCCCGGCGTCTATATCGCCAATGGAGGTACGATTGAGGGCAACCTGTACTTCAGCTCAGGAAGCGACATTCTTTTCCAGTTGGGGGACGATCTTGGTGTCACCGGATCCATCGATGGTGGCGCGGGGCAGGACATGTTCGGCCGCGTCTTCGCAACCGACACCACGGTAAAGCTGGGCGCACGGCCGGACATCGGGTTTGAACGCGACTATCTGCTGGCACAGGCTGGCGCGACGGTATCGATCGATGCCGCCGCCCAGTCGACCGATATTCTGTTCATCGGCGGCGAAGGGGCCTTCGTCAATCTGGCGACGCTCGACGGGCGTATTTCGACGGACATTCCCTATTATTATTCCTCACCGATGGTCGCCACCTATCTGCCCAGGAAGTTGGCAACATTCGTCAATCGTGGCACGTTGAACGGCGGCTTCGCAGGCAAGACCGTTACCTTCGATAATGAGGGCAGCATTGGCATCTCCGACTTGAGCTATTCCGCTGCGGTCGTCCAATATGGCTATGAAGGCGATCTTCGCTTCACCAACAATGGCACTATCACTGGCGCGAGCTATGGCGCGGTCGAGCTGTTCGGCGATGGTGTGTCCGATGTCAGTTTCCGCAATGATGGCCTCATCAGCGGAAATGTGGTCATCAATACGGGTTTCGCAGAGACGGCAGCAGGCCATCTCGGCATCATGAATGACGGCCTCATAGAAGGCTCCATGTCGGTCCTTACGGGCTTTGCCGGAGAAACGGCCGGAAGCTTCAGCTTCACTAACAGCGGGACGTTGCGCTTTGACGGAGGCGATGCGCTCGCGGTCAGCAACTACCATTATCTTACCGCAAGCGGCGGCCATTATGCGATCGACAATAGTGGCCTGATCGAGAGTGGCGGTGCCCTAGGCGTTGCAATTCGCCTTAGCCTTGGCTTCCCGGGCGACAGCGCCCAGATCGTCAATAGCGGTACCATTCGCGCCAATGGCGACGGCGTGACGGAAACCTATGCCTATCCGGGATATGGGGATTTCATTTATTCCCAGCCTTCCGCCGCTATCGCCCTTTTTGGCGATGATGCGGCCACACTGGCCGTGTCCAACGCGGCGAACGGCATGATCGAGACGACCGGTGCCCTGTCGACGGCGATCTGGGTGAGCGACGCCGCGCTGACACTCGACAATGCCGGCACGATCCATGGCGGGGCGGGCACCGTCCTGGCCGACACGGACCAGTTGGCGCTTTCGCTCGGCAATCCCTACCTTGCCGGCGCGATCCAGACCGTCGGCAATGGCGCCGACAGCATCCGCAACAGCGGCACGATCATCGGGTCGATCGACCTAGGTTTCGTGGACAAAGGTTGACAGCAGGATCGGGCGTTGATTCAAGGCTGCCTTTTGGAGGTGGCGTTGGGCGAGCGTATTGGGCTGACGGAGGACGAGTGGGGGATCATCGGCACATTACTGCCATCTGAGCGTGGTCGTGGCTGTCGTCCAGCACAGGACAACCGGCTGTATTTCGAAGGCATGATGTGGATCGCCCGCACAGGTTCGCAATGGCGCCACTTGCCGGATGAATATGGCAAGTGGAACAGCGTTTTCCGCCGCTACCGGCGCTGGGTTACGACCGGGGTGTTCGAGGCGATGCTCGAGACACTGGGCGAAATGGTGGCTCGTGATGCCACTGCGGACATGATCGACAGCACCGTGGTCCGAGCACATCATTGTGCCGTCGGCATAAAAAAGGGACTCAGGAAACCGAGGCGCTTGGCCGATCGCGAGGCGGATTCAGCACAAAGCTCCACGCCCGCTGCGATGCCAAAGGCCGACCGCTCGGCTTTGTCCTGACGCCGGGCCAGAGCCACGATATCCAAGGCTTTGGCCCGCTGTTCCGTTTGATTGCTCATAAGATCGAGGCATTGTTGGCGGACAAGGGCTACGATGCAGATGCCATCCGCGAGGAATTGGCCAATGCTGACGTTGAGGCTGTCATTCCCGCCAAAAGCAATCGGCGCGATCCAATCCCACACGATCGCGAAAAATACCGTTGGCGCAATCTTGTCGAACGCCTCTTCAACAAACTCAAGAACTGGCGGCGTATCGCAACTCGATACGACAAAACCAAAGAGTCCTACCTCGGCTTCGTCAATCTCGTCTCAGCCCTGCAATGGATACCCTTTGTCCACGAAACCTAGATGCGTTCGCATTTTAAGGAGGCGTTTACCGAAAGGGGGTGTGAGGTGCGACAGCTCAATGTTGAGAACGAACTCCGCGACGTTGTTAGCCGGATCATCCTGCAGGTCGAGTTGGCGACCGCTCAAGGGCGCACGGATATCAACCTCGCCCTTGAGGACGCCTTCATTCCAATCCTGAAGTCCGTGTTCAACCTCCCCCATCTCATCAACCTCAATCGGAAGCAGAAAAATTTTCCTGGCATCGATCTGGGCGATGACTACGATCGCATAGCCTTCCAGGTGACGTCCACGACCGCCTTGGAGAAGGTGAAATCCACCGTCACCCAGTTCATGAGCCGGTCCTATTACAACACGTTCGACGAGCTTTACGTCCTGATGCTCGGCAGGAAACAGGCGACGTACAGTCAGAGTGCCGTGGACGCGCTGTTGACGTCCGACTTTTCCTTCGATTGCAAGAAGCACATCATCGATCTTGGCGATATCCTCCGCATGGTGGGCGGATTGCGCCTAGCCGCACAAGAAAGGGTGCTCACGGAGTTCAAGCACATTCTCGGGGAGGTGGACGCCTTCAACAGCATCAGGGCCGAGACTATCGAAGCGCCCACGGCGATCACCACGAACCTCCAGCAGATCAAGCTCCCGAACGCGATCTATGTCGCGGAACTGACGATCAACGACAAGGAAGTCATCGCCCGGGCGAAACAGGAGCTGAACTACCGCGGATACGCGAAGAGCCGCAAGTCGGTCGTCAAAATGGCGCTCCTCCTAAATGACGTGCTTACGGACGCGTGGATCTGCTATGACAATAAACTGTTCTCGTTCATCGACATCCAGGCCAGCGACCTCATCAGCATCGTGGACGAGGGCACCATTGAGCGGCTGGACGTGGCTGATCTGGCCGACTCCGACGAGGTGGACAACGTGAACATCCTCAAGCAGCTTCTTTGGGCAGAGACTCGGCAGATGCTGAAAGGGCGTAATGTCCGATCGCATCCGAAGGACGGCTTCTTCTTCTTTGTGCCGGACGAGGATGGGCAAGAGCTGCGAAAGGAGTCCTGGGTTGGCAAGGCTAGCGCGAGCCGGACTGTATACGCGGTCAAGTACCAGAAGAAGGATCCGGAAAAGGTTCTGTACCATCAGCACCTCTCGTTCGACGTCACCTTTTCGAAATTAGGCGGAGAGTGGTTCGCGCAGATCGTGCCGAGCTGGTACTATTCCTATGATGGCTTCAACCGGTCTTACTGGCATGAGAAGTATCTCTCGAAGCAAAAGCGCCTTGAGCTGAATCTCAGCGTCAGGAACGCGGTCCGCTTCGTGGCCTTCTTTCTAGCGAACAGCAGCGGCGCAGACGGGGGCGAAGAGATGCCGCTCGAATTCGGGTCGCTGCTTCAATTCGACGTGGGCGGGGAAGCCGATGAAACCCTCGATGAGGGCGACGTCTCCCTCGCTGACTATGATGACGATGCGACCGACGAGGAGGTGGCGGCATGAAACTGACGACGCTCGCAGAGCCTTTACTCGAGTTCGGTACCGGCACGCACATTTGCCCACGTACCGGCATCGAGCACATGGGGGTATACGACAAACGCGATGAGTTGCGTCGGACAGAGCTCCGGATCGGGGTCGTGGGCCGGGGCGAAGGCATCGATCTTCTCGATGAATGGCTTGAGAAATGCCGCGATGGCGTGGAGCGCAAAGCGGAGTCGCAGCTCCTCAATCTGTTTCGCGGCTTTGGCGGTGTGAACCAGAGCTATGGCTTCCTAACGCGGCTGATCAACTCGCCCCAATATACTCGGACATTAAAGAAGTCGGACATCACCGGGATCGTGAAGCTCTCATCCCGCGCCAGCCGTGTAGAGAGAGCTGTGGAGCTCTACTACGAACAGATCAGGTTTCTTGCCGAGAACAGATCGGTGGACGTCATCGTCTGCGTGATGCCGAACGAGATGTTCGACTCCATAACTACGGCCGCCAATGACGACGAGAAGGATGAAAGCGAACTCGAACACAACTTTCGGCGGACCCTGAAGGCCAAGTGCATGCATCTCGGCACCCCTCTGCAGCTGGTGCGTGAGAAGACGATCCTGATCACCAAGTTCGCCGGTGATCAGCAGGATCCCGCCACCAAGGCATGGAATTTCTGTACCGCCCTCTACTATAAGGGCAACCGCACCATTCCTTGGCGGCTTGTGGAAGACACGGCCAAGCTGCGGTCATGCTATATCGGCATCGGCTTCTACAAAAGCCGGGACGGTGAGACCGTGTCGTCTAGTCTAGCGCAGGTTTTCGACGAATTCGGGCACGGGATCATCCTGCGCGGCACGCCCGTGTCGATCGATAAGAGGAACCGCCATCCCTATCTTAGCGAGGATCAGGCATACGAACTACTGCGCAACGCACTGGAAGAATATGACCGCGCGCTTGAACACATGCCTGCGCGGATTGTGATCCACAAGTCGAGTCGCTTCCGGGATGGTGAACGCAAGGGATTCCTGCGCGCGCTCGAAGAAAAGGGCATCCGGTCGAAGGATTTCGTTGCGATCACGGACACCGACGTTCGCCTCTTCAGCGACAAAAAATATCCTCCGAAGCGCGGAACGCTCCTCTCCTTTTCGGAAACAGAGGGCATCCTTTACACGCGTGGCACGGTCGACTTCTACAAAACCTATCCAGGGCAGTATGTGCCGAACCCCTTGAAGGTCACGGTTTACGAGCAGGATTCATCACTAGAGAGCATCTGTCACGAGATTCTGGGACTTACAAAGATGAACTGGAACAACACCCAGTTAGATGGACGCCTGCCGATTACGCTCGAATGCGCCAATAAGATCGGCGACATCATGAAGTATGTGAGCGTCAACGAAAAGCCGCAGGTCAGCTACAGCTTCTATATGTGATGTCATAGGATGGATGTGTTGCGTTGTCATCGCCGTCATGCCCTGACACGGATACGCTGACGCAGGCGTTCATAGATTGGCACTTCCGCCTCGTGCGAAATTTCAACAGTCACTGCAAAGGACTGCTGGCCCTCATCACCGGCCCAGCCACCGGCACATCGCACCACAAGATAGTAATTGTCGCCGTAGCCTCGGATATTGCGCGAGAAGCTGACACTGGCACTTTGCAGGCTCGATTTTTCCCGCACTGTCGAATTGGGCAATAGCTTGCAGTTATAGCGGTCTTCCATCTCGGGGAACGGAGCTTCATCGGCTGTACGCCGTCGGAAATGCTCGAAGATCATGTCGGGCTCACAGCCCCTAATGAGCCGGAAGCCCATCGATACACCATTATAATCGAGGCGACTGTGGCGCACAGGCGGATCGAAAGCCAGGCTCACCCGGATGGTGCGGCGGCCCCGTTCGGTCTGGAACAACTCAGGGATAGGTATCTGGTATACTGCAAAATGATCGATCGCGAGTTCATCCTCGGCATAGAGGATCACTCGCGAGTCATTAGAAAAGGCAGCACGTTCTGCATCGACGCGTCCATGACCGAATAGCGCCCGACCAGCTGTATCTCCCAGGGGCGCCAGACGACGGACGCTCTCAGGCGGCGCGACCGCGCTCGTGGCGAGTAGGGCGCGAACGAGGTTGGCAGAAGCATCGGGAAAGCGTGTCAGGATCTGACTTGCCTTGAACGCAACGAGAGGCGCGGCATGGGATGTGCCTGATCGCGCCGCGAAGAGCCGGTCGACAGGACGGTAGTGGAGCGACATCACGCCGGCTTCGGGCCGTACTTCACCGCCCTGGAGGGAGGCGGTAGGGCCATCGTAAATCAGCGTACCACCAATGTCGGTAAAGTCGGGTTTGATCGCACCGCGCACGCCAGGACCAGCGCGCGAGAATGGCGAAGGCTCCAACGCTTCGGTGATTGGACGCACCCCAACATTGTCCTGAGCGCGGGCGCTAAGCCCGTTGCCATGCGCGACGGAACCAACAGTGACGATGTTCATGCCACCGGCCGGTTCGCACAGCCGGTTTTCCGGCTCCATGAGGTAGCCTGGATAGCCTGTGACGGACTCTTCGATGCGCATTCCGCGCCGTGGCTGACGGTTGCCGGCCGCGACGATTATGATGATATCCAGTTCGCGGACCAGTTCATCGAGCGTCTGCGCCCATGGGCCAACCTTGCCGCCCTCGACGACCTTGGTCCGATCACCCAGCGAAATGACGAAAATCCGGCAACCGAATTGCTCATGGAGGCCGGTTATCGCCTCGCGCATCAGCTTTGGCGTGAGACGTCGGTTGGGGAAATTGCCCGTGTGGTCGATCACCTTGGCTGAACACAGGCGCGCGTGCCGGACCAGTTCTCCAGCACCCAATTGCGCACGCAGATCGCCGAAGGTCGCGATGCCACCGACAAAGGTTCCATGCCCATGATCATCGGCTGTACCCAGCGTATCCGGCACGGCGATCGACCCGACTATGATATCCTCAATCAAGGGATGGTCATTGATCCCGCTGTCGATGATCCCGATGAGCGGCGCATTCTCGTCGAGATCCTCCACATCCGGCACATCGCCCAGCGCATCATCGATGTGTTGCGCTGCGAGCAGATCCGGCTCGGGAGGCAGATCAACCTCGGCGATTTCCTCAATTGACAGAAGGGCGCGCGCAATTGCGCCATCGCATTGAAGCCGGACTAGCGTGAGATTGGGGCCGATATGCCGGTCGAGCTCCTCGGCGCCTCGCGCCTCGGCATATCGAACAATGTCGTCGATCTTGCGCTCGCGCAAGGCCCGGCTCCCAAGATCCCAGAGCTCGATATCAACCGTGTATGCCTCGCCGACCTGGAAATCATCGACATCGACCAAGCCCGTTTCGCGGGCACGCATGCCAATGCGATCGCGCGGCGCGACTTCGGCAATCCTCTCCACATTGGCGATGAATGAAGAGAAAGCCGGGTTCTGCCGGCCGGGCTGGACACCCTGGCCATAGGCATCGAGCTTGCGTTGGAACTCCGTCAGTTCATCGTTTGAGGAGAATAGGACGAGCGTGCGATCCTCATCGCTCGAAAGAACGGTCAGGCCGACGCGATTCCATTCCTCCTCGAGCAAAGGCCCGCTCATCTGGACCCGTAGGATCAACGACGGGTCTACAGCATCGGGGCGCCGACGCTGGCGCTGGGTGGCTACAGCCTGACCAAGCTCCTGGCCAAGGCGATCACTGTGCCCGCGCGGATTGCGCTGGGGAGGAGGCCCACCGCCACCGTTCTTGCGACGGGGCAGACGCTCGGGCAGCCGCAACAGCTGCAGGTGATCATAACGCGCCACGCGGCGGAGGTCAGGCGGTCATTCGGTCGGCTCTGCGCCGGCGGCGTCGTTCATCGGCAATGGCATGAAGGAAATCCTGCTCCCTGACCTGTTTTCGTTTGTCGATCACCGACGCCTTGATCGCCTGGACGCAGATGCGATCCAGCTCGGCATAGGAATAGCCCGAAAGCTCTCCGATATGTGCTTGCGGGTCGAAAGCCAGCGCGACATTCTTGAACTTCATCGCGAGGAAACGCGCGATCATGCGGGTCTCCGGTGGATCGAACCATATCACCTCATCGAAGCGTCGCCAGATAGCCGGATCAAGCGATTGATCGAGATTGGTGGCTGCGACCAGAAAACCCTTGGGCTCGATCCGGTCGATGAAGATCAGCAGACTGTTGACAACACGCCGCAGCTCATTGTGCTCGCCACCGTCCTCGCGGGCGCGGGCCAGCGCATCAAATTCGTCAAAGAAGAGGACTGTGGGCTGCTTGCGAGCAAACTCGAACAGTTTGCGGACATTGGTCGCGGTCTCGCCCAGATAGGAGGAGATCAGACGGTCAAGCTTGACGATGTAGAGCGGCATGCCGAGTTCGGCTGCAAAGATCTCAGCGCAGAGCGTCTTACCGCAACCCGGAGGGCCGCAAAACAGCAGCTTGGAACGGACCGGTAAGCCCCGACGGCGGACATCATCGGCCCGCCGAAACTCCCGCAGAAGATCGAGGAAAATACGGATATTCTCACTCGACAGGATGATATCCTGCTTGTTGTGCGTCGGCTCCACCAGTTCGATGAAGTCGGCTGCGGCTTCAGGGAAGGGAATGAGCGGCGCAAGCGCCTTGGGTTTAGTCGGGCGCGATGGCGCTGCATCGAGTGAACGGCGGAGTGAGCGCGCGAGTACGCGATTGTTTTTCTTCTCTTCCTCACCGATGATCTGCTCGGCAACGGCACGGAACTCCTCGTCCTTGCCGTAACTCGCCAGCAATTTCTTCATCAGTTCGCCGCGCGCCATGGGTTCGTATACGCCTTTCCTTGTGTGACAAGCATAGCTGGATTTCCTGAATCTGCCATGATTTCTTGCATGAAATCATGGCGGATAGTGCTGCCTGTCTTACTGTAGCGACTTAGGTCGTTCCCGATCCATCACCAGAAGGATGATAAGTGGTTGCCAGTCCACGCAAAAGCCGTCCTTTCAGAGCGGCAGCTATCCGCCCTTGGCAGTTTGAAACCTGTCATTCCGGTTCGTCCGCCCTTATAGACCTTCGCTGCCATCTCCATCGACATACTCTGCTCGACCATCACGGCGAACGATCCAGCGACCGAATTTCCTTTCAGCCTGATCGACGATCCAGACTGGCAGCAGGAGAGAGGCAAAGAGGGTTGCGGTGGTTTTGACCTCGAAGAGGCCTTTGAAAAGGGCGAGGGCTAAGGCGATGAGGGCCAAGGTCGCGGCCCCCAGTGCGATGGCTTTGACGATGCCAATGTACCTCGGGAGCAAGTGATGACGGACGCGTTCCAATTCATCCTTTGTCCGCATCATTTCCTGCCGCAGAGCGAGGCGATCAGCCATCAGCTTTTCTATCGGCGGGTTGACGGCCTTCATTGCGGCTAGGAGGCGTGCGTCTGCAATTGGCGGTAACTGGTTGTCGTTCATGTCAGGCGCTCAGGGCAAAAATCTTCTCGCTCATGGCGGGGCTGATCTCGCCATGTTCCAGCAGGTATTGGAATAGCGCGCCACCGAGTTTGATGAGCGCGTCCTGTTCCACATCATCGCCTCCGCGGCTCAGGAAGGCCCAAGCGGTCGCGATTGAACGGGCATAGATGCTGTCTAGGCTCTCAGCATCAGGTCGGCCTTCGCCGGTCAGAAGCCAATTTGCGCTGACGCCATAGACTTGGCTGAAGGCAAGGATCGCCGAGGCCGGAGGCTCACGCCCCTTTTCATAATTGACCAAGGCGCCGTGCGAGATGCCGATCGCTTCGGCGACGTCGGTCTGCTTCAGCCCCTTGGCCTTACGGATCTCCAGAAAACGCGCGCCGATGCTCACACAGCACCGCCGCACGATTCAGTCTTGACGAAACTCACAAACATGAGTTACTCCATCCATTGTGAGTTTCTGCCAAACTCCAATCTCAAACTACTACAGAGGTGAAAGTCATGCAATTGCTGACACTCCCCAAACTGGCCGCTCAAAGCGGCTGGCCCGAATCTCGTATTCGACGGATGGTCGCTCGAAAGCAGCTTGCCCACATCCGCGTGAATGGCCGGCTCATGCTGCCGGAGACGGCAATCGACGACTACGTCGCGAAGCATTTTGTCGAAGCAAACGGCTCCGGATCGGCTCAGCCTGCCGGGGCATAGCTGTCGCCAGGATCGAAATCAGATCAGTCGTGACCAGAGGAGGACCTCGATGCGAGGTGCCGACTACAACGAACCGCTTGGAATCGAGCGCGTGTCTATCAGTCAGGCAGTTCAGATCTCCGGTCTGAAGATGCGGACGCTCCAAAATCTCGCTGCCCAAGGTGTCATTCCCGGTGCTGCCAAGCCGGCAGGCCGCTGGACCTTCGATATTGCCCAGCTGCGGCAATGGGCGCGGCAAACACCGGAAAACACACTGCCATGCCGAAAAACATCTTCATTCGTAACGGCGTCTACTGGGGCCGTTTCCAGGTCGCCGGACGTGAGTACCGCAAATCTCTACATGTCCGTGTTGAACCAGCGCGGCGGGCGGAGGCAAAGGCGGCCCAAGCGCTAGAACGCATCCGCGCCCAGATCGAAGACGAGATACGCCATGGGATTACGCCGCCCAAACTATGGGAAGAAGCGGTGATCGCATGGCACGAGCAGGCGCATGCCTCGCTCTCTGAGAAAGCGCTCAAGCGCTATCTGGTTAGCTTGAATCAGTGCCGATCTTGGCTGGATGGGAAGGCGATCCATCAGATCGACGTGGCAAGGCTGCGTGATATGCTGAAAGGGCGGCGAGCGTTGGGTTTGAGCAATGCTACACTCAGGCGCGACCTTACAGCAGTTTCCGCGGTGCTGACCGTGGCGCAGGATGAAGGTTGGATCGAGGACAATCCAGCTCTCATGATCAATCGAAAACGGATGCCTGAGCGGCGAGATCCGATTATGCTGCCGACTGATGCTTCTATTGATGCCATGCTCGAGGAACTCCCCCCCAAAGTCGCCGACATATGCGCTTTCGCGATCGAGACCGGCATGCGTCAGGATGAGATCGTGCAACTCGACTGGAATTGCATAGACCTGGGGCGCAGCATCGCCACGATACATAAGACCAAGGGTAGTAAGCTGCGCGCCGTGCCTTTGACGAGCAAGGCCATTGCGATCCTCAAGCGGCAGCCAAAGTCGCCCCATTCGCTCATCGTCTTTCACCGGTCGGATGGCCAAACGATGGATTGGGTTTCCACTCAGTTCGGAAAAACAGCCCGACGTTTGGCAAAGGCCCCGGCACAAAAACCGGCACAGGGGTCGGCACAAAAGTCGGCACAGTCCCGGCACACTTTTGTGCGCTTCAGATTCCACGATTTGCGGCATCTTTTCGCGGTCAGATACCTGCAAAATGGCGGCTCAATCTACGCACTTCAGGGGATTATGGGTCACACCAGCGTCAAGACCACAGAGATCTATCTGGCCTACCTGACGCCCGATCAGCAGCTCAAGTCCAAGATGGGGTAGGCACAAAAGTCGGCACAGCGCCAACGGTTTTACGCCGGGTGGCGCCAAGAGCGAGGAAAGAGGCTGATGAAAAAATGGCCTAAATCAACAATCTTGGCGGAGACGCCGGGATTCGAACCCGGGGTACCCCAGTTAGGGTACGACGGTTTAGCAAACCGCTGGTTTCAGCCACTCACCCACGTCTCCGGATCGCAGCGGCGAAGGCGGCCTATAGCGGGGCATTATCCACCCGGCAAGGGGGTAGAATGATTTCTTTTTATTCCTTGGGGAAATGCCCGATTGCCGTTGGGGCCAAGGCACTTCAGCTTGCAGCAAGGGTGGGGCGGGCACGTTTTGCCGCATATCCGACTCGGCCTGTCGCCCATGGCTGGTACAGGGCGCGGCGATGGATTGTTCAAAAGACTGGCGCCCGATAGATGTGGCCCGCACCGCGATGAGAGGAATGAAGCGATGAAGTCAAACCGTCTTGCAGGCCACGGCGCCCGAATTGGCGCTTTGGTGG
Organism: Novosphingobium sp. 550D; assembly: GCF_057401885.1. Lineage (NCBI taxonomy): Bacteria > Pseudomonadati > Pseudomonadota > Alphaproteobacteria > Sphingomonadales > Sphingomonadaceae > Novosphingobium > Novosphingobium sp. 550D. The sequence continues at coordinate 396,867 of NZ_CM171613.1, read as the reverse complement.
CGATGGGCATGATGGTCCTTGCCCCGGTTGCCCATGCGCAGAGTAATCCGCCAATCGATTCCGATCTGGTTCGGCCCGATTCTCCGGCCACCGTTGCTCCGGCCAACCCGGCGCCTGCCGCGCCCTATACGCCGCCCGCGACGGGGGCCACCTATGCGCCCGCCAATGGCCCTGCGCCCACGCCGCCGGTCGATGGTCGGACCTATCATCAAGACGATCTGATCGGGGCGGCCGAGGGCGTCTTTGGCAAAGGCGCAAAGGGGCTGGCCCAGATCATTCAGGATATCCTGAAAAAGCAGGGCGAACCCAATGGCTATATTGTTGGCCGCGAGGCAGGCGGGGCTTTTGCGCTGGGCGTTCGTTATGGGTCGGGCACGTTGTATCACAAGATCGAGGGGCAGCGTCCGGCCTATTGGGCGGGGCCGTCGATCGGTTTTGATGCCGGGGCCAACGCGGGCAACACTTTCATGCTGGTCTATAACCTCTACAATACCGAGGATCTCTATCACCGCTTTGGTGCGGGTGAAGGGCAGGCCTATTTGGTCGGCGGTTTCAACGTTTCCTATATGCGCCGCGGGGATGTTGTGCTGATTCCGGTGCGGATGGGCGTTGGTCTGCGACTTGGCGTCAACGGCGGCTATATGAAGTTTTCGAAAAAGCAGAACTGGAATCCGCTCTAAGCGCGGTTTCGTGGCGATACGCCCTTGCCCCCTCGCGCGCGTGGGGGTAAGGGCGCGACCATTATGCTCACGAACCTCAAGCAACAGCCCGCCGACGCGCTTCTGGCGCTGATCAAGCTCCACAATGCGGACCCCCGCGAGGACAAGATTGACCTCGGCGTGGGTGTCTATCGCACCGATACGGGCGCCACGCCTGTGTTCGAATCGGTGAAAGCGGCTGAAAAGCTGCTGCTCGATACGCAGGATTCGAAAGCCTATCTGGGCCCCGAAGGCGACATGGGCTTTGTCCATGCGTTGATGCCCTATGTGTTTGGCGCCGCCAACCCGACCATGGATGGCCGCATCGACGGTATGCAGGCCCCCGGCGGCACCGGCGCTGTGCGTCTGGCCGTGGCTCTGGCCAAGAAGGCGGGCGTCACCCGCATCCTGATGGGCACGCCCAGCTGGCCCAACCATGCACAGATCGCCGCTGACGTTGGCGTCGAAATCAAGGGTTTCAATCACGCCACCAAGGCTGGCGTTGCCGATATGGATGCTCTGCGCGAAGCGATTGCCGGGGCGCAGGCCACCGATGCCATCATGCTGCATGGCTGCTGTCATAACCCCACCGGCATTGACTACACCAAGGCCGAATGGGACGAAATCGCCGGTCTGATCAAGGCCAAGGGCATCCTGCCGATCCTTGACCTTGCCTATCAGGGTCTGGGTCAGGGCATGGAAGAAGACGCCTATGGCATCCGTCGCGTTCTGGCCGAAGTGCCCGAAGCGCTGATCGCCTACAGCTGCGACAAGAACTTCGGCTACTACCGCGACCGCGTGGGCGCGCTCTATGTGTTGGCCCAGAATGCGGACTCGGTGAACATCGTGCTTTCGAACGGTGCCACGCTGGCCCGCGCGGCTTGGTCGATGCCGCCTGATCACGGCGGCGCTGTGGTTCGCCTCATCCTCTCGGATGCTGGCCTGACCGCTTCGTGGCTCAACGAACTCGACGTCATGCGCGCCCGCATGAACGAAGTGCGCGCCAAGCTGGGTTCGGCGGGCGTTCAGGGTTCGGTCGATTTCGCGCCCTTCGGCACGCAGAACGGCTTGTTCTCGATCGTTCCGCTGACCGGCGATCAGGTTCTGGCCATGCGTGAAAAGCATGCCGTGTATATGGCGGGTTCTGGCCGTATCAACGTGGCGGGCCTGACGATGGGCAACATCGACAAGTTCATCGCAGCTGTGGCTGACGTTACGGCTTGATTTGGGATTTGGGGGCTTTGATGCCTCTGGCGGGCAAAGGGACTCGGTCCCTTTGCAATCCCGATATTGAAAGAGCGCCTCGTTTCGGACGGGGCGCTCTTTTCGTTTGTATAAAGCCTGCGGCGCGGTGAACTTGCGCTGGTTGGCGCCGCAGACTTTCAATATCCGACGTCGCGTCGGTCAGCCTTGGCCGAACCCACACGCAACGCAGACAGTAACGGGAGCGCGAGGGTTATTACCCTCGCATCTAAACTCACCCCTTCAACGCCTGCATCCGCTTCAAATACCGCGCCAAAACGTCAATCTCCAGATTGACCTGCGCGCCCTCAACCCACTGGCCCGCAGTGGTCACCTTGGCGGTGTGTGGGATGATGTTGAGGGCAAAGTGGCAGGTGCCATCGGCCTGATCGGCGATGTCGTTCACCGTCAGCGAGATGCCATCGACCGTGATCGAGCCTTTTTCCGCGATATAGGGCGCCAGATCGGCGGGGGCGGCAATAATCACGCGGATCGAGTCGCCCACTGAACCCACGCTGACCACCGTTCCCACGCCATCGACATGGCCGGTGACGATATGCCCCCCCAATTCATCGCCCAGCTTGAGCGCTGGTTCGAGGTTGAGCGTCGTGCCCACCGCCCATCGCCCTGCGACGGTGCGGCTGGTGGTTTCGCCCGAAATGTCCACGGCAAACCACGAATCGCCCGCGACCCCGCCCTTGTCCACCACCGTCAGGCATACGCCCGAACAGGCAATCGAGGCGCCGATGGCGACGCCAGCGGGGTCAAAGGGGGCGGTGATCCGGGCGTGGACGTGGTCCTGTCCAGAAGCCTGTGCGATGGTGCCTAAAGCGGTGACAATGCCGGTAAACATGGGAAAGCCTCATAGATTTCCAGCGTGTCTTTGCCAAGCTGGCGTTGATCGGTCTTGTGCCAGCGGTCATGCGCCTGCGCCAGAGCGGAAAGGCCATATTCACCGACGCCCTGCCGCCCGCCGCCGATCAGGATCGGCGCGCGATAGATCAGCAGGCGATCGACAAGGCCAGCGCGAAGGAAGGATGCCGCCGTGGCCGCTCCGCCTTCGACAAAGAGATAGAGTTCATCGCGCAAATCATGGATGGCGTCCGGTGAGGGCAGGGCGGTCCAGCCTTCGGGCACCGACCCATGCGTCAGCACGAAGCGACGAGGGCTTTGCGCCTCCAATCCGGGCAGACGCACGTCGAGGCGCGGATGGTCGGCCCGCAACGTGCCGCCGCCCACCAGAATCGCGTCCGACTGCGCACGCATCAGATGGGTATGGGCGCGGGCCTCGGCCTCGGTGATCCACTGGCTTTCACCATCGGCGCGCGCGATACAGCCATCGAGCGACATGGCCAGTTTGAGTGTGACATGCGGCCGCCCCTTCACCCGCTGCGCCAGATAGCCCGCCAGCGATGCGCGAGAGACGGGGCAATCGACCTGTTCCACCGCGATGCCGGCGGCGCGAATGCGGGCGATACCGGCCCCGGCAGTGCGCGGATCGGGGTCACCGCATCCGATCACTACCCGCGCCGCGCCCGATGCCGCCACCAGATCGGCGCAGGCCGGACCCCGCGCCGACACATGGGCGCAAGGCTCAAGGCTAACATATATGGTCGCCCCGCGCGCATCTACGCGGTCCAGCGCCACCGCTTCGGCATGAGGACGCCCGCCCGCCTGAGTCCAGCCGCGTGAAAGGACCACGCCATCGCGCACCACAATCGCCCCGACGCCCGGATTGGGCCGGGACAAAGGCCGCGCCCGCCCCGCCAGCCTTGCCGCGGCGGCCAGCCAGCGCAGATCGGCGGCATCGGCCATTATTTGGCGGCGGCGGCCTGCACGGCCTTGGTGTGTTCGGCCTCGGCCGCGGCAGCCTTGGCCTCGGCGGCGCGCTCGGCGGCGGCGTCGCGTTCGATCTTGTCCACGTCCATGCCCGAAATCCGGCCCAGCGTGCGATAGAGCTTTTTGGTCTCTTCCTCCGCTTCGGCCTGCTCGCGCAGGCGCTGTTCCTTGATCTTCTGGAACTCAAGGTTGCTGGCCTTGATCTCCTCGTCGGTGCGGTCCGCGCGCCAGCTGTTGATATAGGTGATCGAGGGCATGCGCGGGGGCACGCGATGTTCTTCACGGATGATGAGCGAAAGCACCGTCCCGCTGGCCACCAGCGCGGCCAGCACAAAGCGCCACCGATTGCGGCCTGCCGAGCGCCACACCGTGACAAAATCGGACACCGCGCCCGTCGGGGACACATCGGCCCACATCGAATTCTTGCGTTTGAACACCATCACGCCCCGCAGATAGGGATGAATCACGCCATTTGCCAGCCCAATGCGCCGCTATCAGCCAAGCGGCGTATAGAGTGAGCGCCCATGGCGTTTGAGCCAGCGGTTGGTTTCCTCGATACTGCCTTCAAACAATTGGGCAAGCAGGGCGTGAAACGCGGGTGAATGGTTGAAATGGACCAGATGCGTGACCTCATGGGCGACTACGGCGCGGCGCACCGAATCAGGGGCCATCATCAACCGCCAGTTGAGTCGCACCGTGCCGCGGGCCGAACAACTGCCCCAGCGCGCCTGTGCGCCCGACAGGGCCAGAGGAGGCACCGGAACCCCGGCGCGGGCGCAGTAAAAGGCCAGATCCTGCGTAAAATGCTCTCGCGCCTGCGCCTGTATCCAGCGGGTCAGGCGGGGGATCAGCGAATCGAGCGCGCCGCCCATGTGAATGACCCCGCCTTCACACACGACCCGCCGGGTGGAGCCGGGGATATGCGCGATCCGGTGCGGCACCCCGGCAAATGGGATCAATCCGCCCGGCGCCAACGCGACCTTGGGCGCGTGGCGGGCCATTTGCTGGGCCAGCCAGTCGGCGCGCAATTTGGCGAAATCCAGCGCATCCTGCGTCCGCGCCCATTGCGGGATGGCGATCCGCACCTCGCTGCCGTCGGGGGCAAGACGCATGGTCATCCGGCGCGATTGGGCCAGACGGCGAATGGCGATGGGCACGCGCACGCCATTCAATTCGATCGAGGGAGCATCCTCCTCATTCTGACTGCGGCGCAGCCAGTCGAGCATTATTCTTCGTCCTCGATGATCTCCATCGCTTCCATGCCTTCGGGCCAGATGATGTGATGGTGCAGGGGGCCAGCTACCGTCTCGCTGATCGCGCGGCCCTTGACGCTGGCGCCGGCGGCATGGACGCTGTTGCGGTCGCCGGTCAGAAGATAGTGCCAATCGGGCAGCGGCAGATCATCGGCCCGGCGGCGATAGGCGCAGGTTTCGGGCAGCCATGACAATTGCCGCACGCTTTTGGGCGTCAGGCGGATGCAATCGGGCACATGGGTGCGGCGGTTTTTGTAGTCGGCACATTGGCCCGTGCGCAGGTCAAGCAATTTGCAGGCGACATTGGTCATGTAAATGTCGCCGCTGTCCTCATCCTCGACCTTGTGCAGACAGCATTGGCCGCATCCGTCGCACAGGGCTTCCCATTCCGCCTTGCTCAGGCGGTGGAGCGGGAGTTCCCAGAACTGCTCTCTCATTTCACCCATTGTGCAAGGTCCTCTGCGACGGCCTGCGGGCCTTTATCGACGGGCAGCATCGAGATGGGTTCGCCATTCGGCCCCATCAGATAGGCGATGCGGCTGTGGTCCATCAGATAGCCGCCCGAGGTTTCCTTGCCCCGCGCATAATAGACGGCAAAGGCTTTGGCAGCCTGATCCACCTGCGCCGCTGTGCCGGTCAGACCGATCAGGCGCGGCGAGAAGGCGGCGGCAAATTCGCCCACGACCTTGGGCGTATCACGCGCCGGGTCGATGGAGATGAAGATCGGGCGGATGCGGTCGGCCTCTTTGGGATGGGCCTTGGCAAAGGCGTCCAGCCCGCGCATCGCCACCGCGACATCCGTGGGGCAGGCATCGGGGCAGAACGTATAGCCGAAATAGACGATCCGATAGAAACCCTTGAAATCGGACCATTGAACGCTCTTGCCATCCTTGCCCACCAATGTGAAAGCGCCGCCGATGGCCGCGCCCGCCAGCGGCGGTTCGGATTTCGACGGCGCGGATTGGCATCCCGCCAGTATCAGGGCACCCGACATCAGGGCAATCAGGGCTGTTTGCAAAGGCTTGATCATGGCGTGGGCGTTCATGCTCTGCTAAAGCCCCTTGCGCAAGGTGTGATGATGCGCCCATGAGGGTTTGGGGCGGGCGCGCTTGGCAATGGAGGAAGTAAAGTGATCTCTGGCACAAATCTGCGCGGGCTGCGTGTTGCGTTGATCGCGGCGCTGGCTTTGGGCGTGGCCATGCCGGGCCCGGCGCAGGCCCAGTTTTCGAAAAGCTATAAGTTCCTCGAAAGCGTGAAGAAAAAGGAAGGGCAGGAGGTCACCGACGCTCTGGCCGAACCGGGCACGACGATCATCAACACCCGCGATGTCACCACGGGCGAAACCGCGCTGCATATCGTGACGGCGCGTCGGGATACGACCTGGATCAGCTTCCTTCTGGCCAAGGGCGCCGACCCGAACATTCGGGATTCCAAGGGTCAGACACCGTTGGTTGTGGCGGCCAATCTGGGCTTTGTCGAAGGGATGGAATTGCTGATCACGGGCGGGGCGCGGGTGGATGAACCCAATTCGACCGGCGAAACCCCGCTGATTTCGGCGGTTCATCGCCGCGATATCGCCATGGTGCGCGTCTTGCTGAAGGCCGGGGCCAGCCCGGATCGCGCCGACAGTTCGGGCCGCACCGCACGCGATTATGCCAAGCTGGAGCGCAACGACAATATCGTCGATGAAATCAACAACGCCAAGAAGAGCGGCGGCAAGGCCGCTGCCTATGGCCCGTCGTTCTGAATCAGGAGCGTATGATGCAAGAGGCCGAAAATCTTTCGCTGGATGAATTGCGCGTCCTGCTGGCGCCTGCGGTGGCGCGGGCGGCGGTGTTCGATGGTTGGGGCGATGAAGCCGTGCGCAGCGCGGCGGCCGAAAAGGGCGTGTCGGAAGATGTCGCCCTTTATGCCTTTAATGAGGGCGCGATGGCAATGATTTCGGCTTGGATCGCCTCGATCGATCTGGCCATGGTCGAGGCCTTGCCGGCGGCCGAATTGGCCAAGCTGCCGATTCGTGAGCGGATTTCGCGGCTTGTGCGTTTCCGCCTGTCGGCCCTTGGCGGGGCGGAGGAAAGTCTGCGCCGTGCTCAGGCGATCATGGCGCGCCCGCGCAATCTGGCCGCGGCCGCGCGTCTGGGCTGGCAAAGCGCGGATGCGATGTGGCGTCTTGCGGGCGACCGGGCGGTTGATTTCAATCATTACACCAAGCGTGCCACGCTGGCAGGCATCTATGCGGCGACACTGGCGGTTTTTGCCAGTGACGAGAGCGAGGGCAAGGCCGAGACGCTGGCCTTCCTCGATCGCCGCATCGAAGGGGTGATGCGTTTTGAAAAGATCAAGGGTCAGTTGCTGCGCCGGGACGGGATGCATTTCAGCCCGGTGCGCCTGCTGGGCCGCTTGCGTTATCCGGCCAAGGTTTGATCGGGAACGTCTGCGCGTTTCCCCAATCACCAAACCGCATCATAAATCGTATCGGGTTATTGCGAGTGAGTTGCAATTCCCTCCGAACTCTGGCAGCGCAGCATCATGACCGCGATGCCAGAATCCGTGATGACGCTCGACATGCTTCCCGTTGGACAAAGTGCCCGCATTGTGGCCGTCGATTGGGCCACTCTTGTTGAAGAAGAGGCGTTGCGATTGCGCGCGCTGGGGCTGGACGTCGGGTCCAAATTGTCGGTGTCGCATCGCGGCGTTTTCGGCGGGGCTGATCCGCTGGCGCTGCGTGTCGGGCGCATGACGGTGGCGCTGCGCCGCGCCCATGCCCGCGCGATGCAGGTGTCGCTGGTGGAGAACGGGCTGTGACCCGCTGGCACAAGGCCGCGCTGGTCGGCAATCCCAATGCGGGCAAGAGCGCCCTTTTCAACGCCTTGACCGGCGCGCGCCAGAAAATCGCCAATTATCCCGGCGTGACCGTGGAAAAGCGAGCGGGGCGCATGATCCTGCCCAATGGCGAACCGATCGAATTGACCGATCTTCCCGGCTCCTATGGCCTGACCGCCACCAGCCCGGATGAGGAAGTCACCCGCAAGGTGATCCTTGGCGAATTTGCCGGTGAACCCGCCCCCGACGTGCTGGTCATCGTGCTGGACGCCAGCAATCTGGAGCAGCACCTGGTCTTTGCGCAGGAAGTGATCGCGCTGGGCAAGCCGACTGTGGTCGCGCTCAACATGATCGATCTGGCCGAACGTGACGGGCTGGTGCTCGATCCGCTGGCCTTGTCCAATGCTCTGGGCGTGCCGGTGATCCCCACTGTGGCTGTGCGCCGCCGGGGCCTGACCGAACTGGGCGAGGCGATTGCCAAGGCCGAGGGCCATGCGGGCGATGCACCCCATCCGCGCGCGCGCCTTGATCTGGCCGAACGCCGGATGGAGGCCCATGCCATCACCGATGGTGTGATCATTTCGGAAAGCGCAAAGCACCGCCTGCATTCGCGGATGGATGATGTCCTGCTGCATCCGTGGTTGGGACCGGTGTTCCTGCTCGCGCTGCTGTTTGTGGTGTTTCAGGCTGTGTTCGCATGGGCCGCGCCGCTTCAGGACGGGTTGGAAGGCTTTGTCGGTCTGCTCTCCGATGGCATCAAGGCCGAGATGGGCGCGGGCCTGTTGCGTGACTTCATCACCGATGGCGTGATGGCGGGTGTGGGCGCGGTGGTGGTGTTTCTGCCTCAGATTATCATCCTGTTCTTCTTCATCCTTGTCCTTGAGGCCACCGGCTATATGGCCCGCGCGGCATTCCTGATGGACCGGATGATGGCGGGCGTGGGCCTGTCGGGGCGCAGCTTTATTCCGCTGCTTTCCTCCTTTGCCTGTGCGGTGCCGGGGATCATGGCGACGCGGTCGATCACCGATCCCAAGGACCGGCTGACCACGATCCTGATCGCGCCCTTGATGACCTGTTCGGCGCGTCTGCCGGTCTATGCGGTGATTATTGCGGCCTTTATTCCCAATCGTCCGGTGGGCTTCGTCGGCCTTCAGGGGCTGGTGCTGTTTGGCCTTTATGTGTTCGGCATTGTGGGTGCGATGGTGGTCGCTCTGATCCTGCGCGGGTCGGTGACCAAGGGCAAGGCCAGCGGCTTTATCATGGAAATGCCCAAATATCAGCTGCCGGGGCTGCGCGATCTGGGGCTGGGCCTGTTTCAGCGTGGCTGGATCTTCCTGCGCCGGGCGGGCACGATCATCCTTCAGGTGAACATCGTCCTCTGGCTGCTGCTGAACTTTCCACAGGCGGAAAAGGGGCAGGATCAGGTCGATGCCTCCTTTGCCGGTCATATCGCCAATGGGCTGGCGGTGGGGTTGAAACCCATCGGGTTCAACCGCGACATCGCGCTGGCGTTGATCCCTTCGATGATGGCGCGTGAAGTGGCGGTTTCCTCGCTGGCCACCACCTATGCCGTGGCGGCCGATGATGAGGATACGACCGCGCATCAATTGTCCGATCAGCTCAAAACGCACTGGAGCCTGCCCACCGCGCTGGCGTTTCTGGCGTGGTTTGTTTTCGCGCCTCAGTGCATTTCCACCATCGCTGTCACGCGGCGTGAAACAAATGGGTGGAAATGGCCTGCCTTCATGCTGGCCTATCTCTTCGCGCTTGCCTATGTCTTTGCGGGCATCACCTATTGGAGCGCGATCGCGCTAGGGTTCTAGGCTTAAGAGGGTTTCATGGCAGGCAGCGTCAACAAGGTCATTCTGGTCGGGAATCTGGGGGCCGATCCAGAGGTCAAGTCGTTCCAGAGCGGCGGGCGCATCGCCAATCTGCGCATCGCGACCAGCGAAAGCTGGAAAGACCGTGCCACGGGCGAGCGCAAGGAACGCACCGAATGGCACAGCGTCGTGCTGCAATCGGACGGTCTGGTGGGCGTTGCCGAACGTTTCCTGCGCAAGGGTTCGAAGGTTTACATCGAAGGTCAGTTGCGCACCCGCAAGTGGCAGGACCAAAGCGGCAATGACCGGTACACCACCGAAATCAGCGTGGGCGGGGTTGGCGGCGTGCTGACCATGCTGGACGGTGCGCCCGGTGGCGGCCAGGGCGGCGGCGGTGGCGGCCGTTCGGGCGGCGGTGACTGGGGCGGTGGCGCTTCGTCGGGCGGTTCCTATGGCGGCGGCGCGCGTTCGGGCGGGGCGCCGGGCGGCGGCTCGGGTGGCGGCGATTGGGGCCGTACGTCTGGCGGTTCGAGCGGCGGCTTTGGCGGCGGTTCGTCGTCGGGCGGTGGTTTTGGCGACGATCTGGACGACGACATCCCGTTCTGATCAGCCGGACCGCATCAAAAGCGAAGGGGGCCAATCGGCCCCCTTTTTATTTCTTCTTCAGGGCCTCCAGCGCCGCAAAGGGGCTGTTGTTTTCCTGTCCCAAAATACCGGCGGCGCGCACTTTGGCGGCCTCCGGCCCTTCGGCAAAGGGGTCGATGGACAGTGCGAGCGACTGTGCCACCGCCTCACCCAGATCGAAACGTTCCCCCTCATAGGGAATGTCGTCGCAATCATCTTCGGACAGCTCGATTTCCTCGTCCGGCTTGATCTCCTCGCCCGCATCGGGAACGAAGCGCAGGGCTAGCTTTTCGCGGATCTTTTGCGGCAGATCCTCGGCCGAAATCGCGCAGCTTTGCACCAGATCGGAAACCAGCGGGCCATTGGCGCGGATCATCGCGCCATCGCGGGTAATGGTCAGGGTTGCGGTCAGCTTGTTGATCCGCACCAGTCCGAAACGTTTGGCCAGCGCCTTGCATTCCTCGGGCGTGGCGATCAGTTCGATGGGCTTGTCTTCAAGATGGCGGATATCGATGATCCGGCTGAATTCGGGCGTGTTGCTCATTGGCCGATCTTTCCTTCCAGAATGGCCTTGTCGTCAAGAGCGGCCAGATAATCGGCCAGCCCCCGCGCCCGGTCGGCCAGCGCCGCCAGATCGGCCCCCGGCGCCAAGGTCAGGTTGCGCTCCAGCACCGCGCCCAGATCTTCCTGCCCCGCCAGCGCCGCGCGATAGGCGCCAAGGCGGCCGCCCAGCACGCTCATCAACCGACCGATATGTTTGCCGACCACCAGATCGCCCACGCCCGATTCGCGCAATTGCCCATCCATGTCCGTTACGAACAATTCGGTAAGCCGCACCGAAGGCAGCCGCATTTCCTCCGGCCCCTCCATCCGCAACAGGACCAGCGAGAGGACCAGCGTGATCGCATCGAATCGCCCCGCCAGCGTGTCGGCAATGCCCGGCTTGCCATCGGGGGCGTACCACTGTTTTGACCGGGCAAAGGTGACGATTTCATGCCAGAGCGGGCGCACCGCCGCATGGTCATCGGATTTGCCCCCAAAGATGCGGGAAATCAGCGAGGGCTTGGGTTCTGCTGCACTGGACATGGCGCCTGTCGGCCGCTCCTTTTGTTGTTCAGCCATTATTCAATTGCCCGCCCCCAAGCGCGCATGGCAACGAGAGTTGCGCAGCGCGTCAAGGAGCCGTAAGGCGTTTTTCGGTAAGCATGGACTTGAGGCTTTGGCAATGCGGATTGGCGGATAATTCCGCCGCGCGGCGCCGGCCATAGATGGAGCAGTAGCGTGATGCGGGCAGTTTCGGGCAAGCTGGCGAAGATTGGCGTTTTGGCGCCTGTGGCGCTGGCGGCTATGGGCCTTGGCGGCTGTACCACGGTGCGTGACCATCGCGGGTTCTTTGTTGACGCGGCATTGGTGGATTCGGTCTTGCCGGGCGTGGACAACAAAACATCGGTCGAGCGCACGCTGGGCCGTCCGACCCTGTCCAGCCAGTATGGCGATCAGGACTGGTACTATATCGCCACCGACACCAGGCAGCTGGCCTTCCGTCGCCCGCAACCGACCGCGCAGACGATCCTGCGCGTGCGTTTCGATGCCAAGGGCAATGTGCTGGGCGTGGATCGTGCGGGTATGGAAAAGGTCGCCCGGTTCAATCCTGACAAGGATCTGACCCCGACGCTGGGCCGCAAGCGGACCTTCTTTGAAGATCTGTTTGGCAACATCGGTACGGTGGGCGCGGGCGGTATGGGCGGCGGTGCGGGCGGCACCGGCGGTCGCCCCGGTCCCAACGGCAGCTGATCTTTCATCCGGCGCGGTCTGGACAATTTCCGGGCCGCTCCCATATGCCTATCCATGGATAGCAGCAAAGCTGGCCACGGGCTGATCCAGTGGCATGGCACAACCATCGTTGGCGTAAAGAAGGGCGGCAAGACCGTCATCGCCGGCGATGGACAGGTGTCGATGGGCAACACGGTGATGAAGCCCAATGCGCGCAAGGTGCGCCGCATCGGAGACGGCAAGGTCATTGCCGGTTTCGCAGGTGCCACTGCAGACGCCTTTACCCTGTTTGAACGGTTGGAGCGCAAGCTGGAAACCCATCGCGGGCAATTGCTGCGCGCGGCGGTGGAATTGGCCAAGGATTGGCGCACCGACAAATATCTGCGCAATCTTGAAGCGTTGATGATCGTGGCCGATGCCGAAACCATGCTGGTGCTGACGGGCAATGGCGATGTGCTGGAGCCCGAAGCGAGCGATAGCGGTATTGTGACGGCCATTGGTTCGGGCGGCAATTATGCGCTGGCCGCTGCACGTGCCGTTTCCGATTATGAAGAAGACGCCGAAAAGATTGCCCGCCGCGCGATGGCTGTGGCGGCGGAAATCTGCGTCTTCACGAACGACCGCGTGACGGTCGAGACGATTGGTTGACCCCCCATGAATGACAAAACTCATGACAATCTGACCCCCAAGGCGATCGTCCGCGCATTGGACGAACATATCATTGGCCAGCAGGACGCCAAGCGCGCCGTGGCCGTGGCACTGCGCAACCGTTGGCGGCGCCAGCATCTCTCGGCGGATCTGCGCGATGAGGTGAGCCCCAAGAACATCCTGATGATCGGGCCGACGGGTTGTGGCAAGACCGAGATCAGCCGCCGTCTGGCCAAGCTGGCCGACGCGCCCTTTGTAAAGGTCGAGGCGACCAAGTTCACCGAGGTCGGCTATGTCGGGCGCGATGTCGAACAGATCGGCCGCGATCTGGCCGAAGAAGCGATCCGTCTGGAAAAGGCGCGCCGCCGCGAGGCCGTGCGCGATGCGGCCAGCAAGGCGGCAATGGACCGCTTGCTCAAAGCTTTGGTCGGCGATGGCGCCAGCGAGGCCACCCGCGAAAGTTTCCGCCAGCGCTTGAACGAAGGCGCGATGAACGAGGTAGAGGTCGAGATCGAGGTGGAGGATACGCCATCCTCGACCTCGATGGAGATCCCCGGCATGGGCGGCGGCATCGGCATGATCAACCTGTCCGATATGCTGGGCAAGGCGATGGGCGGCAAGCCGTTGAAGCGCCGCAAGATGCGCGTGGCCGATGCGTGGGACCGTTTGGTGGATGAAGAATCCGAAAAGCGGATGGATCAGGACGATGTGGCCCGTGTCGCTTTGGCCAATGCTGAGGCCAACGGCATCGTGTTCATTGACGAGATCGACAAGATCGCCGTGTCGGATGTGCGCGGTGGCTCGGTTTCGCGTGAGGGTGTGCAGCGTGACCTGTTGCCCTTGATCGAAGGCACGACGATTGCCACCAAATATGGCCCGATGAAGACCGACCACGTCCTGTTCATTGCCAGCGGCGCGTTCCATGTGGCCAAGCCCAGCGACATGCTGCCCGAACTTCAGGGCCGTTTGCCGATCCGGGTGGAGTTGAAGGCGCTGTCCGAAGAGGATTTCGTGCGCATTCTGGCCGAAACCCGCGCCAATCTGGTCGAACAATATCGCGCCTTGTTGGGCACCGAGGATGTGACGGTCGAATTCACCCCCGAGGCCGTGCGCGCCATTGCCCGCACCGCAGCGCAGGTGAATGAGAATGTCGAGAATATCGGCGCCCGCCGCCTGCAAACCGTGATGGAGCGTTTGCTGGAGGAACTCTCGTTCGAGGCCGAGGATCGTCGCGGCGAGACGATCACTATTGATGAGGCCTATGTCGAGGCGCGGCTCAACACGCTGGCGCGCGACACGGATCTGTCGAAGTTCATCCTTTGATGCATGAGGGGCGGCGCTTGCGCTGCCCCGATTTTTGCAGGATCACCGGCCCATGACCGAAAAAACTTATCAAACCCCCGATGACCGCCCGATCTATCGCCTGCTGACCGGCAAGGATGATCGCGCCTTTTGCGAACGCGTGTCCGAGGCGCTGACGCAGGGGTGGCGGCTCTATGGTTCGCCCACGATGACCTATGACGCGGAAAATGCCTGCGTGAAAGTAGGGCAGGCGGTGGTCTGGCACGAGGTGGACATCTGATACGAAAAAGGGCCGGTTGATCCGGCCCTTTCCCTATTCGGCAGCGTTGGCGACCGCTTCGCTGGTTTCATTAGCCTGTCTGGCCCACATTTCGGCGTAAAGTCCGTCCATTCGCAGCAGATGCGCATGGTTGCCCTGTTCGACCAATCGCCCGTCCTGAAGCACCAGAATACTGTCGGAATCGACGATGGTGGACAGGCGGTGGGCAATTGAAAGGCTGGTGCGGTTTTCCGACAAGGCGTGGAGCGTGGCCAGAATGTCCTGTTCTGTCCGCGTGTCGAGCGCGCTGGTGGCTTCGTCGAGCAGCAGGATCGGCGGGTTCTTCACCAAGGTGCGCGCAATCGCCACGCGCTGCTTTTCGCCGCCCGACAGTTTCAGCCCTCGCTCGCCCACTTCGGTATCGAAACCGGAGGGCAGGCGGTCGATCAGCCCCATCAGCGCCGCTGCCCGCGCCGCGCCCTCAATATCGGCCGAGGTCGCATGGCCGGTGGGGTGGCCGTAACCGATGTTGTAACCGATCGTATCGTTGAACAGCACCGAATCCTGCGGCACGATGCCCAGCGCCGCGCGCAGCGAGGTTTGCGAGATTTCCGAAATGTCCTGACCATCGATCAGGATGCGGCCCGACCACGGATCGTAGAAACGAAACAGCAGGCGGCCAATCGTGCTCTTGCCCGCGCCCGACGGGCCGACCAGCGCGACATGATGGCCTGCGGGCACTTCAAACGACAGGCCGCGCAGGATCGTGCGGTCGCGGTCATAGCCAAAGACCACATTGTCAAACACCACCGAAGGCTGACACACCACCAGCGCGGGGGCGCCGGGCTTGTCCTGCACCTCTTGTTGTGTGTCGAGCAGGCGGAACATGTCGGCCATGTCGATCAACCCTTGCCGGATCGTGCGATAGACCATGCCCAGCATGTCGAGCGGGCGGAACAATTGCGTCAGATAGGTCTGGACAAAGACCAGTTGCCCCGACGTATACTCCCCCTTGGTCCAGCCCCAGACCGTGTAGGCCGTGGCCCCCGCCATCAGCAGGTTGACCACCAACCCTTGCGCGATGTTCAGCATGCCAAGGCTGTTTTCACTGCGCGTGGCGGCCTCGGCATAGGCACGGGTGGCGGAGGAATAGCGGGCCTCCTCGCGCTTTTCGGCGGCGAAATATTTGACCGTCTCATAGTTCAGCAGCGAATCGACCGCGCGGGCCAAAGCCTGTCCATCGAGGCGGTTCATCTTTTCGCGCAAATGCGTGCGCCATTCGGTGATCTTGCGCGTGACATAGATATAGGCCGCGATGCTGAGCGCGGTGGCCGCCACAAGACCCCAGCCAAAATTGATCTGAAAGATCACCGCCACGATGAGCAATTGCAGCACCGTGGGCGCAATGTTGAACAGCATGAAATAGAGCATCGTGTCGATGCTCTTGGTGCCGCGCTCGATTGTCTTGGTCACCTCGCCCGTGCGGCGGGCCAGATGAAAGCGCAGCGAAAGTTGATGCAGCCGCGAAAAGACGTTCTCGGCCAGAGCGCGGGTGGCTTCCTGTCCCACGCGTTCGAAGACGATGTTGCGCAGGTTGTCAAAGGCCACGCCCGCAAACCGCCCCGCCGCATAGGCCACCACAAACAGCATCGCCCCGGTCATCACACGCGGGCCGGTGACATTCATCGCGTCGATCGCCCATTTCAGGAAATAGGGCAGCGCCATCTGTGTGGCGGTCGAGGCCAGAATAAAGACCACCGCCGCGACAATCCGCATGCGCAGGTCGCGCCGGTCGCTGGGCCACAGATAGGGCAGGAAGCGGCGCAAGGTTTGCCAGCCATCATGGCGCGGCGTCTTGTCGGCAGGGGCGGTCGAGGTGGAATGATCAGGAGGCATTGCCGCCTATGTAGGGATGAAGAGGGCAAACGCCAATCCTCGTCCCCACATAAGGTCTATGCACGTGGCTCTAAGATCCCATGGCGATGGCCGATGGCATGTCGAACAACACGCGCTTGCTGACAAAATCGATGGCCACCCGGTCGAACAGGCGCAAGGTGGGCATGCCCAACAGGATCGCCGGTCGCCGGTCCAGTCCCAGAAGGCTGAATGTGGGCGAATCGGTAAAGGCAATCGGCATGCCGGTGACCTTGAAACCGTCGATGGCGAAATGCTGGGCCGTGGCAATGTCGGCGGTGATGCTTTGGCCGGTCACGCTTTGCAATTCGGTGCGGTCATGGATGCGAAGGCCCAAGGCGCGTTGCAAGGCGCGGTTGCCCACGCTGATGTCTGATCCGGTGTCGATCACCACATCAACCCGCACACCATCGATCATGGCATTGGTCATCACCAGTTCGCCATGATGCTTTTTCGCCTCGACCACGATTTCAAATCCGTCGGCCTCGGGATTTTTGCTGATCCTGTCGACCAGCGTAACCTCGTTGCGGCGAAAGTCGATCAGAACGCGTTGCCCCTGCAAACCGTCGAGACCGATGATGCCATCGGCGCCCACATCATCGGCCAGCAGGACGGGCAGTTGCTTGCCCTCCCAACTGCGTCGGCCCAGTTTCAGGCGGTCGACATTGACGA